>SCKJ01000005.1 GCA_004124875.1 Fidelibacterota bacterium | reverse complement strand
CGTTCTCTTTTAGGATCCCAATGATCTGTTCTTCCGTAAAGCGCTTCTTCATGATGCGTTCTCCTTCCAGTTAATCTATCCAGGAAAACTCTCATCACAAATGGTACAGTTTTAGGGGGAAACGTCAACCTCAATCTCATTTACTATTTGCGTTAAACGTATATCCTGCTCTCCTTGGTCAACAATCTCCCGAGTATTAGCTAATTCCTGTTGCGCATCCGCGTTAGAGCCAGTCTGCTGCAAGGCTTGTGCGAGAGTTAATCGCGCGAGTACCTCTTCTCTCGTGCGACCTAATTCATGTGCCCATTCGGCCTTATGTTTAAGAATCTTGAGCGCAGCTTTACCCCCACCCCTAAATGACACTTGGTTCGTGGCTTCGTCGAGAATTCGATCAGAACTCCGAGTTTCACCAGCCTCATCGTACACATGGTAGGCAGCGACAAAATCCCCAGATTCTTCATAATATGAACCCAGTCTAGCTGCAAAATATGCGAGACGCGCTGGGTCGCTATGGAGCTGCTGTAAGAATGTATCGGTGAGGTGTTCATGCACAAGTTCGTAAGACAGATTGCTTTGTCTAATCAAAGCGCTAGCCTCTGACATAGATTCTATGATCGATTCTGGTCCATCAGTTTCTTGCCCAATGAGTTGAACCAGATCCGAGAGGGAAAGGGAGTTACGGGCTATCGAAAGATATGAGATGAGTTCCCTTGCCCGTGCGGGAAGGGCCTGAAATGTTCTGATTTCAAGATCACTTAGCGTCAGCTCAGCCGTGAATGTCTGCCCTGCCGAGTAGAATCGGAGATAAAGTGGATTGCCTTGGCTCTGCTCAAATAGTGTGGCAATCTCTTTTGGATTTGGCTTGTTCCCGCTGAGTGCTGTTACCCATGTTTCAATTTCATCACGTTGGAGAGGTGGAATCACCAGTTGATTTTCAATCGGAACTGCGATCTGGGCTCTTGAGCTAATTATCAGTCCATTTCGAGCCGACATTAGGCTCCACAAAAGCTCAGGATCCGGTGCACCATCCACTACCAAGGTATTGCCTTGAAATCCTACCCAGGATTTCGCCAACGCCTGCCTTACTGCTAATTCTGTCGGGAAAATAACTGGGTTTTGGCCTTGATGGACTCTCAATGTGTTCGTTAAATGAGCTAGGAGGTCCAGATTGTTTAATCCTTTTCCGTTGATAAATACCCAGTCGTTTTCTGAAGCCAGCTGTGCAAGTAAGACAGTCTTACCTGCACCAAGGGATCCAGTAATTATGAGAGACCCGGCATTGAGAAGAGAATCACGTATATGGTTCTCAACTTCCAACCGCCTCAATCGATGATTGGGGTCAGGGAGCAGCGATTCAATCAGTTCTTGTGACGTTTGCGAAACATCTGAAGCCGGTAACTGATTTATAAACGTCTCGGTCACAATCGCGGTAACATCATCACGCACTCGTGCCCGGAGATCTTCTGGATCGGAATAATATGATACAGTAATACCCGCGGTTTTTGAGGAGTTAATCAATGCATCAAGTCGAGGATCCCTCGACTCGGACGTCTCATGGATATAGACGAGACGATCCATTCCCTTTTTAGAGGCAATAAGAAACTCATCTTCGATCCCAGAAATATCCATGTCTGGGGCCACCCATCCATATGATTCACGATAAATCGCCACAAAGATGTGGGATGATTCGAGGCGTGCCTTATATACATCCCTTGTCGGATACGGTCGCACCCCAACATCCTCAAAGAGAATTGGCTCATGATTAATCGAAATGATGGCCTCTCGAATAATTCCTCGTTCAGCGGCACATTCCCCGATTGTTGAGCTAACGAATACTCTGAGACGTTCCTGCGGGGGAGATATTATAGTGTTGTCAGCCATGCATCAGGAATGTCGGTAATTGCAGGTTTTGCCTCGAGTGAATCTACTTTTCTCAGCGCTACAATAACGGAGTCAAGATCTTTAGCCTCCTTATTACCGCCGTAGCGCAGAAGGGCGTTGGAGTCGAAAAGTATTTGTCTACGCATTATTTCTATATCTAGTTCTGGCAAGGTACTAGCATCCCCAACTTCATACCGGGCGTCAAGCGCTTCGAGAATAGGTTCGTCTAGATCATCCGATGCTATACCTTGGTAATGAAACTGACCAGTGATCATTTGGCTCAGGATGAGATTACAAATAGCTTGCTCAATCTGCCAAATGGCGATTCCATCTTTGGCAAGTTCGCTTATCAGATTAGAAACCTCATTTGATCTTCGCAGACGCTCCAGTGTGACAGGAAAGTGCGAGCGAAGCGTTTTTACTCTTTGCGAGGCTATATTCTCTGGGATGGGCAACGGGGCGTCATTCTCAGAACTGCTAGATTGCGATGAGGTAATCTCCAACGCTGTCCAAGCTGGCGTTCCAGGCTCAACTTTCTCCTCATCAACAAAAGTCACTTCGAACTTTAACAGTGGTTTCAGGCCATCAATTGGTTGGATTTCATTTCCAGAGGATATCTCAGTTATCAATCTAGATCCTACCACCGTGGCGCCATCGAAAAGGAAGGGGGCGATTGGTTGCGTTGAATAATCTCTGATTCGTATTAGATGCAATTGCAGTGTGTCAATTGGTTTGCACCACGTTTGTCCTAAATAGGCCAATCGATGTGTCCTGTCGAAACCCAGACAGCGGCGTGCTAATCTCGAATATTCAGGCGAGAGGGCGAGCAAGTACCCTCCATTATTTCGAAAGATTATTGTGAGTTCGAGAGAGTCCGGATCGGTTACATCGGACCAGGAATTAAAGGTCTCAAAGGCTTTGGATAAGGGCTCGCCATTCTCAGCAATTAGCGATATTGTCGGCACCATTTGATCAAGTTCAGAACTCAAACCGAACCCGTAAGCAACGCTGACGATTGATGCCTCTCGTAACTTATCTGGGAAATCATATACGCCTGCTGCCATCGCAAAAGGAAGACATCCGAAATCGAATCCCTTGGGCTCGCCTTGTCCCGTATGCGATTTTCGGGTCGACACTCTACGTCTTGCTTTTTTCTTCTTTCGGGCCTTTTTTCGTGACATCGAGTTACATCCCTTTAACGCTACTCACACTAGCGGACTAGGATGGCCTCCACAATTCGAGGATTTGTAGGAAACAAAACCGGAAGTGCATCGAGCGAATCAATCTTTTGGTCGGCAGGTCGAACACTCGAATCACCACTTGGCACGGAATATTGCAATTGCCATGACTGTAGAGGGTATTTAAGTCTTGAGATAAGAGATGCATGGTATTTTCTACTTCGCCCGTTCAATCAGTCCGATAATAGCAATTTATACTTTACAATAAGTGAAAGTTAGTCAAGGTGGTGGCACTATAGCGAATGACATTTGCGTGGGGGCATACTGGAAGAGGACAGTTGATGGTGATTGGGGGGTCGTAGTGACAGATGCACCGGGTGCACCAAGAAGTACACCGGGTACATTGGGATTGTAGAGGGCACAATTACTACCGGGCAGGATGCGCATAAAGAAGCCGTTGATTCGCTCGTCACAGCAGTAATGTATTTCACGCACCGAAAACAGCTTGCACGACTTCGTATTATTTACTATCTTGTACGGTGATGAATCCAATTACTGCAAGCAATACCGCGCAGATTCCGATCCTCCTAGGCGACCTGGCCTTCGTCCGTCAGGGCTACCACTTCCGGAAAAAGGTTACGCATGATCCGCTTGGTAACATATCTGTTGTGCAATCGCCGGATATAAGTCAATTTACTACTGTCATTCCTGATAGACTCAGTAAAGTTAATGGAGATAGGATCAAGACAGAGTATCACTTGGCACCCAAAAGCATCCTCGTGAAGTCGCGGGGGACCAACTACTCTGCCGCTCTGTTCGATCTGCCAGGTGTTACCGCGGTGGCCGCCTACCATTTCATCGTGGTGACGGTTACCTCTGCCGATCTTCTTCCTGAGTTCCTGCTATGGTTCATCAATCGCCGGGATTCCCAAGACTGGCTTTCCGCCCGATCTCGGGGCTCCTATGTTAAAGCGGTATCGGCAAAGGCGTTGGCTGATTTGCCCATCATCGTGCCGCCGATGCAGCAGCAGCACCTCATCGTGAAGTCAGGCCGGCTGGCGAATCAGGAGTCTATCATCTCATCGGAAATATCAGCCAAGCGCAACCTGCTCACCCAAACCATTCTCGAATCGGCCCTCGCCGGCCCCATAAGGACTGAACCATGACCGACAGCACCCGCATCACGCAGGACGAGATTAACAACATTGCCTGGAAGGCGTGCGACACTTTTCGTGGGGTGGTGGACTCCTCTGAGTACAAGAACTACATCCTGGTGATGCTCTTCGTGAAGTACCTCGGTGATCTGTGGAAAGAGCGCCTGCGCCAGCTCCATGAGCAGTACGGTGGCGATGAAAAGCGCATCCAGCGGAAGCTGAAACTCGAGCGGTTCGTGCTGCCGGAACATGCCTCGTTCGACTACCTGTTCCGCAACCGGAACGCTGACGACATCGGAAACAAGATCAACATCGCCATTCAGGCCATTGAGGACGCCAACCCTGAGAAGCTGGCCGGCGTCTTCCGCAATATTGACTACAACAGCGAGGACAAACTCGGCGACACCAAGGACCGCAACGTCCGGCTTAAGCACTTGCTGGAGGACTTCGGCGACTCACGCATGGACCTGCGACCTTCGCACCTTGAAGGTGACGACGTTATCGGCAACACCTACATGTACCTCATCGAGAAGTTCGCGGCCGGCGCCGGCAAGAAAGGGGGCGAATTCTACACGCCTCCTGAGGTGGCCACCCTGCTGGCCCGACTGGCCGACCCCCAGCCCGGCGACCGCATCTACGATCCCACCTGCGGCTCCGGCGGTCTGCTGATTAAGGCGGCGCAGGAGGTCGGCTCTAACGATTTCGCTCTGTATGGACAGGAGAGCAATGGTGACACCTGGGCCCTGTGCAAAATGAACATGTTCCTCCACAACCAGGACGGCGCCGATGTGGTGCGAGGCGACACCCTGCGCAACCCGAAGCATCTGGTGGACGATCATCTGCGCAAGTTTCCCGTGGTGGTGGCCAACCCGCCGTTTAGCCTCGACAAATGGGGCGCCGACTATGCCGCCAGCGATGAGGAGAAGGCCAAGTACAACCGTTTCTGGCGCGGGATACCCCCCAAGAGCAAGGGGGACTACGCCTTCATTACCCACATGATCGAGTCTGCCGAGGAGGGCAACGGCCGGGTGGTGGTGATCGCCCCTCACGGCGTCCTGTTCCGTGGTGGCGCCGAGGGCAAAATCCGCCAGAAGCTCATCGAAGACAACCTCCTCGACGCCGTTATCGGTCTGCCCCCAGCCATCTTCTATGGCACCGGTATCCCTGTGACGATAATGGTCTTCAAGAAGGGGCGCGAGCAGACCGACGTCCTCTTTATTGATGCCAGCCGTGAGATGGAGCCCGGCAAGCGGCAGAACAAGCTGCGCACGGTCGACATTGACCACATGGTATCCACCTATCGGGACCGCTCGGCGCAGGACAAGTACAGCTACCTGGCGACGCCGGAGGAGATTGCCGGGAACGATTACAACCTCAACATCCCCCGCTACGTCGATACCTACGAGGAGGAGGCAGAGATCGATATCGCCGCCGTGCAGCAGGAGATCGACGACCTGGAGGCGCAGCTATCCGACGTCCGCAAAGAGATGGCGGGGTACTTGAAGGAGTTGGGGCTGTGAAGCACGAGAAGCGGATAGATGATCATATGAGGTATTTTGCTAATAAAATTGAAGATATTACCGACTTGGCAAAGGGAAATAGTGCGAATACAAGTGTACATACTTTTCAGAAATTGCTTTTAGTTAGCCTATTGGACGCTCTATCCATGACCCGTTTTGGGAACAAGATGGGCAACCGCGAACGATTCATTGCCTTCATGGAACAATTCGGTAATTGGGGGGAGGGGAAGCGCCTGAGTATACCCCATTTGAGTATTGCACTTGTTTTAGATCGATCCTCGGATTTGAAGGATCTGCGAGATTACGTTTGGGGTCGATGGGGCTCTTGGAAAAAGGGAAGGATCGTGTTCTTGGACCAAGACTTAGAACTAGCAGATTTCACATCTAAAATACCGCAGGGAGTTGCGGCAACAATAGATGAGCAGCCAATCGAAAGATACAACCATTATAACCTCCTCTATAAAATGCGGAATGCACTAATCCATGAGCTTCGACAATTGGGGTATGGTATGGAGTTCGCCGAATACGAAGTGCCCTATTACCACTCAATGAGCAAGATCGATGACCTAGAAGGGGAGGATGCAACATGGGAACTAGTATATCCACTTGGATTCCTTGTTTCACTAACCAAAACGGCGGTTGGGAACTTTGAGAAGCATCTTAAAGAAACAGACTCTAATCCTGACGAACACTTTCGGTTCGGAACATACTATTTCAACAAAATGAACCCTAAAAGCCTATGAATCAGTCTAGGATACCTTCAATTATGGACCATTTTGTTGAGGTCAACAAAATGGTCTGGTGCGCCCCTACTAAAGCCACATCTATAATTGACCGGTTTATTGGAGGCGGGAAGTAATGACCGAAACCGAAACACTCAAACGCTTCGCCGTAACCCAAGAACTCGACCTCACGAAACAGATTCTTGATGAAGGACTGAATAGCCTGGACCGTATCAACTTCGGCAAGGATCATTATTATGTAGTCTTCCTGCTCATTGCGAACGGCCTCGAGCGACTACTGAAAATCACCATCATCCTGGGGCTGTTTGAAAAGCTGGGCCACTTTCCGACTGAAGCCGAATGCAATTGGAGAAAGAAAGGAGCACGTGGGCATAACCTGGAAACACTTGTCGACCAGGTAACAGAAACCTGTTATTCACCTAAATGGAAGGCGAACAAAAGGGGCAAGACAGATTTTGACTATTTGATTGGCAATAAGCTTTTCAGGAAAGTCCTGAAGGTCGTCTCCGATTTTGGAGTTGGGCTGAGATATGCAAATCTCAATATTATCCTAGGCAAGGAATCTGTTAGGGGACCTGAGCAGGTATGGCAAAAGATGGAGTTGGATCTGTTCATGATATTCGATCCCGATATGGTTACTTTAAGTAGACCGGAGCCAGAGAAGTCTCGAGACATCTACAGCAAAGTAATCCAGCTATTATCAGACTCACTGCGTCACGGCATAGGCTCAATTGCCCGCTTGTATACCATGGGTGAGTTATCTCCTCTTGCTCGCCAAGCTAGTCCTCTTTTATCTGGCTACTATCAGTTTATTAAAGATTCTGTGTTGAGCGAAGATAGGTCATCATGAGACTTCCTCAACATCATTTCGAGGTATCGCAATTGGGTGCCTTACTATCTTCCCCAATTCGAAATGGGTACTCGCCCAATTGTCCCGATACCCCTAATGGGAGTTGGATACTTGGGCTAGGGGCGCTTACCGATAATGGGCTTGATACAACTCAGATCAAACCGGCTCCCCTGGATGATCCTTTGGTATCAAAATACCTGCTTAGGCCTGGTGATTTTCTTGTAAGTCGTTCTAACACTTTGGACAAAGTTGGGCGCTCGATACTATTTCAAGGCGAGATTCAAAACACTCACTTTTCCGATCTGATGATGCAATTTCGGGTAAATAAATCCAAAGTTTTGCCAGCATATCTTGAGTATTGTCTTCGCAGTAATATCGCAAGGCACTATTTCCATAAAAGTGCTGCAGGCACCTCTGGTACGATGATGAAAATCAACAAGCGTATCCTAGAGCGTCTCCCCATCCCTCTCCCCCCCCTCCCCGAGCAGCGCAAGATCGCCGCCATCCTCACCGCCTGGGACAGAGCCATCGACCTCACCCGCCGCCTCATCGACGCCAGGCAGCGCCGCAAAAAGGCCCTCATGCAAAGGCTGCTGACGGGCAAGGTGCGCTTCCCGGGATTTACCGAGCCGTGGAAGGAGGTGCGGTTGGGGGAGATATTTGAAGAGATTAGAGACAAGGTGGGTGAAACGGGGCTAACCCCCTTCAGCATCTCAGCAGGGATTGGATTTGTGTCCCAAATGGAAAAATGGGGACGTGATATCGCTGGAGACCAGCATGTTAACTATACGCGCCTCAGGCCGATGGACTTTTCATATAACAAGGGCAACTCAAAAAGGTACAGGTTCGGGTGCGTATATGTGTCACACCTCGATAGTGATATTGCTGTGCCCAGCGTGTTCATCAGTTTTAGGCCACGCCAAGAATTAAGTACCCACTTTTATGAACAGTACTTTCTAGGAGACTATCACGGGCATGACCTAAAGCGATATATCACAAGTGGAGCAAGGTCTGACGGTCTTTTAAACCTTAACAAAACTGACTTTTTCAAAATACTCGTTCCACTACCGCCACTGAAAGAGCAACGTGCAATCGGTGAAAAACTATCTGTAGCTGGACACGAAATCGAATCACTCGAAAACTCCCGCCGCCTTCTCGAAAAGCAGAAGAAAGGCCTCATGCAACAGTTGCTGACGGGGAAAACGAGGGTGAAGGTGGAGCGATGACAAAGAAGGAATCGGCTAATGGCCGTATTTAATGTCTTCGATCGGGAGTATACAATAGGGAGACTCCAGGCATACCAGCAGGGAGTTTCTAATAGGGTTTTTAGAGCCTTTGACGGCTTGGACCAAGAAGCTGAGAGACTAGAGAAGCAACTTTGGGATCATGCAATGTCACAACCCGGTGACGGCAGTGAAGATCCATCGGCGATTGCAGACCATGTGACCAATCAAGCTGCCGATTTCTTGATCACCATGGAGTGGCTAAAGCAGCAAACAATTAATAATGCCTGTGCCGGGCTGTATCATTTATGGGAGAAAGACCTCAAATCTTTTCTTGAAAGAACAGCTGTTAGATTCGGCAAATTGGACATGAAAAGATTAATGCGTGCTGATTTTGGAGAACTTAGCAAGATTCTCATCGAGCATAAGTACGATTTCGAGAACCAAGCGTCTTATGAAAAGATGAATGAGATTCGATTGCTAGCCAACAGTGTGAAACATGGCCTAGGCAATTCCCTCTTCGAGCTCATCGTTAGAAGACCTGATCTATTCCGTAAAAACTACTTTACTGGCGAAATTGATTCGGACGCTGAAAACCTCGAGATTACTGAGGATCAGTTTAATGAATTCGCACAAACCATTGCGGAGTTTTGGGAGGCGTTCGATATCACCTATTGAATTGATCCGTATGACCCGTGACCTCGACTCCAACGAAGACGCCAGCAGCCAGGTGCTGATTGGGAAAACGAGGGTGAAGGTGGAGGAAGAAGCATGACCCTCAACCCCTATAACGAAGAACCGAGTTCCCAGCTCCCGGCGCTGGAGATGCTCGTCAACCTCGGCTTCACCTACCTGTCGCCGAAGGAGACGGTGGAACTGCGCCAGGGGAACCGCCGGAAGGTGGTACTGGAGCCGGTGCTGTCGGCCTGGATTATGGAGCACAACGCTATCGACTACCGGGGCAAAAGTTACCCCTTCAGTACGGAGAACGTCCACAAGGCGGTGCAGGCGCTGGCCGACCACCCCATGGATGACGGTCTCCGCCGTACCACCGAGGCGGTTTACGATCTGCTGACCCTGGGCAAGAACCTGCCCCAGGCCATTGAGGGCGACACCAAGAGCTATCCCCTCCGCTACATCGACTGGCAGAATCCCGCCAACAACGTCTACCACGTTACCGATGAATACGAGGTAGAGCGTGAGTCGCTCTCCGGAGAGCAGCATCGGCGGCCTGACATCGTCTGCTTTGTAAACGGCATCCCGCTGGTCGTCATCGAGTGCAAAAGCCCGAACCTGGTAGTGCCCAATAAGGGGACGCCGGTGCAGCAAGGCATCAGCCAGATGATCCGCAACCAGCAGCCGGGGGAAATCCAGCGCCTGTTCATCTACAGCCAGGTGCTTATGTCCCTCGCCATGAACGACGCCATGTACGCCACCGCCACCACTAAAAAGAAGTTCTGGTCGATCTGGAAGGAAGGGCGGGATATAGACGCCGAGGTAGAAGAGGTTATGAAACGCTCTGTTGACGCTGGCGTCATGGACAAGATATTTGCCTACGGGAGCCGAAGCGCATGGCGGTCCAGCTACGAGCCACTGGCCCACCGCGCACCCACCGAGCAGGACCGCATGCTCTACTCTCTCGCCCGACCGGAGCGCCTGCTGGAGTTGGCCTACCAATTCATCCTGTTTGATAAAGGTGAGAAAAAGATCGCCCGCTTCCAGCAGTACCACGCCGTGCAGCTCACCTTGCAGCGGGTTCGGGAGCGCAAACCGGGCGGCCAGCGGGAAGGGGGCGTCATCTGGCACACCACCGGCACCGGGAAATCGCTCACCATGGTTATGTTCGCCAAGGCGCTGGCGCTGGAGCCGTCCATCACCAACCCGCGCATTCTGCTGGTCAGCGATCGCATCAATCTGGATCGTCAGATTCACCAAACCTTTAACGCCTGCGGGAAGTCGGCCGTCAGGGCCAAGACCGGTAAGGACCTCATCAACCTTATCACCGAGGGCACGGCCGATATCATCACCACCGTCAACGCCAAGTTTGTCTCGGCCCGGCGCCAGCGCAAGGTGGAGGACCTCTCCACCGAGCTGTTCGTGCTGGTGGATGAAGGCCACCGCAGCCAGTCCGGCAGTGATCCCCTGGCCCTGCGCTCCATGTCGGCCCGGGACATGCGCCGCATCTTCCCCAACGCCTGCTACATCGCCTTTACCGGCACACCCCTCCTGAAGAAGGATCGCAAAACCACTGAGCAGGAGTTTGGCCGCATTATCCACCGCTATACCATTGATGAGGCCCAGAGGGACAAGATGGTCGTCCCCCTGCTGTACGAGGGCCGCATGGCGGTGCAAAGGGTCGATCAGAAATCCATCGACAGCTGGTTCAACCGGGTCACCCGCAATCTGAGCGATGATCAGAAGAAGGACCTCAAGCGCAAGTTTGCCAGGTCCGAGCACATCAACGAAACCGAGCAGAGGCTTCGCCAGGTCGCCTACGATGTGTCAAAACACTATGCCGAAAACTGGAAGGGCACCAAGTTCAAGGCGATGCTCGCTGCATCAAGCAGAGCTGTCGCGGTCCGGTACAAGGATCTCCTGGACGAGTTTGGCGAAGTCACCAGTGAGGTGGTTATCTCCGGCCCCGACACCCGCGAAGGTGAAACTGAAGTCGACCGGGAGAGCAAGGATATCGTAAAGGCGTTCTGGAAGCGAATGATGGACCGCTACGGCTCCGAAAAACAGTATGAAGACGAGATCACCGACGCGTTCAAGTTCGGCGATGATATCGATATCCTCATCGTGGTGAGCAAACTCCTCACTGGGTTTGACGCCCCCAGAGCGACGATATTGTACATGGATAAGCATCTTCAGGAGCACAACATTATCCAGGCTATTTCGCGCGTCAACCGTCTATATGATGGCAAGGACTTCGGCTTCATCATCGACTATCGCGGTATCCTCCAGGAGCTTGATGAGGCCATGGACCTCTACTCCGTCCTCTCTGAGTACTTCGATGATGATGAGATCGCCGGCGCGGTCATCAATGTTAAGGAGGCCATTAACGATCTTAGTACCCACCATGCTGCGGTTACCGATATCTTCAAAGTGCAGGACAATCCACGAGATCTGGAATCCTGCGAGAAGCTGCTGGCCGATGAGTCGTTGCGCGACAAATTCTACGCCAACCTGTCACAATTTGGCCGAACGTTGAAGATCGCTCTCTCGTCAGCAGATTTCATCGATAACACATCGACTAAACTTGTGCAAATGTACAGCAATGATGTCCGCTTCTACACCAACATGCGCCAATCGGTGGGCTACCGCTACGCGGAGAAGATCGACTTTGGAGCCTACGAGGATCAGATCAAGAAGTTGTTGGACTCTCACGTTTCCAGTACGGGAATCGAGCAGGTAACGGATGAGTTCAACATTCACGAGAAAGAGGCTCGGCAGGAAGAGGTTACCAAGGTTCATGGCGAGGGTGCCATGGCCGACCACATGGCCCACAAACTGAAGGCTGTCTGCAACGAGAAGATGGATGAAGATCCGATCTACTACCGTCGGTTCGGGTCGCTTGTGCAGCAAGCCATTGATGAATATCGCGCACAGCGGTTAACCGAGCGGGAGTATCTCGAGACCATCAAGAAACTCAACGGGCAAGTCGAGAAATATGAGGAAGATGGCTTGCCGGCGTCATTGAAAACCTATCCGGAAGCACGAGCCTTCTATCATGTCGTGAGTGAGCCAGTGACCAAATACATTGGGGAAAATGATAAAGGACATAACCTCGCTGCAGATATTGGCATTCAAATCAGCAAAATTATCAACAAACACAGGGTCGTCGACTGGGTCAATAGCCTCGATACTCAGAATCGCATTAGAAATGACCTGGATGATTATCTGTTCGATCTTAGGGAGCAAACTGATTTGTCCCTTGAAAACGATGAAATAGATGAAATCCTTGAAGGCGTCCTCGATATTGCCCGCAGAAGGGAGCGCCTGTGACCGCCGAAGTACATGTGGTAGAGTATGGCAGTCAGTCCATTGAATATTCCCTGATACGGAGCAAACGAAGAACCTTAGGCATCCATGTCTACCCCGATCTGTCGGTGACGGTCCGGGCGCCGCTGAAAGCCGCTCTCGGCGAGATCACTAAACTGGTACGCCGCCGCGGGGCATGGATCATCAAGAAGCAGCATTACTTTGCAACGTTCCTGCCACCTGTTCCACCGTCGAAGTATGAATCTGGCGAGACTCACCGATATTTGGGCAGACAGTACCGCCTGAAGGTCATGAGCGGGGATAAGCCGGCGACGAAACTGAAAGCTGGCCATCTCGAAGTGATAGTGACGGGAAACACCAATAATGGGCAAGTGCAGAAGCAGCTGCAGTTGTGGTACCTGGAACGGGCGAATCAAGTGTTCGCCAAGAGGCTTGAGGTATGCCTAGAGCCGTTTCAGAAGACGAAGATTGCCTCGCTAGAACTAACACTGCGCACCATGAAAACCCGCTGGGGTAGCTGCTCACCCCGGGGTCGCATCACCTTGAACACCCACCTCATTCGCCTTCCCAAGCGCTGTATTGATTATGTCATTACGCACGAGCTATGCCATCTCAAGCAACCCAACCATGGCGAGGGATTCTATCGGCTACTAAATTCCGTCATGCCTGACTGGCGTGACCGCAGGGAGAAACTCAACTGGTATGGGAGTAGGTAGCTGGAGATTTGCGTACGAAAGTACAGCATCAGCAACCCAAGCGAATATTGGTAATTAAGAACAATGATCTTGTGATAAAGCCTTATTTCTATGATCTCCGCTTTGGGAGCAGGGGGTCGTAGGTTCAAATCCTATCGCCCCGACAGCAAACAGATTTGCCGATGGAGATTAGTTTCTCATCGGCATTTTTGTTTTCTACCTGTTGCTGCAGAAGTGAACCTCTCACCGCAGACATCCGCAAAGAAACGCACTTTTTGCCCCATTTAGCATACGAATTATAGCATACGCTTTTTCCAACCGGGAAGCCGTAAATGCCGTATCGCTCGCACCAGAAATGCGGTACGATTTTTAAAATATTTCGACAATATCTTGCCTTGGATTTTTATCCCGGATAACTTTCTGCTACGCTAACAGACACTATAACAATGTCAAAATACATTCATCTACATCTGCAATCGCCAGGACTGGGCGGGAATTTTATTTCCCCCCTGGATATGTCCATTGCGGATGTCTATGGTGTCTGTTAGCGCAAACGCCTAAGTCCTTCAGGGGGGATTTTTATGCCCTCCCGAAGATTCGGCTAACCCGCAATGGGAGAATCGTCATGAGCCTTATCACCAGCCACCCACTTCAAACCTTTTATGACGCCATGGGCAAAGCGCCCGTGAAACTGATCCATATCGCCAGCCCCTACATCACCAAACCTGGAGTGCAGCTGCTGATCAACGAGTTCGGCCGAAAGCGAACCAGGCTTCAAATCTTGGCCAATCTATCTGAATTCAATATAGCCCTTTCACTGGCCAATCCCGTGGCCCCCATACTGAGCCTCATGGCAAGGTTCGGAGACCGAATCGAAATCAAGAGTCACCCCCTGCTGCATGCCAAGATGTACCTATGTGATGGCAGGGCCGCACTCATGGGATCGAGCAATTTGACCTTGGGTGGGATGCAGCGCAACGCCGAACTCAACTGGCTCATTCGAGGCGCAAGGAAGGATGGCCGGGTTGAGCTGAGTAAACTGTCCACATGGTTCGCAGAGCGTTGGGATGAGGCAAGTGGCCCGGTGACTGTGAATCGGCTGAAAAAGATTGAGGTGGCATGGGAGGCGCGGCAAGGCCAACTGATGAGGGTTATCGGTAACCTGCTCCCCGAGCCGAGGCTTGGTGGAGATTATTGGAGTAAAGTTCGCAAGATTACTGGCAAGAAGTCGTGGAGCATCGAGGAGATTGGGAATCTTCTGACCGTAAAAGATGATGCCAGTGCGCAGAACACGCTGCAGAAATTGGTGTTCCTGGAAAATATGGGACTCATTGAATTTGATGAGAAGAGGGCCACCAGTCGGGGAGTTGTGAAGTCCCAACGGGAGATGTTCGAGCTGCTTGAGCAGGGACACCTGGAGGTCTCATTGATATCGGTATTAAGCTGTATCAAGAATGGAAAATCGGCGCATATGTCGTATGCCCAATTGTCCGGGAAGTTGGGAACCCCGGACACCTCTGTGCGCCCCTCAGTCTTGTGGCTCGAATCCTTGGGCTATCTTGCCCGCAATCACACGAGTTCCACCGACGAATTCTCTCTCACGCCGAAGATTAAAGAACTCAACCTGGCGTAGGAAAATTTCGCGCCATGTCCCCTCTTTGGAAACACTATCTATTACGGCATTGCGCAGTATACACGGAGAATGAGTATGACTACTAACCTGAGGATCGATTCAATTACCCTCTATGTCGTTGAGGATGAAAATCCAGATTTGAGCTATCTTGACCAGACCGCTGAGGATCATTACTCCGGGGATAATTCCATATGGGAGGATGTGAGTGAAGAGGATAAAGCGAAGCTGATCGCGAAGTTTGGGTCGATATATGCTGTGTCAGAAATCTTTGCCCGCATTGATCAAGCGAGACTCAAGGAATATATCGCTGGCGAATTGGCGACACTAGGGCTATTCGCCGAGGCGAAAGTCAGCCAACCCATCATGAGCGGCGCCGGCCCGCGGCGGGTTGATACATTCAATTCTTCTGGCTTATGGGGAGTGGCGAGTGATTTGGGCGCCGATGATCTATGGGCCGAGTTGAAAGAGCAGATATGGGATCTCAAGCGTCACCTTGAACGATTCGGAGTTTTGGACGACATCTTCTTTAAGGAGGTTCTGGATGCGGCAGAGTCCTTTGATTTTCATGCACGCCACGTAGACAATACCCACCTCTCGACCTTTCTGCTTCAATCACAAGTCTTCCACAACCACCGATTCGCCGTAGAGAATGACGGTTCTGATAATAACTAATTACAATGGTCACCATACCAAGGGAAAACTCAGCATGGAAAAATTAGGCTTGGATGAATACATCTTTCCTGTTGAACAGAGAAGTGTCGACCTTAATGAAGTCTTAGACCAGCATGATTTTGGTCAAGGCCCCGGTTCTGAGCCTGGGTATAAAGTCATCCTGAGGGCGGATACAGGAGAAATTATCTCGGTTGTGCGCAATAGCTACCATCTGATCACCA
The DNA here is from genome assembly GCA_004124875.1 of Fidelibacterota bacterium. Lineage (GTDB taxonomy): Bacteria > Fidelibacterota > Marinisomatia > SCGC-AAA003-L08 > TS1B11 > TS1B11. Next base: position 310,289 of record SCKJ01000005.1, on the reverse strand, counting down.
ATGAAGAACTGATCAGCCAATTTTTCTCCGAACTTAAAAAACGTGATATTCCTGCATTCGCCGACTATTCTCACAGCTATGTCAATAACCGGCAGATGAGATTCCAAGTCACCCTCCCGGATATAAACTTTGAGGATGGAGAATCTGAAATTAGCCTCGCTGTTTTCCTGCACAATAGTTACGACGCCACCGTGCCGGTACGGATAGTGTTTGGTGCCATCAGGCTCGTCTGCGCGAACGGAATGGTAATCACCGAATCGAAGACTATGTTCACATTGCGACATGTGGCCAGGGTCAAGCTCGATTCCATCGTTGCCCGGGCGGTCTCCGCTATGATCGATGAATGGTCCATTGTGGAGGAAAAAGTACGGATGCTGGCCGCAGCTCCCTTTGATGCCGACATATATGACAGGATTGAGAAGCTAATGGGGGAAACTTGGGGCAAATATCTGAGGTCGCAGCAGGCAGATACGATGTGGGATGCCTACAATTCCATCACGCGCCATATTTCCCTTGAGATACTAATTGAAGATCGCGCAAGGCATCAGCATAATGTCGGCAGAGTATTTGGACTTTGACTAAATGGGTTACGATTGTGGCATGAACTGTAGGTTTCGTGACTCGAAATAACTTTGATTCTCCGATGGTGACGTTGGTCCAATAAAAATGGGCGTGACGACTCTGGATGAGGCTGAATTGAAAGTAGAAAAATCGAGCGATTGTCGATTATCGGATTGAGCGAGGCCATCGCGCGTGTTGCCGGGACCAATAAATTGAAAGGGTGATAAGGTGGAAATGTCTGACCTAATGTTTCCGGTCGAAGAGCGAACGATGGACTTAAAGCCGCTTCCAGCCCAGCAGGTCCTTGGGGAGAGGGTAGATTCTGATCTGGACCATAAGGTGCTGATCCGCACAGATACCAGCGAGATCATCGCCATTGTTCCGTTGAGTTACCACCTGATCACCAACGAGGACATCATAGGCCAATTCTATGCCGAGCTAAGGGATCGGGAGATACCGGCATTTATTGATGACACGAACAGTTTCGCTGACAACCACCGCATGACAGTACAAACCACCTTGCCGGAGGTCAATTTTCAGGTCGATGATTCACAGATTGGTCTCAGTATTTTTGTCAGCAACACCTATGTAGACGACGCCGGCATTCGTGTGGTTTTTGGGGCAGTCGAGTTCAAGTCCGGCTACACCATGTATCTTTCAAGCACGCTCCATGAGGTAACAATCCCACACCGGAAGGATGTTAACCTATCCCGAGAGGTGGAGGATGCTGTTTCTTATGCCCTGGCTCTCTGGCCATCGGTGGAAGAGAAAATTCACAAGCTTGGCAAGACTCCCCTCGCTCCAGATTTCTACGAACACATCGAGGGGATTTTCGGAGAAACGTGGGAAGCACGGATTGCCAAGAAGAGGCCCGCGACCATGTGGCAGGCGCATTCGATATTGTCTTCCTTCGTCTCACTTGAATTCAAAAAAGAGGAGCGCGGAAGACTGCATGCCATTGTTAGTACCTTGTTCGATTTATGATAAGGAATGAGTTTGATTGGCGCCTGAATTTTTCAATCAGGCTTATTCATAGGACTGGGATGCCGAAACAGATAGCCTAGGAGAATTCATATGAACACTACATTAATCAATCACCGAATTGTTGTGGGAAATCCTGCACTAATGATCCGGGATGAGGAATTAGACGATCCCATCTGCCCGAGATGTCATGACTCTTTTATTGAATGCATCTGCCCGAAACCTTGGAGCAAGGTTGAGACAGATGGCTTTCAGATCAAGTTAGAGGCAGACCAATTGATAGCCTACCCCACCCAAGAAACCTACAAAGAGGAAATGCTTTGGATCACTAGCAAATTCCACCAATTGAGGTGCGGCCTATGCACGCAGACCCTGGAACCGAACGAAGATTGGAATGAGGTGGAAGCAGATGAGTTAGTCGAGGCCTTTTTTGATGTGCACAAAAATTGTTACAATCGGCACAAGGAGAAAGTTCAGTTAGGAAAGTTATAGGCAGTTTTTCTAACAAAGCCATGGCGTGTGTTAAATTATGATACTCTGATATGGGGAATGAGATTCCTGCTCAAACACTCTTCTTCCGGGAGTAAACCTTCCTCTAAGAAAGGGTGCCAAAGCCGGAGTTAACGTTAGTATACTAAGGCCATGAATAGACGGTTGTGTTATCAAATCCTTGTCACATTTTGTTTGGCGAGGCATTATTAACGAGAGGTAACTTGCACTATGAAACCGTTTGTGCTAACAATCTCCGATGAGGAAATTCCGTATCTCGATGAGACCAACTATATTGGGAAGCCTCTTGATTCAAAGGAATTAAATGCTCAGCTACTTGCAAAAACTGGCGGGTCCTACGACATCCCACTTTCAACGCTCCGCTACTATCAGAATATCCACCTCATAAAGAAACCGGAGCGACAAGGCCGAATAGCATTATATCGCTTTGAGACTATATTTGACCTTCTCGCCATCCGGAACTTTAGGCTTTACTTCACTTTGACGATTGCGGAAATGCTTGAGATCGCCAGGATCTGCGAGCATCTATACACTACGGCCTATGTTCTGCAGCGATGCGAGCTTAACTACCTCGTGCACTACGGGACACAGACGGCTAAGATTTTAAAGGAAAGAGTCAGGGATATTAAGGAAGGGGATGCACGAGACGCGCCATTGCGGCCACCTGTCACCGTAGGCGAAGCTATAGGCATCATAGAAGATTTGGAATACTTGCCAATCTTTACGGCCTTGTCCAGGGAAGATGCTATTCCCAAAATTCGCACCGATTTCTTTAATCTAATCCTGAAAGGCGTGAATCCCATGAAAATCAAAATCGAATTCTAAGTTTTTTTTGTTACCACTATATTATTACCAGTAGTACTATTATAAATGATCGAAGAATGTTATAATTTGTCCGCGACATGCGCGATATCAACGACGAACGTGATTTAGCTAGGAACTATAAATATAATCGGCTAGCTTAGTGTAAGTAGTACTTACATAATAGAGGAGGTGGTCGCAATGTTGAGCAAATCGGTTTCGGAAATTTTTAGGGAGTTCAGTAGAGATTCAATAATTGGGAGTTCCAGGCGCAAGAAAACCAGACTGGCACTAAACCATGCCAGCAGCGCGATGGGCTTCCAGTCGCTGCTCAAGTTTCCATCAGATAAGTTGCGGGAGGCGCGAAAGCCACTAGCGAGACACCTCGACGGCTTGAGGATCAGAGTGAAAACTCGCCGCAACTATCAGAATTTCTATACAAGATTCATTCAGTGGTGTGAAGACGAAAGATATCTTCCCGTAATCCTAATCAGGGTCATAACCCAACCCTGGCTAGCGCTCACTCATCCCCTTCGAGATGTATCCTCCGGCAGAAAGGGACATCGTGACGCCCTCCGAAAACTGGGCTACTGGTGTACGATGAATAAGATTGAGCCCATTGATTTGAACTCTGAACACTTGAATGATTACATAAATCATTTGAGGAATGAGAGCTGGATTGCTAGTTGGCCGCAAATTTATCACCGGGGCAGAAGGGAATGGCAATATCATGTGAAAAATGGGGATGTCCATCACATGGATTGGCCCACCCTCCCAAATGGCATGCGATCCCACTATGCACTCATGTTTACGGACTGGCCTGCGTATCTACAGGCGATATATGCTGAGTATAGAAAATATTGCACGGATCTATTCGTTGATAGCAGGCATCATCGGCATCGGCAAAATCAAAACAGCGCTAATAAGAATCTGTCCCTCATGGAACAATTATTCGGTTTCGCGCACAGAATTCAGGGGATGCCCATTGATAGCCTGTCCATGGATCTCCTCTTTGACAAAGTCTTCATTTATGCATATTACGACTGGATGGTCAAGGATCGCCTAGGCAGAATTACGCAGACCCTTGAAACCATTGCTGGGCGATTACTTGGCATGGCTAATGGGTATTTTGAAAAACCTGAAGCAGTTGCGTGGTTACAGCAGTTAAAAATAGACGTTAGCGGGGCGCCGGTCCGTGATAAAAAGGACATGGCACTCACAATGAAGGAATTAAAAGCTGTGGCTGACGGCATCCGTGATCAAGGCATCAGGGAACTTGAGAAGGCAATTAATTTCGGAAGAATTCCAAACAAGCGCCGCCAAGCCCGACTCAAAATGTTCGAACTGATGACACGATTATTCATCCATCGACTTCTCAGGCGCAGCAATGTTTGTGAGATGATGATCGAAAAAAATCTGATTAAAACGGACGACGGCCATTATCTCATCAGGTTCGGGGCAGGCGAAATGAAAGGCGGCAGGGAATACAAGAGTTCATTTCCTCCATCGTTAGTGCCCTTGTTAGAAGAGTTCCTCGAGGATCATCGGCCGTTTTTATGTGAAGGCTATGAGACTGATTACCTTTTTCCCGCCCCCACATTGGGCCATATTAGCGGAGACAGCACGCTCAATTTTTTGCGGCGACACTCCTTGAGAATTGTGGGCAAACCCTTATCTCCACATCTCATCCGGCACAGCGTGGCCATTGAGTTTCTAAAAAATAATCCGGGGCAATCATTAACTCTATCAAAAATGCTCGATCACGCCAGTGAAAAGCTGACGGTCGATCTGTATGCGCATTTTGATGGCCTGGTTGCCGCCGATATATTTGATGGGATAATGGAAGACGATGATGAGGAAACCAAGGAAGCATGAAGTTCTCAAGCGGCATTCACCCTGTTTGGGCTGAGCTGGCGGGAATACGCCCCGCTGAACCAGCACCCAAGGAGCACCAATTACTCACACCTCAGGAGGCAGCCGCGCTCCTCAGGGTGAACTACAGAACCGTGCTCGACCTGATATCGATGGGCGAACTGCGCGCGTCTCGCATCGGTAGAATTTTCAGGATCAAGCGATCCGAGATCTCCCGATACCTCAAATCGACTGAAGTTGAGTCGCCATGGGCAAGGTGATCGTGGAATCCACTGCTGGATCGCAGCACCATTCTGTGCATTCCAGTCATGTTGGGAACAACTCAAACCTTGTTCGATCTCAGCGAGCCTCTACTCGATGCCGCCGAAATGAGCATGAACCCACAGCCAAGTATAAAAACAAAAGGGAGGCATAAAACCATGTCCAGCCTTTATAGAAGGAGCGCCTCACCGTACTGGTGGTGGAGTTCCGATATTAAAGGCAGGCGGTTACGCAAATCTACACGAATGTCACAAAAACATCTCGCTGAGAAGGTGCGTACTCAGTGGGATCTCAACCTAATGTTGGGTGATTTCAGTTTTCTAATTCTGCCCGGGCTATCGCCGACTGATATCAAGGGTTACATCCTCTACTATGTTGGGTTCTTAAGCTCGCGTAAATCAGAAGCGACCTGGACGACTGCGAGCAGTATCCTCAACCGTTTTTCGCAGTACCTAAAGAAGACCAGCATCACTTACCTTGAAGACATCAAGGTCCAGCACGTTGATGCATATCTTGACTCGATGAATCGCGCTCCCAAAACGAAGCGCAATCATCTGATCGAGATCTCGTTGATGTTGGATCAGGCTGTGAAAGAGGAAGTCCTTGATCGCAATCCCTCAAAGAACGCCACACTTCCTAAGATGACTACGAAGCTGCGACATCGTCCGTTGGATGATGTTGATCTTGCGATCATTTGGGGTGGTGCTGGACCGTGGCAATTGTACTACGCTTTCCTGCTCCATACAGGATTGCGGGCAGGTGATGTAGCCATGTTGACCCATGGCAACATTGATCACGAGCAACGGTCTCTGGTGAGCCTTGTACGCAAGTCGAGGCGGATCCATGAGTTTCCTCTTTCTGACGTACTACTCAGTCTGGTTTCCAGTAAAGTGGCGGGAGACATTCCACTTTTCCATGATCTTTATCAATCTGACGACCGGCGAAGGAATGATAAACTCACCCAGCCCAGACTGCATCTGCAGGCGCTGCTGAAGGCTGCCGGTCGCCCTAAGGCGACCTTGCATTCATTTCGGGTGACCTTCAATAACAGGCTACGGGATTTGGGAATGTCGATTGAGGATAGGCAAGTGCTGCTCGCTCATGCGGCCAGCGAAACCACGAAAATCTACACGCATCCCAATTTCGATTTGGCTGCGCGATTTGTTAATCGCATTTCCATTCCAACGAATAAGGCACACGCATAATGACCCAGTGTGCCCATATTGTGACCAAAGTGGACACACAAAGCGGCATTTATCTGCTTTCGAATACACTTTCCTACAAACAAAAAACCCCTAATCTCTCGTCGAGATAAGGGGTCTTAAGGGTTGTAGCGGGGGCAAGATTCGAACTTGCGACCTTCGGGTTATGAGCCCGACGACTCTTCGGGACATACTGCTACTGGTCTATTGATATTATGATTGGCCTTAACTTTATGGTCCGAGGCAGGATTCCCCGTATCCGGTCCGTATCCGGCTACAGATGTGAATCTTTGGGGTTCTTTGGAGGAGTTCGGGATTGCCTGTAAATTGCGGGTACCTGCGTTGCATGCGTAGTATGTTGCCTATCCCGTCGAGAAATGCTTGTACCGGGGACGAGACTCGAACTCGTACGATCTATGCGATCGGGGGATTTTAAGGTTTCGGGATGCCCGTCGACAAATCAATATCCGTATCCGCTCCGTATCCGGGAAAACGACTTTTACGGTGCCTCTTCCCTATTTCAGCAGTACCATCTTAATCGTCTTTGAATAGTTTGGCGTCATAAATCGAGCAAAGTAGACACCTGAGGCGACAGAGCGGCCTTGTTCATCTCGTCCTGCCCAGATGAAATCGTAATATCCAGGCGCTATCCCGATCTGCTTCCTCGATAGAACCTGCTGGCCGAGCAGGTTGAAAATGACCAGGTAGGTATCGGTAATTTCGGGTACCTCGTAGCGGATCGTGGTTCGCGGATTGAATGGATTGGGGAAGTTGTGGTGCAATGCGTACACGGCCGGCACTGGCGGAACCGTCGAAATCCGAGCCTCAATGAGGCTGGCTACCAGGTCCAGCGGCGCCTCTACGTGGCTGATAGTATATTCAAAGATTACATCAACATCGGTTTCACGCAGCACTTTCAGCTGTAGCTCTCCGACGAGAAATTCTGAGTGATCCTCCGGCTCCGCGCCTGACAGTTTGACCAGATTCAGAAGCAGCAATCCTGTCTCTTCATCATATCTGTCCAAAATGATCCAATCACTCGGATGATCGGCCAATTCGCCAAGCGGACTGAATCCGGTGTACTCGAACACTTCCGGGTCCAGCGCCAGCTTTAATTCCAGACCTGCAGGAGTGATACCCCGCTCCAGCGCAATTTCCAGGGAAAACTGGCGCAGATCCACCGGAGCCCAGTGGTTATCGTCATATCGCGGCGCGAGCTGTACCTCGCTATTCTCAGTATGCTGTTTCTGTAGTCCGTCTGCCAGCAACATCAGGCTGGGATTGAGCGACCAATCCCACATGCGCGCCAGAACCGCCAGGTCTTCGATGTCCAGTTTTTGGTCCGGCACGATCCTAAGGTGTGGGATGGTTTCGGCCACGGGAGCCAATTCAAACTGAAGGTCCCGCGGTGATGACAGCCATGCCTCCCGGAAGATGACCAGGTCGGCAAAGCCCACAGTGCCATCCAAATTATAGTCACCAAGGATCGTTGTATAGAACTCCCAACTGTAGTCATCGGCAGGTGAACCATCCGGATCACCATTGCCGTTGCCATCGAGCGGGATGCCGTTCAAATCGGTGATTGCACCTGCGCTGAGCGATACAGTCAAAGTATCGGCCGAACTCAGTGGCGCGGATGACACGATCGCAAGTAGAGAATCGTTCAGCATGAATGGAGTGATTGAGGGAATGAACCTGCTACCGCTTAATGCGATCGCCGGTGATGGTTCCAGACGGCTAGCGCTGCTTAGCGTCACCCACATGGTATCCTGCCACAGGGCCAGGCTCTGGCTAAGGGGATAAACCGCAATCACCTTGGGGCCCGTCTCATTGTCTATATGCACCAGGATCGTATCCCCGGTTCCGGGATCGAGATCGGAAACCGCCAGCAGAAGCCAGATGCTGTCCCGGTCTGTCAACGGGAAGTCGGCAGTGGTAGCCCAATTCAGCGCTCCGTCATAATTGACCTGGGCAACGGTCGTGTCCCAGCTCACCAGCGAAGCACGATTCCAGGTAGCCCTATTGTCAACCGAGTACTGCAGCTGCAAGTTGACTACATCGCTCTCCGGGTCCACGATCAAGTAGGGGACGCGCAATACATCGGCGTATTCACCATAAGCGAGCGTCGTACTCACCGCAGGGGGCAGATTGTTGTCCAAGTGGAACGAACCCGTCACCAGCGGCGGTCCCCAATGGCCGTCCCATGGTGTCACGCGAAGCATCATGGCTTCGTTATCGATCCCCGGAAGGTCGTCATCGGATTGCCATACCGCCATGCCGGTGTATCGGCTGGTATCCAAGCCGGTGGCACCGGTAAGAGTGCCGATAGTCCAGTTACTGCCGCTGTCCAATGAGAATTCCAGCTGCAGATCGATGCTGTCCTGCTCATCATCCGCGATCGTGAAGCTCAGTTCTATCTGGCCCGATAATTCGCCTGTGGGTAAAGTCAGAGTCACCATCCGTGGCGCGCCAATTTGATCGATGTTGATTGTCACTGAGTCCGCCTGTCCAATGTCTGCGTCGGCGGGCGTGATGCGAAGATAAACGTCCCCGACAAATTCCACCAGGTCACTGTCGGAGGCCCATACCAGCGAATCCCGATAGGCGACAATCCCAGCCAGGATACCTGTAACAGTGGCCGGTTGCCAGGTGGCCGTGCCCACAACCTGCAACTCGGCGACCAATGACAGGCTGTCAATCTCGGTGTCGGATAAAGTGTACCGGATCAGTATTTCCCCCATCTGCTCACCAGCTATTGCGTCCAGGATTACCGTTGGCGGAGCGTTATTATCCAACTGAAAATAGAGGCTGGTATCCGGGGTTCCGGCGTCATTGTCCGCAGGCGTTATGGAGAGTGAGACGGCGGCCAGATCAAGATCCGGCAGATCAATGGCGCTGTTCCAGATAACTGTGCTGTCATAAGTGGTGATACCGGTCGTAGCCCCGGTCACGGTGGCGCCAGACCATGTGACGCTTGAATCTATAGAATAGAACAGTGCTATAGACAGGGTGTCGGTCTCGGTATCAGATAAGCTATAGCCGGCCGCCACATCGCCGGATTGCTCTCCGATGACGGCAGCCAGAGCCACGGTGGGTGGCGCATTGTTGTCCAGGTGAAACAGGGCCGTTGAGTCGGCGCTGCCGTATGCCCACCCATCGGAGGGCACGAGCTTCAGCCTGACGCTGTCATCCACGCCTGGCAAGTCGGTAGCGGAGAGCCAGACCAGGGTGTCGGCATACGCGGACGAGTCTAGTCCGGTCGTGGCTCCTGAAAGGGTCGCCGGCAGCCACGCACTATCCGCCAGCTGGTAGAATCCGGCTATCGAAATCGCGTCATAGCTGGAATCCGTTATGACATACTCCATTGCAACGCTGCCGGTGTACTCCACTAGCGTTTCAAGCAAGGCCACCGCCACGCTTTGCCGGTGGTCATTATCCAGCGCAAAAGTGTTTGTGGAGTCGGTTAGCGAGACCGTATCGGTATAGGCGTTGATCCTGAACCGGGCGCTATCGAGGCTCACCAGCGGCAGATCGTTATCCGAAAGCCAGGTGAACGACCCCCTGTAATCGACACGCCCCAGGCGGGATGTGTCACCTGTCACGGTGGCCGGTTGCCAGGCCGAGTCCGGAGCCGGACTGTACTCCGCGAAAATGCCGATGGAGTCCCCGTTGGCCTCAAACAGATTGTAGCTGAACACCACATCGCCGGACTGCTCGCCGATCGATCCCAGCACCACCCGGGCCACCAGGTTGCCCGGTATCTGGTTGCGCAGGACGGCTATGTTGGCATCTACCAGGTTGGCCACCACCAGGTCCATGATGCCCAGCTCGCCGCTGATGTCCAGGGCCGTCAGGTTTCGGGGACCGTTGCCCACTGCCACCGTGTCCGCTGGCGCAAACCCTCCGCTGCCATCATTGGTCAGCAGATGCAGGTCGTTGGAATCGAAGTTGAGGGCCGCCAGGTCCATGTCACCATCGGCGTCAAAGTCGCCGGCAGCGAGCGCTATGGGCTGGGTTCCCACACCGATGCTCGCCGCAGCCCCGAAGACGCCGGTGCCGTCATTCAGCAGCACGGACACGTTGTCATCCGTGCCGTTGGCCGTCGCCAGATCAACATCGCCATCGCCGTCGAAGTCGAAAGCCACCAGGGCGTTGGGGGCGGACCCGGTGGTATAGGTGCTGTCTAAGAAAAATCCTTCAACTACATTCGCTGTAGTTCCTCTTGAAATCACTAGATTATCAACTATATGATTGTCAGTTATTCCACCAGTTGCGGCAGTAAAGCCAACATATGAATTAACTTCAAATATACCTGCAAACGTGTAATCAATAATTTTTGTCTTCGGATAACTCTGTGAAGTATTTTCCAGATAAATTTCGGTGTGACCTGAATTGAAAATTATTTCAAATGAAAATATTCCCCCATTATGTAATGTTGGAACACTTGCATTCGTCGCATATACTGTTCCGTCGGGATTTGCGAGACTGATTCTATTCCCTCCAAAAGTATCAAACACAACACCCCAGCCACTTGTGGGCGCACTAAAAAATCCCTTCGCCGAGCCACCACCGCTTATTACGGGTGAATCAAATATGGCCAAGGTCATTCCATCAGCCCCAGAACCTCCACCAATCTCGAAATCGAATCTGATATTTATAAAATCAGCTTGAATAATCTCATTATAGAACAAACCACCAGTTCCGCCACTTGCTGTTGTTAAATAGACCCTGCCCTCTCCAGAATTATACGTAGCATCGCCAAATAGAGTAAAATCAAACGATGGGAATCCATCGTTAAAGTCGCTGCTTATGATAATGCTGCTAGATTCAGTTCTATTCAGCAAGACTGTTACTTCACTGGCATTCTTGTCACTTACCGCCAGGTCCATGTCGCCGTCATTATCCAGGTCGGCAATAATCACACCGCTGGGATCACCGCCTATGGCGATGGAGGTGGCCTCTCCAAAGGTGCCGTCGCCCAGGTTAAACAGGATGGAGATGTCGTCATCGGTGATGTTGCCGGTAACGATATCGGGGTAACCGTCGTGGTCTAGGTCGCCCACGCTGATGGCCCGTGGCCCTGCCCCGGTGGTGTAGTTAACAGCCGCGGCGAAAGTGCCGTCGCCCTGGCCCATCAGTACCGATACATTGGCGCTGCCGTTATTGGCTACGATGAGGTCCGGTTTGCCATCGGCGTTCACGTCACCCACTGCCAGCCCCTGGGGATTGGCGCCCACTGTGATATTGAGGGGGGCCCCATAGCCGCCGACCTGGTCATTCAGGAAAATGGAGACCGTTCCAACACTGGAGTTGGCGGCGGCCAGATCACTGAAGCCGTCCATGTTAAAGTCACCGGCGACAGTGGCAAAGGGGGCGCTGCCTGTGCTGAGAGGCGATCCATCGGCGATGAAAAAGCCGCTGCCGAAGAGGGGCGCCACGCTGAATTGCCAACTGTGCCCACCCACCAGATCAATGCCATCTGCCAGAGATTGGATGGAGTCGGTGAGGACGACAGAGACCCGCTCCCCAAACACGAAATCCCGGGCGGGGTCCAGCGTGGCTGTTTTCGACCCGGCATCGTAGGTAATGGCGCCGAAGTGCTGACCCGATACCTCCCCGAATACCAGGAAAGTGGAATCGTTGAGGGTCGCCGGGGTCATGCCGGCGTTAAATGTGGCCGTGATGTTGCCGGTATTGCTGCCGCTAAGGCTATTCGCAGACGGGCTGGATGCAACCACAGCCGGGGCGCCGGTTCCGGAAAGCTGGATCGTTACCGTGGGCTCATCGGGATCGTTGGAAAAAATGGTAAGACTCTCGGTGTAGAGACGCACCGCGTTGGGGGCAAACGTGACGGTGAAGTCGAGGCTCTCCAGAGCGTTGATGGAGGCAGTGCTGGGGCTGATGGTAAAGTCAGGATGGGAGGCGCTGATGCCGGAGATAACCAGCGGGTTGAGGCCCCCTTCATTGCGGATGGTGAGGGTCAGGTCCGTTTCCGTCAATGATTCGAGGATGCCGAACGCAAGCGAGTCGGTGGTGGCGAGGATGTCGACCCTGGCCTTATTGGTCAGTATGGTGATGTTACCAGAATTAATGTTGGCCGTGACCAGGTCCAGGTCGCCGTCCCCATCCCAATCGCCCGCTTGCACCGATATGGGCCGGTCGCCTACAGGTTGCGTCCTGAGCAAGGTTAGATTCCCCAGCCCATCATTGGTGAATATAGATACGATGTCCGCGGTTTCAGCCGCCACCGCCCAATCGAGATCTCCGTCGCCGTCCCAATCTCCCGCGGTGATTCCCTGGGGAGCATCGCCGGCAGCCAAGGCTGTGCCTTGGGTAAATACGCCGTTCCCGTCATTGAATAGAGGCGTGGCGGTGTCCTCGAGCTGATTCCCGGTTGCAAGATCAACATCACCATCGCCATCCCAATCACCGGCGATGATGGCAGAAGTGCCGTTGCCTGCCGGAACGGTCCCCAGCAGCGCAAAACTTCCGCTGCCATCGTTGGACAAAATGGATACGTTGTCGGAATTAAAGTTGGCCGTGGCCAGGTCGAGGTCGCCATCGCTATCCCAGTCACCCACGGCAATTTCATTGGGGAAATCTCCTGCCGCTGGAGAGCTGCCAACCGTGAACAGCCCACTGCCATCATTCAGCAGTATGGTCAGATTGTCTGAAATCTCGTTCACTGTCGCCAGATCAAGATCGCCGTCGCCATCCCAATCTCCCACGCCTATGGCCCGGGGGCGGTCGCCTACATTAACGGGCGAACCTACGGTGAAGCCACCGCCGCCATCGTTCATCAACAGGACGATACTGTCGACATTTCTGATAGCAACCGCCAGATCGATGTCCCCATCACCGTCCCAGTCTCCCGCCGCCAAGCCCTCGGGTCCGTCACCGACTGCGATGGTGGTGTCCAGGATAAATTGTCCGCTGCCATCATTGAGGAAGATGGAAACGTTATCGGAAGCGTTGTTGGCCACGGCTATATCAAGCATTCCATCACCGTTAAAATCACCCGGTATGGCGCCGAACGGTTGACTTCCCGCTGCTGGGCTATTGGAAATCCCGAACACCCCTGACCCGCTGGAAACAGCGGTCGTGAAGCTCCAGCTGTACGGCTCGGGAAGGGGATCGCCCAGCAGTGACTGCACGCCGTTGGTAAGGGTCACCGTCACTTTTTCCCCAATGGCAAAATCGACGGTCGGATCGATGGTGGCCGTCTTGCTGGGGCCGTCGTAACTGATGCCGGCGAGATGCAGCCCGGATAGCGAACCGACCACTTTTATCGTGTTATCGTTTAAGGTGGAGCCACTGATGTTTTCGGTGAAGACCACCGTAATGTCCGTGGCGGGATCGACGGCCAGGGCATTAAGCCCCGGCGACGGACTGTGCGGCCAGCGCTCCACCACGGTAATGGTCCGGGTCTCCTGCAAGGTCCGGTTACCATACTCATCGATGGCCGAGATAGAGTAGTCGTAGGCCTCCCCGATGATGAGAGCCGACAGATCGGCATCAAAGGCCAGGTCCACCAGGCTGTCGGCCGTGAAGGCGGTGTAGGACCCGGTCGCCTTGGTGACCCCGGCCTGGCTGAAGGTGTAGTTGATGGAGGTAATGGTGGCGGCCAGACCCAAGCCAGTAGCCTCGGCGATAAAGGGCACGGTGTTGGTGAGGCTCCACATGCCGAACTCGTTCATGGCCCGGATGTAGAGCACATGAAACCCACCGGATACGTTGGTCAGGTCGATGGCATAGGTATTGTCAATGAGGGAGTCAGCGATAAGGGTCAGGGATGTGCCCAGTCCGTAACCGGGATCGGTGTCGAAGTAGTATTCGATACGGGTAATGTCCGGCTTAGGCTCGCTGGCCAGCACACCCATAACAAACGTGCGCTGGTAGTCCAGGCTCCATAGACCGCTATCGTTCTTCGCCCGCACAAACAGGTTATGGACGCCGCCGGAAAGGCTCGACAGGTCGGCGGTGAAACTCAGTTCAACCAACGTGTCGGAAGTGATCGTCACCTGGATGCCGTTGCCGAAACCGGGATCGCTGTCGAAGTAGTACTCAAGCTGCACCACATCCTGGGTCTGGGCACTGGACCATTGGACCAGCGCCAGCAGGAAGATTGCTACGCGCACTATTCGCAACCTGATCATCGGTTCAGGCCCATCAGGATGTAAACATTATTTGTCATCGCGAGTCTCGCCTTTGCGGGACGTGGCGATCTCATGTATTCTTGCAGGTTCGGACGTGACCGCCAACCCGGCAACCGTTGAGATTGCCACGGTCGTCCCGAACTGTCGGGGCTCCCTCGCAATGACAGGTGGGCATTCATTGTCATGGCACGACCGCCTCCCCCTCTATTCCAAAGAGAGGGGGCGTCACGCAGTGACGGGGGTGAGTTCGTTCCACTCAGTTATTCCCCTTCACCTTAATCTGTACCGGCAGCCCCAACGCCTTGGAGCCGGTGGTGGGGACTTTCAGAAAGGAGATGGACGGCAGGTGCGGCACACCGGAGAGTACATACGGCTCAGCGCCGCCGTACATGCCAATATCGCCGCCATCATCCGCCGCGCCAATGGCAGGGGAGCCGGTTATCAGCTGCCACTGGCCGTCGGTGGTGCCGGTGCTGTCGAAGACAGTGGCCATGTCGACATTTTCCTGGTTGCCGTTGGAGGTACCGAATTGGGTGGAGTTGCCTATATTGTTAAGGATTGTATTGCCAGTGCCGGAGAAGGTCCCATCCTCCAATATATTATTCCGAATATCCGAATTGTATAACAAGATATTGCCTCCCAGAACATTTTGCCGTAATTGGAGAACGGAGGTAGTGGTGCCTAAGATAGAGTAATGACCTACCCCATTACCTTGCATATAGGAGTTGGTAATGATCACGTTGCTGTTGTTTCCGAGCAGCTCAATTCCTCGATTAAGACAGCAAGCTCCACTGCTATTCTGAACGTAACATTGTGTGATTACTATATTAGAAACTCCAGACCCGATCCGAATGAGCGCAACGCCGGCGGTCGTTTTTACCAAACACCTCTTAACGGTGATATTGTTAGCGTTGATAGTGATCACGTTTATAACTTGAATTCCCTCTAACAAAGATCCCTCTGAACCGGCATTAATTGTAATTCCTCCGGTAAAGGCACTGGTGAAAGTGGCCTGGGCGAGCAGGTTTTCACCTAGGAAATACCCTGGGCCAAAGATAATCAGCTGCTTCGTCATTGTTAGAGAGCCATAGCTGGTCCCGGAACCTGCTATGTAGAGGGTATCCCCGGCAGCACTGCTGTCGTGGGCCATTTGAAGGGTGGTGTAATCGGCTTCGTTGCCGGCGTTGTTGTCGACGCGCCAGATTTTGGCGGAGGCCGGGGCGGCAGCTAGAAGCAGGGCTGCAAGAGTGAATAGTTTGAACTTCATGGGAATCTCCTCAGTTGAAAACTTTGTTGCTGGTATCGTGGATACTGTCACCTTGAGCCTGTCGAAGGGCGACGGGTCTCGCAATGAGGAAAATGGAGAGCCACGGTTGGCGCATTGGCGCCGCCCTCGCATGCTTCGAGAGCCTCAGCATAGCACTGGGAATCACGGTGCCACCACCTCGGCCGGGGCCAGCTCGGTGAGGGTGATCTCAGCGAGGTCGGAGTCGATCATGCGGCTACCGGCGCCCAAAGTGATCTGGGTATTGCCGGCGGCGGTTTTCCTGAGCAACAGGTTCAGGATGATCCCCGATCCGTCCACTCCCAGTTGTTCGCCTCCGACAAGCGCCAGGTTGAAGCCAATAGAACCGCTGGTCAGGGCAGAATCGACGAGGGCGATAACGCTGGCGTTGTGCTGGGTGAGGAACTGGCCGGCCTGGTCAAAGAGCTGCCAGTTCGCCAGCTCTACTGCTGCGGGATCAAATTCGATGACCGCCAGCAACGCTTTCAGATCGGTGACCTCCTCAGCCATCAGGCTCAGGGTAAACTCGTTACCTGTCGCGACCTCAATCCGGCGGGGAGATAGCCACAGGGCCGGGCCCTGGATGTCGTCTATGGTAAAGCTGCGGCTTTCCGGGGTGTCGTCTTCATCACCGGTGGCGTAGCGCCCTTTCACTTCGAAAATATAAGCGCCCTCATCCAGGGGGCCAATGTTAACCGTGATGGCGGCGCTCCATGGGGACCATTCACCCGATGATAGGCGGTAACTGAACTCGGTGACCCGCTCGTTGCCGCTCCAGGTGAAAGTGACGCTGTGGTTGTCGACCACTTCGCCTTCAGCCGGGCCGGAGAGGATGCTCGTTTCCGGGGCGATGTAAGTGCCTCTGGGACTGTCGGGATCGAGAGGGTTATTGTATTCGGGCTCGGTGGGGAGGTCACCCCCGCAGCTGCCTGCGAATATGCCGATAAGCGCCCATACCACAGGTTTGGGTAGCGTTTCAGTTAAGCGATGCTTCACGGGTCAGAAGGCCACATCAATGATATTGATGGCCCACACCGCTCCCAGCGCCCCCAGCATCATATCACGCTGGTCCGACGCGGCATGCATAGCATCGAAGCTTTCCTCGAGTAGCGTACGCTTGCCAGCCATCTTTGTGAGGTCAGTTTCCTGATTGTAATCGGCCAACCTGGTATTGTAATCGTTCTGATGGGTCGTCACGGCAGTATGGGATGCATAGCCCAGATAGCCCAGTCCCGCCGCAGCCGCAAGATAGAGCAGACCCCGCTTCTGCCCCAGATAGGATTGCCCCCCGCCCGGCAAAACCAGGGACATGGCGAAAGCCGGCGCCTTGGGCTTTTTTTGGAGTTGAAAGGAGAGATCGGTGCCAGCCGCTTCGGATATGGAGAATCGGCCCTGGTAACGGAAATATTCCGGCTTCGCGGCAGAGAAGGTATGCTCGCCCACTGGTAGTGCCAGCCGCTCCAGCGGCAGTTTGCCTACCGATCTGCCGTCTATCTTTACGGAGGCGGCCTGCGGTCCGTCGAGCGTCAGCCAGTTGGTAATGGGCCTCATCAGCACTTTAAATCGCAGCCGCTTACCGATGGCGACCGTGAAAGATGTATCGACTGGATGATGTCCCTGCAACCTTAGGCTTAAGGCATGGGCAGCGTCGCCGGTAACCTCCAGCCTGGTGCGGGGCGTGACCCCTTGCTCTGCTCCATCCAGGGTGAGCGCGGCGCCTTTTGGCGAAGTGACGATATCTACCAGCCCGGTGGTTGGCTGCGGTTCAGGGGCAGGAGCGGGTGGTTGCACCGCCGCTACGGTTCCTCCGGCTATCATCCGCGCAACCGCGGACATGCCTTCGGTCAGCACCTGGTCGATGGTGCCCCGCACATCGTAACTGGCTGTGCTGGATATGCTGCCGGTCTCAATATCGATGATGCGGACGTCAATCGTGTAAGTTTGGCCGATCTTGCCAATCGTTCCTGCTAGCATCAACTCAGCGCCCAGTAGCTGTCCTACCTCAACGGCACATTCGTCAGACGTACAGCCGGAGAGTTGAAAGTCCTGCTCGTTTAGTATGGCCATCATCTGGCCCCGCTCGATGAGACGAAAGGTACCCGACTGTACAAGGTAGGTGCGCAGTCGGCTGGCCAGGACCTGCGATTCCTGTGCCGATATGCCAAAGGCGTCGAAGTCGAGGACGGCGAGGGATTTGACAGTACCCTGTTGTGTTGGTGGCGGCTGGCTCGGAGGTTCAGCGGCATGAGCAGGCGCAACAGCGATTAAGTATGTCGCTACCAGCAGCCTAACAGATAAAGCAGATCTGACAGCCATCTATCCCCCTCGAGAGATGGTCCAGCGTAATAAGTCATTAAAATGTTGTTTACAAAATAAAGACTCCGGGCAATCTAACATATTGGGGATAGAGGCGCAAGTGATACAGAAAACAGTTCATTATCACCTGGGCATCCTGTGGATGATATGAATACCGGATACTGACGAGAGCAACGGCTCCCAGCCGGATACATACAGGATACGGAGGGGCTCTCAGATGGCAATCAGTCGCTGTATGGGCATCTATAATGGGGCGGTTATTTGAAGGATACACCCGTTATGAAAATGTGACTCGATAGCTATGACGCGGGCAAGGTCTACAGAACGCCCAACAATGCGAGTCAGTCAACTCTAACAGCCCTTTCCTCCCCGCCTTTGCTTTTGCGCTCCGAATTTTTCGTTGAAAATCTTGCCCTGGCTTGGCACGCACTGGACGATCGATCCATCACTCCATCGACGGGAATCTAGGCAGCGTATCCGCCCCATATCCGGTTGAGGGGTAATTTAGGCCTGAAAGGCGGGCTTGCCTACTTCAGCAGCACCATCTTGATGGACTGGGTGTAGCTTAGTTTCACCAACAAGCTGGCACCCAGGTTACCCGGCGGCGGCATGCCCCGCCATCGTTGACGGCCTGGGCCCTAGCCCCGTCGCTTTCGGTGGACTCCCCATCGCCTTCAGGCCTGCCACGCTCGCAGCGGGGGACTGATTTGTCCCCTTAGCATCACTTCAGCCTTGCCGGAGGAGGTGGTCGGAAGGCGGTAAAGCGGGCCCGCTCCTATCTCAATTTCTGGTGGCTATTCCGGCCCCAGCCGAATCAGCCAGACATCGCTCCCGCCCGCGCCAAAAGAGTCAGTAGTGCCCGCCACCACGAACCCGCCGTCATCGGTCTGCTGGACGGAGTAGCCCACATCCAAACCGCTCCCCCCGTAGGTGCGGGTCCAGAGGGTTTCGGGCTCTAAGATTTGATCATCGGGGTCCTCGTCGGGGTCCTCGCAGGCCCAGATCAGTACCAGGGCCGCAATCATGACATGGATGCTCTTCATGGGCGGCTCCTGTCGGTTCTGGTCGCGACCACACCGTAAACTGCCGCTATCCTAAATGTCCTGCGATACTTTAGCTCAGCGAGGAATGATGCCAGTCTAATTTGTTGGATCATAATGTTGGCGCCGCGATAGTCGTGGGTCACCGACTTGACAATTTCGCCAGTGGCAACATCGACCAGGCGCAAGTCGATAGAATAGGTGGAGCCAACCTTGCCGATGGAGCCGGCCAGCATTTGGGTCACGCCCAGCAGTTGACCCACTTCCACGGCGCACTCATCGGACGTGCAACCGGCGAGCTGGAAGTCCTCCTCCCGCAAAATCTGCTCCATGGCGGCGCGCTCAACGATGGTCACCCGGTCGGTCTTGACGAGCTCGGAGCGGAGGCGATCCGTAAGGGATGCCGCTTCTACCGCTGAGACACCGCGGGCGTCCAGGTCCAGTACGGCCATAGAGCCATCGGAGGCTAACAAGCTGGATACCAGCAGAGCCAAAATATGGATTGTCCGCCTAATGGCCATCCCACCTCCTCGGGGATTGATTAATGCTGCCAGGCCGCAATCGGGATAACAGAATATTTTTGTATTTGCCAGAATCTACTGCACATCCGGTGATACGGCAAGTGACAGATGTCACGCCAGCTTGACACTTCCGGGCCGGGGGACCATAAGAATACTACCTCTCGACCAGAGCAACGGCCACCGGCCGGATACGGGGCGGATACGGACCCTTAAATCAGGCGGTAATTGAGGGGGTTAACGAGGAGAGCAAATGCCCGCAGTCAGCTGGATGCTGGATATGGGTTGTTTTGGGCCTCTAAATCAGGCGTTAATTGAGGGGGTTAACGAGGAGAGCAAATGCCCGCAGTCAGCTGGATGCTGGATATGGGTTGTTTTGGGCCTCTAAATCAGGCGTTAAACGAGGGGGTAGCCGAGGAGAGCATTTGCCGTGATAAGACCTCCGCCGCAGACTGGCGCTCGACCGTGTCTCCAAAGACCTGTTGCAAGTACTCCTGAGGGAATCTAAGGTATTTTTCGGTGACGGTCACATTGGAATGGCCCAGCTGCTGCTTCACAAAGTAGATGTCTCCGGTGCGGTAATATTCACGCAGGGCATAGGTATGCCTGAGCGAGTGAAGTGTCCGACCCCTCGGCTCGATGGCTGCAGCCCGCATGGCAGCCCGGAAGGCCTTGCTGATGCTGTCAGGCTGATAGGGCCGGTCGGTTGCCTCGAGAAACAGGGGAATCAATTCTGGCCTGAGCGGGACCAGCCTATCGCGTCGGCCCTTGGTATGGTGGAGATGGAGGAATGATTCTTCCAGAGTGCACTGGAACAGCTCACTCCGGCGCAAACCCGTCTCGGCCAGGAGTCTGAAAGTAGCCTGCATCTTGGGATCACTGGTCTGCTCCAGGATGGCCTCCAATTCACGAGGAGAAAAGAAGCGTGGCAGGGGATCGTCTAACCTTAGAAAGGGCAGCTTACCGGGAAACTTTGGAATGCGATCGGTACTGACAAGCCAGTTGAGGAAAGCCCTGACAGCACGCAGGCGAATATTAACCGTGGTGGGGCCCAGTCGTGCCGCCAGGTATTGACCGAGCGAGGAGAGATGCGTCGGCCGAATCTGCCTAACATCGATCTCCCCCACGCTCTCTTGCATATCAGCCAGCGCCTGCCGGTACGATTTATGGGTGCCCGGCCTTAATCGAAGCCTGACATCGCTCAAGAAGTGACTAATGGCCTCCGATAGCATCTCGCCGTCATACTCTAAAACAGCGGCGAGCTTTGCCCGGACCATGAACTCCTTCTCTTCAATCTTGCGCTTGTAGGCCTCTGCTAGTTTCCTGTCGCCAGTGCGGGTTGGTAGGAGCTTCTCCTTGCCCCTGCCCAGATAGATTCGGATATACCATTTACCTTTCAATTTTCTCATGCCTGCCATTATCGCTCCAATAAGAAAAGGCCGGTTACCTGAAGCTGCGGGTTATCGGCTATGATGTTCCCAGCGAGTGCCACAGATTCCCGGCCAAAGGTGCTATTGTAAGTTAAGAGTTTCATCATAGCCGGGGCCTATGTTAGCATTCGGAGCAGCCCGTATCCACTCTTTCTAATGTTTCTAACCGTATACGGAACATACGTTTACAATTCACATATTGGCCGTACAAGGCCATATCTTTCGTTGGGGTGCCATAGCATGGGTTGAGGGGCGTTTTGCCGTTGACGGGCCGTAAACGGCTTCGTACGCGCTTATATGCATCAGATCAGGACTCCCTGAGCGGTTTCCATTTCAATCCGCTTTGCAGTCATGGCCACAAACTCTTCCAGTATATCCCACCCAACCGCACGCCGGCCGGTCATGATGGCCGCCAGAATCGCTGTTCCGCTGCCCATGAAGGGGTCAAGCACTGTGTCGCCTGGGTTGCTCAATAGTCTGATCAGGTTAATGATGTGCTGGAGGCTTTTTTGAGCCTGGTGCTTGCCGTAGGCTTTCTCCGCCGAGGTCATAGCTGGGCGGTTTGGATGATGAACGATGCTCGAAGGGTAGCGGAGTCCGGTTGCATTCACATCGATGGCCCGCTTTTTGGCATGAAGGTTGGTCTGCTGCAGGTTCCTATTCGCTCTACTGTAGGGCTTGCCCTGTTGAGCAACGTCCTCCCAGTTGAACACTCGCTGGTCCTTTTTGCAGCCTTTCCGGTGGAACACCGATACAAACTCCACGTCTGGCTTGGGGCGATCTTTATGCATGACCTGTGCATTCGGCTTTTGCCAGATTTGAATGAAGCGCCTATCGAAGTACTTTGAAAAGGCAGTCTCCACCTCGGTGAGCATTTTTGCCGAGCTGAATACTGCGACCTGGCCAGTAGGGCTTCTCAGGAGATGATTAAGTATCGAGGATACTACAGCGAAATCGGGCTTATTGTCCCAATCATGCACTCGCCGGAGTTCACCATAAGGTGGATCGCAGATGACCAGGTCGATGCTGCCATCTTCGATGGTTTGCCACTCTCTGAGGAAGTCGCCCTTGTGGAGCATCTGGGTCTTGAAGGATCCGGTCAACGTAGTAACTCTTCGACTTCCTGCTTCTCAAGAGGAGTAAGCCGGTGCGTGGTTGGATTCTTCCCTGTAACCACGTAGGCGTCAAGCTGGCGACTAATGTAAAGACGCGGGGATTTAGGTGCTGTTGGATCCAGGCGGCGATAGGAAAGTAATCCACGGGCCGTTAGAGACTCGACTTTGCTGATTGAACAACGGAGATAGGATGCAGCTTCGCGGGACGTCAGCCAAGGTGAATCAGGTCTTCCCATGATCAACCGTTCCAGACGATCCAGTTTCATTGCTATTTGCTGTAAATCAGTCATCGATTTGCTGATTCGGTTTCTTTGCGTTGCGCCTGCCATCTTCATAAAGGGATTTTATAAAACCCGGTTTCTTCATACGGATGGCAATTTTTGCAGATTTTAAAAAATCGCCCATCAAGCTCTCGGGAACTTCCTCTTTTACCCAATTACCAGCATCTGTAGCATCGAACTCTTCATGGGATTCAGCATATTTCCCAGCCAATCTTTCAATTTGATTTATTTGATTCTCTTTTTGGGCCGCCACAGCGGCCTTTTTCTCTTGATTTGATATGTTGTTGGTCTGTTCCATGGTATGTTCTTTGCCCCTCCTTGAATCATGTACGGTAGTTGGCTGACATCCTGTACCGTTTTGTCTAGATTCAGGTAGGGTATCAGGCCTGTAATCTGGAGACTCATTGTGATTGAACGCGGGATTGATTGGATGTTTTAGCAGCAGGTATCTGGCCGACCGGCTGTACCCACCATCGCCATTCTTTTCTAGATATCCTAGTTTTTCTAGACGCGTTGTTCTCCTGGAAATCTCGCTTTTGCGAATCCGCGTTAGATCAGATAAAGTCGATCTTTTCGGCCAGCTGAGCCCCCGCTTATTTGCATGCAGAGCTAACGCTATATATATGCGAAGATCATTGGGTTGAAGCCGGGGGTCAGTAATCAATTCGGACGGCACCATCGCGAATGGTGGATTCATGATCCTGAATCGACCTTCTTTCTGAGACTCCTGCTTAATCCGGAAGTCTTTACCTGAGACTTAGCAAGGTGCTGTTTGATAATCTGAACTGCGTCTGGATGATAAAGTATTGGATACCCGGCCCCTGCTGATTGATGCAATATCGGTAGGTGCCCACATTCCCTGAGATAGCTAAGGATGTAAGGTTGGCAATTCGTTGATCTCATTAATTGCTTTCGCGTAAGACCGACAATATTTGACTCGACTGTTCTCATGAAGACCTCCTTAATCTGCAAACCAGTTTAAGGAGGACGACGGGAAGAAGAATTTACGTAACCAAGAACGTGGCTATTGGTTACGGAGAAAGGGATCTCTAAGGGAAGGGTGTCTCAAGTTTCTCTAAGCCGAGGACTTCACGTGCTTTCATCATGTAACGGAAATCCTTCTTTCCCATATCGCCTGATAGGCTGAGCATATTTTGCCATCTTCTATGGGATTTTGACGTCGGCCGATCTGGCCGACCAAATCCTATCTTCTCGATCAAGGAATCAAACTTGGCCTCATAAAGTTGCTTAAGCCATTCTTTGACCTCAGGATTGCCGAAATAAAGTAGCCTATGATGGCCCCAATCTTCAAAAAAGTGAATAATTGGGTGAAAAGGATCGCGAGCTGCAATTTCCAATATTTTGGGGATATCCCGTTGCACGTGATTTTTCATACTTAGAACTGGATCAAGATAGTAGTATCGCCTAATTCCTTCTTCCCAACTTGGATCAATCTCCGGCTCATCTTTATTCGGATCCTTCAGGAATATTGGTAGTCTCCGGAAATCTTTGGGTTGTATCTCGGCTAGATCATATTTAGAACTTTGAAAATACATATTAGCCATGTCATCAATACATCGTGGCCAGCGTCCCACTTCGATATCACGCTGTTCATAGCCCTCTATGGCAAGGTTAAGACGCATGAGAACTTCAGCAGCAACTCTTTCCTCCACATCCTCTTGTGAAGGATATCGCCGCTGAAGCCAATACTCGAATGAATCTTCTTTGTCGCCGTGGAATTCGTCTGGGGTCCCAGTAAAATATCTGGTATAAAGGCAACCAACTAAAGTGTCCAATATCTGACGGTGTAATCGCCTATTGGAATCAAAAATGCTACGGGTCGAAGAGGCTGTCACCCGCCATGGGATTCATTTTCGGCAGGCAAATTGACGCTCTGCCCAATTATCAAGAAAACTCCCTCACTGCAGGCAGAATAACCGGCCCCATTGGTCTGCCCTCACTCTCCAAGTTGATTGTCTGCGTCTGAAGCTTGGGCAACATTCGATCTGCGACGATCTTGGCGCATGCCATCGCATCGGCATGTTGATTGTCAGTTCCAAGGGTTCCTGCGACTGAGATGATCTGATTAATCACCTTCAAAGATTTGGGATTAGTCCGGAACTTCTCGACAACCGCTCCACCTAAGGGCGGGCGACCATTCGGATTGCCGGATTGGCCTTTTTTGAAGGGCATTGTTATTTATTGTTTTTCAGCGCTTAGAGTTAGTCCACTCACCCGTATGGTAACCACAAGATGCAGGGACAGCAAGATATATCAGTTTGGTGATACTCCTAATAAATATTGTGGTCCTGGGCTGATCGCCAAAAGAGTTCGTAAGACTGGCGCGAATGGCATAAAATAATTATTAATTGAGTAATGGACTTCCTGAGTTTCAACCCAAAACGGTAGAAAATGTTATGAATTGAAGATGAAATCCCCTGAATTTTGGGCAAAATATTGGTGAGGATCTATTGCGATGAAGATTTTTCCTCTTTTGCTGTTAGTCTCGTCGAATCATCCCCGGAAAATTCATCTAAATTTTCATCGAGATCGACGGAAACAGACATTTTCTTTCCAATAACCTTTGTATCCGACAAAGGCCGCCGGACAGATTCGGGACTGATCCCGGCCGTCAGCGCCGAGAGCACGCCCATGGCTTCCCAGTAATTATCTACGATGTGTAACTGGCCAAGCGCCCAGGGAAGTGCGGTCAAATCGTTCCGCATGAGGTTTTTATTCTCTTTGACGGCAATCACCGGAATACCCTGTTCAAGTGCGGCCAACGTAGGTAATCCAAGGACGCCATCCGGAATGACCAGGCAGGAGATATCCGCAGCCGATAAGACGCTATGATGCTTCATGGCACCCGGGTCAGTGACAATTCGGGGACTTCTTTGAAGGCCCTTGAGGACGCTCTGAAGAAAGGTAAGCGATATCGCCTCAGCAGCCATGCGAGGATCTACTACGCCCGGGTCCATATTGGCTATCTGTTGATTCTCAAACATGGGGGCATGGGCTGAGGGGATGTTATAGAACTCCGAGATGGTATGGGTCAGCATCGCCTCAACACCGCCCCAGGGATTGACCATCTCGCCCTTCTGGTCGAAATAATCAGTGTGATAGCTGTACGGCACATATATCACCGAAGCGAGGGCGACAGCATCATAATCGCCCTGATACTTGTCCAGAATATCTGTGAGAGCCTTAAAGCCGTCGATGCGGCCAACCGCTCTCCCGGACTCGCTGTATTGCGCCGTTAACTCTATCGGTGGGTCCATCTGAACGACCTGGGGGCAGTCCAATCCATAGGATGCTCTGGCTGCACTCACCGCATTGATGGCAGCGTTCACAAAGGCCTGATCTGGGTGTGCATCGACTACCACCAGCACTCTGTTGGATCTAACCGGCTGTAGGCCTATAGAACCCAGCATGAACCGGCTGAGGACGCTCCCTTCGACATAGAGACCATTTTCCGGCAGCTCATTGATATCCGAAGCATTCACTACATTAGGGTGGGTAATGAGCTGATCACAGTTGGCAGCTATCAGCTTGGCCAATGAACCGGCATCACCATCATGGCCGCCGAGCTCAGCCCCAATCCCTGTGGGTATGGTTAGAACAACGTTGAACTGCTTCGTGTTTTCAATCTGCCTTTTGGTTGACTCGAATATTGAAGGCCCCGATTGAAAACGGGAATCCTTCTGGCCTGTAAGCAGACCCACCTCGTAGTGATATTCATCATCGGTAGTGGCCGTCACTGCGAAGCGGATGGGGACATCGCCCTCATCGACGTTCGTCTGAACCTGGTCTTTGAAGTATGCCAAAAGATCGGCGCTACTAGTTCTTGGCGCCGTGAATTCTTTCTCAAGCGTGATCATGTATCTCCAATCCATTACGGGATGCGAAATCCTCGTAGGTGAATTCCTTCTCCAGCACTAACTCACCATCTTTGGTGAGGGTATAAATGGTCGGCAGGTTTATGCCGTTGAACATATGAGCCTTGACCAAGGTGTAAGCTCCCATACCAGTGAAAACCACTCTGGACCCAATTTTCAATGGTTCGTCAAATGAGTATTCGCCGAATAAATCCCCGGCAAGGCAGGAAGCTCCAGCGAGAATATAAGAATGATCGCCGTCGTCTGTATGCCCTAAAACTTCGGGTTCGTACTGGTACTCGAATACTTCGGGCATGTGATTCACTGTCGTATCGAGTACTGCAATTTGCTTGCCATCGCTCATGAATAAATCGACCACCGAGGATACGATAAAACCGGCATCTCTTACAAGAGCAGCGCCGGGCTCGATAAATATTTCGAGTTCATGTTTGGATTTCAGTAGTTCGACAGCTTGCTGAAACGGCGCAAGGTTCACTCCCTCATCAAACAAGTATCCACCTCCCAGATTAATCCAATCGAGAGTGCTTAGCCATCGGCCCAAGTGCAAATCAATATGCTCAACGGTTTGAAGGAGCTGGCTGAAATCGGTGGAGTCAGTGTTGTTATGGAAATGTAGACCGCTTACTCCCACTAATGTGTCTTTCGCCCCATTGCTGAGAACTGCAATAAGGTCAGTCAGGGGCACACCCAGTTTGGAGGCACGTCGCGAGGGGTTATAGCGTTTGTCATCAAGGAATGATAGCTGAGGATTAACCCGAAGACCATACCGCGCACGTCCTTGCACAGCACGCCCAAATCTTTGGAGTTGGGATAGCGAATTGAAATTAACGTAATCGCACAAATCAGCAAGACGCACAATTTCTTCAGGCCGGATGCCGGGTGAGGTGAAATGAACAGAAGTCTCCTTGCCTGCAGTCTGCCTAATCAACTGAGCCTCAAAATATGAACTTGCGGCGAAGCCATCTACAAAACCGCTAGCCAGATTTTGGAACTGAGGCAGTTGTAATGGCTTCACGGAATAGAAAAGTAAAACCCCCGTCTGATCCGATATATCCCTAGCCCTAGCTAGCAAGCGAAGTGCAATAGATTCATCAATCAGCATAATAGGTGTATTGATGCTTCCCCAATGACTGAGGTTGGTATCTCCAACCAGTTCACTCATAGAGGGATGTGAATTCATTCTTCGGCCCCCCTGCCAATTCCGCCCTCAGCAATTCCCATAAACGCCGTAAGAATCCTACTAGAAATAGCACCCGCCATAATAGCCCAAAATATCGACATTCCTGTATTGACCCAATAAATATTATCCTGTGGATAGGGGATACTTGGGAACAATTTTCCTGCGAGGATGCCACCTGAAAGGGAGGCATAGAGAAGGATAGCTGACATCCCCCCCATTACAAATCCGAGCAGAACCTTTTGGAGTAAATATCTTCCCTTCGTTTCACCAAGCTCAGGAATACTGGGATCGTGGACACCGACCAAAGTTGCGAGCAATGATCCGGCGATACCAAATGCACTCCAGTGGAAATAAGATAAGTTTCCGCCACCGAGCGAGTGAACCAAAGGAAGCGACCCGAGAGTAATCATGACAAAGGCCGTAATCGAGGCCCAATACAGCACTCGCCTAAAAATAACTTCCCCCTCTGCCCAGGCTCTATCATAGTAGGCAACGGTTTCCAGAAGCGTTTTTAAATTGGCCCTCATCTTCTTCTCAATATCCTGGCACTCATCGTCGGTTTTGCCACTCCTCTCTAGATCTTCGATAAGTTTTGTAATCAGGTTTGCCCAATTATCCAGTGCGGTTGGATCGTCTTCCTCGGCATATTCCTTGAATAATTGGAGTTCATATTTTAATTTCGCGACTAAATCCTCTATTTGATAGCAATCGACTAGCTCCCTTCTCAAGGAAAGCACATCCAATTCAGTAGCGGCTAGCTCACCGCTATCTCCCCTCAGCATTGCCTCGTGCTCATTTAAACGGTCGGGGGCAAGGCCTCGCGACTTTGCTTCAGAGAGCAGCGATTGGATTTCTTCTTTATCTACCTGCCTTCTCGAAAGCAGCCGCTTTGGGTACGTTCCCATGAGCAGTAAGGCAAATCCAATGGGAATAATCAGAAGAGAAATATAGGTTAGCGAGAGCGACTGACCCACCATAGGAATTCTTGTTAATTGGAGAAGAGCAAGTATCCCCGCGACTGATGCAAAAAGTAAACCGATAACGGCCTGCACACTCTCGCTGTAGATGAATTTGACCATTATTTCCCTAGTTGTCGGATGTGATCTCCGTATTGACGATACGCACGCAGCCTACTCCCTATCCAGCCGCTTCTCAGGGGCCTATAACAATTACCATGAATCTACCCACGATGTTTTCCTATGCAGAAAGTAATAAGCAAATCAATTGGGCGAATATACCAACTGCAGACCGGGCAATGAAAATTGGTTCAATCATCGTTGCGCGACTCTAGTAATAGAGCGAAACAGGCGCAATACATTAATCCGGCTTTTCGTTCCGCTCGCCTGCCAAATCTACCGCAGCCGCTAAATCGTGATATGAGAGCGTCTCCCCGGCTAACACTTTCAGCGGTCCCAGCGTGATGCTATGTTGGCTTCGCTTCCGAGTGTTGAGGTCACTGGTCGGCACGGTGTAAAACTCCCACTGGGATACATCCATAGGATCGATCGTATCTTGATCTTGATGGGCGAGAAGGGCAAACACGTACACATCAGCATGCCTGGCCGCATTCTCTGACAGCTTATTCGTTTCTGAATCCCAAGCTCGTGCCGGCTTAATTGAAAAGGTGATTTCGCTGAAATTCTCCTGATACCAAGATTGAATGTATGCCGATGATTTCACTTCAATTTTAATTCCAGAGGGAGATGTTAGGTCATAAGCATCCCACTCATGCCGGACCTCATCTGGATTAACGCCGATAGCCCGAGCAACAAGAAACTCGGCAAGAACTCCTCTTGTCACATTACTCATCAAGTCAGAAGTAGACCAGCGCCAAAATTCCTTTAGCGAAAATTGCAGGGGAGTTTGATCAACATGGAATAGTTCCGCTCCATTTTTTATGCTCGGATTTAATTCTGGGAGTGATGTCATAGTCAGCCCGATCTGGTCCGCTGGAAACTCAGCGATTGCTAAACCTTACTTCAACAACAGCATCTTCACCGATTTGCTGTATCTTGGCGTGCTCAATCTGGCAATATAGATGCCAGACGCAACTTTGCGACCTCGGCTACTCAGCCCATCCCAGATTTTCTGATGGTACCCAGCATCGACTAACCCATCCACCAAACGAACCACCTCACGTCCAGTAAGGTCATAGACGATCAAAGTAGCGTTCGTCGAGGTCGGCACATCAAATAAAATGGTGGTCCGAGGATTGAATGGATTGGGGTAATTGTTGTGAAGTGCGAACTGCTTTGGCACAGGCTTCGCCTCAATGGTCCTCTCCGCGCCTCCGAATCTTATGCCACCCTTTGCTACCACTTCGGCGTAGACCTCCAGCGTGACAGGATCACGCCCGTTAATGCTTACCAACGCAGAAATAGTGAAGTTCTCTACCTCTCCTTGGGGAAACGCATAATCTGCCTCGATAATTCCCTGCTCAGGCCATCTGCGCAGCAACCTTGTCCCGAAGGATGTTGAATCAAGTGCAACCCAATCGACTTCAACTCGATCCTTGGGATATGTGAGTTGGACATGGACCGCAGTTACATCCTTCGCCAAATCCAAGCTTATTACTAACTCCTCTCCCTCCATTGCCAACTGGGGCGTAGGGCCGGTGAGATCCGCGATGACTTTCCCAAGCGGTGCGGCGAACTCCGTATACCAATCCCACATGCGGATAAACGTGATCAGATCCCTGCCGTTAAAAGTTGTATCTGGAGCCATTAACAGATGTGGTACAGTGCCAGATGAAGGTCCGAGTTCGAGAGCATAATCCTTCGCGTACCATGCAGTCGTGAACCGCGTCAAATCATCGAAATCGATGGTCTGCGAGGAATCAAAGTCTGCATAGGGCAGCACCGAATAGGTGTAGGTGATGTCATCGGTGGGAGAACCCTCGGGGATGCCGTTTGCATTGCCATCAAACTGATATCCGTACAGGTTGGCAATGGAATCAGCAATTAGAGAAATCGTGACGGTATCAGCTGATACCAGCGGCTGTTCAAAACCCATTGTAATACTTCTGAGGTCTTCCGAATAGGTGGCACCCATCTGCAAATTAGTAGTGAACAGCGCCGACACCTGAAACGCGGATCCAGCATGCAGGGTTGTGTCCAATATCTGATCGAATCTGAAGGTCAGAGACGGACTCCGCCAGAAAATAGAGTTGATTGGATTTGGGGCGGTGACCAGCTTGGGGTAGGCAATAACAATCGCGTGTCTTTGGGAATAAAGTGTATCAGACAGCCCGACCGCGTCCCAAGCGATCAGCCGCAGGTTAAGGTTGTCTGTGGGATCGTTCGGAATAGTCCAGAGATAGGACGAATCCGCAATCCCCGTCCCTATTGTCTGCCAGGCGCCCGCACCAGTGATCTGATATGCCAGATCGCTGGCACTGACGCGAACATTATCCTCCGCTGACCAGCTTAGAAGTACTTGGGAACCAATCTGAAGAGTAGACGCGGCATCCAACGATGCAATTACTGGTGGTGAATTGTCCAGGATCGAGATGTACTTTGAGCGAAGGGAATCGAGATTGCCAGATGCGTCCTGCGCGAAAACGACTACCCTCGCCGAATCTGTTACACCTGCTGGGACGGCTACCATCCCAGAATAACTTGAATCGTTAAACGTTCCTGTTAATGGAACCCTTACCGTGCTGCCGTTATCGAAAATCGCCCACAATGAGTCAACGGCAATATTGTCCCGGGCCGTTGCTGATATACCCAGTTGTTCATACTCCGGAACAATGAACCCGCTGTCCAAATCTATGGACAGCAGAGTAGGCGGTATGTCATCGGCGATAACAAAACTGGCGCTCGTATCCGATGCAGCATTGTCTTTCCAGTCAACAGCAGTGACAATGATGCGGGTAGAGGTGGATAGCCTATCGGGCACAATCAACGAGTAGGATTGCGAGGGATCCACGTCCATACCAACTGTGTCCAATACACTCAACTCGTGCTGTAGCACAATATTTACACTCGATACGCTAACATTGTCAGTGGCAGACCAGGAGACTACAACGGTATCCTGGGTGAAAAGAGTATCAGTCATTGCACTCAGAATCGATATCTGTGGTGATTCAGGATCTCTCTGGTCGAAATAAATTGCGCCGATATCTGCTCTGGTACCATCCGCATCCAGAGGTGAGGCAGGACTACCGGCATCCAATAGTGGACTTTGCCACTGAAGGGAATAATCATTGTTTGCAGGGTCCGTGAACAATGGATCAATGTTAATATTCCCAATTCCAGCCCAACCCCCTTCAATATCACTATAGTCCACGAGAATGGTTGAGATGCCAGTTGCATGTAATTGAATGGGGTCGTTGCCCCTAATTATTGTATTTACAATAGTTGGATGCGCGTCTGCCCAGGCGGTGATAGCCGATGCTGAATTGCCACCCGCAAGATTGTTGATTATCGTACAGTTTCTAATCGTGGGTGACGATTCATCACAGCTAATCGCACCCCCATACGTATTGTCAGATGAACAATTTCGTATAAGACAGTATTCGATGGAAACCTCCGTGTTTTTATGGATTCTGAATGCAGCCCCATCCCCGAATGATCCAGTAGTGAATCCATTAATGATAGTGAAGCCTTTAACCTGAACAGCGCCCGCACCATTGTAGAACTCGATGAAGCGCCCATCATTCTCGAGATCAACAACTGTCAATGATGGTCCATGGCTAGACATAATAACAATATTGTCGCCTAGCCCATTGTCTATCTCAAGTTTTTTGTTTCCAATACCAGTGTAAGTGCCAGGAGCGACCAAGATAGTGTCCCCTGGATTTGTCCTGGCGATACTGTATCTCAGAGTCTTGAAGGGATTCGATTGTGAACCATTTCCAATGCTATCCGACCCAGTAGTCGCGACATGCCATATTGGTCCTCCATATGGCGTTGCCAAAAACTCGTTTGAGTAATCGCTCTCATTGTTAGCGAGGTCAACTGCCGTTATTCTGTAATAGTATTTCTGCCCATTAGTTAATCCGGTATCAATGTATGTGGTAGATGGCGGAGACCCAACAATACTATCAACCAATATTGTGGCGGGAGATATTATATCGCGAAAAATGCGATATTGGACTAGATCAACCTCACTGAGCGCTGACCAGGAGATTGTAATTTGCTGACTGCCGGATGTGGCGATGATTCCCATCGGTGCGATGGGTGGAGTAATATCTCGATTTAGAAATAGAATATGGAGAGCACCCGCATCGATGGCGCCATCATCATCTTCATTCGATCCGGCAACTAAATCAGTTACTCCATCGCCGTCAAGATCACCCAGAATTGAGATTGATTGGCCAAATCGGTCCGCATTGTCAAGCCCTGCATTAAAACCACCTGAGGTGCTGCTAATCTTAGCATGCGACATCACCGTGCCCTTCGCTTGCAGGAATAAAATATATACTGCCCCGCGATCATCCCCTCCATCGTCATCGCCGCGTGCTCCAACGGCCATATCAGTGATTCCGTCACCATTAATATCGCCGAGTAATGCCAGAGAACCGCCGAATAGGTCATCATTGTCAAGGCTAGCGCTAAAATTGCCAACTGTATTACTAATCTTCTGGAAGGATTTAACCGTTCCATTCGTGTTCAAGAATAGGACGTAGATCGCGCCGCGCCCTACTCCGCCGTCATCGTCACTCCAAGCGCCAACGGCCATATCTAAGATGCCGTCACCATCGAGATCGCCCAGCGCCGATACAGATTGACCGAAAAGATCGTTATCATCAAGGCTTGCATTGAAATTCCCAGCTAAGGAACTGATCTTCTGGTTGCTCTTCACTGTCCCATCGGCATTCATGAAAAGCACATAAACCGCTCCCCGATTATTCCCGCCGTCGTCGTCATGATCGGCACCTACAGCTATATCAAAGACACCGTCACCATCCAAGTCTCCAATCAAGGCCACCGAGCTGCCAAAGCGGTCATCAACATCAAGGGTGGCGTTGAAATTTCCTTCAGTCGCACTAATTTTCTGGAATCCCTTCACAGATCCATTCGTATTGAGGAAAAGCACATATATGGCGCCCTTTGTCGTCCCACCGTCGCCATCAGCACGTGCTCCAACTGCCAAATCAGGGAATCCATCACCATCTAAATCACCTAGAGCCGCGACCGAAAACCCAAATGCGTCCCCATCGTCAAGCGCTCCGTTGAAGCCACCCATCGTAGCACTGATCTTTTGATAGGACTTTACCGTTCCATCAGCTTGGAGAAATAGAATAAACACCGAGCCGCGAAAGGGCCCGCCATCGTCATCTTGCGGATTTCCCACAGCAATATCACTTATTCCATCCCCGTCAAGATCGCCGAGTAAAGCGAGGGAAAAGCCGAAATCGTCATAATCGTCTAAAGTGGCAGCAAAGACACCGGACGTTGCGCTAATCTTCTGGACGCCCTTCACCGTGCCATCGGAAATGAATAGACTATTTTGAGGTGGAAAGGGTGGTGGGGTGCCAACGTGAGGTATCGCACTTACTTCGTTGGAGTACTCACTCTCATCCCCCGATACGTCAAATGCCGTGATTCGATAGTAGTACCTGGTATCGTTGACTAACCCTGCAATAGCCTTCGAGGTAACGCCCGCGCCATCGGCTGTGCTGTCCACAAGTGTGATAGGATTGGGAGACGTGCCCCCGTAAATCCTGTACCGCAAGAAATCGGGCTCCGTATTGGCAGACCAGGAGAGCGTGATTTGTTGATCCGCAGATAGTGCCACCAGATTTTGAGGAGGGGCAGGAGGTTGGCTTTCGTAAGTCTCAATTAGAAGGTCCCAACTGAAGGATCCCGAATAAGAATTATTTTTGAAGACAACCAGCTGCCAGGTGCCCGTAACCGATTCGCCATCAAAAGCGCTGAGGCTGTTCATTGGTTTATAGTTACCTATATACGGGGCTGCGCCTGTGCTAATGAATGCCGTGCCCTCATCATCAAAGAGGGTGCTGAAAATGGCCGATCCGCTCAAGGTGCTGGTAGGAAATAGATTGACGGAGGTGCCGCTTGGGGAAATAAGGGTAAGGCTAAAGGCATTAAGTCCATCACCGCTCAGGTCCATGGTCACACCAACCTCCAAATCAGTGAGAGTTCCCGCATCACTGATGACTATGTCCCCGGTGTGGGTCGCCACATTGCTGGCAAGTGTGACCGTTGATCCTGAATATGTGATACCATAGTCCGGAGGTGTACTGGGCGTCGTATTATCGGACTCGGTTATCAGATCCCAGCTGAAGGTGCCTGAATAGGAATTATTTTTATAAACGACCAGTTGCCATGTACCTGTGATCGATTCGCCATCAAAAGCGCTGAGGCTGTTCATTGGTTTATAGTTACCTATATACGGGGCTGCGCCTGTGCTAATGAATGCCGTGCCCTCATCATCAAAGAGGGTGCTGAAAATGGCCGATCCGCTCAAGGTGCTGGTAGGAAATAGATTGACGGAGGTGCCGCTTGGGGAAATAAGGGTAAGGCTAAAGGCATTAAGTCCATCACCGCTCAGGTCCATGGTCACACCAACCTCCAAATCAGTGAGAGTTCCCGCATCACTGATGACTATGTCCCCGGTGTGGGTCGCCACATTGCTGGCAAGTGTGACCGTTGATCCTGAATATGTGATACCATAGTCCGGAGGTGTACTGGGCGTCGTATTATCGGACTCGGTTATCAGATCCCAGCTGAAGGTGCCTGAATAGGAATTATTTTTATAGACGACCAGTTGCCATGTACCTGTGATCGATTCACCATCAAAAGCGGTAAGGCTGTTCATCGGCTTGTAAGTGCCGATATAAGGGGCAGACCCGGTGTTAACGAGTGCAGCTCCCTCATCATCAAATAAAGTGCTAAACAATGCAGATCCATTTAATGTACTCGTTGGGAACAAATTGACCGAAGTCCCACTCGGGGAGATTAGCGAGAGACTGAAAGCAGTTAATCCGTCGCCGCTCAAGTCCATGGTTACACGGACCTCCAAATCGGTGAGTGTTCCCGCATTACTAATGACTATGTCCCCGGTGTGGGTTGCCACATTGCTCGCGAGGGTAACCTGGCTACCAGTAAATTCATTGCTAGGCGCAGCAGAAACCTCATTACTCCATCCACTCTCGTTTCCCGCGCTATCCACAGCAGTAATGCGATAGTAGTAAGTAGTGCCATTCGTTAGGCCGGCGATGGTGGCGGTTGTGTCATTCAGGTCGCCGCCTGTGGTGCTGTCAACTATTGTCGTCGGGGCACTGGCCGTCCCGCCATAGATGCGGTATCGGAGGAAGTCGTTCTCGGAGTTGGGGGACCAATGGAGACTGATTTGCTGAAAACCGGCTGTGGCCGTGAGATTGGTAGGAGAAGATGGAGGGCCTTCTAGGAAGAGCGAAACTATCTCTCCGGACGAAAGAGGATAATTGTAGATGCGGATGTCATCAATATCCCCATCAACAAAACTGTTTCCTGCTGAACTCGATCCATTATTTGAAGTATTACCAAAATTAAGTGGATCTGATGTAATGAATGTGCCTAGGCTTCCTGTGTACCCTGTATTTTTATGAACGCCATTGATGAACAAGCGTAGAGAATCAGTTGATTTGTCCCAAACGACGCCAATGTGCTGCCAAGTCCCATCGAAGTAATCTGCTGCAGGAACATTGATCCCTATAATTCCGATCAGACCTCCAAAATCGGCTTGAATCGATCCATTGGGACCTAGTTGAGTTCGCCATTCTGCTCCAGTTGAACTCGAGATACCATATAGATATTCCTGATCCACAGGATTTGCGCCAGTCGCAGATCTAGTCCAAATACTTATAGAAACAGATTGATCATTACCTACAAGTCCACTTCCGACGGTTATGTAGTCATCAATGCCGTCAAAACTGTAGGCACTACTATCATTCCCAAAACGATCAGCCGTTAGGTTGGCCCCAAACACCGTGCCATCGAAGGAATTAGCTGTCTCATCATTGGCATTTCCGTCGAAGGGATAGTAGGCCACAATGCCAAGGGAGTCCAAAAAAAGGATATACACTGCGCCCCGGTCGGTGCCGCCATCGTCATCAAAGCGGGCTCCCACAATCAGCTCAACAAGCCCATCCCCATCTAGGTCCCCTGTTGTGGATACAGAATAGCCAAAATTATCAGCAGTCTCCAAGGAGGCAGTGAAATTGCCAGCCGTGTCGCTAATTTTTTGATACGACTTCACGGTCCCATCTGTGTTCATAAACAGCACATATACTGCGCCCCGGTCGGTGCCGCCATCGTCATCTTGGAAAGCTCCCACCGCAAGATCAAGAACGGAGTCGCCGTCCAAGTCAGTCAACCCTGCTACAGAGATCCCAAACTTGCCAGAATTAACCAAGGGTGCCGCGAAGGTGCCAGCCGTGTCGCTGATTTTCTGATGCGACTTCACAGTCCCATCGGTATTCATAAATAGCACGTACACGGTCCCCCGGCTTTCTCCACCATCATCATCCCCGATGGCACCCACTGCCAGGTCTGTAACACCGTCGTTGTCCAGATCGCCCAAGGCCGTTATCGAGGTGCCGTACTGATCATTATCGTCCAAGATGGCAGTAAAATTCCCTTCCGTGTCGCTGATTTTCTGGTATGACTTCACGGTACCATTAGTGTTCATGAAAAGAATGTACACGGCCCCATGCTCGGTCCCACCATCGCCGTCACCTAGCACTCCTACGGCCATGTCTGGGACAGTATCCCCATCTAGGTCACCTAGGGCAGCGACCGAGGTCCCAAACTGGTCACCATCATCTAGGGTAGCTGTGAAACTACCCGCTGTGTCACTTATTTTTTGGAATGACTTCACCGTCCCATTGGAATTCATGAATAGTACATACACTGCTCCACGGAGAACTCCACCATCATCATCCCCGTAAGCTCCTACGACTAGGTCGGTCACACCATCATTATCCAGATCACCCAAGGCTGCAACTGATCTGCCAAACAGGTCTTCGTCGTCCAAGATGGCAGTAAAATCGCCTTCCGTGTCGCTGATTTTTTGGTCGGATTTGACTGTCCCGTTGGCATTCATGAATAACACATACACGGCTCCTCGTTGGGTACCCCCATCATCGTCATAGTCTGCCCCCACTGCGATGTCAGCGATACCGTCGCCATCTAGGTCACCTAGGGCGGCGGTTGAGACGCCAAATCGGTCGGAATTATCCAGGATAGCGGTAAAGTTCCCTGCCGTGTCACTGATCTTCTGAAAGCTGCTAACTGTGCCATCAGTAATCTGGGCGGAGAGGATAAAAACCGGAGATAGCCACGCTAACGAAACCATAATCGTGGGGGTTGATACGAATTTGATAAAGTATCTATTCATCTCGGCTCAGCTTGCCTCGATCCTGAAAACTGTCCCCCTTATTGATGAAATTTCCACAGCGGAATCAGTCGGCCCGCGTGCACTTTCAATCACCAGTGAAATGCTATCCTCGGCCGCAGATACGACTTCAAATTGGAAGGTGATAATTGCCCCGGTTCCCGTGACACCTTTTTCTGGACCTTGGCCGATGCCAATGTTGACATGCCAATAGGGGTCAAATTCTTCGATGATGATGAGCGATCCACCGTCTTTTGCGAGAAATGGTCCGGCACTAGCTGCTATCGGTTTGATTACCGTCGAATCATACTCAAGCCGAAAGTCTAACACGGTGAGGCCAGTTATGCCGTGTGCCCGTAATTCAACGGAGAGTGTGTCACCCACGCTAGCAACAATTCGATACGGATAGAGCAAAAGGGATTTGGGCGGAACAGCGTCTACTGTGAAACTCGCATCAGCTGGCGTCGTCTCTTCAATTCCCGTTGGATACCCGGATTTCACCTGGAATAAATAATCACCCTCATCCAGATAGTCGAGCGTAGCGGAGGTGTCGAGAGTCCAAGTTGAAAAATCATCATCGTTGAGTCTATATGCAAACTCCAGATCCTCATGGCTACCTGTCCAAGAAAATTGAGCGGTGGTGATCATAAGGGTATCAGATGGAGATGCGAGGATGGTTGTCAATGGCGGGATGTAGTCATCACCCTCAGGGTCCAGAGGATTATCGAAAATCAGCTCATCGGGCGAGGACCCGCAGCTTAGCCAAAGAAGAAAACTCAGGCGGGCAATCCATACTGGTTTGATTCTTGTCGGCTTGAAGTGCATCTGATTACCTCAGAAGGCCACATCCAGAATATTGATCGTCCATACACCGGCTAAGACACCCAAAATGGTATACCTCGGTCCTTTGTTCCGATTTATAGTATTAAAACTGGATTCCATTTTGATCCGCGCAGCCTTGATCTCACCTAATTTCCTAGCTGCCCGGTATATTTCTCGATCCGCCTCGAAAGTATCCACATCTGCTTGAAAGGCTATCTCGTTTTGAGCGGCGATATAGGTCAACCCTGCTGCACCTAAAAACATCACAATCCCCTTTTTCCAGTAGCCCTGGTACAGTTGCCCCGTGCCCGGGATGATAAGGGATGCTGCCAGGGCAGGCAGTTTTGGCTTCTTTCTCATACTGAATCCAACCACCGACTCATTGTTCTCTTCGATTTGGACCTGCTGGCTATAGGGGAAATACTCTGGTTTAGTAAAATCGAGCTGGTAACGACCTGTAGGCAACTCAATTTTATTAATTGGCAAATAGCCGTAATTCTTTTTGTCAATGTTGACTTGGGCGCCCTGATCACCTTGGATAGAGAGCCAGTTGGTTATTCGGTTCATCAGTATCGACAATTCATGTGTGCTTCCCACCGAAGTGGCTACTGTGGTGTCGATAGTACGATAACCAGGGTATCGGATGGTAAAAGCGTAGGACTTGCCGGATATCAGCTCGTACCGCTGAAGAGGGGATGTACCAATGGCTAGCCGATCAATCAGCACTTGTGCCCCAGATGGCTCTGTGCTTAGCGTTAGGAAAGAGTTTTCCACCAGATGGGGGCTTAGGTCATGATGCTCTCCTCGGATTGCATACAAAACGGTGTCTAATGAATGGTAGCCCTTCTTCGAGAACGAAATGGTATGGGAAGTGTCCGCCTCAAGCATCTCGTCACGCAGAGGCAAACTCAGCACCGCTCGCCCATTAATAGTCACTGCCACATCGGGGGGTATGACAGCAATCGAGAGCCAACTGCTCACAGGGATGAGGGAGGCATTCAATTGAAAATTTTGCCCACTGGCGGCACTTACAGCCGTATCCAACCTCGCATAGCCGGCCTGAGCGAAGGAGAAATTATATCGATGGTCAGCAATGGCTTCAAAATCTGAGATTGGTGTGACACCGATCTTGACGCCTTCCACCATTAATACAGCACCCGAAGGCTCTGAGCTGATAGATATCGTTGTCGTCCGCATCACCGGGATACCAGGTGTTAATACCCGTCCAGAACCCCCGACCAATTCGGCAGCGAGTTCTGTTATTATTGGGAGCAGTCCGTCTATTTCTCCCCGGTAGTCCTTCTTAAGAGATAGTGTGATTTTGCCCGATTCGACGTCTATCATTCGTATGTCAATAATGTAGGTAGACCCAAGTTTTCCAATGGTGCCCGCCACCATAGATGTCACTCCGAGCAGTTGCCCAACCTCGACGGCGCATTCCTCAGACGTGCATCCGGAAAGTTGGAAATCTTGCTCTTTTAAAATATTTTCCATCTGGCCACGCTCAACAACGGTAACCATATTTGTTCGCACAAGATCTGTTCTAAAGCGGTCGGTGAGGCTAATTGCTTCACTTACGGATATGCCGGTGCCCTCAAAATTTAAAACGGCGATTGATTCCTGAGCGACAAGAGCCATTGGAAGGAAGAACAGTGATATGCGATGTCGAAAATATAGCAAGTATCTAGTACCTAACCTGTCCAGACTGAGCGGTAATGTGTGCCAACCAAAGCGAATGATTTTTAACGACGATAAAGCTCCGTTCTGGCGAACCAAGCAAATGTAACTCTTGCTTATCAACAGTGCAATTGAACAGAGAGGCTAATATCCTGGCGATCACATGCGGACCGGGGAATGTCTAAAAGACCGCATACCGATGGGAATAACGGCCCTGAGACTTTTGCTTTCCGTATCCGGTCCGTATCCGGCTGCAGATGTTAATCTTTGGGGTTCTTTGGAGGAGTTTGAGAAAACTGGCGAAGACATGCGTTCAGCGAGGACAGGTAGGGATGTCACTTTTCTCGTCGAGAAATGCGTGTACCGGGGACGAGACTCGAACTCGTACGATCTATGCGATCGGGGGATTTTAAGTCCCCTGCGTCTACCAATTCCGCCACCCCGGCCCAGGCCCGTAAGGCCGTTGAGGCGACGACCGGATTCGAACCGGTGAATCACGGTTTTGCAAACCGCTCCCTTGGACCACTTGGGTACGTCGCCAGAGCCGTCAAAGTTACGGTCGATTTTAAAAAAAAGCCCCCGCAATCGGAGGCTAAAACATCTCCAGACAGGCCGTGCCGACTTGTCCAAAGCTACCCTTCGCCAAACTCAGGACAGGCTTCTTGTCCCTCTCCATCCTTCGAGCGAGAGACGGGACTCGAACCCGCGACAACCACGTTGGCAACGTGGAGCTCTACCAGCTGAGCTACTCTCGCATCGCACTGCCGCTCCTCAGGAGGCGTAGCCCTGCGCTCCGCCTGCTGGCAGACTCAGGGCGCGCTACGGCCGCTCAAAATTACCGCGGGCTTCCGGTTTGGTCAAGGTTAGCGATGGTCAGCTCCCGCCCGGCTGCATCCGCCAGCTGGCGGCTTACGCCGGACAAGCCCGGAGCAGGGCTACAGTTCGGAGGGTGGGGAACTATCCAGTGCCGCCACGGCCAACAGGGCTTTGTCCACCACCTGCAGGAGTTCGGGATCGTCATGAAATTTACTGTCCAGCGGCATCGTGCCCCCTTGAAGCCGGTTCACTGCCCCGGCAAGGTCTTGCTCAGCCCGGTCACGGCGATCACGCAGGGCGGCAATCCGTTTCAGGATTTGCCCGTTGTCCGCATAGATCTGCTCCAACGGCACATCAGCCGGCTGATTCCGTCGCAGGCGGTCGAGTCCCCGGTTAACGAAAGTGATGGTCCGCTCCAGATCGGTCACATCGATGAGCGGGCTGCCCCGTTTGCCCATGGTGATGGTGAGCATGGAGAGTTGCTTGCCGTCATGCCCCAGCAGCGCCACAGGGATGTTCTGGCCTTTCAGCCGCCGGGCCGTCCCCTTCAAGTGGCTCTGCAGGATGACGTCGATGGGGAGCGAGGCATTTGCAATGCGCTTTTGATCGGCAGCCGTGCCATGAAACAGCAGCACCACCAGGTCGACCTGACCATCTAGCGTGGCCAGGGCCGCTTCCAGCGCCGCCAGCGGCTCGGAGAAATAGTAGCCATCGCCCGGGGCCATTTGCGATGAGGCCCCCACCAGCGCCACTTTCAGCCCGCCCCGCTCAACAATGGCATAGCCATCAAATATAGGCCGCCCTCCGGACCCCATCAGGTTGACGGAAACAAACGGAAACTGCGCGCTCGCGGCCAGCTCCTGCAGGAAATCGAGTCCGGCAGCCAGATCGCTTTCGCCGATGGTGACCGCCGCCGTGCCGAAACGGTTGAAGCCGTCCACCAACGCACGGGCATTAAACTTTTGGCGCTCAACGGTCGCATCGTCCAGTACGGGACCGGTAAACAGCAGGTCGCCGCCGTCAACAACCAGCAGGGTGTGACCCGCAGCGCGCAGTTGGGCCAACGCCGTCGCTTTCCGGGCCAGACCGCCCAGAGGTCTAAGGCGTCACCCGCAAGGCCCCACTTCGTTGTTGACGTTCCCCGTCGCCACCAGGGTGATGGTGGGGGATGTCTGGTCAGCGACCGGTTGGCCGCCGCAGGCAAAGACCATCAATGAGAGGGCCAGCCCCGGAATGAGAGATCGGAAGTGTGGGGTCTCCATAATGGGCGAAACTACTGCGGCAGATGAAGTCTGTCAAGCCGGTAATCCGTGGGAAAGAGGGCAGTATCAGTTGGCAGTAATCAGTATTCAGTGATCCGTTATCAGGTGGCGCACCCTTCAACCTGGCCTGTCACCCTGAAGT
This sequence comes from Fidelibacterota bacterium, assembly GCA_004124875.1. Classification (GTDB taxonomy): domain Bacteria; phylum Fidelibacterota; class Marinisomatia; order SCGC-AAA003-L08; family TS1B11; genus TS1B11. Next base: position 267,821 of record SCKJ01000005.1, on the reverse strand, counting down.
TCTCGAAGTGTTATCGCTGCTGAAGTAGGAAAAGACACCATTGGAAATTATTATCTATCGGTGCTGCGAACGGATCAGGCCCGGTTCGATATTTCTCACTCCATTCATATATATTACCTAAACTTGGTCAAACGGAACTCTCACGATTGAAAGGAACCCAGTTATGATTACGTGCTTTATGTTTGGTACTTATTCGGGACCTTCACTAAATGACGTCAGTCCCGATAGAACCAAGGAGGCGGTGACTCAGATTGGTGAATTGGGTGGTGAAGTGAAGTCAATGTACGCTCTCCTGGGCACACACGACCTGGTGCTCATCGTCAATTTTCCTGATATATCCCAGGCCTTGAAAGCATCGGTACTGCTGACACGGCGGCTGGGAATTCAGTTCTCTACTCACCCGGCAGTCACGGTTGAAGAGTTCGACGCGTTGATGTCCGAAATGTAGCTCTGCCGGTTAGGGGTCCAGAAGTATCCCCGTTGGGGGATTGTCTCGTCGGACTACCGCGGAAAGGACTGGAATCTTCGCGTTCAGTGGATACTGGACCCTATAGACGGCGTGTGCCCGTCGACAAATGAAAGCCCGTATCCGCTCCGTATCCGGTAAAACGACTTTTGTGGTGACTTTTTTCTACTTCAACAACACCATCTTGATGCTCTTGGTGTACTCAGGCGTCACCAGCCGGGCGATGTAGATGCCGCTTGGCGTCTCTCGCCCACTGGCCATGACTCCGTTCCAGGTGACGCTGTGGTAGCCTACCTGCTGGGGGGCGTCCACCAACCGCGCTATCTCCCTGCCCCGCAAGTCATAGATTACCAGAGTGACGCTGCCGGCCTGGGGTAAGGCATAGGTGATCACCGTGCCAGGGTTGAAGGGGTTGGGGTAGTTCTGATGCAGGGCGAACTCGATAGGCAAAACGCCGCCCGCGTCGGCGATCCCCAGCGGTAGCTGTGTGATGATGACGTCAAAGGTATCGCTCCAGAAAGCGTACCCATCGCTGGAAATGGAGACGGCGAAGGAAACTTCGGTACCGATGGGGCAGTTCTGGTTGTAGGACACCTCAAAATAACCAGAACTGAAAGGACCAGAACTCATCACGCTTCCTCCGGCGGGGATGTCATCGAAGTTAGCTATGTCGCTGCTGATAGCGGTAACGCAGGTATCGAGTGCCGAGAGGCGGGCCGTGATAATACCAGTGGCTGTGGCCATAGAACCGGCATTTCGAAGCCTCAGGTAGATGCGGGGGTTGTAGGTCTTGTCAGGTTCGGTGCTCCTATAGGCTAGGGAGTCGGCGGCGTATTCCAGCGGGCCGATGGTGGTGAAGCGGGCCAGGTCATCATAGTTGATGATCTCCGTATCGTTCAAGGTAGCTTTGAGGCCAATATTGTAGAGCCTCTCATCGGGTGGGACCGGCCATACATTTCCAAATAGGCTGTCATCTGCTGCCCCGTCATGGTGGGCGCCATCATCATAGAGGCGGACGCTGTCCAGAGTAGTATGGTCTGAGGCCTCGAACTCCGCGAAGAGACCCAGGCCGGTGGTGTCGCTGGTGAACAGGGCCGTCACCACCACCGAATCGGTGCCGGGCACCACGTAGGTGGTGGGAGAGACGGTGACTTCCAAGAGGCCATGTAGCGAGGTGGCGTAGCCGATTGAACCGCTATTGGCTCCATCCCAGCTGTCATACCACATTTCGTACGTGGTTCCGTCAAAAAGCACTGCACCGACTGCTGCGGTCACATCATCCCAGGCCCCAGCCTCACCGACATGCAGGACGGGATTCCCATCGTATTTGGTCCATTCAACTCCACCATCGGACGAGGTTGCATAGCCTGAGCGGACTACAAACGTCCCCGGATTTATACCGAGATACCACATCCTTAAGGTATCATCGATGAGTATCACAGATTCGGGGAAAATAGCCACACTTTCCCATCCGGTGCCTAGATCCATTACCGGGTTTGTCTCCCATTTATCCCATGCCACTCCATCTTTGGAAGTGGCAAGTCCGATTCTAGAACCTGGACCAGGAAGGTTTCCATTGTACCACATGAAGAAGGTAGTATCATCTAACATCAGTACTACGGGAGTTCGGACATGCCTGTCGTCCCAACTGCCGGCATCTCCCACGTCAAGGACCGGATTTTGAGCATATTTTGTCCAAGCCACTCCATCCGGTGAAGTAGCATAACCAATCCGATCTGTAGTTCCATCGTTACCGCGATACCACATCCTATAAATGGTCCCATCAAAGATAACCGATGGATGTCCTACATCGTTATCCTCCCAGCTCCCCGACGGACCCAAATCAAGAACGGGACTTACCGAATCCACTTTGGTCCAAACTGCGCCGTCATCCGATATGGCATAGCCAATACGAGAATCTTGGCCATCGTGCCCTTGATACCACATCTTGTAATTTGTACCGTCGTATAGAACCGATGACTCCAAGAGGTAATTATCATCCCAGGTGCCACCAGTTCCGGGCGAAAGAACTGGGTTGTTGGGATGCTTAGTCCATACAACTTGTGCCTGTGTGGCTGAGGTAAGGCATAGGATCATACCTAGAAACTCAAACAAGTAAGACTTCCAACGCCACCTGTCGATCATATTCACGGTTGATTGTTTTTGCATCATGACGCTCGCCCCCCCCCCGGTACATGTAAATAGTTCAGTTCCCGAAGGCACTTGCCAGAAGCTCGAGAGGCTTGCAGATGAAGCGGCTTCCGGATTGGAAGCACTACAGAGAAGTCGGTCGGGACAATGACCAGTGCCTAAGCGGCACGGCGTTGCCTTTTAACTAAACCCTTGAGAATTGCCCAGTAAAAGGTAACAAAAACAAGATACTATGTTTTAGGGATTTTGTCCAGATAATTCGCCATGCCTACCTGGATACCGCTGCCCGGAGGCATAGGAATTCCAATTCCTTCAACTGGCCACCGAGTTACCAAATTGACGGTCACGCGACCAACCGATGGTAAGATAGTCAGCGTATCCTTCAGGTATCCGGTTGGTAGACTTTTTCAGGCCTGAAAGTCGGGCTTTTCCTACTTCAGCAACACCATCTTGATGCTCTTGGTGTACTCGGGCGTCACCAAACGGGCGATAAATATACCGGAAGGCAGCGCTCTGCCGAAACTGTCCCTGCCGTCCCAGACTCGGGTATGGTAGCCGGCCTCGATGGCGCCTTCCATCAGCCTGACCACCTCCCTGCCCATCAGATCGTAGACAATCAGACTCCCCGCTGACGCATGGGGCAGGTCGAAACGGATGGTTGAGGTGGGGTTGAACGGATTGGGGTAGTTCTGGGCCAGATAGTAGGTGTCCGGCAGGCCATTATCCGATGGTGGAACACCCAGCGGGCTGGAAGGCCACTCAATATCCACAAAATTAGTGACGCTATGGGCAAAGGTCAGGGTGGTGTCACCCGTCACATCAGTCAGCGCGATTCGCCAGGCGTGATCGGTGCCAGGAGAGTCGTACAGGCCGTTCCCATTCAGGTCGGCGTAGAAGTCGACATTATAGCTGCCACCTACGGCCAGCCCCGGCAACGACACCGAAAAATCCGCCTGGGGCACACTCTCCACGCGGGTGCGGCCAACCTCACCACCGTCTGCCAAGTCCACCACCCGCACCCGGCCCACCTCTCTGTCGTAGGACTCATCCACTACCCGCAACTCAAAGAGCCCGCCCACATGGGGCGAAAAGCCGGTGAGGTCCAGGGTGAGCAGGTAATTCCAGCCAATGTCCACAAAATTGGTAACGCTATGGGCAAAGGTCAGGGTGGTATCACCCAGCACATTTTCCACGGTCATCCGCCAGGCGTGGTCCGTGGACGGCGCGTCGTAGAGTCCATTGCCGTTCAAGTCGGCATAGAAGTCTATGTTGTAACTGCCACCCACTCTCAGGCCCATTACCGACGCGGAAAAGTCGGCCCCACCAATACTTTCCACCCGTGTACGACCTACTTCGTACCCATCCGACCAATCCACCACCCGCAACTCGAAGAGCCCGCCCACGTGGGGCGAAAAGCCGGTAAGGTCCAGGGTTAGCAGGTAGGGCCAGCCAATGTCCACAAAATTGGTGACGCTATGGGCAAAGGTCAGGGTGGTGTCGCCCAGCACATTTTCCACCGTCATTCGCCAGGCGTGATCCGTGCCAGGGGAGTCGTACAGGCCGTTCCCGTTCAGGTCGGCGTAGAAGTCCACATTATAGTTACCCCCAATGGCCAGCACCGGCAACGACACCGAGAAATCCGCCTGGGGCACACTCTCCACACGGGTTCGGCCGACTTCCTTGCCATCGGCCAGATCCACTACCCGCATCTCAAAGAGCCCGCCCACGTGGGGCGAAAAGCCGGTGAGGTCCAGGCTGAGCAAGTAGGGCCATGCGATGTCTTTAAAATTAGTGACGCTATGGGCAAAGGTCAGGGTGGTGTCACCCATCGGATCGTCCAGTCTCATCTGCCAGGCATGATCGGCAGGTGGATCGTCATAGAGACCGTTCCCATTCAGGTCAGCATAAAAATCTATATCGTAGCTGCCTTGCAACATGAGTCCGGGGACTGAGACTGAAAAATCGGCCAGGGGGATACTCTCTACCCTGCTGCGGCCAATTTCAAGGCTTGTGGCACGATCCACGACCCGCAACTCAAAGAGCCCGCCCACGTGGGGCGAAAAACCGGTGAGGTCCAGGGTGAGCAGGTAATGCCATGCGATGTCCACAAAATTGGTGACGCTATGGGCGAAGGTCAGGGTGGTGTCGCCCAACACATTATCCACGGTCATCCGCCAGGCATGGTCGGTGCCAGGGGAGTCGTACAGGCCGTTCCCATTCAGGTCGGCGTAGAAATCCACGTTATAGCTGCCACCTATGGCCAAGCCCGGCAACGACAGCGAGAAATCCGCCTGGGGCACACTCTCCACACGGGTGCGGCCTACTTCGTGCCCATCGGACCAGTCCACCACCCGCAACTCAAAGAGCCCGCCTACGTGGGGCGAAAAGCCGGTGAGGTCCAGGGTGAGCAGGTAGGGCCATGCGATGTCCACAAAATTGGTGACGCTATGGGCGAAGGTCAGGGTGGTGTCGCCCAACACATTATCCACGGTCATCCGCCAGGCATGGTCGGTGCCAGGGGAGTCGTACAGGCCGTTCCCATTCAGGTCGGCGTAGAAGTCTACATTGTAGCTGCCACCCACCGAAATTCCCGGTACGGAGACAGAGAAATCGGCCGCTGCGACGCTTTCCACCCGCGTGCGGCCTACTTCCTTCCCATCCGACCAGTCCACCACCCGCATCTCGAACAGCCCGCCCACGTGTGGCGAAAAGCCGGTGAGGTCCAGGGTGAGCAGGTTCGTGGCGCCTTCCGCGGGACCCTCGATGGTGATGGTCCCGGTCATGGCGATATGGAATTCGCAATTATAAAACAGCTGATCCGGCGCGTCACTTGGGACGGTGAACAGCACGTCACCCTGCGAAGTGCCATTTCCTGTAACGCCAGTGTCATACACGCTCCCCTTACCTATGGACGATACGGTCTTGATCCAGAATGGATGTCCTATCGCTGTTACGTGGAAGATGTAGGTCGAACCTCTTTGCAGGGTTACATCGGGGTTGTTCTGGGTGTCAATGAGATATGAGCTGGATCCATTGTTGGATACTTGAAATTCTGTCGCCGCCTGGACTGCCAGGTTTGGGACGAACAGCATCGCCATCATCAGGAAATTGTAAGGCTGGGACAACATAATTGTGAACTCCTGGTATTTAATTCTTCTCAGAGCCGCGAAGACCAATAGTCCGGTCCGCTTTGGCTTCGTGCTGTGACGGTAGACTATCAAAGGTAAGGGTTTTAGGGAAAAATAGCAAATTGCGACTGGCAACAATCAGGGTCCGGTGAGGCGAGTCGAAATTCTATATGGACGCCCCCGCTTGGGCTAACCAGCGCCGCATTTTTCGTTGAAAAAAAATGCCTGGGCCAGGCATGCACTGGATTGCTGGTCCAGCGCCGGAAGGGGAGACCGGCAATGCGGGGTGTCCATCATGGGCAACACTGAAGCGGCAGTTGAAGTCTGTCATAACGGGAATGTCTGATGCAGCCGTCCCAGCGGTTTGAGCGGCACGTGAGCGCCATCACTGCTTTTCCTTTGCGCTCATGTATAAATTGGGGCAAAGTAATTGACGTTCTGAAAAAGGAGACCAGACCATGCGAATGAGATACACCATGATGGCGCTCGCCGTAGGTGTGGCGTTGGTATTTTCCGGCTGCGACGCCTCTACCGATCCGATGGATGACGACGGCACGGCTTCCGCCTCGCTCAGTTTCGTGGTGGGCGACAACTCGAGCCTTGCCCGCTCAATGGGAGCTCACGTGGCAGTCACATCGGCCAAAATGCTGCTGAGAACCATCCAGTTTCACAGCACAGATGATTCCGATTCCCTCGATTTCATGTCGGCTGCCACGGTGATCGTGCTCGATCTGTCCGGCGCCCTCAACACGATCGGTCCCATTGAGATACCGGCGGGGGAATACGACAAAGTATCGTTCCGGCTGCACAAGCCCGATTCGTCCGATAGCGGCGTGGATGCCGATTTTTATGAGAGCGACAGTGGCAACGACCGCTACAGCGTTGTGGTGAGCGGCACGGTAGGCGACACCACCTTCACGTTCAAGTCGCGCCGCACGGCCAATCAGCGGCTGGAGTTCGATCCCCCGCTGGTCATTACCGACACCACCGGCACGGTAAACGTGACGCTCTCCGTCGACGTGAACAGCTGGTTCGTTGACACCAATTCCGGCGTTGACCTCGACCCCACGAACGAGGACGATGGGAACGAAATCGATAACGCCATCAAGGACTCTTTCAGGGGCTTCCTCGACAACGATAAAAGCGGAAACTAGCAACACCCGCCCGAAACCGATTTGCCTATGAGCCAGCGGCAGTGGGCTGGGGCGCTGAGCCAGTGGCAGGGGGCAATAACAGATACAGTAGCGGTGGCAGTTGGCAGGGTGCAATACCAGATACTTGCAACCTGAAACCTGCAACCCGAAACTTGGCAACGCCGACCGGGTGAGTGTTAACGGTTGGGCGGGCGTCGGTTTGGGGTTTACATTTGGTTACCGCGAACAAATAAATCCTTTGGAATTGCTAACAATGTTCAAATTCCAGAAAGCAAAATAGGATCATTCTCAATAGACGCGGTCTAAGTTATAGATGGAGTAGCACCTAATGCACAAACTGGAACAAGACCAAAATTGGCGATCAACCCTTTCTCAACTAAAAGTCGAGTTCGAGCATGAAAGTGATCGTGCTTGTGTTATCATTGCATCTACAATGCTAGATAATGCATTGACGAGAATCCTAGTTGGTTACCTATGTCCATCTACTTCATCTGATGATGAACTCTTAGATGGCCCTCAGGCACCACTTCACTCGTTAGCGTCACGAATCCATATCAGTTATCGTCTCGGTCTAATAAGTTCGAGATTGGCCCGCGATTTACACCTAATACGTAAAATTAGAAACCAATTTGCTCACAATATAGAAGGCTGTTCTTTTGAAGTACCAAGGAAACAGGATAGAATTAGGGATCTTGCCCGATCAACACAGATTCTCAAATCACTAGGACCAGCTCGGGAAAATTATCCTCCCGGTGCACGTGGAGAGTTTGAACTTTCTGTATACCACATTTTATTTTATCTAATCTTCAAGGCTGGGGATCTTCAACAAATGAGTTATATTGAAGATGAGCCTCTTTATGATGTAAGCTTCTGGGAGGCCGCGTGGGAGCGTCTTAAGAAAAGAGACAAATCAAAATAGTATAGACATGATTCAACGGTTCGGCGACAAATTTGCTGACAATCCTCTCCAGGTTTTATCTCCCCCTCTCCTTATCTAGCGAAATCGCCAACGCACTGAAGGTTTGTTGGAATGATTTCAATCTTCCCTCGCCCCTCCCCCTTGTTACCCCCTGCTTATTTTTGTAAGCTCAGGCCGTTGCCGGTCGTGCTTTGCGCCCGGACGCCGGCAGATAAGGGGATATAGCTCAGTTGGGAGAGCGCTTGAATGGCATTCAAGAGGTCGCCGGTTCGATCCCGGCTATCTCCACGGCGGGAACTCGGATTACCATCCCACCCTCATTTTCACTGCGGTGACCCTGCCGGCAGGCTCAATTTGTCCGCCGGCTCGCCGGTTCACCGCCCAGCAATAGGAGTGACTCGATGGCGCTTTCACTCATGAACATTCGCGGAGGCATGAAGGTGATCATTTGGGGCTTCCTGGGTGTCTTTCTGCTCTCCATGGCCATTGGCGGCCTGGTGGGCGGCGCGAACCTCATCGATGAGATTTTCGGCTCCAACCTCTCCGGCAACGCCGCCGGCGCGGTGAACAGTGAGCGCATTACCATCGAGGAGCTCAGTCAGGCCATCGCCCGGCAGACCGAAGCGGCGCGCGAGCAGTTCGGCGAGCTCTCCGACCGCCTCCTCGATCAGGCGGAAAATCGTGCCTGGGAAAACCTCGTGTCGGCGCGTCTGGTGGCAGCGCAAATCGTCAGCCGCGAGATGGGGGCCTCCGATGAGGAAATCTATCATGTGCTGGAGACCTACCCGCCTGGCGTCCTGCAGCAGGAGGAAGCCTTCATGAAGGATGGACTGTTCGATCCCCAGGCCTACTACGCGGCGTTGCGCAACCCCCAGGGCAACGAGTGGGCGCCGGTGGAAGATTACCTGCGGCAGCTGCTGCCGGGAGAGAAACTGACCCAGCGGGTCATGGCCGCCTCCTTCGCCACGGCTGAGGAGGTCAAGCAGGGCTGGCTCAATGAGAACCTCCATATTACCGTCGATTATCTTTATGTCTCCAACAGCATTGTAGGACGCACGGAGCTGGCCATCACCGACCGCGACATCAACCGGCGCTACAGAAAGGATCGCGACCAGTACAAGGTGCCCGAGCGCCGCATCATCGAGTACGTTTTCTGGCCCCGGGTCGCTACAGCCGAGGATAGCGCCTATGTCCTTGCCACGGCCGAAGATTTGCTCAGCCGCGCCAGAGGTGGCGAAGATTTCGCCGAGTTGGCCCAGGAATACTCCGCGGACCCCGGCTCCGGTACCAACGGTGGCGACCTGGGATGGTTCGGGCGGAGACAGATGGTGACGCCCTTTTCAGAGGCAGCCTTCAACGCCGAAAAAGGGGACCTCGTCGGCCCTGTGCTTTCGCAGTTCGGCTACCATATCATTCAGGTGCGCGACCGCCGCACGCAGAACGACAAAGAGGAAGTGCTCGCCAGTCATATCCTGTTGGACATCAAGCTGCGGCCCCAATCGATCAACACCATCCGCAACCGGGCCAACATCTTCTCCTTCGACGCCATCGACTCCTCCTTTGCCCGCGCCGCCGTGATGCATAACATGGTCGTGCACAGCTCGTCCCCTCTGACCATCGAAGAAAAATTCCTGCCGCCGCCAGTGGGACTGCTGCGCAGGGCGGTTCACTTCGGTTTCGATGCCGAAGTCGGCGATATCTCTGCGGTCCTCCAGAGCGAGGCAACTATTGTGGTGGCGCGCCTGGCGCAGGTGCAAAAGCAAGGTTACCGGCCGCTGGATGAGGTGCGCGACGGCATCAGCCGCGCCTTGAAACAGGAGGCCGCCAAGGGACAGACGGATCTGATCATGGCCAACATCGTAGAGCAGCTCAAAATGGGCGCTACGCTCCAGGCCATTGCCGACTCCATTCCCGAGGCCGATACCCGGATGGGATTCAACAGCATCATATCCGGCTCCTTCCCGTTCATCGGGCGCAGCAACAGCTTGACAGGCGTGCTCAGGGCGCTTGAGTTGGGCGAAACCAGCGCTCCCATTCAGCTGGAAAGGGGCCAGGTGATCGTCCATTTGATCCGCCGGGATGAGCCGGATTGGGTGAAGTTTGAATCGGTGCGCGTGAGCAATTACGTCACCCTCAGCGCGCGGCGCATGACCGAGGCCTGGGGGGTATGGGTAGCGGACCTGCGCAGACAGGCGGAAGTCATCGACAATCGCCACGCGTTCTTTTAGGGGGTCATTCCCCCCGCCACTGTGGGTCGCGCTTCTCCAGGAAGGCCTTGATGCCCTCATCCCGGTCCGCCGTGTCGATGAGCGCGGCATAAGCGTCGCGCTCCGCCTGCAGCCCTTCCTCCATCGATTTGCCCAGCCCACCGTTGATGGCCTGCTTGGCCGCCCGCAGAGCCAGCGGCGCGTTTTTGGCGAACGCTTCCGCCCAGGCGATAGCCGAGTCGCGCAGCATGTTATTGGGCACTACCATGTTCACCGCGCCAGTCGCCAGACAGAGTGGGGCCTCCATCAGTTCCGCCGAATAGATGAGCGATTTGGCCCGCGACGGACCTATGAGCCTGGCCAGCCGCTGGGTGCCGCCAGCGCCGGGAATGATGCCCAGCGAGGTCTCCTTAAGACCCAGTTTTCCGTTTTCCGCCATGATGCGCAGATCGCAGGCCAGGGCGATTTCAGCGCCACCTCCAACGGCCGCGCCATAGATGGAGGCGATTGTCGGCTGTGGCAGATTGGCAATTTGAGTCACCATAGCGCTGATGGCGGCCACCGCATCGGCCACCTCCTCCTTGGCAGTCTCTGCCCGTTCACGCAGATCGGCGCCGGCAGAGAAATGGTCAAGGTCGGACGTAATAATGGCGACAGAGGCGTCATCATCCGCGGCCAGCTCGGTAAGGGCGCTGGAGAGCTCGGACACCATCTGGCGGTTCAAGGCGTTAACCGGCGGACGCGAAAGGGTGATGGTCGCCACCCAGCCGCTGCGCTCCAGCCGCACAAACTCGCGATCGGTATCACTCCTGATGATATCACTCATGGCGCAGCGCCAGATCATCAGGAACATCTATTTCCATGGTCAACAGTTTCTGGGCGTGGGTCTTGCCCTGCGCATCGTTGAGCAGCGATTCCGAGCCGCCGCCACCTAAAGAATCGCCCAGGATAAAGTTGAGCGCCAGCAGGTTATCGAGCTCGTAGCGCACCACGTCACCGGTGACAATGCCCTTAAAGTAACGCTTTACCTCAGCGGCGGTAACCTGATCCTTTATAACGTCATAGGAGGCCTTGTCGTAAGCGATGAGCCCCACGTTGCTGTGGGGGCCTTTATCGCCGGAACGGGCATGGGCCAGGGTGGAGAGCGGGAGTCGGGGCATCAGCGGATCAGCCTTTCGTGGAGAACAGAATGGACATCTCGTCGACCATCAAGGATAGCATGGATAATGACGCCACCATCCATTATCTGATATATGATGCGATAGGGACCTTCATGAATTTCCAGGTAGTCAAATAATCCGAGGCGTTCCATTTCCGGGGTTAAGTGGCCTCGGTCAGGAAATGACTTGAGAGTCTTACTACGTTTTTTGATTTTTTCAACTGTTTGGATCGCTAATCTTGGGCCTAAAGTGGAGCTCAGGTGCTCTCCAATCTGATCCAAGTCCTCTACGGCCTGCCGGGCAAAGCGAACATTCGCGGGCACGGCTACTTCCGGGCTCTCAGGCGTTTCTTTAAGTCACTGAATACTTTTTCTGCCGGGACCACATCGCCATCACGGATACTTTGGCTGCTTTGTGCCAGCAGTTTGAGCATGGCCAGGCTTTCCTGCATCTGTTCATAAGAGTAGATATCCTGCACCACCACCTTCGCCTCGCCATTTTGGGTCACAATCAACGGCGTCCGGGTCTCAGTGACAGTTCGGATAATTTCAGCCGTATGGGCTTTCAAGTAGCTGATTGATCTGATACTTTCGCTTGGTCGCATGGCTGCTCCTGTGATGTTGACCTGAATATGGTCCTAATAATGACCTATTGCAAGCTCTATTTGGGCGATCTTGTAGTCAGGCTACCGTCCTTTGCGTCATTACGCCGGCCTAGAAAAGACAATAATTTCAAAAGGCCACAACGGCACGCCGACCCATTTGCGAAATAACGGCACTGCCCCGGTATCGGCCAAGGTCGATTGCACCTCTATGGCCCTGCAACCGAGCGACAGGGCAGGAAAACGCCAAACGGCCTGCTCAACCTTGCCGGCCAGCCATTTCAGCCACGGCCTGCGGGGTTCGGCTGAATGGGCAATGCCGAGTTTGCCGCCCGGTTTCACCACCCGGTACAGTTCCAGCGCGCCGGCGGCCGGATTGACCACCGGGCAGAGGCTGAAGGTGGATAGGGCGACATCGAATGTGCCATCTTCAAACGGCAGGCGCAGCAGATCCCCGGTATGGAACGACATCCGTTCAACCAGACCTGCCCGGGTGGCCCGGCTTTTCGCCACCGCCAGCATATCGGCGCTCATGTCAAAAAGGTCGATATGTCCATTGATGCCGACTCTCCGGGCAGCCAGCATAGCCGTCGATCCGGTCCCCGCCCCGGCATCCAGAACGGTGGCACCTTCTGCAAGGGTCAATTTAACCAGCAACTTTCGGCCACGTTGGTCGGATCCCAAAGTGAGCAAACCGTGTTGCACATCATAGCGGCCCGCCACGCCCGCATAGACCGACTTGAGTTGCTCCTGGCCCAAGGCTTTCAGCATGGAAGCTTACCCACCGATGTCCCTGCCTTGAGGCCGGTTCACACCTCCTCCACCCTTACTCTCGACTGCACCAGCCCCTTATCGATGAGCGCCGGCCAGAAGGCCACCACCTCCCGCGCCTTGGGCCGGCCGCCGGCAAAGCCGGTTATGCCGGGGGGACCGTTGGTGATCACCGGCGCCAACTCCTTGCCGAAGCGGTCCACTTTGGCCTTGTCGGCATCCTTGACCCCCAGCACCAGCACCAGCGAATCGACGCGCTCCGTCGCCGCCGCCCCTGCTGGCGCACCCCGCACCTGACCGATGATTTCATGGAAAGTCTCCTCGTACCGGAAGCCCGCCTGCTCCAGCCGGCCAAAGACAATTTCAGCGACCTTGGCGGCTTTCGCTTCGGCATGCGGACCGGACACGGTCAGCTGCCCCGTCGCCTTCCACCCTTTGCTGTAGTTTACCGACACTTTGAAGGTATCGGTGGCCGGCCGGCCTTTGATGCCACTGACACTGACCCTGTCGCGCCCCGCCTGCGCCAGCGCAATGGTGGTGAAATCGGCCACCACGTCGGGGGTGATGTAGCGGTCCGGCTGCCCCAGCTCGTACAGCAGTTGCTCGGACACCGTGTCGACGGTGACCATACCGCCGGTGCCGTCGTGCTTGGTAATGGTGATGCCGCCGTCGGGGGTGACCTCCGCAATGGGGTAGCCGATATTTTCAAAGTCCTGCACCTCCTGCCAGCGGGTAAAATTGCCGCCGGTGGACTGCGCGCCGCACTCCAGAATATGCCCGGCCACGGTGCCCGCCGCCAGCAGGTCCCAATCGTCTTTTTTCCAGCCGAATTCATGGATCAACGGCGCCAGGGTCAAGCCGGGATCGGTGGTGCGGCCGGTGAGCACGATATCGGCCCCTTCATCGAGGGCGCGCGCCATGCCGAAACTGTCCAGATAGACGTTGGCCGACAGCACTTTATCACGCACGGTCTCCAGGGACGCGCCGTTTTCCATATGGGCCAGATGAGCGCCGCCTGAGAGCACTTCATCCAGCCGGTCCATCAGATCATCACCCGATACGATGCCGATTTTGATGCCACTCAGGCCAAGTTCGCCGATGACCTTGCGGCACGCTACCAGGCAGGCCGGCGCATTGACGCCAGCCGCATTGGTCACAATTCTAATCCCCTTTTCGCGGGCCACCGGCAGCACCTGCCGCAGCATTTCAGGAAAGTCACGGGCGTAGCCGGCGCCGGGGTCGCGCTGCCGCTGATGCTGCATGATGGACAGGGTCACCTCGGCGAGATAGTCCAGGGTGAGGTAGTCGAGGGGCCCGCCGTTGACCATGTTGAGCGGCGCGTCAACGGAGTCGCCCCAAAAGCCCTGCGCGTTGCCGATCCTGACGGTCGTTTTCATCTGCTCCTCCCGGCCCTCTCTGCGCTACCCGTCAACGGCAGTTTAGCGCTCTGCAGGCACACGGTTTTCACCGGCTGGCAACCGGCCCTAGACCTGCAGCACGCCAAAGGCAGGCGCGGGCATTAATGTCTGGTGGTCGCACAACTCCAGGCAGCGAATGAGGGTCTCCCGGCTGTTTTCAGGGAAGATAATCTCGTCCACCCACAAGCGCGCCGCCGCGTAACGAGGATCAGACTGCGTCTCGTAGAGCGCCGTCACCTCCTGGATAATTGCCTCCCGGTCGGCCTCTGTCGGATGGTCCATCTTCGCCAGCCGAATCTCCGCCAGCGTATTGGCCGCAGTGGCGCCCCCCATCACGGCGATTTTGGCGGTGGGCCAGGCAAACATGAAGCGCGGCGAGTAAGCGCGTCCGCTCATGGCGTAGTTCCCTGCGCCGTAGCTGCCGCCAATCACCAGGGTTAATTTGGGGACGATAGAGTTGGCCACAGCGTTGACCAGTTTGGCGCCATCCTTGGCGATGCCGCCCCACTCGGCGTCACGGCCCACCATAAAGCCGTTCACGTCGTGGATGAAGATGATGGGGATGCGGTCCTGATTGCAGTTCATCACAAACCGCGCCGCCTTGTCGGCCGCCTCCGAGTAGATCACCCCACCCATCTGCATCTCACCCTTGGCTGATCGGGTCGTGATTTTCTGATTGGCCACCACCCCTACGGCGTAGCCTCCCAGCCGCCCGGTGCCGCACACCAGCGACTGCCCATACTCGGCCTTATACTCATCGAACTCGCTATCATCGAGCAGACGGGCCAGCAATTCCAGGATATTAAAGGCGGTGCTCTCCGGCGGATAGCAAAGGGCCGGAATATCGGCCGCCGGAAAACGCGGCTTTTTCACCCCTTTGCGGACAAAGGCCCGTTCGCGGGAAATGTTCATGGTCTCCATGATTTTGCGCACCCGCTTCAAGGCCGCTTTATCGTTTTTTTCGTGGTAGTCGGCGGTGCCGGAAATGGCGGAATGGGTGGTGGCGCCCCCCAGGGTTTCGGCGTCTACCTCCTGTCCGATGGCCGCCTTAACCAGCGCCGGACCGGCTAAGAACATGTTGGCCCCTTCGACAATGATGTACTTGTCGCACATGACCGGCAGATAGGCGCCCCCGGCCACACACGGCCCCATGACGGCGGCAATCTGGGGTATGCCGAGAGCGGACAGACGGGCATTGTTGTAAAAGATGCGGCCGAAATGGGCTTCATCGGGAAAGACCTGGTCCTGCAACGGGAGAAACACACCGGCTGAATCGACGAGGTAGATGATGGGCAGCCGGTTTTCCAGCGCGATCTGCTGCGCCCTGAGATTCTTCTTCAGAGTGATTTCAAAGTAGGCCCCCGCCTTGACGGTGGCATCGTTGGCCACCACCACGCAATCGTGGCCCTGTATGACCACCACACCGGTAATCATCCCGGCAGACGCTGGGGTGCCCACATCCTCGTACATGCCCCATGCTGCGAACAGGCCCAGCTCCATGAAATCAGTGCCTTTGTCCTTCAGCAGGTCGACGCGTTCCCTGGCCGTGAGCCGCCCCTTCTGGTGCTGCCGGGCAATGCCTTTTTCACCCCCGCCCAGGCGCAGACTGTCCTGCAAATTGCGGTAGGTGTGGATGAGCTGCTTGTAAGGCTCCAGCGAGGGGTCGCCCTTGCGCCGTGGCCAGCTGCTCTCCGGTGAACCGATAGCCGTCATAAAGAAACCTTATTCATTTGTGCATTCAATTAAATTATCTATCATGATTTTGTAACTTGACTTTCATGAATTATTGCCGATAACATCAGCTGGAGGCTCGGCCTAAGAGTTGCTCGCGCTATACGCTGGTGGCTTTGACGGCATTGCCTCCTTTTTTTTCTTACCCGTTTCTACCTGTATATGGGTCAGGTACATATACTATCCCATAGGTGTCATAGCTTTGACCATCACGGACTACTTGCCCTTTGAATTGAAGATCATTTAAATAAGAGCCAAACAATTCCTTTATCTCGCCCCTCATATCGGCATCCATACCCATCCCCGGCAACCTGAATGCCCAGTTGATGCAGTAAATACAGAGATCTGCTACTTGAACTGGATATGCCATGTCTGATGCAACGAATAGCGGAGTTGGTATTATCCATCGCGAGCGAGCACGGCCAGAGACCGTTTTCACAAAATAGTTCTCTATCCGCTTTGTAAACTTTCGATCATAGGACTTTTCAACTTCATCCATTACAATCAGTCCATGGTCCTTTTTTATATCAAGGAAGTAGTAAAATCGTTCGAAAAGGAATACATGATCCTTTCGCAGGTATTCTTCGAGCTCAAAGTCCTTAGGTTTCTTGACACCTTTGGGAATGGCTGAGGCGAAAAGCACGGCATCGTTATGATTGAGCGCAGAAAAAACACCCTTTGCCATCAACAAAGATGCTTGGCCATAGGCGGAGCGTTCTGAGAAATGACTATTTTTCTTCTCTAAACCCTTGGTAAAAAACTTACGGCAAAGACTTTGCCTCGTATGGTCATCGAATGAATCTTCCTGACTAGCCCACTTAAAACGATCTTTGTCAAGCAAATTTGAACCCTTGATCTCTTTCTTAAACTCGGAGAGCATGGTCCCATAACAGTCTCGCTCCAACCGGCGAAGTTCCGTAACAAAAGACCACAGTTTACTTGCGTGCAACGCAATGCCACCCCTCACTTCGTAGGGCATCTGTTTGTGGTCGTGCCCGCTCTCGTCCATGAAAAGTAACCAGGTTATAGGTCCGCCTCCTTTAAATGCTCCAATTCAGTCTATCCCGGTTTTTCTGCAACATGATCAATAGTGCTCATAACGGCGGCGGCTCCTCATCGATAGTCTCCCCCGCATGGCTGCGCAACGCATCGATGAACTGCCGCGGAGCCCGCACCGGTTTAAACTTTGCATCCACGAACGAATGCACGGTGTAGCCCGTAGCAATGGGATCGGTCTCCCCGGCCCTGAGCACGGTGTAGTCCAGCCGCAGCTTGACCTTGGGCAGCTCCCCGATGAACGTTTCGATGATCAGAATATCTTCAAAGGTTGCGGCGCGGTGATAGCGGCAGTGGCTCTCCACCACCGGCAGCAGATAACCGGCCGATTCCATGTCCGCATAGGGTACCCCTACCGAGCGCAGCAGCGCGCTGCGGGCCGACTCGAAATATTCGTAGTAGCGGGTGTAGTATACGGCATTCATGCGATCGGTTTGGGCGTAGATAACGCGCACATAATGCCGGTGGGTCAAGCCTATTCGGTCCACTGCCCAACGGTCTCGTAGCGTTTCATGCGCGCCTTAATCAGTTCCTCCACAGGTAAGGAGCTCAGCTCGGCCAGGGTCTCCAAAATGGCCGCCTTCACCGTAGCTGCCGTGGCATCGGCATCCCGGTGCGCGCCCCCCGCTGGTTCGGCAAGGATGCGGTCACACAGCCCCATTTCGACCAGATCGTTGGGGGCCACTTTCATGGCGTCGGCCGCCTCCTTCGCCATGCCGGCGTCGCGGTAGAGGATCGAGGCGCTGCCTTCGGGCGATATCACTGAGAACCAGGTGTTTTCCAGCATCAGCATCCTGTCGCACAGGCCGATACCCAGAGCGCCGCCCGAGGCTCCCTCTCCAATCACCAGCGATACAATGGGCACGGGCAGCATCGACATGGCCATCAAGTTTTGGGCAATGGCCTCGGCCTGGCCGCGTTCCTCGGCTCCAATGCCGGGATAGGCGCCCTGGGTGTCGATAAAGGTGACCACCGGGATGTTGAACTTCGCCGCCAACTTCATCAGCCGGAGGGCTTTGCGGTAGCCTTCGGGATTGGGCATGCCGAAACGCCGCTTCAGGTTGTCGCGAGTGCCACGGCCTTTCTGTTGACCAATCAGCATAAGGCGCGTCTCGTCAATCGTGGCCAATCCACCGACAATGGCAGGGTCGTCGGCAAAGTGCCGGTCGCCGTGCAACTCCAGCCATGAGGAGGTGATGCGGTCGATATAGTCCAGAGTGTAAGGCCGCTCAGGGTGGCGGGCCATCTGCACCCGCTGCCAGCGGCTGAGATGTTTGTAGAAATCGACCGAGGCTGCCTCGAGCTTTTTCTCGAGCGCGGCGATTTCCCTGGACCTGTCCTGCCCCCGTTCAAGGGCGGACAGTTTCTTCGCCTCAATCTGCTTTTCGAGGTCACGCAGTGGTTTCTCAAATTCAAGTATATATTTGGTCATGATTCCAGGTGGAGGTTATCAATTATTAACAGGGAGTGCCAGCATCTATCGGTTATATCCGCAGCAGGGTTTTCAGGATGACTTCCAGATCGAAGGTAAGCGACTGGTGCTGCAGGTAGTAGTGCTGGTAGCTCCTCGATACCCCATCCATTGAGGAATAGCGGCGCAGCTGCGTCAGGCCGGTCATGCCCGGTTTGAACAGCAGCTCCGGGTCGGACTGCTCTGCCGGAATGACTTCACCCCCGACAAAACTGAGCCGGCCTCTGAATATGGCCCAGAGCAGGGGCAGCCTCCGCACGCTATCGCCGCCGTTGCGCAGCAGCCAGACATCGGTTTGATCCCCGCCCACTGTCCAGATGCGCTGTTTCTGCAGGCCGTAGAAGGCCATCAAGAATGGCCACACAGGCAGCAGCGCCACGATGGCCAGGCCTGATGCCAGCAGGTCGAACGCGCGCTTGGAAAAGAGGTGGAAGCGGTGGTACAGGGTGGCCTCGACATTGACAAAGGGGAGTGAGCCAATAAACTCAATGTTCGCCTTGCCCAACATCACTTCATCCTCATGGGGCACCATCCTGAACAGGAGCCGCAGGTGGCGGGTCCGCTCCAGCACCGCCATGATTTCGTGTGTGGCAAAACTCCCCTGCGCCACAATGACCTCCTGGAAACGGTGAATATTGTAAAGGTCATTTATCTGGGTAACGGTGCCCAACACCGGCGGCATTCCGGCGTCAATATGCGCAGGGGGGTTGTCATCCACAAAGCCCAGGAGATCGATGCCGATGTCGGGCCGCCTGAGCAGCAGCGCGGCAATGCGCTGGCCCTCGTCCCCAGCGCCCAGCACGATGGCCCTGCGCGAGAAAACCGAGGGCCTCTGCGTGCGGTAGCTGTCCCCCATCTTGTGTGACGCCTGCCGAATGTGGACCAACAGCCGCCACCCCGGCAGCAACAGTCCCACCACGGCCGAAGCAGACACCAGGACGATGCGTGAATAAGCGATTTCCTGATAGATATATGTGCCGGTGGCAATAACAAAAAATCCGATGACGGAAGCGATGAGCGCACGGCTGTAGTTGAGCACATAACGGCCGTAAATCTGCATCAGGCCGCCAATGCCGACCCACAACAGGGCATAGACCGCCACCACTGGAGCGTACTTCAGCAGCATTTGGCTGGTCCGGAAGGCCGGGTCGGGAAGGAATCTCAAGGCAATCATGGTGAAGAACGCCGCGCCGATGACCAGCACGTCGATGATGAAGGATGCGATGGTTGCCAGGTAGGTACGCACATAACTCAGCAGCGCCGCCAGCATGATGCCCAGACGGATGACGGCCCGGCTGATCGGCCCCCCGGTCATTTCGCGGTGCTTGTCGGCGAATATGGCCATGGCCTCGAAGTGCAGCCGCAGGTTATAGTAGGGCGCGGCCCGGCGGGTCTCCCCTTTGTAGTGGATGATCTGCGTCGCCGGATGGTACGCGACGGCGAAACCGGCCTTGTGCAGCCGGTAGCAGTAATCGAGATCGTCGCCGCCCAAAAACAGGTTTTCGTCCATGGAGCCGACCTGCCGCAGCGCCTCGCGGGTCAGCATCATGCACGATCCGCTGACGGCATCGACCAGGTGGGTTTCGTCGGGATCGAGGTAGGTCAGGTTGTAGCGGCCAAAGCGTTTGCTCCGCGGAAACAGCCGCCCCAGCCCCAGCAGACCCGTCAGCGCTATCCACGGCGTCGGGAAGCTGCGCTTGGAGGCGCGCTGGTAGGTGCCGTCGCTGTTGAGGATTTTCGGCCCAACGCAGCCCACTTCGGGGGTGTCGCGCAGATAATCGCTCAACACCTGCAGCGTCGACTCCTCGATAATTGTGTCGGGATTGAGAGAGAGCACGTGCTCCCCCGTGGCCGCCGCCAGGCCGATATTGAGGGCAACGGCAAATCCGAGGTTGGACTCATTGCGGATCACCTTGACGCCGGGGAAATCGCTCTCCACGGCATCGGCGGAACCATCGTGGGACGCGTTGTCAACCACAATGATCTCCACGTCGCCGCGGTAATGGGCGTTTTCGACGGCGCGGAGGCACTGGCGCGTCATCTCCCGGATGTTGTAGGTCACGACGATAACCGAAAGGGTCATGCCTCTTCCGCCCCCCTAAGCTTCTCGGAGTCCGGTTTGGATCTGCGAAACCACCGTTTGATGCGGCTCAACCTGAGCCTGATGACGATCCAAACCGCTTCCATAATGATCTCGCTGGACATCTTGGACTCACCCGCGACGCGATCCACGAAAACGATGGGCGTCTCGAAAATTTTCGCCCCGAGATGATGGGCCCTGAACGTCGTCTCGATCTGGAATGCGTAACCCTCGGATTTGATGGTTTCGATATGCAGCTTGGCCAGGACTTCCCGCCGCCAGCACTTGAAGCCGCCGGTCAGGTCGAATACGGGCACCCCGGTGATGACTTTGGCGTACAGGTTGGCCGACCAGCTGAGAATGAGCCGGCTCAGGGGCCAGTTAACCACATTGACGCCCGCCTTGTAGCGGCTCCCGATGATCAGGTCGTGCTCCTTGATCAGGTCCAGCAATAAGGGCAGCTGCGCAGGGTCGTGGGACAGGTCGGCATCCATCTGGATGATCACGTCATACCCCTGTTCCAGCGACCAGGCGAAACCTGCGCAATAAGCGGTTCCCAGGCCCAACTTTCCGGGACGCGACAGCAGATGAATCCAGATCTCGTCCTGCGACCTGCCGGCCACATAACTCCCGGTGCCATCGGGCGAACTGTCATCGACGACCAGCACGTGCGTTCCCGGCGCCGCTGAGGCGATCCGTTCCAGCAGCGTTTCAATATTTTCACGCTCGTTGTAGGTGGGCGTGACTATCAGACTGCGCATTACGGTGGTGTTGACTCCTGCGATTATGTGGCGCCTAGAGTTTCGCGCCTCGTGACTTATACGCGTCGAGCTTCAGCACAAGTTCCGGCTCATGCAGTGAGAGAATTTCCACAGCCAGTACCGCGGCGTTGATGGCGCCCGCCTGCCCCACAGAGACCGTGGCGACCGGCACGCCCTTGGGCATCTGGACCGTGGAGAGCAGGGCATCCAGGCCGTCTTGTAAACCGCCGGGCAGCGGTACGCCAATGACAGGCAGACTGCTGTGCGCCTTGAGCGCCCCCGCCAGGTGGGCGGCCATCCCGGCGCCGGCGATGAGTACGCCATAGCCAGCCTCGCGGGCTCCGGCTGCAAAGGTGGCCACTTCCAGCGGTTGCCGGTGGGCTGACATCACCTTCAGATCATAAGCGACGCCAAAATGCTTAAAATAGGGCAGCGTCGCCTCCATTACCTGGCGGTCGGATTCGCTGCCCATTAGCACGGCCACTCGCTTCATATGGCAGAATCCTCCAGCTGATTACCGATGTTGGATGTTGGATGATGGATATTGGATATTGGATTCATTTTGTATTCGACAATGTTCTATTTCAACTGCCCCCTTCGACAAGCTCAGGGTAACTGACGCCCGATCTAGGAAAACTGACAACTCTTCCCTGCCACTGCCAATGCCACAGAATGAGACATCTGATAGCTGGGCATGGATGATTCTTCCTTCATACTTCATTGCCCCCTGCCACTACCACTGCCACTGCCACTGATTCCTGCCACTGCCACCGGTTCCCGCCCCTGATTCCTGATCATCCGGGTCAGGTTCTGGGGACCGACGCCTTTCCCCGGCGGCTGCGAGAAGGTGTGAAACGTGCGCATCATGACCTCCTGGCGCTTGATAAGCAGGCCTTTTGAGCCACTGGGATGGAACACCAGCCCCGAAATGAGGTAGACCCGGTTTTGTTCGCGGTCCCTGAAAATATAGGTAATAAACGGCCCTCCGGCGGTGATCAACTTGTGCCCCCAAACTCCCTTGAGCATGAAAATGGTGTGGCCGTTCTCGATGCCGAGTGCCTCCGACCTGAAGAGAGAGTCGATGTAAATATCGCGGTAGAGGTTCCCGGCGATGTGCTCCATCCGCAGCCAGGCCCACTGGCGGTCAATTTTGACCGTGTCGGCCCCCTCCAACCAATGCACCGACAGCCAGCGATACGGGTAGCCGCGTCCGAGCCAGACAAACTGATCTTCAGGCCGGTCCTTGATGCGCAGATAGTCCGGCTCCAACCGTATCCTGAAGCCGTACTCAGCTTCGAGGGAATCAGACAGATCCTCATGTTCACCGTAGCGGAAAACGAAGGTTTTCTGGCGCTGCCGCAGCTGGGTCTCAAACTGGTCGAAGATCCAGTCCCCCAAACGCTCCAGTTCGGTGTGGGCATGGATGGCATCCAGCGCCAGCAGTCCCATCAATATCTGCCCCTTGGCAAAGAGATCGTGGATGATGAAAATCGGGTTGCCACCGGCCTCGGCATCTGAGGAGCGCTGCTGCCCCAGCACCCCCCGCACCAGGACATCCCCGGTGGAGTCGACGGGGTTGACGACGGCAGCCACAATGAGGTTGTGGTACTTGCGGTAGGTATCGAACTCATCCGGCGGCACGATTTTAACCTTGAAATAGGGCTCACCCGACGGTGTGGCCATTTCGCGGTCAAAAATGTTCATCAGCAAGGGCTGCAGCAGCAGTCTGTCCTCATCGGAGACGAGGATAATCAGCACATCCTCCTGGCCCACCGAATGGGGTTTGTAGTTGCAGGCCGACAGCAGCAGCATGGCCGCCAACAGGGACGCACGACCGCGAAGGCCGGCAGGCGCATAACGTGCTGGGTCTGTGTGGGGTCTCATTTGCTGTCCGGGATACATCGGCGTCAATTTAGGTCCGGCAGGCTTCAGTAAGGCAAGTCCTCAAAGGCGGTCCAACAGCACGAAATCGGCCCGCCGTCCTTCCACCGACACATCGTGGACGCGAATGGTCACCTCCTGCCCCATCTGCCACTGCCGGCGATGTTTGCGGCCTATGAGGGCGTACAGCGAGTCATCGTAGCGGTAGGCATCGTCTTCCATGCGCTCCAGCGGCACAAATCCGTCCACCAGGATTTCGCTGATCTGCACAAACAGTCCCTTGTTCGTCACGCCCGATATAATGCCGGGGAACACTTTGCCCACCTGCGTTGCCAGGTAGCGCAACTCCTTAAGCCGCCTGTAGGCCCGTTCGGCCTTTTGCGAAAGTATCTCCCGGGTGGTGCAGCGGGCGGCGATCTTGTCCAGCGTCTTGGCTTTGGTCATCTGGCCATTGCCAACCAACTTCTGCGCCATCATGCGATGCACTACCAGGTCGGCGTAGCGCCGGATAGGCGAGGTGAAGTGCGTGTACATTTCGAAGGCCAGGCCAAAATGGCCCACATTCCTGCTGGAATAGGCCGCCTTGGCCATGCTGCGCAGGGTCAGGTTTTCAATCAGGTCCTCGTAGGGCGATTCTTCCATCGCCAGCAGCAGATCTCGCACCATGGCGCTGGTGACATCCCCACGGGGCAGACCCGGCAGCCGCAACCGGTTCAGCAGGGTGGAGAGCTCCGCCATCTTCTCCTTTCCCGGCTCGTCGTGAATGCGGTAAAGAAAGGGCGACCTCGGTTTGCCGTGGGGGATTTTCTCGGCCACAAGACGGTTAGCCAGCAGCATGCACTCCTCAACAATTTTATGGCTGTCGAGGCGCTGTGAGGGGTGAATGTGATGCGGCACGCCAAACTTATCGAGCTCAAACAGCGGCTCGGGGATGTCGAAGTCGATGCTGCCCTGCTGCTGGCGCCGCGCCTGAACCGCCGAGGTCAGCCGTTTGAGATCGGCCAGCAGCTGGTGCTGTGTCCCTTTCCCGGCGGCCAGAATCTCGTGCACATCTTCATAACTGAAGCGCTGCACGCTGTGGATGAGGCTGCGGGTAAAGCGGACCTTTTGCACCTCCCCACCGGAAGTCAGGGTGATGAGGGCCGACATGGCCGGGCGGTCGACGTTCGGGCGCAGGGAGCATAAATCGCTGGACAAAAGGTGCGGCAGCATCGGCACCACGCCTTCATTAAAATAGACGGAGTTGCCGCGGTTAAAGGCCTCAGTATCGGTCTTGCTGCCGGGCTGAACATAGACGGAAACGTCGGCAATGTGGACGCCGAGAGACCAGCGCCCGCCCCCCAGTTTTTCCAGGGAGATGCCATCATCGAAATCTTTGGCCGAAGCAGGATCGATGGTCACGACTTTTAAGTGGCGCAAATCAACGCGGTGCCGGCCCGGCTCGATGTTCACCTTTTTGGCGCTGGCGGCCACTTCCTCCTCGACGCCCTGGGGGAAGGCCTCCTGCAGATCGTGTTGCCGCAACACCAGGGTAAAGTCGGTGCGGGGATCATCCGACCGGCCGATAATCTCGTCCACACGGGCCTTGAGCGGGCTATCTGCCCCGCCCCAGTCGGTTATCTCAACATAGGCCAGATCCCCCTCCCGTCCGTCCCGTATCGCGCCGCTGGCGATGCGGATGGCCCGGCCGCCCAGCGGCTCAAGGGTGGCCAGCTCGAAGCCGCCCGGTACTTTTTCGAGGGTACCGACTAAATGCGTCCGGCCCCTGCGGATGACCCCGATGATCGTCCCTTCAAGGCCTTTCCCCCGGCGGCCACGCATCACCTCCAACTTGACGGTGTCCCCCGCGACGGCGCCCCCCAAGCGGTGCTGGGGCACAAACACGTCTTCATCTCGCCCTTCGATAATCACAAATCCGAAACCGCCGCGGGCCACAACCAGCTCCCCGGTGAGCTGTTTTTTGCGGCCCTCACCTTTGACGCCGGGTCGCCCCCGGCCCCTTTTTTGAATTCGCTTCTTTTTCTGGCTGACCATTACCTGCTTCCGGCCAGAATGTTAAGCACCCGCAGATGGACTTTCGCAGCGTTAATATCAACTCGTCCCGCCGCATCTGCGCTCCAGGCCAGTTCCACCATGATCAGGTTGGCCCCGGCAGGCAGTCTCAGACCGAAACCAGCGCCTGCCAGCAGACCGTGGCCCTCTATCAGCCCAATGTCCGCGAGGAAGTAGACCCGTCCCCGGCGGCCAGCGCCATAACGCAGCTCATGGCGCGCAATGATGGCCCAGGGGGTCAGAAACTGATCTTCCCGATAGCCCCGCAGCGTGCTCGCCCCCCCGATGCGGGCAAAATCGGCCTTGCCGGGTTCATATCCCAGGCCGAGCACCCCCTGCAGCAGCCAATGCTGGGAAAATGTCACCTGGGCCAGGGAAGCCAGCCACTCCAGCCTCAGCGTGGCTTCGAGCAGCCCGGAATGGCTGGCCAGGGAGGCTCCGGTCAGCGTGCCCCCGGTTGCATGGAGCTGCAGCCGGACCCCGTGGGTGGGATTTCCAATGTCACTGAAGGTCGAGCGCAGAAGCTGAATCTGCATGTTGCGCTGGGCGTAGGGCAGCAGTCCCTCTTTTTCGCCGTGAGCGGTCACGAACAGCTCCCGCCAACCAATGCCGACCATGCTGCTCGCCCCCGGTTTGGGTCGCGACACCATGCCCAGCGTGGCCTCCCGGCGTACAAACAGCGTGTCACGCAGCTCCTGCGAAAAGGCCACCTGCAGTCCCACCGGGAGCCAGGGCAGCTTGGGCTCGCTCATGGAGAGCTTGGTGGTCTGATTGATATCGCTGAGCCGCCGGAAATCGAGACTGAAATGCCGCAGCGGACCGAGCATATTGGGCATCTCGATCTTGATCACACCGACCATCCGGCCCCGATCTCCCGAGTCGTCCCATGTCGCCACTGCCTCCAGCGTCTGCGCGGAGTGGTCTTCCAGGATGTAGGCCGCGCCGTAACCCGATTCGCCCGAGAAATAGGCGCGCTGCCGCACCTGCCACACGCTGCCCCGGCCCAGGTCAAGGAACTCTCCCGGCGCCAGGGGCTGGGCTGCCAGTGTGGATGACAGGATCGGCAGGGGCCGGCCATCCGTGCTGAAGACGATGACGGAATCGGCCCGGGGCACCGGCGTTTCTCCTGCGGCATATTTTAGCAGGTAGAGAGTCTCGTCGCTGGTCATCGACTCCAGGGCATAGGTGGCGCCCAGGTTGCCCCGCTGAGCCTGGTCCCGCAGGAGGGCCGTCAGCACGCTTTCGGCCTGGTTCGGGGAGGCCATGGCCATGGTCGTGTCGTTAACCGACAGCAGCAGCGCCTGTGGGGCCAGGGGGGCTACAAGCAGTAGCAGTAGCAGTGGCAGTGGCAGTAACATAGGGCACCCTGAGCCTGTCGAAGGGCGCCGCATTATAGCCGGGTCCGCAATTCGAGGTTGGCCGTGCGCACCGGTTTGCCGCCCGCCGGGTTGCGGGAAAAGAACGAGAGGGTCATCATCAGGTTGGAGGCCAGTGGCACCTGCCCCGAGAAACGGATGCGCGTGGAAAGTCCCACCGGCAGCCCTTCGGCCATGGCCAGGGGCAAGGTGGTATTTTCGCTGGCCCGTACCTCCAGCAGCTCCAGGTCGAGGCGCAGGCGGCCTGTTTTGCCCACCGGCTGAGCCAGACCCAGCGTCGCTCCGTAGAGATCGACGGACAGGTTGTCTAATATGGCGTTTGTCTCCCGCATCCACCGGCCGGTGAGACTGCCCGACAGCGCGCCCCCTTCGGCGAATAACTGGGCCAGCACGGTCCCCGCCGTGCCTTCAAAACCGCGCGAGACTATGCTCATGTTCCGCCGCGAGTTAATGGTGGATCGCAACTCCTTCGTCTCCCAGTGCAGGCGGCTGTCCAGCGAGACTGGCCGGGCGCGTGGCGTGACGGTATGGGAGCGCTGGAGTTCAAGCCGGTTGCCCGCGCGTCTGTCGCCCGCCAACGCCGTGGAAAGCCCCTCCACGATCTGCAGGCGGCTAAGGTTGGCTGTGGTGATGACTCGCAGGGCGTAACGGGGCCCCCTGCGGATGCGCTGCCACGACATTTCCAGACGTGACCGCCCACGGTAGAAGAGCGCCGCTTCGTCATCCGGCGACAGTGAGCCGAGCAGGGATCCGGACCGGGCCTGTGAGCGGCTCTCCAGATTGACCTGCCAGGCGATGCGCGCCTCGGGCCATTTTTTCAGGGCCGCGGGCGGGCGCGCGAGCTTGTTGACCTGCAGCTGCCCCGCCAGGCGGCTGGTCACCGCCACCAGCGGCTCCGAAATGCCCACCGGCACCACCCGCCGGACATAATCGCCTGCCTCGTCGGGCACAAAACTGTCGTAGTTGGCGTCATAGCGGTAGCGGCCCAGACCGGCGCCGACGGAATCATAGAGCACCGCCCGCGACTCCGAAGCCGTGCGTTCTATGCGGTGCTGAAAATCAATCCACCACGGCGCTCCGGGCGGCCTCCGGCGGAAACGTACCGTCCCCAGCAGGTAATCGGCGCTGCTGCTGGTAGCGCCACGGCTTAGTGACCGGTTAAAGGCGATATCCGATTCCAGTCGCCCCCAGCGGCGTTTGCCCAGGTCCACCCCGACCCGCCACAAATCGGCATCTTCATTTTGGCCATTTGCGTAGCGCTCTGCACGCCGTTCGCGGCCGATACGCCACCGAGCGTTATGGCCTAACTCGACAGCCGTCCCGATATGCAGGCGAGTGATGTTGAAATCCAGCGAATCCGGTTTGGATCGATCCTCTTCAAAGTAGTCGATAAAGGGGGTTAGATGCTTAAAGTGATACTTTATATTGGCGGTGCTTATATCTTTTATTGTTGAGTATATACCGCCCGATGTCCGGGTTTGCCTCAGCGCGGCCTCAAGCCCAGTCCGGCCCCGCCTGGCATAGCCCCACCCCAACCGGTTTGTCCGTGCGACGCCGGAATAAAGTTGCCCGCTCTCAACGGACAGGGACTGCCCTCCAGGCCCCTCAAGCCGCCCGATGGCCGTCATCCAGTTGTACCCGGCCGGCTCCATTTCGAGGTCCCATTCCCGTGCCATTTCAACGGCATCCCAGCGGCCCAGCGGCTGAAATTGCGACCCTTTTCCCTGGGCCTTCAGATCAAAGGAGGGAACCCAATCCCGGTCGCCGCCGGAGCGCCATGCGCTGTGGGCCGCAAAGCCCCCGGCCGTCTGTCCGCCGCTGCCCATCACGGAGAGGCGATTAAGGTCGTAGCGGCTCAGGGCCGTTTCGAGCCGCATCATGCGCCCCTGCTCCCGCCCGCGAAATTCATAGAGGACCGCCAGCACTTCATGGGAGGTGGGCGCTATCAGTTGCCGGTAGGGAGCATAAACGGCCTCGCCGGACATTCTATTTTCCGGGGCGACCCATTGGTAGACCAGGCGGTTGCCTGCCACCAGCCGCCGATAGCTGCCGCCCGTGCCCACCCGCTGGAACGCCACCGCATAACTCCCCTGACCCACGCCCACCCAAACATAGACTTCATCGCTGAGCTCATAGCCCCCGGCCGAATCGGCGGTCGCTCCCGAGACGGTCAGGGCGGTGACGGCGTCGCCCGACTGCATCAGCAGCTGCCGGTCCTGTGGCGATAGGGAAAAGGCTAAGGAGCTGGCGGGATCATCGCGGCGGGAATAGGCCGAGAGGACGAGGCTGGAACGGGGCGACTGCCAGCTCCCTTCCATAAAGCCCGTCGTCTGGCTGTAAACCAGGCGGGCATACTCAAAATCGACAGTAATGCGGCTGTCGGAATAAATGGCATGGCGTGGGGTAAAAAACAGCTCACCGGTCTGATAATCGATGGTATAGTCAAACCGGTCGCCCCGCTCCAGCCGCGCGCCATCGAGCCAGACCGTTTCCGTGCCGGCCAGCACCACCAGCGACTGGCTGCCATCCTCAGCCGAAAGCCGGTAGGGACCCTGCCGGCCGCTTACGCCACTCATCGATTGGCTGCGGAACTTGCCTTTGCTTCCGGCCACAGCGCCCCGCAGTTTCCAGCTGCTTCCGGGTGCGGCAATCTGTGCGGTCATGCCTTCGAGCTTGCGGCTGAACGAGGTCAGCGGTCCGCCACCACCCCGCAGGATGAAATCTCCGGCCGTCACGGTTCCCCACGGACCTGAAATCGTCAACTTCACCTGATCGAGTTCCTGCAGGGAGCGGGTATTGCCCTCGGGCTGAATGGGGAGATTCCGGTCGGTGAGGGTGGCCTGCAGAAAGAGGCCCCCCGCCAGTACGCCCTGCACCTGCAAGTCGAGTCCCCCGGACAAAATTGCGCCCTGACCACTGGAAACGGTCAACCCTCTGTACAGGGTGCCGGACGTCACCAAAGCGCCGGCGGCAGCCTGCTTTTGAGGCAGTGGCGCAACGCCGGTCGTGTCGAATGTGAACAGGGCCGCGTTAAATGCCGGCAGATAGCGCCACGCCGGACCATAAAAGCGCTTGAGCGGCAGCAGCTCAGGCGGCAGTTCCGCAGGCAGTATGGCTGTCGAGTCTTGCTCACTGAAATCCGGGCCGGTCCGCAAGACGTCAAGCGAATCGGATGGCTCTTGCGTGGCCGGGGCAGCCAACGGCAGCATGAGCAGAAAAATGATGTCAGGGATCGAGCGGCAGCGCATAAAGTCCGTCCGTTCCCAGTGCCAATATCTGATCTCCCCGGCGCACCAGGGCTACCCAAACGTCGTTTTTTGCTATCCGGCGCAGTGCCGGGCCTTCGAGCCGCCAGAGGGCATTTTGGGTGAGTAGCAGCACGGCCCCACCTCTAGGGGCCATGTCCAGGAGCTCGCCCTCAATGTTGAGCGGTTGACGGCTTTCGATGTGGCCGCTCAGGTTGATGCGCAGCAATTCCAGCGAGAGCGCGTCCCACACCAGCATGCCATCGCTAAGCGGCGCCATGCGGGTAGGGCGCTGGATGATGGCAGTGCCCGCTTTGCCATCTCCCACCGCTTGCAGCAGGAGACCGGCGTCATCAATCAGCTGCAGACCCGGCTCACTGTCCCGCGCGACCCAGAACCGTTGTTGTCTGTCGCGGGCAAAGGCCAAGGGGAAACTGCCCTCGGGCAGGAGGAGGGTCGCCACCTCATTGAGACGCGGGTCGAGCCTGAGAATGCGCTGGGTCCCCTGGTCAAGGATCCAGATGGAGTTCTCCCCCGCCAGCAGCGCCACCGGGTAGTCGAGACCCTGGGCGCCGCTGCCCCAGCCGCCGTAGCGCGCCTGCAAAGCGCCAGCGCTGTCTATCAGCACAATTTCGGAGCGATCCATGTCGAGGAGATAGAGCGCAGATGGCCAGCCCGGCAACGTCACTGCCGCGCTATAGGATCGCGAGGCTAAAGGAAGTGAAAAAGTGGCTTGCTGCCCGGAGGCCGGAGTGAGGCCCGCGGCCAGTAACCAGACCCATGCCGCTGCCGGCCGCATGACAGGCGCTATTGAGACGGCGCTGGAGCTCCTGAGCCGGTCCGCGCATAAAACAGGTAGCCCCCGACCCCCACCATCATCATACCGATCCACTGCGCCCCGGTGAGGCCCAGCAGATAGCGGTCATTGGTGCGGATGATTTCGATGAAGAAGCGTTCCACTCCGGCAAGAATCAGGTAGGTGGCAAACAGTTGCCCGGTAAAGGCGATTTTGCCGCGCATCCGGTACAGGAAGGTAAAAATGATGAGCCCCAGTATCACTTCGTAGATCTGCGTCGGGTGCACCGGGACCAGCGTCGGCGGAAGGCCGTTGGGAAAGGCCACGGCCCACGGCAGACTTGAGGGGACACCGTAATCGTCGCCGACCAGGAAGCAACCTATCCGGCCAACGGCGTAGCCCAGCATAAGATAGGGCGCCAGCACATCAGCGGTGGGCATCCATGCCACGCCTCTGCGCCGCAGCAGGATCGTCACAGCCAGCATGCCGCCGATAAGGGAGCCAAAAAAGACGAGTCCCGCTCCAAAATTCTGGATACCGGCGGCAACCTTGCCGAAATTGAGGGTAAACAGCCCGGCGAAAATTTCACCCAGGCCGGCCATATTGCTGGCTGAGCCTCTACCGATGTTTTCGATGAGATAGTAGAGCTTGGCACCCGCGATGCCCCCCAACGCCGCCCAGAATACCATGTCGGCAGCCAGGTTCGGCGGCCATTTTTGCCCCTGGGACTCCTTTTCAATAAAATAGTAGGCGACGCCAAAGGCAACCACCATCATAAAGCCGAATGATGAGATGACAAATGGTCCCAGACGCAACAGCTCAGGGTACATTAAAACTCCCTCCCACACTGATGACAAAATTTGCCGTGGACCCGCTTGGGCGCGCCACACTTGCTACAGAACAGCGCCTTCGGAGCCTGGTCCGCGGCCGCCACCGGCTCTCCCGGGCTGGCCGCTGTGACGGGACCGTAGCCTGCGCGATTCATCAGCTTCATGGCCCCGAAAACAGCCACGCCAAACAGGGCCAGCACCAGCGCGAGGCTGCGCATGTTGCCGGGATCGGGACGGTCGAAGCCCGCGGCCGCCTGCCGCACCGCAGCCATGCGCTCCAGTGTGGTGATGGACAGGATGCCGTCAGGATTGTTATAGCTGACGGAAAATGTGCGTCGCTCCCCCGGCGCCATGCCCGGTTTGTGTTCACGGAAGAAGACGAGTCCAAAGTCGCCCTCAACCCGCTCCGCCTCCATCATTGTATGGGCGAAATTTTCGGCATTCAACGGCTGTTGAAGGACGAAGTGCACTTCGTTCAATATCTCATCGGCCGAGAAGATGAACTCGAAGGAGCGCGGCCCCTTGTCTTCCGCAAACGGATTATAGAAATACTGCACCTGAAACGCAGGTCCGGTAATGTCGACAGATATGTAGGCCCTGCCGTTGCGCTGGCTGACCTCGACACGCCGACCCTCATCTTCGATGCCGACCCGCACCAGCGCCATGGTCGTTGACACGGGCACTTCCATCTGCATCAGCCGGGGAAATTCGCCGGGCAGCAGCTCCCCTTCAACAACGATACCAACGCCAGGATGGCTGTACTCCGGATAGATATAGACATCGAAACTGCTGAAGGGAGACGTCGCGGCGGATTGGCCCCACAGAGCGGCAGATAGCAACAGGGGGGTCATATATTTGCGGGGCATGCCATTCTCCTCCCTATGAATGTACGGTCATCAATCCCAAAACAAACAGATCGTAAAAGGTGTGGGTGTAGGCAGTGATCCCGAATCCGCGCCAGATAAACAGCCCCCCCAACAGTACTCCGGCAACGCTCCGATAGGCCATGGTGTTCCAGCTCGGCGCCTCTCCCATCGGTCCCACATAGTGAAACAGGCTGAAGATGACCCCCGCGCCTGCCACGGCCATGAGTGTGGCCGGGATTTTATGCCACAATAGCGCCTGAGTAAAAATGAGCATCAGCCCGGATATCAATCCCAGCCGGAAAACCGCTTCCTCGTAAATCCCGGCGCCGATGGCCAGCAGTGCCGTTTGCAGCACGGTGTCGGCCCGGTTGGTCAGCAGCAGAGTGTCGGCGGCCAGCAGCAACAGCAGCAACAGGCCGGCCCAGAGGATCGATTCGGCCACCATGACGGCCAACACGCCCGCTTCCAGCGGCTCGTCGTCATGCGCATGCCGCTGCCACATCCATACGGCGGCGATGGCGGCCAACACCAGGGCTGCCATGATTTTCGGCGCGCCAAGGCCAAACAGGTCGAGCAGCATCCGCAGCAGCACGTCGGCGCCGTTGCGCAGCTCGGTGTCGCTGCCAAAGTTTACCAGCCACGCCAGCAGCTGATACAGCGCCGCCAGCGGCAGGATGATCACCAGCGAGTACCACGGCGAGCGCGAGAGCGCCAGGTAACGCTGGAGCTGGGGGGCAGGGAGCATGGCAAAAGTTAGCGGCGAGAAAAAAGGGTTGGACAGGGGAAAGGGCGCGAATCAGTGGCCGTGGCAGTGAGCACGTGCGGTGATTTCAAGTGGCCCGTTCCGCTCGTGCCTATTGAAGTGGGATGGACTTATTTGAGAACGCATATGGAATATTAATTGCTTTTATTTACTTCAAGCCAATCTCCTAAATCGCGTGCTAATTCACGCTCTAATCGCTCAAATGCCGATTCCGCTTTGAAGAGTCTATAAAGCGACTCTTCTTTTTTTAACGCAGCCTTGTATTGTTCCAAAATAATATCTTGGGGAAGTTCTACCAGCGCATATACCTCACCAGAATCGGAGTAGTGTAGTTTTCGTACCAAGACACCTTTTAGCGAGGTGCTGACTATCATTTTAGAAACGCTAGAGAAATAATTTTCTATACTATCATCCGAAGATTTGCCAATTTCGGATTCGAAGTACTTCGTAAGACTAGATATTTGGGATTCAATTCCTGCAGCCATTTCCGCATATGCTTGATTTATTGCGATTTTAGAGGCAATAGATCTATCATGCGCTTTTGAACCTATTCCTACAGCATACAGGGAATTCGCATCAATTGGACGATTCAGAGCCCAAGAAGGAACAGATCCTTCTTCCTCAAGAGGCTCAGAAATTTGTTTCGCTACATAATTCTGTTCAACAATTATATTTTCAGCGATTTGCCACGGCAACTTATAAAATGCTTTTAGTATACATAGTATACCTCCACCTTGCATATCCTTATATATTTCCTTATATATTACAATAGACTGCAGGTCAATGAACCCTTTGGTAGTAATTCTTGTAGTGCTAGAATAACTGTATGACACCGTAGATTCATAACCTTGGCCAATATCTTCAATTGAGTACTGATTAAGCCCATTTACGTGTATTCCATAAATTTTTTGAGCAATTTCCACATATAAATTGGCCAATGCTTTGTTCCTGGAATCTATTTTTGACTGCTCAAGGATAGATGCCTTACTTTGCCCCACGCCCTCGACAAATATTTTATTGGTTAAGCTACCCGATGCTGAAGACAATGGTATTAGTATACTATTCATAATATCGCTCGGATACTCATTAATTTCCCTCGGAGAAAATACATTCTTGATTGAGGCGGTTGTGATGTCATCGACATTCAATTCGAGGTCCAAACTGATGGTTGCTATCTTTGATTGAGATTTTTTCAGAGAAAAGATTCCTAAAGATAAGTCATATAAATATGGCTCAAGTTTTATCTCGTTTGTGCTAACAACCCCACTGTAATTGTTAGACGTGTTATTTAATTCTGATAAATTATTCCCTGAATTACTGGTTATTGAAATCGTCTCTATCAAAATGGAATTATCGACTTCGGTGGTGCCTCCCAATGTATGTAATTGCACTAGTGGCAAAGACAAGTGAGTTGTATTGCGACCATCAAAATTAGAATGGTGCACGCGACTTCTAGTTTTAATCAATAATTCCATGTTAAATATGGACCCTTGACTATTGTTCGTGAGTTTTATTATATAAATATGTTTAGTCGGTGTAATGTTTAACTGGAAATGATGAACGGATACATCTACTCGTTCTGCGAAAACAAAATAACTGATTAAAGAGGTGATTCCCGCAACAACAAGAGGAATAAAAATGGATAAGACTATTTTCCCGAACTTTGATTCCCAAAATGCTTTCAACCGAGAGAATATTCTCCTAAAGATATAACTCGCCATGTCTTCCCCCCAAATATTGCACTGTATTTCAAGAATTATAAAAGAATTAGGTACTTGCCCGACATTTTACTTCATTTTGATCCTTAGAGTTTAAGCTCCTTTCTTCATTTTTTTCCTGTAGGATTCTCATCCCTTCCTGTGCCCATCAAATGGCTCTCTCCGCCCGGCCTCGCCGGAGTGGCGGGGCAGCCTCCATGGCGGGACCAATGCAAGCAAACTCGTGGTTGTCAGGCCCACTGATAACGGCGGCGCAGAGGCCTTTCCCCTTTGCAGGCGAATCGACCAGCAGCCACTTATCGTTGCGCGGATTTACCCAAGGCCCCCTGGGCGAATGCCCCGCCACCAGGTAGCGGTTGCCAAACGCCCCGGTAAACTGGGCATGGGTGGCCTCATCCTCGGCAAACAGCATGCGGCGGTCCCATGTCAGATCGTAAATGTCCGCCGGGTCGAGGAGCTGTCCGGCGGCCACGGCGGCCATCTGCTGCGGCGTGCGGAAACCGGCATGGACAACGACCAGCACCTCATCGATGTAGTAGGGCACCGGAGTCTGCATGATAAACCGCCGGTGCAGCTCGGGGACAGCCGCAGGATCCGGATCGCCCGCATCGATGCCGTAGGAGGCCAGGGTCTCGTCGCCGCCGGACCAGATCCAGGTCGGGTCGGGCATCCCTCCCGCCTGCAACCACTCGGCGAACCACAGGTCGTGGTTCCCGCGCACAAAATGGACCGTGTCCGGCGCTTCATGGGCCAGGTCGAGCAGCAGGTCGATGAGCAGGCGCACCGAGCCACCGCTGCCGGGGGGATGGTCGTTGTAGTCACCGGCGAAGATCAACAGGTCCTGACCGCGCCGGTAACGGACCTGCTGCAGAAGTCGGCTGAGCCCCCGATGGTTGCCGTGGAGGTCCCCCACGACGATGCGGCGGGGGGCGCTCACGGGGCGACCTGCATGCGTGGCCTGATAATCATGGAGCAAAGTTAACCGATGGAGAAAAGGGCTGCCAGCTATCCTACTTGCCCCGCGCCCTTCGACAGAGCCTGTGCTGAGTTAGCGCAGATGGGAAAATCCGAAGCGCTCAGGGTGACTGACTACTGATTGCTCATCGCTCTTCCTTCATCCTTAATCCTTACCCTGATCTTTCTTCAATCATCAATACCCCGCACCTCAGCCGAATTGAGATTGCCACGTCCACCAGCTGGCGGACTCGCAATGACAGTCTTTTTTCTTCCCTGCCCACTGCCAATAGGTTTCAAGTTCCCCGTCTCCGGTTCTCTTCCTTCATCCTTTATCCTTACCCTGATCTTTCTTCAATTATCAATCATCAATCATCAATTGACAATCATCAGTACCCGGCCATTACGCCTTCCTCACTCCCCCGGCTCCACCTGCATGATCGACAGGAACGCCTCCTGCGGTATCTCGACCCGGCCCACCTGTTTCATCCGCTTCTTGCCCTCTTTCTGGCGTTCCAGCAGCTTGCGTTTGCGGGTGATATCGCCGCCGTAACACTTGGCCGTCACCTGTTTGCGCAGGGCTTTGATGGTCTCGCGGGCGATGATCTTGTTGCCCAGCGCCGCCTGGATGACCACTTCGAACTGCTGGCGGTGGATCACCTCCTTGAGCTTCTTGCACAGCGCGCGGCCCTGCGCCTGGGCATGCGACTGGTGCACGATGGAGCTGAGGGCGTCCACCGGCTCACCGGCAATGAGCACCTCGAGCTTTTTCAAGTTGCCGGGACGGTGCTCGATGAACTCGTAATCGTATGAGGCGTAGCCCCGGCTCACCGACTTGAGGCGGTCGAAAAAGTCGTATATCACTTCGGCCAGCGGCAACTCATACTTGAGCTGCACTTTGCTGGGCGAGATGTAGTGGGTGTCGCGGTAGATGCCACGCTTGCTCTGGCAGAGCTTCATCAGCGCCCCCAGATATTCCGGCGGGGTGATGATCTCGGCGGAAATGTACGGCTCGCGAATCTCCTGCGCCCCGATGGCCGGCATATCGGCGGGCGAATCGATGATGATGTCGACCCCATCACGGGTGGTGAGCTCGTACTCTACATTCGGAGAGGTGGTGATGAGGTTCAGGCCGAACTCGCGCTCCAGCCGCTCCTGAATGATTTCCATGTGCAACAGCCCTAAAAAACCGCAGCGGAAGCCGAAACCCAACGCCGTGGATGTTTCCGGCTGGTAGGAGAGTGAGGCATCGTTCAGCCGCAGCTTGTCCAGCGACGCGCGCAAGGCGGAGTAGTCGTCCGCGGATACGGGAAAGAGCCCGGTAAAGACCATCGGCTTGATGGGCTTGTAGCCCGGCAGCGGCTGGATATCCTTGCGTTTGGCCGTCGTCAGAGTATCTCCCACCTCCAGGAAAGCCACATCCTTGATGGAGGCAATCATGTAGCCCACTTCGCCCGCTTCGAGACGGTCCACCGGTTCACGCTTCATGCGGAAAGTGCCCACTTCGTCCACATCGTACTGCCGGTCGTGGGCAAAAAAGGAGACTTTATCGCCTTTGGCCAGATGGCCGTCCACCAGCCGCACATAGGCGATAGCGCCGCGAAAACTGTCGTAAGTGGAGTCAAAAATGAGCGCCCGCGACGCGGCATCGGGGTCCCCCACGGGCGGCGAGATGCGGTCGATAATGGCGGTGAGCACATCGAGCACACCCATGCCGGTTTTCGCGCTGGCGATGATGATCTCATCTTCCCGGCAGCCGATGAGGTCGATGAGCTGGGCGGTCGCCTCTTCCAGCCGGGCGTTGGGCAGGTCGGCCTTGTTGATCACCGGGATAATCCCAATGCCGGCGTCGATGGCCAGGTAGGCGTTGGAGACCGTCTGCGCCTCGACGCCCTGGGCGGCGTCCACCAGCAGCAGGGCCCCTTCGCAAGCGGCCAGGGAACGGCTCACCTCGTAGGTGAAATCGACATGGCCGGGGGTGTCGATGAGGTTGAGGATATAGTCCTGTCCATCGGTGTGCCGGTAGTTCATGCGGATGGGGTGCGCCTTGATGGTAATACCCCGTTCGCGCTCCAGGTCCATGTCGTCGAGCACCTGGGCCTGCATCTGGTTGGCCGACAGCGTGTGGGTTTGCTCCAACAGCCGGTCGGCAAGGGTCGATTTGCCGTGATCGATATGGGCAATGATGCAAAAGTTGCGCAGGTTCGGGTTGATCATGGGGGGAAGTTAGTCGCTGGCACGAGGGGAATTTATAATTGAAGAATGAAGATTGCAGATTGAACGAGAAAGGATGAAGGTCGAAGGTTTAAGCATGAGGTGTGAGCAGTGAGGTATGAGTAATCAGTGATCAGTTATCAGTCGTCGGTAGTGAACCATCCTGAGTACACCAGTCATGGTGAGGCTCTCGAAGCATGATTGATAGACGGATTTAACACAACACCCCAAACACCTCCTAGGTAGATGCTCCGCCTATGCTTGACTCAACCCAATAACATGGTATACCTTAGTAATGATATGAATGATTCTGTGCGTCACAAACTTACATCCGTCCAACACCTCCTGTTTCTATTTGGCGCTGTTTTTATCGCCTTGGCCGTCTACTTCGTTGTAATGACAAATACTGTCCTCGCCGGTTGGACCTTATTTCTGGCGGTTGCCCTCATCATCATTGGGGCTGTCAACCCATCATTAATTACAGAGTTAGGGTTAAGCCGCGATAAAGGATTGGGCCTTAAGACGCGTCACACTCCGACCGAAGGTGAAGTAGAAAAAGTCCTCAGTATCGCTGATGACAAACAGAGCGTTTCCATTGCCGAAGAGCCGCTGGTTCAAACTGCCGAAAAGCGTGATCCCAGTCTGAAATCGGCCACAGACTATCTTCTGTTGGCCACCAACGCCTGGAAAGAAAAGAGCTATGATGATGGTCTCGAATATGCCTATGCAGGGCTTTCGCTACATCCCGATGATAAGCGGATTAAGGCAACTCTGGAACACCGTATAGGGGCACTTTTTGCAGACCTCAAAGCAAATACGAGCGCAGTGCGGTACTTCAAAAAGGCCATGGGAACCGATCCCGGCTTTGCTTGGCCTCATCACAATCTGGGTCTCCTTCTAGGGAAACAAGGCCGTACTGACGACGCAGAAAAAGAGTTCCGTAAAGCCATTATCCTTGGCCCTGAATTAACATTCACCCATAACAGTCTGGGTATCCTGTTAAAAAAACAGGGCCGACTGGAGGAAGCGGAGGAAGCCTACCGAAAAGCCATTGCCTTGGACCCCGATTATGCAGACGCCCATAACAATCTGGGTATCCTATTAGATAAACAGGGCAGGGCGGAGGAGGCGGAGGAAGCCTGCCGAAAAGCCATTGCCTTGGACCCCGATTATGCAGACGCCCATAACAATCTGGGTATCCTGTTAAAAAAACAGGGTCGCTCGGAGGAGGCGGAGGATGCCTACCGGAAAGCCATTGCCTTGGACCCCGATTATGCAACCGCCCATAACAATCTGGGCGTCCTGTTAAAATCGCAGGGCCGCTTGGAGGAAGCGGAGCGGCATTTTGAGAAGGCGAAGGCGTTGGAACCGGAGTAGCAAGTAAATCTACAATCCAATATCGCTCATTGCTCACCGCTCCCTGTACCCTTCGAGAACCTCAGGGTGACAGGTCCCCGGCTACTGCCACTGCTTATTGGATATTCGATATTGGATTTTTGATAGTCGATTTAATTTTCATTCTTCAATTTTCTATATCCGGTAAATCCCAACCTTTTCAATCATCAATCATCAATCATCAATCATCAATCATCAATCATCAATCATCAATCATCAATTCCCTGCCCACTGCCTACTGCCACTGCCTACTGCCTATCTGTTACTTACCCAAACGGCAGGTACCTGACGATGCGGTAGAGACGCTTGACCACCAGCCAGAGACGTACACCGGCGCGCCTGAGTACCGATCCGCTGGCGATAACGCCCACGTAGGCCGCGATGTCGGACGGCTCCAGCAACTGCCACCGCTTGGGCTGCTGCGGATAATCCTTAAAAAAGGCGCTGTTGATTCGGGCGGGATAAAGGGTCGACACTTTGATGCCCTGGCCCCTCAGTTCCCATTTTATCGCCCGCTGGAAACCGGTGACGCCATGTTTCGCGGCGCAATAGGCGGCATAGTTGGGGGCCGCAAGCAGACCGGCAACCGATCCGATGGTAATGATATGGCCTCCTCTATTGGCCCGGATCATCTGCTTTGCCGCTGCCCGGCTGCAGTAAAAAACGCTGGTAAGGTTGGCGGCCATCACGCTGTGCCAATCTTCATCAGAGATATCCAGCAATGACGCCCGCAAGCCGCTGCCGGCGGAATTGATCATGATATCGGCAGGCCCAAACTTTTCTTCACTGGCAGTGAACAACTGCTGGACATCGTCCGCAACGGTGACATCGGTTTGCACCGCCAGGCTCTGCGCGCCGGACGCCTCCAGCTCAACGCAAATCTGCTCAAGTTTGTCGATGCTGCGGGCCGCCAGCACGACATTCGCCCCGCGCTGTGCGAACCACCGGACGCACGCTTCGCCGATACCACTGCTGGCGCCGGTGATGATAACATTTTTGCCCCTAAAGGAGCTCATGCTGCCTGAGCCACGCAACGGTATCACTAACGGATTGCGCAAAGGAAATTTCCGGATGCCAACCGAAAGTCCTGGTGGCCAGATCATGAGAAAAATATCGATACTTGAACGAGGAATCGACGTTATCTGCCGTAATGCCAGTGAGGTGTGGAGCGAGGCGTTCACCCAGCAGCGCGAGTTGGTATAGCGGCCAGCGCATAAATCTTGGCAGGGTCCTCCGGGGAACTTTGCCGCCTGCCTGCCCCACGATGGTGCGGATTATCTCCATGGACGACATATTATGGCCCGACAGGAGGTAGCTTCCGGAGGTAAAGCCGCGCGTCACCAGCTCCACAATGCCACGCGTAACATCGCGGACATCAACGATATTGGTCCCTCCCGGCAACGCGAAACTCGCTTTCCCCTGCATGATGGGTCGCAGCATTTTCACCGTGTTGCAATGATCTCCAGGGCCCATTATGAGACCGGGATAAACCGTCACAACAGGCAATCCCCGGCGGCGGTACGCGCCCATGACCTCATCAGCCCGGTGCTTACTGATCATGTAGTACTTGCGCCTGCGATACGCCTCGCGCCAGTCAAAATCGTGAGTCTCATCGATGGGATTTGCGGCGTCATCATTGTAACCCAGGGCCGCCACTGAGCTCACCTGCACTACCTGCCTCACCCGGGCTTCAAGGGCAGCCCGCGCCACCGCTTCCGCGCCACCCACGTTCACCGCTTCAAGCTGCTTCCTGGCCTTTAGCGAGAACGAGACGATACCGGCCAGATGGATAACCTGGTCGACGCCGGCCATCAGCGGGGACATGGCCGCGCTGTCGAGTATATCGACGCCAACATGCAGCTCCACACCGGTAAGCGCGGAGAGATCATGCACCGGGAAGGGACTCGGCTTGAGGTCCACGACAACCAGTTTGGCCTCCGGCAGCGATTGGCTGAGTGCGTGAACCAAATGCTGTCCCACAAAACCGCACCCTCCGGTGATCAGTATACGCGCTTCGGCCATCGCTCAATGTTCGACAGGTAGGATGCTGGATGGTTGATCCGCCAGTTGGCGGACTGCCACTTCAACTGCATCAGCCCAACTTCTTGAGAACATAAGAGCCCCAGGGACAATACTGCCCCACCGTATCGACAAAGTAGTCCAGGTTATCATTGACATAGCTCGGAGTTCCATCGCACAGTTCAATGGAGACCTCGGCCAGGACCCATTTCCCGGGCAGGAAGTGCCAGTCCCAGTTGAGATTGTGCCCGCCGTCCCCGCGCCCAATGGGACCGTTGAGGTGCATGGGCCGCTTGCCTTCCGGCAAGGCCAGCTGGGCCTCCAGTTGGCTGATGACTAAGGAGTCCGTGGTCACCGCCACAAAGTTGAACTCGGGACTGTCGGTAAACCCAAACAGATAGCCATCGATGACGACTGGGTCTGCGTCCGGGTCGGGAATCGCGCAACCGATAGCCGAGGCCGCCACCATCATGCCCAGCAACATGAGCCTCAAAGCTAATGCAGCGGTTTTTCTGGTCATCGCTCAATGTACGACTCTTTTCGGCCGTCAGTTGCTGACTGCCAATGGGTTTCAGGTTTCTGCCCACCGCCGACTGCGACTGATACTGCCACTGCCACTATTGCCCAATGCCGTAGCTATGACCACCTCCTCAACCCTTCTCCACCGCCTTGCGAATCGCCTGCAGTTCGGTCAGCATGGCGGCG
Organism: Fidelibacterota bacterium; assembly: GCA_004124875.1. GTDB lineage: Bacteria > Fidelibacterota > Marinisomatia > SCGC-AAA003-L08 > TS1B11 > TS1B11. Next base: position 225,933 of record SCKJ01000005.1, on the reverse strand, counting down.
AAAACGTCCCCTTCGTCCGGTTCCTCGCCGGTGGCCGTGGGACCGGAGGGACGGTGCAAGGTCTTCATGCGGTCGCGGAGCTCGCTGTGCAACCTCTCGTACTCCAGCAGGCCTGACAAGGTCCCTTCGTAGCCGCCGGTCGAGGCGCCCTGCCCTGCCGTTTGTATCTTGATGGAGCCGATACCCAGGAAGCGGTCAAAGAGATCCCGCTCAAGGATAAAATCGGTGACGGCCCGGAAGGGAATATTCTGCTGGGTCTTGGTAAGGACGCCCTTGTGGATCGTGACCTGATCATCCCGGATCACATAACTCAGCTTACTGATCCACAGCCTGGACAATGGAAACACAATAATCCAAATAATGATCAATACCAGCAGGAAGATGTTCAGGAAGAAGGAATCCGGAACTTCATCAGGTTTTTTCGCCGCAATAAAAAGACTGATGAGAGGCAGAATCGAGGCCGCAATGACGGTGGCCGTCAAATGTAAATAGAAGTTCTTGGTCTGGAACTTGGAATCGGGCGTAATTATCGTCTCCATGGGCGTCTCCCTATAATGATCCTGGGTAAATCTAAGCGCAGACGGGGAAAAAGTTCAACCCTTATCGGGACCAGGTAAACGCCCCCTTGCGACGGCGCCTGCCACTGCCACTGCCACTGCCACTACCCTTTGCCAGCAACTAACTTCCGCCATGTCGGCGCTGCCCCCGCTCATAAAACCTCCGGCGCTCAAGCCGGGCGCTACGATTGGGGTGATTGCGCCATCCAAGTGGTCGCCACCAGACGATCTTGCCGCTGACAAGGCGGTACTTGAGGCCGCCGGATATCAGGTCGTTATTGGCGACACCAATAAGGTCCTGGAGACCCCTTTTGCCGGGACGCCGCAACAGCGGGCCGATAAGCTGCACCACTATATTGCTCTGAGTGTTACGCAAAGCAATTCAATCTCTGTGCCCATTTCGAGTGTTTCAGCCTTATATTAATAGCCACAACTCTAAGATGGGGTGGAACGTGTTTCGCATATCAGCGAATTCTATTGCGCAAAATTCAATAATTGGTATTTCATTATTGCTCTTCGGTGCTTGTGAGAATGAAATGATAGTTTCAGCTGATGCCGATAATCTACTTAAACTCGATAGACCTCCTAGTGTAACATCTTCAGACGGAACGTATGTAGATAGAATCAGAACTATCTGGGGTGTTGTACCCGGAGCGACTAATTACAATGTGTTTAGATTTGACTCTACCGCAATTCTATATGTAAAAATAGGGACAACTTCTAATATTTTTTACAATGATACTACGATAGCCGATCGATCAATTTATTATTACAAAGTCAATGCTTATAATAGTAAAGGCCATGTTAGTGATAAATCTGAATTTGACGGAGGCTTTCTCGCTGAGTTTATATCTCCAGCCATTTCTGCCTCTGATGGCATTTCTGCTGACAAAATAATTATTCAGTGGGCCCGAACAGTTGGGGCGGATAAATACTTCGTTTATCGATCTAATTTGCTTGAAGGGCCATATGTTGAATTAAATAGCACCTCGAATAATTTTTTTGACGATATAACGGTTATAGCGCTAAGCGACTATTATTATAAAGTTTTATCGTATAATACTAAACTAGGGTATAGCGATGATTTCAGTAATATTGATGGAGGATATAGATTAGAAAAATATGAGTTCTCATTGAAGTGGGGACAAAATGGGTCAGAGACTGGACAATTAAATCGGCCATATGGTATTGTGACAAGTAGTTCGGGGGATGTGTATGTATCTGATTATGGTAATAATCGAATACAAGTATTTAACCCGTCAGGAAACTACATCCGGCAATTTGGGGTTGGAGAACTCAATTATCCCCGTGGATTAGTATTTGATCTGCAGGGGGATTTATATGTTGCAGATTCTGGAAATGATAGGATTAAGAAATACGATTCTCAAGGAAATTTAATTTTACAGTGGGGGAGTAGAGGATCGGAAGATGGGCAATTCAACTATGCTCTTAGAGATATAGCAATTGATATAATTGGTGATGTTTAGGTAGTAGACCATAATAACCATCGTGTTCAGAAATTTGATGCGACGGGCAATTATATCTTGAAATGGGGTAGTCGAGGTACACAGAATGGTGAATTTAATTATCCTTGGGGAATTACTACCGATCCGGATAAAAACGTGTTTGTATCGGATGACAACGGAACAATTCAAATATTTAATTCGGTAGGGAACTATGTAACTAGATGGTCATATCGTGCCTATTATATTGCTATCGACAATGATGGCAACATTTATCTAGGAGGCGGTGGTTCGGTATTAAAATTAGATTCTAGCGGCAGAATAATTGCCAAAGTAGGAAAACCAGGAGATGGTGACGGCGAATTTAGTTTTGCCACGGGTGTAGCCGTAGATCAAGATGGAAATATTTATGTTTGCGATGAAAGCGCTCACAGAATACAGAAGTTTTTACTGTTAGATTAGTGATCTATATTTTTTGATCTTTGTTGACCCTTCCACATTTCACGATCCATACACTATCGGCAATCAAGGGAGAAATTCATAATGGCTCACTCTCGCTTGATCTTGACTACCACCCCCTTCGACCCCTTGACTCGCTCTGGGCAGGCATACCCAGGGTAACAGCCGCTCCTCCAACCCCTAACTTCCACCATGCCGGCGCTGCCACCGCTCATAAAACCTTCCTCGCTTAAGCCGGGCGCTACGATTGGGGTGATTGCGCCGTCCAAGTGGTCGCCGCCAGACGATCTTGCTGCCGGCAAGGCAGTGTTGGAAGCGGCAGGCTACCGCGTGATTATCGGGGCGACCAACGCGCCGCTCGACACCCCTTTCGCCGGGCTACCCCAGCAGCGGGCCAAGGAGCTGCACGCTTTTTTTGCCGATCCCACCATCGACGCCATCTTCTGCGCCCGTGGCGGCTATAGCGCCTTCAAAGTCGTTGAGCATCTCGACTTTGAGCTCATCTCCGCCCATCCCAAAATTTTCATCGGCTTCAGCGACATCATCCATCTGCTGCACGCCATCACCGCAAAAACGGGACTGATCACTTTCCACGGTCCCATGCTCTACACCTTCCGCGACGGCGTGGAGCTGCGCAGCTTCGATCATATGACTGGGGTCCTTTCCGGCGCTGTGCTGGCCACCGAACTCAGCAGCTATCCCGGCACGCAGGTCCTGAGGAGCGGCACCGGCAGCGGCCCCCTGTGGGGCGGCAACCTGTCCATCTTGATGTCGCTCATGGGCACCGCCCGGCAGCTGCAAACCGAGGGGCGGCTGCTGTTTATTGAGGATGTCCACGAACCGCTGCACAAGCTGGAAACCATGCTGCAGCAGCTGCGCGCAAGTGGATTGCTCAGCGGCATTACCGGACTCATGGTGGGCGAGATGACCGACATCCCTGAGGAACCGCTGCCGTTTGGCTACGGCCTGCGGGAGGTGATTCTTTCCGCCTGCGACGGCCTAGATATTCCGATCATCATGGGGTCGCCCATTGGTCATGGCGACACTATCCTGACTTTGCCCATGGGCCTCAATACACGGCTTGAGGCAGCCCCGGACCATGCGTCACTGCATTTCCTGGAAAGCCCCGTAAAGTGACCTTGCGATGACACGCACACGGCCCATTGATGACGCGACCCTCACGTCGCTGGCCGGGGAGTACGGCACCCCCCTGTATGTCTACAACGCCGGCGCCATCCGCCGGCAGGCCGCCACCCTGAGCGGATTCGATATCGTCCGCTACGCCCAGAAGGCCAACAGCAATCTCGCCATTTTAAGGCTCATCCGCTCTCTCGGATTCAGGGTGGACGCCGTCTCCGCCGGTGAGGTATTGCGCGCGCTAAGGGCCGGTTTCAGGGATCAGGAGATCACCTTCACCGCCGACATATTCGACCGCGCTGCCTTGCAGGTGCTGGGTGAGCATGCTGTCCACGTCAATATCGGTTCCGCCGACATGATCGAGCAATACGCCCATATCCGGCCGGGGGGAGACATTACGCTGCGCATCAATCCTGGCTTCGGGCACGGGCACGACAAAAAGGTGAGTACCGGCGGCGAAGAGTCGAAGCACGGCATCTGGATGGCGCAGCAGGCGGAAGCGGTGAAGCGGGTGGAGGCGGCCGGCCTGCGTGTCACCGGCATCCATATGCATATCGGCTCAGGCTCCGATTTTTCCCACCTGTCCAAAATTCGCCACGCCATGAACGTGGCCGTCCGCGCGGCGGGCGACGACCTGTCCTACTTTTCCGTAGGCGGCGGACTGCCGGTGCCTTATCGCCCTGAGGACCACGATTTCGACATCGGGCGCTACACCCGGGACTGGCATAAAACCAAGGCTGATCTCCAGCAGGACCTGGGCTACGACCTGGTGATGGAAGTCGAACCGGGGCGTTACCTGATGGCACAGGCCGGCCTGCTGCTGGCGGAAGTGCGGGCCATCAAAACCAGCGGCAGCCAGCGCTATATCCTGTGCGATGCAGGCTTCAATGATCTCCTGCGGCCGGCCATGTATGGCGCCTATCACCACGTCTCCATTGTCGGGGGTGACACCGGCATGACCTTTCCGACTCTGATCGGCGGACCCATTTGCGAATCAGCCGACCTGATGACCCAGTCCAAAGGGAGCGTTGTTGATCCCCGGGAGCTTCCCGAGGCGCAAGTGGGCGACCTGGTCTGCATCCACGATACCGGGGCGTATGGGGCCAGCATGGGCTCCAACTACAATTCGCGCCGTCTGCCTGCGGAGGTCCTTGTCGATGGCGATGATGTGACCCTTATCAGGCGGCGGCAGACCTGGGATGAGATGCTGGAATTGGAGGAAGTATCGCCTGAACCGATAGTGCAGCGGCCATGAAAACGCCCCTTCTAATCCTGGCCCTGTGGGCCTCCATGCAGGATGCCCCACCCGCCAATGCCGGTTATCTGGCCCGTGAGGCCGAATTCACCATTGCCCGCAAGTCGGGCAGCGGCGCGGATACTGTCTTCGAGTTCCGCCTTAAAAATGCCGGTCAACGGCCCATGCTCACCTTCGATCCCGCCTGCCTGTTCCGTTACGTGTTTCCGGAGGTTAAAGACAATAGCGGCGCGGTATTGAAAGCCAATCCCCCGGCTGGCGAGCCCGGCTGCCCCCATTTGATCATTTGCATCGGTCCCGGCCGCAGTTACAGAGGCGATTTTAAGATGACCCTGGGCACGCTCTATGCGCTGGAACCGGGCAAGACCTACAGCGTCGAGTTCACTTTCGCCAATGAACCGGGCAGGCAGGAGCTGCGGGCCCTTGAGACGATCGTGCGCAACAGCCGCCTGGCCGTCAACGGCAGCTTCCTGGTGGGCCGGCACCGTTCCAACACGCTCCATATCACCACCGCCGGGTTTTGATGGGTGAAGGATAAACTCTGACAACAGGTTTCAGGTGGTTGCGAAAGGGCCGTGGCAGTCTCAGCCGGGCCTGGGGAAGATCGCTTCGTGCGGATTCGCGATGACAAAGACCAGGATGACGGATGGCAGAAAAAGTGGTTTGTCATTGCGAGGGCAATGAGAGCAATCGAATCGTATCGAGCCTGCCCTGAGCTTGCCGAAGGGTGGCAATCTGCATTCGATGTTGGCCGACTGCCACTGTCTACCCGGCGTAGACGGGCCACTGCCAACTGATGTATATTGGGCGGCAATGAACCGATCCTTCATCCTCATAGGGGTGGCCGTCTTACTGCTGCCGCCGCTCCGCGCTCAACAGCGGCCGGGCATCCATATGATCGAGCACCAGGCCCATCGTAACGATATTATTCCCTACGCCCGGATCGATTCCCTGGCTCGCCTGCTGCCCGCGCCACTGCCGAGAGTTATTACCCCCAGCAAGGAGATCATCGGATTTCTGCCTTACTGGCGGTACGATCAGTATGAGTACCTCGATTATTCCCTACTGACCCAGATCAACTATTTCGGTGTCGACGTGAACACCGACGGCACCCTGGGAGACGATCACCATTGGCCGGCCTCCGCGCTGATCCAGTTCGCCCATGCGCGGGGCGTGAAAGTGTCGTTGACGGCCATTCTGTTTGGTGGCGGCGATCTGACAACCCTGCTGGGCAGCGCCGCGAATCGTCAACGCCTGGTGGCCAACCTGCTGGTCAAAGTGCAGGCCGCCGGCGGCGACGGCATCAATATCGATTTTGAGCTGCTGCCTGCCTCCCAGCGGGACAACATGGTCACTTTCATCGACAGCCTCACCACCGCCTTTCACGCCAACCTGCCCAGCTTGGCTGTCACCATAGATGTGCCGGCGGTCGATTGGGGGGGAACCTGGGACTTCGCGGCGTTGGCCAACATGGCCGATGGCCTGTTCATCATGGCCTACGACTATCACTGGAGCAGCGGCCCTGAAGCGGGGCCGGTGAGCCCGCTGGCGGGCACATCGCCGCAGAATTCATGGAACGTCACCAGAACCGTTAACGAGTACCTGACCCAAACCGGCGGCAACGCATCCAAACTGGTGCTGGGGATCCCCTATTACGGCTACGACTGGCCCGTTGCCAGTACCTCAATATATGCAGCCACGACTGGCACCGGAGCCTCCATCCTCTATTCAGCTGCCGCGGTCGACGGCCCGGCCAACGGCGTCATGTGGGACGCCAGCAGCTCGACCAACTGGTACAACTATACCAGCGGCGGCGCCCGGCAGGTGTGGTATGACGACTCCCTATCTCTCTCGCTCAAGTACCAGCTGGCCCTCACTAAGGAGCTGGCGGGGGTCGGCATGTGGGCGCTGAGCTATGATGGCAACCGGACAGAGCTGTGGGGCGCCCTGGCCGATCATTTTGTTGGCGAGACGCCGCCTCGGCGTCCCACCACATGGGCCGTACAGGCCCTCAGCGATGGCTCGGCGCAGATTTCAGTAGTGGCGCAGACGGCGACTGTCTACAACCTTTACCTCAGCCTCGATGGCGTGACTTTTTCGCTGCACGGTTCCTACTCTGCGGCCGTTTTCACCGCCACCGGGTTGCCTCCGGGCACGACCGTTTACATGAAGCTCAACGCCACCAACAGTTTGGGCAGCTCCGCGTTCAGTGATGTGCTGGGGGTCACCACGTTCGGTAGGGAATCTCAGGTTCTCATCGTCAACGGATTCGACCGGGTCAGCGGCACCGTCAACAATTTCGATTCCATCCGGCGTCACGGACCCCACGTCAGCCGGGCCGGGATTCCCTTTGATGCCGCCAGCAATGAGGCCGTGTACGGCGGCCTGGTGAGCCTCAACCGCTACCGCGCGGTTATCTGGATTTCCGGCGAGGAGGCGACGGCGGATGTGAGCTTTAACGGCACCGAGCAGCAACTGCTGGCCGCTTTTGTGGAAGCCGGCGGCAGCTTGATGGTGTCGGGCTCGGAAATCGGCTACGACCTCGTGGCAAATGGCAGTTCTGCCGATAAGGCATTTTACGCCGACATTCTCAAAGCTGAGTACAAGCGTGACGCCGCGGCCGGAGCCAACGGCCCCGGGGGCTATGCCCTGCTGCCGGTTGCAGGATCCATATTGGAAGGGCTGGGCCGGATCACATTTGACGATGGCAGCCACGGCAGCTACAACGTCGATTGGCCCGATGGCATCGCTCCTCTCGGCGGTTCGGTGCTGACGGCCAGTTACGAGGGCGCTGATGTGCTTACCGATGGCGCCGCGGCCATTGTGTATAACGGCCCATTTGGAAGCAGCACTAAAAATGGCAAGCTGGTTTACCTGGCCGTCGGATTCGAAACGCTTTATCCGGCAGCGATCAGGGATTCAGTCATGACGCGCATCCTGGATTTTTTCAGGATCGACAGTACCGGTTCGCTTGATGATACACGCTACCGGCTTGACCCCATCTATCCCAACCCTATCCTCACAACGGCGACGGTTTCCTACAGCCTGCGACTGCCGGGGTATGTCCGCTTGACGGTCTACAATCTGCTGGGGCAGGAGGTGGTACGGCTGGTTGAACAGCGGCAACCCGCGGATATCTACACCTATCCGTATAGCCCCATTGACCGGTCGGGACGCAGGCTGCCTTCGGGTATTTACTTCTTTGTCTTAAACGTTGATAACGGACCGGTTGTGACCCGGAAAGCGACATTTATTAAATGAGCTGCAAACACTCTTGTGCACGATATCAGGCAAGAGATTTTTGGAAGCAACTCAGTTGCTTTTCTCAAGGCGTACCTGTAACATTGCTGTCACCTGATGATGCATAGAGCGATATTTTCCCCATGAGTCTGTCTTTTCCCGGCCCGAACCCGGCGTCGGAGCGTGACGGCTTGCTACTTCCATCCGGCCACGGGTCTAGCTGGAGAGCAACTGTTAGCTTGCTTTTGACAGATACACAAAATTCGGAAGACTTTTCACTACAAATCAGGTAATCGGGTATGCGCACGACGCGGTTTCAGGAACAAAACCTTAGACCGGGTGCGCGCCAATAACGCAACAACCTAACACAAATGCAATGAACCGCCCGGTTCATTTATAATGAAGGAGAAGGAAGGAATGAGAAGAATTGTGCAAAGTCTTACTCTGCTGTCGGCGTTCCTGATTGCTGTGCCAGCAATGGCCCAGAAAGTTACCCTCGCCACAGGCTATGAAGAAGGTCTCGTGCTCGCGGTGCATGCTGACTCGCCGACATCTCAACGCATCCGTAGTGATGAGGTTTCCGCCGGCTATGATTTTGATGGCGACGGCAAAATGGAGTTCCTCGTTCTGGGGGATCAGACTTACCAAGATTCACTGGGAGTGGCCACCAGTGGCGCCTCCCTCTGGCTGTATGAATCCGGCGCCCTGGGGTTCACGCTGGTGTGGAGTTGGATTGACACCACCGTTCATCAGGGCGGCGCTTCGTTCCCCGTGCATGCCGTCACCGATCTCGATGGCGATGGCTTCCCGGAAGTCGTCCTCGGCATGCCGCACGGCTCCTCCGGTGGCGATTCGACCGGATATGTGCGCCGTTTCTATGTGTGGGAAGCCGATGCCAACGGCCTGCCGCCCGGCGTGGGTGGCGCTCCGCCTGTGCCGACGGCCACTTGGGACTTCGATGCTCCCAACCGCACCGACACCCGGCCATCGGCCATCGCCCACGCAGACCTCGACCAGGATGGCGACGAGGAGATGATCATGGGATTCCGCCGCTGGAGTGATGCCGGAGGCAACGGTGCTTTCATGGTGTTCTCCCTGGGTACCGGCGGATTTGCCGGCGATGACACCCAATGGAAAATCGAGGTGTTTGACACGTTGAATATTGCAGAGACTGGAAATGTCGATTACGCCATTTATTCAGCCGCAGCCACCGATCTCGACAACGACGGCTGGGGCGAAGCCTATTTTAACACCGACTGGGGCACCCTGTTTGAAGCCACGGCCGCCGACACCTACACCAAGTATGGTCATGATTATTTTCAGGGTGACGATCGCGCGACCCAGTACCGCCAGTGGACCGTTCACGGCACCGCCTCATGGGACCTGGACGGTGATGGCGATGAGGAGGTGATCTTCGGAAGAACCACAGGTACTATCCGCATCCTTGATGGCATCACCGATCTGGCCACGGCCGATACGAGTGACATGTACATCATTGATACGGTGATATCCGTCGTTGATACACTGCCCATCGGCATTCGTGGTATTGCCGTCGGCGACTTTGACAATAATGGCAGAGCCGACATCATCATTTCGGCTCAATATGAAAGTTCCCTCTACCGCATGGAGTACAAAGGCACCGGCTTGGTCACGGATGCCGCCAGCTGGACCACGGAGATGATTTACCGGGCCGATACGTCTCGCGTCCGGGGCTATACTGTCGGTTTCGGGGGCGCGTATCGCAACGGTGTTTTCGAAGATCTTGACGGCGACGGACATCCCGATATCGTCATTGGTTTCACGGTAGGAGAAATTGACGATCCGATCATAGCCATCATCTCCGATGTGGCGACAACTCTACTGCGGATTCAGCCGGGAAGCCAGGTGCTGGCATCGTTCCGCCTGGAGCAGAACTACCCCAATCCGTTCAACCCCAGCACCATCGTGCCTTACAGCCTGAATATGGCCGGCCAGGTAGATCTCTCAATATTCGATCTGCTCGGACGCGAAGTTGCCATGCTGTACTCCGGCATCCGCGCCCCTGGCGAGTACTCAGCAACGTGGGACGGTACCGATGCTGCTGGCAAGGCAGTGGCTACAGGCACCTACTTCTCCAGGTTAACGGTTAATGGTCAAACCATTACCCGCAAATTGAGCCTGATTAAATAGGTTTGGGCCATCATGGGATATATAAAGGCAGTGGACAAATGTCCACTGCCTTTATATATCCCGTTTACCCGTTGATCGGCGTGACCTAATGCTGAGACGCTCCGCCGGGAAAATGCTCTTTGCCTTGATGGAGACGGACCGTTTAACTTTCCGGCAGCGCAGTAATAATTTGGCAAACCGAAGCCCCCGGAGATGACCATGTCACCACGCAGTTTAACCAGCGCACGCTTGTGCGCCGTTTTATTGTTGGCGATTTATCAGCCGCTTTCAGCAGATACCCGTGGAAAAATTTCGGGTACGATCAAGGATTTGGCTGAAGGCGATCCGCTGCCTGGGGTAAACGTATTTATCAGCGCTGAAAATCTGGGCGCCATCACCAATGCCCAGGGATTTTATTCCATTCTCAATATTCCACCGGGCAAGCACACCGTCTCGGCGTCGTTCATCGGCTACAAGCTCCATATCGTTCAGGATGTCCTGGTCAGCTCCGATCAAACCACCCATCTCGATTTCGATATGGAGACGGCCATCCTTGAGGGCGAGGAGGTGATCGTTACCGCCGAAAAGCCCCTTGTGCAAGCCGATCTGACCTCTACGCGCAGTACCATTACCAGCGATGATATCAAGGCATTGCCCAACGAAAGTTTCCAGGCGTTGCTCGCCACGAAGGCTGGTGTCACCATTGGGGCGGGAGGCGCCATCCATATTCGAGGTGGACGCGCTTCCGAAGTGCTCTACATGCTGGACGGGATCGCGGTGACCAATCCGTTTACCAGCGGACTGGGCTTATCGATCTCCACCAACATGATCTCGGAGCTGACGCTGGTATCGGGGACCTTCAATGCCGAGTACGGCCGGGCCATGAGCGGAATCATCAACCTGATCACCCGCGATGGCGGCTCCAGATTCGATGGCAATGTGCGCTTCCAGTCCGGGGACATGTACTCGCAGAATACGGATATCTTCGATGATATCAACCAATTTACTCCGCTCAATTTTAACCGCACCGATCTGAGTTTCAGCGGCCCACTGCCTCTTTTCGGGGCCACGTTTATGCTCACCGGCACTCTGCAGGACAACAAAGGGTGGCTCTATGGCTATAAGGAGCACAATACCTGGGACTACGCTTCCTTAACGACCGGGTCTGACCCGTTCATTGTCATAACCGGAGACAGCTCCCGCGTCCCCATGAATCCCAACAATTCCATCAATGTTATGGGCAAGATAACTTTGAGGCCGTGGAAGACGGCCAAACTGACTTACCAGTTTACCGGGGCCCAGGCCGTCAGCCAGAGTTACAGCAGTGCTACCGATCACGGCTGGCGGTTCAATCCGGATGGGCGCTACACCAATGAATCGACCAACAGGCTCAACGCGTTGCACTTCTCCCAGACTTTATCGGAGAGGACCTATTTCACCATCAAAATTGCCGAAAAACTTGCCACTGCCGAGACTTACGTCCACAAAATCAAGTTCCCCTACACCCTGCTTATAGACACCGATGGTGACGGCGTCCTGGAAGCGATAACCGTCCCCAACTGGGATTATATTCGTGACAACGGCGCCTATCTGCCTAACGATTCGGCCTGGTACTCCCTCTCCAATATAGACACCGCCTGGATTGACCCCGACGCTGAATGGTACACCGTCACCGGCTGGTCGGATGATTCCTCAACCGTCGATATTGATGTGCCCATGTATGTCCCCTACAACTATCCGGGCGAGGCCCGCACAACAGTGCCGGCCGACCATTTCATATATGGGGGCCAGCGCGGCGGATATTTTCTGAGCGACCACAGTACGCGCACCGTCAAATTTGATGTCACCAGCCAGATTCATCCCGCCCATCAGATTCGTTTTGGGGCGGAATCCAATCAATACCGGCTGCACAGCAACAGCATGAGTATCCTGCTGCTGGAAAACCGCAACTACCAGCCGTACGTGCCACCCATATCCGCCGAGGGGCTGAATCATGACGAGTACACGCGCGAGCCGTTCGATTTTGCCGTCTATTTTCAGGACAAGATCGAGCTCGAGAATGTCATTATCCAGGCCGGTATCCGCTTTGACTATTTTGACGCCCGTGACAGCACGTTTGCCGATGTCAACGACCCCAGAAAGGACACGCTAGCCACGGCGAAAAGCCAGATCAGCCCCCGCCTGGGCGTCAGTTTTCCCATTAACGACCGCGGCTATATCCGCTTCTCCTACGGCCACTTTTTCAAGATGCCGGGATTTTCGTTCCTCTACCGGAATCCTGACCTGAAGTATACCTCGTCATCGTACAACCAATTTGGCAATCCAAATCTGGAGCCTGAACGGACGGTCATGTATGAGGTGGGGCTGCAGCAGCAGATCGGCCCGACGACGGCCATCGATGCGACCATGTTCTACCGCGATATTATCAACTGGCTTTCGTCCGAATATCACTTTATTGACAATGAGCTGCGTTACACCCGGTACGTCACCCGTGACTACGGCAATGTTCGCGGCATTACCCTGTCGCTGGTGCAGCGGGCGCGCACAGGGCTGGCCGTGAACCTCGACTATACTTTTGAATATGCAGAGGGCAACGCCTCTTCGGCCGATGCCGTCTTTTTCGACAACCTGGCAGAGCCGCCCCGCGAAAGCGAGAAGAAAGTCGTGCCGCTCGACTGGGACGTCAGGACCTCGGCAAACGCGACGGTATCCTACCGCACTCCGGGCGGCCTCGGCATCAGCCTGATTTCCAGGTTCTCCACGGGGCTGCCCTATACCCCCACCACCACTGAGGGGCTCCGTAACGCGGAAGAGAATGCGGGCCGCAAACCGGTGCACATGACTTCCGATTTTCAGGCCTTTAAAAATTTTAACATGGGCCGTTATAACCTGCAGGTGACTTTGAAAGTCTACAACCTCTTTGACCGGCTCAACGAGCGCTTCGTTTTCACTGATACGGGGCGGTCGACCTACTCCCTGCGCCCAACTTTTGCCGGCGACCCAGCCAAAATCTACCCCGAGCTGGTAGGCTCCGGCATCTATTCCATTGAAGAGAGACTTTACACCCCAACCTATTACCGGCCGCCCCGTCAGGTGCTGATGAGCCTGGGTTGGTCATTCTAGGATACCTGCATTGAAATTACGCTACGCACTCTTATTGCCGCTGCTGATCATGACCGGCTTGATGGCCCAGATTTCAGAGGAATTCAAGACCGGCTCACCCAAAACCTGGACGCAGGCCAAAATTGACGCCTGGAACAGCTACCAGAAGTCGCTGGGCATCCTCAATCATGCGCCTGACCGGCGGGATAATATCATCGCCGGCAACCAGATCCGTACCATTATCTGGGACCACGGCTCCATCGGTCAACCCGGCAGGGAGCCTTCGCTGGAGTGGCCCGCCTTTTCGACCCACGGCTACGCCTACGAGTTCGGCCCCTTTGTGGGCATCGAAGTGCCCATCGACACCAACGGCCATTTTATCCCCTACTTTGATGAAGTCGGCAATCCAATCGCCCACGATACGAGCAACAAGGCTTGGGCCACGACGCACGTGATCATCTCAGACGGGCTGCGTGATGGCGGCAGTGGCGGCACCAGCTCCGAGGCCAACCCCGAGACCGGCGCGCGGTGGCAGTGGGAGCCTGTCGAAGGGTTCGTGAACCCCAACCAGGACTTCCTGGCCGTCCTGGACGAACCCGGCACCTGGCCGCTGAACTGGACCAGTTGGCCCGGCACTTACCAGGTGGGAGCCTCCACGGCAGATCAGGCGGCATTCTTTGTGATGGACGACCGGGACAACCTCGAATTTACCGAACGCCTGAACAACCCGTTCTATCCTTTTCCTGATGATACCACCATCGGCGGGATGGGCCTGCGTGTTGATGTGCGCGTCTACCAGTGGTCCAACCCCCTGGCCAACGATGCCATTTTCTTTGTTTATGCCATTACCAACACCTCGCAGAACGACTACGAAAAGGTGGTCTTCGGTATGTTTGGCGATCCGCATATTGGCGGCTCCCAGGATTTCGGCGATGATTGGGCGCTCTTCGATAAGCGCATCAACATGGTTTACGGTTTCGATGCTGATAACAGGGGTCAATGGGGCGGACGCACCGGATGGATGGGCTACATGTTTCTGGAAAGCCCCGGCAACGCTACGGACGGGATCGATAACGATGACGATGGCCTGGTGGACGAATCGATGTTTGACGGCATAGACAATGACAACGACTGGAACGTTCTCACGGACGATGTCGGCATTGATGGTGTCGGTCCCGATAGCCCCTTCTACACCGGACCCGATGAGGGCGAAGGCGACACGGTGCCTACGGCCGGCGACCGCTTTAATCCCCTTGCGCCGGGGGAACCCAACTTCGAGGGGACCGACCTGGACGAATCGGACCAGATCGGCCTGACCAGCTTCAATGCCGAAAACTACGGAACCGTAAGAATAGAAGATGACATCGATATCTGGAGGCGGGTGCGGCCCCTTGGCGTGGTCGATTCGGCCACGGCATTTACTGACATCAACCAGAATTCCGATAATGTTTTCATCTACGGATCAGGATACTTTCCGCTGTATGCCGGTGAAACCCAACGATTTTCCATTGCCCTGTTGATGGGAGAAGACGAGGCCGACCTGTTCAATACGGCGCAAATTGTGCAGAAGATTTACAACGGTGGGTATCGCTTTGCCAAAGCGCCCGACCGGCCCATTCTCTCGGCATTTGCAGGAGATAGCAAAGTCACGCTCTACTGGGACGACTCGGCGGAAGACTCATGGGACCCCGTCTACGGGTTCGATTTTGAGGGCTACTCGATCTACCGTGCTACCGATCCGGGTTTTGGGGAAGTGTACACCATTACCGACAACAACGGTGCCAAGGTGTTATGGCGCCCGCTAGCCCGGTTCGATGCCATTGACGGCATCTCCGGTGAATCGGCCGTCGGCATTCGGGGCGTGCATTTTGATCTGGGCAGCGAAACGGGTTTGGTGCATGAGTATGTCGATGAAACGGCGGTAAACGGAATACTCTATTTTTATGCCGTGGTCTCCTATGATTTTGGCGATACCCTGGCCATTTTCGATATTCCGCCCACGGAAAGCACCAAACGGGTCAAGGAAGAGCGGCTGACCGGCATTTTGACCCCCGACCCCAATGTGGCCATTGTGACCCCCAGCGCCCCCTCGCCGGGCACCATCCATCCGCAGCTGACGACCTTTGAGCATTCGGGACCTGGCTCCGGCCAGATCACGGTCAAATTTATCGATCCGGCCCTGGTGCGCGACAGTGCCAGTTACAAAATCAACTTTGGTGACCCCGTTTCCGGTCCGGCCGATACGGTCATGTACGTCACGGACCTGACCCTTTACTCCGTCGTCCATTCCAACATAGGGTACGACTGGTTCAGGGCCTCGGACCTGCACGTGCACCTGGTTGACATCGTCATCACTCTGGAAGGCACTTCAACGGAGATCGGCGCGTCGCAGTACGATTACATCGCCCTCACTGGCGTCATCAAGTTCGACAGCAGCCTGGTGGGCAGCGATGTGCGCATCGATTACCACAATCAGCCGGTGTGGCAGAGCCGGGCGCTGGGCAATGAAGATGTGAACCCGGCCTTTGATGGCATCCGGCTCTATGTTGCGGACGATCTGATCGAAGTCTCGGATGAAACCGGCTGGCTCATGGGCGAATCGAACTACGTCGGCAGCGTCAGCCTGTGGACACTGGGCTCCAAGGATCCGGGACGGCCGTGGCCGCACACCTTTGAGATTCACTGGAAAAACAGCCCGATTGCTTCGGGCGTGGTGACAGAAGATCCCCAACAGGAGGCCCCCTTCATTATTATCGATGTCACCTACCCTGACAGCATTACCTCGGTGAGCTACTTCCTGGAAAATACCGACATCAAGGGCACCTACGTAAACGGACAGAGCCGCATTGTGCTGCTCAAAGAACCGGTCCTGGCGTTGGAAAACATCACCTGGCAGTTGAAATTTGCCGTGGGCGCAGGGGATACGCCGGTGGATCCAATAGGCGGCGATATTTTCCAGATCAAGATAGACGCGCCATTTTCATACGAGGACGAGTTCCTGCTGACGACAAGCAAGGGGCTGTACGATCCCTCCAGTGTGGAAGACCCTCTCGATCAGATAGCGGTGGTGCCCAACCCCTACCTGGCGCAGTCGCTCTACGAACCGGAGAGTGGGTTTGCCTCAGGACGCGGAGACCGTGAAATCCATTTTATCAACCTGCCCCCCGTCTGCACGATTCGCATTTACACGGTCGCGGGCGACCTGGTCACCACCATTGAGCATAATGAGTCCATGTGGAACGGCCGCGAATCCTATAATTTGCTCAACAAGGAAAACATGGAAATCGCATTTGGCATGTATATCTGGCATGTCGACGCGGAGAAATCCAATCTGGGCCAAAAGATCGGCAAATTCGCGGTCATCAAATAATGGATAAACGCATGAAACTGAATGCCCTGGCGCTGCTGGCCCTGATGACGGTCGCCTCCGCGCAAACCAACACCAAAACCGGTACATCGACAGCCCAGTTCCTGAAGATTGGCGTGCACGCGCGGTCGCTGGGTATGGGTGATGCTTCCGTCGGATCCGTTTCTGATATCGCCGCTATTTACTCGAATCCTGCGGGACTGAGCCGATATGGCGTGCAGGAGGTGGTCTTCTCGCAGATGGACTGGTTTGCGGGCATCAAGCTTTTTCACTTTGCCGGCGGCCTGAACCTGGGAAACGCCGGGACCATCGCGATGCAGATCACCACTCTGGACTACGGCGATGAGGCGGTGCGCACGATCGATAAGCAGGATGGCACCGGAGAGTTTTATTCGGCGCTGGACCTGAGTGTCGGCGTGGCCTATGCCCGCAATCTCACCAAGTCGTTTTCCTTTGGCGCCCAGTTTAAGTATCTCAACTCCCGCATCTGGCATATGTCGGCCAACGCTGTAGCGGTTGATGTTGGCGCGCTCTTTCTCACCCCCTTCAAAGGCGTGCGCCTGGGAATGGCCATTACCAATTTCGGCACCAAGATGAAACTTGAGGGGCGCAACATCCGTTTTTTCGCCGATCCCGATGAAATTATGACCGGCAACAACAGCCAGATACCGGCGGTCTATGAGCTGTCGCGTTGGCCCCTGCCCCTGACGTTCAGGGTGGGCCTGTCCGGCGAGCTGATCCAGGCGGCCAACCTCCGCCTCTCGTGGGCGGTGGACGCCCTGCACCCCAGCGATAATTCCGAATTTATCGATATGGGCACCGAGCTCGCTCTGTCCAACAGATTATTTTTAAGAGCCGGGTTGCACAACCTGTTTATGGTCGACCAGCAGCAGGGTCGGATGGCGCTGGGGGCCGGTCTGCACCACGCCTTTTCGCCGACGCTGAAAGTGAAAGTGGACTACGCCTGGGTCGATTATGCCCTGCTGCTGCCGGTTAGCATGTTATCGTTTACCATTGAGTATTGAAGATTGAAGGTGGATGTTGGATAACTGATTACTGACAACTCTTCCCTGCTCCCGCTACGGCTACTTATTCCCCCGCCACTGCCACCCGTCTCCGCTCCGTTACGCCGGGCAAGCTGCTACTGCCACTGTTTACCCGGCGTAGTCCGGCCGCTGCCGGACGTAGATGGCCCACTGCTACTTCTTTCTGCTCGCCGCCAACTGGCTCCCACCATTCCCCACCGCCTCGGCCACGGCGTTGTAAAACGCCAGGCGCACATCGCCGATGCCGCGACGTTCCCGCGTGGGATGCACCCGGTTGGTCAATAGGACGGCGATGAGGCCGGTGGCCGGATCGATCCAGATCGAGGTGCCGGTGTAGCCGGTGTGGCCAAAAGCGCTGGCGGAAAACTTTTCGCCTGAGTGTCCCGTGGCGTAGGCCATCTGCCAGGCGAGCGCCCGGCCTGAGCCCGCGGGCAGCTGCTGATCGGTAATGAACTGCCCGATGGTTTCGGGCTGTAGCAGCCGTTGGCCCAGAATGAGGCCATCGCCGAGGATCAGGGCGCCCACATGGGCCAGCTCGCGCGCCGTGGAAAACAGGCCGGCGTGGGCCGATACGCCACCCATAAAGTAGGTGTTCTCATCATGCACCGTGCCGTGCGCCAGCGCCATCCGCAGGGAAGTGTCCATCTCCGTGGGGACGATGCGGTCGAGCCAATCGTCCGGTGGATTGTAAGTGGTATTTTCCAGTCGCAGCGGTTCAATCACCCACTGCCGCACCAGTTTTTCAAACGGCTTCCCGGTGACCCTTTCGGCCAGGGCCGTAAACAGGACCATGCCCAGGTCGCTGTACTGATATTGGCTGCCCGGCTCAAACTCGAGCTCGGAATGGATGATGTAGTCGAGGACTTCATCGGGCTTAATGCCCAACTTCCAGAACTCAAAAAAGGGGCGCAGGCCCGATGAGTGGGTCAGCAGGTGCCGGATAGTAACGAGCTCCCTGCCGCCGCCGGTAAACTCGGGATAGTAGTGCCACACCGGCTCATCGAGCACCAGGTAGCGGCGCTCAACCAGGCGCATGGCCACCGTGCCGCCGGCAAGGACCTTGGTGACGGAGGCCAAATCGTAAATCGACCCGGTGGTCACCTCGGCAGCGTCATCATCGTAGGTGAAATAACCAAAGGCGGTGTCGGCCAGCACCCGGCCTCCCTGGGCAATAAATATCTGCGCGCCAGGCATCACCCGCTCATCGATGCCTCTGCGGACAGCCTCATAGGCCGTGCCAAAGTCCACCCTCCGCGATGACGGCTCGAATGCGCCGGCGATGGCGTCCCGCACCAGGCCGTGGCCCCGTTTAAATTCCGGCGTGAGATCGATGGGCAGCCGCCCGGTAATGTCAGCCCGCCCAAACAGGGCGTCGGCCATGGCCCGGAGAGTGACGGCGCCGTAGTAATACCCGACAATGTAGGTGGGAATCCGGTCAATATCCGGCAGATAAGGCGATCCGAAACTGGCCACAATCGGTTTGATGCCGGCCTCGCGCAGGCCATCCAGCAGCGCCTTGTGCGACGGGTCGATGCTGCTCTCGCCCTTGTTCATGTGGATGCGCACGAGAAACGACACCAACACCTTGTCGCTCTTTTTGGCCTGGGCAACGAGCTCTGCAATGCGGGCCGCGCTGAGCTCCTCGTTAACAATGCGTGTCGTGACCCGCTTCTGGCCCAGAGTCCACTCGATATTCTGCCATAACGGCGTCATCTGCTCGCGGACGTTATGGTCCATGGATACCACCAGGTGTGTCAGGGTCTCTCTGCGCCCCATCCGCAGCGGAATCTGGCCGTCGTCATCTTTCACCAGTGTAATCGATTCAGCGGCAATGCGGCCGGCAATGGCCAGGGACTCGCTGTTGCCCACCATCTGCTGGACGCCCTGGCGAGTCAGGTGGCCCCGTTCCGCGTACAGGCCCAGGCGCGCTTTCAAATCGAGCACCCGCTGGGCGGAAGTGGCAATATGCTCCCGGCTGATGCGCCCGGTCAGCACGGCCCGTTCAATGGCGTCAATGGTGCCGGTTACGTGCAGCGGCAGCAAGATCATATCGTTCCCGGCCAGCACCGCTTTAACGGCCGCTTCGCCGGCCCAGTCCTTGGCCGTGACCGCGCCCATCTCCATGCCATCGGTGATAATGATCCCCTTAAAGCCCATGCGTCCGCGCAGCAGGTCTGTGATAATGGCTCGTGAGTGGGTCGCCGGGATTAACTCCGCTTCAAGGCTGGGCACAGCGATGTGCGCCACCATCACCATGCCGACCTGCGCGTCACTTGCCGCCTGAAACGGAGGCAGTTCCACCGCGTCTATTTCCGCCAATTTACCGGGGATGATGGGCAACGAGGTGTGGCTGTCGGTGCCGGTGTTGCCATGACCGGGGAAGTGCTTGGCGGTGGCAATGAGCCCATGGTCCTGAGCGCCGCGAATGAAAGCGGCCCCAAATTTGGCCACGATCTGCGGATCATCGCTATAAGCACGGAAATTGATGATAGGATTTTCCGGATTGTTGTTCACGTCCATCACCGGCGAAAAGGTGACATGGACGCCCAGCGCCCGGGCTTCCAGCGCCGTGATGCGGCCCTGCTCATAGGCGTTGCGCTCGTTAAAGGTGGCCGCTATGCCCATGTTGCTGGGAAACTGCGTCGCCCCGGCAATGAGCTGTCCCACTCCACGCTCATAATCTGCGGCCACCAGCAGCGGAATTTCCGCCATGGCCTGGAACTCCACCAGATTGGCGTAGGTCCCTTCCACCGATCCCCGGTAAGTAATCAGCCCACCGACTTGATCCTCGCGCACGTAGCGGGAGAGGTCCGCGCGGTAGGAATGGTCGCCGCTGTAATATTTGCCTTCGATGCGCAGGGCAATGAGCTGCCCGATCTGCTGGCGCAAGGTTAAATCCGATGCGTTGACCGGCTGCGTCCGCCAATGGGCCAGTGGAGCCGTGCCGGGACCCGGCGCGCAGCTGAAGAGCAGCAGCGCAGGCATGAGCAAAGTGAAAAATTTTCTAACTGTCGACATATAGACGCTCCACTCTGTTCCCAACCTGGGTCAGCAGCTCGTACGGGTTGCGCCCCGCCAGTGCCGCCTGTCCGCCTGCCGTCAGGCGAGGGTCATCTGACCGGCCCCATATTAATACCTGCGAACCGATGGGTGGGGAATCGTTCCCCAGGTTGAAATTGCACACGTCCATGGATACCCTGCCGACCAGCGGGTAGACTTTGCCGCCAATGCCCACGTGGCCCTTATCCGACAGGGCGAAAGGGAGCCCATCATGGTAGCCGAGCTGCGCCGTGCCAATATGGGTCGCCTGTGGCGTGCGGAACATCCGGCCGTAGCCTACCGGCATGCCTTTGGCCAGCTTCTTCACCAGCACCAGCGGCGCTCTAAGCTCCATCACAGGATTGATTTCAAAAGGGGGCACGACATGTTTCGAAGGGGACAAACCGTACAGCATCAGTCCGGGGCGCACCATGTTAAAATGGCTCTCGGGACGACGGATTATGGCGCTGCTGTTGGCGATATGAAAATAGTCGACTTTAATGCTGAGCTTCTGAACCATGTGCACGAACTGCCCGAAGCGGGCAAGCTGGTAACTGACGAAACTCGGCTCCTCCTCATCGGCGGTGGCAAAGTGCGAAAACAGGCCCTCCAGGTTGATGAAATCCGACTCACGAATGATCTCCAACGCCTCGATGGCCTGCTCGTAAGGAACCCCCAGGCGACCCATGCCGGTATCAATTTTCAAGTGCGCCGTAAATGTGCGTCCGTTAGCGCTGTGGTGGGCGCGCAGGTGCGCCAGGTCCTCCATGCTCTGGATGGAAAGCCGGATATCGTCATCGAGGTACGTGCCGAGCGTATCGGGATCGAAGGAACCCATGTGCAGGATGAAGTTCTTCAGCCCCCCGCTGCGCAGGGCCAGCGCCTCCGGCAGGAGCGCCACGCCGAATCCGAAGACACCCTCCTGGTCAAGCGCCCGCGCCACCGGCAACAGGCCGTGCCCGTAGCCGTCCGCCTTGACAATGGCCAACACCTTGGCGCCCCCTACATGTTTGGCCACATTGCGGTAGTTGGCCCGCAGCCGGCCCAGATGAATTTCAGCCGTTGGCCGGTACACGGCGCTGCTCCCACGCTGCCTGCAATGCCTGCATATCTACAGGTATCTCCCGCAGCCGGGCCGCCAGCAGACCAGCGCCAAAAGCGGGGTCCAGCGTTGCCGTCCGCCAGTTGATGGTGGGAATATCGTACATCATGCCATCGGCCAGCAGCTGCCTGAAAATCGGGTTGGCGACAATGATCGAACCGTTGATGCCGATGGTCATGGGGTCGCTTTTCAGGTCCGCTCTTTCCACCATCTCGAGCAGATCTTCGGCCAGCGCCAGGGTCCCTTCCTGCACCAGAGAAAGCGCCACCTCGTTGCCCGCTGCCGCCTCCTCGCATACCATGCGGCCCAATCCGGCAATCACGTGGAGCTGCCCGGATGTCTCCCCGGCGCGCTGCGCGGCCTCCTCAAAATCGGCGGCATCGTAGTGCGCCATCACTTTTTCGCGCAGGCTTTCCAGATCAGGGCTTTCCTGGGTCTCCATCATAATCAGGCGGACCATGAGATTTTTCCCCAGCCAGTAACCCGATCCGGGATCACCCCCCAGCTGCGGCCCACGGCCAGAGGCGCGATAACTGTTGCCGGCCTTGTCGCGGGCCCATCCGATGGCCCCCGTCCCCACCGACACCAACACCCCCGCCGCGTTGCCGAAGATCGTCTCGTAGGCCGCCTCAACATCGGAGGTCACCACCAGCCGCTCGCCAACGCCGAGTTTGTCCATGGCCTTAAACAGCCGTTCGCGGGCGTTTTCGTCCGACACACCTGCCAGCCCGAGCGCGATCAGGCCCATATCATCGAGGGCAAGTTCGGCTGATGAGGCCAGCTCAGGCATAAAGCGGGTCAATTGGTCAATGGAGGCGTCATCGGGCCGGGACAAGGAGGTGGGCTCGGTAATTTCGAAGGCGGAGACTGCCCCTGCAGAGCTGAACACGATCCCGCGAGTCTGCGTCGCGCCGCCATCAACGCTGAGGATGTTCATGGCCCAGGTTTCACGGCGGCACTGGCGGTCGTATCCGTGCCGGGCAACGGCACGAGATTGACGTCAACCCGTTTTCGCCGGCCCACCTCCGCTCCGAAAAAATCTACCGTATCGGGGTGATACACAGCATGCGAAAACAGCACGAAGCCGCTGGGAAAAGGACCGACCTCGGTCGAAAGCAGGTATCCGCCCAAACTGCCAGTGGTAGCGGTAAATTCGTTGCGCACAGTAAATTTGCCATCCAGGTCCTGACCAAATCCAACCGCCACGCCCGATATGGCGCTGCCGTCATCGATGTCGCGCACCGTGCCGATGATCTCGGCGTTGTCCTCGCAGCCCCATAGCCCGAAGGCCATGAGCACCAGCGCCCATCGGAACCTGGGCATCAGTGGGCCTCGTACCAGCTGGGACCCCAGCCCCAATCGACTTTCAGCGGCACGTCGAGCGTCATGGCCTGCTCCATCTCCGCCACCACCATGGCCGCCAGAGAGTCCACTTCGTCATCGGGCAGCTCAAACAGCAGTTCATCGTGAATCTGCAGGATCATGTGGGCCGAAAATTTTTCCGCCGACAGCCGCCGGTGAATCGCCAGCATGGCGATCTTGATCAGCTCCGCAGCCGTGCCCTGAATGGGCATATTGACGGCGATGCGCTCATCGGCGGTGCGCAGGTTGTGGTTGTCCGCATTGATGTTGGGCACCTTGCGCCGGCGTCCCAACAGGGTGCTGACGTAGCCATCCTCGCGCGCCTGAATGAGCAGCTCATCGACAAAGCGGCGGATTCCGGGGTAGGTGTTAAAATAGCGATCGATGAGTTCCTTGCCCTCCTGAATAGGGATATCCAACTCCTGTGCCATGCGGAAAGGTCCGGCGCCGTACATGATGCCAAAGTTAACCACTTTGGCCGTGCGCCGCATGCCCGCGGTTACCTCCTCCGGAGCCAAACCGAAGACCATGGCCGCCGTGCGGGCGTGGATATCCTCGCCATTGCGGAACGCCTCCAGCAACGTCTCCTCACGGGCGAGATGGGCCATCACGCGCAGCTCGATTTGCGAGTAGTCCGCCGAAAGGATGCTCCAGCCGTCCTCTTTGGCGCGGAACGCTTTGCGGATTTCACGGCCCATTTCAGTGCGGATGGGGATGTTCTGGAAGTTCGGATTGCTGCTCGACAGCCGCCCGGTTGCCGCCACCGTCTGGCTGAAGGAGGTATGCACCCGGCCTGTGTCGGGGTTCACCTGCCCGGGGAAAGCGTCGACGTAAGTCGATTTGAGTTTTTTCACCTGGCGGTAATCGAGGATCAGACCCGGCAGCTCGTGTTTGTCGCGCAGCATCTCCAGCACGTTGACATCGGTAGAGCGCTTGCGCACCTGGGGCAGTCCCAGTTGGTCGAACAGCACCACGCCCAGCTGCTGGGGCGAGTTGATGTTGAACTCTGTGCCGGCAGCGGCAAGAATTTTTTCCTGCAGGCCGCCCTGCTGGAGTTCCAGATCAGCCGACATATCTTTCAGCAGGGGGATGTCGAGATAGACCCCGTGGCGTTCCATTTCCGCCAGCACGGGGATGAGCGGCGTTTCCACGTCCCGCATGGCTGGGGTCAGCCCATCTTTTTCCAGCAACTTCTCCAATAGCGGGTAGAGCAGACCGACCACATCGGCGTCTTCGGCGGCGTAGGGGCCGATCTCATCCAGCGGCACCTCAGCCATCGATTTCTGATCCTTGCCCTTGGGACCAATCAACTCCTCAATGGGCATCATCCTGTAGTTCAGGTGCCGCAGAGAGAGATTGTCGAGCTTGTAGCTGCTGCCATCGGGATCGATGAGATGGGCCGCGATGATGCTGTCAAAGATGATGCCCCGGAGCTGAATGCCGTTGCGGCTCATGACCTGCAGGTCGTACTTGATGTTCTGTCCAATGAGCGGCCGGTCGCCATCGGACAGGATCGGCCCCAGCTGCGCCAGAATCTGCTCAAGGGTGAGGCCGGTCCCTTTGGATGCTGGATGTTCGATGTGGGACCCTTCGACAGGCTCAGGGTGACTGCTGCCACTGCCACCGCTGCTGGCCACCGCCACTTCTTCCTGCCCACTGCTGCTGCTACTGCCCCCTTCGACAGGCTCAGGGTGACCGGCGTTTGGATACATAATCGGCACGTACCACCCATCGTGCGGGCGGGTGGAGAAAGACATGCCCACCAACTCCGCCCGCAGCGGATTGATGGAGGTCGTTTCCGTGTCGAACGATATCCAGTCGGCGGCACGCAGCTCCTTCACCAGCGCGCGCAGCTCCTTGGCTGTCTGAACCAGCCGGTAATGCTTCTCGGGCCGCTCCGTTTCATCCGCCGCCTGCATCTCCACTCCCGCCAGCGCCATGAGCGCCGGAACGACGGCCCGGATCTCCAGCTTGCCGAGCTCCTCGGCGGCCCCCTCCGCGGTGAGGCGTCCCGTCTGCATGCTGTCGAGCTCGAGCTCCAGCGGCACGGCGCAGTCGATGGTGACCAGTTCCTTCGACAGCAGCGCCACCTCGCGGCCATTTTGCAGACCTTCCCGCGCCCGTTTGCCCGACACTTCATCGGCGTGGTCCAGCGCCCCCTCGAGTGAGCCGTACTGCGCGATGAGCTTGGCGGCCGTCTTGGCCCCGATACCCTCCACACCGGGAACATTGTCGGATGCGTCGCCCATCAGCCCCAGCAGATCGACCAGTTTTGCCGGCTCCACGCCCCACTTCTCGGCCACTTTGGCGCTGTCGTATATAACGACCGGATTGCGCCGGGCCGGGGGCATGTAGACAAAGGTGCGGTCATTCACCAGCTGCATCAGGTCCTTGTCGCTGGTCACCAGAAATGTCTCCCAGTCGCGGGCATAGGCCTTGGTGGCCAGGGTGCCCATAATGTCATCGGCCTCGAAGCCGGGAATCCGCAGAACGGGCATATTCAGGGCCGCCAGGACATGGTCCAACGGCTCGATTTGCGCCACCAGTTCGTCGGGCATGGGTTTGCGGGTCGCCTTGTAGTCGGTGTACAGCGCCTTGCGGAAAGTGGGCGCCTTGTCATCAAACGTCACCGCGATGTAGTCGGGCGACTCATCCTTCATGATCATCAGCAGCGTGTTCATAAAACCGAAGATGCCGGAGGTGATGAAGCCCTCGGAGGTCGCCAGTGGATTGTTGATCATGGCAAAGTGCCCGCGATAGAAAAGTGCGGTGCCATCGAGGACGAAAAAGCGGGGTCGGTCAGCCATGATTAGTCGCCATGTTAGGCACATTGGTCATGCCGGGCAAGGGTGGAGTGGCAGTGGCGAGTCGCAGTGGCGACTTTACAAGGGTCGCCAGGATTTTATGGCGGAGTGGCGGTGGCAGTAGCAATGGGCAGAATCCAACATCCAATATCCAACATCCAATGCAATCGGTTGTCATTCCGGTCCCGATGCTTCGGGAGAGGAATCTGGCAAACCAGCCATCGCAGACCGTTTGAGCCACCATGCTTCGAGAACCTCAGCATGACCGGCGGACTGGGATGATAAATATAACCTGCGGCAATACCCCCTCTTTCCAGAGAGAGGGGGCGAGATGAAATCTCGGGGGTGAGTGTCTTTCTGCACCCCTCAACCTCGCCTTCTCCCAGCGGGAGAAGGGACTCCCGAAAGCGGGGTCGGTCAGCCATGATTGGAGGTCATGTTACCGTCGCAGTGGCGACTTTACAAGGGTCGCCGGTGGCGACTTGACAAAATTCCCCCTCTTTCCAGAGAGAGGGGGCGAGATGAAATCTCGGGGGTGAGTGTCTTTCTGCGCCCCTCAACCTCGCCTTCTCCCAGCGGGAAAAGGGACTCCCGAAAGCGGGGTCGGTCAGCCATGATTAGAGGTCCTGTTACCGTCGCAGTGGCGACTTTACAAGGGTCGCCATGCGACTTGACAAAATATCCTGTTGGCACTCGAAATCATTTTTGCTAAAATCAGGCGATTATTTTCTAATGCAACTCAGCAATTCATCATTGCGCACAACCTGAGGTGATAAATGATTCAAAGATCGGGCGCACCCCGCAGAAAACCAGGCCATCGCCGGGAAATGCCAGACCGGCGCAGCTCGCTTTTCCCAGTGGACATCGACCAACGGGATGAGGGCTCCAGGCGCTGGCCGGAAGAGCGGCGCGGGGATTTAGATCGGCGGTTGTTTGTCTAGTTAGCAATTTCTCGCTTAGACTCCTCCCTACAGCCCCAGCGGCACGCTGAGGTAAAAGTTTCTCCCTGCCATGGAAAATAGTTTAGAAAGAACGACCCATCGGCACGAACTTCATACTGGACAATACGTTCATGGACCGAACTAAACCCCTTCACAATATGAGGTTGAGATGAAACACCAGCATAATCTAGTAGTGATTCTTGGGTGCTTGTTGGCCTTGGGTGGCACCACGGCGCGAGCGCAATCTGCGCAGCAAGAGCCTGTAGAATACCTCGTGACCACGATTCGCATTGCCCCCGGTCAGCATCTGGCATTTCTAAAATGGATGGCTGAGCAGGAGGTTGTCGCCAAAGAAGCCGGCGCACCCGCAACCCAATGGTATGCCCACCTGGATGGCGCGAGTTGGGATTACATCAGTATCACCGAGGAGCTTGGAGCAGCAAAGCAGGCAAAAATCGACGAAAAGATTGAAAAACTGTCCAAAAAGAAGAAGATGGCCACTGGTATGCGCGTTGCGTTGGAGTTTCGTCAATTTATAAGTTCGCACACGGACACCTATGTCCTGGGCCCGTTCACAGCAGCCGAGTTGGTCAAGGAGGCCGAATAGCGCGATTGATAACATTGGGAATGGGGAAGTAAGCACGCGCACATATCGGCAGTGAATGCCAGCTATGGCGCAGCATTGTCTTGAGCTGACCGAGGATGCGCCCCGCTGCAGTCCCGACGCAGGATAGAGGTAAAGCCCTCCGGCACGTCGGCCCAGCCCCTTTGTCAGGTCGCCACTGCGACCTGCTTCTGCCACTGCCACTGCGACTGCCACTGGCCTCCGTCCGCTGATTAGCGCTGCAGCTGCAGCTCCAGGAAATAGCTGCGGGTGGCGCCCGGCCAATAGGCGGCAATTTGCTGGGGCGGATCGCCATCGAAGTAGGTGTACCCGAATGTCTCGTAGAGCCGGTCAGCCAGGTTGTTCACTCGTAGCGTCACCTTTCCCGACAGGCCTGTCATGGCGGGCAGCCGCAGGCTGATGCCCAGGTTCGCCACGGTGTAAGCGTCGATGGCTACCGCCTCAGTGTTGAGAAAATCGATGTACTGCGGTCCGATCTGCTGCAGCTCCAGCCAGCCCTGGTGGTCCCCGTACCGGACCACCATCTCCATATGCCGCTGCCAGAGAGGGAATGCCGGTACTACCTTGTCGGCGTAATCGGCGGTGCCGCCATAGCCACCCCAGCCCAGACTGTCGCCGGTAAACTCGACGAACCGGTTATCGGCCACGCTGAAGTTTCCGCTGAGCTGCAGCCAGGGCAGAGGCGCAAGGCTCAGGCTGCCTTCGATACCCTGGTGCACGGTCCGGGGGGCGTTGGCGTGGAACACCTCATCAGCATCGGTGTAGCGGTAGAAGGCGGGGATCAGTTCGTCCCTGAAGTCCATGCGGTATAGATTGAGCTGGGCGCTCACGGCAGGGCGGTCCAGGCTGATGCCGAGCTCATAGTCGGTCAGGGCCTCACTCCGCACCAGCGGCTGAGCCCACTGCGCCGCCATGTCGTCCACAAGCGGCACGGCCGAGGGATCGTCGTGATCATATATATCACTGTTGGCCGGTTCCCTTTTGGCCGTGGAGACGTTGCCGAAGATCGACAGCCCCTTGATGGGTTCATAAATCAGGCCCAGGTGTGGATCGAAGAAATCATGGCGCAGGTTGAACTCGTAGCCCTGCATAAAGGCCCCCAGGACCGACTGGCGGTACGCATAGCGATGGCCCAGGTACCGGAAATCGGCCACTGCTCGCAAGGCAGGCATAATGTCCCAGCGGGAATGCAGGAACAGGGAAAAGCTGGTTTTCCTGCTGGTGTCGCTATAATAGCGGTGATCGACCGGCACAGTCACCGGTTCCGACAGCAGCTCGAGGACCTTGCCATAGTGCCGGGCGCGGTAGTAGCGGATATCGCCGCCCACGGTCAGCCTGAGCCTGCCCATCGGCAAGGTCAGGTGTCCCACGGCCCCGGAGTAGCCGTTGCGCAGCCACCGGCGTCGCATCAGGTCGACAGAACCGGCCCCATCCGGGACGATGTCCAACAGGTTGTACTCTCCGGTATCACGGCCGGTTTTCACCTGCTCGTAGTAGCCGTCACCTTTCACCGTATAAATAGTGATCGAGGCCAGCCTGGAGCCGAGCTTGCGGCTGTGCTGCAGGGAGAGGATCGACTGCGTGAAGACATCCTTGTTGGCGTCACTGCGTCCCGCATTAAACTGCCTGTCGGCATAGTAATTATAGCGGCGGTCTT
Source organism: Fidelibacterota bacterium (assembly GCA_004124875.1). Lineage (GTDB taxonomy): Bacteria > Fidelibacterota > Marinisomatia > SCGC-AAA003-L08 > TS1B11 > TS1B11. Next base: position 196,629 of record SCKJ01000005.1, on the reverse strand, counting down.
GCCGGTCAGTCAGCAGGTAACCGTAGGCGGGAATGACACCTTCCCATGAAAAGGCGGTCTCCTCGTGACCCCAGTGGGCTTCCAGGCGCGTAAGGCTGGTGGCGGAAGCCCGCTCGCCACCGAAATGGGCGGACTGCTGACCCGTGCCGCTGCCTTTGCGGTAGCCGGCGCTGCTGAGGGACGAGACCCGGCCAAACAGTTGCCAATCTTTGAGCGCCGGAACACGGTTGGAGAATGAGGCCGACAGCTTCTGGCTGGGCAGATCAAGAGCCTCGTCGCTGTAGTTCCCCCAACCGGCGGTGATCCTCAAGCCGGGCAGACGGGCGGCGCTGCCGGTGGAGAGGTTCACCGAGCCGCCGAAGACACCGCTTCCATAGAGCGAGTTACCCACCCCGCGCTGGAGCTGGATATCGCCGGCGTCGGCCAGAATATCGCCATGGTCGACCCAGTAGACGGCGTGGGCTTCCGGATCGTTAAGGGGGATGCCGTTAAGGTAAACCCCGATCCGGTCCTGGGAGAAGCCTCGTATTTTCAGGTAGGTATAGCCGACCCCATTGCCGGCGTCCGAATAGGCATAGACCCCCGGCTGGCTCGCCAGGACCATCGGCACATCCTGATGGCTGTAGCGCCGCTCGATGGTTTCGCGGTCGAGGGTGGAGAAGGCCACCGGGCTGTCACCTCGAACCGCCCGTAGGACCTCAATTTGCACCAACTCGCCAGTCAGCACCACGGGGCGCATGAGTACGGCCAGAGGGCCGGGGAGGGCTACGGTGAGCGTGGTATCCGCGTAGCCGATGCGCGTGAAGGTCAGCTCGACAGGGAGAGCGACGGCGCTGAGGAAGAAGCGGCCATCATCCGCCGATGTGGCCCCTATCCCCAGCTCTTCAATGACAATGTTGGCGCCGGCCAGCAGCTGGCCCGTTTTGCCGTCGGTGACGCGGCCGTAGATTTCGCCGGTCTGGGCTTGGAGCCGGCCGGTTGAAATGATGGATAGAATGAGCAGGCTCCACAGCAGCGGTGATCCTGCAAGTCGGTTGGTGGTCATGGCGTCCCTCCGCTGGCATTATCCAGTTCAGGTTCGTTGGGTTTATTCTCAGCCACCTTCCGCCCAATACCGGATGGCAGCACCCCGTGTCTGTCCGCAGTTTAACTCGGATTGACCAGCCCTGGCAAGCGATTCGGGACAAATTTCACGTTGCCAAAGCCATTGAATATTCAGTGGACAGGGGTTACTTTTGGCCCAACTTTATCCGAGGGAAATTCAATGAAGCCGTTACCGGAAATCACCGTCAAGGCCATTGTGCTGGGAATATTCCTGTCTGTTTTGCTGGCCGGCGCCAACGCGTATCTCGGCCTTTTCGCGGGCATGACCGTATCGGCGTCCATACCGGCGGCTGTCATCTCGATGGGCATTCTGCGGGCCTTCAAAAACAGCAACATCCTCGAGAACAACATCGTGCAGACGGCCGCATCGGCGGGTGAGTCTCTGGCGGCGGGAGTGATCTTCACGATCCCCGCCTTGCTGCTCATGGGCGAATGGTCTGAGTTCAACTTCGCCGATCATTACTGGACAGTAACCGGCATCGCCATGACGGGTGGTCTCATTGGCGTGCTGTTCACCATCCCCTTGCGCCGGGCGCTCATCGTGGAGGAAGGCCTCCAATACCCCGAAGGCGTCGCCACGGCCGAGGTACTCAAGTCGGGTGAGGAGGGCGCAGGCAAATTGATGATGCTTGCACAGGCTGCGGCCATTGGTGGACTCTTTAAATTTATGGCGGAAGAAGGTCTGCGCCTCTGGTCGAGCCAGATCGCATGGGCAAAGAGCGTAGGCTCGTCGTTCATCTCCTTTCAGGTGAACCTCTCCCCTGCCCTGTTGGCGGTAGGATACATCGTAGGCTTTAACATTTCCATGCTGGTCTTTGGCGGCGGCGTCATTGGCCGTTGGATATTCCTCCCGGCCCTGGCACCGACCGTTGACATTCCGCCGGAGATACTCGCGGGCAGTGCCGTAGACAGCGTTAACTGGCTGCACAGCAATGTCGTGCGCTACATCGGCGTAGGTTCGATGATCGTAGGTGGCCTCTGGGCGCTGATCAACCTCCGCTCGTCACTTGCCAGGGGTCTCTCATCGAGCATGGATACCTATCGCAAGTTGAAGATGCACGGTGCGTCGTCCATCGAAAGAACTGAGATGGACATCCCACTGCCCTGGGTGATAATCGCCCTCGGCGCATCGATCATTCCCGTGTTTGCCATCTATCTTTCCGTCGTGCAAAATATTGCCATCACCGCAGCCATGGTTGTCTTTATGCTTGTCGCCGGCTTCATCTTCTCAGCCGTGGCCGGTTACATGGCTGGCTTGGTGGGCTCGAGCAATAACCCCATTTCCGGCGTTACCATCGCCACTATTCTCTCAGCCTCACTATTGCTGTATACCATGAAGGTATATGCCGGCGCGGACGTTGGCCCTGCTGCGGCCATCTTTATCGGTGCTGTGGTCTGCTGCGCGGCGGCCATCGGCGGCGATAATCTGCAAGATTTGAAAGCGGGTTACATCCTCGGCGCAACGCCGTGGAAACAGCAGGTGATGCAGGTAGTCGGCGTCGTCTCTGCGGCTTTTGTCATGATGCCCGTCCTGTGGCTGCTACACTCCCGCTACGGCATTGGCATGCAGGTACATCCTGGCGTTACGCCTCTGGAAGCGCCTCAGGCCGCCTTGATGGCCAACATTGCCACCGGCGTGTTTAACCAGAACCTCCCTTGGAACCTGATCATCATGGGTGCGCTGCTGGCCGTCGCCATCATCGTGCTGGATAAAACGCTCGAGAAGCGTGGATCCGGTTTCAGAACGCCAGTACTGGCCGTCGCCGTAGGACTCTACCTGCCGTTTCACCTGGTGGTCGCCATTGGACTGGGAGGCCTCATTGCCTACCTGACTTCGGGCAACACGTCGCTGCATTCCGATAAGACCAATCAGAATGGCCTGCTCTACTCCGCCGGACTTATAACGGGAGAGGCGTTGGTTGGCATCGGCCTCGCGGTGCCGCTGATGATCGCAGAGTTCACCGCGTGGAAATCGATCCCTACCGAGTTCTACATGTTCGATGCGGCGCCGCTGGGTCCGTGGCCCGGAGCCTTGATCTTGATGGGCATCTCGTACATGTTGTATAAAACGGCGAAAAATTATAAATCTCCAGGCTAAGCCTTGAGAGCGAACGAGTAATGTAGAGGACCCGCCCGGTGGCAGAGAAAAAACTGGACCTTGAGCTGTTCCAGCGGCTGCCGAAGGCGGAGCTGCACTGCCACCTGGACGGCTCGTTGCGCATCCAGACAATTCTGGAGCTGGCCGGGGCGGCAAAAATCGACCTGCCGAGTAAAGACCCCGATGTGCTCAAAAAATACCTCAGCATCGGTGAGCGTATCGGCTCGCTGGAAGAATACATCAGCCGGTTTGAAATTCCCCTGCAGGTCCTGCAGACGCCTGAGGCCCTGACCCGCGCCGCCTTTGAGCTGGCCCAGGACGCCTGGGAGGAGGGCGTGCGCTACATTGAGGCTCGCTACTCTCCAGCGCTGCATACCCGCGAGGGGATGACGGAAGCCGAGACCATCGAGGCGGTAAAAAAAGGCCTGGATGAGGCCGAAATAGAGCTGGGCATCGGCACGGGCATCATTATCTGCGGAATCCGGTCCATATCGCCTGAAGTTTCAATGCGGCTGGCGGACCTGGCCGTGCAGTTCAAGCACAAGGGGGTCGTCGCCTTCGATTTAGCCGGCGCGGAGGAGAACTTCCCCGCCAAACATCACGTGGAGTCGTTCCGGCTGATCCTCAAGAACAATATCAATACGACCCTCCACGCCGGCGAAGCCTTTGGTCCCGAAAGCATCCACCAGGCGATCCACTACTGCGGCGCGCACCGCATTGGACACGGCACCCGGCTCATGGAAGACCAGGAGCTGATGAATTACGTCAACGATCATCGTATCGCCATGGAAGTCTGCCTGACCAGCAATGTGCACACGCGGACGGTGCGCAGCCTCATCGAGCATCCCTTCAAATATTATTATGACCAGGGCATTCGGGTAACCCTCAACACCGACAACCGGCTGGTGTCGGATACCACGCTTTCCAAGGAATACCTGGTGGCGCATGAGACATTCGGGCTGACGCTTAACGACTTCAGGGAGATCATTATTAACGGCTTCAAGTCTGCATTTATGAGCCACCAGCAGCGCAGCGCTATGATCCGCAAAGTGGTGGACGAGCTGGAGTCCGAATTCTCGGTCGGGAAGTTGATTATCGCCTGATCGCGGTCTCCGGGCTGCGTTGCGCTGCTCGCGAGGTAACGGGTGGTCATGGCGGGATGTTTTATCATACTAGCATATTTATGTCGCCTCTTACCGTAAATTCAAAATCACTCCACAAGCCATCTTTAATTCTAATCCTGTCCATGTCTCTATTCCTCGCACAGTGTGTAGATCTCATCCTACAGATAATCGACCCTCCCGAGGAATTTTCCGGTTATGTGGACAGATTGGCTTACTCGCCCGGCGATACACTGCGGGCCTATTTTTCCACTGACGTTACCTATGACATCGCTCGGATCCGATTGTATGATCTATCGGGTACCCCGGTGGACTCCATCGATGCGCCCTTATCATCACAAATAATTTCTAATGCCCAGCCATGGTCACAGGGACTCGGCTACGAACTGACATTCAGATACAGGGTGCCTGATCTTCCCAGCGGTATTTATCTATGGGAGCAAACTGTTCCCATCGTCATACGAGACCATGATGGCCAACTGCCCATCAAGGTTCTCTATCCCTCCAATACGGCAGCAGCCTACAACAATGATGGGGGAAAAAGTCTTTATCCAGGCAATTCAACCGATCAGGAATCTGCGGATTCGCTCTCATTCCACCGGAGGGTTCCGTTGGATCCGCCGGCATTGGATTGCTTAATGCTATTCGCCAACCAATGGAATCTGGAGATGGGGTACCTCATTGATCAGGATATGGATGACTTCTCCAATCTGGAGGGCGCCCAATTATTGATCATTATAGGCCACAGCGAATATTGGACACGATCTGCCCGCGAGAACTTCGACAAATTTGTCGATGCAGGGGGGCATGCGCTGATACTTTCAGGAAACACTATGTGGTGGCAAGTTCGGTACAGCTCCGACGGCACTCGTCTCATCGCCTTCAAAACCGCCCCTGTAGACGATATTGCCGATCCGCTGCTGGCAACAATTCTATGGAACGATCCGCAACTTCAGTACCCCATCATGCCGAGCATTGGTGTCGATTTCACTCATGGCGGCTATGGTATCAGGTATGAAGATGCCGGTTGGGACGGCATGAAAATAATTCGACCCAGTGCTCCCTACCTCGATAATACGGGCCTCATAGCGGGAGACATCATCAGCTTGCCTTCCAGTGAATATGATGGGACCGAAATCGCCGGGTTCGATTCCAGCGGGTTCCCTTATCCCGATTCAGCGGCTCTGGGTTTTTCGAGTATCGAAATTATCGGTTTCGACTATGGGTTCCGTATAAAGCAGACAGTGGGAACCTGGATTCAATTCCAAAAGTCGGAATCATCAGGAATTATCATCAATACGGGCACTACGGATTGGTGTTCCGATAAAGGTGTTGGGGGTCTGCATGGAGAGCTACTTGGAGAAATCACGTTTAATATGATTAACTACCTGCTGGCCAATTGAAACGGCCTCAACGAGGCATGGAAAGAACGGCCATCCAAGCCGGCGCTGGTGATGGATCTAACTGCCGCTAGCGCCTGATAACGGCAACTTTGCGCACCCCCGAACTACCGCTCTGGAGATATGCGGAAACCAGGTAAACGCCGCTACCCACTAATTTTCCCGACTCGTTGCGGCCGTCCCACATGGCCTGATACCCCTGAACATCCGCGCTGAGGGCGCTGAGTTCCCTTACGAGGTTGCCGTTCACGGTAAAAATTTTCACCGACGAACCCTGCCGGAGGCCGCCCACCACCAGCGGCTGGGCGGAGGGTATCCTGAACGGACTTGGAAACAGCACCATATCCTGATAGCTCGGCACCGGCGACTTAAAGGGCATTTTAAGCGCAGCGATGCCTTTGCTGGTGGCCAGGTAGGCTATGCCCTCGTCATCATCGAGGAAGATATCAAGGATCTCATTGGAGGGAAGATCCGAATTTTCTGTGGAAAGGCCTTCGACGCTGGGCCAAAAGGTGCCGTTTTCCAGCACGACCCACAGTCCGTCGCTCGGTGTGGTGATCCACTTGTTGTTCTCCGCGTCGACCCTGATCTTGGCCCCTTCATCAAAGGGGACATCCGGCAGCAGGGGGCCAAACCCCAGCGCCTGCTGCAGAATCGGCCCGGGCAACACATTATACCCCATGATTCCATTGGGCGTAATGACCCACAACACGCCGCTGTGATCAAAGGCGATGGACCAGACTATGTTGGAACCGGAAGTTTTCAGCCTGGTATTGAAGGAAGTCCAGGTGTCATCGGATGGATCGTCCAGCGTACCGTTGTAATCCAGGACAGTCAGTCCGCCGGTGCTGCCCGACACGGAGTTGACATCGTTGCCGATCCACAGTCGCCCCTGGCTATCAAAGGCTAACTCGGTAGGGCCGCCCTGCAAGTGGCCGCCGGCGCCGATGGGAAAGTGGCTCCACTCTCCATCCGCTCGATAAATTGACAGGGCGTTGCGATAAATTTGGCCGAAGGGGGTGGCAATCCAAATATTCCCGGCGCTGTCCGCGAGCATATGCCGGATGGTTATGAAGCCATCATGCAGCCCGTCAAGGATACCGCCGGTGGTGTCAAAATCGATGTGCGAAACATCATCCAGATTGAGCCGCATGACCCCCACTCCGCGGGAGGGATTGCCCCGGAAGCCGAACAGCAGGTCGCCATCCGGCATCTCCAGGATGGTCCACGACTGCTTGCCGCGAAACACCAAGGTGTCGGCCTGAAAGGAATCGCTCGACTGCTGACTGCCGGCATGGACGCGATCTTCAAGTGCGTTGGGCAAAATGGAAAGACCGGGCAATATATTGTACCACGAGACCCCGTCAAATCGGGTGAGCCCCCACCTCCCCAGCGCCACAATGTCTCCATTGCTCCGTTTCGTAATCGCGGTATAGGCCTGTCCCGCCAGAGTGTTGGGCGTTATGGCAGACCATTTTCGGGTGCTGTAATCGTAAAACGCGAAACCGTGTTGGCGCATGGCCGCAAAGCCGCCGCCAAATTCCGGAGCGTCGGTGAAATCGGTGACCTGGCCGCCCAGCCTTGGCGTTTCTAAAACGGAACCGGATCTGTCGATGAACCAGACCTTGTTCGAAATACTGAGGGCGTAATGCCCGGCGTAGGGCCCCTCATTGATCCGTGTCATGTTTCTGTATGTGGTCACGAAAAGATCACGAATTTTGATCCAGCCGGTTGAGTCTCGCAGATGGAAGGCGCCCATCTCCAGTGCCGCATGGCCATCGCTGTCAACGTGGTACTGGATCACCGACACGCCACCGGGCCCTACGTTTTCATGCCATGTGCCGGGGTCCTTTAAGTTGGCGCCGTTGATGTCATTCCCCAGCACACCTAGATTGGTGGTGACAAAGATCGAATCGCCATACAGGTCGAGGTCCATGATGACGGAGGGCGAACCTGGGAGATTCGGGTAGATATCGAAGTATTCAAAGCGGCCACCGGCGAGGCGCAGTTCCACCAGCCCAATCTCGAAGCCCTGGGCAAAGGCGACAAATGCGCGTGTCGTATCGGCAATGATGTGGGTGATTTTTCCCAATCCAAGATCGATGGTCCGGTAGGCGCCATCCACGACATTATACAGTTGAATGACTCCTTCCGGGGCGGCGCTGCCCATCCATATCCAGTCGCCTGCCCGCGCAACGGATATGATATCACTGACCGCCAGACCGCTGTTGGGATCGAGGGTGGTCAGCTCTCCACTGCCGGGATCGTAGCGGATGACGCCACCACCGGTGGCAGCGAGCAGTTCCCCATGGCTGTATACGACAGACCGGACGTCAAGTATGGATGTGTAGATCTGCCAGGAGCCGACGCGGTTCTGCGCCGGTAGGGGAGTGATCAGGGAGAGCGCCAGGGCCATACAGGCCACCAGCGGGGAGCGCGCCATGCCGGCGGATATCTGGTTCAAGATGACCGGCTCCGGATCAAGTCCGGCCGCTGTTGACGGATATCATCTCAATCAGGCTGCGCATCACCTCAGCGCCGCGATTGTTTTCCCCTGGAGCGGATCGTTCTACGGCCTGCTCCAGGTCCAGCGCAGTCAGCAGGCCAAACGCCAGCGGCACGTTCAGGTGGGTCGACAAGCCGGTGAGGGTTTGGGTCACGCCGTAAGCCAGCACTTCAAAGTGGAGGGTCTCGCCCTTGATGAGGCAGCCGAGGGTCAGGATGCCGTCCACTCCGCCCTCCCCGGCAATTTTCTGCACGGCTTGAGGCAGCTCGAAGGCCCCCGGTACCCGGGTGACGCGCAAATCGGCCTCCCTTCCGCCGGCGCTGAGAAATGCCGCCCGGGCCCCTTCCAAAAGACCGCCGGTGATGTCGGGATTAAAGCGGCTCACCACCGCAGCGATGGTCATGCCTCGGGCGCCGGACGAGCTGGCTGCTTCAAGTCCAGTGCCCCCTTTCACTGGAGTATCAGGTGTCCCAGTTTGTCGCGCTTGGTGGCCAGGTATTCCCGGTTACGGTTGTTGGCTTCAATTTCAATGGCTTCCCTTTCAACAATCTCCAATCCATACCCGTCGAGTCCCACGATCTTGCGTGGATTGTTGGTCAGTAATTTCAGTTTGCTCACCCCCAGATCGCGCAGTATTTGGGCGCCGATGCCATATTCGCGCAAATCAGGCTTGAAACCGAGTTTCGCGTTGGCCTCGACGGTATCCAGGCCCTCATCCTGTAGCTGATAAGCCCGTAACTTGTTGCGCAGACCGATTCCCCGGCCCTCCTGCCGCAGGTAGATGAGCACACCGCGCCCCTCCTGGCTGATGCGTTCCATCGCCTTGTCGAGCTGCGGACCGCAATCGCAGCGCATCGACCCGAAAATATCACCGGTCAGGCATTGGCTGTGCACGCGGACCAAGGTCGTTTCTCCGCCGGTAATGTCCCCCATCACCAGGGCCAGATGGGTATCGTTGTGGATGGTATCCTGGTAAACCTGCAGGGTAAAATTACCAAACTTGGTGGGAAAATCGAGCGTCAGGAGCCGCTCCACCAGTTTTTCCTTGCGCCGCCGGTAGGCGATAATATCGGCAATGCTCACGACCACCAAATCGAATTTTTCAGCGATGGAAATGAGCGTATCGCCGCGGGCCATGGTGCCGTCTTCAGCCACAATCTCCACCAGCACGGCCACCTCCTCTGCCGCTCCTGAGAGTCGTGCCAGATCAAGACTGGCTTCGGTGTGCCCCGCCCGCTGGAGAACGCCTCCCGCTTTGCCCACCAGGGGGAACATATGGCCGGGGCGACCCAGATCGGCTGGCGCAGATTTACGATTCAGGATAACCTGCAGCGTCTCCCACCTGTCCCGGGCGGAAATGCCGGTCGTCGTGTTCCTGACGGCGTCCACACTAACGGTGAAGGCCGTTTCATGCAGCCCCGTATTGCGCGAAACCATCGGCCGCAAGCCCAGCGCCGATGACCTTTCCGCCTGAATGGGCACGCAGATCAACCCACGGCCCTCGCGCATCATGAAATTGATGTCTTCCTTGCGCGCTTTCTCGCCAAGGATGACAAAGTCCCCCTCATCTTCACGGTCGGCATCATCGGTAACAATGACCATTTTGCCGGCTTTGAGCGTCTCCAGCGCCCTTTGAACGGTGTCAGACATACTCAGCTTTCGCCCACCCCCCATCTGGGGACCCGGCTCACATCCGGCAGTTGCGGGTCATCATCCAGGTCATACTCCAAAAACCGCTCGAAGTACCGGGCAAAAATGTCGGTCTCCACATTCACCTGATCGCCCATCTCCTTCAGGCCCAGATTGGTAATTTCCAGGGTATGCGGGATCAGGGCCACGATAATGTCGTTGGCGGAAATGTCGGCGATGGTTAACGATACGCCATTGAGGGTCACAGACCCTTTAGGGATACAGTACCTGAGCCACTCGTGGTCCAGCATCACCGTCATGCGGAACTCGCCTCGGGACTTCGTGATTTGGCTGATCACCCCCACCGTCTCAACATGGCCTTGGACCACATGCCCGTGAAATCGATCCATAGGCGACAGGGCCCGTTCGAGGTTCACTTTTTCGCCGGTGGTCACATTGCCCAGACTGGTGCGGTCCAATGTTTCCGGAATAACCTGCACGGTAAAGTTCTGCCCTGCAACAGCCACTGCGGTGAGGCAGACGCCATTGACGGCTATACTGTGGCCCACCTTCAGATCGCTGAGCACCTCACTGGCCCCAATGACCAGGTCTTCCTGGCCATCGGACGGCGTGCGGCTGACCACGGTACCCATCTCTTCTATAATTCCGGTAAACATAGTCTCTCTCTCTAGATTTTCGCTGTCCCGCCAGTTCGGGCAACGGCTGAATTTAACGGCTGATGCGCCATAAGAATAGATTCGGGCAGCTCGGCCCCGATTTTTCGCAACGGCCATCCCTGGGGCAGGTTTAACGCCGATTTCAGGTCTGGCCGGTTCCGCACGGCGCTATCGGCTGCCACATTTGCCCGCACGATACAGACCTCCTGCACCAGTTCCGCCGCCATAAATGACCGGTGAACTCTCGGCCCGCCCTCGACAAGCAGGAGGGTCACTTTACGGCGTCCCAGCTCCTCCAGAACCTGCCGCAGGTCGAGACCAGCAGGCGTCCTGTCCACCACCACCTGCTCCCACCCGGCGGGCCGCGGGGTTGCCGCCGTGCCGGAAAATACCAGTGTCGGGGCGAGGTTATCGCTGAAAAGTTTGAGATTTTTGGGCAGGCGATTATCGCTGTCCAGGACGACACGCAAGGGATGGCTTCCCTCAGCGTCCCGCACGGTTAAAGCAGGATCGTCGGCCAATGCCGTTCCCCGGCCAATGAGTATGGCGCCGGCCTGCGCCCGCAGCTGGTGAACCCACTTCCGCGCCCGGTCCGATGTAAACCAACGTTCCCCTGCCAGCGAGGCAGCGTCATACCCGTCGCGGGTTTGCGCCTCCTTGGCCAGCACGTAAGGCCTGCCGGTCCGCATCCAGTGCAGAAATCCCCGGTTCATATAAGTGGCCTCGTCAGCCCTGATGCCCAACTCTACTGTAATGCCCGCGGCGCTGAGCAGCTGCAGCCCCTTGCCGCTCACGCGGGGATTGGGATCGGCAATGGCGGTGACCACACGGCTGACACCGGCGGCGATGAGCGCCGGAGCGCACGGCGGCCGGTTTTTCCCCGGATATGCGGCAGCGCACGGTTCCAGCGTGACGTAGACGGTCGACCCGGCTGCCCGGGTCCCTGCCTCTGCCAGCGCCATTTCCTCGGCGTGGGGACCGCCGTAGCGCGCATGGTAACCGCGGCCAACCACTGCGTCTCCCTGCACGATAATCGCGCCCACCAGTGGATTCGGCTGAACGGCATTCCTGCCCTTTAGCGCCAGGGCGAGGGCCTCATCCATGTAGCCTCCATCGGCCAAACTCAGTGGCGCTGTGGCCGAAGCGGGATTGCCATCACTGTGGGTTGCCATGTTATACCGTGGAAAACGGCACGGGAATAAAGCAGAGGATAAAAATGACCAGGCAAACCACGCCGATGCCCTTTTCGTAGCGCGTCAGGGGCCGGTCCACATCGGGCACAGGTGGATGCGTCAGTGTGCGCATGAGGATCAGGATCAGCGCACCCCAAAACAGCCAGTTGGGCGATAGAAACAGCCCCATGGGAATCAGGGCGGCGAATATGGCCCGGCCAAACCATTTTTGCTTTTCGCCCAGCAGGGCATAAGCGATATGGCCGCCATCAAGCTGGGCCAGGGGCAGCAGGTTGAGCATGGTCACCAACAGCCCTATCCAACCGGCAAAGGCCACGGGGTGCAACAGGATGTCCTCCTGTGGACCCAGACCGGGAAACATCAGGGCGACGCTGGCCTTCATCAGCAGAGAATCGCCCAGAACGAAACCGAAGCTGCCATCAATCGTCACCACTTGCGACATGCTCAGCCCAATAATCAGGGTCGGCACGGCCACGATGAATCCGGCAATGGGGCCTGCGGCGCCAATCTCCAGGAGCGCCAGCCGGCTGGGCATCGGTCCCCGCATGCGGATGAACGCGCCAAAAGTGCCGATGAGCGTCAGTGGGGGCGGCACGGGAATGAAATAGGGCAGTGAGACATCGACTTTATGCCGGATACCGTAAAAGTAATGCCCGAATTCGTGGACGCCGAGGATGGCCAGGAGGGACAGACTGAAGGGCCATCCGTGGATAATAGTGGCAGGTGAGGAGAATATGTCGTGGCCGGCCATCAAGGCGCCGGAAGCGAGGGTGGTGACGATAGTCGCCAGCAGCAGCCCCACATGCCACCGGGTGACTCGCGAGGCGTCTCGCCGCCTCAAGATGGCGTAACGGATACCTTCGTGGCGTCCCAGTTCAAAGGCGAGCGACTCGCCATTCAGCGTGACCCGTTCAAGACGGGTCTGATCGGCGGTCGGTTCGGATTCCGGCAGCATGCGATAGAACACGACTTCCGACTTGCCCTGGCGTCCCCGCCGCTCAATGACCGCCACTTCCGACAGGGCCAGAATGCCTTGCTCGAACAGCTCCACGAATTGCCCGTTATCGCTTCCCATCAGGGCAAGACCAGGCTGTCGGGCCGGTACCACTTATGAAATTTGGGCGCCTCGACCCGCAGCAGCTCCTCTATGGATATGGGCCTGAGCGGCTGATTGACGCCTTCAACGGTTACCGGCACTTCATGGCTGTACATTGCAGTCAGGGTGTTGATCCAGTCCCGGGCCGCGGCCGTGTAGCCGGCGACCACGCTGTCGGGGAAACCTTTCGCCCGCAGACTGGTGATGGCCAGGGCCGTGACGACAGGCAGATAGCGATTCAGGGGATCGCGGTAAAACTGATCCGTGCCGCTGATGAGCTCATCGATGCTGAAGCTGTTAAGATAATCGCCAAACAGCTCCGCCGCAGTGGCCGAGTCGACGGCCTGCACCTGCAGGAAATAGTAGTACTTGCCGTCCAAAAAGCCGGAGAGGTAGGCCCGCTTCATGGGCATTTCGAACTCGGGATACTCCTGAGTGATGACATGCAGCCGTTGCCAGTCGCTCCCGTCCTGGAACAACTTGGGCAGCTGCGGCCACAGCGGGGCACAGCACGTCAGGATCATGCATAGCGCTACTCTCATCTGCGGAAACGTGTCGGAGTCGAACCGACCATCCACCTTACGGCAGATCAGCAGTTTTGAAGACTGTGGCGCCCACCGGAGCTACAAACGCTTCCAATATCCGGCGGCCAGGCCCTAGGGCGCTTTGACCACCAGGAAATCAATCCCATAATTGTCCTTGAGCAGCTGCCCGGCCACGCGGGCGTCGCGCTCAGATATAAAGCCAACCGCCGTTACCACATACATGTTCCGGCGCTTATCAATCCGCATCTGGTAATTTAACGATTCGAGCTGCCGGATCAACCTGAGGGCATTGGCACGATCAACAAAGGCGCCCAGTTGCAATCGGGCCACCTCCGGCTGACGACCTGCCGGGCGCGCCTCCGTTGTCCTCCGGGATCCTGGAACCGGCGCGGATTTCTTTTTTAATTCCGGGGGGATGGATACGGCCCTGCCCGTTTTCAAATCGAAGACGATGTCCGGATATTTACGGGAAAAAACCTGGGCATAAAACCGCGCCGTGTCCTTCTCTCCAGACACCAGCATGGCGTTGAGGAACATGCGAATACTGGGGTAGATCAGATCGGACCGGGGGTAGTGCACTGGAATCTGCTTGAGCTGCCTGGCCGACTGCGTATACAGCCCGCGGGCATAGAGATACTCACCCACTTTCAGCATGGCGTCATCCGCATAGGGACTGCTGGGATGGAGCTGGATGAGGCGCCGGTAAAGGGTTACGGCCTCATCGCCATCGGATTTGACCAGCGCTTCGAGATATAGCAGGCTGCCGTTGTTGGGATATCTGGCTTGCAGCTGCTCCCAGCCGGCAGTGGCCTGCGCCAGTTTCCCCTCCAGGGCCAGCTGAATGCGCGCTTCAATTTCGGCCTGGGCTCCCAGCGTCGAGACCATCAGCGCGAGGCCCAACAGAGTCTGGCAGGCGCTAGGCGAGTGTTTCGAGAGGATCGCCACTGGGTTCGAGCCAACCGAGAAGTGATGCGGCGGCGGGGGCCGGTTCCGTCCGGCCCGAAGCAGACATTTGGATGCTGTCAACGAGTCTGTCGAGATCCGGCATCAGGTTATCCTGTCTGTTCCGGCGATAGCGGAGCTTCAGCTGAATGGCCTGTAGAAGCGCTCCGGGCTGGCTGCTTTGGGGCAGTTTCGACAAAGCTTCCTCGGCCTGGTCGAGCTCACCTTTACGGACAAAGAAGTTGGCCAGGCTGGCCACCACGTCCCGATTCTGGGACTCCTTCTCCAGCACCTGCTTCAAGAACAGCTCCAGATCGTCAAACCGCTGCAGATAAAACAGGGCTTCCTCCAGCGCCGGCAAGATGCGGTAAGTGTCCTGCGGGGAGACCTCCACAAACGATGTCCAGTGGGCCACGGCCTGCGTATAGTTGTCCGCGCACGCCTGGTCCCAGGATGCGGCCGCGTCCGCATTTGCCTTCCGCTCCCCTGATCCGTTGGCGGAGATCTCGGCCCTTCTGGCGCGCGCCTCCTCCGCGTAGGATTCGGCCAGGTAATAATGGGCCGGCGCGAAGGAACTGTCTATTTTCAGCGCTTGCCGGTAATGCTCCCTTACAACCTCGACATCGGTGGTGCGGCGAATGTCATAGCCCTGCCTGAACCGGCACAGGGCGAGCAACCGTGTATCCTCAACCCCTTTGGCCTTCTGCCATTGCCCGAGGTACTTGCCACAGGCGGCCCAATCCCCGAGATCGCGGTAAGATTTGACCAGGTGCAGCATGGCCCACAAGTTGCGCTTTTCCAATTTGAGTATCGCCTTGGCCCACTTAACGGCTTTCTCGCCATTTCCCAAGGCAGAGTAATCGAGGGCCAGATTCATATAGAGGTCGAGTCGATCATAGCCTGACAGTTCGAGTCTGGCCAGCAGATTTTCATGCACTTGCAGGGCCTTGTCCAGAGCTTGGGCCTCCCGTAATGTCTGGCCCATTTTCAGGTAGGCAGAGATGTTATCGGTGTCGCGTTCGATGACCCCTTTAAAGCACTTGTAGGCGTCCTTCAGGTTGCCTCGCAAAAGGTGGTCCAGCCCTTCGGTGTAGAGGTGGACGGTATCCCGGCGACGCCCGGGCCTGGTTAATGTGACCACCAGAATGATGGCCAACAGTGCCGCAACGCCCAGCCCGGTGAAGAGCTCGCTGCCCAAAATTTACTTCTCCTCCTTGGGCTCTTCAACGACCACGGGCAATGTGGCCGGTTCCTCTACAACCGGTGGCGCAGGCGCAAAAATGTCTTCCTCATCAAGGCCGGAATGCCGCAGATTGTTGAGCTCGGTGCGCAGCTTTTTGAGCTGACTGTTTTGCTTCATGATATTGCGCTGCTGACCCAATATCTGGATCAGCCCGATCACGAACCCCAAAACAATACCCATTCCGAGCGTCGATACCAGCGCCGTGGCGAGGTTCACGTCCTGCAACAGCATTCCAGGATACAACCAGATGGTCACCAGCTGGTCCGAGTTGGCGTTCAACAAAACAGCGAGACCCAGGATCAGAATCAGTCCAAACAATATTTTAAGCAACCGCATGATAGCTCTCCACGGTGTTTACGATATGTCCCTGCAGCGTGACGCCGTGGGAACCGTCAATTTTTACCTGCACAAAATCTCCCAGCAGGGCATCTTCACGATCAAATACCACCAGCTTGTTGGAATCGGTGCGCCCGGCCCATTGGAGGGGCGACTTCTTGCTCTCCCGCTCAACCAGCACTTCGGCCACCTGCCCGGTCAGCGCCCGATTGCGCATAAGAGTGGACTCCTTTTGCATGGCGATGACTGCCTCCAACCTGCGCTGCTTCTCCTGCTCATCCACATGGCTTGAGTAGTTTGCCGCTTTAGTGCCGGGCCGCAGAGAATACTTGAACATGAACGCCGAGTCGAAGCGCACCTGTTCCATCACTTCAAGGGTCTCCTCAAAGTCGGCCTCTGTCTCGCCGGGAAATCCCACAATGATATCGGTCGTCAGCCCCACATCGGGGAGCGCGGCGCGGATGCGATCCACCAACTTGAGGTATTCCGCACGGGTGTAGGTGCGCTGCATCCGGCGCAATGTCCGGTCGGCCCCGGCCTGCAATGGCAAATGAACCGATGAGCAGATGTTTTCCTGGGCGGCCATCACCCTGAGCATGTCAGCGTCCACATCCGATGGGTGCGGGGAGGTAAACCGGATGCGCCGGACCCCATCGACGCCGGCCACCGCTTCCAACAGTTGGGGAAACCGGCTGCCCTCATGATGGTAGGAATTCACGTTTTGTCCCAGCAGGGTCATTTCCACGAATCCATCGGCCACGGCCTGGGCCGCCTCTGCAACGACAGACTCGAGGGAGCGGCTGCGCTCGCGGCCCCGCGTATAAGGGACGACGCAGAAAGTGCAGAACTTGTCGCACCCGCGCATAATCGAAATCCAGGCGTTCAGGCCGGTCTCGCGCGCGGGGAACAGGTCCTCGTAAACCTCGTGGCGCGACAGGCGCGTATCGACAATGTGATCCATCTCCTGCGTGCGCTGGGCCAACATCTGCGGCAGCCGCCGGTAGCTGTCCGGCCCCAGAATGATGTCGACGAAAGGATGGGACTCCAGCAGCGAATCGGCCAGATTCTGGGCCATGCAGCCCAGGACGCCGATCAGCACCGAAGGGTCCTTGCGTTTCAGGTGGGCCAGCGCGTCAAGGCGATTAAGCACGGTCTCTTCCGCCTTCTCCCGGATCGCGCACGTATTGAGCAAGATGATTTGCGCCGCAGCCATATCGTCAGTCCGCGCGAAGCCGCTGTCGTTGAGCAGACCCGCCACCAGCTGCGAGTCGGCCAGGTTCATCTGGCAGCCATAGGTTTCTATATAGTATTGTCCGGCCATAGATTTCCAGAATATTACCGCTGAATTTAGGGCAGGATGCGGTTACAGACCAGCAGGGAGCCGCTTCCCGCCAATCATCCGCCGAGTGAGGAAATATTTAGAAATAGTTGAGGGGGTTCTGGGTCTGGTTGTAGTGCCGCACTTCATAGTGCAGATGCGGAGCCGTCGACCTGCCGGTATTGCCCGACCAGCCAATGAGCGTCCCGCGCGAGACGCGCTGGCCCTGTACCACGGCGGCGTCTCGCATGTGGCCGTAAATAGTATGGAAGCCGTTGCCGTGATCAATCTTTATATAGAGTCCAAGGTTCCGGTCAAACCGGGTCGCCGTGACCTGCCCGCCGGCTGTAGACCGCACCTCGGTACCCCGCCGGACGGATATATCAAGGCCCCGGTGCATATGGCGGATGCGGGGATCGTACGGATCGCGCCGATAGCCGAAACCACTGGTAAAGGTGCCTTGGGTCATGGGCCTGATGGAGGGCGTATTGCGGAGCCTCGCCAGGTCGTTTTTAAGCGAGTCTTTGATGCTCTCATAGCTGAGCTGCTCAAGTTTTAATGCCCGGTAAAGCACGTCCACCCGGTGACTCATCGCAACCACGGAAAGGTCTTCGGACGGGAGCAGATAGTCCAGATCGTAGGTGACATCAATTCCGCCACCCCCTGTGCCGATCATCCGGATTTCTCCGGGGATGAGAGGAATATTGGCGTGCATTCTCAAATCCTGGTCAAGGTCGGACAGCATCCCCAGGCTGCGCTCGAGCTCCGCGATCTGGCTGTCCATTCGGTCGACGCGGCTGAGGAGCCGCACATTGTCCCTGCGAAGCCGGTTAACACGACTGGAGTGGGCCGTTTCCAGCAGCAGTTGCGCGCCCATAAACAGCACCAACGGCAGCAGTATAACGCCCATGACAACGGCCCGGTAGAGGTTCGTTCCCGACATGGAGAACTCATGCAAACCAGTCCTGCCTTCACGCAGGATCAGCAGTTTGATATTAGCGAACGACTGCGGAGATATTATGCGCAGCAGTTTTTGACGCAGATTAGCCATGAGCTAGGTGATTTTAAACCCTCGCGCACTTACGGGGCAAGTGAAACGTCCCCATGGCGCAGTGCTGATTCCAACGATGCAATAGGGGCCGCAAAAACATCTCCGGCGTCCACTCACCGACGGCAAAACCCTCATTACCCATTGAAATTTGCTGCCAGAGATATTCAACTTTTCGTTTTTGCGCTGGATTTGCTCTTTTTGGCCACCGCTTTGGTCCGTTTGCCGGCCGGTTTGGAAACCGGTTTCTTGGCGGTCCGCTTCGTGGCGGTCTTGGCGCTGGAGGTCCCGGCGCCGCTTTTGGCCTTGCCTGCGCCGGCTTTGGCCACAGCGATAGGCGCGGTAGGCGCACTGCCGATCGATGGGCGACTGGCGGGGGTTGAGACGGCATCGATTTCGGCCTCTTTCGACTTGATTTTCGCGTTCAAGTCGGAGAGCCTTTGCATCAGTTTTTCCACGCCCTCACTACGTACCAAAGCCTCGGGAGCGGTACTTTTTTTGATCAGGCCGTAGGCGACTTCGCCCAGATCGCCCATGAAGCGCTGACGCTGGCGTTGCAGCTGATAGACTTCCATCTTGAGCCGGCCGATCTTGCCCAGCTCCTCCGCCTTGATGGCGGCGGCTTTGGTTATTTCGCCCGCGCGGCTGGCGGCGGTATTGGTCCATGTCTTGAGATTCTCGGTTAAGTTATCTAGAATAGTTGCCATTTATTTCTCTCCCTTGATGATAATAATAAGCCCAACGCTCGCCGCTGTCAATAGGATTTATAGGCAAAACCCTACTTTTTGCCATCCTGCAGCGCCAGACTCGCCAGGTAGAATACCGCGGCCCCAATAGTCAGCGTGGCCAGCTCAAAGGTCATGTCGCGGTTCCGGTTGCCTACATAGAGTCCGTAGGGCACGGAAACCAGCGCCAGGAACTGGACGGCCCGCATCAGCGCTGCCAGCAGGCTGTTCATGCTGCCAGCCTGGCCATCAATCCTTTGATGAAGGAGGGCTGCGCCGCCGCGTGCAGCGTGGACCAGACGGCCCCGCGTTCAATGAGCTTGTGGGCCAACTTGGCCATGGCCCGGTCGCTTAAGCGCTCATAGATGGAGCGGTTGACCCAGGAGGCGGCCAGTCTGCCTGTCAGTTCGACTTTGCAAAGCGCCGCATAGTTGTCCTGATCGAGTAGAGACCGGGCAGCTATGACGCCAGATCTAATGGCAAAATTCATTCCAAAGCCGAAGAGGGCGTCCTGCCATCCGGCCGCCTCGCCTGCCAGCAGGGTCTGGCCGGAAAAAAGGGTCGGCTTGGGGGCATAATGACCATAGGCGGCAAACTCTGCTTTTTCTGACAAAGGCCCGCCCAGCACCTTGCTGAAGCGCTCGACCAGACGCTCCAAGGTCCAATCCGCGCCATCGGACGAACGCCTGAAAGCGGCCGCCAAAGTGCCCTGCCCGTTCCACACGATCCCGTAGGCGTAGCCGGATGGGGCGGCCTCCCTGCCCAGCAACAGATAGACGCCATCGGGAGCTGTCGTCCTGAAAGTAATGCCGTGGGCATAGGCGTTGGCCGCTTTGGGGCCGCCCGCAAACAGGTCCACTTCGCCCGGTTTTTTGGCCTCCCTGAAGTGGAACCGCACGCCCAGCTCTACAGCCTGACGATAGAAAGCCTGATCAATGCTGGTCTCCTCCGCCCCACGCCGAACGAGATAGAAAAACGGCCGCCCCTCCTCGGCCGTGTGCAGGCCTCCATCGGGAGCGACATAGTTGAACGAATGCTGCGGCAGATGGGCAAACTGCGTCGGGAGACCGGCCGCGGCCATGTAGCTGAGCGGATCGTCGTTAAATATCCAGGTTTCCAGCCCCTCGATGTCGCCCTGCCGCCTGGCGCCACACGCCGCTCCCTTTTCGTAGACGGAAACTTTCCGGCCGGCGCGGGCCAGCGTTATGGCCGCGGACAAGCCCGACAGACCGCCACCGGCAATGGAGAAGGACCCCTTAGCCATCGGCATTGAGCAGTTCCTGAAGTATTCCGCGCACCACCCGCGGATCGCCTTTCCCCCTGGTGGCCGCCATGACGCTGCCCATGAAGTGGCCGAACAGCTGCTTTTCGCCGGCCTTGTAGCGGGCCAGTTCGACTTCCATTTCGTGCACCACCGAGCGGACGATTAGGCGCAGCTCATCGCTGTCGGACACCTGGGCCAGCCCATCCCGGTCAACGACCTCGCGGGCCGACAGTCCACTGGAGAGCATGTCATCGAAAACGGCCTTGCCGGTGTTGCGGTTAATCGTGCCGCTGTCAACGAGCCCTATCAGTCCGGCCAGACGGTCCGGCGGCATGGCGAAATCGGCAATCTCCTGGCGCTCCTCATTGAGCACCCGCAGCACTTCACCTTGCACCCACTGGGCGGCCAGCTGCGGACTGACGCCGCCAGCGATGACGGCCTCGAAGAACTGGGCCAGCTGCGGTGTGCGGGTCAGCACGTGTATATCCTGCACCTTCAGATCATACTCATCAGCATAGCGCTTTTCGATGGCGCTGGGCAGTTCCGGCAGGGCTGCCCTGATTTCATCGATCCGCTCCGCGGGCACCATGAGCGGTACCAGATCAGGCTCCGGGAAGTAGCGGTAATCGTTGGCTTCCTCCTTGATGCGCATTACCCGGGTCACCCCGGCGGCATCATCCCACTGGAGGGAAGCCTGCAGCACCGCGCCACCCGACTCGAGGAGATCAATCTGCCGGTTAATCTCATAGGTCAGGCCCCGCTCCACCCCGCGAAACGAATTGAGATTTTTCATCTCGGTGCGGGTGCCCAGGGTCTCGCTGCCCCGGGGACGGATGGAGATATTGGCGTCACAGCGCAAATTGCCTTTCTCCATGTCCGCCTCGCTGACACCCGTATATATAAGGGTCTGCTTCAACCGGTCCAGGTAAGCTTTGGCCTCCTGTGGCGTGCGCATATCGGGCTCACTGACAATCTCCACCAGCGGTGTGCCGGAGCGGTTAAAATCGACGTAACTCTCCTCGCCGCTGCCGTGGATCAATTTCCCGGCGTCCTCTTCCATATGAATGCGGGTCAGGCGGACGCTCTTGAAGTCGCCTCCATCCAGGTAGAAGTCGATATGCCCCCCTTCGCAAATCGGCTCATCGAACTGGGAAATCTGGTAGCCTTTGGGCAGATCGGGATAGAAATAGTTCTTTCTGGCGAAACGCGAAAAAGGCCGGACGGCGCAGCCCACGGCCAGCCCCAGCCGGACGGCAAGATTCACCGCCTCCTCATTGATCACCGGCAGTGCGCCAGGATATGCCAGGCAGACGGGACAGACGTGCGTGTTGGGGGCCGCGCCATATTCCCGCCGGCAGCCGCAAAACATTTTCGTCTGCGTGGCCAACTGTGCATGCACTTCCAGGCCAATGACGGGCTCCCATTTCTCGAGCTTTTGGGGCTCTATGCCGGGAATCCCGGGGATCATATTTTCACCTTCGCAATGGATATAATACCTTCCAGGGCCTGCAGTCTCGACAGCGTCTCCTGCGGCGGATCGGTGTCGACTTTAATGACCAGATAGGCGTCCGCCGCGTGAGGTTCCCGGCTTAGCAGCGCCTCGCCGATATTGATGTTGGCCGCCCCCAGCGCCGTGCCGATACGCCCCAGCACACCGGGCGCATCGTGGTTGCGGATAAACAGCATCACCCCTTCGGGATTGAGTTCCAGGTGATACCCCTCTATCTCCACAATACGGGCATGCTGCCCTCCAAACACCGAGCCAACCATCGAGCGCATGGCTGAGTCGGTGGTGAGTTCCACCACCACCTGATTGGCGTAACCGGCCGTGCCGCTGTCGACTTTGTGGGTAAAGCGGACTCCACGCTCTTTCGCCACTGCGCCGATGTTCACAAAGTTGAGCCGCCTGTCGAGGACCATCGCCAGCACCCCTTTAACCGCCGAGAGGGCCACAAGTTCGGGTGATTCAATCGTCTCGGAACAGGTCACATCAATCTGCTTGATCTGGCCCTCAGAAAGCTGCATGAGCATCTGGCCCATGATGGCGGAAAGCCTCAGGAACGGGTCGAGGCGCATGACCATTTCCATATCGCCCACGGGCATGTTGACGGCGCCCACCAACTCTCCTGAGGAGAGGTACCCGGCCACCTGCTGACAGATGGCCAGCGCCACCCCTGCCTGCGCTTCCACCGTGGAGGCCCCCAAGTGCGGGGTCAGCACCAAGCCGGGCGCGGTACGCAGCGGGTCGTCGGCGGCGAGGGGCTCCCGGGCATAGACGTCCAGCGCTGCTCCGGCGATCTCCCCGCTGCTCAAGGCCGCCACCAGGGCCGCCTCATCCACCAGCCCGCCGCGGGCGCAGTTGATCAACCGGGCGGAAGATTTCATTTTTTTGAGGCGATCGGCGTTGATGATGTTCAGCGTTTCATCCGTCCGGGGCGCGTGCAACGACACAAAATCCGACCGCTCCAGGAGATCGTCGAGCTCGAGCATTTCAACATCGCCGGAGCTGCGCAGATCGCTGGGCGCATAGGGATCGTAGCCCACCACCTGCATGCCGAACGCCTTGGCATAAGTCATGACCCGGCGGCCGATGCGCCCGAGTCCCACCAGTCCCAATGTTTTGCCCCGCAGTTCGACGCCGGCCAGCGCCTCGCGGTCCCATCCACCTGTGGTGACCTGCCCATGCCCCTGGGGGACATTCCGGGCCAGCGCCAGCAGCAGCGCAAAGGTATGCTCCGCCGCGGAGATGGTATTGCCGTCGGGCGTATTCATCACCACTACCCCGCGCAGGGTGGCCACCTCCAGGTCGATGTTGTCGATGCCCACGCCGGCCCGTCCAACGACCTGCAGCTGATCGGCGCGATTGAGCAGCTCGGCGTCGACCGTGGTGCCGCTACGGATGATCCAGCCGTGAACCGTGCCGATGACATTGAGGATATCCTCGATAGAGCCGCCGCTGAGGTCGAGCACTTCGAGATTGTTCTCCTGCAAAATATCGACCCCGGCCTGGGCAATGGGATCGGTAATCAGCACCCGCTTCATGCCGCCACCAGCCTGTCGATCGTGGCCAGATATGTCTCCACCTGATGGGGCGTCACAGCGCCCATGTGCGCAATGCGGAACACTTCGCCGCGCAATTTTCCATAGCCCCGGTCCATGCGGTAGCCTTCCTTTTCCAACGCTTCATAGAGGGCCTGGACATCCCAGCCGGCGTCGTTGCGGATGGCCGTTAAAGTCACGGACTCGCAGCCCGGCTCCGCGTAAAGGGACTGCCCCCGCCGGGTGGCCCACTGCCGGACGGTCCCGGCCATGGCGAGATGACGGCCGTAGCGAGCGTCGAGGCCTTCAGCGGCGATGTCGCTCAAGACGGCTTGCAATCCGTACATATGGGGCAAGGAGGGCGTGGAAGGTGTCTGCTGTTTCTGGTAATACGTGTCATATACATGCATATCGAAATAGTACCCCTTGGCGCTCATCGATGCCGACCGGTCAAGCAGCTTATCACTGACAGTGCAGACGGTAAAACCGGGTGGCAGGCTCCACGCCTTTTGCAACGAGGCGAAGCAGGAAGCCAGGCCCCAATCGTCAGCCCTGATCTCCACCGCCGCCATGGAGCTGACGGCATCGACATGCAGCAGGACATCGGGGTACTTTCTTTGTATAAGCTCAGCAATTGGCTCAATGGGCGAGGCAACGCCGGTGGACGTTTCGTTGTGTACCAGGGTCACGGTGTCAAATTTCCCGGTGGAGAGGGCCCCCTCGATATCTTCGGGATGAAACGCCTGGCCCCACGGCTTGGTGATCGCCTCGCACATGACGCCACACGCCTCAGCGGTTTGGTGCCACTTCCCGCTGAAGGCCCCATTGACGAGGTTGAGCGCGCCTTTGACAACGCTGTTGCGGATCACCGCCTCCCAGACGCCGGTGGCGGGATTGGAGAACAGGAACACTCTCTTCGCGCCGAGCATCGACTCGAGCCGCCCGGTAATATCTTGCCACAGATGAGAGAATTCCGGCGTGCGGTGACCGATGGAAGGCTGCGCCATGGCGCTGAGAATATGATCGGGCACCGGCGTTGGACCGGGGATGAAAAGGAAGGGCGGCGTCATCGGCTCAGGTGGCATGGGGAGTTAAAGGGTTGTCGCACCACAGCATAAAATTAGTGCTCCCTTTTGCTGGCGGCAATGACCGATCTCAGACGCTGTCGAGCTGGGCAAACTTGGCCGTGAAGTGCCGCAGATAGGGGGTCTGGTAAGTGATGGCCAAACCCTGGAGATCATCTTTGTGTTGCTGCACATCCTGGATGACCTCCACCACGTAGTCGATATGACTTTGGGTGTAGACCCGCCGGGGCAGGGCCAGCCGCACCAGCTCCATGTCGGCAGGGGTCTCCTCCCCGGTGTCAGGGTCGCGCCGGCCAAACATCACAGAGCCGATCTCCACGCTGCGAATGCCGCCTGCCAGGTAGAGCTCGCACACCAGCGCCTGGCCGGGAAACTGCGCTGGAGGAATGTGCGGCAGCATGGCCTGGGCATCGATATAAATGGCGTGTCCGCCGGGCGGCTGGACGATGGGCACGCCCGCCGATGCAATGTGCTCCCCCAGGTAGCGCGTGGAGGCCAGCCGATAGTTGAGGTAATCTTCGTGGAGCACTTCATCCAGGCCGACGGCGATGGCCTCCAGATCACGGCCCGCGAGACCGCCGTAAGTGGTAAAGCCTTCGGTGAGGATGAGCAGCTCCTTTTGCTGCTGGACCAGCGCCGGATCGTTGGCGCAGAGAAAACCGCCGATGTTCGCCAGTCCGTCCTTTTTGGCGCTCATGGTGCAGCCGTCGGCATAGCTGAACATTTCCTGGGCGATTTCGCGCGCCGACTTATGGCCGTAGCCATCCTCCCGCAGCTTGATAAAATAGGCGTTTTCGGCAAACCGGCAGGCGTCCAGATAAAAGGGTATGTCGCGCGACCGGGCCAGCTGGCTCACGGCCCGGATATTCTCCATACTCACCGGCTGGCCGCCGCCGGAATTGTTGGTGACCGTCAGCATGATCAGGGGAATTTTCTCGCGCCCCTGTTGATCGATGAGGGCTTCCAGGGCGCCAATGTCCATGTTGCCTTTAAAGGGGTGCTGCGTCTGCGGCTGGCGGCCTTCGGGAATCACCAGGTCAAGCGCCCGTGCGCCGGTAAACTCGACATTGGCGCGGGTGGTGTCGAAATGAGTGTTGTTGGGCACGGTGTCCCCGCTTTTGCACAGGGTGGCGAACAGAATCCGTTCAGCCGCCCGGCCCTGGTGCGTGGGGATCACATACTCAAAGCCGGTGATCCCTTTCACGGCGGTCTCGAAGCGGGCAAAACTGGGACTGCCGGCGTAGGATTCGTCGCCGCGCATGATGCCGCTCCACTGGTTGGAGCTCATGGCGCCGGTACCGCTGTCGGTGAGGAGGTCGATGAGGACATCATCAGACTGGAGGGCGAACAGGTTGTAGTCGGCACGGGCGAGGATCGCGCGGCGTTCCTCCCGGCCGGTCATGCGAATAGGCTCGACAGTCTTGATGCGGAACGGTTCGATGATGGTGCGCAAAAGATACCTCCTGAATGATGGGATAATTTACAGCCGGATGAAGCCCGGGCAGGATCTGATCGGCGCGCGCAACAGTCCTGCCGCGGAACCGCTGTCGCCTGACTGTCGTATGTGGTGCGCCGAATGCAGCCCTAAATTACAGGGTAATGAGTTAAGGAGTGACCCACGGCCATGAGAAGACGCGTTCGACCTGAAGCCTTGAAAGCCCTGCGCCTGGAGAGAAGGCCTGGACACAGGATCACCTCGCCATGGCCGCCGGGCTGACGGCTCGCACCGTGCAACGGGCAGAGAGGTCGGGCCATTGCTCCGCGGAGACGGCCCTGGCCCTGGCCGGGGCACTTGATGTCGACGTTTCCCTGCTGATGGTCCCCCCTGTTACGCAGGATGAAGCCGGCTCTGAAGGAGGCCGCCTGCTGTCACGAAGCGGGCAGATGATTTCGTTTATGCTCCTGCGCCGATTAAGCCACCGTCAACGGGCCGCATGGTCGCTGGCAGCCCTGCTTCCGGCCGCATATTTCGTGACGGCCAATATTCTTTACTACCGGTTCGGATGGCCGTGGCTCTACCGGCCGATGCAAACGGTACTGGCCAATGACGCTGCCCGAACGATTTTTAATCTGGTTTCACCGGCGCTGTTTCTCGGTGGCCTCGGTTGGGCCGTTGCTCTGAACCTCGACGCCATCCTCTCTCTGCGTCTGGTCGCCAGCGAAGATCCCTTCAGTGGCACTTTCCGCTTCAGGCCCCGCCTGGCCAACGGCGTGGTACTGGGCGTCGCCGACATCTTTCTGGGAATCCTGCTGCTCTACCTGGTGGTCGAAAATGCGGGGCACCTTTAGCCGACGCGCTTGACACCCAGTCCCGGCCCGGTTGGCAGGGTGAGACTCCCCTTCCCAAACTCCATACCCATAAAGGGATCATCGGCCAGCAGCGCCGCGCCATCGAGATCAAGAAAATCGGCGAACCCGCCCAGCTGGGCCATAGCCGTGACACCCAAACTGCTCTCCACCATGCAGCCGAGCATCACCTGCAGACCAGCCTCTGCGGCCCGCTCGATCATCTGCCTCGCCACTGTGATCCCACCGCATTTGACCAGCTTGATGTTCACCCCATCATAGGTCCCGGCCAGGCGGATCACATCCCCGAGACCCTGGCAGTCCTCATCCGCCACCAACGGGATGGAGGTCGCCTCGCGCAGCTGGCGGACAGCCTCAAAACGGCCGGCAGGAAACGGCTGCTCAATGAGGTCGACCTTCAGGGCCTCCATGAGGGGCAATAACGCCTCGGCGCGAGCCATATCCCAACCTTCATTGGCATCGAAGCGGTAGATGAACCGGGAGTAGTCGGCCAGCAGAGCCAGCGCCTCGGAATCCCACTCACCACCCAGCTTGACTTTGAGGATCGGATGGCCCGTGGCGGCCTCGAGCTGCTCGCGCAGCTCCACCTCACTGCCCAGGGTCAGCGTAAAGCTCGACGGCTGGGATATTTCGGGCGCGTCCAGGAGCTGCCGCACCGATTCGCCGCGCATTTTGCCCCGCAGATCCCAGAGGGCCATATCGACGGCGCTACGGGTAGCCGCGCTATCGGGGAACAGTGCCAGCAGCTGCGGATACCAGGCATCCGGGCCATCGTCAACAGGCAAGCTTGTCAGCCGGTCAGCTGCCGCCTCCAGCCGGGTCTCGACCTGCAAATGATCGTCATGATACCGGGGTATGGGACGCGCTTCACCCAGGCCATTGAGGCTATCCCGGGCCAGCTCGACAATCACGGATGTGTAGGCGGTCGCCGTGCCCCGGGCAATGGCAAACGGGCGCCGGGGGTGAATGTCAACGGTCCCAATGTGGACATCCAGGGCGGTCATTTCAACGACGTCCCAAACTTTTGGCAGACTGAAACCTGGGACCAGCATTCATATTGTAAAGATGACTGTATTTGCCATACATTAAGACGATTCCGGTAAACTGAGACCATTGACCACCTGAAGGTTGGGGGGAATATCTCATGGCAAAAAACATTGTTATTTTTTCCGACGGCACCGGCCAGGAGGGCGGCAAGGGGACTAACAGCAACGTTTACAAACTGTTCAACATGATTGAAGACCGCACTGACCGTCAAGTCGCATTTTATGATCGTGGACTCGGCACCGGATGGCGGAAACTTACCGGCAAAGCGTTCGGTGCGGGCATATCAAAAAATATTCGTGACTGTTACCGGTTTCTATTCGATCACTTTCAATCGGGGGATAAAGTCTACCTGCTGGGATTCAGCCGGGGCGCGTTTACGGTCCGGAGCCTTTCTGGATTCATTAACATGTTTGGTATCCTGCCGAAATCGCGGCCCGAACTGATCAAGCAGGCCTACCGTATCTATAAAAAATCGCAAGGGGCAAGGCGAGATAAATTGGCAGCGGATTTCCTTGCCCGGCATCATAACATGTGGTGTGAAATTGAATTTCTCGGGGTTTGGGATACGGTCAAAGCGTTGGGCAGTCCCATCAAGCTGGCCAACATCATTATTCCCAAGAAGAACGAGTTTCACGATGCCACCATCAGTCCCAGTGTGGTGTACGGTGCGCACGCCCTGGCTATTGATGACTTGCGGAAGAATTTTCATCCTACTTTCTGGGATGAGCGCGAAGCCGAACCGGGACAGATTAAACAGGTCTGGTTCGCCGGCATGCACTCCGATGTGGGCGGCGGCTATGCCGATGCGGGACTGTCGGACTTTGCCCTGCGGTGGATGATAGACCAGGGCAAGAGCCGTGGACTGTTGATCTGGGATAATCGAGATAAGGCCGTCAAGGGGGACTCAACCGGCAAGCTGCACGATTCCCGCGCGGGATGGGGCAGAATGTATCCGAAAAAGGAGCGCCGCCTGACAGAGGAGATTATCAAGCCGGTGCTGCATCAGAGCGTCATCGACCGGCACAACAACGAGGACATGGCCTACGATCCGTGGATATTCAAGGTCAACGGAGGGTATGATATAGAGCCGTGATGGCGGGGGTTGCCCCTACCGCCAGCCAAAGCCGTTGTGCCAGCCGATGCCGATAGTAAGCAGCCCTGCGCTGCGGATGTCCACGCTGAGCGCATAGGAGTCCGACAGCAGATAGTTGATTCCGAGGATGACCGATACCGTCGGATCGAAGGCTTTGGCGGATATGCCCAGACCGGGACCCAGGCCAATGAACCCGACGACCTTCCGCCGGGGCATGTAACGTGCCCGGGCAATGATGGTTACCTCCGCATAAAAAGAGCTGCCATCGGTGGCGGCAAACAGACGGTTGGCATAGCCGGGGATAAAGTCAAAAAATGATAGCGCGCCCAGCGGCGGAATCTCCGCAGTAACGCCGTACTGTCCCCAGCGTCCCAGCACCAGATTGCCCGATAACAGACTGGCCTGGGAGTCCTTTAAAAATGTGAAGGGGCCCAGCTTGACCTGCGCCGCGCCCAAGGTGGGGATCAGCACCAACATGGCCAATCCAAGTTTATTTCGGTTCATTGTTCGCTCCTGTAATGGCGCAGATTTTAGTGGGCTAAATAGATGGATGCAAGTTGATCCAGCAAAAGGTTGTTTCGGGCACAAAGTTGTACGTATCCTTAAGCATGCCAACGGAAACCGAAATCATGCGCAAATTTGCCGTCTATTATGCCGTGGGGATTATCATCGCGGCAGTGGTCTTCCGCATCGTACGCGCATGGCTCAAGAGCCGCCGAGACAGCGGAGATCAGTCGCTTTAGTTGCCCTGCCGGCAGCGCGGGACTCACGCCTGGGCCAACTCGGCCATCCAGCTCCGGATGTCACCGGAAAATTTCTGCCCCTCCAGGTCGCCGGCACAATATTTAGCGCCATCTCCCCGTAATCAGGCAGGGTTCACGACAGATTGGTTTCCATCTATGAATTGGGAACATGTGGCATGCTGTACTTAAGAATTGGACTCCTGCAGTCCCGGGGCGTAATATCAGGCGCACCCATGCAAATATCCAGGCAGATGGTACAACATGATCGAGCACAATATGCCGTGGCCCTGCGGGGCGCCGGAACCGTCGAACAGGACGGAAGCGCCGAGGTTCCTGCTCCCGTTGGCTAGAAAAACTTTATGACGCTCAATGACGCCGCATGGAATGCCACGCAAAGTACCCCAAATATCACCCTGGGGAAGGGAATTTGACTGCCCATGGATCAACCGGCCATCATTGAACTTGATTCGCTGATGGCAAACTTGTCTGGCGACAAAACGATTCTGGCGGAGCTGATCGATCTGTTTATCGACACATCGCCTGCCATGCTGGCAGATATTCGCAGCGAATTTAACGCGGGCAAGGCCGTTGCAATGGGAAAGGCCGCACACAAGCTCAAGGGCTCCGCAACCAACTTTGGCGCACGGCAGGTCGTTGATCTCACCTATGAACTTGAGAATATGGGCGGTGAAAATAGAATGGCTGGCGCAGACAGGCTGATTGAGCAACTATCCGAACGGCTCGCAGAAGTCACCCGCGCCCTTTTAACGGCGAAAGGGGATCTGACGGCCTAGGCCCATGCATGTCTGCCCCGACAATTGTAGCCGCCCCCTTCCGGTACACCGGCAACTGATCGCGGTAGATCGACCCGTTTCTGCAGGCCGGAGGCATCGGGGACGCCTGAGCGCCGGGGCCACCGATTACCTGACCAAGCCGTTTAATCACCGGGAACTCAAGGGGATGTTAGCCATCTGCTTTCTGTAGAGCAGTCAGGGATAATAATGCCTGTTGCCGGCAGATGGAAAAGCATATCCAGGGCCGCTCAGAAGCCGAATTCAGCCTCGCATCTGTCCCTTCTGCTGTCAAGGGCATATTGTGCCGCGGCTCAAGAGGGGCGGAACCACAAATTGAATAAACCCACCCTGAATCTTGGGATTCGCCTGCCCATTTCGGCCAACCGCCAATTCAATCCATCCTTACAAACCGGGCAACCTTTCCACAGGTGAAAATAACTATTTTTACCTAATATTTAATATTGGCTCGATTTCATATACCCTCCGACGCCCTGTAGCCTTACATTACTGCTGTCCTGCGATAGTATTGTACATAATTGTCTGGTTCGATTGATCGCGGGACTGCGCTTGATGTCCTCAGCCCATTGTGGCTCGCCTTCAGGCCAAATGATTTGAAACATGGTGGCCGCTTGATGCCACCCATATCGGTATTATGACTTGTGATGTGTGACATTTTGGACATCACTTTCCGTTGCAAGGCGTTAGCATCGCGGCACATGTAATGGGTAGCAGGCGACCGATATGCGAATAACCGGATCCCCCATGATTGGATCTGTTGACAAGCCAGACGATCTCTCGGCGAAAACTGATGTGCCTTCATTTGATATATCATTATTACAGACTAACGTAATATTTAATAATACTTCTCTTCCGTCTGCCGTTCTCGATTCCGATTTTACGTATTTAGCTGTCAATGCGGCGTTCGCCTCCGGTCTGGGTCTGAACCCGGACGAAATTCAAAATAAGAATCATCTTGATCTTTTCCCACGATTGGATCACCAAGAGCAGTTTGATGCACTGTTCGCCTCGGGTACTCCTTTCACCTACATGGCCCGGAGCGCCGATGGGCCGATTGAAACGAGTTCCGGCAAGTATTGGGACCTCTCCCTGTCTCCCATTCAAGCAGATACCGGAAATACGGGTTACGCCCTCCTGTCTTTAACAGATGCCACCGGCAGAATCGAAGAGATTGAAAGGGTGAAAGAGCAAAATAAAAGGCTGGAGATCGCGATTGAGTCGACCGAAATGGGGATGTGGGAGTGGAACATGCAGACCGATGATGTATACTGGTCGGACACCCAGTATAAGCTCTTCGGTTTCAAGCTGGGTGAGGTTGCCCCCAGCCTGGCTAATTTTGAAAAGATCGTGCTACCCGGTGATCTGCCTCTGGTCAAGCAGGCTGCGCGGGATGCCAAATCGGGCAAGCATGTCGATATATCATTCCGGGTGATTCTGCCCAGCGGCGAACTGCGGCATCTCTCCCTCAAAGCGAGCGTCATCCTGGACGATAACGATCAGCCGCTGAAAGCCATCGGCACGACTCGAGACATCACGCACGGGACGGAGCATGATTCACGGGCGCGCGCCTATGAGGCCATCTTCAACACCAATCAGGACCAAATCGCCTTTATCGACCGCAACTACTGCTATGAGGTGGTGAACGATGCCTTTTGCAAAATCTGGGATATTAAAAGGGAGGATATTCTGGGGAAACATATCAGCGAGATATGGGGCCAGGAAGCTTTTGATGACATGCTGAAGGAGCGCCTGGATCGATGCTTCTCAGGAGAGACCGTGCATATCTCCGCCTGGGCGGAGATCAACGGGGTCATGAAATATATGGACACCCGTTACTACCCCTTTTCCCATGATAATCGGACACCTTCCCATGCTATTTCGGTGGCCCGGGACGCGACCCGGATGCGCGAGACGCTCGATGCTCTTCAGGCCAGCGAGCGCAAATTTGGCGGCATTCTGGATCTCGCCCTGGAAGGCATCGTCTCCGTCAATGAAAAGGAGGAAATAATCCTGTTTAACCGCGGAGCGGAAGAGATGTTTGGGTATAAGGCTGAGGAGGTTGTGGGCAAGCACCTCAATATGCTCATGCCGGAAAGATCTCACCAGGCCCACTCAGCCAACCTTGAGCAGTTCAGCAGAGGGGAAAATCCGGCAAAACGGATGTCTCTTCCTCGGGAGGTCAAGGCCAGACGGAAGTCAGGGGAAGAGTTCAACATCGAGACATCCATTTCAAAACTTGAGTTGGGCGACAAAACCATCATGACGGTGGGCATGCGGGATATTTCCAAAAGACTGCTTGCCGAGGAGGCCCTCGCCGAATCCGAACGGCAGCTCCGGTCGTTTCAGGAAAACGTTCAGGAGGGCGTCTTCCGGACAAGCACGGATGGACATTGGCTTTACGCCAATCCTGCATTGCTGGAGATCCTGGGATATAGCAGCCAGGAAGAATTGATGCGTGAAGATGTGCAGACGGCATACCCGACCAGTGATGGCAGAAAACTGTGGCTCGAGAAGATTTCCCGGGATGTCAGTATCAAAAACCTGGAGTTCCAACTGAGGCGTAAAAATGGGGAACTCGTCTGGGTGCGCGAAAACGCAAGACTCGTTCGCGATGAGTCCGGGGTAGATTTGTGGTATGAGGGAACCATTACCGATATTACGGACAGCAAAATGACGGAGCAGAAAATCGCCAATGAGCGCGAGCGTCTGTCAAGCACTCTGCGCAGCCTATCTGAAGCGGTGATCACGACCAACACATCCGGACAGATTTCCTTGGCCAATGCTGCAGCAGAAAAGCTGTTGGGCAGATCATTTGAGGATATGCAGGGTCGCCTGTTGGCTGAAGCCGTGCATATCAAACGGGAGGCGACCGGCAGGGCCATAAATCTCCCGCTGGATGCGTTATTGGCAGGGGAGCTACACTCAATGAGTGCCCAGCGTGGTGTATTGGACCAGCCATCCGGCGACCCGGTCCCCGTATCCTGCACGATTTCCAGGCTGGAGGATCGGGAGGGAAACACTCAGGGCCTGGTGATGGTAATACAGGATATTTCTGAAAAGCAGCAGTTGGAGTCAGAGATGCTGCGAGCCCAAAAACTGGAATCACTCGGCGTCCTGGCTGGAGGCCTGGCCCACGATTTCAACAATTTTCTGATGAGCATCATGCTCAACGTCTCCACCGCCGGACTGTTTGCCAGGGGAAATCCGAAGGTGCTGGAACTTTTAGGTGACGCCGAGGAATCCATTAAAAGGGCCAAAGGGATCACCCAGCAGCTGATGGCCTTTACCCGCGGCGGTGAACCCACCAAGGCGGAAATGCAGATCGGCCCACTCATCAGGGATGCCGTCAAGTTTTGCGTTAGAGGCACGACTGCACAGGCGCATTTCGAGATAGCAGCGGACCTCCGGCCAGCCGCAATTGATGCGGGCCAAATCAACCAGGTGATCAATAATCTGGTGATTAATGCCGTGCAGTCAATGCCGGAGGGGGGACCCATCACGGTCGTTGCAACCAACATTGCCGTGACAGCCAAGGAGCCTGTTGGCCAGTTGCCCGCAGGCGAATATCTTGAAATTTCAATCACTGACCAGGGCCAGGGAATTCCCACCGAGCATCTTCAGCGCATTTTCGATCCCTATTTTACCACCCGGGAACGAGGCACTGGCCTCGGTCTGTTTTCAGTATTTAATATTATTGATAAGCATGGCGGCTGGATAAACGTTGATTCCACAGTGGATGTCGGCACCACGTTCAAATTTTATCTCCCGGCCCTTGAACCTGGCGATACTCAGATTGACTCAGGAAATTCAGAGGTCATTACGGGCACGGGCAAAATCCTGGTGATGGACGACGATGAGCTGGTGTTGAAGTCGCTCAGCAGCCTGCTTACCAGCATCGGGTATGACGTGCAGACGGCAATTTCCGGGAAAGAAGCGATAGCGCTGTTCGATAAGTCAGTGACCGAACACAACCCTTTCAAGGCTCTGATATTCGATTTGACGGTGCCCGGCGGGATGGGGGGCGAAGCGACCATTGCCGACATTCGCAAAAAGGGCAGCCAGGTTCCAGCCATCGCTATAAGCGGTTACACGAATACCCTGATCATGCTGGAGCCCAAATCCGCTCAGTTCCAGGAACGCCTGGCCAAGCCGTTCAAACTGGCGGATCTCTCCCAAACCCTTGATAAGGTCATTAAGTCTACCGCTATGTTATCCTCCTGATTCTGGAATCGAGCCTGTGCGATTGACCGGACGCAAATCTCATCGGCCATTTCCGGACCTCAAGCCAGTTCCGTCTCGCCCAGTCTGACCACACAGCCGGGTTTACGCTGATGCAGCGCCAGCCCGGCACCCGGAATCATGCCAAATGCCGTCAGCCGGTCAAACCTTTTACGAAATCTGGGCGTAAGCAAAGCGGCATCGGCTTGTTCACCTGAGCCCGGACGGAACAGACCTGAAATCAGGGGCCTCACCGCCACCCATTATATCCATTTCACGGCGAAACGACCAAGGCATGTCTCATTTGGTTTAACGCCTCCCTGTCCGTATTTTCGGCACCTTTATTGCGCCATGACCACCCAGCCTGAAACAGCAAGCCCCTATAAATTTCCGCCGGCCATCAAGGCTTTCAGCGCCTGGGTGCGGCTGGTGGGACTGTTCTCCCCCGCCACCGCCGCCCGCATGACTTACAAGATGTGGTTCCGGCCGGGCCGGAGCAACCTGCGTGAAGGCGAAGCGGAGCGCTTGGCCCAGGGCAGGGACGAATGGATGACGGTGAACCGGCGCAGGATAGCGCTGCATATCTGGGGCGCAGGTCCGCCAGTATTGCTGGTGCATGGCTGGGCCAGCCGGAGCGCACGACTATCGTCTATTGCCGTGGCCATCGCTGAGCGCGGCTACCAGGCCGTTGCCTTTGACGCGCCCGCCAATGGCGAGTCCGAAGGAACCGGCACTTCCGCTGTGGAAATATCAGGCGTCATCCAGGCGCTGGCCGATAAATATGGTCCCTTTGCCGTAGCGGTGACCCACTCCTTTGGCGGTGTTGCCATGGCGATGGCGCTGCGCAACGGCCTGGCCCTGCCCCGCCTGGTGGCCATTTCACCTCCCGCCGATGCGCGGCGATTGATGAGGGTTTACCTGGACGCCATGCAAGTCAATGCGGACATTGCCGGGCGCGTTATGCAGCTCTCCAAGGAAGAATTTGGCGAGGACATATGGGACCGCCTCACCATGTATCACGGCCCGGAAGATTTTCAGCTGCCCGCGCTGATCATCCACGACCGCAGTGATGGTGTTGCGTTATTCAATGAAGGCGAAAAGGTGGCCCAAAGTTGGCCGCATGCCCGGATGATGGCCACGGATAACCTGGGTCACAAGCGGATTCTGCTGGACCGGGGCGTTATTGCCAAGGTGGTGGCGTTTATCGTTGCAGGAAAGCAGGGGTGAGATTTAGATTGCTGGATACTGGATGCTGGATGTTGGGTGTTGGATGGCGGAATCTGCTAACCGGGGCCTACGTAAAACACCTCATCGCCTAATTCACCTCGTAGCTAATAAGGCTTAACTGATAGAAGAGAAATCCATCATCTTTCACTTCACGCTTGACCAGTCCGATCCCAGGCGCGTAATAATCGTAGAAGTCATATTCGTTAGCAACATCATCGACGGTTTGGCGCATATAGTGAAAAACATCACACCTGAATTTTCCCACGAGGGTATTTACCTCTTTATTTTTATTTACGCATTTTATTTCATAAATAGTCGAAGGGGAGAATGCGCCACTGCTCGGGAATGGGCCAGTTTCAAACACATAATAGATTGCAGTGGCACTCCAGACGCTGTTGAGGGCATATGGGTATTGTATTAACAGCGATTTGTGCGGCGTCACATCGTCGTCAATTTTGCCGCCGATGATATATAATCCATCCGGTTCATTCGAGATCAGCCAGTTGGCATTATGTTCTAATCCGGGAATATCGTAGAATCCCTCCATAACGAACGCATTGTAGCTGCTGTTTTGAATAGAAACAGTCATCGTGTCTAATACTGAGGAAGAGACAGTATCAATCCATGTCGAGTTAGCATCATTTCGTGAGAAATACCGCCCTTGATATACCCAGGTATTGCCAATCGAAAGCGGCATCACATCCCCGGTCTCATCATCATCTGTGCAGCCCACCCCTAGAGAAATCAAAACAACCAGCCCCAGGAAAGGAAGTTTTCGAATTAATCGATCTTCAATCATGGCTGGCAGGGCAGCTAAGGGCAGTATGGCGCGTGAGTGCATGCTTGCATGAGTCCTGTAATATAGATTACCCTATAATGGTAGCACTATATTTGCAATATTTCAACTGTTATAACGGGCTTGGGAACTACAGGAGGGGAAGTGAAATGACAATTTGGGAAAGCAGGGATTGGCTGGAAACGAGCTTAGGCAACTCGTCAGCTGCGGCACAACAACAGGATTAGAGGCGGGTCAGTCCGGCGTACTTGGCGACGAGCTTTTTCGTCTCCCCATTGAACTGCACGCTCAGCTTCAGGCGGTCGCCCACCCCTTCCCGGCCGGTGATCTGGCCTTTGCCGAACAGTTTGTGCTCGACGAACGCGCCCACCACATAATCATCCAGTACGGCCCGGGCGGCCAGCTCCTGGGCCTGGATGGTGCGGGCGGAGCGATGTTTCCGGGCAGCCGCGGAGACCGTCGAAGGCAGCGCCTCGGCCTCTGAATCGGTGGACCATTCCACCAGTTCCTCGGGCAGTTCGCGCAGGAAACGGCTAAGGGCGCTCTGCATCGGCGGCCCGCCCCATCGACGCCGGTTTTTGGCGCAAGTGAGATAGACCTGCTCTTCCGCCCGGGTGATGCCGACATAGAACAGGCGGCGCTCCTCCTCTTCATCCATATCGGTGTCATCCGTGCGCATGAGCGGGAACAGGCCCTCTTCCATGCCGGTCATGATCACCACCGGGAACTCCAGTCCTTTGGCGCTGTGGAGCGTCATTAATGTCACGGAGTTGGTGGAGTCGTTCCAGCGGTCGACGTCCGTCAGCAGCGCCGTCTCTTCAAGGAAGTGGCTCAGGTCGGCTTCGGGATCATCTTCCATGAAATATTCAATGCTGTCGATGAGCGACTTGATATTCTCCGTCCGGTCAACCGATTCCGAGGTTCCCTGATTGCGGTAATATGCCCGCAGACGGGTCTCTTCCAGCAGCGTCGTGACCAGCTCCACCACTCCCAGATGCCCGTTGCTCTCCCGTTTTTTGGAATTTGATTTCCCTTTGGCATCCGGGCCCGATACAGCGGCCCCCATGAGTTCCCGATAGCGCTCGATGAGTCCTTTGAATTCCTGCATGGCCTGCGCCTGCTTCGGCTGCACACCGGCCTCAACGCCATTGTCGAGCGCGGAAAACAGGGAGATATCTTTATCGCGGCTGAAGGCCCGCAGCCGATTCATGGAGGTGTCTCCAATGGCTCGCGGCGGGAAGTTGATGATGCGGTCCAGACTGACGGAGTCGGACGGATTCACCAGCAGCTTGAGATAGGCCATGACGTCCTTAATCTCCTTGCGCTCATAAAATTTGGGTCCGCCGACAATGGTATAGGCGATGGCCCGCCTGCGGAGCACATCTTCTATGGCACGGCTTTGGGCATTGGTGCGATAAAGGACCACCAGGTCGCCGAACCGGCGCTTTTTGACCAGCACCTCATGCTGAATCCGCTGGAAGACGATTTCCGCTTCCTTGCGTTCATCCTCCGCCACGATAATACGGATGAGTTCTCCGCCCTCTTTGGCGGTCCACAATTTTTTCTCCGTGCGCTGCTGGTTGCGGGATACCACTTCGTAGGCCGCTTTCAGAATAACATCGCTTGAACGGTAATTTTGCTCCAGTTTGAATATCTCGGCCCCTTTAAAGGTCTTGTGGAAGTCGAGAATGTTGCGGATATCAGCGCCGCGCCAACCGTATATCGACTGGTCATCGTCCCCCACCACCGTTATAGCGCAGCTTTCCACGGCGAGATGTTTCACAAACTCAAACTGGGCCTTATTGGTGTCCTGATATTCGTCCACCATGATATACTTGAACTTCTCCCGGTACCGGTCCCGTACATCGGTATGTTTCGAGAAAAGCTCCAGGGGCAGGAGCAGGAGATCGTCAAAGTCGAGGGCGTTGTTGCGCCGCAACGCTTTCTGGTAGCTGTCAAACACAGTGGCCAGGATATCACCATCCTTCCCTTTCGCCCGGCTGCGCAGCTCCTCGCCCCCTTCGAGGGCATTTTTGGCGTTGCTGAAGCGCGTCTGAAAGTACTGTGGCGGGTAGAGCTGCGTGTCCAGTTCATGCTGCTCCAGCACCGACTTGATCAAGCGCACTTGATCATCTTTGTCGTAAATGACGAAGTCGCGCTGATAGCCCAAATGGTGTATATCGTGGCGCAACAGTCTGGCGCAAATACTGTGGAAGGTCCCCACCACAGGCGACGGCATCTTCGATTTTTTGGCACCTTTCAACCGGGGCAGCAGGGCGGCAACGCGGCTCTTCATCTCACCAGCCGCTTTATTGGTAAAGGTCACGGAGAGGATGCTGCTGGGCTCCAGACCGGCCTCTTCCACCAGGAAGGCGATCTTGTGCGCCAGCACTCGCGTCTTGCCACTACCGGCGCCGGCGTAAATCAGGACCGGCGCATCAATGCACTTGACGGCCGCAGCCTGAATTTCGTTTAAATCGGATAAATCCATGTTACCGATGGGTCGACGCCTGTTTAATCACCGGAGCGAATCCTGCGGATGGCCTTGGTATGCTCATCAAAGGTTTGGGTAAATATATGGCCACCCTCTCCATTGGCGACAAAATAGAGGTAGTCGACATCACTGGGCATCACCGCAGCCAGAATCGATGCGCGTCCCGGATTGTTGATCGGCCCAGGGGGCAAACCTTTATGCAGGTAGGTATTGTACGCGGAGGGATATTTATAGTCGCGAAAGAACAACCTGCGGGGCCCATCAGGCAAGGCGTACTGCACAGTGGGATCAGCCTGCAGCCGCATGCCCTCGCGCAGACGGTTATGGTACACTGCCGATATAACGCCGCGCTCTTCATCCAGCATAGCTTCCCCCTCTACAATGGAGGCCATAGTCAAGATTTCATGAGGGTTCAATCCTAAGCGGGCGCCCTTGGCGATGACCTGCTCCCCCAGAGTTTTCAATGTCAGGGCCACCATCTGCTCGATGATGCCTTCCTCCGTAAGCCCGTTGCTGATATGGTAGGTCTCGGGCAGCAGATAACCTTCCATATGGGGCGCCATGCCAATGCCGAGCCTGGTCATGAAGTCACGGTCTTCGGTGAGGGCCAGAAAGTGCTCAACATCAGTCGGGTACTTGGCCGCAAAATATTGGGGCACCAGGTCACGCGTGGCTCCCTCCGGCACAAACACGACAATGGGGCGCCAGTCGGGCTGTAGTATCTGCCGGGTCAGATCTCCAACTGTTCGCACATTGACGAGGAGGTAGCGGCCAGGTCGAATGGATCGCGTCCCTCCTTTAAGGCGGACAGCCGTGATAAACAGATCGGCATCCGGAATCAGGCCAGCCTCTTCCAGCATGACGGCAATGCGGGTGGCCGACGCGCCGTTGGGGACGGTGAAAGCATCCCGGAATATCGGATTGATGGGGTAACCGAAGATGAGCGATCGAAATGCGCCCAGCGCCAGCAACGCCGCCACTACGAGTATGATTGTTCGACGGGCTGGACTTCTTTGCATAAAAGTAGGCTGCATGGAGGTCGCCAAATTAACTCGGCAGACAGGCACTATCCAAGAGCAAGAGTGGGAATATTCGCCTGCTTGACCCCAGCCGGCAGTCACGGGTAACTTCACCGCTAATGGCGAAGCCCAAAAACACGATCGAATCGATTCTCGGCAAATGGGAATACAAAAAAACTAATTACCTGATATTTCTGGCCGCCGTGACGGACATTATCCTGGCTTATTTCATTATGGCCGCAGGAGAAACCAACAGTTTTCAGTCTCTCACTCTGGCTCCCATTATGCTCGTCATCGGTTACCTGATACTCGTGCCGATAGCCATACTGTACCGGCCTGGGCTGTTCGGCAAGAGCGGGACGGACACCTGAACCGGGCCTGCTGCCGCCCTCCTGAAATCACCCGGTTTTGATATAGAATTAACCTGGGCATAAGCGTAAGTTCAGCCCGAGCCAAGGGACCGTCCTTCAGTTTAGTTAGACCTCCGGCTTGACAGGCCGGCGGTCGCGGGTGAATTTGTCGCCGCAGGAAATGCACTGTCAGATACGGCTTAAGCCGCTCATGTTCTTAGGGACCGTAGTTCAGTTTGGTTAGAACGCCGGCCTGTCAAGCCGGAGGTCGCCGGTTCGATCCCGGTCGGTCCCGCCCCTGTTAAAGCCCCGGTTTCCGACGAGAGATTGGGGCTTTTCTTATGCCGGAGATGGCGGCGGTTTTGTCTGGATTGGTCTGGTTTTATCTCAAAATTGCAACCTAATTGCAACCTACTTAAAATGGTTTTCTCAAATATATTGGAGTATTCCACCTGCAAGGATTGAATCAGGCCCGCGTAATGTTGCTCTGTTACCTTTACGCTTGAATGTCCCAGGAAACGGCTGGTGGCGAAAATATCGCGAGTCGCCATGTAATACCAGGCTCCTGCTGTTTTCCTTAGAGTGTGTGTCGAAGCATTCTCAATGCCAGCCTTATTCAGTAAATATTTTATCCGATTATAGACCATATCTCGGGTAAAGCCGAACGGACCACCTTCGATTGACCTACGGCGGTTCAGAATCTTATCTACCGTTTGAATCAAAGGGATATTTCTGCTCTTATTACCTTTGGTTTTAGGAAAGGACAATGAAGTTTTTTTCACACAATCCCAGCCAAATCCTGGATACAACGCCTCGCTAGTCCTGGCACCCGTGAAAAGATAGAATAAGGTCAAATCGGCAGCATCTTGCTGGAATTCGTCCTCCAGATTTAATTCCTCGATGGTCAACTGAAGTTTACGTAGCTCAACATCATCCAAATATCTAACATCTGATTGCCGCCCGGCTATCGGTACTACATCATTAAACGGCGATTTTTCCAGTAAGTCCTTTTTCACAGCAAAATTGAAAATAGTTCGAAGGCTTCGCAATATCGTATTTACGCCAACAGGTGAATAGCCCATCTCAATGCGGTAAATCTTGAAAGCCTCGAAATCAGCCGGAGTTATTTCGTCAATGGGCGTTCCCTGTAGAGATTTGTCGCAGCTGAATAACGCCTCAATCGCGTTCTTATTCCGTTCCAGAGTAGTTGGTGCCAGACTTCCAGAGCTAACCTTCATCAGCCGATCCTCTCTGAACAATTCCCAGATTTGCATAAATGTCAATGCTGGAGATGCAGATTCCGGAGATAATTCAAGGCCAGCCTTAATGCGATCCACTTTGACCAAGATGGCCCGTCTGCACTTGACTGCATCGGATTCAACCCCATGATAGGTTTTCTGATGCCGGATACCATTATGATCGATGAAGTCAATCAAGTATGTACCTGGCTTTTTGCCTGGACGGACACCAGAGTGTCGATATTTTTTATAGCGACGCTTAACTGATCGTTTTTCGGCTTTTTCGCCACTCATTTTCCAAACACCTCATCTACTTCGTCCGCAAGACTTGGAATGAAGTTAGCTAGCTTCTGTAGTTCGGAGCTAGGTATTTTGACCATCCTCCCTACTTTAACGTAGCCAATCTTCCTGTCGCGGATCATATTGCGGAAAAATTGCTCGCTACAATCCATAATGCGGGCAGCGGTCTCAATGGAGTAATACCGCTCATGCGGACTACCGCAGTGGGGGCAATATCTGTTGTTTGACTTTCCCATTTCTGCATTCCGACAATCATTCACCTATCGAGCCAAACGGTCCTGCCTTAGCTGATTGTTTGCCTGATGGTTACCTTGGTTGTCCATAACAATCACTGTATCACTCATATCCTTAAAGAAATCAAAACCTTAGAATTCTCGGGGAGGCCGGGATTCCCCCTTCTCCCCTCTTCCTTCTCCAATTTCCTCCAATTTCCTATCTTCCTTCTTCTTTTTCCCCTTCCCCTTACCACCATCAGGTCGCGCGAAGCGCGACCACGCAGTGTCGAATGTTCCCGAAGGGAACGAATTTTCTTTTTTCATGATCATTACACATTTCATCTCTTTCAATCTTTCTATTTATCCTTTCCCCCTAAATCTCTCCCTAAATCTTTTCCTTTCCCCCTAAATCTCCTCATTCTATTAATCCGTATCCTCAGTTACTGATGATCGAGTACTTGTTCTTGTCGGTCGGATCCGTCATGAGCCATATCTTGTCCAGCACATTTGTCCCTTTAATCGTCGTTGTGTCCGTGAACCAGACGAATCCTTGCACCCCTGACTTTGCCAGAGCAGTTCGTAGTCGCGATATTCTTGTTTTGCTGTCCATTACCGTGAGCACCCTGAAGCCTTTGAAGTCGTAGTCGAAGGTTTTTGCGTAGCGGTCGTAGCCTCTGTTGTCGAGGTACTTTTTGTAGAGCATGATTTTCTTCAGGAGTGAGTAGTGTCCCGGTGTTGTTGAGATTAGTTTCTCGCTGCCCAGGTCTACTTCCAGGAAGAACAGTGCTCGTTTTTTCGTTGCCGGGTTTTCCAGGCATATCACAGCGTCGGGAATCAGTATTTCCCTACCTGTCCCATCTCGGACACCTACGGTGTCCTCTGTCGCCCTTACGGGCTTTTGATCATTCCTTCGTCCCTTTACCCCCTTGTACTCCGGAATGAATCCAACCAAATTCGTCTGTCCTGCACCCTGCCTGCAGGCCAGTTCAAATGCAATCCTTATGTCATTCAGCTTCAGCGTATGCCGAAGCAGTGTCAGAGCAGTCCGAGGCCTGCTCTTCAGATGATATACATACTCCCCTTTGCCTCCCTCTCGCATGATCACAGGGTAGGCAAACCTCTTCACCAGCCCAGCCTTAAACAGCCGCAAAAGCCGTGTCTGGGCCTTCTGCAGCGTCGGATACACCAACCTCTGTATCTGCGACGTGGTCAGCATCCCATAGTCTTTCACTAATTCCACAGCCCCCAAATCCCTCTCGGTCAGATTCACCCGATTATTTCCTTTAGCCCAGGACATCCCACTCTTCTCCAGCATCTTCAGGCTCTTGAGCTTTGCCATCCAAGGATCTATCCCACCCCACACCTTCAACACCTCTGCCATCTACCCCGGCCTCTTCATACAGGTCGGCTTTCAGCCTTTTCTGATGCTCTTCAAAATCGACTTCGTCCACTCTCTCAGCTTCCCTAAACTCGTGAACCCTGATCGGGAACGGGTCCATAAAACCCCCTGCCATACGCGCAACTGCCTCACCTGTCTCCATGTAATTCAAAGAATCAGCCTGTTCATCTGTAAGTCCCATGGCCTCCTTCATCGCCCTGACTTCAACCCCGCTTCCAAGGTGAAAGGCCACTTTCAAATACGAGTTATTCAGTACCGCATTTACCAGGCTTGACGGCTCCTGACTCAAGGCACAGATGGATATATTCGTGGCACGAACCTGATCTACCAGCATCGAAATGATTGAGGCGCTGATCTTTTTGATATTGCGTTCTTTCTCACTGCTAAATAGCCGATGCTGGCATTCATCATAGATGTGCAGAGTCAGGTCCCGCTTATCAGGATTCCAGATGCGGTACATGTATTCCCAAAGCAGCAAAAATTCCAGCAGCCAGGATTCTATTTCACTCATCAAGCCGGTGGTCTGAAGGATGTAGTGACGATGACTGAGAATCGGCAGCATGTCAGAGTCAGCCATTACAATGTCCCGGCAGGTATAGAGAATCATCTCCAGTCTCGAACTCACTGTCGCCATAATGATGTAGTCTTTCTGCTTATACCTGGGTTTCTCCACTTCCAGGGCATTTAAAAGATCGAGCATCGTCGGGTTAACCATCCTCTGAGACAGATTCCACAACAGCCTAAGAAGAAAAGACTGCGCACCTTCCCAGAAATTGAAGGTCTGCGCCATGTGGCCCACAATGGTCTGATACCATTCATTCCGCGGCACGTTCGGCGGCGGTGTAAGAGGGTTAAAGCGCAGATCCTTCCAACTGAGCAATAGAAAATCACGGAATTTCCTGGCTATATCCCCGTACTCAGATTTGGGATCAAATATCTTTATCGATTTGATTCCCCACATAGAACCCTCTCAATGATCACTTTGGCAAGATTTGTCTTCCCACTGCCACTGCTTC
Source organism: Fidelibacterota bacterium (assembly GCA_004124875.1). Taxonomy (GTDB): domain Bacteria; phylum Fidelibacterota; class Marinisomatia; order SCGC-AAA003-L08; family TS1B11; genus TS1B11. The sequence continues at coordinate 151,986 of SCKJ01000005.1, read as the reverse complement.
CAACAATTAAGATATGCATAGGCAGTCTATCCACCTTGTGTCTCAACTCAATCCTTTCCCGCCCCAACACATTTCCCAGTACCAACTCCCCACTAAGCTCTTCCTGGCTCCGAGGCAATTTGAAAACATCATCGGTAAAGAAGCTGCCATCTACTTGGTTTAACAGATATCCATAGAACTGGTTCGCCACCACATCATTCCAGTTCAAAGACAACCGGATCAGAGTTGACCTGACCATAGGCACTTCCAGGAGGTCCGCTTCCCGCGCCATCTGTTCCAGTAGCGTGAGTTTCTCAATGATTTGACTATTCATCTTCCCGTTGGCCGTCCCAGCCGCATAAATACAGCAGGGTGTCGCCGAATCCCCGAAGGAGCCTGGTTTTCCTTTGTTCTTTTATCAGGTCATCTTCATGTTCTATGCAAATTGTGGAGCCGTCTTCCAGGCGAAGAACATCCAAATCACAGATTTTCAGACCACAACCGTTCAAAGCACATGTATAAAGGGAGCATTTGTCGCATATCAGGTGTCTCCCCCGCTGCTGACAACGTCCCAAAACCTGGGAAAGGGAGCAGGGCTTATGGCCACAATCAAGCACCACAATCCCTCTTTCTCTCGTCGATATCGGGAACCCATTTTGATCTATCTGGAGAGAAACGTTCTCAAATTTGATGGGGAACACTTCGCCACTTCTAGGGTCAATCAGAAATTCCTTGAGCGACTCCGCACCCAGACTCCCGTTTGCCTCTTGCCTTTGAGCATTCTTAAAAAGCCCCTCACTAAAATCACGATCATCCCGACGAAACGGCATAACATCCTCCTTTGACTTAAAAGAGCAATTCTACAAAAATCCAACCTAGCGCCCCACCGACAGCCCCACCAAACGCATGATCTACTCCCTCTGGCATTAAAGCCAGTTTCTCACTACGAGCCATCTGCCACCCAATCTGAATCGCCCCAATCAGTACCATGACAAATAGCGCAATTAGGGCATACGTATCAGATGCTCCGGGACTGATAAAATCATAAAACGGGGTAGCCACTTTCTTGTACAAATATGTGGGTATGCTTATGAGAGCCCACAACAATCCCACACTAAAGCAAAACATTGCGAGCCCGCGGAGGCCGATCCGTGTGCCTATCAAAATGCCAACAATCAAGAATAGTACATGAGTCACCACCATGTTGAAATGCCTCCACCTATAGATCTTCGATTACGACAACGGCACCGCACTCTGTAAAAAATGCTTCCCAGAACTCATTCACTTTCCACCTGACGCTGTCATATACCTGGTTTCCTTGAGGAGAGCCGGGAATCTTCACAACAACATCTATGCCCTTAAGAACACCTTGAAATCCGAACTCTTTCACTTTGTATCGCGCATGTTCAGTTGGATCAACACCAGGGTCAGAAAAGACATTGTGAAAATCCTCTCCTTGAAAGTCCTGAATCATATCTGCCACCACGTATCCCTTAACCACATAGCCCGCCTTCCTCAGTCTCGATATTTTCCTGACCGTGGGATAAATATTGGTGGAGGAAGTCCGGTCTTCACTGAAATCCACCTGCCATATATCCTGTAGGGCAGGCATGGCTGTATTTTTCATCCAGGCCTCTTTACGCATCTCGTCGTTCAGATCTCCCTTGAGCTCAGGCCCACGTAGCCGCAGTAGGGGAGAGGCAGACGCGGTGTAGGCATGGATAGCATAGACTTCGAGCAGGTCCTCAGGCCCCATCTTAGCCACGAGACCGCGCAGCAACTCCTTGACCTTGCTTGGATTGTCTCCCCGAAAAGTTGAAGCGCTCTGGGTGTAGTCAATGAACACAACATGAGCAGTCCTGCCCGAACCAGTGCACCCAATCATCAACGCGATATAAGCTACAAGTAGAGATTTAACATCTCTCATGATGCCCACCCTCCTTTACCATCAGGTCATTAAGGGTCATTTGCTGGAGCGCATTTTGCACGACAACATGGAACTGATCATCAGGCCTTTGATCTCCGTTACGACGCACTAGCGCTTCCCTTTTTCCGTGTAAATAGTTCTGTAGATACCTATGTGCTGAGACCTCAGCCTCATCCTCAACAACCTGGTTGAATGACATTTCATCGCTGTAGAATTCATTCCATTCCTCAACCTGATGAAAGTCGTGATAGATTTGCACTAGTTCATCACTGGTCTCCAGATACTGCTTCCTAAGCCGTTTCCGTGACCGCTTCTTAGCCAGAACGTGGAAAAGATTGTTCAGATGCTTGAAGCCCACGGCGAGCAGCACAGATCCTGCTATCAAAAAGAACACAGCCATAGAAATGAACGCAGCTGTGATCAACCAAGGATGGTCTTTATACAGCACCTGATAGATGTCTCCCTCTGGCTGTACTGTCGTGTATTCGAAAATCACTCCGCGCACAAAACCTAGCTGGCCAAAGAAAAGAATTGCCAAAAATGCAGTAACGAAGAAAAACGTCCTCACGATGCCCGGCTGTTTCACCGCACCTGCACGGTATTTTTCCTCAATAAATCTTGCATATATCAACTCGCCCAGGACTGGAGCAAGACTAAGGGATAGAAGAAGTGCCAGTTTTTGAAACAGGGTTTCTTGTCCAAGTCCAAATGCCTGAATGAGCAGCATTCGCGCGAACTCATACTCACCCGCTATGAAGACCAAGCCAGCAAATGTGTAGACGATGGCATTGAGGAAATCGACATTTCCGCCCTGTTGTGGCAACTGCTCGAATTCACTTTCAATTTTCTGCTTCAACTTTCCCACCTTCATCTCATATCCTTCAACCAACCGCCTCATGGATTTACTCTGGGCAGCAATCTCTATTCTGGTATAGGTGAACACTAATCGTACAATAGAAATCAGTCCTTGCTTATCCCACGATGCATTGATCCCAGCTAGACCGTCCTTATGGCCAGTCTGTCCGATGTTCGCGAGAAGGTCTTTTTCGAGACCACCAGATAACATTCCGTTCGACGTAATATCCAGTACCTCGGGATCGTGCTTCATGTTATGAATCCTGAATAACATCCCAGACCCCCCCCCCACTTTTTTCGTGATTGAACCTTGGCTTCGTTAGCTCGTGCAGTTGTTTGCCTAAGGCATAAGCCACCTCAAGCTCATGCTCAAATGCCCGACCCTTGGCTTCGACCAGTTCATGCATTCGATCTAGTTCGTTTTGCTTGTTATAAAGGACAGTTTCCCGTTTTCGAAACTTCCCCTTGAGGAAAAGAAGCCCTATCGATGCTATAAGCCAGTCAAACGGGACGAAGAAGCCTCTTTGTGATAACAATTGATTGCGTCGCTCCTGATTTTCATCTAATCTGGTATTAAGTCGCTCGATCTGTTCATTGAGAGAATGCACCTTGATCTTCAGGCTGCTGGCTTGTGTATGGTACTCTACTTCAGCACTCGCCTTAGCCTTTGATATGAGTGACTTCATTGGACTCCCTTGATACCCCAATAGGGATGCCTCACTTTGAAACCTGTTGAATTGTTGGTTATCCATGTTTCCTCGTTTCTACAATAATCAGCTTTCCGGGCATTCATTCATTTAATTAAAAAAGCCCACCGCTCAGGACGCATCATTGCTCCTGAGATTTCGGTAGGCCTTCGCAGCTTTCGCTGACTGACCAGCAGCTGTTTAGCTAGCTACTGTTGGGGTGCGGTGCCCCACACTCAATGGCACTATATTAGTCAGTTGTATGCTTATTTAGCTTCATTTTAGTTGTTGTATCATCAAAAGAGAAAAAATATTCTCGATTCTCACTCATGATCTTCTTTGCAGTCTGCATATCCTTGGCTCGAACCTCTTCCCCTAATATCTTTCCTGTTCTGGTTGTGGAGCGTGCAATAACCGCTGAGTACTTGCAATTGATGCATCTATAATGAACCAATTCAACCTGAGTAATTCTTTCCCATCTCAGCACGAATATGACTCTGAGTATATGTTCAACACTGATGTCTTGCTTTGTCATAGGCTTTGGCCTGCCTATCGCCCTCTCAGAGATGATGATCTTTTTACTACCGCACCATGAACACTCGATTGCGGTTGAAGAGATTAGGGATTTGAGTTCCTTCGTCGTATAAGTGAATAAGAAATAATGCTTGAAACGTTTGCATCTGTAGGCTTCAAAATAATATTCACCAACCCATCGACCGCTTTTGAAGGGGAAAAAACAAATTGCCTCCGCCAGAACTCTGTTCTCTCGCATACACTTGGGGGAATTGCAAAAGGGACACCAAGGCTTATGCTGACGAGTTATGATTGGTAATGCCTGCGCCATGTCATCGACAATGACAATCATAGGCCCCGCAGAATTGCTTTGCGTAATCCATGCCTTGTCAGCATGCTCTTTGTCTAGTTTTTTAAAATTGAATTCGGAGTATTCAGACGAAACATCATCCGATCCCATTCGCATGCTTATCCCGAACATCTCGCCATTAATGTTTTTAAACGGTTTTAGTTTCTTTCTGCCCATCTTGGACGCTCCTGAGACGAAAAAAGCCGAGGTCATCCTACTTGGATTCTCCTCGGCCTTTGACCATACGGTACAGGCAGGGCTTCCTACAAAACCCTCCGAGCAGGTTTACTGCTCGGAGGGTAAATATACAGTCCCCTACACCTCACAGCAAGAATTATCCGCCGTTCGACATTGCCTTAGACCATGATATACCACTACATATGTGGTGGTAGGCCCAGACTCAATCTACATTTTGGGTAGTAATCTTTATAAATACGAGGCAATTCAGGGGGGATATGGCAACACTTGACAACCTGCTCATTCTCGGCGTCCGAGACGCACCGGACACTGAGTCGTCTGATTTGGCGATAGGGATGACGCACTATTCACTGAACATCTGGAGTTCAACCAGACTACATGACCCCACCGTTGTCTCTGTGCCTTACCGAGGAGACTACACCGGGGGCTTCAGCCATCTGACTATACTGCACACGTATCTCTTCATCGCTGACGGCGAGGGCATCATTACTTATGATCTTACTGACCCTTCGAGGGGCTTCGTTGAACTAAGGGGTGTTGACGAAGTCTCTTGCCTCATGGCCGAAACACCCAACTACGTCGTCTCCTGCCTAAGTAACCTGATACAGGTCCGCTCTCTCGACCATATCCTACAAGCTTTGCACAGATCACCTTTCAATAGCGAGCAGGTAGATATTCCCTATCGTCAGTTTCAACATGAGGGAGAGGGAGATACAGTCCTCTCCATGATTCCTATCGTGACCGACGCCGATGAGTTCGTTTTATTGAATGACGCTGATGACAACACCTATCTCATTGAGCCAGAGTTGGGCCAGACTGAGCGAGTCGATGTCCGTTTGGATTCCGAATTCCCATACGCCTTCCAACGCCAAGAGCAATATCATCCTATTCACCAGGACAAATCAAAGTATCTCATATTCACCGAATCCACATCTGACGGCCAGGAGCCAAACCGTGTCTATTCAATGGATATTCGAGGTCCACCAATAATAGAGGAGCTTGAACCACTTCACTTCAAAGGAAGGCAAATACTCTCCATGCTCCCTGCTCAAAAAGATCGATTAACTCTTCTGACCAATTATGACGGCAAGAGCCACCTCGAAGTCCTCGATCCTTTCCAACGGGAAATCATTAAATCAAGACCTCTCGAAAGGGCCTATGACCTTGGTGATCGACTTCAAAATGTCGATGATGACCTCTTGATTGTCCGCCACCTCAAGAATGAGATCGTTGATGCTGAATCAGAGCAGTCAATCACTCTGACAGGGGCAGAGAATGACGTTGCTATTCCGGAAATCTCCTCAACCTGGAAGGTGCCTCAGTATCTCTATGTTGCAAGATTGACCTGACGCTGAATTATTACAGTACACGGGTGCACAGGAGATCTCCAGTAACAATTCAATCAGTCTCCGCACTTGCATAATATCGTTTTTATGCTTACAATCTGTTTATCTGGTAAAAAACATTTTGAATAACAGTCTGAGGTATTGAAATAGGGTAAATACAATGTCCGTCTCGATCCAATCAGAATCAGTAAAGGTCGTGGACATTAACGCCCTACTGCAGACATCAACAATTAGCTCTCCTAGCCGTTTTGCCACTTTCTGGCTTTTTCGACCACAAAGTTGCAATTGCAATCACTATTAACAAGTAAAAATGAAGGAGCTTCCAATGCTTCGTTTCTTTCTTATCGATTTATTGCGTTTTGGGAAGGTTGTCATATTTGGGTCAACACTAAACCCAAGAGTGCGATATCCCTCTGACTTCGATATGGCTCTCGTCGTTCCTGATGGCAGCATATCCCACGCTTTCAGTTCTGTTAGATCCAGCCTTGTAAGAAACGGGCTCCACAAACTGGCTAGAGTAGAGCATCTTCGTGGGTATGAACGAGCCAGTATTAGAATTAAACGAAGTAGACCTATCCATATCTTGATTTGTGAATCTTCCGATCTCAAGAATGATCATCCTATTTTCAAAAGCTTAAACGACGGTCTCCATCTTAATGACCACAGTGGAAAATAACATTTCCACACAAATATCAGAAAAACTTGAAGAGTACGAAACTAGCCTTAAAGAAATCGTCTCCTCAATCTCTTCCCTGAACCTCATAAGTACGAAAGACTACCTTTCAGTTCTTGGCTCGATCCCCCATTTTGACGCGTTATTTGGATTTGGGGGAGCATTCGGCATCTATTACACCAACCGAGAACTGCATGAGTTAACGGAGGAGCCGTCTTTCACAACCGCTTTAACAAATATTTTTCGTCGGCGGGTCTATTTCTACCTTGCGGAACTTTACCAGACATTCTTACCTGCTAATGGAGATAAGAATGTTAAATTGCTTATGGAAGAATTCAAAAAATACCGACGGGTTGAGGCATATGGATTAGATGATGTTATCAAGTACCTTAATGAAGTCGAGGACTCTCAGCGTTATAGTCTCGCCCCTTTATACGAGACCTTTGTCGATTCTGAGCTATTTACCACCTTGGTATATCTTGACCCTTCTACAGCTGCTGAAGGTTCAACTCCATGGCCGGCATCGATTGAATGGGCCAATAAGGATAAGTTTATACATGCTCTTACCACAAGACTCTCATCCATATTAGATGACAGCATCACTGACGACCATAGAATCAAGAATTCTATAAGTGATGAATCTTTTGTCCTTTGGGGGATACGTTTGCTCTTTGAGATTAAAGGTGATCAATTTTCGATTGGAAGCAAATTTGTTGGAACCAAGTCATTCTTCGAGTTAACTAAGAGTTTGGCCCAGCGCCCACATGATCAACGAAGACATCCACAGCAAAAAGACTTGGTACTAGAGATAACTCCCGAGATCAGAACCCTAGAACGCACCAATCTGTACTCCGCTCTCAACCTAATAAAGATCCTATCACAGATGAAAAGAGCGAAAAAAAATATGAATACGGATGACCAGGATTCCATAGAAGCCGTTGTAAAGTCTATAAAAACCATATTAACAGAATATATTCTAGATCAAGAACTTCCACAAAACCTGTATTTTATTTGCTTGAAATATACGTGTCTTACTGAATACAATATGATATTCTCTGGGTCGTCTAATGACACGCAACAGCAAGGAGGGTCTATCGGGCAATTTGGAATCGATGAGATTGGTCAGTTTAGAATCAAGGAATGACATTTGGGTGAATAATAGAAATGCGGGCTAAACAATTGATAATATGATGAATCATGAAACTCCTAATTTGCTCTAATAGCCTATGATGGCTGGTCCTTGGACAGATAACGTGACAGCAATGGTTGCTGTATTAGCCGTTGGACTTTCAATATATAATATCTGGTACACACAGTATAAGGACGCTGCACTGAGGCTTGTTATCAATAAATGGACGGTACTAGGCCTAGGGATAACCGGTCCTCAAGGTAATTATGTTAGCGGAGCTTTTCTAATCAACGTAAGTATAATCAATCAGTCCAACAAATCTAAGGTCGTTAAGGATATTCTATTAGAGGCAAGAGATGCGAATGGGAAGACGTATGTATACAACCCTGTTGCCATTTTCGATTTTCAGTATTACTCAGCCAACCTTGGCAGTGCAAATATGTTGCAAGCTCAGAAGGGAATTGTGCCACTCCCAGTTGAGATTCCTCCTAAGAGTACATATAAATATGATGACTATCTATTAATGCTACCGTTCAACAAACAAGCATCATTTTCACTCCAAGACCAACCAATAATCGTCGACGTAATGGTGTGTGAGAAGGGGGATAAATATAGAAAAGTTATGGAGCAGACCTTAGATGATGATTCTCTTAAGAGATTGACAGTAGGCTCTTTTAGTGCCGTGGAATCATCCTCAATATTGGCCTCGAGAAGAAGGCATATAGACACCACCAAGGGAAAGTAGTACCGGCAACGATTATTTCATTCACGTTCATTCAACACTTTTATGATGACGAAAAGCTACCCAACACCCCCTCCACACCTTCCTAAACCTCATTCTATACCGGTTAAAGTGTGGGAGACTGATCTCTTTCATCCAGAACACCACGATGACTTCATAGAAAAAAAAGAAAGAAAAAAAGATAAATGAAGACCTTGACTTAGTAGTCCTCAGGTTTTACAAAGCCATTTCTCTCCCCGATTAATTCATCGATAACTGCACTTGCCGATATACGAGTAAAGCCATTGTCAACGACTTTAGACCAATACTGGTCCTTATCATCATCGCTGAGTTTTGTCTTATCGAAGAGAAGACCAAGGTATTTCACCTGTTTCCAGGTCATTGCCTTGGGTGTTTCGTTTTCTACGATTTCCATTCTATCCATCCACCTCCTTTCATCTCTGTTAAGCGCAACTATTTTTCTCATGCCCGTAGCCTCGCGGAGAGCCGTGCCTTTTATGTCTTTAACGAAGTGCCCCAAAGGGGAACGACTTAAATGGCTAGCGGCGTGGCATGATGGGGAGAAAAATAGTGGAGTGGACCAGGATGGCATGCGTGGAGGTGGAGACTGAATATACAGGGAAACAACCAAGTTGGGAACAGGTGGCACTCATCCTTGACACACTCCCCCCATCCGCCGAACTTTCAAACATGCAAATTTGCCAATTTTATTTTTCATGAACAGATTGAGAGGATTCTCTATGCCCCCTAACCAATACACCATTCCCAAGCAACCCACGTGGGGGCCACACAACCCACATCCCCCTCTCGCCGATGAAGGCTGAACTTGCGTGGGAGGAGTGAGTACGATGTGTACGGCAACCGCCCGCGAGGTGGACATTGCAGGGAGCGCCATGCCCCTGCAGAAAATTGAGACCATCGACCAACCCCGTAGCGAGGCTGCCGCCGCCGGTCAGTTGGATGCCTTCGAGGAAAAGAATACCCACCAGGACGATTTTCGTGAGGGAGGTAACCATGCGAACTACTCAGACCGATATTCCTATTCTGCGATAATGAGGTTTGGCAAAGCACTTGTGAGAGCAGAGGAGTTGTATGAAGATGGATAGGAACAGCACACTGTCCAAAGCTGGATGGGTCATTGCAGTCGGTATAATCTTGCTGATCGTTGTTGTAGGGCTATGGTGGCGAGGATTTCAAGAAATCAGTATTCTCACTCTACTCCTCAGTTTCGCTTTTTTGCTTTTCCAGATTTATATATCAAAACACTTCGATCTGTTAGAGAAGAGAATCGAGCAACAAAACCAGATCATTCTACAGGCCAGCCAAGCGGGATTTGATTTCAAGCAGCAGGTCACAAAGGATATGTATGAAGCTGCGAAAGAACTCTGGGTTCAAGTGGTTTGGCTGGCAAGAAACTTTAGCGCTCTGTGGCCAGGTGCAGATAGGGATGAGAAGAGACGTCAGGAATACCTCGATCACTTTCAGCAGTTTGAGCAGATTTTGATGGAAAACTCAATCCTCCTGCCCAAAAGTATTTTTAACTCTGCAGGGCAGCTTGTTTCAGCAATAAATACCTATCGCGCTGGAAGGGACATACGCGAAATGGGGGGAGAGGCTCGTGATCGTGATACGAGCCGTGAAGGTGGCCAAATGATGAGTCAGGGTTCCAAGGATTTAAACGCTGCATTTAATGACCTACCAAGAGTTATTCGAAATGAATTCGGCCTTGGAAGGTTACCTGAGGAAATAATCGATGTGGAATTGGAACTTGGTGATGAACGGGGTAAATAGTTGATCGAAGGACAATTAATAACATTTCCAATTGATCATAAGTCTGCGACCCAGCTTTCATAGCGTCGAAATCCTAATTCATAATGTGGCTCAAAGACCGGAGTAAGTCACAAACGAGACTTGCCTTCATTCCGGTTTGATCTGAGTGAAGCAGGGACCGGGACAGTATGCAGTTAAGGAAAATGCTTGTGAATGTTTCTAAACCTTTCAGCGATGCCGAAATCGATGCGCTGAGTGAATTTCTGATCTCCGATGAATCTCCCGAGGAGTGCATGGACATCTCCACCCTTGACGGGTTTCTCACCGGCCTAGTCATCGGTCCCGATACCATTATGCCGAGCCGCTGGCTCCCGGTAGTGTGGGGCGAAACCAAAGAGGACCAGATAGTGTGGGAGACGCCGGAAAGAGCCGAGCGCATTATGGGGCTCGTCATGCGATTATACAATTCAATAGTGCAGAACTTTCAGATTGATCCACCTGATTTCAATCCACTTTTCTATATTAATAAGGTGGAAGGCAAGGAATACACCATCATAGACGAATGGTGTTGGGGATTCATGCAATCGGTGGAACTGGCCCCCCAGTCCTGGCTGCTACTACTTGAGCAAGAAAACCAGGCGGCTGCCATCTACCCCATATCCCTGCACGGTACAGAAGAAGGGTGGGACCTTCTTAGTAAGGATGCGAAGATATCGAAAGTGCCTCATGAGGAATGGGTTACAATGCTGCCCGCTACGGTTCTGGAGGTGCATGAATTTTGGTTACCATTCCGTCGCGCAGAAGCGCAAATATCTCAGACCGCTATTAGCCCGAAGGTTGGCCGAAACGAACCCTGTCCCTGCGGCAGTGGGAAGAAATATAAGAAGTGCTGTGGTGCCCCTGAATCTTTGAGCTGAGAATTCGGATACATCAGGTCTTATGAGAGCGAATCTTCAATTGCGTTCTACAATTACCTTGCCGAGGATGGAGAGCCGTGCCTTTTATGTCTTTAGCATCGCGACCCGCAGGGGATTGACTTAAATGGTTAGCGGCGTGGCATGATATAGAGAAAAATAGGGGAGTGGAACCAAGGAGAGAGTTGTGGGGGCAAAACTGGAAAATACTCGGCAGGGAACAGGCACTACTCTGACTTGACTCACTTTCTCTAATCGTCGAACTTTCAGCATGTACGGAATGGCAAATCCTAGTCGATGCGCTGGATGGGATCATTATTTCATGATTTTAAGTAGACGTCCAGGGTTGCTCGGTTAGAAACCAACGTTTCATGAGCCGCCTTTTCATAATTGGTGCAGGGGTTTCACACGCTCTCGCAGATCTACCCTTGGGGCGAGAGTTAGCATACCTGATCTTTCAAAAAGCACAAAAGACCTCACCTGCGGACCAAGCACATTACAAACTGGCCAATGGGTACAAGCGGGTATGGAGGTACCTCCAAGATCAAGTAGTTCCGGAAGTTGAACTCCTTCAAAAGGACGGTACTCAAATCGAAACTCTTGATGACGGTTCGCATCCCCTCGATTTAGAGTACCTGCTAACTCTCATAGACCTCAACTTGAATGCTCCGTATATACCAAAGGGGATAGGGGTTGATCTCCAGGGCTGTCCAATCCCGTATCTGAGGGAGTTCAACAAATTCATTCTTGAGGACGCCAGGAATTTTATTCTTCATCAAATCTATGAAATATTCAAACCACCATACTCTACGGATAAATCTGACCTGATTGGTGGTTTAGTACAGTTCATCTCACGCGGCGATTCAATCATCACATTCAATTATGATCTCCTTCTCGAACAAGCAATGTTCACTTGTGGCAAGTGGAATCCTTTGGACGGTTACGGTATCGGCGGGATATGTGCAGATGAAACGATGCTGGGCGATCAACCTCCATCTGAAATTGAGTTAATTAAACTCCACGGATCGATTAACTGGTCTGAGGGGAGCATGATTGTCCTTTCCCCGGATTTGGTAATCCATGTATCCTCGTATGAGAACGAATGCTTTTTCCAAGGCATGCAGGTTAATTCAAGCCATAAACCATATCATCTAAGGTATCCTCGTAATCCAATTGTCGTCATGCCGACTTACCTCAAGCTGTATGACAAGGCAATCGAGGTCGAACTTGTGAATAAAGCACTTGATAAGGCTCGAACAGCCGATGAAGTGTATATTCTTGGATACAGTATCCCGAAAGCTGATGTGACAGCCAATCTGATCGTCAGCCAGATTCGTAAGGATGCAAAGGTCGTAATCGTGAACCGGTCCGAAGCGGAGGATCTGAGAGAGCGATTTATTAAGACCTATGGTTTTAAATCTGATCGTATCATCCATGAACAATCTGATATAAGGGAATGGATCAAGAATGATTTTCAGTACCGTGCTTACGACCACTGGAAGGAAGGCCAAGAATTTTTTGAAAGTATGAAGAGTGTATCTGTACAACCAACGCACGAATAATAGGTTCGGTCGGTGTCTAGAAGTGCAATCTCATCATATCAAGCCTCCCACTATAAACCTTCCGAAACCTCAATCTATACCGATTGTAGTGTGGCAGTGATATCTCCTTCGTCCAGAACCCCTCAATCCATTGCAAGTTAAAAGATTAGAAATCTGGTGTCGGAAACCTAAATTTTGCCCAGTTTAAATGCCAATTAACATCGTCAATTTTACCAAAGTTGGCGTCACGCATATATTGAACAAACTTATAAAATCTATCTGTTAGTTTAACACGATTCACTCCAGAAGCGAGGTGTGATGCGTTATTTATGCATTCTCCATACGGCGTGATTGTAGCGAAAGCTTCAGAACCTGTCTTAACAGCAAAACACGAGCCGATATCAAGACCGGCACCACACTCAAGCGGAGGCAGCTCACCGACTGAAGGTATACCCGATGCGCTAAGAATGGGATTTATGATTTTATGGATTGTCAGCATCATGTACGCTGCGCAATAACACGCCCGCGTATATGTTTGTATATCGGTTCGATAGAACAGAGCAAAAAGACCATCACCTGTAAATTGGACAACAGTCCCCCCGAAAAAAGCGACAAGCTTAGCCATAACAGGTAAAAAGCATTCAATAGTGATATATGTGCGGTATGGTCCGAGCGTAGCTGCTCGAACAGTCCAATCTCTAATGTCTATTACAACAGCTGAGGCCTGATCAATTTGTCTCAGATCACCAAAATTTTGAAGATCTTCATATCCGTCCAAAGTGCTTATCAGCCTTTTTGCAACTGCCGCTTCCTTAATGAGTTTTCCCTTTTCTAATGCATTGATGCAACGCTGAGATACATATTTTCTAAGATTATCCTCGGTGAGCGTTGCCATGATGATGACTCCTACAATCTATAGCTGATTATTCACTACCTAAGTTTACTAGATCGATTATCTTCAGTGAAAATTTCATTCAAATCCTATCACCCTATTATCCATGTAGATTTGAGACCGTCCCACTGTATACCTTCCTAAACCTCACCCTATACCGATTAAAGTGAGGGAGCGATATCTCCTTTGTCCAAAACACGACGATTTTGTCCAAAACACGACGATCTTTTCATCGGGCAAAAGCCCATACTCCTTCACCAGAATCTCAGCCATATTTGGGTAAGGATATTTAAAGGTCGTCACGTAGACTGCCTTCCGTAGGTTCAACCATTGTTTTGGCATAGGATCCCCTGGCTGATATACAGGCACCAACTTCTTCACAATCAGCACCATCCTCTTACCCTAAGGGGAACCTACAGGCTCATTTACTTTCTTTTTATTCTCAAGGAATGCACCTTTCTTGACCGGTACAAGCGGAACCCGCACATGAATTGGATCATCAATCCGATTCTTTAGTTTGACGATGGCATGACCTGTTTTCAGCAGATCAATCATCCGCTTCTGCTCAGGAATTAGATTCATAGCCCTGGCCATCGAAGCAATATCCCCACCGCTACCCAGAGTGAAGCTGATCTTGCAATTCGTGTTGGCCATGATGGAATCGCTCAACTTTTGAGGTTCCTGATCTACGACAATCACGCTCTCACCGAATTCCCGGATCATCCTGATCACACTCTCCATGATAGTCTCGTTTCCCGTCCTTTGCTCTTTGCCCTTGGACAGTACGTGGTGGGCTTCTTCAATGAGTATGGTATGCTTGAACTGCTCCCGCTTCCCTTCCTGCTTCCTGAATTCATATATCCAGAGTAGCAGAGCCTCAATAAAAAATATCTTCTCAACATTGGCCAGATTATCCATCTCAATCACCACGTTCTGCGATAACAGAGAATCAATCGCTGCATGGCGCCTGACATTGAGCACATCCCCCAGCAGTCCTGAAAAAGTCAGGCTTGCCAGCACCCTTTTTACCGAACTCATCCATAACATTTCACGACCCCGGACAAACTCCTTCCGCATGATCTTTTCCAGATCCTTAAAGGTCGGGTAGTCCTGCTTGCCCTCGTAAATGCCGAACTGCTTGTAAAGGGAATCGATCCCCTTTCTCACAAAATACTCCACACCATGAGCGAAGAAAAAAGCATGCTTCATCACATCAATGAGCATGGCCATCCAGTGTTTGGGATTCACGCCTGGCGGCGGAATCAATGGATTGAATCTGAACGTACTCTCCGGATCACCCAGGCGAATGACCTTGAGATTCTTGAACTCCGGCAGTTGCTTCAAGTCCCGGTAGTTCCGCTTCCAGTCAAACACCAGGAATGGTTTTTTGTGCTTGGCCAGTTCACGCAGGATATGGAAACAGAGATTGGTTTTACCCGTGCCTGTCATGCCCACAATCAGGATATGCTTGATAAATTCATCTTCCCGCAGGCCGAAGCTGGCAAAGTCGACATCAGGATATATCACAGTACCGATCTGATATTCTCCCGCCAGCTTTTCAGGCTCAGGAGGTGGTAGCCTTATGCTTTCTTTATAATCCTGCCTAGCCTTACGATCTGCCAGCAACCGTAGAAGGGATATGTTCTCCCATCCGGACTTCGATCCCTTCGACAGCAGACCCAGATACCACAGCCCTTTCACTTTATCTCCCATTACGGGTCCAAGTTTTCTCAGCAGGTCCTTGATCTCCTTCATTTGACCAGTCTCCGCTTCTCCCGTTCAAGCGCCAACTCCTCCTTGGCCTCCTGTAGCTGCTCTTGAAGCCTTATGGCATCACTGAAGTATGAGAGCCACTCATCAATTTTCCGGAACTCTGTCCGTGTCATATCCTGTTCAAGTGCCGTCTTGCGTGCTAAGGCAGACCCATCCACCGCACTGCGATAATGCATCTGTCCTATCCTCTCTTCTAACCTGAGTTGGTGAGTCCCCAGGCTTGAAAGGGCTCCACCCAGCAAAACCCTCCGCATCGCTAGCTTGGTCTCGATCTGCTTGACACGCTCTTCCAGGTTCCCAACAGGCTGATCCAGCAGTGTTTCAACTATCTCATCGATTTCATCTTCCCCGTTCCGATTTGAATTTTGTTTTCCCATGTCGCTGATCTCATTTTTAGCTGAGTATCTCTCGCAGGTAATTTGATCCGAAATCTTCCGGCTGCAATCCTTCAGGCAGATAGACAGCCTTCATTGGTCGGCCACCACGCAACATTTCCAGAGCCTTGGCCATTCCGCGTCTGCCGGCATTATCCCCATCAAGGCATAGGGTCAGCCTCTGCTCTAGCGATAACAGTTGGTCTCGCTGGTCCTTGCTCAAGGAAGACCCCATTAGGCCCACGCTCTCAATGCCTGACCGATATAGGGTCATTACATCAAAGAAGCCCTCGACGACTACAATCTCCCTGGCACTTGATGCTCTCACACGATTGAGATTATAGACGACTTTGTTCTTTGAAAATCCGCGCGGAAATCGATATTTCGGCTGTTCATCATCTATGGCTCTTCCAGCATAGGCCACGAGTTTTCCTCTGTCATCATGAATAGGAATGGCGATCCGACCAGCCATGATCCCCCTGTCGCAGTGGCCAACTCCGAAATACTTTGCTGTACCTAGATCAATATTTCTCGACTTCAGGTATGGATGTTCGTAATCAAGACTGAGCGTGAAATCCAACGGGCGAGGACCAGATGGGGAAGAGGCACCTGCTTTCATCTCAACGCCAAGCATTTCGTAACCCAACTTTCCTGCCTCACGGACATCAACTTTTTCAAGGGCCATTAACAAGTCGACCACCGACCCACCCCGGCAGTGCGTAAAACAGTTCCACAGATTTTTTTCAAGACTTACATTAAAAGCCTGAGGATTATCTCCACCATGGAGAGGGCACGGGCCATAGAGCTGAGAGCCCCTTTGCTTCAAATCTCGTAGCAGGCCATACTTTGTCAGAACCTCTTTAATAGGTAGTTCTCGTTTGATTCTTTCAAAGTCGATGGTCATCGTAATTCGGATTGGATATTGATCATGGATAGGGCCACCCGTTTGCCTTTCTCCGTCACATGGATTCGCTTGATTTTCCTGGTGGGGACAATCTCCACCAGCCCCTTTACCTCAAGTTCCCGAACAATGGTCCTTACGTGATTGGCTGAGGCATTCACCGCTCGGCATAACCGCTGGCAGTACCGTTTGCGTTCAGGCAACTTGTACAACTGAGCCAATACATCATACCATCTTGGCAGGTAGATTGAACCATTCATTGTCAAAAGAGTGTGACCTGCTTCCTGGTATCCCTGCCCGACGGCTTATCATCCCTGTTTTTATAGTTTATTGGTTTGAGTTGATCCAGATTCGAGTTCCATCTATTGGCGAATTGCCAGTTGTATCGACCTTCTTCTGTAGAAAGGTCTGTCTCATGATGGAGGCTGTCCGCATGGAGCAAATAACCGGAAATATCATGGATGGCAAAATTTGTGAGGGCAATTCTCACCATTCTTTGATCCAAATCTACCCCGAACAACTTGGCATTTGGCGCTTGCTTGTGGGCCGCCATGAGCATTCTCCCCGTACCGACACACGGATCCAGGACTCTCACCGGCTTATCGGTCTCTCCAATCGTCATGGCAGCGGTCATTTCAGCCACATTCATCGGAGTTAGGAACTGGCCTTGTCTTTGCGCCTGGTCCGTACTGATCCCCCTATCCAAATACATTTCTCCCAGGTGGTCATAGTAATCTGAACGGAGAATTTTCGGGTCGTATGTGTTCATCAACTTTTCGGCAAGGCCACGGTCCTCAAACAGCCACTCGAACTTGTGGTCCACCTGGTAGAACAAACTTCCGCAGTTATCTACCGCCAAAAACTCGATTAGACGGTCCCATGCTTTAATCGGATCGTGAAACTTGGCAGTAAGGGTATCGTACATGCAGTCGAGCATCTTCCTTACTTCGGAGTTCATTTTGATATTGATTCATGGTGATTACCCTATGAGTTTGGGCGTTGAAGATCTATTCGTTGCCGTTGCGGTCTCGCAAGGCCCTGATCTCGGCATCTAATCTGTCTATTTTTTCACTCAGCAGTTTCTGAGAGTCGATTACCTCCTCTATATGTGCCTGGTCCTTAGAGAGCATGGCGCAGATTCTGATCGCCCGTTCCTCGATATTCCAGATGTTGTGTTGCAGTAAATCCAGCCTTGATGCCAGATCCTCATTGGTTATTTCAGCCATGATAAAAATGTAGGGGTTGTTGTTTTTATAGTTTGTGCTACTCTATAGTGACAAAGCATATAAGGTCGGCAGATTTCGAGATAGAAGGATAATGAGGAACGGTCAGCTACAGCGTGAATACTTACGGTATGGACTCACATCATTTGAAGATGAAGAGGTTTTGGAGTTCCTCCTAAGCATACAATTTGATAGTTTGGATCACCGGCGGGAGGCCCAAGAGTTCATCCACAAGTACGGAAGTCTGAACAATGTGATTGATTCAGCGGCGAATGGCAACGGTAACCATGACCTGTCATTAAAGGAGTACCAATTAGGACTCCGACTGCCCCATGATCTGGCCACTCGCTACCTTAGAAATCGGGTGACCGAGTCTCCACTTCTGGGCAGTCCCCAAGTGGTTATCGATTATCTCTCGCATTCAATGAATGGACTCAAGGTAGAGCATTTTAAAGTTTTGTATCTGAATGGAAGGAACGGGTTGATTCACGATGAGGATATTTCAAAGGGGACCGTTGGCCACACAGCAGTATACCCTAGAGAAGTAGTGCGCTCAGCATTAGAGTACCAAGCCTCCGGATTAATATTTGCGCACAATCACAGTTCCGGAAACCCCCAACCGAGCGAGGATGATATTGAGATGACAAAGAAACTTCGTGCGGCAGCCAGTCTATTCGATATTACGGTTCACGATCATATTATTGTGGCCGGGGGTAAGTATTACAGTTTTAGCGAAAAGGGGATGCTTGAGAAAGGTTAAATGGTGACCGATTACCAACTCCTGCGGGCAGTGCAATCCTTGGCATACAGACGACGATTACTTGATGGGATTAAGGATCTGGAAGGAACGGTTCGGGAGTACCTATCCGAACACCAGACAGGAAGAGTCAGGATCGGCGGTTACGACATCCAAGCCGAGAAAGGCCAGGTCAGGGTGGAAGAATTGCCGTTTGGGGACGTAGACCAACTGTATTTACCGCTTTATGCGGCTCACGATCATGAAACAGATAAATCAGAAACACAGAATCCGGGCTGAGGCAGGAGGGATTCAATGAACCTGCTTCCAGAGCTATTGAGGAGGAAACTGCCGAACTTGTATGCTCAAGAGAACCTGGGAGCAGAAGCCATCGCCTATGTGAAGTACTTTACTCCCGATTCAAACTGGACGTGGTACGCCACTGAATTCGACGGCAAGGACACGTTTTTCGGTCTCGTGGATGGATTCGAGAAGGAACTTGGATACTTTAGCCTCCTGGAACTGAAGGCCGCCCGTGGACCGCTGGGACTACCTATTGAACGTGACCTGTACTGGAAGCCGAAAACGCTTAGAGGTATCAGCCCGGAGCTGTTTAGAGGACCCGGCAGCGATGATACCTGTTAGGTGTCAACTGAGCGAATATGTGGTAACGGTGTTGGGGAGTTCTTTGGCATGGAGGGCTGATGTGATTAATCTGGCAGTTTCCCCATTTCCTTTAAATCAATGGCGAATTCTCTCACGAAAGAAACGTCGGCCGCATCCTTTATCAAGATACGACAACTACCCTCCGGGCTAAGATAAAACTCCCGCACATAGGGTGGCAACTTGCGTTTCGATACGACATAGTACCAGATTTGGCTTCCGAAAACAAATCTGTAACCTATCATCTCTGACCACCTGACTTTTTCTGGGATATGGATGAAATTGTCCATCGGTTTTCCGTCGGCAATCAAAGCGAAAAGAAGACATGGAACGAAGTCGAAATCGCCTGGATCACTTGCGAGGAGCTGATCTCCAATCTGTTTCTCAAACGGACCAAGGTCAACATTTTTATAAAACGACAGTTTGGAGACACTAGCGCGCCAGAGGATCGACAACTGAAACAGTCTAAACTTTGTACCGTCAATACCCTCCATAAGGAGGAATCGTCCAGACGGTGTATCTATGGGTGTAACAGGAACCCCAGCGCCATAGAATAAGTCCCGTGTGTACGTTTCCCATTTTGAAAGCCTGGTCTCACAGTCCGGACATAGGAGCCTTTCACGTAAGCCTTTTTGATTGAATTTATTTGGCTCCTTCTTGTCCGTCGACAACACAATGAACCGATGTTTCTGATCATACATTGGCTTGAACATGAATTCAGGGATGATGTGGGATTTGCGCAGTTCCCCTAATTGATTGCACAGCGCACACCGTGCTTTATATGTGAGATTCGTTGAGGACTCTTCTGACTTCATTTCAGTTAGAATAATCGAAACAGCGATAAAAGTTCCCGTAGACAAGTTGTCCACTTAACACCTCTTCTTTCCTGTCCTCATGCTGAAGCAGAAATGTTTAGAAATAATCCTCCATCCTGTTCACATGGTACGGGAGGAGGCGGTTCTACATGAGGCGGCGGCACTATTCGACCTCAAGGTCTTAGACCATATCATCGTGGCAGGTAATGAGCATTATAGTTTTCTAGAGGCGGGGATGATGAAGGGGAAATTTGAATTGTGACTGACTACCAATCATAATGAGTCGTGTTCGAAGGAGAATGAGTCAGTTGGCTCCAATAGACTAACGATTGTGATTCGGGACCAGGGAGTATTTACGTGGATTTCTTTTTTCAACTGGTCTTGTTCAAAACTCTCAAGATCACAAAGCAAGTAGTATGTAATATGATTCACGAGAATAAGCCACCACTCTTCATACTTATCGAGATATCGCTCGACTTTGATCTCTTTTTCCGCAATGCAGTGTTTGATATTGCGTTCAAGAATTCCAATGACCCGACCTCCTGCGTCCCAATCCATCCTAGCAGAAGGTTCGAATTTCTGGCAGTCTGGTGGCATCTCGGTGGTATACTTTGACAGGCTCACTCCCAATCCAGAGGGGAGAAACAGATTAATGCGATCTGATTTTGGATCAGGAGACCAATACGGATTATCAGGATACCATTGGGGATGATTGTTGCGAATCTGCTGCGTGATAGTCCCAATATTGTCCGTACTCGCGCTTCCGACAATTGAAAGTAGTTTTAGCAATTCCTTTTTTATTATCCCGGTTTTTGCAAGAGGACGCCGAATATGCCAGCTCACAAGCCAATAATGACCATCTTCTGACGACCCATAGTCTGCCAACGCATTTTCGACCATCCGATCGATTGGAATTCTGTCCTCCTCTAGGCCCTTCTGCCCATCCTCGAAGGCATACTGTTGGTTAAGTCTGCGGACTTCTATGGCGAGCCGACCATCCACTGCGAAGTCCGGGGGGATGTTTCCATCTGGTTCATGGACGATTTGACTTTCGTCGTACCCCTGACTAAGCAGGTACTGTTTGACAATCTCTTCATCCCTGTTCATGGTTAGTAGCGTACCCATCGATTTTTTTGATTCCCAAGAAATTAATACGTCAGCACCACTGATTATGAGCCCGAATCACGCCTTGCACCAAAGGTGCCATGATCATCAGCAACCGGCAGATGAGAAAAACTTAAATACCACCACCATTTCTATTGTTCTATGGAAATCAAAATTGTCCTGGATGAGCAAGATGAAGGCGGCTTTACAGTTTATGTGCCATCGCTACCAGGCTGTGTCTCTCAAGGTGATAGTGTAGACCAAGCCCTTAGAAATATCAAAGAGGCAATCGAATTGCATCTGGAGACAGAGGTAAGCAGCATCAGTCCTGAAGGGAGAATTATGAATATTGAAATCTGAAAATGAAACTCCCTCAGATTTCTGGCTACAAGCTCATCAAAATTTTAAGTAAGGCTGGATATAGAATCGTGAGGAAAAAAGGAAGCCATGTAAGGCTGGAGAAAAAGTTCGACGGTGAGATTATTAAGCTAACAATTCCAGTCCATGAGAAGCTCAAAAAGGGAACGCTATCGAGAATTATCAAAGACTCGAGGCTGAGTGATGCGGAGTTTGAATCTCTTTAGCCCCCTTATTTCATTAACACCAGCTTAATCGATTTGCTATACTCGGAAGTCACCAGCGTAACAATATAAATTCCTGAAGGTACCTGTTGGCCCCTCTTATCACGACCATTCCAGTTCAACCTATGGTAACCTGGATTCATTGATTCATTCAGCATGGTAGTCAGCTCTCTGCCCACGATATCGTAAACCTTTAGACTCACATTAATTTGATGGGGCAAATCGAATTCAATTCGTGTGCTTGGATTGAACGGATTCGGGTAGTTTTGGTGGAGAGCGAATTTAGTTGGCACGCCAATCATGACGCCAATAGCAGTGACTCCTGACGGGACTGGTAAGCCAGAGAGGAACCCACTTTTAATCACCGTCGATGGTCCGGCTGCTGAGCTGATAAATGGTATACATGTTAGGGATATGAGCTGAGTTGTTGCTGATGCCGACACACTAAAACCGCCGCCAAAGGAGGACCAGGCAATAGCACTGGTCTGGGGCCAGGCTGCCAAAGGCAGGATCGAAATAATCATCGCGAGAAACCGATTCGGGAGTGATTTAAATTTCATGTTCTCACCTGTTTAAAAGTGGTCTTACTTATTAGGCTTCAATATTATTCGCGTTTTATATAGTTCTAGTTTGACTCCTTGAACGCCAAGGCTGACTGAGCCTGGAGTGCAGAAACGGCCGCCTTCAGCTCCTCGAACTGCGCCTGCTGCTCCTTGATGGCCTCCACTAGGAACGCGGTCATCTTCTGATAATCAACCGCCTTAAAGCCATCTCTATCGTCTCTGACCATCTCAGGTAACAATTTTTCAACTTCTTGAGCGATGAAACCATATTGCTTGCCGGTATTGAAATTACGCTCCGGATATACATCCCTATTCCACTCGAACTGAACGCCTCGAAGACTCAGTACGATATTGAGAGGATCGCCAAGGGGCTTGATTTTATGCTTCCAACGAATGTCAGAGTTTTGATAACTGCCCGTGGTGTAAATGTCACCGTCAAAGTAGCCTGCATAGCCAGTACCGTATGTCATCGCATAGATAACGGGATCGCTATTCGTGTTTTCATTTGTTACAAGGTAAAGCGCTTCACCCACTCCGTTATTTACAATATTGACAGCTGGACTACTAGCATTAGGTTGCCCCTGCGTAAACTGTGCAGCATTTCCAGTACCGTTGTTGTAGACAGATAATGCATCGGATCCGCCACCTTCGGTGGTAAAATCGGCTGCTCTCCCGCTCGGATTGATCACCTTTAGAAATTGTGCCTTGATCAGGGAGCCGTATGGCGCCTCCTCCGGTGAAATTACAATCAGAGTGGTATCTGCTCTTACAGCCCTAATACTGTATGGGACACTTAGTAGCGCAACACGATCTGAAAGTTGCTCACCATCTACTTGGATATCCAGCCAATATGGCTGATCAAATGTGATTGTGGGTGGAAATGAAGTCTGATCACCCAGGGCGGTATTGAAGAGACCTCCTTCAACAGCGATTAATTTGTTGCTTTCCGTCCATAGGGCCGTACCACCGCTGGCGACATCAAAAAGTCTGAAAGTGAATGTATAGCTGCCATCAGACTTTGCGGTGCCATTTGCATCGGTGACGATGCCTTGGTAAGCGATCGTTTTGGGAATCTGAGCCGTAAGTACATGAATAAATAGCACTAAAACAGCAGATATCGTTTTCATTTTTGTTCTCCTTGTACATAGGCAAAGCAGTTTGAGCTATTGATAGACTGCCCTCATGCTTTCCCGTTGCGTCACTCGCCATTGCATCCTA
Organism: Fidelibacterota bacterium; assembly: GCA_004124875.1. Taxonomy (GTDB): domain Bacteria; phylum Fidelibacterota; class Marinisomatia; order SCGC-AAA003-L08; family TS1B11; genus TS1B11. The sequence continues at coordinate 128,521 of SCKJ01000005.1, read as the reverse complement.
GCTTTCCTCTGTCTGAATTGGTTGCCGCCCCCTACCCAATTGCAACTGAAGAGAGGGCGGCAGTGCACCTGACGGTTATTTCCGTCTGGGCGATTTTATATTGGTTCCAATCATTGCACATTCATCGGGTGAATTATTTGTAAATATAATATGGTATTACGAACTTGACAAACAATAAGTTCGATAAAGCGGCTTTTGCTGGGCGATTGCAACAGTTACTTATTGCTCTTAAAGAGAAACCGACGCCTTTTGCTGAGAAGATCGGTATTTCACGGGCCTTCATGAACGATGTTATTCACCTGCGATCCGGCCCTTCCATTCAAATGATATTCGGAATTACGAACTATCGTGAAGATATCAGTATCAACTGGCTCCTCACTGGAAAAGGTGAGATGTTTCTTAATGATGACGAACAACAGCGTCTATCAGCAGAGTATTGGCAGAAGAACCACGAGGTTCTTGAAGCAGCAGTGAAGCTGGCCTTCCAGCGATTGGCCGACAGCGATGGTGATGAACGAGCTAAAGAGATATTTAAAGAAAGTATAAGTATTGCGAATCTAGAATAATACCAAGCATCGCATTTCTAGCTAACAACTTCTTGATACATTTTCCTCTGATCTTTTTATACTTCAGTACGTACTATGCTCTCTCATAATTCATCATATAGAAGCCGTAATGCCATTTGAAAAGTCCCCACCACCAAAGAAGGGCGGGAAAGCTATTCAGAAACCGCCATCGGTAAAGTTCTAAAAGGGAGGCCAGGCTTCCCTGAATGCTCCTGCCTACAAACAGTTTATGCCAAGAGCGAAGTTTGCTGAGCTGTTCTATGACTCTGATATGAATAAGATCGGACTCATGCCAAAGAAGTATCCCACTAAGAGCGGCTTACCGATTAGGTCGGTCGGGAAAAGTAAGTCCACCTACCGTGTTAACACCAAGTTTCTGGTAGAGCACTACAATATTACCATCAATAGTAAGAAGATTATCGCCCCAGTCTGGAATGAGGGAGAGGGGTTATTGGAGATTGGAATCTAGTTTGGCTGTGAACCCATAGATCCCGGTTAATGGTTCATGAGAAGAACATGGGGTATCTGGTCTCAACCTTGGGTAGGGTAGGCGCGATCTACCTTTCTCCCTGGATCATTGTTTTGCCTTCTTATGCAGATCGAGTTTGTCCTGAGTCATGGCAACCCAAAACTCGTCCATAATCCCAACTAAACGGGTGCATAAGTCGCCCTAGCGAACTCCCTTTGGAAGCTTCCCCAGAGGATATCAATTCAATTGAGGGCCGAGATTTATAAATTATAGTTTATCTGCGCTATGCCCATGCCGCCCCTCCAGGGGCAAGGTGACCTCCTTGGCATAGTATCCTTCCGCGACCGCCTCACGGATGGTCGCGGAAGGACTGATTTTGGGCATCGAAAAGAGTTTCCAAGCGTAGTCGCGATTGGTGCCCTGGCTACGGGCCAGTGTGACGGGGAAGCGATCAACCTGTCTGCATGGATAAGGACACGCGATATACTTTTATCATTTACTTTTAGTCCATGATATCCATATGTTAAGCATTATTAGCTTGATATTTATGTCCTTTATAACTACTATCACAATAAATACACTTTTGAAACGGCTGGGGTGAGGTATGCAATCTAGTGGACCAGTGCAGAAGATGGATTACATAGGGCATATAAGGTACAGGGACAAGATCGGCTCCTCCGAATTCTCAAAAACGGTTGCGAAACGGGTCGACAATTACTTTGTAGAGCGAAATATTTCGAAGCATGCCAATGCCGAAATGTATTTCAAGTCCGTTCTGGCAGTTACGCTCTGGATCACCACCTACTACATTCTCCTAACATTCTCATTCTCCCCCGCGAGCCTGATCGCGATGTATATCGGGCACGGCTTCGCCCAGTTGTTTATGACCTACAATCTCTCTCACGATGCAAACCATGGAGCATACTCAAAGAGCCCGAAAGTTAATGACATCCTTTCCCGTACCTTTGACCTGGTAGGCATCAGCTCCTATATCTGGCGCCTGATGCACAATGATTCTCACCACTCATTCATCAATGTACCAGGAACGGACACAAACCTTATGGGGCCCGATGTGCTTCGCTTCTCCCCCGGGGTAATAAGGCAACCGAATCACCGGTATCAGCATATATACGCTTCGTTCATCTACTGCTTTTCAACACTCCATTGGGTCTTATTTAAAGACTTCCATTTGTTCTTTTCCAAAAGCCGGTTCGGGAATCGCACCATTGTTAGGCACGATAGGAAGGATCTGGTATTTCTTCTGGCTACCAAGGCGTTTTACTACTGCTATATGTTGGTCATCCCTATGTGGTACCTGGACGTGGCTTGGTATTATGTTGTCCTTGGATTTCTGGTTATGCACTTTTTTATCGGTTTTCATATTGCTTTCATATTTCAACCGGCCCATATCACTGAAGGGGCAACATATATCTATCCCGATAGCGACGGATACATCCATAACAATTACCTTAGACACTCTTTTGACACCACTTTGGATTTCGCCCGTAAGGTGCCATTCGCCAACTGGGTACTGGGGTGCCTGAATCTCCACATCGTTCATCACATGTACTCTGAGATTTGCCACGTTCACTATCCCGATTTAACGGAAATCATTAAATCCACTGCGGAAGAATTTGGGCTAACCTACCATGAAATTAGAACAACCATCGGAGCATACATTATTCACCTCAGATGGCTGAAGGCACTTGGGCAGGCTGATGATCCCAGTGTGCGTGAAAATGACACCGTCGCCACCCGGAACACCCGGCGGCACTTCAGCGCAGCAACGGAGATGGAAAGTCTGGATTGATCTGGCATAGAATGGCAGTTACGCAAGACGAAAAGGTCAACCTCCTGGACGGCGCAGCGTTTTTTCTTAACCATGTTACCATTACAGTCACACTGACCCTGCTTGATCGATATCAGCGAGCGAATCATCGCTGCAATCGCATTCGATGGAAGATAACCATGGATATAGCAGTGGGACCTAAGTACGCTTTCATCAGCTACCACATTGGGCACCTACTCCAATATCGTACACCTGCATTTGTTAGAAATGTTTAAATCTATCGAAAAGTCAGTAACCCGAGGTCAGCCTGAGTTAAAGATTCCGGCATTTTCTCGGAAAGACACAATACTCCATGCAATAAGCCTATCACTAAACGCCACGTTAACACTTTGGGGGATAGTATGGGTAGCTAGGCACTGGGAGGCCGTTAACCCATCTTGGCATACACTTGCGTTTACTCTCGTCATTGGCTTGTTCCTCGCTGATTTCCTTTCTGGCCTGCTGCATTGGGCGTTTGACACCTGGTTTGATGTACAAACTCCATATATCGAACGGTTAGTTGCTATTGTGCGGGAACACCATATCTATCCCCACCATATATTTCATTATAGCTTTCGAAATGAGGCAGGGACGATGTCCTGGTCGTCCCTGATTTTTACGGTGCCAGTATATTGGATCGCGGCTTTCGGCGATTCCAGCGTCACAACATTGGGGCATTCGGCTATCATGGTGTGTATCATTATTTCTCTCGGAATGATCTTCATGCTTGAATTTCACAAATTTGGGCATCGTAAATCAGATTCCAAACTAGTACTGATTTTGCAGGCGTTAGGCATGCTTATGTCTACTAAGCACCATCTTCAACATCATCGTGCTAACCACGATGTTCGTTACTGCATTATCAATGGCTGGGCAAACAGGGTGCTTGATCCTCTTGGCTTTTGGCGATGGATGGAACGTGCAGTTTGTCGTGTTACAGGCGCTATTCCACGCAATAACGACTATGATTGGCTTCGGCGTTATGGAAGATTACCAAAATGAACTACAAGATAGTCTACAGATTGTCGGAAATCGGAGTTCCCTTGCAAGAACGCAAGATAAACTTTATCATTAAATAGGATGCGTTTGCGTGTTCCTAAACGTTAACCAGAGTGTTCCAGATGAGTAACATCATTTGATCAACTTTTAGCCAATTATTAAGAGAAACGAAATGAAAAGACAATCTTATCTATCGAATAGATGGGCGGATTTTTTTGCCAAAGTTGCCGATGTGAGCGGAATCTCATGCAAAATCCAGTTCCCTTCGGGAAAAAGTGAAAATTTTGGCTCTGACAAACCGCAATTTACGTTATTAATTAAGTCCACCGATTTTCTCGCAGGGCGATTCGATGAGTTTACTTTTGGGAAAGCCTATGTTGATGATAAAATTGATATCGAAGGCGATATGCTAAGTATTTATGAGTTACGTGACCATTTGAAGGATAAGAGATCGTTAAGATTACTTTTAAAGTTCTGGTCAGCGCTGCTATTTGTTAGCCCAACGCGGGTCAATCGAAAGGCAATTTCATCCCATTATAGTTTTAGTGATGACTTCTACTTAACCTTTATTGATTCAAGGTTTCGCTTTTATTCTCATTGCATTTTTCATTCGGACGATGAAACCCTGGAAGAAGCAGCAGAGCATAAGCTGGAGAGCATGTATGACGCCTTGGAACTGGAATCAGGCAACCGCCTCCTGGATATTGGTTGCGGCTGGGGAGGCGTAACTGCGTATTGCGGAGATCGCGGGATCTCCGTTACAGGTCTTACCATCGCGCAGGATTCATACAATTACACAGCAAACCTAATCAAATCTAACGGCTACACTGACTGTTCTGTTTACCATGAGGACATTCTCGATCATCACCCAGAAGAACCCTATGACGCTGTGGTTATCTTTGGTGTTATTGAGCACATTCCCTACTATCGTCGATTTTTCGAGAAGATATGGGATGTGCTTAAACCTGGTGGGCTTATTTATCTTGATGCTTCAGCTACAAAAGTAAAGTTCGATGTGACTGATTTCACTCGACAATATACTTTTTCGGGAACTCACACGTTTCTAACCGTGCAGGATATCATCCAGGAGCTTGTGTTCCACGGCCTTGATCTTGTCGAGGTAAAGCAGGAGACCCATGATTATGAGCTAACCATGTGGCACTGGGCACAAAGACTCGATGCCAACCGAGAGATTATCGTCCAACGCTGGGGCACCGAAGTGTACCGTGCATTTCGGATTTTTCTGTGGGGTGGCTGTCACGCTTTCCGCACCGATAGACTTCAAGCCTACCATCTCGTTGCTAGGAGGGGCAATGATCCTGGGCCTCGTCCGGGCCTTTGGCGGCGAACCAGGATCTTTATCAAGAGTTTGGCCTAATTCTTCTGATGCCGCGGGTTCGGTTCTTCTCCTTTGTTTTCTTCTCCGATTAATTATGTCGAACCGCAAATACCGGTCTCTAAATTTCCATGATAAAAACTTCTGCAGAACATAATTCTGCAGAACATAATATAGGATACTGTCCATTAATCAGATCCTTACAACTATTGCGAAAGCTACTTATTATCCATAGCCAGTTCTATCTCCAAATATATCTCATTTGCCCTTTCTATATGTTCTTCTCCATGTATTCCCTTCGCAACTCGACCTGAATTATTTGATTTCTCCGGTTTCTTCCCAATTTCAAGGTGTGTGTCTGCCAGCTCAATCTTTGCATCCATAGTTTCTGCCGCTTATTTACTTTTATCCTACCACTTAAAATCGAGTCTTTTTTGAGCGTTCAATCTAGATGATATGAACTGGGAACAAGATAACACAAAATTGTGTATTGCTGCGAATTCTGGCTTCTTAGATCGTACAATTTCGTTTCTATAAAGTAAAACATAATTAGCAGGAATTGATAATATGTCGATATATCGTCGCGATGAGCGTATTCGTCATAAGTGCTTCGATAGAAGCATTTAAATACTTTAACTCATTCTATATTTCGTCTATCAGCGGTTTTACCCGCTAATCAGATTCACCGGCTCTTAAAGTGTGACAATTTCTACGCGCGTCCGGTCGGGGCGTCACCCGATTCTGTCACAGATTAAGAGCGCAACCGACTCTGTGTTGCCACAAAATAAATAAGCAACTGAGATTTGCCCCCACTTACACCATGACAGAACGCGAAAAAAGAGACATCCACCATAGACAACAGGGATATCAAACTGCCTTAAAGAAGCTGGAGGAGGACACGAACCTCATCCCGCAAAACAGGGAAATAATTCTCAGGTTTATCCGCGATTGCAGGCTGGGGAAGACTCTGAAGCGGCGGCAGAAAAAGAGCATTGGCGTCGCCCGGTGCCTCAAATATATTCAAATCCTGAAGAAATTGTCCGGCTGGCTGGACAAACCCTTCGATGAAGTCAGCCAAAAGGATATGGAGCGACTTATCGAAAATCTGGAGAATGACCAATACCATTATACGCTTCCAGGCAGGCACGGACTCCCCATCAAAACGAAGCGCCTGGCTCTATCCACCAAACTCGATTACAAGAAGACGCTGCGGAAGTTCTACAAGTGGCTGCTGGGGGACGGCGTTAACTACCCCGATCTGGTAGACTGGATCGACACCTACGACCCACCGAAGGAGGTGCCTGCCTTGCGCCGTCCTGAAATTGAGCGCATGGCCGACGCGGTAAATCTGCGTGACAAAACCATTATCATGGTGCTGTTTGACAGTGGCGCACGGGTCGAGGAGTTCCTGAACATCCGACATGGCGACATTACCCGAGCGGGCGATACCTACAAGGTGCGTATTGTTCACTCCAAGACCAAACCCCGGACCATCCATCTCCCCATCGCGACGAAATACCTGGCTGCATGGTTGGATAGTTCCGATACCAAGGATGAGGAGGCGTTCGTTTTTCCTCTTACCTATGAAGCACTACGCAGAATGCTGCACAGGGTCGGGAAGAGGGTGCTGAACAAGCGCGTGACACCTCACATCCTGCGCCACACCAGCGCCACCTATTATGCCAACCTGCTAAATCACCAGCAGCTCTGCTACCGCTACGGCTGGACCATGGCCAGCGACATGCCGAACCGGTATATCGACCGGGAGGGTATCCTTGAAGAAGAGACTTCACGCGTTGTGAAGGCCAATGATCTGGCGGGACTTGAGAAGCAGAATGCGGGATTGAAGGAAGAGATAGCCTTGGTAAAGGCCTCAAACGAGCAACTTGCTCAGCAAATGGCTCAAATCAAGGGGAAGTACGATGAACTGTTCGAGGGGAAGGGATTGTTGAGGTTGCTTACATCCCTATCCGAACAAATGAAGGAAATGGCTCGAGAACTCAAACTACCAACGGGTAAGAAGTTTGACATTATCCTGCCTAGACTAACGGGCTTAGCCGATGTAAGTACGTAAGACCCCCGGATCTGCTTGGACAAATGTTAAGAGTACCAGTGCTTATAAATTATTTTGGATACTTCAATGGATTGGGGACAAGTGCTTGACATGCATAATGATCTACTGTACAATTAAGTAACGGCAGGGGATAGTGCCAAATGCCCTCAAGACCCATTCGTCAAACTTAAAAAAAAGAGTTCTAATCGCGACATCATCCAAAAAACCACCGGACTACAGTGATAGTCCCCTCCTACCCCCAAGAAATACGTCAAGTCGCGCCGGTAGCTTTATTTCTTTGTTCGCGGGATGTGGTGGACTTTCCCTTGGACTTATGAACGCAGGTTGGCGTGGGATACTGGCGGTGGAGAAGGATCCTCACGCGTTTGCGACGTTTAGCAATAACTTGTTGAATGACCCCAATGGGATCGGATTTGAATGGCCAAGTTGGCTTCCTGAGTCACCTTGTGAGATAGCTTCATTCCTCGAAAACTACCGAGACTTTATATCCGATCTCCGCGGCAAGATCGATCTTGTTGCTGGTGGTCCACCATGCCAAGGTTTCTCCCTAGCAGGAAAGCGGGATGAAAATGATCCGCGGAATAAGCTATATAAGTATTATACCGAAGTAGTTCGTTTGGTACAACCACCGTTCATCCTCGTGGAAAACGTAAGGGGTATCACAATCGAGTTTGGTAAGGGGAACTATACTCAACAAAAGGAGACAAATGGCGAAGGGTCGGGAATACCCTACTCCGAACGAATCAAGAGAGATCTAGATGAACTCGGATATCGGGTTTATGGTAATCTGATAAACGCCGTAGATTTCGGAGTACCCCAGCACAGAAAGCGATATTTCTTGTTCGGTGTAAAGAAATCTATGATAAGTGAGGGTCAAGAGATTGATCCATTTAGTATGTTACATAGAGAGAGGAAAAGATTCCTGTTTTCCAAGGGCCTCCCAATCGACCGCCCAAACACTACGAGGGAAGCAATCTCAGATCTAGAAGTGCGGGGAAGTGTACTTACAAATTGTGAAGATTCCCCAGGCTTTACACAAATTGTTTTTAAAGGCGCCAGGACAGATTACCAACGACTACTTTATGGAGATATGGACATTGTTTCTCCTAATAGCCTTAGGCTGGTAAACCACAGCGAAAAGATAATTGCCAGATTTGCAAAGATACAATCTACCTGTAGGAAGGGAGTTCAGCTAAGTGTTAAAGATAGGAAACGCTTAGGAATCAACAAGCACACTATAGTTCCGCTCGATGGCGATAAACCGTCGCATACGATTACTACCCTCCCTGATGACCTGCTACACTATTCCGAGCCGAGGGTCTTAACTGTCAGGGAGAGTGCCCGTCTTCAGTCATTTCCCGATTGGTTTGAATTCAAAGGTAAGTATACCACGGGGGGGCATCTTCGAGTTCATGAGTGCCCACGGTATACTCAGGTTGGGAATGCAGTACCTCCCCTACTTGCTGAGATAATAGGCCTCGTGCTATCGGACCTAAAATCTGAGTTGGCTTGATGACCTATCCCAATATTTCTAGATGTTCCTAACAGATTCTTGACCTCTAGTCATTGAAAGGCTGAATGATGGCTATTAAAACTATAAATCTAACACCAGACCCAAGAATACTGAGAATGTTGGGACAAATAGAGTTAAGCGGTTGGAAATGTGTGGCTGAAATCATTGACAACTCGATAGACGCTATGCTAAAACTTGATGGTAGCGACCGCGAGAAACACATTGATGTATATGTCCCAACGAGACCCGAATTAAAAAATGATGAACCGCTACGAATCAGGGACAATGGTATTGGGATGAACGAAGAGGAGCTAGAAAACTGTCTAAGGGCGGGCTATACGTCGCAGGGAGGAGATGAATCACTTGGATTATTCGGAATGGGATTCAACATTGCGACGGCGAGGCTGGGCGACGTTGTTGATATTTGGACGTCGACCGAATCTATGGCAAATGATATCGGAGTGAAAATCGACCTCGTAGAAATGCAGCAAACTAAATCCTTTGATAGGGAATTGATGAAAAGACCAAAATCGATTATCCCCTCAGGTACGCTTATCGAAATCGCCGGATATCACCCCCGTGCCGCAAAGCTCCTTAATAGGGCGCAGATTATAGAAAATATAAATAAAACATATTCGAAATCGTTGATCGAGGATTATGGGATAACCATTAGAATTAATAACCAGCTCTTGAAACCCTTCACATTCTGTACATGGGATGAGGGTAGGTATGTTGAGCACAAGGGAGAGCAATTCCCCGCGGTTCTATCGATACACAATAAATTTATGGATAGGTATTTTTGCAGCAGGTGCTTTCTGTGGTTGGAATCAGTGGAAGAAAATAAACATACTGAGCTTGTTTGCTCCAATTGTAGTAGTTCAGATAGAATAAATCGAAAGAAGATTGAAGTCAGAGGATGGGTCGGCATCCAAAGATACAATGATCCGTGGCATTATGGAATCAACATCATCAGAAACGGAAGAATCATTAAGCAGTTGGATAAGTCATTATTTACGTGGCAAGATAGATACAACCGAAATAATGGCCAATCAATATTTGAATATCCCATTGATACTCAGGCAGCAGGAGGGAGAATAGTCGGGGAGATCCGGGCTGATTTTATTATCCCCACCTACACCAAAGATAGTTTCGAAGAAACAGATGCCATGTGGCTTAATGCGGTAGAGGCCATCCGCGGCGAGGCGCCATTTCAACCACAAATTGCTACTAAAAAATTAAAATTCAAGAAAAACAAAAGTCCGTTGGCAAAGTTATTTCAAGGGTATAGACGGTCCTCTCCGCCAGGTAAGCGCTGGCTAATACCTGGTACTTCGAAGGGGAAAGCCCTGTATCAAGCAGCACGGGATTGGGCAGAAAGCTTCTATGCCGGTGAGCCGGAATACCAAGACGACTCTATCTGGTGGCAGGCCGTTGAGGTAGCCGAGTTGAGGGAGGAAGAAGGTGAGGGTGATCCTACAGAAATACCCGGCACTACAACAGAAACTCCTAAGGAAGCTGAGGAGGGACACAAAGACCCATTCCCTGGGAAAAAAATACACGTTTATTCCAAGGTATTTAATCTGGAATCGATACTAGGGGAAAAACCGATCGAAATAACCGTTATAGATTACTGGCCACAGAATGGCTTCCCTACGCCTATTATCTTCGAAGCAGTTGCTCCCTCAAAGTTCAATGTTTACATCAACAACAAACATGATCTGTTCAAGGATTTCGCTGATGGATGGCAAGATCTTGTTATGATGGAGGTTGCATCGAGATTTTTTCAGCGAATTGATAATCCTGCTGACTGGCCATTAAGCAGGATCTATTATGAACTGAAGATTAGATATGCTGCTGAGACTATGCTAAATGTCGATGAACTCGTGAAGAGTGCGAAGTCTTTGATGAAAGAAATTCAGAATCATCTTTCCATTGGTAATGTGGGTATCACACTCAAGCCAAAACCGAAACTGACAAACTCCGAATTAATGTTGCTCAAGCAGAATTATTTGAAAGCAGAAAATAGGAATCTCAATAAAGTGGATGATTTACTGAGAACTACAGAGTTCCTGAAGTATATGGATCTAAGATTTATCTTCAAGTTTATTAGTAAATATCCCAGATTACTATTTGATGGATTATTCTTCGATCTCCCCTTAGAAACCCTCGACCAAGACATGAAAGATATGCAACTAGAGCAGTATATTGGTCACTTCAATGATCTGAAGTGGTTTATCTACGAGATGGCAGAATATCCTGACGGCCTTGTAAAGAAACAGAAGAATATGATCATAAGAAATCGATTCAGTCTCGATTACCTTGATGCACACAGAGCTTCCTAAGAACACGAAGGGATTCTTGTCATTCGAAAGGTTGACAAAAGGCCCTTGGCAGGCCTTTGAGAGGGCTATAGCCCGTTTACTCGCCCACAAAGGCTGGGAAGTCTATGATGTTGTTGGTGGAACCGGGGACAAGGGAGCCGACATACTCGCAGCACACAAGGGTAGTGATCGGATATTCCAGTTAAAGTTTTCTGAAAGGAACGCTCCGTTAAGTGTTGATATTGTGGGCGATGTAAAACGTGCCATCGAGTACTATGGAATTACTGAGGGTGTTTGTGTGTCGAATAGACAGTTGGGAGTTCAACAAAAAAGAAAGTTGAAGGTTTTACAGGATCAAGGTTACAATATTACAACATTCACTGGACGGTCAATTCTCAACTCCTACGAAGCTCTGCCCGAGTGGGCGCTTGATGAGAAATCACTTCGGCCTTATCAACATGATGCTCTAGATAATATTCTAAGCTCCTACTTGAATAACGAAGGCAGGGGACTGGTCGCACTCGCTACTGGATTAGGTAAGACATATGTTGCGGCATGTTTTTTGAGGTGGCTCTTTTCCAAATATCCCAGCAACAATGTACTGGTGCTGGCAGATAAGAGGGAACTATTATTACAATTCGATAAGGCCATATGGACAAATTTACCAAAATCTGTTGCAACGCATATATTATACGAAGCTGAAAAACCTTCCTTCTTAGAGGGAGTTATACTCTCCACATTTCAAAGCTTCGAGAAATTTTATTCTACGAATGCCGATCTACATTTCGATATTGTAATTGTCGATGAAGCCCATCATGGTCCTGCCGATACATACAAGGAGGTACTCAAGGCTCTCCAGCCAAGATACTTACTTGGTCTCACAGCTACGCCATTTAGATCGGATGATAAAAGCGTAACGGAGATATTTGGTAGACCACTTGTGAAGTATGGTGTAGTGCGTGCGATGAGGAAGGGTTTCTTGTCGGAGGTTGAATATAGAATCAAGAACGACAACGTTGACAAAGATTGGATATCTCGAAATAGTGAGAAGGGATATACGATTAGGCAACTTAATAAGAAACTATTTATACCAGAAAGAGATGAGACCATTTGCAGCTCGATAATCGATTATTGGAAACTAAAAAAATGTAATAGAGGTATTATCTTCTGCAACAGCACAACTCATGCTCATCGAATCGAGAAGCTGCTTAGATCAACTTACGACTTTCCCGTAAGAGCACTCACAACACGGGTAGATAAGAAGGATCGTGTTCGCAGAATTAGGCTATTCCGAAAGGGGCATATTAAGATCTTAACGTGCTACGATATGCTCAACGAGGGCATTGACGTACCTGATGTTGATATGCTTGTCTACCTGCGAGTCACCCACAGCAGGATTATTTTTCTGCAGCAACTTGGAAGAGGCCTAAGATATATAGAGGGGAAAACACTTCTTGTACTAGATTACGTTGCTGATATTCGTAGGATTAAAGAGGTCCAGCGGTTTAAAACTGAGTATGATGATTACAAAGATAACATGATTGAGGAATTACACTTGCCCAAAGGATTCGATCTGACATTCTCAGATAATGACACAGCTAGTTTCCTCAATCTAGTAACAAGGGATGAAAGCGAGATTGAAGACATGGACATTGATGAGAGGGTATTTATCTCACGTATTGACGAATAGACCCGAGTGCGAGACTCACGAATAAAATATTTTAGGTCTAGGTTATTTGAATGGTTCTTACTTAATCGGCGTGATTTTCCATGGAGATTAAAATCTAATTCAAATTACCGGAATGTCATTGCTGAAATATTGCTGCAGCGAACTCGTGCTGAGACGGTAGCAAAATTCTATCCCAAGTTCATTGAGAGATTCCCTACATGGTATAGCCTGTCTGCTTCGAGCACGGAAGAAATAGGACATTTCCTAAAGCCAATCGGTCTATGGCGTAGACGAGCGGAATCAATAAAACGACTTGCCGACGAGATGTATGCAAAGGGTGGGCGATTCCCAAGAGAGAGGAAAGATATTGAACAACTACCAGGTATAGGCCAGTATATAGCTAATTCTGTACTTCTTTTCTGCTTTGGAATTCCTCAGCCACTGCTAGATGAAAACATGGCACGAGTGCTGGAGCGTTATTTCGGACCCCGCAAATTGGCTGATATTCGATTTGATCCATATTTGCAGGCATTAGCTGCTGCAATAGTCAATTGTGAGAAACCACGAGAGCTGAATTGGGCAATATTAGACCTCGCAGCAAAAGTCTGTAAAATACGGTCCCCACATTGCCTCAAATGTCCAGTTGCAGGAAATTGCGATTATCCTACCAGATGAAGGTTGCATGAGGAGTGGTTAGGCAGGAACCGGGAATATTTGCTTCTGTTCACGTAAGTTTAGGGGCCGAAGGCTATATCTCACAATAATTGATGCCGGAAAGACAGCTCAGTATGGATCCGCTTACAACGGTTGATGCAATTGCCCAGATCATGCAGCCACCCTATAAATTAATTGAAGGGGTGCTTCGATATGACTTCACATTCGCCCAAGGGAATTATCCTGGGGAAGAGAGGAGTGAACTTGAGCCACCATTCAGGGTCGGCAAGAAGCAAGAAATATTTCCAATTGACGAGCTTTTAGGCCGATATGAGCCCGAGAAACAACTGATCACAATTTATAATAAGGGGATAAAAGAAGTAGCCGCTCAACTAGATGTTAGAGAATTTGATGTCTTGTATATTGTTCGATTACATGAGTGGGCACATGCAATACTTCACCTTGGCATGAACAGCAAAGAACGACAAGAGCTGTCGGTGAACAAAGGAAGGGAATTCCCCACAAAGGAGGCTTTGGAAGCATTCCAATCAATAGAAGACAGTGTCCATGAGCTGCTAGCTCAAATCCTTGTTTTCTATGCATTACAGGATGCGATAGCCAGCGCAAGCGTTCCGGAGGCAAGATCAGCGCTTGAAAGGATTCTTACTGTATTCCATAAAATCGAATCACACCAACCCCCGGAGTATAATATAGGATCGTTTTTGAACGTGCCTCGGGCAAGAGTACTAAAAGCTATCGATCTATTAAAAATGCAAATCCTACCTGGTAAGTCCGATTTATGGACAGAAATATTAGTTTGGTAAGAAGCATGACTTAGGGGCGGCCTGTGGCTCGCCCGATCATTCCAGTCGCAACAACTTCATCAGGACATGCTAATCTACCGCTTGCCCACTTCCTGATGGGGGGGCGGCTGGTCTTGGTTGATGTTTTTTGTTTTTTTTTGTTTTCACGACGGGACGCCTACGAACCGGAAATTCAATGCTATCTGACCGCCAATTTAACAAGCCCCACCGATCTTTCAACCAGTGGGGCTTCATGGCAGTGTGGTCACGTTCTGGTCACGGTGACACTCTAAGCTATTGTTATCTAATGCCTGCCAAGAGGCTCATAACTCGGCTTACATACCAACGCGTTAAAGTATCCCCAATACAATGGAGTTGGTCAATATTGTTACCCTATTGCAACCTACTCCGCTTCCCCCGTCGTATCCTCCCGGCCTGTCAAGCCGGAGGTCGCCGGTTCGATCCCGGTCGGTCCCGCCAATAAAAACAAGGGGTTGGAAGATATTCCAGCCCCTTTTTTTGCCATTTGTGACAGTTTGCGACAGCTTTGCATCGCTTTGGTGGTTGCCGGAAGTTATGGGCGGGGTCGGTAGCAAAACCGCTCTCCTGGCTGGGAGCGCACGGTATGGCTCAAGGGGAAAAAGCGGCTTGTGGGGCACCCTGGGGCTAACTCTGACAATACTTTTTCAATTCTGTGACAACTGCCTTGGCCATGCGCTGTATATTAGCGCTGGCACCAACAATTGCTAGCCGAATTGGACAAGGGGGAACTTATGAGACCAGTTCTTGTCGCTGCGCTCTTTTTGACTGCCGTGCCTTCAGCCCATGCAAACCATAGGATCTGGGAATCATTATACGTCAGTCCTGGCGTGCAGATTGGGTACGGGTTTGGGCAGGGCGTGTTCTATTCAGTGCAGATGAGCGTAGGCAACTTGGGGTATATTATTCGCGGAGATTTTATCCCGGCCATTACTATTGGCATCAGGAAATACAATGACCGGACGATGAGATATGCAGATGTCCAATTCTCTACGATTTTTTCAGGCCTCGGCTTTGGAAGAGTTTGGGTGACATCTGTTGCTAAATCAGAGGAAGGATCGGCAATCAAAACTGGGCGACGCTTTAAATTCTATGTAGGATTTGTTGCGTTGGGCTCATACGATTCCTACAAACTGGCAGGCAAAAGGCCAGTCCGCAACTTGGGCTTATTTCTAGTCTTGCCAATTGTGTCCCCGTGGTATGATTCCGGTTTCTAATGGCTACAGGGGAGCAACGCGCTTAGGGGGCGTCCTCTCATCTGGGGGGCTGTCGGCGCGATAGGGGCGGCTAGCTCTGCCTCCGTTCTGCTTCCCACCTGTCCAGGCGGGTGAGGCCGCCACTTCAGGTGTGTCCCGTGACAGGTTTGCCTCTTAAGCGTGCCACCAACTGGGGCACCGCGCGCATCTCTCAGCCTGGGACCGCAAGTGCGGCTGCCACTACAAATGAGATCCCATTATAGCCCAATATCAGTAGTATCTCAGCAGCGACTACCACAGACACAATTTCTCCCCACCAAACGCTGTTGATCAGGTAGTCGCCAAGGCTGCCGAGAAATAGTAATCCAAGCAGGGCGTAGCGCGGCCCATGTCCGAAGGCACGCCCCAATCCGTGATTCACCACCTCGTCCGCCAACAAGAAGGTGACGGCCAACCCGATCCAGAGGTTCAGGTCGCCAATGTTGATTACCCCGCCAGGGCGAAACGCGGTCACTGGGCTGATGAGAAACAGAAACAACAGGCCCATGATAAGGCGCAGCCCGCGCCCGATAAGGCCTGGCCGGAAAAAGGAGCCCGATTGCTTTAGTTCAAAAGCCATGACAGTGGGATTCTAATATAACCTTCTGGCACGAATCGCACCATTAGAATTTAGTCCAGGGCAGAGCTCTGCTCGGTCCAGCCAGAGAAACGCCGTTATAGGGCGTCATGGGAGGCTGACGCTTGGCGGAAGGGCAGGGGCGGATGGAGGCCATTGGGGGGGGTGCTCGTACTTCAGGAAAGCCGATATCGACCGCCTCTATCGCGATATTCTGGCCGGTGAGTTCCATCCCCTGCAGTACGGCAAACAGACCGAGGCGTTCGGCAACCATCTGCTGGGGAACTCTATCGTCGCCTAGCTGCTAGCCTCCGCCGGCTCCGCGCTGTCCGGGCGGGCGAGGATATAGCCGATTGTGGCTCCATAAGCGAGATGCCCGAGCAATCCGCCGATCGCCGCACCCATCGTGCCGCCAAATAGACCCATGCCCATCATCGGTGCCAGCATGAGGCTCATCACCAGCCAGGGGATCAGCGAGTAAATCATGCCCTGAGCCCAACCCTCGGCGGGCAACTTGTCCATGAGGAAGAGGGCATAGATGGCCGTGAGGATCGTTCCGATGACGAAGTGCATGACCCAGCCCATGGCGTAGGGGAGAGTCATCATCGGGTTCATGGTGCCGAGCATCTTGCCCATGTCCATCGCTGGCAGGCCGAACGTCGGCCCCAGCATACGGAAAACTGTCATCGCCACCGTCCCTGCCACACCTGCAATCACGATTTTGGTCCATGTTTGACTGTTCACAATGCCCCCTATTTGGTTAGATCATGAAATGTAGGGTCGGTCCCACCAGTCATGCTAGGGGAAAGAGGCTGAATGTCGTCCCGCGGTGGCGACTTGACAACAGCTCGATGCCGTAGATGATGAGAAGAATTACACAGCAGCAAGGCTGAGGCTCTGTAGGGAGGCACTGGACATGGCGACAGGAGGAGAAAGCGGCTTGTGGGACACCCCCCTGGGGGGGGGCTGTGGCGGATAGGGCAGGTATTTACATCCCCCGACGGCATTCTGGCATATTAACCTGAGAACGGTCTTCTCATTGCGTCCCTCAATCATCGGGGGATTCATGCTCAATTCGAAAGATTTCTTGGCTCCCTGCACTTCCCCCGCCTTTTAGTCCAAATAACCCGGTTAGTGCTCCTAAAGGAAGACCAATTAAGAGTGCCTTTGCTATTGGTGAAGTGATGCAGAGAGGACTTGGGCATGTGGGGTCAGCGGTCAAGCCAATTATAGATCCAGTTAGTGCGCCCGTCAAAAAGCCAAGTATTGAGCCCTCCAAGGCTCCTTTTTCTCTATCCACGAAAAGGATACTAGTAACGTCCGCTGTTTGCACAACCACAACGCTCTGTGTACGAGGATCAACCCATGAGGTTGAGTCGGGGGTAATGCGCAACTTATGTCCAGTTTGTTTTCGGCCTTTTACCGGAGTGATTATTGCCTTCATCCGAAGACCTCGTTCGTTTATGGATTCGTAGATCGCTGGTGCTGTTGGTCTTACAATATAGGTACGAGTACAACCCGCAAGCATGACTGCTAATATCAGAAAAAGCGAGCGTCTTGTTTTCATTATGTGCTCCATGTTTGAATAGAGTGCGATCATTAATCAATCGCACAATCAGTCGCCAATAATCGGCGTGATCCCCGGGTCAGTCTATTTGGCTTGGAGATGTCCATCTATTTTAATTTAAGTCTCTATTCCTGCTAAAGTTACATCGCCTTCTCATCCCAGTTATCACGAAATTATCATCTTCATGTAACAAGATTATCAGGTAAGGCGGGGACGCTCCATTCACAGCGAATATATAGCGCATGGCAAGGGCCGCTCATGCGGCCCTTTTAGTATACCAACAGTATAGAGGCAGGTAGCCCCCGTCGTAAACTTCCAGCCTGTCAAGCCGATGGTCGCGGGTTAATCTACGTGCCGGTTTAGGCCATTATGAAATTGCGATAGTACCCCACAACTATAGCCGTTATCTTACTATATGATTAAACCATAAAGGAGGCTACAGTGAACATTCCGAAATTTCAAAAGGTGGTTATATGCGGTGTTGCCGGTACTTTCGCCATGACTGCGATCATGTTGTTCGGTCCTGTGGTGGGGATGCCCAAAATGGATATGGGCGAAATGCTCGGGACCATGAATCCGATAATGGAACTGCCCTACTCCCTCGGGTGGATGCTGCACTTCGTTATCGGAATCATCCTGGCATACATCTATGCCGCCTTTCTCTACGATAAATTGCCGTTCGAGGGCTGGACTAGGGGCGCCATCTACAGTTTAATACCGTTCATGGTAATGCAGGCAGTGCTCGGCCCCATGATGGGGATGGGCTTCTTCTCCGGCGGCGACATGATGGCCATTGTTGCTAGCCTCATTCAGCATCTCGTATACGGTGGAGTCATGGGCTTAGTCTTTGACTACGGAGATAACCCTGTGGTGGCTGCTGGGGTTGTCGAAGATGCTTCATCCTCTGAGCTCTAAGTGGGGGCTGTAATTTCCGGCTAATGCACCAGAAGGGAGAGTTTCACGAATAGGGAGGATATTCGAGGCGGGCAGGCGTTCCCACTGGTTAAGTCACCGGTGGGATTGCCAGACCAGCAGTATTGGGGCATGACGCTCCGGGACTACTTTGCGGCAAAATCGTTAGCAGCACTCATTCAGGGGAGGGAGTTGTTTCTCCCTGACGCGGGGGGCGATAAGTATGTGGACGCCGCTTACGCGTGGGCAGACCAAATGCTGAAGTCAAGGGAGTCCGCACCGGCTGAATAGCGCCCCCCTCTAGCAGAAAAAAAGCAGACGGCGGCAGAGCCCCTGAGCGAAAAGCCAAAGGTGGCATGGGTCCCATTGTATGCCAACAGTGTCGAGTGGGGGAAACCCGATAATATCGAGGCGCCAAGCCATGAAAAGCGGCGACGCAACCTTCTAACTGATCTGACGGGTTAAAACATCCGGGCCGAAACGCCGGTCATTTTAATAGCGTCATCTTGCGTATCTCCATAAAATCACCCGCTCGAATTCGATAGAGATATATTCCGGTGCTTACAGGCCGGCCAAAATTATCCCTGGCATCCCAGGTAACAGTATATCTTCCGCTCGACTTATTATCATTTACAAGTTTTCTGACTTCACGACCCAGAAGATCATAGACAACCAGCTCGACCTTGCTCTCTTTGGCCAGCTGGTATATGATTGTTGTTGTGGGCGTTGTGGATGACAGCGTGAATGGATTAGAATAATTTTGATTCAAGGAGTAAACGGCTTCTTCGACGATCACATTTGAATGGTTTACTGCTGAGGAGCTACTGTCGCTGACAAACACAGTTATCTTATGGCTGCCCAGCTGATCATTGGCTGCCTGGAATGTGAACACGCCGGACTTGCCATCAATGGCGGCGTTTGGCGGCCCTTCGATAAGGGTGAAGGTTAAGTCATCTCCGTCCACGTCCTCAGCCGCGTAAGTATAGGTAAAAATCTCGCCTGCAAAAATGAGCGTGATCGGCAACACAGATGTGAAAACCGGCGCATGATTTGCTTGAGGCGGAGCAATGGCCCTGTCCCAGAAAGCCTGTGCGCTGTCGGCGTGGCTGTCAAGGTCTTCCAGGATGTTGGCGCCAATGACAGCAAATGCGACTTCAATGGATTGATCCGGTTGCATGGCAAAAGGACCAGCGGCCATAATAGTGGAAACGTCTGTGTTGTCTACCGTCTGTGTCTGAATACCGCCGCTCAAAAACCGCCATTTTTCATCGGGTGTAAAACCGTCCCAGCCTTGTGAAGGATCGTAATATATCTCATTTAGATTATGAATGGTATGATAGGATAAGTCGCCGTTGGCAGTGAGCATTCTGGTGGCCGCCAGCAAGCTGGGCACACTGGCACTATTTTGCACCACACCCATGCGGCGCGCACTGTCAAAGCGGCCATAGTCTGTCTGCCCGTTTTCGCTTAAATCCCAGTCAAAAAACAGGCCGGCATACAAGTTCCACAGCGGTCCTCCACTCTGGTTTGTAATGGTGTACTTGAAAATCACGAAGTCGTCAAAATCGGGATTGTTATCCGCATAACTTTCCTGCCGGATTGAAAGACCGATAGGCGACGCTGCCAGATCGTCGATCAACACAACAGCGCCTTCTTCGTTTGCTATTTGGCCGGGTCCCAAAACCAACTGTGCGCCAAGCGGCAGTTGGAAGTCCCGTTCCAGCGCTCCAGCCTCACCGCGTATACTGTCCGATACCTTATTTTTGGAAATTCCCACCAGCAAGCCGCCTTCAAAAAGCAAGTTGGTTCCGTTATAGACAAATCCCACGCCTGGCGACTCATCCGCAAAACCGATCCACCCAATGTTGCCTTCTGTCGTCAGAGAGACTCGTATCGTCCCGGTGTTATGGGTAACGACGTAAGGCTCATTCGCGTATAATTTGAACAGGTCCCGATCCTGGTAGCTGCCAGCGCTGACCTCTACGACAAAGGGCAGGGGTTGACCCAATTCCGCCTGGTCGAGGGTGAACTGGAAAGTGACGTCGTCCGTACCCCCCGATATCAACGAGGAGATGAACGCCTCCCCGCTGGTGATCGTGATGTTCGGATCCGCCTGGGTCAGGGTTACCGTTATGTTGGCAGCGTCAGCGAGGTAGTTTACGAGGGATACCGTGACATCCACGGTTTCACCGTTCTCAATGAAGCCATCGCCCCCACTTTCCGTGAATGAGATACCGGCGATACGGATGGCGGGCGTGGACGTTGCCGTAACGGCCCGCAACGCGTTAATTCTACCTTTGCCCATCAGGCCCGTGCGCGCCGAGTTGACGTTATCGATAGGGTCGGCCGTGACCCGCATCTGCTGGGCCAGTTGCTCCGGGGTAAAGTCTGGAAATTGTGTCTTTGCCAGGGCGGCAATCCCCACCACCAACGGCGTGGAAAAGGAGGTACCGAAGGCAAGCTCAGTATAGCCGTTCCCGGGGGTCGTGGTGTTGAGCGCGGCCCCGGGGGCAAACACATCGACCGTCACACCGTAATTCGAAAAACCGGCTTTCCTGTCATCAGACTTATTGGTGGCGCCAACCGCTAAAATATGCTCAGCGCTGGCCGGCATGTGAAGCACATCATCATTGCTTACGTTGTCGTTTCCAGCCGCCGCCACCAGCAGCGCCCCGCGCTCACCTGCAAAATCGGAAACAGTCCTCCAGAACTGGCGGAGCGCCCGCTCTTCAAACGAAGTAAGGTCAGGATGGGCGCTGCCCCAGCTGAGGCTAATGATATCGGCCCCATTCACCGCAGCATAAATGATCCCCTCGACCCCAAAGCATATAAGGCTATCACTGGAGCACGAGGCGTTGACCGGCAGGAGCTGGGCATTCCAGCTGGCGCCGGCGATCCCGATAGCGTTGTTCGTGACAGCCGAGGCGACCCCCGCCACCCCCGTTCCATGGCTAGTATTCAAAGGTGTCCCTGGCAACCCGGCGGGATCACCGTCACGGTTGACAAAATTCCAACCGCGCACATCATCGATATATCCGTTATTGTCGTCATCAATATTGTTGTCGGGAATCTCCCCCGAATTGGTCCAGATGTTAGCCAGGAGGTCTTCGTGTTGCCAGTCGGTGCCCCCATCGACCACTGCAATGATGACGCCGCCAGCTTCCCCTTTGACCACACCCCACGCCCCAGGCGCCTGGACCCGGACCAGGTGGCTCATCAGCGGGTATAAGGCATCATCCGGCGTGACGAGGCTGCCGGCGCTGGTTGGCCGCGGTTCCGGTGAATCGTAGATGCGGTGGACATAGCGCGGCACGGCGTATTCGACATTGGGGTCCCGGGAAATTCTCAAGGCAACCTGACGAGGATGCGAGCCGCTCTCATATCGCACGTAATAGATCCGTTGCAATGCCCTGCCTTTATCCCCCAGCAGCCGGGCGGGCAGTGGGAACGCCTGCTCGATGGCGACGACCCCCTGTTCCCCCAGTAATATATCGAGCGATGATATGCCTGTCTTTGACAGACCGCGGGGCATGAGCAGAGCATCCTTGAACTTGACGATCACCACACCATCGACAACCGGGTTACCGTCGCCGCGCAAAATCCGAATGGAGGTATTGGCCCCGGTCCCCTGGCCAATAGCCGTACTGCTCCGCTCTGCGCCTCTCAGCATGCCGTCGCCAGCCAGGTGGAAACTGCCGATTGCCAGGCCCACGCCAAGCAGCACAAATCTTAAGCTGGCCACGCGCTGGTGACCGGTTTTCTCACCCGATTTCCTGGCATGCTCAACGTCCGTTCCTCTGCGACCGGAACGGTTCAGCATGGCAGGAAAGGGGGTGATTCTGGCTTGTTGGGGCATGATGGTTATGCTGTGTTAAGGCCGAATGTACGCGGGAGTTCCCAAAATTCCAACGGCCCACTGGCGCCACTGGCGGTGGCATGGAAGGGCCAGCCCGCTAATATCCAAGCTTTGCTGGATGCCGGTGCCAAAGTCAACGCCAAATCTGAGAAAGGGTTTACGGCCTTGATGGGAGCGGCGGGGTTTGGCCACTTACCGAGTGTCCAAGCATTGCTGGATGCCGGGGCGGAGGCTGATACAGCCGATAAGGAGGGGTTGACGCTTCGGTACATGCGGCAGACAATGAACATCCAGATGTAGCTGAACTGTTGAGGTAAACCGGAGCGAAGAATTATAACGGATTCGTACCCTGGCCCGAGCGCCTTGGGCGACACAGGGGCGCGCCCCGAGTCCGCCAGCCGGTGGACTGACGACTGACGACTATTTAAGTAAAATCATCTTGATGGATCTGGAACCGCCGGGCATGATCAGCCTGGCGAAATAGACGCCCGAGGGGACGGCGCGCCCTGCTTCCGTGCGGCCATTCCAGACCACCTGGTAGCGGCCGGGTTGCCTTCGCTGCCGATCCAACAGTGCCACTTCCCGACCCAGTATATCGTACACCCTAAGATCCACAACGCCGTCCGTTGGCAGGCTGAAGGAGATGTGGGTCAACGAATTGAACGGATTGGGAAAGTTGGAATGCAGCAGCAATTCCGGGGGTAAGTTGCGCGCCACAACCTCAGTGCCCAGGGGCTCTTTGGGCGCCAGACCGACATCGACGAAAGTAAAGAAACTGTCTGCCCGGATTACTTGTACCGTGTCGGCATAATAATTATCCGCGGAGAAGATAATCTCAAGAGAGTCGCCGGTAAGACCTTCGAGAAAATAGAATCCGTTGCGCAGGAGGTCCGGGTCGGATGTATACCGGTGAAACAACCCCTCGTAAGTGTCCGTCGTATCGCCCTTGCCCTGCACTGTGGCAACTGCGCCGTTAAGTAGCCGCCCCCCTTCTACATTCCTGATATGCCCGATAGCGATGCCGACCGCCGACCGGGCAATACCGTGATAAGCGAGGATCGACCAGTAGAAAGTGTAGGCCTCCATCCGCTTCCAGGCGGCGCCCATGTTGCGCTGGTTCTGCACGGAGTTGCTGTGGAACCCGGCCTCGCTCAGCTCCGACGGCATCACCGTCCTGCGATTCACAGACAAGTACGGCCCGTCCCCTGAGCAGCCGTAGAAAGAGCAATCGCCATAGGAGCCTTGGCCGGTCCAGGGCAGGCGCATGCCATCGGCTAAATTGTCCAGCATAATGGCGCTCATGGCTCGCCCGCCGTTGGGAACTTTTTCCGCGCCGTCCCTGTACTGTCCCCACAGCATCAGCACCGAGTTTGCCGTGGAGTTGCTGCTGGCGTTGCTATGCAGGGAATGGAACCAGCTCGCCGGCTGGCCGGTTCCGAAGGCGCTATTGGCCATGTCCGAGCGCTGGCTGAGGCCCACGTCATCGGACTGCTGGGTCCGGGACAGAAACACCGTGTCGATATCGGTGGTGGTCACGAGCAGATCGTAGAGCTCCAGGGCCACGCCCAGGTTCTTTTCGGCTTCGGAGTAGCCGTGCGCGCCCATGTTCGCCGTGAGGCTGTGGCCGGCATCGATAAAAATGTTCCAGCCGCTCAGGCCGGTCACCTGGGCGGCAGTCCTCAGGGGTGAGAACACGATCAGGGCGCTGGCGGTCAGGAGGAGAGACCTCCGCATTTACTGCACTTCCAGGACATAGACGCGGCCCGTGTCCATGGCATCGTAGGCGATGGCGCGGCCGTCCGGCGACCAGGCGGGATTCATCTCCAGCCGGTGCTCCGTGGCGGTGATGTTGACCCGGCCGGTGCCATCGGCGTTGACGACAATGATGTCGGCGGAGGTGTATTGGTGGCCATCGTCCGTGGCCGCCATGAACGCCAGCCGGGTACCATCGGGAGCCCAGGACGGCCGGTAGCCGGGCCCCAGATCGACGGGGTTGCTGCCGTCAATAGCCGTCACCCAGAGGTGGCCGCCCACTATCTCGAAGACCATTTTCGTGCTGCCGGGGGAAATTTTGAGGTTGAGCTTCCTGCCCGGCACCGTCTCGATGGCCGCCACTTCACCCGTGCCTGGCGTTAGGCGCGCCACCTGCCCGCGGTCGAGGTAGTAGAGAGTTTCGCTGGCGGCGCGATCCGTCTGCTTGTTCAGCGTTGCGCCAGGGACCGGCAAAACCCGGGACGCGCCCCGCTTGTTGAGATGAATCTCCTGCCCCCCACTGAGCCACGTGGCCTCGCCGGTGGGCCGGGTATCAAAGGGTGTCAGGGCCGTCAGTTCGCCGCTTGAAAGGTCGATGACACCAATGGCCCCATGGCGACGCCTGTGCTCGTACCGCACTAGGTAGACCAGCAGCCGTTCTCCCGCAGGGGACCATTGGACGCCCAGGGCGGAGACGGTTTCATCGCCGTACTGGACCGGCTCGCCATGGCCGGTAATATCCACCAGGTAGACGCCCTGGTAATTGGCCGTGGTCACCGCCAGTTCCTCGCTGTTCGGAGACCAGCTCGGCGCCATGAACAGGCTGCCCTCCGGCGTTACCGGTCTCGGAGCGCCTACAATGATGGCCGCGGGCGTCTGTCCCCCTAACGGAAGCGAGATTAGCCAGAGCAGTGCGGCCCCTCGGAATGCCTGTTTCATTTCCCACCCATATTTGATGACACTGGAATTGAGAGCGTAAAAACGCAGGAAAATTTCCGCCGCCAAATTAGAGGCGGGGAGCACCGCGGGAAAGCATATTAGGAAATGTGCGCGACGACTGCAGGGGCGTGGCCCAAAGTCTGGGCGCCGGGCAGAGCGGCTGAGGCCTAAAAATCGTCGAAATCGATGCCCAGATCGCGGGACGTGTCCCCCACATCGAAGTAGCGGAACCACTCCAGGCCGATACTCCAGCCGTTAGACAGATTGCCGGCGGCATCGCCTGTCGTCAAATCGTCCCAGCGGACCGAAGTTCCTGCTACCAGGGCCATGTCCATGGCTACCCTGAAGCCGGCTCTCAGGCCAACGGCCGCCGCCCGCTGGTTCAACGCGTTGACGCGCTGGTTATGCAGATATTCCACAGCCAGATATGCCCGGTTCAGGGGCAGGTTAAGGCCCAGGCCCAACAGCATCGAGCCCAGTCGATCCAGGCTTACATCCTTGTCTCCCTGAAAACCGGCCACTGAGTAGATGTGCCTGTTGCCCGAGCGCACAGCCGTGGTGGCCTGGCCGTAGCCGTCCACCATGATGGAAAAGCGCAGCGGATTGTCGCCAATAAAATTGATGACGCCGAGAGGCAGGCCCGAATTTTTCGCCGCAACATTCAGGACACCAATCTGAAGCAGGCGGGCCTCCGGCGTTACGTTGATGATGCCGAGCTGGCTCCAGGCCGACCCTCCGGCCACATTCACCAGACCGGCCGCCTGAACGACCACATCGCCCTGGGCCACATTGGCCAGGCCGGTAACCTGGAACAGGGATGACTCACTTGCACTGATGTTGGCCAGTCCCGACAGCTGCACAGCGCTGCCCCCGGCGGCAACATTTACAAGCCCCGAGAACTGCCCCCAGGTGAAAGCCTCGGCGGCCACGTTCGTCAAACCGGCAGCCTGCAGCAGGGCGCCGCCAGCGGCTACGTTAGCCAGTCCAGTCAGTTGCACCCCGGCAGCACCTCCGGCGACATTGGCCAACAGCGATACCTGGCCTCCCAGGGCCGATTGGCCGGCCACATTGGCCAGCCCCGCTGCTTGCAGGCCACCCATCCTGCCCCCGGTAACGTTGGCCAGTCCGGCTAGCTGCAGTCCGGTGAGATCGCCCTGCACCATGTTGGACGCCAGCCCCAACTGCAGGCCAGTCAGGTCGTCATAGTACCGGTTCGAGATCCCGAAAAAGCGGGTGTCGGGCAGAAAACCTCGTCTTTTCGAGCTGCGCTCGGATTGCTCATCGTCATTTTGTCCTGACAGGGGATGGGTCATGATCCCGAGTATCAACAGCACGGTAGATAGCGGGCGTGATCGTTTCATGATAAATTCCTTAAAAGGGTGTGGCCACCATGTTGCCGGTTAGACCCGATCCGGGTCCAATTGGTTGCTCCTCAACCGGCCCCCTGCCACTGCACTGCCACTGCCACTGCCCCCTTCGACAGGCTCAGGGTGACAGGTCAACTGCCTATTCCCTCTTCCCATAACCTCCGCCCCCCGGAGACTGGATACGCACGGTCGTCCCTGCCGGAACGCGGCGGCTGAACTTGCCCGGCATGATTTCCACCTCGCCACCGGGCATGATCAGGCTGTTGGCCCCCGCCGCGCCACTGTCGCCGCCCGCCAGGCCCCAGGGCCGCTTCTCGCGCCGGTCCGACAGCACCGTAATCTCCGCGTCGCCCAGCACGGTCATGGCCCGGTCAATGCCATCGCCCCCCGCGAAGCGTCCCCTGCCGCCACTGTTTTTGCGAATGGCGTAATGCTCGATGCGAAATGGATAGGCGTGCTCCAGCGCTTCGATGGGCGTATTGAGAGAGTTGGTCATGTGGCAGTGCGTGGCCGACAGCCCCGGCTTGGTCGGACGGGCGCCCATCCCGCCGGCAATGGTCTCGTAATAGGCGTAAGGCTGGCCCGAGCGCGGATCGATGCCGCCCACGGTCAGATTGTTCATGGTCCCGTAGGAAGCGGCGGGCACCTTATCGGGCAATGCCTGGGCCAGCGCGCCAAACACTACATCCACAATCCGCTGACTGGTCTCCACATTGCCCGCCGCCACTGCCGCCGGGGCCTGGGCATTGACCAGCGACCCCTCCGGCGCGATAATGGTTAACGGTTGCATGGTGCCTGCGTTGGATGGCGCAGGACCGGAGATCAGGGCCCTGAAACAGTAGTAGGTGGCCGACAGCGTAATGGCGTAATTGGCATTGATGCCGCCGGTGGTCTGCCCGGCCGTGCCGCTAAAATCGATGGTGGCCTCGTCGCCGTGGATGGTAACTTTTGCGCAAATGGGCAAGGGACCGTTGCCGTAGCCGTCATCATCCATCACATCCTCAAACCGGTACTCCCCATTGGGCATCTCGCTGATCGAGGCCCGCATCACGCGCTCACCGTAGTTTTGCAGGTGCAGCATATATTCATCGCACAGGTCCATGCCCATTTTTCCGGCGATGGCCAGCAACCGGCGTTCACCCGTCTTGTTGGCGGCCAACTGGGCGGTCAGGTCGCCCTCGCGCTCAACCGGCGTGCGCACGTTGGTCAAAATGATACTCAGCACATCGGCATCCATGCGGCCCCCGCGCACCAGTCTCACGGGCGGGATGCGCAGCCCTTCCTGAAAGATGGAACTGGCCAGCGGCATCGAGCCGGGGGTCATGCCGCCCACATCGGAGTGGTGGGCCCGGTTGGCAACGTAGAACGAAGGGTCGTCCGCGCCAGGCAGATAGACCGGCTGCACCATAGTGATATCGGGCAGATGGGTACCGCCATAAAAGGGATCGTTCAACGCCGCCACATCGCCCGGCTTCAGCTGCAGCTTCTCCAGCGCGGCCGCCACCGACAGCGGCATCGACCCCAGATGCACCGGCATATGGTCGCCCTGGGCCACCAGGCGGCCCGCGCCATCGAAGAGAGCGCATGAGTAATCGCGGCGCTCCTTGATGTTGGGCGAAAATGACGTGCGGCAGAGCGAGATGCCCATCTCTTCGGCCACCGACTGGTACAGGTTCCTGAACAGCTCCAGCGTTACCGGGTCTGGCGCGGTCTGGCTGCTCATACCGGCAGGTCTCCCTCCAGGCTCAAGATGAGGTGGCCGTAGGCATCGACCCGGCACCAGACCCCTGGCGGCACCACCGTGGTGGTTGAGTATTCCGTCACCAGCGCCGGCCCCTTTAGCCGGTTGCCGGGCCGCAGACGTTCCCGGTCCACGCGCTGCCCGGTGACCTTTTTCCCGCCAAATGACATTTCCGCACGACCGATAACGGCATGGCCGGCATCGTGATCCTGCAAGGCCCCGGCGTGGAACTGCGGCTTTACGGTCTGGGCGCTGGCCCGCAGGCGCAGGGTCACCAGCTCCAGCGGACGGGCCGCATCGCTGTAGCCGTAGCGCCGGTCATGGGCGGCGTGAAAATCGTCCGCCAGCGTATCGGTCAGGTCGACCAGCAGTTCGTACCCCTGTCCCACATAGCGAACTTCAGCCATCGGCCGGAACGTTACTTCATCAGGCGCGATGCCATCCCCATCGAAATCGATCCTGGCCTGCCCGGTCAGCCTGGCCAGCTCCCGATCCAATTTTTCGGCGGTTACCTTGGGCAGCGGCCACAGCAACGTGCGGCTGTAGTCGCGGACGATGTCGGCCAGCAGCATGCCGATGGCGGAGGCCACGCCGGCAGCCCCGGGAATAATGACTCTGGGAATCTGCAGGGCCGACGCCAACTCCCAGGCATGCATGCCGCCTGCGCCGCCAAAGCTCACCAGTGAAAAGTCAGCCGGATCGTAACCGCGCTCAATGGATATGGCCCGAATGGCCGCCTCCATGGTGACGTTGGCTATGTCGATGACCCCCTGTGCCGTCCGGTCCGCGCTTAGCCCGGCCTCCGCCGCCAGACGCTCCAAGGCGGCTTTGACCGGCTCACCTTGCAGCTGCTGGTCCCCACCCAAAAACTGGTCCGCGGCCAAGCGGCCCAGGTAGAGGTTGGCATCGGTAACGGTCACCTGGTCGCCCCCACGGCCATAGCAGATGGGTCCCGGCTCGGCCCCTGCGCTTTCGGGCCCCACCTTCAGCGCCCCCCCGGCATCGAGATAGGCGATAGAGCCGCCCCCGGCGCCTACCGTGTGGATATCGATCATCGGTATCCTCACCGGCAGCGGTCCCACCGTGGATTCCGCCGTGTAGAGCAGCCTACCCGGACAGAGACTCACATCGGTGCTGGTGCCGCCCATATCGAAGGTAATGAGGTGGTCGTAGCCCGATAGCTTACCGAGCTCGAAGCCGCCCACCGCACCTGCCGCGGGACCCGAGAGGGCGGTGACTACGGGGCGCGCCCTGGCGGAAGCAATGGAGACCGAGCCACCGTTGCTCTGCATGATGCGGATGGGGCCGGATGTGAACTTTTGCGCCAGCTCATTGAGGTAGCGATCCATCACCGGCCCCACGTAGGCGTTGATCACCGTGGTGGTCGTGCGCTCGTACTCGCGGAACTCCGGCAGCACCTCGTGCGAGGCGCTTACGAACGGCGCCCCCGACGCTGTCAGCGCGGAGGCCAGCGCCTTTTCATGATCGGGATTGGCATAGCTGTGCAGCAGGCAGATGGCCACGGCGTCAAACTCCAGCGCTGCGGCGGCCTCAACAATGCGCGCCACCTCGTCTTCATCGAGCTCGATCAGCACCTCGCCATCGGGTCCGATGCGCTCACTGGCGCCCAGGCGATGAGAGCGCGGCACGAGGGGGTCCACACCGTCCACATTCAGATCGTAAATGTTCTGCCGGTTCTGCCTGCCGATCTCGAGCACATCTTCAAAGCCGGCCGTGGCCACCAGCAGTGTGGCGGCGCCTTTGCGCTCCAGCAGCGCGTTGGTGGCTACCGTGGACCCGTGCACCACCTGCATGTTGCCGGACTCGGCCGCAATGGCCGCCAGCCCTGCCAGCACCGCACGAGCCGGATTATCGGGTGTTGAGGGAATTTTTTTTACCACCAGCCGCGACCCGGAAAAATAGACGAAATCGGTGAATGTGCCGCCCGTGTCGATGCCACAAATGAGGGCCGCCGTCATCTCTATCCCTGCCCGTCGGTTGATTGCAGCGCCTCGGCGAACCGGCGAACGGTGGCTGCGCTCACAGGCCGGGTCCAGCGGGAAACCACCAGGGCGACGATCCAGTTAATGGCTGTACCCCACACGCCGCCATGCAGGGTCAGCGGATGCGGCCAGACGATGAGGGTCACGACCAGCGTTGCCAGACCGGCCACGATGCCGGCCGTCACCCCAGCTGCTGTCAGTCGCCAGAAAGGACTCGGAAACAGGGCCGCCGTCACTGAGGGCAGCAGCTGCAATGCCCCTGCGCCGGAGAGGGTCACGATGATCACCAGGTACCCCGACTGCCCCAGGCTGAGCAGGTAGCCAATGACCAACAGCGCCAGCACAAACAGCCGGCTGACCATGATATAATGTTCCCGCGTGGCCTCGGGCCGGACGTAGCGCTGATAGATGTCGCGCGTGAGCACGGTGGTGTTGGCGTGCAGGATGGAATCGAGGGTCGACATGGCGGCGGCGGTCGCGCCAGCGAGGATGATGCCGGTGAGCCACGGCGACACATAGGCAATCAACAGCTCCGGAAATATGCGGTCGGGCACCTGCAGATCGGGCAGGATGAGGGCTCCTCCCAGGCCGATGAGGGCGGTGGGGATGAACAGGGTCAGCAGGTAGATGGGTATGGTGGCGCCGAGCCATTTCAGGGTCCGCTCCGAATCGGCGGTGTAATAGCGGATGAAAAGGTGCGGTTGCAGCACTATTCCGAAGGAGAGCACCAGACCCAGACCGAGCCACATGGGCCAGGTGAAAAAGCCGTGTGGACCCGGCACGGTCAGCAGGTCCGGACGAACAGCGGCCACCTGCGCCAGCATTTCGGCGGGACTGGCCCAAAAGTGATAGGTAATGGCCAGCGCCCCCGCCCAGACGGCCACGTACATCCAGACGCCCTGCAGCGCGTCGGTCCAGTAGACGGCCCGCAGTCCCCCCATCAGCAGGTAAAGGGCGGCCACGGTGAGCAGGATGGCGGTGCCGGCCTCAAAGGTGATCCTGTTTTCGCTGGCGACAGAAATTATATATCCCAAGCCTTGCGCCTGAACCTGGATGTAGAGGATGGAGAAGAAGATGGAGATGGAGGCCACCAGCAGCCGCACGGTTTCGCTTTCGTAGGCGTCGGCCAGGAGGTCGGCGGGCGTGATATAACCGAACTGTTTGCCCAGCCTCCAGATGCGGACGCCGTAGGTGTAAGTGATGGCGCCCACCAGGATCGTCCATGTCCCGGCGACCCAGAAACCGATGCCGTGCTTATAGAAAAAGCCGCTGGAGCCTAGAAACGCAAAGGCGCTGTGATAGGTCGCCACCATCGTGAGGAACAGCAGGGGCAGCGACGCCTTCCGGCCGTAGAGCAGGAAATCCTCCAAGGTGCCCTCGGCGCGGCGGTTGGCTACGACGCCGATCACCAGCGTGATAATGAGGTAGCCCCCGATGAATGCCAGCGCGATCATCCAGCTCTCCATGGGCAGGCCCTACAAATTCCTGCGGGCAGCGGCGATGAGCAGACCAATCAGCGCGGTGTAGACGGCCGTGAGATAGAGGGCCAGAAACGGCACGCCGCCCAGGGGCAGGTGGACCAGCGAGGCCCACTGGGCAAACGGCCACTGGGTGAGCAGAAACAGGCCGATGAACAGCGCAAAATAGCGCCGCCGCTCCCTGGCCTGAACAGGGGAAGCGTTCACGGACGCTGAGCGACGGATGTCATTGATGGGCCATCATGGGAGACGGCAACTTAAGCAAGTTTGCGAAGCGGCGCCCGGTTCAAGGGGGGCTTCAGGAACCGGGATGTCCCCTAGCGCGCCCGTCCGGGTTTTGCAAAAAAGCCCCTCCCGTTGCTATCCAACACCTTTGGTCTTACATTCCGGCAGGTCACCAACTTCCACCACAATGGCTACAAAATCCAGCTTCGCCACCTTCATTGAGGAGCTCCGCCGCCGGAGGGTCTTCCGGGTGGCGGCCTTCTACGGTGGCATTGCTTTCGTCATCGTGCAGATCATCGACGGCACCTTTGAGGTCATGGGCATTCCCGCCTGGGTGAGCCGGTTTGTGATCATCTTCCTGGCCCTCGGCTTCCCCATCGCCGTGGGCTTGGCCTGGATATTCGACATCACGCCTGAAGGCATTGTCAGGACCGGAAGGCGTTCCACCGGCAAGCTGGGCACCAGCAACCGGGCCCTCATCGCCGTGACGATTGCCGCCGTGGCGTTTGGCATCTGGGGATCGCGGAAACCAGATGTCAGCGAAGAGATCTCAATTGCCGTACTCCCTTTTGCTAACATGAGCCTAGACCCCGAGCAGGAGTATTTTTCGGATGGCGTCACAGAGGAATTGATCAACGCTCTGGCGAAGATATCAGGCATCAGCGTCGCAGCGAGGACGTCCTCCTTCGCCTTTAAGGGAAAGAACCAGGATATACGCGCTATCGGTGCCTCACTAAACGTGAATCATCTACTCGAAGGGTCCGTAAGAAGGGCTGGTGATCGCGTCCGCATCACCGCGCAGCTCATCAAGGTCGATGACGGCTTCAATTTGTGGAGCGAATCCTATGAGCGACCCATGACCGATATTTTTGCCGTTCAGGATGAGATAAGCGCGGCTATTGCCAAAGCGCTTGCGACCAAGTTGCTGCCAGATTCAACGCGGCCATTCGAGCCATCACAAAAGGCATATGATGCCTATCTCAGAGCCAGGTTTCACCTTGCCAAGCGCACCGTTTACAATATTGAAGAAGCGGTGAAATATTTCAGAGAAGCTGTAAACCAAGAGCCAGATTATGCTGAGGCATGGTCGGGACTTTCTAAGTCTTCAGTCTTATTGACAGCATACGATGAGCGGAGGCACAATGATCAACATCTGCTGGATCAGGCGTTCAGGGCCGCTAAAACAGCTCTATCCTTAGATTCAACCCTCGCTGAAGGCCATATGGCGATGGCGATGCATTTGGGGAAAATCTCCTGGGATCACGATTCCAAGAAAATGCATTTGATGCGAGCCTATGAGCTCGATCCAAATGATACAGAAGTTTTAAACTTTCTTGGCGATTATTATACCTGGATGTGGGACTGGGACAATGCTCTTGAAATCGAAAGTATGGCAGCAGAGGGCGACCCACTATCGCTCGCAAACAAAACTGACCTTGCAATCGTATATATCGCTGGAGGGAATTTTGACAAAGCGCGGGCGCTCATTGAACAAGCCATCGCGCTCGATATTAATTACACTGCCGGGCACGATATGCTCGCAGAAATTGGGTACCTGTCCCGCGACAAGAAATTAATGCGTAGAGAAATTGACTGGCTCCGAGCAAATAGTACCCGTAACTATGCGACCTATTATGATGCCCTCATCCGGCTCTTAATCAAAGGTGAAGATACTCGCTTGAGCGAGCTTGACACGTTTGTTTCTATGTCAGCCGAAGGCCTGCTTTCTATCAACGAAGTTGCATACCTATATCACGAGTACGGCGATTTGGATCGCGTCGCTCAACTTCTAAGCCTTCAGCCTTGGAATGTCGGGCCAGAGGATCACGTCAGAATCCAGATCATGGCCAATTCGCTTAGGGCGAGCAACAATCCGGCACATCGTGCTGCGCTCGAAAAGCCTGAACACAAAGCCTTCTTCGATGATCGGCTGAAGAGATAATGTCCTTGCCCCTCGCCACCTTCATCGCAGAGCTCCGCCGGCGGAGGGTATTCCGCGTGGCGGCCCGACCGGCAATCCTGGAGAAAAGGCTGTCCGGGGATATGCCTTGACTTCAAAGCGCCTGGTAGGTATCTCCCGGAATCAAATCCAATGTTACGCTTAGTGGTTGAATTCAGGCAGTTAAGCGACCCCTATCGTGCATATCATATTTGATCTCGATAACACCCTCTCCGACGAATTCGGGAAAGCCCCACGACCTGGCATCCAGGTGTACTTGCAAAAGTGGAATGACGAAGGGCACAGGCTCTCGCTATGGACCAGCTCGACGAAAAGGAGAGCAGTTACCATCTTGAATGATCACGATCTTCGCAAGTACTTTAGCACCTTCATCTTCAGGGAAGACTACGATCCGGATCATACAGGAGCTGTGAAGGACATTCGCCGCATTGATGGTGACATCTTGGTGGACGATGATCCTGAACAAATCAATTTCATAAACTCAATAGGCAAAAAGGGGTTCCTGATCAAGCCATACAGGCCTGACGGCAATGTGGAACCCAAAGAATTGCAGGAACTCGACAAGTTTATTCGCCGCTCTTCGGGACCATTGAGGTGGTTACGATTCAAGAGAATTAAGAGCTAGAACCCTTTGCGAAACCTCACTATATGGGGTGATATACAGCTATCCGTGGGCGCAGAAGGATAGGCCCAAGCGCCGGACACCGGATCCCCCCACTGAAAAACCCCAACTGGCCAATGGGATGATAAGGGTCGCGACGGCCACGCCCAAAGCGATGATGGCCGGGTTGCCTTGTCATCGAGATCCGCCCCTTGGCGCATCGCAATGGCATCAGGATTTATTTCTCGAACAGACTGTCTTTGAGGCCTGTGTTCACCCGGTAGCGGCTGAACTCGAGCACCGCCTCAGCCGATCGAGGCGCCTTTTCCGGATCGCCATTCATGATCGCGGAGAGGTCCGCATCGGTAGGGGCTGCGTCGCCGCGTGACCGCCGCCGCGAGCCGCGAGTAAGGAAATCATCGCCCAGTTCAAACTTGATGCTCGTCTTCTGTGGCATAAAGATGCCCGGCGCCACCTCCGTATATTCGGACTGCATGTCAAACAGGGCGATGTCCGCGCCCCAGGTTGACACGCTCAAGACCACCCAGCGCACGGTATCGATGGTGACCTCGGTGACCTGAGTCTGGCCACCTTCCAGCTCCTTTGCTCCTCTGACCACCAGACAGTTGCAGCGGCCCCCGCCGGCGCTCCGGATGACAACCGGATCGGCAATCCTGGAGAAGAGGCTGTCCGGGGATAGCATGATGCCGCGCCGGGGGAGCAGGGCAAAACCACGCGACTTGATATGCAGCAGATCGGGTTGCTTGAAACTGAGCGTCATGCGCTTGCGGGGCATGCGCAACCGGGGCATCTTAAGCGAAACGGTGATCTTCACCTGGTAGTCTTCAATTTTTTGAAACTGCGTCCGCAGGCTGTCGATGAGCCGCCGCACTTCCGGGGCCATATCGGCGCTCTCATCCGGGGTTGCCTCCAGCATTCCGCCATGGAGGGCCAGAGGCCACAAGCTGGCAACGGCGGCCATGGCCAGACAGGAAAATCGCGCTGCAGCCATCACGTGAGGATATCTTTCCGGTTGAAAAAGTAAAACGACAACACCGCGAAAATGGCTCCGTAGGTACCCAGGTTCAGCAAGCTGGAACGGATGGAATCCCAGGGAATGGGGTCGTAGAACGCGTACTGCCAGACATCGAAGTGGGTCGTGAACAGGTTGTCCTGCAGCCAGGCAAGATTATCGATATTGAGGACGCTGAGCACCGTGCTCACGATCAGGACAGCCATCGTGCCGACAATGGGCCCCACGGCGTTTGTCACCAGCACCGAAAACAAAAAGGTCAGCGTGGTGACGGTGAGCATCATGAACGCGGCCAGCAGGTAGGCGATGGCAAAGCGCCCCAGCGCCACCTCGAAGGGCAAAATGAGTATCTCGTCCCCGGTGAGGACAAAAACATCGCCGGCGCCGAGCCATATATTTCCTATCCCCAGACTGAGCAATCCGAGCCAAAACACCAGCGCCACTGAGTAGGTGCCCGACGCCAGCAATTTGGA
Source organism: Fidelibacterota bacterium (assembly GCA_004124875.1). GTDB lineage: Bacteria > Fidelibacterota > Marinisomatia > SCGC-AAA003-L08 > TS1B11 > TS1B11. The sequence continues at coordinate 92,531 of SCKJ01000005.1, read as the reverse complement.
GAATAGTATCCGGCTGCGGCTGATGGGGCGCGTCAAGTATATGCGGAATGTTCCTGCTGTCCCCTCGCCGGCCACGGCATCGCCGGCGCCCAATGTGATCAGAAACGGCACATGGATAAACAGGGCGAACATGAGCGTGTAGGATGCCCACATGCCGTTGGCCAGATTGCCGGTGGTCAAGAATTCACCTTCCAACTGCCCGAGCAGATTGCGCTGGATACCGGATCCCCCCACTGAAAAACCCCAAATGGCCAGTGGGATTATGAGGGCTATTGCGCCAAAGCCGATATAGGTCCGCAACTTGCTGAAAATTTTGACACACTCGTTGAGGTAGAGGGGCCAGATCATAACACGGAAATCTCCTTGGCCCCAAAGAGCGACAGAAAATAGTCTTCCAGGTTGGAGACCGGGTTCATGGAGAAGATTTCCACGCTCCCCTCAGTCAGGGCCTGGATCACCTGAGGCCGCCGGGCGTGGGGTGTGCGGAAACGGAAGCCCCCGTTGCTCTCTTCCAAATCCGTCACAAACTCCAGAGTGCCCAGTATCTTGTGGGCTTTTTCAGCGGGGGTGGCTTGAAGTTCGGTAAGCGTCGCAGATTCCGCCGACAGATACTGGTCCACCGGACCCGATACCAGCAGCCGGCCTTCATCGAGCACCGCCAGACTCGTGCAGATCTGCTCAACCTCATTAAGCATATGGGATGAGAGAAAGACCGTCATGCCTTCATCACGGACCAATGCCTGAATCATGCGGCGCATTTCCACCATGCCCTGCGGATCGAGCCCTGTAGAGGGTTCGTCGAGGATCAACAACTTTGGCCGGTGAAGGACGGCCTGCGCGATTCCCAGGCGTTGGCGCATGCCGTGCGAAAACGTCTTTACCTGATCATCCTTGCGCGACTCCAGATCGACCAGCCTGAGTACTTCGAGGCAGCGCTGCTCGTCGACCCCGGAGTTCATGCGGGCCAGCATTTTCAGGTTCGTCAGCGCTGACAGGTTGCCGTAAAAGTCGGCCCCCTCCACCAGCGCTCCAATATTCTCGAGATACTCGGGATAGCTTTTGCTGACCGGTTGCCCAAAGCAGTATACGTCGCCCGCGTCGGGGTGGATCAGCGACAGCATCATGCGGATGGTGGTAGACTTCCCGGACCCATTGGGACCCAGGAAACCGAAAATTTCACCTGGGGGAATTTCGAGCGAGAGCTGATCAACGGCCAACCGCTTGCCGAAGCGCTTGGTGAGGTTGACCGTGGTGAGTATCGCCTCGGGCATGGAGCAATTTAACCGCGCTGCCCCAGCACCTCCTCAGTTTTCCTTGACGGGTTGCACCGCCACCGCGATCCGCCAGCGGACAAACTCAGGGCAGCCTCAATACTTTAGGGGACTTCGCCATGACTCCGGAACGGGATTTGCCGCACCCATTCAGCATGCAACATACAATATCTAGTGATCTACGCCGACTGCTTTCTCAAGCTTCGAATGGTTCGGCTGGTACGGTTCACCGCGCAGGATGGTCAGCATGTCCTGCTCCAGCGAAACCACCGGGGTCTCGATGATGCGGCCCAGTTCCCTTTCGCCGCGCATGATGATGAAAGTCGGCACGTGGTGGATATTCAGCCCGGAGCCGAATAACGAGGGCACCTCTTTGCTGCGGTTGATGGCGATCAGCTCCACATGATCGGAGCTGTAGCCAACTTCATCAAGCAGACTGAAAAAACGGGGGACCTGCCGTTTGGAGTCCCCACACCAGGTGCCGAGAAACAGTCTCACGGTGACGCCGCTCAGCCGCTGACTGAGCTCCTGCAGCTGGTCCTGGTCGGACTGGTAGTCGTCATACTGTTTATCGAACCAGATATTATAAGGTCCTTCCTGCAACTGCTCACGCTGGATGGCTCCCAGCAGATCGGACACGCTCTTTTCCGGCTGATCCTGCATCTGCTGATCCTGCACGCGCAGGGCGGACGCCATCGACAGCATGGCGATAGTGCTGGACAAGGCGATGATCTGATGACTTCGTTTCATGATAGTGGCGGTGCGAGGACCGCTTCAGGGGCGAACCCCATCCAGTGGAAATATAACGCCTGGCAGTGGGCAAGCCAAAACCTTGTCATCGCGAGTGAAGATCGACAGATCACGTTCGCCCCGCTCGGTGCAGGCTCCGCTTGGCGATCTCCATTGGCCCGGTCCGCCAGCTGGCTGCCGGACTGCCTCCTGACGCAGCGGCGCAGGATACTGCCGGAAAATGAATGTTTTGCATATGACGCAGCAGTATTAACATTGCTTGGGTTACAAGAATAGGGGGAACTCTCCATGAAACAGGCACTGTTTATGTTATCAACCTGCCTGATTCTCATTTCAACGGGGTATGCTCAAGAAACTCCGGATCCCATGGAGCTGCTTCAAAAAGCCGACTCCTCTCTGCGTGCTGCTCAGACGCTCTCATATAGCGCGGAAGGAATTATAATTGGGACGCAGAAACGGGGCGACTTGGTTGCAATTATGACGCCTGTGGCTGGCGAAGTGATACTCGCCAGATTGGATGCCTCAGATCCCATTGGGGCCCGCCTGAGGATTGAAGGCGAACTGTTGTCATATACGGGGCAACGCAATAAAATCGGTGTGGTTTACGACGGCTATAAAATACGGAAAATCGATGCCCATAAAAAAACGTTTTATGTCAACGATCCAGATGATACTGGCAAGTTCCTTTTAATCAGCGCATTTCCATTAATCCCTGATGCGTTGATCAAATCCGGTGCCCTGAAAAGAGAGCTGTCAACATCGCAACTTCGCTACGACGGTTTTGCAGTGGTGAATAATGTGCCGTGTCATATTCTCTATGCCAACAGCCGGGATACGAATCATGGTGGGACAAGTTGGTGGTTCCTGGGCGCAGATGATTATATACCGAGAAAGATAATCCGGCTTTTCCATTCAGACGGACAGGAACACCGCCAGGTTATAACCCTATCGAACCTGAAAATCAACCCAAAGCTGGATGACTCAACTTTTGAACTGCAGGCTCCGCCCGGATATGAAGTTAAAATGCATCCAGGCTTTAAAAAGCCAAAGCCAACAGTTGCAGTCGGCGCAGACGCCCCGCACTGGACATTGAGTGACGCCGATGGAAAACAGTACTCCCTTTCATACTTTCGCGGGAAGTTCGTCATATTGGATTTCTGGGCAACCTGGTGTGGCCCGTGTTTGCAGGCGATGCCCAAACTCCAGCAAATTCATGAGCAGTTCAACGATGATGTGGCGGTCATTGGCATCAGCACCTGGGATAAGGGGGATCCCGTAAAAGTGATGCAGGAGAGAAATTTCACCTATCTATCGCTTTTGGATGGTGATAAAGTTGCGGAAAAATACGGCGTAAATGGCCTTCCGACTCTATACGTGATTGGGAAGCACGGGAGGATCATATATGGCGCTGTTGGGTGGAAGGAGACCATGCACAGTGAAGTGACAAGGATCATCCAGAGCGGCATAACAGCCAGGTGAACCCTGCAATGGGGCTCGGGCTGGGCCGGGTTAAAAATGGCCAGCCGGTGATTCAGGCGGCCTATGGCCTGGGCTACGAATCCCTCAGCGGATTCAATGCCGCGTTCAGGAAATTGCTGGGCGAACCGCCGACCTCTGCTGCCCACGGCACTGCCATTTACGTCTCGCGCATCGCCACGCCACTCGGGCTGATGCTGGCCGGCGCCACCGAGAGTCATCTGCTCCTGCTGGAGTTTATGGACCGGCGGGCCATTGAGCGCCAACTGCGCATTCTCAAACGCAGGGCGCAGGCCATGTTTGTGCCGGGGGAAACACCTGTCCACGAAACGGCCAGGGAGCAGATCACGCAGTACTTTGACGGCCGCAGGAGGACCTTCGCCCTGCCGCTGGAAACGCCCGGCACACGATTTCAAAAGGAGGTCTGGTCTGCGCTGCAAGCTATCCCCTACGCCGAAACGCGTAGCTATGCTCAGGTCGCGGCAGATATAGGTCAACCTGATGCCGTGCGGGCAGTGGCCAACGCCATTGGCAGCAATCGCCTGGCCATCGTTATCCCCTGCCACCGGGTGATCGGAAGTCGAGGCAAATTGACCGGTTATGGCGGCGGACTGTGGCGCAAGAAACGGCTGCTGGAGCGGGAAGGGGCCGGGCCCGGGGCCTAAGCGGCGACATTCCCGGCGGCCAGGGGGGCATTAAGACCGTTTAGGAAATCCTCAACATCAACCCTCCGCCAAGGTGATTGTGACCAGCGGTTACGCCACCGATCCTGTCATGGCGAACTTTAAGGATTACGGATTCGCGGCCATCTTGCCCAAGCCGTTTAACCCGGAAAAGCTTGAGACCGTGTTGGGATCTGTGCTGTCCGCGCAGGGTTAAGAGCCTCGCCGGCGCCTCCCAGCCGTTTGGAGGATTGCCTGTAAACATTGACGCAATCGTGCCTAACTTCGATATTATTGGCCGCTTTAATCTGGACACCGCCCGACATTCACAAGCATGCTTCAGCCACTGCCTGATCCATCTTTTTCACTGATGCGCCGGTCATGAAAAAATTCGCTGTCATCGGCTACCCTCTCAGCCATACGCTGAGCCCCGCCATGCACCGGTACCTGCTGGACGCCATGCACATCAAGGCCACCTATGTGGCGCTGTCCATCGACGGCGGCGAGCTCAGCGCCATTGCCCGACAGCTCAGAGACGGCGACCTTACCGGCATCAATGTAACCTTGCCCTACAAAACCGCCATCATCGATTTTCTGGACACCCTGGATGATGTGGCCCGTCTCGCTGGAGCCGTCAATTGCTCCATGTTCCGGGATGGGCAGCTCATCGGCACCAATACCGATGTCGCCGGCATCAAGTGGGCCTTTGCCTCATCGCAGTATGAAGTCGCCGGAAAACATACCATGGTGCTCGGCGCCGGAGGCGCTGCCAGAGCGGCTATCCTCGCCATTAGCCAGCTCGGCGCGGCAAGTATCGCCCTGGCCGGCCGTAAACCCGACGCCCTGAAAAAACTGACCGATGAATTCGCCGGTCTGGATGGCATGCCCCCCCTTACGCAGCAGATGGTGGATGAGAACATGTCCCTCTCCGGGTACGAAATGATTGTCAACGCGACCCCCATCGGCATGTGGCCGGCGCTGGATAACAGCCCCATCGATACGGCCCGCCTCACTGCCGGTCAGGGCGTGTTCGATATGATTTACAGGCCCGAGCCCACCAAACTCATGGAAGCCGCCGCTGAGGTCGGCTGCCATACGGTCTCCGGGCTGGATATGTTCATCGGCCAGGGTCTGGCTTCTTTCAAATTCTGGTTTCCTGAACTCGAAGTCGACAGTGCCGGGCTACCTGCAGGCATCGAAGTGGATGATCTCCGGCGGCATCTGCGCGACAGCATGTAGCCGGAACCCCCATGAACTTTCGCAACAGCCGCCCCAATGCTCCTTTACGGACCGTCGCCGTCATCCTGTTTTGGGTCACCCTGCTGCCATCGCAGGAGCTGCGGGAGTTCGATGTCCCGCCGGGATCGCGGCCGCACGACGTGGCCCCCGCTCCTGACGGCACCGTATGGTACACGGCACAGGGGTTGGGCGCCCTCGGCTCGCTCGATCCTGCCACCGGTAAAACCGTGCAAATTCCCCTGGGCGAAGGGTCGCGGCCGCATGGCGTGATCATAGGACCCGACGGCGCGCCCTGGATCACCGATGGCGGCCTCAATGCCATTGTGACCGTCGATCCCCGCACCCACAAAGTGACCACCTTCCCCATGCCTGCCTATATCGGTTATACCAATCTGAACACTTCGGCATTTGGCGGCGATGGGCAGTTGTGGTTTACGGGCCAATCGGGCATCTACGGCTCCCTTAATATTTCCACCGGCGATATCACCGTGCACAAGGCCCCCAGGAAAAGGGGACCCTACGGCATATGCGCCACCCCCAGTGGTGACATCTACTATGTCTCTCTGGCCGGCAGCTACCTGGGCAGAGTCGACCTGGCCACCGGCGCGGTGGAGGTCATCGATCCCCCGACGCTGAGTCAGGGGGCCAGGAGGGTCTGGTCCGATTCGAAGGGCAACTTGTGGATCAGCGAATGGAAAGGCAAACGGGTCGCCCGCTACACGCCGTCGACGCGGACCTGGCGCGAGTGGATCATGCCGGCGGACAATGCCAAACCGTACGCCATTTATGTCGACGAGCAGGACATCGTGTGGCTCAGCGACTTCGGCTCGAACAGCTTTGTCCGCTTCGATCCCGCCACCGAGACATTCACCAGCTACCCGCTGCCCAGCAAGGGAGCTGCCGTGCGCCAGATGCTGGGCCGCCCCGGCGAGCTGTGGGGTGGCGAGTCGGGCGTCGACAAACTGGTGGTGCTGACCACGCCCTAGGTCCTTGGGGAGAGATGTTGGATATTGGATATTGGATAGTGGATAGTGGATGTTGGATATTGGATGTTGGTTGCCCGCTCCCCCTCATAAAACCTTCCTCCCTGTCATCGCGAATCCCGCGCATGCGGGATGTGGCGATCTAGACCACTAAGGCTTGCCTCGCGGAGCCCGCGGTGAGCAGTGAGACCTCACACCTTACACCTCGCTACTGACAACTGACCACTGACAACTGCCCCCTTCGAGGGCCTCAGGGAGACATGCTGCCTGCCGACGGAGCGATGATCGGTGAGCGGTCAGCAATTAGAACTGGCGCCGCTCTTCACTTCATCCTTCACACTTCACACTTGGCGAATTGCTTCTACCCCCTCCCTGCCCACTGCCACTATTAACGCCGTGACTCCGTCGTTATATTTCGGGTCACAATTAGCCCTCTCCCGGAAAGATGCGACACGACACCCACTTCATACTCAACGACGCCGAAATCCACACTCGGGCCTCCGGGGGACTCCTGCTGCTGGACTACATCCGTAATCGTGCGCGCTTGCCTGGAACAAAGGAAGGTTGCCGCGAGGGGGATTGCGGAGCCTGCACCGTCCTTGTGGGCTCGCCGGAGGGCGGCGAGGTCAATTACCTGCCCATCACATCGTGCCTGATGCCGCTCGGTGAGGCGCACGGCAAGCATGTCGTCACCATCGAGGGCCTGAACCTGCCGGGCCTCAGTCCGGTGCAGGCGGCCATTGTGGCGGAGGGCGCCAGCCAGTGCGGCTTCTGCACCCCCGGCTTCGTGGTATCCTTAACGGCCATGATGATGAGCTCCGCCGACGTCAGCGCTGATGAGGCGCTCAGCGGGAACCTCTGCCGCTGCACCGGTTACCGGTCGTTGAAGGCTGCCGCCAGGAGCCTCAGCAGGAGCGTCGGCGTTGAGGCCATGACAGCCGCGGGTGAGCTCCCTGGCTATTTCAGCGATATACCTGCTCGACTGTCGGCCATCCCGCCGCCCGCCGCCCCGGCCGATCCCGATAGCGAGGCGCAGTGGATTGCCGGAGGCACCGACCTCTATGTGCAGAAAGGCGCCGCCATCCCCGGCGCGCCGGTCTACCTGCTGGGCGGACGCGAAGATTTAACCGGCGTCACACTGGAAGGGGACCACCTGCGAGTGGGCGCCGCCACGACATTCCAGGCGTTCGCCGGGAGCCGGGATGTTCAGGCCGTGGCCCCGAAGATAGAGGCCTACATGTCCGAGATTGCCTCCTGGCCAGTCCGCAACCGGGCCACCCTCGGCGGGAATATCATCAACGCCTCACCTATTGCCGACATGACCATACTGCTGTTGGCGCTGGATTGCTCTCTCGAGCTGGAAAAAGCAGGGGTTATGCGGACCGTGGCGCTGCGCAAATTTTACCGTGGCTACAAACAGATGGACCTGCTGCCGGGCGAGCTGCTGCGCCACATTATCATGCCCCTGCCCCCATCCGGGGCACGGCTCAATTTTGAGAAAGTCGCCAAACGGACCCGTCTCGATATTGCTTCGGTGAACTCCGCCGCGCTGATCATGGTGGCCGGTGATGGCCGCATTTCCGCAGCCCACCTGTCGTTTGGCGGCGTGTCGCCAGTGCCCCTCTATCTGACCCGCAGCAGCGACTTCCTCACCGGAAAGTCCCCCTCTCCGCAGCTGTTGGCCGAGCTGCTCGCCATGGCGCAGGATGAGATTGCGCCCATCTCCGATATCCGGGGCAGCGCTGACTACAAGCGGCTGCTGGTGCGGCAGCTGCTGATCAGTCATTTCTTGACCCTGTTGCCCGACGCGTTGGCTGTGGAGGAGATCTATGCTGCACATTGATGCGACGGCGCATGTGCGCGGCGAATCGACCTATGTGGATGACGTGCCTGCGCCGGCCGGCATGCTGTACGCCGCCATTTTCGGCTCCCCCGTGGCCCACGGCAGCGTCGCCTCCTTGAATGTTGAGGACGCCTTGGCCGCCGAGGGGGTGGCGGCGGTCATCACCGCAAAGGATATCCCCGGCGAGAACCAGATCGGTCCCATCATCCCCGACGAACCGCTGCTCGCCGACGGCGCCGTTCATTACCGGGGGCAACCCCTCGCAGTGGTGCTGGCCAAAAGCGTGGCCCTGGCCCGCAAGGGAGCCGCCCTCATCACGGTCTCAATCGACCCGCTGCCGGTCATTACCGATCCCCGCAAGGCGTACGAAAACGGGGAGATCATCGGCGCTCCCCGAACCGTTGCCTGTGGAGATGTGGAGGCGGCCTTCGAGCGCTGTGATGTCGTGGTTTCGGGCAGCTGCGATATGGGCGGTCAGGAGCATGTCTATCTGGAGACCCAGCGTTCCCGCGCCGTGCCGCAGGAGCCGGGCCGGCTCAAAATTTACTCTTCCACCCAATCTCCCTATGCCGGTCAGCGCATGATTGCCCGCATCCTCGGCATCCCCCACAACCACATTGAGATCGACGTGCTCCGTCTGGGTGGGGCGTTCGGCGGCAAGGAAGATCAGGCCACGCAGTGGGCCTGTGTGGCGGCCCTGTCGGCATGGGTGACTGGCCAGGCGGTGGAGGTGGTCCTGTCGCGGGAGGAAGACATGCGCATGACCGGCAAGCGGCATCCGTACCTGTCGGATTTCAAGATCGGCGCGACCCACGATGGCAAAATTCTCGCCTACCAGGTGGAGCACTACCAGAACAGTGGCGCCGGGGCCGACCTCTCCACGGCGGTTCTGGAACGAACGCTCCTGCACTCTACCGGCAGCTACCACATTCCCAATGCCCGCATTTTCGGCGTCTGCTGTCGCACGAATCTGCCGCCCAACACGGCCTTCCGTGGCTTTGGCGGCCCGCAGGGCATGTTTGTCATTGAGTGCGCCATCACCGCCCTGGCCGAAAAAATGAACCTCCCCGTGGCCCAGCTCCAGCGCCGGAATCTGCTGGATAAATCTGACCCTTTCCCCTACGGTCAGCTCATGGGCAACGATCACGCCATCCGCGCCTGGGATGATGCCGTCGCCAGTTACGATTTTGCGGCAATCCACGAGCGCATCGATCACTTCAACGCCGACCATTTTGCCACCAAAAAAGGGGCGGCCCTGATGCCGGTCTGCTTCGGTATTTCATTCACCACCACCTATATGAATCAGGCCAGCGCACTGCTGCATGTCTACACCGATGGCTCTGTCGGCCTCTCCACCGGCGGTGTCGAAATGGGCCAGGGGTTGAGCACCAACATGGTGCTGCTGGCAGCCAGGGCGCTGGGCATTGACACCGGCAAAGTGCGCATCGAAAGCACCAATACAACCCGTATTGCCAACATGTCGCCCAGCGCCGCCAGCTCCACCACGCTGCTCAACGGAAACGCCGTTGTCCTGGCTGCCGATCAGATTCTGGTCCGGCTGCGCACTGTGGCCGCGGAGTTGCTCAGCGAGAGCCGGGCCGACCGTATTACCATTGCAGATGGAGAGGTGCTCAACGGCGGAAAACCGGCCGGCCTCACCTGGGAGGCGCTGGTGCAGCACGCCTATCAGTCACGGGTTGGCCTCTCCGCCCACGCCTTTTACGCGACCCCCGATGTGCATTACGACAAGCAAACCGAGCAGGGTGAGCCGTTTGCCTACCATGCCTGCGGCACCGCCATGGTGGAGGTCACGCTCGACTGCGTTCGTGGCACATATACCGTGGACAGCGTAAAAATGGTGCACGATCTCGGGCGGCCGTTGAGCGAATCTGTCGATCTGGGGCAGATTGAAGGCGGACTGGCGCAGGGGCTTGGCTGGATGTCGCTGGAGGACCTGCAATATGGCGAAGACGGCACGCTGCTCTCGGGCGCGCTGGCCACCTACAAACTGCCCGACGCCCACTTCATGCCCGATGATATCCAGGTCAAATTCCTGGAGCAGACGGACGGCCCCATTGGGCCTTACGGCAGCAAGGCAGTTGGCGAGCCACCACTCATGTACGGCATTGCCCTGTTCTTTGCCCTGCGCCAGGCCATGCGCGCCTTCCGGCCGACAGCCGAATTCCCTTTCACCGCGCCACTGACCCCGGAGCGGGTCCTGACGGCCCTCTATGCCGGCGACGATCCCGGAGAACTGCCCCGCAAGTGAGCGCCCCCCATACCCATTTCTGGCGCGAAGCCAGCCGGCTGATGAATGACGGTGAGCGTTTTTTTCTCGCCGTCGTGGCCGGTCACAGCGACCATTCGCCCGGTACCGCAGGGGCCAAGCTGCTCGTATCCGCCAGTGACAAAACGCTGGGCACCATCGGTGGCGGCATCATGGAGCATAACCTCGTTGAACGCGCCGCAACGATCCTGCGTCAGGCTGATTTCGCGCCCGAAATTCATGCGTTGGCTCACCGCGCCACCGGCGAAGGCGAAAAATCGGGCATGATTTGCGCCGGCAGCCAGACCAACCTCTATCTGCTTTGTACGCCGGAGAAGGACCGCAACACAGTGGCAGCCATTTTCGACTGTCTGCAAAATGATCGCCTGGGGACCTTGCGCATCGGCCCCGGCGGGTTGACCCTGGACCCCGAAACGCCCCAGCCCGGCCCCGGTGTCCACCCGCCCCGCTATGAGCTGCAGGCTGAGGGTCCTGCGTGGCGCTACTCGGAGCAGCTGCTCAACGACCGCCGCGTCGTCATTCTCGGCAGCGGGCACTGCTCCTCGGCCCTGGCCCCGGTCATGTTGCGGCTGGGGTTGGCGGTGACCGTCATCGCCAAAGGGGTGGCCCAGCCGCTGCTGGCAGAATGGGACCATGCGGCCATTAAATTCGTTACCGTGAATGACTACGGCGAGGCGGCGGCGCTCATCCACTATGCGGAGCTGACCAGGGTCATCATCATGACGACCGATGTGGCCGGTGATGTCGCTGGTCTGGTCTCCCTCCAGTCGCTCCCGCTGCCGTTTATCGGCGTGCTGGGCAGCCTGGCGAAAATTGCCGTTATCCGCGCGCGGGCCGCCGAGACGCTGGGGCGGCCGCTCGAAGAGACCAACCTGTATGCGCCGGTGGGACTGCCCATCGACAGTCATACGCCCGAGGAAATTGCCATTTCCGTAGCGGCGCATCTGTTATCGCTGGAGGCCAATATTTCTCAGGCTCGCCAACCCGCGACAGGCGCGGCAGTGATGCCATGACAGCCCTCCCCGACCTGATCATAAAGGGCCGCCGCGTGGTGCTTCCCGCTGGCATCATGCCCGCTGCCGTAGTGGTCAGGAATGGCCGCATCGAGGAGGTGCTGACCGATGGCGCGGACCTGCCCGCACTTGATATATATGACGCGGGCGAGCGGTTGCTGATGGCGGGACTGATCGACTCGCATGTGCATATCAATGAGCCGGGCAGAACGAGCTGGGAGGGCTTCGCCAGCGCCACCCGGGCGGCTGCGGCGGGCGGGGTAACCATGCTGGCCGATATGCCTCTCAACAGCGATCCGGTCACCACGACCGTTGACGCGCTGAACAGAAAAATAGAGGCCGCCCGGCCGCAGCTGCATGTTGACTGCGGATTCTATGGCGGCATCATTCCGGGAAACGGAGGCGATGTTGATCCGCTCATCGAGGCCGGAGTGCTCGGCTTCAAGGTGTTCCTCATCGATTCCGGGATTGATGAGTTTCCCCCTGTCACCAGGAACGACCTGACCCATGTGATGGATGCGCTTGTGCGCGCGAAAATACCGCTTCTGGTGCATGCCGAAATCGGTTCGCAGGTGAGCGTCAGCGGAGCTGCTGATAGCTACCGGACCTATCTGGGCTCGCGGCCCCGATCGTGGGAGTATGAGGCTATCCGGTTGATGGTGGAGCTGTGCCACGAGTTTGGGGTCTCGACCCATATCGTGCACCTCTCCTCGGCCGATCCCCTGCCGCTCATCGCCAAAGGCCGCCGCAACGGCTGGCCGTTTACTGTCGAAACCTGCCCGCACTACCTCTATTTCGGCGCGGAGGATATTGCCTCAGGACAGACCCAGTTCAAATGCGCCCCACCCATCAGGGAGCGGGAAAACGCAGATCGTTTGTGGGCAGGCCTCCAGCAGGGCACGATCGATTTTATCGTCTCGGATCATTCGCCCTGCCTGCCGGAACTAAAAGCCCTGGAGGGGGGCAGTTTTGAGGCTGCCTGGGGCGGCATCAGCTCGCTGCAGCTCTCACTGGCCATCACCTGGACTGAGGCCAGCAGGCGCGGATTCTCGCCTATGGACATCAGCCGCTGGATGAGCCTCGGACCCGCCAGGCTGCTGGGACTGGAGGATGTAAAGGGCAAAATCGCGCCGGGGCATGATGCCGACCTGATCGTGTGGGATCCCGATGAGGAACTGACCGTGACGGAGCAGATGTTGTTGCACCGGCACAAGCTCACCCCTTATATAGGGCACACTTTGCAGGGGGTCGTCCACACAACATTTTTGCGCGGCCGGGTAATTTTCGAGGATGGGGAGATCGTCGGCAGCCCATCGGGACGGGTGCAGCTCAGGCGCTGGAATGGGAGTGATGGCGGAGGTTAAGCGAACATTTACGGACCTGATCGACCTGGCCCAGGAACGGCTGGGTGGGCAGGTGCTGCACGCCAGCGATGAGTTTTTTGCGCCAGCCGAAAATCTGCTGAAACCGGGCCGCGGCGAGTTCAAGCCGGACCTCTACACCGACCATGGCAAATGGATGGACGGTTGGGAAAGCCGGCGGCGGCGCTCCCCCGGGCACGACTTCTGCCTTATCCGTCTGGGTCTGCCCGGCGTCGTCATGGGGGCCAACATCGACACCCACCACTTTTTAGGCAACCATCCCCCGCAGGCCTCGCTGGAAGCCTGCAACCTCGGCGATTCGGCATCACTGGATGACCTGCTGAACCCCGGAACCGCCTGGACCGAGTTGCTGTCCAAGGTGGACCTGAAGCCCGGCGCGGAAAACCTGTTTGAGATCGCCTCCAAAGGGACCTGGGACCATTTGCGCTTTAACATCTATCCCGATGGCGGCGTGGCGCGGCTGCGGATTCATGGCTTGGTCACGCCCCGATTCTTACGCGCCGAAGCCGGCGAAGTCGATCTGGCAGCCGTCGAAAATGGCGGATTGCCGGTGGCCTGCAGCGACATGTTTTTCAGCCATATGCAGAACCTGATCATGCCGGGAGCTTCCAAAAATATGGGCGACGGGTGGGAGACACGGCGCAAGCGGGAGCCCGGCAACGACTGGATGGTGATCCGTCTGGGAGCGGCCGGCAGGATTACGCGCATGATCGTCGAGACCACCCATTTTAAGGGCAACTTCCCTGAGGCCTGCTCCCTCGATGGCTGCCGTTCGGATCAGTCCGGACTGGACCCGTTTGATCCCGGCCAGCAGGAATGGACCGAGCTGCTGCCCCCCACGAACCTGGCCGCAGATAGCGTGCATGTATTCGGCACTGATCTGCTGGCCGGCCAGAGCTGCACTCACGTCAGGCTGAACATCTACCCCGATGGCGGCATCGCCCGTTTGCGGCTGCTGGGCCAGCCCGATTAGCGCCGTGCAGTCCGTCGCATTAGCGGACCTCAATCGATTGGATGCCGCCTCGGCAGGTGTGATCTTCGGTGGCTTTTGCGGCTCGCTCGCCTGGGGATCGGGCATGGTGGCCGCCCGGCCGTTTGCGTCGATGGAAAACCTGCTGGCCACCGCAGAGGCGGTCTGGCTGGGACTTGGCCGGAAAGATTGGCTGGAGGCGTTCGGGGCGCATCCTGAAATTGGCGACATGACCAGCCTGCGGGATAAATTCGACGGCGCGACGTTGGCCGCCAGTGAGCAGGCCGGGGCCAGTGGAGCGCCGGAGGCCGTGCTGGCCGAATTGGCCCAAGGAAACTCTGCCTATAAGCAGCGATTCGGCTATATCTTCATTGTGTTCGCCACGGGGAAAAGCGCCGGGGAAATGCTCAGTCTGCTCCATGACCGGCTGAGCAATGAGCCTGATATCGAGCTGCCCATCGCCGCTGGCGAGCAGCTCAAAATTACGCTGCTGCGGCTTTCACAAATGATTCATGCCGGGTGAAACAGGATAACATGCAGACCACCTTATCGACCGACCAACTCAGGCCCGTCACTGGAACATTGGCGACGGCCAACGCCGCCTTTAACCTCATCTTCCCCGGCGATTCCGGCCAGCGCCAGGCGGTGCATACCGTCTATGGCGGCGCGCAGATTTTCAAGGCCGAGACGGCGGGCAAAATGGGCAGGGCAGCCCTGAAGCATATGGACATCTACGCCCCCAACTTCGCCCTGTTCGCCCAGGTGTTGGGGCTGCCCGGCGCCGAAAATCTGCCCACTTCCGCCAGCGAGATTGACGCGCTGGAAAAGGCTCTTGACAAGTCGCCGGATGCGGGTCCGGCCGAAATAGCCCCCGCCGCCAGGCACGCCCACACCTTATATAAGCGGGTCAGGGAGAAGCTGGCCGCGGAGCCGGTGGAGGACTTCCGCATCGATTTTGAGGACGGCTACGGCAACCGCCCCGATGACGAGGAGGATGGCCACGCGGAAATCGCCGCCGGAGAAGTTGTCCGTGGGATGGAGGCCGGAGGACTGCCGCCGTTCATCGGCATCCGCATCAAGCCGCTCACTGAGGAGCTCCACAAGCGGGCCATCCGCACGCTCGACATCTTCATCACGACACTATCGAACGGCACCGGCGGCCAGCTGCCCGGCAATTTTGTGGTCACACTCCCCAAAGTGACCATCCCCGAGCAGGTCACGGCGCTGGTCGACCTGTTTGAGCTGCTGGAGGCGGGCACCGGTCTGGCCGAGGGATCGCTGAAACTGGAGATCATGATCGAGACGCCGCAATCTCTGCTGGGCAACGGCGGCGAGTTCGTGCTGCCGCAACTGGCGAAAGCGGCCCGGGGCAGATGTGTCGGCGCTCATTTTGGCGTCTACGACTACACCGCTTCCAACAACATCACCGCCGCGCACCAGAGCATGGACCACCCGGCGTGTGATTTTGCCCGCTACATGATGCAGACCGCGTTTGCCGGGACCCCCATTCGCCTGTCTGACGGGGCCACCAACATCATGCCGGTGCCGTCCCATCGCGCCGCTGAGGGTGGTTCGCTCACGCCCCGGCAGGAGCAGGAAAACAGGGAGACGGTGCATGCCGCCTGGAGGCTCGGCTTTGAGCATATAAACCATTCGCTGCGCAACGGGTTTTACCAGGGCTGGGACCTTCATCCGGCCCAACTTCCGGTGCGCTACGCGGCCCTGTACAACTTTTTCCTGATCAGCTGGACCGACGCCTCCGAGCGCCTCAGCAGCTTCATCAACCAGGCGGCGCAAGCCTCACTCAGCGGCAATGTTTTCGACGATGCGGCCACGGGCCAGGCGCTGCTCAACTATTTTCTGCGGGGCCTCTCCTGCGGCGCCATCACCGGGCAGGAGATTGAGGCGGTGGGCCTCTCCATGGACGATATCCGCACCCGCTCGTTCAAGGCTATCATGGACCGGCGCAGCCGTTGAGCCCCCTTTGCAGGCGGCACTTTGTGGAGGAAAATGACCGATGAACAGTCCCCTTACGACCCACGTTCTGGACACGGCCGGCGGTCAACCTGCGGCGGGGGTAGCCGTCACGCTGGAGCGTCAACTGCCCGGGGGCGACTGGCAGACTCTGGGCAGCGGGACCACCGACAGCGATGGCCGCATAGGTTCTCTGATGGCGGATGAGACGCAAGTCGAGCCCGGCGTCTATCGCCTCAATTTTAACGCCGGGGCCTACTTCGCAGCGCAAGGCACGGCGACACTCTATGGGATCATTCCCATCGTTTTCGTCATCGACAAGCCACAGGCGCATCTGCATATTCCGCTGCTGCTCTCGCCCTACCAGTATAGCACTTACCGGGGCAGTTAGCCGGTAGCGGCCGCCCGGGCCGGACGGCCCAAAAGGAGACGAGCTCATGGAATTGGACTTCAGCGCATGGCTGCAACTGTTTACACGATGGTTCCACGTGGTGCTCGGCGTGACCTGGATAGGGCAGACCTACCTGTTCAACTGGCTGGAGCGGCGCATGGAAGCCCCGCCTGAGGGGAGCGCCGGCGAAGGCGTGTCGGGGCAGCTCTGGATGGTCCATTCCGGCGGTTTTTTCAAGGTCCAGAAGCTGACCAAACCGCGGGTGATGCCTACCACCCTGCACTGGTTCAAGTGGGAGGCGGCGCTTACCTGGCTCAGCGGCATCCTGCTGCTGATCCTGGTCTACTATCAGGGGGGGCTGCTGCTGCAGTACGACGCCGAGATGAGCAACGGCGCGGCCTCCATGCTCTCGCTGGCGCTGCTGGCGGCGGGGTGGCTGGTCTACCTCCTGATCTGGCGGCTCCCGTTTGCCAAAAATGAAATCGTTGGCGGCGCTATCTCATTTGCCGCGATTATGGCCACCGCATACCTGCTCAGTCCCATCTATAGCAGCCGCGCCCTCTACATGCAGATAGGCGCCATCTTCGGCACGATCATGGCCGCCAATGTCTGGCTGCGCATCCTGCCGGCACAGCGGCAGATGCTGGCCGCTACCGAGGCCGGAGAGGAACCCGACATGACCAAAGGGGCCTGGGCCGCGCAGGGCTCCAAGCAGAATACTTACATGTCGGTCCCGCTCATTTTCATCATGATCAGCTCTCATTTTCCGACCATCACTTACGGCAGTGACATGGCCCTGCCCGTGCTGGGCGGCCTGATTCTGGCCGGATGGGGCGGAGCCAAACTGATGCGCGGTTAATCTCCGGCAGTCAGATGCAGCAGCAGTGGCAGTAGCAGTAGTCAAACTTGAAACTTGAAACATGAAACCTAAAACCGGTGGGCAGTGGGCAGGGAGCAATGAATCATCGAGTATCCACTATCCAACATCCCAACTTCGTCATTTCAGTCCCTGTCATCGCGAGTCAGGCGCCCACTGGATGAAGCGATCTTCCGTTGGACCAACGGTGAGATTGCCACGGTCGCCTCAAAAATGAGTCTCCCGCGCAATGACAATCCACTTATTTCAATTATCCAACATCCAACATCCAACATCCAACATCCAACATCCAATTTATATCTTCCCCCATTGCCACCCCGCGCTGCGTGAAATGAGCGCACTTTGCCGCTTTGGGCGCTTTAGTAATCCGTCGGTGATCCCCTAAAGAAACCCTGTATATTTTCAGGCGATCATTATAAGTTTTGGGATAAGCAGCTATGACAGCTCGTAAGGCAACAAACTCTCATTGGCAGGGCAGACATGAAATATCCAACAGTCACCAATATCATTAACGGGCATCCTGCGGCCGCCAACGGCGCCATGCTCGATATCTTCAACCCACAGAACGGCGATAAGATTTCCGAGGTCCCGTTATCCACGGCCAGCGAAGTGGAGGCCGCCGTAAAGGCCGCCGGGGAGGCCTTCCCCGACTGGGCCGCCCGGACCATCAAGGATCGCGTGCAGGTCTTTTTCCGCTACCGCAGCTTGCTGGAAAAATATGCTGATGACCTGGCCAATCTGGTGTCGGAAGAAAACGGCAAGACGTTTGACGAAGGCATGGCCGAAGTGCTCAAATCGATAGAGCTCACCGAGTTTGCCTGCTCACTGCCGCAGCTGGTGCCGGGAGATGTGCAGGAGGTCAGCCGGGGCGTGGAGTGCCGCTCGGAGGTCCGGCCGCTGGGCGTGGTCGCCTCCATAACGCCATTTAACTTTCCCAACATGGTGCCCAACTGGACCATACCCAACGCCATAGCGCTGGGCAACGCCATGATTTTAAAGCCGTCCGAGCAGGTGCCGCTCAGTGCCATACGCCTGGCCGAGCTGTTGGCGGATGCGGGACTGCCCGACGGCATCTTCAACGTGGTCAATGGCGGACAGGAGGTGGTGGAGGCCATCTGCGACCATCCCGGCATCACGGCCGTCTCCTTTGTCGGATCAACCAGGGTTGCGAAACTGGTTTACGTCCGTGCCACCGCCCACTTCAAGCGCGCCCTGTGCCTCGGCGGGGCCAAGAATCACCTGATTGTGCTGCCGGACGCCAATGTTGAGATGACCGCCTCCAATGTAACTGCCTCGATGTCCGGGTGCGCAGGTCAGCGCTGCATGGCGGCATCGGCCATGGTGGCCGTGGGTGATGTCGATGCGATTATCGAGAAGATTTGCGAGGAGGCCCGCAAAATCGAGCCGGGCAAAAACCTGGGCGCCGTGATCTCCAGCGCCGCCAGGGAGCGCATCGAAAAATACATCACCGAGGCCGAGGCGGCCGGCGCAAAGGTGCTGGTCGATGGCCGGGGCGCGGTGGTTGAAGGCAAGGAAAACGGCTACTACGTGGGACCGACGGTGATCGATCACGTGACGCCGGAGATGAAAATCGCCTCCGAGGAAGTCTTTGGTCCCGTGCTGGCCATCATCCGCAGCGACACCGTTGATGGGGCCATCGAGATCGAGAACAGCTCCAACTATGGCAACGCCGCGGCCGTGTTTACCCAGTCGGGAGGCATGGCGCGCTACGTGGCCGAAAAGGCCAGCGCCGGTATGATTGGCGTCAACATCGGCGTCCCGGTTCCGCGCGAGCCATTCTCTTTCGGCGGCTGGAATGAATCGCGCTTCGGCGTTGGGGACATTACCGGCGCAAGTTCCATAGGCTTCTGGACCAAGATGAAAAAGATAACCGTCAAGTGGAATCCCGCCGCCCGTACAAACTGGATGAGCTGACGCCGGGGGCGTTTCAATCCGGGTTAAATAATATGGAATTCATGAAAGACATGAGCGGCCAGATCGTCGAACTGACTGAAGACATGAGCGGCTCCCCGCTCTACAGCGACGACCTGGCGCCGGTGCCGGCTGCGGGCAGGACCTGGAGCATGTGGAACATCAGCGCCCTGTGGATAGGGATGGCGGTTAACATTCCCACCTATATGCTGGCGGCCGGGCTGATTTCCGCCGGGATGAACTGGCTCCAGGCCCTGTTCACCATCACCCTCGGCAACTTGATTGTGCTGGCGCCGATGATGATGAACGGCCACGCCGGAACCCGCTACGGTGTGCCGTTTCCGGTCCTGCTGCGGGCCTCCTTTGGGACAGTAGGCGCCAATATCCCGGCCCTGATGCGAGCCCTGGTGGCCTGCGGTTGGTTCGGCATTCAAACGTGGATTGGCGGCTCGGCCATCTATCTCATGCTGTCGATCATTTTCGGCTTTACCCCTGCCGGTCCTGACGATATGCTGCCGATCCTGGGCCTCTCCCTAGGGCAGTTCGGCAGTTTCATGCTGTTCTGGGCCATCAACATCGGGGTGATCCTGGCCGGCATCGAAAGCATCAAATGGCTGGAGACCATCGCCGCCCCTTTCCTGCTGCTCATGGGGATCGCTCTGCTGATATGGGCCGTCAATGCGGCGGGCGGCCTGGCCATCATCCTGTCTGATGCCACCATGGAGCAGATTCGGGGCAGCAGCGGCGGTGACTTCAAATTCTGGCCGCTGTTCTGGCCCAGCCTGACGGCCATGGTCGGGTTCTGGGCCACCCTCTCGCTGAACATTCCCGATTTCACCCGCTACGCGAAATCGCAGAAGGACCAGATGCTGGGCCAACTGATAGGCCTGCCGACCACTATGCTGCTGTTCTCGTTCATCGGCATCACGGTGACCGGAGCCACCGTCATCATATACGGCGAGGCCATCTGGGATCCCATCGCCCTGCTGAGCCGGTTTGAGAGCAAAACGGTGGTGGCCCTGTCGCTCGTGGCCCTGACCGTGGCAACTCTGTCCACCAACATTGCCGCGAATGTTGTCTCCCCGGCCAACGATTTCTCAAATCTTTCCCCAAAGAATATCTCCTTCAAGATGGGCGGCATCATCACCGGCGTCATCGGCATCCTTATCTTTCCGTGGAAACTGCTGAGCGATTTCAACCAGTATATCTTTACTTGGCTCATCGGCTACAGCGCCTTGCTGGGGGCCATTACTGGGGTCATGCTGACCGATTATTTTCTGCTGCGCAAGATGCGCCTCAGTCTCGCGGACCTCTATCGCACCGGCGGCGAATACTCATACGGCAGCTCGGGCATCAACTGGCGGGCCATCTGGGCCATCGGCGTCGGCATAGTGGTCAACATTCCCGGATTCCTGTATCAGGCATCGGCAGGGACCATCCACGTGCCGCCATTTTTTATCGCCCTGTACGACTACGCCTGGTTCATCGGACTGCTGGTGGCCGGTTCGCTTTATTATGGCCTCAGTCTATCCAGGTTTGCTGCAGTGGCCGGTGAGCGGCCGGACACATCACCGGAATAGGACGATTTTATGTCACTGCTGATCAAGAATGGCCGCATCATCACCGCTGTTGACGACTACGTGGCCGACATATTTATTGAGGGCGAGACGGTGTCGGTCATCGGCAAGCGCCTGGACATGGAGGCCGACGAAACCCTCGATGCCACCGGCCGCTACGTGATCCCCGGCGGGATTGATCCCCATACGCACCTCGACATGCCGTTTGGCGGCACCACTTCCTCCGACGATTTTGAAACCGGCACCCGGGCGGCGGCCCACGGCGGCACCACCACCCTCATCGACTTCGCCATCCAGACCAAGGGGCGCTCCACGATTGAGGCCCTCGACACCTGGCACAAAAAGGCCGAGGGCAAGACGGCCATCGACTACGGCTTTCATATGATCATCACCGATATGGACGACGACCGGCTGCCGGAAATGCGCCAGATGGCGGACGAAGGGGTCACCTCCTACAAGCTGTTCATGGCCTACCCCGGCATCCTTTACACCGATGACGGCACCATCTACCGCGTGATGCGCAAGGCGGGCAACGACGGCACGGTGATCTGCATGCACGCCGAGAACGGCATCGTCATTGACGAAATCGTGAAGCAGGCGCTGAAGGACGGCAACACCGCGCCCAGGTACCACGCGCTCTCGCGGCCCACGCGCATGGAGGCCGAGGGAGTCCACCGCGCCATTGCCATTGCGGAGGTGGCCGGCGTGCCGGTCTATATTGTGCACCTCTCCTCCGCCGATGCCCTCGAGCAGGTGACCCTGGCGCGCAACCGGGGCGCCCATGTGTTTGCCGAGACCTGCCCGCAGTACCTGTTTCTCGATCACTCCTACTACGAGAAGCCGGGCTTTGAGGGCGCGAAGTGGGTCATGACGCCGCCGCTGAGGGAAAAGTGGAATCAGGATGAGTTGTGGCGCGGCCTGAAATTCGGCGACCTGCGCTCCATCTCCACCGACCACTGCCCCTTCTGCTTCAAGGACCAAAAGGAGCTCGGCATCGGGGACTTCTCGAAAATTCCCAACGGCGGGCCGGGCGTGGAAAACCGCCTGAGCCTGGTGTTCAGCGGCGGGGTGCTGCCGGGCCGCATCACCGTGAACGAGTTTGTCGATCTCACCTCCACAGCCGCCGCTAAGATGTTCGGCATCTTCCCCAAAAAAGGGACCGTGGCCGTGGGCAGCGACGCCGACCTGGTGCTGTTTAATCCCGATCGCCAGGAGACCATCAGCGTCGATAACGCGGTGACGCACCACATGAACATCGACTACAGCGCCTACGAGGGCTTCGAGGTCACCGGCATCAGCGAAACGGTGATCTCGCGCGGCAAGGTGGTGGTGAAAGATTGCCAGTACGTCGGCGCCAAGGGCGACGGCCAGTTTTTGAAGCGGTCGGGCTACTCGGGTTAAGTTTGCTGCGTCAATTCGAATCAGTGCTTCGAGGAGATGAAGTGCTTATCAATGAGATCGCCTGCCGTGGAGCGCCTAATTTTCACTGGCATAACGCTCAGCTGTATACGACGATCGTAATTAGACCCATGACACCATTCACCCCCCAACATCATGAACACAATTAAAGCTTGCATCATTGGAGCCGATCATGTATACTGAAGTCGGTTATGAAGCACCCTATGCTTTTACCATTAAGCAAGGGTATTGAATTGGGCGTAGGTAGACCTGGTGAAAGCCAGAAAGCCTGCGCCCTTCGTTTTTATGGAGAATGTGGGGGCGTAGTTCAATGGTAGAACGAGTGCTTCATAACCACCATACACGGGTTCGATTCCCGTCGCCTCCACACTGATGCCCTCCACGATCCGAAAGCGCGCCGGCACCGGGCACTACGATTCAACGAAGGAGCATTGCAATGCCTAGAATAGTCAAGTCGGGCCTGATCCAGATGAGCCTTGGCAAAACCGAGGGCGAAGGCACCATCGACGAGATCAAGGAGGCCATGCTGCAAAAACACCTCCCGCTCATCGAGGAGGCCGGAAAGCAGGGGGTGCAGATCCTCTGCCTTCAGGAAATCTTCAACACGCCCTACTTCTGCCCCGGGCAGGACGCAAAGTGGTACGCTTCGGCGGAGGCCGTGCCCGGTCCCACTGTCGACCGCATGGCGGAGTTCGCCAAAAAGTACGAGATGGTCATGATTGTGCCGGTCTACGAACAGGAGCAGCCCGGCTTGCTTTACAACACGGCCGCGGTCATCGACGCCGATGGCACCTATCTGGGCAAGTACCGCAAGAACCATATTCCCCACACTTCAGGATTCTGGGAAAAGTTTTTCTTCCGCCCCGGCAATCTCGGTTACCCGGTGTTTGAGACGCGCTACGCCAGGATCGGCATCTACATCTGCTATGACCGGCACTTTCCCGAGGGCGCCCGGGCCCTGGGCCTGAACGGCGCGGAGATCGTCTACAATCCATCGGCCACCGTGGCCGGGCTGTCGCAGTACTTGTGGCAACTGGAGCAACCGGCCCATGCCGTGGCCAACGGATATTTTATGGGCTGCAGCAATCGGGTCGGCATTGAAAAGCCGTGGGACCTGGGGCGCTTTTACGGCAGCTCCTATTTCGTCGATCCCCGTGGCCAGATATTCGAGCAGGGATCGGAGGACCAGGATGAGCTCATCGTGGCCGAGCTCGATCTGGACATGATCGACGAGGTGCGCTCCACCTGGCAGTTTTACCGCGACCGCCGCCCCGAATCGTACGACACTTTGGTGGCCCCCTGATATGACCCGTCGCCAACCCAAAAGGAATTGATATGGACAGCGCCGAAATTCGCCGGAAACATGACGCCTACCTGTTTCCCTCAGTCAAAAACTTCTACCAGGAGCCGCTGGTGGCCGAGTCGGGCCAGGGCAGCACCCTCACCGATGCCGACGGCAAAACCTACCTCGACTTTTTCGGGGGCATTCTCACCGTTTCGGTGGGACACGCCAACACGGAGGTCAACGCCGCCGTGACGGCCCAGATCGGCAGGCTCAGCCACGTCTCCACCCTCTATCCCACCCAGCCGATGGTGGAACTGGCCGAAAGACTCGTTGAGATGACTCCCGGCAACTTGCAGAAAGTCTTCTTTACCGCCTCGGGCACCGAAGCCGATGAGACCGCCCACATGATGGCGCAGCTCACCACCGGCAACATGGAATTTATCGCCCTGCGCTACGGCTACTCGGGCCGTTCGATGCTGGCCCAGACGGTCACCGCGCACTCAACCTGGCGCTCACTGCCGACCCAGATTGCCGGCGTCAAGCACGCTTTGGCGCCCTACTGCTATCGTTGCCCGCTGAAGCTGGAGTACCCCTCCTGCGGCGTGGCCTGCGCTGAAGACGTGGAGGAACTCATTGCCACCACCACCACCGGCGAAGTCGCGGGCATGATGGTGGAGCCGATCCTGGGCGTCGGCGGATTCATCACCCCGCCCAAGGAGTATTTCAAGATCGTCGCCGAAATCGTGCGCTCTCACGGTGGCGTCTTCATCTCCGATGAGGTGCAGACCGGCTTTGGCCGCACCGGCAAGATGTGGGGCATTGAGCAATACGATGTCGAGCCCGACATGATGACGATGGCCAAAGGGATTGCCAACGGTCTGCCGCTGGCCGCTGTCCTGGCCACGGACGATATCGCCAAGTCGCAGACCAAAAACACCATCTCCACCTTTGGGGGGAATCCCGTGAGTTGTGCCGCGGCCAACGCCACCATCAACATTATCCAGCGCGATAATCTGACCGCCAATGCCGGCAAAATGGGGGCGATCCTTCGCAAGGGACTGGAAGCTTTGCAACAGAAATACCCCCGCACGATTGGCGAAGTGCGCGGCATGGGCCTGATGCAGGCGCTGGAGCTGGTCATCGATGAAACTGCCGGCGACCGGACGCCCAATCCTGACGCCACGGCGGAATTTTTGGAGCAGACCCGGCAGCGCGGCCTGCTGGTGGGTCGCGGCGGCCTGCACGGCAACGCCCTGCGCATCTCCCCACCGCTCAATATTACCAAGGGCGAAGTCGAGACGGCCCTGGAGATCATGGACGACTCCTTCGGCGGAATGGGCGCCGCCTGATGACTGCTGGCAGTCGTCCGCCTGCATCGCTGCCGGCTGATCGGCTCGAGCAACAGTTCGTCGATGCCAAGCCGGCGCTCA
The DNA here is from genome assembly GCA_004124875.1 of Fidelibacterota bacterium. GTDB lineage: Bacteria > Fidelibacterota > Marinisomatia > SCGC-AAA003-L08 > TS1B11 > TS1B11. Next base: position 67,770 of record SCKJ01000005.1, on the reverse strand, counting down.
CCGATTCGGAGGCGCTCATCGAGGCCAACCGCTGCCTCTTCTGCCACGACGCGCCGTGTATCACCGCCTGCCCCACCGGCATCGACATCCCTGCCTTCATCAAGAAAATCGCCACCGGCAATATCCGGGGCAGCGCGAAAACCATCTTCAGCGTCAACATGACCGGCGCGACAACGGCCCGGGTCTGCCCCGTAGAGGAGCTGTGCGTCGGGGCCTGCGTCTATATCCACTTGAATGCCAAACCGATCCAGATCGGCAAATTGCAGCGCTACGCCACATCCAAGGCGCTCGAGCGTGAGGCCCGCGGCGGCCCCCCCCTGTTTACGCCGCTGCCCGACACGGGCAAAAAGGTGGCCCTCATCGGCGCCGGACCCGCTTCCTTGGCCTGCGCCGCGCACCTGGCCCTGGCCGGCGTGACCCCGGTCATTTACGAGAAATCCGAGCACCCCGGAGGCCTCAACACCACCGGCATCGCGCCCTACAAACTGAAGGCCGAGGATTCGCTGCGTGAGGTGGAGTGGATCCTGAGCCACGGCGTCACCCTTAAAACAGGCGTAGAGCTGGGCCGCGATATCGAATTCGCGCAGCTGCTGGATGAATGCGACGCCCTGTTTCTCGGCCTTGGCCTCGGCGGCGATACCCGTCTCGACATTCCCGGCAGCGATGGTCCCGGCGTTTGGGGCGCTACGGAGCTGATCCGGGCCATCAAAAACAGCGGCGGCTTTACCATACCCGATGATGTCTCCTCGGCGCTGGTGGTTGGGGCGGGCAACACTGCCATCGACATCGCCCGGGAGCTGGCCATGCTGGGCCTGCCGGATGTCGACCTGGTCTACCGCCGCACTGAGGAGGAGATGTCCGGATATGCCCATGAGCTGGAAGGGGCGCGCAGCTACGGGGTGCGGCTGATTGAGCAGGTGCAGCCCCTCGAGGTGATCCGCAACGGCGACCGGGTTGAGGCGCTCAAAGTCCTCGACCTGATTAACAATGAGGAGGTGGAGCTGCCCTGCGATTGGGTCGTCGAAGCCATTGGGCAGCGGAAATTTTCTTTCTCCCTGCCCGATGGGGTAAACCGGGATGACAAGGGCCGCATTGAGGTGGATGAGGCGACCCGCCGGACAGGGCACCCAGATGTCTATGCCGGCGGCGATTGTATCAACGGCGGCAAGGAGGTGGTGCACGCGGCCGCTGATGGACGGGAAGCCGCTTTCGCCATGCTGCGCGGTTGGGACCTGCCACGGGGCAACAGTTGAATAAATCAGGAGAGAGACATGGCTGATCTATCAGTGAATATGGCCGGCATCGAAAGCCCTAACCCCTTTTGGCTGGCTTCGGGCCCCCCATCAAACTCGGGCGAGCAGGTCATGCGGGCCTTCGACGCCGGTTGGGGCGGGGCCGTCTGGAAAACCCTGGGGGAGCCCATCGTCAACGTCTCCTCCCGGCTGGGCGCCATCGATTACGGCGGCGTCGCCATGGCCGGTTTGAACAACATCGAGCTCATCACTGACCGGCCCCTTGAAGTGAACCTGAAGGAAATTTACGAGGTCAAGAAAAAGTACCCCGGTCACGCGGTCATCGCCTCGCTGATGGTGGAGACGAAGGAGGACTGGCGCGATATCATCAAGCGCTGCGAAGATTCAGGCGCGGACGGCCTGGAGCTCAACTTTGGTTGTCCGCATGGCATGTGCGAGCGGGGCATGGGCAGCGCCGTGGGGCAGGAGCCCAAAGTGCTGACGGAAATCACCTCCTGGGCCAAGGAGTTTGCCACCATTCCGGTGCTCATCAAGCTGACGCCGAACGTGGGCGATATTCTTGATCCCGGCTTGGCAGCCGTGGCCGGCGGCGCGGACGGTCTGGCGTTGATCAACACCATCAAGTCGATCATCGGCGTGAACTTGGACGACCTTACTCTGCGGCCGACAGTTGGCGCTGAGAGCACCAACGGCGGCTATTGCGGTCCCGCGGTCAAGCCCATAGCGCTGCACATGGTCGGCGCCCTGGCCCGGGATGAGCGCGTCAACATCCCCATCTCAGGCATTGGCGGCATATCGGACTGGCGCGACGCCGCCGAATTTATCGCTCTGGGGTCCACCACCGTGCAGGTCTGCACCGCCGTTATGCACTACGGCTTCCGCGTTGTGGAGGACATGCTCGACGGCCTGAGCAATTATCTCGATGAGCAAGGCATGCCGTCGGTGAACGACCTCATCGGCAAGGCGGTGCCGGGCTTCAAGGAGTGGGGCGAGCTCGACCTCAACTACAACGTCGTGGCAAAAATTAACGCGGACACCTGTATCGGCTGCCAGCTCTGCTACGTGGCCTGCCTCGACGGCGCGCACCAGTGCATCCATACCCATCAGGGTCCCTGCGTCGCGTTTCACGGCGAATCGGACCACGGCATGAATCCCCGCATCGAAGTGCTGGCGCCGGTCAATCACGACCCCAACGGCAACGCCCTGTTTGTGCCCTCAGTGGATGAGGTCGAGTGCATCGGGTGCAATCTGTGCGCGCTGGTCTGCCCCGTGCCGGGCTGCGTGACGATGGTGCCGGTGGACAACGGCAAAGGCCGCGAGAGCTGGAACGACCGCATGGCGAAAGGAGAGGCGTAGGGGGGCAGGGGAAGAAGTGGCAGTGGCAGTGGCAGTGGCAGTGGCAGTAGCAGTGGCAGTGCAGTTGGCAGTTGCAGTGGCAGTAGCAGTGGCGGTTGGCAGTGAAGAAGCGCGGGCAATGCCGGGTGTGGAAGATTGAAGAGGGGAAAATGCCGTCATGCTGAGGCTCTCGAAGCATGAAACGAAATAAATCAGGGGAGATTGCCTCCCATCGCCAAGCGCAGGGCTGGCTCAATACGACTCGAACCGAGCCACCCTCGCAATGAGCGACCTGTTTATCAGCCGACCTCACACCTAACCGCTCACTGCTCATCACTCACTGCTCACCGCTACTCCTCACCAGACCCCTCACTTCGTTCGGCGCAACCATTGGTGTGCTGTCATTCCGGGTAAAACGAGGAATCTCACTGCCCACTGCCACTGCAACTTTCCCGTATCTCCCACCGTCATCGCGAGCCCCCACTAACTCACCCCGTCGCTTCGCAGACTCCCCCCTCTTCAAAGAGAGGGGCTGGGGGTGAGTTCCAAGATTGCCACAGTTAGATCTCAGTTGATTTTCCCCCGTAATGACAAGCCTCCCGCGATCCCGAGACCCGAGACTTATTTCTTCCCTGCCACCGCTACTGCTACTGCGCCCTTCGACAAGCTCAGGGTGACTCCGCGCCACTCCCCAAAGCCCTTGCCATTGATCCAACGCTCGCCGTAAACTGCGGCGTGGCTGTTTGCCGGTTGATCCGGCCGCCACTGCTTTTGCACATACAGGGAAGCCTGCGAAATTCAGGCGCTGCCCCGCAACTGTGAAGTCCGGTTACCAGACCGGACCAGCCAGATACCTGTTCTTTTCATTAACCTTCGTGGGCGAGGTGATTATGTACTTTTCAAGTTTCCACTCTGCCCCAGACCATTGTTTGGGGCGTTTTGTTTTCAGGGCCAAGGCCGCAGCCGCGGGACTGTTAGGAGCTCTGTCCCTGCTATCGGGCCAGATCGCCGGCACCGTAGTGGTGGCCGACAGTCTCACTACCGGCGACAGCGCTCCTATCATTCCATCCTACCGATTGCCGGCAGTTACCGTAACGGCCTCGCGAATCGATCTTGCGCCGTTGCTCGATCCAATGCTGCGGCAGGTTCCGTCCCTCGCCACCACCGCCGAAGCGAGGTGGATCGCCACCCATCTGCCCGGCTCATTCGCCGTCGCCTATGGCGGCCCCGGAACATTGCAAACCATCTCTACCGGCGGCGGGTCGTCGGCCCACACAGCGATACTTTTCGATGGCATCCCCATCAATTCGCCGCAAAATGGTTCCTTCGACCTCTCCACGCTGCCTATTTCACGCATCGGCCGGATCGAGTATCTGCCCCACGGCGGCACTTCGGTGGGCAGCGGCACGGCGCTGAGCGGGGCGGTAAATCTGGTCCCCCGTAAAATGAGCACCGGCGCCACCTTTGCCACAGGGGACTATGGGCTCCGGCGCAGCGAAATTTCGTTCGCCGGCGACCACGCAGGGCTGGCCCTGGGCAGCCAGATCTACGACGGAAATTTCTCTTATGCCGATGGCGACTCCACTCTGGATCGTGAAAATAACAGCGGTGATCTGCAGTTCCTGCAGGGCCGGGCGGAGCGAAAAGCCGGGGCAACCGATTTTGTGGCCAGCATCTGGGTGACCCAAAGCAAGAAGCGCGTTGCCGGATCGACAAGATTCCCATCCCCACGGGCCAGCCAAACGGACCTCTGGAGTCTGCTGTCGCTCAGCGCCGACCGCAGTGGAAATCAAAGCCGCCAACGCTGGCAACTCTACTGGCAAAACCAGAATAACACCTACAGCGACCCGGACTGGGATATCCACAGCGATCACACCACCCGCATTGCCGGGCTGCGCTACTCTCTGCACAGGTTGTGGAGCTCCGCCCTCACCACACTATCGCAGATTTCACTCCGCCGTGAACTCCTTACCGGCAGTGACACGGGGGATCATGAGCGCACTCCCGCCACCCTCCTGCAGCAGATTGAAGTGCGGGTTTTAAAGCAGTTTAGGCTGATGGCATCGGGCCGCGTCATGACGCTGGACCTGGCCGACTGGTGGACCAACAGCGAGGCGGCGCTCTCCTGGAAAATGCCCCTGGGTGAGCCGTGGAGCTTTGATGTGGCGGTCATCACGGCTGCACAACTGCGCCAGCCAACATTCAACGATCTCTACTGGATCCCTTATAACAATCCCCATCTGCTGCCGGAGCGTTCGACCATGGCAGGCGCCAGAGCAACCTTGGCCTATGCCCAAATCCTCACTGCCCGCATCGATCAGTACACCACGAATTATGAAGATTTAATCGCCTGGGTGCCGGGATCTGGCGGAGGCGGGGCGCCGGAAAACATCCATGTGGCCTGGGCGGAGCAGAGCACCTTTTCCCTCGATCTTCATTCTCCCGGCGACCGGCTGTCGCTGCTGGTGTCGGGCACGATCCTGGAGACAGCCAACAGGGATGAGGGCGCTAACCAGGATAAACGGCTCCTGTACAAGCCACAGGAAACATCATCGGTGGCGCTATCGGTTCTGTTGCCTGGGGATTTGACCTGGGTCGTGCAGGCTTCGGCGCGATCAAGTTACATCGCCAGGTATAAGAGTGACTACGAGGAGGCTGCCATCCAGCCCGCGGCGGAAATCTGGAACAGCTACCTGTCGTGGCTGCTGTCGCCCCCGGCCATGGCCTACGACTTCAATATGACGTTGGGGGTCGCCAATCTCACCGATGTGACCCATGCATTCATACCGGGTTATCCGGAGCCGGGGCGGGCCGTTACCCTGACGGTGCAATTGCAAAAGAGATAGCCGGCGGCCTGGGACCAGTTGGAGCCCGTCTTCGCCGGGTAAACAGCCGCAGTGGCAGTGGCAGTGGCAGTGAAGGATGAAAAGGCAGGGCCATTGCCGGGTATTAAAAATTGAATATTGAATCCAACATCCAACATCTATCATCAAAAACTTGAAACTCAAAACATTGAAAATGTGGTTTGAAACTTGAAGATCGAAACCGGTTGCCCTCCGCTATTTGTCCTGTCATCGCGAGCGGAGCGCGGCGATCTCCCACAATTTGGTGTTGAGATTGCCACAGTCGTTCCTGATGGAACTCCCTCGCAATGACAATCTATTTACCATCCAATATCAAATATCTACTATCCAGCTTCCCGTAGCAGTGGCAGGAGCAGTGGCAGGAGCAGGGCATCCGCCAGCTGGCGGGTTAAAAATTGAATATTGAATCCAACATCCAACATCCAACATCCAATATCGATCCTCTGAAACGTGCAACTTGAAACTTGGAACTTGAAACCCGTGAGCGGATGCAGCCCCCATCGACCTCGGGGATAGCGCCCCGCTCCCAGCGCCCCTTTAATAGCTGCCGCAGCGTTTGGGCGCACAACTGCGGCGTATCGCAGGGGGCGACGAATATCCACGCTGTCGTGGCCACGCCCAGCGCCGTCAACAGCTAAAAAAATTTCCGATCCAATAGACAGGTGGACGGAAAAAGGTTGACTGTATAGGCCAAAATTTGTTAGCGTTAACCATTGATATCTATCGTTATTGATATATAGTATAAGTCATATGTAATTGTCTCGAATTATGTCAAGGGAATCGATAATTGTGGAACAGACTCAATATTTTGCCGTTACAAATGCGACTACCAAAAGTCAGATTCGTTCTGCTGGGGAGTTGCCACGATGGGCGTCATTGAAAAAACGCCTCCGCCGATGTCCGCGCCTGAAGATGATCTGGCTTCCGATCCAGCCCTGACACCTGGATCCACCCAACTGTCTTGTTCGCTGCCGATCCATGTCGGGTCGGATCTGAAATCTCTCGGCCACCCCGACCATCTGCGCATTATTCAGTACCTCTCCCAGGGGGAACAGTGCGTGACCGATATTCGGAACCATGTCGGTCTGAGGCAGCCGATCACTTCTCAGCAACTGCGGATCATGGCCGACAGGCATATTGTCGCCCGGCGGCGGGAAGGCAATGTGGTTTACTGCCGGGTAGCCAATGAATTTATCTGGGAACTTTTGAAATGTATGCACACACTGAGCGCCAAAATAAGCTCCGGCGAATGGAGTCTGAAGCAGATAGGCGCACCTGGGGAAAGGAAATCCCATGACTGAAACTATGTTTGATCAGGAACTCGACTGCCAGGGCATGCTTTGTCCGCTGCCGATCCTGAAAACCAAAAAGGTGATGGATACGATGAATATCGGCGAAGTGCTCAAACTGCTCTCCACCGATGCCGGTTCCGTCAATGATATCAACGCCTGGACAAAGCAGACGGGTAACCATCTGGTATCGGCCACGGCGAATGAGGGTCTTTACACCTATTTTCTTAGAAAAGCTTAATACGCACAAGATTTAAGGATAGAATGATGTCAGATAAACCTAAGAAACTGGCCCTGGTGGCTTCCCGAGGGACGCTGGACTGGGCCTATCCGCCCTTCATACTGGCCTCCACGGCGGCGGCAATGGGCTGGGAAGTGGCCATCTTTTTCACCTTTTACGGGCTTAACCTCCTTAAAAAGGACATGCACAACAAGATTGACCCCGCCTCCAACCCGGCCATGCCGATGAAGCTGCCGTTTGGTCCGGAGGCCCTTCAGAACTTCAACCTCCCGATTCCCAATGTGATTATGGGCAATCTGCCAGGCTTTCAGAACGTGGCCACGGCGCTGATGAAAAAAACCTTTGAGAAAAAAGGTGTCGCCACCATCGAGCAACTGCGGGAGATGTGCCTGGAGGCGGATGTGCATATGATCAGCTGCCAGATGACCCAGGAAGTTTTCGGCTTCAGGGATGAGGAGTTCATTGATGGCATTGAGCACGGTGGCGCGGCGACATTCCTGGATTTCGCATCGGATGCCGACGTCTCCCTGTTTATCTGAGTTCGACAGCAGTATCATATTGTAACCATCCAGCAACTCATAATGTATGGCCGGTACAAATGTGGGTGAGGTTATTGGACATGGGTGTGGTGAGACCGTTAAGATCGGAATCCCTGTGTCATGGAATCGCAGTCGCGATGACGGTGAAAAGCGACCCCGTGGTGTAGATCTTCGGCACCAACAGGTCATACGTGGCCGCGCCCAGTGGGCCGGGGCCTGGCCAAAAGGGGTGAACCATCCCTATTGTGAACGCAACAAGATAGATATTATCCCGCGCCAGATCGGCGCCAGGACAGAATTTGTAGATTCACAACATCTCAATTACCACATTATTATACATCAGTCAGATCATGTCGCCGGATGATCTCATTGATGGTGCGATGTGGTAGGCGCAGCGCACATGACCGACGTAAGTCTCAACAGCGACATGGTGTTAAGCTCTGACCTCCCGATAGAGGATCTCACTGTGTCTGGAGTGAATAACTGCATACTGCCCAATAATCTGCTCGACCATGTGGAGAACAACATCTGGCTGCGGGTCAATGAGGATCAGTCCGTTGACATTGGCATGACCGACATCGCCCAGACCCTGGCCGGGTCGATTATCCACTGCATACCCAAGGCGGTGGGCATGACGCTGCCAAGTCGATGGCCCGGGTGTTCAACCGCATTGGCGCCGACTATGGCGTCCTAGGGGCCGATGTACGATGCCACGGCGGTCACTTGGATGAATTGCGCGCGGAGCAGTTCCTTGGCCGGCACCCATCGACCTGGAAGCCGTAGCGGCCCCTATCGCGCCATCGACCGCTTATACAGGGCTATAATGAGCATAGCCATGTATACGGTGCTGGTAAAGCCCTCCACCATCATCGTTATTTTGCTCAAGGGCCCATAAGGGGTCATGTCGCCGAATCCAACCGTGGTAAAAACGACGACGGAGAAATAGAGCATCTCCGCTATCGTAACAAAAAAACCGTCGCCCGATCCGTACCTGAGTATTTCATCACCCACTCTGACCCCTTCAAAGCCGTAGAGTATCGCCGAACCGATCATAAGGACGAATATCGACCCGATGATGCGGCCAATCTGCTCTCCATAGCCGAGGGATACATGGAGAAATTTGGAAAACAGCCGACGCAGGGAAAAGAGCGGCATCAATTTGCGCGTGGCGGACATTTCGCGGACGAACAGTATACCCACATCTTTGGAGGGTATCTGCAAATGGAGGACCACCTTCAAACTCCGGTAGACATCACGGGCCTCCTCATACTTGCGGTGGCTCTCTTCCTTGTCGCCCCGGTGGGCCGCCTCCTGAGCTTCACGCTCGTTAATGACCACAAAATTTTTATCCAGGATCACGTGGCTCATCTTGGTCTCCCGGAAGATAGCCCCCAGCAGGTCACAATTTCTCAGGTCTGCGCCGTTGAGATTGGCCTGCTCAAGATTCGCCTTAAAGAGCCTGGCGCCCTGCAGGTTGGCCCCATACATATGGGCTCGGGTCAGGTCGGCGCGGCTCAAGTCAGCGCCGGATAAATCGGCTGTAATGAGGTAAATATCGCTCAGATCAGCGCCGCGCAAATCGGCGCCGGCCAAAGTGCCCTGCTCCTTGTACAGTCTCTCGACCTCCGTACGAGTGAGCGGCGTATGGGTCTCCCCCATGACAATGCCTCCGGATTCAGGTCTATGTGATCACTATTACAGCACGGAAAATAGGGCGCAGGAGCGTGGGAGACAAGAGGGACCGTGGTGGCCCTGCTATCGGATATCTATCGGCAGCTGACACGTTTTATCTAGCCGCAGGTCGAATCAGGCTGCGCCGTCAGGGCGATTCGCGGCCCCCGGATGCCGAGGCGGGCAGGCTGGCGTAGCACCCTAAAAAAACCTGACCGGCGGCCCGATATCCAACCTTAATCGGCCCTTGCCACATTTGCGCGATATAGCTACATTCGGCAGGGCTGCTTGGGGACAGCGGCCAGTGGCCATAAAGGAGCCACAATCACCCCCTGATCGATGGCAGTGGGGCATAGTTTTATATAGAGAGGCAACATCATGGATAGACCTGATTTCCGGGACGAAGATGAAGATCTGGAGGAAGAAGAAAGTCCGCCAGAGGTAAAATCGGGGCGTTTCGCGCCACCGGCCAATCTGGAGCGCTACCTCGGCCGGGCCGCCACGTTCCTGGGCTTGACATCCATCGCCATACTCACTTTCGAACTGGTGCTGGGCACTATCCGGTTGGGGACCATCCTTGCCTACGCCGTTGCCACCGCAGTCATGCTGGGCGTGCTGATGCTGCTGTTTCTCGCCCTCAAGTGGGCCAGTGATATAGCGCCTGCAGGGATAGCGCGCTGGGCCTATTGGCTCTTCGCATCTGCAGTCACCCTGATCATCTACCTCGCGTTAGTCTTACTGCTGTACGATAAATTGGCGCACTTTTTCATATCACTGATGAAGATGGCCATGGCCAACGTGCTCTAGGCTGCCGGCTGACTGAAATCGGTCCCCCTGTAGCCCGGGGCCCAAGCCTGCTTCTCACGCCTGGGCGGGGGCGGACTCCTCTTCCGGCTGCTCCGGATGGTGATCGCCACCCCAGCGGGAACTCCAGTGCCCTTGCCTCCAATGTCCGGGAGACCGCCTGCTGTGCCCGAGGATGATCCTGGACAGCAATATGATGCCCAGCGCCTGGAAGAACGATATGGCGGGCGTGCCGAACAGCACCGGCATCAGCCAGTTCCACAGCAGCATCGTGACTGCCCCCATAGCCGTGATGGCCGCGGTGACAAACAGAACTTTAATGAGTGGACGGCGCTTCCCATTCCCCTCTTTCCAATATTCGTGCATGATTATATGACCCTTTCCATTATAGTTGAACCGTCAGATCTTTCAGTTGGCCGCGTAGCTCCTTAACGGCGTACCGCTTTTGCGATAACAATGTGTTAAGGGGCCTGCCGGTGCGCTGGGCAATCTGCTTAAAACTGAGACCTTCAATTTCGTGCCAGATGAACACTTCCCGCTGGTTTGCCGGCAAAGTGGACAATGCCTCATCAATGGCCTCGCCCATCTGCCGCCGCATAAAACGCGACTCCGGACTGCCGGACGAATCCGCCAGCAGCTCTTCCAACAGATACGGCTCGCCACCGGCGCTGCTCACCTCCGTCAATTGTGGCGATGAAGACCTGCTGCGGTACCAATCGGTGACCCGGTTACGGGCGACCCGGTAAAGCCAGGCGGTAGTCGTATCGAGGGACCGGATATCATCAATGCTGGCGGCCAGGCGATAGAGCACATCCTGTAATATGTCCTCGGCGTCCTCCAGAGTCGGCACCAGCCCGCGAATGTTCTGCAGCAAGCCCTCCTGCGCCTCAGCAACAAGGGCAGCGAGCAGCGATTGCCGTTTGCGCTCAGCGGCGGTCATGATCAGCGGGTTTTACACCAAGCCTTATCATATGCTTTAAGACGCTTGGATTTGAAAAATATTGCAATCAATTTTTTAAGGCCTCCAATTTTACGGGTTCCACTCAGGGCTCCACAAGTTACCTGTGGCTGAGCGATCAACTTCCATCTGTAATCTGCAGGGCCTTAACTTGTTCCCCCACCTATGAACTCACGCCTGAAACGATCGCTCCCTGTTATCGCGCTGCTGGCAGGATTCCTGGCCGCAAGCCTCTGGCCGGGGGAGGTGACGACGGTGATCCTCGTGCGCCACGCGGAGAAATCGGCCACGCCGCCGGACGATCCCCTGCTCTCCTCGCTCGGCTCCATGCGGGCCATAGCGCTGGCGGGCATGCTGCAAGAGGCCGGCATCGACGTTATCATCGCCTCCCAGTTCCAGCGTACCCGGGCCACAGTGGCCCCCCTAGCGACGGCGCTCGATCTGGAGCCGGTGATCATCCCCGCGAATGAACAGGGGCGGCTCATTGCCGCCATCCGGTCAGCCTACCGCGGCAAAACAGTGCTGATCTCGGGGCACTCGAACACGGTGCCATCCATCATGGCAGACCTGGGTATCGCCTCGCCGCCGGAAATCTCGGAACAGCAGTACGACAACATGTTTATTGTCACCCTGCATCACGGGATCATGAGATCAACCGCCCGCATGACGGCCCTTCAGTTTTAGGCCGGGGGGGGATCGGTTGGCAGTGGCAGTAGCAGTGGGCAATCCGCCAGCTGGCGGATCCAACATCCAACATCCAACATCCAACATCAGAAACTTGCAACCTGAAACCCACAGCAGTAGCGCTGACTACTGACCACTGAATCAACCGCTTGAGGCCTTATGCACTCCAACCTTAGACCGACCCCTCTGCTGCTGGCGTTACTTCTGGCGGGGACCGCTTCCGGCCAGAAAAAAAGCGCCGCCCCGCCCCCTGCCGATGATCGCCTCTACGCCATCATCAGCGCCGTTTCCCCCGCCAGGATCGAGGCTGACATTACCCGCCTGGCCGGCTTCGGCACACGGCATACTTTGTCGGACACGCTGTCGCCGACTCGCGGCATCGGCGCTGCCCGCAGGTGGATCAAGGCCGAATTTGACCAGATCGCCCGGTCAAGCCGGAGCAAGATGGTCGTTTCCTACCATCGCACGATGCTCGACTCCGGGGCCAACCGGCGCATCATTAAGGATGTGGAGATCGTGAACGTCATGGCTGTGCAGCGTGGACGGCGCTACTCCAATCGCTACATCATCATGGCCGGCGATATTGACAGCCGCATTTCCGATCCCCTCGACTTTACGGGCGACTCGCCGGGCGCCAACGACAATGCCAGCGGTATGGCCGGTGTGCTGGAAGCCGCCCGGGTGCTGTCGCAGTACCGCTTTGAGGCGAATATCATGTACGTCGGTCTGTCGGGAGAGGAACAGGGGCTCTTCGGGGGCAAATTCCTGGCTGAAACCGCCAAATCCGAAGGCTGGGAAATTATCGGCGTGCTCAACAACGATATGATCGGCAACATCCAGGGGGTCGACGGCGTGATCCAGAACAACAGCTTCAGGATCTTTTCCGAAGCGACGCCGGTCGATGAATCCGAGGAGAGCAGGCGCCGCAGGCGCTTCACCGGCGGGGAGGTGGACGGACGCAGCCGGCAGCTGGCCCGCTATGTGGCGCGGCTCAGCGGCCAGTACATGGACAACCTTGACGCCATGCTGATCTACCGGCTTGACCGCTTCGGGCGCGGCGGGCACCACCGGCCGTTTAACGATGCCGGATTCGCCGGGATCCGCATTATGGAGACGCACGAAAACTATACTCGCCAGCATCAAGACCTGCGCGTGGAGCACGGCATCAGCTACGGTGACGTTTTGGCGGGCGTCGATTTCGATTACGCCGCCAAGCTGACAGCCGTCAACGCCATCGTGCTGGCCTCCCTGGCCTGGGCGCCGGAGCCGCCGCGCGGGGTATCCATTAAGGGGGCCGTCCAGCCCAGCGCAACGCTAAGCTGGCAGAGAGGCAGCGATAAGAACCGGGCCGGCTACAAGGTTTATTGGCGCAGCACCACGGCGCCGCAGTGGCAGCAGTGGCGCTGGATCGGCCAAGCAGATGACTATACGTTTACCCATCTGGTGATCGACAATTATCTGTTTGGAGTGGCGACGGTTAACAAGGACGGCCACGAGAGCGCAGTTGTTTTTCCGGGCATGGAGTAGCTAGTTCCTTAAATCAATTCCGCCAAAGATAGCCGAGCAGTAAATTTTCACCACCGGTCCGCTGTCATTTTGACGGGTGGTGTCGGAGATGCCTCCCAGAATGGGGGTGCCGGTAATGATCACCTGCCAGTCCTCCGGCACTCTGATTTCAGCTCCGCCGAAGATCACGCTGACCCGGATATGGCAATTTTTCGCCGGAGTGGAGCGGCTCAGATCGACGTCCGCCCCGCCGAACAGGACCATGATTTCTCCGCCGGCCAGATTCCGGCTCGACATCCTGCGCTCAACGCCGGAGAAAATGGAGCGGACACTGAACTCATTTTCCGTCACCTCCCGGGACCGGAAACCGGCTCTCCCGCTTCCGCCAAAAGCGATGGAAAAACCGAGCAGAATGAGCAGCAGCGGCCATAGCCGGAAAATATCCCTCCAGTAAAAATAGCCGGCGTTGGCCAGCAGAAAGGCGACCCCCAGCGCAATAAAAATGAGGCCGCTGGCGCGCTCCTGCCCCCCAAATTTCACCATGCCGACGAACACCAGAATCAGGGGCCACCACATGGAGGCCACCTCACCAAAGTAAAGGATGCGAAACTCATCCAGAAGAAAAAGCACGCCGAGAACGATGACAATAAAGCCGAAGCCGAGATTTCCACTCGACCTGCGCGATGGGGTCATAGGACGCTCTCTTGCCGCATAAAAAATGCCCGCTCGTTAAGTAAACCTTTCCCCTTTCCCTCAGGACAAGGTGGGAAACGGTCCTCCCGTTCCGCGATGGCGCTGACCCTGCGGCTGCGCATATTGCGCGGTTTCAATGTCTTTGGATTGGGTAATCGCGCTCATCATCTCGCCCATCATGGCGCGGAAAGGATCAGGCACATCGGCCTTTTTACCGGCCACGGGACCGGGCTCTATATCGGTTGGAATCTTGCGTAGCCGGTTGTAGTCAGGCGGCATAATCATGATCTCGTAGAAGCCCGCCTGTTTCACCTGAGCCGGCCGGGCCAGGTCCTGGCTGCCTGTCGGCAAAATGACCGGAATGTCGGGATCTTTCCCGGCCGCTCCGGCTTTGTCGCGGTAATCCCTGGTGAGGTCATCACCAGCTTTGTCCGGCATATAAAGATCGGTAGTAATGGCGCCGAAGCGTACCTCACCCATTAATTCCTGCATGGCCACGGTGGCATTTCCGGCAGCAATAGAGGTGTGTCCCTCCAGTTCCAGCACCCGTTCAACGTACATCCGTCCAACTTTCGAATCATCAATGATCAACACATTCATATGTTTCTGCCCCGGTTATGTGGTTGCTTTCACCAAGTCATGCGCCTCAAATATTGCCCGCAATGTTCTGTCTACGTCGTCATCCGTCGTAGCCCACGACGATACGCTGAGGCGCAGCGCCCGTTTGCCCTGCCAGACGGTATCACTCGCCCATACTTCCCCGCCAGCCTGGATATGCTTCATGACCTGCACGGTTCGATCATCATTTCCAAAGCGCGCCAGGACCTGATTCAGCACAACCTCATTGAGAATTTCAATGCCCCTGGCTGTGAGCGCCTCGGCCATGCGCCGGGCCTGATCGCAGTTCCGTTCAAACATCTCCGCCAACCCCTGGCGGCCCAGGGAGCGCAACGCCGCCCAGATTTCCATGCCGCGAGCCCGCCGCGAAAGTTCGGGCGTGAAGTGAAACGGCTGCCGCGGGCCTAACTCAACCAAATATGCCGCTGTGGACGACATGGCCGCTACCAGGTCCTCGGGGTTGCGCACAAAGCAAAGTCCGGAATCGTAGGGGACGTTGAGCCATTTATGGGCGTCGGTGGCCCAGGAGTCGGCCAGCTCGACGCCAGTGAGGAGATGGGCATATTTCGCAGTGGCGTTGGCCCACAGGCCGAAGGCGCCATCCACATGCACCCACGCCCCGGCGCCCTCCGCCTTTTGGCACAGTTCCTCCAGAGGATCAAAGGCGCCGCTGTTCACGTTGCCCGATTGCAGGCAGAGCAGCGTCATATCATCCAGCTCGGGGACCTGGTCTGCCCGGATGCGGCCCTGATCATCCACCGGGACCTTCGTCAGCCGCCCGCGACCCAGCCCCAGCATGGAGACCGCCTTCAGCACTGAGACGTGGACTTCCTCACCCACCACAACCTTGATTTCCGGCGCGCCGTAAAGCCCCTGCTCCTCTACATCCCAGTCGGCCCTGCTCAGCAGTGCGTGCCGCGCGGCCGCAAGGGCGGTAAAATTTCCCTGGGTGGCGCCGGTGACAAAGCCGGTGGCGGCACTCTCCGGGAGCCCCAGCACCGACAGCAGCCATCCGCTGGCGACCCGCTCCAGCGCCGACGATACGGGCGAAGTCATTTCCAGACCCGCGTTCTGGTCCCATGCCGCAGCCAAGACCGAAGCGCCCTGAGCCGCAGGAAGAGTGCCGCCGATGACAAACCCAAAGTAGCGCCCGCCTGGCGAGGCCACGGTGGCCGGTGAGCCTATGCTGTCGAGCTCCTCCAGCACCTGAGCGGGATCGACTGGCTCCTCCTGGAGAGGAACGTCAAATGCCGAGAGGCCTTCGAGGGCCTCAGCGGTGGGGTACACAGAGCGGTCCGGTAAGGCGCTGAGAAACTGTTCACCACGCTGGGCGGCATCGATCAGAATATGTTGGGGCATGTTATAATTTCCTGCTGATAGACGGCGAGCGATCCTTTACAACTCCGAAATTTTCTGCCCCCGGCTCAACAGATGCAGTGGGCCACCGCGCTGCCGCCGCTTTCAGTTGACCGGGCCGGGCGGCGCCGTTATAGGGATATGGCCCGCTTGCGATGCGACCCGCTGGAGCCAGCGGCCAACAGCCGGGTAGGGGGCCAGGTCATAGCCCCCCTCGTGGGCCACGTGGGTATAGGCGAACAGGGCCATGTCGGCCACGGAGTAGGCCTCACCCACTATAAAATCGTGCTCTGACAAATGCTTTTCCAGCACGCCCAGTGCAAAGTAGCCTTTTTTGTACAACTCCGGCAGATCGGCATGCCGGGGATCATCAGGGAAACGCTGGAGCACGCGCGGAAGGGCCAGGTAGGGTTCGTGGCTGTGCTGTTCGAAACACATCCACCCTACCACCTGCGCCTGCTCCAGGCGGCCCTCGGGGAGGTAGGGCGTCCCATGACCCAGATAATAGAGGATGCCATCGGATTCGGCCAGCGGCTGGCCGTCGGGCAGGATCAGGACCGGAACCTTCCCATTGGGATTGATGGCCAGAAATTCGGGCGTCCTCGGCATGACCAACGATGAGGGGATTTCCTCCCACTGGTAGGTCTCACCCAGGTGGGCCAGCATCAGCCGCACCTTGTAACTGTTGCCGGACGTGCTCAGACCGTACAGTTTATACATGCGCCCTCCTGAGTCAGGTCCCGTACCGCAGCCGGGTACCCATGGTGACCGAAAGCCGGATTTCGTCCGCAGAGAGTTCTCGCGGAAAGAGCGTGCCGGAAATCTTGGCCTCAAAGATGCTGGCTCCCTCCATATGGCAGTGGCTCAGGTCGAGCCCCCGGATATCGGTGCTTCGCAAGTAAGTGTCGGTAAACGCCAGTCCCTGTGTATTCAGGCCGCGCAGATCCATGGAGCGCAGATTGATGCCCCGCAGATCGAACGGCTCCCCGGCTGACCGGCGTTTGTTGAACTCTTTGATTTCCTCCAGATGCAGAAGCTGATAAAGCGGGTGGTCCGGTCGTTCAGGCACGTTTGTTTTCATCTCGATCTCCTTCTGACGCGAGGGTGGTTCATGATCGGTACGGAGCCTGACGGCCACCGGCAACACGCTGGCCCGGTCCGTACAGGGCCATCACGATTCACCGGCAATGACTTTCAGGAGATATTCCCCGTAGGGGTTACCCTTGTAATCCGTAGCCAGCAGGGCCACTTTCTCGGCGTCAATGTAGCCGTTGTTGTACGCAATCTCCTCAATGCAGGCGACTTTCAGCGCCTGCCGCTCCTCAATGGTGCGGATAAAGTTGGAAGCCTCGAGCATGGTGCCCGGGGTGCCCGTATCAAGCCAGGCGTAACCCCTGCCCATCACCTGTACTTTCAGGGTACCGGCGCGCAGATAGGACTGGTTGACGGAAGTAATCTCCAACTCCCCCCGGGCGGACGGCTGGATGCCCTTGGCAATGTCCACCACGCCATTATCGTAAAAATAGAGCCCCACCACCGCATAGTTCGACTTGGGGCGCGCCGGTTTCTCCACAATACTGACCGCTTTCATCTGGCTGTCAAACTCCACCACGCCGTAACGGGAGGGGTCGCTGACATTATAGCCGAACACCGCTGCCCCGGCATCCTGGCTCACCCCCTGAACCGACGATGACAGCAGATCGACCAGACCGTGCCCGTAAAAGATATTGTCTCCCAGGATGAGGCAGACATCATCATCCTTGATGAAACTTTCGCCGATCAAAAACGCCTGCGCCAGGCCATCGGGGGTCGGCTGCACCGCGTACTGCAGATTGATGCCCAGCTGAGAGCCATCGCCCAGCAGCCGCTCGAACTGGGGGGTGTCCTCAGGGGTCGAGATAATGAGGATGTCCCGGAGTCTCGCCAACATCAGCGTGGAGAGCGGGTAGTAGATCATCGGCTTGTCGTAAATGGGCAGCAACTGCTTGCTTACCACTTTAGTGTTGGGAAACAGCCGGGTCCCTGAACCGCCAGCCAGAATGATCCCTTTCATCCTGAAGCCCGCTCGCCAAAACCCAACCGTTGCCGGTTGTAGTTGTCCTCCGTTACCTCCCGGCACCACTCCAGATTGGACAGGTACCAGCGCACCGTTTTCCTGAGGCCTGAGACCAGATCTTCCACCGGCTCCCAGCCTGTCTCGGCCCTTAGTTTGCCACTGTCGATGGCATAGCGCCTGTCGTGCCCCGGCCGGTCGGCCACAAACGTGATGAGGCCGGCATAGTCGATACCGGTATCAAATGTCCCGGCCTGCGCTATGAGCTCCCGCTCATCTTTCAGCGCCGCGAAAAGGGCCTGCAGCAGATCGAGATTAGTGCGCTCAGTGTTGCCGCCGACATTGTAGGTCTCCCCCGTCCGGCCCTGGTCAATCACTTGCAGGATGGCCTTGCAGTGGTCGCCCACATAGAGCCAATCGCGGATATTCAGGCCATCGCCGTAAACCGGCACCGGCTTGCCCTCGAGCGCATTGAGCAGCGCCAGGGGAATCAGTTTTTCCGGAAACTGGTATGGGCCGTAGTTGTTGGAGCAGTTGGTAATAGTGATGGGCAGACCGTGCGTGGCATGGTAAGCGCGGACGAAATGATCCGCCGCAGCTTTGGAGGCGGCGTAGGGCGAATTGGGCGCGTAAGGGGTGGTTTCGGTGAACTCTCCCGTGGCTCCCAATGAGCCGTAAACTTCATCGGTGGAGACATGCTGAAAACGGAAGGCCTTGCTCCGGGCGCCATCAAGGGACTGCCAGTAAGTCAGGGTCTCGTCAATAAGCGCGTAACTGCCGGCAACATTGGTGGCGATAAACTCCCCGGCCGAGTCGATGCTGCGGTCGACGTGGGATTCCGCCGCGAAGTTGACCACGACATCGGGGGCGAAATCGGCCAGCAGGCGGCGGACCGTCAACCGGTCGCCAATGTCCCCCTGCACAAACCGGAAACCGGCGTGCCCTTCCCAGCGGCGCAGGGTGGCGAGGTGCCCCGCATAGGTGAGTTTGTCCAGCACCAGCACCTGGCCCAGATTTTCAGACATCAGTTTTGCCACGAAGTTACTGCCGATAAAGCCGGCCCCGCCAGTCACCAAAAATCGCATATATATGTGTGCCGTATTACCTTTTCCAAAGACAGGTTTCACTGCTCTGAAGTTTCAGGGAGCGCCAGCCGATTTGCAACAGGTTAACCGACCCGTGCCTGAATGAAATTACCTGGCCCCCTTGATCCTCAAATGCTACCTATGAACGATTTTGGCGGCCTCCGGCAGGGGCATTCCGGCAGGTTTGGTAACAGCAAAGGTCCCGGTCACGGCATGATCGTAATCGTCTCAGCTGTTACCGGGAAAGCCTGATGATGAGTCAACAGTTGCTGGCTGCTCAGCAATAGACCTTAAAATCTCAAGGTAAACAGAGTCTGCCTGCCGGGGTCCGACTGCACCGTAACACTGCTGCCGTGCATCTGCATGATCTCCCGGCAGATGGCCAGGCCGATACCGGAGCCGTCGCTCTTGGTGGTAAAAAAGGGTATGAAAATCTGTGCGGCCACTTCCGGGGATATGCCCGGACCGTTGTCCTGCACCTGCAGCACCACTTTTCCGCGCCGGTCGAGCTTGGCCGAGAGTCCCACCTGCGGATCATCCCGGCCGTCGACCGCGTCCAGGGCGTTTTTGATCAGGTTGATCAGCACCTGCCCCACGAGATCCTGGTCGGCCGTCAGCTCCAACGTCTCCGGCTCAACCTCCACGCTGATGCGCAGTTCGCTCCGGCTGAGCTCGGCCGACATGAGCTCCCGCACTTGCTGGAACAGGCCGTCCACCCTGAACACCTTAAAGGTCGGACTGGGCAGGCGGGTCAGGTTCCGGTAGGCCTCCACAAAGCGCAGCAGCCCTGCACTGCGTCTGCCAATGGTATCCAGCCCGGTGCGCAAATCCTGTGCAGCCTCCGCTCCGATGCCGAAGTCACTGCCTGCGGAAGCGACCTGCGCATCCCGCAGCACGCCCGACAGGCTGCCCGACAGTGACGCAATGGGCGTAATGGAATTCATGATCTCATGGGTCAGTACGCGGATGAGTTTTTGCCAGGCGAGCACTTCGTTCTGTGCCAGCGCCGGCTCCAGATCGATGAGTGAGACCAGCACCTGCAGTTTGTTTTCCTGCCGCACCTCAACGGCGCTCAGGGCCAGCTGCATCGGTTCGTCGAGCAGCTCCATCTTGAGAATGGAGTCCTGGCCGGGACGAATGTCGCGCAAGGCCGCCGCCAATGCCGGGGAAATATCTTCCAGCGCGCCCAGGCTGCGCAGATATCCGACCCCCAGCAGACGCTTGGCGGCCAGGTTGAACAGTTGCACTTCGCCGTCCCTGTCAAAAGCAATGAGGGCCATGTTGACATGCTCAACCACCGTCTGCATGAATCTGTACTGCGCCTCTTTCCCGGCGCGCTCCCGTCGAAAAGCGGACATGAGTTCATTGAGACTTTCAACCAGACCGGAATAGGCCTGGCTGCGTCTGCCGGAGGGAAAATTCAGGCTGAAATCGTTGTAACGGACCGAATTGAAGAAGTAGGTCAAATCGCGGTCGGTGCGCGTGTTATAGCGGATCAACTCGTAAACCTGAGCTAAAGCCACGGCGAAAAGGATGGCCGGGGTCGCTACGAGATTAGTCGCGTAAATGAGGTGTGCTGCGAGCCCCAGCACCGCCGCCAGCGCAATCACGCGGAACATCACCTGAACGACCAGATGCTGTCTAAAGTCCATGCTTTTCCATACGCCGGTAGAGGGCCGCGCGGCTGACTCCCAGGGCCTTGGCCGCCTTGCTGATATTGCCCTTGTTTTCAAGCAGTGCCTGCGCAACGGCGCGTTTTTCGATTTCCGCCAGGTCGCTTCCGGCCGGCTGCTCATCGGCCCCGCGGACCGTGTGCGAAACGGCGAAATCGGCAGGCATGAGGCGCTCATCATCGCTGAGGATCACGGCCCGTTCCACCGCGTGCTTCAATTCCCGGACGTTGCCGCGCCAGTCATGGACCAAAAGCTGCTCACGGGCCTCGCGGGAAATGGTCAGTCCGGCGCGCCGGTATTTCTGGCCGAAGATGGAGAGGAAATACTCCGCCAGCAGGGGGATATCATCCTTGCGTTCGCGTAGCGCAGGGAGGACAACCTCGATCGTGTTGATCCGGTAATACAAATCCTGGCGGAACCGGCCCTGTTCGATGAGCACTGAAATATCCATGCTGGTGGCGGATATGAGCCGAATGTCAATATCGCGGGGCGTGTTATCCCCTAACCGCGTCACCTGGCGATTTTCCAGCGCCGACAGAAGTTTGGACTGCATGGCCAGGGACAGGTTTCCGATTTCGTCAAGGAACAGAGTGCCCCCGGAGGCCGCCTCGAAACGTCCGGGACGATCCTGCCGCGCATCTGTAAAGGCGCCCTTCCTGTAGCCGAATAGCTCACTTTCAAAAAGTGTCTCGCTGATGGCCCCCACATCGACGGCCAGAAACACCTGCTCCGAGCGGGAAGACTGCCGGTGCAGGGCCCGCGCCACGAGCTCCTTGCCGGTGCCGTTCTCGCCGATGATCAGCACATTGGCCGGCGTGTCGGCCACTTTATCAATGGTGCGGAAGACCTCCATGATCTGCGGCGACTGGCCCACCATGGACTGGTACGGCAGGTCCAGTGCGGCGCTCAGCTGCTGCCGGGCGCCGCGCAGATGATCGGACTCGGCCCGCGACTGGCGCAACGCAAACCCGGCGCTTAAGGAGGCGAGCAGCTTTTCGTTTTGCCACGGCTTCATGACGAAATCGATGGCGCCCGATTTAATGGCCCGAACCGCCATTTCCACGTCGCCGTAGGCCGTCATCAGGATCACCACGGCGGCAGGGTCGATAGCCAGAATCTGGCTGAGCCAATGGAACCCCTCCTGCCCGCTGCTGGTATCCGAGGCGTAGTTCATATCGAGAAATATGACATCGTAGGGCCGCGCCGCCAGGACGCCGGGGAGGCCCTCGGGGTCGCGCATCGTACGAACCTCGTGGGTAAACTGCTTAAGCAGCAGTCGCGCCGCCGTGAGGACATCGGGATCGTCATCAATGACCAGGACGCGGCCACGGCTGAGCATGCTATCGGCTAGGCGAGTCATCTGCGCAAGTTCCTTCACTACTATCTGCAAACAGCGTGCCTTGAGCAGACGGCCGGGCCTCGTCGGCAACCGGGCGACTGTCGAGGTAGATCGCGGCCACATTGTCCGTATCCGGACAATCGCTGTCCGGTATCGTACAGTAAAATAACCTTATCGGGGGGCTGCAGGCAATCGTCCCGTCGATGACCTTTTTGGCACAACCGTTGCTAGATATCGACTCGGATAGCGACACAAGACGATGGATACCCTACGCACCTCAGCCGAACCCAAAAAAATGCCGCCCTCTGATTTGGCTGCGACCAACGGCATGGACCGGCGTATTGAAAAGCAACCATGGCCGCCCAAAAGGATTGCCCGGTACGCCGCCGCCGCTATGGGCCTGCCGCTGCTGGCCTACCTGCTGCTGTTCAAAGAAAGCGTCACCCGCCTGAACGTTTCCATGGAGCGGCTGACCATCGCGACAGTCGAACTGGCTGCGTTCCAGGAATTTATTCCCGTTATCGGCACCATTGAGCCGCGGCGCACGGTCTTCCTCGATGCCGTTTCCGGAGGCAGGGTTGCCATACGCTACCTGGAGTCGGGTGCTTTGGTGGAAATCGGTGATCCCATCCTGAAACTGGACAACTTCGACCTGCAGCTGCGCGTCTCAACCCAGGAGACCCTGCTCCTGGAACAACAGAACAATCTGCACAACACCCGCATGGCCATGGAGCAGAACCGCATCAGACTGCAGGGGCAGGTGGACGAAGCGCGCTATCAGGTTGTGCAGTCCCGGCGAACTTTCGAGCAGAATATGAAGCTGGCCGAAAAAGGGTTGATTTCGAAGCTGGAGTTGGCTGTGAGCAGGGAAGACTACGAATACCAGGCCGGCCGGCGTGACCTGCTCAGCTTGTCGTTCCGGCAGGATTCACTGCTCCAAAGCCTGCAGCGGGTGCAGATGGATAACTCCGAGCAGCGCATTCTGGCCAACATGGAAATGCTGAGACAGGCGCTGGAAAATCTGGTGATCAGGGCGCCTGTCGCGGGGCAACTGACTTCCCTGGATGCCGAGATCGGCGAGTCGAAATCCGCCGGCCAGCGCATGGGCCGGATAGACGTGTTGGACGGTCACCGCGTGCAGGCGCCCATCGATGAGTTCTATATCAGCAGGGTCCGGGTGGGCCAGACCGGGGAGGTCGACCTCGCCGGAGAGAGCTTCACGCTGGAGATCACGAAAATTTATCCGGAGGTGCTTGATGGGCGCTTCCGCATCGACCTGGAGTTTAACGGTTCAGTGCCGCCGGATATCCGGCGCGGGCAGACGCTGCGTATCCGGCTGGCTCTGGGCAATTTGTCTGAGGCGGTCCTGCTGGCCAGAGGTGGATTTTTCCAGTCAACCGGCGGCCGCTGGGCGTATGTGGTCGATGCTGCCGGGTCCGCCGCCGTGCGGCGTGAGATCAAGCTGGGGCGCCAGAATCCACTCCACTTTGAAGTGCTGGAAGGACTCGCTCCGGGCGACCGCGTGGTGATTTCGAGCTACGACAATTACGGCGATATTCAACAGTTGGTCTTTAAGCAGCAGTAAGGGATGATAACCATGATCAAAACCAGCGGACTGAAAAAACTGTACGTCACGGAAGAGGTAGAGACCACGGCGCTCAACAACATCAATATCGAGATTGACGCCGGTGAATTTGTCGCCATTATGGGGCCGTCGGGCTGTGGCAAGTCGACACTGCTGAATGTGTTGGGGATGCTGGACAATCCCACGGACGGGGAATACTATTTCCTCGACCATGAAGTGTCGTCCTATACCGAAAGCCAGCGCGCCAATCTGCGCAAAAACAATCTCGGCTTTGTGTTCCAGAGCTTCAACCTCATTGATGAGCTCACCGTCTATGAGAATGTGGAGTTGCCCCTGCTTTACCAGAAAGTCGCCCCTGCGGCCAGGAAGGAAAAAGTCATGGCGGCCATGGACCAGATGTCGATGACGCACCGCAAGAATCATTTCCCCCAGCAGTTGTCCGGCGGCCAGCAGCAGCGGGTGGCCGTTGCCCGGGCAGTCGTGGCCCGGCCGAAGGTGATCCTGGCCGATGAGCCGACCGGAAACCTTGACTCAGCCAATGGCGACGAGGTCATGGGCCTGCTGGCCGATCTGAACAAGGACGGTACCACCATCATCATGGTGACCCACGCCCCGCAGTACGCGGAGTACAGCAACCGGGTGATCCATCTGCTCGACGGGCGTGTCGTCAGCGAAAAGATGAGCGGAGCCGGCCGTGCTTAGAAACTACCTGATCTCTACTCTGCGTCGACTGCGCCGCGCCAAAGGTTTCACGGCCATCAATATAATTGGCTTGTCGGTGGGCCTTACGGGCGCTGTCCTGGTCCTTCTGCTGGTTCAGTATGAGTTGGGCTTTGACCAGCACAATGACAAGCTGGATAGCCTTCACATCGTGATCAACAGGGTTGCCAGGCCAGGTGGGAGCGACCGCCATTCGCCCAACGTTCCCATGCCGCTGGCGCCGGAGCTGCTATCTCAGTCTCCGCAAATTGTTCGATCCGCGCGGCTCGCTATTGGGGAAATGATTGTGCACGGCGACGAAGGTTCGTTTGAGGAAGGGGTCATTTTCAGCGAACCCGATCTCTTCAATATGTTCAGTTTTGAGGTGATCTCGGGAGACCCTGCAGCCGCCCTGAGTAGACCTGACGGGCTTGTAATAACCAGGGAGGCCGCCCTGAAACATTTCGGTACGGTTGACCTGATCGGACAGCCGGTGGCCTTGACCAATCCCGCCGGCCGCAACGAATTTCAGGTGTTGGCGGTGGTGGAAAGTCCTCCCGTCCAATCGACTTTTCAATTCAGGATGGTACTGCCCTTGCAGACCCACTTCGCGTTTGCGCGTAGAGAGTTAAATTGGAATTCATCCAATTCATTTCTGTTGGTCGAAACTGCTGGAGCGGTAGGGAAATATGATCTTGATGAAACTTTTCAGGCGATTGTCCAGAAAAACAAGCCTGATCGGGCGCACGTTGATGCGCAGGGCCAGCAACCCACAGACCGCCCCTACTGGAACTTTTACCTCTTACCCTTCGAGGATTTGCACCTCAGTGCACAAGTCGGAATTGGCGTCGACCCGCGAGTCCTGGCAATCCTGGCAGCCATCGCCGGATTGCTGCTTACCATAGCCATTTTCAATTTTGTGCTGCTGGCACTGGGTCGCCTTAAGAGCCGGTTTGTGGAAGTAGGCATCCGCCGGATGATTGGTGCCAGCAGGGGCAACCTGACGGCGATGTTTCTTGCAGAAGTACTGGTGACGACACTGTTCGCGCTGGGTCTGTCGTTTATCATCTTGGAATTCTCGCTGCCTGCCTTCAATAGGTTGTTGGGGCGGGAACTGGCCTTGGGCGCGATGGTGGACGTTGGGTTCTGGGCTGCTGTGGTTCTATTGATTAGCCTGTTGGTGCTGGCGGCTGGTATTTTTCCGGCCTTGAGGCTGGCATCAATGCGTCCCGTCCAGGCAATGCATGGCATTGATTCGGCCAGCCGCAAAAAGGGCGCCCTACGAGTGGGTGTCATCTTTCAGTTCAGCCTGGCCATTTTCATTTTGGTGACAGCGCTGGTGTTTAACAGCCAGATGAAATTTGTTCTTGAGCAACCGCTGGGATTCAACCAGTCCCAGATCGTCGTATATAAAATCGCCACTGAAGGCGAAAAAATTTCAGCTTGGAGTCAACGGCTCAAAGAGGTGCTCCTCAGGGATAGAGGAGTACGGTCGGTCACGAAAACATCGGTTTCGGTAAGCAGAGGTTTCGACAGGCAGGGGTGGTATGATCGGTCGAAAAAATTCTGGCGAGCTGTGGTAAGGGACGTGGACGAATCGTACCTGACAACCATGGAAATATCCCTCCTGATGGGTCGCGACTTTCGCGAGCAGGATGACGCGGAAGTGGTGCTGGTGAACCAGACATTCGTTGATCAATTTGGGCTCGAGAATCCCATAGGTTATCTGCTGGACGGGTTTTCTTATGGCGCGGGCACAGACCCCACGATTATTGGCGTGGTTGACGATTATAATTTTTCCTCGCTGTACTCAAAGGTGCAACCGATGATGTTGAGGAAACGGCCCGCTGGGCTGTACAGTTATTTGCTGGCTCGCATCGCTCCGGATGACGTCAATGGAACGCTTCAGCGACTTGCGGATAGCTGGAAAAATGCTGCTCCGGGCATCCCGCTAACCTACAATTTTCTGGACGAGGACATTGAAAATCTCTACGTGGTGGAGAAAAAAATAAGAGCGGTAACCCAAGGCGCCGCGATCCTCGCTTTGGCCCTTGCCGCCATGGGGCTGCTCGGCATGGCTACTATTGAAGTATCCAGGCGCACCAAGGAAATCGGCATTCGCAAAGTGCTGGGAGCATCTGTGCCCGATATTATGAGTCTGCTGTCGCGGCGGATGGTACTCTCCAACCTGCTGGCAAACATCATCGCCTGGCCCATCGGCTGGATGGTCATGCAAAAGTGGCTGGGCTTATTTGCCTACCGGATCGACCTGGGCCTGGGAACCTTTGTGATGGCCGGCCTGCTGGCCCTGGCCATCGCCGTGATCACCGTTAGTACCCAAGCGGTCCGGGCCGCCACCGCCAATCCGGTGGACAGCCTCAGGTATGAATGAGAAAGGTTACCTGTGCTTAAACACTATCTGATTTCTACCCTGCGTCGACTGGGGCGCGCCAAAGGTTTCACGGCCATCAATATTATTGGCATGTCTGTGGGCCTTACCGGCTCTGTTCTTGCACTGCTGCTGGTCCGGTATGAGCTGAGTTTTGACAAGTATCATGAACGGCTCGACCGAATCCATCTGGTGGTCAACAGAAGTGTGAGCGCCAGTGGAAAAGTTGACCATCAACCCTGGTTGCCGCTGCCCCTGGGGCCTGAGCTGCTCGCAACCTCTACGGAGATTGTCCGGTCCGCACGGTTAACCCTGGGCGAGGTCATCGTCCACGGTGGGTCGGGATCGTTTGAGGAGGACATCCTCTTCGGCGAGCCCTATCTATTTGAAATGCTCAGCTTTGCGGTGATTGCTGGAGACCCTGTGGCCGCATTGGCCCAACCAGACGGTCTGGTGATGACGCGGCAATCAGCCATGAAGCATTTCGGCACCGTTGACCTGATTGGCCAACCGGTGTCACTGACGACCGAAGCCGGCCGCCGGGAGTTTCGGGTGCTGGGGGTGGTGGAAAATCCTCCCGCTCAATCGACCCTCCAATTCCAGATGGTGCTGCCGTTGCAGGCCTGGCTCACCTATACCACAAGGGCGCTTAACTGGAATGCATCCAATACCCATATTTTGGTCGAAACAGCCGGTCCGGTCGGAAAGTTTGATTTAACCGATACGTTTTTGGCGATACTGCTGAAAAACAGATCCGATAGAGCGCCGGTTACAGACCAGGGCGAGATTCCCACAGGCCGCCGCTACTGGAATTTATCACTGCTGCCTTTTGTGGAGGCGCACCTCAGTCCTCAATACGCCTCGGGCCTGCTCCAGCCGGTCGATCCGCAAAATCTGATGATCCTGGCGGGTTTCGCGGCAATCCTGTTGATCATCGCCATCTTCAATTTCATGCTCCTGGCGCTGGGACGCCTCCAAAGCCGATTTAAGGAAGTGGGCGTCCGCAGGGTGGTTGGGGCCAACGGCGCCGACTTGACGGCAATGTTTATGGGTGAAGTTCTGCTGACGGCACTGTTCGCCCTCGGTATCTCCTTTCTTATACTGGAACTTACGCTCCCGTCCTTCAACAAGCTATTGGGCCGCGACCTGGCTCTGACAACGGCTACAGATTTGGGGTTCTGGGCCAGCCTCCTGCTGCTGGTTGGCATATTGGTGCTGGCCGCGGGGCTGTATCCCGCGCGAAAACTGGCCTCACTGCAACCGGTGCAGGCCCTGCATGGCATCGACCCATCCAACCCGGAAAAGCGCTCAATACAGTTGGGCGTGATCCTTCAAATCAGCTTGACCATCATCATTCTGGTAGCAGCATTGGTCATTAACAAGCAGATGAAATTTATTCAGGAGCAGCCACTGGGATTCAATGAGTCGCAAGTCGTCCTGTACAAAATTGCCACAGAAATGGATGAGCTGCCGCTCTGGTCTCAGCGGCTCAAGGAGGTGCTCAGCCGCGACAGTGGTGTGCAATCGGTCGCCAAAGTGTCTTACTCCGTGAACCGGGGATGGAATCGTCTCGGGTGGCGAGATAACGCCGGGAAACCCTGGCGGGCCCTGGTCAAGGACGTGGATGAAGATTACCTGAAGACAATGGAAATAGCGCTGCTGTCGGGCCGGGATCTTGCCGCTCAAGACGGCGAGGAGGCGATGCTGGTGAATGAAGCGTTTGTGGAAGCATTTGGCCTGGATGAGCCCATCGGCTACGTTCTGGACGGTTTCGCAGGAGATGCCGACCGGGATCCCACAATTATTGGGGTGTTCAGCGATTTCCATTTTTTCTCCCTGCGTTCAGAGGTGGCCCCTATGATCCTGTGGAAAAACCCCGCCGAATACTATCAATATTTGTTGGCGCGGATAGCTGCGGATGATGTGTCAGGAACCCTTCAACGGCTTGGAGATAGCTGGAAGCGGGCGGCGCCGGGCATTCCCCTGAATTACAATTTTCTGGACGAGGATATCCAGGCGCTCTACATCCAGGAGCAAAAACTGCAGGCGGTGACCCGGGGAGCGGCGATCCTCGCGCTAACCCTCTCCGCTATGGGATTGCTCGGCATGGCAACCATTGAAATTTCCCGGCGCACCAAGGAGATCGGCATCCGCAAGGTGCTGGGCGCCTCGGTGCCGGAAATCATGGGGCTTTTGTCGCGCAGAATGGTGGTCTCCAGCCTGCTGGCCAACATCATAGCATGGCCCGTCGCCTGGATCGTCATGCAAAAGTGGCTGGGATCATTCGCGTACAGAATCGAGCTGGGACCCGGCATCCTCTTGGGGGCTGCATCGCTGGCACTGCTCGTTTCGCTGCTGACACTGGGCACCCTGGCCATGCGCGCCGCCACCGCCAATCCGGTCGATAGCCTCAGGTACGAATAAGGATTACACATGCTGGGAAACTACCTCAAAGTCGCCTTTCGGAGCATTGCGCGCAACCGCACCTACTCCATAATAAATGTTCTCGGGCTGGCTTTCGGCATGGCTGCGTTCACGCTCCTTGCATTGCTCACCTATAACGAGCTGCGGTACGATCGTTATCATGTCAAAGGCGACAGAATTTACCGGATGGCTCTGGCCGCGACAGGTAATACGTTGGGAAGCGGCTCCGCTGGTGTCGCGAAAATCCCCGGTCCATGGGGACCCACTGCCAGGCGGAAATTCCGGAAGTGGAGCGGGTTGTACGATTCTCATTTTTAGGAACGCGCTTGGTCAATCGGGGTAACACGAAGTTCTACGAAGCCAAAGGTATGTATGCAGATTCTACCGTGTTTGATATATTTAGCTACCGTATGCTGCTGGGTGATCCGGAAACGGCCCTTACAAAGCCCAATTCAATGGTCGTTACGGTATCGTTTGCGGAAAAGTACTTTGGTACCGAAAATCCAATGGGGCAGTCGCTGACGATCGATAACCAGGAAGAGTATGTCGTAACCGGCCTACTTGAGGATATTCCCCAAAATTCCCATTTTACATTTTCATTCCTGATCTCCATGGTCAGCGATAAATCAGGGCTGAGTGATAATTGGGCAAGGTACCAATTCTACACCTACCTGTTGATCGTTGAAAATGCTACGCCAGAGGTTGTTGATACAAAATTTCCGGCAATCTTGGCAATCCGCATTGGAGAGGAAAATGCTGCAGCGGTTAAGCCATTTTTGCAACCTTTAACCGAGATTCATCTGCGCTCACACCTGTTCCGTGAAATGGAAACGAATGCGGACATAGCGTACATATATGCTTACGCTGCCATCGCACTATTTATCATCCTGTTGGCCTGCATCAACTTCATGAACCTTGCTACGGCTGCGGCGACGAGGCGAACCAAAGAAGTTGGAGTCCGGAAAGTAGCGGGGGCGGGCAGGAGGGCCTTGGCGCTGCAATATTTAGGCGAAGCCTTGCTCATGAGTTTCATGTCATTGGGTGTGGCAATCGTGCTGATCGAAATATTTATGCCTGCCTTTAATGGCATCACTGGCAAGAACCTGTCGGCTAACTTGACGGACGGGAGCTTCCTGCTGCCGGCACTACTCATCCTGACCGTCATCGTCGGTATTATTTCCGGAAGCTACCCCGCACTGGTTTTGTCTCGCCTGAGCCCTATTCGAGCCATAAAGGGCGAAAGCGGCGGAGCCGGTGGATCATCCCTGCGCAGAGCTCTGGTCACCTTCCAGTTTGCCGTCACTATTACATTGATGATTGCCACAGCAGTGGTGTTCAGTCAGCGTCGTTACATCAGCGCCAAATCTCTCGGTTTTGACAAGCATCATCTGATTGTAGTCCCTTTGCGAAGCAACCTGCTGAAATCGAATCATGAGGCGATCAAGATAGAGCTGCTTCGAAATCCCAACATCTCCAAGGTCTCTGCATCGGCTAATATGCCCGGTGGCAGCGATTACGGGGTCCCGATAGTGGCAGATGGGTTGCCGCCGGGCGAGACTTTTGCCATTCGGCACTTGATCGCGGACCAAAATTTTATTGATACTTTTGGCATGGAAATCGTAGACGGCCGGGAACTTTCTACAGATTATCCAGACGATGAGCGCGGCTCCTACCTGATCAACGAGGAGGCTGCCCGGCAACTGGGCTGGGATCAACCCGTGGGCAAAAGCATATCGATCCCCGCCTTTAAACGCGAGCAGGGGACTGTTGTCGGAGTGGTCAAGGATTTCCATTTTAGATCCGTTCATACACCTATATCACCCGTGATCATGTACGTCCAGCCGTCCAACTGGTTAACGCGTATTTCCATTAAAGTGCTTGCCGGAAATATTCCCGAACTGCTGGCGTCCATCGAAAAAATCTGGACCACTTTTGATCCCAGCCAGCCTTTCACATACTCCTTCTTTGATGAGGAATATGACGGCCTGTACAACCGGGAGAAAAAGGGACAGCAGATATTGGGCTACTTTACGGCTATAGCAATATTTATTGCCGCTCTGGGTCTGTTCGGGCTGGTCACTTTCGCAGCGGAGACGCGCACCAAGGAGATCGGCATCCGCAAAGCGCTGGGCGCCTCGGTCTCCAGCATCGTCAGTCTGCTCTCCGGCGAGTTCGTCAAACTGGTGCTCATTGCCAACCTCTTCGCCTGGCCGGCGGCTTGGTGGGCGATAAATCGATGGCTGGAGAACTTCGCCTATCGCATCGAGCCGGGGTTGGGAACTTTTGTGATGGCCGGCCTGCTGGCCCTGGCCATCGCCGTTATCACCGTTAGTACCCAAGCCCTGAAGGCGGCCACTGCCAACCCGGTCGAGGCGCTACGTTATGAATAGGTCCGAAATCCCGGGAGCGGAGCAGATCGGGATAGAATCATTGAGGTATGAGTAACATGTTGATTCAACTGATAGATATTGAAAAATATTACCAGACCGGCGCTGGGAAAACGTTCGTGCTCCGAAACATCAATTTGGAGATCGATCAAGGCGAATTTGTGTCGATCATGGGGCCTTCGGGGGCCGGGAAATCGACCCTGCTGCACATCCTGGGCGTACTGGATGACCCCTCCGGCGGCTCCTACCTGCTCGACGGCCACGAGGTATCCTCGCTCTCCGACAAGCATCGCGGCGAACTGCGCAGGGAAATGATCGGCTTCATTTTCCAGGCTTACCACCTGATTGATGAACTGACGGTTTACGAAAATATTGAGACGCCCTTGCTGTACCGGAAGGTTAAAAGCGCCGAACGCCGCGGCATGGTCAGCGATATACTCGACCGGTTTCAGATTGTCGGCAAGAAAGACCTGTTCCCCGCGCAGCTATCCGGTGGACAACAGCAGGTAGTGGGCGTCGCCCGGGCACTCATCTCCTCCCCACGCCTGTTATTGGCTGATGAGCCCACGGGGAATCTGTCGAGCAAGGAGGGCGAAACCATCATGGGCCTGTTCAAGGAACTGCATGAGGCCGGGACCACCATTGTTCAGGCGACACACTCGGAGGCCAACGCCGCCTGGGCCGACCGGGTGATCAATTTACAGGACGGTTGGATTACCTGAGCGACCCCAACACTGGAGTTTCACAATGCTGCTGAGCTATATCAAAATGGCGCTGCGGACCATCCGCAAAAACGTTTCGTCCACCCTGATCACGTTGAAGGTCAGAGGGGCCGGTGGCACGAGATTGGCGTCAGCAAAGTATTTGGCGCCTCGGCGCCTGACATTGCCAAAATGCTCACCTGGCAGTTCTCGCGGCCCGTGCTGATCGCCTTTCTTATTGCCAGTCCACTGGCCTACTTTGCCATGAGGAGCTATCTGCAGTTTTTCTCCGACCGCATTGAAATGTCGCCGCTCTTTTTCGCGGAAGTCGGGCTGGGCGCGATGCTGTTTACCTGGACGATTGTCGGGTATCACACGGTGCGGATATCACGGTCGAATCCGAGCGATGCGTTAAGATACGAGTAGCGACACACATTGGCGGACCTGCCGGCGCTGGGCCGAAACGCCATCATAGTGCCTGTGCGTTATCCTCCCGACAGTGCCGGCAGTTAGCCATAGATTGGCCGCTCCCGATTGGCTACCTTCAGACACCCTTAGCCGCCACGGCATGGGCGCGCAACCATCAAGTTATGCTCATGGACGTCACCGCTTCATATATTCCGGGTACTCTATCATGAATAAAATTTCTGTCACTGATTTCAGTAAGTTGTCCGACCGTCAACCCGCCTACGCCCTAGTGGCCAACGTCGATCTGGTGATCATCCGCTACGATGGCCAGGTGTCGGTGATGTACGGCCGCTGCCACCACCGGGGCGCTCTCCTTGCCGATGGGCGTATTGAAGGGGCAAACCTCATCTGCGGCGTCCACGGTTGGGACTATCGCTTCGACACCGGCATCAGCGAATACAAGAATGAGGAGCAACTGGCCCGGTTCGGCAGCTGGATCGAAAACGACGAGGTGTGGGTCGATGAGGATGAGATCGCCGCCTGGCAGCTCGATCATCCCCAGCCGTATGACCGCGACAGCTACCAGGGGATCTACCAGGATATCCACGGCGCTCCTGAGGAGCCGCATGTGGGCCTCATTCGCGGACTTGCGGACAGCTCCAGGAGCGGCATGCATGGCCCTGTTGCAGCCATGGGCGTGCCCAGAACCGAGCTGCCCACATGGGACGATCTGCAGTTTATTACGGCGCAGTTGGCAACGCTGCCGCAACTCGACGAAGTGGAGGTGGGCACGGAGCTGATCATCGGTCCCCGCGCCAAAAAGCCGCTGAAACTGGACCTCCCCATATTTGTCTCGGATATGAGCTTCGGCGCACTGTCGGAGGAGGCCAAAATCGCCCTTGCGCGCGGCGCGGAGCTGGCCGGCACCGGCATATGCTCTGGCGAAGGTGGCATGCTGCCTGAGGAACAAGCCGAGAACAGCCGCTATTTTTACGAACTCGCCTCGGCGCGGTTCGGGTTTTCCATGGATAAGCTAGCTGCCGTCCAGGCGTTCCATTTTAAGGGCGGCCAGGGCGCAAAAACAGGCACAGGCGGCCATCTTCCCGGCCATAAAGTGAGCGCCAAAATTGCCCAGGTTCGGGGGCTGGCTGAAGGCGAACCGGCCGTCTCCCCAGCCCGTTTTCCCGACTGGGACAGTCTGGCCGATTTCAAATCGTTCGCCCGCGAGGTGCGTGAAGAAACTGGCGGGATTCCTATCGGCTTCAAGCTGTCAGCGCAGCACATCGAAGACGACCTCAATGCCGCCCTCGAGATCGGTGTCGATTACATCATCTTGGATGGCCGCGGAGGAGGGACCGGCGCCGCGCCGCTTATTTTCCGCGATAATATATCTGTCCCCACGCTGCCGGCCCTGGCCCGTGCCAGGCGACACCTGGACGGCACAGGGAATTCGGATGTGACGCTCATTGCCACCGGCGGACTGAGGACCCCTGCCGATTTTGCCAAAGCGATGGCGTTAGGCGCGGATGGCGTGGCTGTCAGCAATGCGGCCCTGCAGGCCATTGGTTGCCTGGGCATGCGTGCCTGCCATACCAACAACTGTCCGGTGGGTATCGCCACCCAGCAGGAGCACTTAAGGGCTCGGCTCCCTGTTGACGAAGCCGCTCAGCGGTTGGCACGATTTTTTATCGCATCAGTGGACTTGATGAAAATACTCACCAGGGCTTGTGGCCACACGCGCCTCGGCGAACTGAACCGTGATGATTTAACCACCTGGAAGCGCGATGTTGCCCATCTCACCGGCGTCGACTATGCCGGGGTGACCCAACTATAATCGTTTGACGAATCCGCAGACTGGCCCGTTGCAACGACAGTCTCCTGAAAACCCGGTCTGTGAGCCCACAAGGGTCCTACAGACGCGCCAGCATGCGGCGCTTTTGAGAACTATATTCTTTTTCTGTGAGCACTCCCTCATCGACCAGCCGGTGAAGGGTTTCCAGCTCATTGAGCACCTGTCCCAAGTCGACGGCACGATATCGTATGGGCACCAGCTTCCCCAATTGTGACAGAAGCCGCTTCTTGAGTCGCTTGAACTCCCTGTCGGTGATCAGCCCCTGTTTCCTGATCTTATCCAGCTGCGTGATCTGATCACCCAACGTCTCGGCATCCATATAGATCAGCTTCACCGAATCTGCCTGCGAATACACAACGGGATTATACCAGCCGTTGTAATGATACATGCCACCATAATATCGAGACGGGCCTATCCAGGGACTATAACCTGGGGAATAAAAGCCCGCATGCAATTGGATTACGCGCGCGTGCCTAAAGTGGCGATGTGACCTGTGCCGCCGCGGCGCGGCCTGCGTAACGGTGGCCAGCACCAGTATCAGTAGTAGAAATTTATATGCTTTCATCGCTATCCTCTCCTTTCGATTCCATAGAGTTACTCTTTGGACGCACGAGGTCGAAAAAAGGTTAACGCATCGTTCAGTCAGGCTGGCTGCGGCAGGCCAGTGCCCTTAATGTTCAAACCACTTGTAAGTTATTTTCAATCCCATCTCAAGCGATACTTTGGGCTCCCAGCCCAGTGTCTCTTCGGCATGTCGGGCGCTGATGACACTCCTGCGCTGCTCGCCTGCTGCCGCAGGACCATGTTGAGCGGGGGCATCTGTTTTTGCCGCTGATGCCAGAAGAGCATACAGGGTGACGACACTGGACTCAACGCCGGTGCCCACGTTGAATAGAATGCTTTTCTGATGCTGCAAGGCTTTGGCGTTGGCCTCCACCACGTCCGACACATATACATAGTCCCGGGTTTGCAGACCATCTCCATTGATGGTCGCTGCTGTGCCTTCAACCAGTTTCCTGGAGAAAATAGCGACGACCCCGGCCTCGCCATGGGGATTTTGCCGTGGCCCGTAAATGTTGGCATACCGCGCAATGGCGTAGGTCATCCCAAACTCGAGACTGAAGTAGTAGATATATTTCTCACAGGCCAATTTACTGATGCCATACGGAGACACCGGGTTGGTGGGGTGGTTCTCATCGGCCGGGAACTGCTGTTGCTCACCGTACACCGCTCCACCTGTGGAGGCAAACATGAACTTTTTGAGACCCGTCTTTGATCCCGCCTTGAGCAGATTCAATGTTCCCAGAATATTTATGTTGGCATCAAAGGACGGGTCCTCCACCGACCGGCGCACATCCATCTGGGCAGCGTGGTGGTTGACGACGTCGAATTGGTGCTCCTCGAACAGCCGGGCCACCCGCTCCTCATCGGTAATGTCTCCCTCAATAAATATCGCCTTGGGATTTACGTTATCCATGGCGCCGCTTGTCAGATTATCCAGAATCACCACGCGGTGGCCCAACTCGATATAGCGGTCAGCGACATGCGAGGCGATAAAGCCGGCACCGCCGGTGACGAGTATTTTCATCCACTTTCTCCAGATTAAACTGAGAGAAGTTAAGCCGCGACGTTGGGATCGAAGTGCGAAAGGTTGATGCCGCCCGGAGTGTGGCGCAAAATGACTGAAGAATCCCGGCAGCTGGCACCCGTCGCCGCAATGCCGTAAATTTGAACTTCGGTAGACCTATGGGATACGTTTGCCCCACTTCCGCCGGCCCCGTTTGAATGACTGAAAAAGATAAACCATCATTATCTGCCCTTTCTGACGAACTGTTGGAGCGCTTCACCCTCCTTGATGACATATTAATCGAAGTGGGAACGGACTTGGGGGGCGAACAGATGCGGCTGCTCCAGAGGAAAACCCGCCAACTGGCGCTGGCGCAAGCCGGGGAGGCCTCCGGCCGGCTTCTGATCGACCATATCCATGGACTGCCGCTGGCCGACCTGCTTTGGCTCATTCGCACCTACACCGTCTATTTTCACCTGTTCAATAAGGCTGAGCAACTGGAGATAGCCCGCATCAATCGCGTTCGAGACCGCCAGGCAACAACGGAAAAGCCCAAGGGCGAGTCCATCGCCAGCGCCATCAAGGACTTCAAGGATCGGGGCTATTCTCTCGATCAGGTCATGCAGGTCATCGGCCGGCTGGATATCCAGCCAACCCTGACGGCCCATCCCACCGAGGCCCGTCGAAGATCCGTCCTGTACAAGCAGGAACGTCTGTCAAAAATACTCAGGGAACTGGATCGCCCGGATCTCGCGGCCGATGAAATCACCCGGTTGAACACCGATTTGCTCCACCAGGTCACCTTGCTTATGGTGACCGACGATGTCCGCAGTAAGCGCCTCACCATCGAAGATGAGGTGCGCAACGGACTCTACTACAGTACGACCACGATCTGGGATGCCGTCCCGGAGCTGTACCAGGACCTTAAGCGCGCTCTGTCCCGGTACTATGGCAAATCGGTGGAGTTGCCCATTTTCTTGCGCTACCGCACCTGGATCGGCGGCGATCAGGACGGGAATCCCAAGGTCACCCCTGAGGTCATTGCGAGTACCCTCCAGGCCAATCACAGCGCAACCATGAGACTCTATCTCGCTGAACTTGCCCTGCTGCGCCGCGAACTTTCCATCTCCACTCGCCGGCACAGTGTAAGCGATGAAATTACCGCCGCCGTTGCAGCCTGTGAGGCTGAGCGTCCCTTGCCCGATAACGCCGCCCGGTTTTATAAATATGAGCCCTATCGCATGTTTATATCCCATATCATGTTCAAGCTCCAGGATAGACTTGATGGGCAAATTGACGGTCACGATGCTACTTATTCAGCCGCCGATTTCGTAGACGATCTGAAGTTGATCAAGCGATCCCTGCTTGGAACCGGTCTGACAGGTATTGCAGAAGACAGGGGACTTGACGCGCTGCTGCTTAAAGCCCGGACATTCGGATTTTACCTGCACGCCCTGGATATCCGCCAGCATAGCGAGGTCCACGAAACAGCGGTTGAGGAATACCTGCGCCGGGCAGGTCTTTGCGATGAATATTCTGCATGTCCGGAACCCGAGCGTCTCGATCTTCTCGAAAAAGCCTGTCGCGGTCCAATTTTGGATATTGACCGTGCCTCCATGAGCAGTCAAACCGGAGCGGTCATGGAGACTTTCGCTATCATCAAGGGGCAGCAGCAAACCGGTAGGGGTGGCATCGGCAGTTATATCATCAGCATGACTCACGAGGTAAGCGACCTGCTCGAAGTCCTGTTCCTGGCCCGGCAAATGGGACTGTGGTCTTATGACCGAGGCAGCGTAGAAACCAGGCTGAGCATCGTACCGCTGATCGAGACTATCGACGATCTCAGGTGCATTGAGCAGCTCCTTACCGGCATGACGGATAGTGAGGTCTATAATGCTCATCTTGACAGTCTTGATCGCGAGCAGGAAATAATGCTGGGCTACTCGGACAGCAATAAGGACGGCGGTTACGTGATGGCCAACTGGGCTCTGTACCGTGCCCAGGAAGATATTGGATCCATCAGCGCCCGGCGCAATATCAAAATGCGTATTTTCCACGGTCGAGGTGGCAGTATCAGCCGCGGCGGCGGACGGGCCAATGAAGCCATTACGGCCCTGCCCTCATCCAGCCAGAACGGCCGGATTCGCTTTACCGAACAGGGCGAGATTATATCATTCCGTTACGCCATGCCGGCCAATGCCCGCCGCCACCTCGAGCAGATTGTCAATGCCATGCTGCTGGTGACCCCTGCCGCAGGCCATGTCCGGGCGGGCGGGCGATTCGTTCCCGGCAAGGATGATTTCGAGTTGCTGGACAGATTGGCGGACACTTCCATGGAGAAGTATCAGTCCCTGATCCACGGCCAGGCGTTCTGGGCCTGGTATGTCGGAGTGACGCCTATCGAACATATCAGCCGGCTTCCGCTGGCATCACGACCGATATCGCGCAAATCAGCCTCTGAGGTTGAGTTCGACGACCTGCGGGCCATCCCCTGGGTTTTCGCATGGACGCAGACCCGATATAACATCACCGGCTGGTACGGTCTTGGATCGGCCCTGGACAAGGTGCTGCAGCAGGAGCCCCGTCAAATAGACACCCTGCGTGATCTCTATGCGGGCTGGCCATTCTTCAAGTCACTCATCAATAACGCTCAACTTGAACTGGCACGCAGCCGGTTGGAGACGGCCATCCTTTACGGCAACTCGCAACCCGGGAGCCGTATACATCAACTTATCAGGGATGAATTCGACCTGACATGCGCCATCTTGCTCAAGATAACCGGTCAGGATAATCTGCTCGACCCGCACCCGGTCATCCAGAATTTGATTGCCATGCGCAATCCGGTCACCGACATTTTAAATATTATCCAGGTAGAGTTGTTGGAGCGTTGGAGAGCGAACGGCGGCCAGCATAAGGAAGAATTGCGCCAGGCATTGCTCCTGAGCATCAACGGCATCGCCGCGGCCATGCAATCCACGGGCTGAAATCGCGTCTGTGAACCGGCAGCGATTGCAATTAAGGACCGATTGTTAAGCCCCACGGCGCGCCGTGCCTTCAAAGTGAGAGGCCTGAAAGCCGGCACATCGCACGCGGGCTACTGCGGCGCTATTCGTTTAACAGCTCGCCGATCCGGACTTCAACATGTTGGTTATAGATTTTTTCGAAATCGAGAATATCCAGAGCCAGGGGAACTATTTTGACGAACGCCCCCTGCGCCTCCTCCCAGTTATCAATGATGCTCCTGGTCACCTCCGAGCCCGTATGGAATAGATGTTCGCGCAGCAGTCTGAGCACCAGGATCAGGTCGTTCGCATCAGGTTCGGTGTCGCGCACATACTCCCGGTTCAGACTGTCCAGTTGCCCCTCATCGGTGCAGTAGATATAGGCCGCGCCACCCAACATACCGGCGCCAAAATTGTGCCCGACGCGGCCGAGCACAACGACGGTGCCCCGAGTCATATATTCGCAGCAGTGGTTGCCGGTACCCTCGACGACGGCGAGAGCGCCGCTATTTCTCACGGCGAACCGCTCACCGGCCGCCCCGGCCACGAGCAGGGTCCCGCCGGTGGCGCCGTACAGGGCCACATTCCCGATGATGGTCTGGGTGGTATGGTGCTCCCGGACATGTTTCTCGAAACGGATCGTGATCATGCCGCCGCTCATGCCCTTGGCCACGTAGTCGTTCGCGGCCCCTCTCAGCCGGAGCTCAATCCCCGTGGTCAGGAAAGCGCCGAAACTCTGGCCTGCGACCCCTCGCAGCCGCACTTGGATGTTGCCGTGAAAGCCCGTCTCGCCGAACAGGAACATCAGTTCGCCTGCGAGCCGGGTGCCCACGGCCCGGTCACGGTTGCGCACATCCCGCCGCACAACGACGTGGTCGTGTGTCAGCAGCCGGTGTCTGATCTCCGCGATGATTCCCTCGTCCAGATGTGGCTCTCCCCGCACGCGCTCCGGCCGGTATTTTGCGGCAGTGGGCAACGGCAGCCCCTCCCCGGCAGCGGGATTCAAGATGCTGTCGAAGTTCAACCCCCGCTCCCGGGCGAAGTCTATATGCTCGCTATTGAGCGTCAGTATATCGGTCCGGCCGATAATGCTGTCCAGGCTGTAGGTCCCGATTTTGGCCAACAATGACCGCACCTGTTCCGCCACCGCGGTGAGGTAATTGACGGCTTGCTCCGGTCCGGCCGTGAACCGCTCGCGCAGTTTTTCGTCCTGCGTCGCTATGCCGGTCGGACAGGTGTTCAGATGGCATTGCCGCGCCATGATGCAGCCGAGTGAGACCAGCAGAGCGGTCCCGAAATCAAATTCCTCCGCGCCCAGGGCGGCCGCCATCACCACGTCCCGGCCGTTCTTGAAACCGCCATCCACGCGCAAGGTGCAACGGGAACGCAAGCCGTTCGCCGTCAGCGTCTGATGCACTTCGGCCAGGCCCAACTCCCACGGCATGCCGTTATGCTTGATGGATCCGAGCGGGCTTGCGCCGGTGCCTCCATCGCAGCCAGCTACCAGAACGATATCGGCGCCGCCTTTCACGACACCGGCTGCGATCGTCCCCACGCCAGGCTGAGAAACCAATTTTACCGAGACGGCGGCCCGGGGATTGACCTGCTTCAGATCGTAGATGAGCTGGGCGATGTCTTCAATGCTGTAGATATCATGGTGCGGCGGCGGTGAGATCAGCGGCACTCCGGGTGTAGAATTCCTGACACCGGCAATGGCCAGCGTCACCTTGTGTCCCGGCAGCTGGCCGCCTTCTCCGGGCTTGGCGCCCTGGGCGATCTTGATCTGAATCTCCCGCGCGGCCGAGAGGTAGGCGGTCGTTACCCCGAAGCGGGCGCTGGCGATCTGCTTTATAAAACTGTTAACGGATTTGTCCGGGTTGGAGAGCGCGTACCGGTCGGCCTGTTCGCCCCCTTCGCCGGTGTTGCTGCGGGCGCCGACACGGTGCAGGGCTGTCGCCAAGGTGCGGTGCACCTCCTCAGATACGGCGCCGAGCGACATGGCCCCGGAGCCAAAGCGCTTCAGGATGCCCTCGACTTCCTCGACCTGTTCGGCGGGAACGGATTCGGTTGCCTTGAAATCGAGAAAATCGCGCAGGTAGACCGGCGCCGGCGGCGGTGGTTGCCCGTCGGCTTTGGAATCAACCGCCTGGCGTCCGATCGACATGAACACCTTCGGCGCAAAACCGTGCTGCTCGCCATTCTTGCGGTAGTGGAACCTCCCCTGGTCGACCAGCCGGTCCGGGGCAGCCTCAAAGGCCGCCCGCGTCCGGCGAGCCAGATCGTCCTGGAGTTGGTCCAGCCCGATGCCGCCAATCGGGCTTGACAGCGACGGGAAATACCGGTCCAGGATATCCCCTGAAAGTCCCATGACGTGCAACAACATGCCGCCGTGGTAACTGCTGAGCGTGGATATGCCGGATTTCGCCATGATCTTGATCAGCCCCTTATCCAGTGCGTAACGGTAGCGTCCCAAACAGGCTGGCCAGTCCTCCTCATCGAAATGCTGCCTGATGAGGCGGTAGGCCATATACGGATAAATGGCGCTGGCGCCTAACGAGGTCAAGACCGCGACATGATGGTCCTCCAGCACGTCTCCCGCCAGACAAATGAGGGCTACCTTACTGCGGACGCGTTGCTTGATCAGGTGGTTGTGCACCGCCGAAATAATGATGGGCATCGGCACCGGCACGGTATGCGCGCTGAGGCCCTCGTCACTGAACAGCAGCAGCCGGTGCCCCTGCGATACGGCCCGGTCGCAGTCACTCAGCAGGTTTTCCAGCCACTGCTCCATGTGATCGCCAGCCGGCATGAGGCTGCTGAAGCTGTGGGACTTAAACCCGGTGCCGGGAGAGGTGAGCAGGGCCAGTTCCCGTGGGGAAAGAACGGGGCTTTCGACCTGGATCGCTTCCCCGATGGTCGGCTTGGCGCTTAACAGATTGCCTTCGCCGCCCAGGTATTGCCGCAGGCTGGTGACGGAGCGCTCCCGGATAGGATCGATGGGCGGATTGGTGACTTGCGCAAAGGCATGTTTGAAGTAGTCGTAGAACCGGCGGGGCATGCGCGAGATGATGGCCGGCGGCGTATCATCCCCCATGGAACCGAGTGGCTCGCGTCCACTTTTGGCCATGGGCACCAGGTAGCGATCAAGGTCTTCCCTGCTCCAACCCAAGGCGGCCAGGGTGGCCGGGTCGACGCCTGTGCCGGCTGCAGGGAAATCGCTGAACTCATCGGGGCCATCGCCCCGCGCAATGATCTGGAGGGAGTCGGCGATCAACCGGGTATAAGGCGCCCGGCTCGACACTTCCGCCTTGATAGCGGCATTCTCCATGAAACCCCGGCCATCCAGGCTAAGGGAAAACAGTTCGCCGGCCATCATGTGGTGATGGAACGCCAGGTTTTCGGGCGCCACATCGACGACACCGGCCTCCGATGCCATCACGATCAAGCCATCCCTGGTGACGGTGTAGCGCAAGGGTCGCAACCCGTTCCGGTCCATCTTGGCGCCCACGTAGTTGCCATCGGTGACCACCAACGCCGCCGGGCCATCCCATGGCTCCATGAGATTTTCATGGTAGACATAAAAATCGCGCAGGGCGGGATCCATGCCGGAATGCTGCTGGTACGGCTCCGGCAGCAGCATCATCAGGCTGCGAAACATTCCCCGGCCACTGCGCATGAGAAATTCCAGCACATTGTCCAGGCTGTAGGAATCGCTGCCATCATCGGTCACGACGGGCCTGAGGGTCTCCAGATCGGACCCCCAGAATTGAGACTCCATTTCCCGCTCCCGGGCCTGCATCCACAGGCGGTTGCCTTTGATCGTATTGATTTCCCCATTGTGCGCCAACATGCGGAACGGCTGGGACATGTGCCAGTTGGGCAGCGTATTTGTAGAGAATCGTTCATGAAACAGGGCCACCTTGGCCAGATAGCCGGGTTCAATCAGGTCGGGGTAGAAACGGGCCAGGTTTTCCGCTTTCATCAGCCCCTTGTAGACAATAGTGCGCGCAGAAAGGGAACATATAAAGGTATCCCTTTGCCTGTTGAATTCGCTCTCGACAGCCTTCCTGATCAGGAACAGTTCGCTCTCAACGGGACGTTTGAGGCCAGGCGGGGCTGCCAGGAAAACCTGAATAATCAGAGGGCAGGTTGCCCGCGCCTGCTCGCCCAGGACCTTGCGATTGACCGGAACTTCCCTCGCGCCCAGAAATTTGATCCCCCCCTCGGCGGCGTGTTTGCTGAAGGCCGCCAACAGGGCGTCCTTGTCTTTCACGGTGGTGAATACCATGCCAACGGCGAGGGTGTCGTCATCCTTGACGCGATAGCCACAAGATTCCTCCACGAACCGCGCAAACAGGGCCTGGGGAATGTCGGTCATGATGCCGCCACCGTCCCCGGTTTCATCGTCAGCGCCCTGGGCGCCGCGATGGGCCAGACGGGTCGCCGCCTGCAGGGCCAGGGTCAGCACCCGGCGGCTCGGGGTTCCGGAAATCTCAGCGATGAAACCGGTACCGCAGGCGTCGTGCTCCTGCCGGGCATCGTAGAGTGGGAAGCGTGTTTCTTCGAGTGTGAACATAGGCTCCGAATCGTTATCGAAAAGTGCATTCTCCGGTACAACGACGGCGCCGAATGAATGCGCACAGGGCCTGATCACACATGTTTTTCAGGGACGGGCAGGGCATCAACTTCAGAACCGGGCACGGCAGAAGGGCAGTCCCAATTCGAATCATCATGACCTATACGGCTGCGATTCCGTTATGGCGGTTGACCGGAGAAACGGTCCGTCTGGCGACAATGCTTATTACCAAGCCTGGCGGAAGACGCTGCTAATGTAAGGCCAATGAGGATGAGATATGGAGGATAGAAGCAGTGGCCATGCCTTGGACAAATGGGGGGATGATCAGCAACGCCCCGGCGCCAGGCCCAGGCCGCTCCAAATCCGACTCCCGCCGGCCCGTTGCCCCACGCCGAGATAGACAGTCTGCAATTCCGCTGGCCCATATTACGTCCTGGGAATTCTTATAAAAATATGATGAAGATAATTCCTATGTCACTCAGGGTCGCAATTACAAATCTTTCGGCTAAGCTGTTCATAAAAAGATTCGTCAGCTAAGTTCCTAACCATCATTAACTTGATGCTAATACAGCGCCTTATGCACAGATTTGTGTTGCACAGATTTGTGAACGCGGACGGGGTTCATAGGACGATGGCCAAGAAAAAGAAGAAAAAACTGAAGTCGCTCAGGATGTCTACTCATCCCATCCCGCCCTCTCGCAGTGAGGATCTACCCCATAAGGATCCCAAAATGGACCGGCGCAAGAGCAAGAAAGATTTGAAGAATCCTGACCTTCTCGACGAATCCTGACAGTCCGGCACACTGCATCAATTGCTAAACGGAGGAGTTCCTTTTCATGGTTGGTCTTCAATCAATCGCTGGCATAGAGACGGGAACCATCGCGTTTTTGCTGGGCATCGGGCTTTTGTTGTACCCGATATTCCGGTCGATTTCCAGATTTATCATCCGTATTCCGGCGCTGATCCGGAAATGGCGGCGCCCAGCTCCCAGCCAGATTGATCCGCGGGTCATGGAAGCAAGATTGTTGATCTCAAGCTCTGCCAGGAAGGTACGGATGCAGGCACGCTTGAATCCGGACTGGATCGCCCCTGTGAAGGAAGAGATCACGGTCATGGTCGATGCCATCGCCAGACTGTTCTACCCCGATTCCGGTAAGCCGATGCTGGAGCCGCCCCTGAGCGAAATGGCCCGAGCCGTTGAACTGGGGTCCCGCGACATCCGGACATTTCTTGAAACACACTGGGCGGGGAAGTTGGTGAATGTCAGCGCTAATGTGGCCAATGAGGCACGCCGGACGGCCCGTAAGGTGCTGGGCCACAAGTGGTACGATCCCATGCTCAAGGTATATAAACGGCTTCTGCGCCCGGCATGGCAAATATTC
Organism: Fidelibacterota bacterium; assembly: GCA_004124875.1. Lineage (GTDB taxonomy): Bacteria > Fidelibacterota > Marinisomatia > SCGC-AAA003-L08 > TS1B11 > TS1B11. The sequence continues at coordinate 22,837 of SCKJ01000005.1, read as the reverse complement.
CGCATTGCCAACCCCATTACCTGGCTGAGTTTAACCGGGAGGAATATTCTAGCCAGGAGCGCTCAGCCGAGACTGGTGATCATCGTTGGCAGGCATGCTCTGAAATTGTACGGGCGCGGGGTCGAGCGGACCACGCGGCAGACTTGAATCCACGGACGTCAACCGTGGGCTACCGCTGAGCCTGCCCCCACTCCCCTGGCGTCAACGTCTTCATCGAGAGCGCATGCACCTTTATTAGAAATGGCGGGACTGGGAAATATTGGAGGGACTGGGAAAGCCTGTGCCGGTTCTCTGCGTCAGTAGTAGATACCTGCTAGTAAGAGTCCGATATAAACTGCGCCAATAGCTGCCAGGCCAAATACGATCAATCCTTCCGTATAGTTTTTCGGTTGATAGCCCACATTGGTAACCGTGACGAACTGGCCTATGCCGGGAGCGCGATAAAGGCGTAGCCCACCCATCAGGCGCCGGGTATGAAGCTGCGCCCCTGCTGATAATACCAGGCCTTTTCCACCGCCAGGGTGATAAGTGCTTCCTGCCCAATAATCACCATAACCCCCTAAGCCGACACCCAGGAAGACAGATGGCCGTAGATACTTCAGCTCCCATCGTATGTGTCCTTCGATGATTCCAAACAAGGCTTCATAACTATTAAAATAATACTTTTCCCCATATTCTCTATAATCGGTCGACCAGCTTACAATCCCCAGCGTTAGTGTGGGATACAGATAGAAAGATTCATATATACCACGATATCCCCTTATCTCTATGCCTTTAGGAAAATGGTATGCCAGGGCCATACTCAATCCATCCTTGCCAATAGGGCGTTCACTTATGATTTGAACCGGAAACGGCTTTCGGGCAAGGACTTGAACAGGCTTGGACGCTTCGCCGGCCAGTTGCCGCAGCTCCGCAGGATCCCCGGCATCTGGTTCAGCGGGGATGCTGGTTGGCTGAGGGTGGTCGGCAGTTTGGTCCAGGGGCAGGCCGGTCTCCGGGACAAAGGCCGGTTGCGGCGACGGCCATCCCACTTCAGGTCCTGCCGCCATTGGCTGAGGCTCCGCCGGCAACGTAGGATTTGCCACATATGTTCTACCGTCCTCGAATGCCAACTGCCCACCTGCAAATGTCACTCGCTTCACTTCCCAAAAATCATATTGAACCGTATCAGTTTCGCTTTGTATTCGAAAATAGATATGGGTATAAGTAATCTCAATCAGCCTGCCTGAGAATTCCCTGTCCATAAAATCAACCAGCAGGTCTTGAGATAACAGGGGCGTGGCAATCACGAGCAATAAAACGAGGGTTCTCAGCACGATTGACGGCCTACGGAATGACATGTTAAAATTCGGAAAAAGGAAAAAACGCCCCCGAATCCGCCCTTAACAGGATCAATCGTCGAAGAATCGAGTACGTGAAACACCGTCTCAATTGACCTTCCATGCTCAGGTTGCATCGGATCAGACCCTCTTGGACTTATGGGGCTAATCCTAAGAGATAAACTCCGCTTTTCCAAGGATTATCCGATGCCTCAAGTGAAGTGTCCTTCGAACCGGTCACAGATCAATTGGGATTACGGTCGGGGACACTGCTAATTGCCTCACTGGGTACCCTCTCATAGTCAGCTTATACTCCACGTATATATGCATGTCCGAGCCCTCGCCCCAGGTGGCTCCGGCTGTTTTAGGGCAGTACTTCTCTGGATGGGCCGACTATGGCGTATTCAGAGAAGCCACTCTACGAGGCCGGCTAACAGGGAGAATCAGGATGCCATCACCTTTGGACTACAATTGTGCCTGCTCCCACTCCCCTGGCGTGAGCGTTTTCATCGAGAGCGCGTGCACCTTGCCTCCCATGAGGTCCCCCACGGCCGCATAGACCAGGCGATGGCGCTGGACCAAAGGCAGACCTTCGAATTCAGTTGAGACAATCGTTGCCGAAAAGTGCCCGCCTCCGCGCGCTTCCCGCAGCTTGGGGCCCTGCAGGTGATCCTCATGGAGGTGGGTCTCGTCCTCAATTTCGAGTACGGTGGTCGCCAGGGCCGTGGTGATACGATCCTGGAGTATGCTCGCGGTGGAAATGCTGCCGGTTGGGTCTGGCGCTGTCATGATTGAGTCTGCTGATCTCCTGCTGTCAGGTCGTGGGCCATCAGTATTGCATCAGGCTGGGGTCTACTTCCGCGGCCCAGGCCTTGATCCCGCCCCTCAAGTTCTTCACGTGAGTGTAGCCCTGCTTGATGAGATAGTCGGACACCGTTGCGGCCCTGATCCCCGTATGGCAGTGAACCACAATTTCCCGTGAGGGATCGATGTCCGCGAGCCTGGAGGGGATGGCGTTCACCGGGATCAAGAGCGCCTTATCCATATGCACAATTTCCCATTCCCACGGCTCACGTACGTCCAGAATCAGGATTTCGGCTCGATTCTCTAGTTTGTCACTGAGTTCCTGCACGCTCATTTCCGGCACGGTCACTGCCTCCCCTATTCCGGAGACACCGCAGAATCCTTCATAATCGATGGGTTCGGTGATCGTGGGATGCTCCCCGCATACCGAGCAGTCCGGGTCCTTCATGACAGTGACCTGATGGAAATTCATGGCCAGCGCGTCAAACAACAGCAGGCGGCCGACCAATGTCTCCCCGGCGCCAGTGATATGTTTGATAGCCTCTACTGCCTGCAAACTACCTATGATGCCGGGCAAAACCCCCAAGACTCCTCCTTCGGCACAAGAGGGCACAAGTCCGGGAGGTGGCGGATCCGCGTACAGGCAGCGATAGCAGGGGCCCTCTTTGGCATAAAAGACGGATACTTGCCCGTCGAACCGGAAAATCGAGCCGTACACGTTGGGCTTGCCCTGGAAAACAGAGACATCGTTCACCAGGTAGCGGGTGGGGAAATTGTCGGTGCCGTCAACAATGATGTCATAGTCGGTAAATATTCGACTGGCATTGGCCGATGTGAGGGCCTCCTCATGGGGGGTGACCTCTACCTTGTGGTTGAGATTTTCAAGCCGCTCTTTTGCGGCTTTGAGCTTTGGTTCGCCGACATCCTTCAGTGAGTATAAAATCTGCCGTTGGAGGTTGGACAGGTCCACCACATCAAAATCCACCAAACCGATATGGCCAACGCCCGCAGCCGCCAGATAGAGGGCGACGGGGTTTCCCAGCCCGCCCATGCCCACCACCAGCACGGATGCCTGCTTGAGCCGCCGCTGACCCTCCAACCCGATTTCCGGCAGAGAAAAATGCCGGCTATATCTGATGTATTCTTCCCGATCAAAGGTGATCTCACTCGCCGTTCCTCCGGCAATGGCTGGAATAATCATGATCTCATCGTTTTCGCTGAGTGGAGCCTCCAGCCCCCCCCGCTGCCGGACATCCTCTCCGCCTACATAAATATTTATAAAGCCGCGCAGGTTGCCGTCTGAATCGAAAAGATGCTGAGCCATTTCCTCAAATTGCTCAGCGACCGCGGCCACCGCTTCTCCCACAGTTTGGGCTGAAACCGACACCCATGCCTGCTCGGCGGTAAATCGACGGAGAGGAGAGGGGATTCTAACTTTCACTTTCATAAACTATTCTGATTTGGTTCGACCATGCTGGGTATCATCTCTGAGAACATGCTCCGGTCCGGGGAAAGTTCCCACCACTTCTGTTCCGCTGTGGCGCCCTGCCGGATACTCAAAATTAGGTATACAAAGCCGGGCAAAGCACCCTCCAAATCGTGTTTTGACGGGATCGCGGGATGGTCCGGGTGAGAATGGTATATGCCCACCAATGTGGCACCGGAACGCTCAGCAAATTCTTCGCCCTCCAGGTACTGCTCAGGCGTGATAAAATAATGGTGGGTGCGCTTTTCCCGCTGCCGATTCTCGACGGCTCTGGCCGCCTCGACTCTCACATTATCACCCCTATCACGGCCGTACAAAAAGCCGCAGCACTCTTCCGGGTAGGCGGACAGGGCTGACTCATTCGCCAAGGCCACGGCGTCGCCGTTAAATGTTAACGCTCGAGAAACCGTCTACTCCTCCCACAGAGAGGTGCTGATGTAGCGCTCCCCCGTGTCATTAAGCAGTGTCACGATATTGGCCGCGGCATCTCTCCGCAAAATCTGCTCAACCGCCGCCATGTATGCTCCCGATGACTGCCCGACAAAAAATCCCCCCCTGGCCAACCGGTGACACATGGTACGGGCTGCTTCGGAACTTATTTCCATGGTTTCATCGATGGACGATTCATCCAATATATCGGGGACCACATCGCCGGCCTCGCCCAACGGTTTCAACCCCTCGATTCCCGGAAAGCGCTCGGGCTTGACCACGACGACTGTAATATCCCGGTTGTGCTCCTTCAATCTTCGCGAAATACCGGTTACGGAACCGCCGGTGCCGATGCCACCTACAAAGTGCGTCAGTTCCGGCGACTGCGTCACAATTTCCTCTGCCGTTGTCTCGTAATGGGCCATCCAGTTGTCCTTATTTCCGTACTGGTCGGCAAAATAATACTTTTCAGGGGACGCCTTGAATCGACGCTGGACTTCCCGCAGGGCCTCGTCGTAGCCCTCCAGCGGGTCCGTCAGTATCACTTTCGCCCCATGTGCCCGGATGCGCATCAGCCGCTCTTTGCTGGCATTCCCAGGGATGACCAGCTCGACCTGTCGCCCAAGCGCCTGGCCATAGATGGCATAAGCGATGCCGGCGTTGCCCGAGGATGAGTCCAGAATGACTTTATCGTCGTCCAACTCACCCCGCTTGAGAGCATTCAGCAGCATCCTTGCGACGGGTCTGTCTTTTAAGGAACCCCCCGGATTCAAGTATTCCGCCTTCGCCGATACCTTGGCAGCGGGATGTTCACCCGAGAATATCAATATGGAAACCATGGGGGTATGCCCCACCAATTCGAAGAGGCCCATATTGGCAATTCGCTCTGTAGTCTCGGGTTTCATTTCCTGCTGAGTCCAGGTCCACCTTAATCATCAACATCAACACCGGCATCAAATTTAGCGATGATATAGGGCCGGATGCTGCCGGATGTTTAACCCCTCAGAGGCCGGGCGCTTTGACGGTATGGCAAAAGTGTCTCCTGGCAAAAACATGTGAGCGGTCCGCCATGTTCTGACACCGCGCACCCTAGGCGATGTGCAATGCCTGGCCACTGGCGTCGGCGCGCCGGACGCCCAGGTCGAAGGGGGTTGGAAATGTGAGGCGCGGCGGGCAGCAGTGCTTCCCTTTCACCAACAATATTGATTAAATTTCAGATCATTGTTTGGCTTTTTGCCATGCGAGGCGAGCAGTTCGATGCCGCCGCACCGGCGAAGTTTTTAATGGGTGAAGCCCTGCAGGCAACCCGCCATTGGTCCTGCCTGGCGTCCCACGAGGAGCGCATGCTTGTGCGGACAGCGGCGGATTTCGTGTCAACCTGATCAGTGTGTAATGGTGACCAGGAGGAGATATTATGTCACAGTTTGATCTGAAAATTGCTATCGGCGGTGCGGCCGGACAGGGCATCGCCTCCGTGGGTAATATCCTCGCCTGGATTTTCGCCCGTCGTGGACTGCACGTCCTCGCTTACAATGCTTATCAGTCGATCATTCGGGGTGGGCACACCTATCTCACCATCCGCACCAGCGACGATCCCGTCACCACCCATGGGGATACGGTGGATATCCTGATCTGCCTTAACCAGGATACCATCGACCGCCACCTGGTGAACTTGCGGGCCGGGAGCTTCGTCATTTTCGATGAGGATAAAATCAAACCTGGAGATGTGCCCGACGGGGTTCAAGTGTGCGGCTTGCCGGTCAAGGATCTGGCCAAGAATCCAACCAATAAAAGGCTCTCCAATACGATTGCCACCGGCGCAGCGCTTTATCTCGCCGGCTTTGATATCGATCCCCTGGTCGATTCACTCGAGAAGCAATTTTCCCGCAAAGGACCCGAGGTGGTGGCGGAAAACCTGGGCTCCGCGCAAGCCGGTTTCGACTTTGCCAGGGAGCACTTCTCGCCACTGGCCGGCGAGATTCCCGACAAACGGCCGGGCCTTCCGGTGATAAGTGGCAATGACGCCCTGGCCATGGGCGGCGCCGCCGCCGGGGTCAAGTTCTACTGCGCCTACCCCATGAGCCCGGCCACCGGGGTGCTGCACTGGATGGCCCGCAACGGTCCCGACCTGGGTATTGTGGTGCGCCAGGTTGAGGATGAAATCGGGGTGATCACGATGGCTATTGGCGCCGCCCATGCCGGGGTCCGCGCCATGTGCGCTACTTCGGGCGGCGGGTTTGCCCTCATGACGGAAGGGATCGGCTTTGCAGCCATGACCGAAACGCCGATAGTGGTGATAAACGTACAGCGGGCCGGCCCGTCGACCGGTGTCCCCACCAAGACGGAGCAGGGCGACCTCTGGCAGATGCTGGGCGCCTCACAGGGCGACTTCCCGCGCATCATTGTGGCCCCGACCGACATCGCCGACTGCTTTACCACCATTCCGGAGATATTCAACGTGGCGGACAAACTCCAGTGCCCGGCCATGGTCTTGACCGACCTGTTGATCTCTGAAGGCACCGGCACTGTTGACCCCGGCGTGTTTAAATGGGATCAGAAGATTGACCGCGGGGAGCTGATCACCACGTCGAACGGCTCCAATGGCGATGGTCCCTATCTTCGATACAAGATCACCGATAACGGGATTTCACCACGGGCCATTCCCGGTCTTGATGGGTACATCCACGTGGCGGCCAGCGATGAGCAGGACGAGAACAGCATTCTGATCAGTGATGAGTTTACCAACCCACTCAAACGGCAGGCCATGGTGGAGAAGCGCGGTCGAAAAATGGCGTCGGCCAAGGCCATGATTCCCGCTCCGCAGCTGGAAGGATCGCCGGACGCGGGTCTGACGCTTCTGGGCTGGGGTTCCACCAAGGGCGTTCTTCGGGAGGCGCGGGCCCTGCTGGAGGCCGACGGGGTGGCCGCCAATCACCTGCAAATCAAATGGATGGTGCCGCTCCACGATGAGGAAATCATGGCGATCCTCTCCAAGAGCAAGAAGGTGTTCATCATTGAGAACAACTACTCGGGCCAGTTTGCCCGTTACCTGCGTTCTGAGACCAGCTTTATGGCCGATGGCCACATCCGCAAGTATGACGGCGAGCCGTTGCAGCCCCACCACGTGGTAGACGGGGTCAAGGAACTGCTTAAGGGTGAATCAACGCTCTATGTACCCACTCACGAAATTATGGTCTAAGGAGGCATGCAATGGCAGCAGTGACAACGGCGGAACGTCCCACTATAACGGCCAAGGACTTTCAGGGTCCAGTGGACCCGGACTGGTGTCCCGGCTGTGGTGATTTCGGCGTCCTGAACAGCCTGAAAAAAACCCTGGCCGAGCTCGGCAAGGCCCCCCATGAGGTTATCACCGTCAGCGGCATCGGATGTTCCTCCAACCTGCCGGGATTCATCCACACCTACGGCATGCATACTCTCCACGGAAGGTCTATTCCCGTCGCCACCGGCCTGCAGCTGGCCAATCACGATCTCACGGTTGTCGTCACCGGCGGGGACGGCGACGGCTATGGCATCGGCGTGGGTCATCTGATCCATGCCATGCGGCGCAATGTGAACCTGCTCTACATCGTTATGAACAATGAGATCTACGGCCTGACCACCGGCCAGACTTCGCCCACCAGCCTGATCGGGATGCAGACCAAGAGCAATCCCGAGGGCAACTTGGACATGCCCCTGAACCCCCTGGCCATGGCCATCAGCGGCGGCGCGACCTGGGTTGGCCGCGGCTTCAGCGGCGAGCCGAAACAGCTGGGCCAGCTCATGAAGGCGGGCATGGAGCACAACGGATTCAGCCTGCTCGATGTGTTCAGCCCCTGCGTGACTTACAACAAGGACCAGACCTATCCCTTCTTCAAGGAGCGCGTGAAAAAGCTGGAAGACAATGGCCATGACCCCAGCGATTGGCGACAGGCCCTGGAAAAAGCCTTTACATGGAGTGACGAAGAGATTCCCATCGGTCTGTTTTTTGAGAACCGCGATCGTCCAGCCCTGCACGAGACGGAGCCGGTGCTCAGGAAAGGTGGTCCGCTGGCGCTCCGGCCCCTGGGCATATCGCCGAAGCAGGGGCAAGCGCTCGTCGATAAACTGATGTAATCATGCAGGGGTGACGGGCGGGTTGATCGCCCGCATATGATATATCCCCTCGAATCCAGGCCGGCTCATAGACTGCTTTGGCGCGGCCGTCAGCATGTCCCGCGAGAGAGACAAGGTATCATCGCATCACGCTACTACGGCTGTAGCCTGGTCACATTAGATAACGGCGCCGGCGTATCGAATCCCCCAAAAGGATGGGGACGCCATACCCGGCAGAAGCACCGTTCAAGCATCACATGGAGGAAGAATGATAAAAGACATCAATGAATTCAGCGCATTAAGGCTGTTCCGGTTTGTCGCTTATGTCATGGCCGGAATCGCGCTGTACCTGGCGGGTTTGGAGCTAAATAGCGCCAATCTTAAACTTGCCGCCCTGTTCATGAGTATCGGGGGCACCATTGGAGTCGTCCGGAATCTGATGAGGCTTAAGGGCAACTGATCCAGTATGAAGCCTCTCAGACATGCAGTGGGTTTCGTATAGTCCCTGACAGGGCATTGCCTTCCATTGCAGAAGGCGGGAAAGATTAGAGTCCTGGGCGGCCAATAGTGCAGAGAGCGCGGGGGGATAGCGGAAGTATATCCGGGAGTTTCTTCCGCCCTTGCGCCGAGACCCCGACATAATCTGTTGACAGCAGCAGCAACAGTTGGCGGGGCGGGCTCAATATTGATCACCTCCTGGCAGGGTCAGGCACACTGCATCTTGATCCGCATCACTTTACGTCAGTCCGGCTTGTTATCATAAATCCAGTGATAATAGTCGTATAGCTGCAGCGAGGAGGCAGCCTCCTCATCGAGAATGAATATTGCATCCGGGTGCAGCTGCAGGGCCGAAGCGGTGATGAGTGAAGTGACGGGACCCTCTATGGCTTTGGCTACCGTGTCAGCTTTGCCCTTGCCACTTGCCAGTAGAATGCAGGTTTTCGCCTCCATAATCGTGCCGACCCCCATCGTGATGGCATATCGCGGAACCTCAGTGAGGTCGTCAAAGAAGCGGGCGTTACCGTCTATGGTCTGTTTGGTCAGGGTCTTTAACCGGGTGCGTGAACCCAGGGATGAGGCCGGTTCGTTGAATGCGATGTGCCCGTTACTCCCAATCCCCAGGATCTGTATGTCAATCCCGCCGTAGGCCTTGATCTCCTCTTCGTACCACAGGCAATAGGCATCTATATCGCTGGCCATCCCGTTTGGGATGTGGAGATTGCTGGGATTCACATTGATATGGTTGAAGAGCTTGTCCCTCATGAAATAATTGTAGCTCTGCTCGTGCGAAGCGGGCAACCCAACATATTCATCCAAGTTGAATGTGATCACTTTTGAAAAATCGAGACCGTCTTCCCGATGGAGCCGGATCAGCTCCCGGTAGAGACCCAAGGGAGTGCTGCCCGTGGCCAGGCCCAGCACCGCGTTGGGTTGATGGTACACCAGATCCGCAATCTTGGCGGCCGCCTCTGCGCTCATTTGCTCATAATCTGCTTTTATGATGACTTCCACGGTAATCCTCCCGCATGATGGTTTCCCGAATTTAATTCTGCCCGGAAATGATATCCCAGGTAGCGTCCTGTTATCAGCGTCCCTTACCAGGTGGCATAATAAATAGCCATTCGACAACCGAATCTAGTGGATAAGGATACCGCCAAACAGGAAAACTGCTGCTGTAACGACCCACACTCGAATGATATTCAGGAATAATCCGGCTCGTGCCATCTGAACAGATCGCCAGCGGTCAGCACCAAAAACGACGGTGTTCGGCGGTGTGGCAGTGGGCATCCTAAAAGCGCATGGAGCCGATAAGGTGGCAGGCGCCATTAACATCAGTGGGGGCAGACCTGTCTCAAGGGAAACCGCGGCCAGCACAGGCAGCAGGGCATGTCAACTTCACAGGCGGTTGCGCTGGGACTCCCTGGCTGGAGACTTCCCCGGCGATGCCCGGCCGTGATGATACGTTGGGCGCAGTGGATTCAGCATTTCTTTTATAACGCCCTCTCAGTTACTGATGGCAGGATTTATGGCGACCGAAATGATGCTGCAAAGTGAGGATGGTCAATATTTGTCGTGCCCATAGCACAATGCCGCCGCCCCCAATATGGCAATGTTGTCGAGTTCGGACACTTCGATTTTCAGATGCTTAATGGATCGCGGATAGGCGAATGAAGCAATAGAGTCCCACATAGATCTTTCAAAGAGCTCGAATGCCTTTCTGACCGAGCCGCCAAGTATGATAATTTCAGGATCATAGGCATATAAAATGGCCTTTATTCCATTGCCCAGGTGCTCGCCATATTCGGTAAATATGCGCAGAGCATCCTTATCCCCGTCAAGGGCCTGCCTGAACAGCTGCTCACCGCTTTGGCCTTTATGCAGGGTAAAGTACTGCCCGCCACAATAATGTTCATAGATACTATCGAGATATGGCATCATGCCGAATTCACCCGCCCCGCAGTTCGCCCCGGAATATAACTGATCATTCACGATGACTCCCGCGCCGAATCCCGTTCCAATGATCAGACCGATGATCGACTGGTAACCCTGTCCCTTGCCGAAATATTTCTCGCCCAGGGCGAAGCAGTTGGCATCATTGTTCACGTACACGGGAACGGAATATTTCCCCTCAAATATCGACTTCAGGTGTATTTCTTTCCAGGAAGGAATATTCTGGACATCATAAACGATGCCTTTTTCAACATCAACCACGCTCGGCACGCCGACACCAATGGCATCAATCCCGCTGATATCCATGCCTTCAATCAGATCATGGATTTGGCGCAATACCTGCTCGACAGAGCCATCGGCCTGAATCCGGGTTGTGGCAATCTCACTGAGTTCCCCGGCACGCACAAGACCCGCTCGCACGTGAGTGCCCCCCAGATCAATACCTATGAAATTTCCGATGCGCACTCCATTTCATCTCACCAATATATGCTGCTACCTGTTCCCGCCGGAACTATGCCACCCCGGTGGAACTTTTCCTGGCCAGATCAATGATCTCGTTCTTGATAAGCGGCTCTGCCCAGATGCCGATGGAGAAGATATAGCCCAGCGGGATGAAAAGGAACAGCATACCGGCGCGAAGACCGAACAAATCTCCAAGACCACCGACGATCAAGGGCACAATTGCGCCGCCGGCGATGGCAGTAACAAGGATTCCCGAGAAACTGCCGTGGTGCTCCTTCACGGAATTAAGGGCCAGCGAGAAAATAATCGGGTACATCACAGAGGCGAAGAATCCGGTGAGCGGGAATGCAATAAGCGCGACCGGACCGGACATATACAAGGCCGCTGACAGGCTGGCCATGGCGAGAGCGGTAAAGGCTACCAGCACGACTTTACTGTCGATGAGTTTCAGCATGATCATGCCCAGTACGCCACCGGCGGTCATCAGCCCCCAGAACCATGAGACTGTCCGCGCCCCGGTGGTCAGCGGGTCATAGCCGTGGTACTTGTTCAGGAATACGGATATCCAGTTTGCAATGCCTTGCTCCGTGCCCACATAGGTGAAGATGCCCATGAAAAACAGAATGACGACAGGATTTTTCAACAGTTCCAGATGAGTCTCCCAGGCGCCTACTCTCTCATCCTCTTTGCGCTCGACCTCTGGAATCTTCGAGCCCAGGACCACGAAAACCATCAAGATGGAGATCACGGCAAAGAGCCAGTAAAGTGATATCCAATGCAGATTTTCAGGCACGATGCGCGATAATATGGAAATCAGGGCATTGGAATCCGTTGTGACGGTCTGCAGATTCAGCACCAGATAGGTATACACCAGCGGGCTGAGAAACGATGCCAGGCCAAAAATCAGCTGTGCCACAGTCGCATTAAACGCAAAATGTTCCTCGCCTCCGGCTTCCCTCAGCAGGGGGTTTATGGCAACCTGGAGCATGGCCATACCGCTGCCAATGAGAAAAAGGGAAAATACCGCCGACAGGTAATTGGGGAATAAGGCCAGCAGGAGCGAACCGCTAAATGCCACCATAAACGCTGCCACCATAACCGGTTTCTCCTGATATTTTTCTATCAGGATTCCCGCCGGGATCGACATGACACCGTAGGCAATAAAAAACGCAAAAGGAAGCAGAGCCACAAGGGTGAGATTCAGGTCAAAATCTTCAATGATGGCCGGAACGAGGGGCCCGATAATATTGGTCAGGAAAGAGATTACAAAGAAGATCAGAAATATGAGGGCGACGATATAATAACTTCTTCTCATCGGTTTATGCATCCTTCAATTGACCGGCGCCAGTGATTGGAACTGTCCGAATCATTTAATCGACCTCGATTTGTCCGCCCAAATCGGGCGGGCGGCCGTGTTTCCCGGTGCTTTTCCACATTTCCGTGGCCCGCTTGAAAAGCAGTCGCAGCGCCCCGGTTGCTACACGATCTCACAGGCCAAAATCTGCGCCGGGGAGTGGCTCGAGGACGAAAACCCTATCCCTTCGGCAGGGGTAATATCAGGCGGATGCAAGGGCGCTTTTCTCCCACACCTCGATGTCGACACCTTTAATCACAAGCCACAGGGGAAGCAGCAATTCCCCAATAAACGTATACTGGCTAATATTCACACTGAAGTCAGGAAAAAGGAAAAATGTTGCAGAATCGATCACATAGCCAAAACATCCAATCATTAACAAGACGCCCAAAATTCCAGGAAGGAATCCCGACTTGAAAATTAAATAGCCCAAGGGAAAAAGCCAAAGGCCCCAAAATATCTGGGCGATGAAAATGCCATGTCTGTGCAAATTGAGAAATAGCAGCACTTGAGTCTGCAACTGATCCGGATCGAAGGCCGTCAAGTAGTCAGCGCCGCTCAGTAGCAGCAGGGTAGCAAATTGGTTAATCTCATTGAGCATCGCGATAGGGACACCAATCAGGACGAACGCAACCATAAGCAAAGCGTTGTTTTTGTTAACCGGTTTGAGAAGCTGATACAAATATAAAACCAATAAAATAAAAATAATCTGGGTGAGTAGACTGCTCACAATACCGCCACGGAAGAGCAACTCAGAGGCCCTGATATTATTGGCTGTTGCTGCGGCATCGCCGGCCACGATTAGGGTAGAAGGGACATATAAAATGCCGAAGACACCCAGTGGAATCAAACTTAAATACAGGAACCCTGCAATTTTTGCCAAAACCTGTGGCGATGTTTCGGTCGTGCGGTCAGTCATTTTAATTTCTCCTACTTTATTAGGTTTTGTCATTATGATCCATAGTGATGACGACTTTTCCTTGGGCGTGCCCTTCTCCAAAGTACCGGAAAGCTTCGGCAACCTCACTTAACCGGTAACGCCGATCTATAACGGGTACGACTTTGCCGGCCTCAATATACTCCATCATCAATTCCAGATCGCTGGGGTTTGGTTTCAGGGCAAGGGCACCCAATTTCTTACTCCCGGTTAATGAAAACCATGGTCCCAGGAGCAAAACTTGGAAAATTTGGGCCGTGGCGCCTCCGACCATGACATAGATTCCTCTGGGACTTAACGCACGCTTGTAGTCGAACATCGAATGATGTGCCATAACATCAAGTATCAGGTCATAACGCTGCCCATTTTGGGTGAAATCTTCCTGGGTGTAATCGATGACATGGTCCGCACCAATCGAGCGCAGCATCTCCAATTTACCCATGCTGTCCACGCCAGTCACTTCAGCCCCGTACGACTTGGCAATCTGCACCGCGAACGTACCCACGCCTCCGCCCGCGCCGTTAATTAAAACCTTCTGTCCTGGCTGAATCTGTCCTTTATCGCGAAGACCCTGCAGGGCGAGGAGAGCCGCTTGAGGGACGGCCGCCGCTTCCTCGAATGTGATCCCGGACGGTTTCAGCGCCAATAAATTTTCAGGAGCACATACATATTCGGCAAATCCGCCCCAACCCGAGCCGGATAGGTCCCCGAATACCTCATCACCTGGCTGAAACTGCTTTGCGTTCCTGCCAACCGCTTCAACTCGCCCGGAAATGTCGGCGCCGGGTGTCTCGTATTTTGGTTTTAGAAGCCCGAAGCTCACCAGGCGGACCAAGAACGGCGTACCTCTCAGGAGATCCCAATCCCATGAGTTTACGGATGCCGCATGAACTTTTATCAGTACTTCATTGTCCTTGGGGTCAGGTTTAGCTACCTCCCTGAGCTGCAGAACATCAGGTGATCCGTATTTTGTATATACAATCGCTTTCACGGGTTCCGATCTGAGCTGTTTTAATGGGCCGGCCGTATTGCCTTGGGCAAATCTAATATCGTTCACTTACGCTTCTAAAACTTTGGATAAACGGCCAAACGCAAACAGGGCCATTTTGGGCCCGCCAGAACATCACTCAACGACACTAAACGTCATTCAACGATCCCGAAGCTTCGGGACAAAAAGCCCTCGGTCCCGTAAGGGCACCGAGAGCTATCGACGAGTAGCAGGGTTAGGATTCATTTCACTTCGTTCAATGGGTCTCCGTCCCAATAAAATATTGAACTCTTAGATATCGTTATACCATTCAGCCAATTCGGCGCCAATTTTGTGTGGGTGGTCTTCCTGAATATAATGTAACCCTTCCCCAACATTAACCATTTTTGTGTTTGGAAAATTATTCCTTATCCATTCTACAGCATCTTTATTGATTATTAAGCCTGGCGTGGCATATAAACAAAGTTTCGGTATCTCAGTAACTTTTAGCCAGTCCTGATAAGATTTTAAGATTTTACCAATATCCTCTGGTTTACCATCCATTGGAACATCCTTGGGCCACGCTCTAATCGGTTTTCTACTGCCGATGGTTGGATAAGGACGCGCATATACCTCCAATTCCTCCTTGGAAAGTTTTCTTACTATCATTTTTGGCAACATTTGATTAACGAACAGATTGGCAACATTAATCATTAACCAACTGAAGAATGGCGTCCTCATCATTTTAAATGATATTCTCAATGGTAGAGGCAGATTGCTCCATTTAGGCCAATCATACATAGCTTCCATGAATGCAATTGCCTTGATGTTTTCACGATGTAGATTCGCGTAGTGAAATCCTAACCCTGAACCCCAGTCATGAACGACCAAAGTAATATTTTTGAGGCCTAACTCTCCGATGAAAGCGTCCAGGTACGCATAGGTATCATAAAAACCGTATGCTAAGTCCGGCCTATCTGATTTTCCCATTCCAATCAAATCGGGAGCAATGCATCTTGCTCCACCCGATAGGTATGGTATGATATTTCTCCACAGATAAGATGAAGTTGGATTTCCATGCAAGAAAAGAATGGGATCACCCTCACCCTCATCTATGTAGTGCATTTTACTTCCCTTAATATCAATAAATCTAGATTCATAAGGGAAATCGGGGGAGATCTCGTTTTCAGTCGTTCTTGCTATGGTTACCATTGCACTGCTCCATGCCTGTATGTCTTCAGAGTAATGTGATCTACTTGGGTCTCAAGCTAAAAGACACATAGTTCGTTGCCAAATCTTATCTGACCACTCACCGAAACGAAACTTTGCCTCATCTGTTCACTCCCGCGGGGCCATCTTGGACCCCCCCCGAACGTCACTCAACGATCCCGAAGTTTCGGGACCAAAAAACTTCTGTAGCCCAACGGTTCCCGGCGTTCTCCTCCGCCATGCGTCGTGATCAACTTGTGGAGTGTTTTAACGCAACGGGCACGAAGGGTCCACATGACGCTGCCGCCGTACAATTAACCATCGCGGGCTAAATTTTATGTCTACCTCAAGTAAAGGTCATAAACGTATTAACCTCACGGTCTGGCGATCAGCTGCCGCGCCCGGCGCCGCGCGATAGCCCGTCCGTCAATTCAAATCTGAGGCCCTGCTCAGCTCGGGCTGGACGGCGGGTTTGCTCTCGCTTGGATAGGCCCGGCGCCTGTCGGCACGGTCGGGTTCGCGCAGCGATTCAGATCCTTGCGAGAGAACCGGCACAATGTCTGCGGAGCAGGTCAAGCCGATGCCAGCCAACGACCGTTCACCGATATCCCTTAGCCTGCAGATTGAAAAGGCGGGCATACTGGCCGTCATCCTGGACAAGTTCATCGTGTGTGCCCTGCTCTATAATCCGGCCTTCGTGCAGCACGACGATGTAATCGGCCATCCGCACCGTCGAAAACCGATGGGAGATCAGGATTGCCATCTGGGTTTCGGTCAGTTGGCGGAAGCGATCGAATATCTGGGATTCGGCCGCGGCGTCCATCGTCGACGTAGGCTCATCAAGCACCAGTAAGTCGGCATCGGCTCGCATAAATGCCCGGGAGAGGGCAATTTTCTGCCATTCTCCCATGGAAAGCTCGCGCCCATCCTTAAACCAGCGCCCCAGCTGGGTCTGATATCCCTGTTCCATGGGCTCAATAAACGGGTGGGCCATACCCTTTACAGCGGCTGTTTTCCAGCGAACCTCATCTTCAATATGCTCGACATCGCCGATGCCGATGTTCTCTCCAATCGTGAACTGATAACGGATGAAATCCTGGAAGATGACCCCTATGCGCTTACGCAAAGCCTCAATATCCCACTCCTGCAGGTCAAGCCCATCCCATAGAATCCTGCCCACGGAGGGCTCATACAAACGGGTCAGCAGCTTGATCAAAGTGGTCTTTCCTGATCCGTTCTCCCCTACCAGGGCCAGCTTCTGACCGGGCTTGAGGTGCAGCGATACCTTTTGCAGGGCAGGCTTGTCGGCGCCGGGGTAGGTGAAGCTTATATCCTCAAAACGCAATCCGTCACCAGGGCTGGGGCCGTATATGGCTTTCCCGTTCGGGATGGTCACCTCCTGCTCAAGGTATTCGTACAGGGTTGAGAGGTAAAGATTGTCTTCGTACAGACCCCCAATGGAGCTGAGGCTGGCTGCCACCGCGCTTTGACCTTGCTTGAAAACAAGCAAGTACATGGTCATATCGCCCAGCGTGATCTGCCCGGCAATGGTCTCCCAGGCGATCCAGCCGTAGGCGCCATAGAACGCCGCGGTGCTCAGCAGTCCCAGGGTATAGCCCCAGAAACCGCGTCTGAGGGTCAAACTGCGATCCTGTTTGAATAGCCGTTGGAAGATGTCCTGGTAGCGTCGAAGGAACAGGCGTCCGGTCTGAAACAGCATGGTCTCCTTGACATAGTCCTCGCGGGCGATGGCCGTTTCCAGATAATACTGTTGGCGGGTTTCCGGGACACGCCAGCTGAACAGGCGAAATGCTTCGCTTGAGAATCGGGCCTCCACCACGAAAGCCGGCACGGCTCCCAACACCAGAAACAATACAGCCCAGGGAGAGAACTGGAGCAGCAGCCCGCCGTAGGTGAGTAGCGTAATGGCGTTCTGGGCTAAACCGAAGGTGCCCTGGATCAAGCTCATTGGCCTCCGCGATGCCTCACGCCGGGCGCGGGTGAGGCCGTCATAGAATTCGGAATCTTCGAAGTGCCGCAGTTCGAGGGTCAGGGCCTTCTCCAGAATCATCTCATTGACCTGCTGGGCCAGCTGGACTCGCAGCAATGACTGGGAAACCTGAATCCCCTTCTGGACGCCCGCCAATAGGACAACCAAACCTGCTTCCCATCCAACAAACGTCAACGCCTGCCAGCGGTCGGCGGCCAGGCCGCTCTGTGATGCCGCAACCACGCCGTCAACAATGAGCTTGCCCACAAAGGCAATCGCCGCCGGAAACAGACCCGCGATCAAGGTCAAAAATGCAAGCAGGAGCGTCAGTCTTGGACTGGTGGTCCAGACCAGCTGGAAAGCCCTCAAACTGAAGCGAAACGTGCCCAGATAGCCCCGGAAACCACGCAGCACGGCCGGTTCTGCCATCTTTACCAACTATGAATGATCGTTAACAGCCCGTCCGTCAATTCCAGCCTGAGGCCCTGCTTAGCTCAGGCTGAACGGCGGGTATTGGTCTGTGACGAGCAGGAAGGCGTACGCCACGACGCGCAGGCTCCACCTGCCTACTCCCACGACGAAGTCGAACAGCACTCTCGGGTATCGGCCGGTGAGGAGTATCGCGAACCAGGTGAAGACGATGGCAAGCACAGATAGCGGCAGCAGAATTAGCAGAACAATGTAGTGCGGGATCGCCAGGAACCATTTGACCATTGGCAACCACCGATTCAGGTCGCGTTCCACGTCCGGGTAGTCGATCTCCAGGTGGACTGCCTGCTCTTCGACCGTCGAAGGGTACTGGTCGGTGAGCAGCGCCAGATAGGCGGCAATCCGGCTCTGGAAGCGGGCCAACTCGACAGCGAAATCAAACCACCACCGCGGATACCGTGTCCGGAATACGATCATGAGCGCTGTGGCTACAGCCAGTCCGATCCCGATACCGCCGGCACTGCGTGCGAGCTCTCCAGCCCCGTTCCCCATGCTGCGCGAGTCGCCAGACATCAATAGACTGGAAATGACCGCAATTGGAATGATCCAGATCAGACGGAAGAACGTCGTCAGGCGGTCCAGCCGTTCAGGGTAATCCACCTCCAGACGGGCCGCGTAGCTTTCGCGTTCGAGTGCCATATACACCTCCGGGTAAGCATGTTCATCAACTATAGCGAACGGGATATTATTAAACAACACCGATTGAGTCAAGGAGGTGCGCATGGCGGGCAGCCGATGTTGAGCAGCACGCGCGCTTCCTCCCTTATCCAGGTGGGGCCATTTGAGGCCCCCTGGACGACACTCAACGATCCCGATGTTTCGGGACAAAAAACCCGGCTACACTGCGTTACTCCGGGCAAGCCCTCAGAGCATGTCTCTCCTCATCAGCCATTCCTTACCAGCATGGGATTTAAAGTACTTCTCCCGGCTGCGCGCTGCCACCCTGGAGGGACGTTCCTCCTGATAGATCACTTTCCAACCCGTGCCCTTCTTGGTGTATCTCGACTGACCCGAGTTATGCTCCTTCAAACGGCGCTCGAGATTGTCAGTAATACTAACATAGATGTAACCCTCGTTAGACTTGAGAACATAAACGGAGGATGACATTGAGAAGTTTACGACATATTCATGTAGCGGGGCCTGCCCCGCGTAGCAAAAACGCCCGGAATAACCGGGCGCTTGAAGCGTAGCGGGGGCAAGATTTATGTCGCTACGCTCCATAGGTCTCCGCACCGAGACTGTCGGCGCTTCGGCTCGAACTTGCGGCCTTCGGGCTGGGAGCCGTTGAGGATCGTCTATTTTCAACCGGTTGGAATATCATATGCCTGGAGTGCCACCACACTGCTGGAGGTCCCCGGTTGACAGATCGGTGGGGCCTTTGTTTTACACATCAATGGATTTTCAGATCATGTACTTCTCGTCGTGAAATAATAAATGAGGCAGGAAAACGGGGCTGGAATTTGACCTATGGTGACCAACGCTGCCCCGCTTAGAGGCATCGGCAGTACGCTTCAGTTGAGGTGTCAGCAGAACCTTGAAAACGCAAAATATGCTTCTTGGTTTTTAGCCTTAAGGGTCCGAAAGGCTCTAAACCGATACACGACCAAACTCGGGGCTATCCAACGACCTAATCCTTATCTACACCAAAGGCGTATTCAAGTGCCTGTTCAAAGCCCATTTGCCTGCCTTCCAGGTCCAGACTTTGCGATTTCTCCAGTCCCAGGATTTCCATCGATTTCCCCAGCGTTCGGTTTATAAGAGTCATCCAGAAATCAATTAGGAACAATTCAGCTCCGATTTCTTCAAATTTCGCCATAGTCGCGCCAAACAACCGCAATCCCTTTTCATGTCTTCCTTGTCCGGCCAATGACATTGCCATCCCTTGCAATTCAACGTCAGCCTGGAGTGCAGCACCTAATTCCAGAGCACTCTTTGCTGCTTCCATATAGCGCTTCTCTGCAAGTTCGTAATCTCCTTTTATTAACGGTATATCAGCGTATACATGACGGGCCAGAACTATGTCAAAATTATTTCCTAATCTTATCGCTTCTTCAAGATTACCCTCTGCTTCAGCTTCAATAAGTTCAGGTTTAAGCTGGTGGGTTGCGAGCAATGACATCCAAACTTTGTACCGGAGTTCCATCCAGGGATCCTGGTTGTCTCGAGCTATGTGCAGGCCCTCTTCATGTATCTTAATAGCATCGTCCCAATCCTTATGCAACATTTTGGCCGCTCCATAATACATATATGTATCCAATTTCGCTTGTTTGTCTCCCAGCTCCTGGACTATTTCGAATCCATCTTTTATTTTTTGATAGCCCAACTCCGAATTCATAAGAAATAATTCCATCCAACCTAACGGACAGAGGAGGCGAGCTCGATCCACATTCCGTTGAGCCGCCGTCTCCAACGCAGTCGTTAAGATCTGGCGGCCAACCCCAACCATAGTCAGTATATAAAAAAATTCAGCCAGACGGCTGGCTAATTTCAACCGTTTTTCAGGCTCACTTTGAAGAATTTTGAGCGCCCCCTGGAGATTATTAAGTTCGAGTATAAACCAACCGAGCCATTTCGCGCTATTTCTTGTCCTCTCCTCAAAGGCCACACCAGCCGTATCCAGGTAATAATTGCAATAGCGTTCCTGCAAGGCATCCAGCTCACCTTTACCGGAAACCTTTTCTACTCCATACTGCTGCATGGTTTCCAACAGGCTGTATCGGACACTCCTATCTCCTTCAACCGTCATGACCAGGGACTTGTCCACTAAATGAGTTAAGAGATCCAGCACCTGGGACGCAGGAAGTGGGGCGTAACCGCAAACGTTTTCGGCATCCTCCAGATCGAAGTCTCCGGAAAAAACGGCCAGGCGTTCAAATAAGGCCTTTTCGTCTTCAGGGAGCAGGTCGTAGCTCCAATCGATGGTGGCCCGCACGGTCTTCTGACGGGAAGGAGCGCTTCGTTCCCCGGTGGAGAGAATGCTGAGTTGATCGGACAACCGGGCCAGGATTGCTGCGGGGTCCATCATCTTGACCCGTGAGGCCGCCATTTCAAGAGCCAGCGGTATCCCGTCCAATTTTTGACAGATGGAGGAGATGGCCGGGCTGTTGATTTCATCCAGTTCAAAATCAGGTTTGTTCAACAACACTCGGTCTCGAAACAGTTGGACTGAATCAAATTGCTTGATTTCGTCGATGCTGCTATCCTCATCAGGAACAGAAAGGGGGGGTATGTGGAATACCGACTCTCCTGAGATGTTGATGGTTTCCCGGCTGGTGGCCAGAAAATGAGGAATCTCCGTCCCGGTGACCAATAAATTAAGAATCCGGGCGCACTCGTCTATGAGATGCTCACAGTTGTCCATGACGACCAATATCTTTTTTTCCTTGATTCGTTCAACAACGGTCTCCTCAATCGGCTTATCCTTTACCGGCTGTACCTGTAGTACGGCAGCCAGGGTACTCGAAACCAAATCGGGGTCGTCGAGTTGAGCCAGCGCTACAAACCAGACCCCGTCCGGATACACGTCGAGGCACTCTCTGGCCACCCGGATGGCAAGCCGCGATTTACCGCATCCGCCCGGTCCCTGCACGGTTACCAAGCGTTGATTGGATAAAAGGCCCTTCAGCTGAGCTATTTCCTTTTTATGCCCGAAAAAACGGGTGGCCGGGTTGGGCAGGTTATGAGGAATTTCCCCGTTTACTGCTCGACCTTTATCCAATATATCGGGTGATGGCGTGGGCAATCCCTCACCGGCTAAGGCATAAACCTTGACCGGATGATCCACGTTCTTCAGTGACTGTTCGCCAAGATATACCGTCTCAAGGTCCGGCTTATTGCGGATGTCGTCATAAACCCGTTCCGAGACATAGATGCCACCAGGCTCCGCAAGCGGTTCCAGCCGGGAGGCCACGTTGACCCCTTCGCCGAAGATGTCGCCCTCGTCAAATATCACATCACCGACATGTATACCGATGCGCAGATTCAGTTCGGGATCATCTTGCAGACTCGACTGAATTTCCAGCGCGCACTCGACCGCTTGGACAGCACTGTTAAAACTTGCCAGAATTCCGTCGCCCATTTCCTTAAGGAACTCGCCGTTGTACTTCTTGATGAGTGGTTTGTGCACCTTACGATTGCGCTTGAGAAGATTGATCGCAAGGGCCTCGTCTTTTCCCATCAGGGCGGTGTAACCGACGATGTCGGTGAACATGATGGCGATGAGTTTGCGCTGTTGGCCAGGCATAAAAACTACATGGTCAGGTGAAATTGCCGTCGTTGAGGAATCTCATCGAGTACGGGGGTGATGGGGGCGGTAGTACCATAGTCACATTGCGGCGAATTTATCAAATGTAAGTCCGTGCCAGCGTAATAGCAAACGGGATAGATATCGAATGGGGGACTGGTAATCACCAGATGCTCTGGAATGGGAAAACCGCTGGCGGCACGGGAAATCCCAAAGGCATCTACATCGCCCGCCTCGTGACGGCGGAATACACGAAGTCCATCAAGAGGGTGCTGCTGAAGTAGGGGCAATTAATAGATGTTCCAGGATGAAGACCTTGCCCCTCACCGCCGTATTATGAGCCTGACGAATAGTTAATAAAAACAATAGCTTAAGACGTTACTGTGCCCTGAGTGTGCCTCACTGCTGAAATAGTTGGCATCTGCCAACCTGACAGGAAGCCCCACGGGTGGCGAAATCTGTGGGGCTTTTTAAATTGGTGTCTCGTCCTGAAAAAAGTTGACTCAAATAGAGGAGTTCAACATGGCAGGACATCCACCTTACCCCAGCCCCGGTTCCAGTTACGCTGAGAGTTTTAAGCGGATGGTTGTGAGGGAGTTTGAACA
>SCKJ01000004.1 GCA_004124875.1 Fidelibacterota bacterium | reverse complement strand
TCCGCACTTAAGTTGCCGCATGCTGACACCGGTGCAGATGCATGCTCAGAGTCAGACAAAGATCATTACCTGGCGCAAAAAGGCCTCAAGAAATCAGGTGATCTCTTGAGGCCTGATGAAGCATACTATCAAACCAAAAACAGTCAACCTATTTTAGGACAAGACACCACGGTTTCATACTATCCCTCAGGTTAGGTTTTAGTGGCGCCGGGACTGTTTTCCTATCGTGATTGCCGGGGAACTTAGGGTGCTGCATCGAACAGCCGAAAGCGAAAACGACAGGCGGGAGGCCCTACAGTCTTCGCCCGGCAGTCGCTGAACTGCGCCGGCGCAGCATGAAAACCCGCCGGGGGAGCTGCTTAAGCCAGGGGCGCATCACCCTCAGCGCCCACCTCATCCGCCTCTCCAAGCGCCGCATCGACTACGTCATCACCCACGAGCTCTGCCACCTGAAGTTCCCTCGTATACTGCCAACGGGATTATCGCTCCTCCATCATAGACACCTCCGTAGATCATGGAAATCTAGGCTTCTTACACTGTCCACCAAAAGGTAGCAAGACCAAACCTTTTTACTGTGTTCGAGCCTTATGCTGTGATTAAACTCGCTATGTATACCTCCACGACTTCCCGAAAAGGGATCATCGACTTCCCGAAAAGGGATCATCTCGATGAAGCTGCTACGGGTAGCGGGATCAGTAGGCTCCGTGTCGTTGCTCGCATCCTGTGCCGCTGTTTCCACCGAACACGTTAAGGCCGATTATGAAACGGTCGACGTGGGCCAACCATTCCCCCCTATGAAGGTCCGAGGGTTCCAATTCAGGTGATCCGCGTTGGTATCCCGGCCGACGTTGGGACTGAATATCCGGAACTGGCCGACAAGCGCGTGGGGTGGGGATGAAGCAACCGCATCGCGGAGGGCTCTTACGATACCCGGCGCATCGAATTTGGGCAGGATAAAGAGGCCATCGCCAAGCGGATGCTGGATCAATGGAATCTGACCGATATAAGCACGGGGGTATGGGCAGGTGCAGCCAGATGACGGGTATCCAATCAAGTATTAATGCTGGTATTTTGTAACAATTATAATGTTATCTGAATATGGTCATATTTCCCGTCGCAATTTCCTGAAAGCAATCGCAGTTTTAGGTCTTTCAAGTTGCGCACCCTTTTATCCCAGAACTCGGTTCATCCATCTTCTTACAAATGATCCTCATCCGGATCATTATAACCCAATCCTTGATGCTTTAATTGATCTCATTCTTCCATTTGGTCATCCCAATTTTCCATCTATTACCCCTCTTTCAGTCAGAAATAATATAAAGCGCCATTTTCCCTTAACTGAAGAACGACAGGAACCGTTACAACGGGCATTCATCATTTTTAATGATATTCAACTATTTCCAAATAAGCTCCCGGCATTAGTGGATCAAGAGGTCATGCTCTTCGAGGAATTTGAAGAATTAAATACAGCGGAAATCGAACCTAAAATCAATGAATTCCTGGAACTTGATCAGCATTTATTTGAGCAATTTGAGACGAAGTTTGGAACACATGGTACATTCCTAAAGGCACCGAAATCTGTGCGAGCTGCTTATTTCAGCTTATGGGGGCAAAGCAGTTTTTCCATCCGGAGAATGTTCTACAACAGTACCAAAGGACTTATTAATGCCTGCGCCTACAATCAAAAGGAAATGTGGGATGCGATTGGATATGAGGGTCATTTCAACGCAAAAGGTCTTCGATGAAACTTACCTGTGATATTGCTATCATTGGTTCCGGCGCTGCGGGAGGTGTTTTAGCATCAACTCTGGCAGAAAAAACTGATAAAAAAATCCTTCTTCTGGAAAAAGGCGGATACTATGAAAGCTCCACCTTTGTACAGGAGGAACTCGGCGCGCGCCATCTGTTCTCGGGGCTTGGCACTAGAGGAACCAAAGATGGTTCCATGGCTGTCCGGGGTGGTGAATGTGTCGGCGGTGGAACAACTGTAAATGTAGCTTTATGTTTCGATCCAGTTCAATCTGTATGGGATCGATGGAAGCGACAGTATGGGATAAACAATTATTCATTTGATGCAAACTCCAATGATTATGGCATTACAGGATTGAATATGCCTAAAGCGCTCCAACATGTAAGAGAGAGAATTAATATTCATCAACCTGCTGATGAAAAAGTAAACGATAATAACAGATTATTCGCTAACGGATGCAAAGCGGAAGGAGTCACCTATAAGAAATTCGAACTCAATATGAAGGATTGTATTGGGTGTGGATTCTGTACGCTGGGATGTGCTTATGACCGGAAAATGGGGACCATGATCACCTATATCCAAGATGCAATTAGAAATGGTGTACAAGTCATACACAATTGTCATATTGAAAAAATAAACTTTTCGCGTAAAAACGGTTCGAGAACCGCCATTGGTGTGAAAGGTAAAATAGTCTCTGCGCATCCCAAATCACTTCCGAATATCTATCCGGAAGGTTCTATTTCAATATCCGCCAAATTAATTATTGTTGCCTCAGGTGCGGTGGAATCCCCCTCATTATTAATAAGATCTCATCATCCAGACCCCAACGACGCTATAGGCCGTGGATTGATCCTGCATCCCAGTCTTCCCATCATAGGGCTCCAAAACAAAACTCTTGTGAATTATCGAGGAATAACAGGAAGTATGTATTCCGATCATTTTTATGAGAGCCACGGATTTTATTTTGAATGTTTATTTGGCCATCCCATCTATTCTTCCGGGGTAATACCGGGGTTTGGAAATTCCCATTTCGAAATTATGATGAAATACCAGGAAATATCTGCGTTTGGGGTCATGTTGATTGACACACCCATTAAGCAAAATAAAGTTCTCTGGAATTTTCACTCCAAAAAAACCGAGATTTTTTATCGCTTGACTAAGTCAGATAAAGCACGCCTTCGTTTTGCAGCAACCAAGGGCGTAGAGATCATGTTTGGGAGCGGCGCCTCTGAAGTAATGTTGCCCTCAGAGGAGCCCATCGGTCCATTGAGCAGGCCCCACTTTCGATCCAGACAGGAGGCACAATATTGTAATAATCTAAAATTTACCCCGCATCAAACAGTTATTACGTCTGCTCATTGTCAAGCCACGGTGAGTATGGGCGAAGATCATGAAAACGGTATCCTTAATTCTAGATGTGAATCAAAAACTGTAAGGAACCTTATGGTTTGCGACTCTTCTTCTTTCCCCGATTCTTGCGGTGCAAATCCTATGGTTTCGATCATGGTCATGGCCCGTTACCAAGGGACAAGAGTTGCTAACGAGCTGGCACGTTATGACATGTAAACGGTTTCTCATGGCTAGTTTTTGCACGGTTCAGATCTTTGGAGCGAGCCCGATCTATTTATTTAATTTGGGGTATGAGGCGCCAGATCTTGTAGCGCCGGCATTCATTTTGATAATTCCCCGCGGCCAGACCATGAACCTGCAAATTGGAATAATCGGCTGGACAGTCATGGCAAGGGGTGAATATGCTTTTCATAAATATTTAACAGTAGGAATCTCACAGAATTTTACACCCATGAATTCTAATGCGTCGATTTATCGCTATTCAGATGGTCATCGGAATCCAGACCTGGATTATAAAAATTCCACTCAGTTAGTGGAATCATATATCAGGAAAAAAAGAACGCGAAATTGGACCAGCCAATACAGTTTGATCTATTTAAATGAAAAAGTTAAAGATACTGATTATGACTCATTCTGGGAGAAACCCCACGCAGGGATTTCTGCAACTGAAACCTGGCGGTCCGTGGAGTATGAGGATTTTTTTAATAATCGATGGGACGGTTTTAAATTAGCTGGGCAAATTCAAATGTTCCCCTGGGGGCATTCCTGGTATCGAGGAAAATTATCCGCAGGATTCGGGCTCTTAAGTCAACCCTGGTATTGGAAGGTATCCGGTAAATTATTTTTTAGTGAAAATTTAAATGTCGTCAATCAATTTATTGTTGGCGGACTCTGGGAATTGGAGCCTCTAAATTTTATGCAAGGCAGCCATTACGGAGAATACCGTATTGATGAGGGTCTGCTATTCAATGTCATGGCTGATCGTAAATTAACCGAAGCTACTGAGTTGGGAGCCCGTATGAGTCTTCTTAGGGCTGGAAACGAATCATACTTCGGCTATGGATTAAAAATGATAACCATCTATGAGGGTATCGTACTTAATGTTGGATTGAGTATATCGGACAAAGCCCTAAAAAATAGAGATCTAAATAATCTCATATTTGCTACTAGTTTGACCTTTGGATTCATGTAGGTGTATCGGTTCAAACCCTTTTGGACAGTCGGTACTAAAAACCAAGCGACACATTTCACGTTTCCACGGTATAGCTGATGCCTAAATTGAACTGTCCTTCGCATGATCATCTCTGCGGGTGGGCCCATTTTGGACCCCCCTAGACAACACTCAACAGCACTCAACGATCCGGCGCCGCCGGACTCCATAGGTCTCCGCACCGCTACTTCGGGACTACGGCACGAACGACGGCGTTCAAGGTGGCCGGGTAAAACCGGAATCACGGTCCACCCATGTAAGGACCACCATTAAAGATGGTCCAGGCCCACAAAAAAAGTATAAACGATGCCCCGGCCCCAAGGACGGTCAAGATTATCCTAGTGGGTCTCTCATTCAGCCTACGTTGCTTTTCAGCATTGGAAAGGTATTCCCAAGTAACATTTTCACCGTTTTCCTTGATTTTTCTAATCAGCTCTTTTCGTATTTTTACTATGCCGGGCTCACCAATATCGAGGTGAATGGCCAGGTCATCCTGGAAAACAATCTTGCCATGGGCAGGGGTTAGTAAACTGAGGCGATTATAGTAAATGACTACTTCGGTTTCGTTTTGAACATTCTGAGCATCAACAGTAGAAAGGATCATAAAAAAACAGAGGAATGGATAATTTTTTCAAATGATGCATAAGAACTCCAATCATGTGTTCGTTAAGGTGCTACTCTAATCGATAACAATATAGCACGTAGCGTTGTTTGAGTTGTCACGGAATTGTAAAGATTTCGGGATTATCTTAACCGATGTGGGGCCATTTTGGACCCTCCCAGAGCATCACTCCACGACACTATATAGCATTAACCGAAAGCTAGTCTTCTCGGCTCTTATTAGGCCATACCCTAGCTTCAATCCTTTCAGCTGCAACCAACCGTATCCGCCAAAGCAAATCAGTTAGCAATATTGCTATGGCAGAATTAAATCTCTCACGAAGAGTCGCACCTTGCTCGTATTCTGCTGGGCCAAGCCATGGCAATTGACCACAAAGATCAGCAAGCACGCCCGACTCAAAAGAAATCTTTTCCCAACTATGACCTAACACATTTCTGATTTTTCGGATGATCGTGATTTCGTCGAATTCATTCTTCTGAATGAGTCCAAGTGAGAGAGCCGCTGAGGCTCTTGCGGCGAATGACCCTAGTGGTGCATTAAACCCAGTTAGCAGGTTGTCTGTTGTACCCGATTCTAATAGAAAACTCCCTATTATACCCTGAAGCCGTTCATCAAGCATTGATGCTGCAACAAGAGCTGCGCCACGGTCGCTTTCCCCATTAAACTCTGCTAGGAACTGTGAAAGTTGTTCAATTTCGGGTTCCATGTTTCTCATTGTTAGGTACCTCATACCGTTAACAATCTACTTTGCCAAACTAATTGAATAGATCAAATATAGCCAATCCTAATCCGGTTGGGCCATTTTGGCCCCCCCAGAGACACCACTCGACAACACTAAACGACAGTTAGCCTGAAACGATAAAAACCCTCGGTCCTATAAGGGTACCGAGGGCTCTCGACGAGTAGCGGGGGCAAGATTCGAATTTGCGACCTTCGGGTTATGAGCCCTCAGTCGGTGCTGCAATAACAGCAGCTTATGAGGCCAACGTGACCAAATCGTGACCGCACTGCTAATGGTCCCATCAGCCAGGAGGGTGGTGAGGCCTTTTCACTTCAGCAGGACCATCTTTACCGTTTTAGTATACTCTGTGGTAATGAGTCTAATGATATAGATGCCGGAGGCAACATTCCGGCCAAAGCGATCTGATCCCCTCCATATCACTTGATGGTAGCCCGCCTCAACCCCCTCATTAACGAGCCTGATAACTTCCTGTCCGCGAATATTATAGATAACCAGTGCAGTTTTGGAGGGTATAGGCAGTTCATATCGAATAGTGGTTCTCGGATTGAACGGGTTGGGGAAATTCTGATGCAGAGCAAAGGATTCTGGTATGGCGGGAATTGTAGAGATTATTGTCTCGCCAGTTCCAGATTTAATAAAGGCGCCAGACTGGGTGACCTGGTAAGCATACTGCAGCGTCGATTCCAGGCGCTTTAAAGGCTTGAAGTGAAGTTCGGCAGCAATCTCTTCCGTGATCTTTTCGCCGGCCATATCGAGAATAGTTACCTGCAATTCGCCAGTCTGCTCATCAAGGCGGTCCAGGATGAGCCAGTTCGACATTTCTTCCTTTGTGATCCCGCTAAGGGTAATTGACTGGTACTCCAGCAGCTCCAGATCGATTGATAGGAGCAGATCATACCCGATAGAAATTTCCTTGGGGCGCACGGTCAGGATATAGTCGTTCCGCTGAGACTGCGTCCAGATGTCCCCGCTGTAACTGCCGCTCACAATGATGGCTGGCTCCTCTACACTCTTCGCGATGGGCGCTCTCTTTCCAAGGCCTGCTGAATAGTTCCACATCCTGCCCAATACGGCAAGATCGAGGATGTTGAGGATACCATCAGGAAGTACCCTGATGTTGGGCACCGTGCCGGTAACGGGCGCCGTCTCATAGAGCAGATCCTGGGGGTCAGCGAGCCAGGCCGACCTGAAAGTGACAAGGTCCGAGAACCCAACAGAGCCATCAAAGTCGATGTCACCGATAAAGGACGTGTTCATGGTGAAGATATATTGATCGATCGCAGGACCATCCCTATCACCGTTTCCATTGCCATCCAGGGGGATACCGGTGGTGTCCGTGAGGGTTGTGAACAACGTGATGGTGATAACATCGCTCCCTGCCCAGCTTGTATCCGGCGTGATGGTTAACACCGTGTCATCAATGGTTAGATTAGCCGCGATAGTGCCTCCGGTCTGACTGGTGATCATTACTGAACCAGAAAGAGTTGATGCTTGAATGGGCCGCGAGAAGGTGACCGTTGCAGGTTCGAGCCAGAGAAGTGATCCTTTATCGACCGGGTTGAGAGCGGTAACCATGGGACCGGTCTCGTTATCGACGCTGACCAGGATCGTGTCACCCTTGCCTACATCCAGGTCCTTTACCTCGATCGCAAGCCATAGGGAATCGATCTCGGAGTTGGCATAGAGGATTTCGGTGTTCCAGTTGACCGCACCGATATACTGGCTAGAGTTGACGGGTTGATCTGTGAAGTCAGGTCCGAGTGGTAGCCAGGTTGCCTGCGAATCTTCCGAGTATTTTACAGATAGCGTAAGCTCATCGCTCTCCGGGTCTGTAATCACGTAGGCAAGCTGCACGGTACCGGTGAGTTCCTGCGTTGGGGGAGCCGAGAAGGCGACGGCAGGCGCCAGGTTGTTATCAATATAGAGGTTCACAAGCGCAAAGATTCCGGTGTTGGCATCACTGGGCGTGATCCGAAGTCTGACTGGTCCCTCAAAGCCGGAAAGGTCCGCGGATGAGAGCCAGGTGAGTGAGCCGCTGTATCCGCCGGGAAGGATGCCACTGGTGCTACCTAATACACTGGCAATCGACCAGATGAGGAAGTTGCCGGTGGCATATTCTACAAGCAGAGAGAGAGTATCAGATTCATCATCCAGAAGGAGATACTCCAGATGAATAGAGTCGGCCTGATCAACGGTGAACTCAGTGATGATCATGGCTGCCGGGACGCCGATATTGTCCAGCAGAATATTGATCGTATCCCCTATCCCGACATCGTTATCTGAAGGGAAGGCTCTAAGGTCCAAGTACTGAGCCGCATCGGGGATATCAGATTTGGTAGCCCACGAGAGCGTGATGCTGCCGCTGATATATGCTGTAAGGCCGGTGATCGGCTCAACGATTGTGGCCGGCTGCCAGCTGCCTGTGCCAAGGTCGTACTCGATAGCAATATCAAGAGAGTCATTCTCCGCATCAGCCATGGTTACCGTGATTGTGATTGTGTCACTCTGCTCATCAAGGATGGGCGCCAACGCCAATGCCGGTGGAGCGTTGTTGTCGATGTGTAAAGGACCAAGTTGGGCGATGATGCCAATGCTATCGGCCGAGTATGGCGATAACTGAAGGAATGTCCCCGTCACATCTTGACCGGGCAGATCGGCGACGGTAGCCCACGTGATGACCCCTTGATAATCGGCCGGCAAAAGCGCGGAGGTATCACCCGTCACCGTGGCCGCAAGCCACGTCGACTTATCATCCAGGGAGTACTCAACCAGCAGGCCCGTGGCATCATTGGCAGGATTAATAATATTATAATCTACAGAAACATCGCCGCTTAACTCTGAGGCGAACAAGGTACTGCTCGAGACCTGAAAGACATCCAGAGCCCCTAAGGAGTAGATAGAATTATCATAGGCCCCGATGTAGATGTGCCCGAGCTGGTTGACAGCAGGCGAGGAGGTAAAGATCGCGCCACCAGTTGCATGTTGCCACTGAATTGTTCCGCTAAAGTCGACCGCATAGAGCGAGTTGTTGCTCTGCCCGAAGTAGATCAGGTCATTGCCGGTGATCAGGGGTGAGGAGCGGATCGAAAGGGTAGACCCTGTATTGAGGGTCCACGATGGCGTGCCCGTTGATGCATCAATATAGTGGAGCTCGCCGTTCTCGTTGCCGATCACCACGTATCGCTCACCAGGGATGTTGTCATTGATAGCCGGTGAGGAGAAGAAAATGGTGTTGCCCGTGTCATACGACCAATTAAGAGCGCCGCTGCTACTCACAGAGTAGACCAACCCGTTCTGGGCGGCCGTGTAGATGTTGCCATCCGAGTCTGTGGCCACCGAGGAGTAGACCTGGCTGTCTATCGAATATTCCCAAAGTTTTTGTCCAGAGTGAGCGTCAAATGCAATGAGTATACCCGCGGTGCTGACGGTGCCAATATAGACCGAGCGTCCATCCGGCGAAAGAGCTGGTGAGGATCTGATTGGTACTCCGGTATCATAAGACCAGGCCAGCTGACCATCATCGGAGTTTAGAGCATAAACTTTGCCATCCGCTGACCCAAAGATCAGCAGGCCATCTCTTGAGACAACGGCAGAAGAGTAGATCTCATCGCCTGTGGCGTAACTCCAGGTGGTGTCACCCGAATTGGTGGATATGGCGTAGAATCTCCCCGCTTTTGAGCCGACGTAGAGTAGCGTATCGTTGCTTAGCAATGCCGTGGCGAATATGCCCGCCCCCAGATCACTTGTCCAGCGCAGGACGCCTGATGAGGTAAGGGCATAAAGTTTGCCATCATCAGAGCCGACATAGAGGTTGCCCGCCACATCGACCACTGGGGAACTGGTGATGAGGCCGCCTGTCGCGTACGACCAGTGCAGAGAATCTCTGGTCGCTCCGAAGCCAGCAAAGCTGCCCCTGTTCTGATCCCCGCCATGGAATGAGGGCCAGCCTCCCTGAGCCAGCGTGGGTACAGGCAAAGTGGTTCCTGTGGGGACATTGGAGAGGCCGGCGTAATTAGGCACTTCATCATACGCAATCACAGCGAAGTGGTAGTCCCGGCCCGGCCGCAGGGCCGTCACCGTTACGTTCTCTGTGGCGCCGGGAGACGAAGGGGCAGCGGGTGCAGTCACGCTGTCCGTGGAGAAGAAGTTCTGCGCTGTAATCGGCGATAGTGAATAATGGATCGAGTACGTCCGCGCAGCCCGGCCCGTCAGACCATCGTCAGCCGGGGCGGTCCAGGAGAGCGTCGCTTCCCGCTTGGCGATGGAGGCCACCGCCAGGTTGGTGATGGTCCCGGGGGGAGTCACATCTACAGGCTCAGTGGTGCCGGAAACGACGTCCGATATGGGCGACCAGAGAGATTCATCATCCTGGGCTTTAAGGGCAAAGTAATAAGTCGTAGAGGGATCGAGACCTGTGGCCGTGAAGGTCTCGGCTGTGCCCCCCTCTTTTGGGCCCGGCAGACCCGTCACCGAATCCGCTGCGCCAAAGTTGGCCTCGGTGATCAGCGCGGTGGACCGTCTCAGGTCGTACTGCAGCGCCGTGCCGGTGTAGCTGTCCGCCCCGGGGGCGTGCCAGCTCAGGACGATGGAGTTGGAAGTGGTGTCATCGACTGACAGGTCGGTTACTTTGCCCGGGGCAATGCCCCCACCAAACAGATCAAAGGACGTGCGGGCAATGTTGGAAATGCGGACCTCATCGATTAGTCCATTGAAGTGTGTACTCGCATCAGGAACATTGTCCTTGGAACCAATATATAGTGAACCACTGGTCACCGGGATTGTAGCTGTAACGGCACTCGAGCCGCGTAGAGCACCATCAACATAAATTGATAAGGTGGTCCCGTCATAGGTTCCAGCGATATGCGACCATTTATTTAGTTCCGGAGGATTAACTAGAACCGTACTGCCCAATCCCTGGACCGAAAACTCGAGCTGACCGCCAGAGAACTCAAAAATGATGTGATTATCGGCAGTACTCTTTTGCATGATCCGGCGGGTATTATCTAATATCAGCGGGTATATCCATGCTTCAACCGTTATTGCAGTGGTTGGATTCAAACTGGCGGAATTAGGAATGACGACGAAATCATCGCTGCCATCAAATGACAGGCCCGAGCCTGAAACTCCCGCCACCCAACTTGGATCGCTGGTCTCCACACTCGTACTATTTCCGAGGGTCCCATTATTCCCGCTGCTGCTGGCGTCACTCACGATCTGCCCGGAGCCCTCGTCAAAATGGAGCAGGAGCACCGTGTTGGCATCGGCTTGCGGCTTCTTGATGGTGAGGTTGAAGATGGCCGAGTCGATGGCCGTGACACTATTCCCCCAGTCGTCCAGCGCGTCTTCGTACTTGACGTAGATCTGGTTGTTAATGTCGGCCTGGAGGATACCATCCGGTGAGGGAAATCCCTGGGTCCCATCGGTCTGGATGGAGCCGATGAACAGGTTGGTGCTGTCTCCGGTCTCGGTGAGGGTCAGCATCTCCGGCGTGGTCTCCAGCTCACTCCAAATCTCGATTTGTACCGTTTCCGGGAGATTGGGATCGGCGTTCAGATCATCATCAATGAGGCGCACAAAGACCGTGTCCCCCTCCTGGTAGCCCCAGGTCTTCGTGCCGTTGGCAGTGGTGAGGCGCAGCTGACCGGTGTTGCCGCCCGGCGCAGGGGTGCCGCCGGGCCAGGGGGCATCGAGCCAGCGGGCGTAGTTGACGGTCGAGAGTAGAGCCGAATCATAGGAGTCTTGGATATTTGAGATATTTTTGGGATTGCCCCCCAAAGCCATTTCTGCAGTTGCGATAGTGCCCCAATAATTGAATCGCAGGTCCATATCAGCTTGAGCAGTATAGGATTGAGCGGCCCAAGTGTTATCGTAAAAATTATTATATCTTACCCTAATTCCATCGCCTATGGTCTGCCCGTTGCCTCCAATGCCGCTGGAATTGTTATAAACATTATTTTGGGATATGAGCAGACCGGTGAACGCACTGTCATCACCTCCGCTTCCAAAAAAAATAAGCCCGTCTGCTGCATTGTCTCGAATAGTGTTACCGGTAATTACTCCAGCTACTCCATTTAAGTCGATCCCCGCCCCGCCGTTATTGGCTACAATACTGTTAGTTAAGGTTACCTTTCCAGATAGACTCATTCCGGATCCAGAATTATTGCGAACAACAATCTGATCAAATACTGGTGCAGCAGTTTCGCCACCCGAGACTACGATACCAACAATACTGTTTTCAAAAACCATGTTTGAAAATGTAGGAGCAATGGTGATAATCCCATCGCCGAAAACTCCTATCGAGCCAAATGCTCCTCCACTGATCCGAACAAAACTCATTCTGCTCTCAGCAAATACGGCGTGATTATTTCCTAATTGAATGCCGTTCCATTGGTTCGGGACAATACTGATTGAATAACTTTCAAAAACAATCGTATCGTTGACGGTCCCCTCAGCGATCAGTATTCCATTGGTAACCCATATTTCACCCAGCTTCTGATCGAGCCCTTCATTTCGATCATCCCGGTACGGCATAAAATAAATTCTTGATCCAGGCTCAATGGTTAATCTCACTTCCCCACCCAGGAGGACATCTCCCGTAAAGAGGTATGGACCGCCTGCCTTGGTCCAGGTCGTATTTGGCGTAATATCGACACCATTTGAAACCGTCAAGCCAAATATCTTCCCATCCAGCACCGTATCGACGTTCCCGAAATCATCGGCTGGATCGATATACTGCACATAGAGCCACTCACCATGATTGATCTGCAGTTTGCCATCACCGGAAGTGGGGATGCCGGCTTCGTCAAGTGGAATAAACCCTCGAAATATCGCCGACGCCCCCGCCGTCTCGTTAAGGGTGAGGACCTCATGGGCCGTCTCCGTTTCGCTCCACACCTCAACATTGATCGACTCGGGGATGCTGTTGTCGCCGTTGGCGTCGAGGTCGGCCAGCTGGATAAAGAGGGAGTCGCCGGCTTGGTAGGTGAGGGCATCGGTGGTGTAGCCGTTGTCGGTGATGAGGAGGGTGGCGCCGTAGGTATCGCCAACGGGGCTGCCGCCAGGCCAGGGGGCGTCGAGCCAGTGGGCGTAGTCGACCGTGCCATAGGCGGGGTTGTCGAAGCTATCGGTAATCATCGAGATATTCTTGGGGTTGCCCCCGGTGTTCATTTCTGCCGTAGTGGTGGGACCCCAGTAGTTATTGCGGGCATCAACGAGCTGCTGGGGAGCGATATCGAGCCTGTGCTGTCCGCGACCCGGCCGGGAGATATCAGGCATTCGTTCGCTGATATTTCACTGGCCAGGGAAATTCTTGATTATAAGCCCATACTGACATTTGAAGAGGGACTTGAAAAAACGATTGATTGGGTTGCCTCACAAGTTATTAAGCAGTCGTCTGAACAGATCGCAGCGTAAATGCCACTCAATAAAAGCATGCACACCAATGCAACATATCACCGGCTATTCTGGCTTGCATTGGCCCTGTTCTACGGGCCGGCGATAAACGCTACACAGGCTCAGATGCAGTCAAATTTGGCAGTAGAGCAGGATCTGCTTCGGGCAGGCGATGAATTGTTAATGACGCTTCCCGGTCAGGACAATATCCAGGCGTCGTTTTTCATCGATTTTCATGGCAATTTGCGGCTGCCGGTCATTGGTTTGATCAGGGCCGAAGGCATCACAGCTGCTGAGTTTGAAAGATCGGTAAGCGATCGTCTACCCAACTATCTCAAAGGTAGCACACCGGTCAGCGCTGCCGTTCTATCGGCAAATTATTTCATTCGTATCTCCGGCCACGTATCCAACCCGGGCTGGTACAAGGTGCCTCTCCATTATGATATTGAACAGGCCATTGAATTGGCGGCTGGCGTTTCCGATGGCGCCGTCATGAGCGAGATCAGCCTACTGCGCGAATCCGAAACGGGCATGATCACGATCCCGGTCGACCTGTATAAATATTACTCCACTGGCGACCGTTCCCTGCTCCCTCCACTGAAACAGAAAGATACGATTTTTATTCCCCGGACCGCACGTATGGGCGATGTGAAACGGAGCCTCGGCAACTGGTTCCCACCCAAATCGGAATTGGAGATCACCGTTGCAGACCAAATCAGAGTCATCGGCGAGGTACGGCGCCCCAGTTTTATCGAGCATATTCGCGGCGCCAATGTTCTGGATATGATCACACTGGCAGGGGGCTCAAAAGGGAATGCCGACCTCACGCAAGTTGTAGTGTACAGGATGGTGGGCGGGGTTCAAACCAGGCGCGTGTCAAATATCAATGCCATGCTATCGTCCGGACGGCTCGATCAAATCGAAAAAATCCGCGCCGGCGATATAATCTACGTACCGGCTAAAGGTAAAAACTTTGCAGGCAGATCATGGCAGGTCTTCAAAAATAATGCCTCAACTGTTTCCACGTTGGTACTTGCAGCGACGGCGATCAGACAGATACTGGTAAAATAGTGAAAGCCAGGGATCAATCCATGACCGGCAAAATCCTGGTGGTCGAAGACGACCCAGCCTCACGGTACCTGCTGGAGGCCCTGCTCAATGGAGCGGGTCATGAGCAGGTCTATCTTGCTGAGGACGGCCGTCAAGCACTGGAAATTTGCGAATCAGAGGATATAGACCTCATTCTGCTTGACCTCATGCTTCCGAAGACATCCGGCGATGAGGTCTTTGCGAAGCTCCAGAAAGGTCATCCCGCGATACCCGTAATTGTGATAACCGCTTCCAACTCTGTCGCCGATTCAGTGAAAATGATGCGACTCGGGGTATTTGACTATATCACCAAACCGGTTCAGGAGGAATATCTCCTGCCATTGGTTGATGCTGCGCTGCACTATCGCAGTCTGTACAAGCCGGCCGCCAGCGCTAATAATGAGCTCCAGGACACCCGGATCATCTTTATCGGCTCAAATGTCGATACTGCCGCCACGCTCCAGGAATATCTGGATTCTTCGTATGAATTGTTGGCTTTTAAAAATATTGAAACTTTGAAGGCGACCCTCCCAGCGCCCGAAGCGTTGGCTGTCATCGTTGAGGCTGGCAAGGGTGTATCACTGTCTGAATTAGATACTCTCAAGTATCATTCCAACAGTTCCGAAATCCTGATTATTGTCCCCAAGGACGACCGGGAACTGGTCCATCAATCGCTCAGTAGCGGCGCTACCGGAGTGCTTTACAAGCCCATCGACAAACGCACAATCATTCAAAAGCTGGAACAGATCCGGAACATGTACTATTCCAGCCGGCCCTACAATCATCCTTACTATGCGGAATTCACTCAGTTTCAGACCAAAGTGCTCAAATCGGCTAAAGGGACCAGTGGCCACACCATCCTGGTGGTCAGCTCCGACCCGGGCGACGGGCGGACATTTATCGCCGCGAACCTGGCCCGCAATATTGCGCGCAATAGTGATAAATCGGTGCTCCTGGTCGATTTCGACCGCAGAAAGCCCACCCTGCACAAAGAGTTCATCCTGCGCAGCGGGCAGGGGGTAACGGAAATAATTGCGGGAGTTGCCACGCCGGAAGTTTGCACTTACAGTTCGGAGTACCCAAACCTGCACATCATTCCTGCCGGGCTGTCAAAAATAGAGCTAAGCCATCTTCTTACCCATCAAAAGGTGAGCCAACTGCTAACCCAACTCAGAGGTGGATTTGATACGGTTATCATCGATTCTTCTCCACTGATGATGGCCAATAAGGAGAATATCGATCCACTCAGCCTCGGGGACCTTGTCGATGACATCTATTTCATCGTCGTCCCCCGGAAATCGCGAAAAATGATAATAAAGAAGGCGATTGACCGGTTCAAAACCCATGGCGCACCCGTCACAGGTATCATCGTCAACAGTCTGCATGTTAGAACTGATGACGGTCTGCGCACAAAGCTCAACCGGCTTAGAGAAAAATTCTTAGCGCGGACGCTAACCCGGCGGCTATTTATAAGGGCTGGAGTTGGACAATATGGAGGATAAAAAAGCCCTCGATATTCGTTTTATACTGTTGGTTCTCCGCGAACGAATCAAGATTATCACTGTTGTTTTCCTGGCTGCATTCCTGCCATTGCTGGCGGTGAGTTTTCTCGTTACCCCAATCTACGAAGTAAAAGCAACCTTGCTCATTGAGCAGGTTCCCATAAAGATGCCCTTTTATCAGGACGCTTTCCTTTTTCCATCGCGCCCCGCAAGCGTTGACCTGAAGAAACATTCCATCCTGCTCAGGGGCAGCGCGATAGCGGGAAAAGTGGCACGCGCACTCTCCGCTGAGAGCAGATCAAAGCTCCTCGCTTATACCCGGCCGGGGCCACTGTCTCAGGCATTGGTCTGGATCAAATCGATCATGCCTGCCGCTCAGCCAGCGGTTGTCGATTCGGCCCAAATTATCCACACACGCATCTTGAATATGATCAGGAAGACCAATCTGATAATCATTGAAACGCGCGCGCCGAATATCGTAAAAATCGCCTCCTATGCGGACGACCCCGCAGTGGCGTTTGAATTGGTAGCGAAATTTATCAGCGTCTATTCCGCTGAAAACCTGACCAGCAATCAACAAGAAGTTGCCCGGGCACTGGACTTTGTATCACAGCAATTGCATAAAGCCGGAAATGATTATCAGGCAACTCAAAGCGCGCTGTTAGCAGCCAAAAGAAAGCATGACATCGTCACGCCGACCGCGCGGATAGAGGACCTTGAGCTGGGCGCCAAACTTGACCATTTGCTGTATCGCGCTGAGTTAGCAAAGGAAAAGTACAATATGCTGGCCACTAAATTAATGGAAGCTGAAATCCATTTTGCTGAGATCAGCAATAATATCCGACTCGTCGAACCACCAGATTTGCCAACCATCCCTTCCGGGAGGGCTCGACTGAAAATCAGGCTGCTGGCGGTTTTGGCTGGCCTGGCATTGGGATTGAGCGCCGGATTCATAGTCGAATATTTTAGGGATTTGGTCAATGGCGAGGATGATCTCAGCCGCGATCTCCAGGATCGGATAATAGCGCTTATCCCCAGACTCGATCGTGACGTCTAAGGTAAAAATAGTGGGTCCGTCACCGTCACATAGCGGTAGCGGATTAAATCTCCAGTGGCGCCTCGTTCTGGCTGCCATGCTGATATCGTCCATCATGGCCTGGCTATCGATCCGTGGCATAAAATTCCCTACAGCACTTCTGGGGGCCGTCCTTTTTCTGGGCCTCTCGTATTTTCGCCTGTTCTGGGCTCTCACGCTAATGATGGTCTATATCCCTTTTCAACAGGCGCTTCCGCAGATCAATCTGGGGACCGGCATCAACATTTTTAACGGACTGTTATTGGCGCTGATATTGGGATGGGGGCTGAGTAGTTATCGAGAAAAGCGGCCCCTGATCTACGGTCTCAAGGTCAATCGTCCTATTTTAGCTCTTGTCGTTGCAACTCTCGCTTCATGGTTTATTGGCATAATGCACCCAGGCGGGTTTTCCCACGGTCTGGGTCGATTTGTCGAAGTCTACCAATGGCTGGGAGTCATGGCCCTATTCTATATCACAATAAGTACTGTCCGGACAGAGAAGCAGGTCAAATTTTTGCTGGCTGTTATGGGCCTTGTTACGGCCGTCATGGCGATTGATCTGATCAGAACCCACAATCTGCTGCTGGTGACGGGGTACTCACACAACTTGAGGATGGGTGGCGTTTTTGGGGTTGGCGGCGAGAATGATCTGGGCGCCTTTCTGGCTGAATTCTCGCTGGTTCTGCTGACCTTGCTTGCGATCTCCAGGAGATTTATTGTCAAAATCTATTATGCGTCCATTTTTCTACTTGTCGGGTTAGCCCTGTTATACACGTACTCTCGCGGCGCCTATCTAGGGGCGATGGCCGGGCTGCTGTTCTATGCCTATTCCAAGGATCGCCGCTTAATGATAGTGGTGGCGGCAGTTTTAGTCACATTGCCCCTCTGGGCTCCCGCCAGCGTCATGGACCGGATATCAATGACCTTCACCGATGGCGCCATGGAATCCAGTGCTTCCTCCCGGTTCGATTTTTGGAAAGCCGGACTGCAGATGATGCTGCAGTCGCCAATTTTTGGTGTTGGATTCCACCGCTTTGCAGAAGAATTACCCAGGTATATAAGTGATCTGGGCTCCGCTCGAACGGCCCATAACATGTACGTGTCCATCGGCGCTGAACTGGGGATTCCGGGCCTGGTTGCTTTCGCCTGGTTACTATCGACACTCTTTAAAGAGGGCTGGCAGGTATTCCGGGAGAGCACCTCGTCTTTTTCAAGGCAGGTCGCTCGGGGCTACCTGGCCACTCTGGTAGCGTTACTGGTCATCAACATGTTTGGCGTCCGCTTTGAACGTGTAGAACTGACGGGTCTGTTCTGGCTATACAGTGCCCTGGTCGTGCGGCTGAACATGGACCGCATGATGATTGCGTTGGATCAACCGGCGTAGAGCGAGTCATCATGAACATCGCCTATATTGTCAGTCTATTTCCGTGCTGGTCTGAAACATTTATTATGAGGGAGCTTGCCGAGTTATCCCGCCTTGGACATCCTGCGCAAATTTATTCGCTGAAGACGGCATCTGAGAAAACGGTTCACGCCGAGGCGGCAGACCTTTTATCGGCTGTTCACTACCCAAGGTTGACGGCGTCCCTGGCCTCAACCTTACGCGCGCTTGCGCATCGACCTTCGACTGTCTTGAGAATAGTGCTGGACCTCATAGTTGGGGGCTATAGATATCCTCTCATGCTGGCCAAAACATTGGCGATGCTACCCGTGATCTTGGCCTATGCCGAATCGCTCAAATCGAAAGGCATTGAGCATATCCATGCGCATTGGGCAACCTATCCTGCAACCGCGGCCTGGATTATCATGCGCTTGACCGGCATCCCCTACAGCTTCACGGCTCATGCCCATGACATCTGGCTGCAGAAGCCGTACCTCCAGGCGAAGATCGAAGCGGCGGCCGCAGTGGTGACGATTTCCCGATATAACGTCACCTACCTGACGAACCTGTATGGGGCGGCTGTGCGTGAAAAAATTGCCGTGGTTCAC
Source organism: Fidelibacterota bacterium (assembly GCA_004124875.1). Lineage (GTDB taxonomy): Bacteria > Fidelibacterota > Marinisomatia > SCGC-AAA003-L08 > TS1B11 > TS1B11. The sequence goes on along the minus strand of SCKJ01000004.1, from coordinate 326,126 downwards.
TGTGGGTTGGACCCTGAGAAGTTTGTGGGCGCAGAGCGCAACGGCCACAAAACATCAAAAATTGTATCCGTTGGTCGATTCGATGAGATCAAAGGATTCGAGTATTTAATCAGGGCGTGCAGGGTGCTCCAGGAGAGATCACTGCCCTTCCATTGCACCTTAATCGGCTCCGGTCCACTGCTCGGGTCGATGCAGAACCTGGCTAAACGGAATCAGGTCGATGACCGGATAACCTTCGCCGGCGCTCTATTGCAATCTGACTTAAAGCAGCTACTCCGCCAAAGTGATCTGTTTGTGCTGCCCTCAGTGCAGATCTCCAGTGGCGACCAGGACGGGATTCCGGTGGCCCTCATGGAGGCCATGCTCATGAAGTTGCCAGTCATCTCGACCACTGTATCCGGGATTCCGGAGCTCATACTGGATCGCCAGACAGGCCTGACCGTACCGCCTCGTGATGCAGGGGCCTTGGCCGACGCCATTCAGGAAATGCTGACCGATCATAATCTGCGGAGTACCTGTGCCGAAAACGGCCACAGGCACGTCGCTGAGCAGTTCAACATCAAGCTATCGGTTCAGCAATTACTGAATATTTTCGGGTCAGGGGAATCTCTTGAAAGATGATACGAACCATGCAGGGTTTCTAAAAAGCTCAGCTCACTACCTGGGGGGGCAAGTGCTGATTCTCCTGGCAGGCTTTATCTCCTTCCCCATCCTTACGCGGCTGTTTTCTATCGAGGAATATGGCATGCTTTCCCTGCTTTCCACCATTTTGCTGCTGGGGACAGGGCTCGGAAAGTTTGGGCTCTCAAATTCTGCCAATCGCTTTCATGGTGATTCTTCGGTATCGGTAGAAACTTATCATGCCACTCACGCCCTCGGTGGGATGATGACAGGCAGCTTGGTCGCGCTGGTATTTCTTACGTTTCCCGCCATCGCCTTGTATGAACTGGAGGGGGGCATCTCGCCGGGATTGATCCAGGTTGTGGCCCTATCCATTGCATTGAAATCCATCCTTTCCATCTACTTCGCATTCTACCAGGCCAGTCGACGCAGCTCAACTTACAACCAACTCCTGGTCTTCCAAAAATATGGCTCGTTAGTCCTGAGCCTGGCCTTAATGTTTACCCTGCTCCCCGGATTGATCGGTTTTTTCACCGGATTGGCAGTCGTTGATCTTTTCTTGCTGCTCTTTATGATTCGCTCCCAATATGGCGACAACCGCTTCGGGCTAGAACATTTTTCCATCTATCAGTTTATGAAATATGTGAAGTATGGGTTCCCTCTGGTAGCCTCAGAGTTGGCCTTTATACTGTTCGTCAGGTTAGACCTCTATCTCATCAATATCTATCTCGGGGCAGCATCGGTTGGTCTATATTCGGTGGCGTTTTACCTGGGCACCTACCTCCAACGCCTTATAATCACGCCCTTATCCCTGGCAGTGGTGCCAACCTACCTGAAAATTTGGCGGGATGAGGGTGTACAGGGAACGTCCCAATTTCTGTCAAAGGTCGCGAACTACCTGCTCATTATTATCTTGCCGATGGCGGCGGGAGTTTCATTGCTCTCTGAAGATATTATCACGGTGATGGCGTCATCAAAGTACTTCGCGGCCGCTGCTGTTATGCCGTGGCTGATGGTCGGGATCATATTCTACGGGCTATATTTTTTGGCCGTCGCCGGGCTCCATGTGCGTCGCAAAACCAACATCATTACGATTTTGGTCTCCTCAGCCCTGGCCATTAATGTAGGTCTTAATTTAATCCTGATTCCACGCTACGGCATTACCGGGGCTGCCATGGCTACCGCCCTTTCCTATGGTTATCTATTCCTGATTACCCTGTGGACCACCAGAGCCACTCTCCCGATTCGGTTCAACTGGCCCATGCTTAGCCAGAGTCTGTTCGCCGTTGCCGCCATGGGCGTGTTACTCTCAAATATTCAGGCAAACAGTCCATGGGTTGACATCGCCATCAAGATACCATTTGGCGCTATCGTCTATACAGGGATCATACTGATCCTCAATGCTGACATACGCGGGCAGTTGCTGGATAAACTGAAACCGGCAGTGCGACGGGCTCTAAGAGTCAGTCCCTGGTAGCGCCAATCGATGGAAAAGATCAAAGTCTGCTATGTTATAGATTCCCTGTCCGGTGGCGGGGCTGAATCGCAACTCATCGAACTCGTGAAAGGGATCGACCGGGGCCGCTACTCGCCAACTGTCTGTTGCCTGACCTCCGGCTCGTCGATCTCCAAACGGGCAGAAGAAATTATGCCTGATATCATTTTTTATCACATGGACAATCTATTCACTATGGCCGGCTTGAGGGAGTGGGTTCGCTTCATCAAGTTTGTAAGGAAAAGTCAATTCGATATCGTTCACAGTTATTTATTCACCGCAGATATAGTCGGGCTGCTGGGTAGTTTCATAGCCCGGCAGGGTGTCCGCATCTCCAGCCGGCGGGACCTGGGCTTCTGGCACAAATGGCGGCACCGCTGGCTCTACCGATACCTCCTGAATCCCCTTACCCATCACTTCAATCCCAATGCGTCAGCTACGGAGGCGAGACTTATCGAAAGGGAGCATGTATCCCCTACCCGTGTCACCACCATCATGAATGGGGTCGATATATATAAGTTCTCCTCTAATGGTCATCACCAAATGAAAAATGGGCCTGGGCCTAAAGGACCTGTTTTTGGAATCGTCGCCAGTCTATCGCCGGTTAAGGGGCATGCAATATTACTCGAAGCCATGAGCGAGGTACTGCAGGCTGAACCGCTGGCGAAACTGCTGATCGCCGGGAGCGGTCCGCTGGATGAATGGTTGCACCGGATTGTTGAGCGGTCAGGATTATCGGAAGCGGTGGAGTTCCTCGGCTATCGACCTGACGTTCAGTCCGTCTACGGGGAAATTGATATTCTCGTGAGCGCCTCGCATTCTGAGGCGACTTCGAATACCATCATGGAAGCAATGGCCTGTGGTCTACCGGTAGTTGCGACGGGTGTGGGCGCCAGCGTGGAACTGATCAAGGATGGCAGGACAGGTTACCTGTGCGAGCCTGGGGATGCGGAGAGCATGACTGACCAGATGCTGCGGGCCTGGCGCGGGCTACAGGCCGGCGCCAGGGTGGGTCCCTTGGCCAGGATGAAAATTGTGAACCATTACAGCAATGCAGTGATGGTGGCAAAAACAGAGACACTGTACAGTCTGCTGGCCGGGGGCTTCCGGGAATGAAGATCATGCAGATTATCTGGGGACTGGATAAAGGGGGGGCCGAAAGGGTGGTCGTGGATTTATGCGTGGGCCTTAAAAAGCGCGGCCATCAGGTTTCTGTTTGCTGTTTCGTTGGGGGCGGACGTTTACAGTCGGAACTTGAGGAATCCGGCGTACCGGTCCATGTCCTGCGGAAAAAAGGCCGTTACGATATCACGGTACTCTTCAGACTGATACATCTCTTCCGTAAGTGGCAGATAGAGGTCGTCAACACACACCTGATTACTGCCGACCTGTGGGGTCGTCTGGCAGCAAAGATGGCAGGCGTCCCGGTTATCGTGACGACTGAACATTCAGCCGATCCCCGCCTGTACCGGAGCAGGTTTCAGACGATGCTGGATACACTGCTCGGCCGTGCCACTTCAAAGATCATTGCCGTATCCAAGCGGGTTAGAGAGCACCATCTCTCCACCCAATCATATAGAGATTCCATTTTCGCCGTCATCTACAACGGTGTGGACCTTGAAAAATTTAACTCCAGCGGTGACAGTTCGATATCCCTCAAAAAGAAAGAATTGGGCATTGATGATCTCAGCGCTCCCGTCATTGGCAATATTGGCCGTCTCGTCCCTCAAAAACGGCAGGATCTCTTTCTCGAGGTCATGGCTTCTATCGTGAAGCAAAGCCTCAGGGCAGTCGGCTTGATAGTGGGTGATGGTCACCTGCGCGACCCGTTGGAATCACAAGTGGAGGCGCTGGGACTAGAGCAGAACATCATCTTTACCGGGGCTCGGGGCGACATTCCCGAACTGCTCACTACGATGAATGTCCTGGTGATGTCCTCGGAGCAGGAGGGCTTCTCAGTGACAATTCTTGAAGCAATGGCATCGGGCATCCCGGTTGTCGCAACCGATGTAGGCGGTAGTGCCGAAGTCATAAAGCATGGCGTGAACGGCTTTCTCCATCCGTTTGGTGATAACCGTGCAATCACTGAAAGTGTCTTGAAGATACTTGGAGATCGGACCCTGAGCAGGAATTTCAGCGCGGCAGGCAAATCAACAATAAGAAATCATTTCACCGTCACCAAAATGGTTGCAGCGACCGAGTCACTCTACGAGGAGCTGCTACCGCCCACCTCTGATTGACTGAACTCCCCTGCATGGGGCCGCGTTGCTCGCACAGCTTGAGTATGCAATTTCATGCCCTCCCCCGCGGTTATCAGGGAGCTGCATATATGTCGACCTGGTCCCACAGGTTCGAACGCTCGTTGATCAGATAGGCATACATCCCGGTCATGATCGTCCACATCCCAAATGTGAAATAGAACGGAACAGTGAGCAAGGGGACTTTGATGAGGCGCTGCTCAAGCCACCAATTGGCCACACCCAAGGCATGAAATAACAGCTGCAGGACAAATATCGTACTGTAGAAAGGGCCGCCGATGCAAACGGCGGAGATCATCAGAGCCAATAAAAACGCCGGGCTCAGCAGGCGCAGTAGTTTGTGTGAGATGAACTGAAACGCTATTTTCCCACGCAAAGGGTTCAGTAGGTTCCTGAGAACGAACAGCTGCTGCACATTACCGATGTTGATCCTGCGGCGTCGCATCGCCTCGCCTGCAATAGTCGTGGCTGCTATCTCAGTTGAGATCGCGTCATCGGCGTAAACAGATCGATAGCCCTGCTCGACAATCTGCATAGGGATGATATAGTCGTCATTTATAATCCCGGTTACTAACGGCTGAAACAGGTGTTTCCGAATGGCATAAAGGGAGCCATGAGCCCCCAGGATGGAATTAAAATCACTTTCCTTGCTCTTCAGGAATGTCTCATATTTGAAATAAAGCCCTTCCCCCCGTCCCCTGCTCGAATCATCGCCGTTGATCACCCTGTATTTACCGGAGACACAACCTACTTCGGGATCATTCAGCCGCTCAAGCAGCTTTTTAATGGCGTCAGGATCGAGCATGGCCGACGCATCCGATACAATGACGATGTCGCCAAGCAGCTTGGGCACTGTCCGATTGATGACCTCAGATTTGCCCCGTCGCTTCCTGTAGATGATAGATCTGATCTCAAGCTTGGAGTAGGCCTTCAGCATGGCGCCTGTCTTATCCGTGGATCCGTCGGATGCAACAACGATTTCCAGATGGCTCCGCGGATAGTCCAGCTCCAGGGAATTGGCGACCTTTTGCCGGATCACTGCCTCTTCGTTATAGGCCGGAATGAGAAGACTGACCAGAGGAAGGTGATCTGGACTGCCGCGGAGTACGATTTTCAGCCGCTTCTTCTTGGCCCATACCAGAGCACTGATGATTACCGGGTAACCCAGATAGGTGTAGACCAAACCGATGAGAGATAGCCAAAACATCCATTTAAATGCGAGTTCCATATTATCCTCTCCCTCAGCGTGCGCCGTGACCGGTGGAGATGATACTCACGGTCTGTGCCAGTAATTTGAAGTCGTGCAGTATGCCCTTATTCCTGATGTAGGAGAGATCATGTTGCACTTTGCGAACGACATCCTCATAGCATGTATCGTAACCGACAAAAATCTGCGCCTCTCCGGTGATCCCGGGTTTCACAGTATGCCGGAGTTGGTAGTTGGGAACCGTTTGGGCGAGCTGTTTAACAAACCAGGGCCTTTCCGGCCGGGGTCCGACCAGGCTCATCTCTCCCCTGATGACATTGATCAACTGTGGGACCTCATCCAGACGAGATTTACGCAGATACCCCCCCATCCGCGTGATCCGGGGGTCGTCCTCCGTGGCCCAGGTTGGTCCTGAATCAGCTTCTGCATCAGTGCGCATGCTTCTGAATTTGAGCATTTTAAATGACTTGCCGCCGAGACCACATCGTACCTGCTTGAAGATGACCGGTCCAGGCGAATCGAGTTTGATCAGGATTGCGACAACGATCATAACGGGGGTCAAGATGACCAGTCCCAGGAATGCCATACTCAGATCCACCAGCCTTTTTGTTATACGCTGTATGCCGTCCGCTGCTAAATACCATAGCAGATTCAAGCCGGAATCATTCGTGATACCTGGCATCTCATGTTTTGATTTCAACATACTGTCTACCTTTATTCTGCCTACATCCATCTATAAGCAAACAGCTTGCCAAAGTTATTACTTTTATTAGTTATTATATTTATTGTACTTACGTAACAACAGAATTGTGATACCAGGGCAACTATTTGCTTCAAATCGGGATGCGGCTCAATATGAGGCAGGGGTCTATATTGACTCGGAAGGCTCGCCCGGTTATCCATTTGGATAAGTCAGGAGCGAGGGGACCGAACAATCAGGTGATTACAGGAGTGGGGTCACGATCCCGGGGCCGACTAAAACAGCTACAGCGTGAACGCTTCAATCCGGCGAGGGAGGGGATTCATTCACCAATGTTGTACTTTTTTATCTTGCGGTATAGTGTCGCTCTGCCCAACTCAAGTTGATCAGCAGCGAGGGAAATATTTCCTTTTGTGGCCTTAAGGGCTTGCTCAAGAACGTCCTTCTCAATGGCTTCAAACGGTCGAACTTCCTGGAGATCAACATCGATGACCGCAACCCCACTCTTGGAAGCCTTAACACTCTTTCTTGACCGGGTTTGCAATTCAATCGGTAGATGAGTTCTTGAAATTGGCTCACCTCCCGAAAGTATGAGGGCGCGCTGGATCACATTCTCCAACTCCCGCACGTTTCCCGGCCAACGGTATCGCACCAACATTGTTATCGCTTCCGGGGATATCTCGTGAGGTTCACTTTCATCTTCTTCCTGGTACTTGTAGAGTAAATGGGCAACGAGTAGCGCTATATCGTCCCGTCTTTCCCGGAGGGGAGGAATGGCAAGGGGAAATACTGAAAGTCGGTAGTAGAGGTCCTCACGAAATCGTTTCTGTTCAACCATGTCTGACAGGTTCTGGTTTGTTGCGGCAATAATTCTAACTGCTACCTTCACCTTGGCACTACCGCCCACCCGCTCGAATTCCCGCTCTTGAATAACCCGCAGAAGTCGTGCCTGCGCATTAAGCGGCATTTCGCCGATTTCATCGAGAAAGATTGTGCCGCCGTTGGCCTGCTCAAATTTCCCGATATGCCGCGTGATAGCCCCGGTGAAGGCTCCTCTTTCGTGACCAAACAGTTCGCTTTCCAGCAGGCCCGCGGGAATCGCCGCACAGTTCACAGCCACAAATGGCGCTTTGGATTTTTTACCGCTGTAGTGGATCGCCTTCGCAACCAATTCCTTGCCGGTGCCGCTTTCAGCCTGAATGAGTATGGTTGTCGATTTATCCAAGAGCGAGGTCATCTCCTCGAACAGCTTTTTCATTGGCTTACTTTCGCCAATAATCTTTTTAAACTGGTACTTTTCAATCAAATTTTTCTTGAGTTGGGCAATTTCTTTCTGTGCCTTGACGACATTGAGGGCATTTCCGATCGTCGTGAAAAGTCTCTCGAATTCGACCGGTTTGCGAATGTAATCGTAAGCGCCCATCTTCATCGCTTCAACGGCGAGCTCAACGGAATCTGAAGACGTCAGCATGATGACTTGATACTCAGTGTGGGGTCCTATGTGCTCATCGAAAAATTCTAAAGACGGGCCTTCGGGGAACATCACGTCAAGCAAAACCACATCCACCTCATTCTCATCTAAAAAATGCCGGGCATCGTCAAGGGTCAAAGCAGTGTTTACCTGATACCCTTGCTTGCGGATGTTTGCTTCCAGAACCCGCATGATGACCGGATCGTCATCGACAATGAGGATTCTGTCTTTATTTGAGGTTTGCTTTTTACGAGCCATACTAATCGTGTATTCTCTCATGAATATTAATACACGATGAGCATAACTACCTATCTCGAACCCATCTTCATGCCGTGGCCCCCAGTTTGACAGAAGCAGCCAAAGTCCAGATTTTATGGTAAAGTTCATCGCCAAAAATCGCCTTCAGTCTGGTACCCACCCTATACTTTCGTCGAGAGGCCGTGATCACACCGGGATTGCCTGTAAGGATCGATCGGAGTTTTCGATCGGATAAACTCTCAGTCATTGTCCATCGCTGAATCTTGAAGGGATCAAAGCCATCCTGATTAATCCCCGGCTCCGATGTGGCCAGGAATTCATAGCCATTTTCATATCCATGGAGACGCACCATTTGGGAACCGCGCCCACCGGGCAAAGCAAGTGATAAAACTTCTTCACCGGACGCATGTTCAAGCGACTTTTTAGAATTGCTCAGCTCATCCCTTAGATCAGTTTCAGGAAGGTTTGCCAGGAAACGATGGGAAACGCTGTGGGACCCAATTTCCATGCCGGCCTGGGCCAGCTCCTTTATCTGATGCTCTTTCATCCATCCGATTTGATCGATATTGCCAGAGATAATGAAAAAAACCCCCGGCATTCGGAACCTGCGCAGCACGGGCAGCGCTTCAGAATAATTGTTTTCCTCACCATCGTCAAACGTGATGACCATTGGATTCTCCGGCAACGGTGCGCCGCTCTTGATATGCTTGAACGTGATAGGATGAAAGCCCTCAGACTCGATCAATCGCATATGGCGAATGAATGTCGATAGGGTGACACGATAATAATCCGCTCCTGCATATGCAGCCTTTTGGTCGGTGACACCATGATAGGTAATCACCGGTAATGAGAGTTTCATATCTGGTCCTCACTCACTTTGCAGCGCTGACAGGGTCTGTCCCACCTGCACAATTAGTTGATTCCATTCATCCGGGTCTCGCGACCAGTCACCTTTGCCACGCTTCTCACGGTATCCCGACTGCCTGCTACCGGTGCCCAAGGCATTTTTCAGTATTTGCTCCGCTGATTCAAGCAGCTCATTCGATGGATCCAGCTCCCTGAGAATTTTCAAATATTCATAATCCTGGAGTCCCCGGCGGAACGCTTTCATCCTGAATGATGACACCGGCCCATGGATGCCCATGGGGGCACCGGGATAAAATAGCGTCCCATCTCCCATAAGTCTCCCTTGGGTTCGCGGCTGATGATAGGGGTTTTCCGGCCAGAAATTCACCGCCCAATAAAGCAGCCCATCCAAACCATATTTCCAAGCGATCCAGCCCCAGGTTCGCAAACTTGTGCCGTCCGCATCAATGAACTGTCCGCCGATAAATGGCTCATCCCACTGATAGGTCCATATTTCAGCGCCTGCCCCCTGAACAAATTTCAGGTCTTCTGGAAAGGCAAGCTGGGCCACTGGCGCCCATATATCGATGGGCAATTTGTCAAGCGATGGCAATTCTGCGGAATACCGGCGGCTGTGCCATTGATAAGGATCGGGACTGAAAGGCTGCTCAGTGATCATGTAGGATATAGAGTCTCCAACAGCATTCTGAATCCACCGGCTGTAGTGAATGTGGGCGGCATAAGCGGCCTGATCATGGGGCTCATCCACATAATAACTAACCAACCGTGATTGCCAGCCTTGCACCCTGAAATGCTCAACGATAGCCCTGGCCCAATTCTGCACTCCCCGTTGATGAGCGAGACCAAACTGCCCCCCGTCGAACTGTTTGCCGTTGGGAAAGTCTTCCCTGATCGGCGCCTCCACTACGAGGGGAATCAGTTCAGCGGATGAGAAAATCCGGCCATCCAGGATCGGTCCCATAAAACGGTCATAGTAGCTCCAGTCCAGCGCAGTGATGTCCCCGGTTTTCGGATCGAAGGTCACCGCCGGCCGGACCCCTCGGAGCACCAAGTCGGCACGGTGCTCCGCAGCCATGCGATAGTACTGGTAAATAATGGGCCAGGTGGCTGGAGCGCCATACCAGGTTTCCGGCAGTGATTCGCCACGCCAAAAGCTGGTAGGGAATAGTTGCCAGTAAACGGGAATGCTGTGTCTGACGGGCAAAGAAAAGCCGAACACCTTTGTGATCAACGTCAATGACTCACTCTCCGCTGCCGAATGGATGACCAGTCGATTGACATAATCTCCGGGAGCCAGCGCGGATGGAATTTCGACGTCGATCCAGAACACGGCCACATCGCCAACGGCAAGGGAAACAGTTTGCGGGTGCGCGGATATCGAAGGAATCAAGGCATCCGGATAGCGGCCCGGCCCGGTGCTGGCATTTGCAACAGTTCCATCACTGAACCTGGACGGCTGGTCCAGGCGAATGAATTTCTCTAGAAATATTTTACTGCGACCGGGTGAAAGGGTCGCGCGCGCACCGGAATCAGTCTGAAAACTTACATGCACCCCACCAAGATCCTGGAGGGCCTGAATGATGATCTGGAAGGCCACGACTTCATTGCCTGCGCCCGCTATGCTTACATGCCTGCTCTCGGCATTCCAAAGAGCATTTATTGAACGATAGTCAGGGTGCTTCTGCTGATATATCTTATTCCATAGCTGACCATCCGTTCTCACTTTCAATCCATCATTGAGGACCCAAATTTTCATGCGCGCGGCTTGGATATTGCCAATTCCGGCGAATACCGATACCAGTATATACATGATAATTTTAGCCCTCATCCCTAGAGCCCACTCCGGGGACGCGTTTGCACGGCCTCCTCCTTTGAGCTGAATCGAGCTGGCATACCTGCGGGTATAGAATTCGATGGGGGGGCATTTATCACTGCGGCGCCAGCCCCAAATAGTATTCTCTGAAAAGGCTTTGGTGTTGCCTCCCGGTTTGAGATGATTCTAGCTGGCACACCAACTGCGGTACAATTGGACGGGAGATTCTTGTTCACCAGTGCGCAGGCGCCAATATTTACATTGTCTCCGATGGTTATCGCTCCGAAGGCCATCGATCCGGCACCGAAGTACACATTGTCACCCATGGTCGGCACACCTTTTTTGCCACGTCCGGCGCTGCCAATAGTTACGTTCTGGCTTACCGAGCAATTTTTGCCGAACCTGCCGTTTATGAAGCATCCAAAATGGCCGATGTAAAATCCTGGCCCCAGTTCTGCGGCACCGGAGATATGTATGGAGAAAATTATTTCAATCAATTTCTTTTGGATAAACCAAATTGCTAACAGCGGCTTACGAATAATCGAAACCGGAATTTTTCGTACCGGAACGCCCCAGCGGTGAACCATGGTTGCCAGCAAACCTTGATTAAGAGCCAGCACAAAGATTCTTTTCAGGAGACCCGATTCGTTGAGGCCTTCGTGATGGATATAACGTTCAATGTCCTGGGATAGATTGGGAAACATCCCGGCCGTTACTCCACGGTCACGCATTTGGCCAGATTCCTCGGCTGGTCCACATTTAGGCCGAGGCCAACAGCGATGTGGTAAGCTAACAATTGCAACGGGATCGCGGCGAGAATAGGGTACAGTGCCGGGATTGTTTCAGGTAGCTGAATGATGTGATCAGCCAACTCGTTGATACCTTTATCACCTTCGCTTGTCAGGGCAATGATTCGACCCCTGCGGGCTTTCACCTCCTGAATATTGCTGAGAATTTTGCCATACGTATCATCCCGGGGGGCGATACAAACCACGGGCATGTTTTCATCGATGAGCGCAATGGGACCGTGCTTCATTTCCGCGGCGGGATAACCTTCAGCATGGATGTAGGAGATTTCCTTCATCTTGAGGGCACCTTCAAGAGCCACAGGAAAATTGAGGCCCCGTCCCAGGTAGAGAAAATCGCGGGACCGCTCGAATTGAGCAGCAATCTCCTGCACTTGTCCAGCAGTTCCCAGGCTCGCATTTGCCATTTCCGGAAGCGCCTCAATGGCCTGCGCCATGTTGGCAGCTGCACTGGCATCCAATCGTCCGGTTCGCTCGCCGAGCGCCTTCGCCAGCAAGATTAAAACCATAACCTGTGAGGTGAAAGATTTGGTAGATGCCACCCCTATTTCGGGACCTGCATTGATATAAATAATCTCATCGCTGGCAAGCGAAACTGATGATCCGACGGTGTTGGCGATTCCGATCACCATAGCGCCTTGCTCCTTGGCCATCTTCATCGCTGCAAGCGTATCCGCTGTTTCACCTGACTGACTAATGGCTACAACGACTGTCTTCTTATCGATGATTGGCCGACGATACCGGAATTCCGAGGCATATTCAACTTCCACCGCCACCCCTGCAATCTGCTCCAGGAGATATTCGCCAATCAATGCGGCATGCCAGGAGGTTCCGCAAGCGGTCAGGTAAATCCTTGACGCATTCTTCAGGTAAGATAGAACGGCTTCAATCTCATGATAATTTATGCCGCCAGGATCAATTCTTCCTCTCATCGCTGCCTCAAGAGCTCGTGGCTGGTCATAGATTTCCTTAAGCATAAAATGCTCGAAACCGTTCTTTTCGATTTGTTCAAGGTTCGACGCAACCGTAGAGATTTCCTTCCGGATATGCTGCTGGCCGGCGGCCGATACATTGACTCCATCAGGTGTGATAACGGCGATCTCGTGATCCTCAAGCGTAATGATCTGATTGGTATGTTCAAGGAATGCCGCCGTATCCGAGGCGATAAAATATTCGCCTTCGCCTATGCCAATGACGAGAGGAGCCCCATTGCGGGCCGCAACTATTGTGAGCGGATCCTCGGGCGCAATGACCGCTATGCTATAGGAGCCTTCGACTTGGTTAACAGCTTCCCGGACCGCATCGGCAAGATTCGCGTGAAAATGATGGCCTACCAACTGCGCCAAAACTTCTGTATCGGTACTTGTATAAAATTGGTAGCCCTCACTCAGCAGGAATTCTTTTATCGCAGCGTGATTCTCAATGATGCCGTTGTGAATCAGAGCAATTCGGTTGGCGTTATCAACATGGGGGTGGGCGTTTTGCTCGCTCGGCACCCCGTGGGTCGCCCAGCGGGTGTGCCCAAGTCCGATCAGGCTTTGTGTCGGTTCCCTTTCCAGGGACAACCGCAAATCTTCAACTTTACCCTGTTTTTTCCTCACTATGAGGTTGTCGTTCTGAATCAAAGCAATACCCGATGAGTCATAGCCTCTATATTCAAGTCGCCCTAAACCAGCCAGGAGGATCGGCGCTGCATTTCTGTCACCCGTATAACCGACAATTCCGCACATAACGATCTACTCCTTGCTAACAATAATTTCCCTCACACCATACTAAAACAACTTCCATGCCATCTTAAGAACGCTGCTAGCGGGATCCTCTATATACCTGTTATTATTGCGTATAGGGGATATAAATAAATTTCACTCCCCACTCATTTAAGCCATCCGGCGTGTCTCATATTGATACAAATTGTAATGTGGTACAGTGCGGTCTAACTGGGTGGGTAATCGCGCGGAATTTGTCAATTTGTTATCCGCTGCATACGCAACTCTGCATACGTTCACATTGGAGCTCTCACAACTACAGCAATATTAGTGGTTTGAACAATATGCCCTTCTGCTTTGGGAGCAGGGGGTCGTAGGTTCAAATCCTATCGCCCCGACATCAATTTTGTCGACGAGCGACTCGTTTCTCGTCGTCATTTTTGTAACTAGATGCCGGGGAGCCAAATCGGTGTTGGAGCGCAGACTCCCGCAGATTCCCGCAGATAACTCCCCTTTGCGTATACGTTTTTGCGTATACGCATTCGCCGTCAAAGCAACTCCTCTGGAATCCGTGAATCATCCCAGAGCCTACGCCGAGGCTTGCATATGGGCGCAGCCATGTTTTGTTTAGTTGAGCTGGACATAAGTGAGCTGATATTTCGACGCGAAATATTGAATCTTTTTAAGGCGTCTGCACGGTGACAGGGTACCGAGACGTTACTCGACAAGAGTCAAAAGGGCCAACTCGGCTATGATGTTGGAGGTGGTTATGCCCCGAGTTCGAGCCTAAAAACTGGAAAAAGACAAACGGGTTTGCAATAGCCTTCGGTGGCTCAAGCGACTTGAATTGAAGAGCAAATCAAGGAGACAATAATGGATAACACCCCAGACCTCCCCAGGATAATCGAAGGCACATTGCATCGGCTCCTTCAACCTGAAGATCTTGCAGCCATTTTCAGGTATGACCATGCTTGGTACCGGTATTATTCACTGTTGCTCACAACCGGAATCTGGCCTGGTGATGGCGCAATGCTGACCTACAACAATATCAGCTGGGAGCGGAGTGTCATCGGCCATTTCCGGCAAACGAATAACAAGTATGAGGAAGTTGCGGTTCCGCTGCAGCTATTGGAGGATTACCCGCAGGGCCCGCCCCCGAAGACCCCGCTGTTTCCGGATCTTTTTTCGGACATCGAGGAACAGGAATATCGACTGGAGCAATTGAGTGAAAGGCTGGGGCCGCCCAGTGACTACCTCGAATCAATCCTGTCGGCAGCAGGACGGCCCGTTGCCTCCCTGGTCGCCTTCAGGGTGACCTATGATCACATCATCCGGGATAGCCACGCTGGATCCGGACCTGCTGAATTACAACTGAAGGGCATATTGCCAGAAAAAATTAAGATCCCGCGTTCATGAGCAAGATGCCTGGCCTCAGGAAATGGAGAAATCAGATGAAGTTCTTTCATCCTATCAGCCTTGAGACTTACGAGATAAAAGAGGCAATATCCTCCCTGCTCAGCGCCCGGATCCGGCTCGGGCAGACGATTTATTTTTCTTACAAGCAAATGACCAGAAATCAGAAAAAGGCCAAGATGAGTCAATCCCAATACTTGCATGCCATAGCCTTGGCGTTTCCCCGAATATCCCTGCGATCCTATCAGAGAGCCCTACGTGTTTTCGAGCGGCTGGTCATTGACACCGGGCTGTGGATCGCTGACTTGGAGGAGCTGGACTTCACGATATTAGGTCGCATCGCCGAGTGCAAGTATCTCAACCCGTATAATCGTCGTGATCTCGTGGCAGATGTTCAGAAAATGATGAACGCTGGCCATGGTTACAAAGTAATCAACGAGAGTGTTGGCAAGGCGCTGGAATTCTATAAGAAATACCCGAAAAAGTGGCCCGAACAGCTGGAGAAAGTTGATCGGCGCATGGTTGATGTGAAACTGAATGTCGGTCTGGCTCAATCGAAGATAGATGAAATGGAGTCTCCTCCGCAACTCCCGGCCGATTATTTTGATCTGGGTATACCTGGCGTTGTCCTTCCTTGGGATAAACCGGAACCTGAATGAATCCATCGGCCCACTCGTGATTTCTTCTATCGGAAGATTGGTCTTGATGGACGGGCTTCCTGAGTCCACAAACGTCTCCCGTTTTTCCTGAGAAGGGTCGAATCTGTGCCAACAGTGGCTTAATATTTGCCGAGTTATTATGGTTGGAATCTGCGACCTTCGGGTTATGAGCCCGTAGATTCTCTAGTAATAACAGTTAGTTAGGGTATCAACGTGACTCCAGTGTGACTGCACTGCTAATAGCCCCATTGGCTGAGAGGTTAGTGGGGCTTTCTTTACTTCAGCAATGGGTTTTAAGCGTCTGTTATACCTTCGTGAAATAAAAATGAGACAGGAAAACGTAGTAGTAACACGTCCTACAGTGGCCACTTGTGATCAATTTGCGCGACTTATATGCGCTTCAGATAAGTCGGTAGCTAAACCTTGGAAACGCAGAATGCCGCTTATAGATTGCGGTCAGAATGATCCATAAACCCCCAAAGATGCACAACGTCAATACAGCGCATTTGTCCACGGACGCATTCGGGATCGGTTAGCCGTTAAGATAAAATGAAACTTCGGCCCCGGATCCTCTCACTGGTCATCGGTATCCTGATCGTCTCCTTTCTCGCTCTGTCCATACCGTTATATTGGTATGCCCGCAGTGCGCTGGAGGACGAGCTGGACAAGCGGCTTCTGAGTATCGCGGAAATTGCCGCCCACCAGCTGCGGAACGATTTACTGGCCAACCTGGCCAGGGAGCCGGCTTTGGCTACGGTCAGGGCGACGCTGGAACAGGATTTGTCTGCCTTCCGGGTCGAGGGCATTGAAGGGCTGGCCGTTTACACACCGGGCGGCGTTGAGCTAGCGAGCAGCCGAGCCACGCGGCCGGACCAACCGGACATCTCCGTCTTTTTGCAAAGCGCCGCGAACCTGCACTACCCGGTGGAACGTGCCGTGTCCGGTTTGTACCGTTTGTCCGAGGCTGAATATTTCAAAGCGGCGGCCATTTCGATGGAGGTCGGAGCGGCCGCGCCCCTGGTTCTGGTTGTCTGGGGCGGCGCTGATTTCATGACGGTTATTGACCAGATTATCGGGAGCCTTTTCTGGATCGTGCTGGTCTCGGTGGTGGTGGCGGTCAGCCTGGCCGCGGTCTTTTCGCGATCGCTGATTCGCCCGGTCATGGAGCTTTCCGCCTATGCGAAGTCGATCCAGAAGAATATTCATTCCGAACCGGTGGACCTGGGCCGGACAGATGAGTTCGGTGATTTGAATCGAGCCCTGTCTGAGATGCATACCGAAGTCAGACAGCATGAGAGGTCCATGAAGCAGCTTCTGTCGAGCATCGCCCATGAGATTAAAAATCCGTTGGGTGGTATGGAGATCTATACCGGATTGCTGGAGGAGTCGTTATCCCGGGAGGCTGAATCGGAAGAGTTGGCCGACCATCGAACCTATCTTGAAAAAGTCACCAGGGAACTGCGCCATCTGAAGCAGATCGTGTTGGAATACCTCGATTACGCCAAACCGCTCAAAAGCCATCTGGAGCCGCTCCAGGTAGAGTTGATCTTTGAGGATATCCTCCGGATCCTCCAACCGGAAATCAGGCAGAAGGAGGTGGCGTATCAAATATCGGGGGAGGGTGTCGTGCAGGGGGATGAATCCAAGCTCCGGCGTGTTTTCGTAAATTTGTTGAAGAACAGTCTGGAGGCAGTGGAACGGAAGAGTACCATCGATATCACTATTGAGGGCCGGGACCATGAGTTGAGCGTGGTGATTTCGGATAACGGCCGGGGCATTCCGCAAGCGGACCTGGGGAATATCTTCGACCCCTATTTTACGACCCGCGAGAAGGGGTACGGCCTGGGATTGACCATTGCAAAAAACATCATCGACGAAATGAATGGCACGATTCTTGTCGAGAGTGTGGTGGGTCAGGGGACCACGTTTACATTGAGGTTCCCCGGGAAGTAGCATGAGGAAAACCAAGGAACATACCATTCTGGTCGTCGAGGATGACATGACCATGCGTGAAGGCATCCAGACTGTTCTGGAAAAGGAAGGCTACCCCGTGATCTCCGCGGCAGACGGGCTGGAGGGAAGGCGCCTCTTCCGGACCCACCGCCCCGATCTGGTGATTACCGATCTGAAGCTTCCGGGCAGGAGCGGGATGCATCTCCTGCGCGAATTCCTGGAGGCAAGTCCTGCGCTGCCGGTCATACTCATTTCGGCCTATGGGACCATCGATCTGGCAGTAAGCGCGCTGAAATCCGGCGCCAGGGATTTCATCGCCAAACCGTTCTCCATTGACGAACTGAAAGCAAAGGTCTCGGACGCCCTCGATGGGCAGCTGGTCACCGAGGTCAAGAGTGAGGCCATCCCTACCTTTTACGGGATGGTTGGATCGTCGGCTGTCATGGTGGATTTGCAGGAGCGGATCAAGCAGGTGGCCAGGGTGGACAGTCCGGTGCTCGTTACCGGTGAGAGTGGTACGGGCAAGGAATTGATATCCCGCGCGATCCACAATGAAAGCAGCCGGAAGGACAACGTGTATCTGGCGGTCAATTGCGGCGCATTTACCGATACCCTGCTTGAGAGCGAGTTATTCGGCCATGAAAAGGGCTCATTTACCGGCGCCATAAGAACGCACAAAGGCATCTTCGAACAGGCGGATGGGGGCACGATCTTGTTGGATGAGATAGGAGACATATCGCCGCAGCTCCAGATCAAGCTTCTCAGAGTATTGCAACGGCAGTCTTTTCAGCGCCTGGGAGGAACGGGAGAAATCTCGACCGACGTGCGGGTGATCGCCGCCACGAACCGGAATCTGAAGCAGGCGATCCAGTCGAAGCGGTTTCGAGAGGACCTTTTTTTCCGGCTCAACGTGCTGCCGATTCACGTGCCCCCCTTACGAGAGCGACAGTCGGATATTCCCGGCCTGATCGAATATCTTGTTGAGGTGAAGTGCCTCAGCCTGGGACGGGAAAAGCCGGACATCAGCGCTGCGGCCGTAAAAAAATTGCAGCGGTACGCCTGGCCGGGGAACATCAGGGAGCTGGAGAACCTCCTTGAACGGATGCTCATTTTTTTTGACGGTGGAACCATTACGGAAGGGAACATCTATTTCGATGAGGACGCTGAAATATCAACCGGGAGCGGAGGCAACCTGTCGGAGGTGCTGGAAGATACGGAGTACCGGATGATCAAGAATGCCCTGGAGAAATCAGGCGGTGTCAAGCAGCGGGCAGCCAAGTTGCTGGGCATCAAAACCAGCACCCTTTACTACAAGCTGGAGAAATACGGTTTGTATGATGGGGGCAACAGTCCCGAGGACGCGTGGGGAGACAATTTGGAGGAAACGGACACACGATGAAAACAGACGCTCACAGCTGGGCAGCAGTCCGGCCGGCGATGCTCATTCTATTGCTGCTTGTTCCGGGTCGGGTGTGGATGCAGGATCTGGAAGCGCAGTGGAGAAATTATCTTACTGTTGAAGCACAGGTTGAAGCCGCCAGTGCGGCGGAGAGCGGCTGGATTGAGCAGCAGGAGAAACTGGGTGTAGAAGTGCGGGAGCTACAGGCCAGCCGGGCCTTTTACAACGGCTGGATTATCGAGCTGCTTATTGCCCGCAAAAGTTCGCTCCAGGTGGAATTGGCCGATTCTCTACGGCAGGTTCAGGATACAATCGCCCGGTTAAAAGCGCAACGGGCCGATACGTTTACGGCGCTTAAAAAGGCTTATCAGCAAATCCTGCTTGATGCTGATTCGCAGCAAAGATTAACGGTGCCTGAAAAAGAACAGGCGATCACCATCGGACGGCGCTTGATGAATCGGAGCAATGATGTGTTCGACTTGCCGGACTATACCTCCATCATCGACAGTCCGTACGAGCATGCAGCCCTCAAGCGTCTCGTACTCGCAGACCTGCAGTCGGTCGTTCAGGCTAAATTGGTTTTGATAGACTCGCTCCTGGCCGAAAAAGAGACCGAGGTTGCCTTGCTCAACCGCCTGAACGAATTCCATCGTGACCTGGATTATCAGCTGAAATCCAACCTCGATCTTGCTGGGGACCGCTCCCTGGGGGTCGCCAGCCTCAACGCGCCCGACGTCGCAGGCCTGTCGGCAGGCACTGAATTTGCCGTTGCAGACAGGGCGGTGGATATCGCGGACAAAAGTCTAAGCAACCAGCCGATTCCCTTCGATCAATATCCGGTCCTTCCAGCAGAAGCCGGCGCGCAGCTGGGCATAGATCCTTTTGATGGCGCCATCCATCGGCTCGAGGACAAGCGCCGGCAGTATCAACTGCTCCTCCAACGGCTCCAGACTGAACTGCTCCAATAAAAGGGACCTCTGTTTAGCGCTGCTGGCACTGGTGTTCCGTGGCGGATATTCCACCCTGGAAGCCGCTGACGGCCAATTTCAAATTGCGGCCTATTTCGATTCCAATGTACGGGAGTCCCTGGATGCTCCAGCGCCCACATTCGGTCTCATTTTGCGCGGGCGAAAACGTCACGGGCTGCGCGCCGGTCGTCTGAATGTTTCCGGTGATTTGCTGGGTCAGGTCAATCTGGACGCCATTCTGGCCGAGGAGTCCCAGTTACTTGTCAATGCCGATTTGAGGTCTCGATACCGGATTTCCAGGACTGTTCTCCTGCAAGGCGACTTGAGCCATTTCCAAAAATCTTTTTACGGCCGCACCGGGTCATATGCCTGGACCCATTACAATGCTTTTTTCCGGTTCTCCCCCACATCCCGGTATACAGGATGGGTCGGTTATCGGTATAAGCGGAAATCGCTTGAGGCCACTGAGCGATTCAGGTTTGGGGAGGATAACCTGGAAGCAAGGGGTAGATACAACATCACCTCCAAAATATTTGTTGAGGGCGTCATGACCGGGAGCCGCATCGTCCATAAGGATTTCAGCGCTGTGGCTGTGACCGATGATACCACCCTGGTCCTCCTGGATTATCCCCAAAGAGACCGGGGAGTGGATGGACTTATCCACCTGCGCTATCGGGGGAAAGCGATTATCGGCATGCAGGCCGGGATGGGAAATATTACCTCGAACAGCGCCATTGGTGCGTTTACTTCGCTCAGTTTCCAGGTTTACGTTTCCGGACGGCTGCGGCCATCGGCCTATTACCACGTTGTATTCCGGTTATTCCAAAAACGCTACGAACACCCGGAAGCCGGTGGCGAGAGCAGGTATCGCGACCCGGAGGAACAGGTCCAGAACCTGGCCCATCTTCGCCTCGAACAGGTGCTCGGTGGAGGGGGCATTGGCTACCTGCAAATCAGTCTGCTGCAAAACGAGACCATTTTCAATCAGCGCTATTATGATAAGGCGATGGTGGAGATTGGGCTCAAATATGAGCTGTGACCGGGTACCGGGAGTCACATCACTCCCGTTTTAAGTTACAGTCCGTCCATCTGTCCCCCTGTTTAGTATCAGCTTTCTGATAAAACCATCAGCTATTTGAGGCTTTTATAACCTCCGGTTGGCCCCGGAAGGCGCGGATCGATTTTTTTTCTACGCCCCGATTGCCCCCGTGCCCTCCCCCTGCGGCCGGTCCGCTCCGCCCCGGATCATCCCGTCTGCCGCATCAATGGCGCATGGCATATTATTTGCGCGATATCAGACGCGGAACCCGGAGGTTTGCGTGCGATGGAATCGAGAGGTCTCCGGACTCTTCTTCACCGATTGAATTAATCAGGGAAGTGCGGCCATGAAGCGTAAAATTTTGAAAACCAACAGCTATTTCAGATACCTTGTTCCGTTTGCCATCACCCTCCTCCTGGCCGGGTGTGAGATGTGGAATGAGAACCTGCTGGTGAACGTGAACAATCCGGATGGGAACAAATTCGGCGGTAATGAACTCTCCACCGCGGATGGCTCCAGGAGTGCGGCATCCGGCTGCAATGACTGCTACCCCGGGTCGGAGAAATTCGGCGAATTGACCTATAACCCTTTTGTCTATACCGCAGAGGATAACCTTTCCACCTTCGGCGCCGATGTCGATAATGGATCGTACACGTTCGGCCGGAAAAAGATCAATGAAGGTCATATCCCCCCAAAGGAGTCTGTTCGGGTGGAAGAGTACATCAACTACTTCCGGCAGGATTACGCGCCGCCCATTGACGAGCCGTTTTCGGTCAGCGTGGATGGAGCGCCCTCACCCTTTCGTGGCAGCAGCCTGCATATCGTCCGGATCGGCATCCAGGGCCGCGAACTATCCAGCGACGAACGCAAACCGTGGAACCTGACCTTTCTGATCGACATATCGGGTTCCATGACCTCCCGCTTGGAACTTGTGAAGCAGAGCCTGTATATCCTGGTGGATAATATGCAGGAAGGCGACCAAATCTCGGTTTGCACGTATGCGGGTGCGGTGCGTACCGTGCTCACGCCGACGACCCTGACAGGCAATGACCGGGAGGGCATCAAGGGGCTGCTTTCCGACTTGAAAGCCGGCGGCAGTACGGCCATGGGCGCCGGACTTCAAAATGCCTACACTGTGAATATGTCCGGATTTCTCGAAGACGGCGTCAACCGGATCATTGTCTGTTCCGACGGCGACGCCAATGTGGGGGCCGTCAGCCATGATGAGATTCTGGAGCTGATTGCATCCTATGTCGAGCAGGGCATCACACTGTCGACACTGGGCTTCGGACAGGGGAATTACAACGACTACCTCATGGAGCAGCTCGCTGACAGGGGCAACGGGAACTATTACTATATCGATTCCATAGCCGAGGCCGAGCGGCTGTTCACGGAAGAGTTGACTGCCGTGATGGAAGTCATTGCGAAGGACGTGAAAATCCAGGTTGAATTCAACCCTGACGAGGTGATTCGCTACCGTTTAATTGGCTATGAGAATCGAGCCATAGCCGATGAGGATTTCGAGGATGAAACTACAGATGCAGGCGAAATTGGCGCTGGCCACAGGGTTACGGCCCTCTATGAACTCGAACTTTGGGGCACGGGGACTGGTAACCTGTTCGTCGTTCACCTGCGGTACAAACTCCCGGATGGGGTCACCGATATCCCGGTAGACATACCGGTCACCCGGAGTAGTCTGAGCGACACTTTCTCCGGAGCCAGCTCGCGTTTTCAGTTCACCGTGGGTGTCGCCGAATTCGCCCAAATACTGCGGGAAAACCCTTATGTGGATACCTCGCTCGAGGAGGTGGAGAGCCTCGTGTCGCAAGCCCTGTGGGGCGGAGATGACCGAGATGTGGAGTTCCTGGAATTGATCAGGAAAGTCCAGGCGATCGATTAAGGCCCGCCGGACGCAGGCAGCGAACCCATCAGAAAAAATCCAGACCGGTCCGGGACCACCCCGGCATAACGATCCCAAGGAGAAAGGAAGCAACTATGAACCGGATAACAAGGCAGCTCACAATTATTCTGGCTATCGCATCACTGTTGGTATTTGTCCCGGAAACAGCAGCTCAGAAAACGGAAGTCCTCATCTGCACCACATGCCAATATGAAAATAGGATTGTGCATCAGTACTGTGGCAACTGCGGTGAATCGTTGTCCGATGAACACGAGCACTGGCAGGCTGTCCGGCAAGTCATGGAACGTGACTTCAAGCGATTTATTTCCGAACGAATAGACCCGCCCAAGCTGTTCACGGTTCCGGCGGCCAGGGTGCTGGGCTCCCTGGATATCCGGCTCACGGGCGGCGGCGCCTTCGGGGTGGCGGCCGACAGGTCCTTCCTGGGTAAGATCGGAGTTGGATTGGGTGATATCGCCGAGATCGAATTCAGCACCGTCGGCATGGTGACGAACATCACCCGGGGCTCCGCGACCTTCCCCACATCTGCATTCAAGCTTCTGCTCATTAATGAGAACCGGTGGCATATCCCAACCCTGGCAGTCTCTTTCCGCAGCTCCGCCGACTGGCAGGATGTACAGAGCGATAAGACGGTGCTGGATGCAAATAGTGCGACACAGGATGCGGGTATTACCGCTGTTGGCTACGACACTCGATTTACCGAAATGAATGTGATCACGTCTGCGCAACTGTGGTCTCTCAACCTGCACGCCGGTGTCAGCCTTACCGATGTCCGGGTGAGAGATCTGTCGGTTGAATCGTATCTCTCCGGACCCTATGTAGATCCTGAAGAGAAACAAAAGAACCTGTTGGGTGGTTTTATAGGCTTTGAGATTGAATCGAACCCACAGACCAAACTGATGTTTGAGCTAAAGACGGTTTCAAATTATCAGTTTAATGTCGATACGAAGGAGATCGATGTTTCCGACGCCTTTCTTGCCATCGGCGGCGTGCGGTTCTTCTTCAGCCGCTGGCTTTCCACGGACGTGGGGGTGTGGTACCATAGCACTTTTAAAGGTATCGCAGACCTGCAGATCAAGCTGGGCCTGAATCTATTCATTCCAGGGGGTGAACTGGGAAGCAGGTTCCGTCGACGTTCCGCTGGCAAGGGCAGTTCCGGCCCATGACCCGCTGGTTACAGTCTGCCCTGTGAAAGACGCCGGTATCATCACTCTCAAGGCCGGGACGGATGGAACTGTTGATCATGCTGTTGCGAGGGCCGGTATGATCAACCGGTCACCGTGGACCCTGAAGGATATTGCAAATCATATGTGAGTCGGCGGCCGGCCGCAGGCAGACCGGCGTCTGAGAAAACAGCAGGAGGTACCCCATGCCCGGATCAATATCAAAGCTCATCAGCGGAATCATCTTTTTTGCCATTGCGCCAGGCTGTGAGACAAACATCTACGAGGGAGATATTTTCGAAGGGGATGATGTATGGTACGATGGCCAGTTCCGGGGCGAAATCACCGGCACCGTCAAGCAGAGCGATAGCGGGGCCTGGGTCATTGTAAGTCAAGTGGAGCCGGTGGACTCGGCAGCCATTGATCCGGCCAACGGGAGTTTCGGCATCTACGGCCTGCGGATCGGAAATTATGACTTGAGAATCCGGGCGGAAAACTATCGGACCTACGTGCACAAGAACGTCATGGTCCAGGGCGGCGGCATAGCCTACATGGGTGAAATTGATCTGTCCACCGTGCCAGACCTGGTAACCGAACATTATCCCCGGGACATGGACGAGATAGTCTATTCCAGCCGCTGGCAGCGGATCAACATCTCCATCCTCTTCACGAGGGAAATGGACCGGGAGAGTGTTGAGGCGGCCTTCTCCACTGACCCGCCGACAGAAGGGGTTTTCTTCTGGGGTCTGTACACCCAGGCGCCCAGTCCCAGGTATTATATCGAGGCATTGTCCGGGGCTTTTGACGCCGGCGCCACCATCACCACCTTCAGCAAAATCACGAGTCTGACGTATCAAATGGCGCAGAAGGACTCGTACTCCGATACGACCTATCATGTTACCTTGAGCACGGAGGCCATGGACACCGCCGGTGTTCACCTGCGCTTTCCACTGGAATATTCCTTCAGTACCGTGCAATCCGCCGTCAGCTATGCCGGTATCCAGACAAGCCCGTTCCATGGCGATGTCGACGTGAGTCCCATGACGAATACCATCCTCGTAACCTTCCCCCGGCGAATGGACCCCGCAACGACCGAGCAAGCTGTGAACATTAAGCCGGCGCAGGAATTCTTTTTTCTCTGGCCGGAGAAAAATGTGCTCAAGATCTACGCAGGTGCGCCGCTCATGGCGGATACCTCTTACGAAATCACCATCACTAGAACGGCGGAGGATCTTGACGGTATGCCACTGGGTGATGATTTTACCTTTTCTTTCAGCACAGCGCCGGTTAGCGTGACGTCTACCTCGCCGTATAATTCCGAAGTCTATGTGAGTCCCGGCGCAGAGATCACAATGTGGTTTAACACCTTTATGGTGAAATCGACGGTGGTAAGCGCCTTTGCCATCAGTCCGGTTGTTTCCGGATCAATAAGGTGGGGCACTGCGTACTCCCCGGATGTAAAAAACGCCCTTACTTTTTGGCCCTTGTCTAATCTTCAGATCAATACCAAGTACACTGTGACCATTGATACCCAGGCCAGTGATCTTCATGGGACCGGGCTGACGGAACCTTACAGCTTCACTTTTATCACCAGACCTGAGCAGTAGTCAGGTTTCCGGCACTGTTATAACAAAGGATTGCTGCACATGAAACTGAACAGGAGCAGATCATATATTTTCGCCATTCTTGCAATCGCCGCCTCTTTCCCACGCTCCGTTAGCGCGACGGATACACGGGCGGAAACAGTGGGCGCTTCAGGGCTCTTTATTGAAGATGAAAGTAATATCTGGTATTACCCGGCGGCGCTGCTTCGGTATCCCGATCGACTCATTTTGAATCTGGGGGGACAGACAAGTCTCCTTACACCTCTATCGGCAATGCGGACTATGAGCGCCTTCGCGCTGCCGAATGGGACGGTCCTCGGGGTGGCGTTTGGCTCGGCGGAAAAAAAGGTGACATTCGCACCCCTGACTGCAGAGGAGCAGATACATCTGTTCTGGAGCAGGCCCGCAGGGAACCGGAACTACGGGCTGCGCATCAGCAGGTTTGGAGCGAGTCGTGAAGCCGCCCCTGATTACAAGCGGACGGTCTCTGTGACCCAGATTCATGTCGGCTTGGAGTTCGAACGCAGCGGCGGCCAGGTCACCGAAACCGTCATCTCCATTCAGCGTACGAATTTCTCCGATTTCCGGAACGGAGAAGCAGTAACCGAGCCGATGGGATATTGGGAACTCGGAGGCAGGGCTCGCTGGTATGCCGACTTGAGCGAAGGTATCCGGTTTATTAACGTGCTGTCGGTTGCGGCGGGCCGGCGGGGTATCCGCTTCCTTGCTTCCGGACCGGGAACCGTGACCGAGAAGGACGAATACATCACTCTCCAATTCGGCGCCGCTTTCGAGATCATCCCCCAGGAAGGTCTTCTCATCATCTTCCATGCTTCCGGTCTATTTGACTATACGGTAACCAGGACTTCCCCGGAAACAGGCAAATCGGGGCTGACAATATGGGATATTCCTCAAGCCGGGCTGGGCATTGAGAAGTGGATTAAACCTTGGCTGGCGTTACGGGCAGGAGCCATGCTCAGGCTACAACTGACTGACGGGAAGGAAGTAGGGGCCAATCTGTCGGCCAGAGCAATGCGGGCCTATTCAGCCCAAACTCTGGGGCTGGCGGTGCGTCATGACGGTTTCCAGGCGGATATGGCCATCGATCCGGGGATGATCAGGCAGGGGCCGCATTTTATGAGCGGGACTTCCTTGCCGTTGTTTACCAAAGTCACGCTGATCTACAATTTCTGAGTCATTCACTATCCCGTGGAGGGCTATAAAGCGACCCTTGCCTATCACCGACGCCAAGTCGGTAGAATTATGACGTCCGTTATCTTGGGTGCGAGACGGGCAACAATCTGTTGCGCATAAGCCATGCCATACCGATCCACGCAATAACCAAACGATCTGTTTCGCCGTTATGAACGTAGCCAAGTCTACTATGTCCACCAAAATACGGCTGCTGAAGTATGGGAAAAACCCGAATTCACCATCTTCCTACAGTTATTTCCTAGGATGTGTGCTAATACGCTAGCAATTCTGATCGGCAATTTGAGTTTTAAGCTGAAACCTATGTTCAAAAACAAATACAGATCAGTGTATGCAGCCGGCATAGACCAATCGGACACGAAAAAGGGCACCTAGGACCTTCGGGTATACAACCCTGTATCCCGTCAGAACAATTCGGGCAAAATGATCGTGAAATCCAATGCTGGATCGCTGCACTATTCTGTACATTCCTGGCATGTTGGAAACAACTCAAATCATGTTCGATCTCAGCGAGCATCTACTCGGTACCGCTGGATTGAACATGAACCCACAACCAATTATAATAACAACAAGGAGGGATAAAACCATGTCCAGCCTTTATAGGAGGAGCGCCTCACCGTACTGGTGGTGGAGTTCCGATTTTAAAGGCAGGCGGTTACGCAAAAGTACACGAATGTCACAAAAACATCTCGCTGAGAAGGTGCGTACTCAGTGGGATCTCAACCTCATGCTAGGTGATTTCAGTTTTCTTAATCTGCCCGGGCTGTCGCCGACTGATGTCAATGGTTACATCCACTACTACGTAGGATTCTTAACCTCACGTAAATCAGAAGCGTCCTGGACGACTGCGAGCGGCGTCCTTAACCGTTTTTCGCAGTACCTAAAGAAGACAGGCATCACCTACCTTGAAGACATCAAGGTTCAACATGTTGATGCGTATCTTGACTCGATGAACCGCGCTCCCAAAACGAAGCGCAATCATCTGATCGAAATCTCGTTAATGTTGGATCAAGCTGTGAAAGAGGAACTGCTCAATCGCAATCACGCGAAAAAGGCCACTCTACCTAAGATGATTACTGAGCTGAGACATCGTCAATTGGATGACGTTGACCTGGCAATCATCTGGGATGGTGCCGGACCGTGGCGGTTGTACTACGCTTTCCTGCTTCATACAGGATTGCGCGCAGGTGATGTAGCCATGTTGACCCATGGCAACATTGATCCCGAGCGAAAGTATCTGGTGAGCCTTATACGCAAGTCGAGGCGGATCCATGAGTTTCCTCTTTCTGATGTACTGCTCAGTCAGGTTTCAAATAAAGTGGCGGGAGAGATTCCACTTTTCCATGATCTTTACCAATCTGACGGTCGGCGAAGGAATGATAAACTTACTCAGCCCAGACTGCATATGCAGGCCCTATTGAAGGCTGCAGGTCGCCCTAAAGCGACCTTGCACTCATTTCGAGTGACCTTCAATAACAGGCTGCGGGATTTGGGAATGTCGATTGAGGATAGGCAGGTGCTGCTCGCACATGCGGCCAGCGAAACCACCAAAATCTACACCCATCCGAACGCAAAACTGGCGCGCGAGTTTGTAAATAAAATATCAGACCCGAGCCACCCTGGCACGCACCAATTGC
This sequence comes from Fidelibacterota bacterium, assembly GCA_004124875.1. Classification (GTDB taxonomy): domain Bacteria; phylum Fidelibacterota; class Marinisomatia; order SCGC-AAA003-L08; family TS1B11; genus TS1B11. The sequence goes on along the minus strand of SCKJ01000004.1, from coordinate 297,956 downwards.
CAGATAATGTGACGGTATTGTGACGAAACAGGCTACCCGAAGTTACCCGACGGTGCATTGTAATGCATTTAACTACATACAAAAAATCCCTTGCTCCTCGGAAAGAGCAAGGGATGTAAAGTGTTTGTAGCGGGGGCAAGATTCGAACTTGCGACCTTCGGGTTATGAGCCCGACGAGCTACCAGACTGCTCCACCCCGCGTCTGGAGCCTTGAAGTTACTATCGTCTCCATGGTCAAACAATGGGCGTTCGCGGTATTGCTGGCAATGGCGGGCAATGAGAGGGTCACAGGAGATTATTCATCCAGTATCCCGATCCCGTCAGCAACTCTGCCAGAGTCAAGAGTATCGTTCTTATCTGAGCAGGAGCGGCGTAACATTCACGCGTCTTGGTCAACCTGAAAGGAGCGCAATGACATATTCAGTCCAGCGCCTCTTGGCGGCAATTTTTGCTGTTGCGGTGACGTTCAACGCCTGTTCCGATCTTGGGGAACCGCTACCCGGGAGCCAGTCGCTGTCGACGAACAAGATTGACATTGGCCTGGTTACCGTCGGATTTACCGGCGATGGGATTCTGACCATCACCAGTGGCGGTCCCGGCGCCTTGACCGGAAAGGCGGCCATTCAGGCAGACACGGCAGGCGCGTTCAACCTCGTCTCCGGCGGAAGTTATTCTCTGGGTATCGGTGAAACGATAGACCTCACAATCGGCTTTTCGCCAGATTCTGCTACCCTTTTCCAGGTTGGGGCATGGCTGGTGCTGGAAAGCAACGATGCCTCCGCCACGGTGGATTCGGTGGAGCTCCTGGGCGAGGGCACCCTCACCCTGCTGGCCGAACTCGGCGCAAGTGCCACCACATTGAACTTTGGCTCCCTGACCCCTGATCAGAGCGACACTACCCTGGCGCTCACGATCAACAGTACCGGATTGGTCCTGGCTTCCGTCACCAACATCGAGGTGACGGGCGAAGGCTTTACCGCCGCCGCTTTGGCCTTCCCCTTTGACCTCGTAGTAGGGGCGGACACAACGCTAAATATCACTTTCACACCACCGGCTTTGGGCAGCTATATTGGCAGCGTGACCATCACCTCTATTTCCCGTAACAGCCTCATAACGGTCGATTTGCTGGGCAGCCAGTCGGAGCCAGTCAGCTTTGCCGCCTCGGTTTTGCCTGTGCTGACCGCCAACTGCGGCGCCGGCAACTGCCACCTCAACGGAAAGAGCCAAGAGGGCCTCAGCCTGGAGACATATGCGAGTCTTTTGGCGGGCAGCGACAACGGCCCGGTGGTCATCGCCGGTGATGGCGCTGGCAGCCTGATCATCCGCAAACTGCGTGGCACTGCCGGTACCCGCATGCCCCAGGGGAACCCAGCGCTTCCAGACAGCACTATCAGTACCATTGAAATCTGGATAGATCAGGGTGCGCTCGATAATTAGCGGCCCAGTGAACTGATGACCCATAGAACCGGGAGGACTTTCATGCGCAATCAAAGTTTTGTTATCGCGGCCATCCTCGCTCTGTTTGCCGTCGAGCCCGTGTCGGCCACTGTTAAGTTGGCCATCGCCTCCGGGGCAACCTGCGGCCAATGCCACGTGTCGCCTTCCGGCGGGGCCATGCGCACCGATTATGGGCTAAGCGAAATGATCTTGACCGAGCTGCCCAGACCACGGAAAAACAAATCCGCGCAAAAATTTTCGGCCAAGTTGGGTGACAATCTGCGCTGGGGCATGGACACCCGCATACAGGGCTTCGCCTTCGGCATCGATACCTCCGCCGCCACCGATCCCCTCAGCGGAATCTTCCCCATGCAGATGGCCGTCTATGGACAGGTGCAGGCCGGCGAGCGCCTGGAATTTGTGGCGCTGGTTTACATGCTGCAGCGCGAGACCCAATTCTGGGCCACCCTTATGGGCAAAAGAGGGACCCACTACTTTCGCGCCGGCAAATTTTTACCGGCCTACGGCTTGAAGCTCGATGATCACACGGCCTTCATCCGCGGGGGCAATGTGGGGCGCATCATTGTCGCAAATCTATTTAAGGAGGGACTGCCTTTCGAGCCGACAATCCACGGCAGCGGCATCGCCGAGGCCGGCATCTATCTCGGCGACTGGCATATTTCCTCAAGTCTGGCAAACCCGTTTCTGCTGGCAAGCTCCGCCGGAGCCAATTTTCAAGGCACGAACTTCACCCTCCGCAGCGAAATAATCACCTTTATAAGCGGCCTGAATATGAGTTTCATGGCCGGCGGCTCCTATATGGAGGAAGGGGGCCTGAAACTGTCGGGACTGTTTGGCGGCGTCCACTGGAAGAAGTTTTCCCTGATTGGGGAGCTCGACCGCGTGACCGGGTGGAGCGGCGCGGGGATTACGGCGGTGGCCTCGTATGCCGACCTCGGGTACGATCTGAAATCGTGGATCCAGTCCTATGTGAGGTACCATTTTTACGACAACGATATATCGGTCCTGGGCAACGCCCTTACCCGGCTTGTGGTGGGCGCAAGTATCTTCCCCACGACCTTTGTGGAGGTAACGCCGCAGATTCGGATCAACACCAACACCCTCGGCAAGCCCACGACCATCGACATTTTGCTGCAGCTGCACACGTTCTTTTAAGGGGCGGGCTGTGGCTGTCTGGGCTCTGGCGGCTCGCCTAACTCACCCCGTCGCTTCGCAGACTCCCCTCTCTTCAAAGAGAGGGGGCCGTGAGTTCCGGTAACGGCGGTCTATGGCGGCCCTGTCATCGTAAATTCAGCGGCAGCCGGATGCGACGATCTTAATTTTCCGTTATACGGAGATTGCCAGGACGGCGCCCTAATTCAGGGCGGTAAATTTGCCCACCAGGTGGTGCTTCCCGTTAATGCTCAGCCGCACAAAATAGATGCCCGAAGGCAACCGGGCCAGGCCGGACAGGGGAATGATATACTGATAATCGCTGATGTCGACCGAGCGCTCAAACCGGGCCTGGTAAACTTGCTGCCCCAGCAGGTTGAAAATTGTGATGCGGTGCTCAGCGAGCTCGATCACCTCCCCCACGCGGTAACGGATGGTCAGCCCCGCAGCCCCGCTCCCCAACTTGATGGGATTGGGGACCACGGAACGCATGGCAAATAGCGCCAGGCCGGAATCGCCGGCAACGTCGGCGAGAAAATTTACGCTGCCCATATCGCCGCTGACGGCCAGCACAATCTCGCTGAAGCGGTCCAGCCCGCCGTTCTCCCAGAGCTGATTTTCCATCGGCTCCCAGCGGTAGTCCGTGCCGGCGCTGTATACAACTGACGCCGCGTAGGGGGCCGTGGCCCCGCTAACCGTCAATCGCAGGGTTTCTGCTTTTGTCAGCTTCAGGGGCAGCCACACCACCTTGTCGATGTTGAGGTTATCGGCGCTGAGCAGCAGGCTGGCTGCCACCACGATGCTGTCCGGCAAAACGGGCCGTGGCAGGAAATCCTGATCGGGATGGTAGTATCTGGCCGGAGACCTGCCGTTAAGCAGCAGACCGGCGACGGCGGCATTCCAGTCGGTGGCGATGTCTCCCCCGGCGGCGCTGATAGCCTTGCGCAGGGCGTCGATGGCGCGATCCGACAGCATCCGCTCCCACGTATCGCCAATCACCCCCACACCGTAACGGCCGGCAAGATAGTGGCCGAAAAATGCGGCCCCGTAACCGTCGCTAGCGGAAAGCTTCGGCTGCGTCATGATAATGAAATCGTCCATCCAGAATGTCCAGTCGTTGACCTCCGGGAAGGCCCGCTCCTCGAACCAGGTGGACGACAATTCATAGAGGTACAGATCGGCGGCGCGAAAGAGATAAGCCAATTGCACGGCATGAAAATATTCATGGGCGGCTGTTACCCGGGCCGCATCCAAGCCGTGGGTGAAGTAATTTTCTTCCGTGTCAAAATCGTTATCCATCGTGATGTAAGTAATATAACCACCATCAGGCTGGAGCGCTTCAAACTCGGTTCCGCCATAGACACTGCCCCCTTCATTCCCCAGGTAGACATCGTACACGCCATCGCCGTCATCGCGGTGGCCCTGATAGCCCCACGCCAGGAGCGTATCCCTGGCCAGCGAAAAGGCCGCGCCCACCTCCACGACCCAGTCCGGCACACCGGCGGGGCTGGAACTGAACTGTGGTGGACGGTGGCCGCCGGTGGTGTCATAATGGATGGCGAAGGCCCCGTCGGGCGTGCTGTAGAGCGTGTCGCGCACAGGCCTGTGATCGGTCCGGGTATCCAAGGCGGGGAACCGCAACGGCGCATGCAGGGAAAATCCGCATTTTATAGGCGCCGGCGCCAGCGCCTGGGCCTGTAAACTGCTCCCTAAAAGAAGGATGAGCATCCAGCGCCGCATCTACTTTTTCCTGAACGACACCTTGATGGGGACGCCGTCAAAGCCAAACCGCTCACGCAGCCGGTTTTGCAGGTACCGTTGGTAACTGACCGGCACCAGTCTGGGATGGTTGCAGAAAAATGCGAACAGAGGCGGCTGCCGGTGGACCTGTGTCACGTACTTGATCTGAATTCTTTTACCTTTCACTGCTGGGGGCGGCAGGTAACCGGTGGCTTCCTCCAGGAATTTATTGAGCTGGGCGGTGGGGATCTGCCGACTGCTCTCCGCGTAAACCTCCAGGGCAGCGCCGACGGCTTTCCACAGGCGCCGGTTATGATGCACCGATATGAACAGAATCGGGGCATGCAGCAGGGTCTTGTAGTCATGCTGCATCTGCTTGACCCACCGGCCCGCTGTGTCCCCATCTTTTTCGATGGCATCCCACTTGTTCACCGCCACCACCAACCCTTTTCCGCGATCCTCCAGCAGGCTCATGATCTGGACGTCCTGCATATGGAACCCCCGAACGGCGTCGATCATCACAATGGCCACATGACATTCATCGATGGCCCGCAATGTGCGCACCGTGCTGTAGTATTCAATGTCGTCCGAGATGCGGGCTTTCCGGCGCAGCCCCGCCGTGTCGATGAGCCGCACCCGCTGCCCCATGTAATTCAGGTACGAATCGATGCTGTCCCGGGTCGTGCCGGGAATGTCGGTGACAATGGCTTTCTCCTCCTTCAAAATGGCGTTCAGGAAAGACGATTTCCCGGAATTGGGCACCCCGATGATCGCCAGCCCCATGCTCCCGGATTCGTCAGTCTCATGCTCCGGCCGGGCAGGAAATCTGCCCAGCACCTCATCCAGCAGATCGCCCACACCACGCCCCGAGGCAGCGCTGATGGGATGCGGGGGCCCCAGTCCCAGCTCGTAAAATTCAGCCGCCCGGCTCTCATGCACAGCGTCATCAATTTTATTGGCCACCAGCACGGCCGGCTTGCCGGTGGCGCGTACCCACTGGCTCAGCGCATAGTCGTCGGGCAAAAGCCCCGTTTGACTGTCCACCAGCAGGATCAGCACATCAGCCTCATCGCCTGCGATCTGCGCCTGTTTGCGGACGGTCTCCTCAATGGCGCCCTCGGCAAAGGCCATGTAGCCCCCGGTGTCGATGAGATGGAACTGTCTGCCGGTCCAATCGACCAGCCCGTAAATGCGGTCCCGGGTGACCCCTGGTGTCTCCTGAACGATGGCCTTGCGCTTGCCAATGAGCCGGTTAAACAGGGTCGACTTGCCGACGTTGGGCCGTCCGAGAATGGCGACTGTCGGCTTAGCCACGGGCCACCTCCGCCAGCAGCCCGGCCAGGCTGTCCCCGGCGATGCGGAAGGGGACCTGCAACTGTTCGCTGATCTGGTCCAGAGTCATGTCATCCAATGTCACTTTGTCCTCATTGAGAATCCGATGGGTGACCCATACCGACTGCCCGAGCTCGCGCCCCTTCAGGTGGCTGATGAAATCCTGGCCCGACAGGAGTCCTGCAACGGTGACTGGCGCCCCCAACAGCCGGTTGGGGACCGTCTCCAGGGTGACGCTCAGCCCTTCGATTTTTTTCAGGGCCGGCATGACATGGCGCTCGAAAATGCCTGTGGCCAGCACCCCGGTAGCCAATGTGATGTGCGCCGGATTTTCCAGCCGCTCAGGAAATTGGGAGGCCTCGCTTTTCAGCGTGTCCAAAAACCGGCGCACCTGCCCCACTCCATTTTCCTCCATTTCCAGCCCCTCATAGAACGACAACGGCGGCACCGGCTCATCCAGCAACAGGTACCACTCATCTGCGGGCAGGACAAAACGCCCTCCATCTGCGTGCCGGTAGAGCCGGTCCAGTGCGGCATACTCCTTTAAAAAATTCCTGGCGTAGTCAGGGGTTACCGGGGGTATCTCCGCCAGGCCGAGCCGGTGCCCCGTCAACCCGACCGGCACGATGGCCACCGATTTAAGTTGCGGCGAAAGGATCACCAGGTCACCCAGGGTTCGGCGCAGCTCGCTGCCGTCATTGATGCCCGGACAGAGCACCACCTGGCTGTGCAGCTCAATTCCGTTGCCGGTCAGGTAGCGCAGTTTATCCATCAGATTATCATCTTTGCGGTAGAGCAACAGCCGCTTGCGCAGTTCGGGGCTGGTGGCGTGCACCGATATATATAGCGGCGACATGGCCTGCTCGACAATGCGCTCGAGCTCGTTTTTGCCCATGTTGGTGAGGGTAATGTAATGGCCGAACAGGAAGCTCATACGATAGTCGCCATCGCGGAAGTAGAGGCTCGAGCGCATCCCCGCCGGATTCTGATCGACAAAACAGAACAGGCAATCGTTCGCGCATTTGCGGATAGGCATCTCCTCAAAGGTGACGCCCAGATCGGTCTCTTCCTCCTTGTCAACCTCCACGGCCTCGCGTCGGCCGCCGCTTTCAAATTCAATGACGGGTTGGCGATCCACGATGCGGAACTGGTAATCGAGGTGATCGATCACTTTGCGGCCGTTGATTTTCAGCAGCTTGTCACCGGGCTGGAGCCCCAGGAAGGCGCCCAGGCCATCGGCGTCCACAGATTTGATGGTAATGCTCATGCGATCATTGCTCTAAAAATTCCGGTGGAATTTAGACCATGACGGCCTGCAAAAGCGACGAGGGATTGAGGTCCGGGTGAGAAGGAAATGGAAACTAAATGAGCATATCGATAGTCGTCTGGGCTATCTCATCGGAGGCCTTAATCACCGCCAGATTGGCCTCGTAAGAGCGCTTGGCCAAGTTCATTTCGACGATATTTTTTACGAGAGACGTCTCGCTATCCGGCTTGCTGATGTTTTCGCTGGCTCGCGCGAACTGTTCCAACGCCTGTATGGCCCCATGCAGTGCGGTACTGATTGAATTGGTCAAGATGGCATCTCCGGTATGTGCTGAGTTCCGCATCGGCCAAAATGCGAGCCACTTTAGCTTTCCAGCGCCGATTTGTGACCTGCGTCACATTTTTACCGGCCGCCAACGTCCCGGTTCCCAGGGAGTCTGACGTTCGCGCGGCAGACGTGGCCCGGCAAGAGCCACGCTCAACCGGGAGCGCAATGCCCCCTCTACCCTTTCATGACCCGCTACGTTGGAGAAAGCCTCCAGGCTGTCGCGTCGCCCCGCCCGTTATTGGACGGACTGGAACAGGGCCGTCGATTTGATGACCCGCACCCGGTCGGCGCTCAAGTTCAGCGGGTAGGCCTCCCACAGGGCGTCCTTGTCCAACATCGGCTGCTTGCCATCGGGCACGACATACTGCACGCCGCCATCGGACTCCAGCGCCTCAAAGTTGTAAGCAGCCATGGATTTGCCGGTGGCGTTCTCTCCGGAGATGATGTCGGCCGCCAGCCGGTCGGCCCACTCCTCGCTGGTGACAATCACATAGCGCATGTTTTCCACCTGCAGGTGGCGGGTAATGGCGGCATTGACCTGCTCAGTCGTGACGGCCTCCACGGCCTTGAGGTACTGATCAAGGTAGCCATCCTGCATGCCGTAAAAGGCGTCGTCAAGCTTGTAGTCCAGCAGACGTCCTGCCGTTTCAGCCAGCGAAAGGTAGAGAATCCTGGCCTTGTTTTTGGCCGCGCTCACCTCCTCCTCAGTCAAGCCCTCCTGAATGAAACGATTCAACTCCCAGGTCATGGCCTTGGTGAGGTGGTGGACATACTCATGGCCCACCGGGCGAATCCACAAATTGAAGTAGTGCTGCTTTCGGGGCGTATTCGTCGGGGGGAACAGGTTAAATGGGCGGTTGTAGAACCACTCCATGTAGGAATAGTTGCCGTAGTTGTAGCCGCGGGTCTGCCTGATCTCATAATAGAGCCGCCCGAATCCATCGCGGTGGGTCCCAAGGGATATGTTGGCCACGTAAAGCGGCCAATAATCGGGATGGTTCCTGTCCACATCGATGGGGAAACCGGCATGAATCCCCGTCGCGATGGTCGTGGGCTGCGAGATGATCAGCAGGTCGCGTCCCCGTAACGTCCTGGCTGCCTCAAAGGGCGGCCGCTTGAATTTTTTGGCCTTCACCTTTTTGCCCATCCGCTTGAGCCCCGCCTTCACCGATTTGACCAAATCTTTCTCGCTGGTGGAGAGGGCCAACGAGAAGTTTTTGCGGTGGTAGTATGATTTGTAAAACCGCTGGACATCTTTGCGGGTAATCTTGCCCAGGCCATCAATGGTGCCGGTGGGGATATGCCCGTAGGGGGTCCCGGCATGAATCGCCAGGTCCGTGGCCCACAGGCCCAGCTGCTCCGTGCTCTCCAACCGCAGTGACGACTCGATATACAGTTGACGCTCCTGCCTGAGACGGTCGAGTTCCTTTTGCGAAAACAGCGGCAGGTTGAACAGCGGAGTCAGCACCTTGTTCAAATAGGTGTCGAAGACATCGCGCGGCACGGTAAACTTGAAGGTGGAGGTCTCCTTTTCCACCAACACCCTGGGCGTCGCCCCGCCCCCCCAGGGACGAGTAATGTCTGCGACCATCTCCTTGGTCACCGGGTTGGCCGCATCGCCAAAGCTGCCCTCGAGCAGCAGCTGGGCGGTCATGGCGGCGAGACCTTCCAGGCCCGCCGGGTCTTGCGCCGACCCGGCCAGGACCATCACCCGAACCAGGATCAGATCGGACGGAGAGTCGAGGGTGACCGTGTTGACTTGCGCCGGCAGAGAACCGGCCAGAAAGATTGAAACCAGGGTCGCCACCATTAACCCGCCACGCCTGCTGCCAAAACCTCCTGCGTAATGCGTGCGCATTTTATTCTCCCTCCTTGGGCTTGGGCGTCAGCGTAACCACGGTGCGGTTACTGGCGACAAAATATTCTTTGGCAAAGTTCTCGATGTCGACCGGCGTGAGGGCTTGAACCGAGGCCATCAATTTGTCTATGACGTCGGGGTCCCGCTCGAAACGGTAGTACCAGGCCAACTGCTGGGCAACATGGGCGGGACTGTTCAGCTCAGCCAGAAAGTCGTATTTGAACTTCGACTTCACCATATCGAGAACATGTCCGGCATCGGGGGATGAGGCAAACGACTTGAGATCGTCCAGTCCTGCCACCATGTCCGCTTCAACGGACTTCAGATATTCTGCCCCGCGCTCCTTGTACTGGCCGCTGTACAGCCGCGCTGACAGATTAATGACGTAGCGGTCAAACGAGTCCGGGCCGGACATTCCCAGAGAACTGGCGGTCCCTTTAACAAAGCGCAGTTTCTTGTAGAGCGGGGCGGAATTTGATGTGACCAGTTCCGAAATAATTTGCCCTACCGCCGAGGCTTTGCTGCCGGTGACATATTCGGGTCCCTTATGGGCGACACTGATGCGCGGCGGCACATCGGCGTCCCACTCGACTTCACCGCGGTACTCTTCCGTCTGCGGTGGATCAGCGACGTCGATAGGCGGGACCTCCTGGTACTCCCAGGCGGCAAATGCTTCGCGCAGCAGCGGCACGACCTCATCTTTGCGGATGTCTCCTGCGACCACGATCACACAGTTGTTGGGCCGGTAATAAGTGTCGTAGAACCACTTGGAGTATTCATACTGCTGGGGCATATCAACAATATCATCGTAGGTGCCAATAACGCGATGGCCGTAGGAATGATTGGGGAACATCAGTCCCAGCCGCTTTTCATTGAGCGCGCCACCCGGATTGCTCGCGTTGTTGCGATATTCACCCATCACGGCGCCGGTTTCCCGCTTGAAGATCGCCTCATCGTAATTAAGGTCCATGAACCTCGAGGCTTCGAGCTCCAGCAATCCGGGACCCATCGCTCCCATCCCATCGTTCTGCGGACCGAGCTTTGAGGTAAACGTGAGCGGATGGTAGTAAGTGATATCGTACCAGGTCCAACCGTTGTTGTGGGCGCCCAGATTATTGATGGCAGCCCTGTAGCCGCCGGGTTCCCCTTTATAGCTGTGCTGAAACATGATGTGCTCGAACAGGTGGGCAAAGCCGGTCTTGCCTTTTTCCGTCTCGCTTCTGCCGCCGGCCAAGACCATGGTGTTATAGCTCAGCACATCCTTGAATTCGGGCATCTCGATAATGAGAATATCAAGGCCGTTGTCCAGGGTCACTTTTTCGACAGCGTAGGGGAAAAATGAATCTGCAGATGGATCGGAATTCGGCGCGGCGAGCAATATTGAGCATGCCAGCACCGGCGCCATCAGGTAGAACGACTTCATGGGCGTACCTCCGTCATCATTGCTACGGGCGTGAAACACATTCCACGCCATAAAACGTTCGCCATCAAAGCCGCCAGGCGGACGGGAAGTTAAAGCTTATTTATGGGGTAAGCACTTCAGTCTGAGGGTGAAAATTGTGCCAGCCGAACCAGTAGGCGATGACCACCTGCATGCGAACCAGCGCGCCGTCTGCCAGGGTTGCGCGCTCGTCAAGCAGGCTAAATGTGGCCCCGGCAGAGTCCACCAATATCGTGGGATCCGCTGTGCTCAGCTTCAGGTTCGAGAGAGATCCCCGCCCCCGGATTCGCCACAACGTGATGCCCTGGCCGGTTTCATCCACATGCATCACCAGGGTCGCCTCATCCACCAACGGGACAAACGTCTTCCCCGGGCTGAGGGACGAGAGCGCGAAGGCGAACATGCGGCCGTCAACTTCAAAGCCGACGATCTTCGATTTGGGGGGCAGTTGAGATTTGGCTATCTGCCGCCCATGGATGCCCATTCTCCGCGGGTTGGCATCATATCTCCGGTAGGTCGATTCCCAAATCAGGGGCTTTTTGAGGACCTTGGTGCCGGGGTGGGACTTTTTCCAGGCTTTCCAAGTGGTCTGAACGGCGGGATAAGTGTCGAGCCGGCTCCCCAGCAGCTCGCCGTGAATGGCCTCCCCAATGACGTGCCCCCACAGGGACTGCGTCTGGTGATCATACATGACCAGGGCATCTTTCCACAGCCGGCCCGATACGCCGAACGTCAGTTGCCGGCCGCCTAGGTCGCGGGCATACACGATGCCCGTATAGCACAGGGGTCACCAGGTGACGGCAAGGGCCACCCCGTCAACGACATCGTTCACAATCTCGTGGCGATCCAGGTGCCAGGTCGAATAGGCAACCGCTGTGCCCGCGGGTCCCACAATGCCGATGACCTGCTCATCGCTACGCATGATACGCTCGGCCTTTTTGCCGCTGACAAACTTTGGCTCAAGAATGGCCGGAATGGCGTCCACCGGCAGGACGTAATACATCATCGACCCATCCACTTCAAACTGCGCTCCCAATGAGGCGACTGCCAGCCATCCGGCGGCCATGCTTTTATGCAGGCGGTGCCCCAATTAAAACTCCGGCATTTGCTTGCCGCGATGGCAGGTGATGCAGCTCACCTCCGGCATATGGTGCTCGTCATCTTTGATGCGTGACAGGTATTCGCCGTTGATGGCCGCCACCATTTGCAGCATCACCCGGGCCTTGACCTTGCGCACTTTTTTGTCGGAGGGAAAATCGAAATTCGCCAGGTCCCCCTCGCCCACATGGCAGAATTCACAACGCACCCCCAGCGCCCTGGTAAAGGACTTCATGGTGTTCACAAGGTCCCTCTTGGCAATCTCTTCGGGCAGCACTTTGAGATTGAAAAACTCATTCGGGATCTGACCACGTACCGGGGTTGCCAGCAGCGCCGCTATGCCCAGTGTCCGAGCCATGGCCCGCCCCGCCGAAATAATTTTTATGCGCATCACCCCCCTCCCTCCAAAGTTGATCGCGAAGGTAAGGCGCGGCAGGCGAGGCACACAAGGTGACTGTCGCGGGGTGTCACCGGCTCGACAGTTGGTCTGGAGGAAGCCTCCAACGATCACCATCACTCTGCAAACGGCCAGCATTGACGGTGAGGACCGCCAAGTGCTGGTATTCTCCTGGCTGGATAGTAGCGGAAAGCCAGTGCATCAGGCGGTTGAGCTCGAGTAGGTCAGGCTAGCGAACAAGTCAGATTGGGCTAAGAAAAGGGCTGCCAGTCGGCAGCCCTTTTTGATACGGAGAATTATTGCTTTAAGGAAAATGGAGTGAAATCGGTATCGTTATCAAAATGATCAACACCTTCAGCATGCTTCACACGCCCCACGACAAAATAAGTTAATGGAGTCAATATGGCTTCAACAGAGGTTTTAAATATCCATCCTGCAATAATCCCCTGAAACAATACATTACTCGGCAAAATGCCGCCTAACGCTACTACATAAAAAACTGCCGTGTTTACAAATTGCCCAACAACGGTAGACAGTATGGTGCGGCTCCAAAGGTGTTTACCACCAGTCATTATTTTCATTTTTGCCAAGACATAATTGTTGGAAATATCGCCACTAAATACAGCCAACCAACCCCCTACTAATACTCGGGGTACAACACTAAAAACCGTATTATATGCATCATCATTTTCAAAAAAAGGTGCAGAAGGAATTGCCATTGCGATCTGGTAGAATACACCGGCTAGAAATGAGGCCAGTAGAGTGTACCATAATATTCGCCGAGCCTGTGCGTAACCATAAACTTCAGTAATAATATCTGAAATGATATAAGTGAATGGAAAATACAAAACTGTAACTGATACGCTGAAACCCCATAACATGATGATTTTGGCCGCAGTTACGTCAGAAATAAGCTGAAAAGTGATGTTCAGCACCATTAGGGTCGAAAGTATTTTAAAGGGTTGGGTGCTATTCATTTCAGAATACTCTTCTTTGCATCGATATTAATTGGGATAAATTCCCATTTTTTCCCATTCTTCAGAGCTTGGGAGGTCTGATGCCTTCAATGGGAGTAAGTCGCTATCATCAGGAATGCGAAGGTTGCTACCAATAGCTTGAGGAGCATTTGCCAGTAACGAATTTGCAATCACCATTGCTTGTGCGCTTGGTATACGCTCGTAGTAATCAGCAATTCCTTCACCTCGCTGGTTCCCTTTGAACAAAATTGTCTTCTTCTCATTGGAACCTTCCTCTATGTACTGGTAGAATACATAGGGTGCATCAGTCCAATCAAATGCGATTTTCTTTATGTCAATTAGTTCTTTCAGTTTGATTACTTTACCTGTGCGCGCGATCGCAATTTTTGCAAGGGCCTCGAAAATCAGATAATATCCGCTAACTTCTTGCTCCGCGGTGGACTCTGATACCAGGAAAAGGTACTTTATTCCCCTTTCAAAATTGTGCTGAACAGCTATTTCAAGTTGGCTACTTGGTTTTTCGATCATTTGCGCTACGACGACCACCTGGACCAAGCCATGTAAATCCCTCTCAATTATGCCAATTTTATTGACAGAGATAAACCTAGAAAAACGATAATCATTTCTTCTCAACAGCGTAATGCTAACGACAAGTACATTGGCCAAGAAAATTAGCCCTAGTAGGATATTATCTAGGGTCATAATCCTTCTTTACAAAGAGTCCAGTACGCCTGCCAGAATAATACCAATACCAGAGAGCCACGGATGTGCAGAAGAGCTGTTGTACAACATGCTTGCTAAATGGATTCGGTTCAGCTACGCCCCCACCCGATAGAACTTCTGTGTAATAAACGACTGTCACCAGAAGAACAACTCCACAGCAAATTGCTGACATATTAAAATCAAGCGATCCGATTTTCGGGGGACTATAATCGAATAGACTCAGGGCGCTACCAACAACAATGGATGTCGCAAAGAAGAACAGGCCGCCACCGCCTAAAATTTCCTCAATATGGGCCGGATGACCGTTTGCTTGAAGAACCATCAGCAACACCCAAATTTGTAGCAGGCCTACACCGATGATACCCAACGCAAAAGATACTAGTCGTCCCCAATGCATACGCACTAAATGTACTTCTTAACTATCGAATAGTGCAAATACGTTTTACACTTACGGTATCCGCCTATAAGCTTGATACTTTCTGTAATTACCCCAAGAATTCTTAGCATCGAACTGAGTGGTGTCAGAGGCAAATAGGGCGAGACAGGCCCGATCACTCATTCTTAGTTTTATTTTCCTATTTCCGACGGACAGAGTGAATTCTTTTAAGCCAATAGCTAATTACAGAAAAGCCCTGCCGATTTCTCAACCGGCAGGGCTCCCAAGACAGGCTTGGTCACAATATGGTCACACTAGGGGCGTAAGCTGCTGTTATTCCTAATCGTTCGTTGGGCTCATAACCCAGCATGCGCGCCCGCTCCAAGCAGGACTCAGACCCCCCGCTGGTTGACAATGGAGACGAAATACTCCACCGTTCCGCTCCCCTGCCCGGTATTGAACCACTTTTTCCACAGTCGCCCCTGCGCTTCCAGATTATCCGCGCCGGGAATTGGGTGAGGCGACATCACGTACCAGAGCCGGCACAGGGCCACACCCAATACGTCGTTGTCGCGCAGCTCCAATTGCAACATCTGGGGGTCGTTTTCCAGCACATGGATGGAGTATCCCAGCAGGAGCTCCATGCGCCGGCGCAGTTCATGTTTACTGGGCCGGACCAGGTAGCGGAACAGGATGTCCGCGGCCGTTTCCGGATGAATCTGCCAGAAGCCCCGTTCGGGCGCTTCATTGAAGCCTGCGCGGAACAGGTAGAGCGACTCCACCACGCCCGTCCGCAGGACCAGCTCTTCCACGTCCGCCGACCAGAGATCGAGTCCCCGCACCACCGTTCTCACCAGCATGCGGCGATCCGGGTAGTGCATCTGCGACGGCATGCGTCCCCTGTCGCTGCTGCCTACAAGATGCGGCATCAGCAGAAACATGGCTGCCACCGTGATCAGGCGAATTTGCACGAGTCGTTGCATGGATGGGTTATAGGGGTATAGTTTGGGGGAATTATGCGGAGCTGGACCGCTGGCTGGAGCCGCGGTTCAGGGAGCCATCTGCAGGCGCAGATAGCGGGGTGATATGTCTTAACACTGTCAGCATGTTAACGATATTCTCATCCGCTCAATTAGGGGCAATCATCGTGCCAATCTCTCCCGCGTGCGTAACCAACGGGGCTTCCACGCCCAAGGGTGTTGAATTGTTCCCCGCGGCGGCCTAATTTCGTAGCAGCCGTAATGTTTTGATGCTTGCCGGTCAGCTGGCCGGTACGCCATACTGACAGATTATTGGGCCATAAATTCTCAAGTAAAATGAGGGAGACCATGCAGCCACTTCTATTCCGGTCCGGCGTGCGAAGCACTTCAAGATGGGCGCTGCTGCTCCTGTTGACGGCCTGCGGCACCGCTTCGGTCTATCTGACCGTCACCCGGCCCGCGGAGATCAACTTGAGCGACTACCGCAAAATTGCCATTGCAGACTTCGAGAGCATGAAAGGCAATACTTCCAGGCGCGCCGATGATCTTGCCGATAAAATCACTGAAGGCCTTTTTGCCTCTCAGGCTTACGAGGTACTCGACCGCCAGAATCTGGCCGCTATTCTCCAGGAGCACTCTTTGGGGGAGTCGGGATTGATCGACGAAAATACGGCGCCCCAGATCGGCAAGATCATCGGTTCGGCGGCTATTCTGTTCGGGCGCATTCAATCCGCCAGTTATTCTGATGAGGTGACCATACAGAAACCGTACACTGACAAAGACGGCAAAATCCACAATTACCAAGTGCGGAGGGCGATTTACCAGCTCTCCGCCACACTGAAAGTGATTGATGTGGAAACGGCTAGAATTCTGGCCGTCAAAACGCTCTCCGCAACCAGCCGCGCCTCAAAGCGAGCGGACAATAAGTTGCCGGCCAAAATAGATCCCAACACTCTCTACATGCGCTGTGTTAACGATATTTCCCGAGAATTTCTGCGCATGATCGCGCCTTACCAGGTGCAGGTCAGAGCAGCCTTCCTGACGGATAAGCTCCTGCCGGAAGTGGACCAGGCGGTGGGACTGTTCCGGGCCGGCGAGTGGGAGGACGGGATTGCCATCCTGGAGCGGGTCACCCGCAAAAAGGGGCTGGAGAGCGACGTTCAAGCAAAAACATTTTACAATCTGGGTCTGGCCCTGATTTCCACCGGCCGGTATGATGAGGCGATTGAGCAGCTCAAAACGGCGCTCAGTCTCGATCCAACCTCCAAGCGGATTCAGTCGATGATTTTACGGGCAAAGGAGGAAAAGGCCAGCGCGGAAAAACTTGAAGAGCAGATGAGCGAGGGCTGACCGCCGCTATTTTGCCGTCAACCGCCAGGCGCCGTCCCAGTCGTCACCGGGAGGGTTGGCCTTGAAGTGGTCGCAGCGCGCCATGTAAACCTTGCTGGGGTTTCCGGGCCGCTTCTCAAAAACTTCCTCCAGCACCTCACTTTGGGTGAATAGCGCTTTGGCCTGGTCCCACTCCTGTTTGCGGTAAAGCTCCATGCCTTCCTGATACAGGCCACGCATCTGTGACAGTTGCGGCGTGAGGCTGCCTTTGCGGCCCATGATCTCCACGGTTTCAACCGCCTGGGATTTGCCCATCACGAGCACTTTGTCGATGTCGCGCCAGTCGAACAGCTCCGGGCCGCCCAGTTCCAGCGTTGCCCGCGTAATCTGGATATAGATGCCGTACTGCTTGGCGCTGGCTTCCAGACGTGCCGCCGTATTGACAATATCGCCCATCATGGTGTAGTTCATCCGCGTGGCAGAGCCCATGTTGCCGGTCACAAACTCACCGGAATTGATGCCAACCCGCATGCGCATGATTTTCACCAGGTCGGGCCACTTGTCGCCTTCGCGGGTCCATTTATCGCGCAGCCCGGCCAGCTCCACCTGCATCCCCAAAGCGGTGTCGATGGCCCGAGTGGCATGATCTTCCATGGGCACTGGCGCCCCAAAGAATGAGATGATAGCGTCGCCCTCATATTTGTCGAGCGTCCCTCCGTTTGCCAGCAGGATGTCCGTCATGCCCGTGAGGTATTCGTTCAGCAGTTCGACCAATCGCGACGCGGTGAGCAGTTCCGAGAAGCCGGAAAACGATTGAATGTCGGTAAAGAAAGCGGTGTGCACGCCCGACTCGCCGCCCAGTTCGGGCTCCACCCCATCCTCTATCATCGACGCGATCAGGTCTGGGGATATGTAGGTGGCGAATGTTTTTTTGAGGAACCGTTTGTCTTTATCGAGGACCAGATACTGGTACATGGTTACCGACAGAAAGGTGCCACCCATCGTGATCATCGGCCGCACCATTTCGTAGACCACCAGTCCACCGAGGAACTGGCTGTAGGCGAACAGGATCCAGCCTCCCGCCACCACAACCGTCACCACCAGCCCCAGCAACGCTTTCAAGCTGATCAAGGCGCCGCCCAGCAAGGCCGCGAGCAGCAGCAGCAACATAAAGGAGGTGGCCGCCGATACGGGCTGCACGAACTCATTTTCTAAAAAGCTCATCAGCACATTGGCATGCACCTCAACTCCGGGGTAACTCTCCTGCACAGGCGTACTCCGCAGGTCCATCAGTCCCGGAGCGGTAGAGCCGACAAGCACCGTTTTGCCCTTGAAGTAGGCGGGGTCGAGCATGTCGCGATTGAGCCACGCGTAGGAAATGTATTTGAACGTCCGGAAGGTGCCATGATAATTGACCCACACCCGGCCCTGGTCATCCGTGGGCACATCACGGACCACTTCGCCCGAACGGTTGGTGAGCCGCAGGCGGTTGTTCTCGCGGTCGAAACTGAGGCCATCGCGGGGGATATCGAGCATGTCCATAATGGCGGCCATGGTCAGGCTGGGGTAAACCTGCCCGGCGGAGGAAAAATGGACGGCCGTGGGCGCGCGCCGGATGATGCCATCGCGATCCTGAGGAATTTCGACGCTGCCGATGCCCCGGCCGGCGTTGAGCAGTCCCACAAAGTTCGCGTCAAAGATATCCCCACCGGGCAGATGCCGGGCCTGATCAGGCGGCAGCTCCAGCGCCAGACGCTCCACGTCCAGCGTGGAAGGCACCAGGATCACCTGGCCTGTCGCCGGTTCCTGGGCGCCCTGCAATATGTCGGCGCTGATCCCGCGCAGATAATCTGCGGCGGCTGGATCGCCAAAGTAGAGCCTGGCGATATCGGCCATCGACTGCCCGTCCGAAGTCTTGTGGAAGAAAAAGCCGCCCGGGGGCGCCTCCATCGGGTAGCGGAAATTGAGCGAATCGGCCGGGGCCAGGTTGAAGGCGTGATAAACCGATCCCATCCGCGTCGTTGCGGCGACAAAGGCGGTGTCGTAGTTGACATCAGGTTCGGGGTCGAAGATCACATCAAACAGGACGGCCCGCACCCCGCCTTCGGCGAGGTAGTCGAGCATGCGCCCATGTTTGTCGTGGTACCAGCGGAAGTAGTTGCCGAGCTCTTCGATGCTGCCCACGTCGATATCGACAATGACCACAGTATCGATCGATTCTTCTCCGGTGCCGGCCACTCTCGCCTGAAAACGCCGGTCATAGGAGCGTGCCTCATACCCGTCAACTACCGGGGTCAGAAATGACCACGAGGCCGTGGTGATGGCCCAGAGGACAAGCGCGGAGGCCAGGCCGAGCCCCCCTCCGATGAGGCTTTGCCTAACCCTCTCGATCATGATCTCCCTGCATCAGGCGCTCAGGCAACCGCCGTGGGTGCATCGCTCTATTGCTGGCCGACGGCGTCGAGGGAATCACGTTCCACATTCCAGCGGACAAACGGCAGCTGGGCATCGGCCTCCTGGTCAAATTCGAACAGCTCGTAGCGTCCATCGGCACGGACATTCACCTGCATGCCGGCCACGAGGCGAATCCAATCGTCAAGGGAGACCTCAAACGGTCCTGGAACTTGCTCAGGCGCCGCTACCTCCTGGGGCGGGCCAATAGAAAATCCGCCCCCAGGGCCACCCTGCCCCTGCTGGCCTTGCCCGGATTGATCTGCCGATGCGCCGATGACGTCTACTTCTCCATCGTAAAGCAGGATGGAGCTCATGGCCGAATCGGCCACGGCCCGATAGGTGGTGCCACGAATCGCGGCCACTGCCGTGGGTGTTCGCACGGCAACGTTTTTGGTTTCGCCGAAAGCCGCCCTGGCTGCGACCCAAACTTGCCCTCTGGTGACGGTCGCGCCAAAATCCTTCTTCAGCCCTTCAACCCGCGCCTTGGTCAGTTCCAGCTGCGTGTTTTCGCCGATGCGGAATTTGCCGCCGCCGCGCAGGGTGATCTCGGCCCGTGATTTCGCGGCCGTCTTCAGGAAATCTCCGACGAACATTTCCTGGTTCAGGCCGACCTTGGACCAGTTGCCGTCGGCTCCGAGACGCGACTGTACGTCCCCCAATGGAAAACTGATCTTGCCGAACAGCTGCCGTCCCTGGGAGTAGAGAGCTCCGGCGGGCAACAGCAATATCCACAACAGCGCCAGAGTTGGCGCGGCGCTCCGGCGTCGGTGGGTTCGCCGGCTAATGGGCAATATCATCAGGTCAGTCTAGAATAAACATGACCCGGCAGTTGCTCAAGGCCTCGGCGAATCCTTCCAGCATGGCCGCCTTCTGCGCCGCGCTGCTTGAGATAATGACATCAGTAGCCAGGTTTCCGCCGGTGCCCACTCCTTTGACGGTGAGTGGATTGCCGGCAACCCGCGTATCGGACTGAGCCGCCAGCGGATCTTTGTGGTAGCCCACAACGCCCTGATTAATGGCAAATTCCCGCGAGTATTTGCCCGGACCGTAAAGGATGCCCCCATTCTGGTCCACGATGCGCGGAGACATGGACGGTCTGAGTCCGAGCCCGCGCGCGTCAATAATCAGTCCGGTTATGGGACCTGAGGCGGCCGGCGTGACGGCATCGGCTGCTGCCGCAGCGGCTGCAGCTTCGTCAACCTTGGCCGTGGCCATGTCGATGCTGGTGGGATCGGCCCCTTCCGCGGCCTGTGGCAGCATCACATCCATAATGCCGCTCATGGGCACCTGCATGGTCACTTCCACCGATGAATCGCTGAGATATTTCACGTCGCCCACACGGGTGGCGCCCCGGACCATACCTTCCACTGAAGTGCGGATGATATCGCTGCTCACCATGCTGTTTTCGACGGTTGTCTCAGAATTGACGCGAACCCCCTTCACGACTTCCACCAGGTTGCGCAAGGCGTCCAACTGCGCGGCCCGGATGGCGTTGGCGCGAGCGGCTCCTACGTTCGGAGCGTTGGCTGGCACGGCGCCTATTCCGGTGGCGGTGATGACGCGCTGGGAATAATTAATCTGACCGTTCTCAGTCGCCTCCGTGGCTGCCCATGCCGGCGCGGATTGCGCCCACGCTGCCGTCGACAATGCAACCAGCATTATCCAAATTTTTATCACTTTATTCTGGCCCATCTGCTGCTCCCTTTTTCTTAGTGGCAAACGGAATGATTTCCAAGGTTCCGCGACATGCTAAAACGTAATGCGCAGACTGTTCTGAATTTCGCGGATCATCAACAGCGCATCGGCCCCGCCCACGGCTCCTGAAGGATTAAACTTTCCGGTCATCATATCGACCTTCATGATACCCCGCTCGGTGGCCAGAGCCATGGCATTGTAGGCAAAATGGCTGCTGGGGACATCGGAAAACCGGGAAGTGCTCTCACCAAAATACTTGGTGTCGAGGCTGGCGTCACCCGTGGCCTTGCTGAGTATCCGTTGCACGGCCATGGCGTAATCGATGCGAGTCACCGCCTGGGTCGGGTAGAACATGCCGCTGGGGTCCGCTTCAAAAACGCCCAGTTCCAAAGATTCCTTGATCCACGGCTCGGCCCACGTTCCACTGACGTCGGGCGGCACTGCGGCAGCGGCTGCGCCGGCTGTTTCAGCGCCCGGCGGCCGGAACGTTGCCTGCTGAGCGGTTCCGGCGCTGGCCCGGGCAAAGACCTCCTTCAGCTTGAGCTCCTCAGAAAACAGGACCGCCAGATCGGCGCGCGAAATTTCCGCTTTGACGGCGATTTTTCTGCCGGCCTCAGAGCTGGGCCTGGCGCGGATGATCTTCTGGGTGGTTTCCCAGCGCTCGTCCGCTTTGCCCGCCAGGTCACCTTGCATGTCAACCACACCGCCAAAGTAGGCTTCGGCCGCACGGAAATTGGTCTGGTAGAAATTGGCCTCCCCCAGGTAGTAGTTGGCGCTCTCGTTGCCCCGGCTGAGGGCAATGGCCCTGTTCAGGCTTTTTTGCGCCTCGACAAACCATTTTCCGTTTTGGACGACAATGAAGTACCGACCGCGGAAAATATGGGTATCGGCAATTTTACTGTTCAGGCTGACCCCTTTATCCACCGACGATCTTCCGCCGGCCTCATCACCCTGGTAAGCCTGGGTCAATCCGAGGCCACCCCACCCCGGAGCAAATTTTTTGTCCAGATCGACAGCTCGCTGAAAAGCGCTGTGGGCGGTAGCATAATCGCCGCTGTCCAAACTGCGCATACCCAAACGGTGATGGTATTCCGGGGTGTCCAGGTCCGATTGGGAGACCGCCTCCGGGGCACAGCCTGCCAAGACCATGGCAGCCACTGATAGTAGCAGAAGTAAACGAAAGGCGCGCATGGGAATGTCTCCTTCAGTCTGATGTGAAGCCGCCCAGGGACCGGATGGGACCCGTGGCGGCGCTGTCTAATCCCCCCCGGGGTGCAGACCTATTTGCCCTGCGCAATAAGATCGAAGCCGTTGGGGGATTCTGCAGTTATGGAAATAATGAAATTTCCCAAATCTTTTCCGTCCAGCTGGAAGCCAAGGTCTTCATTGCTTCCGCCAAACTTGACGGCCAGGGTCACCACGCCGGCGGCGAAGCTCCGCTGGTCCACGCCCTGAACGCCGTTCACGTTGTTGTTCAAAAAATTGATCATTGCGCGGCGGCCCTGGTAGTCGAGACCCGACACCTTAATAGTGATATTTCGCGCATTGCTCTGCTCCATACTCCAGCGCTTCACCGTCTCCACCATCAGGTATTCGGCCAGCTTGCCGCCAGCCTTTTTCAGAGCAATTGTTCCAGCCGTGCTGGCCTCAATATGGGTGCTTTTGCCGTGGAAAGTCTCCTGCGCAATAATCTGCGCATTATCGGCGCGCACCACCTTGGCGGTAATGTTGGCCTGGCCTGTTTTTCGAGATAATACCTTACCTTGATAAATGATCGGATCAGCCGATGCGCTCGCCCGGCCCAAGATCAAGTATTCAGCGCCGAATTCAGCCGCCAGTCCGGCAGCCAGGTCCGCATTTCCCTGCAGGGACGCCAGATCGATATTGCGCTGGCGCAGGGCACTGGACTGCTGGGGAGAGATGATTTCAAACCCTTTGGCCGCCAGCAGACGTCCGATTTCGGTGGCGGCAACTGACGAGTTGGGATCGTCGATGTTCGTCTCATCAAGCATCACCATAAACCGGGGATGGCGCACCCACGACAGCAGCAGGTCCATCGCCAGCTGATCCTTGACCAGCTCATCAAGGATGTCCGTTACCACGGCGCTGATGCGCAACGTCCAGAGTCCATCCGGGCCTTGCGAGGAGGAAATTTCCTTGTAGGTTTTGATGAAGCCGTTGGCCTTGGAAATGATCCGGTCCTGGGCGACGACAAAGTTCTCAACCAGGGTCTCGCTGGCTACCACCACGCCGAGGCCCTTTTCAACGGCATCACGCTTGGCGGCGGTCAGGGCAGCATCCTTGGTCATGCCCATGCCCTCACCGGTAACCGTCTCTATCGATTGCGCCATCAGGGTGGTCAGCAGCAGCACGTGCCCCAGGAGCCCAATTAGGGTGAACCTGAGACCCGGGATCATTTTTAAATAATTATGCATGAATCCGCTCAAAATTCGGTGTTGAAATCAGCCGGGAAAATTATCCGAAACTGGCAGGATCTTTCCCGCTGGAGGAACTTCAAAATAATCATTTCAACACACCGATGCAATCGATATCATCAGCACGCAATCAGCCTATTAATCAGCCAGGCCGAGCACTTCGAGCCCCTGCCTGAAAGTGATATCCACGGGTATTCCGGCCGATTCCAGCCGATCAAGATCGGTCTGCAATTGACGCCCAACGGCGCCATATTTCCGTCTGAAGGCCAGCACACCTTCGTAGTCTCCGTTCCCCTGAAGCATCAAAATCTCACGCGCCAGCGCCTCGATGGCCTGCTCCATTTTGCCACGGACGACAGCGTAATGGCCGCTTTGACCATCCCGCTCGAAGGCCCCCTGCTCCTTAAAATAGTTGAACCGGATCACGTTGGCCACCCCGTGAGCGCTGGAAGCGCCGAAGCGGATCGACCTGAAGATAGAGGCCAGAAATGTCACCTGGTGATCCATCCCTGCGCCGGCATCGAGTTCCCCCTGAGCCATCAGGGCCGCCAACAGATACAACCCGAGCACGTCCGCCTTGCCCTCCTCCAGCATGCCGGCCTGTTCTTTCAGCGCCAGGCGCACGGTCCCTTTCCCGTTCACCGTGTTTTTGATGCCCAAGCCGTGGGCCACCTCGTGAAACATGGTATTGCTGAAAAACGCGTCAAAGGTGATGTGCTCTCTCTGCTCCGGCGCGATGAGCTCCGCCCCAATAGGGGTCAGAATCTTGTCGAACTTGGCCCGCATGACGTTTTTCAGCTGCAGGCGGCGAGTCCCTTGCCGCAACTGCACCCGCTCATCATTGGGCAGATTGATGGCAATGGTTTTGGGACCGGTGTTGCTCTGGCCAGCGTAGTAGATGACATCGTACGCGTTCAAATCGGAGCCACCGCCAGGGATTTCCCGCTTGTAGGCCTCAGGCACCGGCAGTCCCCGCTGCAGAGCGGGCAGGAGCGCGCCATACCGGCTAAGCCGCTCGCTCCAGCTCAGGTCCTTGATCAGCACATACGCCTCATGCGCCGCCTTGTAGCCAAACAGGCCGTCTTCATAGGTTTCAATGGGGCCAATAACGATGTCGATGCGGTTGTTTTTCATCTCCATCCAGGCCACGTCGCTGGCCAGATAATCATCGGTGAGCAATGCATCGGCGCGCAGGTTCAGGTACCGCCGGAGTCCGTCATCATCGGCAAAACGGGCCGCCTCACGCAGCTTCCCGGCCGCGCGCTGACTCCCGGCCGCATAGGCCTTGCTGTAAGGGACGGTGATGAGGGCCCCCTCCGGTGTGCTGCGCACGAGAGTGTAGAGGCTTTTGAGCGCCGCCCCGCGGCCGAGAGGCTGGGCCACTGCCGCCTCGAACTCCTCTGACGTCATATCGGCCGGATAAAAATTGGCTCCCGCAGGCTTGGCTCCCGCGCCCGGCAGGAACGGCTCATCACCGGCAAGCCGGTCCCACGGCCCGTAGTTGATGGCGATCAGCTGCCGCATTTTGTCATCTTCAGCGGCGCGCAGAAGCGGTTCCGGGTCGCCGTAAGCCTGGTCCCAATAGATGGGGTCCATGGCCTGCGCCGCTTCGATAAGCAGTGGCAGCATGGCGCGCTCGTTGCCGGTAAGCCCGGACAGGTTCACTTTGAGCTCGACCAGCGCATATTTGTCCAATCGGGCCTGGATGCTCCCGCCCTGCGGGCCGCAAGCTGCCGTGGCCATGAGCAGGCAGAGGAATATGGTGGGCCGTTTCAGCATGGCTACCCCGTCGTGGGAGTCGAATTAGAACGCGCTTGATGCTTCGCGGGAGGCGGCCGGCGGCCCGGATTGTTGACGTGACCGGCCTGGGAACCAAGGCTGGCGCCCCGCGTGCGATCATCAGAGCGGGTGAAGGGAATCGAACCCTCGTATTCAGCTTGGGAAGCTGACGTTCTGCCATTGAACTACACCCGCAGGGACGGGAAATTTACCGGACGCAAATCATTCAAAACAAGCATCTTGCGCCGTTTCAAAACGGCTCTGATCGGACCAAACATACCCAAATGTGGGTCACCATCGCATTAATACCACAATATATTGTGTTTGCCGTCACATTTTCCTTGCACCCTTTTTCCATCTGAATCTACATTTGTCCCGGCCCTGAGGGGCCTCCCTTGCCGAAACGATATCTGGCTCAACCCGATGGCATGACCGGAGGGCAAGACGCCGCTGAGGAGATGGCCGCATGGCAGAACAGTTTGAGTACAACTTTCCCTTTACCGATAGCAAACCAGCGCCCGAAAATAGTCATCCAGACAGGGTTCCCAATGAGCGGCCAGCCGTGGTCGACCCTCCATCCATCGAGCAGCCTCCTGCCGGGCAGGCACAACAGCCGACGGAGACAGGACCGGAAATTGCGAAAGCAAGTCTGCCCCGCAAGGCCGACCTGGGGGAAATTCCAACAAAATATACGCTGGATAACTATTATCTCGACGATAAAATTGCCAAGGATGTGCTCAGAAACAAATACCTGGCTCCCGGTGAAACATCGCCGTGGGAACTGTGGGTCCGGCAGGCCCGGGCCATGGCCTCGGTGGAGCGCAACAAAAAGCTGCGCCAGACCTGGGAAGCGAAGTTTATGGATATCCTGGTCGATTTCCGATTTATCCCCGGAGGCCGCATCATGCACGGCGCCGGCCGGGAGAATATCAAGACCACGCTCAACAACTGCTATGTCGTGGGCATAAAAAACGATTCCATCGAGGGCATCTACCAGGCCCTGAAGGACGAGGCCAAAACCTACAAGTACGGTGGCGGATGCGGCCACGATCTGTCCGTTCTGCGTCCTTCCGGGGATTCTATCAAGGGAACCGGCGGCGAGTCGTGCGGCCCCACCGGATTTATGGACCTGTTCTCCATAAACACCAACACCATTGCGCAGCATGGACGGCGTGGGGCGAATATGCAGACCCTGCGCGTCGATCATCCCGATATCGAAAAATTTATCAGCATCAAGCAAAACCTGGACAAAGTCCGCTATTCCAACATTTCTGTGCTGCTGACCCACGAGTTCATGCACGCCGTGGAGGAGGACGCCGACTTCGACCTGCGCTGGGGCGGCACTGTTTACCGAACCGTCAAGGCTCAGGAACTGTGGGGCCAGATCATTGCCGCCGCGCACAGCACCGCTGAGCCGGGGCTGCTGTTCTGGGATACGATGCGCGATTACCACAACGGCGAGTATGTCTCGCCCCTGGTCTCGACCAATCCTTGCGCCGAGCAGCCACTGCCCGACGGCGGGTGCTGTAACCTGGGCAGCATCAATCTGGAACGTTTCGTGGATGATGGCGGCGAATTCATGTTGGAGCCCTTCCAGGAAACCGTCGTCACCGCCACGCGGTTTCTGGATAACGTGATCGATTACAACATCGACCGGCACGCCTTGGAGGCGCAGAAGGAAAATGCCATCAACGACCGCCGCGTCGGTCTGGGTATACTGGGCATGGGCGACATGTTTATCCGCATGCAAATCAAATACGATTCGCAGGAGGCCCTGGACACCATGGAGCGCGTTCTCACGGCCATGAGAGACACGGCGTACCGCACCTCCGTGGAGCTGGCTGGGGAAAAAGGCCGCTTCCCCAACTTCGACTGGGCCGGCTACAGCAGGAGCAAATTCGTTGAGAGTCTACCGGCGGACCTGCAGGCGGACATTGAAGCGGACGGCATTCGTAATGTGACGGTGCTGACGGTCCCACCCACCGGATCGGGCGCCATCGTGGCACAGGTCACCTCAGGAGTCGAGCCCATTTTTGCCACATCTTACACACGGCGGGTCAAACTCAATGACAATTACGGCGACGATTTCAAGGAGTACACCGTCTATCATTCGGTCATCAAGAACCTCTTCGGCAACGATAAAGAATTACCCGATTATGTCGTGACTGCGCATCATATCGATCCCTTTTTCCGGGTCAAGATGCAGGGGCTTATTCAGCGCTATATCGACTCATCCATCTCCTCCACGGTGAACCTCTCCGAGGATATATCGGTTGAAACCGTAGCCGAGATTTACATGACCGCCTACCACGAAGGACTCAAAGGGATCACCGTTTACCGGGAGGGCTCGCGTGAGGGCATTCTCATCACCCTCGATGATGATGATAAAAAAACTGAGCCCCAGGCGGCGGCGCAAGCTACGCAGATCCCCCCGCAGGCTCAGGCCTCCGCCGCTTACCCGGTGGCAGGCGGCGTTGCAGAACGGGGCGATGTGAATCTCCATCCCCGTGCCCGCTCCGATGTCACCTTTGGCATGACCCGCCGCATCCGCACCGGCGAAGGGAACTTGTATGTGACCATCAATGAAGACGCAAAGGGGCTGTGCGAAGTGTTTACCACCATCGGCAAGGCCGGGGGCTCGGCCTCCACACAGGCCGAGGCCATCAGCCGGCTGATATCGCTGGCGCTGAGGTCCGGTGTCGACGCCGGCGAAATTGTCCGGCAGCTCAAAGGCATCAGCGGCCCCAACCCCATGTGGGACAACGGCCGTCTGATACTGTCGACTCCAGACGCCATTTCTCAGGTGCTCAGCGACTACTTGATCAAACGCCCGTGGAGCCAGGGGGGCGGCACGGTGGCAGGTCCCGTCCTGGCGAGTGGCGACGAGCAGCCATTCATGCTGACCCCGCCCGCAGCGGCTCAAAAGGCGGCTCCCGCCGTGGCGGCACAACCGGCCGGAAACGGCCTTGAGTCAGGGCCACCTATGGCCCCTGCAGATCAGACGGCCTCCAAAACCATCACCACTTGTCCTGAGTGCGGTGGCCCGGTGGTGCATGAAAGCGGCTGCGTGACCTGCCCCGGTTGCGGCTACTCCCGCTGCTGACCCGGCGGCCCGATAATCCTGATTAAAAAAGAGAGCCGGCCATAGAAAAAGGGCCCGGCAGATGCCGCGCCCTTTTCGAATTGCAGCTCCATCCTTCGGATCAATCGTTGAGAATTTCGCCTTCCTTGGCGGTCAGCAGCTCGTCGAGTTCCTTGATGTGAGCGTCGGTGATTTCCTGGAAATTTTCGAGGGCCCGGTGGATATTATCTTCGGAAAGATGCTCCTTCTCACCCAGCGTCTTGAGTTCGTTGTTGGCGTCCCGGCGAATATTGCGGATGGCAACACGTCCCTCCTCCGCTATATCGTGGGCCAGTTTCACCATATCCTTACGCCGCTCTTCAGTCAGCTCGGGTACTTTCAGGCGAATCACATTGCCGTCACTGTTGGGCACCATGCCCACATCGGCGATATTAATGGCTTTCTCCACCTCGCCGATCTGGGATTTGTCAAACGGCTCAATGACCAGCAAACGCGGTTCGGGCACGGAGATGGTGGCCAATGTTTTAAGCAGCGTTGGCGTGCCGTAGTAATCGACTTTGATGTGATCGACCATTCTCGGATTGGCGCGGCCCGTGCGCAGGGTTGCCAGCTCGTTGCGGGCATGCTCCACAGCAAGACCCATCCGGTTTTTGGACGACTCGTGCAGCTCGTTAATCATGATCGGTGACCTCGGAGTTGATCGCCATCACGCGGACCTTGAGGATGATACGTTCGTGCCGATATTGTCGCCGGTAACGACCTTGAGCAGGTTCCCTTCGGTCTGGATGTCAAACACGATGATGGGCAGTTTGTTTTCCATGCATAATGTAACAGCAGTGAGGTCCATCACCCGCAGTTTTTTGGAAATCACCTCCTCGTAGCTGAGATGCGTAAAGCGGGTGGCGCCGGGATCGGTAACCGGGTCGGCGCTGTAGACACCATCGACCTTGGTCCCTTTCAGGATCACGTCCGCCCCAATTTCAATGCCCCTCAGGACGGCGGCCGTATCGGTGGTGAAGTAGGGGTTGCCTGTCCCGCCGGCGCAAATGACCACCCGGCCCTTCTCAAGGTGACGGATGGCCCGCCGCCTGATGTAGGGCTCGGTCAGTTGGGCCATGGTGATAGCCGACAGAACCCGCGTGTCGAGTCCTGCGCTTTCGAGGGCCGACTGAAAGGCGACGGAGTTCATGATGGTGGCCGTCATGCCCAGATAGTCGCCGGTGACGCGGTCCATCCCTTTGCCGGCCACTTCGATACCGCGAAAAAGATTACCGCCACCAATAACGATGCCCACGTCAATGCCGACATCGGCAACGGATTTAACCTGCAGGGCGAGGCTCGCGAGGATGTCGGGGTCGAGGCCGAATCCCTGCTCACCCGCGAGAATTTCTCCGCTCATCTTCAACAGGATGCGGCGGAAGATCGGCTCTTTCATATAAAGGAGCTAGGGGTCAGTCGGTCGCCTGGCCGTTGCCGGAAGCCTCGCCCAGTTCAAAACGGACGAAGCGGGTAATGACGATGTTCTCCCCCAGTCTGGTGATGACCTCCTCAAGGTACTGCGTGATGGTCTTTTGGGGATCTTTGACAAACGCCTGCTCGAGAAGAGCGCTTTCAGCGTAAAATTTATCCAACCGTCCGGCGACAATTTTTTCAGCAATATCGGCGGGTTTGCCCGACTCCTTGGCCTGCTCCTGGTAGATCGTCTTTTCCCTGGCGATGAGTTCATCGGGCATCTGGTCCCGGGTCACCACCACGGGCGAGGCGGCGGCGATATGCATGGCGACATCGCGGGCGAAGGTCTGAAAAATGTCGGTGTTGGCGACGAAATCGGTTTCGCAGTTGATTTCCAGCAGAACGCCGAGCCGGCTGCCGGGATGGATATAGGTGGAAATAACACCGTCATTGGCGGCACGGATGGCCTTTTTTGCCGCTTTCGCGGCCCCCGATTTGCGCAGAAAGTCGACAGCTTTTTCCAGGTCGCCACCTGTCTCCACCAGCGCCCGCTTGCACTCCATCATGCCGGCGCCGGTTTTTTCGCGCAACTCCTTTACAAGGCTCGCCTTAATCACGCCAGCTTCTGATCCCTGGCCGCCACCGCCGGTTTATTGGGCGCTTCTTTTGCTGCTGCCGCTGCAGACTGCTGCTCATCTTTGGCGGCTTCGGCCGGTTTATTGGGCGCTTCTTTTGCTGCCGCTGTATTTGCAGACTGCTGCTCTGCTTTGGCGGCGGCGACCGGCCTCTTGGGCTGAGCTTCGGCGACGGTTTCTTCGGTGTCGGCTTCGAACGTCTCGCCCCCTCTGGCTGAAATAATGCTATCGGCGAAGGCGGCTGTAATGAGCTGAATGGCCCTGAGCGAATCATCATTCGCCGGGATGGGGTAGTCGATCTTCCGGGGATCGGCGTTGCTGTCCACAATGGCAAACACCGGTATCTCCAGCCGTCGGGCCTCCAGCACGGCCGTCATTTCGTGATTAACGTCGACGATAAACAGAGCGCTGGGGAGCTGCTTCATATCCTTGATGCCGCGGTGCTGGTCCGACAGTCGAATGCGCTCGCGCTCCATCATCAAAATCTCTTTTTTGGTGAGCGATTCGTACAGCGTGTCCGCATCTTTCTCCAGCTGCTGAAGCCGCTTGATGCTGCGCTTGATGGTGGAAAAATTGGTCAAGGTGCCGCCCAGCCAGCGCTCTACCACGTAGTACATGCTGCAGCGGTCCGCTTCGCGCTGAAGCACATCCTTGGCCTGCTTTTTGGTGCCCACAAAGAGCACCGCTCCACCGCTCTTGACGATGACGGTAATGGCCTCCACCGCTTTTTGCAGGCGTTCAATCGTCTGCTGCACATCAATGATATGGATGCCGTTTTTGGCGGTGTAAATGAACGGTTTGTAGTGCGGATTCCAGCGGCGGGTGAGATGCCCGAAATGAGCGCCGGTGCTGACCAGATTTTCAATAGTAATTTCGTTGGAACTCGATTCCATATTCTCCTTTCGGTCCGTCATTAGCGCTTCGAGAACTGGAATTTCTTGCGAGCCCCGGGACGGCCGTATTTCTTGCGCTCAACTTCACGCGCGTCCCTGGTAAGAAACCCGGCGGCCTTCAGTGCGGCCCTGGAGTCTCCATTAATTTTCTCAAGGCCTCGGGCTATGCCCAGACGGATGGCTCCAGCCTGCCCGGTCTGTCCCCCGCCGCGCACGCTGACCAGGATGTCATACTGACCCTCGCTGGAGACAATCTTGAGGGGGTCGAGCAAAATGTTGCGGTGGGTAACGCGGTGAAAATAGTCGTTAATCGGGCGCTTGTTAACGGTGATCTCCCCTTTGCCGGGGAAAATTCGCACTTGTGCAACCGCGGACTTGCGACGTCCGACAGTTTGTGCTATTGCTTTAGCCATAAATCTAGGTGATTTCCAATTCTTTGGGCAGTTGAGCGGTGTGGGGGTGCGTGGGTCCGGCGTAGACTTTGAGGTGCCTGAGGATTTTGCGGCCAAGAATGTTGTGCGGCAGCATGCCTTTTACCGCCTGCGTGATAATCCGGTCCGGATGGGTCTGGCGCATCTGGCCCAGTGATCTGGTCTTCTGTCCGCCGATATACCCCGTGTGGTGCCAGTAGGACTTGCCCGTCTCCTTGTTTCCGGTGGCCACGACCTTCTCGGCGTTGATCACCACCACGCAATCACCCATATCAAGATGGGGACTGAAAGTCGGTTTGTGTTTGCCGCGCAGAATCGTCGCCACCTGGGTCGCCAACCGTCCCAGAACCTGGCCTTCGGCGTCCACCACAAACCAGTTCTTCTCAATATCTTTCGCTTTAAGCGAGTAAGTGCTCATCGTTCCTCAAATATGAAAAATAGATCGGTCTACAGCTCAAAAATTTACCGGGAGGGTCCGACGGGGGTCAAGGCTTTTCCTCGTGCGGAATTAATTGATATCAGACAGTCCTTTTGAAGTGATTGTGGCCCTGACCCGGCCGCGCAGCCGCATGCCAGGCACGGGCGTGTTGCGCGACTTCGAATGGATATCACCTATGCCGAACGTCCATTCCTCGTGGGGATCGACAACCACCAGCTCGGCAGCGGCCCCCGGCTTCAGCGGCGTCAGCTCCAGGCCCATGACTTTCGCCGGCCGTGCAGTCAGCATATCTATCACCTGCTCAACCGTTGCGCCGGCGCCTGCCAAGGCCTGATGCGCCAGCCCAAAAGCCGATTCCAGCGCGATCATGCCGAAGGGGGCGTTAACCATATCAAGCTCCTTATCCTCCACTGTGTGGGGCGCGTGATCGGTGGCGATACAGTCGATGACACCATCCAGGAGGCCGGCCAGCACGGCCTCGCGGTCACGATCGGTGCGCAGAGGGGGGGCCACTTTGGCAGCCGTGTCAAAGCCCCTTAGCAGCTCTTCGGTGAGCGCTATATGGTGTGGCGTGGCCTCGGCGGTGATGGCAACGCCGGCTGCCTTGAAGGCCCGGATCTGGTCGACAGCGCCCGCAGTGCTCACGTGGGGCACATGCAGTCTCCCGCCCGTATTTTGTGCCAGGAGCAGATCGCGGTAGACCATGCTCTCTTCAGCCATGCCGGGGTTTCCGGGCAGCCCCAGCCGAGTCGACAGGGCGCCCTCATTCATGACCCCCGCACCGCGCAGGGCGGCGTCTTCGGCATGGTTAATGATGGGTAGACCCAGATCGGCAGCATACAGCAGGGCATTGCGCAGCACCTGACCATCGGTGACCGGCTTTCCATCGTCCGAAAATGCGACCGCGCCTGCGGAGCGCATGCCACGCAGCTCGGCCAGCTCCAAACCGGCCATTTTCGCGGTGATGGCGCCAATGGGGTAAATGATAACCGGCAGCTGGGCGCTTTTCTCTCTGATGGCGGCAATTGCTTCAGGCGAGTCGACAGGTGGATCGGTGTTGGCCATCACGCAGACGCGCGTGAAGCCGCCGGCCATGGCCGCCTCGGCGCCGGTGGCCAGTGTCTCCTTGTCCTCTCCGCCAGGCTCCCGAAAATGGGCATGCAAGTCGATAAATCCGTGGGTGACCACGCAACCGGCAGCTTCAATAACATGGGCGCCTGAGGGGACGCTCTCGCCATCTGCGGCCAGCATGCCGTCCACAATCAGCACATCACGTTGGCGCGAATGCCCGGTTGAGGGGTCGTACAGCGTTCCCCCGCGGATGAGGACCACCTCCGGCAGCGGGCGCGTCGCCATCAAGCCGCGCCTTTGGCCGACAGCAGATGGTAGAGGATGCTCATGCGCACCGCCACGCCGTTGAGGACCTGGTCGAGGATGATGGCCTGGTCGCCATCGGCCACATCGCTGTCGATTTCGACGCCCCGGTTGATGGGTCCCGGATGCAGGACGACCAGCTCCCCTTTATGCCGCGCCAGCCGCTCGTTGGTGATGCCGTAGCCGTTGCGATACTCCCGCACTGATGGAATTAGCCCGACCCCCATTCGCTCCCGCTGGATGCGCAGCACATTGATGGCATCGGCCCAGCTGAGCAGATCGTCGACATCGGGAATGATGGAGACGCCCAGATCACTGAGATGCGGTGGCAGCAGATGCCCGGGACCGCAGACACTGACCTCAGCGCCCAGCGTTTGCAGACCGAAAATGTTGGACAACGCCACGCGGGAGTGGGCCACATCGCCGATGATGCCGATTTTCAGACCGGCCACGCGGCCAAAACGCTCCTGCAGGCTCATGATGTCCAGCAGGGCCTGGGTGGGGTGCTCGTGGGTGCCGTCGCCGGCGTTAATCACCACCGCGTCCACGTAGCTGCTGAGCTGTTGCGCAGCGCCGGAGACGGGATGCCGCATCACCACCGCGTCCATTTTCATGGCGTGCAGATTCCGGATAGTGTCCTTGAGCCCCTCCCCCTTGGAGAGGCTTGAGCTGGCGGCTGAGAAGTTGGTCACTTCGGCGCTGAGCCGTTTTTCCGCCAGTTCAAAGGAGATGCGGGTGCGCGTCGAGTTCTCAAAGAACAGGTTCACGACATTGATGCCGGTGAGGGTCGGCACTTTCTTGATCGGTCTGTCGAGCACTTCCCTGAATGTAAAGCCCGTATCGATGAGCACCTGGATGTCGGCGGCGGAGACCCCTTCCAGTCCCAGCAGATGGGTCAAGGAAATTTTGGATTCAGTCACGAGGAGTAGTCCAGCAGCAGCACTTCATCAATGCCGTCAACCTCTGCCACATGCACGTGGATATGCTCGTTATCGGCGGCAGGATGGTCCAGCCCGACATAGTTGGCCCTGATGGGCAGCTCGCGCCCGCCCCGGTCCACCAACACGGCCAGCTCAATAGAGGCGGGCCGCCCAAAGTCCATGATGTTGTTGATGGCGGCCCTTACCGTGCGGCCGGTGTACAGGACATCGTCGACAAGGATGAGATGGAGGTCGTCCACGCCGAAGGGAATGTTGGAAGGGCCCACTTCGGGCGTGGGCAGGTGCGTACGGAAATCGTCCCGGTGGAAGGTGACATCCACAGTGCCGAAGTGGACCGGCGCGCCACTGGTGTCGGCAATATGGTCGGCAATCCGGCGGCCTAAAAACTCTCCGCGGGTCCTTATGCCGATGATGCCCAGGCTGGCGATGCCCGAGGGCCGCGCCGTGATGGCTTCGGCCATAGCCAAAGTCGCCGCCTGCACCTTACCGGCATCCCACAGTTGCTCCTTAACCACTTTGTTCACCGGTCGGCTCCGGAATAAAGAAAACCTCCAAAACGGAGGTCCAATCTTACGGGGTAACCCTGTTTGAAAGCGGCGCTGAAGGCGGTTCGGTGTATCACTTCAGGACTCAAATTAGAGGCACGGAAACGGCCAATCAAGAGAATATCGGCGGTTCCGATGGCAGAACCGAAGATCGCAACTTAGGATAGCTTATATTACTCGGGCTGAAAAGGGCGGAGTCTCCCGAATTAAAAGGTTCCTTATGGAAAAATTAGCCTATTTTCTCATTGGAGGTGTGGTAGTGCTTTGGCTGGGCGCCATGATCGCCGGCATGATCGTCATGTTGCCTTACGGATTGCTCGGGCTGGTCGTTCTGGCGGGCTTTGGACTGCTGGTAGCCAAAGTGGTGGGAGAACGGCTGGCTAATAAAGAAGACGACTATTACGATCAAAACGTTAACCAGTGAGGGACTTATGTTGTTGACCACACAGGATCGATTTGAAGACCATGAAATTGCTGTCAGCCTCGGCATCGTAAAGGGAAATACGATCCGCGCCAGGCACATCGGCAAGGATATCATGGCCGCTATCAGGAATTTTGTTGGGGGCGAAGTGATAGAGTACACAAAGTTGATGGCCGAGTCGCGCGAACAGGCACAGGATCGGATGGTCAAGGCGGCAGAGGAGCTGGGCGCCAACGGCATTACCGGCATCCGGTTTACCAGCGCCGCCGTCATGAATTCAGCGGCGGAGATTCTCGTCTACGGCACAGCGGTCAAACTCAAGTAGCGAGGGTCAGGGCTGCAGGTCGAGCTCGAAAACTCCGAAAGGATGGACCCGGAAATAGAGCCGGTCCGCTTCAAGGGCGGCGTCGCCCCAGACCGTCTGCAGGTCAACCGTCACCATTTGCTCCTCGCCGGACAGCAGTACCGCCACATCCGCTTCATCCAGCGCCACCTGCCGCCCCGGCAAAGGATCGAGCATCAACGGCTCGGCCGCGCCGCCGCTATAGATGAAAAGCGCGGCGTCGGGATGCAGATAGAGGACCCCGTCCCTGATGCGAAAGTCCGGCGCCTGAATAGCCCCGGGATGAGCATTGCGCACGATGAGCTGCACAATCGGCGACCCGCTTGGGCTGCGGCCTGACAGGCGCGCCAGCACCATCTGGTCGAGCAGTCTGTGGCGCACGGCCACCAGGCGCGAAGCTTCCGCCCATCCCTGCAGCACATTTATACCACCGGCGGTCCGCCTGATGAACCATAACCCTTTTTTCGCCGGCAGGGCATGCCCGGTCGAATCCCACACGACTGAGTAGACCAGATCGGTAGCGTCAGCGCCCAGCATAAAGTTGATCGGCTCGCCCCAGATGAGCTGCGCGCCGCTGAGGGCCCCGCTGGCGATGCCGGGTGATGCCGCATCCGGCGCGTTCACCGTCATGTTGCCAATGATTATCAAGTCGCTGGCATCGGTGAATCTGTGCAGCTCGGCGGCTTCGGCCCCCAAGCCCAGATAGAGGCAGCCGGTGAGGCCCATGGCGGCCATGAGCGGAGCGAGGCGGTGTTGCAGACCCTTGCTAGTGGCCGCCAACCTGGTGGACTTTCAGCAGGTTCGTGGTGCCGGCCATCCCACTAGGGACCCCAGCGGTAAACACGAAGTATTCCCCCTTGGAAATCAACCCATGCTTGAGCAGCTGCCGCTCGGCATTGGCAACCATTTCGTCTGTGCTCTGCAGCTCGTCCACCGGCAGGGCGCGGACACCCCAGACCAGTTGGAGCTGGCGGCAGACTTCGATGGCTGGAGAGCAGGCGACGATGTTGGCCTGGGGCCGGAAACGCGCCACACCCCGGGCGGTGATGCCGCTGTGAGTCATGGTGACGATCACAGGGAAAGAGCACTCCCTGGCGATGGTGCAGGCGGCATGGCTGATGGCTGAGCCGATGGTCACGGAGATACCGCCAACACGATCGGTCTGTCTGGCAAGGGCCGCAGCCTCTGTTGCCATAGCGATGGAGTTCAGGGTTTCCACGGCCTTGATGGGGTAGTCACCGACGGCGGTTTCATTGGACAGCATCAGCGCGTCAGTGCCGTCGAAAATGGCGTTGGCCACATCGTTGACTTCTGCGCGGGTAGGCGTCGGGGCGCTGATCATGCTGTCGAGAAGCTGCGTGGCGGTGACCACCGGCTTGCCCGCCGCATTGCAGGCCGCGATGATACTTTTCTGAATCAGCGGCACCTCTTCCAGGGGCATCTCGACACCCAGATCTCCACGGGCGACCATGATGCCATCAAACACATCGATAATGCTGTCAAGGTTTTCCACCGCCTCGGGCTTTTCGACCTTGGCCATCACCGGCACCCGGATACCCACTTCGTCGAAAATGGTCTCAATGCCCTGCCGGTCCTCGGGCGAACGGACAAAGGACAGGGCCACCCAGTCGATGCCTTGCTGCAGACCAAAACGCAGGTTGGATTCGTCCGCCTGCGTCAGGGCCGGCACATCCAGCGCGACGCCGGGGAAATTGACGCCCTTGTTGGGAAACAGCCGGCCGCCGTAGACCACCTGCACCTTCAGCATCGATTCAGAGATGTGCTCCATCACCTTCAGGTGGATCTTGCCGTCGTCCAGCATGACCCGCGCGTCGTTGCCCACCTCCTTGAAACCGACCTCCGGCCGCACCTGCAGATCGGCTTCATTGACCGTGCCCAAGGTCAGTTCCGCGCCGGCCTCCAGCAGGTACCCATCCGCGCCAACATTGGCGACCCGGATTTTGGGTCCCGAAAGGTCGAGCATAATGCCGACCAGGCTATTTTCCGCAGCAGCCACTTCCCGCAACAGGCTGATCTGCCGGGCGATCTCATCTTGATCTGCGTGGGAGGTGTTGATGCGGGCCACATTCATGCCGGCCCGGATCAGCTCGCCCAGGCGCTGCGCATCGGACACGGCGGGACCGAGAGTTACAATAATTTTTGTTTTGCGGTCCATCACTCGAGCCCTATTTATCCGGTTTTTCCGGAAATCTCATGCTCGACCTGCGCGGCAGGAAACCTGCGGCCATCGCGGGCAACCCCCCATTTCCATATGGGCATGATCGTTTTTATCTCGCGGATCAGCCAGGCCATGGCCTCGAGCCCCGACTCACGGTGCCGGGAGCGCATCACGATCTGCAGCGACACTTCATCAACGGGCACCTCGCCCACGCGATGCCAGGCATGCAGCGACTGGAGATCATGCCGTTCGGCCGCCTGCTCGCAGGCCCTCAGCAGCTCCTTCGCCGCCATTTCAGCGTAAGCCTCATAAAACAGGGCGACAATGGGCTCGTTGTTTTCCTCGCCGCGGACAATCCCCCGAAACACCAGTTCCGCTCCCGTCTGGCCTGCTTCGGAACTGGGCTCAATGCCCGGCAACGGCCCTTCCACCAGCTGGGCGATAATCTCTGTCATGATGCCTGGGTCAGCCCCCCTGCACCGGCGGGATCAGCGCCACTTCGTCACCTTGCTTAAGCGCCGTCACTTCGCGGACATACACCTGGTTGACGGCCACATGCAGGGGCATATCGGCCATGTTGACCGGCAGCCTCGATCTGATCTCACTTTTGATATCATCGGTGGTGGCGCCCGGCTTCAGTTCCAGGGTAAGCGACCCTGTTTCAAGGGCAGCCTTTAAATGCGAGAAAATCAGCACTGTGATGTTCACGCGGCGCCCGTGTGGAAAAGCTGCGGATCGGGCCCGGCCAGGGAGGCCCAGGGCAGCGGATTAATCCGGACTTCCCGGCCCTTGGGCAATGAGCCTTCTCCCGGCGACGCATCCAGGATGCAGTTGGCCTGCAGGGCCGATGTGAACATATGCGACCCGTGTTTCTGGGTGGGCTGCACCATAAGGCGATGGCCTTCGATCCACGCTCTGCCAAACAGAAACCGGTGTTTTTGGGCGAGCCGGGGAAATGTTTCCGACAGCACTGCCTGGAGTTTGGGCTGCGGCGTGATGCCCTGCATTTTCTGGATGACAGGCCAAACATACTCCATGAAGACGATGATCGCCGACACCGGATTTCCAGGGAGACCAAAAATTAACGTTTTATCCCGCACGCCGAAGAATAGCGGAGATCCCGGCTTTTGGGCCACTTTCCAAAAAATTTCCTGCACACCCAAGTCGTTAAGCGCCGGCCGGAGCAGGTCAAAGCGCCCCATGGAGACGCCGCCTGACGTCACGACGATGTGTGCGTTTTCCAGGGAAACCGCCAGCTGATCGGCGATCTGTTGAGGGTCATCGGGCAACGACCGTCCCTCGGTCAGCTCGCAGCCAACACGCTGCAGGATATCGGCCAGCACCGGCAGGTTGGTATTGTAGATCTGTCCCGGCCGGAGTTCCGTACCGACAGGTTTCAGCTCACTGCCGGTTACAAGCAGCGCTACGACGGGCTTTTTATACACGGGAATGCGAGCCATCCCAAATCCGAGGAGGGTCCCCATTTCGCCCGGCCCCAGTCGTGTTCCGGCTGACAGCAACTTGTCATTTTCGGCCACCTCTTCACCGGCCTGGCGGACGTTTTGCCCTAACTTGGCGGGATGAAATATCTGCACCGGATCGGCGCCAAACCCGTTGGTGTGCTCCACCATCACGACGCTGTCGGCCCCATCAGGCAGGGGCGCGCCCGTCATGATCTGTGCGCAGTTGCCTGGCTGGAGCAGTTGGCCGCTGCTTTCTCCGGCGGCGATGACACCATCAAGCGACAGCGTTACCGGTTGCTGCCTGGATGCGCCCACGGTTTCGGCCCACCTCAGGGCAAAGCCGTCCATAGCCGAGTTGGTGAAGCGCGGCAAACCGAACGGGGCCAGAATATCCTCTGCCACGATCCTGTCCCGCGCCCGGTCCCATTCTACTTCCTCCTTGGCGGGCTTAGGCTGCCACTCCTCAATTTGCCGGTGCGCTTTTTCGACAGATATCATAGCAACTGCTTTCCAATGGAAAATACCGCTGCCAGCACCACCAACCCCAGGATCTTTTGAAGGGTGGTCTGATTCCAGCGGTACGCGCTTAAATATGCCCCCGCCAAACCTCCAACGCCAACCACAAACGCCAGGGAAAGCAGAAGTTCAACGTCCACTGCCCCTCTTTGCAACCGTGAAATCAATCCGGCCAGGGAGTTCACCCAGACAAATACCGAGCCCACGGCCACCGCTTCTTTGTGCGGACCCAGGCCGAGCAGGATGATGGCCGGCACCAGGAAGATGCCGCCCCCAATCCCCACCGTTCCCGCCAGAAAACCGAGCGCCGCCCCCATTCCCAGGGCGATGGGCACCCTGTGGGGATGCTCCCGCCGCGCCGATTCCACGGGGGGCCGCCACAAGTAAATCCTGCCGGCAACGACGCTCAGAGTGACCATCAACAGCCAGAGAAAAACCTCTCTGGGCAACATCACCGCGCCCCCAATATACGCCGCCGGGACCGACAGGGCAATGTAAGGCCAGACCCGGCCTATCTGCAGCTGGCCGCTACGCAGGAACGTGGCGGCGCTGAGCGTTGTCACCACCAGGTTGAGGCCCAGGCTGGTTGTCGGAATAGTGTCATAAGGGATCCCCCATAGCAACAACATGGCGGCATAGGCCGAACCGCCGCCCAAACCGACCGACGCATACACGAGGGCCGCGAGCGCGAACGAGATAATGAGCGGGAACGAGGGCAGCAGATCGATGCGTCGCTCTACCGGCCGTGGCCGGCTCCATGCTGCACTTCAAACAGGTGAAACAGCGCCGGGACAAGCACCGCCAAGCCGTCAGTGACGGCTGAGTTGCTGCCCGGCAGGCAGACAATCACCTGGCCATCGATGATGCCCGCCAACAGCCGTGACAACATGGCCGTGGGCAGCCGGCTGTTTCCGTAGGCATGCAACGCCTGCTCGACCCCCGGCAGCCGCATGGAGATCAGGCTTTCCACGGCCTGTATGGTCACGTCGCGAGGTCCCAGACCGGTGCCGCCGGTGGTCAGGATCAACTCCGCGCCCGCTGACAGGGCCGCCCTCACTGCGCCGACGATGCGCTCCTGTTCATCAGGCACCGTGATGGCGCTGACGATGGCACACCCCGCCGACTCCAGGCCGCGCCGCAAAATCTCGCCCGATGTATCTTCGACCTTTCCGGCAGCCACGGAATCGGACGCCACAATCACGCCACAGCGCGGCCGGTAGCCGCTGGCGGCGGTGGACTTGCCGCCAAGTTTTTCCACCAGCGCAATGGAGGAGATGGTCATGGCCGGATCGATGCTTTTGCACATGTCGTAGATGGTCAGCGCGGCAATGCTCACGGCGGTGAGGGCTTCCATCTCCAGTCCCGTCGAATCGACCGCTTTGATCACCGACTCAATGTTGATGCGATCCTCTGCTATTTCAAAAGTGACGTCAACCCAGGCCAGTTTCAGCGGGTGGC
The DNA here is from genome assembly GCA_004124875.1 of Fidelibacterota bacterium. Lineage (GTDB taxonomy): Bacteria > Fidelibacterota > Marinisomatia > SCGC-AAA003-L08 > TS1B11 > TS1B11. The sequence goes on along the minus strand of SCKJ01000004.1, from coordinate 256,966 downwards.
ACAGGGGGATGAGACCGGAAGTATTCTTCGCTGCCTGAATGCCGGCCAGTTGCGCTGTGGTCAGGACGTTGCCTTTGGGCGCCTGACCCGCGGTAACCGCCTCCAGCGCCTGCGCGGAGAGATGGATTTCGCCACGGGCGCGGGCCGTGCGCAGCGTGCCGCGTTTGCCGGAAATATCGACCATGCGGACCCGGCCCGAGTCATCAAGATGACTCAACCGGGACGCTTTGCCACCGTCTGCGGCCACGGCCATCAGCCCCCGATTTCAGTCATACTTGATCTGTCCCTTCCCTGGCCATTGACGCTCACCGCCTCCTGAGCCAGCCAGCCATCCTCGAGTTTGCCCAACATGGCCTCCCTCAAAAGGGAGAGAATCTTCTCGTCATCGGCGCCGGCAATCACTCGAATCAGCCTCGTCATTTCCTCCACATTGAGCAGATCGGACTGCGGGGCAAAATTGATGCCTTCCTCCGGCATGCAGTAGATGCAGCGGAGATTGCACTTCTCGATGATAGCCAGCCGCAGGTAGTCGAACTTGCGGCCGAACCGGTCAAGCAGCGGCTGGGCGGCCTGGCCAGAGGAGGCGGCCGGTGCGGATGTGTTGATCTGGGTATGAGTCATATCATTGCCGTGGCGGAATTGATCTCGCATCTGTATATTGCCTATTTGGAGGGAAAAGTTTAACCAGACGGAACGGTATAAGTCCATCTTTTGGGACAGGGGTGATTGCCCGCCTTGGCGCTTCCCAAAATGCCTGGGTAAAGAAATTAGCCAAATGACCGATAAGTGAGTAGGTTCATTGGATTGTTTTTCTATGAGTTAAGAGAAATCGGGGGATCACGGATTTCAAATGGCATTCTCGGCCATATCAGTTGAGCCGCCTTTTCCAGGCATAGCCTTTAGCCAGGCAGCGACGCCAACTACGCCGCCCGGGCAGGAGAGCTCCGGCCCTCCGCAACTACCGGGGGAGCCGGAAGAGGCGGCTACCGCTCGAACTGAGCAAGCCGGCAGAAGCGCGCCCGAGGCCGGCCGCGACGACCAGCCTGTAGCCCGCGTTGACGAAGCCGGAGCGGCAGAGGAACAGGGCCGGGCGGAAAACGAGGAGCGCCGGAACACGGGCCTGCGCGAACTTACCCCTGAAGAAAAGCAGCGCGTGGCAGAGCTCAAAGCCATCGACCAGAGGGTCAGGGCGCATGAGCAGGCGCACCTGTCAGCCGCCGGTGGCCTTGCGCGAAGCGGTCCCAGTTTCAGTTATATAACCGGACCCGACGGCAGACGCTACGCCGTAGGCGGTGAAGTGCAGATTGATACCTCGGGCGTGCCCAATGATCCTGAAGCGACCATCAGTAAAGCGCAAAATATCAGAAGGGCCGCCCTGGCGCCTGCGAACCCATCCAGCCAGGACCGCAACGTGGCGGCGCGCGCTACCCAGCTTGAATTCGAGGCCCGAGCCGAACTGGCCCAGGAAAGGGTTGAAGAGACGCGCGAGCAGGCCGCTCCGCAGGAATCGGCAATTTTCGCGTTGGGCCAACAGCTGCCAACGCAGTCCAATCTACTCGACCAGTTCGCCTGATCCCGCTTTCACCGGTCTGACTGTTCAGCGCGGTTTCGCACCACCCCCCAGCAATGCCGTCAGATTAAGGTAATAGGTTTGCTGGACCTTTTTGAGTTGCCGGAACGTTTTGCGGCTCATTCCGGGAGCGCCCAGCGGCAGCCTGTAGCGTAGCGGGAGGACAAATACTTCGCCGCCTGACACCAGCAACTCGAGGGGGAAGGCCGCACCGTATTCGATATCGTCCACCTCCAGCATGGCCAGCAGAGCCTTGTCCCCGTGCTCACCCGAGTCGGAAAAACCGATGATGTGCGCCGACCCATCCGCCGACTCCAGTGAAAACAGATCCGCCATATCCGGGGCCAGATGGAGCGCCCTGCGCACCGCCGATACAGCCGCCCGCTGCGATGGATAAGCCTTGAGCAGCCGCATATCTTCAAGCCTTTCGCTCCTGCCGGAGTACCGGAAATCGGTCAGGCGCTGGGGCGTCACCGGCTTGCGCTGATGGCCGCCAAAGGGCCGCCTGAATTGCCCCCGGAACTGCGGGAACGCGCCGAGGAACCCTTGCATGAACGTTTCCATAGCCGGTTCCACTGCCGCGTAGCTTTCACCGTAGGCCGCCCTTGCCCAATAAGGTATATTTTGAACATAGACGTAGGTCAGGCCACCGCGCTCATGAATGGCGATCCTGCAGACGGCAACCAGCATGCCCCTGAGCGGCTCCAGAGTGGTGGTCCGCACCAGCGTCGGGTGGGTCATGATCAGTACCTCGCGGGAGGGGTCATCCTCGGGATAGTAGCGGCCCAGCAACCGGTAATTAAGCAGGAACAACCTCGCGACGATCTTCTTGGCGGTGCGGCTGACCGTCTGGCCGCTTTCACCCACCAGGATGTAGGGTTGCAGCCCGCCTGATTGCGGACGCAGGGGCGTGGCGATCAGCGCCGTAAGCAGCAGAAGCCACCCGGCGCGACCGGTCTTGCCATGCGCTCGTGGACGCGAAATCATGACGGAATATAGTCAGCCGGCATGGGCTGGCGCAGGCAGGATATGATGGCGGGACCACAGGTCCCGGACCGCTATGTCAGGGGGCTACAGGTCGAGCTTGGTACCGGGACCGAGGGCGTTGAGCCCCTGCTCCATCAACACATGCGCCAGTTTATCCGCGCGCTCGCGGTTTAAGGCGATAAAGTTCATCAACGCCTTTTGCTCGGCTGAAAGGATTTCATCCGCGATGGCATGGCGGGCGGCGCGGCCTTCAGATTCCGGATAATCTTTGTCGATATTTGGTTTGCCATATCCCGACAGGAGCCAAATAGGGGAAATGCTCTGCAGTTTGCAAACTTTTTCCATCATGTCGAGCGGTGGGCGTTGGCGGTTGTTTTCATAAGCATTAATGGTTTGGCGGCTAACTCCCAGGATTCGTCCGAACTCATCCTGATTCAATTTAGCCCTTTTTCTGATAGTGCGAAACCGCTCGCCGAATTGCCATAAGAATTCTGTCATAATTATACTTTTTCTTGACTGTAGCCCAATAAATGACTACATTCTGTTTATACTTGTATCTATCAGGGGATGTATTCTGCCATTATCTCAGGCAGAATGTAGTGCTAGTTGTGCGCGTTGGCTATAAAAACGTATACGACTGTCCGGGCCGTTACGGATGGTCATTTATAAATTATATATAATGAATTCAGCCCTCCCAGGCAAGACTACCCGAGCATACATCGACGCCATTAGCGATGGAAAGCATAATGATATGTCAGGCTGATTTGGGTCGATAAATTTTAATCTTCAGCAAATGTATATGTACTTTTTAAAACGATATGTTTATAACCAGATGAAGATTATATCGGTTATTAAACCTGCCGGTCAGCGCCTGTCGGCGTGATTTAATTATCCTTACTGCCGGCCGCCTGGAGACCCATCAATAACCGCTCGGCTTTTTCCAACTGGCCGGTTTTGGCGTAGATGCCTGCAAGCCGGCGTGTCACTGCCTCATTGGCAGGCTCATCCTGACGCCATTTGGCATAAAATTGGCTGGCCCGGTCGAACTGCTGCAGCTTGATCAGTCCGGTGCCCATCAAATCGCGATAGCGTGATCTGATCTCCGGGGCCCCTTGATCAATGGCAGCGACCACGTCTTCCCATCGATTCTGTCCCACCAACGCGCGCAGCAGAATTTCAATCGACGCCTCTGTCTCCAGGTTTTCCGATAGCGGCTCTTTAATGGCCGCTTCCGCCGCCACGAAATCCCCCTTCTCAAGATAGAGCTTTGCCAATGTCAACAGGACATACCGGGGCGCAATGACGACATCCTGAGCCACGGTCCCCATATCTCCCCGGCCCTGTTTGCGGCTCATTTCGAGCACGCTCTCAAGCGCCTCAATCTGCCCCGCCCCATACTTCGCCGCCTGGTGCAGCCGGTATAACATAAAATTTCCTGCCGTCTGCTCAGGAGCGATGTTCAATGAGCTGCGAATATATTCTTCTGCCTCGGCATCGCGGCCCAGCTTGAGGCTGGCATTGGCCAGATTATTGTAAAGTGGAACCAGCGACAAACCTCTGAAGCCACCCTCCTGCAACGCTAGTTTATACTGCTCCAGCGCACGCTCGTATTCTTGTCCGAGGGCATAGTTTTGGCCCAGGGTGAAAAGGGCATATGTCCGGTTGCCCCCTTCCTTGAGCATCGCTTCCAGCAGGGGCCGGTTGCGTTGCAGTTTTTTGGCCATTTCCTGTGTGCTGAGGGCGTACCCGTAGTGGTCCAGGATCAGGCCGGATTCTTTTTCCACGCCACCCCATTTCATGACGCTCGGGTAGACCTGCTCATGAATACGGCCTGAGAACCGGAATTGACGATGGTGCGAAATCAACCGGTGCGACATCGACATGCTGACGTAATCGTCGCCGGTCTGGTGGCTGCGAAGGTGAACCTGATAGAAGGTTGGTTTGGCGGCCCGCTTGGGCAATTTTCTCAGGATACCGGCGGTGGCCTGATCGACCCGCTCATCTGCGTCAATCCACAGGCGCCAATCGCCGGTCGCATACTTCAGCGATTCATTACGGGCGGCGGAAAAATCGTCTATCCATTCAAAATAGTGAACCTCTGCGCCGGCTGCTTTCGCCACTTCGACAGTGCCGTCATCAGAGCCGGTGTCGACGACGATAATCTGCGCTGACAGACCGTGGAGACTTTCCAGGCAGCCCGGCAGCTGCTGTTCCTCATTGCGGACGATCATGCATACCGAAAGCGACGGCATGGCGCTAATCGGGCCTCTGAAGACTGCGCTGCAGGACTGTCTGAATCTCAAAAAAGAGGCTTTGATGAGATTCGTAGACAAACTCCAGAATCATCTGCAGTTTGTAATTATGGCGCACGAGCAGAGTCTGAATCTCCACCACGCTGTTGAGCAACGCGTCGCCGGTTTTGTCCCTGCGCATTTCCCATTCGAACATAATGGGTTTAAACAGGCCCTCCTCCAGTGACACATGGTACCGGCGCTGGTGGAAAAAGTTCTCAATGGCCACCCGCTGTGCCTTTACGGCGTCTTCACCGCGACCCACGGCCTGCAGCAGACGCCCCAGGGGAACCGCCAGTCTGCCGTCTCCCGGGATGTTCAGGAAAATGGTCAGCAGAGATTCTACCGTGTTTTCGGGGTAGTATTCACTGCGCAGCATGGTCGCGCAAAACATTCCGATCAACCCGTTAACGGCGTGCGGCTCTTCCAGGGCGATCCCCGAAGCCTGCGAGATCACGCTCAGTCCCTCCTCAACGGCAACATGAGCCCGGTCCCAATCTTCCAGCCGCAGGGCAAGGTCTGCCAGATGGAACCAGTATCTCACCTGACTGGCATCCTCATCCAGCTCCCGCTCCAAGCGGTTGATGGCGTCCCGCAGCTCCCATTCCTCCCACTCAGGCTCGCCGAGAGTGACGATGGCTGAAGTGGTCAGGATTTGCGGTTGTGGCTGCAGCTGCCTCGATTTCACGGCGGCGTCCAGGCTTTTATCCACCGTCGGATGGATGCGATGATGCCAGCGCAGTCCGACGCCGGTACGGATCAGCCGGGTCTGGAAATGATGGTTTGAAGGCTCGTGGAAATGAACCACCGGCAGCTCATACGCCACGACCGCGTCTGAGCGCAGCTGGCTTAAAAGTGTGCCGGGATCATCATTGTGCAGGACCTCCTGTTGATGGAGAAAGAGTGCCCAGGGCGACTGCACATAGTCGAACGCCATGTTCAGCAGCGCCGATTCATCCGGGTCGGCCGGGACCTGTATATATCGGGCGTCATACTCGGAGGCGAGGTGGGCGACGGACTTACCGCTGGAGCCGGCATCGATCACCACAATATGGGCGGCCAGGCGGTCGACCGAATGGAGCACATTGGCCAGGTTTCCATGCCGGGTTGATACGACAAGACAGAGTGTGATGTCTTCGCTCGGGAGCGCGCCCGTACCGGTCATTCAGAAAGTTGCTTTCGCAAGTTCTGATACCCCTGCAATGTTTCCAGTTTTGTGAGCTTTTCGGTAAAGAGATCGCGGTCATTTACGCGATAGGCGGCGGCGCCATCATCGGGTTTGAAGCTGGTAATGACCCCCTCGCTTTCCAGGCTGTCAATGGCATCCTTAAAATAGACCAACGGCTTGTGATATTTTTCGTCCAGCATCTTGCCCAACGTCTCAAGGGTGAAATCATCCAGGGCGCCTTGGGATTCCATCACGGCATTCACGCATTCAATGACCTTTTCAATATGCGGCACACCCAGGGTAAATTCATCAGGCATTTTCTCGATATGGCCTTTTTTGAGCAAAAACTCGTTGCGGCAGAAATCCGCGAAGCTGTAGAGCTCCCCGGGTTGGTCCAGGATCAGCACCCGGCCGGTTTCGCTCTTATCACTCTTGGCGATTTTGGCTATGACCAGCTTGTTGGCCATCTCGTTTACATCGTCTTCGGGGACCCCCATAAGCATGGCCGCGGTGGCAATAGTGGTTTTCCATGGCAAGACCTGCCGGTCCTGGGTGTCGGCTTCAGTCTGTTTGGCCAGCATGGCGAGAATATTCGCGAACTGATTGGCCTCATCTTCGGGCGTCCGGACACTTTGCTTTGCTGTGGCGTCCCGCAACCGCTCGGCCATGATCTCGAAAAAGGCCTGCATCCACCTGGGCACGTCCGCCAGCCGGTGCTGGAACAGGTCGCGGCTGATCTCCAGGGCCACACATGGCGCTGTGGCCGTGGCCGTGGCTGAGCGGGGCTTGCGATTGATGATGGCCATTTCGCCAAAAATCGACCCTTTTACCAAAGAGGCCAGCACAACTTTTGTCTCGCCGATGACCTTGGTGATCTCCACGGTCCCGTCGAGAAGAACAAACATGGACGCCCCGGAGTCGCCCTCTTTGAATATCCTGTCTCCCGGCCGGTACTCCCGCTTAAGTTGATTTTCTATAAAAGACATCCGTCAACGCTCCCTTTCCGGCAGTGGCTCTGTGGAGGGCAAGTGACGACCGATGCGCTAGGTTCTACCCTCAAGCCGGGCCAGCCACTCCTGGGCTTCCGTATGTCCTGGATTGGAATCCAGAACCGCCTCCAAGTGGCTTTTCGCCTGATCCACCTGTTCAATTTCAGTATAGAGTGTAGCCAAAATAAAGTGCGTTTGCCAATCTTTAGGATAGTCCGCAATCAACCCTACAAGCAGACTGACTGCTTCCTGAAATTTCTCTTCAGCCAAAAAACATTGGGCCAGCAGCCTTCTGGCTTCCTGGTGCGTCGGGTCTATTTCCAGGATGGCAGCCAGTTGCACCTGCGCCGGAAGGATGTTTTTCTCTTCAAGTTCAAGCAGTGCCAAACTCTGGCGGGCCCCGTGCCAGCCCCCGTCGATATCGATGACATGTTCGTAAAGTTCGCGCGCCGCCGGCCTGTCCCCCGCCAGGTGGGCGGCCAATCCCAAGGCATGCAAAGCGTCAAGCTGCAGGGGGTTTTGAGCCAGTACTGCCTGACACATCTGCAGCCCTTTATCACCCTCGCCGGATTGAATGCGGGTCAGCGCGTCCAGAGACTCGCGCTCGAGCGTTTCCAATAGCGGTTCATCTTTCTCCAGCAGCCAATCCATGTCGATGTGGGGCCACTTTTTCTTGAACAGCGCGGAGTTCCGGCTGAGCGATGCGGAGTAGTCAATTTTATTGTGCTCAAACGTCTTGCTGCCGAAATGATGCAGAAATGTCCCCTCATCGACCATAATGGCGAGTCCTTTTTCGCGCAGCCGCACACATAAATCGTCATCCTCGTAATTGCCGGACCCGAACTGCTCATCCAGGCCCCCCAGCTCGCGGTAGAGCTCCCGCTGGAGCAACATGGCGAATCCTGCAATGCGGCGGCGCGGCGTAACGCGTCCTTTGTTCCTCTCGCGGACTTGAGCGGCAAATTCGTAGTATCCATCGGTATCGGAGTAGGCGCCGGCGCTCAACTTCTGGCGCCCGCTGATATAGTTGGTAACGGGTCCCACCATACCTATGCGGGGATCAAGCTCCAGCGCGTTTACCAGGGAAGTGAGCCAGCCGTCGCCCACCAGCACATCGTTGTTCAGCAGCAGGACATAGCGCCCACGGGCGGCTGCCACGCCCTGGTTATTACCTGCTGAAAAACCCCTGTTCTCGGCATTGTCGACCAGCTGCCAATCGCTGTGCCGCTGCATCAGGTCACGCAGATAATCCTTGGTGCCATCCGTGGAGCCGTTGTCGACCAGCACCATTTCGTAGCGGCGATTCGTGTTTGCTTCAATGGAATCGATAGCCTGTTTGGTGAATTCCAAGGCGTTGTAAGTCAGCATCACAATGGATACCAGCGACTCAGTTTTATCGAAGGTTTCTCCTGCGGGGAGGGCCGCTGCGCGCGCGAGGCTATCATGGAGCTGTGCAACGTCGGCGGGCGGGCGGGCGACGGAGGAGGACGAATCCTCCCGGCTATGATGCCGCAGCTCCGCTTGAATCGACTGGCACGCTACGCTGATCTCCGCATCCGGGACCTCCCAGCCCAGCCAGCGGACCAGGCGCTGCAGCTCCTGCTCGGGATCGGCGAAAAACAGGTCGTAGGCCGTGACGATCCTTTGCCGCGGCTTGGTGGCGGCCAGGATGGAAAGATTGTAGTCGTGCCAAAGTTTGAGCCCCACCTCATGTGGCAGCCCATTTCGCTGGAGGAGCGACTCGGCAACATCTTCAGGCGAACGCAGGCAGACGACAATCTTCGGGTCATCCAGCAGTGGCATCCAAAAGGGAAGGGTCAGGCTGAACCGGGGGTCTTTCCACCCCCAGCGCTGATGGCCGCCAAATTGCGCCGCCAGGTTTCCGGCCGCAGTGCGGACAGGCTCGAGCGCGGCAGCGCCCTCCCAGCCGTCCGGCAGCGCGGGGATGTTATCCCAATTCCCGCCCAGGGCCTTAAGGATAGCATCATTCACCGCCACCACATCCCTGTTTTCCCAGAAACCGGCAAGATTGTCGGCATGGGCGCCGATGAGGCGATCCCCGGCCCCCAGATTCATGCCACACAGGTTGAGCAAGCGGGTGATCATGGAGGTGCCGGAGCGGTGCATTCCGGTGACGATTATGGCCATTAAATGACTTCCTGGCTGGGGGGTGACAAGGGCATTAGGCGCACGAAATAGGGTCTATCTGCAAAACCGAAATGTCAGTAATAAGGCGAGTCCGTTGCGTCACCCACCGAGACAGCGCAGGTGACTACTCGTCCCGCTTGCCAGGGGTGAGCGATCTTATCTCCTCGGGCATGGAGGTAATCATTTTATCCACTGATTCGGCGGCTTCAACGGCCGACAGATTTTCAGCCCTGATGCGCTCGTAAATTTCTTCGCGGTGTATGGGCATCGAATCCGGCGCGGAAATGCCAAGTTTGACCTGGCCGCTGCCGCTCTCGAGCACCTTGACGATGATGCCATCGCCAATGCGGATCGACTCCCCAGGCTTGCGGGTCAAAACCAGCATCGTTTATGCCCTGGTTCCCGAGGGCACAAGGTTCATCAGCGGCTCATCCACTTTAAGCTCGGCGTTGTCGAGGAGCACTTGGAATCCTCGCGATTTTCCGATGGTAATCAATATGGGAGCACTGGTATTGGCCGTGATCGATCCACCGGGGGCATCCATATTGAGGACGAAAAAGGGGGCCACTTCGGTGGCATTTTTAGCGCCCAGCAGCTGGGCGGCCTTATCGGTCAGCTCGGGCCGGGCCGACACGCGCAGCAGTCGACAATCGATCAACGGCAGCGCGATTTCACTGTCATCCAGCGACCGCAACAGCAGAAATGGCCGCAATTCGCTGCGGCTTTCCAGGGTGAACTGCCGGTGAGATTCAAATCCGGGCAGACCGGCCGGGAACACAATGGGATCTGATATCTCGATCTTTTGTGGCTCCGATTTTGGGGATGGGCCTGGTTCCGTCATATCAACGAATGAAATCAAGTATTGATATTCTCTGAATCCGGGAACTCGACTCCAAGGCAGCCCTGAGTCCCAGTTCCTGGGAATTAAACCGTAATATGGCTTCTGACAGGTCAACATCTTCGGCCTGAGAAATATAGGACTTAAGGTTGATACTCGCCACCTGTAAATTGTCCTTGGTTAATTCAAGCCGCCTGCTGGCTGAGCCTTCTATCGAAGAGGCGGTCAGGATGTCATCCATACCGCTGGCGATGGCGCCTATAGCCGCGTCTATCGCTGTGTCATCATCGGCGAGCAGCGCATCGCGCAGATCTACGGTTGCAGCAAGTGCCGTCAGAAATGTATCCCCGGTAACGTTAATCGCCATAATGGTATTTTCGCCCACTTTGCGGGAAATATCCTTGCTGTTCCCGTTGAAAGAGACAGTCACTCCATCGAAGCTGAAGGGGTCGGCGCCCTGGGTAATAGTGCCCCCAAAAACAAATTTTCCACTGTAGTCCGTGTTACCGAGCGTCACGAGCTGCTCCAGCAACGATTCGATGGATGAGGCTGCCTGCGCCCGGGCGGCGGCGTTGATGTCGTTGCGCGAGCGGAGCCCCTCATCATTGATCTGCTGCATCAGTTGGTGCATGCTGCCCAGCGCTGCTCCAGCCGTATTGAGCCAACCTAATCCGTCTTCAATGTTGACTATATATTGGTCATTCCGCATCAGCAACGATTTGAAACGGGAGGCTCGATCGTAACGGGTTGGGTCGTCGGAAGATGTTCTCACCGCTTTGGCCGTGGATATTTGCCGCTGTGTCTCAAACAGCCTGGACTGGTTGGCCGTCAGGCTATCAAGAATTTGAGCTTGGATCATGTTGGTGGTAACGCGCATTTGTCAATGTCCCTATATCATTTGCAATAAAGTCCGGATCAGTTCATCGGCGGTCCTCACCAACCGCGAAGCGGTGGCGAATGATTGCTCCAGCTGCACCAGCCGGGTCATTTCTTCTTCGATCGAGACACCCGCTACTGACTCACGTTTCAGCGCCAGGTGGTTCACCACACTTTGCTGGCTGCTGCGCAGGAAGCGTGTCTCCTGAATTCGGGTGCCGAGTGAGGCCACCATCGTGCGCTGAAATTCCCCAATCGACTGGTCGCCGATGGTCGCTGCATCGCTCAGGTCTGAAATGGCCTGCGCCAGATTGCCGTTACCCGGCTCATTGGCGGCGTCACTTGAAGCGATCAGGCTGGAATTGGCCTGAATGGCGCTTCCAACGGCGATTGTAGCCGCCCCGTCACTGGTGCTTGCAAAAAAGTTGTTCCCCGTATTGTTGTTCAAATCAAATCCGGTAGCATGAAGCGCATTCACCTCAGTGGCCAGGGTTGCCGCCAGCGTATTCAAATTGTCCAACGTATCGGGAATATCTTTGCTGTACACGTTCAGCAGGCCGCCCAGTTCGCCCGTGGCAATTTTCACTTCGAGATCAGTGCCGGCCACCTTGATGGTCGCCACACCAATCCCCTGGGAGTCGAGCTCAAAGGACGCCTCAAGGGGAATCGAATTGGTCGACGACACGACGGAGATGCCGCCGATGGTGACCGAGATACTTTTGCCCGATCGAATAACCTGGATGGGGGCCAGCCGCGAGAGATCGTCAATCAGCCGGACCCGCTGATCTTCCAGCTCCAGATTATCTCCGGGATTCACGGAGTTGATCTTGGCCAGTTCAGCGGCAATCAGATTTATTTCATCGAGCCGGGCATCAATTTCGGTGCCGATGCTGCTCTGGAAAGAGGTCAGTTCGAGGTGTACGCGGTTAAATGTCGACACCAGGGTTTCGGCCTTGTTCAGCACGGAAGTGCGGGCCACGGAGCTTTCCGGATCATTGGCCAGATTGTTCCAGGAGCCCCAGAACTCATCCAACATGCTGCGCAGACCCGTTTCCGTATCCACCGGAAGAATGCCTTCCAGCTGCTGAAGCAGAGACTCCTCCGTGTCATACTGCCATTGCAGGGGGTTCTGGTTCCAGAACTGGCGATCCGTAAAATCTTCCCTCAGCCTGACCAGGGTCTCCCCTGAAATGGCCGCGCCAAGGCTGAAACCGGCGAGAATTTCGGGCAATATGGGAGTGACATCCAACCGCTGCCGGGAATAGCCTAAAGTGTTGATATTGGCAATATTTCTAGCGGTCACCTGAATGCTCGCCTGCGAAACGAGCATCCCCTGCTTGCCGGATTCCATGACATCATACAGGCCAGCCATCAGATCGTGCCCTCTATGATGCTGAAGGAGCCTGCTGTGCTGGCGCCTTCCCCTTTCGAGGAATAGACCGGGAACTGATCGGAAGATTTGATCAGCTCGCGCGCGGCCTCGCGGACAAAGCGAATGGAGTAGTCGAGGAGGTAGCGGTTTTCATCATTGGCCACGGCGACCTCCTTCACAATTTTCTGCAAGCCCAGCTGCAACTCGGCAAGCCGCTGCGCGTAGGTTGATTCCACCTGGGCAATCAGCTGGGAGATTGTCCGCACCTGTTCATCATCCCCCAAAATGGCGTTAAGGTCATGCATTGAGTTCGCTCTGGCGGTGCCCACCAGTTCGGTTTTTTTGAGCGCCAACTGCTCCTCAATGACAGCCTGCTGCAGTTCTTCGAGCTTGCCCGAAATGATGCCCCGCTGCTTTTTCCGCAGGACCAGCAGCAGTTCGTTGTACATTTGCATCTCTTCCGAAAGCACGGTAATCAATCGGGCCAGCAGCGCCTCGACGGCAGGATTATTCTTCATCAAACTGTTTCCTAACATCAGGTAATAGAAGTTTTTTCAGAGAGATTCCCTCGGCCTTTTCGTCACCTGCATCCGGCAAGTTATGTTGTAGCTCGCGATAGAGCATCTCGGCGAGTCCAATGCCGCCCCCTTCAGCCATCGCATCGCCCATGACCTGCGTGAACATCATGCCGACCATGCCATCTCCGTTGGCCGCCCCTTCGGGGAGACTTTTCTGCATGGTGCTGAGCAGGTGGCCCATAAACATCGACTCAAAGCCTTTGGCCGCCTTCCACAAACGGGCGTCCTTTTCGACCGGCAATTTGGCATGTACCGGAGCTGCAGGGGCCTTCCCGCGGTTAATGTTTTGCTGCATGACGATATCTTGTATCTTCATTTTCGGGCCTACATAATAATGAGGCGGGCATTCAGGGCGCCGGCCTCCTTGATGGCCTGGAAAACGGCAATGATGTCGCGGGGTTTAAAGCCCATAGCGTTCAGCGCCACGGCCAGCTCGGCCACTGTGGCGGCAGAGAGGACCGTCGCCTGGCCTTCCTGCTCGATCACCGTGGTCCGGGAGACCGGCACACTAATGGTGCGGCCCTGGGCGAACGCGTTGGGCTGGACCACAAACGGCATCGTGGTGGTATGGATCTGCAGCGATCCGTGGGAGACCATGACCGAACCGATGGTCACCGACCCGCCCGCCACAACCGTTCCGGTGCGCTCATTGATGACCACCCGGGCCTCGATGTCTTTTAACACCTGCAAAGTTTCAATGCTGGCGATAAACTGGACGAGCTCCCAAGTCTCGGTCAAATTCGCCGGATAAGCAACCTGCACAAGGCTGGCGTCCAGGGTCTGGGCCAGTGGCTCAGGTGCGGGATTGATGGCATTAATGACGTTGGCAATTCTCGTTGCCGTGGTATAGCTGGGCTCCTTGATCAACAGTTCAATGGGCAGGTCCGGCGTAGGAATGGCCCCGGCAATCGCCCGCTCCAGCACGGCGCCACCGGGAACCCGGCCAACCAGAGTATAATTTTGCCGCAACCGTTCGCCACCCAAAGTGGTGATGTTGTATCCGCCAACCGAGAGCGGTCCCTGGGCAGTAGCGTAATACTGACCACGGGCGTCGCGCAACGGGGACATGAGCAGCACCCCGTTCTCCAGGCTGGTGGCGTCACCCAAAGAAGCAACATTGACATCGAATTGGGTGCCGGGCTTGCCGAATGGGGGTGTCGTTGCGGTGACCATGACAGCGGCCACATTGCGCGTGCGCAGATTATCGCTGTTGACGGTAATGCCGAACTCCTCCAGCATGTTGGCAATGCTCTGGACGGTAAATACGGTGCCTCTGCGGCCGATGGCCCTGTCGCCGGTGCCGTTGAGGCCGATCACCAGTCCGTAGCCCACCAGCGCGATATGCTGGAGGTTGCGGTAGGTGGTAATATCTTTGATGCGCACAGGGCTTTGCGCGCGGGCAGTTTGCAGCGCCAGCGCCAGCGCAAGGAGAACAGGTAAGTGTCTTTTTATCACAGTGCGAAACTCCTGATGATGGCCAGGGCGCTCAGTCCGCCGACATAGCCGATAATCATTAATCCGGCGCCTCCCATTACGATGTTTGCCAGGCGTTGAATGCTACCCCGTTTAACCAGCCTGCCGGCCAAACCCGCCTTGCTGTAGTAAATCCGCGAGTTGGCCACATTGTACGAAAAGACCGTGTTGTCGCTGCGGATATCCCGTGGCCGGAGGAGGCCCTTAATGGTCATGAGATTGCGCTCTCCGTTAATGTTGATCACTTTGGAGCCGCTCACTTCAAACAGGCCATCTTCCGTGATATCGGTGATGACCGCTGAGATGCGGCCGGTGAGCAGATCCTTTTGAGAGGTCCCTTCCCTCATGGTGGAAACGGAATGCAGATCGGATTTCAGACCGAACACCGGCAGAAATTGAAGCAGATTGCCGGTGATGGTTCCTGATGCGGTCACGCCGTTATCTTCGTCCTTTACATTTTCCGAACTGCGCGAGGCTTTGGCGTTTTCCATGATAAGAATGGTAACCATGTCACCGATGCCGCGTGCCTTTTGATCGGCGTACAGAGAGGGGGGAGCTATCTGTCCTAGGGCAGAGCTGCTACTCAGCAACATGGTTAAGAGTAATGTCTTGGCCAAAATTTTGAATCTGTTGTCTGCTAACATCAACGGCTACTCCACGATGACGACGGCCGGCGAGACGAGAACGCCATAAAAGCGCTTCCCGGTGGCGGTGGCGACGACGGGGAGGGTTTCGCCCACCCGTGCCCTGCGCCGCGCTTTGCCGGGGCTCACCAGCGTGATGGTATTATATTTGAAATAAATGGTGACCTCATCGCCGGAATTCACATCGGGAATCGGTTCTATTTGAAAATGTTTGAGCAGCTGCCCCGGCTTGATGGTCGAAGCGAGCTGGTAGTTTTCGGGCAAGGCCTCTGCCTGGATGTAATCCGACTCCCTGCCGTTGACCCGAATAGTCTTGCGTGTAAACTGGCTCGGCTCCAGCGCGTCTCTCCGTTTGACGGCATACGCGGTGGTCCAGCCGACGATGACTGCCACCGTGGAGACGGTCACATTAATTTTGGTGGACGGCGCTCCCGGCCGCGTGACCTCGAGGGGGATGATATGCCTGCCGGCCGCCCTGTTGGGGATAAACCGGCGGATGGGGCGCACCCGGGAGTCAGCCGGCAGCTGGGCGGCGGCCACTGGCAGGACGATGGAGGTAATTTCTCCATGGAGTCCTGCGGCGGTCAGGCCCGCCTCAACATGCGCTCTGACCTGGGCCGTTATGTGCCTGGACAGGCTTGATTCATTGGCCGCAAAGCCCGTGGTGGCGCTCAGCAGCAGCCACAACAGACCGGACAGGACTCTTTTATTGTGCCGCAAAATTACCGCCTGATGTTGTTGGCTACGGCCAGCATGTCGTCGGCGGTCTTGACCGCTTTGGAGTTGATCTCGTAGGCCCGCTGCGCGATGATCATGTTAATCATTTCCTGAACCACGTCCACGTTGGATTTCTCCAGGAAACCTTGAATCGTGGTCCCGAAGCCATCCTCACCGGCAAATCCGATGATGGGTTGCCCGGAGGCGATCGTTTCCTCGTACATGTTGCCGCCTAAAGATTTAAGGCCGGCCGGATTGACAAACTTGGCCAGCTCGATCTGGCCGATTTCCTGTGGCTCTACATCACCCGCCAGCAGCACCCGGACCACGCCGTCCTCTCCAACGGCAATGTCTTCCGTGCCGCTGGGCAGATTGAGCTCGGAGGCCAGGCGCGCGCCGGTTGCGGTGACGATGAACCCTTCAGCATTGAGGCGGAAGGAGCCGTCGCGGACATAGGCGAAAGAGCCGTCCGGTCGAAGCACCTGGAAAAAGCCATCGCCGCTGATGGCCAGATCGAGAGCGTTGCCTGTTTCAGTCACTGCTCCCTGGGCGAAACTGCGAAATGTCGATACGGCCCGGTTGCCCAAACCGATCTGCAGATTGGCAGGCTTGCCCTGATTCGGACCTCCATTGCCACCACCGGAAACGATGGTTTCATAGAGCACGTCCTGGAACTCCACACTGCTGCGCTTGAAGCCGGTGGTGTTGACGTTGGCCAGGTTGTTGGCAATCACGTCCAGCTGTAGCTGCTGGGCGCTCATGCCGAGGGCTGCGGTGCGTAAAGCTCGGATCATACTAACTCCTTAACGGTAATCGCTCAATGAGATGGCCCGGCCTTCGACACTGTCCATGGCCCTGGCTATCCGTTGGGTTGATTCATAATTACGTTGCAGCTCGATAAGGCGGATCATCTCCTCCACCGGAGCCACGTTGGATCCTTCGAGGACCCCTTGTAGTACGTGAATGGCTTCGCGTTCCAGCTGCATGACCAGCTGTCCCGGGGCCGCGCGGAACGTATTGCCGCCCGCTTTTTCCAGCGCCTGCAGGTCGGGGACCGATGCAATCAGCAGCCGGTCAATTTCCGTACCCCCCACATAAATGATGCCGTCACGGCTCACTTCAACAACGCCAGGAGCACCTGTGTTGCCCAATATGGAAATGGGGCCGTGCTCACCGAGGAGCTGGGCGCCGTTCTGCGCCATCAGAAAACCGTCGCTATCGACGGTGAAGTGGCCGCTACGGGTATAGATATGGCCCTCAGCCGTCTCGAGCACGAAAAATCCACGCTCGGCGAGGGTGAAATCGAGGGGATTGTCCGTACGCTTGAGATCGCCCTGGGTAAAGTCGGTAAATCTTCGGGCGCCGCCAACTTGCGTCGCTTCGACCAGCCAGTCGGTAAACTGGTCGTCACGTTTGAATCCGGTGGTGCCGATATTGCTCAGGTTGTTCGCAATAATATCGGTACCGAGTTGGTTCCGAATCATACTCTGGGCAATTTTGAAAAAATTGAAATCCATAACGCTCTGTGCGCTCCCTTGTTGCTATTGCAATTCTTTCAAAAGGCGTGCCAGACGGTGAAAACGGCCCACGGCGGGTCGCGAACCGACGCTGCCCTCGAGGGTCAACGAGACAGGGTCGAAATGACGAAGGAGCATGATTCTAAAAGGGGTGGGAAGGATGGCAAGTGGTAAAAATTACCCTCAGGGGAACATTCGGGGGCTACTCAAGCCTGAGCATTTTCACCCCTTCTATGTAATCGTCGGTTCCGCTCGTTTCAATTTTTTTGAGGGCCTCGGTCACATCATGGATGCGGTAAGCGGCCTCGCGGATATTTTGCAGGTTTTTGCGCGCTTGGCCGTCGATCTCTGCTTCGCTCATAAGCAGCAGATCGGTCATACTGATAATAGCAGCCAGAGGGTTGTTGATCTCGTGGTTCACCTTGACCACCAGTTCCCCGATGGCCGCCAGGCGCTCCTTTTCGACCAGGTTGTCCTGCGCCTCTTTCAGTTCGATGAGCAGCTTTTCCAGCTGCAGATTTTTGTCCCTGAGCTGCGAACGCAGGCGCAGCTGCTCGACGACCATCGTTAACTGAATGCCGATTTCGGCGTAATCGTCGCTGTTATCCACGTTGAAAAAATCGGGTTTGCTGTGGCCCAGGTTAAGCACACCAATCAACCTTTCATCGAGCCAGAGCGGCATGGACACCATCGAGGCAAAACCTCGTTCCACGTTTTCCCCGCCAAGGGACGGCAGCACCAACGGTTCGTGGCGCGCGCCAATCCAACCGCTCAAGCCATGCCCATGCTCAAATCCCACCTGCGCGATGAGGTCAACGATAACCGGTCCCCGCGACTGGGCCACCTCCAGTACCTCACTGTCGGGATTGGCCACAAACAGAGTCGCCGATTCGTAATGGATGACCTCATCGAGAATATCGAAAATGGCCGAATAGGCGGAGGCATCCGCAGAGGTAAGACTCTTGCTGAGGATCGCACTGACCTGGCGCAGGAAGTCGAAGCCGATCATGGTAGTAAACTCAGGGTGCAGGCGAGAGAATCAGGCGGTCGCGCGATCGGGGTCATGCTCGAGATCAGCAATCAGTGTCGCTTCATCATAACTCAGGTTGCCGTGGTGCTCCAGTATCGCCTGGGCCTGGTCGTAAGCATGGGCCTCCGGAACGGACAATTTCCGGCCCGAATTTCTGCGGCGGCGTCTGCCCATCAGTATAAAGGCCACTATCAGCACGCCTGTTGATGCGCCTCCGGCCCACAACAACGCTTTTTTAAACAGCCCCAGATAAGGTGCCAGTTCCCATCGCAGCGCGCGCGCAACACCGAGCCGCTGGGCGCCCTCCACCGGTTTTGGCTTGGGTTCAGGCTGGACCGTCCCCGCCCCGGCATCCGGCACAAAGCGGCCGTTGGGCCATAAGGCGGTGATGGACTGTTCATGGAAAATCGATTCCTGGGGCAACGGTTCGGGATATAGATCGATGATGTAAAGTTCCGGCTCCACCAGCTTATAACTGACCACATCGGCAAACCGGTTGCCGCTCACAGTGATCGTCATCAGGTTTCTGCGGGGAAAATCGATTTCCATGGTGGCGGGCACCAGGTAACCCTGCTCATAGCGGCGGCGGCCAACGTAATCCGCCTGACGGGCTCCCCAGATCAGCACGGTCACCCCACCGAGACTGTCCTGGCGCACCTGTACCCTGCGGTCGTAGACCCCGTCAAGAATGATGCGGCGGTAAGTCTCCGTCTCAGCGGAAAAGAAGGCAATATACTGTTGTTCGGCTGCGGCTGTGCTGATCAGCAGGAACAGGGCCATGGCGGCCCGCCGAAATTTAGATGATGATATCGATAGCACCGCTGTCCTGGTCCTTATCCTCACCGGGCGAGGGCTCATCGTCCTCCTCTTCCAGGTCCTCCTCCAATGCCTGTCCTGAGAGCTCCACGGTATCACGTCCTCGCCGGCGACGCTGCCGGTCCTCATCGACCAGGCGCTGCTGACGCCGTTTATCCAACTTGTCTCCTTCGATGCCGACGGTTTCCGGCTTGATAGACTCCACCGGCTCAACAGATGGGGCTGCAGGAGGCTGAGGGAGGTTCAGGTTGGGATCGATAAAGTCGATCATTTGAGTTTGGTCCTGAGTTGATCCAGGGATTTGCTCATAATTTGAGAGACCCTCGACTCTGAAATATTCAGGACCTGGCCAATTTCCACGAGTGTCAGATTCTCGTAGTAATACAGGGCGAGTATTAACCTCTCCCTTTCCGGCAGGTCCTTCAGTATGGTGACTAGCCGCGTTTTCAGTGTTTCCATCATAAAGGTACTCTCCGGGTCTTCAGCCTCCACGTCGGCGAGCAAGTCAATTTGCCGCGTGGTACTGTTGTTGCCGTCGCTAACAGGATCATCCAATGAAAAAGTTGCATACGAAAGTTGGCCGGCCGTCAGCAGTTGGGCATATTCGTCAGGAGTAATATTCGCCGCTTCACAAACCTCCCCCGGTGTCGGATCACGGTGATGTTTTTGGGCCAGTTTTTCTGTGATTTTCTGCACCACCATCAGCCGCTCGAGCTTCGTCCTGCTTAAAACGCGCACCTGGCGGACGGCATCAATGACGGCCCCGTAGATGCGCTTGTAGGCGAATGTTTTGAATTTAACTTTCCGGTCGTTATCGAATCGATCAATCGCCTCCAGCAACCCATGGATGGCACTCTGCTCCAGGTCTTCCCGGGTAATGGCGTCGGTAACCGGGAGCGTCACACGGTTGACCACATAGTAGACCAGCGGTAGAAATTCTTTGACGGCCCGTTCTTTAATGAGCGGGTCCTGAGTATCATAAAACTGCCGAAGCAGTTCCTCGCCCAGATTTTCGTCAAGCTTTGTCGTCGTCGCGCTCATTCATCCGTTCCGCCGCCGGGAATTTGTTCCGGCGGGCTCGCCTCTTCATTATCATTGCTCACTTCATCCAGATTCGGTCCGGGCCGGATACCAAACTTGATGACATTTGCGGCGAATACCAGCACAATGAGCACAATAATCAGCACCAAACCACTGCGTTGCAGAGCAACCATCAAAGAGTAGCCCCTGATCAGCAACACCGCGAGAGTGCCCATACCGACGATGAGTGAAAATTGGTAGATCGCATTTTGCATCATGACAATGTCGCTACCACTTTGCGCTTGACTCGAAGGCGGTCAAATATGTTTGACCGCTTCGAAAACTGTGTTGGCTGAAGTTTAAGCATGCGGTGGCAAACCAGCTGCAAATTATACGTCGCCTGACTTTTCGGGAATTCCAGGACGAATGGGCGCTGACGAACAATTGCCTGTCGCACAGCCCCATCTTCCACTACCGATCCGCCGTAATGCAGGTTGGTGTGTAAAAATTTTTGAGTTATTAGATTCAATTTCTTATGCAACTCCAGCCCATCATCCAGAGATTTAACTCTGTTAGGCACCAGAATCAAGGGTAATTCAGGGGATTTATGGCTGATGACCTTGACCATCGCATAGACGTCAGAGATGGAGGCCGGCTCTGGAGTAATCACCAGGATCACCTTGTCGGCGCCCAGTGCCATGGTCAGCACGGTTGTGGATATCCCGGCAGCTGTGTCTACGATAATGTAGTCGTAATTGTTCTGGATTCTGGAAAATGATTCGGCCATGACCTTCATTATTCGCTGGTCCGCATCCAGGAGATTTAACTCCCCGGAGGTGGCCGGCAGCACATCGATGCCCGATGGATGGCTCATGATAATCTCTTCGATGGTCCGGCTGCCATCGACCAGGTCGGCGAGCGTATACTGCGGCGAGGCCCCCAGAATAATATCGAGTTTGCCCAGGTGCAAATCGGCGTCCATCATCAGGACTCTCTGCTTACGCTGCCGCAACAGCACCCCCAGGTTAACCGCCAGGTTGGTCTTGCCTACGCCGCCCTTGCCACTGGTCACCGTGATAATCTCGGGCATCGTCGCCTGCCGGGTTGACTCGACCCGCACTACATCGACCGCCGCTTCCAATGTTTGAGATGCTTTTAGCAAGTTGCCGTCACTATCCTGTCGTCAATGGGAGCCGTTTCAAGATGGCTGCACCAGGGTTTAATATCAGGCTTTTGGGTATCGCCCGCCCATCGGAAACATACATGAGCGGCAGTTGGGGATCGTCTGCCGCGCCGATGACCTTGCCCGGTTTGCTGGTCTCATCGAGCTTGGTAATGGCCAGACCCGTCGGCTCCAGGGATTTATAAAGCCCCATAAAGAGCCACAGTTCCTCCATACCCATCGTCGCGCTCAAAACCACAATTGTATCGGTGGGATTGAGCAGCGCCAGCCGGGTCTGCAGCTCCGGCAGTGCATTCTTCACCAGCGGGCTGCGTCCCGGAGTATCGACTAAAATTACATCAAAATCTGCGAGATTGGTCATCGCTCTTGGAATATCTTCCATCTGCAGCACTTCGATAATCGGCGTCTCTAATATCGCACCGATCGACTTGAGCCCCGCGTTCGCCCCGGCGCGATAGTTGTCTGTGGAGATAATGGCCAGTTTTCTTCCGCGATAGGCTTTCTTATGGGCCGCCAGTTTTGCAATGATGCTGGTTTTACCCGCGCCTGAAGGCCCCAGGAACACGATCACTTCCTTACCCGACCTTTTGCGGGGTTTGTGATGCACAAAATGGTAAGAAATCTGCCGTTTCAGCTCCGCCAGGGCGCCGACGCGCGTGTAGACTCCCAGTTCATCGAGATGATCAACTGTTCTCTGGACCAGCTGCTCGGCAATATGGTCAGGGACGCCCGCCTCGACCAGCAGATCATAGCAGTCGGCAAAGGGCTCCTGGAAAGGGGAGATCTCCGCCGCCCGCAGCTCCGCCTTAAGGGTCCGCATCTGCTTACGAAGCATAAACAGCTCGCCGACTTCCTGCTCATTCAAGCGGACGATGGAGGCCTCGTCAGACCCGCCATTTGCCGTGCGCCGGACGCTGCGTGCCGTCTCCAGCGACCTGAAGTCGGTCGGGGTGTAAATATTGTCCAGTGCCGGGACAGAATCTGCCGCATGGGTATCGAGGGCGACGGTAACGAGGTACTGCGTGGCAGACCGGCTGTTGGCGCCGTTGCCGTGACGCCTCATTTCCACAATCATAATTTCGTCACCAAGGTCCTGCTTGGCCAGGGTGATGGCTTCGCGCTCGGTCGCGCCTGTGTATGTTTTAACCTGCATCTGGGTAACTTACCGATCCTACTGATTTTAGTTCGACTGATGAAGAAAGTTCGGAGAACGACAGCACGGCCACATTGGGCAGGACCGTCTCCGTGAAGACCCGCACGCTCCTGCGTATGGCCGGCGAGACCAACAGCGCCGGTTTGCTGCCGGTGCGGACAATTTTTTCGACTTGATCGCTCAAGGATGTCAGGACATCCCGCACCTGGCCGGGCGTCAGGCCCAGGTTGCCCTGGTAAGTTTCGCCCTGCTTGGTGACCTGCATAATATGGTCTTCCAGCCGGGGATCGAGAATGGTGACGCTGATCGGCTCGTCCCCTCTCCGGAACATATCGGTGATGGCGTCGGAAAGAGCCGACCGGACGTATTCGGTGAACACATCGGCATCCTTGGTGAGATGGGCGTGATCAGCAATGGTTTCTAAAATGGTCACCAGGTTGCGGATGGGAATGCCTTCGCGCAGGAGGTTGCGCAGCGTCTGTTGAACGACCCCCAGCGGCACCAGATCGGGCACCAGGCCTTCGACAACGGCCGCCTTTTCCTCCTTGAGATCGTCAAGCATTTTGCGGACTTCCTGGCGGTCGAGCAGCTTGTAGGCGTTGGACTTGAGCACTTCCATCAAATGGGTAGCCACCACTACCTGCGGGTCTACCACGGTGTAACCCATCGATTCAGCGACGGCCTTCTGCTCATCCGCCACCCACAGAGCGGGCAACTTGAATGTCGGCTCTTCGGTCTCGATGCCGACCAACCCCGAATCGGGGTCGGGATTGAGCACCAGGTTATATCCCAGCATCACTTCACCGCGGCTAACGACAATGCCGTGGACCTTAAACAGGTACTCGTTGGCGCCCAGGTTGATATTGTCACGCAGGCGGATGGGCGGAATCACCATGCCGAGCTCCAGGGCAATGCTTTTGCGGATGGATGAAATGCGGCCCAGCAGGTCGCCTCCCTGATTCGTATCGACGAGGGAAATCAGTCCGTATCCGATTTCTATTTCAAAGGGATCAGGGTGGAGGAACGCTTCAATCCGTTCCTCCGGCACCTGTGCCTCTGCCTCTGCCTCCTCGGCTTCGGCCAGCTTGGCCGCCGCAGCGTCGAGGGACTTCGTCGCCTTGTTGGCGCCCATGGCCAACAGGAACGACATCAGGCCAAAGGGGAAGAAAGGCATGGCGGGGATAAATCCGATGAGCAAAATGGCGCCACTGGCAATCCATAGCGCTCGCGGCTGCTCCCCAATCTGGCTCACGACGTCGCGGCCGAGGTCAGATTCGGAAGTGGACCGTGTGACGATGAGACCTGCGGCGGTAGATACAACCAGCGAAGGTATCTGGGCCACAAGCCCATCGCCAACGGTCAGTAAAGTATATTTCATGGCGGCGTCACCGAGGCTCATGCCCAACTGCATGGTGCCGATAATCAGTCCGCCGACAATATTGATGCCGGTAATGAGCAGCCCCGCAATGGCGTCGCCGCGGACAAACTTGGCTGCGCCGTCCATGGCTCCGTAAAAGTCGGCTTCGGCAGAAATGTCTTTCCGGCGCTGGCGGGCCTCTTTCTCATCCAGGATGCCCGCGTTCAGATCGGCATCAATGGCCATCTGCTTGCCCGGCATGGCGTCGAGAGTGAAGCGGGCGGTCACTTCGGCAATACGGGTCGCGCCTTTGGTGATGACCATAAAATTGATGATGACGAGAATGATAAAGATGATGAAGCCGACCACATAGTTGCCGGACACGACAAAAGAGCCAAATCCCTGGATGATTTCACCGGCGTAACCTTCGCCCAGAATCAGGCGCGTGGTGGCCACGTTAAGCGCCAGCCGGAACAGCGTTATCACCAGTAGCAGCGAGGGGAAGACCGCGAAATCCAGTGGCCTGCGGGTGTAGAGGGCCACAAACAGGATCACCAGTCCCCCGAGAATGTTCATGGCCAGGAAGACGTCCATCAGGAACGTCGGCAGGGGAATGAGCATGATCGCCAACACCAAAATAATGGCACCGCCCAAGCCCAGGTCTGCTAATCGAAGTTGGTTCATTTATTTGCGTTTATTGACTGTGTTCATTTTATCGTCCATCAGGCCGCGGCCTGATCATGCTTGTAGATTTCTGCGAGAATCTCCGCTACCGCCTGATAGTAGGCATAGGGAATCTCATCACCCACTTCGGCGCTGTCATACAGCGCTCTGGCCAGGGGCGGCGATTCTTTGATGGGAACATCGTTTTCCCGCGCCACTTCCTTGATGCGCTCCGCCAATTTGCGCTGGCCCTTGGCTACCAGGATCGGCGCGGCTTGCTCATCGTCCTCGTCATATTGGAGCGCCACGGCCAAATGCACAGGGTTGGTAACCACCACGGTAGCATCGGCGACACTGCGCATCATGCGATTTCGACTGAGGTCGCGCATGGCAGACCTTACACGGGCCTTGATCTCAGGGCTGCCTTCGGTCTGTTTGGCTTCATCCTTCACCTCCTGCTTGGTCATCCGCAAGTTTCGGCGGTATTCCCAGCGTTGGTAGATGTAGTCGGCGATGGCCATCAGTAACAGCGCGATGCCGGCATAGGTGACAATTTTGAACATGTCGCCGCCAATTTCGCCCATGATCTGCAGGGGGGTCATGTATGTCAAAAAAGGGTAATCCTTAACCCGCCCGGCCACATAAGCATAAACAATCATGCCAACGACGATAATTTTGAATATGCCTTTAAGCAGTTCCGCCAATCCCTTCGACGAGAAAATCTTTTTGAGGCCCGCCATCGGGCTGACCCGCGCCATTTTGGGGGTCAGCGCTTTGGGGGCAAAAATTACCCCCACCTGTAAAATATTGACCAAAAGGGCGGTCAGCAAAATGACCATCATGACCGGTCCAACAATGATGACTCCGCGCTGGAATATCCATCGCGCGAGCTGCGGCATCCGGCCTGGTGTGATGTCAATGGTGGCGATTGAACGGTAGAAATCGGTCATTGTGCCGGCTATGTTGTTTAAAAACAGCTCCCCGGCGAAATAGAAATAAAGCATGGTAGCCAGCAACAGCAAGGCCGAGACCAACTCGGCGCTTTTGGCTGTTTCACCTCTCTCCCGGGCTTCCTCCAGCCGTTTCGGTGTCGCTTCTTCTGTGCGATCCTGTGCCGGTTTCTCAGCCACCTGTCCCCCGCAAACTGGTAAGGACATTGACGATATACACCTGATAATCCGCCACCATGCTGACGAACAGGGCCTGGAACAGCTGCATCGATACGACCAGTGCGAACACGCCGACCGTCAGTTTTAGCGGCAAGGCGACGAAAAATATCTGGAACCGGGGCATGGCCCGGCTGAGCACCGCCATGCCGACATCGAGCATCATCGTGATGATCAGGGCCGGCGCAGCCAGACGGAGGGCAAGTCTGAACATTTCCGTGGAGCCTTCAACGAGCAGTTGGGCCGTGGCGGGGCTGAACCTTCCCTGGGCCAGCGGCACCACGTTAAAATTTTCCAGCATAAGGCGCACCAGGAAATGGTGTCCATCGATGGCCAGGAAGAAGAGGATGGCCACCAGTGCCCAGAACTGCCCGATCATGGATTGCGGCACAGAGGTAACGGGATCTAGCAGGTCGGCCATGGCAAAGCCCATCTGGCGGCCGGCGAAGGTGCCAGCCAGGGTGAACGCCTCAAACAGAAACTTTGCTCCGTACCCGACCACCAGCCCGATGCCGGTCTCCCGGGCCAGGTGCAGCACCAGCACGCCGAGGGACCAGTCATGCCCCAAGTGCTGCTGGCCCGCCAAAGGCAGGATAAAGAAGGTCAGGGCCAGGGCTATCATGGCCCGCAACCGTGAAGTGATGGCGGATGAGCCGAAAAAAGGGAAACTGTGGGTCAGCGCCGCAATGCGGGTCAGGATCAGCATGAAGGAGATGCCCCAACCGGCAAGCAGGTCGAGAATGGTGAGGTTCATTGACCCAGGATGATAATCTGATCGAACACCATGCGGCTGAACCGGATCACGGTGTCGAGCATCCAGGGGATGGTGAACAGGATCACCAGACCGACCACTGCGATCTTGGGGATAAAGGTAAGCGTAATCTCCTGGATGGAGGTTACCGCCTGGAACAGGCCCACCAGCACACCCACCACCAGCGCCGAACCGAGGATCGGCAGAAGCAGGGTGAGGGCCGTCATCAAAGTGCGATTGGCGATAAATACCACAAAATCTGTTGTCATTTTACCTGAGCCCCCCGATAATGGATTCTACAATCAGGTACCAGCCGTCGATCAGCACAAACAGCAATATCTTGAACGGCATGGAAATCATGACCGGCGGAAGCATCATCATGCCCATGGACATGAGCACCGCGGCCACCACCATATCGACCAGCAGCATCGGCATGTAGAGCATGAAGCCGATTTGAAACGCGATGCGCAGCTCATTGATCAAAAAGCCGGGGATCACGACCATCATGGAAAGCTCTTCCACTGTTTCGGCCCGTTCGCCGGGGAAATAGTCCGCAAACAGGCTCAGGTCCTTGTCCCGCGTATGGCTGATCATGTACTGCTTCACCGGTATCAAAGCCAATGTCAACGCCTCCTGCTGTTCTATCTGGTCATCCAGGTAAGGTTGCAGGGCGTTGTCGTTAATTTCTTCGAGGACCGGGCTCATCACGAAGAAGGTCAGGAACAGGGCCAGGCTGATGAGAATTTGATTGGAGGGGGTGTTTTGAGTGCCCATCGCCTGCCGCAGGAAATGGAAGATGACCACAATACGGGTGAATGAGGTCATCATTATAAGAATGGAAGGGGCTAGGGAGAGGATCGTGATCATGATGACAATCTGGATTGTCGTGCTCAGCTGCTCCGGTTTGGAGATGCTGTCGATTGAGAGGTTCAGCGCCGGGAGACCCAAGTCCTGACCCATGGCGGCGGCCGGCAAAACGGCCAGCGCCAACAGAAGTAATGATGTAAAATGTCTTTTTGATCGCATCGTCTGGCTCTCACCGGAGTTAATGGCAAACTCCGGGCCAAACGACTAGGTCTCGTCGCTATCCAGACGGTCGAGCAGCTGAATGGACTGGTCAGTTATACCCAGTAACAGTTCCTTATTGCGCACTTTCACGATGGCAATGGACTGTTTGGGGTTGAGATATTTTCGGCCTATAATTTCGATGTCGGGACTGGAAGTCTGGCGGAACCGTTCGCCGCCAAATTTTTTAATCATCATCGCGCCGCCCAGGATGGCGCCCAGCAACAGGGCGGTATAAAAAACCGCTTTCCACAGCGAACCGGCCAGATCGTCGGACTGGGCTAGGGGGACTTCTAATGCGGGGGTCGCCTGGCCGGCTGCCGGCCGGGGCAAAGTGGCCCTGCCGGAGGCCTCCACCGAATCGGAAAGGGCCTGGCCAGCGGGCGTCGTTGATGGCGTCACCGAGGAGGAGGCGGTGGTTTGGGCCGCTTCCCCGATACGCTCGATTTTCTTGTTACGGAGGGTTAAACCCAGCAGGGTGACCAGAGCGAAAACGACAACGACCAGAACGTTGCCTGGCTTATTAGCCGCCCCCCGGACCATGGTTACTTGCCGAGGCTCCGGATGCGCTCTCTGGGATTGATCAGATGGGTCAGGCGGACGCCGAAATGGTCCTCAATGACAACCACTTCGCCTTCAGCCAGTTTTTTGCCGTTGACCAGGATGTCCACGGGCTCGCCGGCCAGCTTGTTCAGCTCGATAACCGACCCTTTGCCCATCCGCAGAATCTCTTCAACATTCATCACCTTGCGGCCCAATTCCACAGTGATGTCGAGGTTCACGTCCAGCAGCATGTCGAGTTTATTATCGGCAACGCCAAGGCCGGCGGATTCGGAGAATTCATCAAACTCGGCGGCACTGGCCTGCACCATCTCGCCACCGCTGAGCAGATCGTCAAAATCGCCATCGCCCGGAGCGTCATCACTTTCAGAAAGGTCGCCGGTGAGTTCGGCGGCCAGCTCTTTGGATATGCCGCTGTCGTCGCCTTCGGCATCAACCTCGGCTTCCACTTCGGCTTTTTCGTCAGCCTCGCCCTCCTCCTTGGCATCGCTTGCCGCAGCGGCGGCCAATTCACCTTGCACAATGTGTGTAACGGTATACTCAGCTTCTTCTTCGCCCCGCTTAAAGCGATAGACGGCGACTGTGCCGTCTTCAGGAAGGGTCAAATCGTCGCCCGAAGCGATCTCTTCGATGGTCACTTCGCCAGCCTTGAAGGCGAATTCTTCACCATCAAACGCGGCCTGAATCTGGCCCAGCATCTGATTGACAACTTCCTTCACGGCGTCAAAATGTTCTTCCGTAATTTCTGCAGGCGGATCCTCTCCCACCATCCATCCGAAAATATGCCCCGCCAGCGCCTTTTCCATGACGAACTGGTGCTGGTAGGTCCCTTTGGAGGTGCTCTCCAGGGTAAGTCTGATCATGGGGAACTCCCCAGCCGGCGCAAAATCCTCCGCTATGGCGGCAGGATCATCACTTTCCAAGGTGAACTCTGCCTGCAAAACCTGCCCCGCCGAATCCTTGAGGGCGGGAACGAGTTCCTTGGCCATAGCCATATATAAAGGATTCATCTCATCAAACAGCATTTTCTAATTCCTCCTTAAGCACCTGGGTGATCTGGACCGCACGGTACTTTTCGCTTTTTCCTATGATGCCTTTAAAGGTGAGCTTTTCCCGGACGAAAATGGAACATTCATCATTGGGCCTGGAGTTCAGAACCATAAGGTCCCCCACTTGCAGGTTAATGAACTCGTTGATGGACATGCTGGTCGTGCCCAAGTTTGCTTCAACAGAGCATGCAACTTTGTTCAGATGATAGATCATTTTTTCCCGTTCCTCCGGATTGGACACGGCGGACCCAAACTGAATTTTTTCCTGCACACCCTGGGAACCGACCATTTCTGCAAACCATCGATAGGGATAGCAGAAATTCATCAAGGTCTTGTTATCATGGATTTTCACCTGCAGTGAAACCACCACAACCGGCTCTGCCGAGGGGACAATCTGGATAAACTCGGGATTGCTCTCGAAGCGGGTAATTTCCGTCTCCAACTCAATAAGGGTTTGCCACACGTTGGCCACCTCAATGGCGGCTCGCTCCATCACCTTGCCCATAATGCGCTGTTCGATAACCGAGATGGCCCGGGAAGTGGCAGCGGAGAAACTCCCTTTGCCGCCAAATAATTTTTCAACGATAAAAATAACCAGGCTGGGACTGATCTCAAGGATTACCTCGCCGGGGGGATTATCGATGCTCATCACGTACAGGCAGCCGGGGGGAGCGATGGACATGACAAATTCAGAGTACAGGAGCTGGTCGATGGCCAGCAATTCTATCTCCACGATCATCCGCAACTGCGCCGACAGAAAAACGCCAAAGTTCCGCGAGAAATTTTCATGGATGTTCTCAAGCAACCGCATCTGCTCTTTGGAGATAAGGTTGGGATGCTTGAAATCGTAAAGGGTTACCCGCTTGGCTGGCCCCAGGAGGCCGCCGCCATCTCCCTCGCCGGTATCCTCGGCTACGGTTGATAATAGCGCATCAATTTCATCTTGACTGAGTATCTTTGCCACGAGTTATCCTATTGGATGATAAACTTGGTGAAATAAACCGTATCGATCGTTTCTTCCCCCAATATATTGTTTAACATCGTCTTTATTGTGTCTCTTACTTCCACCAAAAACTCTCTTGTCGATATTTCCTGCAAAGTTCGTGCCCCAAAATAGATAAGCATGGCATCCCTGATCTGAAACTCCTTGTCGGTGAGCTCCTCGTCGGCCTCCTCCGAGTAGACTTCCAACAGGAGGTCGAAGGCCACCAGGTTCCTGCGTCTGCCGATCAGGTTTGCCGTGAACCCGGTGATCGGATGCCGGATGACCGGACCTTTTTTCCTCTCGCTCTTTTTCTCTTCCGCCTTAGCCAACCGTTTTTCGGCTTGCCGCTGCTTAAAATTTTGCACCATTTCAGTGCCGCCCAAGGTGGGAATAATTAATTTTTGAGTCAAAATGAAGGCGCCAAATCCCAGTCCCGCCACCGCGAGCACCAGAATCGATATTTTTACGACCGGGGGTAAGCCACCGCCAGTTTCGCCGTCTTCTTCAAACTCATCGCCATCCTCGTCAAGATCCGGATCCTCAATAGGGACGCCCAGTTCTCCAGCATCACTCATTATCTAAATCTCTCCATCTTATATATAGTTCCACCCTTCGGTTTCTAGCCCGCCCTGCAGCTGTCGCGTTGGATTCCAGCGGCACATACTCGCCATGCCCCACGGCGGCCAGTTGATCGGGGGGCACACCGCGTTTCTCAAGCAACCTTACCACGCTCAGTGCCCTGGCGGAAGAAAGTTCCCAGTTGGAGGGAAATTCTTTGGTGTTGATGGGCTGGTTATCGGTGTGGCCTTCCACATAGACTTCCTCAGTTTTTCCGGCAATGGACCGCGCGATGCCATCCAGCACCCGCGCCGCGCCAGCTTTGAGCCGCGCTTCACCGGGATCATACAACACCTCGTCGCCCAGTCGTATCAGCACCTCACCGGGGCCGGTTATCTCTACTGAAGCGATGTCTTGCAGCTCCTCCTGCTTAAATATCTCTTCAATACTTTGCAGAGCATCCAGCATGTCTACCTCCTGGCCGGAGACCCCCGCCGTGCCGATGGCCGGGGACATTTCTCCGATAATGCTGATGTTTTTATCCAGGACACCCAGCGATCCCTTCAGTGATAACGCCGCCTGCAGGAATTTCTGTTCGTTGACGCTCGACATGGCGAACATGAGGATAAAAAAGGTCAGCAACAGGGTGACCATATCCCCATAGGTGGTCATCCAGAACGGCGCTGATGGCCTGCCGTCATCATCCGGTTCTTGCTTGTCAGCCACTATTCCTTGCCTCCCGGCGCCGCAGGGGCAGGCGCCTGGTTTCCACCGGCATCCTCCTCCTCTCCTCCACGAAGATGCGGGGCGATGTAGTTTTTCAGTTTACGCTCAATATTTTTAGGGTGCACCCCTTTCTGAATAGCTAACACCCCTTCAATAATCATGCGCTTGTTTTTCGCTTCAAGGGTCGATTTTTCCTTCAGCTTGCCCGCCATGGGAAGATACACAAGGTTGCCCATGACAGCCCCATAAAAAGTAGTGATCAGCGCCACCGCCATGGAGGGGCCGATCGAGCTGGGGTCATCCAGGTTACCGAGCATCTTTACAAGGCCGATCAGGGTGCCGATCATGCCGAAAGCCGGTGCGTAGGCGCCCAGCGCATTGAAGATTCCCTGGCTTACTTTATGCCGGTCAAGCATGCCCTCCACATCCGTCTCCATAATATCCCGGATGGTTTCCGGCTCCGTCCCGTCCACGGCCATTTCAAGGCCGTTTTTCATGAATGAATCTTCCACGTCTTTCAGGGCCCGGTCAAGGGCCAGGATGCCATCGCGACGGGCCAGCTGCGCCAGGTTGATAAACTGGTCGATCAGTGCTGCCTGGTCCTCTTTCTGCTGCTTGAATGCTTTGGCCGCGATTTTAACGGCGGCGATAAATTGTGACATGTTGAAATTGATGAGCGTGGCCGCGGTCGAACCGCCCAGGACGATCATGATGGACGGGATGTCGATAAATGCAGAAGCGCCACCTCCGGCCAGGATCGTGGCGATGAGCAGGCCAAATCCCGCAAGAATACCTGCCAGAGAAGCGATGTCCAAAGTATGCCCTCCCGAAACTTTCTCCCTCCGCCGGAGGCTGCCCCGCCTAACGGCGAGGCAGCCAGGGGCAAAGAGATTTAACTCAGCTTAATATGGAGCGATTATCGCTTCAAACGCATCGTTTCTTCCAGTATCTGATCGGCGGTGGTAACCACCCGGGCGTTAGCCTGAAACCCGCGCTGGGTGACGATCATATCGGTAAACTGGGCAACCAGGTCCACGTTTGAGTTTTCCAGCGAACCGGAAATAATCGTGGCCGAGAATTGCTCACCAGCCTTGCCGATAATCGGCGTTCCAGCGCCCGACGCGAGCTTGAAGTTACCATCGCCCGCCCGCAGTAACCCAAGTGGATTTGGGAACTCGGCCAGCGCAATCTGGGCAATGGTCAGGTTTTTCTCATTCGAGAAAACACCCGTCACAATGCCCTCATTGTCAATGGCAAACCGCAACAGTGAACCCGTTGGGCGTCCATCCTGCTCTCTGACGATCAGCGTCGAATCCGACGCGAACTGGGTGACCCCGGAAAAGCCGGAGCCCCCCTGGGCGTCGAGTATGATGGAGAAGGAGGCGGCTGCGTTTCCAGGATCAACTTCGATGCTGGTAGCCGCGCCATCAACATTGAAGGCGACGACAGTGCCTACTTCATTGAAGTTGATGGTGCCTGTGCCACCGGCCGTGATCTCCTCATCACCCAGAAATGTCGCTTCCCACGTCCACTTGCCGTCGGTCGGCGTCAGGGTGAAGGTTAGAATCAGGTTATGCGCTTCTCCAAGGCTGTCAAACACCGTGGTCGATGTGCTGGCCTGGCCCGTAAACCCTGCCTGTGTCGTTTCGAAGGCGGAAAGCGATATATCCGCGTCGCTCGAAAGCACGATGGCGGTCTCTGAATCGCCTTTCACGACATCAGTCAGAACCAGCGCCCCCGTCGAGGAGATGCTGGCAGTGGCTTCGCCCGCGTAGATTGTATCAATCACCGCGACCAGGGCCGCGAGCGTCGTGCCGTCAGTGCTGAAGATGAACGTTCCCGATACTACGGTGCCATCCGGAAGCTTGCCATCGATACTGATGGTGTCGCCTGCTATGAGCGCCGTAGCGGTCTGGGTGAGGTCGTTCAGCTCCGTCGCGGCCAACGCGGCGCTGCCATCGGCGGCCAACGTATAGGGTATGACAGATGACAAGGTTGACGCCAAAGGCGACAGATTCGAGTCAAGATTGCCAGACATGAACACGTTTTCCGTTTCCGAAGCAGGCGCCGACAGGTTCGTGTCCAGGAAGATTTCAGATAACGGGGCGAAGATATCGATCTCACCCTTATCGTCAGCCTGAAATCCCTGTACCGCCAAACCGCTCGGGTTGACCAGGAAGCCTGAGTCGTTGAAGAAGAAGTTACCAGCGCGACTAAAGGAATTCACGTCTCCATCACTTAAGATGAAGAACGAATTGCCCTGAATCGCCATATCGGTTGGCACGCCGGTGAACTCCAGGCTGCCCTGGCCGAAGTTGATATCGGTGGTGGCAATATTGACACCTAATCCGATCTGCTTCTGGTTACCGAAACCACCACCAAACCCTCGGGAGGCTCCCGACAGGCTTTGGGCTCTGGCTTCAGCAAAGGTCATCCGGCTTGATTTATAACCGATGGTTCTTACGTTCGCGAGGTTGTTACCCAACACGTCCAACTGGGCCGTGAAGTTTTTCAACCCCGAAACAGCAGATGATAAAGATTTTAGCATCGTACTATCCCTTTTTTTTAGCTATTTCAGGTCATGGCTGCGATCCTGCGTCAATCGATCAGCAGGATCAAGGCTTCCCTGAATCCCGGTGTAACCCGGGACGCTGGCGGGACCAGCCTTGCCGTCTATTTTGTTGGCTACACGATCGTGGCGCTATCGATCTGCGTAAAGACGTTGTCCACAGCATCATGCCGCGGAACGGCCGTGATGACCGTTTTGTTCTTCACACTGACGATAAAGGCGGTATCGTCCATCAACACGAGGGATTTGACACTGCCTTTGGCCTCCGCCAACGCGACCGCGTGGTCGAGCCGTTGAAGGTGTTGCGCTGTGAGCTCTATGTTCCGCTCCTGCATGCGGGCCTGTGCGTGCGCGGAGAACTTGACAGTTCCCGTTGACGCGGTCCCACCCGGAGCGCGTTTACCAGCGATCTGGCCGGCCAGCACCTTGGAAAATCCAGGCGTCTTTTGCGCTGAATTCGGTGCCTGTTTGGCCGGACCCGTCGTCGGTTGGCTTCGCCGGATCGGTTGCAGGGGCATATTGCTTAGCAGTTCCGCAGGTTTCATGAGGAACCTCCCGGCGCGCTGATGGAGATCACGTCACCCATGGCGAAACGGCGGTCACCCACCATAAGCGTTGCGACGCCGCCTTCATAGCTCACCCCGGTAATGACACCGGAAGTGGCCGTGATTGCGTCCACAAGCTTGCCGTCGGCATCGATAGCCACGACTTCGTATACATAGGTCCCATCCGTTTGGGCATCTCCAGCGTCGTCCAAGCCGTCCCATGTGATCGTGTTTGGCCCACCAGGCATGTCATCGTGCCTGATCGTCCGGACCAGCCTGCCCTCGGCGTCGAAGATCTTGATGGTCACAGTTTCGGCGGGGCCGCTAAGGGAGATATGCAGAGCGGCGTCTCCTTGAGACAGCTCTGTCGTATTCCCTAATGCCAGCACCTCTTTGCCGATCAGCCCGGCAGCCATGGTGTTGGTGACCGCCTGGGTCGACAACACTTGGGCCTGCAGGCTTTCCCGTAGACGATCATCAATACTCGCGAGGCGTTGCAGTTGTCCGAACTGGGCCATTTGAGCTGCGAACTCCTGGTTGCTCATCGGTTCCAGCGGATCCTGATTCTCCAGCTGGGCTACCAGCAGGACCAGGAACTGTTCAGAATCGATAGTCGTGCCCGTGCTCCGTTCGAGCTGGGCAGGCATCCCGGATCTCGGTATGCTCGAAATGGCCTGTGAGACTTCTGTCATGGATTGACTCCTTTCCTACGCGACATATTCCACGGTATTATAACCGTAGTCCATGATGCGCTCCATAGCCATTGCGACGGGAACATCCACGTCCTCCGTCGACTGTTTCATCATCGGTCTGCCGGGCTTGCCTTCCTCACCTTTGAAGGCGTTATCCTGGTGAGAATTACTCACCTGGACGTTCACTTGACCCAGGTTCAGGTTCAAATTGCTCCACTCCTGCTGCAATTGCGGCAAGGCCCGTTGCAGCTGTTGCTGCAGTTCCGGACTGCTGACCATAATTGTGAGGGTGGTGCCGGCGCTTGCTTCCGAGAATGTGATTTTCACACTGCCCAGAAGACCGCCATCGACCTGAAACACGCTCTGGTTTTGCGAGCCGCTGACATACCGGTTATAGTGGACCACCGTCATCCGGGCCAAGTTGGCCAGGGGGGGCGCCGCACTGTTTAACGGTTGGGTCAGCGTGGATGTCTGTGCCACTGGAACCTGAATCGTACGACTCCCGGTTTCAGTGGATCCCTGCGTTCCGAGTTCAACAGGATTCATGATCTTAAACTCGCCATTGCCGCCACCGGCAACTTGCGAGCTCGGTTGATCATTCGTGGTGAGGCTGTTAACAACAGGTTCGGCGTTTGCTCCGGGGCCCTTCACGCCAATGTCCGGCGCCTGCGGGGCAACCTGAGCGGCGGGCCGGGAAACGGCCCTCGCTGCTGGTCTACCCGCCGGGGCAGTGGAAACATCGGGTGTCTTGCCGCCATCACTCTTTTTCACGAAAGTAATGTTCGGCCGTTTGGACCTGCTGGAGCGAACATCCAGCCTCTTGCCGTCTCCGGATTTCCCCGCATCAGCGCCAGCGAAACTCGCTGAAGACAGATCGGCGGCCAACCCGTTGGGGTCGACCTGGCGCAGCCCTGCCAGCGCCACACCTGGGTTCACAGTTGCGCCGGACCGTTGGCCTGCGCCGGAAACCGATTTGTCATCGATGGCCGGTAAGGCGTGGGTCCCGCGCCCTGCCACCTGGGTAGCATTGGCGGGTGTGCCGCGATCTGGCGTCGCTGCTGGGGGATTATCGGAAACCGCTGCCAGAGTTGAACGGATCGGCACGGGCGCTACGCTGCGCGGCGATACCTGCGCCGGTTGACTTTCAGGCTGTGCCTGAGCCAATTGGCGCGGCGCATCCGCTGAGGCGTCTCTTTGCGCTGGTGCCGTCTGGCGCCCACTGTTTACGGGCGCTGTCCGCGCGCTGGCTGGGGTTGATCGCCGACTCCGGGGCTGCCTGATGCCGGTCCTGGGGGCGTGTCCGTTCCCTGAGGGTACGGGTTGGCCGTTGGGATCAGCAGAGACAACCTGTCCGGCAAGCGCTGTGCCTGAGCCGGTCCCTGCGGCGCCAATGATGGGCGCTGGGGTCCGGGCGGCACCGTGGCTTGCAGGAGCGTTGGGATCAACGTCCTTTGCCAAGGCGTTATTCTCTGGCGGGATGGAAGCTGTGGTGGTTGAACCTGTTGGTGCTCCCGCTTCAGCCCTTCTTGAAGACAGACCCTGTTTAGCGCTCTCTTGGGCAACGGCCGTCTGGGCCGTACTCAAGGTGAGCGCCGGTTTGGCGCTCTCTTGGGCAACGGCTGTCTGGGCCGTACTCAAGGTGAGCGCCGGTTTGGCGCTCTCTTGGGCAACAGCCGTCTGGGCCGTACTCAAGGTGAGTGCCGGTTTGGCGCTACCTTTGGAAACCGCTGTCTGGGCCGTCCCCAAGGTGAGTGCCGGTTTGGCGCTACCTTTGGAAACAGCTGTCTGGGCCGTCCCCAAGGTGAGTGCCGGTTTGGCGCTACCTTTGGAAACAGCTGTCTGGGCCGTCCCCGAAAATGGCGCCGCAGGGGTCTTTCCTGCCGAAGTAGCGGGAGCCACCGGCCGCGGACGGGTTGGGGTTGCCCCCTTTGCCGACGGCCCGGATTGCTTAGCAGCCTCACTCATCCCTTTGCCGGCAATGAGCGTCACGGCAGCAGCCCGGGAAGAACGAACCGTTCCTCCGCGAGGCGGCTTGCCAGAGCCTCCATTAGCCTGCAGGCGGGATTGTGATTTCCCCAGGGCGGGCAGTTTTCCCTGCAACTGGCGCAATACCTTGCCAAATGGCTTGGCTTGCGAGCCGGTGGCAATTTTCAGACCAAAAAGCAACTGGGCTAAGGAAAATTTCTTTCCCTTGACGCCCTTGCCTTTGATGACTGATGTGCCACCGTGTTGCCGGGAAGCGCCAGCTACCTGAGCTTCACCGCTTTGCATCTTTAGCTTCCTTTCACTTTCTGACGAGTCTGTTGGTCAACTTGGCGGCACGGTTGTCGCCCATGGCTGCCAACAAAAATCGCCGTCTTTTATTGGATGTATGCTTGTAAATGTCCAGCACAACCCCATCGGTCAGTTCTGCTACGATGGGCGAAAGTTGCTCAACATTCATCGTGGCGAAAGTTCTCGCCATCTCTTGAGCGTTTACATCCACTTCACGCAAGCCTTCTATGGCTGCGTCCTTATCTTGAAGACGACTTTCCAGTGCGCCAATGGCGGCGTCCCTGAAGGCGAGCACATCTGACAGGCTGTCCAGGTCAGCGCTACGCTGAACCAGAACGGCAAGCAGACTGTCCATTGCCATTTGTAGGGTGTCGCGCTTGGCGGTCATCAACTCAAGCTCGGTAATCGATACCAAAACCTCCTCATCCTCCCCGACCTCATCAGGAAGGGCCACTTCCTCAGCCTGGAATATGAACATGGTTATGAACACGATTACCAATGCCGTAAATAGACCGATGCCGGCACCGATCCATTTCAAAATTTTCATCATCCTGTCGCTCTCCCGTGGCTGCTCTCAAGATATTTCCGCGAAGCGACCTCATCCATGGCCTTCTGGTTGGCCCGGTCAAATTCAGTGCGCGCCTCTTCTTCCTGATGTTCCTTGAGTTTCTCCAGCGTCCGTTTCGATTTCGCTGCCGCCTCAACTACCTGGCGCTGCAACTCCACTGCTTGCGCCGTTTCCCGGCTTGAGGCAAGTTTTTCTTCAATGGCCTGATTCAGTTCCATCGTGCGCCATGTCCGCAGCAGGAATTCCCGGGGATTCGCAGAAACTGCGCCCCTTTCTGCGTCCGTCAAAATATCCATTTCCTCGTCCTTGGTCTTCAGGTTCGCCTCGAGTTGCAGACGCTCACGAATGTGCCGGTCTTCGCGGTCCTTGAGTGAAACGGCCTCGACCTGCAGCATAATGTCGCGCACATCGAGCAACCTTTGGCGCTTAAATCCTTTAGTTGCCATCGCTCACCTCCAACTGTTCGCACAGGTCGCGAAGCCTGTCGCGCGCATCGTCAAAACCGGAGCGGACATCACCATCCTGCTTCAGATAATCATTGATCCGGTCTATATTGGCAATGGCCTCATCGATGCGCGGATTGCTGCCGGCACTGTAAGCGCCGATGTTGATCAGATCTTCCGAATCGCTGTGAATCGACATCAGTTCGATGATCCGCTTAACGTCCTCGATCTGTTGTGGCGACGTGATGTCCCGCCTCAACCGGCTGACGCTCTGCAGGGGATCCACGGCAGGGTAGTGCCCCCGGTTGGCCAGCGTCCGCGACAGAACCACATGTCCGTCGAGCAGGGAGCGGGCCGCATCGGCAATGGGATCGTTTAAGTCGTCACTTTCAACCAGCACCGTATAAAGGCCGGTAATATACTTGCCTTTACTCGGGCCGGCCCGCTCCAGCAGCCTCGGGAGCAGGGCGAACACCGAAGGGGTGTACCCTTTGGTCGTGGGCGGCTCTCCAATGGCCAGTCCGATTTCCCTCTGTGCCATGGCGATGCGCGTGAGAGAATCCATCATCAGCATCACATCGTTGCCTTCATCGCGGAAATACTCGGCCAACGACGTGGCCACCAGCGCGGCTTTCACCCGCAGTTGCGCGGCCTGGTCCGAAGTAGCCACTACCACCACTGAGTTTTTCAGCGTCTCTGCGCCGAGGTCGCGTTCGATAAATTCGCGCACTTCGCGGCCCCGTTCCCCAATCAGGCCGATAATATTGACGGCTGCATCGGTATTGCGGGCAATCATTCCGATCAGGACGCTCTTGCCCACCCCGCTGCCGGAAAAAATGCCCATGCGCTGGCCCCGGCCCAGGGTCAGCAGACCGTCTATGGAGCGGATGCCGGTCGTAAAAGGTTCCGTGATGCGTTTGCGCTGCATGGGAGGCGGTGGCTCATTGTATACCGAGCGCTGGACGCTGCCGGTGATGGGACCTTTGCCATCTATGGGGCGGCCCATGGCGTCGATAATCCTGCCCAGCAGAGAGCGGCCCACCGGAATGGTGAGCGGCCGTGTAGAGAGCCTCACCCGGCTGCCGACGGAGACGCCCATGGTGGTGTCCAACGGCATCAGCAGCATTTTGCCGCTGCGAAATCCCATGACCTCAGCCCGGATAGATTCTCCGGAGCCGACTTCGATGGTGCACAGGTCGCCCACCGATCCGTTGGGAATAGTGGCCTCAACGACCATGCCTACAACTTCGGTGACACGGCCGTCCATGCGGTAGGTATCGATCCCCGCAAGCTGCCCGGAATATTTGTCCAGGTCGAGCGTCGCTTTGTCCATCAAGCTCATCTCAGGTTGATCTCCAGATTTTCCAGCTGCTGCCGGTAGCCCCCATCAATCACATGTTCCGGTGTTTCCACCAGGCATTCCCCTTCGCCGAGAGCGGGATCCGAAACAAACTTCATGTTACCGGGAAACGAGTTTTCAAGCTCCTCGGTCACCTTTTTGGAATGAATCCATTTGAGGTTGTCTGGGGAGACTTTAATCACCACCCTTTCGGCATGCAGGACTTCGGAGAGAAATTCGCTCAGCGTCTTGATCAGCCCTTCCTTCTTCAGCTTTTCGGGGATGGCTTTTCTGAGGATTTTCTCGGCAATTTCAAAGCTTATACGCAGCAGGGGCTCCTCCAGGATGCTCAGAGCCTGGCTGAATTCTCCTTCGAGGCGAACGGCCAGGTCTCCGAATTGCTGCGCATATGCTTCAATGTTCTGCTTATGTTTTTCCCGTTCGGCTTCCAGTCCATCCTGAAACCCGGCGTTGAACGACTCCTCGCGGGCCGATTGCAGCTCTATTTCGAGCTGCTCAATGCGGGCATGGAGAGTGTTCGTTTTCTGTTCCTGTTCCCTGGCGAGCTGATCTTCCCCGGTGGCAGGATCGGTTTCGCCCAAATCGCCGGGCAGATGGAAGCCAGCGATCGCGCGATCAAGTTTGATGGTTCCAGTGCTCATGGCTACTCGATCAGTTCATCTTGTGTTTCGCCACGGGAGATGGTGATTTCGCCGGCATCATCCAGCCTGCGAACCACTTCGAGAATGGTGGCCTGTGTCTCTTCCACTTCCCGAACCCGCACGGGGCCGAGGTACTCGATCTCATCGCGCAGCATACCGGCCGCGCGGTCAGACATATTGTTGTAAATCTTTTCCTGGAGATCGGTGGTCGTGGCCTTGAGTGACAAGGCCAGCGTTTTGGAATCGACCTCCTTGATAATTTTCTGAATGGACTCATCAGACAGGGTCAGCAAGTCCTCAAAGAGGAACATGAGATTGGTCACTTCCATGGCCAATTCAGGATCGCGCTCCCTGAGATGGTCCAGTATGTTCTTCTCGGCCGAGCGGCTGGCCGAGTTCAGGATTTCGGCGACGGCCGGGGCACCACCGGTCTTGCGCATGTCGGCGCCAAACACATTGCCGAGCTGCTCGCGGAGCACCTCCTCGATTTCCCTGACC
This sequence comes from Fidelibacterota bacterium, assembly GCA_004124875.1. Taxonomy (GTDB): domain Bacteria; phylum Fidelibacterota; class Marinisomatia; order SCGC-AAA003-L08; family TS1B11; genus TS1B11. The sequence continues at coordinate 216,125 of SCKJ01000004.1, read as the reverse complement.
ATTTCAGGAGAAGTCTTTTCCATGGTCGCCAGGCGATAGGCAATTTCATTTTGCAGCTCCGCGGAGAGCTGCGAGAGGACCGCCGCCGCCTGCTTCGGCTTGAGATTCGCCAGGATCAACGCCGCCGTCTGGGGATGTTCATCCTGCAGAAAACTGAGCAGCTGGGCATCATCGACCGTCTGCAGCAGGTAAAAAGCGCTCACCTCCGTGGCCGCTTCTATCTTCTTCAGGAAATCTTCCGCCTTGCGCGAGCCCCACGCCTTTTCAAGAACCTGCTTGGCGTATTCCATGCCGCCCTGGGATACGTAGTCCTTGGCCATCATCATTTCATAGAACTCTTCAACCACCCCTTTGACCAGTTCCGATGACACGTCGCGCAATTTGGCCAGTTCGAGGGATATTTTCTCCACCTCTTTTTCCGGCAAATGCTTGAGCACATTCGCCGCCGTTGTGACACCCAAAGCAATGATGAGAATCGCAGCCTTGTGATAGGGCGAGAGGTCCTCAAACGTTAAAACTTTCGACTTGCGCTTGGCCTTCTTCACAATCTTGGGCGCAGGATCATGAATATTTTGAACGTTTTCAGTCATGATTAACCCTTATTGTTCCTTTTCCGCCGCCGAAGTCCAAATGCGCAGCAGCGCGGCGGCCCCTTCAGGATTCTCCTCGGTAAACGCTGTCACCTCGCTGGTCATTTTTTCCATTGCCTCAAGTTGCGCGCGGGCCTCCGGTGAAAGTTTTTGCAGGAATTCATCCGTCGCTATTTCCAGCTGCCCCCGGGCCTCAACGGTGGCCCCGGCTCCCGGTATTGCATCCACTGCGCCTTCACCTGCTCCGACCAACGTTTTCGCCAGCGGCGGCGGAGGCAAGAATACACTGGAAATATCTGATGATGTGCTCATGAGCATCCGCAGCAACAGGAAGGCCGTGATCAGCAACGCGACGATAATGGCTATATTGGTCGCAACCTTTGAAATGAACTCCTGGCGCTCAACCGCCCGGATGGAGGCCAGATTGGCCAGCTCTTCCTCGCGGTCGAACTGGATGTTCTGCACTTCCACCAGGTCGCCTCTGTCCGGATCAATACCGACGGCCGTAACGATCAACGCCTCCAGCCGGTCGAGAACCTCCTGGGAGCGGGGCTGGTATTCCAGCTGTTCGTCCCCATTTTCATCCGTGACCAACGAGTAAGTGCCGTCAACCAGCAGAGCCACTGTCAGCCGCTCCACATCTCCCGAACTGGCGATAAAATGTTCGGTGGTCTTGTTAAGTTCGTAGTTGGTAACGGTCTGCTCCACACTTCTGCTGGAAGTGTCGGATCCCTGGAACCGTTCAGTGCTCCGCTCTTCACTGAGCACGGCGGAATTTTCCGTATCAAATATCTCAGAAGTTCTTTCGAGCTGTTCAAAGTTGAGCGTTGCCGACACCTTCACAATCGATTTGCCGGCTCCCAGCACATCATCCACCATATCCTGAATCTTGGCCTGCAGTTCCCGCTCCACCGACCGTCTGATTTCCCAGTTAATGCTACCGGTGGGGGCCGGCCCTCTTTCCTGAATGGAATCCGTAAGCAATCTCCCGGTGGCGTCCACAATGCTGACATCCTCTTCCCGCAAATCGGGAACGGCATTAGCCACCATTCGGGCAATCCCCCTGACCTGTACCTGCCGCAGGGCCGCACTCGATTTCAGGTGCAGTATAATAGAGGCCGACGCTTCCTGGCCCTCCTCAAAAAATTTCTTCTCGGGAATCACCAGATGGACGCGAGCCATGCGCACCTCAGCCATCTGCATGAGGGTGCGGGACAGTTCCCCCTCCAGCGCCCGCTGATAGTTGACCCGCTGCATAAATGTGGTCATGCCCATGCGCTGCTCATCAAACAGCTCGTAACCGGTGACGGAGCCCGTGGCTAACCCGCTGGCGGCGAATCTGAGACGGTATTCGGATACCAATTCGTGGGGAATTAAGACAGCTGATCCCCCGGCCTCCAGCTGAAAGGGCACGGAATCGTCGCGCAGCGCGCTTACCATTTCATTGGCATCTTCGGCGGCAAGATCGGCGTATAAAAGGGAAAACTCAGGGCGGTTGGCCCAGAGCGAGAGCACGACCAAAGAGCTGATAACTCCCACGCCGATAACGATCAGCGCGATTCTCTGGCCTCCACTGAACTGCTGCATGAAAGCTCTCAACTGCTGCATTAACGGTGGCATATTTACTTAACCTCAGTTTTCATGGTTGGGTCTTAACTGTTCCATCAGGCCAAAACTGTCAGCCGTCAGATGTTCATCCTGTTGATTTCCTGGTAGGCTTCCAGCATCTTGTTGCGCACTTCAAGCATCAGCTGAAAACTGATGTTGGCCTCTTCCAGGGCAATCATGGCATTGTGCAGGTCGTCATTTTCGCCGGTAATAACTTGGGTGACTTTGGTGTCGGCCACGGCGGCCTTATCGTTCACCGAGTAAAACAGCTCTTTCATCGAATCGGCAAATGAGGGCATCCCGGTTTTGCCGGACTCTTTTGCGGGTTTGCCTGCGCCAGTGGGATCCAGCGGTAGTATGCGGGGTGTAATGCCTGGAATTTTCATCTGTTAACCTCTTAAATCTACAAAGCTTCCCTTCACTGCGGGACGGGGATTCCGGGAGCTGCCTAATGTAAACCCGGATGCCTCCGAATGGTGTGATGGATTTACAAACAGAGCATCTAAAATTTCTATTTCCTGCGGCGAAAGCAAAAGACTCGTATTGCCGGTGTTGATGGCAGTGGCCAGGTTCTGCAGGTCTGGCGGCGCCATCCGGACCGGCTCCTGCCCTGCCGGCTCCACCGCCCCGGCCCCATTACCGCGACCCACCTCTGCTGTAGGTTTGATGCCCGCGGTCAACGCCTGGGATATCTGATGCAGCAACGGAAAACGAACTTCCATAGCCATTTACAGGTCCAGTGTCCGTTTGGCCATCTGCTTGGCTGCAGCCAGGACCGACGCGTTGGCCTCGTAAGAGCGCGTCGCGGTGATCATCTGCATCATCTCCTCCACAACATTGACATCGGGCATGCGCACGTAACCCTGGGTATTGGCTTTGGGGTGCGTCGGATCAAATACGAGACGCTCATTGGTGCTTTCTATGATTTTTGCCACCGGCCAGTTGCCGCTGTTAAAACGTCTCTGCTCCGTCGTGCCGCGCATATGGACGATGTGATTGCGCCGCAGCGCGAGAGACTTGCCCCTGAGCCGCGATTGAAACTGTTCTTTAAATGATTGGGGATCGACCTGTTTGCGATGATAAATCGGTTCGCCGTCTCCGGCCACCTGATTGGCGTTGGAAATGTTCTCTGACACGGTCTGCAGCCGGGTCAGTTCACTGGTGAGGCCGCGGGCAACGTGTCCGAAAACGCTAAATATGCCTTGAATCTTCATGGTATGCCATAACTCCTATCGGGTGCGTCCGGTAATGCTTTGCAGCAGGCCCTCAAAGCGGCGGCGCATGATGCGGCTGGAAAAGTCGTAACGAATCTGGTTTTGGGCCAAATCTGCCATTTCGCGGGTCAGCTGCACTTTCCCTTTCTCCCACTCGGGAACATGGCCCTCCCCCTCATCCGGAACAATGTGCCGGAGGTGAGAAGATCTGAGGCGCATGGACCTCTCCGCGCGGGCCAAGTCGTCCAGAAAGCGGGTCGGCTTGCGCTTGTAGTCCGGATCGTTCATCCGCGAAACATTTTCTGAAATGTTTTGGTGATGCCGCGTCAACAGATCGAGCGACCTCTTAATCAGCGCATTGCTAGGTGTGTTAAAAATTTTCATGGTCCACTATGCATTTGATGTTCATTCCACGAATAGGGCTTCAATATTTGTGCCAAACGGTGCTCCACATCACATACTGCGGCCTCCCCGTCGGGGTTTTGAGCTTGTGGGATGGGTTCAGGGGGCCGGACGGGAACAGTTCCCGTTTGCGGAGGGAATAATTTACCGGGGGATGTTCAGATTATGCCTGGTCGAGGGCGACGGCGGCATCAGGTCTGGTCAGCGCCGGCAATACCGTACTGTTTCAGCTTATTCCGCAGGGTTTTAACGGAAATATCGAGAATTTTGGCTGCCTGGGTCCGATTCTGGCCGGTGCCGTCCAGGGTGGCCAAGATCGCCTCACGCTCTACCTCCGCGATGGTGCGTGCGCCGTTGAAGACCTCTTTGCTGATACCGGCGTCCTTGAGGACCGGCGGGAAGAAGTGGTTCATGGTCAGCGTCTTGGCATCGCCGGAAAACAGGATCGCACGCTCGGCGTTGTTCTTCATTTCACGGACGTTCCCGGGCCAATCGTAGACTTCCAGGCGCCGCATGGTATCGGCGTCGACCTGCTTGCGGGATTGATGGTACTTGTCGCAGAACATGGCGACAAAGTGTTCGACGAGCAGAGGGATATCCCCCTTGCGCTCCCGTAGTGGCGGCACATGGATCGGCACAACGTTGAGGCGATAGTACAGGTCCTCCCGGAACCGTCCATCCTTGACCCGCTGCTGAATGTCCTGATTCGTGGTGGCGATGATGCGCACGTCTATGTTTACCGTCTTGTGGCTGCCGACTTTGTTGAGCTGTTGTTCCTGCAGAACCCGCAGGAGTTTGGCCTGCAGCCCCACCGGAATTTCGCTGATCTCGTCCAGCAGCAAGGTGCCGCCGTCCGCCTCTTCGAACAGCCCCTTGGTCGTCTTCCCGGCGCCGGTAAAGGCGCCCTGAACATGGCCGAACAGTGTGCTTTCCATGAGGTTCTCGGGGATCGCGGCGCAGTTGGTCTGCAGGAACGGACCGTCGGCCCGGTTGCTGCGCCGATGTACTGCCGTCGCAACCAGCTCTTTTCCCGTGCCGCTTTCGCCCTGGATGAAAACGGGGGCATCACTCTTGCTGACCATGTCGATGATATCGAGAACATCCTGCAGCTGCGAGCTGGCGCCGGTCATATTGGAAACCACCTCAGTCGATTTAATCTTATCCTTGAGCTGCCGATTTTCCCGCCGCAATGAGTTGATTTCAAAGTAGCGGTTGAGACGGGCTTCGATTTCGGTGATGGAAAATGGCTTGGTGAGATAGTCGAACGCGCCCAGTTTCATGGCCTGTACGGCCGTCGCCACCGTTCCATAGGCCGTAATCAGCACAACGCCAGGGGGATCCTCAAGCGTGTTGATGTTCTCCAACAGGGCCAGGCCGTCCATTTTGGGCATCTTCAAATCAGAAAGGACCAGGTCAGGTGGCGAGGCTTGCAGCATTTTCCACGCCTGCTCACCATCCTTGGCCACCTCCACTTCATACTTTTGTCCCACGAGGGTTTCCTCCAGGAACAGCCGAATATAGCTATCGTCATCAACCACCAGTATGCGGTGCGGCTTCATCCTGACTCCTTAGGCTCTTAATGGATGGTACATGGACTTACAGGGGCAGTGTCAATTGCACGGTCATGCCCTGCGATTGGCCGGGTTCAATCGTTGCCGAGCCCCCTAAAATTTCAAAAATGCGGCGCACCTGCACAAGTCCCAATCCCAGGTGGCCCGATTTGTTGGTGTAGAAAGGCACCCACCATTCGGTGGTATCGTCGCCGGCTGCCTGGGGACCCTTGTCAGTAATGGTGATGACCAACTCAGCGCCATCGTGCTGCGCCGAGAGTGTGATGTCCCCGGACGCAGGGGACTCGAGGGCCTCCACGGCGTTTTCCAGGACCCTGCCCAATGCCTCACGGACCAACTCAGGATCGGTGACGATCTGCACGTCCTGTTCCAGGAGGCGCAGCTCAATTACCGCAGCTGGAAGCTCGCGGCCCTCCAGGAATCCGGAGGCCACCTCCTGCAAATATCCGTTCATGTTCACCTTGATCCAGTGCGGTTCCGCGATTTCCCGAAAAACTGTTCCCAGGGCAGATGCCAGCAGGTTGAGGCGGTCAATGCCGCTGCGTATAAACTGCAGTTTGTCGCTCTCCTTGGGATCCAGGTCCTGTACCTGCAAAAGGAGTTCGGCGAAACCCTGCATCGATGTCAGCGGTGTGCGGATTTCATGTACCAGAGTGCCGGTTAGATTTTTCAGGATTTGGTCCTGCACCTCGCGCAGGTGATCGAGCTCCAAATCCTGAGCCACCAGCAACAGCAGGCGCCCCTTTTCAATGGGATTATCCAGGTATATGCAGTCAAAAATGCCCGCCGCGCCCCCCTCCTGCAACTTGATTTCCAGACCGCTGACAGATGCGGTATCGTTGATCAGCTGGCTAAATTTTTCAACGACCCGTGGCACAACGACCGCTCTCAAGTCAGTTTCCCCATCGAGGTGAAACAGGCGTTGGGCCTCGGCATTGGCCGAAACTATCTGCAGATCCTGATTCATAACCATGGAGGCTTTGGAAAGTCCAGCAACCAGGGAGCCCATGAGGTGCAGGGGGGCCAGGTTGGGCAGCTCCAGCCCCTCCGAGTCCACCACCGTTTCCCACTGCTGCGGCTCCGTGCCTGAGAGCAGCTCCTGTTCGAGCTGATGATAGGCTGCCTGCACACCGGAGGCCGCCAGGCGGAATTGGGCCAGCAGCTCATCCAGGGAGGCGTCCGGATCGAGCTTAGTCGCCACCGGGGCTCTCCAGACCGGGCGTTGTGGGGGGACCCGCCTCCTCCTCAGGCATGGGCTGCCCGGCCTGTGGCGGCGGTCCCTGCGCAGCCGTGGATGAGCGAATCTGCCGCTCGTAACTGGCAATGGCGCTGGGGCTGCGCTCCAATGAAGGCCGCCTCGGGTCGAGTGTGAGCGATTCGGATTCCTCCGGCGCCGGTGTGGGCGTTTCGGGCTCCAGGGCTTCAGCCAGGCTGCCGCGCAACCGCTCCACTTCAAGCTTCAGGGCCGTGTTTTCCTGGCGCAGATTAATTTCACGGCGTGCCCTGTCGATGACCATATCGAGCTGCTCAATCCTGAACGGTTTGACGAGGTAATCAAAGGTTTCGTGATAGAGCCCTTCGAGGAGTTGGTTAAGGCGCGGGTAGCCGGTCATGGCGATAACGATGCGGTCGGGTTCGGATTCCTTGAGCTTTCTCGCCAGCATAACACCATCCAAGTCTGGCATCCCCGCTCCGATGAGCACAACTGCATGGGGATGGCTCCTGCACAGGTTCAGGGCCGTGGCCTCCTTGTGCGTGGTAAAGATGTCCCAACCGCGATCAATGAGCTGCAGTGAGAGAGTTTTGAGGACGATCTCATCATCCTCAACTATGATCACGGCATTTCCGGCCGGCTCTGTTGGACTCGGGTTATTCATCCTCAGAAGTTACCTCGCCAAGACGAATTTCCTCCCGCTGTATCTCGCTCATCAGACGGAACCATGTGAGGGTTAACAGGGGTCCCGCCTCGTCGCCATCATTGGGCCACACGGTGGAGGCGAAGGTCATCCCTGCGCCCTCCTCCAGCATATCGGTGGGGGGCAGCACGGCTTCACCCCGGACATAATCGGTATCGATGGCCATGCAAGTCACTTCGGCCTCAATCTGGGTCAAATTGGGGAACAGGATCATGGCCGTATCGCCGCCCAGCCAGTGCAGCTCGGCCTCTTCCTGGTGTGACTTGACCAGGTTTTCCACGGCCGTCTGGAATTCTTGCAGCTGATTGAGGTTCGACCAGATGCGGTCCGTGCCCAACCTGACCAGCGTAATGGCGAATTTTTCTTCTTTCCCGTGGATGGCCTGCTTGATGCGCTCTCTCAATATGTTATGGCTGCGAGCCAGATAGCCGCGGGTCGGGGCGTCCACCGTCCCATCGCTGGCCTGATAGATCTGCGGAGCGATCTGAGTCGCCAGAATGCCGAGCAGGGTCTCCTGGTCAGCGCTGAATTTTCCCATGTCGCCGACCTGCAGGACGATCAGGTAGCCGTAGAGGGCCTCGCGATACCAGACAGGGGTCACCACCATCGCGCGCAGCTCCTCGTCCCCGGCATGCAGGGCCTTGAGCACGGATTGGGGCTTACCGTCGAAGGCAAAGGTTGCCGAATCCGGTCCCGGCACGACTTTCTCGAGGTCGGCCCAGGGAACATTGTCCAGAATTCCGGCGATTTTCGAATTTTCGGGCATATTGGCCTTGGCAATGGAATACTCACCGCTGCTGGTCTTGGTAATCAGGACACTGTGGGATATTCCCAAACCGATCGAAAGGGTCTCCAGGACAAACTCCAGGGTCATGTCAAAATCGTCGGTATCATAAATGAGCCGGGAGACTTCGTAGAGGGTGGTGATATCAGATAGCATATTGCTGATTTTCTCAGTCAGCTCCTTGTTCTCGCGTTCCAGACGCTGCTCATTCAGCGCGCGCTCCACTACCTGGCCGAGCTGCCGCAGATCAAACGGCTTGTTGAGGTAGGCGTACACCTGCAGGTGCACCGACTCTATGGCAGAGTCGAGCGTGGCGTAACCGGTGAGGATCACGACGCGGGTGTCCTCACCTCTGTCATAGACGGCCCGGGTAATGTCCATACCGGAGACATCGGGCATGCGCAGGTCGGTAAGCACCAGATCGATCGGCTCATTTTTGATGGCCAGCAGAGCCTCGGTCGGATCAAGAAACGCGCGGACCTCATGGCCCAGTTGGGTCAGGTGCTGCGAAATGGCTTCGACTATAAATTTTTCGTCATCGACTACCAGGATTCGTGCTTGCATAATGCCTCTGCCGCTGCCGTTAACTCAAGCTGTTACCCGCGTATGGCCTGCTCGAGAGGGCCATAGCTGATCATATCACCGGCCCTGTAAATTAACAAATTATGTCGCTCTTTGTTCATGACCATCGTTGCGTCCCCAATTCCCAGGGTCACCTCGGTATATATGGTTTTGTGAACGCGAATGCTCTCGGCTTCGATCTCCTCGTCATCATGCCCTCGACTCAGGCGCTCCATGTCGCTTTCCAGGTTATCGTGCCGCCTCGATTCGTGCCGCAGCAGATGCTCCTTTTTCTTGAGCTCCTTAAACTGTAGTTCTTTATCCTCGGTAAGGGTACCCATGCGCTGCTTGAGAATTGTCAAAAAAGCCAGCCTTTTCTGCACGTAAGCTAACTCCATCTCGGTGCGTTTTTGATCGGCCTTCAGTTGATACTTTTCCTTGGTCTGCGCCTGCGCCGATGAGAAACCGACTTTCAGCTCAGTCATGGATCGATTTTCAGAACCGGCCACCAGCAGTTCAATTTTCTTCTCCGCGAAAATACTGCCGCCACGGATCAGCCCCTCATTGGACATTGCGGTGACAAACCTGCCCGAAGTAACGGCGCTGTTGATGATACGCCTCTGGACCACGACATTTTCCTTGGCCCCCACAGTCGCGTCCTGAATGTACTCAGCCACCACATTTGCGCCAGCCAGGATTCTGGCCCGTGATTCGCCGATGATACCTTGGTGGACACGCACAGAGCCACTGCGCGAGTAGACGTCGGCGCCGATTACGTTTCCACCGATGAAAATGTCGCCCATGGCTTCCAGCCTGAGACCATCGTTAACATCGTTTCTGATGTAAATGTTTCCGTCGGCTTTTACGTCGCCCGTCTTCACATCGACGTCGCCCTCAATCATTTCCATTTCAGTGACGGTCACCACATCGGCGTCCCATTGGGCGATACCTTTGCGGGTCGCCAGCAGCGTGAGTCCATCGTCCGACAGTTCCGTGCCCTCGCCTTCAGGCATGGCCATATCCTTGCCTCCCACCTGGACTTCATCGCTAAAAACATTGATGCCCATTACTCCTGATGTCGCCGGCAGCTTGGAAAGAATCTGGTCTCCCTCTTTAACCACGCTGAAAACATGTAAAATTGAATTGGTCAGCAGCTGTTCCGTAATATCCTGGGGCGCGGCGCCATCTTCGGAAACGTGGTTCCAGACCAAACGGGCGCTGCTGCCATCGCCCGGTATCGAACCCTTCGCAAATATGAGACCTTTGCCCCGAATCTGTTCCTTAATGAACTTGCTGACCGCCTTGTCATTAATGCCGAAATTGACGCGTGCTTTCTCAATGGCCAGGTACACCTGCTTGGCCGAAGGAAAGTTGCCGGAATCTTCAGGCACATAGAGCGCGGCAGCAAATCCGTCATTGAGCACCATCACCTGGATGAAATCATCACTGGAGGGTGAAAATGAGCGGAAGGCCAGGCTGTTGTCGAAAGCTTCAGTCATGATCAGGAGGAAAAATCAAACATGATTTCATGTACTGTGCCACAATCGCACGCTACCTTAACACCGACAATCTGATCATCCTGCAGAATGGGAGTTATTTCGGCCTCCGAGGGGGCGGGTGCGTCAAACTTGGGCAGCAGAGGCTTAATTTTGACCGGCTGGCCAACCTGTACATCCTTGCGTTTCACGACGGTCTGGTGAGCAAACTTCGATACCGGCATCTGCTTCAGGTTCGCCTCATCCCAAGGCACAAAGTCGGTGCTTTTATCATCGTCTGCATCCGTTCCGGTGCTGGGGACCCCTTCCACATCAGTACCGTCGCCCCCTTCGCCGGGGTCAGTATCACTGGGCTCAGTGGTTAAATCGTTGTCGTCGCTAATCATGGCAGCTGCTGTCAGAAATTGTCTGACCATTCTCCTCGGGTTTTACGTCAATAACTTGTTTTGCCTCCACAAACGGTCCTCAAGCGTCGATAAACACGGCCGGAATCACCATAAAATATAAGGGCAAAAGCCGTGCCAATTCACTGGCGTCCCGCGACAAAATCGCTGTGACAAATTTCCGGGACCCTGTGAACGGTTCTGCCGCGCTTAAGTATAATGTATTTTTCAAATAGTAGGCAATATTTTCCTACCTTAAATTGTCTATTTCCCGGCGCCGTTAACAGACATTTTTCGGTATGGCTAAATATAATATAAATTCTTGATATTGCCCTGATTCCTGTTTATCCTGCATGCCCTGCAGGGAGACCCTGATGACTGAGTCAGTGACCTTCGATGCGGATGTGAGACGGGGGTCCGGATGGGGGTGAGAGGCCCGACCGGTGAGCCGAAGCAGGTTCGCCTCGCGTGCGGAGTCGATGAATTATTATCAAGGAAGCCCAGGCGCGCACCAACGATCTCGAGAAAGTTCGCGGGGGTACAGGCGCTGTCTGCAACCATGATATCCAAGGCAGATATATTGCTGTCCGTCCGCTGGCGGGTGCAAATTAGCAAAAGTGCCCCCTGGAAAAACAGCTGAGTGGTCCACGTGGCTCCGATGCCGCGTAGGTTTTGAGCGCCCTCCTCGATGAGTCAGACGAACGTCATCACAGCTGCTCAAGCCCCCGGCATAAGGTTAAATTCCGGCATGCGAGCACATTTAATTTCCGCCCGCCAGGTGAGGAAGGATTGAACATGGCCAAGGATAAGCAGCATCGGGTGACGGGAGTCGAACTCCTCAACACGCCGTATCTCAACAAAGGGACCGCTTTCACCGAGGAGGAGCGCGACCAGCTGGGGCTGCGGGGCTTGATTCCGCCACGCCAGGTGCCCATCGAAGAGCAACATGAGCGGGTTTGGGAAAACTACGGTTACAAGCCGAGCGATCTGGCCAAATATATCTACCTCATCGGCCTGCAAGACCGCAACGAAACGCTGTTCTACTATCTGCTTGAGCGCCACATGCAGGAAATGATGCCTATCGTCTATACGCCGACTGTGGGGCTGGCGTGCCAAAAGTACAGCCGCATCTTTCGCCGTCCCCGGGGGCTGGTGATCAGCCTGCAGGATCGCGGCAGAGTTGATTCGATCCTCGACAACTGGCCTTCGCAGGACATCCGTATCGTGGTTGTCACCGATGGCGAAAGGATTCTCGGGCTGGGTGACCTGGGACTCAACGGCATGGGCATTCCAGTGGGCAAACTTTCCCTCTACGTCGCCGCCGCCGGCATCGATCCCCGGATGACGTTGCCGGTCTGCATTGATGTCGGCACGGACAACCAGGAACTGCTGGCCGATCCCCTCTATCTGGGACTGGCCCAAGCCAGGGAACGGGGCGAGCCGTACGATGCCCTCATCGATGAATTTATCAACGCCACGCAGAAGAGGTGGCCCAACTGCATCATCCAGTTTGAGGATTTCGGCAACACCAACGCCTTCAGGTTCCTGGAAAAATACCGTGATACAGGTCCGGTATTTAACGATGACATGCAGGGCACCGGTTCCGTTGTGTACGCTGGACTTCTGGGGGCGTTGCGCGTTACCGGTCAACTGCTGCAAGATCAGCGCGTCGTCTTTTTGGGCGCCGGCGAGGCGGCTGTCGGCATTGCCAGGGCGATGATCCGAGGAATGCTGGATGAAGGCCTGTCGGAGGAAGAGGCCCATCAGCGATTCTGGCTCGTCGACTCGAAAGGGCTGGTGACCCGCGATCGATTGGACACTCTGGCGGCCCACAAGAAACCTTTTGCCAGGGAGGAGCCACCGGCTGTTTCACTGCAGGAAGTGGTGCAGCGAGTCAAGCCAACAGTCCTGTTGGGCGTGTCGGGGCAACCGGGCAAGTTTACCCGGGAAATAATCGATAGCATGTCCGCGGCGGTGGACCGGCCCATAATCTTTGCGCTGAGCAACCCCACGTCCAAAGCGGAGTGCACCGCTGAGGATGCCTACAACTGGAGCAATGGACAAGCTATTTTCGCCAGCGGCAGCCCGTTTGATCCTGTTGAGTACAACGGCCGCACGCTCGTACCGGGCCAGGGAAACAACGTCTATATATTTCCCGGTGTGGGATTAGGTGTGATCTTCAGTGGCGCAAAACGGATCACCGACAGCATGTTTCATATAGCGGCTAAAACCTTGGCCGCGGCGGTGCCCCCCGGCACGCTTGACACCGGGTCGGTCTTCCCGGCAATGGACGAGTTACAGGCCGTCTCCCTGCGCATTGGTATCGCCGTGGCCCAGGAAGCCTACCGCTTGAATCTCAATACGATGCCCGAACCGGATGATGTGGATGCAGCCTTCGCGGATTTCATTTGGAAGCCGGAGTATAAGTCGCTCCTGTAATCCGCTGAGGCTGCCTGGCACTCCATCTGCCGGATGAGCGGCGGGGGCGGTCACTTCCCTACCTGGCTGAGGCGGTTGTGGGCCTCCCTGGTGAGGGGCATGATATACGTCTGGTTATCCAGTCTCAGGGCCGCCAGGTAATCTGTCCGGGCCGCTTCCGGATGCCCCTCCATTTCATTGATCTGGCCGCGCGTGTAGAGCGCCATTCCCAGGTGCCAGTCAAACTCCATGGCATAGTTGCTGATAACCCAATCGCACATTTTTCTGGCCCGCGCCAGATCACCTTGCTGGTAATCAAGGAGGGCCACAATGGTTGAATATTTGAGTTGCCATTCCAGGTACTGATTGGGATGGGCGACTTCGAGCAGCTCTTCCAGCCGGGGCAGGAACTGTCTGACCGCTGCCAGCTGGCCACTGCGAACCAGGATGTCGCCCCGCAGAAAATTGAAATAGAAATTGTCCGGAAACTCGCCGACCAGAAGGTCCGCGTGCGCCAGAGCGTTGAGTTGTTGGTCCTCTATGTAAGCGAGCAATATGGCCAGCGTCGAAGCGGCCTCTATCCACGCATGGGGCGCCTCATTGGCCGCCTTGGTCAACTCCGCTATACCGCGCTGCTTGTCCGGATGCATCCCGAACAGCCTGGCCATGAATCTCACGGGCGCCGAACCGCTGCCTGTGTAATAGTCGAAAAGGCCAATGGGCAGGTAGGCGTCGGCCATGGAGGTGTCCGCCTCGTGGGCCCGGTTGACCAGCCGCCAGCCACGCAGCCCGGAAGTCACGACAGTGGTCCACCTCTTTTGCGACAGCGCCACGCGGGCTTTCAAACCATAGGTGCTGCCCAGGTAGAGCAGGAGTTCCGGCGAGTCCGGGTCTGCCTTCAGCAATGCTTGATACCGGGGGATGGTGGCCTCTATCGAGCCAAGCAAGGCCACATGCGAGGCGGCGGCGCCTTCTTCCGTCAGACTCCGCAGCCAGCGGTTGGCCACCGCCACAAATGGCGCGACCGCGTGGGCCGGGTCCAGGGCCATGGTGGAATCAAAAGCCAGCGCGGCTTCCTCAAAGCGGTAGGAGTACATGGCGTTAATCCCGCGCCACAGCTGAGTCTCGGCTCCCGCGGGCTGTTCAACGCTGGCCGGGCGTTCGTGGTCCTGCCCCCGGACCCATCCCGGGAAGCAGAGGGTCAGGGCCAGGAAGGCGGCATTGAACCGCCTGTGTATTTTCCCGCGCAGCTTAAGGAACTGGATTGCCGAAACGGGCATACGGGCGACGGGGCTGCCAGCCAAGACGCTCGGCCTCCTGCACATGCCAGCCAGCCCTGGCCGACTCTCCAATGGCTGCGTAGGCCCGTGACAAACCCACGTGAGCCTGGGCGCTAAAAGGGTTCATGTCGACGGCCAACTGATAATAGTCTGCCGCATGCCGCTCGCGGCCGTGAGACCATTCCGCTTCGCCGGCCCAGAGCAACGCGGTAACAGTCCAACCGGCAGAATGCGTTTCCGCCCGTTTGCTGGATGCCACCTGAAATTCCAGCGCGCGGTGAAAGTCCCGTTGCTGGCTGGCTTGGAGGGCCGACAGATAATAGCCCTGGGCCAGCAGCTGGTTGGCCTCCGCGCTCCGGCCATGCAGTGCGGCGTGGGTGGTCAGCTCTTCAATGGCCGCGGGCAGCTGCAAATCTCTGAGCAGACTGCGGGCCAACCCCAGCGACGCGCCTGCATCGCCCGGTTCATGCTGCAGGACTTGTCCGTAGGCCCTGATGGCCACGTCGATGTGCCGCTCCTGCTCGGACAGACCGCCCAGCAGCCGCAGGGCCTCAAGATTGTCGCCGTCGAGGGCCAGGGCGTCATAATAGTCAACTTTTGCTTTGCCGGTCATGCCCAGCAGAGCGAAGGCCGCGCCGCGCGCCAGGTAGAGACGGCTCTCATCTGGATAGCTGCCGATTCCGGAGGTCGCGGTCTGGATGGCGATTCGATGGTCGCCTGCGGCGGAGAGATGCACGGTCTGGTAGTAAAAATACTGGGCCGTGCGGCCCTGCTGCAGTTGAACCTCCTCGATGACGGCGGCAGACGCTTCAGTGTCGCCCTGCAGGTCCATGATATTGGCCTGAGCCAGCCTGGCCTCGGGGTGCCCGGAATTTAAGTACACCACCTCCTGAAACGCGTCCAGCGCCTGGGCGTAGCGCCCATGCCGGCGATAGTGCCGGCCCAGATCCATGTGCAGGTTCTGATCGAGCGGCCGCAGGGAAAGAGCCTGCAAAAGGTAGCGCAAGGTCGCGTCATAGCGATGGTTCCGGCGCTCAATATCCACGAGCAATCTCAAAGTTTCAATATCGCCCGGCTCATATTCCAGTTGCAGCAGCAGCCTGGCAATGCGCCGCTCATCGCCCACATTCCTGTAGCGCCGGACCTCTTCTCCGCGGGGAGCCGGGGACAGCCCCATGAGTCTATCGGAGGCACGCCGGGTGTCGCGGGTAAGGGCGCTGCTGGCTGCCGAAATATCCCGGGCCAAAGCCCGCCACTCCTGGGGCGCGACCACTTTGAGCGGCTGGCGTTTGGGACGCGGACGAGGTCTTTTGCGCCGCGTTGGGGACGCGCTTGCGTTTCGAGGCCGGGAGCGCTGCGAGGACGACTGACTTGCCGTTTTCCTGGCAGGACGCCTGCGGGCAGAGCTGCGTTTCTTTTTTGGCGGCGACTTTTTCCTGTTGGTCGTGCTCTGCTTTTTTTTGTCTGTAGATTTATCCTGAGCCGCCACCGCGCCAAGGCTGGGAACCGGCAAGGTCAGCAGTGGCATGATGAGCAGAGCAGCCAGCAGAGCGACTATCTTGCGCATCGAGCCGGGATGAAACAGGGTAGCCATGACGGGCAGAGCATACCGCCGCAACATTGCGCAAAGCAAGCTTTTGCGGCAACCCGCGCAACGCCGGTCAGGGCACCTCACCGCGCGGTAGCCACCGGCAAAGGCGGCAAATCGTTGCTTGCTTCCCGGCAGGCAGGACCCTATCATGCAGCCTGAACCCTGAACCCGGAGGAACCGGTGTCCCACAAAAACGAATATAGTTTTGTCCCCCTGAATCACGAGATGATTTCAGCGGCCGACTCATTAACCCAGGCCAAGGCGTTTTACCTGCGGATGGACAGCCGCCGCAGTGTGCGCCATTTTTCCGGCAAGCCTGTCCACCGGGAGACCATTGCCCATCTCATTCGTACCGCCAGCACGGCGCCCAGCGGCGCGCACAAGCAGCCGTGGACCTTCGTCGCCGTGTCCGATCCTGCAACCAAGCGGAAAATCAGGCAGGCTGCCGAGGCGGAGGAAAAGCAGAGCTACGAAACGCGCATGCCCGATGAATGGCTGGAGGCCCTGGAACCGCTGGCGACAGGCTGGCGCAAGCCGTACCTGGAGATTGCGCCGTGGCTGGTTGTCCTGTTTCAGCAGACAGTGGAGCAGCTGCCAGAGGGAGAGACGCGCAAAAATTATTACGTGGTCGAGTCGGTGGGGATTGCCGCCGGCATGTTTCTCACGGCGGTCCATCAGGCGGGATTGGTATCGCTGACCCATACCCCCAGTCCCATGAAATTCCTGGCAGACATATTGAAGCGCCCCTCGAACGAGAAGCCGTTCCTGCTGATGCCGGTGGGTTATCCCGAAGAGGGCTGCCAGGTGCCTGATTTGCAGCGCAAGGGGCTGGATCAGGTCGCGCTGTTTATCGAAGGGCCGACGCCACCGCGCTAGCTCGAGGCGTTTTCATCAAGAGCCGGCGGCTCCTTCTCGGGCAGCTCGAGGGACAGGGTGGTCTCCAGCTCACGGCGGAACTTTTCGAGGTGTCCCTCACCGACCCGATAGGCTTCAGCTGCCTTGTCCACCCCTTTGCCCACCTCCTGGAATTTCTTGAAAAAGAGCTCGAAATTGCGCTCAAGCTTGGCCAGGCCTTGTTGCAGATGCCGGGCGTTCTCCGTGATTTCCGCATTGCGGATGCCGTGAATCACGGTCTTTAAAAAAGCGAAAAAGGTGTTGGGGCTCACCGGAAAGACATGCTTCGATTCGGCATATTCCGGGATGCTGGATAGCTCCCCCAGCTGGTTGCGGTTGGCAATGGCCTCATAATAAATGGCGTCGGAGGGGATGAACATGAGGGCAAAATCGGTGGTCCCCAGTTCCGGCTTGACGTACTTGTCGGAGATCGATTTGATCTGTCTTTTCACGGCATCCTCAAACGCCTTCCAGTGCGCCTTTTGATCGTCGACCTCCTCGGCCCGCAAGTAACGCCCGTAGTCGTCCCGGGGGAATTTGGCATCGATGGGAATCACCACATCCTTGAATTTGACCACCGCGTCCACCCGGACATTGCCGTCAATGGAGTATTGCCGCTCCCATATGCCCCGGGGAAGAATCCGGTCGAGCATCTCCTCGAGAATCTGCTCGCCATAGCTGCCCCTGAGGGCGGGGGGCTGTAGCAGGTTCTTGAGCGACTCACCAATCTCCTGGGCCGCCTCCTGCTGGCGAATCAGATTCTGGATGGCCTTGCCCATGTCGCCCAACGATTTCTGAGTCTCGATGGCGTTCTCCGAAAGGACATCCTTCGACCGCTCAACTTCCTGGCGGGTCGTCTGCATGGTCTCCTGAATGTGCTGCTGGAACTGCAGGAAATTCCGCCCCATAGCGGCCTCCATCTTATCAGGTGCGGCCTGCCGGCTCACCAGCATAAAGCCCACCAGGGCAATGAGCGCGGCCAGCAACATGATAATGGCAATATCCATGAGTCGCGGGAATATTAGGGTGGCAAGCGGAGCAGCTCAAAGATCAATCGTTGGGCGCCGTGGACCCATCCATTAAGGGGCGGTAACTTCTATCGCGAGGGCCGGCCTGGTTTTCTCGATGATCCTGTGGGCTTGGTCGAGGTCGTTGCGCCACTTGTTCTGGGGGTGCTTCTGCCGGGCGAATTTGGCCAGATCGCACTGCTCAAGCAGCTGCCAAATAAGCATCGCCACCGCCGGATCATCAATCTTCCCCGGCAGTATCTCCTTGATCTCGGTGGTCGTCATCTCCATGGCCCCGAAAACGAATCGGGCGCCCAGGTAGTCCCGCAGAATGGAAGAGAGCCGCTGGTAATGATCGGGGGCGTCGTAAGGATGATAGACCTGCTGGCGCAACTGCTTCAGCGCCCCTATGGCCGCCTCACCGGGATGCGACCGCTTCCACCGGCTGCCCTGGCCCCCCTTGCGCCGGCGAACCCAGATGGCGATGGCAATCCCAATCAATACGCCGACGGCAATCCCGCGACGCCAGAGAGATTTGACGTTCACCAGGGATAGGGGCACCATCTCCTTGATTTCGCGGATATCCTGCTCCGCCCCCGTTAAACTACTGACCACAAACACGCTTATGCTGTCGGTCGTCATGGGCACTATGGAACCGTCCGGCTGTTCCATGTGCACCGGCATACCGGGCAACGCCATTTTTCCCACGGCCCAAAAAGTAAAGCTGTAGGTCACGCTGAGGGGAGCAAAGCGCGTGCTGTCGAGGCTGATTTCAGGATTGGTGAACGTCAGTCCGGAAAAATGGGGGATAATATTGTCGCCCACCTCGGTCGAGATAATGAGGTCCACCGGTTGCCCCACGAGCACCGTGTCGGCGCTCCAGACAGCCTCCAGCCGGATGCCTTGGGCGGATAAATGGCCCACCGCAAGCGCGAGCGCTGTGGCCAAATATCTCAAAGGCGCGTCGACCTGGCCGTGAAATAATCCATCAGGGGTTGCACATAGCCGGCATGGGTGTCGATGTCCACCAGATCGATGGCGTGGCGGCGGCAGAAGCGCTCGAAGGCGTCCCTGCGTTCCCCGGCCTGCACCTTAAACTGCTCACGCACGGTAGGCGAAGAGGTGTCGATCCATGATTCTTCACCCGTCTCCGGGTCGTACCATTTCACCAGTCCCAGGTTGGGCAGCTCCCGCTCAGAGGGGTCCTCCAGCCGCAGAAGGATCAGATCATGCTTCCGGCTGACCAACTTCAGTGGGACATCAAAGCCTTCATCCAGGAAATCGGAGAGCAAAAAGATGACGGCCTTGCGCTTGAGCACGCGCAGCAAATATTCCAGCGCCAGGTCGAGCCGGGTCCGGTGGCCGGCCGACTCGTGGTAGAGCAGGTCGCGGATCAGGCGCAGGACATGGCCTTTGCCTTTCTTGGGAGGCAGAAATTTTTCGATCTCCTCACTGAAAACCATGAGGCCGACTTTGTCGTTGTTCTTGATGGCGCTGAACGCGAGGATGGCGGCGATCTCCGCGGCGATGTCCATTTTGAGGGCCTCACCGGTGCCGTACATGGCCGACCCGGAGCCGTCGACAGCCAGCATGACCGTCAGTTCGCGCTCTTCCTCATAGCGCTTGATGTACGGCTTGCCAAAGCGGGCAGTTACATTCCAGTCGATGGCCCTGACATCATCGCCGGGGAGATACTCCCGCACTTCGGCAAATTCCATCCCCTGCCCCTTGAAAACAGAATGGTATTCGCCCCCGAAGATGTCATTGACCAGATGCCGCGTTTGGATTTCGATGTAGCGGACTTTTTCAAGTATTTCGGTAGGGATCATATGGCCTCCCGGCAGGCGGGCGACTCAGGGAGTCGGAATGGTTTCAAACAACCGGTCGATGATCTCTTCACTGGTCACGTTTTCGGCTTCCGCTTCATAGCTGAGCAAAATGCGATGGCGCAAAACAAGCCGGGCCACATCGCGAATATCATCCAGCGTGACATAGCCCCGGTGATGCATGAACGCGCGCGCTTTGGCGGCCAAGGCCGTATAGATGGAGGCCCGCGGGGAGGCTCCGAATGCGATCAGGCTGTTGAGATCAGACAGGCCAAACTTATCCGGATCGCGAGTGGCGGTTACCAAGGTAACGATATACCGCTGGATATTTTCTGCGACGTAGATATCGTCCACAAGGCTACGGCTGGCCAGGATATCCTTTATTTTGACTACCGGCGTGAGGGCCTTGGCGTCCGCCGTCCGGGCCATGCGCTGCAGAATGACGAGTTCGTCTTCCGGGTCGGGATAGTCGACCAGCAGCTTGAACATGAACCGGTCCACCTGCGCCTCCGGCAGAGGATAGGTGCCCTCCTGCTCGATGGGATTCTGCGTGGCCAGCACCATGAACGGCTTGGGCAGCGGGTAGGTCGTCGAGCCGATGGTGACCTGCCGCTCCTGCATGGCCTCCAACAGGGCGCTCTGCACTTTGGCGGGCGAGCGGTTAATCTCATCGGCCAGCACAATGTTGGTAAAGATGGGTCCTTTCTTGATCTCGAAGCCCCCGTTTTTGGGGTCGTATATCAAGGTGCCGATGAGGTCGGCCGGAAGGAGATCGGGAGTGAACTGGATACGCTGAAACTTTGTATGGATCAGCGTGGACAGCGTGTAGACGGTCAATGTTTTCGCCAGTCCGGGGACCCCTTCCAGCAACACATGGCCGCCGGCCAAAAGGGCCACGATCATGTGATCCACCAGCGCTTCCTGCCCCACAATAACTTTGGCTGTGGCCGAGCGCAGGAGGTCGATATAAGAAGAAGCCGTGACGATGCGGTCCGTGAGGGCTGTCAAGTCATCAGGGGGTGACAGGGCGGGAGCGCTACTCACCTTTGACCACTCCTCGCAGGGCTTCAATCTCGTCGACCTCTTTGCCGAGGTTTTCAAGCTCGAACTTTACTGAGGCGATGAGCTCATCGTTGGGATAGCGCTCAAGAAATTTTTCGTAGGATACGCGCGCATTATCATAATCCTGCAGATAGTTCGACTGCACAAAACCCATCATGAACAGGGATTTCAGGCCAAACTCCATATCGGGGAATTGCTCTGCCGTCACAGCGAAAGCCTCTACCGCCCTCTCCATTTCGCCGGTGCCGTTGAGATACAGGTCAGCGATCTGAAACTGGGCGCGGGGCGTGAGTGGGCTGTCGGGGAACTTGTCTATCAACCGGTTCAGCGCTTTTATGGCCAGCGCATACTGGCGGTTATCCGCGTTATCCTGCGCACTCTGCCACAGTTCATCGGCGGTTTTAGCGCCACCGCAGCTCATCGCCAACAATCCAACCAGCATGCCCATATAAATGTGATTTCTCATCCGCTTCCTTTCATTGCCTATTACCCATATTGGAGCGGCAATTTATGGTATCGCAAATTGATCATCCAAGACGGATTTTTGCGATGCTGATTGTACATCAAACCGGTTAACATGTTCCCTTTGACAACGTCAAAACAGATACAGGAACGCCGCCAGTATAGTATATTCGGACGCCACCCCTGCTTCAATGGGGAATGCGAAATCGACCCGAATGGGTCCCAGCGGCGTCGTCAGGTAACCTCCCGCGCCCACATCCATACCGGTTTCCCAATGCTGCAGAGCCCCCTGATCATCATCATAGGCATAGAGCCCACCGGCATCAAAAAAGAGTTCCACGCCGAGTCTCCACACCAGCGGCCAGCGGATCTCCACATTGAACAGTCCCTGGATGGTGCCCCCGTTGGGGGCAAACTCCTTGGGCGCCCGCCAACCCCTCAGCGATGTGCTTCCGCCCATCTCAAACCGGTCGATGTCCGCCAGTACCGTTCCGGATGGGAACGTTGTAAGGTAACCCCCTTTCAGCCGGTATGCGAACACGCCGCGCTGGAAAAGAGTATGATAGCGTCTCAAGTCGGATTCGATCTTGAAATAGAAGGGCTTCCCCTCAAGAAAGGTCTGATGCAGTGAGGGTTCTATCTGAAAAATGGTGCCCCGGTGCGGCTCAATCAGGTTATCGACGCCCTGGTGCAGATATGACCCGCTAATGCTGCGGTCCTGCTCCGCATCAACGGCGTCCGAAGGGTCAACGGCCGTAATAAATACCCACCTGAAACTGCCACGCCATTGGTTTCTGCGGGTGCGCCGCGATTGCAGCGACAAGTCGATGCCAGTGCGCCAGTCGGGAGACGGGGTAGTCCGGTAATCGCTGAACAGGCGCAAAGTGGTCGGCGCCCGGAACCCGGCTGTCCACGGGCTGAGTATCTTCAGGGCCAGAAGCAGGTTAGGCGATGACAGATCTTCCAGCACCATGTCCGCTTCAATGGTGATCCCCATTCTAACGCTGCTGCCGAAAACGCGGGAATGCCACCACTGTCCCGATACGGCAAACGCGTTTACCGGAACGCCGGCAGAGGCCGCGGCTTTCTGGCGGAAACCCAAGGTGAGATCAATGCTCCGACGGTCGAGTTCACGCACCTTGATCTCAATATCGGCAACCTCGGGCATGCCGCGGTTGATCACCGGGGTGATCTCCACACCTCCAAACAGGCCAGACTCAAATACACGCTGCTGGCTTTGCACCAGTAAAGCACGGTTAAACTGCTCACCCGATTTGAAAATCAGTTCGCGCCGCAAGAATCGCTCGGGCACATTTACCAGCCCCGATATGAGCACGCGTCCAATTGTAAAAGTCGGGCCTTCAAACACAGTGAGATTGAGCGCCACCACCTCTCCAATTTCCGTTTCCAGCAGGATGTCGGCCGCGAGCTTGCCCCGGTCCTGGTAATGATCGATAAGCGCCCCCCGCTGATAACGCAGCGCCACCGGGTTATAGGGCGCGCCAATTTCAAGATGGAGGTAAGAGAGGATTTCCGCAGTGCTCAGAAACCGGTTTCCGCTTATGTTAACAGTTCCCAGATGGTATTGGGTGCCCTCAGAAATGGAGAGAAAAGCATCCACCTGGCCTGCGGAATTCACGGCAAATGAGTCGGCCACCTGAGTATCGAGATATCCCCGGCTGCGGTAATAATTTCGTAATGTGATAGCATCGATTTTCAGCGCGCGGCGGCTGAACGGCTGGCGGTCAAACAGCCCGCCCGTACGCAGCTTCATCAGCGCCAGCAGTTCCGCATCAGTAAACTTGAAGTTCCCCCCAAAGGTAATGCTGGCCAGCGTTCGGTTTTCCACCTGTGCGGAAGTTGGGGTTGCCAACGGACCGGCCATCATAAGGAAGGCCAGGGAGGGCGCGACCACCTGCGTACGAAACGACATGCCAGTGATGAAGTGGCTAGTACCGGTATTTGATCCGGAAGTTAGCCTGCGTCAATCCGGTGGCCGGATCGATGGATCCCTCAAGCGACATATTCCGGTTTAGCCGGTAGGCTATACGATACTGATATTGGTCAAAGCTGAGCGTGGGGTCGGCTCCGATGCCCACATAAAGTTTGGATGAAAGCCGTTTGCCCATGTTAATGCGGATGGACGATACGCCCGGCAGGGCGCCGCCTCCCCCGGTGAGAATTTGCAGCCTGTCCAGGCCCACCGCGCGCTGCGCATCCCTTTCAATTTCACGGAGCAGAAAATTCCCGAGGCTCCAGGTGGCAGTGGTGGTCGCGCCGGTCGTAGCGAGAGAGGTGTTGCCCAGCGCGAACAGCTGCAGGAGATCGCTCTGGGTATAGGCGCTGAGGTCGGACTGGAGGTTCACGTTGGGCTCGTCGAGCTTTCCGGCCAGTGTCAGCGTCACCTCATCCGAACGATATTGCGTCTCTCCGCCTTGGGTAAAACTTTGTGTTGGGATATCGATATCCGTGACCGCGCGAATATAAAATTGAGGATTGAACTCGGAGGGCTCAAACTGCACCGACCCTTCCAGCACACTGAAA
This sequence comes from Fidelibacterota bacterium, assembly GCA_004124875.1. Taxonomy (GTDB): domain Bacteria; phylum Fidelibacterota; class Marinisomatia; order SCGC-AAA003-L08; family TS1B11; genus TS1B11. The sequence continues at coordinate 192,516 of SCKJ01000004.1, read as the reverse complement.
TTGTATCCGTTAAAATCGAAGCCGCCGCTAACTATCTCCACGTTGCCGGCATAGCGAAACTCCTCACTGCCTACCGCCGTGAGGGTAATCTCGCCTTCAATTTCAACGTCGATTTCACTGTTGCGCACCACCGCCCCGCCGTAAAACGGCACGCGAATGTTGTACATGAACAGGACCCCGCTCTCGTCTTCCGGCGGGGCGTAACTTTCGGGTCCGGTCAGCTCGCTCTTGATGGCCAGATCACCCGGATCGGGAATGAAAGTACCCTCCACAGCAATCGTGTCCTTGCCCGTGATGGTGAACCGGGCTGACCCGATGGCCTCGATCTCCCGCAGTGGCGAGGCGAAGTAAACCTGCTCGCCCGTCAGCTGCAGATCGAGCACAGGGCTGAAAAATTCCGTCATGTCCAGCGATCCCGTCACCTCAATATGCGACAGGTCTTCAGCATTTCCACCGTTCCTGCCCAGCCTGCCGATCAGCGCGCTGACCACGCCAATGACATCTGAATCGCGGAACTTGGGCGTTTTGGCCGTGAGATTGGCAATGGTCAGGATGTTATCGCTCAGGATGGCCCGGCCCTCGAGGTTGGTCACCGGATTTTCCATGGGGAGCAGCTCTATGGTGCCGTTACGCGCCTCCATCCAACCGTTGCGAATCAGCTGGTTAAAGGTGCCGCCCAGAGCCAATTCCATCCGGTAGTCACCTTTTAACAGATCGATCTGATCAAAATAGGGGGTGATAAACTCCAGTTGAGTGCTGGCGCCCTTGAACAGCAGGTCCACCGGCTCATCAGCCAGCACGGTCATTGCCTCAGCAACCGGGCTGAGCTCGACAGGCATGGTGCCTCCGCCTGTATAGTTTCCTCCATCGGTGCGCATAGCCAGGTCCTTGAAGCGCAAAACATTGTCCTCATACTCCAGGTGCACCGACAGCCGCTGCCCCCGGATGAGGTCGAACTGCGGCGCCGTCAGGATCAAGTCCGCCACGTAGCGCGGCGTCAGGGGCAACCCGCTGGCCGTGAAGCTGCCTGACAGAAGGCCCCTGGTTTCCAGGGTCCACGGCAGAATAGTCTGCCACTCGTTGATCTCATACTGGTCGAATCTGCCCTCCAGCGACATATGATCAACCGCGCCCAAACCACTCCACGCCTCCGGCTCTTCGCGGTAATGGAACGTCCCTGCGGTCTGCCAACTCCCTTCATATCCTTCCCAGCGAAGGGTGTCGATGACCAGTGTGCGGCTTTTCAGGGCAAAATGGGACGCGACACTTTTAAACGGCACCGTACCAAAGGCGCCTTCAGACACCTGGAGACGTCCGCTATAGGATAACTTGTTGTCCCACTTGCTCAGCTCGCCGGTGGATGTCAGAATTCCCCTGTTGGCGGCGGGCCGGTCCAGCAGCCGGTAGACCCTCTCCAGGTCCACCTGATTGGCCTCCCAATGGATGCGCAGGTCCCCGGCGCTGGTCACTTCACCCGTCAGCGCGACCGTCCCCCCGGCGATGGAAACGCTGTGGCTCAATTCGACGACGCCACTTTCCGAAGCCTGGAGCACAAGCGGACCACTCACGAGCGATTCGGTGTTCCGGGTGAGAGACAAGGTGTCGAGCACGATCTCAAAGGGCGAGCCCAAAATGACATAACCGCTGGTCGCCAGGCGATCAAAGCCCTGATACAGCCGCAGATATTTGGCTCCCACCGTGTCGCCCGCAAAAATCAGTTCCAACTCAGCCCCTTCCACCTCAATCCCTCTGAGATCGATATCACCCATGGACGCCTGCAGAAAGCCTCTGGGGCGGATGGTGGCGCTGTCTACCACGAACTGTACAAATCCCTGACCGGCGCTTAAACCGGCATAGACTGTACTGGAGAGGGTCATGGCGCCCGTGAAGGTGGGGGCATCCCGATGTCCGCTTACCCACATCTGTCCGCTGGCAATCCCCGAAACGAGCGGCAGATCAAATCTCTCCATCAACAGCCCGAGACTGTCGGTATGCAGGAAAACCTCCAAATCGAGCAGGCCCCGGTCGCCGTCATACTGGCCCCACAGCTCAATATCCGCGCCCGCGAGCTCGATTTTCAAGGTGTCGGAAATACGCCATTGATCGCCATACTTCCACAGCTTTCCGCTGGTCGCCGCCACCTGCTGATCCAGGTACGAGATTGAATTCAGATCCAGCTCAATGCTCAAGGTATCCATCGGATTTTTCCCGGCGAACGACTCGATAGTCAGCGATCCGTCCAATATCAGCTCTGGAAAAAGCGGAGCGAAATGGGCCGGATTTACGTGACTGGAATGCGCCATCAGGATGCCCGAGCCATCCAGACCCAACTCACCTGACGCGATAATTTTTTCACTGCCGAGGGCAAGGACCACCTGCCCCAGTTTGATGCGGTCTGGCTCGATCACAATGCGACCTTCAGCGAGGTCCAAAGCCCGGCCCGCAATGAAGGCCTGCAGAGCCAGATCGAGCAATATTTCATCAGGGGTCCCCTGGACCGCTCCTTTAATACCATCAATCCTCAACCACTCAGGGAGCAACGCCAAGCCGCTGATGGGGCCCGATGCGATCTTTAGGTCAAATTCAATTTCCGGGAGTAATTTTATCGAGCCGTCCAGCACCACCTGGTGACCTTGATAACTGGCTCCCCCAGCCCGGATTTTAAGAACGGATCCATCGAAGAGAAGTCGGCTCGCTTTAACTTTCACCGTGTCGGAGCCGGCCCCGTAGACGAACTCAATACTGCCGTCATCCAAGCGCAGCTGGTCCGTTAAATCGACACCGCCATTAATTCGCGCCCACAATGTTCCTTCCGTGGTTTCGAGAACCAGGCTGCCAATGTTCAAATTGTCAATGGATACCCAGGGGAAATTTTCCAGCGGTATCCTGTCCGCGGCCTCGCCGCTGCTGGCGGGCAAGCGAGCATGCAGTGAATCGATGAATATGTTGCCGAACTTGAGGTCGCATTGAATGAGACGCAGCAGGTCAATATTGAGACTGGCGTTACGGGCCTCAAACGCAGCGCGGCCATCGCGAGCCACAACGGCAATGGAGGCAAATTCCATCGTGCCCAAAATATCGCCTTTAAACCCTTCAAATGAGAGCCTGTAGCCGATGGGGTTTAAATAGACCCGATTGGCCAGGGCCTGCAGATAGCGGGCGATTACATTGGGTGAGAACAGCACAATGGAAAATGCCGCCACCACAAGCACAACAAGGGCCTTGCCCAGAACCTTCATGCCCTGTCGCAGTAGCCTCATTCTGCTAACCATCGTAGATTTTTAGTTCTCATAATTACCCAAGTTATAATACGATGTACCGGTACTGTTCCACAAATGAAAACGGGCGAATCAGATTCGCCCGTTTTGAGTCACTTATGACTGGCAGGGCTTATTTTTTGTCGTCCTCCACAACTTCGAAGTCAGCGTCTTCAATCTCGCCGTCATCGCCTTTGGCGTCACCGCCATCACCCGGGGAGGGAGCGCCCTTGGTTTCGTCATACATCTTGGTTGCCAGCTCCGACCAGATTTTATTCACCGCATCGATGGCACCCTGAATGGCCTTCGTATCGGTGCCGCCGTTGGCTTCTTTCAGTTTGCCGACAGCAGCATCAAGCCGTTCCTTATCCTCATCGGAAAGTTTGTCCATAAACTCTTTGGTCTGGATTTCCGTCTGATGAATGAGCTGGTCCGCACTGTTGTGCAGCTCGACCTCCTCGCGCTTTTTCTTGTCTTCCCCTTCGTGGGACAGCGCGTCGGAACGCATTTTTTCTATCTCCTCATCGGTGAGACCGCTGGAGGCCTCAATGCGAATGGATTGCTCTTTAGCCGTGGCCTTGTCCTTGGCCGACACGTGCAATATGCCGTTGGCATCGATGTCGAAGGAGACTTCCACCTGCGGCACGCCACGAGGCGCCGGCGGTATCCCATCCAGATGGAAGCGTCCGATGGTCTTGTTGTCCACCGCCATGGAACGCTCTCCCTGCAGCACATGGATTTCCACCGACGGCTGATTTTCAGATGCCGTCGAGAAAATCTGGCTCTTCTTCGTGGGAATGGTCGTGTTCGCGTCGATGAGCTGCGTCATCACGCCGCCGAGAGTTTCGATGCCCAAGGTAAGCGGGGTCACGTCCAGCAGGAGCACATCCTCCACATCACCGCCCAGCACGCCACCTTGAATGGCGGCGCCAACGGCAACCACTTCATCGGGGTTGACCCCTTTGTGCGGCTCCTTGCCAAACAGTTCCGCCACCAGTTGCTGCACTCTGGGAATCCGGGTGCTGCCACCGACAAGGATCACCTCATCAATATCCGCCGCCGAATGGCCGGCGTCTTCAAGCGCTTTCAGGCACGGCTGGCGTAGGCGTTCAAACAGATCGGCTGCCAGACTTTCAAACTTGGCGCGGGTAAACTGCAGGTTCAAATGTTTCGGTCCCGCAGCATCCGCCGTGACAAAGGGCAGGTTGATGTCGGTCTGCAGGGCGCTGGAAAGTTCGATTTTCGCTTTTTCAGCCGCTTCCCTGAGCCGTTGCAGAGCCATGGGATCTTTCCGCAGATCAACGCCATCGGTAGACTTGAACTCGCCTGCCATCCAGTCGATGATCAGCTGGTCGATGTCATCGCCTCCAAGGCGGGTGTCGCCATTGGTCGACTTCACTTCAAAAACGCCATCGCCCAGCTCCAGTATGGAGATATCGAACGTGCCGCCGCCAAAATCAAAAACGGCGATCATCTCGTCTTTCTTTTTATCGAGGCCATATGCCAGCGCCGCCGCCGTCGGTTCGTTGATGATGCGGCGAACATTCAGGCCGGCAATTTTGCCGGCGTCCTTGGTTGCCTGCCGCTGCGCGTCGTTAAAATAGGCCGGTACCGTAATGACGGCATCGGTCACTTTGGTGCCCAAATAGTCCTCGGCATACTGGCGAATTTTCTGCAATATCATGGCGCTCAGCTCCGGCGGAGTGTAGGTTTTGTCACCCACTTCCACGGCCACGGCGCCTTTTTTCCCCTTCACCACCTTAAACGACACATCCGCAGTATTCTTGCTCACTTCGTTGTAGGTTCTGCCCATGAACCGCTTAATCGAAAAAACAGTGTTTTCCGGGTTGGTCACCGCCTGACGCTTGGCAGGCTGACCTATCAGCCGGTCGTTCTCGCTGGTGAACGCCACCATGGACGGCGTGGTACGGCCGCCCTCGCTGTTTTGAATCACGACCGGAGAACCACCTTCCATAACTGCCACGCAGGAGTTGGTGGTGCCCAGGTCGATGCCTATAATTTTTCCCATTTTCATAACCTCCAAATATATTTTTCGCTACTCAATCAAAATACAAGAATAGTGCCTGAGAGGATATTACGCCATAATGACATACTAATACGCCAATATGTCCAGATTTGGAAGGAGCGGCAGAGGGCCGCCGGTCTGTCTATTCAGTCTCTTCGGGGAGCGGGAGGTCAGATTTTTTGAATTTCTGCGTGAATACCAGGTTCTTGCCGCGGGCGGAAATCTGGATGTGCCCCCCTTCGCGAAATTCGCGCCGGAGGAATTTTTCGGCAATTTCGTTTTCGATCCGGCTTTGAATCACCCGGCGCATCGGTCTTGCGCCGTATGCTTTATCATAGCCTTCATCGATGATCCGCTCCCGCGCCGCCTTGGTGATGCTGTAAGTCACATTTTTGCTGGCCAGGTTCTTTTTAAGGTCCAACAGCTGCAGTTCGACAATGGCCATCAAATGCTCTTTCTTCAGAGCATTGAAGATGATCGTATCGTCCAGGCGGTTCAGGAACTCGGGATTGAACAGCTGCTTGACCTCGCCCAGCAGTTCAGTGCGGATATTTTGATCATTGGGCTCATCAGAGCGGCCAAACCCGTAACCACCGGATTCCATGCCTCGGGTCCCCAGGTTGGAAGTCATGATGATGACGGCGTTACGGAAATCGACTCTCCGGCCGAGAGAGTCAGTCAGGGTTCCCTCATCGAGGATCTGCAACAGAATGTTGAAAATGTCGGGATGCGCTTTTTCGATTTCATCGAACAGGACCACGGTAAACGGGTTGCGCCGGACGCGCTCGGTTAACTCCCCGCCCTCTTCATAGCCCACATAGCCGGGGGGCGCTCCCACCAGCTTCGAAATGTTGAACCGTTCCATGTACTCCGACATGTCAAAACGCACCAGCGAGTTGCTGCCGGAAAACAGATGGGTGGCAAGGACCCGCGCCAGCTCCGTTTTGCCCACCCCCGTGGGCCCGAGGAAGAGGAACGAGCCGATGGGATGGGCCGGATTCTTCATACCGGTGCGGGCCCGCTGAATGGCTTTGCTGAGCTTATCGATGGCTTCATCCTGGCCGATGATCTTCTCTTTCAGCACATCCTCAATATGCAGCAGCCGGTCCATCTCCTTCTCGGCCACCTTGTTTACCGGAATGCCGGTCATCATGGCTACAGTGTCTGCAACATCGTTGTCGTTGACCTCGGGCCAGGTGTCCTGATCCTCATTTTCCCATTCCCGCTGATAGTGCTCCACCTGCTCCAGGATGTGGCGCTCTTTATCACGCAGTTTGGCCGCCTCTTCAAAGTCCTGGGCGCTCACGACGGCCTCTTTCCGGCTGCGAATTTCCTCCACCTCATTTTCAAGGTCGACCAGCTCCTGTGGCACGACGAGGTTATTGATGTGGATGCGTGCGCCGGCCTCATCCAGGACGTCAATGGCCTTGTCCGGCATAAATTTGTCCGTGATGTAACGCCCGCTCATCTCCACACAGGCAACGATAGCCTCATCCGTGTAGCGGACATGATGGTGAATTTCATAGCGCTCTTTGAGGCCATGCAATATTTTGAGGGAATCTTCGCTGCTGGGTTCGGCAACCACCACCTTCTGGAACCTGCGCTCCAGGGCGCCGTCCTTTTCAATGTGGCGGCGATACTCATCGAGCGTCGTCGCGCCAATCACCTGTATCTCTCCACGCGAGAGGGCCGGCTTGAACATGTTGGCCGCATCGAGCGATCCGCTGGCGCTGCCTGCGCCTACCAGGGTATGCAGCTCGTCAATAAATACGATGACGTCCTTGGCCGTTTCCAGCTCCGTCATCAGCGCCTTCAGCCGCTCTTCGAACTGGCCCCTGTACTTGGTGCCGGCCACTAAAGAGCCCAGGTCGAGGGCCAACACCCGGTGCCCATAAAGGACCCGGGGGACGGTGCGGTCGAGAATGCGGCTGGCCAGTCCTTCGACAATGGCCGTTTTGCCCACGCCAGGTTCGCCGATGAGGACCGGATTATTTTTCTTGCGGCGGGCCAAAATCTGTGCCACGCGCTCAATTTCCATCTCGCGGCCAATGACCGGGTCGAGGCTTCCATCGGCGGCCAGTGCGGTAATGTCGCGGCTGAAATGGTCGAGAGTGGGAGTGCTCGATTTTTTTGCTTTGCGGCCGCTCGGTTTGCTCGATGCCATGGCAGAAATCTGGGCCGAATGTTTCTGCTTAATGGTGGTGTAATCGATGCCGAAACGGTTGAGCACTTCGCTGGCAACGCCTTCGGTCTCCTTCACCAGCGCCAGCAACAGGTGGATATCGTCGCCGACCTCCTCGTTGAAGCCCTTGGCCTCGGTAAAGGTGGTCCGCAGAATCCGCTCCGCGCGGCGCGTCAGCGGCAGATGTCCCAGCGTCATGGTGCCGCCGGAGGAACGCACAAGTTCTTCTATCTCGGTCTGCAGCTCGTGTGTGTCGCCCACCAGACCCGAGAGAATTTCGAACGCCCGGCCGTTGCCTTCCTTCAGAATGCCCAGCAGCAGGTGCTCGGAACCGACATAGCTGTGCCCCAGGCGGATCGCTTCCTCCTTGGCGTTTTTTAAAATGTTCTGGACTCGTTTGGAGAAGTTTTCTTTCATATCGTGATCAATCCCGATGTTCCGAATTTAGCCCCTCGGTTAACTCCCGGCAACCACCACACTTCATTATGTGTCTTGAATCACGCCATCATTCAGGAACAGCCGCCGGTCAGCGCTTTGGGCCAACTCCTCGCTGTGCGTCGCGATGAGAAAGGTCTGGCCCTGCTTGTCCCTGAGATCCATGATCAGTTCCATTAATTTTACGCCGTTATCCACATCAAGGTTGCCGGTAGGTTCATCCGCAAAGATGATGCCAGGCCCGTTCGCCAGCGCCCTGATTACGGCGACTCGTTGCCGCTCCCCGCCAGAGAGCTGATGGGGATAGTGACCGCGGCGGTCCTGTAGACCGGTAAGATCAAGGAGCCGCTCCAAATCTACTCGACCCTCCTTGGCCCCCCCAAGTTGCGTGGGCAGGGTCAAATTTTCCCACAGAGTAAGTTCGGGCAGCAGATGGTGAAACTGGAACACAAATCCGATATTTTCATTGCGGAATCGAGATAGGCGCTCATCACTCCACTGCGCCACCGACTGTTCCAGTAATTTTATTTCGCCCTTGTCCGGCGTGTCGAGTGTGCCCAGAATATTCAGCAGCGTCGATTTACCGCTCCCGGATGGCCCTGTCAGAGCCACAATCTGCCCCTGCTCAATGTCCAGCGATACGCCTTTGAGAATTTCCAGCCGCCCATTGCCAATGGGAAAACTTTTGTGGATACCAGTTGCTTTCAGGATTTGCATGACAGCCGCTTACTTCAGGTAGTTGACCGCCTGGCCCGGCTGGATTCCGGCAGCATAGCGGGCAGGATACCAGGCCGAGATCAGCGTCAGCAGCAGCGTTCCTGAAATGACCAGCGCCACATCGGCCGCCTGCAAGCGCATGGGCAGTCCATCCAGATAGGCCCTGCCGGGGCCGGGAATCATGCCGGTGGCCATCTGCAGCCAGGCGATGCCGACACCGGTGACAGTCCCTATGGCGACACCCACGAGCCCCACCAGCAGACCCTGCCTGAGAAACAGGCCCACCACGTACTTCTTGCTGGCGCCCAGGGAGCGCAATATCCCGATCTGCCTGACTTTCTCCATGACGGTCATCACCATGGTGCTGGTGGCATTGAATGAAGCGACCAGAATAATCAGGAACAGCACGATAGCGCTGCCGATTTTTTCCAGCTCCATGGCGGCGATGAGCTCCCGATGCTCCGTGCGCCAGGTGGTCAGTTGCCACTCGTCCATCGCCAAAATAGACTCGATCTTCCCCGGCGGCGGCTCCGCGGTCAGGGCCAACGAACTCATCTGGTCGATGCGGGGCATGAGCCGCCGGGCGGTGGCAAAGTTGATGAACAGATACGACTCATCGAAATCGAGCAGCCCCACTTCGAAAATGGATTCGATGATGCCCTCCACTTCAGGCGGGGCCAAACTGGATAGCGAGATGTCCAGCGGGGACAACAGGCGAACGCGATCTCCGGGATAGAGGGAGAGCTTGCTGGCCAGCAGGGATCCGACCAGCACTTTTTCGCCATTGCCAGGATACGGCACAGGGGTCAGAACGGCCGGGCCCAGCCGGCGCCTGAGGCTGTCCAGGTTGGGCACGATGCGCGCCGTGACCAGACGATAGTCATCGCCCGATTGCAGCACGAGCTTCCGCTGGGCATACGGCTGGCTTGCGATGCCGGCCTGCCTGAGCAGTTCCCGCGTGGCCTCCAGATCGGGCTGGCCAACCAGGGGCCAGAGCACGCCGTGGCCTTCAAAGCGGTGCAGGCTCTCTTCGACATCGGTCTGGAAGCCGTTAAGGACGGAGAGTGAAAGGATCAGCACTGCGGTGCCGATGGCGATGCCCGCTGCCGAAAGCAGGGCGCTCCAGTTGAGGCGCCTGCTGTCCTGCCGCCACATGAGCAGCCTGCCTGCCAGCCGCCAGGAGTTATTCATATCTCAGCGCCTCAGCGGGCAATATGGCCGACGCCTTGCGTGAGGGCATGATGGCCGCCCCGAGGGAGAGCAGCAGCGCCAATAAGGGGATGCCCACGAGCGCCTGCCAGGTCCACAGCACCGGCAGATAGTCCATGAAGTAGATATCGGCATCCAGGGCAATGAAGTGATAGCGGTTCTGCAGCAGGCCCAGCACGATGGCCAGCGCCACGCCGCCAACAGATCCCGCCAGGCCAACCATGCCGCCCTGATAGAGGAAAATTTTCCGGATCTGCAGCCGGCTGAAACCGATGCTGCGCAGGATGCCGATGTCACGCACTTTCTCGATAACGACCAGGCTCAGCATGCTGAGTATGTTGATCAGCGCCACAAACGCGATGAAGCCGAAGACGATGAGGATGGGCATCTGCTGGCCGCTGAGCCAGGCGAACAGGTTGGCATGCCGCTCACCCCAGGTGGTCAGAAAATAGGGGTAACCGATGTCATCCCCCAGCCGGGCGGCAAAAGCGTCGGCCAAATCCTTGTGGGTCAGGGTGATGATGGCGTTGGCGGGTTGGCCCGGCAGGTCAAACAGTTCCTGGGCGTCGCTTAAGGAGACAAAGGCCAGCTGCTGGTCGTACTCCACCATCCCGGAGCGGTAGATGCCGGCCACGGTATACGCGCCGCCGCGCAACCCCTGCTTACCCAGCAGGTAAGTGATGTCGAACAGGTGCAGGCGGTCCCCCGGCACAACCCGCAGCGACTGCGCCAGTTTGGCCCCTAAAATGATCCGCCGCCGCTGCCCGGCGGCCGGCACCTCCCCCGCAGTCAGGTAGTCATCAATCTTGAGGGCCGCGCCCAGCTGCTCCCACTCCATGCCCAGCAGCAGCATCCCATCGGACCGCTGCCCATTGCGCCCGAGGGCGTGCCGGGCCAGAAACGGAGTCACCCCGGCGACTTCGGGCCGCCTGGCGATGGCCGCGAGCAGACTGTCCGGAAGGGTCGCCGAGCTTCCGGCGACATTGGCGATGCGCACATGACCGTCGAGGCTGGCCAGCTTGCGCTCCACTTCATTCCTGAAGCCACGCATGATACTGAATGTTAAAATTAACGCCGCCACGCCGAGGGCCAGGCCGAGCATGCCCAGATAACCGATGAAGGATATGAAGCCGTACTCGTGCTTGGCGCGGAGGTAGCGCCGGGCAATGAAGCGCTCGGGGGTCACGGCGCCTTGGGCCGCATGGCGGGAAAGAGGATCACGTCCTTGATGGAGTCCTGTCCGGTCAGCAGCATCACCAGCCGGTCGACGCCGATGCCGACGCCGCCTGTGGGCGGCATGCCAAACTCCATCGCTTCCAGGAAATCCTCATCCAGGCCCTGCGCTTCCTCGTCCCCCGCCGAGCGGAGCCCCGCCTGAGCCTCCAGCCGTTCGCGCTGGTCAAGGGGATCGTTGAGCTCGCTGAAGGCGTTGGCAAACTCCATGCCGGCGATAAAGAGCTCAAAGCGCTCCACCAGCGCAACGTCCCCGCCGCGATGCGTTTTTGCCAGGGGCGAAAGGGCCTTGGGGTGGTCCATGACAAACACCGGCTGCACCAGGTGCGGCTCGACGATCAGACTGAAAAGTTTATCGAGCAGCTGCCCGAAATTGAGATCGGGCGGCAGGGAGCGGCCCTGGGCCTGGGCCAACGCATAGAGCTGGCCCGTATCCGTAACCTGAGAGACATCGGTTCCTGCGTGGCGGTTGAGCAGGTTCCAGTACGTATCGCGGGCGAACGGCTCCCGCAGATCGATGTCGTGGCCTTGAAAAGTGACTGTCTCAACGCCGATATCCGATGCCACGCCCCGGATCAGCGACTCGGTAAGCTCGAGCATGCGGTTGTAGTCGGCATAGGCTTCGTAAAACTCAAGCATGGTGAATTCCGGATTATGGGAGCGGTCCATGCCTTCATTGCGGAAGTCCTTGGCCAGTTCGTACACTTTTTCGAAGCCGCCGATAATCAGCCGCTTGAGGTAGAGCTCATCGGCAATGCGCAGATAGAGGGTCTGGTCGAGAGAGTTATGGTGCGTGGTGAACGGCCTGGCCGAGGCGCCCCCATACAGCGGCTGGAGCGCCGGAGTTTCAACCTCCACATAACCTTGGCGGTCGAGGCCTTCGCGCAGGCTTTTGATGATGGCCGCCCGCTGGATGAAAACATCTTTCACGCCGGGGTTGGCAATGAGGTCGAGGTAGCGGCGGCGGTATCGGTTTTCCTTGTCCTCAAAAGGATCGAACACATCGCCGTCCTTCTCCTTCAGGTTCGGCAACGGCCGCAGGCTCTTGGCCAGCAGAGTCACACTCCGGGCCTCCACGGTTATTTCGCCCGTGCGGGTGCGGAAGACTCTCCCGCGCACGCCCAGAAAATCGCCCAGGTCGACGCGGCCAAACAGCTCGACGTAAGCCTCCTCACCCACATGGTCCCGCTTGAGGTAAATCTGCTGGCGGCCTTCAGCGTCCTGCAGATGGGCAAAACTGGCCTTGCCCATACGCCGCAGGGAGACCACGCGGCCGGCGATGGAGACATCTTCCGGGAACTTGTCATCGTCCAGGGATAGCAGATCACCGCTGCGGTGGGTCACCTTGAAGTGGTAGGGGTAGGGGTCAAATCCCCGCGCCCGCAGCTCATCGAGTTTTTCCCGGCGCTGCTGGCGGATCTCATTGAGTGTCCGCTGCGGCTGTGCCATCGCTAGTCCGGCCCCCCTCGGGGCGCGCCCAGGCCGGCGTTTTTCAGCAGATAGGCGCGAATGAACCGGTTCAGGTCGCCATCCATGACCGCCTGAACGTTGCCCGTTTCCTCGCCGGTGCGGTGATCCTTCACCATCGTATAAGGCTGAAAGACATACGATCTGATCTGGCTGCCCCAGGCGGCATCTTTCTTGGTCTTTTCCAACTTTTGCTTTTCGGCGTCCTGTTCGCTTTTGCGCAGGTCATACAGTCGCGATTTAAGGATCTTCATCGCCGTATGGCGATTTTTCGTCTGGCTGCGCTCGTTCTGGCACTGCGCCACAATGCCGGTGGGCAGATGGGTGATGCGCACGGCGGAATCGGTCTTGTTCACATGCTGTCCCCCGGCGCCACTGGCCCGGTAGGTGTCGATACGCAAATCTTTGTCGTCTATCTCAATCTCCACCTCATCCTCAACGGCGGGATAGACAAACACGCCCGCGAAGGAGGTGTGCCGGCGGGCGTTGGAATCAAACGGAGAGATGCGCACCAGCCGGTGGACCCCCGCCTCGGCCTTTAAGTAGCCGTAGGCCCGTTCGCCCTTCACTTCCACAGTGACGTCCTTGATGCCCGCTTCATCGCCTGGCTGCAGATCGAGGATTTCCGCCTCGTAACCTTCCTGCTCCAGCCAGCGCTGGTACATGCGCAGCAGCATCTCCGCCCAATCCTGGGATTCGGTGCCCCCAGCGCCCGGATGGATGGTGAGGATGGCATCTTTGTTGTCATCGGGGCCGCTGAGCAGGTGCCGTACTTCAGCGGCGTCGAGGGTGGCGATATAATTGGCCAGCGCTGCCCCGGCCTCGCTGTCCACTTCGGTGCCCCGCTCTTCAAGGAGCAGCTCGAGGTGCAGCTGCGCTTCATCGTGAAGATTGCCCAGGCGCTCCCACATGGCAATTTCTTTCTCGCGCCCGCTGATCTTTTTAAGGATCTTTTGGGCGGTCGATTGATTGTCCCAGAAGCCGGACCGGGCCGTGGTTTCCTGCAGGGCGGTTAGTTCAGTGCGCAACCGATCGAGGTCAAAGATACCTCCACAATTCGCTGTAGCGGTCCTCTGACGCCTGCAGCTGCTCGCGGAAGGTTTCGAGATTTTTAGCGGTACTTTGCTCAACGGCGGCCATGGTCGATCCCATAACTATGCCGGCGCTGACAGAGCGACGGCAGGCGTAACCCAACAGGGCGGAATTTGCATCTGGCAGGGTGACAAAAGGTAGTTGAATCAGACCCGGTGGTCTCTGGGCGCGGGGTCCGGGCAGCCCGGTCTATTCGCCGCTGCCGACAAAGACAAACTTGTTGAGCAGGCCCCGCAGGTCGGCTTCATCCAGACTGACGTGGAGCTGCCCATCGATGGCCAGGGAAATCTGGCCCTTCTCCTCCGACACCACCACCACCAGGGCGTCCGACTCCTCCGTGAGGCCCAGCGCGGCCCGGTGGCGGGTGCCCATTTCGGGATCGAGCGTTTCGCTCTCCGAGAGCGGCAGGATGCATTGCGCCGCCTCCAGCACATCATTTTGGATAATGACCGCGCCGTCGTGCAAAGGGGACGTGGGGTTGAAAATGGAGACGAGCAGCTCCAGGCTCACCTCGGCCCTGATCGCCGTTCCCCGATCCTTATATGAGCGCAGCCCTGAGTCGCGCTGCAGCACAATGAGACCGCCCCACCTGTGGTCCGAAAGAGAGAACGCCGCGCCCACCACGGCATCAATGGTGCGATTGCCCGTTACCCGGAACAGTCCGCGAATGACCGGGGTCTGCCCAATATAGACCAGCAGCCTGCGCAGCTCCGGTTGGAACAGGATCACGAAAGCCACTACCATCACCGTCTGCAGCTGCCGCATGAGCCAGGAGAGGGCGCTCATGTTCAGCAATCGGGCGATGAGCGAGACCACGAGAATGATGATGATGCCCACCAGCATCTGACCTGCGCGGGTGTTCTGGAAATAGCGGTAGAGCGTATAAAATATCCATGAGACGAGCAGAATGTCGATGATGTCGAACAGGGAGATGGGGATAAAGCCGATTTTAAACAGTTCCAGCTTCATGGAGTGCCCAAAGTTCGCTGCAGGATGGCACGCGACTTGACCGCCGGCAGCACCTCATGCACCCGCAACACGGTGGCGCCGTTCATGACGGCCACGGTCTGTGCGGTAATGGTTTCCTCCAGCCTGTCGGCAGGCGACTCTCCCAGCTTATTTTTAAGCAGCGATTTGCGTGAAACCCCCACCAGCACAGGCCGCCCGAAGCTGAGCAGCTCGCGCAGACGATTTAAAATGATATAGTTGTGGATCATGCTTTTGCCGAATCCGATGCCCGGATCGATAATCAGCTGGCTCTCGCTGATGCCAGCCTTCACCGCGGCGGAGAGTCGATCCTCAAAAAAACGGTGCAACTCATCCATCAAGTTATCATAGTGGGGCTGGTCCTGCATCGTTTTCGGCTGCCCCAGCATGTGCATCAGGATCAGGGGGCAACCCCGGTCGGCAACCAGCGCAAACATCTCCCCGTCAAACCGCCCGGCGCTGACATCATTCACCACGCGGGCTCCGGCGTCCAGGGCCGCTGCGGCTACGGGAGATTTCATGGTGTCAATGGAGATGGGCGCCGCGGCCTTCGCGGCCAGTTCGGTAATTACTGGCACGATGCGGCCCGATTCCTGCTCCGCGGGCATGGGCTCCGAACCGGGACGCGTCGATTCGCCGCCGATGTCGAGAATGTCAGCCCCCTGCTTTTCCAGCTCCAGGGCGTGGGCGACGGCAGCTTCCGGCGCGACAAACTGACCGCCGTCGGAAAAGGAGTCTTGGGTGACATTGACAATGCCCATGAGCAGCGGTAGCGGCGCGCCTGCAACAATGGCGGTCAAGGTCTCCCGGCCCGCCGCCTCACCTTTGCCTGTGCGGCTGAGGAACAGCGCGATCTCGGAGGCCAGCTTCTTCAGGCCGAACGGTTGGCTCTTGAGTTTTTTCGCGACCGCGGCCAGCTGGCGGCGGGTACCCATCATCAGGACATCCTGGGGCGTTTCGTCACCTAAAATGACGGTGCGGCTGGTGGCACAATCGCCGCCGACGGAGAGCATTTCCTGCTTGAGGATGTTGGCCGCAGGCGATTTAAGCTTGCGCACCCTGATCCGGTGGCTGAACGCCTTGGAGGTCATGATGCCGACACCGCCGGGATCGATATCCATGGAGGCCAGCTCGGCGGCCAGCTCCTCAGTAGAATCTGTGATGATTTCCCTGAGGGGCATCGTGGCTCGTTACTTTTTTGGCTTGGCGCTGGCCGAAATTTTCGAAGATTTCCTGGGGGCTTTGACGACCGCTTTCTTTTTCGGCTTCGATTTTTTCCCTTTCCCGCCTGCCTTGCCGTTGGCGCCTACCCGCTCGAGCGGTTGGCCCGCGAAGAGACGGGGAAGGTCCTCGCCGTGAATGGTTTCGTGCTCAAGAAGAGCCTCCCCCAGCATATCGAGCTCTTTGCGTCTGCCGTTCAGAATTTTCCCGGCCCGCCCTTGTGCCGCTTTCAGAATATGGCGCACCTCATCATCAATGAGCCTGGCGGTATATTCGCTGATGCCCTTATGCTGCTGGATTTCCCGGCCCAGGAAGAGCTCCTGATCGGATTTGCCCAAAGTGGCTGGTCCCACTTTGTCGCTCATGCCCCATTCGACCACCATGCGGCGCGCCAGGTCAGTGGCCAATTCCAGATCGTTCGCGGCGCCGGTTGTCAAATCGTTGAAGATCAGCTCCTCTGACGTGCGCCCTCCCATGAGAATCGCCAGGCGGCCCTCAATATAGGTCCGCGAGTAACTGTGCTTGTCATCTATAGGCAGCTGCGCCGTAAGCCCCAAGGCCTGGCCCCGGGGGATGATGGTAATCTTGTGCAGGGGATCGGCCCCTTTGGTATGGTAGGCGACCAGAGCGTGGCCCGCCTCATGAAATGCGGTGGTTCTCTTTTCTTCATCCGTCAGGATCAGGCTCTTGCGCTCGACCCCCAGCATCACCTTGTCTTTGGCATCCTCAATGTCCTCCACGGAAACTTTCTTGTGATCCTTGCGGGCGGCGAGCAGGGCCGCCTCGTTCACCAGGTTGGCCAGGTCAGCGCCGACCAGCCCCGGCGTGGCCCGTGCCAGCACTGACAGGTCGACATCCTTCTCCAGGGGGATATTTTTGGTATGCACCCGGAGTATGCCCTCACGGCCTTTCATGCCCGGAATATCGACGACGATCTGGCGGTCGAAGCGGCCGGGCCGCAACAACGCCTTGTCAAGGACGTCGGGCCTGTTGGTGGAGGCCAGCAAAATGACCGAGGTGTCGGTTTCGAAGCCGTCCATCTCCACCAGCAGTTGGTTCAGGGTCTGTTCGCGCTCATCGTGGCCGCCACCCAGTCCGGCGCCCCGGTGCCGCCCGACGGCGTCAATTTCATCGATGAAAATGATGGCTGGAGCCGCTTTCTTGGCCTGTTCGAACAGGTCCCGGACACGACTGGCGCCCACACCCACAAACATTTCCACAAAATCGGCGCCCGACAGGCTGAAATAGGGCACGTCGGCTTCACCGGCAACGGCTCTGGCCAGCAGCGTCTTGCCCGTTCCGGGAGGACCCAGCAACAGCGCCCCCTTGGGAATTTTCCCACCCAATTTGGTGAACTTATCAGGGTTCTTCAGAAATTCAATAATTTCCTGAAGTTCCTGCTTGGCTTCGTCCGCGCCAGCGACATCGTCAAAGGTCACCTTCGATTTGTCGGAGGTGAACAGCTTGGCTTTGCTCTTGCCGAAATTGAAAATGCCCCCCGGCGGTCCGCCCATGCCGCCGCCCTGCATCCGGCGCATGATAAACAGCCAGAACACCACCAGCAGCAGTATCGGCCAGGCGCTCCAAAGATAGTCGAACCAACCGGGATTGGTTTCCCGGAACTCGAAGCGCAAATCGGCCTCCTGCCACTGGGTCACCAGGTCGCTGTCAACGTACGGCAGAACCGTGATGAACTCAGTGTAAACGCGCGTCTGGCCGGCCGGCGAGGTCTCTTCCAGCGGTGTCCTGAAGCGGCCTTTGAAATTGTATCCGGTGATCACGGCCGACTCCACATCGTCGTTTTCGATATACTGCTCAAGCTCGGTAAAGCTGGCCTGTTTCGCCCGGCTCCCGGAAGAGAAAACCGACGCCAGCATGAAAGCGACCAGCACAATGGCTATCCAGCCCAGACTGGTTTTAAGGGCGCGGCCCATCTGGAAGTTGGCCTGCTGGTTGCCATCGCCTCCTGCGGGAGGTGTGGGCCGGGAGCCGTTACCCTTGCGGCCGTTCGCTCTTGAGCCACTTTTGGGCTGGCTCGGCTTGTTTTTTGGGCGCTTGTCGCCCTGCTGGCCTTGATCGGCAGGCATTATTCTTGCTCCTTCAGGGCGTAGATGGCGTCCAGACCGCGCATTTGCTGGTCGATATCCAGGCCATATCCTACGACATACCGATTGGGGATTTTGAAGCCAACATGGTCAATGGTGAAATCGAGTTTGGCAACGTCATCCTTGAGCAAAAGGGTCACAAATGAAACAGATGTGGGTCCCGCTTCTTCCAATCTGCGGCGCAGAAAGTTAATGGTTAGACCGGTGTCAATAATATCTTCCACGACGATGACATCCCGGCCGGTAATGTCAGCGCTGATATCCTTCAGCAGGCGTACGGTGCCGGAGGAGGAGGTTTCGCTGCCGTATGACGAGAGCTTGATAAAGTCAACTTCAAACGGGATTTGCAGCGCCCGCACCAGATCGGCCATGAAGATGAACGATCCATTCAGGATACCGATGATAATCGGGCCCCGGGCAGCGTAACGCCCGGAGATTTCCGCAGCCATCTCCCGCACGCGATCCTGGATGGCGTCGCGGGTAATCATGAGCTCCAGATCGCGGCCGCCGAACGGACCACCCCCGAGCACTTTTATGCCATCGAGCTGAGCTGTCGCCACTGCATCCTCCAACTGTCGACCTGAAGCTTATCGGCTTGCGCGCCCAGTCCGGGCACCCATACGGCGCGGCCCCCAGGCCTTGCGACCACCGGCCAATGCCGTTTATCCAATACGCTCAATTTCGCATCCATCATGATATCGCTCACCAGCCGGTTATGGCCTCCCCGAGTCCTGATTTTGTCTCCACTGCGCCTGGCACGCAAGCTGTAGGGTTGCGGGGCCAAGCCTTTATGGACAGAGCGGTCCACTCGAATCTCATGTCCCCCCCAGCGATGGATGCCCGGCGTTAACACCATCGGCGCGGCAGAGGTTCCCAGGGCCGCTGGATAAAAAACGACCTCCTGCCGGTTTTTCAACGCTTTCATACCTCTGGACAGATCAAAAACCTTGCCGCTCGAGGAATGCTTGACAAATTGGCGGAAACTCTGCCAATGTGAGTCCCCAAAGCTGGTGCTCAGATTCATATGCGCCTGGGCCAGGGCCTTAAGGGCCAGTTTCATTACGTCGCCGTCCGATGATAGGCACAAGTCACCCTGTAAAGCAAATGATCCCTTTACGCTTCCCGGAACGGCTGCGGAGACCACAAAGGCACTGGCATCAGCGCAGCGCCGCTCATACCGTTGTGCCAAGTGGCTGAGTCTGAGCAGCGTTTCGCGGATGCCCCCCTCGGCAAACGCGGCATCTTTCAGCAAACCGTGGCGCAAGGAGTTGCGCAGAAACCGGACATCGGTGTTGGTGGGGTCCTCGATCCATTGGAGGCGGCGCTCTGCGGCCCACTTCGCAATTTGTGCGCGGGAAAGTTCCAGCAGCGGCCGGATCACGCGACCGTTAACCGGCCGGATGCCGGCGAGGGTCAACAGTGAGGACCCCTGTTGCAGCCGCATCAATACCGTCTCCACCTGATCATCGGCATGATGGGCCGTGGCGATCCAGTCGGCCCCCAGCTGATCGGCCACCTTTTCCAGGGCGGCGTAACGCTGATCACGCGCCCATGCTTCCACCGAAGCCTGGCCCCTGGCTCGGGGATCGAGATGCGTCACGCTCAGGGGCAGCTGCAGGCGCGCCGCCAGCGCCGTGCAGAAGGCCTCATCGACATCGCTATCGGCCCGCAGATGATGATTGACGTGCGCCAGCGACAGGTCAAATTTTTGCGATTTGCGCAGGTCCGCCAGCAGATGCGCCAGGCAGACCGAATCGAGTCCGCCAGACAGCGCCAGCACAATATGGCCGCTTTCGAGCTCGATCCCCTGACGCCGCATAAAGGCGAGCACGGTTTCAGCGGGGTGGGTGGTTGCGTCGGCCATAATCATCTCCTGCGGAGAATTTACACCGCCGCGCCCACAGGTTGCAGCTCTAGCGGTTCCAATACCTTAAGGGCGACAGAAAAACGGTTAAAGGGCGGCATGACATAGACTCCGGCCGCAGTATCCTTCATGGCCAGCAACATCTCCTGCGCAATAGCGATGCCTTCCTCCAGCCCGCTCTCACCCGCCTTGCGCATGCGCTCGCGCACGTCATCCGGCACGGTCATGCCGGGCACTTCATTATGCAGAAATTCGGCGTTGCGAAAAGAGGCCAGTGGCAATATGCCCACCAGCACCGGGAGTTTAAGCGGCTTCACCCGGCTTAAAAATTCGCGCAGTAAATCGTGATCGTAGATGGGCTGCGTCATGATGAACTCTCCGCCCACCTCAGCCTTACGCTCGAGCCGCTCCATCTCCCGCTCCATATTCTGCGCGGCGGGGTTGGCAGCCACGCCAATGGTAAACGCCGTCTGTCCTTTCATACTGCGGCCACCCATGTCGAGTCCACGATTGAGGTGCTTCAGCAGAATCACCAGTCCAATGGCATCCACATCGAACACGCCAGTGGCCGAAGGGTAATCTCCCATCAGGGGCGGATCTCCGGTGATGGCCAATAAATTGCGGAATCCGCTGGTGAAGGCGCCCAACATGTCCGACTGCAGGCCGAGTAGATTCCGGTCGCGGCACGAGGTGTGCAGAATCGTTTCTATGCCGACTTCCCGCTCCAGAATCAGACCCATGGCCTGGGCCGAGATGCGGGCGGTGGCTCGCGGACCGTCCGCGATATTGGCCACATCGACGCCAGCCGCCTTCAGCAGTTGGCCCCCTTTAATGGTCTTCTCAAGAGAGAGGCCTTTCGGTGGATCGATCTCGACGCTGACCACAAACTGCCCCGCGGCCAATTTTTTTCCAAAGGGCGACCGCTGCCCCAGGGGAATCTCCTCCAGCGCCTCTGCCTGTTCCACCGGCGTTGCCGATATCGCCCGCTGCCGGCTGCCGCCCAGCGCCCGCACGGCGCCGGCCATCGACTGGATATGCTCGGGTGTCGTGCCGCAGCACCCGCCCACGATCCGGGCGCCGGCGTTGACAAACCGCTTGGCGTACTTGGCAAAATAGTCCGGTGTGGCGAAGTAGAACAGGCGCCCATCCACATATTCGGGGCGGCCTGCGTTGGGCATCACGGAGACGGGCAGCTGCGACAGCGCCACCAGCTGCGTCACCACTTCCAGCAGAACCCGGGGCCCTACCGTGCAGTTGACTCCGGCCACATCGGCCCCTTTGGTCTCCAGCACGCTGACGGTCTCGGCGATGGAAGCGCCACCCAAAACATTCGTCTCATCGGCGTAGGTAAATTGGCCAATGATGGGGATATCGAGGCTGATTTCCCTGGCGGCCTCCAGCGCGATGGCCATTTCGCCCAGATGGGAGAAAGTTTCCAGCAACAGAGCGTCCACCCCGGCATCGACCAGGGCGGCTATCTGCTCGGCGAAGGCGTCGTGGGCCTCCTCGGGCGTAATGCCCTTGTCGGCAACGATGGCACGCCCAAGCGGCCCCACCGATCCGACCACAAATGCTTCACGGCTGGCAACCGCGCTGCGGGCGTGCTCCGCCCCGAGGCGGTTAATCTCGGTAACTTTCCCTTCCAGACCAAATTTTTCGAGCTTGCACCTGCTGGCGCCAAACGTGTTGGTCTCAATAATATCAGCGCCCGAATCAAGATATTTTTTGTGAATATCGATAATGAGTTTGGGTTCGGCGAGATTGAGCTCATCGAAGCAGCGGTTGACGAATATCCCCGATTCGTAAATCATGGTGCCCATGGCCCCATCTGCCAGCAGCACCCGGTCAGCCAAGGCCAGCATGAGGGCCGATTTCGAGCGGTCAGCCACCCAGGAATTCCGCCGGTACCAGCTGCTGAATATACCCGTTGTTCATTTTCTCCTGCCCGATCGTCGTTGATTCGCCGTGTCCGGGATAGACATTCAGGTCATCGCCCAGACGCACCAATTTAGCCAGGGATACGGCCAATGTCGGCATGTCTCCTCCGGGCAGGTCCGTGCGCCCTATGGATTCCTTGAACAGGGTATCGCCGGTAAACAGGTCGCCGCCCACCTGGTAAGTCACCCCCCCGAGCGTATGGCCTGGCGTTTGGTGGATGGTGATGGCCGGGCCCCACGGCAGCAGGTCTGCAATCACGGCCGGCAGATGGCTGGCGTCAGGCTTAAGCCAGTGGTCGATGGTGGGCGCGGGCCGCTCCGGCAGCCCAAAGAGACGGCACGATTCAGGAAACCACGCGATCAGTTCACGTTCGTCACGGGAAGCGGCTGCCGGCGCGCCGGAGACCTCACGCATCGCATCGACTGCGCCGACATGATCCAGGTGGCCGTGGGTCAACAGGATAAGGGCCACCTGCACCTGCAGCTCCAGGGCGGCCGCCTGAATGATCTCCGGCTCATCGCCGGGATCTATAAGCAGGGCGGCATTGGCGCCCTCGGCCCACACCAGGTAGGTGTTCTCCCGGAACGGACCGGTCACAAGGGTCCGCAGGGGCACCGCTCTATACCTCGCTAAAGAACAGGTGCTGCAGGCACTGAATCTTTTCCTCGAAGGAGTGCGGATAGAGAAACCAGTCGGTAATGGAAATGGAGGAAAGCAGCGAGTTGCCGTCCTGGGAAGTGAAGGCGAAGCCGATGATCTCATGCTCGTTGCGGACCTGGAGCGTCTGCACGGGGACAACTGCCTGGTTGAGGATGCGTCCGTAATGCCCGTGATCCCGGCCGAAGGAAAAGATGGAGTTGGCCGTCGATTTTTCGGTGAGCGATATGCGGTCGTTGGCATCGAGCCGGTCAATGACCCGTTGCAGCGTGGTGGCTTCCTTGACATGCAGGTTGAAGTGCACAATGTGCATGTACTGCGAGTTGAGCTTCAGAGTCGAAGAGTAAATGTTGAGGTCGATATTTTTGGTGGCGAAAAGTTCGGCGCAATCGCGGCCATGATGGGTGCCGTATTTCTCGTCCGTATGCTTGCCCACCTGCGGCGAGGGCAGGAAGGAGGTGTCCTGACTGATATCGTTGGCCCGGCGCATCACCACAAAGCGGCCTTCCACCAGGTTTTCCGCCGGGAGATCCTGCAAGGCCAGCGTCTGAATGAGGCAGGCCATGTTGTGCGTGTTGCACGAAACCACCTGGATGAACTGGTCGTTGCCGGTCTCCAGGACGTCATCATTGATGCCGCGGGCGTACATCTTGCCAAAGCCGTACTCGCTCCCCTGAGCCACGAATCCGGTGGTATTCTCCTTGAAACGCTCGTAGTACTCGGCCTTGTTTTTATGGCCGATGCCCTTGGGCGTGCAATCAATGACCACAGAGGCGCGGTCAATGGCCTCTTCAGTGGAAAAATCGGGATCCATGCCAATGCTTTTGAAGCCGTCAACGGCATCCTCGTTGACCGCCAACCGCGCGCCACGGCGCATCAAATCGCGCACTTTGGAGCGGTCGCTGGTGAGCGGCGTATTTTTATGGAAAGTAACCTCGTCGATGCCGAGCGGCTCGCGGTAGTCGCTGAGCAACCCGATCAGAGGTTCTCCAATGGTGCCGGTTCCGACGACATGAACTATTTTTCGCGCCATGATCTAGTGCTTCCAATCTAGTGCGTAAACTGATGTGAGATCAGGAAAAATATTTGCGTTCCTTCAGCCAGGTCGACAGTGCCATCATGCCAATCACGCCCCAAACGATCAGGATAACGGCCAGCAGGTAGCCACCATACTTAACCATCGCCGTCTCCATATTGCTTCTGCAGATGGGCGTATTCCAGCTCGCCCGCGTGATGCCGGTAGCGTATCAGGTGCACCAAAATAAGGGTGAAACTGGCCAGCGAAAACAGAAACAGCTGTTGAATGAGAGCCGATTGCTGCAGCATCTCCATTTGCGGATGGCTCTGCACTTCCGGCGCCCACCATTTGACGGCCGAAAGAATCAGCGGCACATCGGCCAGCCCCAAAAGCGCCACCACGGCCGCATAACGGGAGGCCCTTTCGTAAGGGCCGCCAAATTCGCGCACCATGAAATACCCCATAAAAATAAGAAACAGAATCAGAGTGGTGGTCAACCGTGGCTCCCAGCTCCACGATTTCCCCCAGATGGGGGTCGCCCAGATTGGACCGGTGAGCAGAATAAGCAGGGCAAAGGTGGTGCCGATCTCCGCTCCGGCGAGTGACCAGCGGTCCCAGCGGGGTTCCCCTTTGCGCAAGTACATGATGGCGGCAATGCCGGTGACGGAGTAGGCCAGGAAAGCGTTCCAGGCCAGAGGCACATGGTAGTAGAATATTTTTTGAGCCATCTGCTGGTCGCGAATCATGGGCGAAACGTTATAAATGAGCCACAGATTGATCAGCGCCACCACTACCGTTGCCGCTAAAAACAGCTGGTTGCCTCGTATGGAATGGAATTTCACCATATTATTGTTCCGAAATGTAATCAAAGATGAAAGTCCC
The DNA here is from genome assembly GCA_004124875.1 of Fidelibacterota bacterium. Taxonomy (GTDB): domain Bacteria; phylum Fidelibacterota; class Marinisomatia; order SCGC-AAA003-L08; family TS1B11; genus TS1B11. The sequence goes on along the minus strand of SCKJ01000004.1, from coordinate 168,226 downwards.
TAGTAAAAGGAAGACGACGCTGTAGGTTAACAGCAGCATCAGCCAGACATCGTATTCACTGGCCGGCCGGTCCGCCAGCGCCGCGGAGGTCGATCTCGTCGTGGCGATCAACATGGGCGTGAGCAGCGGGAACAGCAGCACCGGCAGCAGCGTGTCGCCATGGGGTGAGCGCAATCCTATCCCGGCCACTACCGTTCCCACCGCGGCGATGGCCACATCAGCGAGCAGGAAAATGGGTATAATCATGGGTGAGGCGGTCGCCAACGGAAAGTCGAGAAACAGGCTGAATAGCGGCAGGCTCACGACCTGGGTCAGCGCCAGCAGCAGGGCGAAGGCCAGCGCCTTGCCCAGGAATATGTCGCCGCGGTCCACCGGGGAGGAGATCAGCAGATCGTAGGCGTCCATCTCCCGCTCCCGGCCGAACGATCGCAGCAGGCCCAACACGGCGCTGAAGAAGTAGGTCATCCAGAGCAGCCCCGGAGCGAACAGTTTTATGCTCGTCGAGCCGGCGTTAAAGGCGAACGCAAACAGGAGGATCACCGCCAGGGAGAAAATGACCATCACGGCCACACTTTCCCGGGTGCGCCATTCCAGACGCAGCTCCTTGCCCAGCACCGTCCAAAATGCCGACATCAGTCCGCTCCGGGCAGCGCCGCGGCAGCCAGCGCCGTCCTGATCGACTGCTCATCGGGCGCAGACTGCTCTGCGGCAATGACGCCTCCGGAAAGCAGCGCCCACCTGTCAGCCATCCCGGCGCCCCAGGCAATGTCGTGGCTGGTGAACAGCAGCGACCGGCCCTCTGCCTGCCAGAGGTTCATGGCTGTGGTGAGCAGTTCGATGCCATCCATATCGAGGGCAGTGGCCGGCTCATCCAGCAGCGCCACCTGCCAGTCGGTCATGGCCAGGCGTATCAGCCCCAAGCGCCTCAGCATCCCTTCGGAGTAGATACCCACAGGATCGGAGCTCCGGCCCTGTAGCCCGTAGAGGTCGAGCAGCTCCTGAAAGCGGTCCTCGTTCCACGGCAGACGGCGCAACTTCAGGACCAGTTTCAGATTTTCCCGGGCGGAAAAAGAGGGGTACAGCGCGGCCTGGTGCCCCAGATGGGCCACGGACTTTCTCCAGGCGCCATCGGAAGTGAACAGAGGCTGCCCATGCAGGTCGCCACGGCCCCTTTCAGGACGCATGACACCGGCCATAATCTTGAGCAAGGTTGTTTTGCCGCTTCCGTTGCGGCCGATGAGCAATAACCGCTCCCCGGCATCAAGGGACAGGCTGATATCTCGAAGGACGGGCCTTCTGTGGAAAGCCTTGGCGACTTCCCTGAGCTGGAGCACGGCCACCGGTGTTAGCTGGAGCTGACCAGACCTCGACCGCAGTGTCCGCAGAATTGATCCTGCGGCTCAACTCTCGCGCCACAGTTGGGACATCCGGCGCCGAGCTGGGTGCCGCACTGGCTGCAAAACCGGCCATCAGATTCCGTTTCGGCGCCACAGGATGGACACGTCTCCGCCACTGCTACGGCTCCCTTCGATCCGCCAGCTGGCGGGCTCAGGGTGACCCCCGCTGCTTGCCCAGGCGACTTCCCACTGGCGGCCTGTGCATCTTGCAGCACGCCAGCCACCTCCTCCATCAGGTCGGCGCGAATACGGGTGTAGTCGTGGTCATCAACAAGTCCCATTTGCTGCTCAAATTCAACTTCCCGCAGCTGCTTGTAGAGGCTGATCTTGCGCAGTTCCAGCGCGATCGTGTTCGTGGCCGCTTCGTCACCCGTGGCCAGGACCACGGGCCCTAAAAAAGGGACGAACACATAAAATACAGCGCCGGAAAACAGAACCAACAGCAACAGCGGCGCGATGGTATCCATCAAATGCCGAGCTCCCGCATCTCCTGTTCCACGCGGCTGTAAAATTCATCGTTGTAGTTCCGGCGGCGGGCCGCATTCGGTGAGGTGGCCGGCGCCTTGAGATGGTTGATCACGTAAACAACCATGATGCCCCCCAACAGTAGAAACAGCGGCGGCATGATATAGGCCAGCAGGTTAAAGCCTTCCGCCCGGGGGCGGGCAAGGATGCGTTCACCATAGATGGCCACGTACATATCGAGAATCTCTTCCTTGTTGCGGCCTTCTGAGATCAGCTGCGTAATCTGCGCCTTCACCTGCGTCGCCGCTGCCGATTGGTGCTCTGCAACGGGACCGCCATAACAACAGGGGGCCATCACTTCGTATTCCAGCTCGCGCTGAAGTTCCGATTTGCCGGTCTGTCCCTGGCCCAGTGCGGGCAAGGCTGCCACCAACGCCAGCAGAGTCAGCGCCTTCGGCGTCAGCCGTTTCATGCCTCAGCAGCCCTCAATTTGCGTTCGGCCCGGCTGGGACGAATGGTGACGAGCGTGCCCAGCATCATGATAAATCCCCCAATCCATACCATCTGCACCAGTGGATTGAGCATTATTTTCAGCACGATCTTCTGCGTATCGGGATTCATGCCTCCCACGATGGCGTAAATATCCTGCAGCGGCCGTGAATAGATAGCCACCTCGGTATTGGGCGTTTCTTCGAAGTTGGCATAGATGCGGCGCTCCGGGTGCAGCATGGTTACCGGCTTGTGCTCCCGAGTGACCGCTACATCAGCGACAAATGCCGTATGGGTGGGCCGCTGCTGGGTATAGAAGTTGTCCAGGGTAAATGTGTAGCCGCCCAGCACCATGCTCTCCCCTTTGCCCAGAGAAACATCCTGCTCCTTGGTAAACGCCCTACCGGCGAAGCCTATAAACATCAGCAGAATGCCGATATGGACAATATAGCCGCCGTAGCGCGTCCGGTTTTTGTCCACCATGCTCAGCAGCGCCGTCCAGGTGCCCTCGCCGGTCATGCGTTTGCGGGCGGTAACTCCGTGGAAAACCTCAAGCACAATGCCCGTAAAAACGAATACGACCAGTCCCAGGGTGAGAGCAGGGTAGAATTTGCGCACGCCCAGGAACATCGCCACGGCCATGGCCGCGAGACCGGTGCTGACAGGCCATTTGAAGTTGCGCAGCAGCGTCGATCGCGATGTTTTGCGCCAGGCAAGCAGCGGTCCAACGCCAATCATGGCGAGCAGCAGCATGCCGATGGGGCTGGTAATGCGGTTGAAGTAAGGCGAACCGACCGTGATCTGGATGCCACGCACGGCTTCGGACAGGATGGGGAACATGGTGCCCCACAGAATGGCCATAGTGAGGGCCAGGAACAGCATATTGTTAAACAGGAAGCCACTCTCCCGGCTGGTGAACGATTCCAGCTGGCTGGTGGAAGTGAGCTCGTCTTTTCTCCAGATGAGCAGCGCCGTGCAAAAGGCTATGATCAGCACCACGAACCCGAAAAACCAGATGCCCAGGTCCGTCGAGGCGAATGCATGCACTGAGGAGAGTATGCCGGAGCGCGTCAGGTAAGTGCCAAAAATGGTGAGAATAAAGGTGATCATGATCAGAATGACGTTCCACATCCTGAGCATGTTCTTTTTTTCCTGTATGATCACCGAGTGCAGGTAGGCCGTGCCGGTGAGCCAAGGCAGGAAGGAGGCATTCTCAACGGGGTCCCAGGCCCAGTAACCGCCCCAGCCCAGCTCTGCATAGGCCCAGTAGCCACCTAAAATAACGCCCACGCCCAGGAACAGCCACGGCCACAGGGTCCAGACCCGGGTCGACCGTATCCAGGTGGCGTCCAGCCGGTTGGTGATCAGCGCCGCTACCGCAAAGGCGAAGGGCACCACGAATCCCACGTAGCCCAGGTAAAGCATGGGCGGGTGGATCAACATGGCCGGGTGTGTCAGCTGGGGGTTGAGGCCGGTGCCTCCGCGGGCCTCGATGGTCGTGCCGGCCGGCAGGAGCGTAAACGGGTTTTCAAAATTGACGATGACGAGCAGAAAGAACAGCAGCACCACGGCAAAGACCATATTGACATACGGCATCAGCGAGCGGTTGGCCGATCTATTTGAATAACTGACCAACAGTATATAGATACTCAGGATAGCTGCCCAGAACAGCAGCGACCCTTCCATACCGGCCCAGAGTCCGGCGATTTTGTAGAGGCCCTCCGTGGCCCTGCTGCTGTAGCGCGCGACGTACTCCAGAGCGTAGTTGCCAACCATGAGCTGTTGCACCAGCGTCGCCGTGGCGATCAATACCAAGCCACAGGCGGTCATCAGGCTCCGGCGGCCGCCGACATAGAAGCGCAGATCGAGGGTCTTCACATACCAGGCGGACGCGACCAAAGTGACCACCCCCAGCAGAAACGCGATTTGCAGCAGGGTCCCGCCGAGCTGGACCATCGCTATATTTCCATGTGGGCTTCGATGCCCGGCTCCGTCAAGTCAACCTCATACCGCGATGCGCACTTGGTCATCAGGTTATTGGCCACAAAGAGATCGCCCTGCAGCCGGCCTTCAACGATCACTTCGGCGTCATCTTTAAACATGTCGGGGGCCAGACCTGTAAAGCGGACCTTCAGCCGCGCATCTTCCTGGAGCATGGTAAACTCCACGGTGAGGTGGTCGTCGGCATAGACGATGGACCCCTCCTCAACATATCCGCCCAGGCGAAAATTCTCCTGGACCATCGTGTGGCCTTCGCTGAGCAGATGCGAGATGCTGACGTAAGGCACTTCGTCAGCGCCGGTGCCAATGGTTATCCATCCGAAAGTGACGATGGTAAAGGCTACGATGAGGACGACAAATTTGCGGCGTTGTTTGGGCATACATGCCCTTTCATCTCAAGTAAGACTGTTACAGGTCCCCCGGGGACTCACAATTTTCGACCGCCATAATTTAAGGCAGCTTTGTCCCGATTTGGGCATTCCCGGTATGAAGAGAATTTGAAGATTTTATGAAGTCAGGGTCGGTACTGCAAACTCAACAGTGTCCATCAGGAACTGCAGCAAAGCCTCAAATCCGCCCTCTTGCTGCACCCGCAGCTGCTCCTGGGCTTCGCTGCCTTCCCTCAGCACATCTTCAACAGTAGGGATGATATCGTCACTGCCCAGTGCGATAAGAGACGGCCGCACATAGTCGACCAGGCGTTCCACCATGTCTGCCATGGTCATCACTTCATGGGTATCCGGGTCAGCCAGCTGCGCGTCGAAACCGAACCGGGTTGCCTTCCAGACGGCGTCGTTGAGGAACTCCATTTCAAAGTGCTGCTGCAACCGGTCCTGGGCCAGCTCCTGAACGATCTTGTGGCACACCGCCTGGCTCAGGGCCACCAGCATGCGGGTGCGCGAAAGTGAGCGCTGCACATCGGCAATGCGAAACTCCACGGTGCCGTAAAAACCGTGGGGACGTATTTTCCACCAGATCTGCCGCGGCTTGGTGATGGAGCCCATCTTCAGGTAAGTTTCCAGCACATGGCAAAAATGATCAAAGGAGCGAAAGGTATCGGGGATATTGGTGCGGGGAAAAGCGCCAAACTGAAACGTGCGGCTGGAGAGCATACCGGTGTTGTAGCCCTGAAAAAACGGGGAGTTGGCAGACAGCGCCAGCATCGGCGCCAGCCAACGCCGCGCGGCATTGGTAACGGCAATGGCCGCTTCGCCGTCAGGCATGGCCACATGCACATGGGTGGCAAAGGTAATGTTGCGCAGCGCATAATAGTGCAACTGCTCCGCCACCCATTGGTAGCCCTCGGATTCGACAAATCTCTGGTCTTTCGCCAATGAGGTCGGGTGGGTGCCGCTCATGCCGATGCGGTAGCCGAGCTCCTCCCCCATGTCGCGCACCTTCCGGCGGTAACGGGCCACATGCTCCATCACTTCGTCAACGTTGGCCGAAACCGGCGTGTTAATCTCAATCTCGGAATCAATGAGCTCGTAGCTGAACCGCTCTGTCTCCTCCTCAGGCAGCCGCTCCATAATGGCCGTCGCCCGGTTCACCAGCACCCCGGTTTGTGGATCGCAAAGCATATACTCCTCTTCGACCCCGAGCGTAAAATGGTCCCGGTGGGTGAACAGTGCCTTATAGTCAGTCATGCTAAAACGCCGCCTCTTCGACCCAGATGCCGTAGACCTGCTTCAAGGCCTCCACAATTTCGCCCAGAGTGGCATTGGCCTGGGCCGCAGCAATGACGGCCGGCATTATATTTTGATCGGACCGGCTCACCTCCTTCAGCGCGCTCAAGGTTCGCTCCACGGCCTCGTTATCGCGTCCGGATCTGAGGACCTGCAACTTCTCCCGCTGCCGGGTTTCAGCTGCGGGGCTGATCTCCAAAATGGGTATCTCCAACACTTCATGCTCATGGACAAACTCATTGACCCCTACAATGATGCGCTTGCCGGTGTCGACCGCACGCTGATAGTCGTAAGCAGCCTGGGCGATTTCGCGCTGAAAGTATCCCGCCTCGATGGCCGGGATGACGCCCCCCAGCGCCTCAATCTGGTGGAAGTACTCCTCGGCCTGCGCCTCCATCTTGTCGGTCAGCTCTTCCACCAGCCACGATCCGGCCAGCGGATCGATAACGTTGGCAGCCCCGGTTTCGTAGGCGATGAGCTGCTGGGTCCGCAGGGCAATGGTGGCCGCTTTTTCCGTCGGCAGACCTACCGTCTCATCCATGGAGTTGGTGTGCAGGGAATTGGTCCCTCCCAGCACCGCAGCCAGCCCCTGGAAAGCGGTCCGGGCAATGTTATTTTCCGGTTGCTGCTCGGTGAGCGTAACGCCTGCGGTTTGCGTATGAAAGCGCAGCCGCCATGACCGGGGATCTTTGGCGCCATAGGTGTCGCGCATGCGCTTGGCCCAAATCCTGCGTGCGGCCCTGAACTTGGCCACCTCTTCAAAGAAATCGAGATGCGAATTGAAGAAAAATGATATGCGCGGCGCGAAACTGTCCACATCCAGGCCCCGGGCCATGCCATCCTCTACATAGGCAAAGCCGTTGGCCAGGGTAAAGGCCAGCTCCTGCCCGGCCGTGCTTCCGGCTTCGCGGATATGGTAGCCGCTGACTGAAATGGGATTGTAGCGCGGCATTTCGCGGGAGCAGAACTCGATCATATCGGTCACGATGCGCATCGATTCCACCGGCGGGTAAATCCACTCCTTCTGCGCGATATACTCCTTGAGGATGTCCGCCTGCAGCGTGCCCGAAAGCTGCTCCCTGGGCACCCCCCGATCCTCTGCCACGGCCACATAGTAGGCCAGCAAAATGAACGCCGGTCCATTGATGGTTTGCGAGACCGAAATGGTCCCCAGATCGATGCCGTCGAACAAGGTTTCCATGTCCTCCATCGACGAGACATTCACGCCGCAGCGGCCCACCTCCCCCAGCGCCATGGCATCATCAGCGTCGTAACCCATCAGGGTGGGCATATCGAACGCCACGGAGAGCCCTGTCTGCCCCTGCCTGAGCAGGTAGCGATAGCGCTCATTGGTCTCCTCCGGCGTCCCGAAGCCGGCAAACTGCCGCATGGTCCACAATTTGCCCCTGTAACCGTTGGCATGGACGCCCCGGGTAAACGGGAACTGCCCCGGAAAGCCGAGCTTGTCCATGTAAGTTTCATCGGGATTATCCGGCAGATAGAGGGGCTCCATCTTTTCACCGGATACCGTATCGAAGCTGTATTCTCGCTGGCTGGCATCCGCAGCCGCTGCCTGCCACGCTTTGCGGCCGGCGGCATACTGCCCGCCCGGGCTGCCACTTTGGGAATCACTCATCTCATTTCCTCATGCCACAAAAGCGTCTATTCGGTTATAAGGGAACCCTGTTTTCAACCAGGGCGAGCAGTTGCGAAACTGTCGCCGCGGTGGACAAACCAGCCAGCTCAAGCAGCTCGCCGCGAGTGCCATGCTCCACAAATTCATCTCCAATTCCCATCATGGCCATATCAAACCGGTGGCCGTTAAGGCGGCCATATTCCTGGACAGCCGATCCAAAGCCCCCACTTAAAACACCTTCCTCAAGCGTCAGGATAGGGAGCTGCCGGACCAGCATGTCATCGAGCATTTCCCTGTCGAGGGGCTTGACAAACCGGGCGTTCACCACCCGCACCTCCAGGCCGTGCTCACGGCGCAACTCCTTCGCGGCCGCCTCGGCCACGGGCACCATGGCTCCGACAGCGCAAATAGCCGCGTCGTTCCCATCGCTCAGTATCTCCCAGCTGCCCAGTGGAATGTTGTCCGCCTGGCCGTCCGGGTCAAAGTTGATGCTGCCGGCCTTGGGGTACCGGATCACCATCGGGGCCTTGTAGCGCTGTGCGCTGAAAATCAGGCTGCGCAGTTCGTTGCCGTCCTTGGGCGCAGCGACGATAACGCCAGGAATCGCGCGGAACAGCGTCAGATCAAAGACGCCGTGATGCGTCGGTCCGTCGGGCCCCACAATGCCGGCGCGATCCAGGCAAAACAAGACCGGCAACTTCTGCAGCGCGACATCGTGCATCACTTGATCGAATGCCCGCTGAATAAATGTCGAGTAGATTGCCACCACCGGAAAAAGCCCCTGGGTCGCCAGGCCGGCGGCGAACGTCACGGCATGTCCCTCGGCGAGACCCACATCGTACAACCGCTCGGGAAACTCCTTAGCGAACGCAGTATAACCGGTGCCCACTTCCATGGCGGCGGTCACGGCAACGACACTATCATTTTCGCGCGCCAGTTCGCTGACCACTTGACCAAACACCTTGCTGTAACCGGGCGCGGCATCGGGCGCCGTTTTCTTGTTGCGCGCGCCAGCCAGACTGTAGAACTGTAACGAATCCTTCTCGGCCGCTTCAACCCCATGCCCTTTCTGCGTCAGGACATGCAGCAGTGTGGGATAGGGCAAGCCTTTCACCGACTTGAGCGTGCGGATCAAGGCCGGGTAGTCATGGCCATCAATGGGACCGAGATAGCGCAGCCCCAGCTCCTCAAAAAGGACCCCTGGGGTCAGCAGGCTCTTGAGACCTTCGTCCACGCTTTTGAATACGCGCCGAACGGCGGCCGTGCCGACGGGCATCTTGCCGGTAATGTTCCACAGCTGGTCCCGGATGCGGTTGTAAAAGGGATTGGTAACGATGCGCGTGAGGTATTGCGAAATAGACCCCACGGACGGCGAAATCGACATGCGATTGTCGTTGAGCACCACCGTCATCTTGCGGCGCGTGAAGCCGAGATTGTTGAGCCCTTCATAAGCCAGTCCGCCGGTTAAGGCCCCATCGCCAATAATGGCCACCACGTGGTGGTCGTCTCCGCTGAGATGATGCGCTGCCGCCATGCCCAGCGCCGCCGAAATGGAGGTGCTGGCGTGTCCGGCCCCGAAATGATCGTGCTCACTTTCCGACCGCTTGAGAAACCCGCTGAGGCCGTCCTTGGTCCGCAGGGTCTTGAACTGTTCCCGCCTGCCGGTGATAATTTTATGGGCGTACGCCTGATGGCCCACATCCCATACCAGTTTGTCGTGGGGAGAATCAAACACGTAATGGAGCGCGATGGTCAGATCGATGACGCCGAGGGGCGAACTGAGGTGGCCGCCATTCTCCTCCACGACCGTTCTGATCAGCTCCCCAATTTCACCGGCCAACTGCGGTAGTTGCTTCCGCGAAAGCTTCTTCAGGTCCGCAGGACTGTTGATGCCGTCGAGCAGTGATGCGCCGCTCATGCCGCGAGGCTCTTGAGAAAATACTCGTGCACCTGGATGTCGGGGGTCAGTTCGGGATGAAACACCATGGCCAGATGCCGGCCCTCCGAGACCAGCACCGGCTCGCCCTCGTGCTCGGCCAGGATGTTGACGGCCGGTCCATATTCCACAATGCGGGGAGCCCGGATAAAGATCGCCGGAAGAGATGTCGGCGCGCCGTTTAGACGCCCCTCGATATGGGTCTCAAAGGAGTGCACCTGCCGGCCCCAGCCGTTCCTGCGCACCGTCATGTCCATCAGCCCGAGGGGGCTTACCTTGGAGTCACCCGCATCGCGGGCCATCATGATCAGACCGGCGCAGGTGCCCATCACCGGACGGGTCCGGGCGAAATCTTCCAGGGCGGCCCGCAGTCCGGCGGCGTCGAGCTGTTTGCTGAGCACCGTCGATTCGCCCCCTGGAATGACCAGCGCTGAGAGGCCATCCAGATCGGCGGGGTAGCGGACATTGCGGGTCGCCACACCGAGCTCGTCAAATTTGCTCCGGTGCCTGGCGAAATCGCCCTGCAGCGCCAGTATGCCGATGAGCGCTACCATCCACGCTCCTGCAACCGTTCCCCGGCGGGTATCTCGCTCATTTCGAGACCCGCCATGGCGCTTTTGAGTCCCACGGAAAGCTCCGCCAGCTTGGCGGCGTCATCGTAATAGGTGGCCGCGCCCACAATGGCCTTGGCGCGCTCGGCCGGATCATCGGACTTGAAAATCCCCGAGCCGACGAAAACCGTCTCGGCTCCCAGCTGCATCATCAAGGCGGCGTCGGCCGGTGTGGCGATGCCTCCGGCGCTGAAATTGGGCACCGGCAATTTGCCGGTTTTTGCTACCTGCTCGACCAGCGCATAGGGGGCGCCCAGCCGCTTGGCCTCGGCCATCAGCTGCTCGGGCGGCATCACCGTCAACTGCCTGATTTCAGACGTCACCGTGCGCATATGCCGGACGGCTTCCACAATATTTCCAGACCCGGCCTCCCCTTTTGTCCGAATCATGGCGGCCCCTTCCCCTATCCGGCGCAGGGCCTCACCCAGGTTCCTGCAACCGCAGACAAAAGGCACTTTAAAGTTGCGCTTGTAAATGTGATTGGCGTCATCCGCCGGAGTGAGCACTTCACTCTCGTCAATAAAGTCGACCTCCAGCGCCTCCAGTATCTGCGCCTCCACGAAGTGCCCGATACGGCATTTCGCCATGACCGGGATGGAGACCGCCGCCTGGATCGATTTGATCATTTCGGGATTGGACATGCGGGCCACGCCACCATCCTGGCGAATGTCGGCGGGTATCCGTTCAAGGGCCATGACGGCCACGGCTCCCGCGTCCTCGGCAATGCGCGACTGCTCCACCGTGGTCACGTCCATAATGACCCCACCTTTGAGCATCTCGGCCAAGCCAATTTTAACTTGAAACGAGCCGGTTTCAGCACTCATATTCGTCTCACTTTCCCCTCCAAAGATGAAAAATCCCGCCTCGGCGCCAGGGGCCGCAACCGTTAAATGGCCCCATCAGGAAATCGTTCCTTAGCAGCCACGAACGGTCATGCTTCGGCCCCGGCCGATATTTCTTCAACGGCATTTCGCACTTCAGCGATAAGGTAGTCTGGGGTTGAGGCGCCCGCCGAAATCCCCACTTTCGACACCCCCACGAACCACTCCGGCTGCACCTCCGCGCCGCAGGTCACTTGATACGAATTGGGATTGCGCTCCAGCGCCAGCTGCGTCAGCCTCTTCGAGTTGGCCGAAGTGAACGAACCGATGACCAACATGATATCCACTTCCAAAGCGAGCTCCTTGATCTGCTCATGGTTGCGCTTTGTCGGGAAGCAGATGGTGTTGACAAAATGCAGGTCGTACACCTTGGTCATCAGCACGTTGATGATGGCCTGTACGTTCTCAATCATCTGGGTCGACTGGCTCACCACCCCGGCCCGCCGCATTTTGCGCAGCTCGCCGGCCTCCTCCGGCGTTGAGATAATGATGGGATCCTCTACCTGGCTGGCAATGCCCACGACTTCATCATGGCCGTGGTCGCCAATAATGATGACCTGCCGTCCAGCCTCCGCTAGCTTGCGCACCTCGGTGTGAATTTCCCGGACCAGAGGACAGGTGGCATCTATGATACGCACGTTTTTCTGCCCGGCCGACTCCCAAATGTCGACCGGCGTCCCGTGCGCCCTGAAAAGAACCGGCGCTCCTTTGGGAGTTTCCGCAATCGATTGGATCACTTTGGCGCCTGCGCTGGCCAGGTCCTGCACCACCTGTTCATTATGGACGATGTCCCCGAGCATATAGACGGCGCCCCCTTCCTCGGCCGCCTCAAACGCCACGTTGACGGCATCTCTCACGCCAAAGCAATAGCCGGCGTCCCGGGCCACGATGATTTCTAATTTGGGCATCAGATCCTCGCTGTGGTGATACCGGTCTGCTGCTGGTACTTGCCGTTGCGGTCTTTGTATGAAGTCTCACAGGGGGCGCTGCCTTCAAAAAAGAGCACCTGACAGAGGCCCTCGTTGGAATATATTTTCGCCGGCAGCGGTGTCGTATTGGATATCTCCAGGGTCACATGCCCTTCCCACTCCGGCTCAAACGGTGTCACGTTTACAATAATGCCGCAGCGGGCGTAGGTCGATTTTCCGACGCAAAGCGCAATGACATCCCGGGGGATGCGAAAATATTCAACACTCCGGGCCAGCGCGAAACTGTTGGGCGGAATAATGCAGACCTCACCTTTGAAATCGATAAACGAGCCCAGATCGAAATTTTTGGGATCGATGATGCTGTTGTTCACATTGGTAAATATTTTATACTCATCGGCCACCCGGAGATCGTAGCCGTATGAGGAGACGCCGTGAGAGATTTTGCCCGCCCGCATCTGTCCCGGCTCAAAGGGCTCAATCATGCCCTCGTCCCGGGCCATGCGGGTTATCCAGGTGTCAGGGTGCACGCCCATCACTAGATTCCTTCCGCCTCATTAAATTGCGCCGCTTTGGCCTCCAGCAGAGGGATCAGTTCGGCGAGCACATCGGCCCAAGGCCGTTCCGTTGAAATTCCAGCCGCAAACGGATGTCCGCCGCCGCCCATTTTCTCGGCCACATCGTTAATGGGCAGCGAGCCTTTGCTGCGCATGCTGACGCGTGTTTTGTTGGGGGACACTTCGGATATGACGGCTGCTATCTGGACCCCCTTGATGGTGCGGATAAACTCCGAAAAACCCTCCAGGTCCTCGAGATCGGCCTGCGCCAACTTAAAGCGCTCCTCCGTCAAAACGCACCAGGCGACCCGGCCATCAGCGGAGTATTCGATGTGTTTGATGAGCGTGCCCAGCAGTTTCACCTGGGGATGGGTGCGCTGCTCGTAAACGCGCATATGAATGAGGTAGGGGTGGACTCCAATGCGCATCAGGTCGACCGCCATCAAGTGGGCGCGGGCGTCGGTGTTGTCATACTTGAACGATCCGGTATCGGTCACCAGCGCCGTATACAGCGCGTCGGCCATACTGAGGGTTATCTTCTCCTGGCGAAAGCTGCGTAAATACTGCCAGACCAAAGTTCCCGTGGAGGGCGCGCTGAAGTCAATCAGACTAAAGTTGTAAGGGGTCCCGTTGACGGCGGCATATCCCATCTGGGGATGGTGATCAATGCCGGCCAATTCAATGTTGTGCTCCAGCAGGTCCTCACCGACTTTCAAAAGCCGCCGGAAATCGCCCAGATCGAAGACCACCGCCAGATCGCACCCTTTCAACCAGTCGACATCCCTGTCGCGATCATAAATTTCAATCCACCCGTTTGGATCGAGGAATTCGTACACGGGAGGAATTTGGCTGCCATTCAGGATGCGGACTTCTTTGCCCATCCGTTTAAAATGCTCACAGATGGCCAGTTGTGAGCCAATGCCATCGCCATCGGGGTTTTCGTGGGTGGAGAGCAGAATCCGGCCGGCTTTCTCCACCGCCTCGTGAAACTGGCTCCATACCGGCGCCAGTTCGCCGCTTGATGCGTCAGTTTGCGCATTACCGATCAGTTCTTCAATCGTAAACACCATTCACGCTCCAGTAATCTGTTATCCGCTTTTCAATACCCAGGGGTTCCGATAGGGCTTTCTGCCGGCCCCGATTCCATGAGTCAATGCCCGCAATCCGGACCAATTAGGAAATTTACGCAATGCCACAAGAGTTGCCAAGGGTAGCCACTGCGGGGTAATGGTACAGTTTGAGAGCTATCCCGTGCGCATGAACCGCGCAGAGGGTGGAAGAGCGTTCAATTACAGAAGGCTTTGCTACTTTGAATTGAGTGAGATCCATCGTCGTCTGTCCAGTGGATCTCTACCCAATAATAATTGAGAAGTATAAAGCCGGAACCTGCGCTATAACTGGTTGATTTCGTTGCGTAGGACTCGGAACTGAATATCGCCTGTTCCGATTTTACGATTTGATCGTTGGCTCCGAAGAAATTTTCCCACCACCATTCTACGGTTGCAGTGATGTCCTCTGCGTTGCCTGCTGGCTGAAAAATACCTGTGCCCTCCATAAAATTCAACTTGCCCTGAAATTGAGTGGAAATAGAAACCACATCAATTCCTCCAGAAGGGTGTTGAGTAATGGATAATATGAGCACAGTTTCCGGTTCCGTCTTCGAGCAACCAATTACGGCAACCAAAGTGATTGCAAGAATAATCCTGCTTATTCGTTTCACCTTTCTCTCCTCCAAATAATACTCCCAGCCCCAGAGTGGTTGACCAAAGCAAAAAAATGCGCGGACTGCAATCTCACTCGTGGCATTGGCTCAACCATAAGCCTGCACGAAGGAATAATCTCACAAGCCCGCGCATTGGCGGGCATCCTTCTTCGTGTTTACGTCTTGGTTGATTCATGCCGCAAGGATGAAATGTCGCATTTTGTCAAAGAACCGCAGGGAAAATACCAATATATCTCCTAGAAAGCAAGCACCTCGCTATACTTTTTATAGCGCTGTAATTTTATCCTTGCAAGCAGAATTTTGACAAGAGTAACTTTGTCTCGGTGAAGAAAGGACACGGCATGGAAAAAGTTATCCGAATGTTAAAAATCCGACTCGATGAGTTGAATGAGATTCTTAAGGAAAAGATGGAGATTGAAGAAGCAATTGGCCTTCTTTCTAAGAATGGTCAAATGGTGCTGGGAACCCCGCCTATAATGAGCTCGGTTGATGCTGCAGTGATGATCTATCAGAAAGCGGGAAAATCTCTGAAATTGCCCGCTCTCTATAGAAAATGCAGGCCGCTTATCAGGGCAAAAAGGGGATCGTTTAATACCAGCATTGAGCGGGAAGCCAAAAAAGATAACGGTAAGCTTAAAAAAATTGGAGTAGGACTTTTCGATTTGAGCGAAAGATGATATAAAGAATAAGGGCGACCATCACCTAGCTTGGATCGCGGTCGCCCTTACTAGCTCTACATGGGGCTGCCTAGCTGGCGCAGCAGGAGTTTGGAATTCCAGTGCTGTTTAGGGTGCAATTCCCTTTAGCTCCACAAAGCCGTTTTAATTTGACACCATATTAGGAGCCGGCGCAAGTAAAAAGTTAAAGATAAAAAGAACTCCGTCGATAGTTTTGGAGGCCACCGACGGAGCCACAACCTCACGTGGAGAAATCCCACGCAAGAGTCACATCCGAAGGTAGGACTCTCCATGTGAGAAATCAAGGAGAGTTCTGATGAATTATCTTAAGGAAGAAAAGAAGTTCGCTATTTTAGCGACTCTGGTGGAAGGCAACAGTATTAATAGTACTGTCCGTTTAACGGGTGTTCACAAAACTACTATCCTAAACTTCTTGTGCCGTATTGGTAAGGGCTGTGAGCAATTATCTACTGAGAAAATGAAAGGCTTACGGCCCGATTTCATCCAGGTTGATGAAATATGGTCTTACATAGGAGCAAAGGAACGCAATCTCACCCAATTTGGCAAAACTCAGCCCGAGCTCGGAAGTGTTTACACTTATGTAGCTCTGGATGCTGAAACGCGGTTAGTGCCGCTGTTCTTATCCGCTAAGCGGGGTACGGAGGCGACAAACCAATTCATGTTTGAGCTTGCACGTCGCCTGAAAGGACGCTTTCAATTAACCACAGATGGGTATATCCCTTATATGGACGCTGTAGAGGCTGCTTTCGGAGGACGCATACACTATGCTCAGATAGTAAAGAGTTACGGCGGGGGTGAAGACCGCCGCTACAGCCCGCCTGACGCTCCGATAATTAACCGCTTAGTGTTATCCGGGACGCCGTGCAAAGAGCATATATCTACGTCACTTGTAGAACGGCAGAACTTGACGATGAGAATGAGGATGCGCCGGTTTACTAGGTTAACTAACGGATTTAGTCGTAAGCTTGAGAACCTGCGAGCTGCGGTTGCATTGCATTTTGCACACTACAACTTTATCAGAATCCACCAAGCTTTACAGGTTACTCCTGCGATGGCGGCTGGGATCACCAGTAATCTATGGAGTTTTAAGGACTTGTTGGCGTGGGAGGAAAAATATTAGTTCAAACTGTACCATTACCCACTGCGGCCTGCCGGAAGATGAAAGGATGCCTGCCCGCCCGCATCTCAGTAGTCAATGCCCGGCTGGGCCAGATTGCCGCTGGAAAAAGGGTGCTTGATCTCTTTCATTTCAGTCACCAGGTCGGCCTGCTTAATGAGAAAATCCGGCGCGTCACGGCCGGTGACAATCAAGTGCACCGTTTCAGGGCGGGCCTCGAGCACCCGGTGGAAATCGGCATCTGAAATCAAGCCGGTGCTGTGGGCCACATTGAGCTCGTCGGCAATGACCAGATCATACTCGCCGCTGGCCAATTTTGTGGCCAGCAAATCGACGGCTTTAGCGGCGGCCTCCCGATGGACCTCCTCGGGCAGATCATCATCCATAATCTTGTAAAACCCCGCGCCCATGCGGTGCAGCTCGAACCGCTCGCCATAATCTTTAATGCTCTCCATTTCACCGTACTTCCAGGTCCCTTTGATGAACTGCACCATGCAGATGCGCCATCCGTACCCCAACGCCCGGAAGGCAGTGCCCAGGGCAGCGGTCGTTTTACCCTTGCCGTCGCCCGTATTGACCAGCAGCAGTCCTTTTCGTCTGGAGGACTTCATAAAATGGCCGAAATGGCAACTGCGCTCAGCCGCACCAGCGGCGCCGGATATATGCCCGCGCCTATGGCCACGATCACCAGCAAGACCAGCACGGGGACCACGACGCGTGGTATCGTTATCCGCTCCTCACCAGTCGCCGTATCCGCCGGCCGCATGTATATCCCCACAATCGGCCTGAGATAGTAGTATACCGACACGAGGCTGTTGAGCACGGCAATGACCACCAGCAGGGTGTAGCCGGCATCCAGCGCCGCATTGAAAATGAAGAACTTACCCAGAAATCCGGCGGTAGGCGGAAATCCGGCCAACGACAGCATGGAGATGGCGAACATGGCACCGAGCACCGGGCTTTTGCCTGCCAGGCCATCGAATCTGCTCATTGTAACCCCTTCAGCATCGTCATGTTCCAGCAACGAGACCATACCAAAAGCGGCCAGCGTCGCAATGGAGTAGACCACCAGATAGTAGAGCATGCCAAATGCGCTGTCGTAGTTGGTCACCAGAATCGCCATGAGCAGATATCCGGCGTGGGCGACGCTCGAGTAGGCCAGCATCCGCTTAATATTTTCCTGCCGCAGGGCCGAGAGATTACCTACTGTCATGGTCACTGCCGAGAGCACCCACAGCACCTTCCACAGGTGCGCCATGCTGCCGCTGAACACCACCGTCAGCAGCATTAGCAGCGCCGTAAATCCGGCGATTTTGGGACCGGTGCTCAAAAAGGCGGTGATGGCCGTAGGCGCGCCATCATAGACGTCGGGGGCATACATGTGAAACGGCACCAGCGCAACCTTGAAGCCCAACCCAATCAGGATCAACCCGAAACCCGCCAGGGTCAGCATGCGGGACAGGTCTGCGCCAGTCCGGATGGAGTCAGCCATTAACTCATAAGCGGTAGAGCCGGTGCTGCCATAAAGCAGGGCAATCCCAAACAGGAAAAACCCCGTCGAAAAGGCCCCCAGCAGCAGGTACTTGAGCCCGGCTTCATTGCTCTGGCTGTGGTTACGGTAAAATCCGGCGAGGATGTAGAGCGGAATGGAGAGCAGTTCAAGCCCCAGAAAGAGCATGGTGAGGTCCTGGGCTTTTACCATGAAATTCATGCCCACCGCCGCGAACAGCATGAGGCTGTAGTATTCGCCGCGCTCTTCCAGCGTCCGCTTCAGGTAAGGGATCGCCACCACGATGGCGGCCGCAGTCACCACCATGAAAAGCGTCGACAGGTAGCGCGTGAAAGCGTTGAGCTGCAACATACCGCTGAAAAATGCGCCGTTGGAGCTGCTGCTCAGGTTGGCGATGAGCGCCAGTCCCAGTCCCGCCAGGGCCACCGGCGCCAGTAGATCGCGGTGCGGCCGGGTGGCCGATTCCATGACCAGCAGAATGAGGGCCGTGGCTACCAGCGCCAGCTCGGGCAGTGCGGATGTTATGTCGGCCAAATGCATAGCCACCTAACTCATGAGATAGGGAATGACCATCACCGGCGTTGAGCAGTGACGGACAATACGTTCGGCCACCGACCCTAATATCTGATCTTTGAGAGAGTCTCGTCCGTTGGAGCCCATTACCAGGAGCGTTGACCCCGGATGGTCGCTTTTACGATCAATGGCCTCCACCGTTTTTAAGATGACGTCAGCGGCTTTCCCTTCCCGCAGCAAGTAGTCGACTCGCAGGTCATCCACGCCCACGGAAGCGATCTCTGCGGCCATTTTCGCCTTGGCGCTGATGGCTATTTCGCGGAAATGCTCCTGCATATGGGCCACGCTGACTCTCAACATGACCATTTCGGTTTTATCGAGAAACTCTTCATGCACATTCAGCACCGTCAGCAGGGCCCCGTGGCGGAAGGCCATCTGCACGGCCGTTTCCAGGGCGGCATGCGAGCGGGGACTTAAATCGGTGGCACAGACAATATTAGCGAACATGGGTCTACCTCAAAAAAATGAACGTTATGACAAAAAACACAGGCATCAGAATGACCACCGACCAAAGCATAAATCCAAAGAAACTGGGCATGGGGATATGGTTTTCCTCGGCAATGGCCCGCACCATGAAGTTCGGCGCATTGCCAATGTAAGTGTTGGCGCCCATAAACACCGCCCCCATCGAAATAGCCTTCAGGAGAGTCTCAAAGGAGTCAAGGCTCGCCTGCTTACCGGCAGCCACCTGGCCCGAGGCAAGAAACGCGGAGATTTCCGCCTCACTCAGGTGCAGCTTGCCCAGCGCGGTGTTGAAGAATGTAAGGTAGGTCGGCGCGTTGTCGAGAAAACTGCTGAGGATGCCCGTGACCCAGAAATATTGCCACGGCTCATTAACATTATTTACAATGAACGCCATGGCGCCGTTCGAGCCGGCCTTGAGCATGGCCAGAGCCGGGATAATGGTGATGAAGATGCCGGCGAACAGGTAGGCCACTTCCAGAATCGGGTCCCAGTTAAAGCCGTTGGCATGGCGCAGCTCCCTGGAGGTGGTCTTCAGCGAAAGCCAGCCCATGAGGACGATACCGAAGTTGCGGATGATATCCTGCCACGCCACGTGCACTCCCAGAATGGTAATCTCGGACATTTCTACGCTGCCGCTAAAGAGCACCAGCAACAGAATTCCGGCAATAAAAATAAAGTTGTGGGCGCCGGCGATGGACAACGGCTCATTGGGACCGCCCATATGAGGTGGAGATTCGGTGTCCTTTTTTAACAGGTAGCCGTCAAGCAGATAAAATACGACCAGCAACAGCGCCACTACCGTAATCATGGGGAAAAACAGGCCCAGGGTCCAGAAGAAGGGCACCCCGTGAATGAAGCCGAGGAACAGCGGTGGGTCACCCAGTGGCGTCAGCGCGCCGCCAATATTGGCCACCAGGAAAATGAAGAAGATGATCACATGTTGCTTGTGGGTCCGCCAGGCGTTGGCGCGGATGATCGGCCGGATGAGCAACATGGCCGCTCCGGTGGTGCCGACCCAACTGGCCAGCACAGTGCCCACCAGCAGTAAGGCCGTATTCACGATGGGGGTGCCGACCAGGCGGCCTTTGAGCACAATGCCCCCGCTGATGGTAAACAGGCCCCACAAGACGATAATGAAAGGGATGTAGTCGATGAGGATGATATGATTTATCTCCAACATGGCCGCCCCTTTGTAGGCCACGAGGAACGGCACGGCCAGCAGGATCGCCCACGCCCCGGCGATCTTGCCGAAGTGACTGTGCCAGATATGCGGCGCCACCAGCGGCATGATGGCAATGGAGAGCAGTATCCCCACGAACGGCAGGACGCTCCACAGCGGCAGGTCTGCGCCCAAGGATCCGCCGCCGCCTTCAGCGGAAAATGCCACGGCCGGAATGGACAGCGCCAGCAGGGCGGCTGCTCGCGTCAGCCACCTCAAAGGGGTAGCTCGTTCATATCGGTTTAATATCACTGTCCGGTCTCCCCGTTTGGTTTCATGCCCCCGCTTTCCACACTGGCCAGATGCGTATTAATTGCGCTGTAGTACTGGGTCACCACGCTTTGAACGGCAGGTTCAATGCGTTCCAACATCGGCTTGGGATAGACGCCTATCCAGATGATGAGCGCCAAAATGGGCAGCATGACAGCCCACTCCCGGCGCGTTAAATCACGCGGCATTTCGCCCGCTTCCTCAGCGATCCTCTTGAGTTTTTCCGATGGCGGCCCGTAAAAGACCCGGTGCACCAGCCACAGCAGATACACGGCCGACAATACGACCCCGAGCGCGGCGATAATGGCCCCTACAGGCTGGGTAGGGTAGCTGCCGATGATGATGAGAAACTCACCCACAAAGCTGTTGAGTCCCGGCAGGCCGACCGAGGCCAGGACCACAATGATAAATACCGTGCTGAAGCGGGGCAGCAGCTGCGCTATGCCGCCGTAGTCGGAAATTTCCCGGGTATGGGTCCGTTCGTAAAGCATGCCCACCAGCAAAAACAGCCCGCCGGTGGCCAGGCCATGATTCACCATTTGCAGCAGCCCCCCCGTTACGGAGGTCAAAGTCAGCGCGAAAATGCCCAGCACCACATACCCCAGGTGACTGACGCTGGAATAGGCGACCAGTTTTTTCATGTCGGTCTGCACCAGCGCAAGCATGGCCCCGTAGATGATGCCAATCACGGCCATCGTCACCAGCAGCGGCGCAAACTGCCGCGTGGCTAACGGAAACAGCGGCAGGCAGAAGCGCAGGAAGCCGTAGCCCCCCATTTTCAGGAGTACCCCGGCCAGAATGACCGAGCCGGCCGTGGGGGCTTCAACGTGGGCATCGGGCAGCCAGGTGTGGAACGGAAACAGGGGCACCTTGATGGCAAAACTGAGTCCGAAGGCCAGAAACATCCAGGTCTGCGTCGCGGGGGAGAGGCTCAACCCCAGCAGCTCGATATAGCTGGTGGTGTAGTGGCCCAGCTGGGCGTGGCCTTCGTTGTACAGAGCGATAATCGCCACCAGCATCAGCAGGCTGCCCAGCATCGTGTAGAGCACAAACTTGATGGAGGCATACAGGCGCCCCTCGCCCCCCCAGATGCCGATAAGCAGGTACATGGGGATCAGCATGGCTTCCCAGAAGATGTAAAACAGGAACAGGTCCAGCGCCATGAAGACGCCAACAATGCCGGTCTCCAGCAGCAGCATCACCATCATGAACCCCTTCAGGCGCGCCCCTGAAATGGCCTCGTAACTTGAGAGAATGGCGATGGGCACAAGGAAAGTGGTCAGCATCACCAGCAGCAGGCTGATACCGTCCACTCCGACATGATAACTGATGCCGTAACCGGGAATCCACGCCGCCTGCTCCACAAACTGAAAGCCGTCTGCCGGCCTGAATCCGAGGAAAATGAGGTAGGAAAAGAGAAACGTAACCAGCGCCGTGCCCAGGGCAACCTGGCGAATCCGTTTCTGTTGGTCGGCCTTAACCAGCATCAACAGCGCGGCCCCCACAAGGGGGGTGAAGATAGTCAGGCTGATGAGGTTGGGCAGCAGTGGCATCAACTGGCCATGATCATAATCAGGATAAAGGCCACCCCCAGCAGCAGCATGGAGGCGTAGTGCTGCAACCGCCCGGTCTGGATCATCCGCACGGCGCCCCCTATATTCGACAACGCCCGGCCCGCCCCGTTTACCGCCGCATCGATGATCTTCACGTCAAGGCCTTTCCAAAAAAGCTCCGACACCATCTCAAAGGGCCGGATGATGATCGCCCGGTAAAGCTCGTCGACGTAAAACTTGTTGGCCGACAGTCTGTGCAACAGAGGAAACTTCTCCTGCAACGTGACGGCCGTTTCCGGCTTATCGATATAGATGCGGAAGGCGAGGTATATTCCCGACCCGGCCACACCGACCGATATCAGCATCAGCAGCATTTCAACGGCTTCATTGGCCATGTGGCCCCCCGCCGCCGTGGCGCTCAGGACCGGAGAGAGAAAATGATGCAGCAGGTTATGGCCGCCCAGCGCCTCGGGCACGCCCAGATAGCCACCGGCTATGGCTAGAAACGCCAGGATGATGAGCGGCACCGTCATGACGCTTGGGGCTTCATGGGGCTGTTTCCCGTCTGCCCAGCGGCTCTGCCCGAAAAATGTCAAGAACAGCATGCGCGACATGTAGAAGGCCGTCAGTCCGGCGGTGAGCAAACCGGCCAGGTAGATCAGATTGACGCCGCCGCCATGCTCAAATGCGGCCCACAGAATTTCGTCCTTGCTGAAAAATCCCGACAGCCCGGGGATGCCCGATATGGCCAGGACGCCCACCAGCATCACGCCAAAGGTGATGGGCATCGAGTGGCGCAAATTGCCCATCTTGCGCATATCCTGCTCGTCGCCCATGCCGTGAATCACGCTGCCTGCCCCCAGAAACAGCAACGCCTTGAAGAAGGCGTGGGTCATCAGATGGAACACCGCCGCGCCAAACGCCCCCGTTCCCAGAGCCATAAACATGTACCCGAGTTGACTGATAGTCGAGTACGCCAGCACCTTTTTGATGTCGTTCTGGGTAACGGCAATG
This sequence comes from Fidelibacterota bacterium, assembly GCA_004124875.1. Taxonomy (GTDB): domain Bacteria; phylum Fidelibacterota; class Marinisomatia; order SCGC-AAA003-L08; family TS1B11; genus TS1B11. Next base: position 145,500 of record SCKJ01000004.1, on the reverse strand, counting down.
GTGGCTGCGAAGAGGGCCGTAATGACGCCCACAATGGCGATCGTGGCCATCGTTACAGGGGCCAGGGAGAACAGCGCTGCGTTGCGCGCGATGAGGTAAACGCCGGCGGTCACCATGGTGGCGGCATGAATCAGCGCCGATACCGGCGTCGGGCCGGCCATGGCGTCGGGCAGCCAGACGTACAGCGGCACCTGCGCCGACTTGCCCACTGCGCCGATGAACAACAACATGGTAATGGTGGTCAGCAGCTGCGTGTCGCCGCTGACGCCCGGCGCGAGCCAGGCAATGTCACCCATGCTCAAGGTGCCAAAGCGGTCGAACAGCATGATCATGGCGATGATGAATGCGGCGTCGCCTATGCGGTTGACGATGAAAGCTTTCATGCCCGCGCGGGCCTTGGACTCATCTGAAAACCAGAACCCGATGAGCAGGTACGAGCAGAGCCCGACCCCTTCCCAACCCAGGAACAGGACCACCAGGTTATCGCTCAGCACCAGGTTTAGCATCATGAACATGAACAGGTTCAAGTAGGCAAAGTAACGCCGCACGCCGGGATCGCCGCGCATGTAGCCGATGGAGTAGATGTGAATCAGCAGCCCGACGCCCGTAATGACCAGGACCATGACCGCCGACAGCGGATCGAGCACGTAAGTGACATGCACTTGCAGCTCGCCCACGGGTATCCAGGTGAACAGGGTCTGCGTCAATCGCCGGGTCTGCTCCGGCAGCGTCAGCAGGCCCAGCAGCAGCCACGCGCTGATCAGGAACGACCCCGCCACAGTGAGCGAGGCGACCAACCCGCTCTGCCGCTCAGTGAGCCATCTGCCGAGCAGACCGTTGACTAAAAAGCCGATAAGCGGGAACAGGACGATGAGATAGAGGAGCTCGCTCACCTAATATTTTAGCCGGTTGATTTCAGAAATATCGGTGGTGCTCAAATTGCGGAACAGGGAAATAATGATGGCCAGTCCCACCGCCACTTCAGCGGCCGCCAGCGTCATAATGAAAAAAACAAATATCTGTCCATCTATGTTCCCATGAAAACGGGAGAAGCCGACAAAGGCCAGGTTCACCGCGTTGAGCATGATCTCCACGCTCATAAATACGATAATCGCGTTGCGCCGGAACAGCACTCCCATCACGCCGATGGTAAACAGAATAGCCGCTATGGCAATCACGTGGTGGATCGGAACAACCACGCCTAGATCCTCCGCTTGGCAAGGAACACGGTGCCGATCAGCGCAACGGTGAGCAGCAGCGCCGCCGTTTCAAACGGCAGCAGATAGCGGCTGAACAGATCGGTGGCCAGCGGTGCAATCTCCCCAAACCCGTCGTCGATATCCGCAGCTGAAGAGCGCAGCGGGCCCATCCCGCGGGTTACCAGGGCAAGCAGGGTGAGCCCCACGACGCCCACCATGCCTCCGAACCACCAGCGATCCATCGCCGCCCACTGCGGTCTGGCCCGGTCGGGACCGACATTCAAAAGCATAACGACGAACAGGAACAGCACCATGATGGCCCCGGCGTAGACCAGGATTTGCAGAATGCCGATAAAGTAGGCCTCCAGCAGAAAGTAGAGGGCGGCCAGGTTGGCAAAGGCAAACACCAGCATGACCACGCTGTAGATGGGGTTCCGGTTCAAGACCACAAAGAGAGAACTGCCGATGAGCAAGCTGGCGAACATGTAGAACAGGATCGAAGTCACAGGTTGCCCGTATCTATCTGGATCGATTCACCCCGGTTTTGCCGCTCGTAGATGTTACCCATACTGGTAATGTCGTAGACTTTCAGCAGACCCTCCCGGTCGATGATGAGGTCGTCGCGGGAGAAGCTGGCATAATCGTATATCTCAGTCAGCTCGATGGCGTCCTTGGGGCAGGCCAGTTCGCAAAAGCCGCAGAAAATGCACTTCAGCAGGTCGATCTCGAATTTTGCGGGATGGCGTTCCTCGCCGCCGTCATCCCAGGGAGCCGGCTCCGGGACAATATCGATGCAGTGGGCGGGACAGGCCGTCTGGCACATCTCGCAGGCCACACACTTGATGCGGCCGTCCTCGTCCTTGTTCAGCCGGTGCAACCCACGGTACCCATCGGCAGGCACATACTTTATGTCGGGGTAGGGGATGGTGTCCTTGCGGCGGAACATGCGCACCAGCGTCAGCAGCAGCCCGCGGGCGATGGCGGGCAGGTAAAACTTGTCCCAGTATCCGGGCTCATAGGTGCGCACGACGGTGGCCATTGGAATCAGGCCTTCCAGACCAGGTAAAGGCCCGTCAAAAATACATTTGCCAAGGCCAGGGGCAGCAGCACTTTCCAGCCCAGCCGCATGAGCTGGTCGTAACGGAACCGGGGGAACGTCCAACGAACCCAGATGTAGAGGAACAGGAAAAAGCCGACTTTGGCCAGAAACGCCAACACCGACAACCCCACACCCAGGTTGCCCAGGGCCGCTTCATCCACGAAGGGAACATCCCACCCGCCAAAAAACAGGCTCACCATAAAGGCGGAGGCGGTGATCATGTTGGCGTACTCCGACATGAAAAACATGGCAAACTTGAAGCTCGAGTACTCGGTGTGGTAGCCGCCTACCAGTTCCTGTTCCGCCTCGGTCATGTCGAAGGGCAGCCGGTTGGTCTCCGCGAAAATGGCAATGAGGAATATCAGCGCCGCCAGCGGCTGCTTCCAGATGTTCCACCCCGTTTCCTGCTGATAGGCCACGATTTCCCCAAAGGTGAGGCCCCCGGTGATCATGATCACTCCGATGAGCGACAGCCCCATGGCCAGCTCGTAGCTGATCAGCTGCGCCGATGAGCGCAATCCTCCCAGCAGCGGATACTTGCTGCCCGATCCCCAGCCTGCCAGCACGATGCCGTAGACTCCCACGGATGTGAGCGCCAGGATGTACAGCAGCCCGATGTTGAGGTCGGCAATCTGCAGCGGCACCATATACTCGCCCACCTGCAGCGGCGCGCCAAAGGGGATCACCGCCATGGTCATCAGGGCCGGGACCATGGTGATCACCGGCGCCATCAGGTAGATGGGCCGGTCGGCCTTGTCGGGGATGATGTCCTCTTTCAGAATAAATTTCAGGCCGTCGGCCACCGGTTGCAGAATACCACCCCAGCCAACCCTGTTGGGGCCAAGCCGGTACTGCATAAAGGCCGACACCCTGCGCTCGGCCAGGGTCATCGCCATGATCATCAGCAATGTGGCGCTGAACACGACCAGCACCTTAACCAGCGTCGCGCCGATGTAGAAGGGGATCATCCCGCCGCACTCGCGGTAAACTGTCCCAATTTGCCCAGCCGGAAACGGGTAATCTGGCCGTATCCGACAGTGGTCTGGGTAATTTTCCAGGTCACATCGCCCGCGTAGGAGTACAGGTGGTCTTCGCCGGTGAGCTGCTGGCCCAGTTCGGCCACCACCTGCCAGTCGGCTCGCACATCATCGGGAGGATGCAGCGCCGGTTGCAACCACTGCACCAGACCCTGATCATTGGTAAATGTGCCTTCCCTGGCGTAGGGCGCAGCGATAGGCAGCACCAGGTCGGCATTCTGGGTCACTTCGCTGGGCATGCAGGCCACCACGACGGAAAATTGGGCCGCCGCCATAAGCCGGGTCAGGTCACCTTTCATTTCTGCCCGGCCATCGCCATCGAGAATGATGATCACGCCCGTGTCCGTTTTGTGCAGCGCTTTAACACTGGCCGCCAGGGCGGGAATCACGTCCCGCGCGCCTCGCGAATTACCGCCCTTATCGCCGCTGATCCTGAAGCCGCCGGGAAATTCCATATCACTGAGCTGCGTCACCGGCAACAGGGCGATATTTTTGCGGTCACTCAAGCGGCCCATAAACTGGCCCAGAATATAGTTGGGCTCGTTGGGCAGGGTCGGCGAGGCGAGGGCCTTGACCGCGCCGGGGCCTCCACCGGCGGCCACTTTGTCCGCAATCAGCTGGTAAGCCTGCCTCCAGGGGATCATTTCCCAGCCGGAACCGGGCGTTTTGCGCATCGGTTCCTTAAATTCACTCCGTTCATATTTGTGAAAACTGTAGCGGCCGAAATCGCAGATAAAGTGGCCGTTGGCCTGATCGTTCCTCCGGCTGACGATGCGGCGCACGACATTGTCGGTGGCGTCCACGGTAATGCTGCACCCCGAGGAGCACTCCACACAGGCCGACTCGGTATGGGAAAGGTGCCAGACACGCGTCGTGTGCATGTAGTCTTTCAGCAGCAGGGCGCCCACCGGGCAGATGTCGGCCACATTGCCGGAGAGCGGATTGTCCAGCGGCAGGCCATCGAAAATGGCTATTTTGGTGTCGTAGCCCCGGCCGTGCACATAGAGCTCGTTGGTGCCGGTAATCTCCTGGGTAAAGCGGACGCAGCGGGTGCACATGATGCAGCGGTTCTGGTTAATGGCGACGCCGCTGCCGAGCTCCTCTGCCGCCCGGACCCGTTTATCTTCATCGAACCGGCTGTGCGCGTTGCCAAACTTGAAGGAATAATCCTGCAGGCCGCACTCCCCGGCCTGGTCGCATACGGGGCAATCGAGAGGGTGATTGAGCAGCAGAAACTCAAGCACAAGCTTCTGTCCCGCGACGACTTTATCGGTATCGGTATGGACCACCATATCATACTTGCCGTCCACTTTGCGGTCCGGCGGGGCTTCGCCAATAGGGGTGGAGCAGGCCGTCTGCAGCTTGGGCATGCCTTCCACTTCCACCATGCACAGTCTACAGCTGCCCACCACCGAAAGGGCCGGATGGTAGCAATAATGCGGCACCTCAATGCCCGCCTCCAGCGCCACATCCAGCAGCCGCGACCCGGCTTCCACCTCCAGTTCCTGGCCGTCAATCTTTATCAGCGGCATCAGGCTACCGCCTCTGTGGCGATATAGGCTTCGAATTCATGGCGAAATTTCTCTACGAAGGCGCGTACCGGCCAGGCCACCGCCTCCCCGAACGGACAGATGGTTTTGCCGAAACTGCCCTTGGAAAAATCGATGAGACCGCCAATATTGTCGGCCACATCCAGGATCAGGTCAATATCTTCCATGCGCCCCCGGCCCGCGGTGAAGCGCTCCAAAATCTTGGTCAGCCATGTCGTCCCCTCGCGGCACGGTGTGCACTGGCCGCAAGATTCGTGCGCGTAAAAGCGCGCCAGGTTGTAACACGCCTGCACCATATCCACGGTCTCGTCCAGCACAATAATTCCAGCCGACCCCAGCATACTGCCGGCCGCTTTCACGGAGGGAAAGTCCATGGGCAGGCCGACGATCTCCTCCGCCGTCAACAGGGGCGCGGAGCTGCCGCCGGGAATCACGGCCTTGATGAGGCGGTCGTCAATCACGCCCCTCGCGTAATTTTCGATCAAATCGTCGAGGTGAGTCCCCATGGGCGCCTCGTAGACGCCCGGCTTTTTCACCCGCCCGCTGATGCAATAAAGTTTCGGCCCCGGGCTTTCGGGATTGGCGCCGATGGAATGGAACCACTTTGCGCCATGCACCAGGATATGGGGCAGGTTGGCCAGGGTCTCCACGTTATTGACCACCGTAGGCGAGGAGAGATAGCCCTCTATGGCGGGGAACGGCGGCTTGATCCGGGGCCAGCCACGCTTACCCTCAAGCGACTCAATCAGCCCGGTCTCCTCGCCGCAAATGTAGGCGCCGGCGCCCCTGTGCACGATGATGTCAAGGTCGAAATCGGAGCCGAAAATGCCTTTGCCCAGGATATTGTTGCTCCGGCACTCCTCAATGGCCGCCTCCAGGAGCCGTGTCTCCTTCACAAACTCGCCGCGGATGTAGATAAATGCCAGGTGGCAGCCAATCGCTTTGCTGGCGATAATCATGCCTTCGATCATCTGGTGGGGATTATGGTTAATCAGCAGCCGGTCCTTGAAGGTGCCCGGCTCGCTCTCATCCGCGTTATTGATCAGATACACAGGCTTCCTGGTATCCTTGGGGATAAAACCCCACTTGACACCCGTTGGAAACCCGGCGCCGCCCCGGCCCTGCAGTCCCGACGCCTTGACCAGATCGATCACCCCTGCGCCATCCATTTCCAATACGGCCTTGCGCGCGCCCCGATAGCCTTCGTTGAGCAGATAGTAATCGATCGTGCTCGAGCCGGGCTGGCCCAAATGCCTGGTCAGGATCGGTTTAAAGGCTGTCATGACAGTTTGTCGAGGACCCGGTCAATTTTGTCCCCCACCATTTTTTCGTAATAATCGTCGTTAATCTGCACCACCGGCGCCGTGCCGCAGGACCCGAGACATTCGACTTTCACCAGCGTAAAGCGGCCGTCCGCGCTGGTCTCCCCGACTTTCAGATTGTACTTGGCGGCCACATGATCAACCATCTGGTCGGCGCCGGCCAGCGAGCAGGAAAGAGTCTGGCAGACCTGCAGCAGATATTTGCCCCGCGGCTTTAAGTAGAACATGCTGTAAAATGTGACGGTTTCCATCATCAGGCCGGGGGCAATATCCAGCAGCTCCGCGACTCCCTTTATGGTGTCGCCCGACAGAAATCCCTCCTGCTCCTGGGCCATATGCAGCAACGGCAGCGCCAGCGAGCGCTTATCGGGGTATTGCTTCAGGAGCGCCTTGTATTTACGCGCCCGGTCCGGCTTGAGCTTGAAACTCACCGGTCAAGCTCCCCGGCAATGATGTTCATGCTGCCCAGCACCGCCACGGTATCGGAAATCATATTGCCCGGCATCACTTCCTGGAAAATGGAGTAGTTGATGAGCGAGGGCGTGCGCGTGCGGACACGGTAAGGTTCCCTGCGGCCATCGCTGACAATGTAGAAGCCGAGCTCGCCGTTGGGGCTCTCCGTGGGCACGTAACTGTCCCCCACCGCCGGCTCGAATCCGCGATTCTCCATAGTCACTTCAAAATGGTAGATCAACCCTTCAATGGAGTTAAACACTTCATCCATCGGGGGCAGGATGGCTTTGCTGTCCGAGTCGATATTCACGGGACCCTCCGGCATTTTCTCAATGACCTGCCGGCAAATTTTCAGGCTCTCCCAGCACTCGTAGAGGCGCACCATGTAGCGGTCGTAAACGTCCCCCTCCTTGCCGATGATCACATCGAAGTCAAAATCGGCATAGCTGCTGTAGGGCTCCTTTTCGCGGATGTCGTACTCCACGCCGGCGGCGCGGGCCAGCGGGCCGGTCAAGCCATAGGAGATGGCCTGATCGGGAGAGATGGGGGTCACGCCGCGGGTGCGGTCCAGCCAGATCCGGTTGTGGCTCAGCAGCTTGTCGATCTCATCGAGAGAGCCGGGAATCTCATCGAGGAGCCGCAGCGCCAATGAGATGCTCTCATCGGTCATGTCGCGCATCATTCCGCCGACCCGGGTGTAACTGGTCGTCAATCTGGAGCCGCAGACCAATTCGAACAGGTCATAAATCTTCTCGCGCATTCTGAAGCCGTACAAGAATGCCGTGAACGCGCCGACATCCACCGCCTGCATGCCGATGCACAGGAGATGGTCAGCGATACGGGAAAATTCGCACATGAGCACGCGGATATATTGGGCGCGTTTGGGCACCTCCAAATCCAGCAGACGCTCAACCGCCAGCGCGTAGGCCACATTATTGCACAGCGGCGACAGGTAGTTCATGCGGTCGGTAATGGTAATATACTGGTTGTAGTCGAGGTGCTCGCCCAGTTTTTCAAAGCCCGAATGCAGGTATCCGATTTCCGGCGTCACGGCGGTAATCCGCTCACCATCGAGCTCCATGAGAATCCGCAGGGTGCCGTGGGTTGCCGGGTGGGAGGGCCCGAAATTGAGCACCATTTTATCGGTGCTGAGCTGTTGCGCTTCCAGGGTCATTCGAAGGTTCGCCCCCTGTCGCTCCATTTGCTGCCCACGGTCCGCGCCACCACCGGAAAGTCGGAGCGCTCTCCACGGCCTTCCAGAGGATAATCCTTACGCAAGGGATGATACTTGAAATCGTCGGGATTCAGGATGCGCCGCAGGTCCGGATGACCGGTAAAGCGGATGCCGAACAGATCATAGACCTCCCGCTCCTGCCAGTCGGCGGTGCGCCAAAGCTCGTTGGCCGAATCGAGGACCGGGAGTTCCTCATCCACCCACGCCTGCAACACAATCCGCAAACCGTCATGCTGATTGAGCAGATGATAGACGACACTGAACCTCGCGTGGCCCCCTTTTTCAAGATGGTCGACCGCCGTTAAGTCGGCTAAAAAATTGCACGCAAAGCGGGGATCGGACTTCAACATCCGCAATGTTTCCAGCACGATTTTCCCTTTGACATGGATAGTCGTCATGCCGCGAAATTCAGTCACCTCCAGAAAACCGGCTTGAAATTGGTCGTGCATGACAGTACGAATTTGATCGGCTGGCAACATGGGTCAGGGGGCCACGGCCTCAGAACTTTCGTCGACTTTATAGTGCGAAAGGGAATCCTCACTGATGATCTGCTGGATTTTTATCAACCCGTCAATGATGGCCTCCGGGCGCGGGGGGCATCCGGGCAGATAGACATCCACGGGCAGAAATTGGTCGATGCCCTGAATCACGCTGTAGGTGTTGAAGACGCCGCCAGTGGAAGCGCAGGCGCCCATGGAGATGATCCACTTCGGCTCCGGCATCTGTTCGTAGATACGGGTCAGCACAGGCATCATTTTAATGCTGATGCGTCCGGCCACGAGCAGTAAATCCGACTGCCGTGGCGAAAAACGGATGGCCTCCGCGCCGAAGCGGGCCAGATCGTGCCGCGATGCCAAAACGGACATTAACTCGATGCCGCAGCAGGCTGTGCCGAACGGCATGGGCCATAAAGAATTTTTCCGGGCCCAGTTGGCAAGGTTGTCCACACGCGTGGTCAGCCATTCGGCTTTGCCGCTATCGCTCATTCCCATTCAAATACTCCTTTGCGCCACACGTAGAGATAACCGACCAATAATACAACCAGAAAAAACAGCATTTCAAAAAAGATAAACGGGCCCTCGGACGCCTGCTCCTTGAAAATAACGGCCCACGGAAACATGAACACCACTTCCAGATCGAATATGATAAAGACCAGCCCAATGACAAAATAGCGGACATTCAGCCGGCTCCGTCCGCCCTCTGCCGGGTCAACGCCCGATTCGTAAGGCGCCAGTTTGACCTGAGTTTTAATACGCGGACCGATAACGTGGGTCAGGCCGAGCATCACCAGGGCGAACCCTGCCGCCAGGACGAACACGAACAGGATGGGGAGATACTGGCCGATCATCCTGTTTCCCCGTCCGCTCGGGCTATCTCCTCGCGCAATGCCAGCCGGGCAGCACGCCTCTTCCGGGCAGCACGGAATCGCCGCTGCTCAACTTCGCTCTGGGGCGCCACTTTCGGCACCGGTGTGGGCCGCCCCTGTTCATCGAGGGCCACGAACGTAAAGTAAGCCGAACTGGTGTGCCTCCGCTCACCGGTCAGCGGATGCTCCGCCTCGACGCGAATGCCCACTTCCATCGAGGTCCGGTCGGTATAGTTCACCGACGATTTCAGACTCATCAGCTCCCCCACCTTGACCGGATGATGGAAGCTGAGCTGATCGACTGAGGCGGTCACAACCACTCGGCGGCAGTGCCGCATGGCAGCCATGGCCGCGCACATGTCCATCAGGTGCATCACATGTCCTCCCAGAACATTTCCCAGGGCATTGGCGTCATTGGGCAGCACCATTTCGTTCATGATCACCTGCGATTTCGAAACGGGTTGCTCGGCAGGAGCAGTGGAGCGGCCTGTCGCCCGGGCCATCGTCATGCCCGCAATGCTGGGCCGGCCATCAAATCCCCTGCGTGAAAAACTTCAGGGAGGATTGGACCGCACCGAGCAGGGGTGACCAGTAAAGGCCGAATATGAGCACAGGAACCACGAGCGCCAGGATGAGCCCGGTCATGGCAGGCTGGCCCTCGAGGGTTTCATCCGTCGGTTCAGCATCGAGGAACATCACCTTGATAATGCCAACATAGTAGTAGAGCGATACGACCGAATTGATTGCGCCAACCACGGCGAGCCACAGATAGTCGCCGTTTTCGATCAGGACCGAAAACAGGTACACTTTGCCTATAAATCCGGCGGTCGGCGGCAGGCCTGTCAGGCTGAACAGAAAGATGCCCATGGGAATGGCAATCAAAGGCGCCTTGTACCCGAGGCCATGCCATTGCGCAATCTCATCAAAGCCCAATTTGTTGTGCACCCAGATGACCACTAAAAACGCGCCCAGGTTCATGAACAGATAAATGACAAGATAGAACATGATGGCGCTGAACGCCTGGCTGTTAAGCACCACCGCAGCCATCAGCATATACCCGGCGTGCGCGATGCTGCTGTAGGCCAGCATCCGCTTGACACTGCTCTGCTGGATGGCCATCACGTTGCCCAGGGTCATGGTCAGGGCCGCGAAAATGGCCATCAGGGATCCGAGGGCAACACCGTTCACCGGTACCCAGTTGCCCATGTTCAAATCAGGATTGGCGCCAAAGGCGACACCGAGGAACCGCAAGGCCAGGGCGAATCCCGCCGCTTTGGGGGCCACCGAAAGAAAGGCGGTAATGGTTGTCGGGGCTCCCTGGTATACGTCGGGCGTCCAGAAGTGGAACGGCGCCATGGATATCTTGTAACCGAAGCCGGCCAGGATGAGCAGCAGCGCCACCGTCAGCGTCAGGTAGGCCTTGGGCGGCATCTGGACCAGCGCAGCCTGCACTTCAAACACGTTGGTCGACCCGGCCATGCCGAACAGCAGACTCAGGCCGTAGAGCATGATGCCGGAGGAAAGAGCGCCATATATCACGTACTTGAGAGACGATTCATTGGAGGCACGATCGTCCTTTAAAAAGCCAGCTAAAACAAAGGAACCGATGGAAACTATCTCAATGGAGAGATAGACAATAATCAGGTCGATGGCCGAAGCCATGAGAAACATGCCGAACGTGACGGCAATGAGGAACAGGTAGTACTCGTGCCGCGGAGAGCCGTCGAGCTGCCTGGTGGCGGGCGATATGCCGATGATGATGGCGACGGCAGCCAGGAATATCCACTTGAAAAAACGGCTGTAGGGGTCGGCCGCCAGTGAGCCCAGAAAGAGCGACTGCTCCGTGGCCGGCTGCAACAGCAGGGCCAGCGCCGTAACGGCGAGCCCCCCCAACGACAGCATCCAGATGATCCGGTCCCGCTTGCTGGCTGGAAGCATCACATCGACCAGTACAATGGTGACAATGAGGCCGGTCAGGAGCAGCTCCGGCAGGAAGTAGGCTAGGCTGTCGAAGTTGGGCACAGCTCAGCCTTCCAAATTTAAATGAAGTGGCAGTGGCAACGGCAGTTGGCAGGTCATCATCATGGGTCAATCCTCTATAGCCGCATAGGCCGGCTCAATTTCTGAAACTTGCCGATCTTTCGGCAGAAACCGGTCCGGGTTAGCCAGCATGGAGCCCGGCATTCTGCCCACCTCCCGGTAGCCGGCGGCGATTTCCGCGTGCTGCCTGCTGGTAATGTATTTCGCGTCGAGGGCAAAGTCGAGCCACACGGTTGTCTCGCTGGCTTCACCATCTGCGTCAGTCATCTTGGCAACAAAGTGCTTAACATACAGGCGCTTGCGATAGCCCTCGGCAAGATTGGCGCACACCGACCTGGAGGAGCGCCTGATCTGGTCGGTCAGGGCATAACGCTCCTCTTCAGGAAACGATTTTGTAATCTCATAAATCTCCGTAGCAAGCCGAAATGCCTGCTTGTAGACCTTTAGATCCTTGAAACTGCCCTCGCTCATTCAGCGCCTCTGTTTTCTGCCACTGCTCCTGTCACTGCTCCTGCCACTGCTACTGATAGTGTATGCGCCTCTCCTACTGCCCGGCCATTTGCGCGGCGGCGGCCTCAAATATGTCCAGCAGGTTGCCCATGGTGACCGAGATGATGTCCAGGGCGGGGGCGGGATAGAGGCCCAGCCAGAACACCAGCACGGCCAACGGCACCAGCATGGCTATTTCCCGCCGGGAGATATCGACTAGGCCGGCCCACTTCTCATTGGCCGGTCCCATAAAGATTTTCTGGTACGCCCGCAGGAAATAGGTGGCGTTAAGCAAAATCCCGATCGTGCCAATAATAGTCAAAGTCCTGAAAGTGGAGAAACCGCCGATAAAGCACATCAGTTCGCTGACGAATGCGGAAAGGGCCGGCAGACCGAGACCGGCGAAAAAGGCCAGGGCCACAAAGGCGGAGTAGACCGGCAGATGGGTCGCCAGCCCGCCGAAGCCGAGCTGCCCGCGCAGCGACTCGTCCTCATAATCGTCGGGATAAACGATGTAGCGGTGGTGGGCCTGATCGTAGAGGATTCCCACCAGCATAAAGAGCATGGCCGTTATGATCCCGTGGTTAAACATCTGCAGCACTGCGCCGTTGATGCCTGCTTCGGCGCCGCCCCTGTTCATGCTGACCACAGCCGCCATGCCCAGCAGCACGATGCCCATGTGGCTGACGGATGAATAGGCCACCATGCGTTTGAGGTCGGTCTGCGCTATGGCGTTGGCCGCCCCCCAAATGATGTTGATCACCCCCAGCAGGGCAATGAGGTAGGCGAAGCCGATGGTCTCCACCGGAAAGAATGGGAAGCTGATCCTCAGCAGGCCGTAGATGCCCATTTTCAAAAGGACTCCGGCCAAAATCACCGATACGGCCGTCGGCGCCTCAACATGGGCCAGCGGCAGCCAGGTATGGAACGGGAAAATGGGCACTTTGATGGCGAAACCGATAAACAGCGCCAGCCATATCAAGATGCGCATATCGATGCCCCACAGCTGCTCATCGATGGTCCGGGCCTGCTCAATAAGGGTGATAATGCTGAACGTGTGCGGGTCGGTGTAAAAGTACAGGGCCAGCATGGCCAGCAGCATCAGCACCGATCCGAACAGGGTGTACAGGAAAAACTTGATGGCCGCGTACTGGCGCTGGGGACCGCCCCACATGCCGATGAGGAAGTACATCGGCAGCAGCATCACTTCCCAGAAAACATAGAACAGGAAGAAATCGAGCGACACAAAGACGCCCATCATCCCGGCGTCGAGCAACAGGAACAGGCTGAAATAGCCGCGGGGCGCTTTGGTGATATTCCAGCTGGTAACGATCGACAGGAACGACAGCAGCGCCGTGAGAAAGACCAGCGGCATGGAGAGGCCATCAATGCCGACATGGTAGTTGATGTTAAAGGTGGGGATCCAGCTCGCCAGCGCCGTGAACTGCATATCGGCCGTCGACCGGTCGAACGAGGCCAGCAGCCACAGGGCAAACAGCAGCTGCAGACCGGTGGTGCCCAGCGCAACCCACTTGAACTGTCCGGGCCGCTCTTTAGGCAGGAACAACATGGCCAGCGCTCCGGCCACGGGTAGAAACACCAGAATTGTCAAAATAGAGGATGCCATCGATTCACATTCCCTTAAAGTTGCATTTTTGCCACATCAGCCGGCCGCCTGCTACATGCTGCCTGATATGAAGAATACCAGCATGGCCCCGGCCACGGCCCACACCAGATAGTTCTGGACCTTGCCGCCCTGCAGTTTGCGGCCCGTGTGCCCGAGGCGCTGTGTTAACCGCCCAATGCCGTCAATCAGGAACTGGTCCAGCCAGACAAAGTCCAGCCAGCCCGACCTGTTGCTGGCCCGCACGGTATTTCGGCCTATGCCGTCAATAAACCACTGATCCCAGAATGTCCAGTCGATCCAGGTGATCACGCGTGTGAGCCACAGGAACGGCCGATAGATCAGGGCATTGTAAATTTCATCAACGTAAAACTTGTTAAACGAGAGTTGGTAGAAGCCAATGCGTTTCATGGCGCCCGCCAGTGCGGCCATGTTCACCAATTTGAGCAGGTAGAACAGGACAGCCAGCGCGATACCTCCTCCGGCCACACCCAGCGAGAGCCTTACGGCGCTGTCGTGCGCATCATGCCAGCCATGCTCGAGGTGCTCGACATCCAGACTCTCGTGCCCCGTCAGGTTGATGGCCTGGGGCAGCGCCTGGGTGAACCACCCCTCGCTATCGAGCGGATTGACCTGCGGCAACGTAAAGAACATGGCAAAACTGAGCGCCGCCAGCAGCACCAGCGGTCCGGTCATCACCAGCGGCGACTCATGCACGTGCTCGTGAACCGCTGCGTCGGCCGGCTTGCCGTGGAACGTCATGAAGATCAGGCGAAACATGTAAAAGGCGGTAATGGCTGCCGCGGCGAATCCGGCAATGGGAAAAAGGTTGGCCCACCAGGCGGGATTTTCCTGGGCGAAAGCCAGCGTGCCGGCCAGAATGGCGTCCTTGCTGAGGAAACCGGAGAACAGCGGCACCCCGGAGATAGCCAGCGCTCCGATGAACATGGTCGCATAAGTGATGGGCATTTTGCCCGCAAGCCCGCCCATATTGCGCATGTCCTGTGGATCGGTCTCGTGGTCATTTTTGTGTGCCAGGGCATGGTGCAGGGCGTGGATCACCGAGCCGGAGCAGAGGAACAGCAAACCTTTGAACATGGCGTGGGTGCTCAGGTGAAAAAAGGCCGCCTGCTGCGCGCCCAGCCCCACAGCCATGATCATGTAACCGAGCTGACTGATGGTGGAATAGGCCAGCACCCGCTTGATGTCGAATTGCGTCATGGCCGTCAGCGCGCCCAGCAGGGCCGTGATCGCGCCAATGGAGGCCACGAACAGCAGGGCGTCGGGGGTCAGCACAGGGAACAGCCGCACCGTCAGGTAGACACCGGCGGCCACCATCGTGGCCGCGTGAATGAGCGCCGATACGGGGGTGGGGCCTTCCATGGCGTCGGGCAGCCAGATGTGCAGGGGAAACTGCGCCGATTTGCCCACCGCGCCCATGAAGATCAGCCCCCCGGCCACCGACAACAGGCCCATCTGTCCGGCGAACATATTGGCCTTGTCCACATTGACGTTGTCATACATGCCCTGAAACGTGACATCGCCGGTGACGTACCAGATGATCATAATGCCGATGAACATGCCGATGTCGCCCACCCGGTTGACGAGGAACGCTTTCTTGGAAGCGTTGGCCGCCGACTCCTTTTCGAACCAGTGCCCGATCAGCAGGTAAGAGCTCAGCCCCACCAGCTCCCAAAACATGTACATCATAATCAGGCTGTGGGCCAGCACGATGCCGTTCATGGAAAAGGTAAACAGCCCCAGGTAGCCAAAATAGCGGTTGTAGCGAATGTCCCCGCGCATATACTCCACCGAGTAGAGATGCACCAGTGCCGAGATCAGCGCCACGACGACCAGCATGGCCAGGGCCAGATTGTCAAGGCCGAAGCCGACGGTCAGGCCGAACTCGCCCAGGCTGAACCACTCCGCTTCGGGGTAGTACTCCATGGGGGCACCGAGGGCCACGGACAGCAGCATGCTGCCCGCAAGGAACAGGGTGAAAAAGGCAGTGGCCACCGAAATCCATACCGCCCGGGGTCCCAGCCGCTTGCCGAAAAAGATCTGCAGGACGAAGGATGCCAGCGGCAGGAGCAGGATCAGCAGGGCGAATTGGAGGCGGATGTCCACGGCTACCCCTGCAGTTCGTGCGCCTCATCGACATTGACGGTCGAGAAGGTCTTGTAGAGGTTAATGATAATCGCCAGGGCGACGGCGGCCTCGGCGGCGGCCATCACAATGACGAACAGGGCGAAAATGTGCCCCGGCAGCGCCTGCGTCATGCCGCCGAACCGGTTAAAGGCCACGAAATTTATGTTGGCGGCGTTGAGAATCAGCTCTACGCCCATGAGGATAGCCACCCCGTTGCGGCGCGTCATGACGCCGTACAGCCCCAGGCAGAACAGCACAATGCTGATAAACAGGTATGACTGCAGGCTATCCATCCTCTCTCCTGGCCAGGTACGCCGCGCCCAGCAGGGCCACCAGCAGCAGCACCGAGGCGACTTCAAAATGGAGCAGGTAGCGGGTCAGCAGCGCAGCGCCTATTATTTCGACGGTGCTGACCACGGGAGCAGCATCAGCCATGTGCCAGGGGGTCCGGAACAGCAACGCCGTCAGGCCCATGAACAGCAAAAATACCACGACGGCTGCGGCGGGCCGGTTGGGCATGTTGGTCTGCAATGTGTCGATGCCACTGACGCGGTGGGTCAGCATGACCCCGAAAATGATGAGCACCAGAATGCCGCCGACGTAAATGATCACCTGCGTGGCGGCCAGGAAATCGGCGTAAAGGTAGACGTAGAGCCCGGCGACGCCGAACAGGGTGCCCATGAGCGCCACGGCCGCATGAATCAGCTTGGAGGTGGTGACCACCCAGAAGGCGGTGAAAATAACCATGGCGGCAATGAGATTGAATCCGAGAGCGGCCATAGGCTAGGTTTCCATTTGCGTCAATATGGCTTCAGCTTCGGCGTCCAGTTTTCCCAGGCCTTCAAGCGCGGCGCGAATTTCGCCTGCCGCTTCACTGGCCGAGCCACCCTGGCGGTTCACCCTGTTGAGAATGGCCTTGGCCTTGCCGCGCGCCACCCGGTCGGATATGCCGTTGAGCACCTTCAGGTCAATCTTTGCGCCTGCCTCAGCGGCGGCTTCACGGCCACTGTCCTCTGCCACTGCCCCTGCACTGCCGCTTTCCCCGGCCTCCTCGCTGCCACTGTCCTCTGCCACCGCCGCTGCACTGCCGCTTTCACCTGCTTCTTCACCGCCCGGTCTTTCGATCGTCGCCTCAGCCAGCTTCGCGACGGCGGCCTGCACGTCCCCATTCATTTTACCCGCCGCCTCCAGGGCCGCCTGTACCTGCTCGGCCACAGCGGGGGCATCCTTGCCGGCGCGCAGGGCAACGGTGGCCGCTTTTTTGGCCAAGCCACGAACGACCCTGTCGCTAATTTCGTTGATGGCCGTGAAATCGATGCGCGGCTCGGTAACGGCCTTTTTCTTCGGCTTCTCCGCAACCGCCGCTGCGGCTGGAGCATCCTCGCTCAAGGTCACATCGACCGCGACCGCCACCTGGGAAATTTCGGCTGCGAACTGGTCCCGCCGGTCCTGCCGTTTGGCCCGGGGGTCAGCAGTGCCCACCAGTTGGGCCAGATCGGTCACCTCCGCATCGCTCGCCGAGGCAAATTCATACACCAGGCCGTTGCGGTTGTCGACGGCAAATTCGTAATCGATCTCGTGCTTTTCTTCATTGGGGCCGCCCACCATATAGATGCACTCCTCGGGGCAGGGATAGACGCACAAGTTGCAATAGCAGCATTCCGCCATGTCGATATCAAAGCGGGCTACCAGCAGTTTCTTGGCGGTGCCGAAAGAGGTTTCGCTGGTCTGGGTCGATTGGGGAATGGTGGCCAGCTCCAGCTCCTTGGGCACTTTAATGGTATCGATGACGATACAGTCGACCGGGCAGGCCCGCACGCACTGCAGGCAGCCGATGCAGTCATCAATATCAACATGCAGCCGGGTGCGGATAACGTTGTAGTCGGCATGCTTAAAGCCGATATTGCGCTCCGGGATGGGCCACTTCTCTCTGGGGTACTGCAGCGTGGCGTTCAACCGCTTCTTGTTGCGGAGATGGCCCAGCGTGACCCCCAGCCCGGTTAAGAGTGAGGTAATGGCGACGGAGATGTTTGTAAAGTACTGGTTCATATTATTTCATTGCATCCTGTTAAGCAAAAATCAGTTCCCAGATTCCAACCAGGAAAATGTTAACCAGCGCAAACGGGATAAACACTTTCCAGGCAGTATACATCAATTGATCAGGGCGCATCCGCGGGAATGTCCAGCGGAACCACATCATGATAAAAATCAGGGTGGCCACTTTGATAAATATCCAGAATATGCCCCACAAGGGGCCGGACAGGTAGTACCACCCTGCGGGCACGCCAGCCATATCGAGCAGGCCCGCCACCGGGGAGAGCCAGCCGCCGAGGAAGACAATGGCCGTCATCAGCGAAATAATGACCATGTTGGCGTATTCAGACAGGAAAAACAGCGCCCAGCGGAAGCCGGAGTACTCGGTCATGAATCCCGCCACCAGCTCCGATTCGGCTTCGGGCAGGTCAAATGGCGTGCGGTTCACTTCAGCCACACCGGAGATCATGAAAATAAAGAACGCAATGACGGTAAAAGGGGAGTGAATGATGAACCAGCGGTGCTGTTCCTGCCACAGGACAATTTCGGAGAACTGCAGAGAGCCCACCACCATGACCACCAGCAGGAGCGACATGCCCAGCGGCAGCTCGTAGCTGATAATCTGCGCGGCGGAGCGCATGGCCCCGTATAGCGACCATTTGTTGTTGGACGCCCAGCCGGCCAGAATGACGCCAATCACGCCCACCGAGCTGACCGCCGAGATGAAAAAGACGCCGATGTTGAAATCGGAGATCACCAGGCCATAGCCGATAGGCAGACCTATAAACGCGGTGAAGGCGGCGCCAAATATGATAAACGGTCCCAAAATAAACAGCGGCCGGTCCGCATCCTTGGGGATGGTATCTTCCTTGACCAGCAGCTTTATGGCGTCGGCCAAGGTCTGGCCGATGCCGCCCCAGAATTTTTTGCCCCCCTTGAAACCGAATATCCCCACTTCCATGGGTCCCAGGCGATCCTGCATAAACGCCGACACTTTGCGCTCGAAGTAGACCGCCACCAGCGCGTTGACCGCCATGAAGGTGAACACCGGCAGGCCCAGCAGCACCGCCACAATGACCATGATCGTGCCTGCGGACATGTCAGGCAGCCAGGCGATGCCGGAAATAAAACCGACCAGCGAATCGGTCCAGGAACTCATCGGTCGGTTTCACCCAGCACAATATCGATGCTGCCCAGAATGGTGACAATATCGGAGAGCATCCAGCCTTCCGAAATCTCGCTGAACAGGGACAAGTTGCAAAACGCAGGTGAACGCATCTTGACCCGGAACGGTTTACTTTTGCCATCGGAGGCGATGAAGAAGCCAAGCTCGCCGCGGGGACTTTCACCCCGGAAGTAGACGGATCCTTCCGGCGGCCGGACTTTCTTGGGCAGATTTTCGTGGACGTCCCCCTCCGTGGGCATCTGCGCCAGCGCCTGCCGCAATATCTTCACGCTTTCGCGCATTTCCAGGACGCGGACATAGTAGCGGTCCCAGCAGTCGCCCACGGTCCCCATCTGGCCATCGCCCACAATCACGTCGAAGTCGAACCTGTCATAGATGGAGTAGGGATCATCCCGGCGCAGGTCCCATTTGACGCCCGAAGCCCGCAGCACCGGTCCCGACGCCGCATAGTTGATGGCCACGTCGGCAGGCAGCACGCCCACATCGCCGGTGCGCTCAATAAAAATTTTGTTGAAGGTAAGGAGGTTGTTGTACTCATCGATCTGCGGCTCAAAGTAGTCGAGGAATTCTGTCGCGAGCCGCACGAAATTCACCGGGAGATCGTGGGAGACCCCACCCACCCAGATGTAGTTGTACAGCAGCCGGGCGCCGCAAGTATACTCGAACAGGTCAAGAATGCGCTCGCGGTCGCGGAAGGTGTAGGTAAAGGGGGTAATGCCGCCCACATCCAGACCGAATGTGCCGATGGCCATCAGGTGGCTGGCGATGCGCTGCAGTTCCACCATAATGACGCGGATATACTCGACCTTTTCGGTCACTTCCAGGTCCATGAGCTTTTCCACGGCCATGGCGTAGATATGGTTGTTGGCCATGGATGCGAGGTAGTCGCACCTGTCGGTAAACGGTATCACCTGTTCGTAGGAAAGGTACTCGCAATGCTTCTCGAAGCAGCGGTGCAGATAGCCGAGGTGCGGCTCAATGCGCGAAACAATTTCCCCATCGGTATATATCTTAAGCCGCAGAACCCCGTGGGTGCTGGGATGCTGGGGTCCCATGTTCAGGACCATCTCCTCCGCTTTTACCACGCCGAAATTGTCGGCCGATTTCTCTGAAACTGTCACTCCCAACCTCGCTTGTCTTTTTCTACCTCAATGCCACGGTAATACTCGGGCGTCTCATAATCCTTGAGCAACGGATGCCCCACCCAGTCTTCCGGCAGCAGCATGCGGCGCAAGTCGGGATGGCCGCTGAACGTCATGCCGTACATATCGTAGGCCTCACGCTCGTGCCAATCGGCCGCTCGCCAGATGTGGGCCACGGACGGCACCCGGCCCCCTTCGCGGGGCAGTTTCACCCTGATTTCCAGCTGCTGCAACAGCTCCATGGAATGCAGATTGTAGATCACCGCCAGTTGGCCGTCAACCCCTTCATCGTAGCCGGACAGGCAGCTGAGGTAGTCGAACCGCAGGGCCTTGTCATCGCGGAGCGTCAGCGCCACCTCACCCCACTTTTCCGGGATAATCTCCAGCCACTGCTGCGACTCAGCATCGGCGGCCAAGGCGTCCGGATGGGCGCCAGATATCGCCTTGCGAAAATCGCTTAACTCCATTTTTGCCTGGGACTTGGCCACAGAGTCAGGAAACTTTCCTCAGCGGCGTCTCTTCTCTAATTTTCCGTTGTAGCTCGTTAATGCCCTGAATCAGCGCCTCGGGCCGCGGCGGGCACCCCGGCACATAGATGTCGACCGGGATCACCAGGTCGACCCCTTTGAGCACATGGTAACCATATTGCCAATAGGGACCGCCCGAATTGGCGCAGGAGCCCATGGAAATGACATACTTGGGATTGGCCATCTGCTCATAAAGCCGCTTCACCCGGGTGGCCATTTTGAGGGTCACCGTGCCGGCGACGATCATCACATCGGATTGCCGGGGTGAGGCCCTCGGCATGGCGCCAAAGCGCTCGAGGTCATGGCGCGGGGCCGCCGCAGCCATCATTTCTATGCCGCAACAGGCCAGACCAAATTGGAAAAACCACGGTGAGTTGGACCGCGCCCAGTTGATCAGATTGTCAATTTTTTCGACGAAGACATTATCCTGCTCAAATCTGTTTACGAGGGAAAAAGCCATTGTAAATCCTCGGTTAACCAGTCAAAATACAAGAGGGCGAAGACTTCACTTGACCTCGCCGCGCAACTTGGCATAGCGCCCCTTGCCGTAGGGCACCTTCATTTTCACCCAATCGAGATCCTGGCGCCGCCAGACAGCTACCAGGCCCACCGTTAAAATTCCAAGAAAGAGCATCATTTCGATGAGGGCCACCCACCCAAACTGTTTGAACACAACCGCCCAGGGAAACAGCAGCACGACTTCAACATCAAAAATCAGGAAAACCAGGGCGATCACGTAGAAGCGAATATTGAACTGCACCTGGGCGGGACCTTCCACCTCCTCGCCACACTCATAGACTGACGCCTTCAGTTCGGTCGTCTCAGCAGGGGCCAATATCCATTGGAGAAATAGCGCCACCCCTATCAGCACAACTGACAGGACAGCAAAAACGGGTATTGGAGCAAAGTCATTATACATAGCATTACCTCCCCCTCGGAATCTGCAAAATTACCGCAGTGCCAATTTTCAAGTCAAGCCTTATACGTCGCAGGGAATTGTGCCGGCCGTCTTTATTTGGCGCCGCTTTTAAGCCACCAACGGATCGCCGCAAGTGTCGCTAAGGTTGTGGAGCTGGAATTTGACGACCTAAATTTGCCCCTATGATGGCTCTTGTGAACCGCGCCCTGGTCTGGTTCATACCCTACCTGCCCAAAGCATTCGCCGCCCGCTTCGCAGGGAGATATGTGGCCGGAGAATCTGTGCAGGAGGTCCTGTCCGTCGCCCGCGACCTCAATGATCGAGGCTTCGAGGTCACCCTCGATATTCTCGGTGAGCATGTCGCCACATCCCAGGAGGCCCGCGATGTTACCCAGGCATACGTCCATCTCTATGGGGAGCTGGCTGCCGGCGGCATCAAGGGCAACATTTCCGTAAAACCGACCCACCTGGGGCTCGACCTGTCAGCAGAGCTCTGCCGCGATAATTTTGGCCAGCTGCTCGATGCCGCCCAACAGCATGACAATTTTCTGCGCATCGATATGGAGAGCTCCCGCCAGACCGATGAGACCCTGCAGCTTTACAGGGACCTGGCCGCCCGCTACCGGCATGTCGGACCGGTGCTGCAGGCCTACCTCCGCCGCAGCTCCGGCGACCTCGCCCAGCTGACCGGCGAACCGCTCAACTTCCGGTTGTGCAAAGGCATTTACCTGGAACCGGCTGACATTGCCTTTAACGATCCGGGGGAGATTAACCGCAACTTTATCGCCCTGCTGCGGCAGGGGCTGGAAGGCGGCGCCTATGTCGCCATCGCCACCCACGACCAGCGATTGATCTCAGCCGCATTGGACTTGATCAAGGAGCTGGAGGCCGATCAGGCGCGGCTTGAATTCCAGGTGCTCTATGGCGTCCCCATGCAGGGCCGGCTGGAGCAACTGCTCAAGGCGGGGCACAAAGTGCGGGTCTATGTGCCGTTCGGGGAAAAGTGGTATGACTACGGTCTGCGCCGCCTGAAGGAAAACCCCGCCATTGCCGGTTATATCCTGAAAAATATCTTTCACCGGGCCTCATAGAGGCCCACAAAGGGAACCCAACTTATGTCGATTATCGAGGAGCAGCTGCAGGCCATACTCGGGATGAAAACCATTGCCGTAATAGGCCTCTCACCCAACCCGGCGCGGACTTCGCACGGTGTGTCCCATTATATGCAGCATAGCGGCTATACGATTATTCCCGTGAACCCCGGCCATGACGAAATTATGGGACTGACGGCCTACGCCCGACTCGCCGATATCCCCGGGCCGGTGGACATCGTCAATGTGTTCCGCAGGCCGGAATATACGCCGGAGGTCGCCACCGAGGCCGTCGCCATTGGGGCTCAGGCGCTGTGGTTGCAGCTGGGCATCCGCAATGAGGAGGCGCTGCGCATCGCCCATGATGGGGGCCTGCTGGCCGTGGAGGACCGGTGCATCAAGATAGAGCACTGGCGATTGATGGGCAGAGGACAAATACAGACTCCCGAATAGCTGAGTATTGAAGACTGATATTGGATGGTGGCTAACTGCCAGCCGGTTTCAGGTTTCAGGTTTCGCGATTCCCCTCTATCCAGAGAGAGGGGAACGACGCAGTCGAGGGGTGAGTGTCTTCCTGCCCCTGCCCCCCGTCTCCGCTCCGCTACGCCGGGCAAGCTGCTACTGTTTACCCGGCGTAGTCCGGCCACTGCAGGACGTAGACGGGCCACCGCCCCCTGCCACTGACGCCTACCGGCCGCCTCCCGCCTCGCCGCTCCAGCCCATCTTTGTCCGCAGCACATGGTAATAGTCGGAGTCTTCCAGCCGCACCAGCTTGATGGTCCACCGCGCCTGACGTGTCGTCACCACTGCTGTGCTGTCAATATCGAACTTCACCTGACCGTCAAGCGTCAGCGACAGCCGCTCCTGCCCCGCGTCAAAACGGATGACCACCTTTTCGGTGCCGGGCACCACGAGGGATCGCGCCGACAGTGAGTGCGGACAGATAGGGGTGATGATCAGCGCCTCCAGGGTAGGCACCACAATGGGTCCCCCTGCCGACAGCGAATAGGCCGTGGAGCCCGTTGGCGTGGCCACAATGAGACCGTCGGCCACGTAGTCGTTCACCGGCCGGCCGCTGACCTCGACGCTGGCCTTGAGCAGCCGCGGCGAAGCGCCACGGTCTATCACCAGATCGTTGATGGCGTAATATGTCTGCAGTTTTCCATCCGTCTGCAAGTCGACCGCCAGCACCAGGCGCGCATCCAGATGGTACTTGCCGGCCAGCACCTGCTCAAGCGCCCGGTAGGTATCATCGACCGGCACTTCGGCTAAAAAGCCGAGCCCGCCCATGTGAATGCCCAGGATCGGCACGTCCGCTTTGCCGACGATGCGCGCGCTGGAAAGCAAGGTTCCGTCGCCACCCATGGAAAGGATCATATCGGAATGTTTGACGATGGTTGCCGTGGAGTGCACCGCCACAGCGTCCGGCGGCTGGTAGTTGGAGCCGGCCATGCGGTCCGTCACCGCCACCGACTGCCCCTGATCAAGCAGCCACTCCACCAGGGGTGGCAGCAGGTTCCACAGCTCCGGCTTGCGATAGTTGGCGATAATGCCGAAGGAGGTCATGCCACGCTTTTCCCGCTGCCATCCCGCAGTCCCGGCTCCTCCCTGAAGCCGTCAGCTGATTTCAGCAAGGTTTTCACTTTTTCCTCGGCTACGGCCAGCTGCTCATGGCAAATGTCGGCCAGCTTGCGGCCTTCGGCGAAGAGCTCCATGGAGCGGTCGAGACCGACATTTTCCTGTTCCAGTTCCTCCACAATTTCTGACAGTCGCTCAACGGCCGCTTCGAAATTCATTGTGCCTGCTGTTTTGGCTTTGGCCATCAGAATAAGTTTCCCGTCTCATTTAACTTCGCATTGACCGTGGCCGCCGCCTCACCATCGGCAAAGTGCAGCCGCAGGCGCTGGCCGCGGGACAAACCTTTCCGGCGCAGCACCTGTTTACCCGTCGAATCATCGGTCACGATAACGTATCCGCGCCGCATCAGATGCTGGGGGTCGGCCGCCCCCAGGCGCTGCGCCAGCATGCTTAGCCGGCCCTGCATGGCGCCCAGTTGATGCCCGAAATTTATGCCCATCAAACGGTCCTTTTCAGTCACAGTCTGCTGCCAGAGGCGAATGGGCCGCAGGGGCTCGCGCAGC
This sequence comes from Fidelibacterota bacterium, assembly GCA_004124875.1. GTDB lineage: Bacteria > Fidelibacterota > Marinisomatia > SCGC-AAA003-L08 > TS1B11 > TS1B11. The sequence goes on along the minus strand of SCKJ01000004.1, from coordinate 120,899 downwards.
ACGTAACGGCTTTCCAACTCTTCCAGCCGCCCGGCCATGTGGGCCAATTTGCGCCGCAACTGACGTTCCATAGCGGCTGTCTGCTCATCAATATACTGCAGGTATCCCTCACGCTCCGGCGCAGCCAGTTCGGCAGCGGCAGAGGGCGTCGGCGCGCGCTGGTCAGCGGCCAAATCACACAGGGTCACGTCCGTTTCATGGCCCACCGCAGAGATAACCGGCAATCCGCAGCCCGCTACGGCCCGTACCACCTGCTCCTCGTTAAAGGCCCACAAATCTTCGAGCGAGCCCCCGCCTCGCGCCACGATGATGACATCGACCTGCCCATGCGCCTCCAGCTCGGCCAGTGCAATGGCAATATCGGCTGCCGCCGCAGAGCCCTGCACGATGGTGGGCCGCAGGAGGGCCGTAACATGGGGCGCCCTGCGCGCCAGCACATTCAGGATATCGCGCACGGCCGCGCCGGTGGGAGAAGTGACCAGCCCGATCCTCGCGGGAAAGCGGGGCAGCGGTTTTTTGGCAGCCGTCTCGAACAGGCCTTCCCGGCTCAGTTTATCCCGCAGCTGCTCAAACTTAAGCCACAGGGCGCCATCGCCGGCGGGATAGAGATTTTGCGCCACCAGCTGATATTGGCCCCGGGCCTCATAGAGGGTAACGCGTCCCCGGGCCACCACCTGCTGCCCATCGCCGGGACGAAACGTTAAGGCGGCGTTGGCCGAAGCGAACATGGCCACCGAAATTGAGGCCGCCTGATCTTTCAGCGAAAAGTACATGTGTCCCGAACTGTGGTGCTTGAAGTTGGAAATTTCCCCTTCGACCCAGGCGAGGGCAAAGGATGACTCCAGCAGTTGCCGCGCCTGTTTGTTCAGCTCGCTGACAGTGAGGACTTCAAGACCTCCGGGGCGGGCCATCTCAGGAGGGGGGAGCGGGGCTGCCGGCCTCAAGCCAGGCCCAATGCCACAGGGAGGCCAGCCTGATGGCCGCTAAATCCATCTGTCGCCAGGCCAGCTGGCCGGCGCCTGCATACAGGTCGTCGAGGTAGTCGCGGGGCAGCGTGGCCGGATCGGTATCGAAGCGGACAATCAACGCTCCCTGCTGCTTTGGCGAGAGGGATTCGCGCGCCTTGGTGTCGGCCTCCAGCAGATGATCGAGCAGCCCGTGGGCCTCAATCAGCCAGCTGAAGACGGCCTCGTCGAGATGCTTGATTTCGATAATTTTGAGATCGGCCGGCCGGTACCGCTGCATGTAATGATTGACCATCAGCGTCTCGAACATGACATGAATGCCGTCGTTCCCCGAGTCTTTGCCGTCGTAGTTGACCGTGGTATGCAGCGGTTGATGGCCATCGCCAATGAAGTGCCCCAGATCGGCGGAAAGGACCACCACCCGTTCCCATTCGCCTGCCCGCATGGCCTGGGACAGGGAACGCGTCAGGCCGGTAACATGCCAGGGCAGAGTGCCCCACTTGGGGAGATTCTCCCGGCCGAACTTCTCTTCCGCATCCCGGCGCTGGTGGGGCAGACTGTCATAAGGCCCGCTGCCGTAATACTCGAAGTCGATATAGTGGCTGGGGCGTTCCTCAGGAGAGTAGCTTTTACGGCGATCAGCGTCCACCGCCAGCGACACCAGCCAGTTGCGGTGCGCCATGAAGTATTCGCCCAAGGGGCCCGGCAGCAGTTCTACGGCCCGCCCGTTGATGCGCTGATGGGCGGGAAATCCCCAGCCCCATAGCGGGGAAGCCACCGGTCCTGCCAGACCGGCCACCAACAATGTGAGCAAGACCAAGCGCCTGCGAAGATGCATCACGCCGCCCCTCCTTCGTCTATTTAGCGCAATTTCTTTTTGTGCCGGTTGGCGCGAAGCCGCTTTTTACGCTTGTGCGTATTGATCTTGCGGCGTTTCCGCTTGCGTCCACAGGGCATATTATTTTGCTCCGCTCATTAAAATGTAAAATTCCGGCCCCAAAGTCATCTTTGGGACTCCATGGCGCTGTCCACTGCGGCACGCAATGTTTTTGACGGCTTGAACACCGGCACAAAGCGCCGGTCCAGCATGACCGTCTCCTGGGTGGCCGGATTACGCGCCTCCCGTGGTTGCCGAATCCTGACAGAGAATGTGCCGAAACCGCGCAGTTCCACTTTCTTGCCCAGGCTCAAGACCTCCTGCACGATACCGAGCAGACCGTCCACCACGGTTTCAGTCTCGATCCGGGTCAGGCCCGTTTTATGGGCCAGATAAGAAACCGTCTCACTTTTGGTCAGGCCCGGTTTCTGGCCGATAATCGCATCAAGATTCCCTTTTATCATGCCTGCCTCCAACCTAGCGCAAACGATACTGTGGCATCAATTGAGGGTAAAGAATCTGGCTCGTCAGATCACCCAGGATCCAATCGAGCAACGTCCGGCGACGACGCCGAACCGGCCGCACCACTTCCGGCCGCTCATCACTGCCGGTCATTAACCCTGCTAAGTTTACGGCATCATCATAGCTGCCCAAAAGGTCTATCAGGCCCAATTTTTGCGCTTGCCGGCCCGTGAATATTTCTCCGGTAGCCATTTTCCTGACGTCCGCCAGGGCGAGGCCCCGCTCCATGGCCACCGTCTCAATAAACTGATCATACAAGTCGTCAATGAGGCCTTGGAAGATGGCCCGGTCCTGCTCGGTGGCGGCGCGGTACGGCGCTCCGGCGTCTTTGAGGGGGCCGCTTTTCACCACTTCGATGCTGAGGCCCAATTTTTTAAGCAGGTCTTCGGCCACCACATAATCGAGAATCACGCCGATGGACCCGGTGGCCGTGCCGGGGTTGGCCATGATCGTATCGACCCCCATGGCCACGTAGACCCCCCCTGAGGCAGCCACGTTGCCCATGGATGCCACCAGCGGTTTATGGCCCTCGTCGCGCACTTTGGCCAGTTTCATGTAAATCTCCTGGCTGGCGGCCACGGCGCCACCCGGCGATTCGATGCGCACCAGGATGGCGTCAATGTCCTTCCGGCGGGAGAGCTCGTCGATGCGGCGCACCACTGGCCCGCTGTCCAAAATCAGGCCGGTGATTTCAACCAGGCCGATGCGGGGACCTTTGCTGAAGCTCCACGCGCGGCTGGCTGACCGCCGGTCAAACAGGCTGACAAGCGTCAGCAAAATGATGACTCCAATGCTTATCAGCACCCATTTGAGCACCAGGTCGTAAAGGCTGCGGGTCATCCGGCCTCCCGCACAATAACCAGCTGCTGGCCCACCCGGAGATGGTTGCTGGACACAGACATGCCGTTCCACAGGCGCAGCTTGGACAGCCCCACATTGTGCGTTTCAGCAATATCGCCAAGCGTATCGCCGATCTGCACGGTATAATAAATCTTCTCCATGCCGGACAGGTCGGGAGCCGGCAGCGGCGCCGGTGGGTCGAGGCTCTGGCCGCCGTTCCATGCCTTGGGGACCCAGACCACCAGTCTCTGGCCCACCTTGATGTTGCCCGCCGCGGAAGACCGGATGCCGTTCCAGCTCCTGAGTCTGGAATAACCGACATCATACGCTTCGGCGATCTCTCCCAGGGTGTCGCTGGGACGCACGGTGTGGTAGAGTTTGCGCAGGCCGCGTGGGGTGGGGACATCGGCCTGCCTGCCTTTCACGGCCGAAGCGGTGAGCGGCACAGACAACACCTGCCCAATGCGCAGACGGTCCCGGTTGCGGATGTCATTCGCCTGCTGGATGCGGCGGATCGGCACGCCATAGCGCTTGGAAATGGAGTAGAGGCTTTCACCCCTGCGGACCCGGTGCCGCAGCGGCTGCACCGCGGCCAGGTCCGGTCCGACCTGCGAGGCAATGGAGTCATAGTTGGCCAGAAACTGCTGCTTGTAGCCCACAGGGATCATGAGCGTGTAAGGCTGATCCTTGGCCACAGGCGGGGTCGCTTTTTGCCGCAGCTCGGGATTGTAGAGCCGCAGGGAGTCGGCCGGGAAACCACCGATCTGGGCCAGGATATCGAAAGTAAGGGAGCGGTCTACCGGCACTTCGTCCCAGGGCACCTCCGGGTCCGGCGTAATCGTAAAACCGTACTTCTCAGGATCCTGGGCAATGAGAAAGGCAGCCAGAACGTTGGGCACATAGTTGCGGGTCTGCCGTGGCAGGACGTGCATCTTCCAGAAATCGCGGGTGCCGTGGATCCGAATGGCTCGCCGGACCCGCGTTTCGCCGGTGTTGTAGGCCGCCATGGCCAGATACCAGTCGCCAAATTCCTCGTATAGATCGCTCAGATAGCGGGCCGCGGCGCGGGTCGACTTTTCCACATGGCGGCGCTCATCAATCCACCAATCGCGTTTGAGGCCGTAACGTTTGCCGGTGGAGGTAATAAATTGCCAGGGACCCGAGGCATGCTTCCAGGAGTAGGCCCGGGGGTTGAGGCCGCTCTCAATAAGCGCCAGAAAGATGAGGTCCCGGGGCACCCCTTCTTCCTCGAGAATTGCGCCGATGAACTTGGCGTTTTTGGGCAGCCGGTTCAACCACGCCTGCATGTTGCGGCGGCCCTGAGTATTGAAAAACTGGATGATCCTTTCCACATGATCATTGTGGGTAATGGGCAGCCGGTTGGCGCCTTCCACATCGATCGTCGAAACAGCCCCTAAATCAAACGTCAGGGAACGCGTATAGCGGCCGAGTTCGTCTCTCAGCGCGGAAACCGTCAGCGATGTCTCGACATGTTCGAGGGTCCGGGAGTCGGTTTCGTAAAAGTCCACCGCGGCGTTGAGGAAACGGTTGAACTCGAGCTGCTGCCGCTCATCCAGGTAAGGGAGTTGCTCAATGTCGGACATGGCTTCGAACAGCAGATCGAAGTAGAAGGCCGCTTCGAGCGTGTCCTGAGACTTGTCCGCCACGATGGCATCGGTGAAAATCAGCCGCGCTTCAGCAAAGAGTTCATCGAACCGCGAGAGCTCATCTTCCTCCATCCGGGGGTCAATGGCCACGACGCCGTCGCCGAGCTGAATGCGCAGTTCATCCTCCTGGGCCTGCAGGGGCGCCAGGGTGAGGGCCAGCAAAATGACCGGCCACCGGGCCGCATGTGGAACATGTGGAAAGAGTATCATAACGGCTGCGAATTTAGGGGTCTGCCGCCGCTGAAGCACCCTTCAATTGCGCTGCGGTCCCGGCTCGATTTTTAGCCCGGCCGGCTCCTACCCGCTCAGTGGGCAGGCCTGGCACAGGCTGCCGGCGCAGAGCGATTGCTCCCACTCAAGCCATCCCTGCTGCTGGCCAAAGTTGGCCGGCGCCGGCAGACCCACCTTATTGGCCAGCCGTTTTACCCGCTGGTAGACCCAGCCCCGCGGCAGGGCCAGCCACTGCTGGAACCCATCGACGCCGCGCCTCTCCGCCAGCCACGGAATCAGCCAGTTTCCGGCCACTTCCACGGCGAACTGGCGCGTCGGCGGCTCATATCCCAGATGTCCCAGCTGCCCCGAAATTTGCGTCATGGCGGCCCAGCCATTATCCGGCAGGCCGGCTGGAGCCACGCAGGTGCGGTACGCCACGGCACTGAGCAGCCTGGCCCTGCGCAGCTGATTTCGACCGCCTGCGGCAGCCGGCTCTGCGTTTTCGCCGCAGCCTGTCAGATCGAGGAATTTCTGCATGTCGTCGCCAGGCGACAGAAACTTTTGCCAGTTTTCATGGAGACGCTGGGCCCCTGCCCCCGGACCCAGCCTGCGGGCCAACAGACGCAGGCGCGCAGCGGGCGCCAGGGACCGCCAGTCATTGAATCTGGAGTGCCAGCGCAGCAGCGCCAGGTCGGTCAGCAGTTCATGCCCCTGCCCGATGGCCGCTCCCGCCAGCCGGACGCCCTCTTCGCAGGCCCTGGTTTCGCCGGAGGGACCAACCGGCATGCGCAACGTCGGGACGCCGCCGCTCACCGTGGCCACGCTCTGCAGCGGACCACCCAGCACCACATGGGCCATCACCGCTGCGTAGCGGGGGTCGAGCTGGTGCCCGTGGGCCCGCCAGCCGGAGCGGGGAAAGTGAATCTCCACATCGCCCCGCCGCAATTTTCCATCGGGAAAGCGCAGCACCGCGTCCAGGAAATCGGGACCGGCGCCGCCGTTGTGCCGCCCGGGATGGACAACTTCATAGGCCCCTTGGACCGCGGCCAGGGTGCGGCCTGCGCTCCGGGCCCAGCGGGCATGCAGCGCCGCTTCGCTATCGGCGACAAAGTATCGGGCCGGAGGCGCATCCTGGGGGCGGGCGTAGCTATGCTGCGGGGGCAAGGAGGTCGGATACGGCCCGGTAGGCCTGGTCTCTGAGCGCGTGGCGATCATCATCGGATAGCTCCGCTGTGCGGATGGGCAGTCCAATTGTAAGGCTTAGAGGTACCGCAGTCAAGTTCCTACTTCCGCTCCGCAGCGCTTCAAAAGTCCCTATGGATGCTATCGGAACAATGGGCATCCCGCTGCGAATCGCCAGCAGGAACCCGCCACTTTTAAACGGCTGCAGGTGGCCATCGCGCGACCGGGTTCCCTCGGGATACAGGAGCATATTGACGACTGTCCGCTGCAATTTGCGCACACCCTGATCCACCGACTGCTGCGCCTTGACGCGGCTCGACCGGTCCACCGGAATGCAACCGATCGCCCTGATGGCCCAGCCGAACAGGGGGATGTTAAACAGGTTTTTTTTGGCCATGAAGGCCACCGTCCCCGGCAGGTAAGCCAGCGCCAGAATGATGTCGATCATGCTGGCGTGATTGGATACGAATACGTACCGGCGCCCGGTTTCAAGATTTTCGAGCCCCTGCACCGCAGAACGCAACCTCATTGACCATAATATCCAGCGGGCCCACAGCCCGGAATAAATTCCCAGATGGCGCTTGCGCCGGTCGAACAGGCTGACGACAATCGTGATAGCGGCGAAAATTACCGTAGCCAGAAGAATGTTGAGCACCACCCATATCTTGCGCAACGCCGCCGCCATCAGGGCTCGATCACCTCGCTGCCGAAGTAAGGCCGCAGGGCCTCAGGGATCAGCACCGCTCCGTCTTTCTGCTGGCCCGTTTCCAGCAGCGTCGCCATCAGCCGCGGAGTGGCCACCCCTGACCCGTTGACGGTATGCAGATAGTCCAGCTTCCCGGTGTCGCTGCGGCGGAAGCGCAAGTTGCCCCGCCGGGCCTGGAAATCGACAAAATTGCTGCAGCTGCTCACTTCCAGCCAACGGCCGGTTACCGGCGCAAACAGCTCCAGATCGTAGCACTTGGCCGCGGCGAAAGAGAGGTCGCCGCTGCACAGTTCCACCACCCGGTAGGCCAGTCCCAGCTGCCGCAGCACCTCTTCGGCATCCCCGCGCAACGTCTCGAGCTCGGCGTAGGAACGGTCGGGATGGGTAAACTTGACCAGTTCCACTTTGTTAAACTGATGGACCCGCAGCAGTCCACGGGATTCCTTGCCGTAACTGCCGGCCTCACGGCGGAAGCAGGCGCTGTAGGCGGCGTATTTTAAAGGCAGATCGGCCTCATCCAGAACCTCCCCCTTGAACATGTTGGTCACCGGCACTTCCGCCGTGGGAATCAGGAACAGGTCATCCTGCGCCGCCAGGTACATATCGGCTTCCAGCTTGGGCAGCTGGCCGGTGGTCAGGGCGGCATCACGTCTGACGAGGTAAGGGGGCCACAACTCCTCATAGCCGTTCTGGCCGGTCTGCAAATCGAGCATGAAATTGATGAGGGCCCTCTCCAAACGGGCGCCGCGCCCGGTATACAGCGGAAAACCGGCGCCGGACATGCGCGCGCCCGCCTCAAAATCGACGAGCCGCAACGACACCATCAGATCGTGCTGGTCCCGGGCGGGAAAATCGTGCTGCGGCGCCGCTCCCCAGCGGGCGACTTCCACGTTTCCGCTGGCGTCGGCGCCCACCGGCACCGACGCGTGGGGCGGGTTGGGGAGCCAGAGCAGATCGGAATCGAGAGCTTGCCGGGCCTGGTCGAGTTGCCGGTCGAGCGCTTTGACACGGCTGGAAAGGTCGCCCAGCCCCCTGATCTGTTCGTCTGCGTTTTCGCCCCGGTTTTTAAGCGCGCCGATCTCGGCGCTGGCGGAGTTGCGCCGGGCTTTGAGTCCCTCCACCTCGGTCATCAGGCCGCGCACCGTTTCGTCCTGTGCAAGAATTTTATCAAGGAGCTCCGCCGGCTCGCCTCTGTCGGCAAGGGCCTTTTTCAGGCTCTCTGTCTCCTCGCGTATCCGTTTAAGGGGTATCATGGCTCCTGCATGTTTGCAACGCGGTTATGGCACTCCGCCGCTGGAATCGAGAATGACCGCCCCACATTCAGCGGCCTGTGTTACGGGTCTTTTTTTACGAGCCGGTTTTACTGCCCTTTGCCGCTCAACATGACCTTGACCGTCAGCAGCAGGATTTTAAGGTCGAGCCGTATCGACAGGTTTTCGATGTAATAAAGATCGTGCCTTAATTTAGAGCCGACATCATCCAGAGAGTTATCATAGTTGCCCCTGATCTGTGCCCATCCGGTCAGACCGGGCCGCACCAGCAGGCGGCGATGGTAAAAGGCAAACTCCCCCTTGAGCAGATCGACAAAGTGCGGACGCTCAGGCCGGGGGCCCACAAAGCTCATATCGCCGTTGAGAATATTCCACATCTGTGGCAGCTCATCCAGCCGGAACCTCCGCAGGAAGCGTCCCAGGGGCGTGATGCGCGGATCATCGGGCGTCGCCCACACGGGGCCGGAGTTTTCTTCGGCGTTATTATACATGGTCCGAAATTTGTGGATCGTGAAATGCCGCCCCCTGTAGCCGACTCGCTCCTGGGAAAAGATCGCCGGCCCGGCGCTGCCCAGCCTCACCAGCAGGCCGATGACCAGCAGCAACGGGAACGTGAGCATGAGCACGGCTGAAGCGGTCAGCAGGTCGCCGATACGTTTCGTGGCGGCGATCCAGGGTGTCATTATATCCGGGTTGACTCGAATAAGAGGCAGCCCGTAAATGGTTTCCGTTCGACCGAGGCCGGTGACAGTCTCAGACATGTCCGGAAGAATCTGGATGATCACCGGCGATCCGTTAATGGTCGTAATCAGATCGGGGATCAGTTCGTGCTGGAATGTATCGTGTGTCAGGATCACTTCATCCGAGCGGGTCATCTTGATCTGGCCGGGTATGGTGCCGGCGTCTCCCGCCATCGAGGGGATGCCCGCTATCCCCAGGTCCTCGCCTGCGCCCACGTAACCCACCACCTCGTACCCGAGCTCAGGTTTTGCGGCTATCTCCCCGGCTATGACCCTGGCCCTGTCTGCGGCTCCCACCAGCAGGGTCCTGCGTGTGCCAATGCGGAACCTGAGCAGCTTTTTCTGGATGGTCCTCACGATCCAGCGAAACGGTATACTCAAGGCTGTGAACACCAGGCTCAGTTTGACGAACCCCCGGGGGCCGATGGGCAGACGCAGCTGTCCGACGGCGCCCGCCAGCAGCAGGCATAACGTCGCCACGATAGCGGCGCGTCCTACGCGGAATGTTTCGTCCACCCTGGAAATGGCCGCATTATAGGTGTAGGCGCCGTCCACGGCCAACATGCCAAAGAGTATAACGATATAAGCGGCCACCCATGGATTTTCCATCGGCGCCATCAGATCTGTCACGATCCATTCGAAGCCGACCCTCAGGCTGAAAATATCCCAGCCCAGCAACAGGAGGGGCACCAGCCATCTGCCCCTGCGCATCATGCCTGCGCCGCCTTGCCTGCCGCCAAGTCATAGTTCACTTTTCGCCGGGTCAGCCCGATGAGAAAACCGAGCCCCCAGCCCACATGGATCACCGCAAACCCAACCCCTATCACCAACGGATTGACGCGCCTGCGGGTCGCCCAGAGCTGCAGGCTGAACAGCAGCGCCAATGTAGCGTACAGGCCCGTCAAAAGTGCCAGGGGGACCAGCCACGACGGCGCGGCCAGGGAGGCGATGGAGAGTGTCAGCAGGGCCAGCAGCGACAGGGGCGGCGCATAGTGCAACATGGAAAGCCCGCCCGGGTGCTTGCGGACCATTTGTGCCCTGAGCGACCCGTAGGTGTAAAGTTGCCGGGCCAGGGACGACAGATTTTGCCGGGGATGGTAGACAGATTTGATGCGCGGATCGTACCATATGCCATAACCGGCATCCACAATGCGCCAATTGAGCTCGGCGTCTTCCGCCATCTCTCCCTGCTCCTCGAAATCGCCTACAATATCAAAAATCTCTCTCCGGTAGGCGCCAAAAACAGCCGTCCGGGCCAGGCCCGGCTTTGTGCGGTAACGATGCGTGGCGGCGGCCATGCCAAACGGGTGGCTCATCGCCTCGCCGATGGACCGCTGGGTCCTGCCGCTGCCGCCATTGGTCAGCGTGCCGCCGGAACAGACCACCGGCCGCGACCGCAGATTTTCCAGGTTATGGCGGATGAACCCCGCTTCGATTTCCGCATGCGCCCCCAGGATCACGATCACATCACCGTTGGCTTCGGCCAGACCCATGTTGAGGCTGCGGGCTGTCTTGCGCAGCGGATTGGTGATGAGGCTCACCGGCGTGTCAAGGCCGCCAAACAGATCCTTCACCAGCCGCACCGAAGCGTCGGTGGAATTGCCGTCAATCACCACAATCTGCAATTTGCCGGCGGGATAATTCTGCGCCAGGATGGAGCTCAGACAGTTGGCGATGTGCGCCTGTTCGTTGTACATCGGAATCACAAAGCTGATGGACGGGAACAGGGACTCATCATCGAGCCAGCCGGGGCGTTTCAGTGAAGAGGCGCTGCCGGTCATTAGGGCGCCTCCCTGGCATGGCTGGCGACCCGCGCCGGATTCCCCTCTACGGTTGAGCCCGGCGGGACATCGGTCGTTACCACTGCGCCCGGCATAATCACCGCCCCGGCGCCAATATGAACCGGCAATAAGGTGGCGTGGGCGCCGATGGTCACCCCATCCTCAACGGTCGTTTTGCCCCACAAATCGGGGCTGGGGGCGGGGCGGCCGCCGGGGAAGGTGTCGTTGATGAACATGCTTCCCAATCCGATCGTGCAGTCGTTGCCAATGGTGACGCCGTCACAAATAAAGCTGAGCGACTCAATCCGGCAGCGGTCGCCAATGGTCACCCCTTTAGTGATCTCCACAAACTGGCCGATCTCGCAATCGACCCCAATCACGCAGCCGTACAGGTTTATAAAGTGTCCCAGCCGGGTACCCGCGCCGATGTGCGCCTCTTTAACCGTACGCCGGCTTTCCTCAAAGGTATGCGTCCGCGTGGTCTCTATAATCATGCTGCCACCGGAAGCAGTTGCGCGTAAAGTTCCAGCAAAGTCTGCTCCTCGCCGCTCCAGCTGTAAAGGCGGCTGCGGTCAATGCCGCTGCCTGCCCCGTTGCGCAGGAGGTCAGACACCGCCACGATGCCGCCGGCGATGCCGGCAGGGCTGGAAGAATCGACCCGGGCAGCCGCCACGTAGGGGACCGTCAGAGGCCGCCACTCAGCGAAATCGGAGACGACAATACCCAGACCCGCCGCCATATACTCATACAGCTTCAGGGGACTCCCCAGCGCATCAATGGCATTGGGCTGGGTGCAGACCAGTCCGATATGGGCGGTGGACATGAGGCGGACAACGTCGGGAAACTGCATCCATCCGTGCAATGTCACGTGGTCGGCGATGGGCTCCATAGCTCGCTCCAGCCGGGCGGCGTAAGCGTTGTCCTGGGGCCATTGCCCGACTATATCAAGATGGTAGGGCAGGCTCTCAGGCAGCTGCCTACAGGCCTCCAGCATTTCGGCGATGCCCCTGGCGGGCTGCAGGGAACCGGAATAGATCAGCCGCAGGGTCTCCCCTTTGGCATACGGCGAAACTGAATCCCTTGGGCCTGAAAACAGCTCCAGGGGCGGATAGTTGCGCACGACAGCCTTGCGCTTGTGGCGGTAGGCGGCAGATATGGGCCGGCTGGCGCCTATGACGGCCGAAAGCATCGGCATGGCGGCCCCCGCTACCAGCCTGTAAAGCCATCTGGCCGCCGGACGAAGGAACGCCGGAAGCCATTGCTTGGTGAGGATATCCTCGGCCACCAGCTCATGCACATCGTAAATCACCTTCCGGCCGCAGAGCCGCAGGAACAGCGCCAGGATTATGAGCTCAGGATCGTGGAATGAGATCAGCTGCGCCCTGCAGCTGAGCGCTCTCCTCCCGAGCGCCAACCACTGGAGCGGTCTGGCCCAGGGCTTGCGGCACGGCAATCCCACCACTTTGATCCCCTGATGCCACTCCTCCTTGAACGGCGCCAGAGCATGGACTTCGACGCGGTACCTTTTGGCCAGCGACAGGGCCTCCCGGTAGAAGATGCGCGGATCGTCCCAGAAGTGGACTGAGGAGATGATCATGACCTTGGGGGGCAGCATGGCTTCAGTCGAGCTCCCTGATGACCACGGCCGGGTTTCCTGCCACGACGACCCCGGCGGGAACATCACCGGTAACCACGGAGCCGGCGCCGACCACGCTGCCAGCGCCAATCGTAACCGGCAAAATCGTCGCGTTGGAACCGACCGACACCCGCTCCGATAGTCGGGCTGCATGCTCTTGATGCCCATCGCCGGCAGACACAAAAACCACCCCATGGGCCACAAAGCAGTCGGCCCCGATGGTAACGCCGGCGCAGATAGTGGTGTGGGACTGAATCCGCGTCCGGTCTCCAATGACCGCGCCAGAGGCTATCTCCACAAACGCGCCGATCATGCACTCCCTTCCAATGTGGCAGTTCGTCAGGTGCACATAGTCCCAGATGGAACTGCCGGCCTCAACATCGACGCCCCTGGCATAGGTGGTGGGCGAATCGACATCCAGCATCTGGCGGCTGCTCACCTGAATCACTACGGCGCCCTCTCAATGAGAGGCTGGATCGCCGGCTTGAACGGGGTTGCCGAAAGCGGCCAGCGTAGCGAGTTCATCAGCAGCAGCAGTAACTCCGAGCTGTGCACATCAATGACCGTTGCGTCATACCTGAGCTCCCCGACAACATGGATGACCCGTTGGCGCGGTCGCGGCCGCCTGCCCCGGCGAGTCAACCCAAGGATGGCCGGATGAGGCGATCATGCTGGCGGACTCACGGGTTGCCGGTTCACCCGTTGCCACCCCTCAAGGGGATGCGGAGACATCTAATAATTCCGATCAGTTTGAGCCGTTTGGGCCGTCACGCCCGTTTTCAGGGATAGCGTCGCTATGTAGGCCGCTAAAAAATACCATAGCAGGCGGTTATCATTCAAATCGCCCGAGAACATCGTGGATATAAAAAAGGTGAATATTGCTGCCAGCCACATGGACGCTTCTGGCGATATCTGCTGAATTGAACGGCTGAACAACCGGCGAAATACCAACGCGATTTGCCAGCTGAATACGGCCGCGCCCACCAACCCAAACTCGACGAGCACTTCCAACAGTAAATTATGCGGGTATTGATAATCGCGCCAGGTGATCAATGCGGCATACCCGCCGACACCGGTACCGAAAAGCAGGTTGAATGAACTGCTGGTCCAGCTCTCCAAAGCTATCTCCCAAAGCCGGAATCGGGAAACAACGGTGCTGAAAACTCTCAGACCCTGTTTGCTAACTCCCAGTTCGCCTTGCGTCAATGCGAAGTATCGTCCAGTCATCCCCTCGGGGGCCAGCACCAGGAAAATGGCCACCAAAATCACGACGCTCAGGATCCCGCCAAGCAAGATTCTTCTGGGACGGCCGGCATATAGCAGCCCGAGGACCACCCCGGCAAGCAACAGACTCAATAAAGGTCCGCGAGAGCCGGTTAATAGAGCGGCCCCCAGCAGAAATATAATCACCGGCATCCACTTGATTGCAGAGAGCGTCCGACCAATAATTGCTGCGGCGATCATAGCCACCGACACGACCAAAATTCGTGAAGTGGCTATCGGGTTCGTGCCCAGGATGCTTAACCTGAGAGAAGGGTCTTCGATGGCAGACCCTGTTGCAATGCCCCACATTTTTGCGTAAAGCAATAAGGCCGAAATAACACCTAGCGCAATGAATAAGCCTAGCAGCAGGCGAGCGTCCCTCGAGGATTGGATCAATACCAAAGGCCCCAAAAACAGGGCCGGCACTATAAATGCGAATCGCCCCGCTTTTACAAGGGCCTCGCCCAGCATTGGCGCATAGACCGTGCTCATCAGTACAAAGCCTATCCAGGCCACTACCGCCAGTAACAGATGCCCATGCCGGTTAACAGCTTGCCGGCCCCGTTCCGTGCCGACTGTCCAGATAATATACGAGTAGGAGAGGACAGCGAGAATTATTATCGGGTCGATGAATGCCAAGCCGGGGACGCTGCTGATCAGTACGGCCTTAATGACATAGAGGTTGCCCAATAATGTTATAATCAAGTGATGATACGCTATTGCAAAACCAATACCCAGCATCCCCAGGATCAGCAGGTATGGCGCCAGCGGGTGTACCACGGCTAGCCCCAGCCCACCCAGCTGAACGGAAATTAACAGCGCGGTCATGACGTTGCTGGACGGCCTCCAGTTCATCCGGCGCCCATGGCCTTAAGGGCTTCGATAGTGGCCTCCAAGCGGGGCCTGAACACGACCCAGACACAAGTTGTCAGCAGGCTGAACATTGTCGCCGATATCACAATCACTGAACGATGAGGTTTCGCTTTTTTCTGGGGTAATTTTGGATAATCGAGAATCTGCAAAGTCGGTTCATCTTTCGCCTCCTTGAGTCGCGCTTGCTCAAGTTGGGGATATAGATACTCAAGAAGAGTGGCCAGGATCAATACTCCGCGCTGAAATCGTGCATACTGAACCGATATATCGGGGAGAAGTTCAAGGTTGGGAATGATATTGTTCCTGCTTTTGCCGTGAATTATCCCATCGAGCTGTTTTCGGATTTCATCGCGCTGACTCAATAAAATGGCCACCGCTGGATCCCCCTGATATGCGTTGGAACTGGCGACGCTATATTCGATTTCCGCCTGAATTAATTGAATCTCCATCTCCACCAGTTTCTCCATCACGACGGGAATCTGCGCGGGTAAATCGAAGGTGCCGTATTCGCGGGTAAATTCCTTAAGTTCCTCTTCAATCTGTACCAATTCCGTTTCAACTGCGGCAATCCGGCTGGCGATAAACCGTTTCTGGTGTTGCCCCATGGCATGACCCAAATCAGTCATGGTCTGGCCAAGCGCATTCAAAAATCCTTCCGCCAGCGCCTTGGCCGCCTGCGGATCACGATCCATCAGAGCAATCCGTAAAGCGCCCTCATCGCTGATATTTATATCTATCCGCTCATCAAGAATGAACAGCGCATCCTCAATCGTCTTCACATCATAATCCTCAAGGAGATCGAATTCCGTGATGATATGGTCCCTTACCTCCCTGCTTTTGAGGATGCTGATGTAACCGTTGAGCTCTTCACTACTCACCCCAAAGCCCAGCCCGGCAAGGGGATTCCCGATTCCCATTATTCCCGATAGAATATCCTGGTTGCCGAGAGAGGCGGGCAGAATGGTAAATTGAGAGACAAACCAGACTGGCAGAAGTAATGCCGTAATCACCGAAAGGATCGCCATGCCCACCACATTTCGGGCGATCAATCGTCTGTTCCGCCAAATGCTCATGATAATTATCAGTCCGGTCAATTCTCTCCCCTCAGCGCCGGGATTTTCAGTCGTATCGTTCATGATGTGGCAGCCAAAAAGGTGAGATATATATTAAATATGGCAAGTAAAACCTGGACCATGCCGGTCTGGCCCACGAGCAATGTTCTCGCTGAACGGGGAACGGTTATCACATCTCCCGCCTCAACCATCGTATCGACGCCCCGTTCCCGCTGACCACTTTTGCGGGTGACCGTAACGCTGCGACGGGATCCATCGCTGACTACGCCGCCGGCACGCGTAAGATAGTCGGCGGCCGAAAATCCCGGTTGAAAAGCGTACCTCCCGGGATTGCGCACTTCACCTACAATGGCGACTTTCTCAAAGGGAGTGATGTAGATAATGTCACCCCCCTCGAGCTCAATTTCGCCATAATGCTCAAGCTTCACTGTAATTGACAGCGGTTCGGCGGCCTCCCCCGCCCTGTTAATCTCAACTTGCGATAAATCTGCGCCGCTGCCGGCGGTGTACCAGCGCTTCAGGAAATCACTCAGCAATTCAGCTGGCCGGATTGCATGATAGGCGGGTTTAACCTCCACACCGCGAACTGTCACTATTTCCGAAGCCATGTCGCCGTAGGGCACTAACACATCATCCCCCTGGCGCAGTCGTGGATTCTGCTCCGCGTCTCCTTCAACGAGATACCGGTTCATGTCTACCACGGATACCTCGTTTCCGTTGCGTATTTCCACCCGATGCAATGCGCCTTGACTTTTCCAGCCGCCCCCCTGGCGAAGAAGGGTAACCAGGCGCGTCAGTGGAGTCACCTTATACATGCCGGGCGCGCTTACCGCGCCGCTCAAACTCACTTTTATCTCACGAATTCCGTAGAGAATGCAGTCGGCTTCGTAGTTCGGATAAACCTGGCTTATTTTTGCTATAACCTGGTTCCTGACTTCAGCGGCATTCAGCCCCTGTACTGCGAAAGATCCAATTTGCGGAACCACCAGACGGCGGGAGGGTGAAACAGTTGCCTGGATCAAATAAGGGTCTAACCCAACAATGGAAACAAGAAAAATATCTCCCGGTCCCACCATGTAGTCTTCAATTGAGACAGGCATGTCCAGTGCCGTATTGCCGACTTGGGCCTTAAAAGGCGGGATAACCGGAATTGGACGACCTGACTTGGCTGCTATACTCCTCTCGCCACTCCTCCCCTGTGCCCAAACAACAGAGTTGAGAAGCAAGATTGATAGCAAGGCGACTGGCCCGATTCGGCGCATCACGCCTAACTCGCTTTCATTTTAATATTACACTTCACTTTTAACCGCCACACAACTTCAGAGCATAAAAAAACCGAATGCTAACACATTCGGTTCCACGAACCTCGTGTCAGGCAAACTGAAGGTCATTTCATTTCGATGAAAAGATCAGTCAGCCTTAGCGAAGTTCCAGACAGGTCCCCTTAATGGTAAAAAAGACAAGGCACGTAAAATATCTGCGCCGGAATTTAGCCGGATGTATCCCGCGAGTCAACCCTGGCTTAAATCAGACCCATGCGACGGCGCAGCACCCATTCCACCGCCAGCAGCAACAGCATGACCGGCCCGAGGTAGCTCAGCTGCCACAAGTTGAAGTTTGATTCCCGGGCGACGGTGCGGGGCGCATATTCCATTTTCTCCCAGAGTTGGGCGGCCTCAGTCAGGGTGATATAGCTGCCACCGTTAAGCTGCGCCAGCCGCTGCAGGCCGTAACGGTTTTGCGAGAGAGACTCCAGCTCCACCCGGCCCGCCTGCATTTCAAATCTCTGCCAGTCGCGGCCGCCGCCGTCCCCTTCAACCCGGTACCGGTGAACGCCAGGTTCGCTGGGCCAGTACTCCCCTTCGTATTCTCCGGACTCAAAGTTGTAGTTCAATGTAATCAGGGCGGCGTTCTGCGGGCCCTCGGCCTCGAGGGTCAGAACCGGCTGCAACATGGACTCCCCGGCCCGATCCCGCTGCAACGCTCTAAAGCGAACTTTCTCGCCCAGGTGGTAATCCTTGCGGTCGGTCTGCACCACAAAGGGGGTAAAGCCCTCCGGCTCCAGGGTCCACTCGATCATGGCCGACATGGCCTCGCGCAGGAATTCCGAGCCGGCGGTGCGCCCCATCTTAAGGTGCATGCCCGCGAGACCGGGCAACAGCAAGACGCCCCGTTTGCCCCGATTCTGCGGACCATAAGCGAACACCCAGCCACCCTTGCCCATTTGCACCAAAGGTGACAACCGCCGGTTGGAAGAAGGGGGCATGACATAGCGCAAACGGGCAGGGGGAAAATTGCCGGAGATCAGTTCAATCAGGCCCGATCTGTCCAGTGCCGGCAAGCCCGAGCGCGGGTAGAGCCGCAGCCTGGCGGGATCGCCCGCCGGGCTCTTGTGCTCTGTTACCGTGACGCCCAGCTCGCGCAACAATCGCACGAATCCGCGATGCCCGCTGTCCGGCCCCTCTGAAACTATAACCGCTGACCGGTCACGTTTGATCTTCCCCAACATTCTGTCAAGATGCTCCGCTGAGTGCCGGTTGGTCGGGTAATTGTCCAGGATAATCAGGTCCTGCTTTTCCCGCCAGAACGCCTCTTCCCCGCCCCGCCAGCTGCCGCGCAGGTAAACCAGGCGGCTGATCCTGACCTGGGACAAATCATCGATGACCCTGTTCCACATCTGCGTGTTCGGCGAAAGGCCTCCCGTGACCACTGTTACCTGACGCCGTCCCGGCAGCACATCAATTTGAATTTCGCGGCGGTTGTTAGCGATGTTCGACTCCTCCGGCAACACTTCCAGTTCTATCTGGAATCGCGTCGCATCGAGCCGGCCTACGACAGGGGCCGTTACCGACTCCACGTGATCCTGCGAGCCAAACCTTATCAGTTTTGAAAAGATCAGCTCGCCCTCGTGGAACAAAAACAGACGACGACGCTGACCCATGGCATTTCTCCCACGGACCGTAATGCGCATCTCACTCTGCTCCTGCGCCAGCAGCGACAGCGGGTAGTGCAAATCCTCAATGTTCAAATCGACGCTGGCTACCGTATCTCCCACGCCGATAGTATAGATCGGCACCTGCGGTGGACCGCTGATCAGCGCCGGACCCGGTCCGGTTGTTGCCACGCCATCGGAAAAGATAAAACCGGCAGCGAGGTTCGCCGTGGGCCACCAATCCTGTATCAGATCAAAATCGGTGAGACGCTCATCCGGCCGGTAATCGAATTTGTCCGATTCCAGAGTGGCCAGCGATTCACCAAAAGTAAGCAGCACGGGCTGGTAATTGTTGCGTATGGCCCAGTTGTAGAGCGCTGACACCTGGGCATAAATGGTGCTGACCGATGAAGCCGAATGGTTGGCCATCGACAGTGAGTTATCCAGAAAAATGCCGATCTTGGGTGGCGCCTCGACCAGTCTCTTCCACGTCAGGTGCGGATCGATGAGCAGCGCTGCGACCAGCAGCAAAAACAGTGCCCGGGCGCCAAAGATCCACAACCTCAATATGCGCGGGAGAGCATGCAACTGCAGCCGGTAAAACACGAGCAACCCGCTGAGCAGGAGTATAATCAGCAAGCCCCATCCAAAGGTGACCGCCGACTCGAGCTCGAAGCGGCTCATGAATCGAGTCTCAGGCCGGGCACGATGGGCAGCGTGAAGTCATCCGTGCGGCCTGCTTTGTAGTGGTGGTATCCGGCCAGGGCAATCATGGCGGCGTTGTCGGTGCAAAACTCCAGCGGTGGATAGACCACCTCGGCCGCTTCGGTCCGGCTCCAGCTCTTCAGCCGGCTGCGCAGCGAAGCATTCGCGGAAACTCCGCCTGCCACGCAGACCGAATGGACGCCGGTCAGGCGGACCGCAACCTGCAGCCTGTCGATGAGGCAATCGATGATGGCCGCCTGGTACGAAGCGGCAATATCGGCCCGCTGAGCCTTGATCTCCTGTTCGGTCAACTTTTTCAGGTAGTACAGCAGCGCCGTTTTCAGGCCGCTGAAGGAAAAATTCGGCTGCGGATCGCCTGCCAACGGCCGTGGGAAACTGACGGCATCCGGCTGGCCCCCTTCCGCCGCTGACTGGATGGCCGGTCCGCCGGGGTAGCTCAACCCCAGCATCCGCGCCCCTTTGTCAAACGCCTCCCCGGCCGCGTCATCGAGGGACCGCCCCAGCAGCTGGTAGTCCCCCGAGCCGTTCACCTGCCACAGCTGCGTGTGCCCTCCGCTGGCCAGCAGGCAGATAAAGGGGTGGCGGAGCGCTTCGCTTTCACCTGGCAGAAAACTGGCCCAGAGATGACCTTCCATATGGTTGACGCCGATGAGCGGAATCCCGAGCGCTTGCGCCAGTCCCTTGGCGAACGATACCCCTACGGCGAGAGCGCCGGCCAGGCCGGGACCGTGCGTTACCGCCACCGCCGATAGATCGGAGAATCCGGTCCCCGACTTTTCCAGCGCCGCCCGGACTACCGGCACAATGTTTTGCTCATGCAACCGCGAGGCCATTTCAGGAACGATCCCGCCATAGCGGGCATGGTCGAGCTGTGTGGCCACAATATGGGCCCGGAGCCGGCCATCGGTCAGCACGGCCGCGGCGGTGTCATCGCAGCTGCTTTCGATGCCGAGAATGGTCACCGGTTGCGGCGGGTGGAAATCAGTTCCACCTGCCGGGGGACCACATCGCTGATGCGCGCCATGTAGGGATGAGGAATCACCTGGGGCACAACCAACGGGTTGGTGGAACTGAACTGTTCCCGGTAGTCGACAATGACCTGTACCAGCGTTGAATCGACGCCGGACAGGAAATCGACGCCGCCCACCAGGGTGAGGGCCACTGTTGAAGGCGACACGAAAACGCTGAGGCTGCGCGGCGCGTTGATAACATGGACCGGCACCTCATCGATGCGCCGCTCCCCCAGCGCCTGCACATTGATCTGAATCGTGACGTTGACCGGTGATATATCGAGCACTTTTCCGGGGTCGGGGTGCTGCAACCCGACGGAGAATTCAAGCGCTGAGGTCACTTCCTGGTACGAGCGCCGCATCGTGCGCACTTTATCCACCGATGAAACCGCCTCCAGCGCGCCCCGTACCGTTACCTGCGGCGGGACGATTTTCAGGGGGCCAACCTGGGTATGGCCCGATGCAATATCAATGGTTACCTGGGGAATCACGGCAACGACCTTTTCAGTGTAGTCACCCAGCACAATGGGAATGCTGTCCGGCCGCACCACTTCCACGAAAACGAGGTTTTCGCGCATGCCGACAATGGGGATAACGATGCGTTGTGGATTGTCGCGCAGGTAGTCGTTGAGATAAAACACGTGACGGCGCTGGACTCGATCCAGGTCGAGCACCAGTTTAAGATTGGAGAAAGGCCGCAGC
The DNA here is from genome assembly GCA_004124875.1 of Fidelibacterota bacterium. Lineage (GTDB taxonomy): Bacteria > Fidelibacterota > Marinisomatia > SCGC-AAA003-L08 > TS1B11 > TS1B11. Next base: position 99,920 of record SCKJ01000004.1, on the reverse strand, counting down.
AGGAACAGTTTGGCCAGCGCGCGTCCGGTGCCCAGGAACCTTAAGGTAGCCGTTCGGGGCGCCTCTTCACTCAGCGTTTTTCCGGCCCGTATATTGCGGATTTCCAGGGGAAAGGTGACGTCCGCCTCGAAGCGGCTTGTGCTGATGGAGAAAAACCACAGGATGATTGCCAGACCGACTGCGACGCCCTTGTAGACAAGGTCACCGTATAGCCGCCGGGGCTGTTTGGGATCGGCCACTCTGCTGCCCCTATCGCCCTAGTCTGCGGCCATCCATCGGGACCGGCAATCCTCGCCGGGAGATTCAGGCTTATTGGGCCTCATCTTTGGCGGCCTTTTTCTTGGCGGCCGGCTTCATTTTAGCGGCGCCGGCTTTTTTGCCATCGTCCTTGGACTCAGCCTTGGCCGCTTTCTTGGCAGTCGCTTTTTTGGCCGTGGCAGCTTTCTTTTTGGTATCCGTCTTTTTGGCCGCGGCTTTTACCGGCTTTTCCGCTACTTCTGCCGCCGCCGGTTCCGCTTCATCGGATTTGCTCGCAGTCTTCTTTTTTGCCGTCCCTTTTTTCGGCTTTTCCTCTTCGGCCGGTTCCGCTACCCCCGCTTCAGCCGAAGCCGCAACGGTCTCCTCAACTGCCGGGTCCTCAACCGTCGCTGCGGCGCTCTCCACAGCTGTATCCCCGGCCGGGGTGGCGGCCTCTGCCTCCACAGCGTCGCCATCATCTGTGGCATCTGCCGCACTCGCTTCCGGCTGCTTGTCAACTTCGGCGGCAGGCTCTTCCTCCTTTTTCGCCGGTGCGGCCACTTTTACTTCAAATTCAGGCATCAGCACGACTTTTTTGTCATCGGCATTGAGCTCCTGAACCGTCACCGACAGTAAATCACCGGGGTTTAACGCTTTGTGCAGGTCATCCCGCTCGGCTTTGGACAAGTCCCGCGCCGGAATGATGCCTTCGATGTCCATCTCCATCTGGAGAATGACACCTTTCTCCAGGATGCGGAACACGGTGCCTTCCACCTGCTTGCCGGATGTGAAATGGGCTTCCAGCTGTTCCCACGGATCGTCATTGACCTGCTTCAGGCCCAAGGCGATCCGGCGGTTTTCCCGGGATACGTCGAGGATGCGCACTTTTACTTTGTCGCCCTTGTCGAGGCACTCTTTGGGGTGCCGGACATTGCGCGTCCACGAGAGATCGGTGACATGAATCAAACCGTCAACGCCCTCCTCCAGCTCTACAAAGGCGCCAAACTGCGTCAGGTTGCGGACCACCCCTTCGTATATGGAATCGACTTCGTAGCGCTCCTCAATATGGTCCCAGGGATCGGGCTGCAACTGCTTGACGCCCAGCGAAATTTTGCGCTCTTCGAGATCGACATTGAGAATTTTCGCCTCAATGGATTCGCCAAGGGTAAATATTTCGGAGGGGTGTCGAATGTGCTTGGTCCATGACATTTCCGACACGTGCACCAGGCCCTCAACACCCCGTTCCAGCTCCACAAAGGCGCCGTAATTGGTCATGCTGACAACCTTGCCGGTAATGACCGAACCGGCGGGATAACTGGTGTCCACGCTGTCCCACGGGTGCGGCTGCAACTGCTTGAGTCCCAATGAGACCCGCTGCTTCTCAGGATCGAAATCGATAACCTTGACGGTAATCACTTCATCCAGGCTCACCACTTCGGATGGGTGCTGCACCCGGCCCCAGCTGAGGTCGGTGATGTGTAGGAGGCCGTCAAGCCCACCCAGATCGACAAAAGCGCCGAAATCGGTGAGGTTCTTGACCCGGCCGTCCAGAATCTGCCCCACTTTGAGACCGGAGATGAGTTCGGCCCGTTTCTCTTGCATGTCGGCTTCGAGCAGTTCCTTGCGGGAAAGCACAATATTTTTGCGTGACTCGTTGATTTTTACGATCTTGAACTCAAACTCCCGGCCAATGTAATCGTCAAAATCCTGCACCGGCCGTATGTCGACCTGTGAGCCGGGGAGGAAGGCAGGCACGCCGTCAAGGTCGACAATCAGGCCACCTTTTATGCGGCGGGAAATGGTGCCCATGACGGTCTCCTCGGAGGCCTCTTTCTCCTTGAGCTCGGACCAGCGGCCCATGAAATCGGCTTTTTCCTTGGAGAGCACCGTCTGGCCGTTAATGTCCTCCATGCGCACCAGATAAACGGTGATTTCATCGCCAATGGCCGGTAGACCTCCGGAGCCAAACTCTTCCCTGGCCACAATGCCTTCGGACTTGAATCCAATGTCGACCAGCACCTCCCGGTCATTGCTGCCTATGACGCGCCCTTTGATGACACGGTCTTCGCGAATTTCTCCTACGGAAGTGCTGATGAGCTCTTCCAGCGCTTCGTTCCGGGTCTCCTGTTCCGGCTCCTCCATGGCCAGCAGCTGGTCGGCTGTCACGGTGGTGATGTCACCGAGCAGATTGGGCGCGAGATAATCGATGATGGGCGCCCGCTCCGGTGCGGGGGGAGGGGTCTCCTCTATGGCCTCCACTGACGGCTCAGCGGCTGGTTCAGCGGCTGGCTCGGCGGCTGGCTCAGCGGCTGGCTCAGCCGTCTGAGTTTCTGTCGTGCTATCGGTTTGGGGAGTTTCTTCGGTCAGGTCAGCCGAAGTCTCTGCTTGAGCAGCTTCGGGTTGGGGGTTTTCGGTTTCAGTTGCGAACATATGGCGGTTTTAGTCTCCTGGGTGTAACTGTCTGTTTTCATGCTGACCGCCCCTTTACATGAGCGATCACTCTCTCAACCTGCATTTCAATGGTCAAATTCGACGTGTCCAGTTCGATGGCATCCTCTGCTTTGACCAGCGGGGAATGCTCCCTGATCGTATCGGCCTTATCGCGCCGGGCCAGCTCGGCCATAAGTTCCTCAAGGTCCGCGGCGGTTCCGGCGGCTTCCAGCTCGTCCCGCCGGCGCTCGGCCCGCACTTTCAGATCGGCTACGATAAAAAATTTGTGCCGGGCATCGGGAAATACCCGGGTGCCGATGTCGCGCCCCTCGCAGACCACATTATTTCCTTCGGCCGCCTGCTGCTGCAGCTTGACCAGCCGCTTGCGCACCTGTGGCAAGGCGCTGTAAGAGCTGACGACCGCGTTGACCTCCGGCGACCTGATCTGGCCGGAAACATCCTCCCCAGCCAGCAATACGCGCTGATCACCGCTGCCTTCCCTGTCGAACTGAATATCCAATTCGTCCAGCAGCAGGTCGAGCTGTGGAGAGGGCTGGGGAGGCAGGTTTTGCCTGAGGCATGCAACTGTCACTGCACGGTACATAGCGCCTGTGTCCAGGTGCAGGTAGCCCAGTTCCCTGGCGACCATTCTGGCGGTAGTGCTCTTGCCCGATGCCGAGGGGCCGTCTATGGCAACAACATCTTTCACCTCTGGTGGCAGCCCATCTTCATAAGGACACTGCCTTCACGAGGGCACAGCCGTCAAAAAACAGGGCATCAAAAAGCAGAGTAGTTTACAGCCGGTCACGTCGAATATCCATCTGTTTTTAAGCAGGATGTTGCCTCTGCCCCCCAGCCACCAAACGCGATAGAGCCGCTACTTCGGCGGGGCGCAACCGGCGATATTTGCCTTCGGCCAGCTGATCCACATGCAGACCGGCAAACTCGGCCCGGTGCAGGTGCATCAGGGGCAACTTGTAGTGCTTGAAAATGCGCTTGATCTCCCGGTTCTGACCTTCGGTCAGGACCAGCTCATACAGGAACATGCCACCGCGCCGGTCAAGTAACTTGATCGAGGCCCGCACTTTCATGCCGTCGGCCAGCCGCAGACCGCGCTTCAAATTTCCCGCTGCCTCCCTGGGCAGTTGACCGCGCACCTGGGCAATGTATCTGCGCTTGACGCCATATTTGGGGTGCGTCAGTTTGTGAGTGAGTTCACCGCGATTGGTGACCAGCAGCGCGCCGGTGGTGTCGCGGTCAAGGCGTCCCACGGGATAGAGCCGCCGCCGGTCGCGAATCAGATCGACGACCGTTCTGCGGCCCTTGTCATCGCTGGCTGAGGAGATGACCCCTTTCGGCTTGTTCAGCAGATAGACAATGGCCGCTTCCGGAGCGGAAACGGGATCGCCGCCAATATCCACGGCATCATTTTCGCCGACATCGACGCCCATGGCCGTCACCACCAGCCCGTTGACCCGCACCTCTCCTGCGGCTATCAGCCGGTCCGCTGCCCTGCGCGAGGCAATGCCCGCCTGGGCCAGATATTTATTCAGCCGCATCAGCAACGGCCTCCGGCGCTTCACCCTCGCCCATGATTTCATTGATCTCGCGCAGTTTGGGCAGATCGCGCAGCCCGGCCAATCCAAACGCCTGCAGGAAAGCGGAGGTGGTGCCATAGAGCAGCGGCCGGCCGGGCCCTTCATCGCGCCCTTTCACCGTCACCAGCCCCCTTTCGAGCAGCGTGCGCAGAACCGAGCCGCTGCTGACGCCCCGGATCTGTTCGATATCTCCCCGCGTAATCGGCTGCTTGTAGGCCACCACGGCGATGGTTTCAAGAGCGGCGCGGCTCAGCGCAAGGCGGCCACTCTTCTGATGGAGTTTCTGCAGGTAATGGCGGTGCTCAGGCCGCGATACCAGCTGGTATCCTCCTGCCACATGGACGATTTCCACCGGGCGCGCCTGTTGCTCAAAACGGTCATTGAGCTGCGTGATAATTGTCTCGAGATCACCGCCGCGCCCATCCATCACCTGGTTAAACTTGGCCGGCGTCAACGGCTCGGGAGAGGCGGTCAGCAACAGTTCGGTGATCTGCAAAAGCTCCAGATCGATCATCGCCTCGGTCATGCCTGCGCCTCCAGGCCCTGCAGCATAATTTCACCAAACGGGTCGGCTTGCAACACCACAATTTGTTGGCGCTTCACCATTTCCAGCAGCGCCAGAAACGTCACCACCACCTCATGCCGGTCCACGGCTTTGAGCAAAATTTCCTTGAAGGCGATCTTGCCCTCGCTGTCCAGCGCCCGGCGGATAACCGACATCTGGTCATCGAGTTTGATCGGCTCCATCGCCATGCGCAGCGGCTCGGTTGATGGCATGCGGCCCAGCACTTCCCGGAAAACGGACATGAGGTCGAACAGGCTCACGTCCTGTAGATACTCCTGGACCCCATTGCCGTTGCTTGCGGGCAGCTCCATGCCGCCCACGGGGTAGTAGGCTCCACGCAGCTCGGCCAGTTCGCCCAGCTCCACAGCCGCGCTTTTGAACCGCTGGTAGTTCACCAACTGGTCCACCAGCTCCTGCCGGGGATCCTCCATGAGCTCTTCGCTTTCGTCAACAGTCCGGGGCAGCAGCATTTTGGCCTTGATGCGCATGAGCGAAGCTGCCAGCACCACGAATTCTCCGGCGACGGCGAGATTGAGCGCCTTGATCATCCCCAGATACTCCAGATATTCGCCGGCAAGTTGAGCAATGGGAATGTCATAAATGTCGATTTTGTCGCGCTGGATAAAGTAGAGCAGGAGGTCCAGCGGGCCCTCAAAGTTGTCGAGATGGACCGAGTAGGCCATCAGCCGAGCTGCATGGCGTCGTGGACATCGCCCATGGTTTGCCGGGCCACTTCACCGGCCCGTTGCTCCCCGTCCAGCAGAATGTCCATCAGGTCGGCGGGGCGATTTTCGTAGACCTTGCGCCGCTCCCGCACCGGCTGCATCACATCGGCAATGGCGGTTGCGCAGATGACCTTGCAGTCAACGCACCCCAGGCGGCCGCTTTCGCAGCCCGACCTGATCTCGCCTGAGCCGGCAGAATTAAAGCGGGTATGGTAGGTGAACACCAAGCAAATATCCGGGCGGCCCGGATCGTGCTTGCGCAGTTTCAGGGGATCGGTGAATGCCGGCTTCAGCCGCTTGGCAATGGTCGCCGGATCGTCCGACATCAGGATTACGTTATTCAACGATTTGCTCATTTTAGATTTTCCATGCAGTCCGGGGAGCCGCGAATACTTGGTCAGCATCGCTTCCGGCAGAGGAAATACCTTGCCATAGAGGCGATTAAAGCGCCGGGCGAGCTCCCGGGCAATTTCCACATGGGGACCCTGGTCCTCCCCGATGGGCACCGCCTCTCCGCGGTAGAGCAAAATATCGGCCGCCTGCAGCACCGGGTAGCCCAGGTGGCCATAGCTCATGTTTTCCAGATGCAAGTCCCGCACCTGGGCTTTCAGGGTCGGGTTGCGTTCCAGGCGCGCCGAGGTCACCAGCATACTCAGCAGCAAAAACAGCTCCGTATGCTCCTTGACGGCGCTCTGCCTGAAAATGGGGCTCTGGCCGGGATCGATGCCCGCCGCCAGCCAATCGAGCAACATGTCGAGGGTGTTCTGCCTGATTTCGCTCGTGTCATGCTGGGTGGTCAGGACGTGGTAGTCGGCAATTAAATGAAAGTTGTCATGGTCCTTTTGCAGATTCACCCAGTTTTCCAAAGCGCCCACATAGTGGCCCAGATGCAGTTTCCCCGTGGGCCGCATGCCGCTGAGAATCCGCCGCCTCAAGAGACCGGTTCCATGTAGAGGTAAGGCCGCCACGCAGCCTGGCGACGGCGCACGAACTTCTGAAAATAGGTGATGCGTGATGGCTTGTGGGGCTTGCGCCGAAGGGGCATCTCGGCTTCGGCAGGCAGGCGGTTGCCCTTTTTGACATTGCACGGATGGCAGGCGGCAACCAGATTTTCCCAGGTGTCCTTGCCGCCCCGGTGGCGGGGATGGACATGGTCGAGCGTCAACGGCACGGAGGTAGTGCCGCAGTACTGGCAACGGTGGTTGTCACGCTTGAAGATATTTTTGCGGGTCAGCACAATGCCCCGGGAACGAATGTGCACATAACGCGAAAGCCTGACGACGCTGGGTAGCGGCATGGTGGTGCTGGGCGAGTGAATCTCCTCATCGTAATGCACCACCTCTTCCGCCTTGTCGAGCAGGACCAGGATAACGGCCCGCTTGGCGTTGGTGACCATCACCGGCTCGTAGCTCTGGTTGAGCACCAGCACGTAGCGGTTCATGATGCCGTTGCCGTTAGTCTGCATCGATGAGCCTCGACATGTCCTTCGCGCCGCTGTAAAGGCCTTTGAGCAGATGGTTGAAGTTGTCGTCACCGGCGCTCAAGCTCTCCATTTTGACCCATCCCGATGCGTGGATGAACTGCGCTCCGCCAATGGACATGGCCACATGGGTGATGCCCTCGCCGGTGTCGCTGAAGTAGAACAGATCGCCCGCGGCGGCCAGCTCAGGCGAAGTGCCGGGCAAATCTTCGAAACGGTGCTGCAAGTGGGCATCCCGGGGCAGGCCGACGCCGATGCCTTTATAGATGGTCTGCACCAGGCCGGAGCAGTCAAAGCCGCGCACCGATTTGCCGCCCCACATGTACGGCGCTCCCAAAAACTGCATGCCAATGGCCACGAGCTGCTCCCGCCGCGATCCTGAAAAGCCATCGTGCTGGCCGGCTATCCAACCTTCGGCGCCATCGGGCAGCGCCACCTGGTTCCAACCGCCGGACTGTGCGTTCACCGGCAACCGGCTGGTGTAGACGGCATCGCGGATGACCCGCGCTCCATCGCTGGGCTCACTGCGGATATTGACGACCGGCGAGAGCACGGTCAGTTCCCGCGCGCCGTTAAAATAGCCAGGGCTGTGGGCTAAATAAAAGTAATAGACCCAACCTTCGTAGCCGTCCCACTGCCGCAATTTAAACCACTTACCCTGCTGGCCGATCACGGTGGGGCACTCTCCCAGGAAGGCCTGCGACACAACTTCGGAGGCAAACGCCGGGTGGCGGTACAGATTGACGACACCGGCATTGACGACCATGTCCGCGGGCTTATGCGCCATGGCTTGTCGATCCATCATGATATTGCGGCTGCTGGCACATCGAATCCCCAATGTTATTTTGCCGGGAGGGCACGTTCAAGGTTTTTGACGACGGGTAAAAGTTAAGGTGTTATAAGGGCGACCTGGCCTAGAAGCTTGTTTACGGGAGGCTGCGCCCTCAAATTCGCGTGAATGCAGCTCACCGCCATTAAAGACTTTCAGGAAAACAGCACCATCCAGGGCTTTTTTATCTGCCTTGAAAAAAGCCTGCGCATTACCCGGGCCGGTGACAGCTACCTCGATCTGTTGCTGCAGGATGCCACCGGCCGCATCATCGGCCGCGTGTGGGACAATGTCGATCATCTCCAGCGCCAGTTTGAAGTCGGCAATCCCATTGCGGTGAAGGGGGTGGTCGAGCGTTACCAGGGCTCGCTGCAGCTGAAATGTTCGCAGGTGGCCCTGGCGACACCGGCAAAATATGGCCGCTACGGCTTTCGCGAAGAGCTGCTCGTCCCCCGCATTGAGGAAGACCCCAGGGAGCTATGGGAGCAGCTGCGGGAGATGATCGGCACGGTAAAAGACCGCCACATAAAACGGCTGCTGCGCCATATTTTCAAAAGCCACAAGGATGCCGTGCTGATCATCCCGGCGTCGCTCAAGCACCATCATCCAGTCAGGGGCGGTTACCTCAAGCACCTCATATCTACCGGCCAACTGGCCATTCTGCTGGCCGGACACGAGCCGCGCCTCAATCGGGATCTGCTGCTGGCCGGGACCCTGCTCCATGATATTGGCAAGGTGCGGAGCCTGGGAGGCGGCCTGGAAGCCGGCTACACGGATGAAGGCCAACTGATCGGGCATATCGTGCTGGGGAGAGATATCCTGCTGGAAGCGGCCGCCGAGCTGGGCAAAATTCCCGGCCAGCTGCTGCTGCAACTGGAGCATATGATTATTTCCCATCAGGGCTCAAAAGCGGACGGTTCGCCGCAGCCGCCACGATTCCCCGAGGCGCTGGCAGCCCATCTGATCGACTCTTTCGATGGCCAGCTCGACCTGATATTCCGGGAACTCGATGCCGCCGATGATACGCAGCCGTTTACCAGCAGCCATAACCGGTTCCGCGCCGCGTTATGGAAGCACTACTCCGGCTGAGACAGGCCCCTTGAACCCGACGCTCATGTCTGTGGCGGCCATGTTTACCGCTATTTTCATCGCCAGTGGCTGGGCGCTGGCCATGGTGCCGAACATCGAGGTGGTGACGGCGGTGGCCTTCGTATCGGGAGTCACCCTCGGCGCGCGCAGGGGGATGCTCATCGGCGCGGGGGGCATGTTCCTGTTCTCGGCCACCAATCCGGTGGGGTCGGGTCTCGCCTTCCCACTGCTGCTGGTCAGCCAGATAGTGGCCATGGCTGTCGTGGGGGGTTCCGGCGGCATTTTTTTCAGCGTCTCATTGCAAAAGCTGCACAGCACGGCCGGTCGATTGATGCTGGCTGTGACGGGACTGGCGGTCACCTTGCTGTATGATGGCCTGACCTCCATCAGTTTCCCCCTGTTCTCCGGGGCCGGCAGGGCCGAGATCATCGCCGTCCTGGTTGCGGGCCTGGTCTTTACCCTCGTGCACCAGATATCCAACACGCTGATATTTTTCCTGCTGGTCCCCAGGCTCATCGAAATCGGGCGGGGCCGAGTCAACCCCGGCGCGCCAACGGAGTCCGGCCAGCAGCATCAGGAGCCGTAAATAACAGTGGCCGGTCTGTCAAAATGCGCCCACTGCCTGAGCATCCTGACGCTGTCGGCGGCCCCGCTTTTTGGATGGCAGCAGCAACCGGACAGCCCTGCTCAAAGTGGCACCGCTCAAAGTGACAGCACCCTGACGGACAGCGTGGCCGCTGCGCCCGTGGCCTGGACGGAGCGTATGGTCGCCACCCCCCAGGATAGGTGGGGACCTGATCTGCTGCGCCACCCCTGGGACGTGTGGGGGCATTCCGATATCGCCGCCACATGGCTTAACCCCCTCGTGCCGGGCGACATCAGAGTGGGAGCGGCGCTCCTTGATGGCTCCACTGCCGCGCCGGTCCTGTCGGTGGCCATCCCGGCAGCCACGCGAGCTGTCAAGTCCATTGAGCATGATGACGACCTGTGGGGAGCGCCCGTGGCGGTTGCCTTTAAAGCCACCCCCTTGAATGCCGGGGAGCGAGCAACGCAGACGTTTTTCTACTGGGACCAGGGCGATTTCGGCTTTCGCGATGTGCAGGTGGGCACCGTCATCAATCTCAGCCCTGGAAAAAACCTGATGATCGCCGCCCAGGGCATGGCCCATCCCGGTCCGCGTGGGAGGTCCGTTCCCGAAGCGGTTGGGATCGCCAACTTCCTCCTGCAGAATTACCTCATCGACTATCGCGGGACCCTCTCGGAGCGGGTCGAGGTGAACTACACGCTACTGCACCAGCAGGAGGGGACCGGCCTGCCGTACTGGACCCCCGACTCCGTGATCGATGCCGATGTGCGGCGGAGCGACACCTGGAGTCAGGGCTTATCGGCGCGCTGGAACAGTGGGCCTGTGTCGCTGAAGTTATACGGCTCGGTGCTGACAGCCACGCTGGTTACCGCCCCGTCCGGCGCCGGAACGAACTACCTTGATCGCCGATCGCAGACGGCCTGGCTGGGCGGCCAGGCGGCCTACCGCATCAATGAGCGGGTCGCCATCCAGGTGACATTCCACGGCAAAAACCGCGCGATTCAAGACGGCCAGCTGGGCTTCTTGCGCGTTTCATCCCTCCTGGGCAGCTTGCGCGCCCATTGGGCTCAGGGAGGGCTGGCTGTTTCCGGTGGTTTGGGCGCGACCTCAGCGGGATTCCATGTAGAACTGAGCGCGGCGCTAGCCGGGAAATTGGGCCGCTGGCGACTTTCGCACGAGTCGGTCCCGTATCTCGATTTCCCGCACTTTAACCGCGTCGCCACAGGCGGCTCGACCTTCTGGATTGACCGGCCAAGCCTTGTCCAGCGAACGGTCATGGAGGTCACCTTTGAGCGGCGGCGACTGCAACTGGGCATCCGCGCAGCCCAATTCCTGAGCCCGGACGGACCCAGCGCCGTATCTGCCGGAGGGCAAATTCAACTGGCGCCCTGGCCTGAAGTGCTGAGCATCAAGGCTGCGGTGGTGGCCGTGCAGTCAGATCTGAAACGCCCGTTGCCGGTGTGGGTGAACGCCAGCGGCTCCCTCACGCTGACCTTGCCCCTCAAGCGGACTCGCGCCAAGCCGTTCGTTTCCCTCAAGGGCATCCTGGTGGGCAGCGACTTCACCTGGTGGCTCGACCCCCGCTATGGCGATCTGGCGCCGCTCGACCGGCCTGATGACGATCTGCGCAGCATGACGTTCTGGGGCACCTACGAGATGGGCATCAAAGTGCGGCAGTTCGAACTGCGCTATGGACGTATCAACTTCACCAGTCAAACGGTGCAGAATTCACCCATTTACCTATCGCCGTTGCCCATGACGCACTATTCGCTTACCTGGCAATTTTTCCCTCCGGACGACTGAAATGCGACCCACGCCGCTTACCCATTGAAGGGACGGGTCGAGGGGGCAGCGGCAGCGGCAGTGCCTGTGGCCGTAAATTTGTGTTGCGAACCGGCGTATGCAGCCATTAAACTTAATGGTAACTATTACTGTTTATGATGCGCTACAGCAGACAAAGAGAATCCATCCTGTCAATTTTACAGGCCACCGAGAGTCATCCCACGGCCGATTGGGTTTATGACAAAGTGCGGCGGGAAATCTCCAACATCTCCCTGGGGACGGTCTACCGCAATTTGGCCCAGTTGGAAGAGATGGGGCAGATCCGCCGGATTAATGCTGATGGCCAATCGCGGTTCGATGCCAACCTCTCGCCACACGATCATTTTCGCTGCCTCACTTGCAGCTCTATTTTCGATATCCACATGTCACACGATGATATGACTGCCGGGCTGCCTGCCGATGTGCCCTTCAAAGTCACCGGCATCAATCTGGAACTGTTGGGCGTGTGCAATGAATGCCAAATCAAAGAGATAAAAGGAGAAAATAGCCATGTCGCTTAATATTGGAGACCAGGCGCCACAATTTTCCGGGACGGACTTAAAGGGAAACACTGTGGCCTTGTCTGATTATAGCGGGAGCAAGAACGTATTTTTAGTCTTCTACGTGAAGGCTTTCTCAGGCGTCTGCGCCGTACAGCTCCCCCGGTACAACAGCAATCTGGACGGATTCCGTTCCAGGGACTGTGAGGTCATTGCCGTCAGCGTTGACAACGCGTTCAGCCAGGAGGCATTCTGCGATTCGATGGGCGGCATCGACTATCCGATGCTCAGCGATATGACCCTGGAGATCGCCGATAACTATGGCGTGAAGCTGCCGGGGCATACTGCCAATCGCGCGGAATTTCTCATCGACAAGGCAGGCAAGGTGCGCTGGTCTAACGTGGAAAAATCGCCGGGCGATGACACGGCGACAATAGAGGATATTTTTGGCGCCCTGGATGCCTTGTAAGCACAGCGCCTTTTTTTTATCACTATCATAGCTAAGGAGACCCTGATGAGTCTTAAAGGAAGTAAAACCGAAGAAAACCTCAAGGCGGCGTTTGCCGGCGAATCACAAGCCAACCGGCGGTACCTGTTTTTTGCCCGCCAGGCCGATATTGAGGGCTACACTGAAGCGGCGGGCGTGTTCAAAAATACGGCCGATGGTGAAACCGGTCATGCCTTTGGCCACCTCGAGTTCCTCAAGGAAACCGGCGACCCGGCCACCGGACTGCCCATTGGCGACACCAAGGAAAATTTGGCCGCCGCCGTTGCGGGCGAGACGTATGAGTATACTGAAATGTATCCCGGCTTTGCCAAGACTGCCCGCGAAGAGGGGCATGAGGAAATTGCCGGATGGTTTGAGACTCTGGCCCGGGCTGAGAAGTCCCACGCCGGGAGATTTCAGTCAACCTCCGACTCGCTTTAGACCGTTGCATGACGATCATTCGCGGGACTTTTCGATCCCGCGGATGGTCCCTGCCGGCCCATCCATGAATATAGACGCTATGTTCCGCCGAAGGGCGGTTGTCCATGATCAATCATTCTGACACCAGCCAAACCGTTTACGACATTCGCCAGGAGCTCTACTGGGATGCGGGGTCGCTGGACACGGAACTCAACCGGGTCTACGATATCTGCACCGGCTGCCGGCTCTGCTTTAATCTGTGCCCCTCCTTTCCGGTCCTGTTCGATGCCCTTGATGCTCAGGGCGATGCGCTGCGCCAGTCCGCCATTGACCGTGGCGAGTTTGAAGCGGCCGAGATAAAATCGGACTACCTCGATCTGCCGGAAGGCGAGCAACAGGCGCAGGCCAGCGCCGAGGCGACATTCATCGGCTCGCCTGAAAGATTGACCCACGCTGAGAAATGGGAAGTGGTCGACCTGTGCTACCAGTGCAAGCTGTGCGATTCGATCTGTCCGTACACGCCGGAGAAGGAACACGAATTCCAACTCGACTTTCCACGGCTCATGCTGCGGTCACAGGCCGTGCGCACCAAGCAGCGGGGCGTAAAAATGAACGACCGCTTCCTGGCCAACACCGACGCCGCCGGGAAAATGGGTTCGCTGATGGCCCCCGTGTCCAACTGGGGCAACAACCTGGCGCCGGTGCGCTTCATTATGGAGAAGTTCCTGGGCATCTCGCGCCACAGGGTCCTGCCACGTTTCCACCGGCTCACTTTCGCCAAATGGTTCCGGCGGCACCGCAAGACGCGCGCCCTGGCCGATAACCCGGCCGGAAAGGTGGTCATCTTCGCCACCTGCTACACCAACGCCAACGATCCCGGTCTGGGGAAAACGGCGGTGGAGATTCTGGAGCACAACAACATCGAGGTGCAGCTGGCCCGGCAGAGATGCTGCGGCGCGCCCTATCTCTCCCCCGGCGATTTTGGCGGCTTCGGGAAGCAGGCGCTGCCCAACGTCAGCGAGCTGGCTGGGTGGGTCGACAAAGGCTACCAGATTGTGGTGACCGGCCCCCCAACCTGCTCCATGACCTTGCGCCAGGACTACAGCTACCTGGATACGCAGGGGCAGGCGGCTTTGGAAGCCGACATTGCCAAGGTGGCGGCCAGCACCCTTGATATCTCCCAGTACCTGATGCAGCTGCACAAAGGTGGTCATCTCCGAACGGATTTTATGCATGAGATCGGAGAGATAAACTATCATCTGCCGTGTCACCTGAAGGCCCAGCGCTCCGGCTACAAGAGCCGGGATCTGCTCAATCTGATTCCCGGCACCAAGGTGAACATGATCGACAAGTGTTCCGGCATGGACGGCGGCTGGGGCATGAAAGCGGAGTTTTTTGACGCCTCGATGGCGGTGGCCGGCAAACTGGTGGCTCAACTGCAAAAAAAACCTGCTGACCACACCTGCTCGGACTGCTCCCTTGCCGGCATGCAGATTCGCCAGGCCAGCGGCGGTGAAATCGATCCCCTGCACCCCGTGACTCTGCTCCACCGGGCTTACGGATTGGCCGACGCGTCGTAAAGGCGCCTCAAAAGATGCTTACAAAATCACACTATAACGGACTGATCTGATGAAAAAACTGACCATGGACGACCTGCAACCGATTGCCGAGTACGAGCTTGGAAGGGACGCGTACCGCAAAAGCGTGCTGAGCCACAAACAGCCTAGGCGGATCAATTTAGGCCCCGATATTGCCGTCACCTTTGAAGACCGCACCACCATGACCTTCCAGATACAGGAGATGATGCGCGCCGAGACCATGACCGCGCAGGCGCCTATCGAGGAAGAGCTGGACATCTATAATACGCTCATCCCCGAGCCGGGCCAGCTGAGCGCCACCCTGTTCATCGAAATTACGCAGGAGGATCAGATCAAGGAGCTGCTGCACCGGTTCATCGGTTTGACCGAGGGTAACCGCCTGTGGCTGGAGGCCGGCGGGCAGCGCAGCTACGGCCAGTTTGAAGAGGGCCGCAGCACCGAGGATCAGATCAGCTCGGTCCATTACATCAAGTTTGACATCCCTTCAGAAATGGCTGCGGCCCTGGAAAATCCGGCCGCCGAGGTGTCTCTGAACATCGACATGGGCGACTACAGGTACCGCGAAACGTTGACTGAGGAGTCACGGCGGTCGCTGTCCCGCGACCTGCTGCCCGATTAGCGCGGTCAGGGGCAACCATCGCGGTAATTGCAACTCCTACGCGGGATGCGTAGCTTTGGCGCGCTTACCGGACTCCAGATATGCCTATAAACGACAAGACTCAATGCTAACACATAGAGAGGGCTGCTGATGGAAAACAATTTTGTAATGGACCTTTTCTCAATCCTGCTCCGCTGGGTCCATGTGGTGGCGGGCATCATGTGGATTGGTCTGCTCTACTGGTTCAATTTTATCAACGCCCCCTTCCAGGGCAAGATTGAAGGCGACACCAAAAAGGCGGTGGCGGTGGAAATGTTCCCCAGGACCCTCTACTGGTTCCGCTGGGGAGCCATGTATACCTGGGTCACCGGCTTGCTGATGCTGCTGACGACATTCTACATGGGCGGCCTCATGTTCGACATGGACGGCGGTTGGGGCCTGCCCTCGTTTGTCGGCCTCGCGGTGGTCTTCCTCGGCTTTTTTGTCTACGACTGGCTCTACAAGGGACCGCTGTCCAAGAACGACATGATCGCCACCGCCATCTCGGCCGTGCTGGTAGCCGGCGCACTGTGGATATTTGAAGGCTGGGCCGGATGGTCGTACCGCGGTTACGTCATTCATTTGGGCGCCATGTTCGGTACCTTCATGATGATGAATGTCTGGATGGTTATCTGGCCGGCGCAGAAGAAGATTATCCCGGCCATTAAAGCCGGCGAAGCGCCCGACGCGGCCTTGCTGGCCAGGGCAGGCATGCGCAGCAAACACAACACTTACATGTCGGTGCCACTGGTATGGACCATGCTCAACGCGCACTCGACGACCGTCGGGGCGGACAGCCGCTACATCCTGTGGGGGGTGGTGCTGGTGGGCTGGTTCATCGTATCGCTGATGTATAAAAAATCGGCCAAGGTCGAGGGCATGTAATCGGCCGGCCCATTGTGATTTGATAAAGGCCCCTGCCGGCGCAGGGGCTTTTTTATGTCGGCGGCCCGCGACCGGAAGGTTACATTTCCCGATGTATGGCTGATGGCACCATCCCCATGTTTGTGCAGTTTGGGCCGGCGCACCGGGTTGCCATGGGCGCCGTCGTGGCCGCCTGGATCGTGATCCCCCTGCTGGCCCGCCGCCTCTCGGCCGGGGGCCGACGCCGCATTGACCGAGCATTGGCCCTCACCCTCGTCGGCACTGAGGTGGTCCAGCAATTCATCTGGATCGTGGTGCTGGAGAGATGGTCCCTCAATTTTTCGCTGCCGCTGCACCTGTGCGGACTGTCCATTTTTATCCTTTCAGCAGCCTTGTGGACCCACAACGCGCGGCTCTTCCAGGTCGGTTACTTTTGGGGGGTTGCGTCAGCGATCAATTCCATCCTCACGCCGGAACTGTTCGCCGGGTGGCCATCCTGGCAGTTTTCCGCTTTCTTTTTCTTTCACGCCATGCTGATGCTGGCTCCACTGCACCTAGTGGCCACCACTCCACTGCGCCCTACCTTGTCAGGACTGCACCAGACTTTCGGTCTCACGCTGGGGGTCACGGCTGTTATCGGCGGCATTAATCTGGCGCTGGGCAGCAACTACATGTTTCTCTGCCGGCCTCCAATGGGAGACAATATCATTTCCCTCTACCTGTCGCCCTGGCCGTGGTATATCCCCCAATTGGCGCTCATCGCACTGCTTAATTTTTACGTTGTTTACCTTCCCTTCGCCATCGCAGATTACAGGCGTCACAAGACAACAGTTAAGGAGGCGATCTGAAAATGAAAATTTATTTTTCAGCGAGCATCAGTGGAGGCCGGGACCAGGCCCATCTTTATCCAGCCATCATTGAGGCGCTGGAGGCCAAAGGCAAGGTGCTGACGGCCTTTTTAGGAGACCAGGGCATCACGCAGATGGGCGAAAGCGAGATGACGCCTGAGGAAATTTACCGGCGCGATATCGACCTGATCACGCAGTGCGACATGATGGTCGCCGACGTGACGGTGCCCTCGCTGGGGGTCGGTGTGGAAATAGCCCACGCCCAACAGTTAGGCAAGCCGGTGCTGGCCCTGTTTCAGCCGAAGGAAGGTCGGCGCCTCTCCGCCATGATTGAAGGCGACCCCAATGTGGCAGTGCGAAAATATTATTCGATTATTGAGGCCAGGGAAGCCATTTATGAATATTTTCGGGAGCATGAGATCGCTGAGTGATCCGGCAGCATGATGCATATCGGTAACCTGCACATCGACAACCCCGTATTTCTGGCCCCCATGGCCGGGGTCACCGACCACACCTTTCGCGTGCTCTGCCGGGGCTACGGGGTGGGTATGGTCTACACGGAGTTTGTCAGCGCCAACGGCATCGTCCGGGAGAGCGTCAAGACTCTCGACATGGTCCGGTTTACACCCGATGAGCGGCCCATAGGCATCCAGCTTTTCGGTGAAGACGCAGAGACGATCTCCCGGTCGGCCGCCATCATGGCCGAGCGTTTCCAGCCCGATGTGATTGATCTCAATTTCGGCTGCCCGGTTCCCAAAGTGACCAAAAAGGGGGCCGGTTCGGCCATGCTCAGGGACTTGGTCCTGATGCGCCAGGTGGTGGCCCAAACGGTGGCGGCGGTGGGGCAGATTCCGGTCACGGTCAAGATGCGGGCAGGCTGGGACTCCAACTCCATTGTGGCTGTCGAGGCGGCGCAAATCATCGAGGCTGAGGGCGCGCAGGCTGTGGCCCTGCATCCGCGCACCACCAAGCAGTCGTTTGGCGGAAAGGCTGACTGGCCGCTTATCGCGGCGGTGAAGGAGGCGGTCTCCATCCCCGTGATCGGCAACGGCGATATTTTAACAGCCCATGATGCCCAAGCCATGTTCGAGCAGACCGGCTGCGACGCGGTGATGATCGCCCGTGGCGCGCTGGGACGGCCGTGGATATTTCGACAGATCAACGAGCTGCGCGCCGGCGCCGAGTTGACGCCGGTCACTATCAGCGATGTGGCGGCTATGTGCCGGACCCATTTTAACCTGCTGGCGGCCGATAAAAACGAACGGCTGGCCATCAACCTGACGAAAAAGCACTTTGGGCACTACCTGAAGGGATTCGACGGAGCGGTGACCTGGCGCAAAGCATTCCACGCCACCGATTCGGCAGGCGAAGTCGCCCGGCTGCTCGACGAGTTCGACCGGTACTGCCGGGAGCATCAGGAGATTACGCTGCCCCTCCCAGGCCAAACGGAGCTGCACGCGGCCTAGCGGCAAGCGCGGGAGACGGCCATGAAAAAAGCTTTACTGAGCCTCCTGCTTGCGCTATTTGTCCTGTTGGGATTTTTCATGACGTCACTTGGCCTGTCGCTCATTGACCTGGTGGGACGCTGGGGCGCTATGCCGAAAGTCGCCGCCATTACTGCGGTGGCCGTTCTGTTTTCCGCGGCGGTGATCTACCCGGTGGCCATCCTGCTCGCCATCCGGCGGCATATGGCCAATCCTGTAATGGCCGGTTCCAACCGTCACCGCAGGTATATAGCCCGGCTGGCCCGGCTGCACCGCGCCGCATCGACGGCATCCGTTGAAGTGATTACCGATCACGACGGCGAATATTTGCAGCACGTCTATACCGAGCTGCATGAGCCGTGCGAAGCCCTGCTGCATGAGGAGGCCACCAACCTGTTCTTCCACACCGCCATCAGCCAGTCGGGACGCATGGACGGCCTGGTTGCGCTGCGGGCGCAGCTGCATCTTGCGCGGCGGGTAGCACGGCTCTACTATCCCGGCGCTTCCTTTGCCTGGCTGCCGTCGCTTTATGTCGATGTCCTTGACGCCACCTTGTCACCCTCTCCCCAGCAAGAGATCGATTACGCGGCGCAAATCGGGCCGGCCATCGTCGGCGCATCCGTGGTCGGCGCCATTCCCGGCGCGAGCCTGGTCTCCACCCTCATCGCCGACGCCGTTGTGCAGGGGTCGGCCAACGCGCTGGCCATGTTGCGAATCGGCATGCTGACCCGGCGCACATTCCAACGCAGGCTGGAAGGCATCCCCTTCGCGCCTGAAGAAGAAAGGACCGCCGCCAACATTGAGGCGCTCAACATGCTGGCGGGACTGGTATCGGTCGCCTCCGGATCGCTGTCGCGTACCATCTGGGAGGCCGCCCGGGACCATCTCAAGCGGATTCCCGGCGCCACCCTGGAAGGACTCAAAACCGCCATGACCCGATCGGTGAAAGGCCTTACCGCCAGGGTCCTCAAAAAATCGCCCGCAGACTGAAGCCGGAGGCATTTCTGCGGCCCGGCGGCATCTACGGCCCGAATTTCTCCCGCTGAAAAACCGGCCTCTGCGCCCGTTGTTATCACTGTCCATATGGTCTTAAATTTTCAGCGTTCAATTATGGAGAAATTTTGAATATTTTACAGGCAGCGGCGCAGCAAGGTGGTCAAGGGGGTGGATTCTTGACGTTCCTCCCCATGATCGTCATGTTCGCCATCATTTACTTTTTGCTGATACGACCACAGATGAGAAGGCAGCGCACGCAGCAGACCATGCTCAGCGCCTTAAGCAAGGGTGACAAGGTGTTGACGCGCGGTGGCGTTTACGGCACCATAGAGGCCTTTAAAGGGACCGATGACCAGCAGGTGATTCTGGACGTGGGCAAAGGGACCAAGATCACTGTCGCCAGACCGTACATTGTCGGTCCCGCCGCAACCGCATCTACCAAGCCGGACAACTCGCGATGAGCGCTCTTGCGGTGGTTAAATATGGCGATCCGATTCTGCGCAAAAAAACCGCGCCGGTAGCCGATGCCGCCGATGTTGAGCCGTACATTGAGGACATGCTCGAAACCATGTACGAGGAGGCCGGCATGGGACTGGCGGCCAACCAGGTAAGCCTTGACATGAATTTCATGGTCGTCGATATCAGCCATGTCGAAGAGGACGAATATGCCCGTACGTTCATCAACCCGGAAATCACCGGCAAAGAAGGCACCAGCGAGATGGAGGAGGGTTGCCTCAGCGTGCCGGACATACGGGCCACCATCGAGCGGGCCGAAAAGGTGCGTTTGCTCTATCTCGATGATGAGGGGGTTGAGCAGGAGTCCTGGTTTGACGGGCTGATGAGCCGCGTGATCCAGCATGAAGTCGACCACCTCAACGGGATTCTGTTTACCGATTACCTCACCCCTGCCAAACGGGGCCTGATCACCAAGCGGCTGGCTGAAATCGCCGAAACGGGAGCTCCGTCCACCGGAATCATCCTCTGAATGGATCCCGCACCGGCATGAGGGTCGTCTACATGGGCAACCCTGCGTTCGCCGTGCCGGCGCTCCGCGCCATTCATCTTTCCACACACCAACTTGTCGCTGTCGTTACCGGTCCCGACAAACCGGCCGGACGGGGACGGCAGTTGCGCCCAACGCCGGTAAAAGAGGTGGCGCTGGAGCTGGGCTACCCAGCTTTGCAGCCTGCGGATTTAAGCGCGCCCGATTTCCACGGCCAGCTGCGGGACCTCAAGCCCGACCTGATTGTTGTGCTGGCGTTTAAATTTTTGCCCGACGAAGTCCTGCAAATCCCGCCCATGGGAGCCATCAACTTGCACCCCTCGCTGCTGCCGGCCTACCGTGGCGCAGCGCCCATCCGGCATGCGCTGATGCAAGGCGAAACGGTCACCGGCGTGACCACCATCGCCATCAGCAGCCGCATTGATGCCGGCGACATTTGCCTGCAGCGCGAGGTGGCCATTGAGGCGGATGACGACCACGGATCGCTGTCTGACCGGCTGGCGGCCATCGGCGCCGATCTGCTTGTTGAGACCATTGACGGCCTCGAGACCGGCAGCCTGAAGCCCCGCCCGCAAGGCGAGGATCCCGGAAAGCGGCGGGCGCCAAAAATCGGTCCTGCCGATATGCACATTGACTGGAGCCAACCGTCGGCCAATATTGTCAACCGCATCCGCGCCTTCTCGCCTGCGCCCGGCGCCGTCACTCAGCTGAATGGCAAGCGGCTGAAAATATTCAGCGCCGAAACCGGGACCGGACAGGGCCGCCCGGGGTTGGTATTGCGGCAGAATGGGCAGCTGGAAGTGGCCGCGCTGTCTGGATCAGTGCGCTGTAAACTTGTGCAGCTGGAAGGGAAGCAACGCATGGCGACCGCCGATTTTCTCAAAGGAACACCTGTCGCAGCGGAGACTCGCCTGGGATAGTTATGGCCGCTCGCGAATCTACCGACCATCCCACTGCCGATGAATCGCGCCGCGTTGCTTACCGGGTGCTGGCTCAGGCGGGGAAGCGGGGCCGTATCAATGACCACCTGCACCGCGAGCTGGCCCGGGCAAACCTGGACAGCCGGCAGAAAAGTTTTGTGACGGAGGTGGTCCTGGGATCGACCCGCATGCAGGGACTGCTGGATGCGCAGCTGACCGGCTGCTACTCCGGCCGCTACCAGCACCTGGAAAACGGCGTTAAAGCGCTGCTGCGGCTGGGCGCCTATCAGATCAGGTTCATGGACGCCGTCCCTGACCGCGCAGCCGTGCACACCACCGTCGACCTCGCACGGGGGGTCTCTCTCGACCGGGCCGCAGGCCTGATCAACGCCGTGCTGCGCAAGCTCAGCCAAACCGTTCCACCCGTGCCCGATATCGAATCCGGTTCGGCAGAGGCGTTGGCCGCGAGCTTCAGCCACCCCCGTTGGCTGGTGCAAAAATGGCTTGACCAGTGGGACCGCAGTAAAGTCATCGAGCTGATGGAATGGAATAACTTGCGGCCAACGATCTGGCTGCGCGTCCGGGATGACCCGCAGAGCCAAAGCGCCCTTGAGGCGCTGGCTGCCGGGGCCGGATTGACGCTGCAGCGGCACCCGCATTTGCCCCTCTACTTTGCGCCCCGGCCGTCTCCGGCCCCGTTGCTCGAAAGCGGTCCCATGGATAGAGGGCTGTACATCGTGCAGGACCCATCGGCGGGCGCGGTTGTTGCGGTGGTCGACCCGCAGCCGGGAGAGACCATCATCGATCTGTGCGCCGGACCGGGCGGCAAGACGGCCGCGCTGGCGGAAGCGGTGGGGCCGCAGGGCCAGGTTCACGCGTTTGAAATTGATCCCGGCAGGATCGACATGCTTAACCAGACATTGGGCCGCCTGGGGCTGGACAATGTGAAACTCTATCCCGGCGACGCCCTGGACCAACCGCTGCCTGCGGCCGACAAAATACTGGTCGACGTGCCATGCACCGGCACCGGCGTGCTGGCCAGGCGGGCCGACCTGCGCTGGAAACGGCAGCCGGAGCAGTTGACCGAACTGTGCAGCCTGCAGCAGAAGCTGCTCGATCATGCCGCTTCCGCCCTCGCTCACCAGGCCCTGTTGGTCTACGCCACCTGCTCTTTGGAACCCGAGGAAAACTGGGGCGCCGTAGGTGAGTTTCAGCAACGGCACCCGGAAGTAACGTTGACGCCACTGCCTGATCACCTGCCATCAGCATGGATTGACGCCAACGGCGCACTGAGCACTTTTCCTCCCAGCCATGAGGTGGATGGCGTGTTCGCCGTCAGGCTCAGCCGATGAACTCGCTGCGCAGTTTTGGCCGGTTGCTCATGGCCGGCGCTATCCTGTTGGCCACACTGGCCATTGTCATGGATAAGGTGCTCATGCCGCTTTATGTGCGCCACGGACAGGAGAAGTTTCTGCCCAACGTTGTAGGCATGTCCTATCCCGACGCGGCCAGAACGCTGCGTGCCGCAGGGTTCAAGATGCAGAAAGCGGATGTCGCCCACACGCAGGAGTATCCGCCGAATCAGGTGTTTGAGATGTACCCCAAGGCTTACTCGCGAGTTAAAAAAGGGCGCATTGTGCAGCTGACGGTCACCGCAGAGGAGAGAATGGTCACCGTTCCTGACCTCATCGGCAAGTCGTTGCGCTCCAGTGAAATCGAGGTGGCGCGCGCCGGCCTAAATATCGACACGATTATGACCACTTACAGCGATGAGTTTTCCTCTGAAACGGTGACCTGGCAATCGATCAAAGGGGGTAATTTTCTGCGCCGGGGACTGGGACTCTCGCTGATGGTCAGCAAGGGGACCGCCCCGCCCACCTTTTACGTTCCCAGCGTCATCCACATGGGTTTTCAGGCGGGCCGCCGGGAGCTGCTGGATGCCGGTCTTGATATCGGTCGCGTCCAATACATTTATGCGCCCAACCTGCTACCCAACACCATCATCGACCAAAGTATACCCGGGGGCACGGTTCTGAAAGTTAAACGGATGGTCAGCCTGAAAGTGAGCACCTATGACCGAGACAAAGAGTAGTCCCCGGCGGCTCATATCGCCCAGCTTGCTGTCGGCCGATTTTACCCAACTCGCGCAGCAGATTGAACTGGTGGAAAGGGCCGGGGCGACCCGCCTGCACCTTGATATTATGGACGGCCACTTTGTCCCCAACATCACTTTCGGTCCCTTTATCGTGGCGGCCATCCGCAAGGCGGCAGGCTCGCACCTTGACGTTCATCTGATGATTGAGCAGCCCCATCGCTACCTGCAACAGTTTGTGGAGGCGGGCGCTGATACGGTGATTGTGCATGCCGAGGCGAGCGACGATTTAAGCCGCGACCTGGAGGCCATCCACGATCTGGGGGCCCAGGCCGGAGTGGCCCTCAACCCCGATACCCCATTCGCGCAAATTGAGCCCTGTCTGGATGCCATCGACTATGTGCTGATCATGTCGGTCTATCCCGGTTTCGGCGGCCAGAATTTCATCGATTCCGCCCTGACCAACATGGTTCATGCGGTCCAGGCCAGGTCCCCTGACGGGTACCTGGTGGCCGTCGATGGCGGCGTCAACCTGACAACGGTTGAGCAGGTCTTCGACACCGGCGTCGACATGGCTATTGTCGGGTCGGGCCTTTTTGGGGCGGACGACATACCCGGGCGGCTCAAGGAGCTGCAGGGGTGAGCCACGTGCTGCTGCCGGCGGAACGCAACCGCAAGCTTATCCATATCGGTTCCGGCGCCATCGCGCTGGGCTACGCCCTGACCAGCCGCGGTACCACCCTGGCCGTCCTGGCGATCCTGCTGGCGCTCATGATTCTGGCCGAAGCCGCGCGGCTGGTCACCCCTTGGGGAGCCCGGACCTACAACCGTTTTTTCGGCCTGATGACCCGGCCCGAAGAGAGCCGCGCCCTCACCGGCGCAAGCTTCCTGCTGGCCGGCGCAGTGCTGACCGTGGTGGTGTTCCCGGCCGTTATCGCCATTCCTGCGCTCCTGTTTATGAGCTGGGGCGATGCGGCGGCGGCCCTGGTCGGCCAGAAATATGGACGGTTGAAGTGGGCGCAGGGTAAAACCGTCGAAGGCAGCCTGGCCTGCCTGGTGGTCTGCCTGCTGATCGTGGTCCCTTTCGAGCTGTCACTGGCCGTCAAATTATCCGGAGCGGTGGCGGCCACCATCGCCGAACTGCTTCCCTGGGGATTTCTCAATGACAATCTGGCCGTGCCGCTCTTTTCCGGCGGCGTCATGCTGACGATGATGGCAACGGGGCTTTGAGCTTTCTGATACCACAGGCGCTGTGGGCGCTGCCGGTGGCTGCCCTGCCGCTGATCCTGCACTTGATGAGCCAGATCAACACGCGGACGGTGCAGTTTTCCGCGCTCCGTTTCCTGAAGGAGATGGAGCACGAGTCGATCCGGCGCCTCAGATGGCGCCAATGGCTGATGATCATTATCCGCACACTCATGATACTCATGCTGATCCTGTTGCTGGCCCGGCCCGTCATGGAGGGGTATTACCAGGGGCTTGTAGGCCGGGGGGCGACGACCCTCAGCCTGGTGCTGGTGGATGACTCCTTCAGCCTCAGCGGGTTGGAGTCCGATTCCGGCCGTCGTGGGCGCAGCGAGGGTCAACTCACCGCGCTGTTTGAACTGCTCTCAGGCCAGGGCGATCTGGCCCAGGTAGTGGTGATCCGCACCTCCGACGGCCGCATGGTCTACGATGGCAACGCTTCCGGACTGCCCTCGGTAAGGGAACTGTCCGGTCTCCTTGCCTCCCGCTTCGAACCTGACTATCTGGAGGCGGTGTATGACAGCCTGAGCGGAGCGACATTTCAGGATCGAGCCCGGCTGTATGCCAACCGCGAACTGATTATTGTCAGCGATTTCCAGGTCCATCAGCAAAATATCCTGCGCCAGTGGGCCGCCGATACCACCGTGTGGAACGATTGGCAGCTGCTGCTCATGCCCATAGAAATGTTGCAGCGCAATGCGGCCATTACCCGCGCGGTCATTACCACCGAAATACCGATAGTAGGCGAGGTGATGAATGTGGCCGTAACCGTCAGCAACAGTGGAAAGGCGGCGCTGGAGGACCTGTCCGTGCAGGTGGTGCTTAACGGCGTCAGGGCCGGACAACTGGTGCTGGACCTCGCTGCGGGGGAAGAAAAAAACGTCCGCTTTCAGGTGATCCCAACAAGACCGGGGTTCCAGGATGGGTATGCCGAAATCGGGCCTGACGGGCGGACCGGCGATAACCGCTTCTACTTTGCGGCACATATTCCCACCCATATCAGAATATTGCTCCTGGATAACCTGGCCCAGTTGCCGGCCTACGGATATCTGGCGCTGTCGGCGCTGGAGGCCGCTTCACCGCAGATCGATCTGCAGCGGCTGTCGTATGGCAATGTCAACTGGTCATCGGTCGATTTTGATGTGGTTATCCTCAACGGTCCCCTCAGCGTGCCGCGACTGCTGCCCCGCAGGCTGAGAGAGCTGCTGGAGGCCGGCGGCCATCTTGTTCTGCTGCCGGGTCCCTCCCCAAACAGCGCCCAGGCGTTTATGCAAATCCAACAGGATCTGGGGCTTTCGGTAGCTGCGCGTGAGCCCGATATTTATAGCTCCCCGCTCGGGCTCGACGAGCGGAGAATCAGGAACTCCTTTATGGCGAGAGCCTTCTCCCCTGAGGCCCGGCGCGCCCAAGGCCCAACGGTGCAATCGCTGTACCCCATCGTGCCCAGAGCCAAAGATGATGTTATCCTGCGCCTGAAGAACCGCAGGCCGCTGCTGATCCGCACACCTGCTTTAGGCGGACACGTATTCACCTTTTCCCTGCCCCTCGACTTGCGCTGGACCGACCTGCCGCTCAAGGGCAGCTATCTCCCCATGTGGCATCGGCTGATTTCATGGCGGCCTTCCAGCGGGTCGCTCAGTGACATGCGCATAGGCGAATCACGGGAGCTGCCGGTGTCGCCACGCCAGGCGACCCAACCGGTTCTGCTGGAGGGCCCCGGAAATGTCAGCAGCCGGCTGATACCCGACCTCCGACGCCGAATCGTGCTGCTGAGAGATATGCACGAGCCGGGCATTTACACGGCCCGATTCGGTGATAATGACGGCGGCATAACCGGCATCGAGGAGCGCTTTCCCGTCAATATCAGCAGAACCGAGCTGGCTGCGGGCCAACTGTCGACCTCAGATTTGAGAGCCCTGACCGGAGAGCAGCGGACATTCGTATTCGAGCCGGGCGACGATGTCGCAGATTGGGTTTCCCAAGCCAGATTTGGCCGCGAACTGTGGCGCGGATTACTCTATACCCTGCTACTGCTGATCCTGGCAGAACTCATATTAGCCAATGCATACAGTACCCCGCGACGGCCAACCTAAAGAACTCGCCCTGCTGGTTGGGGTCGGGCCACGGGACGACAGAAGCAACATGGTGCAGGAGCACCTGACGGAGCTGGCCGAACTGACCTTGACCGCCGGCGGGGAAGTGGCCGGGCAGATTATACAGCGCCGCGACCGGCCCGATCCGGCCACATTCATCGGCAAAGGCAAGGCGGACCAGATGATCCACCAGGCGCAGGAGCTCGGTTGCAGCCTTATCGTGTTCGATGACGATCTGGGACCGACGCAGCAAAAAAACCTTCAGAAAATGGCGGGTGACGAACTCAAGGTCATTGACCGGAGCGGACTGATCCTCGATATATTCGCGCGCCACGCCCGGACACGGGAGTCCAAGACGCAGGTCGAGCTGGCCCGCTTGCAATACCTGTTGCCGCGCCTGACGCGCCAGTGGACGCACCTCGAACGCCAGATGGGCGGCATCGGCGCCCGTGGAGGGCCAGGCGAAACACAAATTGAAGTTGACCGCCGATTGATACGCAAGCGGATATTGCGGCTCGAAAGCGATCTGGTGCGGATCAGCGCCGAAAGGAGCACCCAGCGGCAGAGCAGGAAGTTTCTGTTTCGGGTCGTGTTGGTCGGTTATACCAATGCCGGAAAATCTACCTTGTTCAACGCACTTACCGGCGCCACAACCCTCGTTGAGGATCAGCTTTTTGCGACCCTTGACACCACGACCCGCAAACTGTCGCTCAACGCCGGAAAGCCAATTCTCATCAGCGATACCGTGGGCTTCATCCGCAAACTTCCCCATCACCTGGTGGCCTCGTTCAGGGCCACCCTGGCCGAAGTGGCCGAGGCCCACCTAGTCATCAGGGTACTGGACGCCTCATCGCCGCAGATCAAGGAGCATGACGAAACGACAGAATCGGTCCTGCAGGATCTGGGGGCCCAATCATCGCCGACCATAACCGTACTCAACAAAATTGACCTCGTGGAAGACCAGCAGGCCATGGCCCACCTCAAGCGGGCTTTTCCCGATGCGGTGATGGTTTCCGCGGCCAAGCGGCTGCGTCTGGAGCAGGTCGACGAGGCGATTAAGGCGGCCAAGTCGGCACAGTACCGGCAGGCCATCCTTACCGTGGCCAGTGGGAACTCGGAGCTCATTGGCGCCGTCTACGATAACCTGGAAGTCAGCAGCCGGTCGTTCGAGGGTGACAAAACCGTGCTGGAGGTGAGCGGTCCCAGCGAGCTGGTAGAGGTTTTTATGGAGAAAGCGGCAGCCAGTAGCAGTGGCCGGTAGCAGTGACAGCGGCAGATGGCAGGGCAGAAGAGAGTCGTCAGTCGTCAGTCGTCAGTTGTCAGACATGCTCCACCCCAACTTTGCCTTGACTTATGGCCAGGAATGGGCGACCTTATTAATAGACATCTTTACTAAGGGCTCGTCTTTTTTTCACCACCATGGATCGGAGGGGGACTCATGAGGACAACATCATTTTTCGAAGCGCCGCAGGCATTCTGGCGGCGCTATGGCTAACGGTTGGGGCCGCACCGGCCTATGGCCAAAACGGCTGGACCGATGATGGTACTGCTGTCAGGTTGACGACCAGCACTGACAAAGTGGGCATTGGAACGACAACTCCAACACATCAACTTGATGTAGAAACTTCTGTAATGGCAGTCTTTAGAATAACACGTACTATAACACAGGGTGGTACGTGGGCCTTCGGTATCTCCTATTACGACTCAGGTGATGACGGGTCGTTAATTATGGATCCCGATCAATCCACTGCAAAATTTGGAATTAGAAACAGTTCTGGCGCTACACTTTTTCTGGTCGATACTGAAACTGGCAACGTAGGCATAGGGACAATCAACCCCTCATCGAAGTTGGCTGTGAACGGAACCATCACCGCCAAGGAAGTCAAGGTCACCTCCACCGGCTGGCCCGACTATGTCTTCGCCGATGATTACAACCTCATGCCACTCGCTTAGGTAGCCGCCTATATTGCTTCCAACGGGCGCCTGCCGGAGGTGCCTTCTTCGGAGGAGGTGGCTGCCAACGGCCTCGATCTGGGAGCCTCTCAGGCGCTGCTGCTGAAAAAGATCGAGGAGCTGACGCTCTACATGATTGAGATGCAGCGGGAAAATAATGCGCTCAAGGAGCGCGTGGCAACTCTTGAACAGGAAGAGTGACATGGGGGCCTTTCGACTGGGTGGCTATCTGTTGGGGATCATGTTGGCAGCGGCATCCTTACAGGCCCAAACCGCCAGCAGGTCAATCCCGCCTCCCAGGTATCTTACCGACGAGGAGGCTATACGTATCCTTCTGCACCGCATGACCCAAGGCATCAAGCAGCAGGACTTATTGCTCATGACCGACGGCTTGGCGACCGAGGTTTTTATCAATGATTCGACCACGGTGACCAGGGGGCAGTACGAGGCCATGCTGAGAACGGCCTTCAACCGCGCGGAGGTTCGCCGGAAAAGCGCCCGTTTCCAGGAACTGACCCCGCCCGGCGCGAACCTCACCGGTACTTGGGACTTCACGCTGGAGATCGACACCGTGCGCATTCTGGCCGACGGGATTGCCGAAGCCAAAGGTTGGGCCTATTTTGCAGCCAGAGAGCCGGACCCGGGCAGCGACTGGCCATTGGGCGTGAAACAGACGGTAACGATCCGCTTTCAGAAGATTGGTGGAGAATGGCGGATGAAAAGGGTGCTAAATTTGACCAACCTACTCCCCAAAGAGGTTGGGCCATGAGGCGTCAGATCCCCCGAGTTAAGATAAAGATATGGGAATGGGCCGCTGTTATTACCTTATTGTCTCTGACGTTAGGATCGGAATGTGAACTCCAGCCAGTAATTCCAGCTGACCTCAACCCATACTGGGATAGTGACGGTGACAATATTAGTGATGCAGTTGAGACAAACCCTGCGAATGCCGAATACGGCTTTGACGTTGACTCGGTAGATGCTGACCCCAGTATTGCCCATGGCACCCCAACAAGCGGCTGGCTTGAAGGTGGCCTGAATATGCCCGATGCAGGCGAGGGATACTACCATTACTATGGCCCTGACACTGTGGTGGAGTATTTTGACGATTGGGGTACCCTGACATTAATTAACATGCTGGAAGGCGGCGGAAGATCATCGAAGGATGGGGGGCTTGCCAGAATAGGTTTTGGGGATTTAAGCTTAAAGGCGGGAGGAGATTGGCAGCCTCATGATTCTCATCAAAATGGTCTGGATGTAGATATTCGATATTTGAGGAAGGATGGTGCTGAGGACAGATTAGATATTGGAACCAATTATGACGAGTATGATGTAACAGGGACGGTGAAGATGATAAACCTCCTAATCGAAACACAGATACCCATAGCCTTGGTTTACGTGCATCCGAATGTAGGCATTTCGGCAAGAACTGAACCTCTTCCGCAGATTATTTACCGTGTTGACCATTACAACCATTTTCACGTGAGAATAATAGATCCGGATGGGACCGGCAATTAATAATTGTTCTCCAGTACAAGGGTGAGGAATGATAAAATGAAAAATATGGTACTACTTGCCTCTCTAATGGGTCTTATGCTTTATTCTCAACCCGCGCCCCGGAAAATTTCATCAAGCATACCTGCCGGTGCCTTGCAGGGCGACGCCACTCCCCTGCTTGTATCCTTCCGCAAAGGCAAACTCTATAAACTGGACATCAACACGGGTGAAGAATCCCTGATCTTTACGCTGAGATACAAAAGGCATCAATACTTAAAAATTGCACCCAATGGCGGATTGCTGGCCTTTGCCGAAAAAAAATCCGGTCAATTCCATACAGCTGAAGCACGCCACCAAGGGAGACCTGACGTTTGGGGGAAAGCCTATATCCGGGTGATCTCTCCCGATGGCGAGTTACTGCATACTCTTGAGGATGGCCTAAAATTTGCCTGGAGCCCCGATGGAAATAAGATCGCCTACGTAACATATGACCTCAATGATGCCGACTATACGTATAAATCCCCTACAGGTCTTTGGATTTACGATCTCGAGACTGGCGAGAGAAGGAGGATTTCCAGATATGCCCAACGTCTAAAGTGGGCAGAGTTCGATAACAACCTCTACTTTACGCAAAGCTTGGATGTCCTACGATATAGCAGTGAGAGTGGCGTGATAGATTCTACTGATTATGCCGGAATAGACTTTTCACCTGATGGGCAATATTATTTTCTCCGGTACGATCCTATGATAAGTCATAAACGCCAAATTTATGACACTGCAACGAATGAGGTTTTTTTAAATGAGCGTCAAATGCAGTTCCCCCAAATTGTTGCGCGGGGTACGATTATCAATATTGTGGATTGGATAAATGGGAGAAAATCAATTTTGCTCATCAGAACCACTACGTATGATAGTCCACCGCCCGTAAGAGGGGCATCTAAAGTCAATTACCTGGTCCAGATAGTCCAAGGAGAATCCATAAAACATTTTCTTTTTGATGTAGAAACCAGGCGTGTGATCAAGGAGTTCGAAGGGTTGCCCAGCAAATGGATTGGCAATAATAAGATAATTGTGGTAGAGCGGGATGGGAAAGTGATCCTGGAAGAAATACCGAACCGACCCTAAGCCAATCAAACAGGATTATTTCCACTGATCAAATCGTAGAAATATAAATGGGACGATATCTTGGGAAACGATAAAGAAATGGATGGAGATACACACCTCGCGCGAGGCAGCAAGATGAATGGCAGATTGAAGGCCGACATGCGGTTAGCCAGTCCGTGGGTTCATCGATGGTTCCGTTCTGCCCGTTCAGTTGCTGTGTTTTTTTTAGTAATGTGCGCAGTTAAGCCGGTCGCCGGTCAAAATGCGTCATTCTTGCAACCTTTCTATTTTGACGCCGCCCAGTACATCTTGAATCTGGATTATATTCATAGCGGAGATCCCGATAAAAACTTATTCAATACACCTTATGATGGGTCAGTTGTATATATTGGCAGCCAGAGTCTGCTTGCCTTTATTGTAGATCCTGCGTGGTGTCGCATTGTTTATGGGAACTACAAAACGTGGGCGAAGGGCTTTGGGGGGTATGGGTCCGGCAATGGGCAATTTGCCCATCCTGGTGCAGTAGTTACCGATGGCTTGGGGAACCTATACGTAGCCGACACCTATAACGGTCGCGTGGTCCAGCTCTTTTACGACGCTGCCAATGAAGAAATAACATCCTCCTCTTTTACATCGCTTGGTGAAACTGTGTTATCAAGTCCCAAGGCGCTGGATGTCGATGACCGGGGTAACACCGACCCAAGCGATGACCACCTGTGGGTCATCGACAACTCATTGGAGCAAGTAATCAAGCTCACCGTAAGCGGTCAGCACCTGCTGTCGATCTCTTCACTCTACAACCCTTCCACAGGGGCCACCTATAACGACCTGAGCGGACTATCCGGCATTGCCGTGCGGAAAAATCCTGCCAACGGTGACAACTCCACATCCGACACGCCGGGGCACGTGATGCGAGTTTCCGACCACGCCCAGGCGCAAGGGGCCGTGATCGGCAAAGCCATGAGCGCCCTTGAATCGGGCCGGGGCCTGGTGCTGGTGCTGGTCACCCTGCAGTAAAGGAACAACCATGAAAAAATTTACCGCCATAATACCGCTCATCCTGTTGTCTCTAGCCGGGACCGGCTGCGCGGATGAGGAATGGGGGCTCGATGAGGCGCTGCTGGATGTTGTGTGGATCACCGATTCATTGGTGACACCGGAAGCGACATTCGTTACAGCTACGGGCGGGGGCTACGGCAACATCTGGTTCGGAAGCGATATGCAGGTGTCGGGTTTTGCAGGCGGAGATCGCGATCACAAGGGCAGCTACGAGATTACAGGGCGCAATACCCTCGACATCAGCCTCTCGGAGCCAACAGGATATTCGTGCAGCGGTCCCTCATTTACTTGCCTGTTCCCGGATGCCCTTAACACTGTCACCAGCTACGTGGTGACTGGCAGTTCTCTGCGTCTCTCCGACGACAATGGGAATATTATCTATTTCCATAACGGGCTTATAGAGGAGGCATTGCTGGACCATGTTTGGAAGATGGACCTGCTCCAAAGCCCTGAAATGGTGGTCATTCCAACCAGCGATACGCAACTGATGGTTATCCAACAGGGTGATACGACCTATGTGAAGACCAGCAATTATAGTCCCATTTTCACTATCGAGTTTCGCCGGGAATTAATTACTGGAGGCCAGCTGCTTTGTAACACATATTTTGGCGTGTATGAAATAAACGAAATGGGAAAGATCATCTTCTTTGGCTTTGGTAGTTCATCATCAGGCTGTGGACCAATAGGAGGGCCACTTGAGCAGCATTATAGTGATGTAATGAAAGGTGAAAAGTTATACACAATTACCGGTAGCCAACTAAAATTTAGCAGTTCGGACGGCGCCTACTTGATAACCTTCAGTTCCGATTAGCTCAATTGATAAGGTTTGCGTCAATGTTGGTGAAATTTACAAATGGGTCGCAATTCACATAATCGTAGAATTAAATGGCGGTAAAATGAAATACACATATTTCGTTATGAATTACGCAAAATTTGGCCTAGTGACCTTGCTCCCTATACTGTTGATGGCCCAATCACCCAAAACGCCATTCCATAGGGAGGCGTATTTCTTGAACTCCGGCAACCACGATGGCGCAACGGAGCCTGGCGCTCAGGCTAGATTGGCCTTCAAGGATGTCATTCGGATACCCGGTGCGTCTTGGCTCCGGTTGGTATTCAACTCCTATCACCTTGCCGATCTGTATACTCCACCCGTTTCCAATTTGGACAGCGTCGATATTTCAGCCGACCCGACAAGCAGCTACATCTTAATGACTTCACTGGAGGATGGCGCTACTCAACGTCTGGATGCAACAAGCATCTCCCAATGGCGCAATTCTTCAGCCTTTTTCAATGGGGAAGCGATTGAAATAGAGCTGCATGTGGCCCCAGGTGACAGAGGAATATTTTTCGAAACAAAGGAAGTAATGGCAGGGATACCCCAGGTTCAAACCGATGCTAGAATGAGCAAATCGACGGCCATTCAAGAAATATGTGGTACTGATGATCGTGTACCATCGACCGACGCTGCAATCGGGCGTACAGTCCAGGTCGTCTCGGGCGACTCACTCGCCTGGTGCACCGGATGGATCGCCTCCAATGGGGCTCATCTGACTGCCGGGCACTGTGCACAGCCGACCAGCGACCTCGTTGTTCTGGAATTTAATG
Organism: Fidelibacterota bacterium; assembly: GCA_004124875.1. GTDB lineage: Bacteria > Fidelibacterota > Marinisomatia > SCGC-AAA003-L08 > TS1B11 > TS1B11. The sequence goes on along the minus strand of SCKJ01000004.1, from coordinate 66,152 downwards.
TGCGCGCCTCAGACGCTGATGGCACCCCCAATTTCTCACATCCGGACAGCCAATATAGCGTGATCGCATCCAGCATTGTATCAGATGATGATGTTGGCTTCAATCACTTTGGCAAGGATTGGGCGGTCTTTGACTGTTATTCCAATTCAAATACCGGCTTGCTTCCGGTTGAGGCCCAGTTAGCGTTCTACCGCATGTCCATTGATAGTGACCCTAGCACATTACGCATTACCGGTTATGGAGATGCTGCTGGATCACTTAACAAAACGCAGCAAACCGCTACGGCATCAGCTGTTGCTGATGATGAAAATTATGACAGTGCCAACGATGTATACTGGATTCTGCAAGTAGATGTTAAAGATGGTGTATCCGGCGGACCAATTATAGTAAACGGTACCAATTTAACCATCGGCGTACTCACAGACGGCGCATGTCAGACTTTCGATCATTTTCAGAATTATGGCACCGGCTTTGAAAATAATGAATTTGAAGCTGCTATCCAAAACTTTCCCGGCGCCAATATCACCTACGCCGACGCGGGGCATGACATTGCCACAGAGGACGGCACTGTCTTTCGACCCTATGACACCATCGGGGAGGCCGTATCGGCGGCGGCGGCCGGGGAAACCATCAGTGTCGTCACAGGCTATTATAATGAAGCGGTAACGATCAGCAAGGCTATTACCTTCCACATCCCGGTGGGTGGCATCACCATCGGCGCTTCGGGGCCATCGGCCTCTGTGCAGCAATTTGCTGACGCCGAAGCAGAGGAAGTTGAGGAGACCGACCCCGCCCTCCCATCCGTCTACGCCCTGCACAACGCCTACCCCAACCCGTTTAACCCCACCGCCACTATTAGGTACGACCTGCCGGAGCCGGCGGAGGTGCGGCTGGTGATTTACAATCTGCTGGGGCGTGAAGTGGTGCGGTTGGCTGAGGGCCATATGGCCCCCGGATACCATGCCGCCCTCTGGCACGGCCGGGATGCAACCGGCAGGCCTGTGCCGAGCGGCCTGTACATTGCCCGGCTGGTAACGCCGAAATACGTCAAGTCGATCAAGATGATTTTACTTAAATAGCCACTGGTCATGCTGAGGCTCTCGAAGCATGGTTTTGCTGAAGTAGTCGTCAGTTGTCAGGCGTCAGTCCGCCAACTGGCGCATAGAAGGTCTATTTTACTTAAAAAATAATGCCCGTGAGCGCTCGTAACTCAGATCCGTTCTTTAAGGAACGGTGGGCCCCTCTCAATTAAAACAGGTTTCCTTAATCCCGGAGGAAAGGCCTGCGCTGCCTTAACCGAATATGGCGCCCCATTTAATCAGATTGTAGGATCTGAGTTAGTCTGCCACTCACGGGCAATAGTAAATCATTGCCTTGTTCTCAAGTTAGTGCGCACCTCAATCACCGTCAAGCAATACCGGTTGTATTCGTCGGCACGGACCTACTTGGCCGTCGATTTATAAGTGAGCTGCTCACCTTCGGATTGGGCGATGATGGCAGCACCAATCGAATCCGAGGTCACGTTGACCACTGTTCTGAACATGTCCAGGGGACGGTCGACGCCCAGCATGACCCCGACCATCGCATAGGCGGCCGGCGTGGTAATGTTTACCGCCTCGAGGACGATGAATATCATGACCAGCCCCGCCGATGGCACAGCAGCCGCCCCTACTGAGGCCAGCAGCGCCGTTACCGCCATGATAATCTGCTGGGTCAGGGTTAAGTCAATGCCCAGCGCCTGGGCGATAAACAGCACGCCCGCCATCTCGTAAAGCGCGGTGCCGTCCATGTTCACCGTGGCCCCCATGGGTAGCACAAAACTGGAAACCTTGTTGGAGACCCCTACGTTATTTTCCATCGTTTTCATCGTCAGCGGGAGGGTCGCCGCGGACGAACTTGACGAGAAGGCGAACACCATCACCGAAGCGAGCGCCCTGTAGTGAACCAGGGGATTGCGTTTGGTAAACAGGTAGAACATGGCTGGCAGCACAATCAAAAAGTGGATAGACAGCCCGATGGTGATGGTGAGCATGTACTTGCCCACGGCGGCAAACAGATCGAAGCCCATGCCCGCCACGGCGTTGGCAATGAGTCCCAGCACGCCCAGCGGGGCCAACTTGATGAGCGATGTGGTGAGGGTCATCATGGCCGAGAAGGCGGCATTGAAAAAATTCTGCAGCGTCTTGGAGTGCTTATCAGGCAGACGCGTAATGGCAAATCCAAAAATGATGGAGAAGAAAATGATGCTGAGCACATCCCCCTCTGCGGCGGCGCCAATGGGATTCAGCGGGATGATGCGCAGCAGGATATCGGAGACCGAACCCGGTTTCTCCAGGTCGTCCGGATGGATGCGCTGCTCCTGGGCGATTTCCACACCGGCGCCGGGCTGGATGAGGTTGGTCACGGAGAGACCAATGAGGATGGCCAGCATGCTGGTGGTCGCGTAGTAGGCGAAAGTCTTACCGCCCAATCTGCCCAGACTTCTGGAGTCGCCAATCCCGGCTACCCCTGAAATAATAGAGGTCATAATGAGCGGCACGATGACCATGCGCAACAGACGCATGAAGATAACCCCGAGAGGGGCGATGTACGGCACCTGCTCGGGAAAAAGCAGCGCGAAGGCGGTGCCAGCCCCCATAGCAATGAAAATTTGCCAATGTAATTTTAGTTTCATGCCGCTCCCATACTCCGGATTTGTGGCCCAATGGATCCGTGTCGAAATGACCGTGACTCTGTTGCGAAGGGCGAATATACGCACTGGCGGCACGGCGGACAACCGGCAGAGCCGGGACCGCCTCCCATGGATTTACTGCACCGGCAGCGCCCCAGCCGTAACTTTCCCGGGACTGATCTCCATCTCTGGATTCGACTGTCATCATGGGGCTGATCATGAAAATTGCCGAGAGCATGTCACGGCTGGGCACCGAAACGGCCTTTGAAGTGCTGGCCAGGGCCAGGGCCTTGGAGGGTGAAGGCCGGTCCATTATCCATCTGGAGATTGGCGAGCCCGATTTCGATACGCCGGCCAATATTCGCGACGCGGCAAAAAAAGCGCTGGATGATGGCCACACCCACTACGGTCCCTCAGCCGGAATTCCGGCGCTCAGGGAGGCCATCGCTACGGAGATCGGCCGCAGCAGGGGCATTGAAGTCTCCCCCGCCCAGGTGGTCGTGGTGCCGGGAGGCAAACCAATCATCTTTTTTTCGCTGCTGGCCTGCGTGAATCCCGGCGAGGAGGTCATCTACCCCAATCCCGGCTTCCCCATTTATGAATCGGTTATCAACTGGATAGGCGCCAAGGCAGTGCCGCTGCCGATGCGGGAAGCAAACAGTTTCGGCATCGATGTGAGCGAGCTCGAGACGCTCATATCGCCCCGGACCTCATTCCTGATCCTCAACTCTCCGGCCAACCCCACCGGCGCAGTGGCGACGGGCGAGCAGCTGGCCCGCATTGCCGAACTGGCCATCGAGCACGACTTTATCGTCCTGGCCGATGAAATTTACTCACGCATTATTTATGGCGGCGAGCATCTCTCGCTGCTCACCTTCCCCGGCATGGCAGAGCGGTTGATACTGCTTGACGGATTTTCCAAAATCTACGCCATGACGGGCTGGCGTCTGGGATATGGCGTCATGCCGGAGAAGCTCGCTTTTTGGGTCGGACGGCTGATGACCAACAGCAATTCCTGCACGGCCAGCTTTACCCAGATCGCCGGCATTGAAGCGCTCACCGGGCCGCAAGACGAGGTCCGTGCCATGGTGGCGGAGTTTGAGCGCCGAAGGGACTTCATTGTGTCGGGACTCAATAAAATTGACGGCTTCAGCTGCCTCCAACCCGAGGGGGCCTTTTACGTCTTCCCCAACATCACAGCGCTGGGCCGCACCAGCAAGGAGCTGGAGATCTACTTCCTGGAGGAATGCGGCGTGGCGATGCTTACCGGCACCTCCTTCGGGGCCTTGGGAGAGGGGTACATCCGGCTCTCTTATGCCAATTCCGTCGAAAATATCACCGAGGCCCTGCACCGCATTAAGGATGGAGTCGCCCGCCTGTAGCGCGGTCCGAGCCGGCATGCATGCCAGCCTTTCTCTAACCACGGACTGGAAACGATTATGTCACCCTATCTGATTGTCGTCATAGTATATCTGGCCCTGCTGATCATGGTCGGCGTGTGGAAGCGCAAAAAAGTGCAGACCGCCGAAGATTTTGCCGTTGGCGGCCGCTCCTTCAGATGGCCTATTCTCGTTGGCACTCTGGTGGCCACATGGACCGGCTCAGGCTCCATTTTCAACAATGGCCGGCTCGGCTATGAAAACGGGTTCGCCGGTTTGTGGGCCTCCAGCGGCGCCTGGATCGGCATTGTGCTCATCTATTTTATCGCCAGGCGCATTCGCAATATCGGCGCCTCATCGGTGCCTCAGATTCTGGAAAAGCGGTACGACGCCCGGGCCGGTGTGCTGGCTTCGGTGACCACCATCATCGCGTACCTTACCATTGTCAGTTACCAGTTTCGCGGCGGGGGCCGGGTCTTTGAGATCATTGCCGGCAATCAGCAGATTATCGCCGGGATCGAAAATTTGACCCTGGGCATGATCATCATCGCCCTGTTCACCATTATCTATACGGCTCTGGCGGGGTTGCTGTCGGTGGTCTATACCGATGTGCTCAACGGTATCGTAGCCATCGTGGGACTCATGCTGGCGGTCCCATTTATGCTGGCAGGCATCGGCGGCTTTGATCAGCTGGTGGCCAATACGCCTGACGTCAAGTGGGACCTGTTCGGCGCCATGGGCTTCAAAAGTATGCTGGCGCTGTTTTTACCGACCCTGCTGTTGCTGATGGGCGACGCGAACATGTACCAGCGCATCCTCTCAGCCAAAGATGGAAACCAGGCCGAGAAAGCCGTGGCCGGGTGGATTATCGGCGTGATCATTATCGAAATTCTCATCGTCTCCCTGGGATTTATCGCCTCCGTCCGCTTTCCCGGACTGACCGGCGATGAAGCCGGCAAAATTCTCATTCTTGTGGCCCACCAGGGCGTGCCGTTCTGGATCGGAGCCTTATTGCTGGCCGCGATACTGTCCATCATCGTCTCCACCGCCGATTCGTTTCTGCTCGTGCCGGCCAACAATCTGGCCACGGACATCTACGGCCGCTTCCTGCGCCCCGACGCCAGCGGCGAGCACCTGCTGAAAGTCAGCCGCATCGCCGTAGTGGTATTCGGATTCATCGCATTCGGGATGATCGAATTTTTCCCGTCCATTCTCGATGCCGCATTCGCCGCCTACACGATCTATGGCGCGGCCATCACCCCCGCGCTGATAGCGGCATTTGTCTGGCCCCGGGCCAATGCCAACGCCGCCTTTGCCTCCATCCTCGCTGGGGGCGGTGTCACGCTGGTGTGGGAGATTCTAAAAAAAGTCAACGGCACAAATCCGTTTGGCGTTGAAGCCATTTACCCCGCCGCCATCAGCTCCATCGTGCTGCTGGTGGCCATCAGCTATCTCACCGGTCCCGCGCCTGGCGACAGCGATTCCTGATCAACGTGAGCAGGCAGATATGCTAGAGCGCCTCATCGGCCAAGTGCTGCACCGCCCTAAATTTGTGCTGGCGATCGTTGGGGCCATCACCCTGTTCTTTGCCTTCCAGGCCCGCGCCCTGTCCGTCGATTTCAGTCTGGAGCAGCTGTTCCCGCGGCACGATGTGGAGAAAGACGCCTACCTCCAGTTCAAGAGCGATTTCGTTACCGATGACAACCTGATCCTGCTGGTCTATGAATCCGGGGACCCGCTTTCCGGGGAAAATCTCGACATTCTGCGGCAGTTCACGCAGGGGCTGGAGGAGCTGCCCAGCATCAAGTCGGTATTCTCGCTGTCCAACATAGAGCGCATTACGTCCACAGATGGCCTGCTGCTCATTGAGGACTACTTCCCTCCCGGCCTGGATCCGCAAGAACGCGGCGCGCGGAAGCTGGAGGTCCAGAATCACCCCCTTTATCGCCGGACGCTCCTGTCGGACGACGGCCGCCTGGGTGGCGTGGCCATCAACATGGACGAGGAGTATGGCAGCCACGCCGATCGCGTCCAGCTGCTGCGCTCCATCGATTCGCTGCGCGCAGGCAGCGCCTGGACCTGGCACGACGCCGGACTGCCGGTCATTCGCACCCGCTACGTGGAGACCATGAAGCGCGAGCGCAACACTTTCCTGCCCATCGCCATGGGCCTTTCGCTCATCGTCCTCTACGCCATGTTCCGGCAGCCCCGGGCTCTGATCTATCCACTGGTGGCCATCTCGGCAACGCTCATCTGGGTCGCCGGTTTGATGGGCCTGGCCGGCGTCACCATCAATATTATATCCTACCTCACGTTCAACCTGCTACTGATTGTCGGCATATCCGATTCGATCCATATCCTGTCGCAGTATTATGAGCTGCTGGGGCAGGGGATGCCCCTGAAACAGGCGCTGTCCGCCGTTTTCCGCCGCATCGGGGCCGCTCTGTTTCTGACCAGTTTCACCACCGCCACGGGCTTCGCGACACTGGCCTCCACCAATGTGCGCATCGTGCAGGAGTTCGGGGTCAGCCTGGCGGTGGGGGTGATCCTCATGTTCGTGGTAACGCTGTTGGTGATCCCGGCGCTCCTGGCCCTTACGCCCCTGCCGTCCCGGGAAACCCTCGACAGGCATGCGCGTGGCGTGCGCCTGCTGGCCGCCCGGCGCATGAGCGAGTGGGTGGAGCACCATCCGCGGGGCATCCTCGGTGTCACCGCCATCATGGTGGTCGTGTCGCTATTCGGGGTGGCCCGCATCAGGACCGATGCCGGCGTTTTGGACGACTTGAGATCCGGCAACAAGGTGCACCTCGATTACACTTTTGTGGAGCAAAATATGATTCGCATCCTGCCCCTTGAGCTGATTTACCGCACGCCGGAAATGGATGGCATACTCCTGCCTGAAAATCTGAGCCGCATGGGGGCCCTGCAGACGTTTGTCGATGGGCTGGCCGATGTGACCGTCACCGCATCGCTGAAAGACCACATTGAAATGGCCAATGAGGCCGTGGGTCATGGGACCCGGTCCATCCCGTCCTCCGCCCGGGAGGTCGGAGAGCTCATCAGTTTGACCGATGCCGGCCTCGTGGCGGCATTTGCCAGCCCCGACTTCTCTGCCGGAAGAATATCCGCGCGGGTCTCGAACATTCCCTCGGTGCGGGCCGAAGAAATCAAGTCGGCCGTGGGCGCGTGGGCGCGGGAAAATCTGCCGCCGGGACATACCGTCTCGCTCACGGGAGCCACCCTGCTGGCACTGCGCACCAATGACCACCTGGTGCGCAGCATGACCTACAGCTTCATGCTGGCCTTCATCGTGATTTTTGCCTCTATGACGGCGCTGTTCAAATCGGTACGGCTGGCCGCGCTGTCGGTGCTGCCCAGCGTCCTGCCCCTTGTTATTGTGGTGGGCATCATGGGACTTTCGGGGATCAAACTGCGGCCCACCACGGCCATGATCTTTGCCATCGCTTTTGGGATCGCGGTGGACGATACCATCCATTTTATCGCCCGGTTCCGGCAGGAAATTAGACGCCTGAATGGGAATTACAGAGCGGCCATTACTGAAACCATGCTGACCACGGGCAAAGCGATTATCAGCACCACGATCGTCCTGCTGCTCGGATTCTCGGTCCTGCTTTTTTCCCGCTTCATCCCCCAGTTTCAGTTCGGTCTGCTGGCGGGCCTCATACTCCTGATTGCCCTGCTGGCCAGCATAACGCTGCTGCCCATTCTGATCATACTGGCGCGGCCCCCGCCCAATTGACTTCTACGCATTGATGTAGTGGGCAGCTCCAAAAGTGTCCACCCGGTTGGCGCGGTCGCCGGTTGAAGCTGTAAAATATCTCTCGCGCCGCTGGGCCGCCGGGCGTAAACTGGTCTTTATGAGCGCTTCAGAAAACGAAACCAGCTACAGCAGCGTTACCCGCGGCGTTCACGTGAAAGTGATTCCGTCCTATATGGGATACTCGTTGCCACACCACCCGGGCCACTACATGTTTACGTATAATGTGACCATTACCAACCAGAGTGATCGTCCGGTGCAACTCCTGCGGCGGCATTGGTACATTACCGATGGGCATGGCCAGGTTGAGCAGGTGCAGGGGGACGGCGTCATCGGCCAGCGGCCTACCATTCTGCCTGGCCGGAGCCATGAATATTCCAGCTACTGCCCCATGAGAACAGAAATCGGCAGCATGCGCGGGAGCTACCAGATGGTCACTGATGAAGGCGAATTCTTCGACGCTGAAATCCCCGCTTTCCCGCTGGTGACCCCCGGCGCCAAAAACTGACGGAGCTAGTAGGTGGAGGCCGGCGACTGGTGTTGCCAGTCAGCCAAAAGGGTCCGGCATTCCTCCTGCAGCAGGCCGGTAATCAGCGTAACCTCCAGCCCGGCAATGGACTTGATCTGCTCGTTGGACAGTGCCAGCTCGCTGAATCCCAGGGCCGCCACATCTGCGATACGGGTACCCGTATAAATTGCGCCGATGCGCGCCCAATGAATGGCCGCAAAGCACATGGGGCAAGGTTCGGTGGTGGAATAAATCTCGCAGCCTGAAAGGTCCCAGCTGCCCAGGCTCTGAGCCGCTGCGCGGATGGTCATCATCTCAGCGTGGGCGGTGGGATCGTTATCCTTCAGCACCTGGTTATGCTCCGTGGCGATAACCTGGCCGTCCCTGACGATGCAGGCGCCAAAAGGACCCCCGTCACCGGTGGCAAAACCGGAGCGGCAGTCGTCGATGGCCAGCCGCATGTAGTGCTCTGGCTTCACGAGCGCCGCTGTCCCGATGCAAGCAAAATCGGGAGCGGCACAGCAGGTATAGCGCGAAATTTCATCGAATCCCCTTAAATTTATTTGGGGCTTTGTGGTCCCCTCGACCCAAATACCGTGCCGGGCTTTATGGACCGGATACTCTCCGGTCTCGTCATAAATCTAACAGCTTCAGGCTCCAAGGGTACAGGAAAAGCCAACCTTGATTGGATTTCAATTACCACTCTAACTTCCGGCCCGGCACCATGCGCGCAGACGCGCCCGTTTCCAGTTTCGCAGAGGAGGTTGCTTGACCCCGTTCCAAAATCTTGCGATTCGACGGTTTGACCAGCCGATTGAAGTAGCAGCCATGCACAAGGCGCTTATTATGATCAAGGCGGCGGCAGGCAAGGAGTACCCGCTCCTCATCGGCGTCGACTCTTTCACCCGTGATCAGAAACTTGTCACTACCAATCCGTCTGATCCCGATTTCGTGCTGGCCCGTTTTCAGAAGGCGACCCGAGAGCAGGCCGAAACGGCCATAGCTCTGGCTGCGGAGACCTTTCCTGCCTGGTCGCAGACTTCCGTAGAGGAGCGTGCAGACTACCTGATAAAGGCGGCGGCGGCTCTCCGGGAGCGGCGCGACCTTGCCGTGGCAACGATGGTGCTGGAGGCGGGCAAAAACTGGCTGGAAGCCGACGCCGATTTTGCCGAGGCGGTCGATTTCCTGGAGTATTATGCCCGGGAAGCTCTGCGCTATGGCGGCCAACAACCTGTTGTCCCGCTTGCCGGCGAACAGCCTGAGATGTTCTACATACCCCTCGGTGTCGGTGCCATTATACCACCCTGGAATTTTCCCCTCGCCATTCTCACCGGCATGGCCTCGGCTGCCATTGTCACCGGCAACACGATCGTGCTTAAACCGGCCTCGGAGACGCCCCTGACCGGTCATATATTTGTCGAGGCCATGCAGGCGGCGGGCCTCCCGGCCGGGGTCCTGAACTACCTGCCGGGCAGTGGTGGCGAAATTGGCGATTTTATCGTAGATCACCCCAAAGTTCGTTTTATCTCCTTTACCGGAAGCATGGAAATTGGCCTGCGCATTAACGAGCGGGCGGCCAAAGCGCAGCCGGGACAAATCTGGATCAAGCGCGTGGCAGCCGAGATGGGCGGCAAAGATGCCATTGTTGTTGATGCCGATGCCGATCTGGAGGATGTGGCCAGCGGAGCAGTGGCGGCGGCGTTCGGCTACCAGGGGCAGAAATGTTCGGCCTGCTCGCGCCTTATCGCCCACCAGGACATCCACGATGATCTGCTGAAAAGGATTGTCGAAAAGACCGAGGCGCTGACTGTGGGGCCGCCCGATGACCCGGCAAACTTTATGGGACCGGTCATCAATCAGTCCGCGCTTGAGAAGACCCTGGCCTATATTGAAATCGGCAAGCAGGAGGGCCAGCTGCTGACCGGTGGCCTGCGCACAGGCGAGAGCGGATACTTTGTGACACCTGCGGTGATTGCCGGCATCAGCTCAGGCGACAGGCTGGCCCAGGAGGAGATATTCGGCCCGGTTCTGGCGGTGCTCAAGGCCACCGATTTCGACGAGGCGCTGACCATGGCCAACGACTCCATTTACGGCCTCACCGGCGCCGTTTACAGCGGCAGTGAAGCGCACCTCCAGCAGGCCCGCCAGCAGTTCCATGTGGGGAATCTCTACCTGAACAGGAAGTGCACCGGCGCGCTGGTAGGGGTGCATCCCTTCGGGGGCTTTAATATGTCCGGCACCAACTCCAAGGCCGGGGGCCCCGACTACCTGAGGCAGTTCCTGCAGTCTAAATCTGTTTCGCGCAAAATTCAGGTGAGGCCCGCCGATTCATGATCCGCTCTGTTACCGCCGTCATCATAGGGTATCTGGCTATGGTAGTACCCATTGTGGCGATGTTCAGCATCTATACCCGGTTATACGGCCCCAAACCTGGATTCGGATTTTCCCTCATCAGCCTGGGCATCGGATTCACGGCGGCCATGGTCGGAGGGCTGACCGCCGGTCTTATTGCGCAGCACTCGCCGATGCTGCATGCGGCCGCGCTGGCTGGATTGTCGACTGTCTTTTGGCTTTTCAGCGGCGGAGAAGATGAACCTCAGTGGCTGCGCATCTCTAATTTGATGCTTATGATCACCGGCGTGTTGGTTGGGGGCTCGCTGCTGGGGTGACCTTCCAGGGCCAAACAAGCTGGCCGGCATGACCCGCACAGTCATTATCGCACTGGGGGGCAACGCGCTCTCTCCTGATAGCGCTCTGGGCACCATTGCCGAGCAGTTCGCCCATACTCGCGCTGCCTTGAAGCAGATAATGCCGTTCGTGCGCGAAGGGTACCATGTGGCCATTGCCCACGGGAACGGCCCCCAGGTGGGCGACGAACTGCGCCGGGTGGAACTGGCCGCCGGGAAAGTGCCCATTCTGCCGCTGGGCATCTGTGTCGCGGCCACTCAGGGGACCATTGGCTACATGGTGGAGCAGTCATTGCAAAACGCGCTGCTCGACGAGGATATCCACCGCGACGTGGTCTCCTTTATATCGCAGGTGATTGTCGATCAGCATGACCCCGCCATGGCTGAGGCGACCAAATTCATCGGCCATCGCTTCAACCAGTCGGATGCGGAGCGGTTGGCCGCGAAGTATGACTGGTCCATCGCCCAGCAGGAACCGGGCGTTTGGCGCCGGGTGGTGCCCAGTCCGAAACCGATCAGGATCAATAACGCCCGCTCCATCCGGCGCCTGGTCGAGTCAGGCTCTATCGTCATTGCCGGCGGCGGCGGCGGCATCCCGGCTTTCGTAAAGGAAAACGGCCACTTTGAAGGCGTCGATGCCGTTGTCGACAAGGATTTGGCCGCAGCCGTTCTGGGTGCTGAGATTGGGGCCCAGGACTTGTATATTCTGACGGATGTGGATGGCGTCTATCTCAACTTTGGCACTGCGCAGCAGACCCTGATACCGGACATGACCGCCAGCGAGGCCCAGTCGTACTTAGCCCAAGGCCATTTCCCGGCGGGCACCATGGGTCCCAAAATTGAAGCGGCCATCCGGTTTCTGCAGTCAGGCGGCCAACGCGTTGTCATCACGGGCATTGGCTCTGTGGCCGAGGCCCTGCAGCACAGAAGCGGTACGGTGATTGAACATTGAACAGCAAGCAGCATGAGAGGGGCCGCTGAATGAAAATCCATGAATATCAGGGGAAGGCCATTTTTGCCGAGTTTGGGGTGCCGGTGCCTGAAGGCTACGTCGCGTTCACCGTAGATGAGGCTGTTGCCGCGGCCAAAAAACTGGGTGGCAAAGTGGTGGTGAAGGCACAAATCCATGCTGGAGGGCGAGGCAAAGGAGGGGGCGTCAAGCTGGCCGGCGGCCCCGACGAGGTGCGCGAGATCGCCGAATCGATACTGGGCATGCAACTGGTGACGCATCAGACAGGCCCTGAGGGCAAAAAAGTCGAGCGTTTGCTGGTCGAAAAGGCGTCGGATATCGACCGTGAGCTGTATGCCGGTATCGTGCTGGATCGGGCCAAGGGACGCTACGTGATGATGGTCTCCACCGAAGGCGGCATGGAGATTGAAAAAGTAGCCGCCGAAACGCCTGAAAAAATTGTGAAAGAATGGATTATCCCGGGCTACGATCTGCAGCCGTTTCAGCTGCGCCGCCTGGCCTATGCCCTGGAGCTCCAAGGCGACCAGGTGAAAAAAGGGATGCAAACATTGCAAGCCCTGTGGCGCGCCTTCGTGGCCAGGGACTGCTCGCTCATGGAGGTCAACCCGCTGGTGGTGACCAGCGACGGCGAGGTGATCGCGCTGGATGCCAAGCTCAATTTTGACGACAACGCCCTCTACCGGCAAACCGGCCTGGCCGACTTGCGCGATCTATCCGAGGAAAACCCGCATGAGGTGGAGGCGTCCAAGTATAACCTCAACTACATCAAGCTCGATGGCAATGTCGGCTGCATGGTCAACGGCGCGGGGCTGGCCATGGGCACCATGGATATCATCAAACTGCATGGCGGCGACCCGGCGAACTTCCTCGATGTGGGCGGCGTGGCCAACGCTGAGACGGTTGCCAACGGTTTCCGCATCATCCTTGACGATCCCCATGTGAAGACGGTGCTCATCAATATTTTCGGCGGGATTGTGCGCTGCGACCGCATCGCTGAAGGGATCATTACGGCCATGGGGCAGGTGCAGGTGGACCTGCCGGTGGTGGTTCGTATGGAAGGGACCAACGCCGAGTTGGCGCGCAAGATGCTGGCCGAGTCCAACCTGGAATTCATTGTGGCCACCACCCTGGAGGACGCCGCCCAAAAAGCGGTTGCCGCTGCGAAAGGGGGCCAGGCATGAGCATTCTCGCAGGCAACGCCACCCGCCTTGTGGTGCAGGGGATTACCGGCAGCGAGGGCAGTTTCCATACCGGTCAGATGGTGGAGTACGGCACCCGGGTCGTCGCTGGAGTGACCCCCGGCAAAGGGGGCCAGAAAGATGCCAACGGCATCCCCATATTCAACACCGTGACCCAGGCAAAGGCGGAAACCGGAGCCAACACTTCGGTAATTTTCGTGCCGCCGCCGTTTGCTGCCGACGCCATATTGGAAGCTGTCTCCGCTGAGCTCGGTCTGGTGATCTGCATTACCGAGGGGATTCCCACCGCAGATATGGTCAAGGTCCAGTCGGTGCTGGCGGAGAGCGCCACGCGGCTGATCGGACCCAACTGCCCCGGCATCATCACTCCGGGGGAGTGCAAGATTGGCATCATGCCGGGCTTCATCCACGAAGCGGGGAAAGTTGGGGTCATCTCCCGCAGTGGCACGTTGACTTACGAAGCGGTAGCACAGCTCACCGCTTTGGGACTGGGGCAGACCACGGCCATCGGCATCGGTGGCGACCCGATTATCGGTTCCACCTTTACCGACCTGTTGAAGCTTTATGCCCAGGATGACGCCACGCAGGCGGTGGTGCTCATCGGCGAGATTGGCGGCTCGGCTGAGGAAGAGGCCGCGGCCTGGATACAGAGCTCGGGCATGTCCAAGCCGGTCATTGCCTTCATCGCCGGGCAGACCGCTCCGCCGGGACGCCGCATGGGCCACGCCGGCGCCATCGTTTCGGGAGGGCAGGGGACCGCGGAAAGCAAAATGGCGGCGCTCAAGGCAGCCGGCATCCACGTATGCGATAGTCCGGCAACAATAGGCGCCACAGTGCGGGACGCGTTGGGTTAAACTCCCGGCTGGCTATTAGCCAACGATACCATGCGGACGCCCGTGAAACCTGGCGCTCTGCTTTCGACAACATTAACAGATTGACTGGGGAGCATCGATGGGCAATAAAAGCCTGGCCATCATCAAGCCCGATGCCATGCGGGCCAATCACTTTGGCAAAATCATTGACCGGATATTGACTGCCGGTTTCAAAATTACGGAACTCAAAATCGCTCGCCTGACATTAGCACAGGCAGAGACATTTTACGCAGTCCACAGGGAACGGCCGTTCTATGGGGAGTTAACTTCGTTCATGTCCTCGGGCCCCATCATGCCCATCGCACTTGAAAAGGATGACGCCGTGACCGCATTCAGGGACCTCATTGGCGCGACGAATCCTGCCGAAGCGACGGAGGGAACCATCCGAAAAGAGTTTGCGACCAGCGTTGGGCAGAACGCAATCCACGGATCGGACTCGGATGAAAACGCTGAGAAAGAAGTTGCATTCTTTTTCCCAACGAGGGATATTCAGGACAATCTCTGAGAAAAATAGGCAGGACTGATGACTATGGGAAAAAAGCGAGCCTTTCTGGCGGTAATACTCCTCGCCTTCACGGGATGCCAATTCCTCCCCTGGGGCAAGAAAGCGGCAGAACCGATATTTGTCGGTGAGCCGGAAACCATTATTGTGACGCCCCCTGACGATGCCAGTAACCTGAGTTACATCTGGGAATTACCGGAAGTACCGGACGAGAGCCTGCTCATTGCCGAGTTCTTGGCCACCTCGAACACGTTCACGTTTACCGCTGACGTGGAAGGGAATTACACGTTTTCCGCTATCGTCAATTCTGGCGGGGAGGAAGTGGCCTATCATGAATTCCGCTTCATTGCCATTGAGGATACTTCCGTGGTGCCCAGGCAGGCAGAGCCGATAGCCGCCGCCCCGTTGATCCCGATGTCCCCGATCACAACGCCTCTGAATCTGGCGGCACAAAACCTTCAGCGCCAAATCGACGCTGCCGATACCAAGGCCTCTCCCGCAACATCTAAAACTGAACCCAGAGCCAAGCCGAAACCCAAGGCCAAACCCAAGCCTAAACCGAAACTGCGTAAAGTGCCCGAGGACGTTGTTGCCGGCCATTACACCATCCAGGTCAGCTCCTGGAACACGGCCAAGAAAGCCCAAAAAGTGAAACTGAGCCTCGATGGGTTGGGGTACGACACTTTTATTCAACGCATTTGGCTTAAGGAGCGGAATGAAGTATGGTGGCGCGTGCGACTCGGCGATTTTACGGATGTGCAGGAAGCCCGGCGCGTGCGGGACGAACTGGCCGGGCAGTTCGCCGATATTTGGGTTGACAACATGCGCAAAGATATGGTGGAAACAGACTAACTCCGGCCTGGTGCCAGCCCAGGTGAGGGCGCTACCCATGTTCGATCCCGTCAAGCTACAGTTCAACGTTTCAGACCTGCTGCAGGCGCCCCGGCGAGCCCTCAGCGGCAAGCAGATTTGGCTCCACTTCCGGGGGGTGGTCACCGCTTATGTCATCCTCCTGCCCGCAATCTACGCCGCCCTCTTGCTGTCCGGTCTGCCGCTGGCCAAAGTCTGGGATCAATACGGACTTTACCCTTTTTTCGCGCCGGCCCAGGCCAGTCAGACCCTGGCAGGCCTGCTCCCCTATGCCCTCTACCTGTTGGGCTGGACTTGGGCCATCGCCGTGATTATGCTCAGCAGCGCGGCGGGGTCACGGGCCACTTACAGGGAGCTTAAAGGCGACCCTTTCTACGGCGTGCTCGAGGCACGGGCGCACGCCCGCAGATACTGGGGCTCGGTGCTCCTTTCCCCCGTGACACTCATGGCCATTGTAATTTTTGCGCTGATGGTTGCCGCGCTCCTCGGACTGCTCTCCAGTATCCCCTATATCGGCGACCTTATTTTTATCGGGCTGTTGCCGGTTAATCTGGCCGGGGCCATTTTTACCCTCCTGACGCTGGCCGTTGTTCTGGTCCTCGTTACCATGTCCCCGGCGGTGACCGCCACATGGGAAGATGATGCCACGGGAACAGCCTTTCAGGTTTTTGCGGCTGTATGGAATCAACCGCTGCGGGTCCTGATCTACCCGCTTATTGTCGGCGTTCTGGCCGCCCTGTCACTCATGATTTTCGGCTGGGTGGTAACGTTTGGGTACCAACTTGTCGTGGCCGTTTTCTCTTCCCGTTGGCTCATGGGAGAACATCTTCTGGCGCTGCTCGCCTGGGCAGAAAAGATCGCCTTCAGCGGCTACCCGGCGCTGCTTACCTATATCCCCGGGCCTTCCTCAGGCAGCCTGGCCGCCAGCCTGACGGGCTGGGCAACGTTGATGGGCGGGCTGCTGGCGCTGATGCTCATGGCTCTCTATGGAATGGTCCTGGCCTACGGTCTGGCCGTCGTCAGCGCGGGGCAGACACTGAGCTTCATCGGCATAAAATGGCACATGGACCACGAGAATCTGCTGGAGCGGGAAGATTCCGAGGATTCCGTTGAGGCAGCGGCGGAGTCGAGCGATTCAGAGCCGGGTGACACTGCCGACGCCTGAGCGCTATGCTTTATTTTTATTTGGACATATGTTTATTGTCCTGCCGACGGGGCGGAATTAAGTTTACGGCTCTATGAGAATCGCTCGAAGCGAAATTGAGACAGCATCCCTGGCAGGTGGCGAGCGGACCTTGTCCATCTCGGGAAACCTGGGGGAGTTAATGGCGGGCGAGCCGGGGCGAACTGCTCACGCTTATTCCGGCGACTTGCGGGTCAGGCCGCACGGCCGGGGCATCCGGCTATCGGGGAGCGTAGAGTCGACTCTGAGCCTTATGTGTGACCGTTGCGCTCAGCCTTATGATCTGCCTGTGACGGGTGAGGTTGATGTGTTGCTTAGCGACGCGATTGACGCTTCGGGATATAGTGGCGACTCCGTTCTGGTCGTGCTGGGTCCTGAAGATAATTGGATCGATCTGGCGAACCCTTTAAGGGATGCGTTGCTGCTGGAACTGCCGCAGAAACGGCTTTGCCGGTCCGATTGCAAAGGGTTATGCCCGCACTGCGGGAAAAATTTAAATGAGGGTTCCTGCAGCTGCGAAGCGCTGGCGCAAGATGACCGCTGGGCTCCTCTGCTCGACATCAAACGAAAATTGGAACGGGCGTAATCATGGCGCATCCGAAAAGAAAACAATCACGCAGCAGGTCCGCGAAGCGGCGCACCCACTGGAAGCTCACCCCGCGGCTGCCCAGCAGTTGTCCGCAATGCGGCCAGCCGAAAATGTCCCATCGGGCATGTCCAAACTGCGGCTACTACAGGGGCCGGCCGGTCATAAGCCCCGCCCAATCATAATTTATCCGTTTGCGTGATGCGACTTGCCCTGGACGCAATGGGGGGTGACAGAGCCCCTGCCGAGACAGTCAAGGGGGCCTACGAATTCCTCCAATCCACTGACAGCTCTATCTCAATAGTCCTCGTGGGGCAGGCAGAGCCGGTCAGCCAAGAGATGGCGCGGCATCCTTTCGATCCTGCCCGGATATCGCTGTTGTCTGCGGCGCAGGTGGTGGGCATGGAGGAAAAACCGGCCAAAATTTTCAAGACAAAACCCGATTCCAGCGTGGTCAAGGCGGTGCAACTGGTCAAGGATGGCCAGGCGGATGCCGTTATAAGCGCAGGCAGCACCGGCGCCCTGCTCACCGCTTCCCTGATGTTGTTGGGGCGGATTCCAGGCGTGAGGCGTCCGGCGATCGGTACCTTCATACCCTCGGAAAGCGGTGGCTTCCTGCTGTGCGACGTAGGCGCTAATTTGGATGCTCGCGCAACCGATCTGGTGCAATCTGCGCTCATGGCCAGGGCTTACGCCATCCACGAGATGCATCTGGAAAACCCGCGCATCGGGCTGATGAATATTGGCCACGAAGCCGGCAAAGGCAACGAGATGACTCAGCAGGCGTACGGCCTCATGCAGGTTCATGTCAACGGCTTCATCGGCAATGTGGAGGCAACCGACATCTTCGCCGGCGCGGCGGATGTGGTGGTCTGTGACGGATTTGTGGGAAATATGATGCTCAAACTGAGTGAGGGTCTGGTGATCAACCTTGGCAAATGGATCAAGGCGACCATGAAGCGCCACGTCCTTTCCATGCTGGCCCTGCCATTGTTGCAGCCGGCCATTAAGGATCTCCGCCGCGAGCTTGACTGGGAAGAATACGGAGGCGCGCCGCTCCTGGGTGTTAATGGGATATCCATCGTGTGTCATGGTACATCCAGCTCCAGAGCCATCAAGAACGCGCTACGAGCGGCAATGGAGAGCATTAACGGCAAGCTGATTGAGGGCATCGAAAGCCGCATCGCCAAACATCTCGATATCAATGGGGAGTAACATGCCAGAGGCACGTAGAACCGCTACCATAACTGCCGTGGGTAAATATCTGCCGGAGCGGGTGCTGACCAACCACGACCTGGAAAAAATGATGGATACCTCTGACGAGTGGATACTCTCGCGCACGGGCATCTCTCAGAGGCACATCGTCGCCGAAGGTGAGGCCACCTCAGATATGTGCACGCATGCAGTCCGGCAAATCCTGAAGAAAAAAGGGATGGATCCGTCGGAAATCGACTGCATCATCGTCGCCACCATCACCCCGGATATGCTGTTCCCCTCCACAGCGGCCCTGGTGCAGAATAAACTCGGCGCTAACAAGGCGTGGGGCTTCGACCTGTCTGCGGCATGCTCCGGCTTTCTGTTCGGTCTGGACACCGCCACCCGCTTCATTGAATCGGGGCAGTATGAGAAAATTATCGTCATCGGCGCAGACACCATGAGTTCCGTCATGGATTACGAAGACCGCACGACGTCCATCCTGTTTGGCGATGGCGCCGGGGCCGTGCTGGTGGAGGCATCCAAGAACGACAATGAGGGCATTATCGATTCCATCCTGCGCATTGATGGCAACGGCGGCCAATACCTGTATATGCCGGCGGGCGGAAGCCTCAATCCGGCTACGGCCGAGACGGTGGCCAACCGGGACCATTACCTCAAGCAGGACGGCCGCAACGTTTACAAGTACGCCGTAAAGGGCATGGCTGATATCACCGCCGAGCTGGCCGAGCGGAACAACTTGAGCAGCGACGATATCACACTGTTCATCCCGCACCAGGCCAACAAGCGCATCATCGATGCCTCGGCACAACGGCTGGGCCTCCGCGAGGACCAGGTCCTGTCCAACATCCGGAACTACGGCAACACCACCGCCGGTACGATCCCTCTCGGCATTGCCGACGCCGTGGAGGAAAAACGATTGCGTCCCGGAGATAATGTGCTGTTGGCCGCCTTCGGCGCGGGGTTCACCTGGGGCAGCATGTACATCAAGTGGGGCCACGTCATTTAGCATGTCAGTCTTTCTGTTTCCGGGACAGGGGAGCCAAGCGGTGGGGATGGGTCGCGATCTGTATGACGCCCATTCCTCGGCCAGGGACCTCTACGACCAGGCGGTGGAACTGCTCGGCTTCGACCTGCGCCAGATCAGTTTTGAAGGACCGGAAGAGGCGCTCAGGCA
Source organism: Fidelibacterota bacterium (assembly GCA_004124875.1). Classification (GTDB taxonomy): domain Bacteria; phylum Fidelibacterota; class Marinisomatia; order SCGC-AAA003-L08; family TS1B11; genus TS1B11. The sequence continues at coordinate 46,555 of SCKJ01000004.1, read as the reverse complement.
GACGGAAATTACCCAACCGGCCCTGTTTGTGCACAGCGTGGCTATTGATGCTCTGCTTAAAGCCGATGGTCTTGAGCCGGAAGCGACGGCAGGTCACTCACTCGGTGAGTTTTCCGCTCTGGTTTCAGCTGGGGCCATCTCCTTCGAGGACGCACTGCAGGTCGTCAAGGTTCGTGGACAGGAAATGGCCAACGCTGGTCAGACTGCGCCGGGCGCCATGGCCGCCATCATCGGCGCCGATCAGGGACAGCTGGAGCAGCTGCTTCAGCGGGCCGCAGCGGCGGGCACCATCGTGGCAGCAAATTTGAACGCTCCGGGACAGGTGGTGCTCTCCGGCGAAACGGCAGCCATTGAGCGCGCCGTGGCCATCGCAGGGGGGCTGGGCATCCGCAGGGCGATCAAGCTGAACGTGTCCGGCGCGTTTCACTCCCCCCTTATGGCGCCGGCCCGGCCCGGCCTGGAGGCGGCCCTCTCGGCGATCACCCTCAATGATGCCGCTGTGCCGGTCTACCAAAATGTGTCCGCGCAACCGGTCACCGACGCCGAAACTTTGCGATCCAATTTATTGGCGCAGCTGGAGCAGCCGGTTTTGTGGGAAGCGACCATCCGGCAGATGTCGGGGGATGGCTACGGCGAGTTTTACGAAGTCGGCAGCGGAAAAATTCTACAGGGACTCAATCGGAGAATTATACCCGATGCGGTCACAACAAGCGTAAACTCAGCGGCTATTCTGGACCAGCTCAATGTTTAGATTAGAGGATAAAATTGCCGTAGTGACTGGCGCTTCCCGAGGCATTGGCCGGGCGATCAGTCTGGCATTGGCCCAGGCGGGAGCCACAGTGGCCCTGCTGAGCCGCAGTGAAGAGGACCTGAAGAAGGTGGCCGCTGAAATTGAGCGACAGGGCGGCAAAGCGACGGTGCATCCCTGTGATGTGACCCGTGGCGAACAGGTGGCCTCGGTGATCAAAGAAATTTCGGAGCGGCATGGTGGCCTGCATATCCTGGTGAACAATGCGGGTGTTACCAAAGATAATTTGATTATGAGAATGTCGGAAGAGGATTGGGAACTCCCCCTGGCCGTCAATTTAAGAGGGGCGTTTAACTGTACCAAGGCGGTCGCGCGGCCGATGCTGAAGCAGCGCTGGGGCCGGATTATCAACATTACATCGGTCGTTGGCGTTACCGGAAATCCTGGCCAAGCCAACTACGCCGCGTCGAAAGCGGGACTGATCGCGCTGACGAAATCGACGGCCAAGGAGCTGGCCTCCCGGGGAATCACGGTGAATGCCGTCGGCCCGGGTTTCATCTCCACCGAGATGACAGCCGATCTATCCGATAAGGCGAAGGAAGATATCGCCGCTTCCATTCCTCTGGGCAGACTGGGCCAGCCTGAAGATGTGGCCCCTGCAATAACATTTCTGGCCAGCGACGCAGCTGGCTATATTACCGGTCAGACCCTTCTCGTCGATGGCGGGATGGTCATGTAAGGGAGGAGACGAATATGTCGAATACATTTGATAAGATTTCCGAGCTCGTTGCAGATAAGCTGGGTGTGGAGGGATCGAAAATTAACGCCGAGGCCAAGTTTGTCGAGGACCTGGGCGCCGATTCGCTCGATACCGTTGAGCTGATCATGCAGTTGGAGGACGAGTTCAATCTCGAAATCCCCGACGAAGAAGCCGAAAAACTCACCACCGTCGGCTCCGTGGTGGAATACATCGAAGCAAACGCCGGCTGACGTCCAAGCCATGCGACAGCTCACTTTAAACCGCGTCGTCGTAACCGGTATGGGAGCCGTTACCCCTATCGGCAACACCGTCAAGGAGTTTGAGGAGGGGCTCTACAGTGGCCGTAACGGTATCGGCCCCATTACTCAATTTGACACGTCTGAGCACAGCGTCAAGCTGGCGGCTGAAGTCCGCAACCTTGATTTCGATGCCTTTGTGGAACCGCGTATGCAGAAACGCATGGACCGGTTTACCCTGCTGGCCATGGTCGCCGCCGCCGAGGCGCTGGAGCACTCAAATTTGCTAAGCAACGGCAATCCGGACCGGGACCGGATCGGCGTAATCGTCGGCTCCGGTATTGGTGGCATCGGGACATTTGAGGAACAGTATGTGCGTATGCAAAAAAGAGGACCCCGGCATGTGAGTCCACTTTTCGTGCCCATGATGATCTCCGATATTGCCACGGGCTATGTGTCCATCGAGTATGGCCTGAAAGGACCCAACTTCAGCATTGTGTCGGCCTGCGCGACCGCCAGCAATTCCATTGGCGAGGCCTACCGCAACATACAGGTCGGCAGCGCTGATGCCATGGTGGCCGGTGGTGCCGAGGCGCCGGTGACACCCGCTTCCGTCGCCGGATTTACCAGCATGAGAGCGATGACCAGAAATCCCGACCCCGAGACCGCTTGCCGGCCCTTCGATGCCGGGCGCGACGGCTTTATCATGGGCGAAGGATCAGGTATCCTGGTGCTCGAATCGCTCGAGTATGCCCAGGACCGGGGCGCCAATATTCTGGGGGAACTCGTCGGCTATGGCGCCACGGGGGACGCTTACCACATTACGGCGCCGGCGGAAGGCGGAGAAGGCGCGGTGCGGGCCATGCGACTGGCGATTAAAGGCGCCGGCATTGAGCCGAAGGATGTCGGTTATATCAACGCCCATGGCACTTCGACCCTCTTTAACGACAAGAATGAAACCACCGCCATCAAGACCGTATTCGGGGAGCACGCCCACAACGGCCTCATTGTCTCATCCACCAAATCGATGACGGGGCACCTGATGGGGGCCTCTGGCGGGGTGGAAGCGATTGCCTCATTGCTGGCGCTCAAGCGGCAGGAAATCCCGCCCACAATCCATTACCGGGAAAGTGATCCCGAGTGTGATCTGAATTACTCTCCAAATGAGCCTACGCTGCACACTTTCGATTACGCAGTCTCCAATACGTTCGGTTTCGGGGGACATAACGCCGTCCTCACCTTGAAGAGATTCACCGAATAGTCTGTGGCTCTTTATTCCTGGCTGCGGGGAAAATTATTACCCGATCAGAGTTCAGACAGGGAGCGGCAACTTGAGAAAAGCATCGGTCACCGGTTCCGCAACCGTGCGCTCCTCACCCAGGCCCTCACCCATCGCAGCCTGACAGATCTACCCGACGAAAACCTTGAGCGGCTCGAGTTTCTCGGTGACGCCATACTGGAACAGATCGTTTCCGTCCACCTGTTCAGCCAGAATCCCACAGCCTCTGAAGGGGATTTGACCACCAGCCGTTCGGCGCTGGTCAACAAGGATTTTCTGGCTGAGGCCGGAGAGGCCATCGAACTTCATAAGTATCTGCTGGTGGAAAGTGGCGTACGGCTTGATGACCACAAGGTTCGCCGAAATCTTGTAGGCGACGCCACTGAATCGCTCATTGGCGCCCTGTTTCTCGATGGCGGACTTGAAACCGCCAGGCGATTCATCCACAGCCGCATCATTGACCGCAGCCTCATTGTTGCGGGCATCGTCAACTATAAGGGACAACTCATCGAGCTATGCCATCAGCGGGGATTGGGCAAGCCGCGCTTTCAACTGCTGCAAACCCGGGGACCGGAGCATGACAAGCAGTTTGTAGTGCAGGTGCGGGTCGGCCAGCAGACGTTCAGGCGCGCTGAATCGGATACTAAAAAAGCCGCGGAACAAGCGGCTGCGCAGTTGGCGCTCAATGAGTTGATCTGAGTCATGCCGGCGCGCGCCGGCTAGCTGCTAGTCTGCGTGTGAAACTTCTTTATCTTATCCCTGAGCTCGGCCGCTTTTTCATACTCTTCCGAATCCACGGCACGGTCGAGTTGGTCTTCCAGCTTTTTAAGATACTCATGTGGGGGCAGGCTGTCAGGCTTACTGGGCGTGTCAATCCCGGCAGGTTTCTCCTCCTGGCCGACATCTTTATTGGCCAGCTCACTTACCGACGCTTCATCCATAACCGATTCGGACACGTAAATCGGCGCGCCAACCCTCAGCGCCAGGGCAATGGCATCACTGGGACGGGCGTCAATTTCGCGGGTCCCTAATTGGCTCTCCAGACTGATTTTCGAGAAGAAGGTCCCTTCCGCCAATTCGGAGATGACCACTTCACCAATTTCGACATCGAGTTCATCGAGGATATTGCAGAACAGATCGTGAGTCATCGGGCGGGGCATCTGCACCTCCTCCAACGCCAGCGCGATCGATTGTGCTTCAAATGAACCCACGATCACAGGCAAGAACCGGCTGCCCATCGCTTCTTTCAGCAACACGGCGTAGCCCTTGCTCGGGGGGTAAAACGAAATCTTCTCTACCTGAACTTGGATCATCATAAGGACATCAATATAGCCTCGTCGTCGAAAGGTTGTCAAGCATACCGTCGCCCATCATTCTCCACCGGCGAGTCTTGTTTTCAGCTGCAGAAGAATTTCTATCGCGGTTGGATCTACCTGGCGCTCAAGGGCCAGATAGTACGATATCCAATCCGTCAGATTGAGCAACGTCAAATTGCGATGAATCAGAGTCGGCCCTGTTCCGCTCAATATAATTTCCCTGTCTGAACCATCGATTCCGCACAGCTCAGCGGTCAACTGTTGCCGCAGATGGATGCGCTCATGGTCATCTTCATCCATCAGCCATATGACCACGGCGTGGGGATCGGCAGCCAACCGGTCGGCCAGCCCCACAATCTCATTATGGTTCATCTCCGGCAGCAGATGATGCACGGCGAACACGTTGCTGTTTTCAGCCAGTTGCGCACGGAAGCGAACAGCCAGGCCCTCGGTCGACCCGGATACGCCATATATGATGGGCAGCTTGCCGGCCAGCCGTTTGGCCACTTCCAGCGGTCTGTTTTGGCCGCTTGTGGCATCAGCATGGTTGCCCGCCTGGGTCCCCATCAATGTTGCCGCATCATCCAGATCATCCAGCAATTTACGGGGCAGCATATCCCCCGCCACCAGTACCCGGCAAATGGCAGCTAGAGAATACCCGATGGCAGCCCTCGGCTGGTACCCGGCCGGAATCGTGTGCACCGGCCAGCTGTGGGTCTTTGCCATCTGCGCCAACTGGCCCCCGCTGGTCAACGCCACCAGCTGCGAACCCCGTTCCTCTGCCATGGCCGCCGCCCCGAGGGTTTCCTCTGTGTTGCCCGAATAGGATGCCGCCAGCACCAGTGTTTGGGAATCGACCCAACCGGGAATGCGATAATCGCGCGTGACCGCCATGGGAACTCTGCCGCGCTGCTCGCTCCACAGCCTGACCATATCGCCGCCGGTGGCCGAGCCCCCCATGCCCAGGTAAAGGACCCTGGAAAACGGGCGCAGTTGCTGAGGGTCCCATTCAGGCAGGGCCAACGTTGTATGAATTTGCAAATGGCATTTAGCGATGGCCTCGCCCATTTTACCGGGATCAACTTTTTGATTTTCGCTTGATGATGACATGCGTTCCGCGGTGCCTAATTTTTACGGTTAAGAACGATATCGGCGAAGGCCAGCAGGTCCGCTTTGCCGCTGCCAAACGGTTCCAATGCTGCCACTGCGGAATCGACAGTCTCCCGAATCAGGCGTTCGGCTTTCTCGCGGGCGCCGGTTTTCACCAGCAGTTCCCGGAACAGATTTACCCCGGTCTCAATATTCTTCCCGGCAGCGGAAACTGCGGCAGCGACTTCATCCGGCGCCTGCTGGAATGCCACGAGGTAGAGGTACGTTTTCTTCCCTGATACCAGGTCGCTGCCCAGGCTTTTTCCCATCGTGCCCGCATCGGAAATCAGTTCCAGCAGGTCATCCTGAATTTGGAAAGCCCGCCCCAGCAGCAGGCCAAAATGCCCGGCGCCTGCGATGCTCTCGGCAGTGCCGCCCCCGCTGATGGCTCCCAGCCTGGCGGCCAGACCCAGCATCTGCCCGGTCTTCAAATCAATCATCTCCATGTAATCCTTGAGAGATACATCGGCGCGGCTTTCGAACTCGAGATCGAGCGCCTGCCCTTCGCAGACCGCCAGCGCCCCCTGGGCAAAGGCCTCCGTGAGGCGGTCCACCTGAGCCGGCGACTTGCGCAGCTCCTTCAGCGCCAGCACAAACAGGACATCCCCGGTTAAAATGGCGCTGCTATCGCCCCACCTGGCATGCACGGAAGGCTGCCCATGCCGCAGCTCATCGTGGTCCATAATATCATCATGCACCAGGGTAAAATTGTGCAGCGCCTCCACCGCAATGGCGGCAGGGAGCGCGTCTTCCACCGTGCCGCCACAGGCCCGGGCGGTAATCAGGGTGAGCAGGGGCCGCAGCCTTTTGCCCTTCCCCAGCGACACATACTCCACCGGCGCAGTGAGCGATGCGGGACCCTCAGGATAAAGGGTTTTCAGGCGCTGGTCGATGCGCTCCCGCAGAGCCTGAATATCGCGCAGGGCCGCCGTCATGTGGAGAGGGTGATTTCCCCAAAGGTCTGCAGCTTGCCCAACACCTCGGCCATGATGGCCTCCATGCGTGCCTGCGTCCGCGCCTCGAAGCGGCAGACAATCACCGGCTGCGTGTGGGATGCGCGCACCAGCCCCCAGCCATCGCCGAATTTTATGCGCACGCCGTCGATATCGATGCAGTCGTAGTTCGCCTTGAAATATTCCTCGGCCGCGGCGGCAATTTTGAACTTTTCCTCATCGCTGGGGCAATCCATGCGCAGTTCCGGCGTGCTGAAGTACCGGGGAATTTTCGCCGCCAATTCTGACAGCGGCGTATGTGTTCGCGACAGCAACCGGGCAATACGCAGGGAGACGTAAATGCCGTCATCATAGCCAAAGTACTCGTCGCCGAAAAAGATATGGCCGCTCATTTCACCGGCGAACCCCACTTTCATTTCCCGCATCTTCTCCTTGATCAGGCTGTGCCCCGTCTTCCACATGACTGGCACGCCGCCATGCCGCAAGATTTCCTCCTCCAGCGCCTGGGAACACTTGACGTCAAAAATGACCGCTTCACCGGGCCGGGCCACTTCCTCCAGGAAGATGGCCATGAGGATGTCGGCGCGGATCACATTGCCGTTGTTGTCGATGATGCCCACACGGTCGGCGTCGCCATCGTAGGCAATTCCCAGATCGTAATCGCCGCTCTTGACCGTATCAATCAGGTCGGCCAGGTTGGCCTCCACGGTCGGGTCGGGATGGTGGTTGGGGAAGCGGCCATCCACATCGCAAAACAGCTCGGTCAGCTCCACCCCGAGGCGCTTGAATATCTGCGGCCCGGCCAGCGCCCCCGCCGCATTACCGCAGTCGAGGGCAATTTTCAGGGGCCGCTCAAAGGTGATTTTCTCAGCCAGCATATCGATGTAAGGGGTGATGATATCCATCTCGCTGAAGCTCCCCGCCCCTGTTTCAAAATCGCCGGCTTTGATCATCTCCAGCAGACCCATAATCTGATCACCGTAAACAGCCCCGCGCCGGAAAGACATTTTGAAGCCGTTGTAATTGGAGGGATTATGGCTGCCGGTAATCTGGACCGCGCCATCGACATCGCTGTGAAACATGCAAAAATAGTTGGCCGGCGTCGGCAATATGCCGATATCAATCACCTTTACCCCCGTTGACAGCAGGCCTTGGGCATACCATTTTTTAAGGTCGGGCGTCGTCAGGCGGATGTCGCCGCTGAGGGCCACCGAGTCGCCGCCCGCGCGCAAAACGTAAGTCCCGAATGCACGACCGAGATCGATCACTACCGGTTTGGGAAAGTCCTCCTCAACCACTCCGCGAATGTCGTATTTCCTGAAGATGTGCTCTTGCAATGGTGGTCCTTTATCCAAAGGTTCGCGAGTTATGCTATCTGTCCCAGCACCACTTCGCGGCGGGCGCCGGTTACCGCGGGCATGTTCGCAGGTTGGTTTTCCATTTTTGCCACGGCGAGCACCGCCATGAGCAGGGCTTCCTTGAAGTCGGGATCGACACCCAACACCGCAGAGGGCTCGATTTGCCAGATGGACAGCTCCCGCCCCAAATCACCCATCACCGTTGGATGGTGCGCGCCGCCGCCGCTGACGGCCAGCAGGCCACCCTGGCCATTCGTGGGAGTAAAGTTATTGACGCCCGTGGCCACACTGCGAGCGGTGTAGGCGATGAGTGTCCGCAGCAGATCCGCGCCGTTGCCACGGAACCCGTTTAATATATCGCCAACCATCGCATCGCCGAATTCATCCACGCCGGTCGATTTTGGCGGACGCCGTGAAATATAGGGATGGCGCATCAGTTCCTCGAGCAGCTGGCCGTCAACGGTGCCGCCCTCGCTCAATTTGCCATCCAGGTCGGCCCGCTGGTCAAAAAGTTGGCCGCAGGCGCAATCGATAAGGCTCATCGCCGGCCCTGTATCAAAGCCGGTGACATCGGCCTTCTGCGCCCCGGCGGGAACGCAACTGAGGTTGGCGATACCACCCAGATTCAGGGTAATGATGGTGTCGGGCCGCTCGCGGACCAGCAGCCAATCGAGATACGGCATCAGTGGCGCGCCGTTGCCCCCAGCCGCAATATCGGCCTCCCGAAAGTTGAATATGACGGGGACGCCAAGCCGGGCGGATAACGGGCTGGGGCTGCCCAACTGCAGCGAATAAGCGCCATCTTTGTGCGCCACCGTCTGCCCATGCAGACCGGCCAACTCCAGGTTATGTCCCGCAGCCGCCTCCTCCGCTGCCTGGGCATAGAGCTCCCCGAGGCGATAATGCAGATCGGCCAACCGTGCGGCATCGCCGGAAAGGGCTCTCTTGATGGCCTCCCTGTCGGCATCGGAAAATGGCGCGGAGCCCTGCGAGAGCACCTCAAATTCCAGGCCGTTTCCAGCCAGCGCAACGTTGGCCACCACAGTGTCGATACCGTCCATGGAGGTGCCGGACATGAGTCCCATGACCGTCCATGTGCGGGGACGGGGGCTCAACTCTCACCCCGGAGCGCCTGGCGCAGCGAACCGCCCCGCAGCTCCAATTCCGCGCGGGAGCCGGCCGCTGTCAGCCCTTTTTCCTGCATGAGGATGGCCGTCTTGACCTCTCCACCGGCGCGGCGCAGCAGATCCAGGGCCTCGTCAGCCTGCAGCCCCGTGAGCTCGGTAACGATGCGGGTCCCGCGATCCCAGAGCTTGTCGTTGAGCGCTTTCAGGTCGACCATCAGATTGCTGTAGGTTTTGTTGAGCTGCACCATGGCCGCGGTCGTGATCATGTTCAGCGCCAGCTTCGTCGCCGTGCCCGCTTTCATGCGCGTCGAGCCGGTCACCACCTCCGGACCTACGGGGATCGCGATCAGCTGGTCGGCGCTGCTTGCCTGATGGGCCTCATCGCTGCAAACCAACAACCCGGTATAGGCGCCGACCTGCCGGGCATAATCCAGGGCGCCCAGCACGTACGGTGTGGTTCCGCCTGTCGTGATGCCCAATACAGCGTCTGCCGATGTCAGCATCAGATTTTTCAGGTCGTCCGCGCCGGTTTGACCATGATCTTCGGCCCCTTCAATGGACCGCGTCAGGGCCTTTAACCCTCCGGCTATCACCCCGACCACCATCTCCGGCGGCGTCGAAAAGGTTGGGGGACATTCTGCGGCGTCGAGCACACCCAACCGGCCACTGGTGCCTGCCCCGATGTAAATGAGCCGTCCCCCAGCCTGAAACCGTTGCACCACGACCTCAATAAAGTGAGCTATCTGCGGCAACGCCCGGCCCACTGCGGTGGCCACGCCCTGATCTTCAGAATTGATAAGGTTCAGCGTTTCCGTAATGGAGAGGCTGTCCAAATCCATCGAGCGGGGATTGCGCTGCTCCGTGAGCAAGTCTCCCCGCGACACGGCTACCCCTCGATTACTGCTTTCTAAATCTGTGGACATATTGGGGCATTTCCAGCTATATATTCGATTTGCAGTCGGGTCCCTTAGACCTTACCAGCCAAAAATGGTCGCCTTGGCGGCTATTTCCGGACCGGGTATTGGGGACGAGGAATTTAACTCCTGCTGTCCCACGCTTTGAGAGAATAGTTAAATTGAACCCTCATGATGCTTAACGCCACCCTAGCCCTTATCGGCCTGGCCATATCGGCCTTTTTTTCCGGCGCGGAACTCGCTTTCGTCAGTGCCAATCCCCTGCAGTTGGAGGTGTGGCAGAAAAAAAACCGCTGGGGATCTGCCGCTGCGATGTCTCTGTTCAGCCGGCCCGACCGTTGGCTCGTTACCATCCTGGTGGGCACCACTCTCGCTAACGTCTTTACCGCCAGTTTCGCCACCGCATATCTTGCCGCCGCCGGTTGGCATCCACTGCTCTCTCTCACGGCCATAGCGGTCACGGTGCTTTTGTTCGGTGAGGTGCTGCCTAAGACCATCGCGGGAGAGCGCCCCAACCAGCTGCTGCGTCTGACTGCGCCGCTGGGACGCTTGTGGGAGCTGGTACTGCGGCCCCTGGCAAGCCCTGTGCAGCGGATAAGCAATGTGGGGAAAGTGCCAGAGGGCAACGCGCCGACGCTGGACAGGGATGACCTGAAAGTTCTGTTCTCCCGGCAACAGGACCGGCAAATCCTGCCCAGCGATGAGAAAGAACTCATCAAGCAGGTATTCGAGTTTGGTGAAACACCCATATCAAAAGCGATGACCCCCCGTACCGAAATAGCCGCTATTGAAGAAAACGACGACCTGGCGCAGCTGGCGCACACGTTCATCGAATCGGGCTACTCCAAGTTGCCGGTCTATCATGACAATCTCGATGCCATCATCGGTGTCGCCTATCTCTACGATCTGTTCAAGAACCCGGCTGCGGTCGGCGCCATCATCAAGCCGGTGACGCTGGTACCCGATTCGAACACGACTTTTGAGGTGCTTCGGCAGCTCCAGAAAGATGAACGATCCATCGCGATTGTGCTCGATGAATTTGGCGGAACTGCCGGCCTGGTGACGATGGAGGATATTTTCGAGGAGCTGTTCGGCGATTTTGAGGATGAGTTTGACGACCCGGATGCCAACGTGCAGAAATTGCCCGACGGTTCACTCCTGGTCATGGGCCGCACGGAAATTGAAGATTTGCTGGCCACCGTCAAGCTGCGCATAGCCGAAGGTGAGTATGAAACTATCGGGGGCTATGTGACCACCACTCTGGGCCGCATCCCGCGCGTGGGTGAGCGCCTTAATCTACCTATGGGCGCGGTCACCATTAAAAAAGCGACCCCCCGCCATATCGTTCAACTGCAAATCTGGCCGCCGGGGATAAAGGTCGACGCCGGGAACTCCGGCTAAGCCGCCACTTCGGTCTTATGGCCAAGCTTCAGCACAATACCGATGAGCAGCCCCAGGGCCAGGAGGTTGCCAATCCACGGATTCCACCCGAAGCCCGCCGGTAGATAGCCGACGGCCAAAGTGACCCCCGCTACGGTGAGTCCGTAGGGCAGTTGCGTCCGGACATGATCTATATGGTCCGCTCCCGAAGCGATTGAGGAAAGCACCGTGGTGTCGGAGATGGGCGAGCAGTGGTCGCCAAAAATGGCGCCTGAGAGTATGGCCCCGAGGCTGCCCAGCAGTATGGGCGACTCAACGCCGCCTCCCCCTGGCATGTTGAAGGCCAACGGCAGCACCACCGGAATCAGGATAGCCATCGTGCCGTAAGAGGTCCCCGTTGAAAAACTGATCAGGGCAGCGGTAATGAAGGTCACCGCCGGTAATAAACGGGGATCAAATAAATCGGCAGTTAAGTGAAAAATGTAGTCGGCGGTATGCAGATCACTGGTAATAATTTGCAGTCCCCTGGCCAGCGTCAGGATGATCACGCCCACAACCATGGCCTTCAGGCCAACGATGAAAGCGTCCACCGTCTGCCCTAGATTGAGCATGCGACCAGCCATGGCCGCCATGCCAGCGACTGCCGCCCCTGCCGTTGAAGCCCAAATAAGCACGACAAATGAGTTGGCTGCCCCCACGATGTCCCGCCACAGATAATCGCCTGGACCCAGCGCGCGCATGCCGTCAACGTAAAGTCCTCCCGCCAACATGATGAGCATAGCCATGATCGGCGCCGCGGCGGTAACCCAGTGTCCCTGCACCCCTTCAGGAGCCATGAGCGCGGATAGCTCCTCATCGAGCAGCGGCTTGGCGCCATCACGCAGCACTTTGCCTTCGGTGAGGGCACGGCGTTCGGCGGCCAGCATGGGGCCGTAATCTCTACCTGACAGAGCAATAATGGGCACCATGACCAGGGCCATCAAAGAATAAAAACTGTAGGGAATGGCCATCAGGAACGTGCCATACGCCGACTGATCGATGCCCATGCTGTCAAAACTGCTGTTGATGAGCCCCAGCTCGTAGCCGATCCAGGTGGAAGCGAGAGCGATGCTGGCCAGCGGCGCTGATGTGGAGTCGACCACATAAGACAGCTTTTCCCGGCTGATTTTGAGTTTGTCCGTGAGGGGCCGCATGGTGTTGCCAACCAGCAGGCTGTTCGAATAGTCGTCAAAGAAAATCAGGATCCCCATCATCCAGGTGCCCATCTGTCCCGAGCGGCGCGTCGACAACCGGCTCGATATGGCCGCCACGATGCCTTCAGTTCCACCGCTGCGCGAAATGATGCCCACCATGCCGCCAAGAATGAGGGTAAAAAGAATGATACTGGCATGATCCGGGTCGCTCAGTGCGCGAATAAGGACTGTGTCCATGGTTTTGAGCAGACCGGAAATGGGGTTCAGCGAACCACCCAGCGTAAACACGGCGCCGATCCAGATTCCGGCGAACAGCGACAGGATAACCTGCCGGGTCATGATCGCCAGCGCAATGGCCAGCAGAGGCGGCAGGATGCTGACCAGACCGGGCAGACTGTAGACGGCGGTTTTGGCGACAACGCCATCAAGCACAACGTGCAGCTCATGGCTGCCGGTCACGCTTAAGATCACATCGGCGATCCGCAACCCCTCCGGCGCCGCTGATATCTCGCCGTGACTGAGTGTGTCGCCATCGGCGATAAGGGTCAGGTCTTGGCCCCCGGCGGAGATCAGCAGATCAAACGGTATCCCTTTGAGGACCAGCGGCGGCGCCTCCACCGAGAATGGTTCCTGTGCGGAGACCACGGCGGAAAGACAAAACAGGGCAGTCAGGACAATTCGGCGGTGATTCATGCAGCGCGCAATTTATCGGTAACGCCAGGCCAATGCCAGTAGTGCCTTCAAAAGGTGTATGTGGCCGCCGCGTCCCTGTTGTACTTTCGTCCCCGGATGCGCATACTCGACAGATATGTCCTGGGGAGGTTCCTGGCCATTTTCGCAATGGCGATGGGAGCGTTTATCATTTTATTTCTGGTGGTCGATGTGGTCGAAAACCTCGATCAATACATTGACGCCAAAATGCCCCGGCACGCAATCCTCGCCTATTACTACTACACCCTCCCCTGGTTTATCAGCATCGGGCTGCCTATGGCAACTTTGCTGGCCACCTTTTTCTCAATGGGCATATTGCACAAGCAAAATGAGATAACGGCCATGAAAGCGTCCGGATTCAGTGTGCGGCGCATCGGCGCATCACTATTGATTGCCGGGTTGGCGATCAGCGCCGGCTCGTTTTATCTCGACGACATGTTCGTATCTGAGGGTCTCCGCAAAAAGGCGGAAATTCAGAGCCAATACCTGGCCCGTCAATACCGAAAAAAACACAAGGTTAAAAAGCAAAACATCTATTTGCAGGAATCCAAAAACGAGGTTCTCGCCATTGACCGTTACGATCATCGTACTGAAACCGCTCATGGCGTCTATCTCCAGCGCTATGAAAACGGGCGCATGGTGGCGCGGGCCGATTTCCCCACATTGAAATGGGATGCCGAATCTGAAGCCTGGCTCGGCGAAAAGTATACCTTGCGCCGGTTCGAGGATACGGACGATGCGCAGCCTTGGGTCCTGCAAGGCGTCGATACTATGCTCACCCTGACACTCAACCCCCTCGATTTGACGCGCATGTCGGTGACACCGGAAGAGATGCGCTATGGCGAATTACGCCGGTTCGTGGCCGGTCTCACGCGCAACGGCATCGACCCTACCCGTTGGGCGGTCAACATGCACTTCAAAGTCGCTTTCGCCGCCACCAGCTTCATCATGGTGCTGTTTGGCCTGCCACTGAGCATCGGCCGGCCACGCTCAAGTCTCGCGGTGGGGGCAGGTATGAGTATCATGGTTATTTTTGGCTACTACGTGGCCATCAAGCTGGGGCAATCATTCGGGATCAAGGGGGTCCTGCCGCCCATGGCTTCGGTATGGATACCCAATTTCATCTTCATGGGGTTGGGCTTTTATCTTTTGGCCAAATTGCGCAGCTAAGCTAAGTTTGGCGGCAGTGGATTACCGGACCAGGGTGAAACTGAAAGCGAAGCTGAGCCCCTTGATATTTTGCAGCCATACCCCGTTGTGGAAAGAGAGCCCGAAGTCGAACTGGAGGGGACCCGCATAGATGCCGAAGCCCATCCCCAACTGCTGTTTCTGTTCGCCCGCGTACCGGTAGCCGAGGCGAATGGGTATCGTCGGCGTCGGTTGAAGCTCCATGGCCACGCTCAACTGCCAGCCCCGGGAGGACCATAGCCGGTTTTCAAAGCCCGTCATCAGATCGATCGTAAACAGCCCCACATTCTCCACCCGCTTGCTGCCCCCAATGCGCAAGGTCGTGGGATAGTTGGTGACAAAGGGGGCGGGCTCAAAGTCGGAGGGGTCGTCCAGGTCCTCCGATCTCACCAACCCGGAGTCAGTCAGGAAAACCGTGTAGCTCTCCTTGACAAACAAACTGTCCTGTGATTCACCCCCCAGGAGGTCCAGCCCTGTGATCCCCTTGTTGGCATCGACATCACCAATTTCAAAGGTGTAGAGAAAATATTCATTTTCACCCCACGGCATCATGCCTTGCAAGGCTTCGCCGAACAGGTCCTTGGTGACGGATGGGCCGTGCCATTTGATGCGGCCAAATGCGTTGATGAGGGAAATGCCGAAACTGTAGCCATCCACCTCAGCCGTGGCAAAGCCGATATCCAGGGCAAGTCCGCTGCCGCCAACAGCCTGACGCACGAGGTAGCGTCCCTGGCCCAGAAACCCCGCTGAGTCGGTGCGAAAAAAACCACTGCTGGAATCTTGATCAACACCCAGGTAAAACAGTCCCTGCAGGTATTTGATAGTGGCGCCCAGCGCGACATTCCCCTGCGGCGCAGCGATTGAGAAGCCCCACTCCGCCACGCCTATTACCTCTGCTTCCAGCTTAAGGTTCAGTTCCTGGCCCACCGGGTTGCCCCGAAATATCACTTCGAACAGGGCCTTGGGCAGACTCATGTCGCCATAAATGATCACGTCGCTGCTGAACGCCTGGGTGCCCCTGGCCCAGTTGAATCCCGGCGTCGGAATATGCATCAGGGAAATAATTTGCATACCGCGGTCAGGAATGGAAGCCAGGAACTGTTCCTTGTCGACATAATCGGGGGAGGTAGGATCCCTCAGGTCGGCGCCGTTTATTTCGTTGTACTGGGCGATGGACAGGAAATTATTCAGCACGCCAAATGCCAGGCCGCCCAGGTTGATGCTGAAATCCTTGCGCGAAAAGGCCAGCAGCGCCGGGTTAAACCCTACGGCATGAATGCCTTGGGCATTACTGGTAGTGGCCCCCGCCATGCCCATAGCCCTGGGATCAAGGTTCGGTTCCTGGGCGGCCAGAACGGTAAAGGTTGCCGCCAGAACGGCCCACAGTCTGATGTTCCGGCGCTGCGCGCTCACTGAACCGGCCTCTTTCCCGTCCTTATGCGAATGAGCTCCAGGACATCTTCATCCCATTCCACGGCCGGGGCTGCAGGTGACAGGGATCCAGAGGCATTAACGGTCACCTGGAACGCCACCGTGGCCGCATCTGTGTCATCATCCCCATCATCATCGGCTGTCACGGTAATCTTGGCAGTACCGGTCCCTATGCCGACAACCTGAAGCAGCTTCTGCTTGGGGTCACCGCTGATATTGCGGATCGTTACGGCGGCGATACCGGTATGGCTGGTCACCACCGCCGTTTCCATATCGGTCACTTGCACACCCGTAAGCGCGAACACTGTATCGAGATCGACAAAGGCGGTTTCACCAACGACGATGGATTTGTTGGGGACCTGCGTGACCGTAATTGCGGACGAGTCTTTAGGCTCCTGCTGGCCCAGGATCTCACTGGAAAGGTTGAGCGTCAAAAAGGCGAGGATATGAATCGAGTCGGTTGTTAGGAACGTGCGGACCTCGCTGGCCCCATGGAAGGTGATGAGAGGCTGCATATTCATCGCAGTTTCGGACGCGATCCAGCCCAACCTTTCCGCGTCCAGCTGCAGCGTCTCGGTGGTATCTCCGGGAGTGACCACATGCCCCAGACTGTTCAGCTCCCTGGGGCCGGGCAGCGTCATTTCAAACAGGCGGCCAATGAAAAAGGCCGGCACGGTGTCAGCAGCCCCGGCATAAAACTCCACCTTTTTCGCACGGGTGAGAGTGGGGTCGGTCGTTTGGCCCAAAGTGGCGGTCTCCGCATAAAATATGATATGATCGATGCCTACGATGGAATCGGCAAGCAGGACCGCAGAGATGCTGCTGTATACGGTCGTATCGCCGGTGCGGGCCGCTGTGGGTATCCCGGCGGCAATATCATCCAGTGAATCCAGCGCCAGACTGAAGATGGTGCTATCGGAAATCAGCATCGATATTGAGCCCCCGATGGGCAAATCCATCAAGGTGCTGATGGTCAGGCTGGCCGATAGCAGTGCCGTCTGCACGTTTTTGCGCGTGTCGGCATCCATGGGGGTCAGCGCAAACGCATTGGCGGGCAAAAAAGTGATGTCCTGGGGCATAATAAAGGCAAATGGAGCGATGAGCTGAAACTCGCCCCACAACGCGCTATCGGCGGCCACCGTGCCCGTGCCATTTATGCTGGCGCCACCCCCGATGATGATGGTTTCCGGTGGCAGATTCAGTACATCCACTATCGATGCTTCAGCGTTGGGTACATCGAAGGTCTGCCAGGCATCTGCCGCAGTGGCGCCGCCATCGGTGAGCCAATAGGTGCGCACGGAGGTCTCATCCAGAACGATCAGGGTCTTGGCAATGGCGCCGTTGAGCGATCCGGCACTGGGATAGTTGAGCGGCGCATTAATCGGCACCGTGGCGCTGTCACCTTCCAGCGATACGCCAATGAGATCCAGGTCGAGCGCCACCGGCAGATCAATCGTGTTGCTGAACAGCAGGGAGAGAGACAGGCGGGCAAACTCGAATCCGGCGAAACCTGTGGGGATATCCTCAATGGTGGTGTTAATGGCATCAAAGGAAATATCAAATTCGCCGGTGATGCTTTGGAAGTAGAGGTCGCCCACTCCAAACTCGACTTGAAAAGCGCCCAGTGAGCTGCCATCGAGCGGCAGCGCCATATCCGCTTCCACAATCTCGGCGGTAATGTTGTACTCAAATGAATCGATGGCGGTAGTGTCGCCACCGGCCGGGTCGGGATTGAGAAATGTGTAAACGCTCAGGTCTGTCGTTTGATTAATGGTGGCTGCGCCATCGGTAAGGGTATACGGGCCGAACGTGAGCGTATCACCGCCGCTCGGTGAGGTTGAAAAATTGGGGAATTTCAGCTCGAAGTTGATGTCGAACGGCAAGGTGTTGCGCAGGCCGGTCAGCGATATGGTGTTGATGGGCACAAGCTCGCCGGAGCGCAACTGGCCGCTGACAATGCGCACGTCCTCAGGCAGCGCTATGCCGGTAGGCACGACCGGCACAATGGAGGTCTGCTTGGTGCGGATACCGATGGAGTCGACCCCCGCCACGGCCAGTTTCACGCTGATATCGATCTTGGGATCGGTGTTGGCCAAAATCCAGACCGTGTCGGCCGTGGTGACAGGCAGCTGCAAATTGACGCTCATGGTCAGCTCGGTGCCGAGCTGCGCCGAGGCCAGATCGGTCGTTTCGGCAAAGGTGTTGCCCGGCGCGAGGGTGGCCCGGCTGTGGGTCACCGTCAACGGACCAGATTCGAGCTGCAACACGATGGAGTCGATGTCGGTTGGAAAATCATCGTTAAACACGCTGGTGATGAACTGATTGGCGCCCGCCGCGGCAGACAAGGTGATGTAGCGGATAGACTTGATGATGGAGTTGCCTGACAGCAGGGCAGTGGTGTCCAGCAGCTGCGTCGGCCCCTGCACCTGTGATATGGGCGACACGGGCGGCACTGTCACAATGGAGTTCCACACAATGGAATCGATAGGGAAATTGAATGCCTGCGGAAAGGAGACCGTGGCGAATTGGGGTTCCCCGGTGGACACCAGCAGCGAATCGAGGGCGAAGCTGACCACCACCGATTCGGCCACTGCGGAGAAAAAATCGGCAGCGTTGGGCGCCGTCACCGACTCGTTAATGGGGTCGGGGGATGCGCCTGCGGGCAGGGTTATCTCCAGGAAATCGGCATCAATGCGGGTGGTGTCCAGGGCCCCGTCAAATTGAATCTGCAACTCCTGAGTGGAGCTGTCGGCGAAAATGGTGGAGCTGTCCACGACCCCCGCCAAGGGGTACGCTTGATTGATAAGCGGCATGGTCAGGGCAATGTCCCATACGGGGAGTTTCGGCGACTCCAGCAGAGAAAAATCACATCCGGCAGCGAGCAGCAGTGCGGCCAGCGCCCAACGCCCGGTAGCACGGCTACGGCCCCCTCTGGCCGGGTGCGGCCGCCGTGGGGCGCTACGATTGCTCAAACTGGAAATTGCCGGTGTCATGGGTCCCTTTACCTGGTTACGGCAGGTACTTCTTTAGCGCGTCGACCTTGTCGCGTTTTTCCCACGAAAAGCCTTCCTCCTCGCGACCAAAATGACCGTAGGCAGCTGTCGCCTGGTAGATCGGCTTTTTAAGGTCGAGGTGGCGGATGATCTCATGGGGCCGGGTCGGGAACTCCTCCATGATGATCTCCGCCAGACGGCCATCTTCAAGGCGGCCTGTCCCGAAGGTATCAACACTGAGCGATATGGGCTGCGCTACGCCGATGGAATAGGCCAGCTGCACTTCGCAACGCCTGGCCATACCCGCGGCCACCACGTTTTTGGCCATGTAACGGGCCACGTAGGCTGCGGAGCGATCGACTTTGGAGGGATCCTTGCCAGAAAACGCCCCGCCGCCGTGTCGGGCATAACCTCCATAGGTGTCGACAATAATTTTTCTGCCGGTAAGCCCGGTGTCGGCGTGGGGACCGCCAAACACGAAGCGGCCAGTACCGTTGACAATGAACGTGTTGTTGTAGGCAAGTCCGTTCTCATCCAGCACCGGTTTGATCACCCGCTCGATGACGGCCTTCGATATGAAGGCATGCTCGTCCTCTTCCCTGGGGTAGGTGTCACTCATGTCGTCATGTTGCGTGGCCACCACCACTTTGTGCACCGCCACCGGCTTCTGGCCGTCATACTCTATCGTCACCTGGGACTTGCCATCAGGCCGCAACCAGGGCAGCTCCCCGGATTTGCGCAGCTGGGCCAGCCGCCGGGTCAACTTGTGTGCCAAAACGATGGGCAATGGCATCAGCTCCGGGGTCTCGTCGCAGGCAAAGCCGAACATCAGCCCCTGATCCCCGGCGCCCTGCTCATGGTCCGCGCTTTCGTCGACTCCCTGAGAAATTTCCGGGCTCTGCTCGTCAATGGTCGTGAGAACGGCTGCCTTGGTGGCGCTGATCCCATACGCGGCGCGATTATATCCTATCTCGGCCAAAGTATTCCTGACGATGCTGGGGATATCAACGTAGGTCGAAGTGGTGATTTCGCCCGAGACCAAAATGAGGCCCGTCGTGGCCAGCGTTTCGCACGCCACCCGCCCCTCGGGATCTTTGGCGAGAATGGCGTCAAGTATCGCGTCGGAAATTTGATCGCAAACTTTGTCGGGATGGCCCTCCGTCACCGACTCGGATGTAAACATATATGCATTGGACATCTTCGTAGCCTTATAATCTCCTAAATCAACCATAGTTCTAGCCTGGCGCTATTCATGGATCAAAAAGTTACATCTGTAGCCGGCTGGGCCGCTACTGTCCAATTTTGGGTACTCAGGCATAAAATCGTGTGCTCCGGGACACAATTCGCAGATAAATTCATTCTCGTTATCCGGAATAAAACAGTCAGACTGGAGGGAAAAATGGGCGGTCGCAAACCACAGATATTGGGCATTCTGGCGCTGTTATCTTCTATGGCTTTGGGCCAGATATCGCCGGAACAGTTCTCCCGGCGGCGCACCGAAATCAAGGCTCAATTGAAGCCTGGCGACCGCATAATATTGTTGACCAATCCTGTGCGACACCGCAACGGCGACGTTGATTATGTCTTTCGCCCCGATTCCGATTTTTGGTACGCCACAGGATTGAATGAGCCGATGGCCGCCCTGGTCCTTGCTTCTGATCCCATCACCATAAAAGCGGATGACCGGACCCTCACCGGCACCGAGTTCCTGTTTCTGCGCGAACGCGATCCGCAGCGCGAAGTGTGGGAGGGACGCCGGATCGGCGTAAAGCGGGCGCCCGAATTGTTGCAGATTGAACATGCCCTGAATGTGCGCGCCTTCGCGCAAGCCCTTGAATCGATCTTCCACCAGGCCGACACCGTCTACCTGAACCTCTCGTGGCCAAACGCTACCCCACCGCTCCATGAGCTGGCAGAGGCAACCCTGGCCTATCTCCCACCCGATGGCGCTCGCCCGCGTAACCCCTTCGAGCGACTTCGCAATGGCCTAGGGAGGCTTAAAAAGCTCCGCAAGAAAACTGCCAGAATGGGCCGCAAATTGTCCTTTAAGGGGGCCGGTGAGATTCTCAACCCGATGCGTTTTATCAAATCCGATGAGGAGCTGGCGCTCCTGCAACGCGCCATCGACATTACCGGACAGAGCCAGGTGGCTGCCATGAAACGGGCCGCCGCCGGGATTTACGAGTACCAGCTACAGGCCGATATTGAGCATGTTTATAAGGATAATGGCGCGCGGCGGCCCGGTTTCCCTTCCATCGTCGCTTCAGGTCCCAACAGCCTGATCCTGCACTATCAACGGAACGACAGGCAAATCCTCGATGGCGAACTGATACTGATTGACATCGGGGCGGAGTACCAGATGTACACCGCCGACATTACCCGGACCATCCCGGCCAGCGGACATTTCAGCGACGCTCAAGAGGAGATTTACAACCACGTGCTGCAGGCCCAGGAGCTGGCCATGGCGGCCGTAAAGCCGGGAATCTCTCTCCGCGAGCTCCACGCCGTTGCCAAAACCTACCTTGACTCGGTAGGGTACGGCCAATATTTCATTCACGGCCTGTCGCACTGGCTGGGCATGGATGTGCACGACGTGCGGCCACCGGGCGCCACCATCCAGCCGGGATCGGTGTTTACCATCGAGCCGGGGATATATATTCCCGCAGATGATGAGTCGGTAGAGCCGCGCTACCGGGGCATTGGCGTGCGCATCGAAGACGACTATATGGCGACTGAGGATGGCTATGTGCACCTCTCACGCCACATCCCGCGGACCGTCGAGGAAATCGAGCAGACCATGAACGAGGGGAACTAGTATCGCGGGGCACGCCGCCTAAGCATCTTCCTTGGACAGTTTTTTCAGTAGTTCGCCAATGTTTCCATCAGCGGGCAGATCGGCCATGTTGTCCAGAAAGTGGACGCCCCCGGTGCCGGGGTCCTTGACGGCCCGGATAATCCGGATTCTTTTCTTTTGGGACTCGCTCTTCTTAGTCAACTTGTCTGTAAATGATCTAATGCCTTTCGCCATTTTTCCCTCACTTTTTTATTTCGCCGAATGATTTGACCCCGTTGCCGCCGCTATTTTTCACGACGTACATGGCCTGATCGGCACGTTTAACAATTTCTTTCACATTTTTACCGTGCACCGGGTATTCCGACATACCGATACTGATGGTTATACGGCTGTCGATGCCCTGATTGGAAAAGTTGTAATCGGCAATGGACCGTCTGATCCGCTCGGCGGTTTTGCGGCTCTTGCTACTGTCCGAATTGATAATGACCACCCCAAACTCCTCGCCCCCCAAGCGGCCAGCCACATCGGCTACACGAATGCTATGCCGAATCAATTGCGCCGTCTGCCGGATGACATAATCGCCATAGGGGTGGCCATGGGTATCGTTCACCAATTTGAAATTATCGATGTCTAGCATCAGCATCGTCATTTCATTGCCGTAACGGACATCGCGCTCCAGCTCCTCGGATATGCGCTGCAGGAATGAGTGGCTGTTCAGCAGCTCCGTGAGGCCGTCGATGGTTGCCCGGTCGTGAATTTGCTGATAGCGAGAGGCCCAGCACAGGGCCGTGCCGTAAATCCGGCTGATGTCGCCCAGTAACTGCAAATCGAAGGCGCTGAACTGTCCCTCCCGGACGCCTTCTAAAGCGATGGTTCCCCGTGCCACTCCGGCCTCTACTACCGGCACACCTATAAATGATCGAAGCTTCGCCTGCTCCACGTCGCCGGGAACGAAGCGCCCGGAATACTTCCCATCGGCGATATTGTCGTTGCTCAGAGCCCGGGCCTGCAAGTAAACTTCACCGTGCAATACGCCCTTTGCAACGAAGCCGCTGCCCTTTTTCATGGCTCCCTGCTTGCCTCTGGTCCACACCACATTCAGGGTCTTGACCGATGCCGGGTCACGCATGGATATGGTCAGCAGATTGAAGTTGATGGATTCGCGGGCACTTTCACCGATGATCTCAAGTATTTTATTTTGGGGCGTTGTAATGTCGAGCCGCCGCGCACGCGCCATGAAGCCGGACAGGAAATCGTTATAGGTTTGCAGGCTCCCAATTTTCTCTTCCCTGGCGAGATTGAGTTGCACGATGCGCGCCACAACCTGCATCTCCCGCCGTGCCAACGGACTGGGACTTGCCCCTGCTGAAGGAAACGCCACGACCAGCAGCCCGTGCAGCTCTTTTCCTGCAAGGATGGGTGACGCCATCAGCGAAACGCCCTTTTTCAACGCTGCCTTGGTAAGAAAATGGCCGGCATCTTTCTCAGACGGGACCAGCGAGTGAGGCAATTTTTTGTCATTACCTTTGAGGTTGAAAGAGAGTTTATCCCAAGTCACTGCAGCGGCGAACCTGTTATCGGGGGCGGTGTGATCACTCAGGCGCAACACGCCGTTGCCCCCCTCATTGAGATAGACGGCAGCCTCGCAGCCAGGCAGGACCACCGCCAGCAGCGAGACGATATCCCTGAGGGCATGGGACGGCACGATATGGGTTTTAACTGCCATAGTAAGGGTATCAATATGCCCTGGGATAGCACTCGATTGTGTTATAAATACGGAACTACCTCAGTCTATATTAAACGGAAATCTAAGAATGCAGAGACCCTATGGGCTAGGACCAAATACAGATAAAGTATAGATTTGGGTATGAGGCGGGAAGCGGCGAAATCAGGGCCGGTCCCGGTTTACCAGCTTTATCTGGCGCGAGAAATCCCTCCGGGTCGAATCGCTTTTCTGTTTCAGTGAATCTGGAACCGCCGACTGTATGGCAACAGGCCGGCTGAGTGGTGATGCCGGTTGCGCCGCGGACCCCCCGGGAACCAGTTGACCCGTGGCGGATTGAGGTGGCGCCACCAAGGGGGCAGCCTCAGACTGAAAGAGGGAGACGCCGATGATAATGGCGCTGAGTGTGGCCGCGACCAGCCCGCTTAATGACATCGGCGACAGCCCGGCCACTTTGGGGGTGGTCAACTGCTGCCATAGCGTAGGACCTTTCGCCAGATCCATGCGGATGCGCTCCTGAAGTCTCGCCATAAAGTCGGCGCTTAGGCTTTTGGATGGTTCGCTGGCCAGAGTTATTCTGGTTTTCTCCAATCCGGCATACAACTCGGAACAGTCTCCACAGGTCTCCAGATGCAGGTGAAACTTTTGTGAATCAGTGTATGATGTTTCCTTGTCAAGCAGCTCGGATATCCGGCTGCGCAAATCAGAGCAATTCATTCAGTAGGCTAACCTCCATGTTTGATATCCAGATTCTTCAATATTTCCTGCATCCTCAATCGCGCCCGGTTGACACGGGACTTCACAGTGCCCAAAGGGATTTTCATAATTTTACTGATCTCCTCATATGAAAGTTCCTGCACATCTCGCAGAATTATTACGGTCCTGAAATGAAGTGGCAGTTTCCCCAGCGCATATCTGACATTCTGCTCCGTCTGGGCCTCCTCGTGATCTTTCGTAGGGGATTCATCTTCCGAGGGGATTTCATAATCTTTTTCACCGATTCCGAGACTGCTCATGCTGAAGGTTGCCCTCCGTTTGCGCTTGCGCAGCTCAGTGCGGGCCAGGTTTCCGGCGATGGTATAGACCCAAGTTGAAAACTTTGCGATTTCGCGATAGGAATGACGGTGGGTGTAGACCTTGATCAATGTGTCCTGCACCAGATCCTCGGCATTATCGGCGTCATTCACAAACCTGTAGATGAAGTTGAACAGGCGATCTTTAAATCGTTCCACGATCAGCAGGTAGGCGCTTTCATTGCCATCCTGGAAACGCTCCATCAACTCTTCATCGGTATACTCGTGCAGAGCCATTATTTTGTTCCGGCGATGCTCACGACCAGGGGCACCAGCACTGACGCGGCAGATGAGGGAGTCGATTTCAGGAGCAAATCCGCCGTGAGTAAATTCTTCAGGATGGCCGGCATTTCAGCCACTCGGTAAGACCGGCCCATGCGCTGCAGTTTGGACGAAACCGGCTTATTCAGGCCTGTATAAACGCCGTCCGATGCGGTGGAAGTCTGCAGGTAGAGCAGCTGTGTAAACAGGGTCGTCAACGCCGCTACAATCTGGGTTCCACTGGCGCCATAATTCAGCAGATTTGTCGTAATTCCGATGGCCTTGGGGCCGTCCCGTAGCGCCATGGCCTCCTGTAGGTGCCACAGGTGGAAGGCCATATCCTGCTTGACCAACTCATCGACCATCGCGGAAGTCACCGCTTCCCCAGGTTCGAGATTGGAGATGAGCTTGCTCAGCTCGCTGGTCACGTGGCCGGCCGAGTCCCCAACCGCAGCGAGGAGGTGTTCCAGCGCGTCGGGCTGTATGGTGTGCCCGCGCTGCTTGGCGAAATAAACGGCCCACGCCTTGAGCTTGTCGGGGAACGGCGGGCGGGTATCCACCAGGGGAACATCACCGCCAAGTTGCTTCTGCAGCCCCTTTTTCGGCTGGTAGTCTTCCATGATTAGCATCAGACATTTATCAGGATTGGGAGACTTCACATAGTCTAAAAGTGCGTCCCGGGCCGTGCCGGATATTTTCTGCGCCTGCAGCATAACGATCATCTGGCGGCCACCAAACAGGGAGTACGCTTTCAGATCGGCCAGAATATCATCCGCCCGGTCATCATCCAGGCTGACCACTTTTTTTCTCGTATCAGCGGGAAGAAACTGTGCCGCCACCTCCTGCACGAAATGGTCCTGCAGAAACGGGTCACTGCCCGCCAGCAGGTAGACCGGCAGCACCTCGCCGGCCTTGGCCTGCCTGATTAAATCGCTGTAACTGCTCACTCTACTGGACTCAACCCTGCCCGACGGTTACTCTCTATCAGGCTGACGCCGACCACTGCCAGGAGCGCGAATATAAAGCCCGGCACGAGGGAATATAGGTGGGACCCCCAAGGCGCATTGTCCCAGATTATGACGGTAAAGAAACCAACCAGCATGCCCGCCATGACGCCGTTGCGCGTTGTTTTGGGCCACCAGAGCGTCAGCACCAGCGCCGGGCCGAACGCGGCCCCCAGTCCGCCCCAGGCGAACAGTACCTTGTCAAAAATGGAGCGCGGCATCTGCGACAGCCCAATGGCCAGAGCGCCAATAACCAGCGTTGACAGGCGGGATATGAGCACCAATCGCTTTTGGTCAGCATCGGGATTGTAGCTCTGGTGGTAAACATCCTCGGCCACGGCAGAGGTGGTAACGAGCAGCTGCGAGTCGGCGGTAGACATCATGGCGGCCAGCGCGCCACTGATCAGGATACCGGCAAACCACGCAGGGAAAATGGCCAGGGCCAGGGCCGGCATCATCATTTCAGGATCGTCAAAATGTCCCGCCCCAAAATAGGCCAGTGCCACCAGACCCATCAGCACGGCGCCGCCGTAGGAAAGGATGGCCCACACAATGGCAATGCTGCGGGCCACAGGCACGTCGTCCGGCGACCGGATGCTCATGTAGCGCATATGCAGGTGCGGTTGCCCCACGTATCCAAAACCGACGCCAAACCCGCCCAGAATGCCTGCCAGCAGGGTCCAGCCGGTCCTTCCGCCGCTGAGGGTCAGCAGTTGCGGATCGATGGCGCCTATTTTATCGGCCATGCCGCTGAAGCCGCCGATGTGTCCCAAGGTTACCAAAGGCAACAGCACCAGCGAAAGCAGCATGATCCAGCCCTGGATGAAATCGGTCCAGACAACCGCGAAAAATCCACCCATCATGGTGTAAAACACAATGATGGCCGCTCCCAGGAACACGCCCGTTAAATGGCTCCAGCCGAAAGTCTGCTCCAGCGATTTGCCCACCGCGTCGAACTGCGCAGCGATATAGAAGGTGAAGCAGAAGGCAATAATGGCCGTGGCGGTGAGGCGGATGGCCGGATCGTGTCCCTTGTAGCGCAGTTCAAAGAAGCGGGGCAGTGTGAGGGCTCCCAGCCGCTCGGTCTCGGACCGCAGCCTCTGGGCCACCAGGTACCACGCAGCGACAATCCCCGTTACCCCGCCAAGGGCTGTCCAGAAGGCCGGCTGCAACTTGGCGCCCGAGGGGTCGCCTAATCCCGTGAGATAGGCGAGTCCCGTCAGGCCCAGGAGCATCCATCCGCTCTCGCCGGAAGCGCGCTCGGAAAACGCCACCAGCCACGGTCCCAGGCGGCGGCCGGCCAGCAGGAAATCGGGCAGTGTCTTGTTGAGATGGGCCGTGCTGATGCCGACGGCGAAAATGACCAGCAGGTAAATGATAAAACCGGTTGCGACAGGACCCATCGGGAACACTCCAATGCTTTTGGTTCAGGCCAGCTCCCCTGCGCCCCATGCGCGCCGGGTGTCTGTAAGATCAGAGAGCGAAAATTACAATAAGACCCGCCAAAAGGGTATAGCCCCCAAAGAAATAGAGGCGCCCCCGTCGCAATATATCCATCAGCCACGCGATGACGACATAACCGGCCAACGCCGAGACGATCATGCCGGTTCCCATGGGGAGCAGGGCGACGCCCGGCATGCCTGAGCCGAGGCTCAACAGTCCCGCGCCCAGAATGGCGGGGATGGCCATGAGGAACGAGAACCGCGCCGCTTCGGTCCCCGACATTCCCAGCCACAGACCTGCGACAATGGTCATGCCCGAGCGGGAGATGCCCGGCATAATAGCCAGCGCCTGGGCCAGCCCCAGGATCAAGGCCACCTTGGCCGTCACCCCTGCGGTGCCACCGTGCGCCCAGCGCGAGGAGATCAGCACAGCCGTTGTGACCAGCAACATCCAACCCACCATGTCAAGGGAGTCGAAGGCGGCATCAATGGCGTCTTTAAAAACCAGGGCTGCAACGACCGCTGGAACGGTTGCAATGAAGATCAGGCCGACTTCCTGCCGGGAGCTGACCCCCGGTTCGCCGGGCCGGAAAGTGCCTGCCGCCAGGCTCCAGATGTCTTTGCGGAAGTAGATGAGCACACTCAGCAGCGTGCCCATATGGAGCGCCACTTCCAAAACCAGCCCGGGTGAATCGATGCCCAGCAGATACTGCGCGATGACCAGATGCGCCGAGCTGCTCACGGGCAGAAACTCGGTAGCGCCCTGTAGCAGGCCCAGCAACAACGCATCAAGAATTGACGTCATGCAGCAGCCGCGCGATCATAAAAAAAGGCGATCATGCGCCCGGCCTAGGCCCCATCACGCCGGTAGCTGTGGCTGCTTAAGTCGCAGCGGGTACAGATGGCCGATACGTTGATGTGGTCGCGGGGAATCCCGGACTGGGCCAACTGGCGGCTGATGGCTGCCCGCAGATCGAGCTGATAGCGCCCCTGGCCATTGGCGTGAGCCAGGTCGGCATCGAACTGCCGGCGCACTTCAGGCCCCACCTCATAGCAGCTTTGCTCAATGCACGGCCCCAGAAAAGCGGCGATTTCCGAGGCAACGGCCCCGGTCCTCTTCATCGCCTCAACCGCCTGGGCTAAAACGCCGATCGACACTCCGCGCCAGCCTGCGTGCGCCAGTCCTCTTGTGCCGGACGGTTCGTGGGCCAGGTAGACCGGAGCGCAATCGGCTACCTGAAGAGTGAGCACAACCTGCGGATCGGCCGTCACCAGCCCATCGGTCTCCTCATGGATGTGGCCAGCCCGGCCTGTTGTCACAACGTTGCCATGGACCTGACGGGGGACAGCCAGCGCTCCGGTGGCAAGGCCCAGTTCCCGGGCCAGAGCAACGCGGTGCTCCTCCAGGGGGGTATCGAAAATATCTCCATGGCGCTTTGACAACACAGCATGAAAGCCGCCACTGGGCAAGGAGGCAGACAGATTGTGCCAGCGGGCGCTGTCGGGTGGCGGGGCTACTCCCACTCGATGGTGCCCGGCGGCTTTGAAGTGACATCGTAAACCACCCGGTTCACACCGCGCACCTCGTTGACGATGCGGCTGCTGATCTCCGCCAGGACATCACTGGGCATTCTGTACCAATCCGCCGTCATGCCATCGGAACTTGTGACAGCCCGCAGCGCGATCACATTGTCGTAGGTGCGGTAGTCTCCCATAACCCCCACGGTTTTTACCGGCAGCAGCACGGCGAACGCCTGCCAGATGTGGCCGTATTCCCCGGTTTCCCGCAAAACATCCTGATAGACGGCATCGGCCTCACGCAGGACGCTGAGCCGCTCAGGGGTGATATCCCCGATGATCCGCACGGCCAAACCCGGTCCCGGAAACGGATGCCGCATGAGCAGCTCCTCGGGCATGTTGAGTTCCCGCCCCAGGCTGCGGACTTCATCCTTAAAGAGCTCCCGGAGCGGTTCCAGCAGCTCAAAGTCGACGTTCTCCGGGAGCCCCCCCACGTTGTGATGCGACTTGATGGTATGGGATATGCCCGGCACCGACCCTGACTCGATCACGTCGGGATAGAGCGTCCCCTGCGCCAGAAATTTTACCGGTCCCAGTTCAGCGGCCACCTCCTCAAAGGCGCGAATGAATTCACGCCCAATGATTTTGCGCTTCTGTTCCGGGTCTTCCACACCGGCCAGCTCCGCCAGAAACCTGTCCCCATAGTCACGCAGGTTGACCTTTACACCCAGGCCCGTCTCGAGGGCCTGGATCACCTGAGCGGCCTCATCCTTGCGCAGCAGTCCATGATCAATAAAGACGCAGATGACCTTTTTGCCCAGCACGCGGGTGAGCAACGCGGCCAGCACGGAGCTGTCAACGCCGCCGGAAAGGGCGCAGAGCACACGGTTGCCGCCCACTTCAGACTCAATGCGCCGCGCGAGCTCCTCAACCTGATGCCGGGCATCCCAGGTCGGTTCGCAGCCCGCAATGCCGAATAGAAAATTGGCCAGAATAGTGCCGCCGTCCGGGGTGTGCTCCACCTCGGGATGAAACTGCGTGCCGAAGATGGGCAGCTCCCGGTGCCCGATGGCCGCCAACACCCCGTTTTCCGAAGTTGCCAGCACCTCCCAGCCATCCGGCACAGTTTTAATGCGGTCCCCGTGGCTCATCCAGACCGGAATGGAATCGGGCAGGGACTTAAGCAGCTGGCCATGCCGGGAAATGGTGATGGCCGCCTTGCCATACTCGCCGTTGCTGCCCGGCTCCACCGCCGCCCCGCTGAGATGCAGCAGCGCCTGCAGACCGTAACAGATGCCGAGGACCGGTTTCCCCAGCGTCAGGATATCGGCATCGAGCGCAGGCGCATCATCGGCAAATACTGAGCTGGGGCCGCCGGAGAGGATAATGGCGGCTATCTCATGGCCGGCAAGGGCGCCGGCGGGCGTGTCGTGCGGCATGATTTCCGAGTAGACCCTGTGCTCCCGTATCCGGCGGGCAATGACTTGGGTATACTGCGAACCGAAGTCGAGAATGGCCACCGTCTGCCGCCCGCTCATGGCCGCTGGAAGAGGCTCCACCGTGACAGCTCCTCGGAAAAGTGGTGCGCGGTGAGATCGTAGTGCAGCGGTGTAATGCTCACCTTACCCGCCTTCAAGGTCTGCTCATCGGTATGGCTCTGCTCCTCGACGTCCCGCCGCCGCCCCGATAGCCAGTAGTAGACCCGGTTGTGGGGATCTACACGCTTGTCGTAATCGTCCTCCCAGTCAGCCTTGCCATGCACAGTGAGCTCATAGCCACTGCCATCGAGATTCCCCTCAGGAAAACTGCCTGCCGGCTGATCGGGGATGTTGACGTTAAGCAGTGTGCCCGGGGGCAGGCCGTTAGTTAGAACCCGCCCGGCAATATGCCTGGCGATGGTCTGGGCGGGCGAAAAGTCGTCGCAGTCGCGGCAGGCAAGGGAAAAGGCAACGCTCGGCACGCCCATGATAGTCCCCTCCGTTGCCGCCGAAACCGTGCCGGAGTAGATCACATTGACGCCCGTATTGCTGCCATGGTTGATGCCCGATACGACCAGGTCGGGCCTGCGTGGCAGAATGGCGCGGATGGCCAGCTTGACGCAATCGGCAGGGGTGCCGGAGCAGGCGTATGCCGTGACGCCATCCATGCCCATATCGGTGGGAGAAACCCTGAGCGGATCAGACAGCGTAATGGCATGACCCATGGCGCTGCGCTCGATTTCAGGCGCCATCACCACCACTTCGCCGAGCGGAAGCATGGCCTCGCAAAGGGCTCTCAGACCTTCAGCGGTGATGCCGTCGTCATTGCTGATGAGAATCAGCGGAGCGCTCATATCCGAAAAATGAGATGAGATGCTTGAGGGTGCTGCGCATCTCTTTGCGGTGTACAATGTGATCCACG
Organism: Fidelibacterota bacterium; assembly: GCA_004124875.1. Classification (GTDB taxonomy): domain Bacteria; phylum Fidelibacterota; class Marinisomatia; order SCGC-AAA003-L08; family TS1B11; genus TS1B11. The sequence continues at coordinate 15,604 of SCKJ01000004.1, read as the reverse complement.
AAACCTTTTTCAAGCAGGAATTCCGCCCTTTGGAACCCTTCAGGCAGATCCTGGCCAATGGTCTGCTTGATGACGCGGGCTCCGGCGAATCCGATCAGTGCGCCCGGTTCAGCCAGGATAACGTCCCCCAGCATGGCGAAGCTGGCCGTCACGCCGCCGGTAGTGGGATCGGTGAGGATGGAGACAAACAGGCCCCGCTCCTGCGCGAAAACGGCGAGCTTGGCGCTCAACTTGGCCATCTGCATCAGCGAGAGAGCGCCTTCCTGCATGCGTGCGCCGCCGGAGGCCGATATGATCGCCAGGGGAAAATGATGTTCGCGGGCGTACTCGATGGCCCTGGAAATTTTCTCGCCCACCGCGGAACCCATACTGCCGCCGATGAATGCAAAATCCATGACGCACAGCACGATGGGATAGCCGTCAACCGTCCCCGTGACGGTAATGACCGCCTCACCCAGGCCGGTTTTTTCCTGGGCAGCAATTATTTGATCGGAATATTTTTTTAGTGCCACAAAGCCCAGCGGATCGACCGATTTCAGATTGCTGTTGAGCTCCGTGGTGGCGCCGTTGCTGTCCAGCAGGAGCTCAAGGTACTTTCGGCAGTTGATGCTGAAATGGTGGGAGCAGGTGGGACAGACATACTGCGCGTTTTCCAGCTCCCGGTTGTAGACGTACTCGCTGCAACTTGGGCATTTACGCCACAGGTCCTCCGAAACAGTGCGGCGCTCCGTCGAAAGAATTTTCTGTTTGCTGCGTCTAAACCAGGCCAAGGTTACTCCCGGGCAAGGGTCTTGGTGAACAGGTAGGCATCTCTGCCGGTTCCGTAGTAGTCTTTCCGGTGGCCCACCGATTCGTAACCCATGCCGAGATAGAGCCGCCGGGCGGTCTCGTTATCTCGCCGCACCTCCAGCAATATCTTGTGCAGGTCCTTTTCATGGCAATATTCATCAATCTTTTCCAGCAGGTGCCGGCCTATGCCCTGCCCCTGATGATCGGGATGCACAGCTATGTTGTGCAGGTGATATTCGTTGGCAACGGCGAGACCGGTGGCAAACCCGACCATATAGCCGTCCTCTTCAGCAATAAAGCCGATACCCTGTGCGGAATTTTCAACTTCTTCCTCGAACGCCTCTCTCGGCCAGGGATTATCATAACAGTAGTCTTCAATAGCCAGCATCTGATCGATATCGCTGACCTGGGCTTCACGAATGAGCATATTTATAATCAATTCAACTGATAATTACGAAAATATTCAGGCACCAGCCCCTCTATATCGGACCGGGACGTTAATTCATTTATAAGGGCAAACCTACCCACTTTCTCTGCGGATGGATAGACCGGGATTAGACTCGTATCGAACGGCGCGCCATCCCAGCCCGCCCTGTGGCAGGCCAACTTTTTGCCTACCGTCACCTCTTTGAGTTCATCGCTGCTGAGGCTGAGCATTTCTCCGAGCGCTCCTGAGTGAACCGGCGCGCAGTAGAACAGGTCCCGGTGTGACCAGGCGGCGATCCAATCCAGCTCCTCCCGCACTGCATGCGCCATGCAGGCCAGCGTCGGCACCGGTATGATGGGCAGGTCCAGACCCGTGGCCAAACCTTTGGCGTAGCTCATGCCGATGCGCAGCCCGGTGTAGGATCCCGGTCCACTGGAGACGGCAATGGCCTCCAACTGTCCAAAGCTGAGGCCCGCCGTCCGCAGGGCTGCCTCAACCTGGTTGGCCAGGCGTTCGTTGTGCTGCCTGGGCGCGGAGGCCTCTTCCAGCGCGTGGAGCGTCTCACCGCTGAGGACGGCCGCGCCGCAGATATCGTAAGCCGTCTCAATGGCCAACAGGGTCAATTTTCCCTCCTGATCAAACGCCGATGCTGGTCGCTGCCGAGGCTGAACCGTAGTTGAATGGTGCCGGGAGGCAGGATCGGGGCCAGGACCTCCGGCCACTCGACCAGGCAGACTGCGGCGCCGTCAAAATAGTCGGTGACACCGAGCGATAGCCAACGTTCCAGGGAGGTTTCGCGGTAGCAGTCGATATGGACCACTTCCGCCGGCTGGCCGTACTCATGCACCAGGGCAAAGGTGGGCGAAGTGACGTCGCTGTCGAGACCCAGGCCGCTGACCACGCCCTGGATAAAGGTCGTTTTCCCGCTGCCCAATTCACCCTGCAGCGCCACAACATCGCCCGGACTCAAGCTGGCCGAAAAATCGACGCCGGCCCTGCGGGTGTCCGCTGCGCTGGCGCTGTCAATGCCGCTCCACACGCTCTCATCCACTTTCTCGAGGCCGCAGCGTGGCAACGGGAACAATCATCTCCTCCATGGAGATGCCGCCATGCTGAAAGCTGCCTTCAAACCGTTTTACAAAGCGGTGGTAATCGGTGGGGAACACGAAGAAGTGCCGGTCACGGGCGATGATATAATTGGTGGTCACTTCATCCGCGGGCAGATGATACTCCGCCGGCTTTTTGATCGTCAGCCCCCCCTTCTCAGGGGCATTGAGATTCTTGCCATACTTATAGCGTACTCCCGATGAAGTGGTGCGGTCACCCAAAATCCGCAGCGGTTTGTCCACGAGAATGGAGCCGTGGTCGCTGGTCAGCACCAGCACAATGTTGTCCCAGTCGGCGAGCTGCGCCAGCAAGTCTCCCATCCACGACTGCTCCAGCCACGAACAGATGGTAGCCCGGTAGCCCGATTCGTCAGGCAGCATCTCCTTGATGACGTCGCTCTCGGCGCGGTGGTGTGCCAGCATATCAACAAAGTTGACTACAAAAGCGAGCATGCCCGTATCGCGGTACTCTTTCAGCCGGCCCAGCACTTTCTGGCCTTCGTCCGCGGTAATCACCTTAAAATATTTCATGTGCAGATTTTTCATGCCGTTGCGATCGAGGTAGCCCCGCAGGAATGTCGATTCGTGCCGGTTCATGCTCGAATCGTTGGCCACCATCTCTGCCCATTCATCGGGAAATTTCCGGGGCAGCTCATCGGGCAGCAGGCCGCTGAATATGGCGTTCCTGGAGTAAGGCGTCGCGGTCGGGAGCAGGGACATCTGCACAGTTTCGTCTATCGAAAACCTATCCTGCAAAATGGGCCGCATCGCCTTCCACTGGTCCAGGCGCAGACAATCTACCACCAGTATGACGACCTGGGCGCCTTTCTCCAGATGGGGACGCACAAAATGATCAAGAAATTGGTGCGAGAACGGCACTTCAGGCGGATTCTCCAGCCAACCGCGGTATTGTTGCATGACCAGTTGGCTAAAGCGCTGATTGGCCGTCGTGTGCTGCTCACTCAGCAGCTGGCCCAGCCCCAGGTCCTTGTGTTTGTCAAACTCCACCGCCCAGTCAGTGAGGTCCTGAAATATTTCGATCCACTCTGAAAGCTGCCCCGCCTGCTCAACGCGCGCGCTGAGTTCCTGGAACATTTCAAGGTAGCCGCTGGCCGCCTTATCCGATCTGATACTGGCCTTTTCCAGCACCGATTTGGCAGCCATCAGTATCTGACTGGGGTTCACCGGCTTGGTCAGGTAGCCCGAAATTTCGGCAGCGATGGCCTCATCCATCAGCCATTCTTCTTCATTTTTGGTGATCATGATAACCGGCAGGGCCGGATTGACTTTTTTGATGCCTTCCAACGTTGACAGGCCATCCATGCCGTCCATCATTTCGTCAAGCAGCACCAACTGGTACGAATGATCGCCTATTTCGCGGAGTGCCTCCTCGCCCGATGAAACCGGAGTCACCTCATACTCGCGTTCCCGGAGATATAAAATATGCGGCTTGAGCAGATCAATTTCATCATCTACCCAGAGAATCCGCCCTCTGTTGCCGCTGTCAGCCATATTGTTGTGTCACTTTTTGTCCACTGGAAAATTTAGGGGTAAATGCCGTCAGGGGCGATAATTCTACAAACTTACTTTGCGGTCAGTGACCAGCTGCCATCCCAATCGGCGCCAGGGGGATTCTCCTTAAAGTAACCGCATCGGTCAACGTAAACCCTGCTTGGGGTCGTGGGCCGTTTAGGGAAAACCTCCTCGAGTTTTTCCGACTCGGTAAACTTTTTAATGGCGCCGTCCCATTCCTGGCCCCGGTATAAATCCATCCCCTGCAGGTAAATTTCCCTCATTTTCATCTGCTCATCAGGGAGCTCCCCCGCTGCGGCCATAATTTCCACCGCATCGATGGCGATAGTCTTCCCCACCACCTTCACTTTGTCGATGAAACGCCACTCCACCTTATCGGGTCCGATCATCTCCAGCGTCGGCAGGGTGGTTTGAATATAGATGCCGTACTGTTTCGCGCTGGCCTCCAGCCGGGCGGCGGTGTTGACCACATCACCCATCATGGTATAGTTCATGCGGGTCTTGCTGCCCATGTTCCCCGTTACGATATCGCCTGCGTTGATGCCAATGCGCATCCTCATTTCGGGGACCATATCGGGCCACTTGTCGCCTTCATCGTTCCACTTTTTCCGGAGCTCGCCCAGCGCCATCTGCATGTCAAGCGCTACCATGGCCGCCCGGTAAGCGTGGTCCTCAAAGCGCAGGGGCGCGCCAAAGAAAGCGATGATGGCATCCCCTTCATACTTGTCCAAGGTGCCTTGCTGCTCCAGCAGAATATCCGTCATGACCGTAAGATATTCGTTCAGCAACTCCACCAGCCTGGAAGCCGAAAGCGCTTCGGAAAACGTGGAAAAACTGGCCACATCGGTAAAATAAGCCGTGAGCAGCTGCGATTCGCCGCCCAGCTCCGGCATGGATTTCTCCTCAAACATCTGATCGATCAGCTCGGGCGATATATAGGTGCTGAAGTTATCCTTCAGGAAATGCTTGTCCTTCTGCTCAAGGAGGTACTGGTAGATGACAATGGAGCCGTAGGTCAGGATAATGGAGGCAATCCCCGGTATGACCGGCACATACAGGCTGGCGCCAAGGGCCGGAACATCGATGGTGAACAGGCTGGGCGCTGCCAGCACCAAAGCTCGTGGCAGGAGGGTTACCCCGGCCAGTTTGGGGAGCCAGAACATGTCGGCGGTAAACAGGCCCAGCGCGACATCGAGGTAGAGCAGCACACCAACCATTGCAACGACTCCCCCGCCAATGGGTGAGAGCCGCACGGTAACCAGGAAGGTGAGTAGCGCCACCAGGATGATCATACCCAGATGCGCCCTCCATGAATGCCGGGTCAGTTCGATGGTGCCGCCAAGGACTTCAATGTAGTTGCCATCGAGCACCGTCTGAACGGCGTTGGCGTGGTATTCCACTCCCGGCATCAGCTGTGCCAGCCCGGCATAATTGTAAAACGGCGTTGATTTAACGTCGAGGAGGATGTTGACCGATACTCCGATGAGGACGATTTTGTTCAGAAAGGGACTCTCGCCCAAAAAGCCGTACAGGTCGCCGTCGAGTTTGAAAAAATCCATCCAGTCTGAATCTTCTTCAATGGGGGCGAGATCAAAACTGGCATCGTCCAAGATGTTGGCCAGCGGATAGCGGTCAAATGTTTTCCACGCGTCTTCGCCCGGCAACGAGCTCCCTGATGCCGGGCCGTAAAAATTGACCAGATAGGAAGCGTTGCGGCCGTAGGTCTTGATGGTGGCAGGACCATAGCGCACTTCCAGGTTATCCATATCAATCACGGGCAGGGTCGAGTCCGCCAAACCCCAGTACTCCTTGAGCGCCTTCAGCCCAAGGGGCAGGTACCAGGTGCCGGGCTCCTGGTTGAGCTCGTAAAACATGGCATACTTGCGGGTGACACCATCGAAATCCTTGATCTCATTGGTCAGGCCGGTTTCAGGGTCAGCCGTCATAATCCGGCTCACGGGAGTGGCAATGTACTGCGGCGGAAAGCGGGTCGGTTCCGTAACGAGCTTCGAGGCCATCACCACCCGGGTTCCCCTGGCCTGGGCATAGACGATAGCTTCCGCCAAAACTTCATCTCCGTGGCGGAAATTCGCAATGGCGCCGGTCAAATTGAATTTTTCAAGGTAATCCGACTTGAAGTCAGGAGAGTCGAACTCGATATCAAAAACGATCACCTTTGCGCCGGCATCGGTGAGATTCCGGATGGCGTGCGCCCACACCTCCTCGCGCGGATAGGGCCACTTGAACGGCACCAGCCGCCACGACTCGTCATCGACGTCGACGATCACGACCTTGAGGCTGTCGCGATTGATGGGGAAGCGCGCGGTGGATCCCGCCAGCGGGCCCCGGACCTGCGCAAACGCAAAATCGTAGACTTTGTAGTTCAGGAGATTGAACAGGCCGATGTAATGCAGGAAAAAGGTGAGGACGATGGACGCGCCGGTCCACGCCAGACCCGCCGCGTGATCAGCAAATAACTTCCTTATATTCAACTCAGGCAAGAGGTGAAGTTAAAATACGTAATTAAGGTTCAACGCCAATACTGAGCTGAGCGCGGTGCTCGCCTTCGCCCGCGCCGACTTCTCAAGCGACCGGGATCGCGCTTCATAGGAGGCGACCAGCCGCAAATTCTCGATGATGGTGTATTCAATGCCGGTTTTAATGCCCGTTCGGCTAAAGTTCGGCGGAGCCAGGGCGCTTATGCTCCGGTCAGTGTTGCCGTTGATCAGGTTAACACCGGCTCGCAGCGTCAGCCGCCGGTTCATCAGCCGCAACGTGCCGCTCAACCCGATGCTGAGCAAATCCTGCGCGATCAATCCGGGACCGGTGATGGTGGTGTCCCCCGCTTCGCTCACCACGAATAAATCATCACCTGCACCAAACTCCGATTGATTGGTGGAGAATGTGAGGCTCGTGCGCAGCCTGGGCGAAAGGGTGGATTGCACCGAAATTGCGGTAACGTTTGAGCTGGCCGAAGGCGACCGATATGCCGGATCGAAATCACGGTCTCCAGCCAGTTCGTCCGTAATCAGCGTATTGCTGATCGTCACACTCAGATCATGGGTGGTGGTCAGGAGTGCCAAACGATAGTTGACCCCCAAGTTCAGACTGTTGGTGACGGTATTCTCACGCGTGTCCCTGAAGCCGGATATCACCGAAGCTCCGAGGGAATCCACGGAAATGAGGGTGTCGAGAGCGGTGACGCCGTTTTTGCGCACCAGGGAGCGGGTGCTCACATTAATTCCCGGCAACCCCACACCCAGGTTTAGCGCCGCGGAGAACATGAGGGTCTCCGTGGAGGTAATGGGATCGCCCTCCAGCTTCACAATATCATCGTCGGTGGTCCGGAATGAGGCGGTGATGAACAGTTTGTTCTTGAACATCCTGATACGGTCGGAGATGGTTCTGATACGGACATTTTTCTGCAAGTTAGGGTTGCCCAGAGAATTAAACTCAGGCCCCACCTGCTGATAATCGAGGGTGATAAAATTCCGCAGGTAATTGAACTTGGCGGAAGCGTGATAAGCCATGGAGGGCATCTTCAGTATGGCCTGCAATGGATCGTCTAGGGCCAGCGTGGGATCTATCGGCACCAGTGGCAGCATGTTCAAGTTCATATGGAAGATGTCTTCATAGTCCGCAGGATCGAAGGGTATATCATCAATGGCAATGAAATCAAGGATACTGTCATTTTCCGTCGTGTCCCCAGGGGCAAAAGTGTCGAGATCATCCTTGGTCAGTACCGGGTCCCAGATATTGGTGTTGAGCATGCTGAAGGCAAACCCCGACTGCAGCACGATGCGGCGCTGGTTCAGGGCCAGGGAAATGTCCGAGCCGATGACGATGTTATCCTTGGGCCTGGCATCCTCCCAATCCTTTGAGGGCAGGACGTAGTTGAGGCTGCTGTTCTGCAACGCTTTCGTGCGGAGCTGCTCAAACGTAACAAGGGCCAGGTTCACTGTATCCTCGACCAGGAAGTCGTCAAAAAATCGGGCGACAAAGGTGCTGTCGGTAATGAGAATTTTACCGTCATCGAGCACGCTGTCGACGGAGGTGACATTGTCCTTGGCCTTGAGGTAGCTGAACGACCATTCGAACACCCGGCCCGAACCGAGACCGGCACGAACGGCAGTGACATCCCGGCGGAAACCATAATTGTCGCGGGAAATATTGATGGTATAATTAGCGGTGTCACCAAAGCCGGTTTGCAGGTAGTTCGTGACCGCGTATGCTTCATTATCGCGGCCCTGGTTGGTCCGGTCAAGCTGCCCCTGCGCGACCTGTAGTTTGAGGTACTTCAAATCTATATCCACCAGGTAACCCCTGACCCGTTTTCCATCGAGGGCAAACCGGTTTGTGCGCGGGGTTACGTCGCCCACACCAATTTTCAGAAGCGGAAGCTCGATCTCGGCTTTATAGCGGTTCCTGGCGGGCTTAAAAGCATCTTCATTCGTGGAAAGCTTTATATTGCTGCGAAACTTCAGCCAATTCCAGCCCGCGCGATAAGATATACGGGCTACCTGGACACTGAGATTGGCCCCCTCGATTTCGTCCGTACGGGAGCCCAGCGTTGCGCGACCCGACTGCTTAAAAGCAAATTCCGTCGATGCAGTGACCTTGCGGGTAACATTGAATGACCACGAGACGGGCCGGATCATGGCGCCGGACAGGTCGCTCAACCGCACCTCCACCCGGTGCGCGCCGTTGGATAACCCGGCTGGGGTATAGGCCACAATGTCGGCGCTGATTTCGGCCAAGTTCGTCACATCGCGCCCATCAACAATCAGTTGTATGGTGGCAACATCAACGTTGGCGACGTTAAACAGCGAGACTGCGATCACCACATTTTCAGGAAGAAAAGTGTTGTCCGGCTCGGGAGCAAGAATGAGAATGTCCGCATTCACCTGCTGCACGTCCGCCGCGGCCAGTTCGCCCACTGCGTCGGGCTGAAAATCCTGACCGGGGATAATGGGCACAATGACAGGATTGAGGGTCGGTTCCACTTCGGGGAAGGCCAGCAGGGTGCCATCGTCCAGGGTCAGGGCAAAGTAGTACTCCAGTTCCCCTGCGATGATATCGCCGGCAGGTATGGTGCCGAAATAGAGCGCGCCGTCGGTGGTAGACATGGGCGATACGGCAAAGGCTGTCTGTCCGGCCAGACGAAAATAGATATCGGCCAGCTGCACGTTTGCATCGTCCAGATCAAGAATGATCTCCAAGGTGAGCGGCTCATGGGCCACGGCCACTGATGGCCGCTGATGGAGCAACGGCCCCGTCTGAAATCCCTGAGCCGCCAGAGTTCCCGCTACGAGTAACCCCCCTGACAGGATGCGCCGCGCCCTGAGTATGCCCACTCTAAACATATGTGCCTCTCTTAAAAATTAGGTTTGGCCGAATATCCGGCTGGCCAAAAAGTCAGTCAAATATAATAATGACTTCCTTAATATCACCATTAGCATCTTCGAGCTGAATACGGAGTTCATTGGTGCCGGTGCCATCTTCGCCACCATCTGCAGGTTCACCGTCATCTCCACCTGACCCGGTCGAAGACTGATCCTCAGCCTCCTCTTCGACAGCGTCGTCTACCTCCTGAATCTCGACTTGGATGGCCGTAACCGACCCATCGTCATTGAGTGTGCCGGATACGGTGGCCTTGACCCCTACCGATGCTGCCGGTCCAGCATAGCTGGTGGAGGCATTCAGAGCGATACTACCATTAAATGACTCGCCTCCTTCGCCAATTTCGGTGGCTTCCATGGTCAACAAATTGTCCGCTACGGTGATCAGGTCTCCGACCAGCAGGACATACACGGTGACGCTAGTTTCGCCGTCGGGGGTGGAAGTGCCCACCTGACCGCCGCCCACCTCAATCACTTCGTTGCTGATGAGGTTCTGCACTTCAATCAATCCCGAAATCCCGAGGAAAATGTCCCCCGTAATCGGGTCGGATGTGGCCCAGAATTCGGTGCCTTTGACGGACGCCACAGATGTCGGAGTCGCTATCAGAAACTGCCCCTGTCGCTGTTCGGCCACTTCGGCTTTCAACTTCCCGAACTGCATATTGATTTGTTTGTCAATGCCCGTGGCCAACCGCCGGAGCTCCAAATCCAGGATGGTGTTACGTTGAATGCGCAGTATGGTTCGATCGTCAATGAACACGAGCACCGCGATGCCATCGGATCCGGTAATGATCTTGTCCCCCGTGCCCAACATAGTGCCGCGTTTTAAGGGGATGGCTGGGACGTCCCCTTTTGTCAGGGTCACCTGTCCAGCCACCTTGGTCGCAAGGGCTACTTTGTCCTGGGCAAACAGGGCCGCCGATAACACCAGGGCTAAAACGAGAGTATGTATGGATCGCCGCATGTTACTCCACCTCCACACTGATAATCGTGGCATCGCCCTGCCCCAGCTCTGCCGCCAGATCGGTCAGGTCACTGATTTCAGCCGAGACGCCATTAATGCTGATCACATCAGTGGGACGAAAGCCGTCCAATTCCCCCCCGGTATTAAAGAGCGCTGAAAATTGATCGTCCCCCATGGCGGTCAGCAGAAAACCGAGCACCGGGTTTCGCGACGCATCCGCTATGGGATCATCAGTTGTTCCTCCACCAGTCGATATGGCCGTGGGATCCAGAATTTTGAAAACATTGACAAAACTCAGGATCTCCTGATCGCCCGCTGTCGTTGGAATAATTTTTTTCACTTGCCAGACGTATACCAATCCAGGTACCAAGTCGATGGCATCCGAAAAGGGATACTGGAAAGAAGTGCTGTTGCCATCGGGATTGTAAAACTCATCTGCCTGCCGGAGCGGCAACACGGTCTGGTCTTCGATGGCATCTTCAACGGAGCTGTGTTCATCTGCCTTGTACTGGGCCACGCGGACCAGGTAATCGCATAACGCGCACGGATCGGACTGCCACTGGAAGAAGGGGTAGCTGGTACTGATGATGTTGGCGGTGGTGTCCTCCAGCAGGCCGCCGGGACTGACCAGTTCCAGACTGACCGGGTTGGAGACGATAATCGATTCGCTGATGGCATCGCCGGTGCCGCCGCCGGCAACGGAGACCGACAGATCAAAGCGGTAAGTGCCGTCGGGCAGGCGGCCTGACTGAATAATTTGGTTCATCATAACTGTTTTTTCAAACGTATCGTCATCCAGGATGGTATTTATCACATCTATTTCAAACTCGACAGAGCCACCGATGGCGTCGCCTTCGGTATAGTAAATGGGGTCGGGTGGGTCTTTCAAGTCGGTACTTTTGATCTGGATAGGTCCGAACAGGAAAAAGGGGTAGGTGACTATGTGGGCAAATTTATTGTTGAAGGATAATCCCAGCGCCGGGGAGTTGATGAGGATGTCGAATGTGATGGTAACCTCAACGGGGTATTCGCTGGCCGAGAGCCGGTAGTTGAATATTTCCACATCGCTTTCCAAGGTGGTCAGATCGATGGAACTGACATAAAAAGTGACGAAATTCCTGAAGCTGCCGGTGAGCGTCACGCTTGGCTGGCCCATTACCAAGCTTGCCGGCAGAAGGAAAAGAACTATAGATCGGGCATATATTTTCATAAGACCATTCCTTAATTTTCATCTCCGGATTTCTCGCCGCCCATGCTGAAAGGGTCATGGGAAGCGCGAAGTCTCAGCGCAGCTCCGGATTTTAGATATGTTAAGCAGTGAATAGGAGAAATAATGTATCGGAGGTCACAAATGGCATCAATATTTAAGGAGAAAGGAAAGGCCCCGAACAGACAACATTCGGAGCCCTTGAATAAAGACCGGCGACGACCTACTCTCCCATCCTGCGTTAGCGGACAGTACCATCGGCGCAGTAGGGCTTAACTGCCGAGTTCGGAAAGGGATCGGGTGTTTCCCCTACGCTATGGCCGCCGGAAGAATAAATTGGAGAACACGCTGTGCAAATAATGCTTGAGGTGCGACTCAAAAAAGTCTGTTCAAGCCTCACGATTAATTAGTACCACTCGGCTGAACACATTACTGCGCTTACACCTGTGGCCTATCGACCCTGTGGTCTTCAGGGAATCTTCAGTCCCGGCCGAAGCCGGGAAGGGATATCTTATCTTGGGGAGGGCTTCGCGCTTATATGCTTTCAGCGCTTATCCCGGCCGAACATAGCTACCCAGCGATGCCTCTGATGAGACAACTGGTACACCAGCGGTTCGTTCAATCCGGTCCTCTCGTACTAGGATCAACGCCCCTCAAATATCCTGCGCCCGTGGTAGATAGGGACCGAACTGTCTCACGACGTTCTAAACCCAGCTCGCGTGCCGCTTTAATGGGCGAACAGCCCAACCCTTGGGACCTTCTTCAGCCCCAGGATGCGACGAGCCGACATCGAGGTGCCAAACCTCCCCGTCGATGTGAGCTCTTGGGGGAGATCAGCCTGTTATCCCCGGAGTACCTTTTATCCGATGAGCGACGGCCCTTCCACACGGAACCGCCGGATCACTAAGCCCTGCTTTCGCACCTGCTCGCCCCGTCGGGCTCGCAGTCAAGCTCCCTTATGCCTTTGCACTCTACGCACGATTACCAACCGTGCTGAGGGAACCTTAGGGCTCCTCCGTTACTTTTTGGGAGGAGACCGCCCCAGTCAAACTACCCACCAGACACTGTTCCAACGCCTGATTCAAGGCGCATGGTTAGAATTCCGACAATACAAGGGTGGTATTTCAAGGATGGCTCCACCCCAGCTGGCGCCGGAGCTTCGCAGCCTCCCACCTATCCTATACGTGCAGAATCAAAACCCAATGTCAAGCTATAGTAAAGGTTCACGGGGTCTTTCCGTCCCACCACGGGTAGCCGGCATCTTCACCGACGCTACAATTTCGCCGAGTTTCTGGCCGAGACAGTGCTCAAATCGTTACACCATTCGTGCAGGTCGGAACTTACCCGACAAGGAATTTCGCTACCTTAGGACCGTTATAGTTACGGCCGCCGTTTACTGGGGCTTCATTTCAGTGCTGCCCCTGCAAGCAGGATGACACGTCCATTTAACCTTCCAGCACCGGGCAGGTGTCAGTCCATATATATCGTCTTACGACTTAGCATAGACCTGTGTTTTTAGTAAACAGTCGCTTGAGCCTGGTCACTGCGGCCCCAACAGAGTTGGGGCACCCCTTCTCCCTAAGTTACGGGGCTAATTTGCCGAGTTCCTTAGCCAGAATTCTCTCGAGCACCTTAGGATTCTCTCCTCGCCTACCTGTGTCGGTTTACGGTACGGTCACTGGATCACCTCACTTAGAGGCTTTTCTTGGCAGCATGATTAAGGCCGGTTTGTGGGCTAGGCCCTCCTATTCGCATTTCAGAATTGCCACGGCGGATTTGCCTACCATGACTCCCTACGTGCTTAAACCAGGACAATCAAAACCTGGCCGGCCGTTCACTCCTGCGTCCCCCCTTCGTTCAAACGGTTCTCCAGTGGTACGGGAATATTTAACCCGTTTCCCATCGTCTACGCCTTTCGACCTCAACTTAGGGGCCGACTAACCCTGAGCAGATTTGCTTTACTCAGGAAACCTTAGGCTTTCGGTGACTCGGAATTTCACCGAGTTTATCGCTACTCATGCCAGCATCCTCACTTCCATCTCCTCCAGCAGCCCTCGCGGGTCCACCTTCGCAGGTTAATGGAACGCTCCCCTACCAGTTACGCCCGAAGGCGCAAATCCGAAGCTTCGGTACAATGCTTAGTCCCGGAAATTATCGGCGCAGGTTACCTTGACTAGTGAGCTATTACGCTTTCTTTAAAGGATGGCTGCTTCTAAGCCAACCTCCTAGCTGTCTCTGCTAACCTACATCCTTTATCACTTAGCATTGATTTAGGGACCTTAGCTGTCGGTCTGGGTTGTTTCCCTCTCGGCAATGAACCTTATCGCCCACTGCCTCACTCCCGGGTAACATGTCAATGGCATTCGGAGTTTGATTGGGTTTGGTAAGCGGGTAAGCCCCCTAGCCCATTCAGTGCTCTACCTCCACGACATTCTAGCCCGAGGCTGCCCCTAAAGGCATTTCGGGGAGAACCAGATATCACCGCGTTTGATTAGCCTTTCACTCCGTACCACAGCTCATCCGCTGAGTTTTCAACCTCAGTCGGTTCGGTCCTCCACCTCATTTTACTGAGGCTTCAACCTGGCCATGGTAAGATCACGCGGCTTCGGGTCTAACCCATGCTACTCAATCGCCCTATTCAGACTTGGTTTCCCTACGGCTACGTCCGGAAACGGACTTAACCTTGCAACACAGGTTAACTTGCTGGCTCATTATGCAAAAGGCACGCCATCACCCTAAACTACGCCGAAGCGTAGGTTTGGCTCTGACCGCTTGTAGGCATGCGGTTTCAGGTTCTATTTCACTCCCCGCCAGGGGTACTTTTCACCTTTCCCTCACGGTACTAATCCGCTATCGGTCATATGAGAGTATTTAGCCTTACCGGGTGGTCCCGGCGGATTCAGACAGGATTTCTCGTGTCCCGCCCTACTTGGGTGTGCAGATCAACAAGTTCAGTCGTTTTCGGTTACGGGGCTATCACCCTCTCTGGCCCGCCCTTTCCATGGCGCTTCTCCTAACCACTGAATTTTTGACTTGTCGAAAGGACTGCAATCCTCTCTATCTGCATCCCACTACCCCCTGGCCGCAAAACTTGCAGGCTTGGCACGGCCAAGGTTTAGGCTCTTCCCCGTTCGCTCGCCGCTACTGAGGGAATCACGGTTGTTTTCTGTTCCTGGAGTTACTGAGATGTGTCACTTCACTCCGTTGTCTCTACCCACCCTATGTATTCAGGTGGGAGTCTCCCGGCATAACCCGGGAGGGGTTGTCCCATTCGGAAATCTCCGGATCAAAGGCTGTTTGCGCCTACCCGAAGCTTATCGCAGCTTAACACGTCCTTCATCGACTTCATATGCCGAGGCATCCTCCGCACGCCCTTATTATCTTGAACAAGTCTTGTATGACTCGCTCCTCATAGCATCTTAGATGCACAGCGTGGTTCTCACAATTTCAAATAACTGCCCATACGTACCTGGACACTGTGGAGCTAGCCGGAATCGAACCGGCGACCTCCTGGTTGCAAACCAGGCGCTCTCCCAACTGAGCTATAGCCCCATGTGCAGACTATCGCTCGTCAGCTCCGATGTGTGGGCCTAGATAGACTCGAACTATCGACCTCACGCTTATCAGGCGTGCGCTCTAACCACCTGAGCTATAGGCCCGGAGTATAGATCGCGGTTCGGTAGCAATAGCCCACGAAAAGACCATGTCACATGTCAATGCAAGAAGAGCGAGCGCGCGGAACGCCGATCAAGTGTTCGACCATATCCCGGACAAGTCCGGGATTACTCCCTAGAAAGGAGGTGATCCAGCCGCACCTTCCGGTACGGCTACCTTGTTACGACTTCGCCCCAGTTACCAGTCTCACCTTCGACAGCTCCCTCCCCGAGGGGTTGGGCCACTGGCTTCGGGCGCTACCGGCTTCCATGGCGTGACGGGCGGTGTGTACAAGGCCCGGGAACGTATTCACCGTGGCATGCTGATCCACGATTACTAGCGATTCCGACTTCATGTAGTCGAGTTGCAGACTACAATCCGAACTTGGGCCGGTTTTATGGGATTTGCTCCACCTCGCGGTATCGCTGCCCTTTGTACCGACCATTGTATTACGTGTGTAGCCCTGGGCATAAGGGACATACGGACTTGACGTCATCCCCACCTTCCTCCTGGTTATCCCAGGCA
>SCKJ01000014.1 GCA_004124875.1 Fidelibacterota bacterium | reverse complement strand
TGGGCTCATCGTCATTGAGGTCAAAGGCATGCAGATTAAATATTTTGACGCTCGTTAAGCCGATCTGGTCGGATTCATCCTTATCGGTCTGGTTGTAGCTCGGCTCGCCATCGGTGGGCATGCCGTCACCCTCACCGGTGTCGGGACCGGTATACTGTTCATCGGTGGGTCCCACGCCGTCCGCGCCCAGATCATCATTCAGCGGTTCCCCTTCGTCCCAGGTTCCGTTTCCATTGACATCGGTAAAACTGCCCCAGTTCCCATTCTCATCACCTTCCCAGTGCCATTTATCCTCGCCGTTATTATAGATACCCACAGGGCCGAAAACATACTCACCCCGGGGGTTATTTCTGCTTTCGTCAATCAGACCATCGGCATCGTTATCCAGCCCGTCCCCCGGCTGCATATCCAAAAATGTGCCGAACTCGTCATAGAAATAGGTGTCGCCATTGCCCGGGCTCTCGAGAAAGGCATAACCGGCCATTCCCACGGGGCTCCAGCCGGTATTGCCAAGCCCATCGCCGTCCCAGGCGTAAGTGATATCGCGTATGGGATCGTATTCACCAAAATCGTCGAAAGAATCTTCGTTACCACCGATGCCAAAATCGATGTACATCCCGAATAACGCTTTCTCGTAATCGGTGGTGCCGATGTTTTTGATATCGTAGTGCCAGAAAATCACGTCTTCAGCCAGCACATGCGACCATTGAAAGCCCCGCACGCCCACCCGCAGCCCCAGGCCGCCCCGGTCCGCGTCAGTACTATCCGGAAAGAAGGCAAACTCCTTATCGAAGGCATCGTCCATCACGAAGTACGTTTCCAGATCGGCGTTTTTAACTCCCCTGCCGAAAAATCCGTTCCAGAAGGCAGCGCCGGTTTCCCGGTCATACCAGTCGGGCTGGTCCGGCCAGCGCCGGGGCCACGAGCCGGGATCATTGCTCAATGCAGGGGAGTCCTGATCGAGATTCACATATCCCGGAAGGGGCTGCCAGCCCCACACTTTGCCAGTGACGGGATCTCTGTCAACGTCTTCCCGGTAATTGGCTTCCAGAGGATGGATCGTGTTTCCATGAATATCGACCACTTCTGCGGCGACCCACGGGGCGACGCCATCCAGATAGCCATGACCACTGCCCTTGGGCCACTCACCGGACGGCTGAAAGGGGTTTTCGGCCACTTCACCATGATTATAAAAAATGGTGCGCACCAGGTTGCCATCCATAATGCCCCGTTTTTTCCACGCCGGGTCGCCGTAGGGCTCTTGAGCTAAAAGGACGCCGGTCATAACAAACAGAAATGCCAGGCCCGGCATCAAACGGCTCGGGCTGAACCGGCTCCCATAGGGCAGATACAGCGCGCTGTCCCTGGCGGGAACAGAAGAGGACGGGGATCGGCGCCGGCCCCCTGTGCGCAGGTCTTCCCCTGGCATGATGGATGGCGGTTCATGGCCCCGCATGATCAATTCCTGAACTGTTACGCTCCCTGATCGCACGATTTATCCGGTCATTATTTAGTACGCTCTCTGGAGTTATTAAAGCCGAGCGAGACCCCAACGATGACCCGCCCCGGTTCGGAGTAAAAATCGGGCCGGTCAAAAACTCCCGCAGAGCGTTGACCCCGCGCACACTTCCGCGTGGCTCAATGGTGTAACCGGTCACGGTGACTTGTACAACGTAGATACCCGGCGGAACGTTCAGGATCACGTAGTAACCGTCTGCATCGGTGGCCGCACCCAAATAGGTCCCTTCGATAATTATATTTGCGCCCGCGATACCCTCGCCCGTCAAAACGTCCTGAACAAGACCGGCAATTTTACCGGTCGATCCACCCCTCAAGTTTGATCCCGGCACGCTCAATAAGAGTCCCACCAGCAGGGCATGAAGCAGCAGGGGCAGATGGTTGCGGGTCAGAGTGCCCTTAATCAGGTGGAGATGTTTATGTGCGGCAGCAGACATCACGGTCCTTTTTTTTATCCCGATTCACCCGATGACGCAGGGGCGCAGGTCTTGGGAGCCATTTGGACATTCGGGGCTAAAAACTAAGAGCGACATGATGCGTTTCCTAGGTTTAATTGACGCTTCCTCTGAACCATACCATCGACACCTCAAAACCGGTCATCGTTAGGCAATTTCCTGCCCAGTTTTCCTTACTCGTTTTTGAATCGTCATCCGTTTAGTGACGGCTCCGGGCGGGAAATTCTTCCCCCCTGAACATGTCCTAACGGATGTCTCATGGTACCTACTAGCATAGATGCCCGAGTCCTTCAGGGGGGATTTTGTACCCCTCCGAAGACTTGACTAACACGGGGTGATAGGCTCAGCGAGCCTCCGCCTCAAATCAACAAGCGACGGGGGAAACCATGAGACAACTCAGTGTACTGTTTATCCTAGTAGGCACGTTAGCCAGCGGCTGCGCCTACATCCTATCCACAGATAGCCAGGATATATCCATATCATCAAGCCCTGCCGGGGCGCAGGTGGTGATTAAGACCACAGGCGGCATCGAGGTATTTTCCGGCACGACGCCGGCACAGGCTCATTTGAAAAGAAAGAATGAGTACATCATCGATGTGACGCTTGAAGGCCACAAAACCAAGCAGGTCCACCTTGCGAAGTCCATCAACCCAAAGACGTTCTGGAATCTGCTGAACGGTGGGATTGGCGGTTGGATCATTGACGGTGTATCGGGTGCCATCTGGAAGCTTGAGCCGGAGACGATTACCATCACCCTGCAAACGGCTAGCATTGAGGGTGAGGACCGCCAGGTACTTGTTTTCTCCTGGTTGGACGCTCAAGGTAAGCCAGTGCATCAGGCGATTGATATCTCGGATTAGAGACTAGCTCTCATACAGAAATGTGCTAAGGGCTGTGGGAAACCACAGCCCTTTCGAGTTTTCGGGGTACTGTAGCAGTATTCCTTGGAATACCTTGATATTCAATCGTGATTAATATAATATGTATAATTAACCTAATTAGCCAAAGAAATGACACTTCAAGACAATAACTATCAGAAATTACTTTTGGGGTAGAGTTGGGATACAAGTTGAAGCAAGATATGTCGAAGACTCTCGTTTTTCTCCTAGCATGTTGCTTTTTCGGTGCCTCGTGTTCGCAGGACGAAACTTCGACCTTGACAGAAGTTGAGGATGATTCTGATGTCAAGGTCTACAATGGATATAGCTACAAGGTCTTTGCCCAGAATCCAGGACCGAGTCAGACCGGTTGGGATTCAGCGCCAGATTCAATAAGGGTAAAATCTCATGAATACTTGGTTGAGAATTTTGGGCTAAATTATTTTTCCGACCATTTCACCCTTTACATCAATCAAATTATCCCAATAGGGGCAAGATCCGAAATAACAAGTGAGATGTATGTTGTGGCCTACCTCTATGAAATCACAATAGGTGACTTTGTGACCAAGAAAATCGTTGCAACATTTCAAGATACCATAGGAATTCCCGTGCGAACAGAAGGAGTTACTAATCGAGTAATTAATCCAGAATTAGGCATGCCATTTGACGCAACTCCAGAGAGGGTTGTCCAAGCAGCAATAACCTATGGCCTTAAGCAAGGCGAATACCCCTGGACTTTGAGATTTTACTTCTTTTATGGTGAGGTTAATAGATACGTTTGGTCGGTTTCCAATTCGCTCTCGGAAAGTGGTGGCAGAACGCTAGTAATTGATGCATCTAACTCCTCTGTAATATTTGATGGTGGTACCATTGTCATCCCTTGAATTTAGACGATTCCTTCCATGGATTATCCTATTGCGATAGGAAGCCAAGTGCCGTCATTGATTTTTTTCTCCCTATTTCTTGCCCCTCCTCTCCTTCTTTCTCCTCACCGATTTTGTTTTCTGAATCCCCTCCTCGGATTGTCCCTGTTTTATGTACTTGATACCCGCTTTCACGTCGGGAGTGCGTCGGACTGAAAATCCATTGCTCAATGATTGATGACGAACCCCGCAGTGAGTAGCGTAGCCCGAATCTAGTCCACTCGTTAAATTTACCGGCCGACAGGGTGTTCCAGCCTTCAACATTACGACTCCCCCGCTTGTAAACCACCCAGGATACCTGGGCACACTTCGGGCAGGTCGCAGCGCTAGGTAGCGCAGGTGCTGAAGGCGTTGGGGAAGACCCTGTGGAGGTCGAATTGACATGCTTAAAGAGTAATCTACATGAATCTCCTCCTGATATATTCGCAACCCAATACATGGTACCGGGTTAAGTTTGATGAATCGCAATATTTGAGCTGGTCCAGAGGGAAGCTTGTGCTTGGCCTTAATCATTTCGCGCGGTAATATTTCCCGGCGAACGCAACAATATCGCGTGGTTCATTTCGTCTCATGGGAATTATATCGATGCTACACGGCGGCAACAGCTAAGTTCAGGGAAATGCTCTCTCACGACATTCTGATTGTGGGCGGCGGCGGCGCGGGGCTCAGGGCCGCCATTGCCGTGGCGGAGACCCATCCCGCGCTTAACGTGGCTGTCGTGTCAAAAGTGTATCCCATGCGCAGCCATACGGTCTCCGCGGAGGGCGGCGCGGCGGCGGTGATCAGTCCGGACGACAGCCTGGACGATCACGCTTATGACACTATCTCCGGCGGCGACTGGCTCCCGGATCAGGATGCTGTCGAGGCTTTTGTAAAAGAAGCGCCCCGGGAACTGTTGCAGATGGAGCACTGGGGCTGTCCATGGAGCCGGCAGCCTGACGGGTCGGTGGCCGTGCGGCCTTTCGGCGGTATGAAGATCGAGCGCACCTGGTATGCTTCCGACAAGACCGGCTTTCACATGCTGCACACCCTGTTCCAGACAAGTCTCAAGTACGATCCCATTCAGCGCTACGACGAATGGTTTGTCACGAAACTCCTCGTAGACGACGGACGCTGCCAGGGGGTCGTGGCCATTGATTTGGCTACCGGCAGGGTTCAGGGCATCGGCGCGAAGGCCGTCATAGTCTGCACGGGCGGCTGCGGAAAGGTGTTTCCGTTCACCACCAATGCCAACATCAAAAATGGCGATGGCATGGCGCTGGCCTACCGGGCGGGGGTCCCGCTGAAGGACATGGAATTCGTGCAGTATCATCCCACGGGCCTGCCGTTTACGGGCATACTGATCACCGAGGCCACCCGCTCCGAGGGCGGGCACCTGCTCAACAAGGATGGCTACCGTTACCTGCAGGATTACGATCTGGGCACGCCGGAGCCCCGGCCGGTGTTGCGCTCCATGGAGCTTGGCCCCAGGGACCGGCTCTCACAGGCCTTCGTGAAGGAACAGGAAAAAGGCCGCACGTTGCAGGGTCCCTATGGGGACTATGTCAATCTCGACATCCGCCACCTGGGCGAGAAAATTATCAATTCGAAATTGCCCTTCGTCCGCGAGCTGTGCCTGAAATATGAAAACATCGACCCGGTGAAGGAGCTCATTCCTGTCCGGCCCGTGGTACATTACATGATGGGCGGCATTCATACCGATATTATGGGCGCGACGCCGCTGGCAGGCCTGTTCGCCGCCGGGGAGGCTGCCTGTGTCAGCATTAATGGCGCCAACCGGCTGGGCTCCAACTCACTCACTGAGCTGCTCGTATTTGGCGCCCGGGTGGGCAAGGCGGCTGCGGAATATGCTGCCCGGCAAAAAGGCAACGGGACAGCCGTTGCGGCGCAGGCGGCCGAAGAAGTAGAGCGCATCGAACGGCAGTACCGCAGCGGCGGCGGCAAAGGTGAAAGGATGGCCGAAATTCGCCGGGGCATGCATACGGCCATGGAGAGCGGGGCCGGCATCTATCGCAGCCACGCAGCGTTGCAGAAATCGGCTCAGGAAATCAGCAATCTACAGAATCGCATACAGGGGATCAGATTGGACGATAGCAGCCGGACCTTCAACACCGAATTGGTGGCCGCCATCGAGCTATCTTATATGCTCGATGTTGCCGAGGCGATCCTCGCCTCCGCCAGCCAGCGGACGGAATCCCGTGGGTCCCACCAGCGCACGGACTACCCGGACCGCGACGACGACGATTTTCTGGCCCACAGTCTGGCGGTGCGGCAGCCAGGCGCTGCGCCGGCCATTGAATACCAGCCGGTAACGATTACCCGGTGGCCTCCAGGGGAGCGTGTTTATGGCCGTTGAAAGTCTTGCCGGCAATGTGTCGGAAACGCCAGCCACGGGGCAGACGGTAACGCTGGAGGTCTTCCGCTACCGGCCCGAGGAGGAAACTGAGCCTGTCTATCAGGCTTACGAGGTGCCGGTGCACAAAGATTGGGTCGTGCTCGATGCGCTGAACCACATCAAGGACCATCTCGATGGCACCCTGTCGTATCGCTGGTCGTGCCGCATGGGGGTCTGCGGCAGCTGCGGAATGATGGTGAACGGCGATGCCAGGCTGACCTGCGCGACATTCGTCGAATCACTGCTCCCCGGCCCCATCCGGGTGGAGCCGCTCGAAAATTTTCCCGTTGTCCGCGATCTGGTCATCGAAATGACCGATTTCATGGAGAAGCTGGAAAGCGTCAAACCGTGGATAATCCGCGATGAGGAGAAACCGCTCGAGGACGGCGAATATCTCCAGACCCCGGCCCAATTGGCGGACTTTGAACAGTTCAGCATGTGTATCAACTGCCTGCTGTGCTACGCCGCCTGTCCGGTGTACGGCCTTGAGCCCGGTTTCACCGGACCAGCCGTCATTGCGTTGGCGCAGAGGTACAACCTGGACAGCCGGGACCAGGGCGCAGGGGAGCGTAACGCTGTACTCGATACGGATGAGGGCATCTGGCAGTGTACCCTGGTGGGGGAATGCTCTGAAGTCTGTCCGAAGGATGTCGATCCGGCGGCGGCGATCCAGCGGTACAAAGTCTCCAGCACGTTGCAGTGGTACCGGAATCTGCTCATGCCCTGGAGCAGTAAATGAGCGCCAATCCGCAGCATACGCCCTACCATCCGCGCTGGTACCGGGCGCCGATGCCGATCTTCTGGTGGGTGCGGAGGTGGATTCATGCCCGCTTCATCCTGCGGGAGCTGACCAGCATTTTCGTCGCCGGGTATGCGCTGGTCTATCTGCTCCAGCTGCGGGCGTTGGGCATGGGGCCGGAGGCTTACGGCCGTTTTCTGGAGTTGTTGCAGTCGCCGCTGTCGATCAGCCTGCATGGGATAAGTCTGGTGTTCGTCATGTACCACAGCATTACCTGGTTCAACCTGGCCCCGCGGGCGCTGTCGCTGAGATTGGGGGGCAGGCGAGTGCCCGATAAAGTGATTGCGGGCCTTAATTTTGCCGCCTGGGCCGGCATGTCCGCGGCCTTGCTCTGGGTTACTTTAACAGGCTGACGGATGCGGCAGGTGAGAAGGTGATCGTGGGATGATGAAAAGGACAATTGAACCGTTCTGGTGGTCACTATTTGGCGCTGGCGGAACTCTGGCGGCGCTGTTTATTCCCATCACCCTGTTCATCAACGGCCTCGCCATCCCGCTGGGCTGGCTGGCTGCGCCCGACTATGAAAATGTGCTGCAAATGGCCCGGCATCCGCTGGCGCGAACCTATCTGTTTCTGCTTATATCGCTCTCCTTTTATCATTGGGCGCACCGCTTCCGATTTACTCTGTATGACGGATTGCAGCTCAAACACCTTAACTTGCTCATCGCGGTGATTTGCTATGGTGGCGCGACTGTGGGCACTGTCGCGGCGGCCTACACGCTGATAAATCTGTAAATTCCACCAGCGCAGAGGGCAACATAACAGAACCTAAGGAGGATGGCTGATGATACGGTTGGTCCATATATTCGATCTCAAGAGTCGTGACGATGATGAGGCGTTCATCAACTGGTTGGATGCCAATCTGTACGGTAAGGCCAAGGAATTTGGCTGCGAAGAGCGGAAAACCTGGATCTTCCTGGATGGCGTCAAAAATCCTTACGGCCGCGCCCGCCGGTCGCTGAAGCGTCCCAGGTATATTCTGGAGGCGTTTTGGAAATCCCAGAAGGGCGCTGATGACTTCCGGGATTGGCTGCAGAGTGCGGACGGTGAAAATTACCGCAAGAACTGGAATGACAATGTGAAGAGCCACTCGGTTTTGCGCTATATCGACTTTGCGCCGGTCCAAAATATCGGCGATGACTAGCCGTTGCGGATTTTTCTGCCTTCAGAAAAATCCTGCCCGTTGCCCTGAATGAGCCGCCACAACGACTGTTTCCTTCCTGGGCGGGACGGTCCGGGATGCGCGGATCGAGCCCATTAGAGGGACGCACACCTCGCCCTGGTTGACATTCCAAAATGATATCGGGAATGCCAGCTAGCCGCACCCATCTGCCGCCCGACCTCAGCATCGTGATACCGGTCCTGAATGAGGCGGACAAGATTCTGCAGGATATCCAGTCGGCTGCGGAGTTCTGTCATGGTCAGGGGATCGTCGCGGAAATAGTGGTTTCGGACGACGGGAGCAGTGACGGCTCTGTGGAGGCCGCCGAGCGGGGCCGGGCAGGCCTACCGGAGGGCATCAGCCTGGTCGTGCTGACCAGCGATGAACATTACGGCAAAGGATATGCGGTGCGCAAAGGCATGCTTGCTGCCCAGGGAACCGTTGTCATGTTCGCCGACAGTGGCGGAAATATCGCCTGGAAGTTCATTTTGGGAGCCAGGGCGCTGATCGCCGGGGGCGCATGTCAGATCGTCCATGGTTCGCGGAAGTTGCCGGACAGCAACATTTTGGCGCGCCAACCGCTACCCCGGCGCATCCTGTCGTTCCTGTTTCAACGGTTTGCGCGCTTGATACTGCCCATTCCGGGGCAGCTCACGGACACGCAGTGCGGATTCAAGTTTTACAGCCGGGAGGTTGCCCAAACGCTATTTCAGGAGTGCGCCTTGAACGGCTTTCTATTCGATCTCGACATCATCCTGATGGCGCGGCAGAGAGGCTTCACGATTCGGGAAATTCCCGTTGACTGGCGCTGTGACCGGGACAGTCGGTTACGCCTGCGGGATAATATTTACCAGATGGCCAAGGAATTGGGAATCCTCTATAATCTCTACGGTGGCCGAGGTAAAAACCGGCTACACCGGCACAAATAGGTCTCTCCGGGCGCCATACAAAAGTAGCTGGTCTCCCGGGACCGGAACCGCTTCCGCCGGTGCGGACACAAGCCGGGCCACAGAGCAGTCGAACCGTTGGCAGCAGGCAACGAGTATGGGCTCAGAGACTAACATGGCAGCGGTGGATAGCGCATCCATCTCGGCCGCTGATTTCCCCAGTGACCAGGCTGCCCGAATCGGGCCAATTCCCGGACTGTCAGAGCCGAGCGGAGCTCTGATATGGGGCCCTTTCATGATTCCGGACGCGCCCATCGCCTGATTTTCCAACGTGATGCTGGCGAGCTGGCCGACGCCTTGGTCCGGGTGGCTGATGGTCAATGCCCAACCATCCGCATGCTGCGGAGGACCCAGCGCAAGCAGCGAGCTGCGGCCACCTTGCAGCAGGGCCTGGTCAAGTTCCCACTCGCGTAGTGTCTCGGCCATGCTATCCAATGCATACCCTTTGCCGATACCGCCCAGGTCCAGCAACAGCCGGTCCGTCTGGCTCTGGATCACCCTATTCCCGTCATCCAGTCTGAACAGCGGGTCTTCAGCCGGGGATCGCTCCGTGCCCGGCGCCTCCTGTTTCGACAGATAGGCAATATCAAAGGCGCCCCCGGTTTCCTGGGCTACTTTTTGAGCCGTGGTCAGGCAGGCAAAGGTATGCGGCCCCAGCACCATCTTTTCCCCGCGCCGGAGATCCGCAATGGCCGACACGTCGCTGCCCGGGATAAAGCGGCTCAGTTCCTGTTCGATCTCTTGCAGCAGAGCAAAACAGGCGGACGCCGCTTGCGCAGCGTAGGTGGGCTCCTCGTGTTGCAGGAACAACTCGTAAATAGTGGCCATGGCCTTTTGGGAATATTTAAGGGTAGAGCGACCAGCGTTTTCGGGCGATTGGCCTGCTTCAGCCCGGTGCGACACCAGGCCCGGTATGGGCGCGATACGTTTATTGTCGGTGGAACGGGTCAAGGCTCAATATCGCTGACGGCCCGTTCAAGAATTTCATGCTTCACCAGGGTTGATAACCCGATTCCGGGGCGCAGAGTGACAGGCTCATCAAATAGGTACGAGTAGAGATGTTTTTGACCCGGCGGAAATCCGCGGTAGATGAAATTCTCGATGCTCCGTTCCATGGATTGACGGTCTGTGGCAGTAGTACGGACCACAATGATATCGGCGGGCGTCACGGTCGTATCGATGAATGCCCACCAGGCGACGCGGGAGAATTCGCGCAGGTCCCAGGGCAGGGGCCAATAATCGTGCTCTGATGCGATGACCTGAATGGGCACATCGTGCCCTCGGGGATCTGACCTGGCAATGTGCTGCAGGCGCGTGACCAATCGTTGCAGATCGGGCGACGTATGGGCGTAAACATAGGGATTCAACGGGCTGGCCGCATAGTTTCCCGAGGCTGCAGCGCTCTGCCAACCCAGGTGAGCCAGGCCGCCAAGCAGCAACGCGCCGGTCACGATTTTCTGGCGCGTGCTGCTTACAGCTTGCAATACAACCACCAGGCCCTGTCCGGCCAGAAGTATCATGCCGCCCAATAAAACCAGAATATTCCAGGGTGTTTTATAGGGGATCAACGAGAACAGCACCAACAGGGCCAAAGTGTTCCACACCAGAAAATGGTTCGCGACTGCCTCAGGCGCCTGGCTGGACCGGCGCACCCTGGTGAGGCCATAGACGCCCAAAACTGCCAGGACGAGAGTCAGGATCTCGCTCCAGACAGGGCCGTCTCCCCACTGTGAAAAGATCAGCATTTTGCCGTAGTAATACCACGGCTTTGCATGAATCGGGTTTGCGAAGCCGCTTTGCAAATAGGACCCGAAACTTGAGAAGTAGGCGCCGATATTCTCCGGGTGAGCCCCAAAGCTCGATATCAACGTCATAAAAAGTGCGGCGCTTATCAACGCAGCTGCAGGCAAATGCCAGCGGGGGCTGCCCGCTCGCAACCGCTTGAGTAGCTCCCGCCGGCCGGGAGCCATGCCGATAGCCAGCACAACGCCCAGGCTCGCCGCCGCCGCCAGCAGCAGGGCCGTCTCCTTGGTCGCGAACATAAGTCCCAGGCAGACGCTGCCAATGACCATCCACCGCGCCGACGGCTTTATCAGGTAGCGCATAATAGCGACGGTAAACCCCAACTGGAAGAACAGCAGCACGGTTTCCATGATATAATATCTGCTGTAGTAGACCAGTGGCGGCGAGATGATGAACAGGGCCGCCGAGGCCAGGAGTCCCAGCGGGCGCCAATGGCGAAACAGCGCCAGAAGCCATATGCTTAGCAGGCTGCCATAGATGACGGTTACCAGCCGTAAGTGCCGCACCTGCAGCGATTGCAGGTCGTCGGCGCCCTGCAGCCGCGCGTTAAGCCACGCCGAATAATATAGCGTCGGCCCGTGGTAATCGAGCGGGTCGTACTGGAAACCGCGCCCCTGCAGAAGTTCGGCTGTCTTAACGGCATGCACCGCTTCATCGGTGTGCATCGGTCGTCGAGCAAGATTTGGAAGCCGGGCTGCAAACGCGGCCAGAATGGATAGCACCAGCAAAAGGGTGAATATCCTGCGGTCAGGCACTACTCCACCGGTCTGCCGTATACTGCAACTTCAATATAGTGGTTCAAGTCGTTACTGGTATTTCCGTTACTGTACAGGCGCACAAAGCGGCCCAGATTGCCTTTGGCATCGACCAATCTGCCTTCGGCGGTCTCCACGTAATGATTGTCGGTCCCCGGCCCCTGTCCGGCGCTGTTATCCAGGTCGTTATTATAGAGGGTCACCACGTTTTCTGCGAAGCTGGAATCTGAGGCAACTTGAATGACTATGTCAAAGTAGACCAGCGGTTGTTTGTGATAGTGCCATACGAGCACGGCAAATATCTCGCTGGGTTGCCCGAGGTCGACCGTCACATGTTGCACAAAGGGCCCCAGCTCAACATAGCTCCCGTCCGCCGCCTCCTTATCCCCATCGGTGATCATTTCCAGTTCACCAATAATGGGATAGTCGTCGGTGCTGGTGACGGCCTTGCCCAGGGCCAGATTTATCGTGCCCTCCGGCGCCAGAAACGGTGGCCGGGGTTTGCCCAACGGTTTCTCCAGCTGCGGGACCCGTATATTTTGAGGGGTGCCGATGAACATCGCTTGGGGCAACTCTATGGCGATCGGAACCAGGTTATCCTGTGCCAATGCCATTTGGCTGCCCATCAACACAATAGCCGTCAGAATACGGGCGCTTCGCAGCATGGTATGCTCCCTTATTTTATCAAGAGTCCCATCGTCAGATTTAGTCTTCACGCGTTTCCTGTAACTATTCAGCTGGGCCGGTTTTTCGCCCTGGTAAACAGCCCAAGCATCAATATAAACAGGAATGCGGCCAGTAAATGCAGGTTAATCAAGCCGCCCTGCGCCGCCTGGGAAACAGAGGCTGACAGCACCGCCAGGATCGTGCCCACCAGCACGAGCCCGAGAGTGACTAGCCCCCAGAAGGAGACAATCGTCCAACGGTCATTTGACCCGCCGGTGTCGGTGTCGGGTTGCCGGTCATTGCGGACCAGCGGGCCCATGCCGGTTGCCCGGGGAATAATGAATGCGACCAGGACCACGACGAAGAAGCCACCGCCGATCGTATGCAGGAGGACCAGGCTGTCTCTGATACCGGTATAGCCCAGCGGAATCGCCAAAAAACCGGTCAGTCCCAGCAGACCTGATAAAGCGGCTAGCAAAAGTATCATGTTCCCGGTAGAGCGCAGGAACGTGACTTTGCCTTCAGCTGTCGGTCCCCCGAGATTGGAATTCGCCAGATCCCTTCGATATTTCCAAAAGATGACGCCCAGCAACAGGACCGCCGCCAGTCCCAGTGCGGCTATCAGCAGCTCCACCAGCTGGCTTTTCACTGCTCCCTTTCTTGAGGCGCAAAGCTGCTCAAGGTTCTGCCCAGGAGATTCAGCAGCACCATCAGGACCAGTGCCGAGAGAAAGACAACGCCCAGGATTAACACAAATTTCAGGCCCGGCCGCATAAAGATCAGCCCCTCCAGAAGCAGCGTGTAGACGCCACTTACACTGCGCATCGCACGCATGGGCCGCAACATGCCTCGGGGCGGATAGCCCATAGAGGCGGCCTCCACTGTTCCGTGGACAAAGGGAGCGCTGCTCGCGTGGCAGTCGCCGCAGCCTCCCGCTCCCAACGCCTGCCTGGCAGGGCGTGTGGCGTGGCCCATCGGCCAGGTATAGGGTTCGCTGGCGGGATTATCAAAGGTGATTAAAGTCCCCTGTTCCCGCAGCGTGGTGACCAATCCCCCACCGACATAAACGGGCTCGCCGCCCGCGGGCAGCTGCTCCCTGAGCGCCGCCAGCGCCAGCATGACATCCGCATCGTCGCGGGGCCAGGACCGGCCGGGCAAAGTGCTGTCGGAGGGTGACAGTTCGTCCTTCAAGGCCGCCATCTGAGGCAGAGTCAGTGGCTTGATTTCCTGCCCGTTCCTCAGCCCCCAGAAGGCCGGCCACAGCGCATACTGCGGCGTAATCTTTCCGTCCTCAGCCGGCAGATAAAGGGGACCGCGAATGGCCGGCATGGCCGTGGCCAGCGGACTTGCGGCATGGGTTCCCAAAGCGTGGGACTGCGAAGTCTTTACGCGGAAGGGCTGGGCTTCAGGCAGCGGACCGGAATGACATGATGTGCAGCTGAACCTTTCCAGGTGCGAGGCCGGCAGACCGCCGTGGGCGGGCTCAGGCGCGCCAAAGTCACCGGCCGGTTCCACTGCATCGGCCCGGCTGATGTGGCAACCCCGGCAACTGGCGGTCTCCCGGCTCCGTTTTTCGCCCTCGTAGCCCCGGAGTATCAGATGGTCGATACCGTTGTTATGGCAGTCGACACATTGCATCCCCGCGCTCATATGGATGTCGCTATGCAGCGGCTCGAAATCGAGCGATCCGGTACTGGCGTACAGGCTTGAATGGCAGGCGAGGCAGCTTTCATTGTTGATCCGCCGGGACAGGTTCAACTCGACTTTGTTCCTGGCATTGAATACGGCCGGCCGGAATCTTATTTTGGGAGGGTTCTGATTTCGATCGTCCAACGGGCGCGGGAGATACGGATCGTAAAGTGGCGGCAGGTTTTCAATGGAGCCCTGCACATCAGCCAGACCGCTGGCCGCGGTTGTCGCCCAGGCAAAATTGCCTCTGCTCATCTGGCTGTGATATTCAGCTCGATTCTGTTTAAAGGAGCGGTCGTGGCAGGCCAGACAGTTCACCTCGGGTTCCCCGGATGTCAGCCAGTTCAGGTTATACCCGGCCGACTCAGCCGAGCTGTCCTCGCTCCATCCTCCCGGCATCAGCCCGCCGAATCTTGCCAGAAAATCCCAGCGTGACAGCCCCACATCCGCCGGCCGGGTCACGCCGGGCCAATTGCGGTTCGACAGCGGCAATTGCAGCCCCAGGAGAGAATCGACATAGATCCAAGGTTGGCCGCGCCGTCCTGCGTCCACATGCGGTTTCCCGCCGCTGAAATGCCAGCCCATCGATATGGTTGCGTAATCATGGCAGGGACTGCAAGTCTGCCGGGTTGAGAACGGGAAAGGCAGTTCATCATTCTGAAGAATTTTTTCACCGATGCCATCAATCAGATCAATCAGGTGAATCTGCGCAGCCATGCCGGACAGGCCCCGGTCCCCCAGCAGGGGATAACGCGGTGGCGCTGCAACGGAATCGGCATCAGTCCGCGCTGCGCCAACAATTTTCGCGGGGCTCAGGGCCATCGGCAGACACCACGCCGCGAGCGTTCCGAATACCGCAACGGTTCTGCGCCACGAGCGAGCACGGTCCAGGAGACCGGAAATCGAGCTCACTATTTTTCGGGCGGGAATGTTTTTAAGAGCCGCCATCCGGACATCATTCAAATCCGGAATTCCGCCGGTTTAAAAGCAATTTTCCGGCCTAGGGCCACCGCTTCGTTGGCCTTGAGGACGGTCACAGCCGTTTCGTAACCGACCTCCGCCGGGCAGTTCAATTCGGCTGTGCCCCGAATGGCGGCAAAGAAGTTTTCCAGGTGCGGCATGTGATACGGCACGTTCATTTCAACGGGCAGGCTGTAGGCCGGAGGCGCCAGTGTTTCGCGGACATCCAACACCCCTGCCGAAGCGGTCTCAATCTCATCCGGCGATTTCAGGTACCCCTTTTTCACCCAGCCATCCCAGTAAGGCGCGCTGTCTTCGCGATAGATCGCGCTGCGGCTGGAGGATTCGGAAATCTCCAGGGTGCCCTGGTCCCCCATGAAGGTCTCATAATAGCCGCCATTACGGTTGGTGGTGATAACCTGGTAAAATGCCCGGACGGTGCCCTGGCTGGTCTTGTATTCGTACAGTGCCTGAACATTATCATACCACTCATGCGTGGCGGGCTCATAATAATCGGTGCCACCCACAGCCGTTACGTTGACGGGTTGCGCGCCCAGAAACCAACTATAAATGTCGATTTGATGCGAGCCCAGATCAACGATCGGTCCACCTCCCATACCTTTGTACCAACGCCAATTTCTAAACTGGCGCATATTGGCGAAGCCGTACTTTTTCAGGACCGCGCTTTCAATAGTTGCTTTTTTGGGCCAGCCCAGATCCGGCTGAACGGATCGATTCCACTGCCCATTAACCGTGGTAATGCGGCCCAATAATCCAGCATCCTGGATGAGTTTTTCGTAGCAGTGAATATACCTCGGATTGCTGCGGCGCTGGTGCCCGATTTGCAGGAGCCTGCCGGTCTTTTTTGCAACCTCGGCCATATGGCGAGCACCCTCCAGTGTATTCGACATCTCTTTTTCGCAGTAAACGTCCAGGCCTGCTTCAAGGCAAGCCACTGTATGTTCCTCATGCCAAAAATCGGGCGTGGCGATGATAACACCGTCGAGGTCCTTTTCCGCCGCCAGCATCTCCCGATAATCTTCATACACGCGATGGTCGTGTTTATACTTCCCGAGCAAACGGCTGACGCGCCTGCGGTTGTAGGCGGCCCAGATATCGCATACGGCGGTTATCCGTATCCCCGGTATTTTCAGGCATGAGTTGAGCAGCACCTGGCCCTGGGCGCCGGTGCCCAGCAGTGCGATATTGAGCTGATCACCCCGGCGTTTCTGCAGCAAGGCCTTTCCGGGAACTATCCTCGGCGAGAGCAGCAGGCCTCCTACGGCGGCCGCCGAATAGCGGATAAACTTCCCACGATCAATAGGCTTACTACCTATGGGTGTCAGTTTTTTTGTTGTATCAGCCATAGAATGCGAATCTCCTGCTGTCGATTTCCGCCACATATCCTCACTGTCACGAGTTGTTATGATGCGCGACTGATCAGATTTTTAGCTCCCATCCGGCCCTGGCTTCGCGCGTGAGCAGAGCCGTTGCCGCATCTGAGTTGGTGAATTTCATATTCTCCGCGTCGTACGCCAGTTTCTTCCCCTCCTGTGCCCGGATGGCTGCATTCCCCAAAATGATGATTTCATTGAGGGGCACAGCTATTTCAAAATCCGAGTTCGGGGTGGGACCGCCTTTACAACCTTCAATCCAGTTCTGCTCGTGGTTGACGGCGGTGCGGACCAGGGTCTTTTCCGGCCGATCGTAGGCCTGCATAAGCGTTTCGGGCACCAGGCGCGGGTTGGCGGCATAGGTATTGCACATCAGCATCCCTTGGTCGCCGATAAACAGCACGCCGCCACTGTCGTCACCCATCCTGCGGCCCGGTTCGATGCTTTCGGGCCGCTCCGGCATCAGTCCCCCATCATACCAGGTCAGTTTCACCGGCGGCATATCGCCCCGGGCGGGGAACTCATAGTTGACAATCGATGCCAGGGGCGGAGATTCAATGTTGACCGGCGAGGAGCTGGCATAGACCACAGAGGGAAGGCCCAGCTTGAGCACGGCAATCGGCGCGTCCATAATGTGGTTGGCCATGTCACCCAGGGCTCCCGTCCCGAAATCCCACCAGCCACGCCAGACAAAGGGATGGTAAGCCCGGTTAAAGGGCCGCTTGGGCGCGGGACCGAGGTAAAGGTCCCAATCCAGCGATCTGGGCACGCGGTGCTTTTTCCTGGGCCGGTCCATACCTTGCGGCCATATGGGCCGATTCGTCCAGGTTTTAACTTCAGTGACGTTGCCAATGGCCCCATCCCACACCCACTCTTTCATCAGGCGCAAGCCCTCTCCCGAGTGGCCCTGGTTTCCCATCTGTGTCACCACCTTGAACTGGCGGGCCGCTTCGAGCAACACCCGCCCTTCGTTAACGCTATGGACCAGCGGCTTTTGCACATAGACATGTTTTCCGCGGCGCATCGCTTCCAGGGCAATGTTGGCGTGAGTATGATCCGGGGTGGCGATCAAAACGGCGTCGATGGAGTCGCCCATCTTATCCAGCATGACCCTGAAATCGGTGAACTGCTTCGCCCGGGGATAGGTTTTGAACGTCTCCGCCGCATATTTTTTATCGACATCGCACAGCGCGACGATATTGTCAGGGAGGCAGTTGGCGAGGTTGGTCTTGCCCATGCCCCCGACGCCCACACCGGCGATGTTCAATTTATCGCTGGGAGCGACCACGCCTCGCCCCCCAAGCACGTGGCTTGGCACAATGGTGAACAGGGCCGCCGCCGCCGCCGTTTTGGCGATGAAATCCTGGCGACTCATGCCGTTTTTTTTATCAGTCATCGATAGCATCCTCCAATGGGGGTGTAAAAATTACTCCCCGGCGTTCACAGCTCTTTAACAAAAATATTCCGAAAATGCACCGGCGATCCATTGTCATGGTTCTGCAGTCCGATGTAGCCCTCGGTGGCCCAATCCCGAATTTTCCCTCGTGGCTCCATGTCCCAATTGACGACCTGCTCGCCGTTGAGTACCACCGTGATGTTGGGGCCGATACAGGTAATTTTATAATGGTTCCACTGGCCGGGCCCTTTGGCCGCCTTTTTGGTCGGGGCCACCGCATCGTAAACCGCCCCCGTGTAATGCATGTCATCCGAAGCGCCATCTATCTGGACCTCGAATGCGTGATAGATGTAGTCATCGCTGACCGGCATATCGGGGATGCGGTAGAATATACCGGAATTATCGCGGTCCTCTTCCACCAGAAATTCAAGTTCCAGCACGAAATCCTTCAGCTGTTTCGGGCTATACCAAAACAGACCCATACCTCCATGAGCAGTGAGAATGCCTGACATTTCATCGAGCGTAAAGTAGCCCGGCCCGTAATGGTTCCAGCCATGCTTATTGTAGCGGCTATCCCGGGAGCCGAGGATTTGGGTGTAGCCCTTATAATAGGTGACACTGTCGATAAACTCGATGATCTCCCGGATCGCAGGTGAAGGATCGAGGGCGTCCGCCTCTTTCTCATACTCGATGGTCAGATAACCGGCATAATTCTGCAACGTCAACTCTGCGAGAATATCGCGCCCGTTGGCCATGCCCTGACCGAACGGCACTTCGTTCGCATCGAGGTTGCCTATTTCGTCAAAGTCTTTTAAATGGACATCGTGGACGCGGCCAGAGAGCGTGCGCAGCCCGTCAGCGCCTACAACGCCGGAACGCACCCAGTGTCCCGTGTCCCCGCAAGCTCCCATTCTGCGGCTGCGCCCTTCGAGATGGGAAAGCACCACTTCCGGGCGCGCATATTTGTTCGGCGTCTTATGGTTGTGAATAGCCACCTTAAGTTTAAATTCATCCGCCAGTTTATCAATGCCGGTCCAATCGTCCCATTTGGGCTCCATCACAACGATTTCGATGCCCATCTCTTTGGCGAATGTGAACAGCCGTCTCACGTCAGTATCATCTATTGTTTCTACCACGCCGTAGGCCACCACACGGATGCCCAACCGGTCGAGCTCAGCATTTATTTTGGTTTTCTGAGACTCCGTCATCTCGTAATGGAAACGGGCATCGGGGTCTTCGCCCGGAAGTCCAAGTTTCTGATCGTAATACGCCTGGACATTTTCTATACCCAGTTCGTGCAGCTTGGCCAATGTTTCCACAAAAGTGAATTTTCGGAAAGTCCAGGCCTGCACCGATATGGGGAATTCCTTAATGCGGACATCTTCCAATGCGGTTGTTGGGAAATCAACGGCCATATATTTTGTTCCACCTGTTGAGCATGCAGCTGAAAATAACATGCCCAGGCCGAGGGAGCCCCACATTACACGCCGCCATTTTATACTCCGAGCAATCATCCAACTATCCTCCTTTTGGATTCCATTCACCCCGGGCCACCGCGGGGACAAAACTTTCCAGATTTTCCGGCGGAAATGCAACGGTTTTACCTTGCTCCGCGCTCATATAGGCCGTCATTAACAGCTCGGTTACAGCCACGCCGTCATCGAAGTTTTCCCGCGGGCGCTCGCCGGCAAGAAAGGCCTGCACCATATGGCGGTTTTCCCATTCGTAGCCATAGGTCCCGCCCTCATTGCCAACCACCGGCATCAGGCCCGATTCCGCATTCTGTTTTTCCACCAGATCTTCAGACTGCTTGCCCACTACCGCACGGCTGAAAAATACTTTCAGATCGGTATCAAGGGTGTTCACGGACATTGAATATTCCGGTCCCAACAGCTCCATGCTCAGGCGCAGGCCCGCGCCTACGTAGTTCCACGAAGTCGTGGCGTCAACGATCAGGTGCTGGCCCTGGCTGTCCCGGTATTCTATCATGGCTCTGGCAAAATCTTCGGCGGGCCGCTTGAGGTAGTCTGTCTTGCCGTCGCTGTTGTCGGACAACTCCTGCGCGTACTCAGGCAACTGCCATTTCAGACAGTCAGTAAAGGCGTTGACACTGACCGGTTTGAGGGAGTCTCTAGGCGCCCCCGGCTCGGTCAGCAGGTACCGGGCCACCTCCACGGAATGGCACAGCATGTCGTTGAGCACGCCGCCACCCTGCAGCTCCCCCTCCCAGAACCACGGCATGTGGGGACCGCTGTGCTCTTCCGCCGCACGGGCCATGTAAGGCCGGCCCGTTGCTGCAGCTCCCCGAGCCCACACAATCTCCCGGCCCCGCACCACCGATGGCGCAAACACCTGGTTCTCCAGGTAGCCATCAAGCAGACCCGCCTTCAGCGCCAGGGCGCGGACTTGCCGGGCCTCCGCCACGTTGCGTCCCAGCGGTTTTTCGCAGGCAATACCCTTCAGCGAGCCTTTACCGGTCACGACTGCGTCACAGATTTCTTCCATCACCTCTATTCTGGTAAAGTTGGGGGCACAAATCCAAAGCGCGTCAATGGCCGGATCAGCGACCATTTCCGTGATGCTCCCGTAGGCCTTGGCCGGACCCAGGTTAAGGGAACGGGCCAGGGCAGCCGCGCCCTCAGCCGATTCTGTTGAGCGAGAGATGATGCCCAGGACTTCCATGTCACGCACGGCAACCATGCTTTGCAGATGAAAGCGGGTGATGAATCCGCCGCCGATAAATCCGATGCCAATGCTTTTCTGGTCTGCCATAGCTATGCCTTATTGATAATGCTGGATGCCAATGCCGCTTTATGCCTCAGACGGCTTCCAACGATTCCCGGCTCTCCTCTTTGAAAAAGATGACAAAGGTGATTGCGCTGGCCATCGTCAGGTAAAATGGAATCAGGAAAACGCCGGTCCAATTGGTGCCGCTCTCAATTGTCGTGTAGTACGACTGTACCATGCCTGAAAAGATGCTCCCCAAATAATTTCCGAAGCCCAGCAGGATTAAGGTAATCAGGCTTTGCGCAGAATGGCGAATGCCCTCCGGCG
Source organism: Fidelibacterota bacterium (assembly GCA_004124875.1). Taxonomy (GTDB): domain Bacteria; phylum Fidelibacterota; class Marinisomatia; order SCGC-AAA003-L08; family TS1B11; genus TS1B11. The sequence goes on along the minus strand of SCKJ01000014.1, from coordinate 5,815 downwards.
CCACTTCGTCAATATATATGAACGCGGCAGTGAAGAAGAAGACGTAACAGAAACCGTGCAGGGTCAGGGAAGCCACTACCAGCCATGTGGGTCCGCCGATGGCAAAGATGGCATACCGGATAGGCCACGCCAGGATGCCCATCATCATCACTTTGCGGATACCGTATTTCGGCAGATATTTTGGCAGCATAAATGCCATGACGACTATTTCCGCCAGCTGGGCGATGACCATGACGCCGGATATATTTGTGCCTGAAATTCCGATCTGATCAGAGGTTAAAAATGGAGCCGTGAGCACGTAGTAGAACTGCAGCTCGGTGGCAACAATAAAGGAGATGATGAAAAAGACGACCATGTTCCTGCTTTTGAACATCTTCAGCGCTTCCAGGAAAGCCCAGGGCGAGGCGCCTTCTTTTTGCGGCGGCGTGTGCGGCAAACCGAACGCCAGCGCACCCATCACAAGGGAGAAGATGCCTGCCAGAACCAACGTATCACCTTGCAAGGCGAGCATTTGTTGATCGGCGGCGACAGAGCGCCAAAACGCCAGACTCAGGCCAGCCACGATCCATCCAATGGTGCCCCACACCCTGATGACGCCAAAATCTTTCTCCGTATCTTCCATGTTGATCATGGCAATGGAGTTGGTCAACGCCAGCGTGGGCGCATACAGGAGACTATAAAACAGCATCACCCAGACCATCATGGAGTAGTCGGTTATGGAGGCCACAAAGAGCAGGACCACGCCTCCCGACAGCTGCAGGATGGCGATGAGCTTTTCTGAAGCGAAATAGCGGTCCGCAACCTGGCCTGCAATAAATGGGGAGATGATCGTCGCCAAGGGGAGCAGGCTGTAGATTACTCCGACCTGAATGCCGCTGAAGCCCAGATCGTTTTGCAGATAGGCCGATAATACCGGCGCCCAGGAGCCCCAGATGGCATATTGCAAAAACATCATCACGCTCAGACGTAGTTTGACGGTCATAACTTTCTCCAAAACAAATGTTTACGGAAATTCCATGACATGCGCTATCAAGAAGGGGTCATTTCGTTTTGGATTATAGCAACATGGAACGGTATAAAAAAGGGGATAATCAATTATTTAATGCCACCATGCCCCGGGATGCCGCGCAGGCTTTAGCCGATGGCCTGAGAGAGGTGGGATTTCGTCCAGGTTGCGGGACACCGGGCAAGTTCTCGTCCCACCATCTATCCATCGACAATTCCCTTCGCAATGAGGCGGCAAAGTACCGAAGCGTCAATTAAACCTTGGAAACGCATCATGTCGCGCTTAGTTTTTAGCCCTGAATGTCCAAAAGGCTCCCAAGACCTGCGCCCCTGCGTCATCGGGTGAATCGGGATAAAAAAAAGGACCGTGATGTCTGCTGCCGCACATAAACATCTCCACCTGATTAAGGGCACTCTGACCCGCAACCATCTGCCCCTGCTGCTTCATGCCCTGTTGGTGGGACTCTTATTGAGCGTGCCGGGATCAAACTTGAGGGGTGGATCGACCGGTAAAATTGCCGGTCTTGTTCAGGACGTTTTGATGGGCGAGGGTATCGCGGGCGCAAATATAATTATCGAAGGGACCTATTTGGGTGCGGCCACCGATGCAGACGGTTACTACGTGATCCTGAACGTTCCGCCGGGTATCTACGTTGTACAAGTCACTGTGATCGGTTACACCTCCATCCGATCCTCCGGTGTCAGGGTTTCAGTGGATTTCACCACCAAGGTTGACTTTCAATTGGGGCAGACGGTATTGCAGCTGGAGGCCTTGTCTGTCGTTGCCAGCAGACCGATCATTCAAAAGGACCGGACTTCGACACTGGCCATCGTAGGGAGTGAGGAATTGGCGGAAATGCCGGTAGAGGAATTTGCGGACATCCTGGCACTGCAAGCCGGGATCGTAACCGGCGCCGGAGGTGAGCTCCACATGCGGGGCGGGCGGGCCAGCGAAATCTCTTACCTGGTGGACGGCCTTTCGGTAACGGACCCCTTCTCCGGTGAGATCGGTATCGAAATAGAAAACAGTTCGATTCAGGAATTACAGATAATCAGCGGGACATTCAATGCTGAGTATGGTCAGGCAATGTCGGGAATAATCGACGTGGTGACCAAAACAGGGCGTGATAAACTTCAGGGAAATATTTCATTTTACTCTGGGGACTACTTGAGTAATGCGACCGATATATTCCTGGATATCGGTCATGTCAACCCGAGTGATATTACCAACGTGCAACTGAGTTTATCGGGTCCCGTTCCGCTGTTTGGTAAAAAATTAACTTTTTTCTTAACGGGCAGGTCGTACAATACCCAGGGCTGGCTATTCGGACAAAAAAGATTCTTGCCTGCCGATTCCTCCAATTTTCAGGATTGGGACTTTAGGACTGATGATGTAGGCCAGGATGGAATCCCGGACACGGGAGACCTTGGCGAAGGCGATGGCGGCGCCACTCCCGGCGAACCCAATGTTTATGTTGAAGAGACAGGTGATAGCACTTTTGCCGCCATGAGCCCGCTCGTCAAAATCAGCATGGAAGGAAAACTCACCTATTACATTTCCCCCTCGATTAAAGTGTCCTACAGTATTTTCCGGGATAAAGTTGATTCCCGAATATATTCCCACCTGTTCAAGCTGAACCCGGAGGGAGATTACAAGCGTTTCAAAAATGGATATGTCCAGGCATTCAATTGGAACCACTCATTGAGTTCGCGAACTTTTTATACCGTTAAGGTCGCCAATACATTTTTTGATTTTAAAAGATATGTATATGCAGATTCGCTTGATTCTCGATATGTAGATCCGAAACGATTGAATGATGCCTCTCAGAACGCTTTTGTTACAGGGGGTTCCGAGATGTGGCATTTCAGCCGGACGACCCGTTCATGGCAGGCCAAGCTGGATATGACCAGCCAAATTCATCCGGCGCACCTGGTTAAGGCCGGTCTGGGATTCAGGAGACACGACCTCTCTTTCCGCGAATTTGAAATCATCGCCAAAAGAGCTGAGGGCATTGAAATCAAACCGTTTGAACCCGCAATTGCCGAGGCTTCCTCCATCGTTAATAATAGCTATCAACACTTTCCGGTGGAGGCTTCAGCATATATTCAGGACAAAATGGAATTTGAGGACATGATCGTCAACATAGGCTTGAGGTATGATTATTTCAATGCCCAGACAAAAGTCCCCATTGATCTGAGGGACCCGGACAACGCGAAATATTTTAAGGTGCCTCTGCCTGGTGGTGGTTTCCGGATAGTCAGAGTTAATGAATATAGCGGCGAGCCGGATGATATTATCAATACCGTTAATGTGCGGGGGGAGACATGGAAGGATAATTATCAAGCTGCAGCACCCGTTGAAAATATCAGTCCCCGGATTGGGATTTCCTATCCGATTTCCGATCGCGGTGTCATCCATTTTTCATATGGCCATTTTTCCCAGATACCCACTTTCAGGCATTTGTACGATAATTCGGAATTTGAAGTCTGGCCTGGCGGGTTGACTTCCACGATGGGTAATGGCGAACTCAAGCCGCAGCGTACGGTCATTTATGAACTGGGCTTGCAGCAACAAGTTTCCAATAATATCGGTATCGATGTCACCGGCTTTTACAAGGACATGCGACATCTTTTGGGCATGGAGATACTGACCACCTATACCCAAGACATCTATGCGCGTTTCATCAATCGGGATTATGGCAACATTAGAGGGGTCACGCTGGCCCTGAAGAAAAGGCGCTCGGGATATTTATGGGCCGCGGTGGACTACACTTATCAAGTGGCGGAGGGGAACGCCTCAGACCCGTTGCAGGTTTTTTATGATGCCCAGAGTAACAGGGAAAGTGAAATCCAGGTTGTCCCGCTTACCTGGGACCAGACCCACACCCTCAATCTTAATATCGCTCTGAGTAGTCCCGGTAAATGGGGCTTCAGTCTTATTGGACGGCTGGGGAGTGGCCTGCCATACACCCCTAAAATTGAAAATGTAGGCGCCAGTTTTGAAAACAGTGAAAGAAAGCCGAGTCAATACACTTTCGATCTGAAAGCCCATCGGGATTTCAAATTTATGGGCGGAAAGTACTCCGTCTTTATTAAAGCGTACAATATCTTTGACCGCAGGAATGAAATTCTTATCTATGCGGATACCGGGAGAGCCGGCTATACCATTGAGCCACGCGGAAGTGTGCGCGGGGTCAACACTCTGCGGGAGTTTTTGACCCGGCCCGATTTTTACTCGGAACCGAGGCGGGTCATCGTTGGAATCTCACTCGGCTTTAATAACTCCAGCGACCGTACTAAATAATGACCGGATAAATCGTGCGATCAGGGAGCGTAACAGTTCAGGAATTGATAATGCAGGGCCATGAGCCGCCATCCATTATGTCAGGGGAAGACCTGCGCGCGGGGGGCCGGCGCCGATCCCCGTCCTCTTCTGTTTCCGGCAGGGACAGCGCGCTGTATCTGCCCTATGGGAGCCGGTTCAGCCTGAGCCGTATGATGCCGGGCCTGGCATTTCTGTTTGTTATGACCGGCGCCCTTTTAGCTCAAGAGCCCTACGGCGATCCGGCGTGGAAAAAACAGGGCGTTATGGATGGCAACCTGGTGCGCACCATTTTTTTGAATCACGGTGAAGTTGCCCTCTGGCCCATTCAGCCGTCCGGTGAGTGGCCCAAGGGCAGTGGTCATTCCTATCTGGATGGCGTCGCCCCGTGGGTCGCCGCAGAAGTGGTCGATATTCATGGAAACACGATCCATCCTCTGGAGACCAATTACCGGGAATTCGTTGACAGAGATCCCAGCGCTGGAAAAGTGTGGGGCTGGCAGCCCCTTCCGGGATATGTGAATCTCGATCAGGACTCCCCTGCATTGAGCAATGATCCCGGCTCGTGGCCCCGGCGCTGGCCGGACCAGCCCGACTGGTATGACGGGGAAACCGGCGCTGCCTTCTGGAACGGATTTTTCGGCAGGGGGGTTAAAAACGCCGATCTGGAAACGTACTTCGTGATGGACGATGCCTTCGATAAGGAGTTTGCCTTCTTTCCGGATAGTACTGACGCGGACCGGGGCGGCCTGGGGCTGCGGGTGGGTGTGCGGGGCTTTCAATGGTCGCATGTGCTGGCTGAAGACGTGATTTTCTGGCACTACGATATCAAAAACATCGGCACCACCGATTACGAGAAAGCGTTATTCGGGATGTACATCGATTTTGGCATCGGTGGCACCGATGATTCGAGCGACGATTTTGGCGAATACGATCCCATACGCGATATCACTTACGCCTGGGATGGCGATGGGCTTGGTGATGGCGGCTGGGGGCCCGTGGGAGTGGCCGGTTATGCCTTTCTCGAGAGTCCGGGCAATGGCGATACGTATTTCTATGACGAGTTCGGGACATTTTTGGATATGCAGCCGGGGGACGGGCTGGATAACGATGCCGATGGCCTGATTGACGAAAGCAGAAATAACCCCCGGGGTGAGTATATTTTCGGCCCTGTGGGTATCTACAATAACGGCGAGGATAAATGGCATTGGGCAGGTGATGAGAATGGAAACTGGATCAGTTTTACCGACGACGATGGAAACGGAACCTGGGACGAAGGGGAACCGCTGAATGATGATCTGGGCGCGGACGGCGTGGGACCCACCGATGAACAGTATACCGGTCCCGACATCGGTGAGGGGGACGGCATGCCCACCGATGGCGAGCCGAGCTACAACCAGACCGATAAGGATGAATCCGACCAGATCGGCTTAACGAGCGTCAAAATATTTAATCTCCACGATTTTGACCTCAATGACGATGAGCCCA
>SCKJ01000010.1 GCA_004124875.1 Fidelibacterota bacterium | reverse complement strand
GACCGTTTCCACCTTGAACTCCCGGGTGAACACCCGCCTGGTTCGTTTCTCCTCCATCATAGATACCTCCGTAGATCATGGTAATCTATGACTTCTTACACTGTCCACCAAAAGGTAGCAAGATCAGTCCTTCGATTAATCCATACACAAAAGTTTCAAGTTCATCACCGCTGTAAACCCCCCCGGAATAAGTCCCCCAGAGTTGCGTGTTAATAAAGCCCAACCTTAGCCTGGGATACCAGTAGAAAGATTCATATAAGTTATGATATCCCCTTAACTCTCTGCCTTTAGAGAATAGATATGAAATCCCCATGTTTACGCCCTCAGTACGCAAACTAATAGGTAGCCCGAGGAAATACTGAATTGGAATTAACTGTCTTGGAAGGACGCGGGAAGGCTTAATCTTTTCGTCGGCCGCTTGGTTTATGAGCATGGATTCACCATCACCTTGCACCGCACCGGCGCCGAAATTTTCGGGCTTCTGCGCAAGCAGCGCGACGGTCGGTAACAGTATCAGCACAACGTGTAGCTTCATTTTCTCTCTTATCCTGTGCCTTCTTTCAGGATAAACGTCCTTTGGTCATCTAAAGCACCCACGGGTAGAAATAGTTGTAGTCAGGCAGCTGCCGCATTCCACGGGTCTCCGCTTCCCTCGGTCCCTTCGGCTCCGCTCAGGGCAGGCTTCCGGCCACTCTGCTCATGCCAACTGCCACTGCCAACTGTTATGGTCGGGGTGGTCAGATTTGAACTGACGACCCCCCTGCTCCCAAAGCAGAAGGGCATATATTTCAAACCTCTAATATTGCTGTAGTTGTGAGAGCTCCAATGTGAACGTATGCACACCTGCGTATGCAGAGTCAATTGACACATTGATTTTCAGATCATGTACTTTCCAACGTGAAAAAGAAAACGATGCGAGAATCGAGGTAGCGATATAGCCCCGTCATCAGGATTATAGCCTTCATATTTCGTACTCACCTGCGGGGCAGCTAATGTATGGGGCCGCTCTAGACATCGGTGGCCAGCCGAGCCCTGATCCAAATGGACCTGAAGGGACTCCGGTACTGCTCATAGGGGCTCAATTTGCCGGTTCGTCTGCCAAACAGTCGCTTTATGCTGCGCCGGATCATTTTTGCCAGGGGAATCACTCGGTATCGTTTGATTTCGATGATGTCAAAACCCAACTTTTCCAGCATACCGGATAGATGCTTCTCCCCAGCGAACACGAGGTGATCGGGCAAGAAGAGTTTTTGCGGATATTGTTCGAGGGGAACCTCCCCCCCGTTGCCGGTAACCAGCACTATTTCACCCCCGGGCGTCAACTGTTTCAGCAATTCGCCGAAGAACTCAAAATGGTTGGGCAGATGCCCGAAGACATTGATCAGTGAGATGACATCAAACTTGCCCTCGATCATGCTGAAAGACTCCTCAATCCTCAGCCCTGCCTGCTGGCCGTGAACCCTTTTTGGTTCGCACGGTTCTACACCGCAAACAGTTGCGTCGTGCCGAAGAAGGCCCTGAATTACGATGAGCAGCTCGCCAAATCCGGCGCCAATATCGAGCCATCGAATCGTTTTCCCGCGCAAGTCAGCGCCGGGGTAGAGGTGTAACAACCTCCGTTTTATTTTTCGACTTTTTTTTCGACTGAATTTTCCGACAACGTCAAGAGTCCCAAAATCGTTCTGGTGGAGCCCTGTACGGGCAGCCTCCCGGATACTTTCCAGCGTCGGGCGTGGATTGACGTACACGATATCGCATTGGCGGCACTTGACTGCTTGCCAGCCGTTCTCCTCCGCCCATAAAGCGTAGTCATCGGCATCGCAATAAGGGCATGCAATATATTCACGATCAGACATTTACTTATCCTCAGGGAGGGTGGTCCTCAAAGACGTACCGAACCTAATCTAAATTGATACCACGGTGTGGGACCGGGGCTGGCGCCTTAATGGTCCACGCTACGGATGAACTCAACCGCCCGGTCTGTTGCCCGGCCATCGCTTAAATAGAAGCATTCCTGCAGGAGCTGCCTGTACTCATCCCGATAAGGTTGATCGCTTAAGTTTCGGGCTACAACACCCGCGATGGAAGCGGTATCATCGGCCCGGATTGTGTCGACCTTGCCATTGATGCTGAGGTGATCAGGCATATGATGCAAATCTTCATTTTCAGTTTGGACCTGTACGATAGGTTTGCCGGTGATCAAATATTCGTAGAGTACTGACGATGTATCGCTAATCAGCAGATCTGAAACTGCAAAATCATGCATGGTATCATGAAACGCCAGGTTATCCGGATTGGAAAAATAGACATGTCTCAGCCCCTTTAATTTGGCCCATAATCGAAACCAGGGAAGGAGTTGGATGTCAAAATGATGGGGCCGAATGATTAGATTGAACGAGTGGCGCAACTCCCGGGCCAATGGAACTATCATGCTTCTCAGGGAGCCGTTACCCCACCTCCAAGTTGGGGCATAGAGAACCATCGGGCGCTCCTTCTCTCGCACCCCGAGCCGCTGAAGGTACGCGGCCCGATCGATTTTGCCGGCGAGATAGGCGTCAAATCGCGGATTGCCGATTTTAATCAGGCGATCTTCCGGTATCCCAATATTGACATCGGCCAGCTTGGCAAGATGCTTTGGTCCACTGATAAAGTGATAGTCATAGGTTTTCAGAATCCCGGCATTCCCGCCATACTTCTTGTCACCAGAGCCGTGCCCTACAAAGATGGTCGTTAATTTGCTCTTCGTGCCATTAATGTGGAAGTTGGACGGGGAGAGTACGACACCTTCAAATTCAGTCAGGTCATGGTTATTACCTCTGGCGATTTTGAGACCACGGGAATCATTCAGACCGAGGCCGTGCCTTAAGCGCCAGCGGATCTTGATTAGTTTTGTCCAGCTCGTGGCAAGAAAGGTACCACCGATCTTGTGGTAGATCGGCTTGACGTAAGAGAACTGATAAGCCTGGTTGGCTATGTAATAAACCGTCACAGCTGCAACATCCGCAGAAGCAGGCCGGGATCATTGAGATTGGCGTAGGTTTCGGGAGTGTCCACATCCTGCCATTCCAAATCACCCATATAAATCCCGCCCACGGTTCCCTCAATCATTGCAGCGTTGCAGGCACCGGCTAGACCGGCATTCCCATTTTTGATTGCAGACGCCAAACGATCCATGAACGAATATAAGCATTTGAACAGGCCACAGTCTACCGCTTGGCATGTGCTGCGAGTTTTGGACATACCCTGAAGACGGGATGGGTCTACCATGAACGCTGCCGCACCCGCGAGGAAGCCCGGCGGAGTCTGTTCGAGTATATGGAGGGCTTTTATAACCGGACCAGAAGATACTCAACATTGGGATTCAGATCCCCGGTCGAGTATGAAAACATGAAGTTCAAACAGGCAATAAGACTTCTCGTGGTGTCCATTTTATGGTAGCAAGATCAAAACAGTTGCCCATCGTGTTGCTCTTTCCCCATTTCTAATGCCGGTTGTAATGAGGGTTTAGGGTTGTTGATTTCATTCTCGCCAGCTTGTCCAAAGCCTTATGGAGCACTATGCCTCAGCGCCCCGAATTCGTAGATGATTTGTTCGGGGGTATATGGCTTTCTGCGCAATATCGCTCCCCTTTTTTTCCCCGGAGACTAACGTTCGAACCAGTGCCGCTCCTGTGACGCATGCCGGAGCCTAATTTGGCTTCCTAGCCTACTTTTTGAAATACGATGACGCCCTCCCATAGCGTGGGATGCATTTTGCCGGCTGTCTGCCGATTGAGCAGTATACGATATTTGTTTTCGCTTTGTGCAATAAAATCAAGGGTAGCGCCACGGGGTTCCGTGCCATTTGTATCGTCAATGAAAATGATGCAATTCTCACCAAAATACGGTTCCGCTACCTGAAGAGCCTCCAATTGATTCTTATAGCGATGCAAGCCATCGTAAATGTAAAAGCCGATCGTTCCATCATGAATTTCAGCGAAGTACTTCTGATAATCCATCTCGTAAAACGAATGGTTGTTGCTCTTGTATTTATCAAATCTTATTGGAAAATGTTTGCGCTCGCCACGATCGGTTTTGTGCGAAAAGTTATCGATCCCTATGCATCTCTAATCGGGGTTATTGATCATGCCGCACAAAAAAGTGAAGCCGTGCCACACGCCTACATTTACGAACGCCTGATCTTTTGGCATCAGCGAAACACCCCGGTGAATAATTGCTCCCATGGCAAAGGAGGACATTTTCGGAACCTTGCAGAGATCATTCAAGGTCCGTTTCATGTACCCGTCTTCCTCAAGTAGCGTCGTGATCCATTGCTCAAGAGGAATTCCGAGCCGAGAACTTTTGTTGAGCAGTCTGGCGAGTCGGCGTGGCATCCTTGTTTTTGGCTTAATGAAACGAAATGAAATCCCAGTCAGAAAATCGGAGTAGTTCATCCTAGCCGTTAATTGTTGAGTGTCGTACTCCATCCCCTGCCGATCTGATTAAATGATAATTTAAGCAAGGCCTCAACACGCTGAAGCAGTTTTCCCATCCAAGGCTCCCTATTGCCGATTAATGCCGCTGACAGATAGGATGCGGAAATGATGATCTGTTGCCCCAATCACTATTGAGACTGGGATTCAATACTTTCAAGGGGGCCAGACCAAGTAGGCCTCTTTGAGAGCAGCAGCCGCAAGGCCGTTAAAGGTAGGAAAATAAACTCTTGCCAGATATACATACGCCGGCCCATTTGCGGACCAAACCACTTCATCCACCGGCTGTCTGTGAAAGAGGAGTAGGTTTTAAACCAACGCACGGCAAACAGGAATGCATACATAATAAAAAAGGGGTAAAGGCCATAAAAACGCAAGGGGAACTGTTCCGCGACCACCCAATGATAGTACTTTAAATGGTTCCTTACAATGTTATTGAGCGACAAGTGCCGTTTTCCCAGGCCTCCGGGGATATTGAAGCGCCTGAGTGCCACTGGCTCCGGGTCGAACATCAGGTAGTCACCGTCTTGCATCGCTTTTTGCAACTTAAAACAAAACGAATGCTCGTCTATGTTGGGTACGAACGGATACCAACCTCCCAGCTCAACCACGTATGAGCGGCGGACCGAAGCATTCAGCCCGTGGAGCCACTCTACAGGTTTCTTAGTTCGATCAATGCCGGTGAAGTCCCGCCCCCGCAGAAAGAATGAATAACTCAGGCATCGAGCATAGGCCATCTCCGGGTCTTTGTAAGGCGGCTTTTCATCTAGCCGCTTGACGCAGCGCCCCGATACGCCCAGACATTGAGGGTCTTCGTAATGCCTGGCGTGAGAGCTAATCCAGTTGTTGCCCACAGGAAGATCGTCATCATCAATGAACAGTACCACATCACCTCGGCAGTTGGCTACCCCGACATTCTTGGCCCTGGCAGAGCCAAGTGGTTCAGAGCGGATTACTCGCACCTTTTCGCCCTTGCTCTCGATAGCGGTGCGGTGCTCAGTCCAGTGGGCCTCGTCGCTTTGATCCATGATAACGATTTCGAAATTATCATAGTTCTGAGTAAGGGATACTTTGACAATTTCCAGGACATATGGGAGCCGATTGTACGATCGTATCAAGACTGATACAAATGGATTGGACAGAGATGGATTCACTAACCGGGAAGCCTTGAATTCCTTGGGATAACGGATAAGGCAGGTTCGATGTGAGGAGTGCTGGGGCAAGAGAATTCCCGATATCTAAGGGATGCCAACATGCAGAATGTTACAGGGCCAATTATTGGGCGACCATACTTTTTTCCCGTCGGAAGGCGGGCCGGGATAGCGGATCAACGGTTGGGATCATTTTGCCTGCCGAATCAACCCATCCGCCGGCAATTGTGCATTGACCATAGCCGCGTGTGCCCAGATACGTTAAGATAACTCTCGATAGGCTCCGCTTTGCTGCCTATCCACAACCCCTGTGATGTTTTTCCTGCTACCTCAAACATCACTTGGTGCTTGAAGATTTTGAGTGGCGGATGATAGTACTCCCGCATCGAATCGTGCAGGATCACCACCCCCGTTTCAGTGATCCATTCATATGCTCTTCTGAGGCATTCGATCCGGGCTCAACCGTCAACCAGAATGAAATCGTAGGGTTTAAATGCCTCGGCATAATCTACATAGTCTTTAAGGTCGTCGTAGGCGCCATCATCATTTGCATCTGTCCATGGGAACTGTTGGGGTGGAATAGAAACAATCTTGACCCGCGGGTTATCGTTTTGGTCCCTTATCCTTTCTGCCCACTCAGCGTCGTGCTCAATAGCCAGCCACTCTGTCTGCGGGAGGGCAAATTTGGGATAGTATAAAGTGCTGTAGCCTGAGCCCCATTCCAAGCAATTGCGGGGCTAAAGGTTGTTAAGTACTTCCTCCAGCATCAGAATCTCACGGTTCCGCATCATAGGCATACGATGCTTATGCGGAGAGTTCGCCCCCGAACGGCGGAATCTCCAATTGCGGTACTGCTCGCTGAGAATGAGTCCTAGCAGACTCTTGCCTCGAAGGTGTTGCTGTCGATTCATGAACCCATATTAATGTTAGTATCAGGATCAAAGTCAATTTTGCTTCATTCGCTAATTTTTTAATCGAATAACGATCGTCGTGAATGTCCTCAGTGATGCATTCCAACGCACGGTTGTGTGCATTTTGGAGATGCCGTCCAACCTTAATGACGCGCTGGGCTGCATCATCATATCTGTACGACTTCAAAGCATTTCGGGTAGATTTGATCTAAAATTAAGAGAGACTTTCTGGGCATCCTACTCATGATACAGCCACCGTTTGGTGCTGCGATTTCAGGTCATAACGCTTCCTCTGCTTTAGCATCTTTCGATTGATCCATTTTCCATTATCTTCAAACTCAACATATAAACGCAGTTATCGCCTGAGTTTTCAGGGAGATTAATTCAGAATTTAAATTTTTGGCTGAGTGGGCCTATTTTCGCTGAGGGAATAGGGAGTGAAGTAAGGTATCTCATTGGAACGTGTGTACCCGTTATCTTGCGATGATCTACACGAAATTTCTGCCCCGCTACTCCTCGGGATCAGCCTGATGCCCAGCGCCGGAAAAGGCATTGGCCCTGAATGCCAATATTGAGGCAGCCGACGCCAGTAAGCACCGGGCCCTCCCGACAACGATAGGCGGGTCGCCGTGCCCAGCCCTGGGATCGGCGGAAGATTTCTAAATGCCTTTCCGGTCAATCCTGGTGATCTTGCCTTGAGCATCCCGCTCTACGCCAAGTGAGATGGTGGCTCTTTCGGAAAAGTTGTAGCCCAGCAATTCGTCATGCCCAGTGGGCATCATCAACATGGTGATCGTGCTGATATCTTCGGCCGGCTGAAGGCCCAGATAGTTCCCCTCGCTGTCCCAGTGCAGCCAGTAAGATATGTCTGAGTGAGTCCCCTGCACGATGACCCCCACCTTCAGCGCGGCCGGCTGCAAATCGGATAAAGCCGACCGGGCGGCTGTGACACCCACCACCTCGCCCATCTCTGCGGCGTATCTTTTTGTTCGCATGGCGATAAATTGGCTGGTCCGGTTCATCTGACCCTCACTGGAAAAGATGTGACTGAAAGTCTCTAACTGCCCACTCATCGCTGCTTTAATGAGCTGCGCCGATTTGTCGCTCAATTCGGCGCTCAAAGCCGTGGGCATGCTCCCCGACAGCAGGCCGCTGGCAGCCGCGCCATCGCCTTGGGCCAATATGATGTTTCCGATGGGCGTAAGGGTGATGCTGCCGTCTGCCAAGTCAAGGCTTGTGGCAAATGAGTTGGCATCGATCTCATGCCCCATGTCCGGCAGTTGAGGTAAATCCCAAGGGTCACCAAACACCAATGCGACCAGGTCATTCTTAATGGGTCCGGCCATGAAGGGAATCCCTGCATACCCCTGATTGGACATGACAATGATGGTGATGCCGGCATCGATGTAGCGGACAAATTCAGCACTCACTCCATCGGTCGTGCCCCCATTATGCTGGATCAGAAGGCCATCAGGCGTCTGGATGATATCCCAACCGTAACCGTAGTTCTGAAGCTGGGGCGTATACATTTTCTCCTTGGCCGATCTTGAGAGGATGACATTATCCAATAACGCTTGATGCCAGAGGAACATATCATGCGCAGTGGCCAGAACGGGACCGGCACCTGCCTCCTGCGTCACAATTTCAGGATGATATGCCGGGGAATCACTTTCCTTGTTATTCATATACCGTTTAGCGAGTTGCAGATCTCCCCAATTATGCTTTCCGTAACCTGCGGATTTCATTCCTGCCGGCAGAAATAAATGTTCGCGGACGTAGTCCTGAAAATTTTGTCCTGAGACTTGCTCGATGACGAGGGCCAGCATTAGATATCCGCCGTTTGAATAGCTGAACTCCGCGCCCGGCTCAAAATTAAACGGCCCCTCCAGAACCACACCGGCTATCTGATCGGTGGTCTGATTTTCCGCAATTTTAGGGAACTCGTTTAAAAAATTCATCGGGGCGAGCCCACTGGTATGCGTAAGGAGCTGGTGGATTGTGATCGCGCCTTTTTCTTCAGGAAGGCCGGTGAAATACTTTCCGACAGAATCGGCCGTATTTAGTTTGCCTTCCATTTCCAAGGTCATGATCGCTGCGGCGGTGAACTGCTTTCCGATCGATCCAACACTGTGGATCGTATTCGGGCCGTTTTTCAACGATCTATTTCGATCAGCGAATCCATAGCCCTTATTAAGCAAAAGATCATCGCCTTTTGCCACCAGCACGGTGCCTGAGAAGCCCAGCCGTTCAGCAAACGTGAGATAATGATCCAGTTTCTGACCGAGTAGCCCTTTCACGGATTCGGTTTGCATGGGCTTTTCGATCGCCTGCCGGGTGCCTGCTGTGCAAGTCACCCACAGGATCGTACCTGCCAGGACCCCAAAATATTTTAGCCGGCCATGACGTTGCATTCTATCTCCTTCCCGGCAAATGTTGAGCACAGAATTGCGCACCCCATTTTCAGGGCGCCAACTCGTTAATGACCGAAATTAGCAACACGGGTACGGGGATGCTTGAGGACTACCTGTGGATTTGCTGTAGAATTGCTGTGGAATGACTGCCGATGCGAGGAGATTCAGGAACAATGCGTTTCCATGCGAGGTACAAGATTTAATTCAAGGAGGGATAGATGGAAACGGGTCAACATGCGGCGACCTGCCTGCAGTTCGGTGACTGGATTATTGAACCGGACCGCAACCGAATCATTAAAAACGGGAAATCTCGCGCCTTGGAGCCAAGGATCATGGAAATCCTGCTTTATCTCTGCACTCACGAGGGCCGCGTCATCGGCAGGAAAGAAATTCTTGAGGCTATCTGGCCCGGACAATTTGTGACGGAAGATGCGCTGAACAAGGCTATATCCGAACTTCGCAAGGCTTTTGGCGACAATACCGATAGTCCCCGAGTGATAGAAACGATTCGTAAACGAGGCTACAGATTCATTCCCAAAGTAGAGGCTGTTTCGCGGGAATCGGCTCATAGGAATTCGTCGATTAAGGATATAGCTACCTTGCAGAACAGATCTGCGTTAAAAAAATATTCATTTGATTTTCATTGGCCTTCCGCGCTGGCGGGATCCATATCGATTTCACTGCTCTGGCTGGTGGGTTTGATGTTTTTCGCAGAACCTCAGGTTGAGGAATATATTACTTTTGAATGGGTCAGCGATGGAGACATCGATTCCACCATAATGATGTATTCGCCAAGTGACGCGGAGATTGATCAGCGGATCAGTGAATTACGCAAGAAACTGCAGGTTAAATAATCTGAAGCACTTCCTCGAGCCGGATCACATCGATTACCGAATGGCCGGTAAAAAAAGAATCTTTGAGGTGTTTCCAACGGCTACCAGGTGCTCAATAAATACTTCTTTGGGCACGCTTGGCGTGTTCACAGGTTGTTGAGCGAGTTGATTGCAAAACAAAAATGCAGACCCTTCGGTCTCCGCCAGCTGGTAGACTCAGGGCAGGCTCCTGGCCACCCCGCCAACAGCTGCTGCCACTGGCGACTGAATTCGTCGCGGCCCCACGGAATACTCGGGGTAAACTCGCGGATTTGAACCTTCGACCCCCTGCTCCCAAAGCGGAGGGACGAGTTTCTTAATCCTTTATCATTCATATAGTTATGGCAGGCACTTCCCAGACGTATGCCGTTTTAGTATGCAGGGTGGATGGCGCTCACAGAGAGGAAGGCCTAAGCCGCATGGCTATGAAGCTGCCAGCTGCATGGATTTCCCGCTGCCGCCGTTGCGGTGCATCACGATCTCCGACATGATGGCCAGGGCAATCTCCTCGGCGGCCTTGGCTTTCAGGTCCAGGCCGGCCGGGGCGTGGAACTGCTGCAGCTGTTCATCGGTGGCCCCTTTTTCCTTGAGGTAGTCGATGATGATGCCGGTCTTCTTTTTGCTCGCCACCACGGCCACGTAGGGGATGCCCATTTGCAGGGCTTTCAGCGACACCTTGTCGTCGTCCCGGTGATGGGTGCCCAGCACAAAGTAGTCCACGGGAAAATCGAGGTCCTCGATATCCAGGGGCTCGGTGATAACCTGCTCGGCCCCGGGATAGCGCTCTGCCTCCTCGGCTGAGGTCTGCACCATCACGCGGTAGTTGAGCAGGTCGCCCAGTTGAGCCAGCACTTCCGTTACCCGGCCCATGCCGCGGATCAGCAGTACCGGCGCACTCAATTGAGGTTCAACGATAACAGCCATTTTACCTCCACAAGGTATGCCCATCTCCATAGTGTCGCTGTCGAGATCAATGTTGATGATGCGGGGGGTGCCATCGAGATAGGTCTCCCGGGCCGTCGCCGCCACCCGGTTCTCCACGCAGGCCCCACCGACCCAGCCGAGAATCCGTTCGCCGGCCTCGTTATAGATCGCCTTGTCGCCCAGCTTGCCCGATGAAGAGCCTTCCACCTGAATCACCGTGGCAATGGCGAAGGGGGTGTTGGCAGCCTTCAGCTCGGCAACAGTTTTGAATAAATCTTTATGAAGAGGCAAGTGGGTCCCCTTTATCGGCTGAAATCAATTTTGAATAATCCGTCTCATTGTCAATATCCCAGATGACGTCTTCGGTTTCCACGGGTACTGCAACCGTTTCATCCCCATATCGGGTGAGCAGCACTTTACAGCCCCGGTCACCGTTAAGAGAAGCAATTTCGGGAAAGAATTTTGCAGGCATGAGCACTGGATTGCCCTGCTGCGTGCCATAAACGGGAAACACCATCTTAGCCCCCTTCGACTGGACAAATTGTCTTTTTAAGCGTCGCAGAGTAGTGGCCGACAGCAACGGCATATCGGCCAGTACGATCAGCATACCGTCTGCTGATGCGCGCACCGCTTCAAGTCCCGTCCGGATGGATCCGGCCATGCCATCAGACCAGGCCTTGTTGTGCGCGAATCCGACGCTTAACCCCGCCAGCGCATTTCGAATCTCCTCGCCGGCGAATCCGGTCACCACTATCACCGGATCATATTCTGCCTCGAGGACGGTTTCAGTCACCTGGGCGATCATGGGCTGCCCCATGAAAGGGAGCAATAACTTGTTCTGGCCCCCCATTCTGGTGGAACCTCCGGCAGCCAGGATAATCGCCGCAATGTTCACGCGTAACCGCCAACATTTTGGCTGCCGATTTTCGCCAGCACACGGCTCAGGTCGAGTAAGCTTTGGAGATTGTGCACTGGCAGAAATTCATCCGTAAAAGGGAGCAGCGTGAGGACGCCGCGGGTCAGCGGTTCAAAAGTGTCGTAGCCGAGGTTGGGATTAAGCCATATGAGCCGGTGACAGCTGCGCTGCAGGCGCTTCATTTCCGATTGCAGAAGACTGTTGTCACCTGTGTCCCACCCGTCGCTTATTAATATGACGATGGCGCCATTGCCCAGCGTGCGCCGGGCCCAGAACCGGTTGAATGTCTCCAGCGATACGCCGATGCGGGTGCCGCCATCCCAATCCTTTACATCGGCCGTTATCCGGCTCATGGCCACCTCAATATCGCCGCTTCTTATCTGATGGGTTATACGGGTCAGGCGGGTGCCAAAAGTGAAGGCTTCCAGAGTCTTTATTTGGCGGGACAGAGTGTGCATGAAGTGCAGCAATATGCGGCTGTAACGCTCCATGGACCCGCTTATATCCGATAATATGACGACCGGACGCGGCTTCATTTTGCGCTGCTTCCAGGCCAATTTGATAAAATCCCTGTTTTGCAGGGCATTCTTGCGGATCGTCCTTTGGAGGTCAAGCCTTTTCTGTCTGTGTCCGGGGGCGTAGCGGCGGGTTGTTCTCAGCCCTGAATTGAACTTGGCCTGCTTCAGGAACTCGACGGCCCTACGCATGTCATCCTCGGTAAACTGTTCAAATTTCTTCTGCTTCAACGATTCATCCGCACTATAGGCCGAAGCGGGAGATTCACCATTACCGCTATCGCCATCTGACGATTTCCCCCACCCTTTGGCGCTCGACCGGCCAGTGGGCTGGGGGCGTTGAGCTGTGGGTTCACCATGAGTGTCGGTATGAGCCTGGCGAGCCGCCAGTTGCTTGAGCAGCGCCGCCACCTTGCCCGTGCGGCCAGGGTCTTGCCAGAAGATATCAAAGAGCCAATCAAACAAGGGAAGGTTCTCGTGCCGGGTGATCAAGGTGCCTTGAAGCGCCCATTTGAAGACCTCCTTTTGCGTGATGCCCACGAGCTCCACGGCCTCGATGGCATTGATAATTTCGGCCGTGCCCACATTAAGGCCGCCGGACCTGAGCAATCTGCCAAAGGTGGTGATGCTTTCAGCGAGAGAAGTGGTCAGATGGTGAGGCTCAAACATTTTCAGGGCTCGATCATGCCCCCGCATTGTTTGCGGCGGAGATGGCCCTGTCAACAAGAGTTCCGGCCAGGTCGCCCCTCATTTTAATCAGATCATCCTGGTACTTGAGCAGGGCGCCCAGAGTAGCCTCAACCGCGTCAGTGTTCAACTCGGTTGTGCCCAGCGCCGCCAACGCTTCGGCCCAATCCAGTGTCTCCGCAACCCCAGGTTGTTTGTACAGTTCCACCTCACGCGCCGACTGTACAAACGCAACTATCTGGGCGCCGAGGGATGCGGCTATACCGGGAAGTTTGCGCTGGACAATGGCCAGTTCCCGCTGGGCCGAAGGGTAGTCAATCCAGTGATAATAGCAACGCCGTTTTACGGCATCGTGAATCTCGCGGGTACGGTTGGAAGTAATGATGACCACCGGTTTATGTTTGGCCTTTATCGTCCCGATTTCTGGAATCGTTATCTGAAAATCCGAAAGCAACTCGAGCAGGAAGGCCTCAAATTCCTCGTCGGCGCGATCCAGCTCATCTATAAGGAGTACGGGTGGTCGGTCGTGTTGATGGTCGATGGCCTGCAACAGTGGCCTGCGAATGAGGAATTCAGGTCCGAATATTTCCTGGGTAATCTTGTCCTGGTCCGTTTCGTGCGCTGCTTCCAGCAGCCTGATCTGGAGTATCTGGCGGGCATAATTCCATTCGAAGAGGGCATTACTGGCATCGAGGCCCTCATAGCACTGGAGGCGAATCAATTCCGTCTCCAGCAGACTCGCGACCACCTTGGCCACCTCAGTTTTTCCCACCCCCGCTTCGCCTTCCAGAAAGAGCGGCTTTTCCATTTTCAGGGCCAGGAACAGAGCGGTGGCTAATTGACGGTCAGCAACATAATTATGGATGCTCAGGTTCTCTATGATGAGGTCGATGGAGTCGAACGCCTTTTTCATGCAATCATCCTAATTATGCTCCATTAGGCCCAGAACAAAGTAAAATAGTCGGGCTCAAAGAGTGTCACCAGATTCATCTTGACTTTGGCCGTTAATATTCGTAAAACCTACCCCTGTTAATCAACGAAAAACTCTGTCAGGGGAGTATCGTCTGTCAAAGACCGAAAAAATGACACTGCGTCTGAAGAGAGATACGTGATGCTGCGATCGGTTGCAAGCGAGCATTGCAGAACTTACCAATTTTTATATCTTCCCTGCACAAAACATTCTCACCCGGTCCCGTTCCGGGTCCTACCCCCGACAGTTTCTCGACCCATGGAGGTTTTCCAATGATTCCTGGCCCCTTTGAATACCACAGACCCGGTACGCTGGACGAGGCTGTTGCTCTTCTGGCATCCCTGGGAGATGACGCGAAAATAATAAGCGGAGGACACAGTCTTATCCCGATGATGAAATTGCGGTTGGCTGAACCTGCGCACCTGGTAGATATCAGTGGCCTCGACGGTTTGGATTATATCAGGGAGTCTGACGGCTATTTGACCATCGGGGCTCTGACCTGCGAGGCTGCAGTGGACCGATCGGATTTGATCCATTCGAAATACCCGATCATATCCGACACGGCCCATGTTATCGCCGATCCCCTGGTCCGCAACCTGGCTACCATCGGTGGCAACCTGGCCCACGGCGATCCCGCCAATGATCACCCCGCAACCATGCTGGCCCTGGGAGCGGAGGTGGTGGTCTCCGGGCCGAATGGCTCACGCACCATTGGCATTGATGATTTCTTCCTGGGCCCCCTGACCACCGCCCTCGGGGCGGACGAAATCCTCACTGAAATACGGATTCCAACGCCCCCGGCCAACAGCGGCGGCGCCTATATTAAATTCGAGCGTAAAGTGGGTGATTTTGCCATCGCCGCCGTCGCCGCGACTGTGACTCTCGATGCCGATGGAAACTGCGTGAAGGCCGGGATCGGCCTGACGAATGTGGGACCCACGCCGGTGAGAGCCAAGGCGGCGGAAGAGGCATTGACGGGGAACCCCCTGACGGATGACAACATTGCCACGGCCGGGCGCCTGGCGAGTGAAGCCTCGCAGCCCATTAGCGACCACCGTGGATCCGAAGAATACAAACGCGCGATCGTTGAGGTACTGACCAAAAGGGCTCTTTACAAGGCCAAATCTCGCGCTGAAGGAGGGAGCTGAAATGGGAACTCAATCGATCAGCATTAAGGTGAATGGAGCAGAGCAAACGGGAGAAGTTGAGGCCCGGCTGCTGCTGGTACATTTTATTCGCGAGGATCTTGGCCTCACGGGCACCCATATCGGATGCGATACGAGCCACTGTGGCGCTTGCACGGTTATCCTTGATGGCAAGGCTGTAAAATCGTGCACGGTGTTTGCGGTCCAGGCCGCGGGCAAGGAAGTGCAGACCATCGAGGGCATGACAACCAATGGGGAGTTGCATCCGTTGCAGGAAGGCTTTATGGAAGAGCACGGCTTGCAATGCGGTTTCTGTACGCCCGGCATGATCATGTCAAGCAAGGCCTTGCTGCAGGAAAACAGCAACCCCACTGAGGAGGAGATCCGGATAGGCATTTCAGGCAACCTGTGCCGCTGCACGGGCTATGTGAACATTGTGAAAGCGGTTCAGTATGCCGCCGCTAAAATCTAACCCGCGAAAATAAACCGTTCAGGAGAATCAACATGACAGAGCTAAAAACTTCGGCAGAAATCGGGGGCATGGGACATTCCGTCAAGCGCAAGGAAGACCCCAGATTTATTCGCGGACGAGGCAATTATGTGGATGACGTGGTGCGGCCGGGGATGCTGTATATGGCCATTGTCCGCTCTCCCTATGCCCACGCAAAAATAATAAGCATCAACTCCGAAAAGGCCCTGGCCCATCCGGGAGTTGCCGCAGTTATCACCGGTGAAACTCTCAAGGAGTACAACCTGCATTGGATGCCGACACTCATGTCCGACACCCAGATGGTATTGCCGATTGACAAAGTCATGTACCAGGCCCAGGAGGTGGCAGCGGTCATCGCCACCAGCCGGTATGCGGCGGCAGACGGCGTGGAGCTGGTCGAAGTGGAGTACGAGCCTCTCGAGGTTGTCATCGATCCCTTCAAGGCGCTGGAGCCGGGCGCCCCTGTGCTGCGTACCGATAAAGAAGGCCAGAAGGATAATCGCATCTTTCACTGGGAGGCTGGAGATAAAGCTGCCACGGACCAAGCCTTTAAGGATGCGGAAGTCACCATCACGCAGGATATCTACATTCCCCGGATACACGTGGCTTCCATTGAGACCTGCGGTATCGTGGCCGAATTCGATTCGGTTGAGGGCCAGCTCACATGCTGGATGACAAGCCAGGCGCCCCACGCCCACCGCACGGTATTTGCCCTGGTAGCAGGACACGTCGGTCTAAGCGAAGAGAAAATCCGCATCATTTCGCCTGACATCGGCGGGGGCTTTGGCGGTAAGGTGCCGATCTATCCGGGCTATGTCATCGCCATAGCTGCTACAGTGGTGACTGGGTCGCCTATTAAATGGATTGAGAACAG
Source organism: Fidelibacterota bacterium (assembly GCA_004124875.1). Classification (GTDB taxonomy): domain Bacteria; phylum Fidelibacterota; class Marinisomatia; order SCGC-AAA003-L08; family TS1B11; genus TS1B11. Next base: position 74,905 of record SCKJ01000010.1, on the reverse strand, counting down.
GCGCGAAAATCTCCAGGCCGACTCATTTGCCCGCGACTACCATATGCATGCCGAGTTGGCCGCCGACAAAGATGGCACGATGAAAGCTTTGCGCATCAAGACCATCGCTGATCACGGTTACACGGACGCCGCTTGCAATCCAGCCAAATGGCCGGCGGGGATGTTTTCCGTTATGACCGGCTCGTATCCGTTCGAGCAGGCGTTTTGCGAGGTGGATGGCGTCTACACGAATAAGCCGCCTGGTGGGATTGCCTATCGCTGTTCTTTCCGGGTAACCGAGGCAGTGCACGCTATTGAGCGGCTCGTCGATATGCTCGCGGACGAAATCGACATGGACCCGGCCGCCCTTCGATTCAAGAACTTCATCAAGCCTGAGCAGTTCCCGTACAAGACTGTTACGGGGTGGGAATATGACAGCGGTAACTACGCCGGCGCCCTTAAGCTGGCCATGGAGATGATCGGTTATGAGGATCTGCTGAAGGAGCAAAAGGAGAAACGGGAGCGCGGAGAATTGATGGGTATCGGCATATCCAGCTTTACTGAGGTCGTGGGAGCCGGGCCCTCCAAACACTTTGATATTCTCGGTCTCAAGATGTTCGACAGTGCGGAGATTCGCGTCCATCCGACCGGAAAAGTCATTGTCCGTCTCGGCGTGAAGTCCCAGGGCCAAGGCCATGAGACGACTTTTGGCCAGATTGTGGCCGAGGAGCTGGGCATTCCCGTCAAAGATATCAAGGTTGAGGAGGGTGACACGGACACGGCCCCATATGGCCTGGGCACCTATGCCAGCCGGAGTACGCCGGTGGCCGGGGCAGCCACTGCCTTAGCCAGCCGGAAAATCAGGGATAAGGCCAGGAAAATTGCCGCTTATCTGTTGGAAGTGAACGAGGACGATCTCGAATGGGAACCCGGCAAGTTCTTTGTAAAGGGCGTTCCGGACAAGGTCAAAACGATTCAGGAAATCGCCTTTGCGGCCTACACCAACCACCCCCAGGGGTTGGAGGCGGGGCTCGAGGCCGTTTCGTACTACGACCCGCCGAATTTGACCTTCCCGTTCGGCAGTTACATCTGCGTGGTCGATATCGACTCCGGCACCGGGGAGGTGAAGATTCGACGGTTTGTCGCCGTTGATGATTGCGGCAATATTATCAATCCCATGATTGTTGAAGGCCAGATTCATGGCGGCCTGACCATGGGGATGGCGCCCGTTCTCATGGAGGAAATCTCCTACGATGAGGAGGGGAATATCTATGGCGGCAGTTTTATGGAGTACCTCATGCCGACCGCAATGGAGACGCCCAATTGGGAAACCGGCAAGACCACCACGCCCTCTCCCCATCATCCTATCGGGGCCAAAGGGGTGGGCGAATCCGCCACGGTGGGAGCGCCGCCCGCGATTGTCAATGCGATAGTGGACGCTTTGTCCCATCTCGGTGTGCGCCATATGGAAATTCCCATCACGCCGGAAAAGGTCTGGCGGGCAATTAACGGCCTTTGAGGCGACGCTGTCCCGGCCAGAGATGATGCCATGAAGGTGGAGATGTCAAAGTCTTTTCAGGTTGCCGCCCCGATCAGCAAGGTATGGGAGTTTCTCTCCGATATCGAGCAGGTGACACCTTGCGTGCCGGGCGCAGAACTGGGTGAAGCGCTCGACGAGAATCGCCACAGCGTGCTGATTTCAGTGAAAGTCGGACCGATCAAATCGAGCTATAAGGGCGAGGTAAAAGTCGCCCATCTCGATGCCGCCAATCATCGGATGCATATTCAAGGCAAAGGGACGGACGTTAAGGGTAAGGGCGGAGCCACGATGGAAATGACCGGCACCTTAACCTCCATTGACGACAACATCACCGAAGTAAAAGGTGAATCCACGGTGACCATCACAGGCATGTTGGCACAGTTCGGTTCACGCATGGTTGAAGATGTCTCCAACATGATGTTTGATCAATTTACCCTCAACGTAAAAAGCCGGCTTGAAGGCGACGGGGCTCAAGAGGTAGTCGCCGCCAAACCGGTAGCAGGTATGTCTGTCGCCGCAACAGCCATCAAGGGTGTGCTTAGCAGAGGCGTCTCCAGCGCACGCAGTAAAATGGGTCTGGGAGGCGAATCTTCTGACGGTGACGGCTAAGATCTCTTCATTTCGGCTGCCTCCCATCTTTAGGACTACGCAATGATTCACTGGCTGGAAACAGCAAGCCAACATCGCAATGCGGGAAAACCGTTTGCCATCGCTACGGTGGTGGGGGCCGTGGCCCCTACATCGGCCAAGCCTGGCGCCAAAGCCATTATCACCTCAGAGGGAGAATTGATCGGTTGGATCGGGGGTGGCTGCGCCCAGGAAGTCGTAATCGAGGAGGCGCTGGAATGCATGCAGACAGGACAGGTACGGCTGATCAGATTAAGTCCCGATGTGGTACCTTCACCGAATGACTCTGTAAAAATTTTGGCCATGAAATGTGAAAGCGGAGGGACCCTGGAAGTGCATATCGAGCCGGTACTCCCCAAAACAAAAATGCTCGTTTTCGGAGCGAGCGAAGTCGGCCTTTCCCTGGTAAAACTGGCCAGTGAGCTTGATTACGATATCACCCTTTTGGCCCCCGGCATTGTATCGGGCGATGTGCCCGAAGGGGTCTCGATTATCGATAATTTCGATGACGTCCCAAAGGTCGACGCAAACCTTCGCTCGGTGGCCGTGGTGGCGACGCAGGGCAGCGGCGATGCCCGCGCGCTGCAGGGGGCTATTGCGTCTGAAGCAAAATATATAACGATGGTCACCAGCAGCCGAAAAGCCGCCAAACTTTTTGAGAGTCTTGAGAAGCGAGGGGTATCCGGCGAGGCGCTCAAACGTATTAAAGTGCCGGCCGGACTGGATATCAAAGCGGAAACGCCGGCGGAAATCGCAGTGAGTGTGCTGGCGGAAATTATCCAGGCATCAAGGACGGGAAATATGGCCCATACAGCTGCACAGTCGAAGCCTGAAGCGGACGCTGAAAAAGTTAAGGATCCGGTCTGTGAAATGATCATTGATCCCAGGACAGCAGCCGGCACCAGCGAGTACCAGGGCACAACCTATCATTTTTGCTCTCTTTACTGCCTGGAAACATTTGAACAGGAGCCGGAAAAATATGCCGTGGCGGCAGAAGCTTAAGCCGCTCGCGCCGTAATCAAGGGATTAGGTGATGAGCGATTTTTACCAGCTACTCAAATTCTGGCACATCATGAGCTTCGTGTTTATGTCCATCCCCTTGTTCAACCTGATTGTGGTGAATGAGCGGGCCCAAATGGGCGCCACATTCGTCTACGCTACCGACCGCTATTTTGAAAACATTATCCGTCGCGGCGCGGTGCGATGCTTTGTCTTTCAGGCCTCAGTGTTTGTCTCGGGCGTGCTGCTGCTGGTGGTGGGTCCCAGCGGACTCGCTTCATTGCTGACCAACGGCATCCTCCTGTCGAAAACCGTGCTGCTGGTCGTGCTGACCGGCATCCTCACCTATGTGCATCTGGTGCTGCAACCAAAGATTGAAGCGTTGATGTCGACCATTGACGGCGACAGTCCCATACCGGATGATTTTGGCGCGCAACTCAAGCCGTACCGCGTGCGCAGGAAGCAGTTGGCCACGTTCTGCCTTTTTCTGGTGATTACAGTCATCATTCTCGGGCTGCAGGTTTATGGCACCTTCAGTGGCGCGCTCAATGTTACCCTCATTGGCCTGGCCGCCCTGTTTGCCTGGCGGGTGAACCGGTCGCTGATACGGTTTGGGTGGGTATAGGGTCCCCTCAGCCGTACGCTGGTTTTTCCCCGGCAAAATATGGGAAAATCTTGTCAGGAAATATTACTTATCAAGGCTGATGCCCGCAGAGATGTAACGGCCTGCACCACGGCCTCGACAACTGTTTCCACCTCTTCCTCCGTCGTAAAACGACCGAGACCAAATCTTACCGAGGAGAGGGCAGCTTCATGACGCAGCCCCAATGCTTTAAGGACGTGCGATGGTTCCAGGTTGGCCGTGGTGCAGGCCGAACCGGTGCTCAGCGCGATATGGGGGATGCGTTGCAGCAGTGATTCGGCCTCTACATCCTTGAAAGTGAGATTGAGATTACCCGGGAGGCGTTGCTCCATATCTCCATTGATGGTCACATGGTCCAATCCGGCCATGATGCCATCCAGCAGCTTTTGGCGCAGACCTCCCAAGGCAGCGGCTTCCGATGCCATCTCGCCGCCGGCGAGTTCGCAGGCCAGCCCCAACCCGACGATCAGTGGAGTGGGCAATGTGCCCGAGCGAAACCCGCGCTCGTGACCGCCGCCATCCATTTGGGGCCGAAGTTCCAGACGTGGTTTCCCACTGCGGACAAACAGGGCGCCGATGCCCTTGGGACCATAGATCTTATGCGCGGATATGGAAAGCAGGTCAATGTTCATGGCCGTGACATCCACTGGAATCTTGCCAATGGATTGGGCGGCGTCGACATGGAAAACGATACCATTTTGCCGGCAGAACGCGCCAATCTCTGCCATGGGCTGAATGACGCCGATCTCGTTGTTGGCATGCATAACGCTGACCAGCAGGGTCTTCTCGTGGGTGGCGGTATAGAGTTCATCCATGTTGACCAGACCGTTTTCCTGGACCTTTAGATAGGTAACCGCAAATCTGCTGAGTTCAAGCCGTTGGCACGGATCCAACACGGCTTTGTGCTCGGTGGTCAAGGTGACGATATGGTTGCGTTCAGCAACGCCGCCGGCCGCTGCCGCCTCTGCAACACCTTTGATGGCCAGATTATTCGATTCGGTTGCGCCGCTGGTGATGATAATTTCCTTCGGCTGTGCTCCGATCAAACCTGCTATCTGCCGGCGGGCAGCATCGACCGCATCTTTTGCCTCCGAGCCAAAGGAATGATTTTTACTGGCAGGATTGCCGTATATCTCCGTGAAGAATGGGGCCATGGCATTGAAAATGCGAGGATCAACTGGCGTGGTGGCATGGTTATCCAGATAAACGCGCTGCTGTGCCATTATTGAGCCCATCGTGGTTGCAAGCGATGATCACCCGCCAATTTGAGTCATACTCTCCCGATGATGAACTTCAGGGCCGGTATCATTCGCTCGCTGGGACGCCCAGCCATCCACCTTTTTGTCCCACATGGCACCTCTCAGGATACGACTCAGTTCATCATCTGTGCCGCCGTTGCGCATGTGGTCTCGAAGGCTAAATTCATTATCGGAATAGAGGCAGTTCCGAACACAACCGTCCGCCGTTATGCGGATACGGTCGCAATTTTCACAGAGGCTTCGAGTGTATGAAGGGATAATCGCCAGCTTGCCCAAATGGCCCGGAATGCGGTAAATATGGTGCTCCGTCGGGGTTCCGGCAGCTTTTTCCAGGTTGGGGAATAGTTCCTCCAACCGGGCCTGAATTTCCCCCGCATGCATATGGCGCCCCGTCTTCCAAATCTGGTGCGCGTCGAAGGGCATCAGTTCGATCCAACGGACCGTGATGGGGTCATCCTTGGTCAACATGGCAAAGTCACCTATCTCGCCATCGTTGAACCCCTTCAGGGCCACCACATTAAGTTTGACCGAGGATATCCCTGCCTCAAGAGCGGATTTCACACCAGATAAGACCTTCGGCAAACGTGCGCGGCGCGCGATTTGAGCAAATTTGGTTTCATCCAGCGTATCGAGACTTATGTTGATTCCGGTCAGGCCGATCTCCACCAGCTCATGTGCCAAGTCCTCAACAAGCAACCCATTGCTCGTAAGATTCACGGAGGTGATGCCAGGGGTGCCTGACGCGCCGCGAATGAGATCGAGGATGTCGGACCTAAGCAGCGGCTCACCACCGGTGAAGCGAACCTTATTCACTCCCAGGGCGGCGCCAACGCCGATGATTCGCAAAATTTCATCGCCCGTGAGCAGCCGCTCATCCGGGGTGAAGTCAATGCCTTCCGCAGGCATACAATAGATGCATCTCAACTGGCAACGATCTGTAACCGCGACCCGCATATAGGTGAAAGTGCGATTATAGCGATCCACCAACATTGTTTCATTGGGCGATGCCAAGGATTCGTGAATGGATTCTGATGCGGGTGTGACCGTCATCGGTCAGGAAGGTCCTGGATTCATTGCTTCTACACTACCTCTCGCAATAATGCGATACCAATTCTGATAATCTGGCTGGCGGTAAATTAGTATACTCTCATGCATGGCGATGGCTATTCGTGCTTACTGTTCAACTTAGTGATTTTCCCAGGATAGATCACCAGATAATCCCCTGACGATTAGCATTGGGCGAAGGCAGCCAGATACGGTCCGATGATGAGTATCATAGAGCGCAGCGCGAACTTTTGCCCTCATTTTTGAGGGCCTTTTGTCCCGAAGCTTCGGGATCATTTAGCGTTGTTGAGTGCTGTTGAGTGTTGTCTAGGGGGGTCCAAATTGACTCCACCTTAATAAATGGGTTCTTTGAAAAACATAGGCTCGTGCGCGGCCTAAGCCTTGGAATAATGAAATTGTTGTCTTAGGTTTAGAGCCAAGTAGATCACATTGCTTTGACGACGGAAAGCATAGACATCGGGAATCATTCCTGCGCAATAACAGGTTCTCATGGCAATTATAGAAAATCGTTAAAAAAAGCATAGAGTAATTATGAATAATGCCCTCATACAGATCGAGCCCGAGAGCATTCAAGCTCAACACAAACTGTATACTAATTTCTCCGACACGACGGGCCACTCGAATTATTCGACAAAAGTTGGCTTCACGTTAATTCTCATATTCTTATTCAATATAGCAAAAGGACAAACCCCATATTTCAGTCCGGGATTACAAATTGGCATATCTTCCGACAAGAACGTTTTCGTTTCAGGACAAGTAACAGTTGGTTACCTGGTCACATCCCGAATGATTGGAGTCGACGCCGCGCCAGGTTTGACGATAGGCTTGAAAAAGTACAAAGAACAGGTTATAAAATACATGGATGTTCAAATGTCATTTTTAACGGATTTCGGCTCGGCAGGCGCAGGCGCCCGATACGCTCTGGGCCAGGGCGAAGGCTTCAGGCAAACCCGACAAGATTTCTTCCACCGCGCCGGCCACAAACTGCGCATTTCCCACAACCACGTTGAGCCGCCGGGGAAACGCCTCCGTGTACCTTGGCAGCACGATCTCGCCGGTCTCGCCAAGGATATGTTGCTCTCGGGTAACCTGATCGATCAACACCCGCGTTAATTCATCCTTGGCGCTCGAGTCGAGCCTGTAGCGCAGGGTGACGGGGCTCTGCTCATCCTGGCTGCGGATGGCAAGCTTCCAGACGCCATTATCAAGATCATCGCCCCGCAAATCTGTCGTCCTGGGAGTGTGAGTACCACTCCACAACTCGTTTTCCATCGTCATCGATAGGTAGCCCTCGACGAAAGGCAACTCGGGCTGGTCGCGCCGGTCGAGACCCTCTGCCGCCCCTGCAACGCGGCCAATGATGTTGCCGAAATCGACATAGTTCGCCCCTTCAGCAGTGAAGGTCAGGGTCCAGCCTTGGGGAGCTGTCATTTTCGCAATCGACTTGGGAAGCCCCAGCGGCCTGAGGGCCAGCAGCTCTGCGACGCTCGACTTGTTGAAGATAATGTAGCCGCCCCACGGCTTGAGCGTCAGGGTGCTGGAGCCGAGGGACCACCCCTCCTGGCCTGAGGAGCCGAACGGACCGTAGGTAAACGGGCCATAATGGATGGCATCGTCCGACGCGAAGCCCACCTCGAAGGGATAGGGCGAGGCGATCAGATTCCAGGCGCCTGCCGCAAGGGAGATATCATAGCCGGCGAGGTCGACAGACTTCCCGCTGCCCAGGGAGAACGCCACATCATCGCCAACCAGCTGCTTCAGCCAATAACTTTCACCCATGACCAATGAAGTGGCCGCGGAGTAATCTTCAAGGCCAGAGCCGTTGTACTGATAAATGCCCCAGGTTTCGTTGCCGGGAGCGCCGCCCAGCTCATCCTGAATGGTCGCCTGCAGGGTCCGGCTGTCCAGGTCCCCGGGCAGACCGATGAGGCGCCATTTGTCTAGGGGGAAACCGGACGCGAAGAAACTGCCGGGAGCGGCGCTGGTGAGGGCATTTTCAGCAAAGGATACCGCCACGGAAATCGTATCCGTCAGCGCGGAGTGCGACAGATTATCGGCAGCTGCAACGAAATAGGCCAACCCTGGCGGCGTCACATCCGCCGCAGGAATCTCGGCCTCATAACTGCTGCCGGTGGTCAGCGTCATGTCGAGATTGACGGCCTGAGGGTTGCCCCCCACAAAGTAGTTGAGCGTCACAGCACTGATCTGCGACTCATCGGTTACATCTGCCGAAATAGTGAGTGCCGCCCCACTTGTCGCCGTTTGTGATCCGGGGGCAGCGACAGTTATGGCCGGCGGCAACACATCGGCAAATGGATTGTCCGCGGAGTCGGAGACAATGGTCCACTGGCTGAACTGCCTCTGCTGGATGGCGGTGATCAGGCTGTCGGTACTATTGACAGAGACATCCGCATAGCTGAGCAGTTGCCAGGGAGTGTCGGTCCCGGCAAACGCCGGCCGCCGGGCCAGTCTCAGCAGGCCGGGATTGTTGACGCCAATGAGACGGCTGAAGTTAAAGGCAATATCGACGGTAAATCCGGCGGGTATGTCGGTCGTAATCTCCCAGTAGAAGGGGGCATAGACCAGCCGCGTGACGGCTCCCTCGGGATCGTTAAACGGAGTGGCGGCATCGGCCGGCGGCGGCACATGGGCAGCCAAGGCAGTGACTGATCCACCCAGGGAATTGATAAAATCCAGGGTAAGGCCGAGGCTGTTTCCGCTGCTGTCGGTCAACTCAACCGGCGCCGTATTGCCGCCGCCTACGGTCACATTGGCAGTAGTGACGGTACCGGTGGGCACAACATGCAGGTCCACGGTCAGAATGTCGGTGAGGTCCCGGACTTCCAGGTCGCTCCCGCTGTTATGGTGGACATGGATGGAGCCGGGATAGTCGCCCTCGTCCAGGTTGGCCGTCTCGACCACACCAATGAGGGTGGTCGTGCTGTCGCCAGCTGGGATTGTCCCTGCTGTAACGGCGGCAGTGAGCCACTGGAATCCGAACCAGTCGGCGTCAAATGTAAGATCGTAGGCCAAGGCGGTGTTGCCGGCGTTGCCGATCCAAAGCGGGAAGGAGACATCCAGCCCCTGCTGCGTTGTGATCGCGTAGGAGAGGGCAGCATAGGTGGCAGCCGTCGCCGGCGGGACCCGTGGCGTTGCGCTGGCCTCGTCACTGTAGGCCGACTCATTGCCGAGATTGTCCACGGCTGTAATGCGATAGTAATAGGTGGTGCCGTTGGTCAGGCCGGTGAGGGTCGCCGTGGTATCGTTGAGATTGCCGCTGGCAGTAGAGTCAACCAGGGCCGTAGGTGACGCTGTTACGCCGCCGTAGATGCGGTAACGGAGGAAGTTGCCCTCGGCGTTGGGCGGCCAGGTGAGGGTGATCTGCTGGTCGGCAGCGATGGCCACCAGACCCGTGGGGGCGGCGGGAGGGGTGACATCAGTGCCTGTCCAGCCGCCTTCAGTGTAGAGGGCGGAGATTTCGGCGGCCGACAAGGCGCGGTTGTAGATGCGGATGTCATCGATTACTCCGTTGAAATATCGATTATTAGAATCGCCGAAAACACCGATATTAGTGACTTCATTTCTACTGTCAGTGGCTTCACTTGAGATATCAGTATCCGATTCCAGTACTCCATCAAGATACATGGCCATTCCGCCGCTTGGTGCTATGACCGCCAAAATATGATGCCACTTCCCGCCAATCCAATTCTCTTTTGTTGAGTAGACGTCGTAAGAACTGCTACCAATACGTCTAACAAGTTGAGCTTTACCCCTATCTCCAGGCAGTGTAGACGGCCCAGAGAAGGCCAGTAAGAATTCACCATCGTTTGTACCAGAGTTCCGTCCGATAATGGTCATGGCCTCAGAGAGCGTTGAATCAAACGATATTGCCGGATTGACCCATGCGGAGATGGTTCGAATGCCGTCACCTACATCAGTGTTCAATGAAACATAATCATTCACCCCATCGAAGCTGTAGGCGCTGTTCGCATTCCCAAACCGGTCCGCCGTCAGCGTAGCGCCAAACACCGTCCCGTTGTTAGTGTTGGCCGACTCATCATTGGCGTTGCCGTTGAAGGGGTAGTAGGCCACCAGGCCGGAGGTTGGAATTTGCGCTGCAATGGGCATAGCCAGGCAGAGGCCCAGCAGGAGGGCGAATCCTAACTCACCCCGGTCGGCTCCGTCAGGACTCCCCCTCTCTTTGAAGAGAGGGGGCTGGGGGGTGAGTTCTCTGGCTGGAGGGAGAGTTCGCTTCATCACTGCGGCCCCGGCGGCAATGCGGGAGGCGTGCCGACCTCCTTGGTGGGTCCGCCTCCGTCGTTGGCCAAAAGAGTGAGGCCCAGGTAGCCCCCGCCTGCCGTTGCGGCGCCTATGAGCAGCCACTTCAGCAGCGGCGAGCGGCCCCCGGCAGACACAGCCGGTTGTACGGCTTGGATGCCCGCTTCAGGCAAATTTTTCAACGAAAAATACGGAGCCCATTTGCGGAGGCCGGGGGTAGGGTCTATTAGAATAATCTGAAGCACATTGCTGGCCCAATTAAACAAACTTTGCTATCCCCGCCGCTATCTAATACATTCCGTCGGCTATTCACCAACACACGATGGCACAGCAGTCCAAATTATCAACCTTCATTGCCGAGCTCCGAAATAGATACGACCCCATCTGATGCCCGCACCGCCAACCAAACCGAGGCAGTGCGCTTCCCTTGCCGTCCATGGCAATCAGGAGGTCACAACTGGCTCGATCTTGACAAAACTCTCACCCGAGGCTCGTGATCTGCTGGAGCACCAAGACAAAATCATGGCCGACGTCCGCGCCTTTGCCAAAGACCATCCGACGGAGATGGGCAAAGTCCTCCAAGTCTGGCTCAGCAAGGGGATGGGATGATCTTGCTACCTTTTGGTGGACAGTGTAAGAAGTCATAGATTACCATGATCTACGGAGGTATCTATGATGGAGGAGAAACGAACCAGGCGGGTGTTCACCCGGGAGTTCAAGGTGGAAACGGTCCAGCTCTGTAGGAAAGGAGTCCGTTGTGCATCGGAGAAAATTGGCTCAAGGAGCAATTGATTGTTGGAAACGTGTTATAAGTCTCTTAGTTTCCGGCTTCATCAGTTTGCTGTGGGCTGTAGACGTACAGTTACTGTCTTATTTATTGGGGGATAATTAGGACTTGGACAAGTATGAACGCCATCGCTGATTGCCTGCAGCCAGGATTAGCCTAGCTAGCATGATCCGAACCGTACCATCCGATGACTTAAAGGTGGGCATGTATGTCATCCTGGATGTGTCGTGGTTTCGCCATTCGTTTCCCAAATCCCGTTTCAAAATTAGTTCCACAAAGCAGATCAATAGAATTATTGCCACAGGGATTAAGAAAGTTAAAGTCGACACGTCCAAGAGCGATGCTATTGAGGAGTCGGCAGCCAGCGCGATTACGCAGGGGGCAATGGGCGGCCAGACTCGTGAATCCGGGGAGGAGAAGGCGAGCGCCAAGGCGAGGGGGGGCGGCACAGGGACGAAGAGTGTTATGAACCAAGCTGGGAGGCAAGAGCGGCTCGGAACCGACCCCGTGATCCCGCAGAAGGCGGTGTCTGGAGGGGTCGGCACAGACACGGTAACGCTGGGCGATGAGAAGGAGTTTGTAGACAGCGGTATTGACACGGTAACGCTGGGCGATGAGAAGGAGTTTGTAGACAGCGGCATCGACACAATATCGCTGGGCGATGAGAAGGAGTTTGTAGACAGCGGTATTGACACGGTAACGCTGGGCGATGAGAAGGAGTTTGTAGACAGCGGTATTGACACGGTAACGCTGGGCGATGAGAAAGAGTTTGTAGACAGCGGTATTGACACAATTAAGACGGAGAGAAAAGACGATTGGGAGGACGGCGGCATCGACACGGTGACGCCTCCGCCACAGGAGCTCGTCCCGATTGATTTCATGGCGTTAGAGTTGCGGGAGACATTGCACCAGAGCGAGAACCCGCCACGGATCAGGGCGAATGCCATCTATCATCACTCCTTACAGTTGATGGAAAGTTTGCTCGCCAATCCGACCGCCAAGAATATCGCCCACGGAGTAGAAATGATCCATGATATTGTGGATCAAATTATGGTTGATGACGAGGTTGCAAACCTAATAATTCTGGGCCTGTCCCACGATGAGCGGACATATACGCACTCCACCAACGTCGGCCTCCTTTCGATTCTCCTGGCGAAAGCGGCCCTGAAGGATTCTGATGACTATGATCTGGTAGAGCTGGGAACCGGATTTTATCTGCATGATCTGGGAAAGAGCCTGATCCCAACCCAAATGTTAAACAAGCCAGGCAAGCTATCCATCGCTGAATGGAACCTTGTTCGTATGCACCCCGAATCCGGAGAGAAGATTCTCGCGGCCACAAGCGATTGGACTGAAAATTGCGCCCGCATCATTCTGCAGCACCATGAGCGAGCGGACGGGACCGGTTATCCCAAGGGACTTTCGGGCGACGATATTGAGCTATCTGCTCAGATCTGCGGAATTGCAGATGTCTATGATGCACTGACATCCTACCGCCCATATAAAGAGGCACCCGTCTTCCAACCGTTTCATGCCTTGGAGGTTATTAAAACGAGCATAGTCAATCACTACAACGCAGAGATATTCAAAGTGTTCGTCTCACTATTCAGCAAGTAGTCCAGGGAAGCAGGGGTACTTAACGTGCTCCATAATTGAGGGATATCGGACTACTCGTCTTGAACCCTCGGTACCATCCAGTATCCGGGGGTTTTTTGCATTACGGGCTAATTGTTGATTAGTGTCGTTGAGTGATGTTCAAGGGGGTCCAAAATGGCCCCAGTGACCTGTGGTAACGAGCAATCTGGCAGCGTAAAAACCATCTGCCAGTGTGTTGTGCGTCTATACCCAATAAAGTGTTCTACCTCATCTCAATGAACATTGAGGCCAACTACTAATCCAAAAACGCTAACGAAATTTGGTTTGTTCAAAAACCAAGTGGGGGGAGTAGCCTTGCTATATATATAACCCGCACTCATTTGTGAGAAATTTTTCCACTCACGTCTGAATGTTGCCTAATAAATGGATCACATGAAATGTCGGCTAAACTTTGGATACGCATCATTTCTCTCCTAGTTTTTAGCCTTCAACGTCCGAAAGGCTTTGAAGACGTAATGCATTAGGTCTTTTTCTTCATTTTCAAGGTCTTCAACCTCTCATCGGTTGGGATTGCTCCCTTCTCCGCCTCTAGTGGAAGTGTATCATTTGTCTCTGCCTGTTTGGTGAGCTCCTCCAATAAAGGGATTATATGACGATTAAAAAGGTCCCCAGTACTGAGAATCCCAACGAGATCACCATTTTCAATAACTGGTAACGACCCAAATTTCCCTTCGGCAAAGTGGTGAGCAGCATTGATAACGTCGTCTTGTGGAGCTACTGTTATCACATTTTTCGTCATCACACTGCTAATCTTCCGCTGAAGCTGAAGCCGATCAATAGGCTTGCCACTCGCAAGACCGAGAATCTCTCTAATATCACTCGCACTCAGCATGCCCACGAGTTGTTTCCCTCGGAGGACGGGGAGATGCCGTATACCTTCATTGTTTTTCATGATTTCAATGGCGTCCAGAACTGTGTCGGTACTGCCAATTATTATGGGTCTCTCTGTCATTATCTCTTTAATCTTCATAATAAGAACCTATTGTACGTCGTCAAAGCATTTCGGGTAGATTAAGATTAAAGTTAAGAGAGACTTTCTGGGCATCCTATTTATGATACAGCCACCGCTTGGTGGTAAATCTTACGCCACTGTCATCGATACACTTGACGCTATCGAGGGATTCGTGCCAGTACTTGATTAACTGACCTCTAATTCACGAGAAAACTATCGGCATTCACCAGATAACCTGCCATAATTGACCAAAACTCACCAGATTTCCCATGTTATGTAGTGAGTTTCAACGACTTATCAATTTGCATTGGATCAACGGGATTTAGGATCCAGTGGAAGAATTCCCGTGGAAGTTCGAGTCTTCTCCGCGGCACGTGCCGGTGGGCACCACTCCTAGAAACAAGCCCTTCTTAGGGCTTTTTCTTTGTCCCCCATTACCCACCTCATTTGCAAATAAGTGCAAATAGCAGCAGTCTCATGCACCAATTGCCGGACACGGAACCGGATACGATTTCGCCCTTTGATTTTGTCCTTACAACCAGTTCAACTATGTGTTAAATGCAATCTCAACCACTAACTTACCAAGTGGTCCAAACAACGGGAGCAGGTCACACCTAGTAATTATAGGTCACATACTCCCAATACTAATCGCTTTTCGTCCGGTCAATTATGGGAATTCCATTATGGCGACTTTGATACTGCGGGATACATACCGCTCGTTGGTTGAGGAAATGAAAACTCTTGAAAAATTAATGAGAGAGAATTCATTAAAGATTAGAGATGCAGCTAGTCTCGGAGATCTTAAAGAAAATGCGGAATATAACGCTGCCAAGGAGAAGCAGAGTTTATTAATATATAAGAAACAAATGATGCAGTCCTATACGCCATTCAAGATCATCGAGAATAGTGAAATTGAAAACGACAAGGTTGGTTTTGGTAATAAGGTTACAATCCGTGAACAGGACACAGGAAAGGTCGAAGACTATTTCATATTAGGCCCGATCGAATTTGATCTGGATCTCTTTTCCTCGATCGCAACATACGGTTCACCGTTTGGCCGGGCTCTATCCGGGAAAAGGATTGACGAAGATTTTTCAATTGAAATCCGAGGTAAAAAGACGAAGTACACGATTACTGCAATCGAAAAGATTTCTACAGGCTGAACAGCAGCGACATCAGATACTGACCTGCCCCCCAAAACCTGTACTAGTTTCTGTGTTAGGAGTTCATTGGCCTGTCTAGTGGAATCCCGAGTACTCCAAGTCCATCAAAATGTTGTTGTTGAAGTTAGGGACCCACCAACCTCGTGGCTGATGGGGCTTCTCGGCAGTGCGGTCACGATTTGGTCACGTTGGCGTCATAAGCTGCCGTTTTTTCAGTACGGTGCATTACAGGCTAATTGTTGTTTAGTGTCTTCTAGTGTCGTTGAGTGACGTTCAAGGGGGTCCAAAGTGGCCCCACACCTTTTTCGAGTTAATATTGGGCCATGACCGAAACTCAAAATAGTACCGGCTTGCGAGCCATCATTACCGGGGCATCGGGGATGGTAGGGCGGGGTGTTCTTTTAGAATGCCTCGATAGTCCGAAGGTGACAGCAGTGCTCGTGATCAATCGCGCGCCCATTGGAGTAAGTCACCCTAAAATGATTGAAGTGATACACAGCGATTTCACCGATCTATCACCTCTCGAGACAGAGTTGGCTGGATACGACGTGCTTTTCTTTTGCGCCGGGGTCTCAGCTATCGGTAAAAGTGAAGCTGAGTATACTACTTTGACTTACGATCTAACCCTGGCCTTTGCCCGGCAGCTCTTGGCATTCAACCCGGGTTTGGCGATCTGCTATGTAACAGGTGCAGGCACTGACAGCAGCGAGCAGGGCCGCCAGATGTGGGCTCGCGTCAAAGGGCGCACGGAAAACGCGCTTTTGGCCATGCCGTTCGGGCGGGCCTACATGTTCAGGCCTGGGGTCATACAGCCACTTAAGGGGGTTCGAGCAAAATCGAATGGGATCAACTTCACCTATGCCCTATTCAAGCCACTGATTTGGCTCATAAAAATCATATTTCCGCATAGTATCACCACTTCAGCAGCGATGGGTCAGGCAATGATCAACGCGGTGGCTCGTGGTCATGAAAAGCAGCATTTGGGCAATCGTGAGATCAATTTGCTGGCAATGGGAGTTTCGGTGGCAAGCAAAGAATTTTCCCGAAAAGCCTGGATTGGCGCCGTTCTGACCCTATTGGACCCCGGTCTTGGCCATATCTATAATGGTCAATTGAAGAAGGGGCTCGTTATTTATTTCCTTGTGAACCTAATTGGCATTGGGGCATTATCAACTTTATTGATTCGTTCGTTGATACCAATCAACATGATATTTGTAGTGTTTATATTGATCTCCATTTACGTCTTTCTAATAGCCCAGGTAGTTTCATATGCTAAGACCGAAGGCCAAGAGTACGAACCGAAGCCGTTCAATCGCTGGTATATCTACCTGGCCATGATTGCATTGTCGACGTACGTAATTGTGCCATCGGTTAGCTTCATGGTGAGGGCAAATCTTCTAGAAACCTATATTGTACCAACGGGCGACATGGAAAAGACAATTCTGGTTGGTGACTACCTAATTGGAGATACGCGCAAAAGTAACATTGCCACTTTGGAACAGGGCGACGTGGTGATTTTCGAATACCCTCATAACCCGACAGACAAGTATGTGAAGCGCCTAATTGCTGACCCCGGGCATGTAATTGAGATCATTGACCGGGAAATCTACGTTGACGGTGAACCCTTTCCCCATCCTGAGCATGTCCAGTTCGTCGATCGCAATCCACCATCGCCCAACTGGGATGACCCTAATATATTCCCTCGGGGTAACGGTAATAAGGATCACTTCGGCAAGATAAGGGTCCCCAAAAAAGGCGATATCCTCAGTCCGGAAACAGAACGGGCCATCCTGTGGTATGTGGCCACGATGGACGGCCACCGCGTCAGGCTCGAAGGCGACGTGACGGTAATTGACGACGTGCCCAGCGATGGCTATGTGGTTGAGCAGGACTATTACTTCATGATGGGGGACAACCGTGACCAGAGCTTCGATTCCCGTTTCTGGGGTTTCGTGCCCCACAAATACATCCTGGGCGAGGTGGTGTTTGTCTACTTTTCGCTCAACCTTAAGCGTTTTCCCTTTGTCACTCTGAGTCGGCTGAAGCGCATTGGGACACTCATTCGCTAGTCCTTGGCAGGGCAAGCCCGGGTAACCACCAGACTTGTTAAGCGAACTTTATAGCCTGGCACAGGCAGATGAAATGGCCCCGCTTTGTTTTATGAGTACGTTGGAGAGGATAGGCAGGTGAGTCGCTAATCATTGGAATTGTGAAATGTATCTCTTAGTTTCAGGCCGAAGTAGCGCACATTGTTCTGACGGGATACAAATCATTGATATATTAAGCCACTGTTGGCACAGATTCGGCCCTTCTCAGGAAAAACGGGAGAGGTCTGTGGGCTCAGGAGGCCTTGTTATGCGAACCAATTTATGACCCATCTTCCGATAGAAGAAATCGCGAATCGGCCGATGGATTCATTCAGGTTCCGGTTTATCCCAAGGAAGGACAACGCCAGGCATACCCAGATCAAAATAATCGGCCGGGAGTTGGGGAGTAGCGGGCGGTGGATCCTTCGCTGAATTGACGAGCCGAAAATCCATTTCCATATCCGCCAGCCGGTGGTCAGTATCCAGGACTACCTTGGGTAGTCTGGGGACCGAGCCTCGTTTTCGGGTAAACAGGCCCAAACAAAAATGCCGACCCTTCGGTGTCCGCCAGCTAGCAGACTCAGGGCAGGCTCCTGACCACTCTGCTCCCGCCAACTGCTACTGCCACTGCCGACTGAATATGTCGGGGTCCCTCGGAATACTCGGGATAAACTCGTGGATTTGAACCTACGACCCCCTGCTCCCAAAGCAGAGGGTCTAAGTTCTTAATTATCGATAATACAAATAGTTGCAGAACGCGCTGTTCAAACGTATACCGAGTTGCGTATGCAGTGAGTCTGCCCTGAGTTTATCGAAGGGTCGTTATAAAAAAGGGTTCTTTGGGGCGTAGCCGCAGGGTACGGGGTGCCTGATCCATGCTTCTCTGGGCTTGCTGGCGAGTTTGGCCTAACCAGCTACAAACAAAAATGCCGAGCCTTCGGCGTCCGCCATCCAGCAGGCTCAGGGCAGGTTCCCTAACATATTATGATATAGTTGGTAGCGATTAGCAATTCTCAAGCGTATGCGCTTTTGTGTATGCGGATTTCTCCACACAATGTGGTTGTTTGGGGAGCTGCCGCGCTCCCCATGTATTAATCTCTCGCCTCCCTCCCCAGGAGAATTATTGACTCCATCATTGTTCACGCTGCACTTTTTGTGTCTTGGTCAACGGGAAAATATATTAAGTTATCTTTACAATGTTTCGGTGCAATAAACGAATATTTACAAATTGTGCTATGGGAATATCTTTATCTTTTTTCCTGTCCGCGCCACTGCTCAGCCAACAGTTCACCGATGTCGCTGCTGAGTTAGAGGTGCAAAACACATCACTGGATGATTCCTCCCCGTCAGGTATCGGTGCAACTGCATGGGTAGACGTGAATGCTGACGGCTATTACGATCTTTGGATAAGCAGACCCTTTAGCTTCATATCGCCGTATAGGCCTGCCGCGGACCGGCTTTTTATTAACCACCAAGAGACCAATGAACCATTTACCGAAGAAGCAGCTGCTTATAATCTGGAAGTGTTGCATGGTCATACTTCAGGGGCCAGTTTTGGTGACATTAACGGTGATGGCCTCATTGACATGTACGTGCCGGGACATTATGGACTATTCGGCGAGCCCGATGTCCCGGAGAAATTGATGATTAATAAAGGGGGCACTTTCATTGATTCTGCCCAGGCTTATGGACTTGTGGCGTTGGCAGTAGGGGACAGAAGATCGAGTATGATTGATATCGACGGAGACGGAGACCTTGATATCTTTGTTCTCAACGCTTTCGACTTCCCTGCCAAGCTTTACCGAAATGATGGCGGCTATTTCACCGATATCGCGACTGAGGTAGGATTAGAGAATCTCGACTACGAATATAACCGTAACAAGAATGAAGCGAACTGGATCGATTTTGATAATGATGGTGACCTTGATGTCCACTTCCATAGACCCGGCCTGTCAAGGACTACGCCAGGCCGATTAATGCGCAATGACCTTGATAAAACCGGGAGCTTCACGGACGTTACACGTGCGGTAGGACTCGAGCCTCAAGGCGATATGTTCCAGTCAACATGGCTTGATTACAATAATGACGGATATCTGGATGTTTACATCGGTCACCTCGGGGGTAGTTTGGATAGCCTTGGAACGAGGCTGTTTCGCAATGATCTTGCCACCACGGGGAGATTTGTCGATGTTTCCCTCGAAGTTGGCCTTGACAGCATTGTCTCAAGTACTGCCTGGGCTGACATAGATCATGATGGCGACCTCGATTTTCTGGCAACAGGTGACAAAGGCACTATTTACTACAACAATAATGGCTCATTTACTCCTCAAGATCAAAATTTGCTTATGCTTCGTAGGTCTGCCGGGTGGGCGGACTTTGATAATGATGGAGATTTGGATTATTTCGGCGGAGGCCCTATTGACCAGCATAAACTTCTCCGAAATAACCAGAACGATTCCAACTACCTGAAAATTCGTCTCCTTGATTTAAATGGCGGGTTAAATCGCCAGGGCAGTCAAATACGGATATATCATGCTGGCACGGACAGTCTGGTGGGTATGCGTATGGTGGGTTTGAAGGCGGGCGGCGGCGCCGATATGTATGACGTGCATTTTGGGCTGGACGGCAGTAAAGCCTACGATATCGCCGTGCACCTGATGAGAAAGATGAACGGGCAGCAGGTCATCTTAACCAAGCACACTTTGCCGTATCTAGGAAATGTAATACCCACCGCGATTGGAGGGTTTCTGGAAATCAGGGACACCTTTAGCGCTTATCCAGCGGTGAACGGCACATTAAACAACGACAAGCTATCCACCTGGAAGTTTCTGCAGTCGGCCTATCCCAATCCTTTCAATTCGAATGTGACATTCAGGTCGAATTTCCCTGTTGAGGCCCACGGCGTCTTGGAAGTGTTTAATCTCCTGGGACGCAAAGTTTCAACCATTATAGAGTCCGATTTTCTACCCGGTGAATACTTGATGACCTGGGACGGCTCCTCTGGCAGGGGCGTAAATTTGCCCTCAGGCGTTTACTTGGTTCGCCTGTCTATAGAAATTTCCGCGGTCACCCTACCAAAACAGTTTGCTAATGTTATTTTAATTACGTACATTAAGTAACGAGTTAATAAATTATTTATCTGGAATATATGTACACTGCAGAGGGAGCTGTCACAATGGGAAAATGTAGTTCAAGAAGGGCCATCACAATTATTCGCCTTAACTTTATGATGATAGGGGTATGCTTTGCGCAAACATTCAATACAAGTTTATATGACTACATCCCAAATAGCAATTGGGGTGATGTAAATATTAAAGAGGTGACGTCTTTTTCGCATCTAAACAGTGACGGGACGATGGGGTATTATATGGCTGTCGCCGTCGGCTGGGACGGTGACGCCCCAAATCTTGGTATGCAGATTATAGATGCATCAGATCCCAATGACTTAAAGCATTATTCAGACTGGTTTGTAAACTCTGAAAACCCTTATGATATGAAAATGTATGGAGATTATCTTTATCTGGCAAATAATGAGAGGGGTGATATTGATATATATGATGTATCAGATATGGACCAAGCAGATTTTTTCACTGGCCCGTTATGGAAGGGCGCAATTCACAGAGCACTAGATACCGAAACTGGTGATCTGATGAGACAAGCCCACAATCTCTTTATTGCGGATGATGTATTATACGTTGCCACGCATAACAATCGATGGTATGCAAGAACTAGCTATCCAAATGGCCCTTTTAGCAATGGTACAGGCAGCCCAATAGGTAACAGTGAACTTTTCGTCTATAACTTAAAAAATAATGCCATCAACCCACAACTGATTGCAAAATGGGATTTACCCTACGATCTCGGGGATGCATGGTTTGAATTCGCACCCGGTGATACTGGTAGATTCACTCATATGGTTCATGATGTGTTTGTACAAGGAAATCGTATCTATATCGCTGCTGGGTCGGAGGGCTTGTTCATTGGTGATTTCGAGGCAACGAAAAATGTAGATGGGGAACTGACAGCTTGGACCCTTCTTGCGGATTATACATGGAGAATCCAATACAGCATTTGGCGGGATCCAGCACTTGCCCCAACTGGCGTGCCCATCGTAAGCAGTGCACACAGCGTTTGGGCTACGAACGATGATGCTTATATCTTTGTCTCTGATGAAAATGGCTGGGTTACATCCACTAAATTTCATGCCAGAAATGCATCGAGTAGTGTTCGCATGTTCGATCTTTCCATATTAAGCAGTAGTAATACAATGAAGGAAATTGGAGGAACGGGCGAAATAACACCAAAACCCAAAATGATCTATGATGTTTTGCCGGATGATGATGGAGGAACAGTTTATCAGAGCTCGGCTGGCGTTGATATTTCAACAACAATCCCATCAATTGCCAGTTCTATGCACAACATCATGATAAAAGGCGATCGCTTATATATCTCATATTATGCAAAAGGGCTGCGAGTCTTGGATATTTCCGATCTAACCGTCATTAAAGAGATATCGTATTTTGATACCCCTACCGAACTTGGAGAAAATGATCCAGGTAGCGAGGCAAACGGTTCGTGGGGCGTTACCCCCTTCACGGGGCGGGAATCAGTAGTTTACCTATCAGATAAGGATGGCGTGAGGGCCATTAATAATTATTGGGCAGGCAACATAAGCAAAAGCCAAAGCGTAACGGTTCAAGCTAATGAAAGATTAAATATTGCCGCTGGGGCTACTATTAAGTTTGCTCCCAATATCAATCTAACTATTGAAGGCACTATGGTGGCTGCAGGCGAAATCTCAAATATGGTCAAGTTCACCGACGCAACGGGCACCGGGGCATCCCAGTGGGCCGGGATCAAGTTTAAACCTGGCGCAAGCGGCAATTCAGTCATCGATTATGCGATTATTGAGTATGCAGATACTGCGATATCAGTCAGTGCCACTACCGATACTATTCACTTTACCAATAGTATTCTACGGTACATAAATGATGTTGGCATTTACGCGACCGGGACCTCCCTCCACATTAATGGAAACACCCTCATCAGTCCGGGGAAAAAGGGAATATATCTGCTTAACGTGACCAATACTACGGTTTGGAATAACGATATATCCGGTTATTCTGCGGGGAATTTTCAATATACATATGGCATTTTACTTGTCGGTTGCGATGATGGCAACACAGTCGTGAGCCACAATTCAATCCATGATGGCGGGGTATATCCAGAGTATGGAGAGGGGATAAGAACGATCAATTCGGACGTAGATTTTCTCTACAATGATATTTATAACACTGACAAAGGGGTCATCATAGCTGGCTCTCCATATCCAAATTTTGGTTATAACTACGTTCATGATAATCGCTACGGCTTGCAGATCACCAGTGGCAACCCCTTCTTCTTGACTAATAGTGGGCACGGACACAATGTGATATCCGGCCATAACAAGGATGGCTTCTATATTCACACTTATGCCGCTACGACACTGGGTTGGTATAACAACCCGGGGTTGAACGACATTATGAATAACAATTCAGGCAATTCATATATTAATCAAATTTATACTTTTAGCATCTATACCATACCGGCGCAAAAGAACTGGTGGGGAATGTCCGATCCAAGCAGCGCAGTTGTTTATCGGGGTAGCGGAGATGTACTGCACTATTATACACTATCTAATCCTGTTGACCCGTTCGCTGGAGACAACGAGCAGCCGGGGGCTTTAGGCAAAGGGGTTTTATCGCCAGAATCTCAACTGCTCGCAGATGCTCAAGCGCTGACCGATCAAGGTGATTTGACTGGCGCAATGGGCTTGTTTGAGGAGCTGGTAGCTGACTATCCGGAAACCGCTGAGGCGCAGATGGGCCTTCAATTGTATGCCAGGGTGCTGTTCAAAGCCAATCAGTTCCACAAAAAGGCCGCCTATTTCAAGGCGATGTCGAACAGTCCCAACCACCCACTCAGGGCGTTGGCACGGATATTTTGGATTGATGCGGCCCTCGAAAACGGTGAGTATCCCAATGTGATCAAGTATTTCAGAGCGCAAATCAACCGAAATAAGGGCACGATAATTGAGGCGGACGCCTACCTCCAAATGGGGCAAATATTCCTCGATTATGCCGACGATTTTGAAGCCGCACAGGCCGAACAGGAAAAGTTGGCATCCAATTTTCCCGATAGTGATTTTATACATCTGCTTGGCAGTTTCATGGATGAATACCGACCCGGGTCTCCTCTAGCTAAGCGTACGCAGGCGCGGGCAAGTGCTACAAGTCTAGAGGAAGAAGTGCTTCCTGAAAAATACAGCCTTTCCTCTTACCCCAATCCGTTTAATCCCACCGCCACCATAGCGTATAGCCTCCCCAAAGATGTGCAGGTGAGATTGGTTGTCTATGACATGCTCGGCCGTGAGGTGATAAGGCTCCGGGACGGATTCCAGACTGCCGGATACAAACAAGTGCTCTGGGGTGGCCGGGATAAAGCGGGACAACAGATGCCAAGTGGGATATACATTGCCAGAATAGTAGCGCCGGGCTATACGAAATCGCTAAAAATGATTTTGCTTAAATAGTTGTCAGAATTGAAGAGATATCTCTGATGAAGGGTCCACTGGCTTTGGGGGCTGGTGGGCTCTTCTTTTCAGATATGTATTCCATTTCCAATATTGCCCCTGGTATTCTCCGGTATGCCTGCCTGACTTAAGGTCAATCAATGATTGGCAGTTTACATACTAACGAGTAAATATGGGGATGATTTACGTATAGAAATCTTAAATTGCCACTTTTAATCTGACGGCATTAGCAGTAACATCCCAGAATGGTGGCCGTAGGCGGACTATACCGATATAAAAAAAGTTGGAGATTACCCAATGACACTTGAATCAAATGCCGGTGAAGCTAATGCATCAGATGATAAGGTTACGAATGTTGGAGCCAGGGTGGCTGAGTACACTAATGGATTGGGCGAACGGATCAGACAGGTCCGGCGGGGCATCGATTTAACGCAAGATGAATTTGGCGAACGACTGGGAGTTACCAGGCAGAGCGTTAACGGATATGAGAAAGGCCGTCTACTGCCGCCTACTCCAATGATAGTAAAAATTGCAGATCTTACCAATTATAATCCGTGGTGGCTCCTATTTGGAATAGGGAATCCCTCCCCGATAAGCACAGATAGCGGATTGTCTGATGGTGATCTGTTGGAAGATTTATCCGGGCTATCTGAAACCCAGCGAATCATGATTAAATACATCAAAGAGGAAAAGAATGCGGCCGAGCAAATGGCTCGCCTTCTTTGGAAAAAAGCTTTGGATATCTGATAATACGGGCACTTGCGCACAATCGAACAAAATGGGGGGAATAATGAAAAGAAAATACGGTGTTCTGGCGGCAGGTCTAGTCCTGGGATTAATCGTTGTCAACAGCTGTGAAGTCTCTACAATGTCGTCGGATCAAGAACGCGACCCTGCACTATTTTCGTTTACGGCTATACAGGTAGATCCAACGGCCATGTTTTCAGGTCAGGAAGACCATGTAATTATTTCATCCACTGCTCACGAGATGATCACACGATATGATAAAAATTTTGTGAATGAGCCCAATGGATGGTTTTTCGCCCGTGACGCCATGCTGGCACTGCTGGCACAGGACGGTGTTGTGGGCCTGCGTATCTACCATGCGTTAAAAGAGGATGGCAGTTACTCTCAGGTCATTTTTGGAGTGACGTCAGATGGCAACGACGTGGATGTTGATGGCGGTCTGGGGAAATTAATGGGTGCTCACGAGATAGTTATTCTTGACGTCGCATTACCGTGTCCTCCCTTCTGTGGCGGGGGCGATTAGATAGATAGCG
Source organism: Fidelibacterota bacterium (assembly GCA_004124875.1). Lineage (GTDB taxonomy): Bacteria > Fidelibacterota > Marinisomatia > SCGC-AAA003-L08 > TS1B11 > TS1B11. The sequence continues at coordinate 50,019 of SCKJ01000010.1, read as the reverse complement.
GGTAGATAGCCTTGGAAATCACATCGGATGTGATTCTCGGACTGACAGTGGTAGGCGTTTCGCTCCTTGTTGCAGCTGCTGGCTGGCTTACGTGGAGCAATTGTACCAGATCATTGCAGCTGCTAACCGTCTACGTGAGCTATGTAGCGGCGAGTAACCTCGTCGCAGTTTATCTTGCATTTCAAGGTACCAGAAATTTGTTTTTATTTCATCTGTTCATCCTGGTTGCGATCCCATTTCTCATTTTCATTTTCTCGGATTTCTTAACTGGTTACCCTAAAATATTAACGAAGATTATCATTCCCTTGATAATAATCAGTAATATCGCGTTATATTTAGGCAGCAATGAGTCGTCTCCTGATCCTCCAGTAATAGGTCTGGCAATCAGTAGCGTTTTGGTAACATTCATTGCGCTATATAGCTTGTTTGACGTCCTTCGATCACTTCCAAAGAAATCAATCTTCTATGACGAAAGATATTGGATTTCTATGGGCAGTTTCATCTATTTTTCTGGAAACGCATTCGTTTATTCAACCATCCTCGGTGAAATTTCAATTAATACGTGGAGGTTTCACAACGTTATTCACATCGTTTCGTTTATCATATATTTTGGGGGTTACTTATGGAAGCGCCCGGTTTTTTCCTTTTCATAAGCACAACCATCACACTTATCACCGCGATGGCCATAACGCTCTATGTGCGATATAGTGTAAGGCAGGCTGTGCATGCAAGGATGGAGGAAGAATCCTTACGATTGGAGAAGCATAAGATCGAGGACAAACTAATTATTGCCCGGCAGATGGCCACGATAGGAGCTTTGGCTGGAGGTCTGACTTACCATTTGAACACGACTTTATATGGCGTTAATGAGTTGGCGAAAATACTGAGATCAACTGCAGAGAATAATCATACAGTGATGAACCTATCCCAAATGATTTCTGACCAGTTGAGTGACGCTATTTCCGTTAGCAACCGGGTCTGCCAGGCCACATATCCTGATAGAATGCAATTAAGCCACGTATCGGCCTCAGAGATAGTAAAAAATGTTACAAAGAGCCTGTATAACCCCAATGGCGTGGAGCTGGAAATCACGACTGCTTGCCAGGATGATATTATTTTTGCCAATTCACAACTTGTACAACAAGTCGTTGAGAATGTGCTGACAAATGCCTTGAACGCTTTGGCTGGACCCGGCAGTACAGTACATATCTCATTCTCAAATCCCGAGTCAAATAAGAAAATTAGCGGGGGCAGCTTGATACCTTCCTACTCACCGCATCTGCAAATGGAAATAACTGATAATGGGACTGGCATAGTGCCTGAAACACTTGATAACGTCTTTTTGCCTCACTTTTCCAATGATGGGCCTTCCTCGCACATCAAATCCGGACTGGGATTGCCGCTATGCTATGCGATCATGCAAATGCTTCAAGGCGATATTGCGATTTCAAGCAGGCGAGGGAAGGGAACGAGCGTTTCTCTCACCTTTCCCCTTGCGCTGGATAGGGAAGACACAAAATCAATGGGAATTGATCATCCGATCACGCCTATAGATGAAATATTACTTCACTTGAATAACTCGTCGCTAATGGGTAACGCCTAACTGTCTCACATTTAAGCCTAAGGGCGCACCTAAGCCCAACCTACTTTTTTATCTGGGGCCGGTTATCTGACTCAAACATTATCATTCGATTCGACTCGGTAACTTGACAGCCCACCATAAGTCTCGTTTGCGGTGAGCCGCCAACTCCAATATCTCGTCCCTGTTCAAACCTTACAATATTAAATCTCTCCCCAAGGTTGCGTAGCGACGTATGGCGTCATTTCGCATATTTGTCCCCCACCCTACCGAAGCTGCCTTAACCCATCGGACGCGAGACATTTCCGGGCCGTTAACCAATCGTCGGATTTGATAGTTTTTCTAGCGCAGTTATTTTGGATTCCCGGCTGGATTATTTCCAGATCATCCGGAAAAACAGTAGAATCCCGCCAATATATATTGACAAATAGGCGCTAATAATATTACCTTGTAACTGGTATTAATAAATATATAGCGTAGACGCTGAATATATCATGTCTCAAAAAGGAGTGCATAATCCTTATGTAGGGGTGTGCTCTGGAATTGCTCTCTTGAACTGATATGATGATTAAATAGAAGGACCAACTGCCATGCCGGTTGCACCAACTTACCCAGGCGTTTACATCGAAGAAATTCCCAGTGGCGTACGCACAATTACAGGTGTCGCCACTTCCATCACGGCTTTTGTCGGTCGGGCACTGCGCGGCCCGGTCAATGATCCTATTACGATCAATAACTATGGCGATTACGAGCGAAACTTTGGCGGACTGTGGGGCCAAAGCGCCATGAGCTATGCCGTGCGCGATTTCTTCGGCAATGGCGGCGGCCAGGCCATCATCGTCAGGCTGTATAAGGGCGGAGGCCCTTCAACCATCACTACCCCCGCGCCGACACAGGAAGAAAGAGATGCCTCCGCGGCGGCAATCGCAGTCTCCACCGCCGCCCAAGCGGCAACGGGTAATAAACAAGCCATAATTGATGCCGCGGATACGGCGCGGGATGAATATTTAAAGGACGAGTATGGGCCTCACGAATTGGCTGCGGCAAACTCAGTCGTTGCAGCAGTGGCAGCGGTGAGAGAGGCAGACGGCTCTATGGCAGATATGAAACGTGCAGCCGCTGCAGCAGCGGATGTACTGCTGCCCGTCGAATCGACAACCACAACGGTGAGCACTAGCCCCAAAGCCAAAATCGTGATCGGCAGTGGAACCGCTGCCCTCAACCTTGAAGCAGCTTATGAGGGCCTTTGGGGAAACGGCCTGGAAGTAATCATAACGTTACCCAGCAGCCCGGCGGAAACGACTGCCGCCAAGGACCTGGGGCTGACTGATAACGACACCTTCAACCTCTATGTTACCGATACCACCACCGGAAATACCGAAAGCTTCCTGAGTGTCTCGGTCGTGGAGAGTGCTCGCCAGCTCGATGGGGTCCTGAAGGATCGGTCGGCGCTAATAAGGGTAGATGGTGATTTGCCCACAGCGAGGCCTGCCGCAACCCCTAATAACCAAACTGAACCTGTTACCACTCTGGGTTCAGATGGGGAGAAATTGGATTACCAGGATTTCACCACGAAAGGAGATAAGGAAGGCCTCTATGCCCTTGAAAATGCCGACCTGTTCAATCTGTTGTGTATTCCCCCCCACAAGATTGATGGCGAAATCGAGAATAGTTTGATCGGCAAGGCCGCAACATACGCCGAAAAGAGACGCGCGTTTTTCATCGTCGACCCTCCAACCACTTGGTTGAGCAAAGCGGTCGCCAAAACAGCCATGCAAAATGCGACCTTGGGCTCCACCAGTAAAAATGCGGCCGTATTTTTTCCCCGATTGCGCAAGCCCGATCCACTGCGGGAGAACCAGCTGCGTGATTTCGTTCCTTGCGGCGCCGTAGCGGGGGTTATTGCCCGGACGGACAGCACCCGCGGGCTCTGGAAGGCCCCTGCCGGCCTCGACGCAACCCTTAAAGGTGTACCGGCCTTGAGTATTCCTCTGACCGATGCTGAAAATGGGGAGCTGAACCCACTCGGATTAAACTGTCTCCGGGCGATGGGCCCGGCTGGGCGGGTGATCTGGGGCTCCAGAACGACACAGGGAAATGACCAGCTGGCGTCGGAATGGAAATACCTGTCGGTGCGCCGGGTAGCACTCTATATCGAGGAAAGCCTCTATCGGGGAACCCATTGGGCTGTATTTGAGCCCAACGACGAACCGCTATGGTCCCAGATTAGATTGAACCTGGGTGCTTTCATGCACAACATGTTCCGCCAAGGGGCATTTCAGGGCAGCTCGCCCAAGGATGCCTACTTTGTCAAATGTGACAGCGAGACCACAACCCAGAATGATATCAATTTGGGCATTGTGAACATCCTCATAGGATTCGCGCCCCTGAAACCGGCGGAATTCGTCATCATCAAACTACAGCAAATAGCCGGTCAGGTCGCGGCATAAGGGGGAATTGTGGCAACGTTCAGTGTCAATGCAGAGAGATTCGATCCCTATAAAAACTTCAAATTCAGGGTAAAATGGGATGGGAGGTATGTCGCCGGCGTCAGCAAGGTTGGCGCGTTGAAACGGACCACTGAACCGATTGAGCACCGGGAGGGAGGGGATCCGAGTTCCACCAGAAAATCACCGGGGCAGACCAAGTACGAGGCCATAACACTCGAACGGGGCGTGACCCATGATCCCGAATTCGAACAGTGGGCCAACAAAATCTGGAACTACGGCTCGGGCCTTGGAAGTGAAGTTTCCCTCAAAGACTTCCGCAAGGACATTATTATTGAAGTCTACAACGAATCGGGGCAGTTGGCTATAGCCTATAAGGTCTACCGTTGCTGGGTTTCTGAATTTCAAGCCATGCCCGAGCTGGACGCGAACGGCAAGGCGGTGGCGATACAGAGCCTAAAATTGGAAAACGAAGGTTGGGAACGCGATTACGGCGTCGCCGAGCCGGCTGAGCCCAGCTTTACCGAGCCGGCCTAAGCCAGGTGCGCTTTCTAAGTGCTGCGGATATCCTCAGAATGAACGATTGGGGGCAATGCCGGTCGCTGACCGAGAGATCACTGACTGCCATCAACTTCGCCTTCCCTGAAAAGTCGTGGGAGGAACTGGTCGCGATGCCTATCGGTGGGCGCGATCAGTATCTCCTCGCAATGTATGAAATATGCTTCGGCGATTCCATTGCCGGAGTAAGCGATTGCCCACGTTGCGATGAAGAGATCGAACTGACGATTCCTGTCGGTCAAGTACGTTCAGCGGATGCAGCGTTTGAACCGGCCACAATATCGGTCAATGAGGGCCAATACCAGGTTCGATGCCGTTTGCCCGATAGCTCGAATTTGCTGGCAATTGCCCCCAGCCAGGACTTGGAGGAAGCCCGGCGCAGTCTGATTGAACACTGTATCGTCTCCTCAACATACAAAAAGAAAACCATATCTGCGCATCGCTTGCCTGCGTATGTGCTAAAGGCCGTCGCTGATCGTATTCTGCAAGAGGATCAGCAGGCTGAAATGTTGCTGGAGGTGCATTGTCCTGCATGCAATCATGCCTGGGAAATACATTTTGATATATCTTACTACTTTTGGAACTCCCTGACAAAAAGCGCTGGTGCACTGCTTTGGGAAGTACATGTGCTGGCTAAAGCCTATGGGTGGAAGGAAGGAGAGATTCTAGCCATGAATGCCTGGCGGAGGCATCAATATCTTAAGCAAGTGAACGCCTGATGGATTTCTGGGGGAGAATGGCATCGCGCGCATTGGTCAATCCGCCCATGTTTAGGTTAGCTGATCCCATTTATCACGAGCTTGGAGCCATTGGCATCTATAGGCACGAAGATCAACTTCCGTACCCAGCTGCAACCCCAACCCTCCATGTGGAAACCAACAGAGCTGTGCCCAATAGCAGGAGGAATGCTTCTTTTGTTCAGCCAGCACACCAAGTGCGTCCCGGTCAACACAGAGAATTAGACAAAGAGGACGGGCAGGGACATCAGGCGCTTTTATCGCCCCGGGCCGATGAACCATTACGCCCTGTTTTCCCGGTCATTTCTATCAAGGAAGGTGAACCGGACTCAGCGACTAGGATTCCACGCCCTGCTGCGGGGGACGCGCCAGCGGCCGATCCAGAGGGCCACAAAATCCGGGCTGATGAGGTATCCGTCACCGGTCCGACCCAGTCGGAGATTTATACTACACCGATGTCTTCCTCACTGGAACCCATCTCCCGGGAAGTGGAGCCTGGAGTGGCGGGTCAGACATCCACCTTAGTCCAGACATCTGCACCATTACCCCCGATCTACCCGGTCATTTCTATCGAGGAAGGTGAACCGGCCCTGGCGACCGGGTTTCCACGCTCGGGTACCGGTTACCATCCGGTGGGCGGTCCAGTGAGCCCCGAAATCAGGGCTACTGAGATGCCCGTCGCCGGCCCCCCTCTGCCGGAGAATGATACTGCCCCGACGCCTTCGTTATCAGCATCCGTCTCCCGAGTGGCAAAACCCGGAACAATAGATCGGGTATCCGGCTCTCTATCAGAACGATCCATTGCAGATACTGGTTCAATGGATAACCTGCTCCCTCCAGTCTTAGATGCAGCGGTGCGGTCGGAGGAAGCTCGACCAACGCAATCGGGAGTCTCAGAAAGCAACGCTGAATCCGTTGCGTCCCCATCCAGCAAGCTCACAAAAAGAGGGAAAATGGCTGGATTTCGACCGATTCGAAGGCAAATGGATGGTGTGAAAAATCAAGCCATGCAGGGGGAGGAAGCCAGTCAGGATTCAGATTCTTCGCAATTCGTGACCTCTTCAGTCCGGCAGGTAAAAGAATCAAATTCTTCAGACCGGGTTCCAAACTTGGAATCTTTCAGTGGCCTATCAGGTATGGTTCGTGAGGTAAAAATCGCGCGGATTACGGAGGACGATAGTCTGTCTGAGATAGTAAGTGGTGGGAATAAACATGCTGAGCAAAGCCTTCATAATCCAGGCCGGGCATTGACTGAGGAAAAGGGCGACAAGACGAACCCCGTCATCCAGGGGGATTCGAATCTCACCAGACGGGTTCCCCCCCCGATACGGGAATCACTGCCCCGGTCATCCGTACACCAGTCGATGGCTATCACCTCTATAGATGAGAAAGTTGACGGCAATCGGATGGCGCGCGCGGCCGTTGCCTCGCTTGAAAGAGATGCCCATCATGACCATCCAACCAAACCGCGCAATCCGGCAAAGGCGTTAAATGAGGAAAAAGCCGGCCCGCCAACCATAAATCACCCTCCAGCATCAATAGTCAGTGAGCGGGGTGCAGTAACCTCGAAACTCGTGTTGCCCGAGCACGATGAGAGGACATTCGTGGCTGAAGCGCTAACGCGGATTCCCGACCATGTCCATGGCTGGGATCGACATGGAGAGCGCCCCTCGGAGAGCAATTCCATTGAAGTTATCATCGACTCTATTGAAATCGTCAGTCAAACCGTGCAACCATCGACAGAGCCAGTGGCCAGCTATGAACCTGCAGCCCCAGCACTTTCGCTAGATAGTTATTTGCAGCAGCGGGATGAGGGAACTTTGTGAGCGATTACCGGGCAATCGCAGCGGTCACGGCAACGTTGCGCCAGCTTATTGAAGAAGCAGTCAGCACCGTTCCGGGGGTTGGGAATGTAAAAATCACCACAAGCCGCCCTGACGCGGTTCAGTCAGTCGGATCCAGCTACGAAGGGGTCAACATCTATTTATATCAGGTGCAACCCAATGCAGCCTTCCGCAACAGTGATCTGCCTACCAGGTCTGCGAATGGAAACCTCGTCCAGAGATCAAGCATTGGACTCGATCTTTCCTACCTGTTGAATTTTTACGGCAACGATGATGCGTTGACCTCCCAATTACTTCTTGGCCGGATTGTTGGCGCTTTGCATTCCAGACCCGTTTTGACTCGAGCAGCAATTGCCGATATGGTGTTGCGGGCGCCTGACGAGTCAACCATTCCCGATTACCTTAGCGAATCTGATCTGGAGGAGCAAATAGACCTTGTCAAGTTCACACCTGTCACCCTGGACATTGAGGAGCTGTCCAAACTTTGGTCGGTATTTTTTCAGACTCCCTATACTCTGTCTATGGCCTACTATGCCTCAGTCGTTCTAATTGATGGCGAGCAGACGCCCCCTCCGGTGCTACCCGTGGGCGAACGGACGATCCAGGTTGGACCATTTCCCTTCCCTGTGATTAAACGAATAAATGGGGGGTCTGGGCCGGGAGGTCAAATCCTGGCCGGTGATGAATTGCTGGTCTTAGGGCACCATTTGGATGCCGATGAAGTCGAGGTTCGTATTGGCAATGAAGTGGTGTCCCCTCAGGAAATTAGCGGTAATCGGCTGAAAGTCAGGCTTCCTGCCCAGCTGAGAGCAGGTACTCACGGCTTGCGTGTGTCCCATGGGATTATGATGGGCGTGCCACCGGTGTCGCACCAAGGGGCAGAGTCAAATGTCGTTCCCTTCGTTCTTCACCCATTCATCGCGGAAGATGCTGCTGGCCAGGCGCTGGTCTCCTTTACCCAGCCTCCCAAAAGAGGCAGGAGATCTTCGGAACCGGGAATGATAGATTTGGAGCTGGCGCCTCCTGTATATCTCGGGCAAGTTGTCGTTCTGCTTTTAAACGAGTTGTCAGAGTCAAGCCCACGAGCCTTCACTCTGCCTGCACCCGTACGGGAAGATGAGACGAACTCGCTTCAAATCCCGGCAGGTAATGTCAGTCCCGGAACCTACTTGGTACGCGTCCAGGTGGATGGTGTGAGCAGTCCATTTAGTATTGATGAGGCAGGTCGATTTTCGGGGCCTCAGGTGACGGTAACGTAAACAAGTTGTAGCCCATGTCGATTGATTGGCAAGAAGCGAACCGCACATACCTGATGGCCCGTATTGCGCTGGTCCGCGAAGCGATTGATCATCATGCCAGCCACGGGAAAGCTGGAGATGCCCTCGGAAAAACTCGCAAGTTGACTCAGGCCATTGAACAGGCAGAGGCGGCTTTGGAAGCACCATCGGCCCTTGAAGTGCTGTGCACGGTTTTTGATCTATCGACCTTTGAGAGAGACATCTTGCTGGCATGTGCTGCAATGGATTTATCAGCGGAAATGGCACAGGCGTGTGCTAATGCCAATGCGAATGAAAGATGCAACTATCCCACGTTTGCATTAGCACTGGCTGCCCTTCCCGATGCCTACTGGAATGCCCTCACCCCCTCGTCGCCACTGCGGTATTGGCGGCTGGTGGAGATGGCCGAAGGGACCAGCCTCACCTCAACCGCTCTCCAGATTAACGAGAGTGTGCTCCATTATCTGATGGGGGTCCATCAACTTGATGAACGGTTGATGGGAAGCCTGCGTACCATATCTGCAGCAGATGGCCTTGCTGATAGCCACCGGGCCCATGTCCAGCGGTTGAAGCGGCTCTGGGCCACGCCCCATCCCGGCGAGGTATTAACCGTAGCCTACCTTTGCGGTATAGATCAAAGTGCCAAGGCTACCATTTTTGGTGCGACTTGCGATGCATTGGAGATACCCCATTATGTCATCAATGGCGGGCAGCTAGGCGCCAATAACGACGTACAAACTATCCTCCGACTGTGGGAGAGGGAGGCCATACTGAACGGTACTGCATTGCTGATTGAGGCAGGCCCGGAGATGTCTCCGGAAGTTGAGTCGAGCATCAGCCAGTTTGCAGAGCGCTTTACGGGTCGTCTCGTGATCGCCTGCCGGGACCCGCTACGGCAAGTGAGCCGCTCGGGAATAGTGTTCGAGGTGCAGCGTCCTTCCATGGAGGAGCAGCGCACTATTTGGGAGTCGACGCTGGAATCGGTGGCCACCAATCTCAATGGCACTATTGATCGCCTTGTCTCCCAATTCGATTTCAGCCAGACCCAGGTCCGTGCGGCTGCTGCAGAGGCGCTGGAATCCCCTTCTGATCAGGCAGAGGCAGCGGGAGACGATCCTGAAGCGTGGGAACGCCGCTTGTGGGCGCTGAGTCTGGCTCAGGCGCGACCGCAACTGGATGGCGCGGCCCAGCGAATAGTCGTACGTGCTGGATGGGAAGATATTGTTCTGCCGGAAATGCAAATGCAGACCCTGCGGGGTATGGTGGCACAAGCCCGCCACCGGGCCAAGGTATATTGGGACTGGGGCTTTTCAAAAAAGAATGCCAGGGGGTTGGGCATGAGCGCCCTTTTTGCGGGGCCCAGCGGCACCGGCAAGACCTTGGCTGCAGAAATCCTGGCCTATGAACTGAACCTCGACCTGTATCGTGTCGATCTGAGCGCCGTGGTCAGCAAGTATATCGGCGAGACGGAGAAGAACTTGCGCCGGGTATTCGATGCCGCCGAATCAGGGGGCGTGCTGCTGCTGTTTGACGAAGCCGACGCCCTGTTTGGCAAGCGGGGGGAAGTGAAGGACAGCCATGACCGGTATGCCAATATCGAGGTGAGCTACCTCCTCCAGCGCATGGAGGCCTATCGGGGGCTGGCTATCCTGACCACCAATCTGGAGGATGCCCTGGATACGGCCTTCATGCGGCGCATCCGCTTCGTGGTGCATTTCCCATTCCCCAATGCCGGCCTGCGGTCGGAAATCTGGCGGCGGATCTTCCCAGAGGAGACCCCCATCGACGGCCTGGACTATGCCAAACTGGCCCGGCTGAACGTAGCCGGCGGCAACATCCGCAACATCGCCATTAACGCCGCCTTTCTCGCCGCTGATAGTGATACGCCGGTGGAAATGGGGGGCATCCTCAGGGCGGCACGCACTGAGTATGCCAAGATCAAGAAAACGCTTACGGACGCCGAGATCGGAGATTGGGCATGAGCAACAGGCCGGTGCGTATCCGCATCAAAAAGCTGTTTCTTCCCGAGGGCTCACAAGAAGGCGGCGATCAGATAAAGGCCACCCTGCAACAGGCGCTACAGTCGCAGTTCCAGACTCAGCCAGCCCAGGACATCGCCGTGACTGACGTAAAGGCGCAGGTGATCGCGGCCGTACAAAGGGCGCTGAAGCGATGAGCCATACCTTTGCCCACACATCCACGCGCACTAAAGGCTACCAGCCCTCGGCCCGTCGCCGATCTGGTCCGGTACGCAAAGGGTTGACGCCCCGCTCCAGGGCGGCCTTCGACATCAGCCGCATCCCCATCACTCCGGCAGTCCAGACCAAGCTGACCATCAGCCAGCCCGGTGACCGCTACGAGCAGGAGGCCGATCGGGTAGCCGACAAGGTCATGACCATGCGGTCGCCACACGTCCAGCGCATGTGCAGTGGATGCGAGGAGGAGCAGGGGCAGCAGGTGCAGCGGCAAGTGGAGCCCGAGGAAGAAGAGGAGACTGTGGCTCCGAAGATGATCCAGCGCCAGGCCGAAGAGGAGGATGAGGAAGAAACCGTGGCGTCTAAGCTTATTCAGCGGCAGGCAGAACCCGAGGAAGAGGAAAAGGAAAAAATGCAGCCGTTGCAAGGAAAATTCGCCACCAGTGAAACGCAGGCCCAGATCCTAGATGACGCGGGTGAAGCAGCGAACCGTACCGCTATGCCCAGTCGACTAAAGGCTGGTATGGAAGTGCTCTCCGGAATGGATCTGTCGGGCATACGCGTCCATACCAACTCCTCCAAACCGGCCCAATTCAATGCGCTGGCGTATACGCAAGGGCAAGACATCTACGTGGGGCCGGGACAGGAGAAACACCTCCCCCATGAAGGGTGGCATGCAGTGCAGCAGATGCAAGGGCGTGTGAATCCTACGGCGCAGTGCAAGGGAGTTTCGATAAATGATGATGATGCTATGGAAAGAGAAGCGGACGCAATGGGGGCGCAAGCATTGCAGATGCAGGGATCAGGACAAAGTACGGCCGACGAATCGGGAGTATCCAGCGGTAGAGGAACCAAAGGTACAATATCAACAATCGGTACGTCCTCAAGAGTTGCCCAATTTGCGTTACCAGCTATAGCAGCGGCTTTTGGAGGTGCATCAGAGTGGATTGCTGCCGGAGCCTTAGGTTATTCAATTTTAGGAGATGTCAGTCGTGCTGGGACAAGCGATGTTAAATATTCATGGCAAAAGGTTGATGGCGTTCTTGTACCTAATGGGGGCAATGATGTAGGTAAACATAAAAAGGCTAACCCAAATTCTAAACGTTATGAGGCAAGACACGTAGTCGCCGTTTATGTTGATAACAAAATGGGTAGAGCCTTAGGACTTAAATTTCGTATAACCTTTATATTTGATGAAGCAGGAGCGGTTGGCAATATTTCCTTGGGCATTATTAGTGTATATGACGCTGTCGGATTTGGGGGAACCATAGATGTGAGTATCGTGCCTCGAAGCCTGATAGGGGGTAATGCTACATTTAGATTTACAGTGAATGTCACTAGTGATAACATATTTATTTTTCCTAGCACAGATGGTGAAATTCAATTTATCCTAAGCGGTGGGAATGGAGATCTAAGCCTCTCCTTTAATCCGATAGACTATGTGAAGTATAAAATTGGGTAGAGCAACAAAACCAATTAAACCCTTGGCTGGTGAACTCAAGGATTGGACACAAGCGGTAGATAGTGAGTTAATGCAATGAGCCACACCTTCGTCCAACCCGAAAGCCGGACGGCGAGCTACCAGCCCTCGACCCGTCGCCGATCCGTGCCGGTCCATCATGGACCGATGTCCCGCTCCAAGGTGGCCTTCGATATCGGCCTCATCCCCATCGCTCCGGCAGTCCAGGCCAAGCTCACCATCAGCCAGCCCGGCGACAAGCACGAGCAGGAGGCTGACCGGGTGGCAGACCGGATCATGATCATGCTTGGGTCGAATGCTCATTGAATATGATTGAAGCGACTGGATAACCACAATGACTAACCACTTCATCGCTTGGTGGAACCTGGAGAACCTCTTCGATGTGGAGGATGCGCCATTGGCGCGCCGCCCCGCCTACCTTGCCAAAACGCTGGCCGGGGAGCTCAAGGGTTGGGATCAAGCTGTGCTGGACCAAAAGATTGTCCAGCTGGCGTGGGTGATTGAGCAGATGAGCGGCGGCGACGGGCCCGACATCCTCGGCGTCTGTGAGGTGGAGAACAAGTACGTGCTCGACCTGTTGGTAGCGGCCCTCATCGGACTGGGGCGCAACTACCAGGTGATCCATCACGACACCTCTGACAACCGGGGCATCGATGTGGCCTTCATCTACGACACCGACATCTATGGCTTTGACGGCACCATCTACCACTACGAGGTCATGAAGCGCTACGCCACTCGCGACATCGTGCAGGCAACCCTTACCACGGCCAAGGGCAACGAGATCATCCTTATCGGCAACCATTGGCCCTCGCGGAGCGGCGGTGAGCACAAGTCGGCCCCCTACCGGATGATGGTGGGGGAGACCCTCAGCTACTGGCTGAAGCGAATCCAGAAAATCAAGGGGAGCAATGCCGCCATCCTGGTCATGGGCGACTTTAACGATGAGCCACACAGCCGTTCCCTCACCCAGTACGCCCTGAGTACCATGAGCCGCAACCGTGTGGTCTATGGCCGCAACCCCTACCTCTATAACCTGATGTGGCCTTTACTGGGGCGGCGCCGGGCCAGTTATGTGTTCGGCTCCGAGCCGCTGACGATTGACCAGTTCCTGGTCGCCAAAGGCATCGCCAAGAAGACGGGTCTTTTTGCTCTCGATGACGGCAAGGTCGGGATCGAAGCATACACGGGGATGGTGAAGGGTCGCTACGATACGCCGGTGCGGTTCGGGCGGCCGTCCTCCGGCTACAACCCCAACGGCTTTAGTGATCACCTGCCCATATCAATGGTACTGGGCGAGAAATAAGGAGATACGATGAGCAATCCGAAGTTCGAAATCTATCTGGGCAGCGACGAGCAGTATTACTTCCGGCTCTATGCAGGGAATGGTGAGAAAATCTTGCGCAGTGAAGGCTACGTCAATAATTCCGGCTGCGTGAACGGGATAGCATCGGTCAAGATGAATGCTGCCGATGATGACCGCTACCAGCGCAAGACATCCACGGATGGGCAGTTCTACTTCAACCTGACAGCCGCCAATGGAGAGATCATCGGCACCAGCGAGATGTATAGCACCGACGCTGGGCGGGACAACGGCATTGAGGCCGTGAAAAAGACGGCGCCTGGTGCTCCCTTGGAGGACAACACTGAATGACAGGAATCGCTAAGAGAGAATCAATGGCTGTATCCCAAAAGGGCTCCAGCAGGGCGGAGGATTATAAACAGGTGGAGGCATTATGAGTCTACGAAGCGTCATGGGCAGACCCCTGGATTCGGGGGATATTGCCTCCGCTGCAAAGCAACTGGATGTGACAGAGGCTCATGTCCGCGCGGTTGTCGAGGTGGAAGCTTCGGGCGCAGGCTTTCTAGGCAAATATGCTGATGGTCCCAGATTGCCGAAAATCCTGTTTGAAGCCCATATTTTCAGTCGTGAAACTGGTGGCAAATACGACAAATCTCACCCCAGGCTTTCCGCACCCAAATGGAACCGAAATCTTTACCAGGGAGGAATCAAGGAGCATGATCGTATACGTGAAGCGGCCCGACTCGAGTATGACGCTGCCTTCCGGTCTGCCTCATGGGGGTTATTTCAGATTATGGGCTTTAACCACAAAATAGTGGGATATGATAGTCTCCATGATTTCGTGGGTGTGCAGTATGTTTCTGAAGGCATGCAGTTAAGGTGTGGAATTGAGTTTATACGCTCGAGTGGTTTGGATAAATACCTCTCAGCTAACGATTGGGCTCGTTTTGCCAGGGGTTACAACGGCAAAGCGTACAAGCAGAATAGATATGACCAAAAACTTGCTGAAGCATATAAAAAATACAATACGGCAGCGCCAAAAGCCAAAAAGGGTGATAAGGACATCCAGAGGGCACTTAACAATGCAGGCTTTTCCCTGGCCGTAGACGGGAAAATCGGCCCGCGTACGACAGCAGCCATACGTGAATTTCAGGATCGTATGGGATTAAGGGTGGATGGCATCGTTGGGCCGAATACGCGAAAAGCATTAGGTCTTTAAAAATAAGGATAATGATATGAAGTGGAGCGATTTAAAAGGGGCAATCGGGAAAGCAGCGCCGATGCTGGGGACACTCTTGGGCGGTCCGGCTGGGGCTGGCGTTGGTTCAATGATAGCATCGGTGCTGGGTGTTGAAAATAGCCCGGATGAAGTACATAAGGCTCTCGAAGCTGACCCAGGTTTGCTGCTCAAACTGCGCGAGGCGGAGATACAACAACAGACGGATCTCCAGCGCATGACCCTTGAATCTGAGACAGCCATGTTAACCCAGGTCAACGAGACCATGCGGGCAGAGTTGGCCTCAGGCGACAAATTCAAATCGTACTGGCGACCTCTATTCGGGTACGTCATGGCATTGACCTGGGGGGCTACCATGTTTGCCGTATCATACCAATTGGTTTGGGGTAAAGAAGGTGCGGAGAAAATTATCTCGTCAATTGGAGATCTTGCCTGGTTGTGGGGGATTGGACTCTCCGTGCTTGGAATTAATGTGACGAAGCGGAGCCACGACAAGGCGGTGGCATATGATCGTCATACCCCAGGGATTATGTCAGCGATTGCAGACCGGATTACTGGAGGTACCTCGAGGTAAGTAAAATGTGCTACCCTCGCCATTATCCAGGAACAGGCACCCGTTACCTGTGGGTATTTCCATTTGGGGCAGGTCATTAGAGGTCCGCAAATGCACGCACCCCTCCAGCATAAAGCCACATCGACCCCTGCTCCAAGGCGGCAGAGCGCCAAAAAGAGCGCTGCCACCAAGGTTCAGCAGCAACCCCGCTCCCAGGCTGCATTCGACTTGACCAACATCCCGATTTCTCCGGCGGTCCAGCCCAAGCTCGCCATCAGCCAACCGGGCGACCGCTCCGAGCAGGAGGCGGACCGCATTGCTGACCGGGTGATGACCATGCCCGAGCCCCAGTTGCAACGGCAGGTTGATGAAGAGGATGAGGAGGTGAGTCCGCAGCTGATCCAGCGTCAGGAGACAGGCGAGGAGGACGACGAGGAGGTGTCACCCAAGCTCATTCAGCGGCACGAATCTGAAGAAGAAGACGAAGAGGTGTCACCCAACCTGATCCAGCGCCAGGCCGAGCCTGAGGAGGACGAGGAGGAGAGCATCAGCCCCAAGGCGCACTCC
This sequence comes from Fidelibacterota bacterium, assembly GCA_004124875.1. GTDB lineage: Bacteria > Fidelibacterota > Marinisomatia > SCGC-AAA003-L08 > TS1B11 > TS1B11. Next base: position 34,245 of record SCKJ01000010.1, on the reverse strand, counting down.
GGCGGCCTGACGGTGGCACCCCTTGATATTGCCGATAGCATCTCCGCTATGCGCGGTGGCGGCTCGCCATTGCCAGATTCCACCCGGGCCTTTTTTGAGCCCCGCTTTGGCCGCGATTTCAGCAATGTCCGTATCCACACCGGCAGCCGCGCCGCCGACAGCGCCCAGGCCATCAATGCCAGGGCCTTTACGGTGGGCCGGGACATCGCCTTCGGCGAGAGTCAGTATTCACCGGACAGTCAGGGCGGCAGGCAGCTGCTGGCCCATGAGTTGGCCCATGTGGTGTTAGGAAGCAAAACGCCAATAAACCAGCGTGGAGCCAATGTATTCGATAGTGGGTCTCAGATTGTCCCTGATATTCAACCCTCCTTTATTTCATTTGCTTTCAAAATGGGTGCAAAGAAGATTTCCAAAGGTATCCTAAAGAACTTTATCAAGACGAAAATAAGGAAAAAAATAAGGAATATTGTTAATAAGAGAATAGCAAAGAAACTGACAAAGCAGGCTGACGAATTAATGGGGATTCTTGAAGATCCCTGGTGGGCCACTGCTATCGGCTTTATCCCTATTGCTGGTGATATTTTCGATTTAGCTCGAGTGCCAATGCAAATTGCGAAAGCGATGAGGAAGGCAGATAAGCTGGAAGAAAGGGCTAACCGGATATTAAGAATTGAGAGGGCGAGGAGGAAAGCGCAAAGGATTATAAAGGAGGAGTTTAAATTAATAGGGCATCTGAGGAAAATTTGGGCTAACCGAAGGCTTTATATGCGATGGATCAAAGCTAATCAAAGTCTATCTCGAAAAGGTAATCCGCTAACTTATATACAGGCACGACAGATAATAGCCAATGCTCGAAAGCTTGGCATTAAAAAATTTGATTTTAATGCTAAAGGTCTACAGGGATTAGAGAAAACCGGTCAATGGGCAGATATTCCACATTTTAAGATCGGTAACATTCATATTCCTGTTCAGAAAGGATTCAAGCCATAATCATGACAGGTCAAAGTAATCCATTTAAGGGTATTATGCTTCTGCCACCAAGTCCTGTAAGTAGCTATCGTGGTGTTGATCGCAATCCATTTGAACCCGCTTTATTAGATAACGAGATAGATCCACTGGCTAATGTGCAAAGTGATGATTCCCGCATTTGGGTCTTTTACCCCAAAGGCTGGAGGCGAAACGCATATAGAATCTTTGAGGAAAATCTAGTCAAGAGTAGCGAGGATGAATTGTTTTTTATATCAAATATCGAGGCAGCTCGTGAGATTCAGCGTATCATTGAACCGCACCTTGGTCCACATGAAATTGTAACATGTGAAATATTTGAATTGAATTCAACGCAATCACTCGTTGATCCGATAGAAATACTTCCTCATCGCGGATATGATATTGCTTATCTTGGCGGAGATCTTTATTCTGCCATTCTAAATGGCCTTCTGATAAACCCGCATCCCGATCTTGTGGCCGAGTATGGGCCATTACTTACCGAGTTTGGTCTATTCCCAAGTATGGACTCCATTTCAGCATACGTACGTCGCTTTAGAGAGCTAGTGCCATCGGAGGCAAACTCGGAATTTTGCCTTTTTCAATTAACTTTTGAATAAGAATGTGTGAAAGGTTAGCCAATGAAGCCTGATGAATATATCATAAGATTGACCAAATCAACCTTTAAGTCGATACAATCATATTCCATTACGGTCCAAGGTTGATCATTGACGCTCTTGGCAAAAAAGACGAGGCAAAGGTGAGCAATTTCACCACCTTCCCCGGCGCACCGCGCCTCCTGAAAGGAGCCAACATCGGCATGGATGGGTCATAACCATTGATAGGGGATGGGGCGGGGCCTGGCAACGATAAGTGGGCAGTTTGAAATCGGAAAAACCACAAGGGAGTAGAGAAGATGGACACGATATTTGAAGGTATGCGTGGCTATGAGATGATAATGATGATGTTGGGAGTGTTACAGTTCTTTGTTTCTCTGGTCGGTTTGGGCTTTTTCCGCGTGAAAGGGCGCCACCTCAAATACTTGCTGGCCTCGTTTCTGATTACTATCCTAATGATCGGCTTTCCTGGCATCAAGAAATTCAAGTTTATGAACGCCCAGATAGATCTGCGTGTGACCGTCACATCGCTACAGGTAAATCCTGCCGATGCCGATGCGCTGGCGAAGTTGGAGGAGCTGCTTGCGGTGCTGGAGCAGACCGATAACCTACGGCCCGAAACCTGGGTGGACCTGGCCGCGGCACATATTGCCCAGGGCGATACGGCGGAGGCGCAGGAGCATGTAGCCACTGCGCAGGAGATTAACCCTGACGTGCAGATGCCTGTGGCTGACTGGGTCAGCATTGTGCAAGCCCAACTTGATAAGAAGAAGCCATTGAATAATAAGAAAAAGCTATGACCACCTTCCCCGGCTCACCGCGGTTGCTCAAAGGCGCTATCATCGGCATCGACGCCTTCAATCCTTTGGCGAGCACCATCGTCTTCCAGTACAACCCCAAGGAGATCGACCGGGTCATCACTGCCACCACCGGCGGTGGCAAAGGGGGCGATAAAAAGGAAGCACTACGCCTCACCGGTGCCCCCAAGGAGACCATTACCCTGAAAAAGGTGGAGATCAACGCTTTTGATCAGCTGGAGAAAGGCGACCCCATTGCCACCAGCATGGGCATCTATCCCCAGCTCTCGGCGCTGGAAATGCTGCTGTATCCCAAAAGTCTCGCCGTGCTCGCCAACAATACCATGATACAGGCCGGCATGATAGAAATCGCTCCCGTTGAGGCGCCGCTCACACTGCTGGTGTGGGGGGCCAGGCGCGTCGTACCGGTGCAACTGTCCACCTTTACCATTAACGAGAAGGAGTACGATGTGAACCTGAACCCCATCTCCGCTGAACTGTCGCTGAATTTTACGGTACTCAGTTACAATGACCTGCCGATCTCGCACATTGGCAATACCCTCTTCCTCGCTCACCAGGTGGCGAAGGAGGCCATGGCCACCATCAGCAGTGCAGGTGCCATTGGCAGTGTGGTAAGTGGCGCCGCGAAGATATTGTAGGGATTAGCATGTTCGACCCCAACAGCCGCTATGCCTCCATAAGTGATGCCTCGCTGACGCGGAGTGACGGAACCGTGGTGGCCTACAAGCTGCGCCGCTTCCTGCCTCAGGGGAGCCGGATGAAGCTGCTGGTAGAAGTCACCGTAACCGAAGGCGACCGGCTGGACAATATCACTGCCAGGACCTTAGGTGATCCCGAACAGTTCTGGAGAATCTGTGATGCCAACAATACCATGAATCCGGCTGAACTCACCGACCGCATCGGTCGCACCCTGCGCGTGCCCGTGCCGGATTTTGGCGCCTGATCGGATGGATCTAGGCACCCAAATGAGTCTGCTGCTGGGCCCATCCGTGGCGGTGCCGGCGCCGGGTTTCATCGCAGAGGCGTTGGAAAGCGTGGAGGTGAAAATCGCTGACAAGGGCCGCTCCGGCTTTCAAATCATGTTTAAGGTGGGGCGCAGCGGTCCCGGGGACTTGCTCGACTATGCCATCCTGAAATCGCCACTTCTTAAAGCCCACGTCCGGGCCATTATCGTCCTCATCATGGGCGGGAAGCCGAAGGTGTTGATGGACGGAATCATCACCCATCAGCAGCACAACCCCGGCTCCGCTCCCGGCACTGCCACCCTCACCATCACCGGGGAGGATATCAGCGTCATGCTGGATAAAGAGGAAAAATCTGAGGAGCACCCGGCACAGAATGAAATGGCCATCGCCAACAAGATCATTCTCAGTTATTCCCAGTACGGACTGATTCCCATGGTCATACCCCCCAAGGCCTTTGATATGCCGCTGCCTACCGACCGTATTCCCGTCCAGCAAGGCACCGATTTGGCCTACCTGACGAAAATAGCCAAGCGGCATGGATATGTTTTCTACATCTCTCCCGGCCCGGTCCCAATGACCAACACCGCGTATTGGGGGCCGCCCGTTAGCACTGCCCCACCCCAGCGGGCGCTGACCATGAACATGGGTGCCGAGACAAATGTCGATTCCATCAATTTCAAATATAATGCCCTTGCACCTACGCGAGTGGAAGGCCATGTCCAAGACCGCGAAACCAACTCTCAGTCACCGGTAAATACATATTCCAGTACTTCAATTCCCCTGGCGGCCAAGCCTGAGAGCGTGACCAACGCGGCCAATCTGCGGGTCAAGAAGCTGCGCGCATCGGGGCTCACCATGGCCCAGGCAACTGCCCGGGCACAAGCCATACTGGATGCCTCCACCGGAGAGGTGGTTGTAGGTAACGGTGATCTTGACGGCCTCCGCTACGGCGATCTGCTGACTACCAGGGGGATAGTGGGCCTTCGTGGCGCAGGATTCACTTATGACGGCCTTTACTATGTTAAGAGCGTGACCCATCGTATCAAACGGGGGGAGTACAAGCAACAATTCACTATTACCAGGGAGGGACTGGGGGCTATCACCCCGGTGGTGCTGCCATGAGCCAATTTTTCGGAAAATATCGTGGAAAGGTCGAGAAAAATGTTGACCCGATGGAGCTGGGACGTGTGCAGGTAAGCGTCCCCGGAGTATTGGGTGAAGGTACGCTCAGTTGGGCCATGCCGTGCGTGCCATATGCCGGCGATGGAGTGGGCTTTTTTTTCATACCCCCGGAGGGCGCCAATATCTGGGTCGAGTTTGAAGGGGGCGATACGGACTACCCCATCTGGAGCGGTTGCTTTTGGGGTGATGGCGAAATGCCATTAAGCCCCGCCATTGCTGAGGTAAAAATGATCAAGACTGAGAGTATCACCCTGGAAATGAACGACCAGTCAGACGAAGGTGGATTTACCCTGCTGGTGGACGAACCGGGCGTCTCGTCCCTGTTGAAAATGGTGTTCGATTCAGACGGTATTCTGATTGAGAGCGATCCGGTAAAAGTGACAATCACAGCGACAGACATTGAAATGTCCAACGATCCGGTAAGCATAAAGATGACTGACGAGGACATCGAGATGAAGAACGATCCATCTACCATCAAGCTGACATCATCCGACATCGAACTCGGCATTGATCCGGCAAAGGTGAATCTTTCCGATTCAGAGGTGGTCATTGAATTTTCCTCGGCGACCATAACTCTGGGAGACTCCGACATCGAAATCAAAAACGGGGAGGCGGCTATCAAGATCGAATCGTCGAAGGTGGACGTCAATAGCGGAGCCTTGGAGGTCTCTACATAATGCCGGGCTACTTGGTTGATGAAGGCGCCACAGTTATGTGTGCCCACGCTGGTGAGGCCAAGCCGACGGTTACCAGTTCTAAGGTCAAGGCCGATGGAAAAGCAATCGTCACGCTATCGAGTGTTTACACGGTATCAGGCTGTGCCATGCCGCCGCCGCCTGCTGGTATGGGTCCTTGTGTTACTGCCCAGTGGATGATGGGCGCCACCAAGGTCAAATCTGGGGGAGAACCTGTTCTATTGAAGAGTAACGCGAGCACCACCCTTTGCACACCCACGGCGACCCCTCTCCAGGTAGCGGTGACACAAATGAAGGTAAAAGGACAGTGAAGCGCCAGTTCGGATTTCCGTTCCGCATAGATGCTGAGGGCCATACGGCCGGGGCAACGGAGGAGGCCCATATTTGTCAGCTTATCGAGCAAGTGCTATTTACATCCCCCGGAGAACGTGTAAATCGACCCGATTTCGGCACGGGTATGCTCCAAATGGTTTTTACACCCAATAGCAGTGAAGTGGCGTCGGCTACGCAATATCTGGTCCAAGCTGGGTTGCAAAAGTGGCTGGGGCATATTTTACAAGTCGAATCTGTTAGTGTCGAGAATCTCGACGCCGAACTGCATATCACTGTGCAGTATGTCGTAACGCAATCCCGACAGAGACAAATTACCACCTTTGCAAGGCAGACCTGAGATGAGCCGATTTTACTGTGGCACAAAAAAGCGCCGCTGGCTGGTGCGGAATGATCCCAAGCTCAATGGGATCGATTATCTCGAGGTCCAGGACAGGGAGCTCCCTGAAAATGATGAGTTCCGGCAGAGAAAACTCGACGTGTTCTTCCTCAAGGACATCAAGGACATCGATCCCGGGAGCCTGGGTGTTGAGAACGTCATCATCGAAGGGGGCGAGCGCATTCGCGGGATCAGTGTGATGATTGTGGATAAACCCGATGGACGGTTGCTGACCATAACATTAAACAAGCGCGGAGATTTCTCGCCCTACACTCTTAAACTGATAAAGCAGGGAGATGTGGACAGTCCGCCGGATGACTATGACCCAGTCCTTTCTTCCGTTCAGTTTTCCTTCAAGGTAGAAGCCCCCAATGATTTTGATGTGATGCCGGAGGACCGGACTGTTTCCGGGACAACGGCAATACCCCCGATTGATTACCTTGCCAAGGACTATGCCAGTTTCCGGCGGCAGATGCTGGACCGCCTGGCCGTGACAATCCCCGACTGGCAGGAGACCAGCCCGGCCGACCTTGGTATGGCGATTGTGGAGGTGCTGGCCTACGCGGCGGATCAACTCAGCTACTACCAGGATGCGGTGGCTACCGAGGCCTATCTTGGCACGGCCCGCACCCGACCTTCCCTGCGCCGCCATGCCCGGCTGCTTGATTATCAGATGCACGAAGGCTGTAATGCGCGAACCTGGATACATGTCAAGGTAGAGAAAAGCCGGGCCGATGGCTATGTCATCCCTGCTCACCAGGCACTGCATACTGCCATCGCGCCAGACATGTTGGTCAAACTTTCCTCCCCTGCTGAGAAACAGGCGGACAGGGGCCAGGGGCGAAGTCGAAAAGCGTCAGCACCTGGCGCCAGCGGCGATGTTCCGCCTGGTCACCAGGCATCCGGAGCTCCTGCCTCTCCATACACGCCGGCAAATCCCCCCGCCACTGCTGACGGACCGGCAAACGGGGGCCAGGGAAATAGGGGCAAGAGCACAAGAACAGGCGGCGGCGACAATCCCGCCCAAAAGAATCCACATAATTAATTGACCACGGGAATGGCGATTCATCATACAAGATCAGATATAGGGGCTCTCTTGGGGGCTGGAGCCACTATTTTCGAGACCATGCACGATCTCGAGCTCCAGTTGAAGCACAATGAAATTAATCTATACGGCTGGGGCGAAGAATATTGTATCCTGCCTGAGGGGTCTGTTACCGTAACTCTGGAAGATGACCTGAATGGCAAGCTCGATCAACTGCAAGTGGGTGATTTGCTTTTGTTCGAGGAATTGGTGCCAGGTCCTGGCGGCGGCGAACCGGATCCTTCGCATCGTCACGTAGTCCGCATCATCCATTTAAAACGCACTGTAGATCCGCTGATCACAGTTGACGGGAGCGACCAACCAACCCCAGTGGTGACGGTCAGCTGGGCTCCCGAAGATGCGCTCCCCTTTCCCCTTTCAATTGGCGAGAATGAATTCTCGCACTTAAGTGTCGCACGGGGTAACATCGTTCTGGCGGATCAAGGTGCAACCTTATCCAGCGAGAGACTCGAACCGCATGTGGTCCCTTCCCGTGGCAACTATCGTCCACGGATATATCGGGATGACATCACATATAGCCAGCCCTATGATCATAGCAAGGCTTCAGCGGAGCCAGCAGCAGGCGCAATTACCCAAGACACGAGGAAATCCCTTCCAGGCATCACATTACAGGAAACAGAGAGCGGGAGCCAATGGTATCCCCGCAGGGATCTTCTGGGGAGTTACAGGTTCGCCCATGAATTTGTCCTTGAGTCCGGCGGGAACAAACAAACACAGTTACGGTTTGGAGACAATATTGTTGGGAAGAGGCCCGCCGCAGGGTTGGAATTTAATGTTACCTGCCGGATCGGCAACGGCAAGGCCGGTAATGTAGGAGCGGGGGTGCTCAGCATGCTTAACCTGAAAGGAACTGATCTATTAGCTGACGATGTTTCCATCACAAATCCACTCCCCGCCAGCGGTGGAACGGAGAGAGAAAATATGGACCAGACCCGCCTGTTCGCTTCTCACAGGTTTCGCATTCCTGAGCGTGCAGTAACCGCAGATGACTACGCACGAATGGCCCAGCGTCATCCCAATGTTCAAAATGCAGCCGGTATCCTTCGGTGGACAGGTAGTTGGAATACCGTCTATGTATTGGTGGACAGAAGTGGGGGACTCCAGGTAGACAAAAATTTCAAAGCAGAAATGGGAGCGTTCTTGGAACGGTATAGACTCGCCGGCCATGTTTTGGAAATTCGCGGTCCACAATTTGTATTCCTCGACATTGCCCTTGAGGTACATGCCAAGCCAGGCCATTTGCGGAGTGATTTGAAAAGGGATCTTCTTGACATTTCGGTGGGCCGGGGCGACCAGGAAAGTGGCAAAAAGGCAATATTTCACCCTGACAACTTCACTTTTGGTCAAAATGTTTACCTGAGCCAAGTGGTATCAGCCGCAGCAAAAATCCCCGGAGTTGAGAGTATTCTGCCTATCCGTTTTCAGAGATGGGGATTGCCTTATAAGGGGGAAATGGAAGCCGCGGTTGTGCAAATAGACCCGTTGGAAGTGGCCAGATTGGACAATGATCCAAACGCGCCCGAAAAAGGCAGAATCGAGTTTATCATGCGGGGGGGAATGTGAGCGATGTGAAGAAGAGGGCGTCAGGAGATATGGGTCCCTTGCAGGAAGATCGCGGTCCCAGCCCTGAGCAAAAAGCCCCCCTATTTAACCGGCCCGGCTTACCACGGCTTTCATATCGGCGCACCCTTTATTCCGATTTGTACTCAAGAATGGTGAGCCGGCTATCGAGTCAGGAAATTTCGGATGATGGCGCGACTGGCACCCGCCCACTGAGGGCCTTGTCTGCTGCGCGCCCGGATGATCCCGCTCTGGCCATTCTCGATGCCTGGGCTGTTACAGGCGATGTGCTGACCTTCTATCAGGAGCGTCTTGCCAATGAAGGATTCCTCCGAACCGCCAGGGAACGACTATCCGTCCTCAATTTAAGCCGGTCCATCGGTTACGAGTTAAATCCCGGGCTCGCCGCCACGACGCATCTAGCTTTTTATGTAGATGATGCCAAGGGTGCTCCAGGTGTAGCCAAGATTCCAGCCGGAACCCGTATTCAGAGCATTCCCGGCCAGGATGAACTGCCGCAAATATTTGAAACGATGGAGCCCCTGGAAGCAAGGTCCGAATGGAACGAGCTCAGGCTTGACCGACAGACCATCCATATAACCGAGCCGGTTGAATTGGGTCAAACCTCCATCAAAGTGAAAGGGATCGCCGCCTCAATTTTCCCCGGCGATGCAATATTGCTGGTTGGCGAAGAACGGGGTAAACAGGAGAGGAGTGAAGTGTGGGAATTTCGCATCGTTAAGACCGCTACGGTATTTGCTGATAGAGATTATACGGTGCTGACTTGGGAAAGGGGGTTGGGCCATAGTGAAAATGAGAAAACCATCCTGCCGCCGGCATATCCACGGTTATTCATATTCAGGCAGCGTGATACGAAGCACCTTTTTGGGCACTCCGCCCCTCCGTGGAACGAACTGTCGGAAGTGACCCAGTCGCGCTTCATCAGTGGAGCGAATTTGCCGATTCCTGTCGTGCGATGTGTTGCGATATCTGACGACGGCACCCGGGGCGCTTCGGCTACATCTGCCGGGACAATTAAATTTTGGAACGTTCCCAACGGAACCGGTAAGGGAACCGTTAAGCACCCCAATCTGTCCATCACCTGCATATCTTTTTTGCCCTCCAGTGCAACCACAATTGTGTACGGAGCAAGCGATGGTATTATTCGGTTATTCAATATCGAATCCAAGGAGTTGATCGCAAAGTTGCTCACGTCAACTCCAGCGACCACAACCGGCGCGGACAGATCAGGAATCACCGGTCTCGATGTTTGCGAGTACCCGGTGGGCTCAGGGAACCAAAGAGTAGTAGCCGGTAATGAGGTTGGCCAGCTATTGTTTTGGGATTTGGCGCAACCCGCTGGTATAGATGCGCCAGAATCTGCCGCTGAGCTGCCCCCCTTTCACATCGCCGGTGGAGGGGTAGATGACCCTAGTGTTCCTCTGCAGCACAGCGGCGCGGTGACCGCAATCGCCTTTTCTCCCGACGGCAACCGTATGGCAACCGGGGGCAAAGATGGTGAGACGCTTTTATGGGAATTGCTACCGGACTCTGGGCCGACATGGGGGCCAGATATAACGGAAGGCATCAATGCGACAGGACCCGTGGCAATGCTCCATAGGGATGAGGTGACTGGAGTTGTCTTCTGCCAAAAAGACAGTTCGAGCGATGAACTGGTCTATTCATGCAGCCTGGATGGTACCCTGCAAATCTGGAATCCTGCCCCACCGCAGGCAGATGGTACGCCTGCTCCGTTCCAAGGAACCAAATTACTGCCGTATCAGGCCCTCACAACTCAGAGTGCTGATAAGGATAAGACTGTGGTTATTGATGAGGCTATAACGTGCCTGTCAAAATGGGAGGACTCGGATCAGCAGGGGCTCTTGGTTGGTTTTCGCAATAAAATTATCAAGCAATTAAAATTTGATTCCCGTCCTAAAATTGACCGTTGGCGTACGATCCGCGTTCTAGCGGGACACTCTGAAGGCATAGTTGATATTGATGTTACTAATAGACAGAAACTGGTCATTTCCGGGGCCAGTGATCGGCGAATCAAGATATGGGATATCACGGAACCGGTACCTGATTCGGAGGGGACACTCACCGGACCTGCAAAAGAATATTCCCATCACGATTATGCGGAGATTTCCTCCCTGGGCTCACATCTACCTACCGATGAATATGGAAATTGGCCTCAACTTTCTGCTCGTCCTGCAGGGGCTCGCATTGACCTTGAGGGCATTGTAGAAGACGTTTCCAAAAATAATTGGGTTGTGCTTGCCAAGCCCAAATATGTTGAACTCTACAACATTGATACAGTGGAAACCGCTGAGCTCGCGGGGTTCTCCATCAGCGAAATCGAGGGGCAACCAACAGTTGACCGTGCGGAGATTACGCGACTCAATGTCGATACATCGACGCATCTTACCTGGTTCCAGCCAGGAAAAACGGATGTCTATCTCAAAGGGCTTGAATACGAATTGGGAAGTGACGTCCAAAATCTCATTACTCACGTTCAGGGACCCAAACTCCTTCTTGACCGATTGGTGTTAGGCCTGCAAAAGGGACAGCTCGTTGTCATTCGGGGGAAGCGAGTCAGGGTGCGGGTCGATTACCGGGATGAGGAACTTTCTCTTGCCGATGTGAGTGGCGAGAAGTCGACGCCCCTAGTGCCGGGAGATATTCTTGTATTGCTCTCAGCGCCTGTGGTCGTCGACGAAGATCATACGCAATGGCATGTAAAAGACAAGTTTGGGACGGAGGGAATCGTCCTGGGCCCTGCCGGGGCTCTTACGATCATTCCTGCAGAGGACGATGAAAAAGCGGACAAAGAGGGTAGCACGATAGAAGACGCCGGTATTGTGAGCGAGCAGGGTAAAATTCTGGACGTTAAACGCAGCAGTGATCCCACGCAGATAACACTCGAGAAGCCCCTAACGATTGTATTTGATCCAGTAACGGTCACGATCCATGCTAATGTGGCTGAAGCAACACATGGTGAGACCAATCGGGAGGTCCTTGGTTCTGGAAATGGGGCGGCAGCCAATCAGCGTTTCAAACTCCGCAAAAAGAGCATGACCTACATCCCGGCAGTGACACCTACGGGCGGTGAATCTGCCCTCGAGGTGCGGGTAAACGGAATCCTCTGGGAACAGGTCCGTGAGCTGGACGGACTCAGCAAAAATGACAAAAAATACATCATTCGACAGGACGACGAAGGTTTCACAACCATCATTTTTGGCGATGGCATCAATGGCGCACGCTTGCCGACGGGTGTAGAAAACGTTGTGGCCACCTATCGCAGCGGCATTGGATTTGCCGGAAACGTAGGTACCGGTAGCCTGAAACTTATACAAAACAAACCTTTAGGTGTCAAGTCTGTAATCAATTTCCAAGCCCCTTATGGGTCAGGCGAACCCGAGTCTCGCGACATGGCTCGCACCGCCTCTCCCAAAACCGTTCTTACCCTTGATCGCGTGGTATCTCTAAAGGACTACGAAAGCTTTGCCATGGGCGTTGCGGGTATTGAGAAGGCGCAGGCTGCCTCATTTCTCATCGGTGAAAAACGGATTGTTCACCTGACCGTAGCGGGAAGTCAAGGGGAGACCACTGCCCCCGGTTCAGGCAATTACGGTGGCCTCATTGATACGATCAAAGCCTTCCGCGACCCGATGGAAGAGGTGCTGGCAGAATCCTACCAGCTGCGCACTTTTGGTGTGATAATGCGAATCCTGGTAGACAGCCAATACGAAACCCAAACTGTGGAAATGGCCATCCGATTGGCCATGCAAGAAACATTTTCATTCGAAAATCGCGATTTCGGCCAGGATGTGACTCCATCGGAAGTGACCTCCATTTTCCACTCCGTGGAAGGTGTGGTTGCGGCTGATATTGATGATATTTATTGGGTAGAAATGGGCCCATCCGAAAGTCCGCCAGTTCCGGTAGATAAGCTGACGGGATTGTGGGCGCGGCTTGAAGAGGGCATAATAAAGCCGGCCGTATTGCTTTTAATTGATCCCACAGAAATTCACATAGGGAAGATGGACATTGTCGAGACCTGATAAGGAGAGCCTGTATAACCTCCTGCCGGCAATCTACCGCAGTCGAGATGCCGAATATGGTGAGCCGCTACGTGCGCTTTTCGCTACCATTGAGATGGAGCGAGAAACTCTTGAAGAAGATATCGGCCATCTTTATGAAAACTGGTTTATTGAGACCTGCGATGAATGGGTGGTACCCTATATCGGGGATCTTCTGGGAATCCAAGGAATGCATGCAGGTAGCGGGCAGACATTCAGCCTGCGGGCTTTTGTTGCCAACACACTTGCTTATCGCAGGCGGAAAGGCACCAACGCAGTACTGGAACAAGTTGCCCGTGACCTTACGGGCTGGAACGCGCGAGCGGTCGAATACCTACCGCAGATCTGCGGGACCCAAAATGTCAACACGTCTATACCCCCCTCCCCCACCAGCACTGATATCCGCTCTCTGGATGCATTAGACCTCTTTCGCCGGGATATGCCGTTCGAATCGCTTCGGCGCACAGTCGATGTCAGACATATTGCCAACTTGAGGGGCCGCTATAATATTAAGAACAATGCCATCTTCCTGTGGTGGTTGACGGCCTACGTCATGGATCGTAGCACTGGAGCCGAAGCCCGGCGGGTCGATGAACTGGAGGACAATTTGTATCAATATACCTTCAATCCGCTTGGCATCGATATGCCGCTACTTAACGAGCCGCAGACAGAAACTGAAATCACCCACCTCGCCGAGGAGATCAATGTTCCGGGGCGATTGAGGCGGCTGCCCCTTTACCTGGAACTCAAGCAATATCGCGATGATGTGGATGCAGGCCGGACTCCTGGAGGCCAGTATTTCGGTACGCAATTCGGTCGGCAGCCCGTTATCGAAGTCATGCTGCAGACGTCTACCCAAGAGCCGAGTCGTTCTGATGGGCAACAATTTATTCCGGAAAGCCCTGAGAATATCCATATTTGCAATTTAGGGGGCAAAGAAGCCACCGATTACACTTGGCGAACCTGGAATAAATTATTTGACCTCAATCCGGATTCCAACGGCGACAATTCGGCTTCCAACGGCGGCAATTCGGATTCCACTGACGACAACCCGGCCTTCTTCACAGTTGCCATCGATCCTGAGCGGGGACGCCTGCTGGTAAATCCGATTATTGATGATCCGCCTGGGGTTTTGAACGGTGTCCTGGTTCGTTACACCTACGCAGGCCCGGGGGATATCGGAGGCGGCCCATATGAACGGGAGACCAATGCGGCGTCTGCATCAGAAACTCAATCCCATCCCCATATAGTAAGGAAGGACTATTCAGATGGAGCTTCGAATAGTGATTTAGCAACGGTCATAAGCGAGCTGCCAACTGGCGATGGAAGCGATTCTTCCCCTAGCAAAACGGTGATTGAGATAGAGGATAGTGCCATTTATACGTTATCCGGTCCGCTTAATTTGGGCCCCGGCGAAGAGGTGACCATCCAGGCCGCCAACGGCTGCCGGCCAGTACTCATTTTAGGCGATAGTGACTCCAACAAGATACTCGATATCCAAACTCCTTCCGGCGATGCGAGATCCGATAATTCTGAGAGGCTAACGTCTGTTTTGACGTTGAGAGGCCTGCTGATCGAAGGGGGCATTCATGTTCATCCCGGTGCCCTCGGTTATCTGAACCTAATCCACACCACCCTGGTCCCGGGGCGCACTCTCCAGGCTGATGCCACGCCCGTGACCGTTCCAGATTCTGCCAGTATTACCGTTGAGAAAAGCAATCCAAGTCTGGAAATCTTTATTGATCACAGCATTGTCGGGCCATTGCACATATCGCAGGAAACTGCCGGACTATCGGTTCAAGATAGTGTCATCGATGGTCTTGCGAAAGACGGCCCGGGGAAATTGGCCATATGCGGTTTCAAAGAGGATAGAACAGATCAACCGGCTGAGATGGACCCCACAGTAGACGGAATTCCAGCTTCAGGATTCGGGCCAGCCACCACCTTGACACGCACGACCATCATGGGATCTGTTGATGTGCAACAGTTGGATCTGGCCTCAAATGTCATCTTTGAACGGCGAGTCTGGGTGGAGCGCAAACAGACCGGTCTACTTCGTTTCTGCTATGTTCCCCAGGATTCCATAGTGCCCCGGCAAATCAACTCTCAACCGAAAACGGCTATCAAACAGATCATCGGCGAGGATGTAGATTATTCCACGGACGAGGCAATACTGCTTGCCAAAAAAATTCGCCCGTCATTTATTTCTCAGCGGTACGGCCGCTCCGGTTATGGCCGGCTAAGCCGGGACTGCCCAATGGAGATTCGCGCTGGAGGCGATAACGGCTCTGAAATGGGTGCCTTCAATTATTTGCTGATAACGCAACGTGAATCCAATCTTAGAACCAGTCTGGACGAGTACATGCGGTTTGGTCTCGAAGCGGGCATCCAGTTTGTGAACACTTAGACTTAGGGAGGCTCCCATGCGGGGTGACTTTTCGAAATTATCATTCGATCCCAAGAAACGTTTCAGCAGCGTCCGGATGCAGCAGGGCCGTGTATTGCTCGATTCGGACTGGAATGAGCAGGTTGAAATTCAGGAGCATCTGGCTGGGACAACGCACGCTGATATTATCGGCCAGTCCGGGGCTCCCCAGGGTGATGCCGGCTTCGAAATATCAATCAATGGCACCGGTGACGACAAATTATTGATCGGGGATGGCCGATATTATGTCAATGGAGCGCTGGTTGTAAATGAAGAGAAAATATCATTCGAGAGCCAGCCGGACTTTCCCGACGCAAACCAACCCGTACTTAAAGGTGACTATCTGGTCTACCTGGATGTGTGGCAGCGGCACATATCCATGTTCGAAGATGGAGATATCCGGGAAGTGGCGCTGGGAGGGCCCGACACCACCACCCGCACCAAGACGGTCTGGCAGGTGCGATCGCTTCGGATTGATGGAGGGATAAATATTGAGACAATTACTGCAGGGGAACCTGGGAGCCTTAGCGGCAAGATATCCCAATGGGATAATTTGCTGAATAACGAAGGCGGTAGACTGCGGGCCCGAGTAAATAAAGGGAGCGGGGGCGATAACCTGTATACTTTGGCGGGCGAAGCCGGCTATCGCGGTCTTGAAAACCAGCTCTATCGAGTTGAAATCCACAAGGGGCACACGCGGGGGGGTGGTTCCGGACAAATTGGTGATATTACGTTTAAGTGGTCACGGGATAACGGCTCCAATACAAGACGATGGGAGGCTCTGCAGGGAAACATACTGACATACGCCAGTTTGCCCAGGGATGAGGCCAACCCCTTTGTGAAAGCCAATGACTGGGTTGAGCTCACTGACAGTCAACGAGAACTGAACGGCCAGCCGGGCATCCTCGTTCGGGTGGAGTCGGTATCCGAGAGCAGGATCATTATTGATTCCAGTATTATCGATCCCGATTTGGAAAACCAAAAAGATCCCGTCAACCCTGAACCCGAATTCCGATTTTCGACCGCCAGCCAACCAATCATCCGGCGTTGGGATTTTATTATCGACGATCTGGATAAAATGAAGGTGATCGAGTCTACAGATGATGTTGCGGAATGGTATGACCTGGGTGAGGATGGCATTGAGGTTCAGTTTACGGGTGGCGATAACGGCGATGGCACCTACGCAACCGGTGATTACTGGCTTATTCCGGCCCGCACGTTCGGGGCGGCTATAGAATGGCCCGATGATGACAATGGGGACCCAGCCTCTCTCTATCCCCATGGCGTTCTGCATCATTACTGTGAGCTGGCACTCGTCAAGCGGGATGCCGCTAAGTTTGTCGGCGTAAGGGACTTGCGGCGGATTTTCCCCGATCTGACGGCCCTTAAGCTGCGCTACGTCAGCGGTGACGGCCAGGAGGCCATGCCGGGCGAGTCCCTCCCCCAGCCGCTGACGGTTAAGGTCTGCATTGGGGAGACGCCCATCGCAAATGCAATAGTGAAGTTTGACCTGTCGGGTGGGGGCGCCTTGACGTGCGTAAAGGGCACTGTTGATCCAATGGGCGCATCCCTTACCATCGCTACAGACGGCGATGGCCTCGCTGCCTGCACTTGGGAGCTACCCGATACGTACAGGGATGGTACCTCGGGTAATGATGTGATTAATGAGCAAGCGGTTGAAGTTACCCTGTTTGACGCAAATGGTATAACCCTTGATGTTCCACTGATTTACAACGCGTCCTTCAGCCTGGCCGAGCGGGTCCACTATCAGCATGATGATGATAGCATACCAGACCCCGAAGTCGGCGGAACAATTGACTATCTTGATGCCGGATCCACCCAGGTGGCCCTCGATCAGTTACGGGCCAACAGTGCCCTGTACATCGTGGGAGGGGATGGTCAGGAGGCCAAGCCAGGTGAGGAACTGCCTCAGCCACTGGAAGTCATAGTCACCAACGGCAAGTGGCGCCATGAAGGGGCAACTGTGCGCTTCACCGTGGCCTCGAACGCGGGCCAATTGCGCACAGACACGGCACTTGAGGCCGTACCCGGACCCATTGAAGTGACAACAGGCGATGATGGGAAGGCCCAATGCTACTGGATCCTTCCCGATTACCGTACTGGAAGTTTTTCTCTCCAATACGATTTGCAGGTGACGGCAGAGCTGCTTAAATCTGACGGCACCACTGCGGAAAAACCGGCGCACTTTAACGCCTCGCTGAACCTTGCCGAAAATGTGACCTATGTGCCGGGTTCACCGGATACCCTGTCGGCTGCCGATACCGTTCAAACGGCCCTGGACACGCTTGATGATGAAAAAGTCAACCGGCATACTCCTGATCAGATGGATGGGCCGCTGACAATCGGTAGCACCGGAGACATTTTAATTGGTAGTGATCCGAAGCTCACCGTACATGGTGGCGTGAGGGTCATCGGCGCTCAAAATGACATGGTCGTTGATGGGGACGTGAGCATTAAGGGCAGCCTCACCGTGAGCGGTGAAACCACCACCGTTGATACGACTGAATTGAAGATTGAGGATAATATCATTACCGTTAACCGGTTTCAGGGGACGGCGCTTACCCCTGCCGACACGTTGGCCGGACTGGAAGTCTTCCGGGGAGATGGGGCCGATAAACCGCAGCTCCTTTGGGACGAGCAGGCCAAGGCTTGGAAGATCGGCGAATCGCCCACAACACTGGACGAAATCGCCACAATCAGCCGTCTACCCAGTGGCGTAGCGAGAACCATCGAGCAATCAGGCCACAATCTGACCGTCGGCGATGTAATCCGGTACAACGGGCCGAGCGGAGATTATGTTCGCGCATCTGCTGCTGAGGAGCAGACGGCGGGAATGTTTCTGGTGTCAGTGGTGGGCAAAAATCATCGCGGCGAGAAAGGCCACCCAGAGTTCTTCACCCTGGTACAGGCTGGCTTTGTAGATGAATTGGAAGAGCTACACATTGATGCCACCGGCAATGGAATTAAGCGCACCGGCAGCGGTCTCGATTCGGGCGAATTTTACTACCTGAGTGATAAGACACCCGGCTTGCTAACATCGGTGGAGCCGTTGGGCATCAGCAATCCCATCCTCTACGCCGATACCGCCAGCAGCGGCTATGTGCTGCCCTACCGGCCGAGCGAGCGCATCGAGAGCATCACGACCGGTACAGGTGGATGGCCGGGAATCCTGGCCTCACTCGCAGACGCAGTGGCGGTAGAGAATGACTTTCAACGGCGTGAAGCATTGCGAAATGACCCTGTGGTGGGAGCTGATTCCTTTCTTCACGCAACAATTGGCATTGGGCTCGATATAGGGCGGATTATTTATTCTACATATCTGGAGCTTCTGGACGTTCAATCAGCCCCATTTATAGACTTGGGCTCGAGCGGATATTTCAATCTGGATTCTGTGAGTCGGCCAGATTTTGCCCCGGCTCTGCGTAAGGTAGTAGAGCTTCGCGGTCAAATTTCAGAGGATTATCTTAGCAGGCTATCCGCTATTTCCGCTGAAGCGCTCCTTTCAATTTTGAAAAAGAATGGAGTTGAACTGGCAGATTTGACCAAGTTGGCGGAAGACCATGGTACCAACTCGAATTCATGGAATGGCATAGCCGCACGAAAATATTTCCTGGACAACATATATAAGCCGTTAGCGAAATTACAGGTGTCGAACCCAGCTCATTTAGGGCATGAGGAGATGGGCCACTTGAAAACTCACATCCTCGAGTTCTTCACTATCGTCTGGCAAAACTTGGCAGACAATCTGCTAGTTCATCCAACACCGGTTTATGACGGCCCATCAACTGAGGCTATCATTTTCATGGGCCAAATAAATGCACTATCTACGGCTCTGAACAGAATCGTGACGGGCTATGGGTTAACGACCCGAGCGCCTCATACCGATTTGGTGGTACAACCGGCCGATCTTACAGGCCAGGGAGCGTCCCCCCCCGCGCTGTGGGTTGTTGGCCACAATGCGTTAGATAATTCTGGCATTCTTTATCGCTTTTCCCCCTCTCGTATCATGAGTGCTTTACAGAATAATGACAGCGTAAGCCCCCCACCGAATCTCACGTTGAATTTTGGAGAAGCCTCTACTGGAAAGCCGTTGAAGTGTTGCCTCTACAGTAATGCCCTGCTTTATCTGATCTCAGAGCCATTTGATAGCGGCGAGATATATCGTCTCCATTATTTGCCCTCTGACGAGCTCTATGGGTTACCTGGAGTAAGCGGTGGCCAAACCTTAGCCTTGTCAGAAATTCCAGATTCGGTCCCCGGCTATAGAAACTGGATTTCCACGCAAGCTCCCTTGCTGGTGGAAGGTGGAGGTTCAAGTCCGGCCATCATACTGGAGCGCTCAGATAATCCAAGACTGATAAGATTGCCTGATGATCAAGTGATCGCACCGACTACTGATTGGCAGGCGATGGATGTTGGCTCGGCGGAGCGAATTTACTCATTGTCTCTCGATCAGGAGGAGAGGCGGGATAGCCATATTCTGGTCATCTACGGAGGCGGAACACGAATATTGATTGGCACGGCGTCTTCATCGTCAACATCATCACTTGTACCATGGTATGAGAGCGACCAAATAGAATGGATCAGCCATGTGCGGCTACATCAAGGATACAGCCTATTCCATGCAGTACATGATCAGCTCCTTATTCACAATCCGATGGATGAAGGATGGGCATTCCTTCCGCTACAGGCCGTACTGGGACCTGATTACCTTGAAGCCTTTTTAGGCACAGGCACCAGTCGCGCTCTCAGTAGCGCCGAACCCTTTGTTTCGATAGTCACCACCATGTTGGGGATGGTTGCAGAAGTGACAATAAAAGACGCTTTTACTGCAATTGAGCGATCTTTTACTTTTTCCATGACAGTCGAGGCCATGGCCTCAGCGGATGAATTCATCCAAATACTAAACACCCACTTGCAGGGTCAGGCTATCGCCTCTTTGGGTGCTGATGGAACAATCAGGGTTGACAGTATTTGGTCGGGACCTAGCAGTCTTGGAATCAGCATAAGATCTATTGAAAATAATTACCTCTCAGAATTCAGCATAGAACAAGTTGGAATGACCCAAGGTATTGTCACTGTGGTCAGTGGTGATTATCAAGGCCCCGCAATGCCTGGAGATGGCCCATTTATTGAGCAAGAGAGCCTGATCGACGTGCACGGCGAAAGTGGAAATCCTTTCTTGATGGTCAGGCATACCGATGATAATACGATGCACTTGTACAGGTGCTACGCTTCCGTCATACCAGAACGGATCAGATCCTTTCAGCTGGGGCATTCAATTACTCATATTGCCCACCTGGCATCTGGAGAGAGGAAAGCTGACGGACTACCGGACACGAACCTTATGCTTGTCGGTGGAAGTGGCGAATTTCTCGAATTTCATTCCATTGACTTGGCGGAAATGCTTTGAACCAACGAGGAGAGCGCCATGCCTTACTACAAGATTGACCGTGAGAAATATCAAGAGGGCGAGCAAATTCAATTGAGATCAAAGTCTGTCAGAAATGTCTACGTTCATCCCGACGGGGAAGACTATTACGTGCAAACAATCAAAGCTTTATCTGAGGATGCTTCGATTAAAAAGATCACAAAATCCACATTCAATTCTGCCATCAAGAGCAATGTACAAAACAGGTCTGGCGATGAGATACCCCGTATTGTTACCAGTCTATTGGCCGAACAATCAGCGGTTGATAAATGGCAGGTAGAGCCCTATTCGAAGCGAAAGTCTGATCTGAATATAATTCCACTTTATAAAGGGGCGGTTAGCCTGAGGGCTACTTTTGGAGCTGGACGCAGCGATACCATCTACATTGGGAGATCTATGCCGAAGGGCCAGCAGTATGCGGGTATTACCTTGAAATTGACGGCTATAAGTCCTGACGATGTCCCCGTTTCAGTTGGGCCTATACTCACGACGGATAAGGAGAGACCTTGGTTAGAAATTGAGCCACAGGTTGTAACAAAGGACCAGGCCAGCGAACTGTATTATGACTTCGGGCAACTGACTTCGGCGAAACTGGAGAAAGCGGATCGAATCGTTCTTGCCATCACCACTGAGGCAGATGAGGGTGCCTTATTTATGGAACAAGTTGATCTAGTTCAATTCGGTGCCAAGAAAATCCATCGCAACAGGAAAAAGCATCGGAGGCAACCATGAGCAAATCCGCCACCATCAAACACCATATTGGCTTCCTCTCCAACCTCCCTGTGGGTGCCATCATCGCCTGGCACAAGGACTTGTCCGGCACTCCCACCCTGCCGCCTGGCTGGGCCGAGTGCAACGGCCAGGAGGTGGTGGACACCGACAGCCCCTACCACAGGAAGGCCCTGCCGAACCTCAACGGCACGGGGCGGTTTTTGCGGGGGGCGTTGGATTCAGGAGTGGTGCAGGAAGATCAGATGCAGAGCCATAGGCATCTAGAAGATGTCGGACATTCTCATGAGTACAGAGGGGCCCGGAATGAAACTGGTGGCGGTCTTGGAGATGGTATTGATTTATGGGACGGTATGGATAAGGCTACGACCAGAGCCAAAGTGGTCTTGGGCGATCCAACTGCAACAGGAGCAGGCATCCCCCGCCACGGCCCGGAGACCCGCCCCGTCAACATGTCGGTGGTCTGGATCATCAAGATCAAGCAGCTCACCGCTGCCTACCCCACCCAGGCCTACCTGGCGGAGGCCAATGCCCCCCAGGGTGCCCTGTACGTGAGCCGGGCGGGCAACGTGGGGATTGGGACTGCGGAGCCGGGGGCGAAACTGGAGGTGAATGGTACCGTTAAGGCAACCGCATTTCAAGGTGATGGATCACAGTTGACCGGTATCAGCGCCGGCAAATGGTCGGATGGTCTCGGCGGGGTAATTTATTATAATGAGGGCCACGTCGGCATCGGGACGGATGCGCCCACAGCGCCGCTGACCATCAAAACGACATCAGGGCCGGAGATCTTTTTCACCGGCGGCGGCGAGGGGTATAACGCGGACATCCACTCTGAGAGAGAATTCCACCTTGGTACCATCAACAGCTCTCACCTTTCGCTGATGACGGATAACCAGCTCCGTATGACGATAAATGGTGCCGGCAACGTCGGCGTCGGGACGGCAGAGCCGAATGATAAATTAGAAGTATATGGTGACTTGCGCATAAATACTGCCGCTGGAGATAATGATGAAATATTTTTCACTGATAATGGGCAGATTAGAAGTCTGGATAATAATCATCGTATTTTATTTAGGCGTTCAGAGAATAAAATGGAATTAAGAGAATATGGCGATTTAATATTTTCACCAGGAGCTACTGCAGGCATGGAGACCGCCAAGGTAATTATGAAAGCAAACGGCAACGTGGGCATCGGGACTACGGACCCGCAGGCTACTGCTGGGGGGTTGCATGTTGCAGGAACCACTTATTTTGGGTCGTCATACGGCTTGAACAGTCACTTCCCGTGGACTGATCGCAATGTGTACATCACGGGAGACAACATCTTCTTCCGCCGCGGCTCCGATGCCTCCTGGGCCAATAGAATGACCATCAACAACGACGGCAATGTGGGCATCGGCACGACGGGGCCTAGAGATGTACTTCATTTATACAGACAATCGAAATCAACTGTTGGCCTATTGATGGGAAATAGTTTTACGGGTTCTGAGCGGCGAGGCTTTCTTGTGAATTATCATGGGAGTAATGGTGCAGAGTTATGGAATTTTGAAAATACGGATATGTGGTTCGGAACAAATAATAACCGAAGAATGACAATAAAAGCAGGCGGCAACGTAGGCATCGGGACGGCGAATCCAGGGGGAGATAAGCTCGATGTAAGGGGGCGATGTTATGCTTCAGGCGGATGGTGGGGTACCAATTCCGATTACGCTGAGTATTTTGAATCAACCGGTGCGACTCCCACTCCTGGAGGTACATCCGTATTTCTAACAAGAAATGGGAAAATTAGACCTGCAAAGAAGGACGAAATTCCCATTGGAGTTGTGTCTGATAGCCCCGCAATAGTAGGCAACAGCTACAAGGAATGGCCGAAAAAGTATCTGCGCGACGAATACAGTCAGGTGATTATGGAAGAATACCAGGATGAGATCATGGCACCCAAAAAGGAAAAGGTGAAACGGGAGCGCCAGAAGGTGAAGAAGAAAAAGGTCGAGGAGGAGAGAACCAGACTTGAAGTCGTAAAGAAAGGCAAGAAATACGTGCAGAAGGAGGTTACCGAGATTGTCGTCAGAGAGGTGGAAGAGCAGGTGTTCAAGGAGGTGAACCTGTACGATAAAGCCGGGAAGAAAGTCATCGGCAAGCATCTGGTCCCGGTGATGGAGACTTATGAGGAGGAGGTGGACATGTTGGATGATAACAGAGAACCGGTAATGGTGGGCACCGGTGAGTTCGTCACCAAAAGCCGGCCCAAGCTGAACCCCAAGTACGACGAATCGAAGGAATACGTTCCCCGCGAGGACCGCCCCGAGTGGAACTGTGTGGGGCTGCTGGGCCAGCTGCCGTTACGCAAGGGGCATCCCGTAGCCCCGACTTGGGTGAAGATTAAGG
Source organism: Fidelibacterota bacterium (assembly GCA_004124875.1). Lineage (GTDB taxonomy): Bacteria > Fidelibacterota > Marinisomatia > SCGC-AAA003-L08 > TS1B11 > TS1B11. Next base: position 10,531 of record SCKJ01000010.1, on the reverse strand, counting down.
ACATATCGGATAAAGTTGAACTCTGGCTTGTGAAGTAGCCAAAATAAGGGGGGAAAACAGAATGCATCAAATCGCCAATGATCAGATTGAGCAGCGCCTCACCGAACTCCGCACTGAGTACACCTCGGGCCAGAAAATGCTGGCCGACACCGAGACTAGTCTAGTCAACATGCGCAGCTCTTTGTTGCGCATTGCCGGGGCTATCCAGGTGCTGGAGGAGCTCCTGGGGCAGGAGGATGCTACGCCTGACAACGGAGCGGCGCAGATGGAAGGAGCGAAGCCGGAGGCTGCCGTAGCAGCATTGGATGAAAAACCATCTTGAACTATATGGGAGGGCATATGTCAAACAAGCCTGCCAACGAAAAATCAATGATCATATCCTACTTAACTCTGAGAAAAGCGATAGGCGTCATGGGGCTTGCACTGCCCATCGTGCTCTATTTTGGTGCGAAGATAATCTTTCATGATGGCCTTCAGCCTTCCCTCAGCAGCTACTACCATACCGGTATGGGAGATGTGCTGGTTGGCATACTTGTAGTTATTGGCTTCTTTCTTTTCTCATACAGGGGATACGAACGTAGCGATGATATCGCTGGTGATCTTGCCTGTCTATTTGCCATTGGTACGGCAATATTTCCGACAGCCCCAGAAAATGCCAACCCGTGCGCGCCTGTTATCAGCGAATATGTCCACTGGATATTCGCCGCGTTGTTCTTCATAACCCTGATCTATTTCTGTCTCTTCCTCTTCACCAAAACATATCCTGACCGGGATATGTCACCGGAAAAAATCAAGAGGAACCGAGTTTACAGAGTTTGCGGCTATGTTATGAGCCTATGCATTATACTGATCGCGGTGCACGGCTTTTTTATGAGCGAAACGTTCATTCAAACCTTCAGACCTGTATTCTGGCTAGAGAGTATCACCGTTTGGTCATTTGGATTTGCCTGGATAACCAAGGGTGAGGCCATCCTCAGGGATGAGGAGTGAAGTCTTGAAATCATCCGGAGAGTATTCGCCCATTGTCCAGACATCTAGCGCGGCTGTTATGAAAATCATCAAGGAGAACAATGACGTGCTGGAGGCAATGTGCACCTAATTGGTTGGGTTACGCTGAGCAGAGATAGGATGATAAGAAAAAAACGCCGAGCCGTGACAGGATCACGAGCTGTAATGGAGGCAATGATTAAGGGTGATACTGCCTACGGTCAGACGGCAACCTTTTTATTTTAGAAAACCGAGTACATAAGGAGGTTGTGATGCAAGGGAAAACAGAAACGCCAAAGGAATCGAGTTCAATAGACGAGCAGGGGACGAGAGATGCGGCGAACTTAGATGAGAAGCGCGGGGGAGATGGCACCGGCTCTGTCCCCTCGTCCCATGATAGGCTGAAGCGAAATAATCCGTCGCCCTCATTTGAGAAAGCGTTGCGATCATTGGGACTCGACATTGACATCAGTGCCGTTTCAATCGTCGAAGAATTAAAAAAACTTCATCCCGAGTATGGTGGATCAGATGCATCGAAGCTTCGATTGATTGAGAGTGCGACAGCCGATAAAAAATCGGCCCTTCTCTGGATTGAGGAATTAAGAACCCTTTATTCCCCGCAAGTACAGCAATTACATGGTAGGTATGCGATATATGGGTTAAGCCTGCTGGACCGAAATCTTGAAGAGCAGTTGGCGAAGAAAGGTTTTTTATCGAAACTGCTATTGGAAATCGAATTTGATACGGACGGACCCTTCGAAGATAAACTTACCAGTAAAGGGGTTAGTCTCAAGAACGCTCGGACTGATTCTGTCCCAATTCACCAAGATGTGCCAACTGAGGTTGATATGCTTGGTCGGGAGGCATTCGCTCAAGCGCTTGCGAACCGCATCAGAAGTAACCAGCAAACAGGAATGAAGAAAAAATTAAGGACAGTGCGTGGTGCATTTCTTGTCCTCATTCATGGACCTTGGGGAGCGGGCAAGAGTACCCTCCTCAACTTTCTCCGTCGATACTTAGAGAATCGACCTGATCGATTGCATGGGAACAGTGATGATACACAATGGATTACAGTCCACTACAACGCCTGGCAATATCAGCGGTTAGACGCACCTTGGTGGTTTTTGATGAAAAGGATCATCAGCCAATCGGTTAGGGCACTATTTGTCAGGCGTCCCCACCGGGCTCTCTGGGTATGGAGCGCTTCACTCCTGTGGCGCTCGTTCCACAGTCAATGGCGATATTTGATCTACTTCCCCCTCTTCGTATGGATGTTAATATTCTTCTTTGATCAGTATAGTTTCGAAATCTTGGGTAATGCTCCGGGCGGAAATGTTGGGGATGGAAATGTCGATAGCAATAATTCAAAAGCGTTCGACTTAAAAGGCTTTTCCACAGTGCTTGCGGTGCTAATCACATTATGGAGCATCCTTAAAGGCATCGGTGACACTGTTTTCCATGGAACGGTGCGAGCGGCCAAGTCATATGTCGAATCTACCAGTGATCCTATGGGGCGTCTGGCGAGACATTTTGAGAAAACGATCAATCGCATCGATTCGCCTGTCGCAGTTTTTATTGATGACTTAGATCGCTGTCAGGGTGCGTACGCAATAGAACTGCTGGAGGCCATTCAGACCTTATTTCGGTCATCTCCAGTAGTATTTGTCATCGCGGCAGACCGACGCTGGTTGATAACAAGTTACCAGGACGCGTACGCTGATTACGCGAAAACGATCTCGGAGGCGGGACGGCCCCTCGGATATTTGTTTATGGAAAAGACATTCCAGTTGACTGCAGCCGTCCCACGGATTTCTGAGGATACCCAGAGAGAATATTGGCAATATTTATTGAAGAACAAACAAAAGTCAGATCCAGCGGAGTTGTTGGACGCGCGAAGAAAGGCCGCGGAGAAGCTCGGGCGGTTGACAACTGAGAATGAAGTTTTGGATCGTGTCAAGGACCATCAAAGCGATAGCGTTGAGGATATTGCTTACCGCCAGGAAGCAATGTTAAGACTGTCAATCCCAGAAGTTGAAAAGGATACGGCGAAACACATTCTGGCTGACTGTGGTGTCCTCCTCGAACCCAACCCGCGAACGATGAAAAGGATGCTTAATGAGTACGGCACATTGCGGGCGCTGGATATTTTGCGTGGGGGGAAGACAGGTCAACAGGAGTTGGCTCTCTGGACAATTCTAACACTTCAGTGGCCTGAGCTCGCGGAGCATCTTGAGCAGAATCCCAAAGACATAAAGTATTTTAGTGCCGCTAATCCATCGGATGGAGCTGAATCTCTCGGCAAATTGATTACTGATCCAGATATATGGGGGGCGATCAAAAAAGTAGTTACAGGTGATGGAATCAAGGGAAAACTTGACGTGAAAGCGGTTAAGGCATGCACGGGATTGCGTACCCAAGAATCCAGCCTGGCATAGTGACGTGCTGATCCATGCCCCCAAAATCTCACGCCAGTTTGCCAGGACCCCAGCCCGTGGGTAACTCGCCTTCCAGCCTATTGGCTCCGCCAACCGGGCTCAGCGGGCGGAGAATTGGCAGATACTGTGCACGCCACATGTGCAGCCGAAATTCACGGTCAGCCAAACGGGTGACAAGTATGTGCAGGAAGCCGACCGGATCATGGCTATGCCAGAGCCTCGGGTAAGCGCATGTGCGATGGGTGCGAGGCGGAATTGATAGGGCCGCAGGTGCAGCGTGAGGTTCTACCTGATAGCGATGAGGACGAAGAGATGGTTGACCTCAAGGCCCAACCAAGGCGGACACTCGAAGTTGGTCCGGAGGTAGCCTCCAGCATTAGCGCCCTGCGCGGCGGCGGGCTGCCGTTGCCGGATAATACGAGTGCCTAATTCGAGCCCAGCTTCGGTCGCGAAATTGGCGACGTACGTATCCATACCGATAGCCGTGCTGCCGAAACCACTCCGCTCTTTAATGACAAGTTCTTTGCGGTAGGCCGGGAAACCATTACCGACGCGAAGTAAATGGCCTAATCCACATGCGCAGCCCCATGTTGCGAATTGCCGGGGCCATACAGGTACCGGAAGAGCAATTGGGGCAGGAGGATGTTGCTCTATAAAGTGGCGAAGCTGAGGCAGCGGGAGCACAACCGGAGGTTGCCGGTGCAGCATTGGATGAGAAGTCATCTTGAACAATAGACGAGAAAACAAAAGAGGCACACATCATGGAATATGATCTTGTTTTTGAAGGTGGAGGCGCAAAGGGAATAGTATTCGTTGGTGCCATGGAGGAGTTCGCCAGGCAAGGACATTCGGCCAGGCGATATATCGGTACATCCGCAGGAGCCATAACTGCCACGCTATTGGCTGCCGGTTACTCCGCTGATGAGCTCAGCGCTGCTGCAACGGAAAAACTTCCCAATGGTGATCCGATTTTTTCATCTTTCATGGATACGCCGGAGGAGTTTGACCGCGGCGTCATCGAGGCAAGCGTCACTTTCGAGATTTTCAAACGAGTCAAACTATCGTGGGTGCCCAAAAAGACCAAACGCTGGTTTGATCTCCGCCTGTTCAAGCGATTGATGCGCATCAAGGCGTACCGAACCATCTTTTCATTTATTGAGCGTGGCGGACTTTACAAAGGTGATGCTTTTTTGGATTGGATAATTGAAAAGCTGAATGTAAAAAATGATCGTTGGGGAAAAGCGACCCTAAGTCAGTTTTTTGAGGCCACAGGCAGCGATCTAACTCTTGTGGCTTCAGATACGACCGGCAAAGAAATGCTAGTGCTCAACCACCGTACAGCCCCTGACTGCCCTGTTGCTTGGGCAGTGAGGATGTCCATGAGTATCCCTTTTTTGTGGCAGGAGGTCCGGTGGGATGATGAATGGGGAACCTATCTCGGCAGGAGCATGAGCGATCACAGAATTGTCGATGGGGGCGTTTTATCTAATTTTTCTATTGACCTGATAATATCGAGTGATGCGGATGTGCAGAAGTTAATGGGGGGAGATACCGAACCTGAGGGCGCTGGCAGTCTGGGGCTACTGATTGATGAAAATTTGGAGGTACCAGAATCAGGGGACGCCCCCTCATCTGGTTCGGACAATTCAGATAAGAATCTGATGGATACTATTCAGAACCTCAGAACGGTCAGGCGTATCGAACGACTGATTGATACCATGACGGGCGCCCATGATAAATTGGCAATTAGAGCTTATGAAAAACACGTTTGCCACTTGCCGGCCAAAGGTTATGGCACAACTGAGTTTGGCATGACGAGCTCTAGAATTGATGCCTTGATTAAGGCAGGCAGCAAAGCGATGCGGGAATATTTTGACAATCTGAACGCCGGGTAAAAAAACAAAGACTCGCCGAGAATATCTACCAAGTTATGCTGTCGATTAAATCAAATTGATTCAGGAGATAAGATATGATATCTCCTGAGTTTTAGCCCAAAATGGTCGGTAATCTCCTCAGTTCGATGTGTAATGTCCTGAGTTTTGGAGGAGATTTAGTTAATTGGTCGGGAATGGATCCCCTCGGGTATACAACCCAACCTCCACCACTGATAATCTTGGGTTTAGGTTGGGCTGTGGCTGTATTGTGACAAAAAGGTGTTGTGAGACAGAAAATGTGCAATGGAAAATAATTGGAAGTCAAATTATTCTACAGGCAAAAAGTAGATCCGACTTCTGATTGGGACGCCATGCGCCATATATTCCTCCCCCTTGACAAAATACCACTTTATATCCTTGCGATCAGTTAGTGTTTTTGACACGAACAAGCCAAATATTTGTCCAGCCTTTGCTTTGATCTCATCGTCATCCGATTTAATCATTTTGGCGGCACACTCTCTATAAATAGGCATAAGCGGACTTATGCTCCAATCAAATCCGCTACCGAGCCATCCTGCAGGCTGTACAGGCACCCGTCTTGCCGCAATCTCCTCAAATTTGTCGTTAATCCAATCAACGATTCCTTGGCTCTCAATATCGCTTATTCCAGAAGTGTATCGTTTCCACTCACTGCTTGCACGCTTTGGGATACCAGTTCCAGTTACATCTTTTTGTTTGTTAGCATCGAAAAGCATCATTCACCCCATTATTAGAACAGATTGTTATTTCCCCAAATACGACTTTTGAACTCGCTCATCATTTACCAAACTATCTTTCTTCCCATCGAAAGAGATTTTTCCCATCTCAAACACATAACCCCGATGGCATGCCTCCAAAGCCATTCTTGCATTTTGCTCCACAAGAAGGATGCTAGTGCCTTCAGAGTTAATTTCGACCAATTTCTCAAATATCATATCGACAAAATTAGGTGAGAGACCGAGTGACGGCTCGTCGGCAAGGAGCAACTTGGGCTGGATAATTAATGATCGGCCGAGCGCCAACATCTGCTGTTCCCCGGTAGACAGGGTTCCGGCCTGCTGTAAGGTCCGGTCTTTAAGCAGGGGAAATAGATCGAGCATGCGCTGAATTTCATTATTTACAATCGATTTGTCTTTAATCGTGAAAGCGCCCATCTCAAGATTTTCAATTACGGTCATCCGCGGGAAAATACGCCGGCCCTCCGGCACCAGAGATATTCCTTGCTGCACCAGTTCGTGGGTCTTGAAACCGGTGATGTTATGGCCCTCAAAACGTACTTCCCCAGAGGTGATCAGGCCGCCATTGGATTCGATAATGCCACTGAGAGCGTTTAGGGCCGTAGACTTCCCGACGCCGTTAGGTCCGACGATAGCCACGATTTCCCCCTGCTCTACATGGAAGGAGACATCGGTGATGGCTTTGATGCTGCCATACCGGACCGATAGATTGTCTACTTCAAGCAGAGGCATCTTGCCGCTTACCTAAATAAGCCTCAATCACCTTTTCATCTTTTCTGATTTCCTGCGGCGGTCCCTCGGCAATCTTTTGGCCGTGATTAAGCACCACAATGTGATCTGAAATATCCATGACGACGTTGATATTGTGTTCGACGAAGAGGATGGTTTTACCTTGCGTGATCAATGCCTGCATGGTTTTCTTGAGCGTTTCTATCATCTCTGGATACAGACCCGCCATCGGCTCATCCAGCAAGAGAATATCCGTGTTGAGGGCCAGCAGGCGCGCAAATTCAACCAGCTTGCTCTGGCCAGAGGAGAGATTCTCAGCCAGTTCACCAGCCTTGTCTGCAAGCCTGAAGAGTTCCAGCAGTTCCAAGCCGCGCGCCCGATTGGCATGCTCCTCGGCCTGCATAATTTGTGGCCTTGCCAAGGCCGCCCAAAGGCTGACGCCCTTGGGATTTTTCATTGCCAATAGCAAGTTGTCGAGGACGGTCATCTGCGCGAATAGCCGAACATTCTGAAAGGTTCTGCCAATGCCCAGGAGGGCCAGCTTGTGGGGCCGCATATCCTCGATGATTTTGCCCCCCAAAGATACCTCCCCTTCATCGGGTGTAAGAAATCCTGTCAGGACATTGAAAAGGGTCGTTTTGCCGGCACCGTTGGGTCCGATGACTGCCGATATTTTGCCACGGGGTAAATCTAATGACACGCGATTCAAGGCCTGGATGCCATCAAAGGACTTACTGAGATTGCTGATTTGGAGGATAGTGCTCACGCCGCTACTTGAACCGGTAGTGGCCCATCAACCCCTGAGGCCTCTTAATCATGAGCAGGACGAGCAGTAGACCGTAAATCATTTGCCGCAGTGGAGCCGCAATTGAGGAGGGCATCCCAAGGAACCGCAGCAACTCCGGCAGCACGACCAGAATGACTGCCCCAACCATCGACCCGCGCAGGCTGCCCAGGCCCCCAAAAACGACCATCAGCAGGATGGTGATGGACTCCATCAATGTGAAGCTGGAGGGATCGATAAAGGTGATGTAGTGGGCATAGAGGCTACCGGCCACGCCGGCAAAGGCGGCCCCGATCATGAAAACCATTACCTTGTAATAGTTGACATCCCTGCCCATGGCCTGAGTACCGATTTCATCTTCCCTGATGGCCTTCAGGATGCGCCCGAAAGGGGAGTTCACAATCCTGCCAATGACAAATGTTGTTAAGCCGACAAAAGCGAGAACCAGTATCAGGTATGCCCAGACGCCGTCAAGAGGATAACCTAAAAAGGTGAAGCCGGGAATCCCCGGCAGACCCATGGGACCTCTGGTTACAGCAACCCAGTTCTTCGCGATAGAATAGACAATAACGCCAGCGCCAAGGGTGGCCAATGCGAGGTAGTCGCCTTTTAATCGCAGTGCGGGGAACGAAATGACGAACCCCAGCAGCCCGGCTGTGATCGCCCCGGCAATCAGACCTATCCATGGCGATGCCCCAAAGTTGAGGGCCAGCAGCGCCGATGTGTAGGCACCAATACCATAGAAGGCTGCATGGCCCAACGCCGGCAAGCCGGTAAAGCCAACAATGAGGTTGAGGCTCATCGCCAGGATGACGTAGATGCTTGCGATGACCATGATGTGCAGGACATAGTCCATCGCTATAGGCGCTCCCGCTCGGTGGGGATCCCCATAATGCCGCCGGGTCTTACGAGTAGAAACAGGATGAGGATGCCGAACGCAATGGCATCCTTCCAACCCGCCTGAATCTTCCATATCCCCAGGTTCTCTGCCATACCCAGGAAGTAGCCCCCGAAAACAGCTCCCGGGATACTCCCGATGCCCCCAATAATGGCCGCGATGATCCCTTTCAGGATGGCCGTGAAACCCATGGTGGGCTCGAGATTGGTCTCCAGGGAAATGAGGATGCCTGCCGCACCGGCCAGCATGGAACCGATGAAAAAGGAGAGGCCGATCACGCGCTCAGGATTAATGCCCACAATACTGGCAGCCACGGGATCGTCCGATACCGCCCGGATGCTCTTGCCGAGTTTCGAATGCTTCACATACAGCCACAAGGCCACGGACAACAGGATCGAGGTAACCAGGATAAGGATCTGCGTATTCGTGATGATCGTACCCAGCACGTGGTGCCCCTCTACTATGGGTCCCCGGCGCAGGGTGAGGATCTGAGCGCCGTAGAGGAGTTGGATCAGGTTCTGGATGAAGATGAAAATGCCGAAAGAGGCCAGGAGAAAAATCAGGTCGGAGGCTTTCTGCCTTCTAAGGGGATAGTAAACCAGCCGGTCGATACCCAACCCCATGACCCCCGCCAGAATAACGGCTAAAAAAAAAGAGACGAGCGGATCAATACCAACGGTGATTGTAAATGTGTAGGCCAGGTAGGCCCCCACCGTATAGACCACACCATGAGCGAAATGAAAAAACTTGACCGTTCGATAGATGAGGGCAAAGCCGAGGGCGATCAGGGCGTAGATAGAGCCGGCGATGATGCCGTTAGCTACGAGTTGTTGGACCATGTCGGAATAATACTGGGATCATTTGTGATATTCGCCAATGAATCCCAAAACTCTATCATGAGTCTCTTAATCTCCTGCCGTCCATCATTTATTCTTGAGCGCTGTCCTTCATTACTTGCTATCTTGTCAATAAAGTCCCACATCATACGGTCGTGCATTGGCTCAATTTTCAGATGTAGATCAATATACTCGAGATGATAGTCCGTATAAAGTGGCATGCCATTTTCATCTTTCATCGGCCTGAAATAATTATCCATCATATGAACAATGTCGTATGCCATTTCTTCAATCGCCGATAGGCAGCCAACACCTAAGTATAGGTCTGAAAAGTTGTGCTTTATGCCTTCCAAAAGAGCGGAAGTGCTCGGTAGGAGACCGGTATACTTGCTCGGGTGGTTATCGAAAGGTCTACTTAGTGGTTCACCTAATCTAGTAAACATTTCAAAGTGAGCAGAATCTGCGCTATCCCCTACATCTAAGCTAAACTCCCCGGCTGTTATCAAAAAGGGCGTCCAATAAATTTTCCCCCTTCCCTGCAGCATTTGATTCTTAATGATACTTAAGGAAAATTCTAACCCATACACTGCATAAGTAAAGGACACTGGGTACCAATTAACAATTACATGATATGCGTTACTATAATTTATTGTAAAACTCCTAATGCATATAAGAAATACAAGAGGACAACTCCGAAGATATACCTTAGAGTCATCAGGTAACGGGGATTGATCTCGACGGAATATCCGATACCCGAATTGAAATTGTTTATAATGATCATTAATAAAATGGAATTCATAGGCATTATTGTATCATCCAAGTGTATTTCTAACACAATATTATGATTAGGAGTGGCAGAAAAATGGCATTTGACTGTAGACTAAGCAACCTATCCCGATTCCTCGGTAAATATCTTTACCAATATCCTCGTCAATGCCTCCACGCTCACAGGTTCCATAACTCTACCAATCTTTTTAGTTACATTTTTTAAAATTGAGGGGACGTCTTCTTTACTCACATCACTCTCTATCGGCGTTATTTTAGATTCATAAGATTCAATATTATCGAATTTATTCCTAATCCCCGTGACCTTCCCCCATTCTTTATACCAGTTCTAATGAGAGTTTAGGGTTGTTGTTTTCATTCTCCCAAGCTTGTTTAAAGTCTTCTGGAGCAAGATTCTTCAGCGAGCTGTGCGGACGCTCCCGGTTG
>SCKJ01000009.1 GCA_004124875.1 Fidelibacterota bacterium | reverse complement strand
ACAACCGGGAGCGTCCGCACAGCTCGCTGAAGAATCTTGCTCCAGAAGACTTTAAACAAGCTTGGGAGAATGAAAACAACAACCCTAAACTCTCATTAGAACTGGTATAAAGAATGGGGGAAGGTCACTATCGCTACGAGATGAATCTCCAATATTCTGACGAAACGGATGATAAGACAATGTATCTGGAAATGGCCGAACTAATACTAAATGGTAAGGCGATGATAAATTCAAGTGGAGGGGTCACTCTTGCAGTTGAGAATAGGCTACTTTCATCTATGGTCAATAATTGGCTCAAATCCAAGGGGCACTATACCGACACATCATTTAATAGAGAACTGCTAAAAATCAAGAGGGAAGGGTTTTTAGAATTAGCAGAGGAATTATTTGACGAAAAAACGACCAAAGAATATCTTAAGAAAATAAATAAAATAACGGGTAAGGATTACTCACTAAAATCATTTCTTGGAAAGGCATTTGATGCCGCAGCTTCGCAAACCGGCAAGAAGTTAACTGATTTGGGTTTTGCGCTTGCCACCGGAGGTGCATCTGAGCTGCTAACCTTTGGTTCATCTGTCACCGATACTGTAAAAAGCCTAGTGGGGGCCACCGAGGTTAGGGTAGTTGAGGGTTCCGAGGAATCGAGTCGGGATGGGTCCAGGGTAATCGGGTGAGGCACATTGAGGTAAAGGTGGAGGGGGCGTGATTATGGATACAGTGGACGCAACGTTGGGGAAATCAATATTATTATATCTTATTGATGGAAATCCTGATGGCATTATTCACGCTGAAATTCGAAACTGGACGGGCAAACTGATTGTATGTAATTGGGGAGAATTGCATCTTCTCAAGAAAATGGATGAACCACATAGGCCAGGATTATATATAATAGAGGGCGCTGATCCGAAGGGAGGGCTTAAAAAATTAACCTATATAGGTGAGGGAGACGACACCTATTCTAGATTGAAAGCTCATACAGCTGATGATAAGGGCAAGTTCGCTGATAGATGTGTGCTCATTGTCAGTAAGGATGAAAACCTAACCAAAGCTCATACGCGCTATCTCGAGAGCCGGTTAATTGGATTGGCAAAGGCGGCAGACCGTGTAAAACTCCTCAACGGAACTTCCCCCGATCTCCCACCTCTACCAGATGCGGACAAATCTGATATGGAGTATTTCTTACGGCAGATAGAATTGGTATTACCGGTTCTCGGTTTCCATCTGTTACAACAATTGCCAGAATTGGATATTGATGCGAGAACCGCAGTGCCTGGTGATGAGGACTGGGACTATGAAAAGTATCCAGTATTTTATATTGATTCCGTCGGAGTGTTCGCCACAATGGTTTTGAGTGAGGGTAGGTTTTTGGTTATTACCAAATCTACTGCACGCGTAGAGGCGGTAAAATCTTGGACCGCTTATGTTGATTTACGAAACCAGCTGTTCGCGAGCGGTTCTTTGAAACAGACGGACACGGTGGAATTGTATGAGTTTTCGAAAACAGTCGAGTTTAATAGCCCAAGTGCTGCTGCATCTGTGGTGCTCGCAAGGAACGCAAACGGGCCTAAGACATGGAAAAATTTAAAGACAGGGCAAACATATAAAGCGTGGCAGGAAGAGCAACTAAAAGATTGAAAATGCCCATCACCGAAGCCCACATCGAAGAGACGGCGCTCAAATGGTTTGAGTCCCTCGGCTATCAGACCGTCCACGGCCCCGACATCGCCCCCGGCGAACCGGACGAGGAGCGGGAGACCTATGGCGCTGTGATCCTGGTAGCCCGGCTGCGGGCGGCGTTGGAGCGGATTAACCCCGCGGTACCGGCAGATGCCCTGGAGGATGCCCTGCGCAAGGTATTCGAAGCGGAAGTAGGACCTCTGGAGGTCCGCAACCGGACCTTCCACAAACTGCTGGTGGACGGCGTACCTGTGGAGTATCAGCGCGACGGCCGCACCGTGGGGGACTCCGTGATGCTGGTCGATTTTGACCGCCCGGCAAACAACGACTGGCTGGTGGCAAACCAGTTCACCGTCATCGAAAACGGCGCCAACCGCCGGCCCGATATGGTGGTGTTTGTCAACGGTCTGCCCCTGGCCGTGCTGGAGCTGAAAAATCCTGCCGATGAAACGGCCACCCTCGACCGGGCCTGGAACCAGCTGCAGACCTACAAGCGCGACATCCCCTCCCTGTTCACCGCCAACCAGCTGCTGGTCATCTCCGATGGTGTCTTTGCAAAAGCCGGCACCTTAACGGGCAGCCGCGAGTGGTTCATCCCCTGGCGCACCGTCGACGGCGTGGAGGTCGCCCCCAAGGGGATGCTGGAGCTGAAGGTGCTCATCGATGGCATCTTCCAGCACCACCGCTTCCTCGATATCATCCGCCACTTCATCGTCTTTGAGGACGACGGCCAGGACATCGCCAAAAAGGTCGCCTCCTACCACCAGTACCACGCCGTCAACAAGGCGGTGGCCTCCACCATCACCGCCTCGGCCGCTGATGGGGACCAGCGGGTCGGCGTCATCTGGCACACCCAGGGCAGCGGCAAGTCGCTCTCAATGGCCTTCTATTCCGGAAAGGTGATTGTGCAGCCGGAGATGGCCAACCCGACGCTTATTCTCCTTACCGACCGCAACGATCTGGATGACCAGCTCTTCGGCACCTTCAGCCGCTGCAAGGGGCTGCTGCGGCAGGACCCGATCCAGGCCACCAGCCGGGACAACCTGAAGGAGTTGCTGGACAGGGAAACCGGAGGCGTCATCTTCACCACCATTCAGAAGTTTGCTCCTGATGAGGGCGACAGGGAGCACCGGTTGCTCTCAGACCGCCGGAATATCATCTTCATCGCCGATGAGGCCCACCGCAGCCAGTACGATTTCATCGATGGCTACGCCACCTTCATGCGCCAGGCGCTGCCCAACGCCTCCTTCATCGGCTTCACCGGCACCCCCATCGATTTCAAGGACAGGAGCACCCAGGGCGTTTTCGGCGACTATATCGATGTCTACGACATCCAGCGTGCGGTGGACGATGGCGCCACGGTCCCCATCTACTACACGGCCCGGCTGGCCAAGATCACCATGGAGGCCGGTAAGGAGCCGGAGATTGACGCCGACTTTGACCGCGTGACGGAGCGCGAGGAGTCTGCCACCAAGGAACGGCTCAAGTCCAAGTGGGCCCGGCTGGAGGCCATGGTCGGCACGCCTGAGCGTATCGCCGAAGTGGCCGAGGATATCGTCACCCATTTTGAGGGCCGCCTGGATGCTCTGGATGGCAAGGGCATGATCGTCGCCATGAGCCGGCGGATAGCGGTCAGCCTGTATGATGCCATCGTAGCGCAGCGTCCCAACTGGCACAATGATGATGATGAGAAAGGTTTCCTGAAGGTCGTCATGACCGGGTCAGCGTCTGATCCCCCCGACTGGCAGCTGCACATCCGCACCAAGGCGGAGCGGGAAGCCATCGCCCGGCGCTTCAAGGATGCCGCCGATCCGTTCAAGCTGGTCATTGTCCGGGATATGTGGCTCACCGGATTCGATGTGCCGCCGCTGCATACCATGTACATCGACAAACCGATGCAGGGGCACGGCCTCATGCAGGCTATCGCCAGGGTGAACCGGGTCTTTGGCCAGGATAAAAAGGGCGGACTGGTTGTCGACTACCTGGGCATCGCCGATAAGCTGAAACGAGCCCTGGAGGCCTACACGGACGATGACCGCAGCCATACTGGCATTGACCAGGAGGTAGCAGTTGAGGCGCTGCAAAAGTCCCACGAGATCGCTAAGGCCTTCTTCCACGGCTTTGACTACCTGAAATATATCTCCTTGCCGCCCGGAGAGCAGCTGGAGGGCATCCGCCCAACGATGGAGTTTGTGTTGGAGCAGGATGATGGCAAGAAGCGGTTCCTCAAAATTGCCCAGGAGCTGTATCAGGCCTTCGCTCTGGCGGCGCCCCACCCGAAAGCATTGGCCCTGCGCGCGGAGGTCGCCTTCTTTCGCACGGTGAGGGCCTCCCTGGTCAAGTCGGATGCAGCGGGCGAAGCGGCGAGTGACTTCGACCTGGACCTGGCGGTAGGGCAGATCGTAGCGGGGGCAGTATACTCTGAAGGCGTCATCGATATATTCACCGCTGCCGGTCTGGACAGACCCAACATCGCCATCCTGTCCGATGAGTTCCTGGAAGAGGTGCGGGGTGCCAAATACAAGAATCTGGCCATTGAGGCCCTGAAGAAAATCCTCAACGATGAGATCAAGGTGATGTCCCGCCGGCAGTTGGTGCAGTCGCGTTCCTTCGCGGATATGCTCCTGAATACCCTCAAGGCTTACCAGAATCGGACCATAGAGGCCGCACAGGTCATCGCTGAGCTCATTGATCTGGCCAAGGGCATGCGTGAAGCCCATAAGCGCGGCGAACAGGTTGGCCTCACGGATGACGAACTTGCCTTCTACGATGCGCTGGAGGTCAACGATAGCGCCGTCAAAATTCTCGGCGATGATGTTTTGCGTGCCATTGCCCGGGACCTGGTGGAGGCGGTGCGCAACAATGTGTCCATCGACTGGACCCTGAAAGAAAGCGCCCGGGCAAAGATGCGAACTGCTGTGCGCAGGTTGCTCAAAAAACACGGCTACCCACCGGACAAGCAGGAGAGCGCCACGAAAACCGTCATTGAGCAGGCGGAGATGCTGAGTGATGTTTGGGCGGTTGAGGCGGCATAGATGCCTGTGCCATTATGCTATCTAGAAATTTGCAGGAATTGAACATGGGCCAATGTCCCATATGCCAATATCCACTCAATGAGTACCATGAACCAGGAGATCGTGATGTTTATATCTTTGACTGCAAGAAGTGTGGCAAGTATAGCATCACTGGCACTGCTTCAGTAATGCTCTCACGGTTCACAGAAAAAAGAGCCCGAGAATTAATGTTTTTATCCAGCACCGTAAGGCATAATCAAGGAATGCAAATATCATCAGAACATCTTAGGCATCTAGATGAGATACGCGAGCCCTCGTTCGGAGAAAGAGCTGAGCAACTATTAAATTATTTCTCATCAGCACATCCGAGAGTGGGGGAGTATATATCAATATTGGATCGGATGAGGATGGAGAGTGCGCTAACTGCGCTGAATAACCAAGGATATGATGATCTGACGGCTGATAATCAATCCCGGATCGATTTGATTCTCCCTCTCTTAGCTGTTAGCTGGTCTGAAAACGCAGATGAACTTGAGTACCTGATAAGAGAATATCTTTACAGAGAGATGGGGTATTTATCACTTGAAGATGATCAATCAATCCAAGCGAGAATATCACCACACGGCTGGGATGTGATTAACCAACACTTACCCGGTAATCCCCAAAGTGATATTGCTTTTGTCGCAATGTGGTTTGACGACCAGCTAGCTCCAATATTTGAGACTGCAATCAAACCAGGAATTATTGATGCTGGATATAGACCAATACGGATTGATCAACACGAACATATCAACAGGATTGATGACGAAATAATTGCGCTTCTTCGGAAGAGTCGATTCGTGGTGGCAGATTTCACAGGCCAGCGAGGTGGAGTATATTTTGAGTCCGGTTTTGCTCTGGGATTAGGTTTGCCAGTATTTTGGATATGCAATGATCCGAGCGAGGCTAGTGAGGAACTTCATTTTGATGTCAACCACTATAATTTTATTTTTTGGAAAAAGGATAGATTAGATATTCTGAGAGCCGCTCTAACTCGAAGGATTGAAGCAGAATTGGGAAAGGGGCCTCGCTAGTAAATGAAATCTGTGCGGCAGAGTGGTGAAGTTTAATCAGCAAACCAGAGAAGGCCGGGAGTAGGACATGGCTATAGTGCTAAATGAATTCGATACTCCCACATGCCCAAACTGCGGATCCGCAAGCGTTGCCCGTATTCTGTACGGCATGCTTCAAGAGAGCCCAGAACTATGGGCCAAGGTCGAAGCAGGTGAAATCCATATTGGCCGGGTGCGTAGTAGATTCTGGGGGAATCCCTGAATGGCACTGTAACCAGTGCGAGCATGAGTGGGGCCTTGCCTATATTTAAAATGGGCAGAACGTACCTCTATAACCTTGTTTTGGAACCGATTCATGTCCTATTATTCGATTCCTCGAAGGGAGAGAAGCGGAATCAAATGGTGTTAATCCGTTGAATCCGCCGTAGCTAGATTTGAATCGAGAAACAATATCCTGAAGCGATATGCAGGTCTTGTGTTCACAAACGATAGGAGGAAAGTATGCGACTCAATCAGGAGCAAAAAAAAATATTCGAATCACACCTCATTGAGAAATTGAAGGAAGATAACGACTGTTCAGCATGCGGAAAAAACCTATGGTCTTTCGATGCACAGGTTTACGGGCTCTTTCAAATGGGATTAGAATCTGAGACTGAAAGTATTGGCCTCATTCCTCTTATTACGACCACATGTAAGAATTGTGCCGGCATTAGATTCTTTCATGCTCAACATGCGGGCATAGAGATTCCGGGAGTTACGATTGGGGATCAGAATGAATCCGATAATTCCTGATTTAGATTTTAAATGAGCACTTATAAAATGTGACCGCAATTTCGTGAGCTCTGGCGACGTCTAGTAAAGCTTGGTTTCTTAAGTTTGAATGCGGACCAAGTATTGCAGGCAGGTCACAAGCGAACCAGAATGGGCTCTGACAGGATTCGAGCCAGTTAGTAATCAGGGTTTTTGGTGGCGAAGGAAATCATTTGTGGAAACCTCCAATCACCTCAGTGATACCGAAATCGAGGAGCTCACTGATTTTCTATTGTCTGATAAAACTCCAGAGGAGTGCATGGACATATCAACCCTTGACGGATTTCTAACTGGCATGATCACAGGTCCTGATAGCATTCAGACGAGCCGATGGCTTCCGGTGGTGTGGGGCGAAACCAAAACGGACGAGATGGTGTGGGAGTCCAAGAAGGAGCTGGAGCGCGTCATGGGGCTCGTCATGCACCTGTACAACTCTGTCGCGCAGGATTTCATGATAGAGCCACCTGATTTCAACCCGCTATTCATGATCAATACCGCTACTGCTGAGGAGGTTACAGTAATAGACGATTGGTGCTGGGGTTTCATGCGAGCAGTTGATCTCGCCCGTGATTCCTGGCAGCCTCTATTTGAGGATGAAGTACAAAAGGCCGGCATCTTTCCAATATCCTTACACGGTACAGAAAAAGGGTGGAAGATCCTCGAGGAGGATCCTAAGATATCAGCGGTGCCGCATGAGGAATGGGTTGCGATGCTGCCCGCGGCAGTGCGGGAGATACACGAATTCTGGCTGCCGGTTCGTCGCGCAGAAGCCCAGGTGTCCCGGGTTGCTCTGAGTCAGAAGGTCGGCCGCAATGATCCTTGTCCCTGCGGCAGCGGCAAGAAATACAAGAAATGTCATGGCGCCCTTGAATCCCTGAGCTAATTGAGTGGCCGCGTACTTGTACTGTAAATTCTGAACTCGAGACCATGGACTGTGGACAGTCATGGAATAATCCTCAGCATTATGACTTATAGCCAACTAAAAGATGAAGCGAAGGACGCTTCAGTTGAGGCGTCAGCTAAACCTTGGAAACACAAAATGTGTCTCTTAGTTTTAGGCCCAAGTAGCTCACATTGCTCTGACGACGTACACTGCTACCATTTTGGATCCTCCATAAAAGACGCCGGTGACAGGGCATTTATGATTAATCAGGTTGAGGATGAGGTAATCGTGAGGGTCATAATTTCTGAGATGGGTAAGGTTTGGGAAGCCGGTGAAAGACTAGTCCAGAAAAATTGAATATAGGATAGGGGACGAGTTATCAGAAGAGCAACGACAGATTCCTATTTTTTAACCCATGCCATCGGCGTACATATGAAGCAACTTGTGCAATATGGAATTGTCCTAGATCTGAGCCATCCAAGCACGCCCACCATGGGGATCTATAACAGAGACGTCCACTTGGATTGGATTGAGCGTCTCAAACGCGCATTCATAAGAGAGAAGTTTGCTGACGAGTGTGAGGAGCGATTTGAGGCCAGTGTACTATTTGAAGCTGAACCTGAACTAAAAAAGCTGCTACAATCTGTCTGGTCTGACTTCGATCAGAATATGATTATCAGACCTTCTCATGCAGAGAAGAATGATGGGACTCGAGCCCATAAGATTGCTCCCGAAATGAACAGAGATACAGTTCAAATTCCGGTAATTAGTTATCTGCACGAAAAGGAACTCATGACTATCAACCAACGTATAGTGGCACTCGAGCCTACCAACGAAAACCCAGCCATCAAGGGGCTCTATGACTTTAACCAACTCTCAAAGAATGTAATTGAAGCTTGGTTTATTGAAAATGAGTTGAAAGTGCCCTCATTAGATATAAAGGAAAATCGTGAAGAATCATATGACGATTCTTTTCGACTTGATGAGGATTCGAGCTTGGCATTCAAAATGGGCAAAGAATATTCTCTAACTCCAAATCAGTACCGGGTGATCTCCTATTTATATGAGACTTGGCTTAAAGACCCAAAGGCATGGAAGAGCTCTGAGGCCATAAAAAAAGCCACTAACATTAAATCAAAAATGTATCAAATTTTCAAGATGAATCTTGATGTCTGGAACGAGTTAATCGATCGCCCACCCGGGAAGCGCAAATATCGCTTGAAAATTTGATTACTCTCACCCCGCCCTGATCCTCCTCAATTCACCCAATAATCACCCTAACACCCTCTTGAACTCTCGCTCCGCTTTGCACGAACATGAAGCATGGAAAGTCAGTTCAATATCGATGAAATAGTAAATGCCTTCCGCGAAGCAATGCTCGACGCGGGCATTGCAGCTCCTGATGAGATAATCGCTGACGGCGAGATTCACCGGTTTCATATTCCAGAAGATAAAGCCGGCAGCAAAGATGGATGGTATGTGCTGCACGCGGATCTATTGCCGGCAGGCGAATTCGGTGATTGGCGCACCATTCGCCAAGCCTGGAACGCCAAGAGCGGTGCCAAATTATCTAAATCCGAACGAGACGCCCTCACCAAGAACATGCGCCTGATAAAACAGAAGCGGATAGAGGAACTTAGGAGACGGCAGGAGAAAGCCCGGGATGTAGCAAATGATTCTTGGAAAAACGCAAAGCTGGCCCCTGACACTCATCTCTACCTCCAAACCAAAGGGGTGAAGTCACATGGTCTTCGATTCGACGGGCAGGCACTTCTTGTCCCGATGCGTGACAAGGATGGAACGCTCTGGTCCTTCCAAAGAATCTACGAGAACGGTGAAAAACGAAATCTTGCCGATGGTAGAAAATCTGGCTGCTACCACGCGCTGGGTGTTCCCGATAAAAGAATATATGTATCAGAAAGCTATAGCACCGGTGCATCCATCCATGAAGCCACTGATGAGGCGGTCGCGATAGCATTCGGAACTGACAATGTAAAAACCGTGGCAAAAGTACTGCGCCAAAAATTCCCCTCGATTGAAATAGTTATTGCCGGGGATGATGACCGCAGGAAAAAAGGAAATCCCGGTCGAACCAAAGCGTTTGAGGCAGCTATCGCAGTTGATGGTCTCGTGGCGCTGCCAGTATTTCAGCACAAGAATAATGGAACTGACTTTAACGATTTGATGGCACAGGAGGGACCGGTGGTCGTTCGCGAGCAGCTTGGTGAAGCGATTCGCCCAGGCAGAAGCCACTCGTCTACTGAATCTGACGCCGGCATCACTTCTCCGTTTGTCCTCGAAAGCGGCTACGCGCTTTTAAGTAGGGAGTTCAAAGGGTCCGAACCGCTTATCGAAGAAATTTTGGGAGCGAATAAAAAAATAGTCGTTGCGGCTCCGGATGGTGTTGGAAAATCCTTAATCACCCATCAAATGGCAATTGCATTAGCCGTAGGCTTGGACGAATTCCTAGGATTCAAGGTTCCAAGAGCACGCCGAGTGCTCCTGTTGAATTTTGAGATGAGCGCTGAGCAAATCCATGAAAGACATATCAAGTTATGCTCAATCTTATCGCCTGAGCAGAAAGAGCGTTTGGACAATCTCCATGTTAACACACTTGATGCAGACCCAGCACTTTTCCAAGATAATTGGAAAAGAATCCGAGCCACTGTGGAAGCCAACCCACGATTCGATTTCCTCTCGGTCGATAACCTCTACGCCGCGACGGGGGCTGACGATGAAAGCAATCGGGAACTCAAACCCCTCCTGAGCGAAATATTTTCGATCGCAAATATTCACAAATCCACCATGCTACTGGTTACCCACGATAAAAAACATCAGCCAGATACGATGATAAGCAAGCACTTGATACGCGGTGGCAGCACGATCGCCAACAGCATGGACGTGATTCTGCAGATGGCGATGTCGCTAAAAACCCCCGGGCTGCGCCTGCTGAAGATCACCAAAAACAGAGATCGGTCACCTAATCTGAACAAGACTTTCGCCTTGAAACTTGACCCTGATAACCTGTGGTTTCATAATCAGGGGTTGGTGAAGGAAGCAGCCCACCTTCAATACCCAAGGCCGCTTAAAGGGTTGGAAGTTCTCGCCAAAATGGAAGAAAAGTTCGCCACAAAGACTTGGCTCAGCGCGGTTGAAAAAATCACGGGACGCAGCCGGCGGACAGCATTCAATTGGATCGGCAAGATTCTCGACGCAGGTTTGGTCAAAATGGACGGATGGGGAGGCTATGAAAAGCTGCACTAATTCCAAGGTAGTACAGTATTCAGTCACTTATCTCCGGGAGGTTGCATTGTTGCACAACCACTGTGGAAGTGTGCAACTAATAATAGACAAACTTGCACACTTTCTCTCAAGCCTTTCTCGTCAGGGTAGAGTAGTAATATATAGTAGTAGTGCAACTATATCTACTACCCCTATTGGACACCCCGTAGTCCCACCTCTAATAGTGCAATTCATCAACTCACGGTCGAAATGAGCTCCTCGGATAAAATCATTCTCAAACGGATCGATGCCCTGGAGAAACTCCTGGTGGGCGTGCTGATATCACCTACACCGTATTCCAGGTTTCGACTTGGCCAGCATAAAGTATCACAAATCTCGATCACTAAGATGTGTGGAATCGGTTGAGATTTTAAGCCTATGACCAAGATCACTCACAAGAGAAGGAAAAGGCAAGTTGAGTTCCAAGGAGAGACGACAAATGGTTGAAGCGCTGGCTGCACTGATTTTGGATGCTGCCAGGATGAAGGCAAAAGAAAAAAGGAGCAACTAGCATGTCTGGGGAATTTGATAGCATTGAGTATATTCAAACATGAAATCAACGGGTGCAATCCACAACTGATAGAGTGAGGAAAGACCATGCATAAGGCCATTGCTTTCTGCAGAAGATCAAGCAATATGCAAGACCAAAGTTTGGAGGATCAAAAAATCCTTCTTGCGAATTGGACGACATCGGCATCTATAATAAAAGAGATGGATATTGATCCAGAGATATTACGATTCGTGATGTACACTGGTACGGGCACGCAGATTGGGGCCGCCTTCATGGCTATACTGGAAGAGGTCCAAGCTGGCTTAAATGACTATCAATTTGTACTTGTTGAGAAATTAGACAGAATACACGGGAGAATGGGTGACCAGCTATTGCCTCACTTGCGATTATTGAAGGATCACGGGGTATTCGTCATTGATACTTCATCTGGAGAAATATGCAATACGTTCGATAACTTCGCGCGAAATATTCGAACATTCCTGGATCTTGAGGTTAGCAGGGAGGAGAGTAGAAAACTGGCAAGTCGTATGATTGACCGAGGAAAGGTGAAGGCGGGGGACGGATGGTGGCAGGGTGGAAATCCAATGTTTGGCTATATTCGGATGGAAACTTCACCCGAGGGTGGGGAACTGGAGCCTCTTGAATTAGGCGTCCAGTCGAGAGAACACAATAGGGTGCGATTGGTGCTAGACTCACCGGACAAAGTCAAGGCTGTTCAATATGTGTTCGAGCAATATAGTCGGGGAGTTTCACTCAGAACATTGGTCGGATGGCTAAACGGCAAAGGATTTAGAACATCAAGGGGAAATCCCTGGTCGAGGAGTAGTGTCCAAAACATACTGAAAAACCCGATTTATAAAGGGGATTTAACGTGGGGCAAGCGACGACAAGGAATTTTCAGTCGAGATGAGAATTTATGGAATGATACCCAGAATTCATGGCATCATGATTCAGATAAATGGGTAGTGTACCATGATGAGAAACTGAGAATTGTAAGCGATAATCTATTCGATTCTATTCACGCGCGGATGGCGAAACAAACAAGAGAATATGGGGGGCTAGTGCATCCTCCCAAATTCGCGCTTCTGGATAAATTGCTCTACTGTGAAAACTGCGATAGCCGTTATTATTACAGGGAGGAGAAGCGCGGGAACTATCTCCTCAAACGCTATCGTGAATACGGCCGGAATCGGGCGGTCAATTGTAAGGGCCGGGTCATCCTGGCACGTACCCTTCATGAATACGCGGAGATCCTGATAGACTCACTAATCGAGCCTGAAGTGCTTTCCAGTGCGTTTGACCGGGCCCGTGAGATTGTCTCTGCTGATTCGGGACTCGATGTCACTTTGGAAAAAAGCCTGGAGCCAGAAATAAAAAAGCTGGAGATGGAGGAGAAGAATCTAATTAAAGTGCTTAAGGCCGCTCCTAATTCACGGGGACTCATAGTGGAGTTGAACAAAGTCTGCGACCGGCTTGAGCAGCTACGGCTAGCGAGGGATCAGATCAAGAATGGTGAGCTATCCATTGACTTAAAATCAATTGATGATTTGGAACGTGAATCTCTGAGTTTTGGGGAAATTTGGAGCAGAGGCTCAGCTGAAAACCGCCAGAGGGTCGCTAGGGCCTTCATACAGAAAGTTGAAATATCGAAGGATCGCTCGACGGCAATCTGGGAATATCGCTCTACACCCGATACAAAGTGCAGAATACAGTGCCGAGGGGGGGACTCGAACCCCCACATCCTTGCGGATACTGGATTTTGAGTCCAGCGCGTCTACCAATTTCACCACCTCGGCATGATACTCTCCAGTGGCCGCCAAAATTACCTCGCCGGCACCGTTCCCGCGACCCCTTTTCCCGCTGGTCCGCATTAATTTGCCCTCTGCATGCACCTCTACATCAAGCCTAATGCTGCCGCCCACGACTTTTACGCCGATCATGGACACTTTCATCCCGGCGACGCCGGACTCGACCTGTTCGTGCTCGAGGAGATTTCTTTCCAGGCGGGGGAGACAGTCCGCATTCGCTTTGGCATCCAGTGCCAGCCAAAAGATGGCGGCGCCTATCTGCTGCTGCCACGGTCGTCCATCTCCAGGACGCCCCTGCGCATGTCCAACTCCATCGGCCTCATTGATGGCGGCTATCGCGGGGAAATCATGGCGTCCTGCGACAATATCAAAAGCGATCCTTATACCGTGCACAAAGGAGACCGGTTGTTTCAACTGGTGGCCTTCGACGGCTCGCCCATCACCTACGACCTCCGCGACCAGCTCGACCCATCCAGCCGGGGCAGTGGCGGCTTCGGCTCCACGGGCCAATAACTGCGGGCAATCCCGCTTCGGCGGCAACATTAGCAGTCTCATGCCGAGAGTGCTAATTTTGTCTTTACTGCCACGCTTGCATCATTAACTTCAGTGCTGTCCAGTAGCGGGCCACCTGGAGGCTTGCTGAGGCCAGGCATTACGATACGACCGATAACAGCAAAACATGACTGAGAAATAAGGAGTGAATGGATGAAACTGAAGCCGTTGCACGACCGCGTGGTGGTTCAAGCAGCCGAGCAGGAAGAGATGAGCAAAGGTGGCATTATTCTGCCCGACACTGCGAAAGAAAAACCGCAGCAGGGCGAAGTGATTGCAGTCGGGCCCGGTAAAACGGAGAACGGCCTGCTCGTTGAACCGCAGGTAAAGAAAGGGGACAAAGTCCTCTACGGAAAATATTCTGGAACGGAAGTGACCGTCGATGGTCAGGAGTATCTCATTGTTCGCGAAAGCGACATAATGGCCATTCTATAACGGCCGCAAATTTCAAGAAACAGGAGCAAACGAGTTATGTCGAAATTAGTCTCTTATGATGTCGATGCGCGCAGGTCGCTCAAGTCTGGGGTAGACCAGCTGGCCGACGCGGTAAAGGTGACTTTGGGTCCCAAAGGCCGCAACGTCGTTATCGAGAAAAAGTTTGGCGCGCCTACCATCACCAAAGATGGTGTCACGGTGGCCAAGGAAATTGAGTTGGAAGACGCCTATGAGAACATGGGCGCCCAGATGCTGCGCGAAGTGGCATCCAAGACCAGCGATGTTGCCGGCGATGGAACCACCACCGCCACCGTGCTGGCCCAGGCCATCATCGCCGAGGGTCTCAAGAATGTGACGGCCGGCGCCAACCCCATGGATCTGAAGCGGGGCATCGATGCCGCCGTGCTCCAGGTCGTGGCGTCGCTGCGCGTTTCCAGCCGCACGGTTGGCGGCAAGGCTGAAATTGCCCAGGTGGGGACTATCTCCGCCAATGGAGACCACGAGATCGGCAAGCTGATCTCCGATGCCATGGACAAAGTGGGCAACGATGGCGTGATCACCGTGGAAGAGGCCAAGTCGACGGAGACCTCTCTGGAAATCGTCGAAGGCATGCAGTTTGACCGCGGCTACTTGTCACCTTACTTCGTCACCGACCCGCAGGAGATGGAAGCCCAGCTGGAAGACGCCTACATCCTGATCCACGAGAAAAAAATCAGCACCATGAAGGACCTGCTGCCGATTCTGGAGAAGGCGGCCCAGGCCGGCAAGCCTTTGCTGATTATCGCGGAGGACGTGGATGGCGAAGCGCTGGCGACCTTGGTGGTCAACAAGATTCGTGGCTCGCTGCGGGTTGCCGCCGTCAAAGCGCCCGGTTTCGGCGACCGCCGCAAAGCCATGCTTCAGGACATTGCCACCCTGACCGGGGGTACGGTGATCTCCGAGGATCAAGGCTACAAGCTCGAGAATGCCACCCTTTCATATCTAGGCACCGCCAAGAAGATCAGCATCGACAAGGATGACACCACCATCGTGCAGGGTGGGGGCACTTCGGATGATATCCTGGCCCGGGTGAACGAGATCAAGGTGCAGATCGACAAGACCACTTCCGATTACGACAAGGAGAAGCTCCAGGAACGCCTGGCCAAGCTCTCCGGCGGTGTGGCAGTCCTTAGTGTGGGCGCCTCCACCGAAGTCGAGATGAAGGAGAAAAAGGCCCGTGTCGAGGACGCCTTGCACGCCACCCGTGCGGCCGTCGAGGAAGGGATTATCCCTGGCGGCGGTGTGGCCCTGATACGTGCCATTGACGCGGTAGATGACACCAAGCTCAAAGGCGACCAGAAGACCGGGGCCAGGATCGTCAAGAAGGCCCTGGAAGCGCCGCTACGGCAGATCATCACCAATGCCGGAATGGAAGCGTCCGTGGTGCTGGCCAAAATTGCCGCCGAGAAGGGTGACTACGGCTTCGACGCGCAGAATGAAAAGTACGGCAGCATGATCAAAATGGGCATTATCGATCCCACCAAGGTCACCCGCATTGCCGTGGAGAACGCCGCCAGTGTGGCCAGCCTGCTGATCACGACCGAGGCGCTGGTCGTGGAGAAAAAGGAAGATTCCTCTGCGGGTCCAGCCATGCCTCCCGGTGGCATGGACGGCATGTACTAAGCGTTTTCTTTTCTGCAACTATACCGTTTTCCGGCCCTCTCCCGAACTTTTGGGGAGGGCCGGTTTTGGTTATTATGGCCATCCGCCCCTTTATGGATCGCCCGCGTTTGGCTAAAATCGTTCCGATTGAGCTGCGCATGAGTTAATTTTTATGCGGTGCAAATAGATATATAGCCGGTCGGGCACGGCGATGACCATCCCATAGCCCGGGGAAAGGAAATAGATATGGAAGCAAGCGCACTGTTTGAAAAAGTGAGGCAATCAGCAGGTGACGAGGGGGAATCATCACTGCCTGCATGGTCTGATTTGGATGGTGAAAAACAGGCCCGGATTGCCCCGGTGCTCGAGCGCCTGGCACTCATTCGATCACTGGATGAAAATAAAACAATTGCCGGCAAGGACAGTGACGATACTCGCCGGATAACCGCCCTCGACATCAATCTTCTCATCACCTGCCTCGAAATGCTGGCTGGCGAACCGGAAGCGAAACCCATAGCCCCGGCTTCGGAAGAGCCGGCTGCCAAAACCCAGGACACAGCTGCACCGGCCATGGCAGGGCCGAAGAGCACGCATGGGTCTTCACTGGATGTGTCTGGCGGTGAACCGGCTGCCGACCCAGTTGCTGTTGCACAGTTGCAGGGGGATGTATCTGCAGAATTACTGCTGGAAGTCCAACAGGCGGAAAAAGAGAGGGTGGTCCACCTGGCCGCAGCCGATGCTCCGGTCACTCCAGTTGTGGCGCAACCGGAACCGGTCGAATCCCGGAGCAATTCGCTACGCCATCTGTTTGTGGAAATATTGGATCGGGAGACCCAGATTCGGATCGCCACACAATGTTGGGTTTACGTCGATGACCCGATAGAGGAATGGGATGCGCTCCAGCTGGTTAAAGTTGGCTTCAATGAGTCAAGCAGCGATAGACATCGGCGGCTCAGCGATGCCCGTACGCGTTGGGATGTGCTCACCCAAAAGCAACGGCTGGAGGAAATTGCAGATGTCTGCCAGTCTCTCCGGCGCGAATATACCAGAGGAAACGTTTTCAGGCCTTCGGCCAGGAAATTCGATCCCGTTCCTGCAAATCTCAGGGCTGCAGGCGCGGCAGCGGTCGTTAACCACATCAGTTATATGTCAGACAGCGCCTACGAAGCAATGGAGCGCTCGGATGAGTATCACCAGGTGGCTCAGGAGAACATTAAGACGCAGCTGAAAGACGGCGAACTTTACGTGCGCAACGGCGCCATCAGCAGCACGGCCGACCCATCATGGCTGGAGCCGTTTTTGAAATTGGCCACCAATAACTCGGATCAAGGCGAAACCATCATTCAGGATAATTTTAATCGCGGCCTCGTCGTGCCGGATAAGAAATTTGTCAAGCATCTGGAGGACTGGCTGATGAGCGCCCTGCGCAGCGTCGCCGCCTGATCAGCCGGGGCGTTCGGTTAGCGTGGGGAGCGGTTAGCGCTCAGATAGATTCGCGAGTGGGTCTTGCACCCCGGCTGCGCGGAAGCCGCGGGCCCTGAGCACGCAGCTGTCGCAGATCCCGCATGGGGTCGGCTCGTCTTGGTAGCAGCTCCAGGTCAATTCCAGCGGCGCTCCCATTTCCACACCTTTAAGCACGATTTCCTTTTTCGTCATCTCGATCAAGGGCGTCTCGATGCTGATGCGCGTTTCGGGCCGCGTTCCCTGGCTGATCGCCGCCTGGTATGCATCGAAAAATTCCCGGCGGCAATCAGGATAACCGCTCGAGTCCGCTTCCACCGCACCGACGAAGATCGCTGAAGCTGACAGAACCTCGGCCCAACTGGTTGCGGCGGAAAGGAGGTTCCCGTTACGAAAGGGGACGTACGTTATCGGGATATCGGTTGAGGATAGATTGGCAAGGGGGACGGCCATCGTCGCGTCCGTCAGCGCTGAACCGCCAATATCGGCGATGTGCCCCAGGTCGATGACGAGCCGTCTGCGCTCATCGACACCATAATGATCGGCAATGGCGTCAAAGGCCCATCGTTCCTTTTGCCGGGAGCGCTGGCCGTATTGCGCATGCATCAAGGCGACCTGATGGTCGATGCCTGCTATGGCCGTGGTGACGCAGCTGTCCATGCCACCCGACACCAGCACAACAGCGATGGGCCGCTGATCCGTCAAAGTGGGTCTTGTTCCCAGGCGGGGCAAAGGAGGTTTTTGAACTCACAGAAATTGCAGTGGTGGTCATTTTTATTGAACGGGAATTCCTGGCGCCTGATGCCATCTGCCACTGCGCTGATGCGCTCTCTAAAGACTTGGAGTTCTTCGGTCGAGTAATGGATGAGGACCTCCGGATTTTCGTCGCGGATGAAGTAGTAGACCAGATCAATATCTTCAACGGGGCCACGGTAGGTCTGCTCAGCGATGGAGCGGGTCTCCTGCACATAGAGCGCATAGAGGGGCAACTGCGGGGCCTTGCGTGCCTCCCATTCAGGTTGCGCTTTCCGTGAAGTCTTATAGTCGACCAGCGTCAGTTTGCCGTCCCCGGTGAGATCGATGCGGTCAATTCTGCCGTTGATGGTAATATTGTCAAACCCGAATTCGAACGATGACTCAACGGCGAGGGTTTCAGGGGGATGATCGCGCCAGCGCTCGACGTAGTCGTTAAGTAGCTTCTCCGCCTCCTGGCGGTAGACCTGTTCCTCCTGCTCATAGCTGAACCCCGCCGAACGCCATACCGTATCCAGGATATCGCTCACGGATTGGGCAAAACCGGGACCGCCAGGATCGTGCAGCTGTTCCAGGGCGCGGTGCATGATAGTGCCGAATGTCGCCGCCGCCGACTCTTCCCGCGCAGGAATTGAGTCGACATGGCGATAGCGGTATTTGAGGGGGCAGGTCTCGTAGGTGTCGATGGAACTGGCCGATAGTCTTAGCTGCGTCGCAGCAGGGCGAGCGCTTGTATCTGCCGCATCCGGGGCCAAAGCTTTGCGCAGCTCATCAGCCAGGGGGTGGTTCTGAAACTCGGGCTGAGCGCCGTCCTCATACTCATCGACCATATGCAGCGCATCGATAATGTCGTGTGCCTGCGGATAGGCCTTGCGGGCCAGTTCCCGTTGCAGGCGGCGGTGCAGATCAGAGCGCAGTTGATCGTTGGCTTCCGGCTCAGTGCGCTCCTCATCAGGTATCGATTTCTCATCCATGATGCCATCTTTCAAATTCACGATAAATTTACTGCGCCGCTTGGGTGTGGTGGTCAATATCAGATGCTCCTTGGCCCGCGTCATGCCGACATAAAACAGGCGTCGCTCCTCTTCCACATGCTGCTCCTTGGGAGTCAGCCGGTCCGTTAATTGCCACGAGAACCATTCGTCCGGCGGCGATGAGACCTCCTTGGGAGGGCTGAAATTCAGAGGAAAGCGGGCACTTTGGAGGAATGGCAGGATCACCACCGGAAATTCCCGGCCCTTGGCCCCGTGGACCGTCATCACATGCACGCCACCGTCGGGGAGATCAATCTCCGGCAGAGACGCCTCGATGGCGTTTGTCCCCTGCAGCACATCGAGATAGCGCAAGAATCTGATGAGGTTGGGCCGCCCGTAGCGCTCATCAAACCTGGAGGCGAGTTCCATAAATTGGGAGAGGTTGAGCGTCGCCAATTCATCCTCGTAGAAACCTTTGCGAGCATGCTGCCTGAACAGACCGTTGATCTCCATGATCCGCCGGATCAGATCGGTGAGCCTCATTTCAGCCGCCGATTCGCGCAGCGAACTCACCTGAGCGATCACCTGCCCTGCATCGCCTGGGACTGCTTCTACTGACGCTGAGGATGGTTCCTGTTTCTGACCTTGGCCTGACAGGTAGGTCCACACTTTATGGAATAGCGGATCGCCTGAAGGGATGACAGGGTCCTCCATCAGCCGGTAGAGCCCAATGGCCGCTGCCGGCGACCCGGCGACGATATGGCACCAGGCCAACGTCTGCCTGATGGCGGGCAGCTCAAAAAAGGCGGCGCGACGATAGGTGATGGGGATCTGCTCTTTTTTTAGCGCCTCGATGATCTGTGCGCCGTGCTTGCGCGTCCGTGTAAGGATGGCAATATCGTCGTAGCCGTAGCCATGCTTGAGCCTCTCAGCAATTTCGGTCGCCACTAACCTTGCCTGAGAGTCCGATGAGCCGACCCAGAGGAGCGGCCTTGGGCCGGAGAGATTTGGCGTGATCGCGTGGAGCATTTTCTCCTGCCGTCCGGGACTCACGTGCATGACCTCATTGGCCATGTCAAGGATTGGCTGAGTCGAACGGAAGTTGCGGTCAAGCACCACCTCCGCAAACTGCGGGTGTTGCCCGTACCGCTTACGAAAGTCGCTGAGGTTAAAGGCCGAGGCGCCGCGGAAGGAGTAGATGCATTGGTCGTCATCGCCGACAGCTGTAACGGAGCGATGTTTCTGCGTGATCAAATCGACGATACGATTGAGGCCGTAATTGTTATCCTGAAATTCATCGATGACGACTGTCTCGAATCGCGCCTGAACGGTTGTTCGCGCTTCGGCATTTTTCTCCAGAAGTTGCCAGCAGCTGTAGACCATATCGCCATAATCTATCCACCCATCGGCTGCCTTCCACTCCTGATATCGCGTAAATACGTGGCACTGGTCCGTCAATTGGGCCAACATTTCCTGCCAGCCCTCGTCGTCCCGTTTTTCAAGCTGCCTGGCCGAGTCCTCGAGGAGTCCGGGGAGTTTGTCGACATCAATCAACTCTTCGCGCAGGCGGTTGGAAAAATTGAGGTAGGCCTTGATGGCCTTGAACGGCGCCTGGCGGAACAGATCGGACTCCAGGTCGGCCAGTTCCCCAAAATGTTCGCGCAGCATGAACAAACCATCACCGTTGTTCATCAGCCGTTTCTCAGCGAACTGGGGCAAAAAATCGAGCACAATCTGGTAGCAGAACGAGTGAAACGTGACGGCGGCGATCTCTCCGGCGCCAGCGCTTAGACCTTCGCTGCCCATGGCCAGAATCCGGCCTTTCAGCTCAGCGGCTGCCTGCTCGGAGAAAGTGAGCGCCAGTACTTTTTTCGGCGGGATATTATAGCGGTTGATGAGGTGCGCCACGCGGCTCACAAGTGTGAAGGTTTTGCCCGTGCCGGCACCGGCGATAATCATCAGGGGCGCGAGGGGATGATCCACCGCGATCTGCTGGGCCGGTGTCAGCGGGGTCTTTTGCGATGGATGTTGGCCTAGCGCCATTCCCTTTAGGCCTCCATCCACTGCAGGGCCAGCCAGCAGACCCAGGCCGCCAGCCCGGTATGTGCCAGATTGACCATGTTGTTGTCCATCCAGGACCAACCGGAGTGAACCGCCAACCCAGCGATGCCGCGCCGGTCTTCGGAAATAGAACCATCCGCATGTTGATAACGAGCCTGAACCGTTGCGCCCAAAATCGAATCGGCAACAGCGGCGCCAAAACCGATCGCGGTTATAAGGATAATGTCACTGCCACCAAGTGGCAAGGGACCCAAAGCCGCCGCCGCCAGGGGAATCATTGCCGCGCCGGCCAATGAGCCCGCTGTCCCCAGCCATGTCATGCCGCCCGAACTGCCTGGCTCCACCTTCCGCCATCCGATAACGCTGCGGGGTTTGGAGCGGCTCCATTTTCCGGTTTCCGTGGCCCATGTATCGGCAGCGCTGGCTGCAATGGCTGCCAAATAGACAATGTAAAGGTTGGTATTCATGGTGAAGGCCGCCGCCAGCGCCAGCAGCAGCGCCGCGCCGCCGTTGGCCATTACCTGCCGGACATCCCGCTGCGGTCTCGACTGTCTGGCGCTATCCCCGCCGATTTGGGACAGGAGCGATCCGGAGATGAAAAAGATCATCAGGGGCCACAGCCAGCCCCAACCGCCGGTTAGAAATATGGCGTTGCCCATGACCCAGGCCGCCAGCGTCCCACTCCAGTCGAGGCTCCCCATGCGTTGGGCCAGGGCCAGCAGGAGGGCCGAGCCGGACGCCCATAGGGCAAAGGAGCCCAGCTGCGCCTCCGGGAAGGCCGCCATGAGCGCCACAAACACCCCCCCTGTCAGCGGCACCGACAGGTTGTCCGATCCTTTATGCGATATAATTTCAGCTATGGTTGCCGTGCTGGCGATAAGGGGCACGGCCAGGGCCATGCGGGTGGCGCTCCAGGGAAGTTGCCCGGCCATAGGCACCAGAAAATGCAATCCTGCAGCCGCCAGCAGGAGCGAGGAGATCCACATGGCCGCCGTGCCCGCGCCCGATTTGGTCTCCGACCACAGCGCGTAAGTCTGCCGTCCCCAGCGTTGTCCGGCCCAACCGGCTATGGGATCGGCCAGGGTCAGCAGCAAAACGCCGATTTGCAGGGCCACAGGATCCGAGTCCCAGAACAGCCCGGCCAGCAATGCGTACGCCAGTGGAAAGTACACTGTGCCATAGCTGGGCCGGTCTATGGCGTGAATGCCCCGTAACTTTCCAAAGCGGATCGATACGGCATTCAGCAGCGCGAACGCCAATGCAGCCACGATAGGGTATACCGGTTCCTGAAAGACAAACGGCAGGTAAAAAAGGATTGTGCCGGTGGTTACATGGGCCAGCCGCCTGCTGGTTTGGGGCGACAACCGTTTCTGTTGCAGCGCCAGGCCAAGCAGGGCCAGCATCGCCGACAGCACTGTGCCCAGCGCGAGGAAAGTGGCAATTGGGGAAGGGAATATGGGATAAAATGGCACGCTGAAAAATAGCATTTCGGTGGCATCAGTGTCAACTCGTGCGCATATTATGGGGAACGGTCCAGAGGCCGGCACCGTTAACTTAATGGGCCGTTAACCTAATCAGTTGACTTGCGTCGAATAGTTGGTATGGCACGGTCTAGCTGCCCCCTGTTTTATAACCTGTGCTTGGAAATCGGCCGGTGATAATGTTTATAGGGAATAATGAACCATGCACAGTTCCAAAATATCAGGGTTGAGTTTGCTCGGGGCCATCAGCGTCATGGCCTGTGATGCCCTCGAGCCCGGAGACGTGCCCCAGGCGCTGACGCAGGCAGCGCTCAGCTACCTGATCAGCAGCGATCCCGTTTTTACTTTCGACGGGCTGCAGGATGACCAATATCAGGAGGAGGATGCCGGCTCTGGCTTGCCCTCCTTCGTGCCACCCGGAGCGCTGCATAAGGCGATGGTCGACACGCTTTGGCCCGGCAATTATGACCGTCTGCGCACCCGCCGCCGCATTACCGATGTCCAGCTGAGTTTCACCGTCGATTCGATCAACGATGACACGGCTTACGTGACGATAACTCACAGCTTGACGGGCAACTTTACCGTGGCAGGGTTTAACGATAGCGCCGGCGTCTGGGTGCTGGTCGATTCCATCTCAAAATCGTTCTCGCTGTCGACCAATCGCCGGGCGAGATTTATCGCCGGAGGCTCGGCCACCGACTCAAGCGAAGGCTGGAGATTGGACGCGCTCACCGCGCTGACCGGCATGGCCGGGGCAAAAATTGACGTCGGGGGGATAACTGTAACCGACTCTCTTGGCATTGTCCTGTCGCTAACCGGTTTTGATCCAGTCGATCATTTTTTCAACCGGGATAATCTGCCAACATTCAAGGCCCATCAAAATTTTGATCTGTTCGTTTCGGTGGTCAGAACGGGGCCGGAATTCCCGGTAGGACCAGGTGAAATTGTGGGTGTGTATAGAGGTGGGCGGCATGGGACGACCCGCTATGCCGTGCGCAGGAACTTGCACGACCGGGGAGTTGCCCCAGATGAGGTGGCTGGCGACAACATCTATTCGCGCACCCTGACGGTTGGCCCATACACCGCCAATATCAGACCGTTCCGGATGTTCATTGATGTCGTTGATGTCAACAGCATGCTGGTAGCGAGTGAGGAATTCGCCATGGGCTTCATCGGCATCCCGTACAGAATTTCAGAATAGCAAGCTTTCAGGCGTGTTAACCTTTGAGCGTCCCCGGCGTCAAAACAGGTGAGATGAAGATTGGAAGACCAGGAGCTGATCAAAAATTTTCTGAAGGGCGATCAATCATCTTTCGACAAATTGGTGCTGAGACATCAGGCCATGGTCAGGCAGTTTATCTTCAGCGCGACCAAAAATGAGGCTGACACGGATGATATTGCGCAGGACGTTTTTATCAAGGTGTACCATCAACTGCACCGTTTCCGCAGTGACAGCAGCTTCTCCACCTGGATATTCAGGATCAGTTCCAATATGGTGACCGATCACTTCAGGCGCCACAAATACCGGGACTATCTGTCTCTGGATCAAGTGGCTGAGCCGGCCGCCACCGATGAGACCAATCATCAGTCAGACCTGCGGGGCTGGCTGCTTGACAGGCTCCCGAGGCTGACGAAAACGGAGCATCAGGTGGTGATCCTGCATAGTTTGCAGGATTTGCCGGTCGCCACGGTGGCGGAAATTATGGGTACCTCTCAAAACGTAGTGAAGGTGAGCTTCCACCGAGCAAAGAAAAAACTGAAAAGGTGGGTCGACGATGACTAACCCAAATCCGGGCAGGCCCGATTTTGCAGATGGCGAACGGTTTCTCCGGCAGGTTCGCGGAACGCTGCGGACAAGAGCGCTACGCAACCGGATCATCGCCACCGCTTCGACTTTTGCCGTGGCAACGGTTATATTTTTGAGTGGATTCAAAGCAGTCCAGGAGCAGAACTATCGCGATATTTGGGAGAGCTATCTCATTAGCGAGATGATCTATGAGGAGGCCAGCCCAGATGCTGAAGCAGACGCGGCTCTCTACCTTAATATGATTCTGGAGGAAGATCTTGATCAGCTGCTCATCGGGATTTATGAGCTCGGGCTTCAGGAAGAATTGATTTTCGCATATAAATAGAATTCGTAGCTAATGGCGTACAGCAACAGCAGAACGTGAAGGAACGAAATGATGAAACGCACCCTATATCTTGTCATGACCCTCTTGCTGACCATGCCGGTGGTTGGCGGCGAGGCGAGCGCCCAGTCCTTCAGGCGGCAGCCGGGTCCACAGATCAGCAGCGGCTTCCCCGGCCAGGATCGTATGGGTTCTTCGAGGATGCGTAGGCAGAAGAGACGCGCCAGCAAGGTTATTCGCAGAGGGGGCGAGCATCTGTTCGCCGCCAAAATGTGGATGCTCACCAACGAGCTTGATCTTACGGAAAAGCAGGCTGCAAAACTGTTTCCCCGCATGAAAGATCACCAGAAGCAGCTCGATAAGCTGTCCAAAAAGCAGAAGGAGCTGTTTAGGGTGTTCAACAGGAAGGCTGAGGATGAGCAAGCATCCGTGAAGGATATTGAGAAGTTTGCCGATGAACTGGCGAAGATAGAAATAGAGCGCATCGACTTGAAGACGCGCTTCATAAAAAGTACGAAAGATATCCTGAAGCCGGGTCAACAGGCGGTATTTGCCATCTTCGAAGAGCGCTCAAGGGGGAAATTGCGTAACCGGCTCATGGACATGCGCTTCATGATTGAAATGGAGCCCTTCCGTGAATTCCGGCTCCCGAATGACGATGACGATGATTAAGCAGGACCACTAGACAGGGATTTATCGCAGCGGCCAACTGCAATGGCCCTTCAATTTAGGGCTTCCCGAATGTTGTTGGACGGTGGGAGGCCTTTTTGTCGTGGGGAGCCGGCATTGCAGGCGTAAGTTCCCGTTCC
Source organism: Fidelibacterota bacterium (assembly GCA_004124875.1). Taxonomy (GTDB): domain Bacteria; phylum Fidelibacterota; class Marinisomatia; order SCGC-AAA003-L08; family TS1B11; genus TS1B11. The sequence goes on along the minus strand of SCKJ01000009.1, from coordinate 67,506 downwards.
ATGGCACGTAACAGGGGCAATAAAAAGGGCGCTACAGGTCGGCGGCGGGACGTTTCGGCGCCCAGTTTTTGGGAGCAACTCTATAACCGGGGAAAAACCGGTTGGGACTTGGGTCAGCCAACGCCCGTTCTGAAAAAGTGGCTTTCAGGCCATCGCGGCAAGGGCGAAAAAGTCTGCATCCTGGGCGCGGGAAATGGGTACGATGCCGTGGCGTTTGCCAAAGCAGGATACGATGTCGTGGCCGTCGATTTTGCTCCAACGCCTCTGCGCTACTTGTCCGACCTTGCCCATAAAAGCAAATTGCCGATAGAGGTGGTGGCGCAGGATATGTTCTACTTGCCTAAAAAGTGGAATGGCCGGTTTGATCTCATTTTTGAGTATACCACCTACTGCGCCATTGACCCACGCCGCCGGAATGAATATGTGGCGCTCATCAAACGGCTGCTGAATCAGCAAGGCCGCCTGGTAGCCCTCTTTTTCCCCATGGATCAGGATCCTACCGTTGGCCCCCCGTACGGCGTCAGTTACGATGAAATAGCGCAGCGATTTGGCCGGCACTTTATTATCGCCAGCGAGGAGTGGCCGGAGCTCTCGGTGGCCTCCCGAAGGCTGCGTGAACTATTTGTGGTCATGGATCGCAGATGATCCCGGCCGCGGCTATGCACTTGCAGCGCGTCGGCGTTGCTGTCTAAATTTGTCTCTTATGATGGACGTCATACGCCTCGATAAAATCGATCTTTTTGCCTATCACGGCGTCACCCCGCAGGAGCGTGAAGCGGGTCAACATTTTATGCTGGATATAGAACTGTATACCGATATTTCAGCCGCTGGAAAGAGTGATGATCTCGCCACGACCCTCGACTATTCCACCGCCTATCACATCATTGCCGATACCTTCTGCGCGGAACCTTACCACCTTTTGGAGCGCGCCGCGTGGCGTGTGCTGGAGGAGCTGTTCAAAGGGTTGCCTGTGGATGAAATAGGCATCAGCGTGCGCAAAGTAGCGCCCCCCATTCCGGGCTTTACCGGAGGGGCGGAAATTGAATTGGTGCGGACCCGGGAAGAGGTGCTGGGTGACTAGCACGCCCGCTGCAAATACGGCCGTACTATCGCTGGGCAGCAATCTGGGCGACCGGCTATGGGCGCTCCACCTCGCAGGGGACCTGCTGCAGCGCAAGGGTGATCTCATTATGACGTCCGCCAGCTCGGTCTACGAGACGCCGCCACTGGGAGTGGGACCGGAGAACGGGCCGTTCCTCAATCAGGTGCTCATCGCCCGGACCCAACTTTCGCCGGCAAAGGTGCTGGTCATCTGCCGGCAGGTGGAGGAAAAACTCGGCCGGCGCAGGGAGCGGCCCGGGCAGCCCCGCAGCATTGACATCGACCTGATCACCTGCGGCAGCCACATCCTCCATAATGACAATCTGCAGCTGCCGCACCCACGCTACAGAGAGCGGCGATTTGTCCTGGTGCCGCTTAAAGAGGCGTGGCCCGATTTTCATGATCCCCATGATGGTAGCACAGTGGATCAACTGCTGGAGCAATGTCCCGACACATCCGTTCTGCTCCGGCTGATCGAGGACGAGGCGCCAAGGTAATGGGCAAAACCTTCATGTTGGCCATTGAGGGGGCTATTGGTGTGGGCAAAACCAGTCTGGCGAAAAGGATCGCCGATCAGTTGGACGCGCGCCTCGTGCAGGAAGAATTCGAGGAAAATCCGTTTCTTGCGGATTTCTACCGTAACTCGGAGGTCTATGCGTTCCAGACGCAGCTCTGGTTTCTGCTGTCCCGTTACCGCCAGCAGCAAGACCTCAAGCAACTCGATCTTTTCGCGCCGCTGATGGTCACCGATTACATGTTTATGAAGGATCGCTTGTTCGCCTCGCTCACGTTGAGCAACAAGGAGATGGCGCTCTATGACCGCATTGCCGATCTTCTGGAGCGTGACATCGTCGCGCCCGACCTGGTGATCTACCTGCAGGCTGACACAAATCGTCTGATGGAGAACATCCGTAAGCGTGGCCGCGCTTATGAAATGCGCATGGAATGGCAGTATCTGGACTCGCTCAATCAGCTCTACAATGAGTATTTTTTCCGTTTCGACAAAAGCCCACTGCTGATCATCAATACCAACGAAATTGATTTCGTCGCCAACCCGGGCGACCTGGATGAAATCATCAAATTTATAAGGGAGCCGGTGGGTGGGACCCGATTCTTTAATCCCGCCGGCAGCCGTTAAACCGTGCTGCGCACATTGCTGGTGTTTATTGTTGGCGGAATCATGTTCGGAATGATCATGCGTCTGCTCAAGACCGTGAAGGACGTCCTGCCCGGCGATGAGCAGCACAAGGATGATCCTGTTACCAAGCGCAAGATCATTGACGCCGAATTCGAGGACCTTAATGAGGATGAATAGCTGCGCGCCGTCGTGATCCACAAGCAGGGTGGCCCGGAGATGCTCAGCGTAGAAGAGCGCCCGTCGCCTCCCGTTATCGCCGGTCATCTGCAAGTGCGGATGAAAGCGGCAGCCCTGAATCACCTTGATATCTGGGTGCGCGAAGGGCTGCCCGGCGGGAGCCTGCCGCTGGTTCCCGGCAGTGATGGCGCTGGTATCGTAACCGCCGTTGGGGAAAGCGCCGGGCCGTTGGCCGTGGGCGATGAAATCGTGGTTCAGCCGTGCACCTGGTGCGGCGTCTGCGAGGCCTGCACGAGCGGGCGGGAAAATTATTGTCCCAGTTTTGGCATTCTCGGCGAAGACTCCGCCGGCCTGCTGCAGGATGTGGTAAACCTTTTGCCGGCTAACGCGTACAAGAAGCCGTCGGGCCTGGCGTGGGCTGAGGCCGCCTCCTTTGGTCTGGTCTTTCTCACCGCCTACGAGATGCTGGTTCAGCGCGCCGGCTTGCGCGCTGGCGAAACGGTCCTGGTGCTCGCCGGCAGTTCCGGAATTGGCGCTGCGGCCATCCAAATTGCGGCGGAGCGGGGCGCCCGGGTCATTGCGACGGCATCCTCGCCCGAAAAAGCCGAGTTCGCCAAATCGATGGGCGCTCATGAAACGGTCGATCATTACCGCCCCGACTGGCACAGAGAGGTGCTGAAACTGGCCGGGTCGTCTAAAATTCAAGTGGTGGTTGAGCACGTGGGCGCCGCCACGTGGCAACAGTCGTTACGGGTGCTTGGGCTGGGTGGCCGGATAGTTTTCTGCGGCGCTACCACCGGTCCCGAGGTGGCCCTTGATTTGCGGCACCTGTTTCGCAAGCAGCAGTCGGTGCTCGGCTCGACCATGGGCAGCTCCAAATCGTTCGCGGCGGTGGTCGAAAAATTCGAGCAGAACCGCTACCGCCCAATTGTCGATAAAGTCTTTCCGCTGACTGAAATATCGGCGGCCCATCGCTATCTTGAGCAGGGGCCACGCGGCGGCAAGGTCGTGCTCAGTATGGAATAAGGATCAGGTATGCCTCCCTATGATAAACATCTGTTTATCTGCACAAACCAGCGTGTTGCCGGCCATCCGCGAGGTTGCTGCGCCGATAAGGGCGGGATGGAAATCCGCGCTGCTTTCGCCCGCGGGCTTGCGGAGCGCGGCCTTAAAGGCAAAGTGCGAGCCAACAAATCGGGCTGCCTGGATGCCTGCGAGATGGGCGCGACGGTGGTCGTATATCCCCAGGGCGTCTGGTATCTGGGGGTGACCCTGAAGGACGTGGATGAAATCATCGAGCAGTCGATAGTGGCGGAGAATGTAGTGGACCGGCTGGCGGCGACGCCGGAGAAATGGGCTGAATTGCAAGAGATTCGTCAGGCAACCAATGCTAAAAAGGAGTGAACTGATGCGCAGCGCGCTACCTATACTCATCTCGCTTTTGCTGCCCCTTACCGTTGGGGCCCAAGGGGATATCTCAAAGATAAAGATCAACGACGCCGGTTTCGGCTTTGGCATGTCAAGCAAGGGGCAGTCGCTGTTTTACTATCGTGGCACCTCGCCCTTCAAACTGTACCAGGGCTATTTCGCCGGCGGATTTCATATTGAGGAAACGAGTTTGCCATATGCACAGTACAATCCCTATACCGGACGATTGGAGTCCAGTTCGTCGCAGCAGTATTATCTTCAGTTGGGCATCGGGGGGCGCCGCTCCTTGTTTCTGGACAAGCTCGCCACGGGTTTCTTCCCCTATGTCACCATGCAGGGGGGCACTGGAGGATATCTGGCGGAGCTGGGCAGCTTCACATCGCGATTCAAGGAGTTTCGTCTGATCTGGGCGCCCTATCTGCAAGTCGGTGCGGGAGCCGGCATTCATGCCACCGTCGCCATGTACCGGCTGGAAGCGGGTTACCTCTCATCCATTGATCAGCTTTCCGCAGGGGGCTACCCAGGCTATAAAGGGGTTTACATCAGGTTTATTCTATCGAGCGGCACCAAACCAAACCGGCGTTCCAGATAGCGCGCCAATAGAGGTAATTCTTTCCGCGCCGCACATCTTTCCTGCCTCCATGTCTGTCTAAAATCTGCTATATTCATGCACCCCATGATGAGTGTATTCCCGTTGAACGGACCCAGGCGGCCCGAGCTTGCCGGGCAAGCTTTACCCAGAGGATAGTCCACTTTGCATATTTCCAGTATCGTGCTTCACGGATTTAAATCGTTCGGCAAAAAATCGACCATCAAGCTCGGCCGGGGCATCACCGGCGTGGTCGGTCCCAACGGGTGCGGCAAGACCAACATTGTAGATGCCCTGCGCTGGGTGCTGGGCGAGCAGAGGCAGTCCGTTATCCGTGCCGGCCGCATGGAAGAGATCATCTTCAACGGCTCAAAACACCATAAGCCATCGAGCCTGTGCGAGGTGAGTGTCACCATCCACAACGACAAGGGCAAGCTGCCCATCGAGTATACCGATATAGAGATCACCCGCAGACTCTACCGCGATGGCGAAAGTGAGTACTTCATTAATCGCCAACCGTGCAGGCTTAAGGATATTACCGACCTGTTCATGGATACGGGCATGGGCAGCGATGCCTACTCGGTTATCGAGCTGAAAATGGTTGAAGATATTTTGTCTGAGGCAGGGGAAGACCGCCGGCGCATGTTTGAAGAGGCAGCCGGTGTGAACCGGTACAAAAAACAGCGCACATCGACATTCAGGAAGCTCGAGGCTACGCGTCTCGATATGGAGCGCATCAACGACATTGCCGAGGAGGTGGGTGCCAAGGTTAAAAATCTCGAGCTGCAGCTGAAGCGATTCGACCGCCACCGCAAATTAACCGGCAGCCTGAGCGCTAAGGAACTGACCCTTGCGCGCCTCAAGGTCCATACCATAACGAAACAGAAGGCGCCCCTTATGGCTGTCCTTCAGTCGGGCAAAAGCACAAGGGATTCCGAGGCCGATGAGATCGGCAAGCAGGAACAGGAGATCAACAGCGCGCGGGATTTCCAAACAGAATTGGAGCAGCAGTACCAGGCCGCCACCACCTTGCTGGAGGCAGCCAATGAGGAGCACAACGAGCACCGCAGGCAGTCGGCCGTCCGGGATGAGCAGATCAAGGCATCCTCAGCCGCACTGGCCCGGATTGCCACTGAGCGTTCCCGCGAAGAGGCGGGCATACCTGAGCGACAGTCAACCGTTGAGCAGCTCGGCAAACAGATGGAAGCGCTGGCGCCGGGCACACAGGAGCATCGTGCCGGGCTGGCTGCCAAGCTAGAGCAGGAGGCAGCCTTTACCGAGGCGTTCAAGGTGGCGGAAGCGGCGCTGGAAGAGACCCGGGAGAAACATTTCCGGCACCAGCGGCAACTGCTTGAGGCGGCCGCCAGGCGACAACGAACTGTGGAGCTCATCAAGGAACAAGAGGCCGCCTCGAAGAAGCTTGAAGCGGAGCTGCAGGTGGCCGAGGAACAGGTCCGGCAGCAGAGCCAGGCGCTGGCACTTTTGGAGACCGGCTTGGGCGAAAAGGAGACTGCGGGCGCCGCCCTGGAAGCCGACGCAGAGCAGGCGGCGACAGAACTTAACCGGCTCCGGAAAATGCTGGACGTTGCAAAAGATGAGGCCAACGCCGCCGACACGCAGCGCAGACTGCTCGAAACGCAGCTATCGATGCTTCAGCGGCTGGCGGTTGACCATGAAGGCTATCCCGCCGGTACCCGGGCGGTGCTGTCCAACCTGGACGAGCACCCCGGCGTGCTGGGCACGGTGGCGGCCCTTGCCCGGTTACAGGGCGATCATGCCGCCGCGGTGGAGGCGGCGCTGGGTACGATGGCCACGGCGCTGGTGGTACGCACATCTGTAGAAGCCAGGGAGCTGCTCGCTGCGGCCCGGCAAAATCGCCTTGGCCGGTTGTCGGTGATACCCCTGGACAGGATTGAGGATCATGCCACCCGTACCAGCGCGGCTGCGGGTCTCACGCGTCTGGTGGAGCTCATCACCGTTGATGTCTCCCTGCGGCCCCTTTTCGGCGCGCTGCTTGATGGCGTCTTCCTCGCCAGCAATAATGGCGAACCCGATGCCGGCGCTCTCGATGGGAGCATCACCATTATTACCCCCGGTGGTGATCGATATGGCCGTGTCCCCCTCTGGACCCACGGCGGTGGCGGCGATGACAGCACGAGCGCACCAGCAGCATCAATGGTTGGGCGGTCGGCCGAAATAGAGAAGTATAGCAGCGAGCTGGAAAGTTCACGGCTGAAGCTGCAAGAGGCTGTCAAGAATCTGCAAGAGGCGAAGGAGCAGATTCAGGTTCAGGAGGCGGAGTCCAAAGAGCGGGAAGCATTGATAGCCGCCAACTTAACCGGCATCGCCGACATAAAAGCCGCCGCCGCCCAGATTCGCTACCAGCAGGAACAGGGCGCCAAGGGGTTAACCTCGAAACGCGAAGAACTGCCGCTCCTTGGCACCGATCTTAAGCAGCTCAACGAGAGTCTTGCCAGTCAGAGCGGCGCCATAGAGGATCTGCAAAAAAAGGAGCAGGCGCTGGAATCGGCAAAAGAGAGCGCGCAGGAAAAATTCAGTCAGGCTCAGCAGCAGATGGAAAAGTGGCGCGAAGCGCTGCAGGAGCACCGTCTGGCGCTGATCAACCTGGAAAACGAGCGCGAAAAATTAGCGGAGCGCAAGTTGTCTCTCGAAGATCTGCTGCAATCAGCGGCGCAGAGGTTAACGGCGCTGGCTGAAGAAAAGATAGCCACTGAGGGCGAGCTGGCGCGGCTCAAGGAAAAAGTTCATCAGGCCTCCATCGATGTGCAGGACCTGCTCGGCAAGGTGACCCAGGCGAGAGAGGCTGCCGGCGCGGCGGAGGCCAATGCCCGCAAAGCCCGTGACGACATCTCGGAACAGGAGGCCCAGCTGCGCAGCCGCCAGCACCGCAGGGAATCCGATCTTGGTGATTTGCAGGCCAGGGAACTGGCCTTGGGGCAGCTCGAACGGGAGGAGTCCCTGATTCGCTCCCGGATCAAAGAGCTGTATGGCAAATCAGTGGGTAAATTACATGAGAGCGATGCCGGTCTGGATGAGTCCAGTTTGCAACGTGAGGTGGAGCTGATACACCGGTCCCTGGAGAGAATCGGGCCGGTGAACATGGCGGTTTCCCAGGAGCACAGCGAGGAGCTGGAACGGCTCTCAATCCTCACCGATCAGCGCGACGATCTCAACGCCTCGGAAGTAACGTTGCGGGAAACCATTGAGAAAATTGATCATCAGGCCCGTGAGCAGTTTCAGACTACTTACGACGCCATCCGGCACCATTTCAAGCAGACATTCGCCATGTTTTTCGAAGGCGGCCAGGGGGACTTGCGGCTTGTGGGCGATCCCGATCCCCTGGAATCCGATATCGAAATCATCGCCGTGCCGCCCGGCAAGAAGACGCACACATTGCGGTCACTTTCTGCGGGCGAAAAGGCCCTCACCGCCATTGCGCTGCTGTTTGCTATTTACAGGGTCAAGCCGAGCCCCTACTGCATCCTCGATGAGGTCGATGCGCCCCTTGACGATGTAAATATTGGTAAATTCAGCAAAGTTATCAGCCAGTTTGCCGAGGAGACTCAATTTATCGTGGTGACGCACAACAAGCTGAGTATGGAGCAGGCCGATTATCTCTACGGGGTGACGATGGCAGAAGAAGGACTTTCGACTTTGGTATCCGTCGATTTGAAGCAGTATGCGGCCTAATTATCTGCCGGCCCTGCTCCTGGCAACGGCGCACATGGCGCTGGCCCAACCGCTGCCCCCAGCTCCGGCCCATGCGGATCAACAGGCGCTCCCGGTGGCGGTGGAATTTGCCACTTTTCGCGCCGGCAGGGGCATGACCACCCTGGAGGTCTATCTCGAGGTGCCTTCGCCTGAGGAAATTATCGCTGCCTACGGCTCGCAATATGTAAAGGAGCTGGCCACGGCCGTGCTGCTGAAACACCGGGGGCAGATCATCGAATTTTCCGATGCCACTTTACGCGATGGCTCCCGGCGATCCCGGCGCTCCGGCAGGGCCACGGGTGATGCCATTACCAGCACGACCTCGCTCACCGCCAAACCGGGGGAGTACGATCTGCAAGTGGTGGTGGAGTACCGCGGCGGCATCGCCTTCGACCAGACCTTTTCAGTCACCCTCCCGGCCTATTCCTACAACGAGCTGGACCTCAGCGATCTGGTGCTGGCCCGCCAGGTGGGCTGGGCCTCACCGGTAGCGGCTACCTCGCGGCTGGGGCTTAATGTGACGCCCGCGGTGCCGCCTGTCTTTGAGCAGAACAAGGCCTGGATATGGTACATGCTGGAAGTCTACGGCCTGTCGCCCGAAGACACCGTTACCCTCTCCATCTCCATCCTCAACGATTCGGGGATGGTGGCAGGGCCGCGGCTCTGGCAGGTCCCGGTGCCCGCCAACACGCTGGCACAGCGCGGCGCCCTTCTGTTTGAACACGCCCCGCCAGGGGACTATCGATTTGTCGCGCAGATCGTTGCAGCCGGTAATTCGGCGACCCAGATGGCCGCGTTCACCATTGGAGATTCCCTGGCCGCAGAGGACACGCTTGCCGCGCTGGCAACTTTCAGCAAGCGGGACCTGAAAAACTTGGCTGCGGATTTCAAGCAGGTCTGGAGCCGATTCAATGCCCGTGGGTTCGCCTCTGCCGGTTCCGATGAACAGCTCAACCGCATTGGCGTCCTGACAACTGTCATGGAGGGTGTCGCCGCCGGCGACCTCATTGACCGCTGGCAACTGGTCCGTCTGCTCGACGCGGGCCGCACCCGGCGCAGGGGACTGTCGGCCAGGGCCCGGCTGGTGCTCAAGCATGGCCCGCCCCAAGCGGTGCGCATTGCCCCGGCCACGTTCAGCCAGAGTGAATCCCAACTGTGGATTTATGGCGACGAGGGCCCCATCTACTTCCTTGTCGACATTGACGGCCGCGGCACATTTGCCGAAGTGGATGGCGAACAGGTGCCCCTGTTTCTGCTGCAGTCCCTGGCAATGGCCGGCAGCGATAGCATGAGCGTCACAGGCGCGCCGCCAACTGTGGCGGTGGACACCTCCGCGCCCATCGACAGCATGATAGCGCCGGTGCCAGCGGATACGGCCCTTGTGCCTCCGGACACCACCGCCTCGCCGGTGCCAGCGGATACAACATTCGCGCCCCCGGATACCACCGCCGCCAGTATGCAAAACTGACCGTGAGCCATTTCATTGGCGTTGATATTGGCGGCACGTCCGTCAATCTGGGTCTGTTTAATGAGCGCATGGAACTGCTGGGGCGGGGCGACGCGCTGAGCATGGCCGACACAGGCAGTGGAGACGAACTCGTGGAACGGCTTGCCGGGCGCATAGACGCGCTGCTTGCTTCCCGGGCGCTTGAACGTGGCGATCTGGCCAGCGTTGGATTGGGCTGCCCCGGTCCCCTGGATTCAATGAAGGGGGTCATTCTGGAGACTCCCAACATCCCCTTTCTGTGGCGCTATCCGTTGAGCGAGTCGATGTTGGCAAAACTTCACTGTCCCGTGGCGCTTGACAATGACGCCAACCTGTTCGCCTTAGGTGAGGCCATTGGCGGCGCTGGGAAAGGCCTCGACTATGTCATCGGTGTCACCCTGGGCACCGGCTTTGGATTTGGCATTGTCTTAAACGGACGGGTTTACCGGGGGGCTACCGGCACGGCGGCGGAGTACGGGCTGACGCCCTGGACTGAAGGGGGTGAACTCTGGGAGGATACCGTTTCGGCCAGTGGGGTGGTGAAGGCCTACCATCGCTTAGGTGGCAAGGCGGCCACAGCCCTGCAAGTCTATGAGCTGGCTGAAGACGGCGACGAGAATGCCCAGGCCGTGTGGCAACGCTACGGCAAGGTGTTGGGACTGTCGCTGGTGCATGTGGTCAATCTTCTGGACCCGCATATGGTTGTGGTTGGCGGGGAAATGGCGGGGGCCTGGAGCCAGTTTCACGCTGCGATGGAGCGCTCACTGAAAGAGTATATCTTTGAATTGCCTGCCGCGCAATTACAGGTGGTGCCCGCCAAGCTGGGCAGCGATGCCCCGCTGTTGGGCGCCGCCGCAATGGCTGCCGCGCTACCGGCCAGAGCTGCCCAATGACGGTTCTGTCCCGCCCCGTCGGGGGATTTCTGGAACTTCTGTTCCCCAGCCTGTGCGTCACCTGCGAACAGCCCGTTGAGCCGGGACACCATCTGTGCGACGCCTGCGGCTTCTCCCTGAGCCCGGCGAACCTGGGTAACTGGGTCGCACAAGTGACAACCGGGGCTGGCCTGGACGGCGTCTGGTCGGCATTCTGGTTTGACGACCGGCTGCAGCGGGCCATCCATGCGCTGAAATATGAGGGCCGCACAGGGATGGCGGTTGACCTGATGCGCTATGCCTGCGCCGAAAGTCCAGCCGCTCAACTCCAGCAGGCGTATGACGTCCTGATTCCGGTGCCACTGCATCGCACAAAACTGAGGGAGCGGGGCTACAATCAGTCCCTGCTGTTGGCCCATGCGCTGGGTGAGGCGTGGGAGCTGCCGGTGGACCCCAAGGCTGTCCGGCGTCGACAATGGACGGTCAGTCAGACAGGACTGACGGCGGGCGAAAGAATTGGCAACATGGCCGGGAGTTTTGAATGCCGCCTCTCCGCGGAAGGGACCCGCGCGCTGCTGATTGACGATGTGGTGACCACCGGCGCTACCGCATCGGCATGCGCGCAGGTTCTCAAGGGGGCGGGATACTCCCATGTGGGTGTGTTTAGCATAGCGACCCCGCCCACAGAGCGTTAACTTTGCCGCCGCAGGGATAAACCATGAATCCAGTTGAATTTATAGATTTGGCGGACAGGCGCGCGCTCGTTCGGGTCGATTTTAACGTCCCGCTGGATGACGGGGTCGTGGATAATGACTTCCGCATTCAGGCATCGCTGCCCACCATCCGCCACATCATCGAACTCGGCGGTTCCGTTGTGCTCATGTCCCATCTCGGGCGGCCGCATGGAGATGTGGTGCCGAAACTGTCGCTTTTGCCGGTGGCCGAAACTTTGGAACAGCTGCTCGACCATGACGTTATTTTTTCTCAGGATTGTGTCTCTGATCAGGCCATCAGCGTGAGCAAAAAACTTAAACCGGGTCAGATCCACCTGCTGGAGAACTTGCGCTTTTACACTGGGGAGGAAGCGAACGACGACGAATTTTCGGCCCGGCTGGCGCAGCATGGCGAAATTTATGTGAACGACGCATTCGGCACTGCGCATCGGGCGCACGCCAGCAATGTGGGCGTTGCGTCGCACTTCAAAGAGCGGGCTTACGGCCTGCTAATGGGCCGCGAGTTGCGCTTTCTCGAAGAGAAGTTGGAAAACCCGGCTAAACCGTTCATCGTTGTCCTGGGAGGAGCCAAAATTGCCGGCAAACTCGAACTGATCCGGCACCTGCTGGACAAGACCGACCGCCTGATCATCGGTGGAGGCATGGCCTTCACCTTTTTGAAGGCGCAGGGGTACCACATTGGTTTGTCACTGGTGGAGAATGATCTTCTCGAGGAGGCGGAGTCCATACTCAAGGAGGCGGAGGAGCGTAACATCTCCATTTTGCTGCCGCGGGATCTTGTGGCCGCAAACCGGGGCCATCCCGATGCCGACTGGCGCCTGGCTGGTCTGGAAGACTTACGGCCAGACGAAATGGGCGTCGACCTGGGTCCCGAAACGTGCGCCGATTTCGGCATGGCCATTGCTGAAGGCAAAACCATTTTGTGGAACGGTCCCATGGGCATTTTTGAGTACGCCCCCTTTCAGACCGGGACCGAGATTGTCATGTCCAGCATCGCCGAAGCCACCAGGAATGGCGCCGTCTCCATCGTTGGGGGGGGAGATTCGGTGTCGGCCATTTACAAACTGTCCGAACCCAAGCATTTCAGCCATATCAGCACCGGGGGAGGGGCGTCGCTGGAGTTGCTCAGCGGCAACAAGCTCCCGGCCCTGGAGGCGTTGCGCTGACGATGGGAACTCCCGTCATTGCCGGCAATTGGAAGATGCACAAGACCCCCCAGGAGGGTCGTACCTTCGCGCGTCAACTCTCGACAAAAGCCTTGAATCTGCCGGAGGTTGATTTTATTTTGTTCCCATCGGCCACGGGGTTGCACTCCATCCACGAGGCCCTCGTTGATACCGCCATTGAGATGGGCGGACAGAATATGCATCACGAGCAAAGCGGCGCTTTTACCGGCGAGAATTCGGCTGAAATGCTGGTGGCGTGCGGTTGCCAATGGGTGCTGATCGGGCATTCCGAAAGACGCCACGTCTTCGCTGAACCGGCTGATTCGAGGCCTTTGAAAGTCGCCACTGCCTTGGGTGCAGGGCTGAAAGTGATGCTGTGCGTGGGCGAGCTGCTTGAGCAGCGCGATCAAGGCCGCACTCAGGAGGTTTTACGTGAGCAGCTCTCCAACGATTTGGGTCAACTGCAGAGGTTTCCCGTCGAATCGGTGGTCATTGCCTACGAGCCGGTGTGGGCCATAGGAACCGGGGTGGTGGCAACTACGCAGCAGGCTGGTGAGGCTCATGGGATGGTCCGCGGCGTCCTGAGAGACCTGTATCCCGATGATGATCTTGGGGCCGTAAAAGTGCTCTACGGTGGCTCGGTGAAAAGTTCCAATGCTGCTGAGTTGATCGGCACGCCGGGCATAGACGGTTTTCTCATCGGCGGCGCCAGTCTGGAACTGGATGAATTTGTAAACATTGCGGAAATCGCAAAGCAAGAATTGAGGAGCGCATAGTGCTATATGGAATATTAATTGGTTTGCATATATTAACATCCTTTCTGTTGGTGGTTGTCATTCTGTTGCAGTCGGGGAAGGGCGGTGGCCTGGCAGGGAGCATGGGCGGTGGCGTATCGACAGCTATGTTCGGCGGCCAGGGCGCCGACAAGCTGATGATTAAAATGACCAGCGGCCTTGCGGGGACATTCATGATTTTAGCGATTTTGATTTCCTTGACCGGAAATCCGGACAAAGCGCAACGAGAGAGCATTGTCCGGCAACAGGCCGGCCAGCAGTTGCTGGCTCCCGTTCGACCGGTGACCAGCATTGATCTGCCGGAACTGTCTGATCCGGCGGCATTACCCATCCCGGCAGCCGATGACAAACCGGTTGAGGATGACGTCGAAGAGGACAACGAGTAACGCTGCCGAAGTGGTGGAACTGGTAGACACGCTGTCTTGAGGGGGCAGTGGGAGCAATCCTGTGCGGGTTCGAGTCCCGCCTTCGGCACAGTGGAGAGACGGTGGGACGAGAAGCCTGCCCTGAGTAAGTTTGACCGGCCTTGACGCAGGCCAGCCGGAGGCATTGTCGAAGGGAGTCCCGCCTTCGGCACAGTGGAGAGACGGTGGGACGAGAAGCCTGCCCTGAGTAAGTTTGACCGGCCTTGACGCAGGCCAGCCGGAGGCATTGTCGAAGGGAGTCCCGCCTTCGGCACAGGATTAATCATGACCGTTTATTTAACTCGGTCGAGTCGAAGAGCAGCCAAAAAGAATGTGAGCGGTTCCGATCAAGGAGAATCGCCATTCACGCAAGAGGAGTAACAGTAGCATATGTCCTTCATTAAATCAGCCCTGATCGCCCTCCTTTTAGCGCCATCTACAGGTATGGCTCAAGGAATCGACGATTTATACAGAGATGCCCGAGTGGCGGAGGAGGCGGGGAACTGGGTGGCCGCCGTTGATATCTATGGAAAAATAATCAAGGATAATCCGGAACAGAGCATGGCTCTTTTCGCGCTGAGTAAGGCGAGCCTCAAAATTGACGATTTGCGAGGAGCCCAGAAAAGTATAATAGGGGCCATTGAGAAGGATCCGCATAACGAAAATTACCGGGCATTCGCTGATGAAATCGGGAAGATCACCGACGGCCTGAAGGATGGCCGGCGGTCGCACGACAACCGCGACTACCCTTCCGCGATCAGGAAGTACGATGCTCTTCTGGCTGAGTATCCGGAATTTGCCACGCTTCACTACTACAAAGGCTTGAGTCTGCAGGGGGGTGGCAGCACTGGGGATGCCGTTAAATCATTCCGCACGGCCCGGCAGTTGAATCCGCGTGAAGAGAAATATTCGAAGGCCATGCGCACGATGGCCGTTCGGCAGTACCAGGAGGGCGAGCGATTCTATCGCATTCGTGACTGGGCGCCCGCGCAAGAACACTTTGAAACTGCCCTTGATATCGATCCCACTTTTAGCCAGGGGTACTACAGGCTGGCAAGAACTCTATCCCAACAAGGTCTGGTCACTCAAGCGCTGGATATTCTGGAAAAATCGATCCGCACGAATCCGGCCTACCTCACAGCCTATCTGGAAAAAGGAAACATTCTGCGCAGCGAGCAGCGGTTCAAGGAGGCCGCCTCCGCCTATCGCGCGGCGCTGAGCGTCGACCCCGATGCCTATAGAGCCATGGTTGGTCTGGGGCAATCGCTGAAAGCGGAGAATCCCACGCAGGCCAGCAAGCACCTGAAGGCCGCGCTGGCGCTGAAACCGGACAACATCACCGCCAATGAGATGTTGGGGGAAATCTATTCTGAGCAGGAAAAATATTTACAGGCCAAACCTTACCTGGAAAAGGCGGTTGAGCTCAAGCCGGATGATCACGTCAAACTGTGGCGTCTGGCGTATGTGGAAAACAACTTGGGAAATTTTGAAAGCGCTAAATTGCTGGCCCGGAAAAGTGTCGGTATTGACAATAAATTTCAGCCCAGCTGGTTCGAGCTTGGCAAAGCCCGAAAAGAGCTCAACGAGATACCGGGCGCGGTGGCCGCGTTCAAGAAAGCCGAAACCGGGAGCGACAGATCCACCGCGGCGGACGCCTCACGGGAGCGCAAGCAGATGAAATCCAGCGGCAAATAACTCTTTTTCCGCCCTGCCGTTGCAGCCTCGCTCTTGAGTATTGCAGGGCGGGGCTGTGTTATTTAAACCTTTTTGGAGTGACCGGTGCCACCGTTAAAAGCTGTCATATTCGACCTGGACAACACCCTTACCGATTTCATGCGCATGAAACATAAAGCAGTACGCTCCGCCGTTGAAGCCATGGTGGAAGCGGGACTCGATTATAACGTGGAGCAGGGACTCAGCGCCATTTTGGCCATTTACGACGAAAAGGGATACGAATACCAGGAAGTGTTCAACGATTTTCTGACTCAGGTGACAGGGAGCGTCAATTACAAGTACCTTGCGGCAGGCATTGTGGCTTATCGGCGGGCGCGGGACAGCTCGCTCGTGCTCTATCCTCATGTCAATGTCACGCTGATGACTCTGGCCAAAGAGGGGTACCGTTTGGGGGTCGTTTCCGATGCGCCCAGCAGGGAAGCATGGATGCGACTCTGTTACCTCAATCTGCACCATATGTTTGATGCCGTCGTCACCTTTGATGACACGGGTGTGCACAAGCCGGCCCCCGAGCCGTTTCAGGCCATTTGCAAGTTGCTGGAGGTAGAGCCTGAGGAGGCCCTGATGGTCGGCGACTGGCCTGAGCGCGATTTGAAAGGGGCCGAACGGCTTGGCATGCGGACGGCGTTTGCCCGCTACGGTAACTCGCACGGGGTTACCTCATCCGATGCCGACTACACATTGGACAACATCGATGCCCTCATTAACATTGTGCACGAGTTCAAGCAGCAATGATCTTTCTGGGTACCGACATCGTGGATATTGACCGATTTTCGAGGATGATGGACAAGTGGGGGCGACACCTGTTGGAGCGCCTGTTCACCCCTCATGAAATCGATTACTGCCAGCGCCAGGCGGTGCCGGCCATCCATTTCGCTGGGAGGTTTGCTGCCAAGGAGGCCGTGCGCAAGGCGTTGCATGCCGCTGGACGACGCACCACCGTGCCGTTTCTGTCCATCGAAATCCGGCGCGACGATATTGGCGTGCCCCGCGCCACATTGGCCGATCAGAACAATGTGCAGCTCAGCGTTTCCATCAGCCACACCGATTCGATTGCCGTCGCCACTGTAACGGCGCAATTTGATGGATAACGTCCTCTCTACCGCCGGTTGCCGGGAACTCGATCGCTTCACCATTGATAAGGGGCATTCCACAGCCGTTCGTTTGATGCGCAACGCTGGCCGGGCTGTGGCGATCGAGGCCGCGAAAATGCTGGCTGGAGACGTTTCCAGACAGATGACGATTGTGTGCGGGAAAGGCCACAACGGCGGCGATGGATTGGCAGCCGCCCAATTTCTGCGCGAATGGGGCTATAACTGCCAGCTGGCGCTGACCTGCGCCGTCGATGACCTTGATGCCGTGACTGCGCAGTTTCACGATGATCCCTCTGCCGGTGATATGGAAACAGCCACGCCGGATCAGGTGACCATCGACAGCGATGGGCTGATCATCGACGCCCTCCTCGGCATTGGCGCAAAAGGCCCGTTGCATGAGCCGATGGAGAGCTGGGTCGGGGCAATCAACGCCCACGGCGGCCCCGTGCTCAGTGTCGATCTCCCAACGGGACTCAATGGAGATAGCGGGGATGTGGCATCAGTCGCCGTAAGGGCCGATGTGACGGTCACCATGGGTTATGACAAGTTGGGGCTGCTGATCAATGATGGCCCCGACCTGGCCGGCCAAGTGGTTGTCACCGATATCGGGTTTGCCGATAGCTATTTTAACAACCGGACCCGTAGTTTTTACCGCTACCGGGAATCCGATTTTGCCGCTCAGTTTGCTCCGCCCGGCAGACAGACATATAAGCACAGGCAGGGCAAAACGCTGGTCATATCAGGATCGTTGGGCATGACCGGCGCGGCCATGCTGTCAGGCAGCGCCACACTGCGCTCGGGCAGCGGGCTAACCATTGCCGCCTGCCCCCTGAGCCTGCAACATTTGTATGCCGCATCAATGCCGGAAATCATCACCCTCGGTCTGGATGACCACGGCCAGGGCATGTTCCTGCCTGAGCATATATCGCTGATCCAGGAGTCGCTGGAATGGTGTTCAGCGCTGGTGATGGGACCGGGACTTTCCAGGGCGCCGCAATGCCTGAAATTTGTGCGTAATCTGTTGCCGAACATTGATGTCCCCATGATTCTCGATGCCGATGCCCTGGCAGCGTTTAATGGGCAGGCCGGTCTGCTCAATGCTGGTGCCCATCCCCTGGTGCTCACGCCCCATGTGGGAGAATTTGCCCTCCTGTTTGACCATGACCGCGCCGCAGTGCAGGCCGATCCCATCAGCGCGCTGACTGAGGTGGGCAGCTATTTCAACCATACTGTTGTGCTCAAAGGAGCCCCTTCGATGGTGCTGCTATCCAATGGCGACATCGTTATCAACAGCAGCGGAAATCCGGGCATGGCCACAGCGGGATCCGGCGATGTGCTCAGCGGAGTGATCGGCACATTTTTGTCTCAAGGCTATTCCGCAGACGAGGCCGCGCTGATGGGAGTATGGCTGCACGGCAGGGCGGGAGATTTAGCCGCTGAGCAGATGGGCACACCCGGCATGACGGCCACCGACCTGCTGCAACACGTGCCCTTGGCGCTGGCCGAGTTTGGGAAAGTGTGAATGCAGCGCAAGACGGCATTCACCCTGGCCTACGCGCTGCTGATTGTGGCCTTGTCGAGTATCCCGGGGAAGAATTTTCCGTCCGCGCCCATATTTTCGCAGGACAAGATGATCCACCTGCTGGAATACGCCGGTTTTGCCTTTCTGCTGGCCTGGTCCCGCCCGGCAGTCGCCTCATGGTGGCACGTTGTCATTTTCGCATCACTGTTTGGAGCGGCCGATGAGTTTTACCAAAGTTGGGTCCCCGGCAGAGATTCCAGCGTCATGGATTGGCTGGCTGACAGCGTGGGGGTCATCATCGGCGTCTCTGCGCTGCAACTATGGAATCGTGTGAAATGATCAAGCGGTTGAGCATCAGGAATCTCGCGATTATCCGCGAACTTGACGTATTTTTCGGTCCGCAACTCAATATGATCACAGGCGAAACCGGCGCCGGAAAATCGGTGCTTATTGGCGCAGTGAGCCTGCTTCTGGGTGGGCGCGCAGGGCATGACCTGGTCCGCTCGGGCGCCGATATGGCCGTCATTGAAGGGGAGTTTATCAATAAAGACGCCACATGGGTTGTACGGCGACTCATTAAACCGGGCGGCGCATCACGGGCATTTGTAGATGAGGAGCCGATTAAGCTGGCCGATTTAGCCGCCAAAGCCGAAAGTTGGGTGGACCTCCACGGACAGCATGAACATCAGTCCATTCTGCGGGTGCCGACCCATCTGGAATTTTTAGACGCCTATGCGGGTCTCATGCAACAGCGGGAAGTTCTCGCCAATCTTTACCGGTCACTGATAGAAACCCGGTTGCGCCGCGAACAGCTTTCGAGTGACGCCGAACGGTTTCGGCAGGATAAAGAGCTGCAGGAGTTCCAACTCAGCGAACTGGTTGAGGCCGACTTGAAGCCGGGCGAGGAAGAGCTGTTGGCCGCTGAATTAAAACTGTTGAGCCAGGCCGGAAACCTGAGTGTGGTGCTTGAGGAGATCAACCGTCATCTTGAGAGCAATGAGCGATCCATAGCGGGGGAGCTGGGGCATCTCACCCGGCAGTTGGACCCGTTCACCGATCTGGACGCCGATCTGGCGAACATGCGCAAGCGGCTTGATGCCGTCAGAGTGGAGGTCGGTGATCTCGGCTTCGAATCAAAGCGCTATCAGTCAACCGTGCGCATTGATCCTGAGCGACAGCAGGAGGTGGAGGAGCGCATGGCGACCTTGGAAACCGTTAAGCGCAAGTATGGTGGCACCCTCGATCAGGCCATGCTCAAGCGCGAAGAGTTGGAGGCGTCCGTGGACCTGGCGGTGAACTCGGATGAGGAGCTGAGTCGCTTAAAGGGGGAGGTCGACCGGCTCACCATCGACTACAGCCAGCAGTGCGTTTCCCTTTCAGATGCCCGGCAGGAGGCCACAGACACTCTGGCGCGTGAAATTGTCTCCACTTTGTCCGCGCTTGATATGCCGGCGGTCAAATTTGAAGTCCGCATGAGCCGGAAAACCGCGGACGGGGGACTGTGCGTGATAGATGGGGACCACTTTAAAAGCGATGAGCGGGGCTGCGATCAAGTTGAGTATTATATGAGCGCCAATGAGGGGGAGGTGTTGCGTCCCCTGGCGAAAACAGCCTCGGGTGGCGAAATTTCCCGCACGATGCTGGGCATCAAGTCGGTGCTTGCGGAGTATGATCCCGTCGGCTGCCTGATATTTGACGAGATCGACAGTGGCATCTCCGGTTCGACGGCATACCGGGTAGGCAGCGCCATTGAGGCCCTCTCCAGGGAGCGCCAGGTAATCTGCATTTCACATCTGCCGCAAATCGCCTCACAGGGGGAGCGACATTTCAGAGTGTCCAAGAGTCAGGTGGATGGGCGCACGGAGAGCGCCATCAGCGAGCTTTCAAAGCAGGAGCGGCGGCAGGAAATTGCGCGTCTTTTGAGCGGTCCCGAAATTACGCCGGCGAGTTTGGAACAGGCCGATCTATTGTTGCAAGGGGCCCAGCCTTTAGTCGACGCTGAGGGGAGCTGAGCGGCGAACCGGCATGGACAAGTTTATCATCGAAGGGGGCCATGAACTGTCGGGAACCGTTCAGATTTCCGGCGCTAAAAATGCCGCCCTGCCGCTCATGGCCGCCACGCTCCTGTGGCCTGGCAACTATAAATTGCGCAGGGTGCCGGCGCTGCGGGACACCGCGACCTTTGCCAAAGTACTGGAAACCACGGGGGCCGTCGTGAGCCTGCAATCCGATGTCATGCGCATCGATACCCGCAATTGCGACAACGCGGAGGCGCCGTATGAGCTGGTCAAGCAGATGCGGGCCTCGTTTTATGTGCTCGGACCTCTGCTGGCCCGTTTCGGCCGGTGCAAGGTCTCCATGCCGGGAGGGTGCAATTGGGGACCGCGGCCTATCGACCTGCATTTGCGGGTCATGGAGGCGCTGGGCGCCAGGATTGAGCTCGAGAGCGGATATATTATCGCCACTGGCAGCCTGAAGGGAGCCGACTACACTTTCCCGATCAGTTCGGTGGGCGCTACCGGCAACGGCCTGATGGCCGCCGTGTTGGCGCAGGGGGTGACGGTGCTGGGCAATGCGGCTATCGAACCGGAAATTGTCGGCTTGGGGGATTTTTTGAATTCGCTCGGGGCCCGCATTGCAGGTCTGGGCACGCGCACCTTGACGATTACGGGAGTGGATGAACTGCAAGCTGCCGATGTCACGGTTATCCCGGACAGAATCGAGGCGGGCACCTTTCTCATTGCCGGGGCCATGGCAGGGCGTGAGGTGACCATCAGCGGCGCTGATCCAAGCCACCTCGGCAGCGTCATCGATCATCTCAGGCAGGCTGGCGTGACTGTCGATATTGCCGATTCTGCCGTGACCGTCTCGCGCCCCGGCGCTATCGCCCCCGTTGACATAACGACGGCCCCGTATCCCGGCTACCCCACCGACCTGCAGGCCCAATGGATGGCCCTGATGACGCAGGCGGCCGGTCCCTCCAGTGTCCACGAGGAAGTGTATCACGACCGCTTCGCCCATGTGCCGGAACTGACCCGGCTGGGCGCCCGGATTTCCCTGAAAGGCAATGTGGCCCGAATATCGGCGCCGACGGCGCTCATCGCTGCGCCGGTCATGTCCACTGACATTCGTGCCAGCGCCGCCATTGTGCTGGCCGCCCTTGTGGCGGAAGGGTCCACTGAAATTTCGCGGGTCTATCACATCGACCGGGGCTATGAGGCCATCGAACAAAAAATCGCGCAGCTCGGGGGGGCCATCACCCGGGTCAGCGACCCAGCCTGAGGGCAGCGTGGGGAATGATTGCTTTCATGCTGCGGCGTTCTTACTTTGGGGTCAGTTAACGGTAACGAGCCGTGATGTGCAGCCATCCCTGACCAGCCTTGAATAGCTCCCCGCCAGTCGATCTCCGCAGCGATACGGTCACCAGGCCTTCTGCTGAAATGCGCGCGGCAATGGCCGAGGCCATCGTCGGGGATGATGTGTTTGGTGAAGACGAGACGATCAACACATTGCAGGCCGAGACGGCTCTTTTGCTGGGCAAGCAGGCCGGTCTGTTTGTCCCCTCTGGCACCATGGGCAATCAACTTGCCATCAAGGCGCAAACGCAGCCGGGGAATGAACTCATATGTGAAGCGGACTCGCATATTCGCTACTACGAGGCGGGCGGCGCGGCGTTTAATTCAATGGTGCAGCTCTATCCGCTACACGGGGAGAGGGGATCCCTCACCCCGCAGCAGGTGGAAAGCGCCATACAGCCGGACGATGTCCATTCCGCCCCAACCGCCTTGATAACGCTGGAAAACACCCACAACCGGGCGGGCGGCACCATCCTGCCCCTGGAAAATATTCTGGGTATTCGTGAAGTCGCCACGCGGTACAATCTGGCCATGCACCTTGATGGGGCCAGGTTGATGAATGCCGTCGTGGCCAGCGATGTGGACGCCAAAACATGGTCAGAGCCGTTTGACAGCGTTTCGATCTGCTTTTCCAAAGGCTTGGGGGCGCCGGTCGGCTCGGTGCTGTGCGGCTCGGTGGAAATGATCAAAAAGGCTCACCGGTACCGCAAGATATTCGGTGGCGGCATGCGTCAGGCGGGCATCATCGCCGCGGGAGCGTTGTACGCACTGCACCACCATGTGGCGGACTTGAAAATTGACCATGATCGGGCGCAGCTGCTGGCGTTGGCGCTGAGCGGATATGCCGTAGTAAAACTCGACCCCACACAGGTTCAGACCAATATTGTAATATTCGGCATGGAGCCGGGGCACATGGCTGCGGAAGATGTGGAAAAAAAGTTGTTCGATCAGGGCGTTCTCATCCTGGCGCTGGGGCCTCAAATGTTGAGGCTCGTCACGCATCGCGATTTGACTGACAGCGACATGGATCGCGCCCTGGACGCATTCAGAAAGGTTTTTGCTTGATATGGCATTGAAAATCGTCATTATTGGCGCCGGAGAAGTCGGCTTTAACCTGGCGCGCGAACTGAGTCAGGAGGACCACGACATTACCATCGTCGATATCCTTCCGGAAAAGGTAAGGCGCGCGGTGGAGACGCTGGACGTGAACACCCTGGAGGGCAACGGCGCGTCCCCTGTCATTCTGAAACAGGCGGAGGTCGATAAGGCAGATATATTTTTGGCCTTGACCCGGATTGATGAAGTCAATCTGGTGTCCTGCCAGATGGCCCGTGCCCTGGGCGCGAAAAAGGTTATTGCCCGATTGCGAAACACAGAATACACGGCCAAGAATTCAGCCATGCGGCCGCGCGACTTCGGCATAGATGAGGTGATTCATCCGGAGCTGGCGGTGGTGGAGGAAGTGGAACGGTTGATGCGCCAGAGCTCCGCTATCGATGTGAAGGAGTTCGAAGGGGGACGCCTGCAACTTGTGGGCGTGTTCCTCGAAAAAGGTTCGCCCCTGATAGACAGGCTGGTCGAACAGGTGGTTCCGGCAACCGCCGGCCACACCAGCAAGATCATTGCGATCAACCGCAATGGCGCGACCTTGTTTCCCAATGGAGATACGGTATTCAATGGTGAGGACGCGGTCTATTTCCTGGGAGAGACCAGGCATATTCCCGAGGCCATGCAGATGTTTGGAAAGCCCCACCATAAAATGAAAAAAGTGATGATACTTGGCGCCGGGAAAATTGGCCGCAGGCTGACCAGAAGGCTGCAGGATGAAATGAATGTGAAACTGGTGGAATCGAACAAGGCCAAAGCTTGGGAGATTGCCCCAACTCTTCTTAATGCCCTGGTACTGCACGGAGATGGAACGGACATCGACTTTCTGCTTTCGGAAAATATTGATGAAATGGACAGCTTCATCGCTGTTACTGAAGATGAGCAGACCAACCTGCTTACCGGTTTGCTGGCCAAGCATCTGGGCGCGCGCCATGTGGTGGTGCACTTAAATACCACCAGTTATATGCCCATTGCCCGGCGCATCGGCATCGATACGGCGATCAGCAAAAACCTGGTTACCGTTGAGGCCATTATCCGCGCCATCAGATCGACAGCGGAGATGGAAGTCACCCGGTTTGAGGACCTGAGTATGGAGTCTCTTGAATTGGTAGCAGAGAAAGGGAGCAAGATCAGCGGCAAGCCACTCGGCAACTTATCGCTGCCTACAGGTGTGGTGGTAGGGGCCATCCTGCGGGGCGCCTCTATCGAAATTGCCAGCGCAGAGAGCCAGATTATGGCCGGCGACAGGGTCCTGCTGTTCGTGCAGGACGAGCAGCTCGAAAAAGTTAAAAAGCTGTTCGGGTAGCTGGGGGTCCATGCACAAAAGAGCGGTCCTGAATATCCTGTTTGCGCTCACCGGCTTCACGGGCGTGTTCATGTTCCTGCCGGCAGCCGGCGCCTGGTATTATGGCGATGGCGATCTCACCGCATTTCTCCGCTCGTCGGCGATCTGCCTGGGGGTAGGTTTGCCAGGATATCTGGTAACGCGGTCCAAGGTTGCCCTGACCAGCCGCGACGGTTTTGCCATTGTGACGCTGGGCTGGCTGACGATGGCGCTGTTTGCGTCGCTGCCGTTTATGCTGTCCGGGGCCATTCCCACCTTTACCGACGCCTTCTTCGAGACCATGTCGGGCTTGACGACCACCGGCGCCACCATCCTTGGAGACGCCGCGCGCATGCCGCATCTGCCCGACGGCATCGAATCGCTGCCGCATGGCATCCTGCTGTGGCGATCTTTTATCCAGTGGATTGGCGGCATCGGAATTATCATGTTCTCCGTTGCTATCCTGCCGTTTATGGGCATGGGTGGCACCTCCCTGCTCAAGGCGGAAATTCCAGGGCCCACCGTCGACAGGATTAAGCCACGCATCCAACAGACAGCCAAAACACTCATGCTCACTTACCTGATATTCAGCGTCGCCGAAGTAATATTACTGAGGACGGGGGGCCAAAGCTGGTTTTCCAGTCTCACGCATTCCTTCACGACCATGGCCACCGGCGGGTTCTCCATCAACAACGACAGCATCAACAGCATGGGGGCCTACAATCAATACCTGATTATCATATTTATGCTCATCGCCGGAATCAACTTCACGTTGCATGGCAAATTTCTGCTCGGCGGCCAGAATCTGTACAGTGGCAACCGCGAGCTCTACTTTTTCCTCGGTGTGGTGGCCCTTTTCGCCACCGGCATATTCGTTGATATTTCCATTCATCAATACGGATGGACTGAGTACAGTTTCCGTCAGGCGCTGTTCCTCTCCGCTTCCATCACCACGACGACGGGCTATGGAACGGTCGATTACCAGCTCTGGTCGCCATTCGCGCAGATGCTGTTGTTCGCGCTGTTTTTTGTGGGCGGCTCGGCCGGTTCCACAGGCGGCGGCATTAAAGTTATCCGCATTCTAGTGCTGGTCAAATTTATCCGCTCCGAAATGCGCAAGCTGGTACATCCCAACGCTATTATCCCGGTGCGGATCGGAAAAGATGCATTGCATGAGGATGTTATACGCAACACCATTGGTTTCCTGCTGTTCTATCTGGCCATATTTCTGGTCGTATCGGTGATACTGGCCG
The DNA here is from genome assembly GCA_004124875.1 of Fidelibacterota bacterium. GTDB lineage: Bacteria > Fidelibacterota > Marinisomatia > SCGC-AAA003-L08 > TS1B11 > TS1B11. The sequence goes on along the minus strand of SCKJ01000009.1, from coordinate 42,495 downwards.
GATTTGGCATGGATATTTTCTCCGCGCTGGCTGCATCGGCATCGGCGCTGGGAAATATTGGCCCGGCATTTGGCTCTGTCGGCCCTTACGACAATTATGCCCATTTGCATGCTGGGGCCAAGTGGGTGCTGTCGTTCACCATGCTGCTGGGCAGGCTGGAGATATTTACGGTCATGGTCCTCTTCAGCAGAACATTCTGGAAGTAATGTGAGCGGCTCACTGCCATGCCAACTATTTTAACGGATGTCCAAAATCGGATTGCCACGGTCACCATTAACCGGCCGGAAGCGCTCAATGCGTTAAACACGGAAATGATCGCCGAGCTCTCTGCTGTTTTTACCGGCCTGGCTGCCTCTTCCGTACGCGCCATCATCCTTACGGGGGCAGGCGACAAGGCTTTTGTAGCAGGCGCCGACATCAAGGAATTCGCGCAGATGGACCCGCCGGCCGCCCTGACCTATGCCGCGCTCGGGCAGAATCTCACCCGTCAGATAGAGCACATGGATGTGCCTGTCATCGCTGCCATAAACGGATTTGCCCTCGGCGGCGGCTGCGAACTGGCCCTGGCCTGCCATTTCCGTATCGCTTCGCAAAACGCCATTATGGGACAGCCGGAGGTAGGACTGGGCGTGATCCCCGGCTTTGGCGGCTCCCAGCGTTTGCCCCGCATCATCGGCAAAGGTCTGGCCCTGGAGATGCTCACAACCGGCCGCCGCGTCGACGCAGCCCGCGCGCTCAGCATAGGCCTGGTCAACAAGGTAACTTCCCAGGATGACCTGCTTAACGCGGCCGGTGAGTTGGCCCAGCAGATCGCCAGACAGGGTCCCGCCGCAGTCGCGGCCACGCTCAGGGCGGTGCGCGAAGGGCTGGAGTTGTCTCTGGAAAAGGGCCTGAAATTGGAGGCGGAGCTGTTCAGCGCCCTCTTCGGCACCGAGGAGATGTTGGAGGGCACCCAGGCATTTTTGGAGAAGCGTCCCACCGAATTCGGTGATGCTGAAAGGTAAAGCATGACCTCCAGCACGACCCATTCAATCAAGCCGGCCGGGGACAGTCAGATACAGCAATGAAAATTCTGGGCATTGAACATGTTGCCATCGCTCTGCAAGAGGCATCGCAGGCCCGGCAGTTGTTCGGCGCTCTGCTGGGGCTTAAGGATGCCGGCGAGGAGGAGGTGGCTGGCCAGCAGGTCATGACCCATATTTTCAATACGGGTGGCGGGAAAGTCGAGCTGCTCACGCCCACTTCGGTGGATTCTCCCATCAGCAAATTTTTAGACAAGCGGGGCGCGCGCCTGCACCACCTTGCCTTTGAAGTCGACGACCTGCAGGCGTGGCTGACGCACCTGAAAGGCCGGGGCATCGAGCTCATAGATGAACAGCCCCGCCTCGGCGCCGAAGGCAACCAAATTGCGTTCCTGCACCCCAAATCCACCTGTGGCGTGCTGATAGAGCTGTGCCAGAAACACTGACGCTCCAAGAGAAGATCAAGGCGCTTCCCTCGCAGCCCGGGGTCTATCTGTTCAAGGATAAAACCGGGGCCATCATCTACATCGGCAAAGCCAAGGTGCTGCGCAATCGTGTGCGGTCTTACTTCCACTCGGCTGACAGCAAAGATTTCAAGACCCGTAAAATGGTGCCGAAAATCACCGATCTCGATTGGATTGTGCTGCCCACCGAAATCGAAGCGCTGGTGGCGGAGCAGGACCTGGTGAGGCATCATCAGCCCCGCTTCAACGTCATGCTCAAGGACGATAAGTCGTTCCCCTTCCTCAAGATCACCAGAGAGCCTTACCCCCAAATGATCCTGACCCGCCGCGTCGAAAACGATGGCCATCGATATCTGGGTCCCTATACCGACGTGCGCCGCCTCCGGGAAACGTTGCAGGTGCTGCACAAAATATTTCCCATCCGCACCTGTCTCTATCACATCACGGATGAAACCATTGCGGCCAAAAAGCACAAAGTCTGCCTCGATTACCATATCAAGCGCTGCCTGGGACCGTGCGAAGGTTTGCAGAGCGAGGCCGATTATCAGGCGATGATCAACCAGGTGACGGACTTCCTGCAGGGGCGCTCGGCGGAGATCATGAAGGGGCTTGAAAAGGCCATGCTGGAGGCTTCGGCCAACCTCCAGTTTGAGGACGCCGCCCGCATCAGGGACCAGTTCCAATCGATGCGCCATTATGCCGACCGGCAGGCCGTGATCAGCCGCAAGCCTGTCGATCGCGATGTCCTGAACATTGATGTGGCCTCGACCTATGGGGTCGGGGTCGTGATGCGCATCAGGCAAGGCCGGCTGCTCGGCAAGGAGAAGTTCGATCTGGTGGTGGCCGATCCCGACGCCATGGCAGATAACCTGTACGGATTCCTGAAAGCGTACTACACGCAGGCAGACTTCATTCCCGGTGAAGTCATTGTGCCGCTGCCAACAGGCGGCTATGAAGAAATTGCCGAATGGCTGAGTGAAAAGGCGGGCGGCAAGGTGGCGCTGATCCATCCCCAAAGGGGTGACCGGGTCGACCAACTGGCTATGGCGCGCCGCAACGCGACCCTCATGCTCAACGAGATCAAGATCAAGAAAAGCCGCCGCCGGGAGCTGGTGCCTAATTCTGTCGAGCGGTTGCAGGAAGACTTGGGCCTGGAAGCGGCTCCGCGTCGCATTGAGGGCTTCGACAACAGCAACATTCAGGGCGAGCACCCGGTTTCGTCGATGGTCTGTTTTATCGATGGCAAACCGCGCAAAAGTGAGTACCGCAAGTACCACATCAAAACGGTGGCCGGGGCGGATGATTATGCCAGCATGTACGAAGTGGTCTCGCGGCGGTATAAACGGGTACTGGATGAAAAATCGCCCCTGCCGGACCTGGTGCTCATTGATGGCGGGAAGGGGCAGCTCTCCATGGGCAAGGCGGCGCTGAATGACCTGGGGTTGAGCTACGTGCCGGTAATCGGGCTGGCCAAACGCCTGGAACAGGTCTACCGGCCGGGCCACGCCGAGCCGTTTAACATCGCCAAGCATTCCGCGGGGCTGTTATTGCTGCGCCGGGTGCGGGATGAGGCGCACAGGTTTGCCATCACCTTTCATCGGCAGGTTCGCAGCAAAAAGATGACCGCATCGGTGTTGGACGATCTGCCAGGTGTGGGACCCAAGAGGCTCCAGGCCATATGGAAGGTCTTTGCCAACCTTGAGGAGCTTGCCGGCAGTGACGCCGATGAAATCGCAAAGCGGTCGGGCATTCCCATCTCCCTGGCCCAGCTCGTCAAGGAACGGGCCGCTAAAATTAACCGCAACTAGAATGTTTTGAGGAACTGATCATGCACTCGACTGCCAGGTATTTCATAAAGACGGCCTTCCTGTTTTTTGCATTGGGACTGTTTACGGGGCTCTACATGTACGGCGCGAAAGTATTCGGCTGGGTCATTCCGGTGACACTGGTCTCGGCACACACTCACGTGATCCTCATGGGCGGTATGCTGCTGATGATTCTCGGCGTCGCCACCTGGTTTTTCCCCCGGCCTCCCAAGGATGACACGCGCTATAATCCCCGGGCCGTATTGCTGTTTTACTGGTCCTTTACCCTGAGCACCCTCACGCGGTTCATCGTGGAGGTATGGATGGGCGTCAGCGGCGATTTTGCGATGCTGCCGTTGGGATTTTTCGTGGCCGGGGTGCAGGTGCTCTCCACCATCGGGTTGATATTCCTCCTGTGGAGCCGCATCCGGCCGGTGGGCAGCCAACTGCGGGAGGCCAAGGGAGAGAAGTTTTAGGGGTGCGGGACGATGTTGAGCACGATGATCGTCTTGCCACCGCCGTAATACCAGAATATCCTATAGGGGTTGGGCCGCTTGGCCTGAACGTAGGATTCAAATACCGGTTCGCCTCCCGGCCCGGTCCGGGAATGGTACTTATGGCTGTTCAGGCCTTTGTGCCGGGGATCTGACTGGAGGAACTTGAGGGCCTTAACGGTCGCCTTATACTCTGCCGCATGCCCCTTGCTCCGTTTGAGAGCACGTAACTGATCCTGACCGGTGTTGGTAAAGACCAGCTTATACAGGCCGAAATACTCTATAGTTCATCGAGAAACTTGTCAAGGTTCGTTACCTTAACGGTCCGGCCCTGGGCAACATCGGCCTTGGCGCGGTCAAAACTCTCCCGGATGTCCTTGCCGGTCCAGGTCCACATTTCGCTCACCGGAATATGTTGCATGGGGACCAGCAGCACGTGGCCGTTATCATCCATGAATACGTTGAAAGACTCGACGGGTCCGGCCGCCTGAAGCCGCCGGGTCAGCTCCTGCCCAAGGGAGACCCGCGCCTTGGCATCGATGGTGCGGGAATCGACGTATTTGAAAGTGCCTGACACGAACATGTCCTGTGTCGCAGGCGATTCTTCCGCCGTTTTTGAAGTTGGCATCGTCTTTCCTTTACTTATATGCCGGAAGGTAAGCATGGTAGAAAAGTGGGGCAAGGTATAAGTGGGATTTTCCCACAAACTAAATTTAACCCGAATGCTTCGATCCTTTCGATCCAGATTGCCTCAGCACAGGTGCAATGAGGAATCTGAGTTTGGTAGCGCTAAGGGAGATTCCTCACTCGGCTCGGAATGACAACGGGGAGCGCATATAGTAGCGGACTTTTGGGTGCGGCGATGTACCTAAATTGACATGGATGACGCTGAACGATATGAGGGGTTTAATTTAGCCTGCAATTGAGATTCCTAGTCCTGCCCGGAATGACAATGAAGGGAGCCGCATCCGGCCCGTGGGCAGCCAACTGCGGGAGGCCAAGGGAGAGAAGTTTTAGGGGCCGCGGGGTGTTGACAGCCGCATAGTTCATCCAGAGGCCTGGCTCGATTACTGAGGGGGCATATTGAGGCCATTGGATGTAATCTTCACCAAAATCAACTCGGTACCCTCCCGAAGCTCCGGAATAAGATACGCATTGGTTGATCCTTGAATCAGGAAGCCCCCGTCAGCCAAAGGAAGGACACTTTTGCTATAATTCGTATTGGGCATTTCAAGTTGGTTTGTCCATCTCTTATTGCCGGTAGCATCAAATAGACCGAAAAAAATGTTGGCGCCCGGAATATCAAGTCCAGTACTAATATGACCTGTTACGGCAAATCCCCCAGAAGCTGTTGGCTGCACGTCGAACAAGGCAACATTACTTGGGAGGGCGATAACTACCTTGGATACTACATTCCCCTGTAGATCCATTTTTAGCAACTGTAAAGGCTCGGTAGGACTTCGGTAAAGGACAACAAGAATTTGATTATTCTCAAGAGGTCTGACAATCACTATTTCTTCCCCAATACCCGAAATGGGAATGACCGATTGAACGGAAAGTGAATCGTCTACGGTTAGAATGGCTGGCATCAGGGCGGCCTCGTTTTCAAAGTACCAACTCGCCAGCACCGTGTAAGTTGTGTCTCCATTGTAATGCACGTATAAACCAGCGGCGCTGTTTCTGCTCAGAAACTGTTCCTTCAATAACTTACCTTGGGAGTCTAGACTTGCCAGATACATGGCTGATTCCTTTGGTTCACCCTCTTTGAGGACAGCATTACCCCAGCCCGTCACTATAAGGCCATCGCTAGAGGCAATGGTACCATGATTGAGGTGGACATCAGCGCTAAACCACTGTGGTATGGCGCGGAGTATCGTCTCCCAGATGAGATCACCATTGCTATTGAATTTTATGGTGCCCCCGTAATGGTCAATCATCCATATTTGCGTCCCAATTAAAGTAAAATCGCCATTTTCGTGCTGAATTACATTGGCAAGTTCCAGAAAAGCGCTATTCTCCCAAAATATTTTTTCACTGAATACACCACCGCTACTTGAGATTGACAAAATCTGGCCTATTCCATACGGCCGGTGAGACACGAGAAATATTTTGTAACCTCCTCCACTGCTCTCAAACATATGGGCGGGGTCGATACTGTAAGCTCGGCGCAAATTGGGGTAGTGGCTGGTAAACACATCCACACCAATCAGCCGGTAGTCACTGGTAGAATTTCCGCGGTCATTAGTGGCGACCACGCGCCAGTAATATGGGCCTTGCCCGAGAGAGAGAGTAGCGGCCGTATCGATTGTAGTTATTGAGTCGTACAAACTTGTGAAGTTTGAATCTCGAGCCAGAATGAGGGTATAGCTGGCCTCGTCTTCGAGTGGACGCCAAGCAAACAATACTTGGTCTCCTCCCTCGAAGTATGCTCTATCTAGAGGAGATATTAACTTGACAGGGATGTTTACATCCGCCGTGTCAACGTTCAATGATGGATCGTCAGTGTCCGGCGGCTGTATAGTATCCAGGCAACCCGATGTATAGAGGGCAAATGCCAACCCTAATACAGTCCAACGTATGGTATGCCTATTGTCCATGATGCTTTGACAATATACTTATTGGAGTCTACAGCCGGGTACACCTTCTAACACCCAAAGTTAGATCTTTGGTCCGCTTACATCAACCCCCTAAACGCCTCCTCCGCCATGAACTCCAGTACCGCCTCATGCAGGTGTCCGTTGGAAAGCAGCACCCTGCGGCCATCGAACGGCAGCGCTCCACCCGACCAGTCGCTGGTGCGGCCGCCTGCCTCCCGGCAGATCAGGTCACCGGCGCAGAGATCCCACGGCTTCAGGTTAGCCTCGTAGTAAAAGTCAAACCGTCCGGCAGCGACATAGCAGCAGTCGAGGGCTGCGGCCCCTAGACGGCGGCCTCCCCGCGCGCGATTGTACATCTCGTGAAACAGATCGAAACTGCGATGATAGAGATCGTCGTGGACGTAGGGGAAACCGGTGACGAACAGGGCCTGCTGCAGATCGTCCGTCCCGCTGACGGATAGGGGGCGGCCGTTCAAGGTTGCGCCGCCACCGGATTTGGCGGCATACAGCTCGTCCATGGCCGGATTGTAGACGACTCCCAGCACCGTTTCCCCATCGAATTGCAGGCCGATGGAGACGCCAAACAGCGGCAGGCCGTGGACATAATTGGTGGTGCCGTCGAGGGGATCGATGATCCACCGATAGGCGTTGGAGGCGTTGGCTTCGGGAGAGCCCTCCTCGGCCATGATGGTGTGCCCGGGATAAACGCCGGAGATAGCGCTGGTGATGATCTTTTCGCTGGCCAGATCAGCGTCGGTGACGAGGTTGACGGTCCCTTTGTGCCTGACCGTGGGCCCGGCTCCGAAATATTCCATGAGGGTGGCGCCAGCCCGTTTGGCGATGTCGATAACGAAATCGAGCTCAGGGCGCTGCGGACTCAACCCGTCATCCTCATCCGTTGATCTCCGTGAAGTCTAACTGGACTGCTGCTGCAAATAATCTTGATAGGTAAGGTGTTTTCTGGAGAAATAGTCATCGCTGAATTTCTTAAGTGTGCCGGTCAGCAGGACGACGCCAATAAGATTAGGGATCGTCATAAGCGCCAAGGCGATATCGCCAATATTCCAAACAAAGACCAACGGGAGTACCGCGCCGAGAAAGCAAAACCCGACGTAGACCCAACGGTACGGCTTAACGGCATGCGGTCCCACGAGGTAGGTAATGGACCGGTCGCCATAGTAACTCCAGGCAACAATGGTGGTGTAGGCAAACAGCAGCACCGATGCATTGACGATGAGGCTGCCGATTTCCGGAGCGAAGGCAAAGCCTGCCCGGAAAGCCGCGAGCGTGAGGGCCGCACCGGTGGCTGTGGTGGTCTCCAGCACACCGGTTGTGATGATGGCCAGGCCGGTCATGGTGCAGATGACGAGGGTATCGATAAATGGCCCCATCATGGCGACGACGCCTTCCCGCACAGGTTCATCCGTCTTGGCGGCTGCATGGGCAATGGGCGCGGAGCCTTGACCCGCCTCATTGGAATATAGGCCGCGCCTGATGCCCCACATGATCACCGTAATAAGGCCGCCCCAGCCCGCCTCCAGTGAGAAGGCTTGTTGAAAAATGGTGGCGAAACCCGGCAGGATAGCGCCGGGATTGGAGAACAGCACAAACAGTGCGCCACCTACGTAGAGGATGGCCATGGTGGGCACCAACCGGCTCGCCATCGTGGCGATGCGCTTGATCCCGCCAATGATGACCAGACCGACTAAAAAAGCGATGACAAAACCTGTCATCCAGGTGGGAACATTAAAAGCCGTGCCAGTCTGGGCGATGGTGTTGGCCTGATTCATATTGCCCGTGAAAAATGAACAGGTGACCGCCAGGGTTGCAAATATCATGGCGAGGGGTTTCCACCCGGCGCCCAGGCCGCGTTCGATATAGTACATGGGACCCCCGCTGACGGAACCGTCCTCATGGACTTCCCGAAAGTTGAGCGCCAGGGTCGCCTCGGCGAACTTCAGGGCCATACCAAATAGCGCCGTGACCCACATCCAGAACAGGGCACCCGGGCCCCCAAGGCGAACCGCCAGGGCCACGCCGGCAATATTGCCGATGCCGATGGTGGCGGCCAGGGCCGCAGAAAGGGCCTGGAAGTGGGTCACGTCGCCCACGGAATCGGGGTTGTCATACTTGCCCCCGATAACCTCAAAACTGTGCCGCAATTTGCGCAGCTGAATCCAGCGCATACGAATGGTCACATAAAATCCTGCGCCCAGAAGAATAGGAATCAGCAGAGTGCCCATCCAGTTGCTGATGTTCGCTGTCCACAAATTGAGAAATTCGCCAGCAGTCATACGTGCTCCCGGTTTAGCCCTATACAAAACAGGAACTTGGTGGCCCTGCGCAAGTTCCTGGCAACATAGTTGGATTCGTTAGGGTGAATAGTAGTGTGGAAATGGATGCCCTTCAAGTGAAAAGTAGCGCCGGCATTGAATGCGGCCGGATATGAGTCCCTGGCGGACGGACAGTGCTACCTGAAAATTGGCGCATTAGACGCCTTTTACGCGGAACGGAAACCCTTTGAGATTATTTGCTCCGCCGGTCTATATTCCGGCCTATGTCCCGCCAACTTATTTCACGTATTGATCCCTGGTCAGTGGCCCGGACTATGTTTCCGCTCAGTTGGCTATTGGGATTTGTGGCCGCGCTGCTGCTGTACCTGCTGGCCGGCTCAATGGCGATGAATATGGTCAGCGAGTATTATGATGTTCCCGACGGGGCGGGTCAGATAGGCTTGGCAGGCGCTCTCTTCGCCAGTCTGTTCACGGGGTTAATATATGCCATCTTCGCGACCCTGTTTTCCGTGATAGGAGCTTTCGGCTATAATTTCCTGGCGCGGTTAGGCGGGGGGGTCGCCATTACCTTACTGCCTGCTGACGAACCATTGGTTGGAGATGCGCCTGACAAAGGCGACGAGCTGGCCCAAAGTGTTGCGATGATTCCTCAGGCTGTGCCAGAGGAGGGCACGCTTCGGGAAACCGAAAAAGATTCACAACCAAATAAGGAATCTGGAGAGATTGAAGAGTGAGGCGAACTCAGGCCAGGCAATGGATAGCTCTTTTCCTGGTGGCAACGTTGGTTGCGCCACTGAATGGACAGCTGCCCGGGCCCCAGCAAAAAGTAACCCTGTATGTTATAGACTTTGACAATCTCGAAGGGGACGACCGCCTCGACTGGCTATCCAAGGCGCTGAAAGACATGGTGCTGCTTAAAATGGAGCCGGAGGAGAGGATTGAAGCCAGGGATGCCGGATCAATCCGGCCATTTTTGGAAGCGAGAGAAGGACGAGGCATCACGGGACAAGTAAGCAATTCGCTGCTGCTGATGGGGTCCTATCACCGGCGTGGCGCCCTGCTGGTAATTGATCTGCAGCTGCTCGATCTGCGGGACTGGACCAATCTGGCTGCGGCCACTGTGGAGGCGCCCTACGGCCAGATCCCGGAAGTCAACCGGAAGCTAACTTCCAAAGTGCTGGAGATGATGATGGGACTCGACTATTTCAGCGCCGTCGATCTAGAGTCTCCGGTTACAGCTCAGGAGAGGGCCGCATCTCAAGCCGAGGTCGATTTTCTCGATCCCACGTTGCGCTACGGAGATCAGGCCCCTGCCGTATCCCGGGAAATGCTGCTGGCCCTGGACGATCTGGAACAGGCCATGGATGTCTACTCCGGATTTCAGCAGGAGCCCAAAGGGACCCGGCAGGCGGGCAACGTCTACTATCGTGAATTCAGCCTTGAAGGGGAGGGCTCGCTGCCCGCCGAGCGGGCTCGGCATACGGCGCTGTTTGAACAGCTCATCCAGCGCGTGGCGCAGAACCCCTACGAGGCGGATCTGGGAGAGTTGGCCATGGAGGTCGATCCTTACGACAACAACCGGATTTACCTCAACATCCCCGTCAGCTATCGCATTAAAATGACGCTGGTGGAAGACCTCCTGTACGCCCTGCCATACGTGGCCACGCGGGAGCAGGGACGCCTGCGCTTCTTCACCTACGATAAAAGCAAATTCAATTTCTCGCCCAGCCTGCTGGCCGGCATCGCCAGAGGCGATTTTCGCATCATCCCCGTTGTGCAGCTGCTCGATCAGGAGGGGCGCATAAGGGCCGCCATCATCGACTCACCCGACATGAGCTGGGAGCGCTATTTTCCCCGCGGGAGTGTGCCGGTATTGCGGCAGCGAAATTTCTTCCCCATGCTGGCCATTACCACCAGCGGTTACACCGTGGACGTGCGCATGGAAACCGCCGATTTGGATACACACTACCGCTTTGAAGTGGACGCGCAGAACCTTCCGCGAATTGCGCGGGTGGCGGTGGTCTTCATGAAAGAGGCCGATTTGCTCCGGTTTCTAAAGGGCCTTGAGCACCTTTAACGCTGTTGTCCGCCTCCCTCACGGATGATTAAACTGTAGCCGGCGCAACGGGTGCTCCGGACCGGTGAAGGTCCATTTGAGCCGCTTTCTCATGGGGAATCGTCTAACGGCAGGACAAAGGACTCTGAATCCTTAGGTCGGGGTTCGAATCCCTGTTCCCCAACGTCGCGGTGGCGGTCGCAATTGCGACTTCACCATGCCCCTCCGATATTCCATCTGTCATTCCGATCCCGATTATTCGGGAGAGGAATCTGCCTTCCTGCCCGGCCATGGTGAAGCGGCGAGCAGAGATTCCGAACTCTGCCCATGGCCCTACATCTTCACCCAGACGATCTTGTCCATGAACTCTATCTCGTCACGCTCAAAAGACATGTCCTCGTGGGCCGGGTTGTACGACTTGAGGATGATTTTTGACCGCTCGAAGATCACCGTTTTGATCAGCACCGCATCTTCAATGATTTTCACCACCGCTGCGTCACCGGAGTAAACCTGCTTGATGGGGCTGGCCACCACATGCTGCCCCGGTCGGAACATGGGCAGCATCGAGTCCCCCTTGACCCGCACGCTGTAAGCGGTCAGGTCGCGCACATCGGCAGGCCGGGTGAGCCAGAGCTCATTGTCGCCTTCCCAGTAAAGACCCGACCCCGCATACTTTTTGAGTGCCTGGATATGCTCAATTGGCAACGTGTTGAGCTGTAGCGGTTCCTCTCCCAGCATGCCGGCCTGCCCTTCAGACAAAATGGGGATGGGCGGCATGGAAGCGTCTGCGGGTGGGAGGAAACGGGCCTCGTAGGGCCGGTCTGTCCGTTTGGTGACGGCGCCACCGCTCCCCCAGAGCAAGTGGTCCAGACTGATGCCGGTCACCTGGCTTATGCGGGCCAGTGCATTCGCTGATGGGGTGGTCTTGTCGGCTTCGTATTTGTTGATAGATTGCCGGGAGAGGCCGGCTTTGGCCGCCAACTCCGCCTGCGTCAAACCGCCCCTGGCGCCCCTGATTCTGTTACCCAGTGTCTCCAATATTCATGTCTCGCTTTCTAAAGGCTGTTGGTTCTCCAGTTTCATATAGGGGACCATCCAAAAAGGCTCTGGTGCTTATCATATACATGTTTTGACATGAATGTATACATGAACGTACCTGAATGCAAAGATTCTGTTTGGCTTAATGCTGGCTCGATTGCGGATTTAGCGCAGTTTTAGTCCTGTGATGTCCAATCAATGAAATAGCGGATCGTATTGTATTCCGCGCGTGATGAGATGCCCCATAACACTGCCTGTCCATACGCGCTGTCGCCTGGTGCGATTCCGCTGTCCGGACTAAAGTAAGTCACGGCACCAGCCGTCAAATCATGGCCCGATTTTACCGAGTAAGACCGCACCAGAACTTCAGCTGCCCCGGCATCGCCTATATTATGGACCAACAGCTGCAGGGGAACCGGCCCATAATCCGTCGTTTCCTGCATCACATCGGTGATGACGATTTCCGCCTGTGGCCCCGGTTCGCTCTCGACCAGGGAGCAGCCTGCCAGCAGCGTGAAAATGATAGAGGATAAAAGTATTCGCACGGGTTACCTCACAGTTTTAGCCAGACAATTTTGTTCATGAATTCGATGTCCTCGCGATCAAATATTTTTGTTTCATGCGCAGGATTGAAGGATCGCAGTTCAACCTTCCCATTGCGAAAATAGACCACCTTCAGCAGCACGGCATCGTCCTTGATTTTTACAACCGCCAGGTCTCCGGAATAAACCTGTTTGATTGGGCTGGCCACCACCAGCTGGCCCTCTTCCAGCTTGGGAGACATGGAATCGCCTTTAACGCGCATACTGTAGGCCGTGAGATCGCGCACGTCGGCGGGCCGGGTCAACCAGTATTCGTTGTCGCCTTCCCAGTATTTGCCCGATCCCTCCTGCGGTTTCAACGCTTTCTGATGCTCAAGAGGCAGCATATTGAGTTGCAGCGGTTCCTGCCCAATATCCCCGGCCTGTCCTTCGGAAAGAATTGGAATGGCAGGCAGGGTCGCATCAGCGGGCAGCATGATGAAGGCGCCAGGGGGCAGGTCCGAGATGTCGCCCAACAGCCAGGCCACAGCGACGCCGGATGCCAGCGCAATTTTCTTTAGGTGACTTGTTGACGGGATGGTCCTGCCTGCTTCGTAGTTAATCATCGACTGTCGTGATAGATCGGTGCGGTTGGCAAATTGCGCCTGGGTCATGCTGCCTCTTACCATGCGGATTCGCCCTGCCAATACCGTATCAGGCATATATTTTCTCCGAAATGTAAATAAGTCTTGACTGCATATCTATAGAAATGTACAATTATCTATGAATATGAACAAGCTTTAAAAGGATTATCAACAATGATGTACCATAATATCTCCTTGAATGTAGGTGATTTTATTCCAGAAGGCAATATGGAGAAAGCATCGCTACCTCCTTATATTGACGCCCTCCCAGGGTTAACAGCCGGTTTCAAGCCCTATTCTCGCTGGAGCAGGGAAGACCGCTGGGAATATCTCCTCTCCATTTACGGGGATACCGCTGCAATGCCTGAAGATATTGTGCAGGAAATATGGGGCGCCGGCGTTCTTAACGCTCTCAGCGCACCTGGAGACTGCCCGGCATGCAGAGAGCTTGAGGGTCTCGACTCACCTTTGTGCGGCTACCATGAATCCAGGTGCTGCCACATTTGTGGGGGCATCGCGTACTGCAAAAGCGGGTGTCCGTAAACGAATCGAGCTATGAATAAGACCGGCAGGCATGTTCAAAATTGGAGATTTCCCGTATGTCAACAATCTCTCAGCATCCCCATATTCATGATTCTTATCAGCCGGGACCCGATCATTCATGAGTGTGGGGCCAGCCTATCTTAAAATGCGTCAGGCTCTACGGAAGGATATGACCAGTTCCAGGTCACAGGGTCAAAGCCGCATGGCGTGGTCGGTCGCCGATGTATCGCGCTTGACCGGCCTCACCATTGAAGACATCGTATACACGTTTGTGGATCACGAGAACCATTTGAAGCATTATGTGCTCGTTTACGATCCTGCATCCCGGACGGTCCACTGGAATCATTAAGGCTATTTGCGATCCGTGCGGTCGGGGTCAGGTAGCGAATGCGGCCATATCCATAGAAGCATGAACGGTCGTGCCGTTCCCGGTGGTCAGCGAGGCCGCAACCATGGCACGGGCGACCGTCTCGGCCTCAATGGGGCGGTAGCGCTTCAGCGGTCCCCCGAGGGCGGGGGTGAGGATACGCATCAATGCAATCCCGATTCGTTCCGCCCGGCGATTTTCAGCCCGTTCCCCCAATAGTAAATTTGGCCTGAAGATATGTTTCCGGCCGATGGCAAGATCCTCAATAGCGTCTTCGAGTTCTCCTTTGGTGCGCATATACAGGAAGGGCGACCTGCTATTTGCTCCGGCGCTGGTCACAAGCATTAGGGCCTGCGTCCCCATTGTTTGGGCCAGTCTGACGCCGGTCAGCGCGTACTCAAAATCAATTTTCCTGAACATCTCGGCCGAACCTGCTTTTTTTCTGGTGGTCCCCAGACAGGAGAACAGGGCATCCACCTGAAACCGTTCCGCTTGCTCCTCCAGCCGCTCAAAATCTATGACCTGCCAATCCAGCCGGTCATTTTCGATGACCGTAGGCCGTCTGGCTAATACGGTGACCCTCCCATAAGCAGTATTGTCAAGGAGCTGTTTTAGACAATGTCCGCCAACGAGTCCCGTGGCTCCCAGCAGCAAGGCCGATTTGGAACGTTCACTCAACAGGGGAGGGCGCCGTTTTTTGGAGCTGAGCCAGCTCCTCGCGGAGCCGGATAGAGCGCGTTGCAGCGGACTGTGAGTGCAAATCTAAAATAGAGCATACAGGCCAAAAGATACATAAAATTAAGGTAGCCTGCGATAGCAAATGGCATGTTAATTTTACGGCACCAATTGGCTGTAATCTCAAACGAGTTACCAGGGAGCACAGATGAAACAGTTGAGCAAAAGCAGCGGAAAGTCGTCATTGATATTTGCGGTCATACTGTTGGCGTTTTCGGTCTCGGTGGCCAAGGCTAACGTCCTCTTTTTTCTGCAGGTGATGCGCAACCTTCAGCATTACCGTGTTTCGGGCGACCAGGTGTCCTTTGATCTGGAAGGCAGGGGCACAGATAATCTGACCTTCAACCTGACCCTTCCCAGCAGGAGGAACAACTACGAAGAGGTGCTGATGGCAGGCTATCTTTCCGCTGCGTACGCCATTGACCGCACCGGCCTTAAGATAAAAACGGTCAACGTAATTGCTCTGGTGTCCAACGATAACAACCGGATGATAGCCACTTCAGCCAAAGCTCCGGATCTTGCGAAACTTGTTTCCAAGGAGTTAAGCCCCCATGAATTTTTGGGGCTGATCAAGAGATTTAAGTAAGCGGACGAGTGGTAAATATATATTTCAGATCAAGTTCATTTAACTATTATTTGTCTATTAGCTCGAACAAAACTTTATTTGATAGTCCACCGGGGACTATGGGGTGATAGAAGCTTTTAATGGCTGAAGCCGCAGTTGCGTCGATGCGCGAAGAGGTGAACCTCCCAGAGTCCAACTGAGATTGATTGCCACGGCTGAGCAGGGCCCTATACTTGGGCAGATACTTTGGTCGGCCAGGGAAGTAAAAGCCGTGGCCTGAGTCCCGAGTCAATTCGCCGGAGCGCCGCCAGAGGGGCATCCGGGCCTTTTTCGCCAAACCCTCAGGACAAACCGGAGTTTTTTTATTGCCCCATGCAGACGATTTTCGGACCGGTACGGTAACAGCTCTGGCTTTCTTCAGATTAGTTCTCTACATTCCTGAACATTGGAGCTTTAGCCACTGTGGCGGGAGATTGACATGAAATGGACTAAAACATGGGCTGGCGTGGCGATGATTGCGGCGTCCGCCATATTTCCGGGGGCAGCGGCAGGTCAGGCCGTAGGTGGTGATATCCTTAATGAAGCGCCCCTCACCCCTGTCCCGGCGGAGATGACATTCGAAGAGTATCGCGATATGAACCGGCGGCTCACTGTCGGATTGGCACTGTCGGCGATTCCGCTGCCGGGAATGATCCACTTCTACGCCGGCGAAAAGAAAACGGGCCTGATAATTGTGGGCACTGTGGTCGTTGGGGCAGCCAGTATCATTGCGGGCGTAACCGGCTCAGAAAAAGGCGCGTTTCCCGAATCGGACTTTGAGCTGTTCGTGCTCAACTCCGGCGTCGATAAAGAAAGGCGCTACGAGAAAATCCCCCGTCAACTGTCAGCAGGCGATACCACCTACCAGTTGCATGAAATTTTCCGGGACTCCAAGCCGGGGCAGCCACTCCTATTGCTTGCCGGTGTGGGGCTGGTCGCCGGGGGCATCCTGTACGATATCATACACGGCATCACCACCATAGAGCGCAAACGTGACGCCGTACGCTATAAATACGGCCGGCTGATGTCGGGAATTTCCGTCGAGCCGCAAATCGATCTCGGTCGCCACTGGGCTGGCCTGACCCTGTCCATACGGTTGTAGCGTTCGCGTCCGCGCGGAGTTTGTTCCCTGGCCTAAAATGCCGGGAACGGTTACGCGACGCTCTCCGCAGAGAGTAGATAATCTTTCAGCATCCGCCACGGTCCCGACCCGTTGCGTCTCCCATGCAGCCCAACTGTTGACACTGATTCGAGGGTGCGGTACGATTGCCCCATGTCCTACCCCAACTCCGGCCCGTCATCCAACCTCGAAACCGACCCCACCCCGGTAGCCCGCGCAGACCAACCCCTGGATCTGCGCGGGATGACGTGGGCAGACCATATATCCGCAGCCCTGGAGGAGCCAGGCGACGATTGGGAAGCAGGCGGGGAGGGGCGCTCGGCACAGGAAATCATCGCCCGGCAACTGGTGGCCCTGGCCATAACCGGCGACAAAAAGGCCATCGAAATTATACTCGACAGGGTGGAGGGCAAGCCCCGGCAAGCTCCGGACAGAGTGTCTCGCTATCGCGATGAGGTTGTGGAGATTGGTTGAAATTCTTCCTCGACAAGCGGCGCATGTTGCCACCTCAAAGGGCGTGGTGGGAGCTGCCCAACTTCATCAAGTTGCTGGTGGGCGGGTACGGCTCCGGCAAGACCCACATCGGCGCCATGCGTTCTATTTTGCTCTCCTACCGCAATGCCGGATTGCCGGGTCAGTATGTTTCGCCGTCTTACCCCATTGCCAAGCGGACCATTATTCCAACGCTGGAGGCGCTTCTCGATGGCGCCGGCATCCGCTATACGCATCACCATTCCGATCACACCTTCCACATTTCGAACTGGGACGGCCATATCTGGATCGGCTCGGGCGACTCACCCGATGGTCTCAAGGGACCCAACCTGGCATGGGCGGGCATCGACGAACCGTTCATCCAGCCGCGGGTGGTGTTTAACCAGATGCTGGCCAGAGTCAGACATCCTGCTGCCCCCCAGCGGGAGCTGTTTCTTACCGGGACCCCTGAAACCATGAACTGGGGCTACGAAGTGGCTATCAATGACGAGTCCCGCTACGATGTGGGCGTGGTCACGGCCAGAACGAGCGACAACATCCACCTGCCGCCGCACTACCTGGCCACTTTGCGGTCGGCGTTTACCGAAGAGATGCAGGCCGCCTATCTTGAGGGCCAATTTGTCAATCTGACCACGGGCAGGGTTTATCGTCCCTTCGATCGGGAGATCCATCTTGCGCCCATGGACCACGGCGGACTGCCGGTTTCCTGCGGCATCGACTTCAATGTGGACTATCTCACGGCCGAGCTATTTGTGGCGGGTCCGCGCTGGATTCATTTTATCGATGAGATTCGTCTGTTCAACGCCACCACTTTTGAGCTGGCCGACCGCCTTAATCAGCGCTACCCCGGCATCACCGTGTACCCCGATCCCAGTGGCCGCGCCCGGCATACCAGCTCGACCGGATCGGACCATGAGATATTGCGGCAGTCCGGATTTCGGCTGCGGACGCATGCCATGCAGCCCCCTGTGAGATCGCGGGTCAATGCCGTTAACCGGCTGCTGAAGGAGCGGCAGTTGACCATAGCGCCGGGGCGCTGCCCGCATCTGATCCGTGATCTGGAGAGCTGTGTCTGGTCGGGCGATCAAGTGGACAAACGGGATCCCGCGCGAACCCACGCCTCCGATGCGGCCGGCTATGCCATCGAATATAATTTCCCCATTACCAGCCGCCGGGTGACCTACGATCCGGCCCCCATCTGGTAAAGGTCCGCTGGACCTTAACATTATTTCCGCAACCCATAATGTCTAACGCGAGGAACCATGATCACCTTTATTAATACGCTGCCGCAGCTGCCCCGTGAATGGATGCGGGAGATGACCCTGCTGCAAAAGGCCCGGCACCACACCGCCTTCATGCAGGCGCGGGGCACACTGCTCGACGCCTACGAAGGCAGTAATCTTGAATCCCTCACCCGTGGTTATTTCACCAACCCCAAAGGTGTGGTGCAGTCGAGCGTGCCCAACGCCAACCAGAATATCATCGATCGGGCCATCCGGCGCATAGCGCTGGTCTATAAGCGCCAGCCGAATTACGGCGTGGCCGCATGGCCCAAAGGCTACCGTCCCCTCCGCCGCTGGCAGTTCATGAAGGAGGCCGAGCGCATCGCCAACCTCATCGGCACCCTGCTCATCAAGCCGGTGGTGCGCGACGGGCAGATGGACTACGACCTGATCTGGGACTACCTGCCGTATTTCGACAACGATCCCCTGCGGCCAACCGCCATCGTCTACCAGGTGACGGCCCCCTCAGCCGATCTTAGCCGCGACGCCGGGTTGGAATGGGTGCTGTGGAGCGCCGAGCATCATGCGGTGCTGGACAGCAACGGCCGGCCCAAACCCAACCCCGAAAATCCCGATAATGTCAATCCGCTGCCGGGCGGGACGCTGCCGTTTGTCACGGTGAACCTGCGCTCAGGTAGGGAGTACTGGCGCTGGGGCTACGGCCAACCGCTGCTTGATGCCAACATCGCCATCAATGTGGCGCTTACTGAAATGCGCCTGGGAGTGCGCTATTCCATGATGGGGCAGTGGGTCGTCACCGGCGTCAATGAGGACACCAAGATTGTCAAGGGGGTCGATCAGACCATCATGCTGCCTGCCGGCGCGACGTTGGAGGCCATCTCGCCACCGGCGAAAATGGCTGAGGCAGTGGCCTACATCCGGGCGGAATTGGAAAACGTTTTTGCGAACATCGGGCTGTCGGTGCAGTTCGCCGACTCGGGCGATCAGCCGTCCGGCGAAAGCTTGAAAATCCGCAACATCGAGCTGCTTGAGCGCCGGGAAGATGACGTGGCCCATTGGCGCCAGGTAGACGACGACCTCTATGAAAAGGAGCAGGCGGTCTGGAAGGCGGCCGGCCTGCCGGGCACACTGCCCCCGCGCCGCACCAACTTTGCCGAGGTGGAGTTTCCTATCACGCCCCGCGAAGAGCGTGCCCGCCACGATTGGGACCTCGAGCGCGGCCTTACCGCCATCACCGACCTGCTGCTGGCCCGCAACCCCGACGGCTTCGCCAGCGCTGAGGAGGCGTTGACACAGGTGCGGAGTAACCTGGCGGTGAACCGGTCGGTGTCCGCAGAAACAGTTAAGTCATCCTGAAAGCCCAAGGTCATCCTGAGGCTCTCGAAGGATGAGCCTGTCGAAGTATGAGCCTCCCCCACTGAAAACCGTTCACTGAGAAGTGGCCCCCGACAACTGATAACTGCTCACTGATCCTTCCCCTATGGACCTGACCCTCCGCGATATCCTGGAGCAGCTGTATGACGAGGCCTATTGGGCCGCAGAGGCGAGTCGCACATCGGCATCACACAGGCTTGCCAAAAGTGAGGGGAGACGGGAGGCGGCCGTCACTCGGGCCGCCGAATTGATCGAGCCGCTACGGGACCAGGCGGGTGGTAGCGGCGACTTCACAGAAATGTGGGGGGCGGGCGACAGCTGTTCTAGGGACGATTCGCCATTTGCCTTTGGACATAAATGTCCAGGAGATTGCGGATCATTCTCTGATAACTTGCATTATTCCTTTTTGCCGCATCCTTGAAGAATTCAAGACTGTGGTCGCTCAGGTTAAGAGTGACCTTGGTTGTAGCTTCTTTGAAGATCAAATTTTCAGGTGCCGGCAGAAAATCTTCCACAACGCGTTGCTTCCCGAAAGGTCCTTTAGCGTATTTTATTTTGTTCTTCATTAATCCCATTCAATTTCTGCTGATTTCAAGTTAACCATACTAATACACATATCTAGATATGTATATCCAAGCAATATTGTTACTACTTATAGTCATGATTGTTCCGGCATCTGTAGTTGCACAGGTCGCAAAGCGACACCGAAGCAGCCCCTCTTTCTAGAGAGAGGGGAGAGACGCAGTCTCGGGGTGAGTGTCTTGCCTGTCAGATCACCCAGCCGGCCTGTCCCGGCCATTGTGTCGGGGAAAATATGGGGCTGCTGCTTAACGGCGGTGGCGGTACATAAAAGAGGTTGGGGGAGTAGGGGAAGGGGGAGTGGAGGCTTTGATAATTGGCACAGGTCTAGTAATTTTGGTCACCCTTATGTTGGACCGCCATTAATGGCGAAAAAGAACTTTTCCCGTGGATAGATATGCTGACAAGAATCCTAATTTCGATCCTCACGTTGTCACTGGCAGTAGCGAATACTTTGTCTGCGACAATTACAATTGATGCTACCTCGCTGGTTTTGATAATTATTTCAATATTGCCCTGGATTGCTCCTCTTCTTAAATCCTTAGAATTGCCCGGTGGTTTCAAAGTCCAATTCAGAGATATTGAAAGGATCACAGAACGGGCGGAGGAGATTGGATTAGTATCGGATCCTATACCAGATGATGAACTACACGAATACTCGTTTCAACAAGTTTCCACCAGTGATCCAGCTTTTGCACTTGCCGGGCTTCGCATTGAAATTGAATCTCGAATAAAGAAAATTGCAAAATCGCATGGTATCGGAACGGAGAGGCAAGGTGTTGGCAGGTTGATCCAAATACTTAAAAATACAGAAATTATTGGTCACCAAGAGTCTTCGGTATTACTTGATCTGATAGTAATCCTTAATAATGCGGTTCACGCAGAAAGTAATGACGCCAGATCTACAATCTGGGCAATTGAAATTGGCCCTCGCCTTCTTAAAGCTTTGGATGCTAAGATCTAAAATAAATAAAAGATTCCCGCCCATACTACCGGATGTGTTATTATTAACAGGAATTATATATGAAATGCCCTCATTGTCATACATCATTTTTTCACGGCGGTAGGAAGAATTATATTGGTAATGATGCCGAGAACGATTGGGGTGTGCTCCATGACAAGTGTCCAGAATGCAACAAAATCATCATTTGGATAATATCTGGGAATAGAAATCAAGTGGATAATGGCCCTGGATCAATAACAACCTTTCCTGCTGCTTATTTAGCTCGCCCAAAAATGATGAGCCGAGAGCCAATTGGACCGGAAATCCCAGAAGACATATCGGCTGACTATTATGAGGCTTGTATGGTGCTCGATGATAGTCCCAAGGCCAGTGCGGCACTGAGTCGTCGCTGCTTGCAGCATCTATTAAGAGAGCATGCAAACGTTAGCCCGGGAAACCTTGCCGATGAAATACAGCAAGTGATAGATAGCAATCAATTGCCAAGTCACCTCGCAGAGTCTATTGATGCAATACGCAACCTAGGAAACTTTGCAGCACACCCAATAAAGAGTTCAAATACAGGAGAAATTTTGCCAGTTGAACCAGGTGAATCTGAATGGAATCTTGATGTACTTGAATCTCTATTTGATTTTTATTTCGTCCAGCCAGCAATTCTCAAGTCAAAACGCGCAGCATTGAATGCAAAACTTGTTGAGGCTAACAAACCAGAAATGAAATAATAATATCATTCCCGTCCCCCTTGCTAGATTTTTACTCGGAGAAGGGGCATACTGTAATGCGCCCCCTCCCAACAACGCCTCGCCAGTCTAAAAATTTAACCTGTTGATCACTTTGTGGTTGCCCCTAATTCTTGCCCCCGCCAATTTCATGGCAGTTAAGGTGGCGGTAATAGTCTACGACTTGTAGAATCGCCACTGCGATCCTCGGCCTGATCCGCCGGGTCTTGACATTCAAAAGGTTCGTGGTAGAGTCAGAACCGCTCTGCCCCGGACCTTTTTTGCGTCAGTGGACGCCCCAAAAGCCACCTGGCACGTAAACGAAAAGGAGACCAATTGCCCCGTTACGATTTCCACTGCTCTGCCTGCGACACCTCGCGTGAGGTAACGGTACCGATTGCCGCAAGGCCGGACCACCTCACCTGCGGTTGCTGCGGTGGCGTAGCGACGCGGCAATTTCCCCGGCGGACAACCTTTCGCCTGGGACCCGATGTCTACGAGGCCGCCTACCAGCGCGGCGACATGGCGGCGCCTGAATAATGGCGCCGGTCATCCAATATCCACTATCCAACATCCAAACCCACTCACAAACGAGGTAAACATGATGCGCCAGCGCATTCACAAGCATCCCCGCAACAACTCACTCAAGAGGTTAAAATGACACAACCAACCAACACTGCTGAGGGTCAAACGCAACCCGCCAACGGTGGCGATAACACCGTCCAGCCACAATCACCTGCGCCCGCATCCATACCTTACCCCGCCTTTAAAGCGCGGCTTGGCAAACGCGACGCCCGCATCAAGGCCCTGGAGCAGGAGCTGGCCGCCGCCGTGGAGGGACGCCAGTCCGCCATGGACGACCTCAGCCAGGCTCTGCCCGATGCCGACAATTGGCGCAGCTACCAGGCTGCCCGCAGAGACATGCTCAAGGAGCAGGTGCCTGACTACCTCGGCGGGACCATCGACAGCCAGCCGCTGCCCGAGGCCGAGACCCTTGTGGCCGATTTTTTGAAGGAAACCCCCATTAAACCCGGTACCGATAGTCGTCGTCCCAGCGCAGGCGGGCAGGCCAACCGTATGAAGCCCCTGTCGACCATGACCAGCCAGGAGCACCGCGACACGCACAACGACCGGCTGTCCCAGTACCGATAACACTGTACCGATAGGAGCACATTAAATGCCAAACGTAACGGCAACAACGGCCGCCAATTTCATCCCCGAGCTGTGGCGCGACGCCATCCTCGATTACGCCGAACGGACCTTCAGGCTGAAGAATCAGGTGACTGATCTCTCTTCCGAACTGGCCCACGGCGGCGACATCCTGCACATCCCACGTGTGGATGAGGAGACGGCCTCCTCAAAATCGGCAGGCTCGGCCGTCACTTATGGCGCCAACACCGACGCCAAAATCGACCTGGCCATCGACCAGCACTTCTACAGCGCGAAACTCATTGAGGATGTCGTGCGGGTGCAGGAGAGCGCCAACCTGTTCAACATGTACGCCCGTTCCATGGGCTACGCGCTGGGCAAGAAGGTGGAGAACTACATCGCCACCATTATCCAGTCGGCCACGGCCAACGATGTGACGCTGACAACCGATAACGCGCCCATCGCATCGGAGCTGCGCACCGGCATCAGGAAGCTCATGGACATCGGTGTCGATCCCACCTCACCAAGCATCGATGTCTACCTATACGCTTCGCCGGCCGCCTATCTCAACATCCTGGGCCTCGACCAGTTCGTATCCTGGGAGAAGATCGGCGCCGCAAAGCCCAGTGGCAACGTGACCGGCATTCTGGGCGAAGTCTACGGCATCCCCACATACCAGTCTATCGACTGGGGGAGCACCGGATCAACGGGCGAGGAGACAGCCTCGCTGTTCACCAGCGATGCGGTGCTGTACGCCAGCGAACTGCTGCGCGTCCAGTCCGACTACTCCATCGATGATCTGGGCACCAAGGTGGTCGCCGACGTGCTGTTTGGCGCGGTCCTGACCCAGACCGCCGCGGATGCAGCGGGACAGATCGCCAACTTCAACAACCCATAGTGACCCGTCACCATAGCCAGGCAGACCGACCAGTCGGTTAAGCCAGGCAGACCATCATGTTCAAACGCATGAACTGTTAAGATGAAGTCGCCACTGCGACCCAGGCAGACCAAGATGCTGCGAGCATCAACTGCACAATGAACCTGAGGGAATTGGGGGTGGCACCTGCTGCCCCCTGACTCCCCGCACCTTTGGAGGAACCTATGGAAACAACTTATCTACGGTTTGAGCGGCCTGACGGCTCGATTTTTAACAAACTGACCAGCATTTCGCGTGAGCAGATTGAGGCTTACAAGCAGGCCGGCTGCAAGCAATTAGGCCATGCATCGACCCCGGAGCCGTCGCCTGTGCCGGTGCCGGCCGATAAACCGGCAGCCAAAAAACAGCCGGTAAAGAAAGGATAGCGCCATGGCAATTTCAATTGATGGAACCCAGGTGGCCTCAAGCGCGGCCCAACTGGACCAGAAAATAATCACGCTGCCGATCACCCTGGGCACCTCCGCCACAGCCTACGCCGTTGTGCCGTGGGGCTGCAAGTTGGTAGCTGCCTACAGCGTTATAGACGCAGCCCTCTCCATTGCCGATGAGACCGTGGCGCTGAAGAACCACGCCGGGTCGGCAATGACCGGTGGGACGATCACCATCACGCAGGTCGGTTCGGCGGCCGGTGACATTGACAGCGTCACCCCCAGTGCCAACAACAGCTTTGCCTCCGGTGAGATGATTCAAATCGCCATCGGCGGTGAGAATGGCACGGCCGTCACCGCTTCCCTTTCGCTCGTCTTTCAGGTGACCTAAGGATGTGCTGCAAGGCCTCCGGTCCCCGCCTTTTATGTCATGGGGGCGCTTGGAACCCTGTCAGGCGGCTGGGATGATCCAGACCCGGCCGGCGCTGGCCATGGTGGTCACCGTTGCCGGCACAGCCCTCACTTTTGCTGAGGGCGTGCTGCTCGGTCTGCGGATCGGAGGCGCAGCCATTACCCTGGCCATTGGTATCGTCACAGTCATTCAAATGTTAAGGAGGCGGAAGGGGGCTTAAGAGGGGGCGGATAATAATTCTTTTCAATAGAACTCTGACGATACTACTATTGAGAATGGCACGGAAATTGTGGTAACCGTATCAGTATACGAAAAAGGAAATTGAGATGAGCCCCTTGATCAGTTGGACAGCTGATAACATAGAGTACAGTTATGACCCGTTAGTGGATTCATTTTACATCAAATACCAGGATGGGACATTCAGTCACAACCAGGACTTTTCAGATTGGATAACTGCCGATATTGGTACCTCCGGAGAAGTTCTTGGAATGGAATTCATCGGGATATCAAACCATAT
This sequence comes from Fidelibacterota bacterium, assembly GCA_004124875.1. Classification (GTDB taxonomy): domain Bacteria; phylum Fidelibacterota; class Marinisomatia; order SCGC-AAA003-L08; family TS1B11; genus TS1B11. The sequence continues at coordinate 17,439 of SCKJ01000009.1, read as the reverse complement.
TGATTTGCCCAATGATCCATCAGAGATGGAACTCTCTCATATCCCTGTTCATCTCCTGCCCTCGATGGCAAGACACCATAGCGTACCCAGGTAACAACCGATAGAAATATTCACCCTCTAACATTGTTAGCATCCAAAACCCCTCTCCTGAGGGGTTTTATTTACCCCCTCTTTCCTCGACGCCGAAGGCATCCTGATAGTGCTGCGCGTCGGTGGGGCAGCCATTACCCTCGCGATTGGCACCGTAACCCTATGGAAGATGGTGAGGGGGCGGTAGGGAGTAGTTGAATGTCTACTAGAACCGCCGTTAATATTGGGGGAAACCAATTGCGTCGTGCCCAGTACAACACATTAGTAGAACTCGCAACAATTGGATTGGAATTTCCATGGACGAGATTGCGGGGATAGAAAATAACTTTTGCGGATCGCGAACCATAGAAGTAAGGCGAAGATTAGAATATGGCTGATTCAATTTGGGATTTGCGGTCTGTGCGTTTTAGTGCATTTACAGCAGATCTCGATATAATCCCACTCGAGGAATGGTGGACCCAGATAACTGGGGCAAATCCTACAGATATTTCGAATAAGCCACAGCAGTTAGAGTATAATGTTGTTGGAGAATATGAGAACTTGCTATTTGGGATTTCTCGAAAAGGTAACAAAATTGATTTTATCGCAAATAGTAAGGAGGTAGGAAAAGACAACCAGCCAAGAGAGTGGGGGATTTACGCTGACGGATCAAAACTGATGGGTAGCATAGTGAAGAAATGGTCTAAACTTAAAAGCTTACCTAGTATCACACGAATAGCACATGGTGCCCGCTTGACGCAATATGTGGAAAGTTTCGAGGAAGGACATAAAGTGCTTGGAAACTACATATCTGACCTGCAATTGGACCTCCAAAAAGTCAAAGATTTTAATTTTCAAATCAACAGACCCCGGGACAGTAAGTCCTATGGAACAGACCTCGTTATCAACAGATTTAATAAATGGTCGCTAATAGAGAATATTTCATTTGAAATCGAAGCGGCCGCTAGCGGTGTGGCTAAAAATACGCATTTGACAATCTATAAATGCCAGCTCGATCTTGATATTAATTCCAAGTTTAATGTAAAAAGAAAGATATCGAAGTCTAAAATTCATGCCCTATTTGAGGAATTTCTTGATCTGGGCCTTGAGACCGTTAGAGAGGGAGATAAACCTTGAAAACCGAGTATTTTGATCACAACCCCAGCGATGACAGTGTGGTTCTGTTGCTTGATCCGAACCAGGGCAAACTTGCCCACCCATACTTTGTAAACAAAACAGCTAGAGAATCACAAGCGTTTATAATTGGTCAGGACTTGACAAATTCGTTACCCGCTTGGCAGTTTGTAACTTCTACACACCTAGTGTACCCTTATATAGATCCGGGATTAATTGCAGCCTATTATCTTGGGGATCGAGGCGTTGACACTTCCCAAATTAAAGAGCTATCCCGGAGTGTATCTGTCAATGATAATGATGCTAAGCGCATCATTACATCAACTGAGACATCCAGTTCGGTCGAAATAGCAAGCATCAGTGAGTTGCAGGAAATTGCTGAAAATCTAAGTGATGAGTTGGCCAATATTCGTTCGGCAATCCTAGATTCTCAGTGGATTCTTGATCTTCAAGAGAATTGGGATGATGAGGGGAGCATAGGTTATGAGGTTGAGACGCTTGCAGCAGCAGGCCATTTTTTGTCGGATTATGCAGGAAAAATATTCAACTCGGAAAAAATTGTCTTAGATGCCCCGAACCTATACCCGGGACCGGATGGCAGTATCGATGTCCACTGGGCTAATCATCGCTATGGCTTCCTCGTTAATATAAGTCCCGCACCCAGTGAGAGAATTGGCTTTTTTGGCAAAACTGATAGCGGTAGGGATTTTAAAGGATCCCTTGATCGTGGTGAAATTCTGAGTGCAATGATACTTTTCCTGCTGGAAAAGGATTAGCAAAATAGCGAGCTTTAAACAAGAAATCATCCCAGACGATGACGAACTATATAAACGAGTTTCTCCCGCGCATGTGAACGGTCGGGATTTGATGCCCATCACCTTCCGGGATCAAGAAATGAGTACGAATTGGTCAAAATATGCATCACCAGAGGCAACACGGCCCGGCCCGAGCTTTCCAAATGAGCCAAGCAGGTATGGGGTGTTATCATTGGGAGTAAGGGGTGTCAGATTGATTCCAGGTCAATCTGTTGTTCACACGCCTGTTAATATTATTGGTGAAGAAAATCAGGCGCACACCGACGTAATCGGAGAAAAAGATGAACAAACACGTTTCATGCTATTGGAATTATCCTCAATGGTAATACAGCCAGGCGAATAGTCCCCTTAATCCCCCTCCTCCAACATTTCCCCTTGCCCCTCATTCTTCCCCCCGCCAAGTTCATCGCTGTTAAGGTGACGCTGATCTAGCCTCACCGCGCAACCTCGGCCTGATCCGCTGGGGTCCGACATTCAAAGGTTCGCGATAGAGTATGAACCGCTCTATCCCGGACCTTTTTGCGTGTGACGCTATCACTCAATAAGCACGAACCGACATCCCGCCAAGGAGACGCTAATGCCTGAAATGTGGAATTCTCTACCGCTTGAAGTGCGCCTGGCCATCATCACTGTGGCGCTCTGGGCCGCCGATGCCTTGGCTACCCGGACACCCAACCCGCTTGATAATGTGATTGTGCGGGGGCTCAAAATGCTCCGTGACAGGAACCGGGACCATGGCGCATAGCTACATCACCGAAAGCGAGTTTTACCGCTATGCTCCCGATGCCGCGTCGCTGCTGAGCAGCATGCGCCCCATCTATGGATGGATCGTCCACAGCGGATCGGTCTACAAATCCTTTCAGGCCGGCGCCGTCTCGGTCCTGTTCCAGAATGGCGAGGACCTGGGCAATCCGGAATCGTCTTTAGTTGATGTGAACGCCAACGGGGAGTGGTTCTACGAGGCCGCAACCGACACCGTTTACCTGCAAAGCGCCACCGATCCGGCGATCCAGGAGATCCTCGCCGGAGAGGATCACAGCGCCTACGTAGGCGCCATTATCCAGTCGGCATCGCGATTGATCGACGCCCTCATTGACGCCACGCACCCCACACCCGTGCCGCGGGATAACTCAGGCGCGTATGATGAGGTGATCAAGCAGGCCACCGCCTACAAGCTCGGCGAACTGCTGGCTGAGGGTCGCGAACCGGCCCTGGCACAGAGCTATCGGGAGCGGCTCACCAATGCCGACAAGACCGGCATCATTGACGGCATCAACGGCGGTTGGATCAAACTGGCGGGAGAGATTGACGCCGATTCTTCCACCGGTGAGATAAGGGAAATGGGGACCATTGCCGGCGGCATCCACTTAACGCGCACGTTCGGCGAGTGGACCGGCACAGGCCATGACCGGCTCAAAATCATCATCTCCACCGCCGGCGCTGCGGGGACGGCAAAGTTTAAAGTGTTCGGGTTTGATGCCGACAGCGATACGCCCAAAAGCAAAGCATGGACGGATGACGGAGGCGAAATGCTGAAACTCTACCAGAAGTGCAACATTGGCATGGGCCTGTCTCTGCTGTTCGAAGGCAACGATGGCGACAGCGCCGCACTGAACGATGAATGGGAACTGGAGCTCTTCGGCCGGCAGCTACAGGCAGATAACAGTGGCCTGAAAAGCATCTCCACGGCGCGCTACTGATGGCCACCACCTACGAAAACATCGTCTATGACCGGGTCGTGGCCGGGGTGAAATCACTGCTGTCCACGGAATTCGGCACCGGGGCCATCATTTACGCCGCAAGCTCGCCGCGCACCAAGGGGCCCCGCAGAAGCATCAGGATCTGGCCCCTGGAAACGGAATTTATCGCGCGGCCGGCCGGCGCCCTTACCAGCAGTTATCCCGTTGAAGTTGTCTCTGCCATCGCCCCTGGAGGGACGCAGACGGTCCTGGACGATTACCGGCGGGAGCTCGCCTCCCGGGCCAAGCGGGTGCTGGACAACAATTCGGCCTATTCGACCGGCGGCAATTACCGGTGGCACGGTGGCACCTCAAACGCCATGGACCAGACGGATGAAGGCATCCGCTTTATTTACACGGTGCTGGTGACGGAACTGCTATAGTGCGCATTCCGGCGCCGGCTGAGAGATCAGGCAGTATGTCCCGGTCACGAAAGGAGAAACCTAATAATGGCAATTGACGGCAATTTTTACAGTCCCAACGAGTTCCGTCTGGCAGTGAAGGCCGAGACGGCCCTGGGAACAGCCAACACAGCTACCATGCAACTAGTCAACCATGACGGCATATTTTCGCCCATGGTCGGGGGCGTGGAGCTCCACGAAGTCAGATCGGGCGTGGGGCGGACCGAAAAAGCGGCTGATCACTATATCAACACCAAGGGGGCGGAGAAGGAATTTACCGTCTCCGGAATCGCGGACAAGACCGTGCTGCCCATGTTGCTGGCCAATGTCATGACCACCACCGTGGGCGTGTCACCGGCGAGCTACGACGTGCCCTTTAACTATTCGCCACCGGCCCTCACGCACGGCGCGGTGTTTGCGGATAACACCGGGACATTGACGTTCGCCTGGATCTCTCCTGAATCGGGACGCACCAAAATCTATGCCGGCTGCGTGGTCAGCAAACTGACGATCAAGGGCAGCCATCAGGATGACGGCGGCAGGCTGCATTTCGACGCGACGATACGCACCGGCTACAAAATATCCGATAATCAAGCGACGCCATCATCGATGAGCGCCTATCCCTCTACCTATTACTTCCTTTACGATATGAATGCCACGCGCACCGTGGGTGGCAACGATGTGATCCTGAACAGCATCGATCTGACCCTTGACAATCCCGCTGCCTACAGAGGATCCCAGGGAGCCAACGGCGACCCTGAAATCATCAGCCGGGGCGTGCCGGGACTGCGAGCCAGCGCGGCCCTGGGTGTGGTGTATGATGCCAACACTTCTGCGTTATTCAGCAGCCATGAAACGGGCAGCACGATGGCCGTCGAGTTCAGCAACAATGCGGCGTGGTCTTCAGCGACCGGATTTGGATTCAAGGCAGATTACGGAGTTCTCAACCTGCCCAAAACGGCGCAGGAGGACGCTGGCATGTCCCTGAACATCCCCCTGGCGTTTAAAGCCTCCACGAGTGGCGACATGCTGCAGGTGATAGCATGACGGACTCGGCAGGCGCCACCGGAGCCACATTCTCCCTTACCTCAGGCAAGGAGGTCAGCCTCCACGATTTAACGGTCGCCGACCGGCAGGATTGTGAGGATGCCATTTCGCACCGCTACAGCTCTTCCGGCGAGGTCGTCCTGGAGGGTCTGGCCAAGGCCCGGAACATGTGGTGCCGCAAAGGCCTGCATGCGGACCTTGAGGCGTTGGCCGATTATACGGTGACTGAATTAAACGAAATTGCCCTGGAGGTCCGCCGCCGGGCGGGGCAGTTCCGGGACCCTATCGGGCAGGAAGGTTAGGTCTCAATGTCTGGCTTTCCTGGCATCAAGCGGGCTGCCCCGGCTGCCCACGGGAGACGTTTCCCTATCAGGCAGTCGATCCGGAATCCGGAACGCGGTGGACCATCCATACGCGAGCGAATCTTGAAGATAGATTGCGCGACATATCTCTGCGCCAAAGGAAGCATTTCACGGCCGCACAGCAGCTGTTCTTCCTGGGACCCCACGTCGCCTGCATCAACAACCTTTACCACCCAGGCGATACTCAGTTGCTGAGGCGCTATATCTACAGCCGGGACTTGGGCATTCCATCCTTTGAAGGCGCCTACGATGCCCAGCCGGCATGGTGGCACGATGCCTTGGCAGTCATTCAGTCCGAGTTAGTGGCCATCGGTAAGTGCCGCTGCCAAAAGTGCGCATCAAGGAGTATGCGATGACCCAGGTGCCCTTCGAAGAGCTGGGACTGTCGCTGGCCCTGGTGGATCAGTCTACCCGATCCCTGGTCGAGACCTCCACACAGCTGGGCACGATATATTTTGGACCGTCCGGCCTAGAAGCAGGATTCACCCGTTTTGCTGGGGTAACCGTTACCGGGCGGGAGAATATTGAGCAACTGCAATCGTCACTTTCCGCACTGGGGATCGCACTTGAGGGCGTCGGCGATGCGGGCGGAAATATCGGCCTGATCGATGTGCCCAGCTTCGGAACCGTTGTCGATGAAGCTGCCAGGTTGAACAGCCAGCTCTCGGCCAGTGGCCAGCAACTCGAGTCCTTGAACGCGCAACTTGAAGAAATCCCGCTGAAATTTCCTGATATAAATCAGGGTTTTATCGCTGTTGCCGACAGCGTTGAACAAGCCAATCAGGCACAGTCGTTTCTCAATGCATCAATAGAAGCGGGCATAGCGCTGCATGACAAGGAGCTCGCGCAGGCCGTAATTTCAGCGGCCATAAAAAAGGATTCCGCCAAAGACGCTTCCATAGCCATCATCCGTGCCAAGTTCATGGAAGCCATGGTGGGCTACATTGCCTCCGTATTTTCATCGGTGCCATTTCCCGCCAACCTGGTTCTCGCCGCCGGCGCGGAACTGGCGGTAGGGAAACTGCTGGACATGAGCCTGGCCGGCGCCGCCCAAATCAGCATACCGAAATTTGCCCAGGGCGGCGAATTTTTCACCTCCGGGCCTCAATTGATCATGGTGGGGGATAACCCATCCGGCCGGGAACGCGTGCAGATCACGCCGTCGGAGCAGCAGATCAGTAAAAGTGAGAATTACTATATCACTATTACGGCTCCGTTGGTAGATGAGGCGGTCATTGATTTCATTGGACCGGCCATCGAAAAAGCCAGACGCTTGGGCAAGACCGACATCATGACACGGACCTACGATGCCAATTAGCATGCCCACGGGCTGGCGAGAGTCGGCCAAAATCGGTAGACAAGTTATCGGCGTCTGCCGGCTATACTACGGTGACGAAACCAACTACATTGCCTTAAGCACCCACCCCATCGCCCTTGGCGGAATCGAACATTCGGCGATCATGGAAGTCATCCCGGCTGTGGATTACGGGGTGAACATGTTTACCCATGAAACAAGATGGGGCAACCTGGTCCTGACCATGGCCAATCAGGGATTAAGTGATCTTCTGGAGAGCTTGGGCACCGGCGGCAATTTGGGTTTTGAAAACCGCAAGTGTGAGATCAGACTTGCCACGGCTGAGGTGGAGGAGTGGGTGGATTGCCTTGAATACTATTCAGGTGTCGTTCGGCGCGTTGAGCACAGTTATGAGCGGGTGGAGATGGAAATCGAGTCGAGTAACTCTCGCGCCTACCTTGATCTGCCCAGAACCGAAGTGACCGCATCAGCCTTTCCGAATACGCCGACGGTTTCCATCGGCAAATTCATTCCCATCACCATTGGGTCAATAGACTATGCTCCAGGGGTGATTACGGACAACACGTCCGACATATGGACCTCATCATACCCCGTAGTGAGATTTGACGATACAAGCTTCGCGGTAAACGGGCTTAAAGGCTTTAACACGATCAGCTCGGCGCCCCATAGCCAAGGCCCGTTATTTGTGTGGACGGGTCGAAATTTTATTCCCGCAAGAACGGACTCTGACAAAAGGTATACACACGGCTCCACTCAACTGGCGGATTGCCGGATAGATTTCAGCTCCACCAGCATCAATGTGTTGGGCGAAATTTACTGCTCAACGGCTGCCTCCGATTGGGACGGCGCGAATCCTGAGCGGGTAACCGATGGCAGCTTTACCCCGCTCGGTTCGCTGAAACCGGCAACCCCGGCAAACTGGTCCAGGACGATCACGTTGGTGGTCCCTGATCAGGGCAAACTTGGATCGCAGAAACTGTGGTCTGTGTATGCCTTTGCGCGGGTCGACCTGGCGACCGATGCAAACGCTACGGCCACGCTCAAACTGTATGACAATGGCGGCGCCAGCAGCGTGACTCTGCTAACCGTACCGGTCTCCACGAATACCACCTGGAACAATATGACGCCCGCCTCGGAGGTGTATACGACCTCAAAACTGGGCGATTACAGTCTCACTGGGGAGCAGCAGTTCTATTACGAAATTGCCGCGGTCAAATCTGGCTCTCCCTCCTGGAACGTTAACGGCATCGTTTATGAACTGGCTCTGGTCATACTCGGATACGAGAGTGATCACTCCAGGCTGGACTGGTTCGGGAAGATTGACGGGCGCAAAGACGATGGATCCGGGACCTACACGGGAACGGCCTCGGCCCTTATTGAAACACCTACCGATGCGATCATGCATATTGCCACAAATGATCTGGCCATAAGTGATATCGACGCAGCGTCATTTGCCAGCGCCCGATCAGTGCTGTCGGCATGGAAGCACGGCTATTCACAATCCGGCAGGATCAGTTCCCAGGACCTTTTTGCCAATTTGGGCTACCAGTCTAAATCTTTTTCATATTTCGGTGCTGACCAAAAATTCAAAGTGGTAACAGTCGGCGATACTTACGAGAGCTCAGATCGAAGTATCGATTTTAGTGCAGTTCAAAAGCCCGTTTTTAAAAGGTCAGATCTCCGCCATCTTTACACGAATGTTGTTATCCACTATAGTAAAAATTATGCCACTGGGGAGTATGCAAGCCTCACCTCAGGAAGTGACGCAACCCAACAGACCCGATATAATGTAACGGAGTCACAATCGACTCTTGAAGTGAAAGCGGATGCGATCCGCGATGCTGCTACAGCCGGGCTTTTAAGGGACTATTTGCTTAAGCAGTGGAAGCAGCCCCACAATTTATTTGAAGGCACCCTGCCCGTTGAACATCTTGATCTCGATATTGGCGATGTTCTTGAACTTTACAATGTGCCATTTCTCCTGCATGGGGAAGATATCACCATCAATAATACCCGCAACGGGCAAACGATTTATAAGTACTGGTGGATTTATAACGTTACCCGGTCAAGCGCCAGCATTAAAATAAAGGCTATCCAACTCCACGACATATCATGAGCATTACATTCTATAGCGGGCTCAACCGCTCAAAATTCACAAATACCGCCGAGCCGACCATTGAGAGCCAATCCGGGACGGATTCACTCGCTCAGTCCGTATCCGCTGGCGGGCAGGTGCCTGACTTGATGGACGGCAACCGGCAAACGCTACTGACCTCATCATTTGACACCACGGTGGTTACCAATGGAACCTTTGCCACCAATAGCGTCTGGGGCAAGACCAATGAGTGGAGCATCGGTAGCGGCGTTGCAACAGTCGGAGGCGGGGCTGGGACCAGCGTCCTGACCCAAACGGCTCTCATCGTGGGAGTGAAATACTCGGTGACCTTTGATGTGACGAACTACCTTAGTGGCAGTGTGACCGTGAAGCTGGGCACGACAGACGGCACCGTGCGCTCATCGGCGGCTACTTTTGTCGAGACTCTGACCTGCGCCGGCAACACGACGCTGACCTTCACGACCTTCAGCGGCGCTGATCTGTCCATCGACAATGTGATCGTCAAGCCTCTCGATTTGCGCTTTGACCTGGCCGCCAATGAGCGCGTAGGCGTCTCCTGCCTGATCCTGGATAACATGGACATCTGGGATGCGCTGCCTGCCGCCGCCCGGGAAGTGGTGGATATTTATTACCACACGTCAGACGTTTTTGCCTCGGCTACGCCTTTAACCCCCACCAGGATATACGGTGGGCGTTTGGGCAAGGGGCGGCCATACCTGGATTTTGACGGGTTAGACAACAAGGTAACTATTTCAGACTCGGCAAATCTGGATTTCGGCAACGGAAACGGCTCATTTGACGCTTTCGTATCATTCGGCAATACTACGGACAACCATTACATATTTGGGCGTAGGACCGACGCAGATAACAGGATGTTTTTCGGATATTTGAACAATGGCACGCTATCATTCTTTTGGAAAACAAGCGCAACGCTGATGCACCAATCCATCGCGTCCTTTACCCCTGTTGTGGACCAAGTTTACCATATTGTAATGACGTTTAGTAACGGTAGCGCCAATGCGCTATACGTTGACGGCGCGTCGTTAACGCTCACCACGAACACCTCTACCGGCGGTAATATGCTCTTATCGGACGCGATGGAATTGGGAGAGCGGGGCGACGCAGGAGAGTTTTCAACCGTCAAAATACACCTTGCGCGTCAGTGGAACCGCGCCCTTTCCTCCTCCGAGGTCACCGCCCTCTACAACGGCGGCGTCGTAGCGGTTGCGGACCAGTGGGGGCGCCAGACTACTTTACAGACATCTACAATGGTAAATGATAATTATACTACTTTCTCCGGGGCAACAAGCACCGGGTTTGCAGTTGTTTGGGGGTCTGGAACTGAGCGGGCGGGGACTGTTGACGAATTGACGTTGGTAAAGGACGTTGTTTACCGTGTAACGTTTAATCTCAATGCTGCATCGGGCCAAAATCCAACGCTTTTTCTAGCCACAGCCTTAAACGGAAGTGATATTGGTGGTGGGTCACAGACAGGGACGCCCGGATTGAACAGCCTCACCTTCACTTGTACCCAAACTACCACGGGTGTTTTCCAATTCCAGAACACCGCAATCGCTGGGTACACACTTGCCAATTTTAGCATTACGCCGCTCGGCTGCTTGGCAGAGTACGTCCCCGACGGCATCAACAAGGACGATAGCAAATGGTACGACACATCGAGTAACAACCTCGATGGCACCATCACCGGCGCCGAATACAAACTCACCCCCAACGGCTCAGACCGTGGCTTCCTGCTATATGAGTTCGCTGAGACCCATGCCCGCTACTGGTTCGTGGATATCAACGGGGCAGATTTGACACCGTCAGGCAACGCAAAAATGGGCCAACTGGTGCTGGGAAAACGATTTACCCCCAGCGCCTCACCCGATTTGAACGGCGTTTTCGGCATGGGGACCGGCACCACAACCCTGACCGGCTACGGTGGACAAAAACATGTCTACAAGCGCCACGGCTCCATCATGACGCGCACCTTTTCGTGGTCGTACATGACAGTGGCCGACAAGGTGGGGTTCGAGGAACTGTTCGCCGACGTCGAAGTGAGCCTCGATGGGCCGAGTCTTTACCCGCTCTACTATGCTGAGCAGGCGTTGGCCAGCGACGACCCCATTCTGCGCTGCGCCAGGATTATCGGCCAGCCGGAGTTCACCGAGGTGGCCTATGGGGCCTACCGTCTCTCCCTAGTGCTGGAGGACGAGGTGTAGGGTGCCTCACCACGGGAGAAATATTACCTAGTGAGGCGTACAGAATCATTCTGGAAGAAAAGCTTGAGTTTTTGGGAAACAGCCGATAATATTGGTGAGAATTAGAAGTGTAAAGGTACCTCCCCGGTGAAGAGGCCTTGAGTGCTGAGCGAAAGCTTAGCCGGGGAGGTCAATTTTTAAATAACTCCCACACATCCTCGATCCCCTTTTCTATTTTTCCGTAACTCCGTTCATCTGAGTTTTCGTATTTTTTATATATCGCCCAACAGAAGTAATCGGCGACCTGGAGAAAGGGATGCTGATAACTCGATACGTGCAAAATATTTGCTCGCGTACCGAGCCCCACAATCTTCTCAGCTTTTCTAATTCCTCTAATTGCGCCATCTTTAATGCGCCCATCTTCTGTAGAATCCAAAAGCAACTGTGTATTCCCATTGGCCGACAGCCAATTGGATCGTTCGCCAATTGATTTGTAGATGTAAAAATATAGATTGTCCGCCAACCACTGGTCATTTCTATGTTTATCCTCAATAAGATTTTTGTCTAATATGAGAGCCCTTACGCGGATGATGGGCAAGAATTTAGTGATGAGCGAGAAAAACGCGTTTCTAACTTCCTGTGGATCTTCCGAAGCGTGAAATCGCTTGTTTTGGAAACGGCGACGAACTTCCAAATCCGTGGGTGGGTGTGCGTACAGAGTGTGCTTCAAATTCCAGTAGTGCGTCATCAGTTCCTCGGATTGTTCATTTATATGAAGCGCGATGACCACGATATGACGAGACGCTTTGGGAGAAAAGCTCATATCTCCGGCTTCATCAAAGAAAATAAACTTACTTTTGCCAAATAGTTTCATCGGATAAGCCGTATCACCGTTTACACTCCCTCCACAATCCCTACCTGTCCGGCGTCTCTTCGATGAGCCGGATCTCCGCCTCCGTCAGCCTCCCGCCTGTCCTGTGATATAGCGGAGCACGGCGGGATAAACTCCGAGCTCATATACCAGGGCGTCAATCTGGCACTCGAGGAATGTTGGAGCAGATTTAGCTGATACTAATCATCATTTTATTTTCACTTCATCTCATCTAGCATTTTTTTGAGCTTATCCTGTAGATCCGTGATCCTGTCAAACATTTCCAGGCTACTTCCTCTTTTTCCGGTTCCCTTCGCAAAAACATCTGAATTGGATGTGTAACTAGATACCCATTTCAAAAGAAACTCAAATTCTTTATACGGCTCTTCAGTCCTGTAGGCTATGCAATTCTCATCAAACCACGATCGAGACTCATGTAATAATTTCGATGCGTGAATCGGGTCAGACGTAGCAAAATTGGCTGCCGTATATATCTTTCCGCAGCATCGCAACATCCCCTCAATTCTATTGAATTCTTGTTCTTGTTTTGCGACTTTTCTCTCGACTTTTCTCGCAGCCCGATCCCCTCTTCTGCCAAGGCGATACCCTAGGAAAACCAGGATGGATCCCACAAGGAGGCTCACTAGAATATTCATGATTACTTCCGGCAACCTATAATCCCTCCACTATCCCAATTTCTTCCTCCGTCAACTCGTAGAGCTCATACACCAGCCGGTCAATCTGCTTGTCGGTGGCGTCTATCTGGCGCTGCAAGGCCACCTGGGTGTGCTCACCTTCGGCGGCGGCCAGCTGCTTGTTCAGGGCCAGCATATCCTCCACCAGCGCCACCATGCGGTCGTGGCGGGCTTTGTCGGTAGGGTCGGAGAAGTCGATGGTGCGCAGGGGAAGCGATCTGACCATCTTTGGTAATACATCGGTATAGCCTCCCTGGAGGTTCTTCGTTGCGATGTAATTTGAAAAGTAATAAGACAGAAGTTTCGAGTTTAGAACACCCGTATGGTATAATTCGAGCCCCTCTGTATCAAATTTGGTATAGCCTTTGAAGCTGAGCCTTAAAGGCGTGTCGGCCAAATGCTTGTACTCAACAAGACAGATTAATCGTTGATCACAATAGTAGCCATACGCATCATAGGTGGCAATTATGTTAAAACCCTTAGAACTAGTTTTGTTCACAATGATTTTTTTTGACTCGAAAAACTTTGGGTGGCGAGGGCCATACATGATAGCGGGTTGGTAATCCAGATACAAATTATCCCACTCAATAAAATACCTTTTGACATTTGCCCCAATTAGACATTTTTTTGAATTTTTTGTATTAAGTTTATGAAGCAGCCTGTCTTTAGTGAACTCACCTTTAATTTTACTTGAAATTTGTGCCCCATAATTTACATAGTATATATTGCCTACCCTTATTGACAATTTATCAATTTTCTTTTTTAAATCAGCTCCCCGCTCTGAAGATGAAAGAGAATATATGTAATTCAGGTTAATGGCCCATAGTGCTGGATTAATTACTGAAGTTTTTTCAATTTTGCCTGATTTCCAACTGTCTATGATTACAACATCATTTATTCTTTTTTTATCCAGAACCAATATGCATGCTTTTCTAGAGACTTTCTTAAATACTCTCTCAATACCAAAATCAGATAAGCGGGCAATGAGGTCTTTTTCAATGAGCATTTTCCGTGCACCAGCGGCATAGGGTTCAGTGAGGAGTGAAGTAGGATAAATAAACGAGTGCTTACCATTAGCATTGAGTAGATCTATTGTTCGATGTAAAAACGCCAAGTACATATCCCAGTGGCCTGAAAGAGATTCAAACTTAGTCGCAAGGTAGGTTCGAATACCCTTTTCTCCAGTCCAAGCACTAATCCACGGCGGATTCCCAATCACCGCATCGAAGCCCTGCTGCTTGTCCGCCCGGCGCTGGCCCTGCTTATCCCGGCGGTCCAATATGTCGGGAAACTCCGCCTGCCAGTCGAACACGTTGATGCGGAAGCGCTCCTCCTCATCCAGCAGGTTCATCTGCACATTCTCGTAGAAATCGGGACCGATGAGCGAGTTGCCGCACTTGATGTTGCTGCCCAGGTCCGGCAGCGCCCGCTCGTGGAACATCTTGAGGGTGATGTTGATGGTCTCCGCCGACTCCCCTTCCAGCACTTTCAGCAGCAGCGCCAGCTTGGTGACCTCCACCGCCTGCGCGTCAATATCGACGCCGTAGAGGTTGTTGAGCAAAATGCGTTTGCGCTCAGCGGTGGTGAGGCGCCAATCGTCCGTGCCGGTCTGCACCAGCTCCTTTTTGTGCTTGCCTTTGCCGTCGCGCAGGTACCAGTCCCGGTGCCAGTTGAGCAGGTATTGATAGGCCCCCAGCAGGAAAGAGCCGCTGCCGCAGGCGGGATCGAGGATGCGCAGCTTGGCTGCTTTGCGCGGGGTGCTGCCTTCCAGCAGCTTGCCCACGGTATGCTCCACGATATAGTCGACGATGTAGGTGGGGGTGTAGTAGATGCCGCCGGCCTTTTTTACTTCCGGCTTGTCCTCTACCTTGGCCTGGTGCCCGGCTGTCAGGCGGATCACTTTGCCTAAAAACTGCTCGTACACCTGCCCCAGAATGTCGGCGGGCAGGACCGAGAACTCGTAGGGGCTATCCGGGTAGTAGAGCGACTTGACAATGTCCTTGAGGACCTTGTCGTCAATGTGCAGGGCCAGAGAAATCACATCATGGGGCGTGGGCCGGTTTTTCTCGGCCCGGAAGTGGAACAGTCCCGAATTGTAGCGGTCATCCGCCCGGTGGTAGAGGGCCAGCAGCCGCTTATAGGCATGGGGGCCATTTTGCAGGGCTCGCAGCTGGTCCGGGTTTTCAATGCCGCGGTCCTCACAGATGCGCAGAAAGATGATGCGGTCGATGGTGCGGCCCACCACGAAATTCAAGTCGCGCTGGGTAATGTCCTTGTTGCGCAAGGCAATGTTGCGGGCCAGGGCGTCCCGCCACTGCTCGATCTCCTTGAGGAAGGCGCTGTCCACTTCGGCGGTGCCGCGCTTTTTGGTGGTGGAGGCCACATAACGGTCGAAGTCCCCCTTGAGCACGGCCTCCTTGGAGAACAGCCCATAGAGTTCGTCCCACCGGTCGGCATAGTCTTTATAAGTCAGGTAGA
Organism: Fidelibacterota bacterium; assembly: GCA_004124875.1. Lineage (GTDB taxonomy): Bacteria > Fidelibacterota > Marinisomatia > SCGC-AAA003-L08 > TS1B11 > TS1B11. Next base: position 2,196 of record SCKJ01000009.1, on the reverse strand, counting down.
GGGTGCGGGCATGGGAGGACTTGTCGCTCTGCACCGGCCTGGCGCGGCAGTCGTAGACGGCGAACTCCTCGAAGTCCGTGAGGATGGATAGCGGCAGCTTGGCCGACCAGGCGTAGCGGCGCAACTGGAAGGCGGGGTGGGGGTTGCCTTCGATATCGACCGACGGCTTTTTGGCCTCCAGGAAAAACTTGCGGTGGCCGCCTATGCGGAAGCTGTAGTCCGGCGCTTTTGTGGAGCCGCCAACCTTAACCGCCGCCTCGTGGACAACATCCTTGTAGGCTTCCGCATTGCCGGCCTTGTTGTGGATATCCCACCCCAGCGCCTCAAAAAAGGGGTCGATAAACTCTACCCGTACTTGCGTCTCTTTGTAATGGCCGGAGCGATAGGCATCGATGTTACTATCGAATCGCTCAACCAGCTCGAGAACGGTATCCGGTGCTGCCATGCTGTGGTCAGTTCCTCAGTGACTTGGCTTTGTCAAGGTAACCTGTGCGAGTGATGTGCCGAATAATGCGAAACTTAAAGATTAATTATGCTGAGCGCAGTGATTTGACGCCGCGACTCTATCTGGCGCTGCAGGACTGCACAGGGATTTAAGTCGGTCTAGTAGTTAGGGCTGTCGCTGTTGGATGAGTCTGTTTCGGGAATGACAAACGAAAAAGTATGCCGGTGGCCGGAGTTATTGGACGTGTTGCGGATGACCGTCTGACCTGCCTCCAGGGCGGCAAAATCGCTGGTCGACAGGGTCACCGAATGCGTGTGACCCGTGGACGAGGTGGTCAGGCTGCGGCCCCCTTCCGGCGGCTGGCTCAGGTCGGCAAACGTGATCTCGACGGTGTGGGAGTGATTGCTGTCGATACTCGAGGTGAAGAGATAGCTATCTGACGTGGTCAGAGCTGCAGCGGGTGTCGGGTCCGTTGCGGAGGTGCAGCCGATCTGCGTGATAACCAGTGGCATGAGGCCAGCGGCGGTCATGATAGTGGTGATGAATTTTTTTCGTTCCATACCGATTTGGTCCCCGGTTGCAGAGCTTAAGTTAAGCTAACCGATCGCCCTGTGGCCATTTGTCGCCTGGCCGACAGTAGGCCGTATGGCTGGTGCCCGTCAGGCGGGTCCATCGCTCAATTGACACTCCCACATGGATGCACCTAAATTCCACAGCCGCAGAGGCGGCCTTCGAAGGCGCATTCGTCTAGTGGTTAGGACGTCGGCCTCTCACGCCGGTAACAGGGGTTCGACTCCCCTATGCGCTACAAGCTGTTGTTTTACGACACAGATGGCCTGTAAACTGCACGGGCCATTTTTATTATTTTCTGCGCCCGTAGCTCAATTGGATAGAGCGTTTGGCTACGGACCAAGAGGCTGGGGGTTCGAATCCTCCCGGGCGTACGATGTGTCGCTGCGGCCCTTGGGTTGCTCCAGCAGGAGAGGTTCTGCGGGCCATGAGTGGCGAGATGACCTGACTGCCCTATGCCGATTTCCGAGCAACATTCCGTGGATAAGCAGCACATGCGGCGCGCCTTGATCGAGGCCCGCAAGGCGTTCGAGCAACAGGAAGTGCCCGTTGGCGCGGTGGTCATCCACGATGGCAAGGTTATCGGGCGTGGCAGAAACAGCCGGGAAAGTCTCAATGACCCGACTGCCCATGCTGAGATTCTGGCCCTCACTGCCGCGGCAAATCACCTGGGCGATTGGCGGCTTTCGGCATCCGTGATGTATGTGACTAAGGAGCCGTGTGCCATGTGCGCAGGGGCCTTGGTCAACGCCAGGGTGACCCGGCTGGTATTCGGCGCCTGGGATGAACAGGCAGGCTGTTGCGGATCGCTCTATCAGCTCTGCCGGGACCCCCGGTTCAACCATCAGGTTGAGGTGCAGGGGGGGGTGCTGGAAGAGGATTCCCAAAAATTGCTCAAGGAGTTTTTTGCCGTAAGTCGAGCAGCCAGAAAAGGAACGCCTTAGAACTGTCGGCATAAGATCATAGGAGAGGTGGCAGAGCGGTTGAATGCACCGGTCTCGAAAACCGGCATACGCCTATGGCGTATCGAGAGTTCGAATCTCTCCCTCTCCGCTGTCTTGTCCTAAAATAGGTTGACTGTTTTTGGTTTGATAGTATGCTTCATCAGGCCTCAAGAGATCACCTGATTTCTTGAGGCCTTTTTGCGCCAGGTAATGATCTTTGTCTGACTCTGAGCATGC
>SCKJ01000003.1 GCA_004124875.1 Fidelibacterota bacterium | reverse complement strand
GGCCGGATTTGAAAACCTGTTCGTGCTCGATGGCGAAGGCGGCCTGACTCTGGGGGCCGGCATGAAATATAACCTCAGCAGAAATGCCAGGATAGAACTCGACTACAGCTACCAGGATTTCGGCAGGTTGCTCAATGCGCAGAGTTTCTCATTGTCTTTGGGATTTTAGCGGACGACAACCATAGCTATAATTTCTGCTCGCCCCAATGGCATGGGAGCACGCGCGCGGGGAAGCTGTTGCATCAAAAGTATCGTTCCGGCGCCAAATCACGCAAGGCTTGCGCAGGGCAAATAATGGATGTCGATCCGGTGCATGGCCAATATCGGAGCACAGTATGAAGTTGAATCGTCATATTGCCAATCCCATTCTCGAACCCAGAGGGGACGACTGGGAGTCTGTAGCAGTGTTTAACCCGGCTGCGATCTACAAGGCTGGCAAGATTCACCTCTTTTACAGAGCTGTCGGAGATTACACTTTATACGCTTCAAGACTCGGACATGCTATCTTTGACAGAGACCTTAATCTGATAGAGCGCGATTCGGAACCTTGGATGCTCCCTGATTGGAAGATGTGGGAAAAGTCAGTTGAAGATCCAAGGGTCACCGAGATTGAAGGTGAACTTTATTTAACATACGTAGCGACGCCCAGTCCCAGCCCTCCCGGAGCTGTGCGGAGACGATTAGGCATCCCCAGACCGGAGAGCGCCCATCCTCGAACGGCTCTAGCGAAAGTCAACGATTTGAGAGCATTCGAACGTATGGGTATTATTACTCCCTATGGGGCCGATGAGCGGGATGTCGTACTTTTCCCCGAAAAAATTGATGGCCATTATGCTGTCATCCATCGACCTGCGAACTGGGTTGGACCTGAGTACCACACGTCGGGTCCGGCGATCTGGTTTGCGTTCATGGAAAATCTGGACCAGAAGATGTTCCATCACAAACTTGTAATGGAAGCAGAAGCCGACTGGGAAGGCAATAAGCTGGGCGCTGGACCTCCGCCTGTTAAAACGGAAAATGGCTGGTTATTATTTTATCATGGTGTTGATAAGAACAGTGTCTATCGGGCAGGAGCGGCACTTCTGGATCTGAATGAACCCTGGAAGGTCATTGCCCGGACATCTGATCCCATTCTGGAACCGGAAGAGGAATTTGAAAGATTTGGGGACGTCCCGAACGTGGTATTCCCGGAAGGAGTGGTCAGGATCGACAACTCACTTATCATCTTTTATGGCGCAGCGGATAAAGTCTGCTGCGCAGCTTTTGTTGACGTCGATGAATTTACCAGCGACTTACTGAATAATGGGATGACCTGAAAGGGTGGCGCGGTCTCCTGATCGACGTTTGTTATATCCAACTAAACGCAGATGCCGACTATAGAAAATGCTGCCATGAAACTGAACCGTTATGCAGAGAATCCGATTTTAAAGCCTATCAAAGAGAGTGACTGGGAGTGTGGCGCAGTCTTTAACGCCGCGGCCCTGTTTGATGGGCAGTCGGTCCATTTACTTTACCGCGCCATAGGAGAATATGACACTTACATCTCCAAGATAGGGCACGCTGTCAGCGAGGACGGGTTCCACTTTCAGCGCTTTGATCAACCCGTTTTTGAACCCCAGGAACATTATGAGCGCTTTGGATGTGAAGACCCTCGGATAACTCCCATTGAAGGTAAATTTTATATGACCTATACCGCCCTTTCCGGTAAGGCATGGTCCGGGTCAGGAAATCGCGTCGCCCTGGCTTCGACAGAAAACTTCCGGGATTTTAAGCGGCACGGGATTATCTTGCCCGAAATGGAGAATAAGGATGCCGTTATTTTCCCGGACAAAGTGGGGGGAAAATACGTCATGTATCACAGAATCTACCCCGATATATGGATCGCATATTCGGACAATCTCAAAGAGTGGTATGGGCATAAAATCGTCCTGAAGCCGAGGGCAGGATTGTGGGATTGTCAAAAGATTGGGGCGGGTCCCCCTCCTATAAAAACTGAAAATGGCTGGTTGCTGTTCTATCACGGTGTCTCTTCCGACCGTGTCTATCGCCTGGGAATCGCTCTGTTTGAATTGGATGATCCGTCAAAATTAATCGCCCGCCAGGAAGAACCGATCCTGGAGCCGGAAGAAAAGTGGGAACTGGAAGGCGATATACCCAATGTCGTCTTTAACTGCGGCGCCGTTGAGAAAGACGGTATGTATTTCGTTTACTACGGTGGCGCCGATACGGTGATGGGCGTCGCTACTGTCGATAAGCATCAGGCCCTTGACTTTGTCTGAGCCGGGAGATGTCCTGATGGCAGCTGGAGATTCCCCGGAATGATAAATGGTTCTCATGGAATATCGATGCTCAGTCGTTTGGGGATAAATTTCATAGCCATCACACTAGGCACAACCGTGATGTCTTGTGACTCAAGGCAGGCCAGAGATGGTTCCCAAAATATCGTATACTGGACTGCCCCAAGCGTGGAGCTGTCAAGATTTGAAAAAAAGGTGGTGGAAGAATGGAATTCGTCCCATCCTGAGGCCCGGATTACCTGGAATACTATCCCTGCAGGTGTGACTTCAGAGGAGGTCATTCTCACGGCCATCGCCACCAGAACCGGTCCCGATATCAGCTCCAACATTTTCGGAGGTTTTGCCGCTCAACTTGCCGATGCAGGGGTCATAGTTGCGCTTGATACTTTGCCAGGGTTCTGGGACCTCATGGAAACACGAAATATGGCAAATATCATTAGGGATAACTGGTTTTATAAAGGACATGTCTACATCATCCCGGTCTACGTTAACCCTCAATTGATGTGGTATAACCAAAGCATTCTTGATAAACATGGGATCACAGAACTTCCACGGACCTACAGCGAGTTTTTCACATTATTGGATAAAGTTTATATTCCTCAAAAGGTTTACGGGCTGACGGTTGACATTTCATCGAAATGGTTTAGGAGATGGTTTGATTATTTAACACTGTATGCCGCAGCTTCTGGAGGTGAACCGTACCTGGATGTGAATGAAAGCGAGGCTTTTTTTGATAATAAAGCCGGTTTGGCCGTCACGGAATTCATTGCACAAATTTTCAAGAAAGGTTATGCGCCCCGATTTGAGATACAGGACGGATTTAAAAAAGGAATATTTTTGGCCTCGATTAAGGGCGCGGGAGATATAGTAAGAACCGGCAGAATGTATCCTGATCTGGAATATGTGATTGCGCCTCTTTTAGTTCCGGATTATTATCCAATGGATGCTCCTGTAACCACTTTGGCCGAGTCAAAAGGAATAGCCCTGTTTAACACTTCACAAAACAAGGAGAAAGCCTGGGATTTCATAAAATGGTATTTTAGTGACAGGCACGACTCTTTATGGTTGGAGATAACAAACTACCTTCCCGCTCGTGAGGATTTGACTACCAATCCAATTTTTATTGAGTATTTCAGTGATAATCCCAATATGGGCATTTACGCAGCTGCTTTTGAACAATCGGTTCCCCTGGTGATGACATCACAGACCGTTGAGGTACAGACGCTTCTCAATCGGGAATTATGGCAGCCAATAATTTTCGGTCTGAAGTCCCCTCTAAAAGCATCCAGAGATGCTAACACAGCCATTGAGCGAATCCTCAAATCGGGTCCCTGATTTTTATTTAATCAGGAAAATGAGCACACCCACGAAAAGCAGACTTCTCTCAAACGTAGGTTTGGCGATGGTCATTCCATACATTTTATTTACGATTATTTTCTGGGTCTACCCGCTGATATGGGGAATTCTAATCGCTTTTAAAAAATGGAATATCATTTCTCCGGTGACGGAGTTTGTCGGATTGGATAATTTTATTAAGATACTTCATGATCCTCTGTTCTGGATATCCTTTAAGAATACTCTAATTTTTATGGTTGTTTTCGTTCCGCTATCGATCATCTGCTCTCTAATGGTGGCCTTACTACTAAACCGGATAAAATTGCTAAGGTCATTTTTCTCCCTAGGCTATCTGATGTCCTACGTCTCTGCCGGCGTTGCCTATTCCATTGTTTTCCGTCTTTTATTCTCCGGCGATGGGTTGATCAACAGTTGGCTGGGTAAAGTGGGAATAACGATACCTTGGTTCTCCAGTCCTAAACTTGCCATGGTTTCCATTGCATTCATTGTTGTCTGGAAATTTCTTGGATATTATAGTTTAATTTTTCTGGCGGGGCTGCAATCGATTCCTTCAACTATCTATGAATCGGCTGAAATTGCCGGGGCCAGCAAATGGATGATATTTCGGCGTATTACCGTTCCGCTGCTGAACCCGTCCTTTACCATTATTCTCATTTTTGCCGTAATACTGTCCTTTAATATATTTACTGAACCGTATATGATCACCGGGGGCGGCCCCCTTGACAGTACACAGACTTTTATGATGCAAATTTATTATCAAACTTTTACGGCCCTTCACGCGGGTTATGGATCGAGCTTCGCCATAACGGTTGCCATTATAAGCTTCACCTTCGTTTTTATTGTTAAAAAAACGATAGAAAAGGATATGATATATTCATAATTCAGGGAATGCTGAATAGGTCACAATCGAAATTTCTGAGCCTGACGGCAACCTATGCGCTGCTCGCTACAGGATTGATCTTTATCATATTCCCGTATATTTGGATGGTGTTGGCATCGTTGAAACCTTCGGCAGAAATATACAACCGCCTGATTCCTACCAGGATTACGTTGGAACATTACAGAATGGTTTTTTCGTTAGGGTCAACAGGATCGACCAGTCCATTTGTCAGAGCAATCTTTAACAGCTTGGTCGTATCCTCAATCACGACTCTATCAGTGGTTTTTTTCGGCGCAATAACCGGGTACGCCCTGGCTCGTTTGAGATTCAAAGGACAAAACCTTCTGAAAAATTTTATCCTGTTCCAAATGTTGTTTCCGATAGTGCTATTCCTGATTCCACGTTTCTTGCTCATGATAAGGTTAGGATGGATCAATACCTATCAGGGGATGTTCTCGCCTTTCATGATGAGCGCTTGGGGAACGTTTCTGTTCATGCAGTTCTTCAAAACAGTCCCGCAATCACTGATTGATGCTGCGCGGTTGGATGGATGTTCAGAGCTCAGAATTGTATTCAGGATCATGTTGCCATTATCGAAATCAGTGACCATCATCGTGGCCATTTTCACGTTCATGAGTATGTGGGATGAATTCTTGTGGTACCTGATCGTAACAAAGGACTATAACCTCATGCCGCTGAGTGTATTGCTGGGCCTGTATACGCGCGGTGAATATAGTTCCTACCCCGGCATTCAAGTCGCTGGAGCCACTCTCCTGACTTTACCCATCCTGGCGCTGTTCTATTTCTTTAGAGAATATTTTACCAAAGGAATTACGATGACGGGGGTCAAGGGGTAAACACCCCAGAGAAATATCACGCCCTTGCAGCGATTATTTCCTGAAACTGTTTATTGGCGTGAATGTAGGTTCCGACGCTCTTATATGGCTAGATTCAGTGCTTCGCTGGAGCCTACGATGGGGGGCTATAGACAAGCTTGCGGGCCGTTCAATTATTTCTGCAGGAAATCGATTCATGGCCGCCATACGCCTGAAAAACGTTCATAAAACCTACCCCAATAACGTGTTGGCAGTTTCGTCTTTCAACCTGGATATAAACGAAGGTGAATTCCTTATTTTGGTGGGGCCTTCGGGCTGCGGCAAATCCACTATTTTACGCCTCATTGCAGGACTCGAGGAGTTGACGGACGGCATGATATACATCGGCGATCAACTCGTTAATGATGTCGTGCCGAAAGACCGCAATATTGCCATGGTTTTCCAGAATTATGCCCTGTACCCGCATATGAGCGTCTACCAAAATATGGCTTTCGGTCTTGAAATGCGCAAGGTGCCCAAAACTGACATCGGCGACCGGGTCCATGAGGCCGCTGACATGCTGCAGATCATCGACCTTCTCGACCGCAAACCCAAAGAGCTGTCGGGAGGTCAGCAGCAGCGAGTGGCCTTGGGCCGGGCCATTGTCCAGAAGCCGGCTGTCTTTCTCTTCGACGAACCGCTTTCGAACCTGGATGCGAAACTGCGGGTTCAGATGCGGGCCCAAATCAAGACGCTGCATGCCCTGCTTAAAACAACCATCGTTTATGTGACCCACGATCAGGTAGAGGCGATGACGATGGGGGACAGAATTGTGATCATGCATGAGGGCCTCATCCAGCAGATAGGAACGCCGCTCGAGATATATCATCAGCCGCGCAACCGCTTCGTTGGGGAATTTATCGGTTCGCCGCCCATGAATATTCTTCCGGTAACGATTACCACAGATCCGAAGCCGGAATTGCGGCACCCGGATTTTGTCCTGCCGCTCGCCCAAACCTCGGCGTGGCTTGAAAGCATCGGCAGCCGGCAGGTGAATTTGGGGATTCGGCCCGAGGATGTGACCCTCGCAGACCCTCACAGCGCGGACATTCATGCGACGTGGCCAGTTGTCCTGATAGAGTCGATGGGACATGAAAGTCTGGTATATTTAAAACTGGCTGATGGCGATTTCGTGGCCAAAGTCAACGATCTGCCGGGTTCGCTGAAGGAGGGCGCAGACATAGGCGTGCGCTTCCAATTGGACCGTCTCCACCTGTTCCATTGGGAAAGCGGAGAAGTACTGGCCCCGTGAGATCATGCTCAGGTCGATTCAAATGAGGCCCACGCTCAACCCGTTTTCTGCAACGCGCGACCACGATTGAATGACAGAGTGGGGCCGTCTTGGGCTCGCCCGAACGTCACTCTGCGACATCCAGCGATCCGGCAGCTGCCGGACAACCAACCCTCGGCCGCCTGAGGGTAACGAGGGATATTGACGAGCGGCAACGAGTTCCCGCTAACGAAGAACAGTGACCGGATCGGTAAATAATTTGGCGTTCGGAATCAGTATCTTATCACCCTCGGCATCAAGTTCAGTATATCGCAGATCGACAGATATCACAATACCCTCGTAACCTGATATCTTGATACGGTTTCCAATCTCGAACGGTCGATATAACAGTATGAGGATGCCGGAAAGAAGATTGGAAATCGTATCTTTCAGAGCGAAACCGATGGCGAAACCAATCAACCCGAGACCGGCCAAAAGCGAAGTTACGTTGACGCCTATCGTTCCCAGAGCGGTAACAAATCCAAAAATAATGATTGTAATACTGCTTGTGCGCGCAAGCAGCGAAGTGAGATTTTTATCAAGTTTCAGTCGCTCAGCATTTTTAGTGATGAGTCTCTTGATTATTTTCGAAAGCACAAAGAACGCGAGGAAAACGACTATAAGACCGCCTATTTGCGGCGCCCAGAGAGTGGTTTGATCAATCAGAGTTTGCATAATATATCCCATGAATTAATTATCTCTGGCATTAAATCACCCGTGTATGTCGTCAAAACAGTGTGGTTCAACCGTGCATAAAACTAAGAGCCTCAATTCAAATTTCCAAGGTTTTAGCGACGTACCCGCCAATTTTTCCAAGCCACTCATCAATGGAAATCGATCTAATGGGGAACCTACAAGACTACGCTCTCAATTGGGAAGCATAACGACCGTTTCACTCAAAACCAAGGATATAACATAGCTCATGTCGGGAGCATCATGAGGTGAGAAACGGGCCGGCGAATGACGCTTCAGTTATGGCGCCAGCAAAGCCTTGGAAACGTTAAATATATCCCTTAGTTTTTGCTGAGACAGGTCATTTTGCTTTGGGAAGTTACGGAGGGGGAGCAATGAAATTTCTAAAGGTCATTCAGGCAGTACTTCTGTTAATTATCCCTTCGGAAATATTCAGCCAGGACACCACCTTAACCCGCTATCCCTATATTCAGAAACCCAGTGTAAACTCGGTTCTGATTGCGTGGGGCACGCAGGATTCGACGGACAGCGTCGTCGAGTATGGCTCGACCTCAAGTCTCGGTTCAAGCGCTTCCGACGCGGCCTTGGTGGCCCTTCCGATTGTTGGATCTCCCGATTCCACTTTTTACCTGCATGGTGTTGAAATAACGGGTCTGGCGCCCAATACGACCTACTATTACCAGGTATTAAGCGGTGGCGATACATTGTCTGCCGTGGAAAATTTTCACACAAATAACGACACCCTTAATCCCTCCTTTGATTTCATGATATTTGGCGATATGGGCGATGGGGGTCCGCCACAGATGGACCTGCGCAACAGGATCCTGACGCTCGATTTTGATCTCGCCATCCTTACCGGAGATATTGTTTACAACAGCGGAGAATGGAAGAATTTTGATCCAAAACATTTCGTTCCCTATAAAGATATCATCAAGCAGACCGCTTTTTTCCCTTCACTGGGCAATCACGATTTCGAAACTGATGATGGGGCTCCCTACATCGCAAACTTCTTTCTACCGCATAACAATCCGGACAGTTCAGAATATTTCTACTCTTTTAATTATGGCAGAACGCACTTTATTTGTTTGGATCTCGTCACCGCCCAAGAAGCAGCTCATTCGGTCAAATTTGATCCTGCCAGTACCCAGTACGCCTGGCTGAAAAGCGACCTGGAAGCAGCCAGCGCCTGGGCAGACTTCATTATCCCGTTCTACCACCATGCCCCTTACGTTAGTCTTCTTATTGATAATTACCCAATCATTAGGGAATACATAGCACCTCTTTTCGAGGAATTCGATGTAGAAGTCGCATTTGCTGGACATTCACATTTCTATGAAAGATGGCATCCGATCAATGGAGTGACCCATATCATTACGGGCGGGGGCGGAGGAAGCCTGGAAATCGCCACTCCACTGCCAGGCGTCGCTTACTACGAGAGCGTCTTTCACGTGACGCTGGCATCCATCACAGACAAGACGCTAAGCCTCAAGATGGTTAGAACAAATGGCAGCATAGGTGATAGCACGACGTTTGTCAGCTCGACTCTAATCGATGCGAAAACGGTATACGAAGCACATACAGCTCATTTAATAAGCGTCACAGCGCCGTGGCTCAAGGATCGCAACAGGAATTCCAGCATCACGCTGGAATTTAAGCTCTCTGCGGATATCGTCTGGACCAGCGCCGACCCAATGACACCGGGAGAAGATCTGTATACCGGCGCCATTCCGGACCTGACACACAACACCGAGTATGATATCAAAGTCACCTACATAGACCCGGATGGGGTCGTGGGTGATTCTGTTCAAACCATTGAGAATATCCTGACCACTCCTCTATTTACCGATACCAGAGACATTTTCGCCAGCTTTTCACCCACCTCGATTGTAGTAACGGCGGAATATTTCGGAGATGGAAATAACAATGCAACGGCTGGCCTCAAGCACAAACTTTCGGCAGAGTCTCAGTGGATTGACGATGGAGCGATGGTGAAAGACAGTGCGCACAGTCTATTCTCGCTTACAGTATCATCGACTGACGCGGGGAAGATGTATGATTTTCAAGTGACCTTCGACGACCCGGACTCGGTTGGGGTTGCCAATCCGGTCACTCAGACTGCTTTCAGCAATATTCTTCAGCCACACAGGGTCCCTATAGCTATTGATGGAAGTTTTGACGACTGGGGCAGCATGCGGCCAACCATCGTTGATAGCTGGATTCTCGACGGGTCGGCCAATGAATATATTTGGAGGGATGCTCTCGATGACGATCTGGGCGATGGTGGCGATGCGCCAAACGCTGACGATAACCCCGAACCCTACACCTATCCGACCAGCGATATCTATTCCGGGACTGAAGCAGATATAGAGGAATTCAGGGTCGCCTATGACGATAATAATTTCTATTTCCTGATTGCTTTAGCGGGTAGTCCCGGTAGCTCGCCGGCCCCCTATTCCATTATTTTGATTGATAAAGACGGAGCAGACAGTGGCCGGCACGATGTGGAAAGTAAAACTGAAGTTGAATTGGGCGTTCATCATGCATGGGATTTCAAAATAACGGTTAACAATGGCGTGATCAACGTGTTTGACACTTCGAAAACAGATGTATCTTCCGGAAGTCTGACTGCCCGGAATCTGGATATGTCCATCATAGAGTTGTCAGTGCCTGTTGCCACCGTAGGCAGCCCAACGGATAGTTGGAGTTTTGCTTTGCTTCAAACATTAGGTTCGGTTGGCAAAGTGAGTGAAATCCTTAAATTCGGCAGCGGCGGCAGGAGCGGCGGCGGTTCCGATGTGCTCTCGGACCCTGATGTTTTTGATCTCATTGGCGCCACGGGTGATGCCCAGTACAACGACCTCAATAATTATACCGATTCCATCTACACCATCTTAAATAATTCCTGGGTTAATGTGGCCTACACCCCCTCGGCCATTATTGTCGGCATTGACCCGCCCGGCGGTCATGCCCAACAGGTTCCGAACGAATTCAAATTGTTCCAGAACTATCCCAACCCGTTCAATCCCAGCACCACTCTGCTGGTCGATCTGCCTGAAACGGCCGAGGCGCGGCTGGTGGTGTACAACCTGTTGGGCCGGGAGGTGGCCCGCCTGGTGGACGGCCGCCTGGAGGCGGGGTATCACCGCCTGATCTGGAATGGCAGAGACTTCCGGGGACGGGAAGTGCCCACCGGCATCTACATCGCCCGCCTGGTGACGCCGTCTTACACCAGAAGTATCAAGATGGTCATGCTGAAATAATGAGCACACCCCTCGTTTGAGGGGCTTGTTCACGCCCTGGACAGGAGTTCCCGCCGCATCAGCCGGTTGACTGATTACGCGGGATAGACCGTCGCGCGACCCATTACGGCCCCCGCCGCCCATACTGGCATCCCCATTACTTTTTGGGCAAATCGAGCGTGTAATCGAGAAGGAATCGCTGTAATCCTTCCAGATCGTCCGTGCCGATCAGATCAACGTCCGCGGCCATCAGCGCGCGCCAGATCTCCTCGCGGGCGGCGCCGGGGTCATCGGGCGTGTTCCAGAAGCGCACTCGCCGCCCTTCCTCGTGGGCCATGGCAACTATATTTTGCAGCCGCTCGCGTTCATCCTCCGGCATGGGCCCCTCGCCTGTCCAGGTGAAGTAGGTGTCCCATTGATCGCTGATAAGCGGGATGAATTCCGCCGGAGCGCCCGCGCCCAGGTCTTCGAGCCTGCCATCGTAGACCGCGTAACGGAAATCTTCGTTTTCCATCGTTTTACGAGGGCGATTGCCGGAGATGATGACTGCCACCGGGCCTTGCTCCCCACCAGCCGGGCCGTAGGTCGCCAGGATGTCGGCATATTGTGCCAGCTCCTTGCGCAGGGCTGCATAGGTCGCCTCAGCCTCCGATTTGATGTCGATCAGCAGCCAAAACTGCGGCCCTCCCCGGTAGACCTGCCCACCATTTTGGTGAATGCGCTCACGTAATGGCGTGAGATAAAGTGCGGTCAGAATCCGATCCTGCTGCACGTCTTCCAGATGATGGGCCACCAGCAGCTCACCGTCTACGAGGAAGATGTCGACCTCGACGATCGTGAAACCCCGTTGGAGGGCGTCGTGCAAAGGCCGGGTGTGCTGGTAGTCATTGTGGGCATGCGCATGCAGGAGAGGTACCGGCTCGGAGGCGATGAGCCGAGTGCGCTCTGCCACCATCGGCATGCAGGCGGACCAGGCCACGAGAAACAACGGCAAAACCACTGCCGCAAAGGAATACTTACGTATCTCTTTCACCCACATGCGTCATATCTCCGTCTGGTTTTCCATGAGCCGCGCCGGCGCCTTAAGTCACGGTTCAGCGCGGCCGGATGCTGACGCCTGGCGACAGACAAGGCATGCCCGGGCGACGGATTCGACGGCCCGCTCCGCCTCCAACTTTGTCGATAAGGGCACCTCGGCGATGACCGCGCCCGGCAGTTCAACTGCCAGAAAGCCCCGGTTGCCGGCCTGGCGTAACTCTCCATCGATGTAATGATAAATTTTCGGGATCGGCATGCCGCTTCAGCTTGCTATCATTGATGGTCAGCGCCCGGCTTGATAATCGGGAGTGAAACGGGGGACGCTCTCATCGCACGGCGTCTGTTGCTGAATCCCTCAGCCGGTAACTACTGCGCCTGGTAAACATAAATGGTGGTTTGATTATCCTCAGGCGCAAAATAGAAAGTCAATTTCCCATCCCTTAGCTCCACATCCATGGGATTGCGCGTGATAATGGCGCCATCACCTTGGGAGATCATGACAGGCACCGCGTGAATAATCTTGCCGGTGGCCAAATCAATGAGGGCCATTCCGCCGATCTCTCTAACTTCTATCTGATCGTTGACGCCAAAGTTCAAATTATTCTTTCCACTCGCGATCATCATATTCGCGCCAACATATTTGGCATCTTGAAAATCGACGTAATGGCTGGGATTATCGTATCGATATTGCTCCGTACCCTCGGGTGTCCAGCAATAAATCGTGCGCGACCCCCAGCTCAGCCCGTACAGGAGATTCGCGTCCCGGTCATAAACCAGACCCCCGATGTGGTCGGACACACTGAACATCTCCTCCGCCTCCAGCTGCTCAATGTCCACTTTGTATATCTTGGCCTCACTGTGGCGCCTGTAGGCCGCCAATGCGATCCAAATGTGGGTGCCGTCAAAATCAATGCCACTGGGGTGATACATGCCCCCGTCCAGCAGCACCAGATCTTTAACCAGGTTGCCATCTGCATCAATTTTGAACAGATGCCCAAGGCCCTTGCCCGCCGTTCGAGTGTACCCATCCTTGTCCGGTTGCTCAAGTTTTACACGGTCCTCCGTTACCTCGACGGCGCTGAGGTAATAGTACTCATCAATTTTCAAAATTCCTTGAGTATGGTAGGTATCGAATTTGATTTCAATTTCGCTTACCAGATCGTAAACCGTGTTTTTCGTCAACTGAGCGAATTTGGCCCGCACCTCGCCGGAAGCTTCCTTCTGGGCTCGGCTATCGTCGACCGAGCAATGATTCAGCAACAACATGACCGCTATAATACTTCCTGGAAAACGTTTCACCGGGTTTCTCCTTCCGACATTTGTTAGGCTTGCGATGGATCATAAACAAGCTATTGTATTTCGATCAATGGGGGCACGGCCAGAAAGCCGGCAATATCGCTATTCCAATAGGCCAGCATCGGTATTCTGGTAAATTCGATTTGCTCCAGGATATCATTATGGACCAGAATCGCCGCAGATTCTCTAAGGCTGGCTATTTTGCCTGCGACCGCGGAGCTCGTGTCGCTTTGCAACATCGCGTGGATTCCCACTCTAAATTGGAAATGACGCGACCACTGCCGGGTGTCGCTTTTAACGCGCTCGTTTGATCCCATATCCAGCCGCTTGGCTCGCTCACTTAAGTAATGGTCGCGAACGGCGCCTTTCAGAAACCCCGTAAGTTTGCGGCGGAAAGCATCAGGCTCATTGGCGGGCAGTTGATAATTGTATTTTCTTAACAAAAGGAGAACATCTTCACCGGTCCAGATAAAATCCGGAGTTTCCACTACGGTCATCGCCAAATTATACTCAGGCAAAAAAGGTGTCTCATCCATTCTGACAGCAGCCTCATCCTCCGGCTGGTCCGGCTGGTCCTGAAGCTGCTGCTCAAGATACTGCGCCACTTCCTGAAATCCCGCGGCCCTTTGGGTTATATCTATGTTTTTCATTATTTTAGCAAGGTACTTTTGGCCCTCCCGGTTTTCCCTTCTGGCTCTGAGCTGCTTTTTGGCTGCCAGCCATTTCCCCGAATAACTGGATTCAGTCATGATCAGTTCCCGCTCCATGCCGATGAGTTTAATCATCGCAAAACCGCGGTTGACGGGCACCACAGCTGACACCTCATCGAGTTCCATTCCGTAGGCCAGCGCCTCTATCTTTTCAGGTACATTCCCATCTCCCCAATGAAATATCGACTGGCTGATATGTATCTCAGGATGATCGCCCGATCCTGCCAAAAGCTTCGTGAAGGTCTCCCCGTTATGGGTCGTCTCCCCCCAACTCATGGAAATGATTGGGGATTCCGTGAAGATCGTCTGTATGGTCAGTTCCCTGCTCGATTTTCCCACGGCCTGAACTATCAGGCCTGAATCCACTGCGGGCAGATTCTCAAACCGCTGGCGGAACAGTTCCCTGATAGAGGCTTGCTCGGTGATGAACTCGATCGCTCTATGATAGCCGCCAGGCAAAACGACTCCTTCCCGATCGACCCATTGGCTCACCACCAGTTCATCAATCATTATATTCAAGACCCGCTCGTGCTTGTCTCCCGGACCTTTGTTCCCGACTAATGGTGTCAGCTCGAACCTGTGTATCAGATCGCGGCGACTAATGGACACGCCGTTAACAACCGCCACAACTTCTTCGGTGGCGCCAACATCTTTTGCGCTGCATCCGATGATGAACAGGAAGGGAAAAAAATAAAGAAAATGGCGCGCGCTGTAAGGGGACTTCCGGCCCATCAGTGGCCTCTTATGGGGGTCATGACGTTATTGCAGCAACTTGTCGTAAGGCTTGGTGTACTCGAACCCCGCATAGGGCGCGCCATCCATATGTCGGATCACCCATATATAGTACATATAATAGCCGGGGGCAGATACCTGGCTGTGATCCCTCGCATCGGTGATTTTCAAAATGTCCTGATGCTTGATTTTGTAGACCTCATCCCCAAGTTCACCATGGCCGTATCCATCCTTGCTGGAAAACTCGTAGTAATAAATCTCCGCCTGCACGTGATGGTGAGGTGGATAACTGCTCCATTTGCCAGGAAAATTCAACACCTCACCCAAAACCAGTTTGGCGTTGGGGGGAGCTATCGTGCCATCGAAGGCCAACCGCACCAACCGGTAACAGGTGCCATCCAGAATATCCTTGCCCCGGTGCTCGACATCAATATCGCCGGTCGTGTAAATCCTGGCGTCAAAGTGCTGGTCATTCGCCGTTGTAATCACCGCAAACCTGGAGCGGTTTTCTGTTGTAATCGTAGCCTCTGCCCCTGCAGGCAAATGGGCGACAACCGGATTTTGGTCAATCCAGTTGGCCCTGTTGAAGGTTTCCGCCTGGCCGTTTACCGAAAGGCTCCCTTGACCTTCAATGACCAGGATGGCCATCTCCCGGTCTTTGGAATGCAGGGTCTCAGTTCTGTGTCCCTCCAGCACCAGAATTTGGAACTTTATGCCGGTCTCTTCCTCCAGGGGAGCATAGTCATTGTAGCCATCTGCAAACTCCCGGTCCCGATAAGTCGTAATCATGCCCATGTTTGATCAAATCCCGTCATTAGCGGTTAAGTGCATTAAAGAGACCCGTTTATCATGCCTGGACCATGCCTCTTAACGATCAACCTAATTCTAAAATGCGTTCTCTGACAATGCCCGCCAGCTCGGCGGATCCACCCAGGAACTGGCGCACAGTCGCTACTGTGGGACCGAAACTTTCGAACTCAGAGACATCCATGCCGTCCGGTTCAAAGGCCCGGCCAAAGTCGACGAACTTTAACTGTAGCTCCGCGATAATTTCTTCCGGCACCGGTTCGTCAATTTTATGGGCCACTTCGATGGAGGAGGTATTGAATTGATTCCACCATTTATAGGGCATGCTGATCACCACACGGCCGCCAACAAATTCCGACCAATGGAAGTGGCATCTGATGGCCGCTGAGAGTAGTTTGGCCTTGTAGCCCCGCTCCTGAAAAATGGTGTACGCCCGTTTGAAAATGGCAATGCTCGCCCAATTCAGATATCCCGGGTCGATAGTAATATTTTCCAGGGCCATCACGTTTCTGAGATGATCGTCAATCCGGCCCACCATGATGGTGATGTAGGGCGTCAAAGTTGATGTGTCGATACCGGACGCCTCTGCCCGCTGCCAGCCTTTTTCTACCGCTTCCGCTGCGGCTAGCGCCTGTGGCACCGAAAAACTGACCGTCGCATTGATACTGATCCCTTTGGCTGTCAGCTCCTCCAGCGCCTCGATTCCGGCGGGAACCAGGGGGCATTTAATGGCTGCGTTGGGCGCCAGACTCGCCAGGTGCAAAGCGTGCTCAACCATGCGGCCGGCGTCCCGGTAGTACCTGGGATCCACTTGCAGTGAAATTTTTCCTTGGGCGCCGTTCGTTCGATCATAGACGGGCTCGAGAACTTTCGCGCCCCGCGTGGCAACCAGGTCGTTCAATTTCCAGGCGATCTCATCCTCTGTCCGGGCCGGATTATCCTTGATGAGCTGGTCCAGCACCGGCATCCAGACATCAGGGAGTTGCTTCACGGTTCCGAGGGTGATGACCGGGTTTGAGGTCGCGCCTGTCGCCCCCTGGTCAACGGCTTCCTGCAGTTCCACATGGTTGTTGGAGTCGTTCCACCACTCGCTGCCCATTTCGCTGGTCTGTTGCATTTTCGACGTAGACATTTCGCTTATTCCTTATACAGCAATTTTTCTGGCCATGGTTTCAATAATTTTTTATCACCGGGCTATGCTTTCACCCTGATCCGCCATAAGGAAGATGCCAGCAGGAGCGAGACAATGGAGCTGCCGATCCAGAACGGTATCACTGTGCTGAAGTCGTAGACAGTCACGCCCTCTACAAGGGTCGTTCCCCCTTCAATAAGAACACCGCTGATTTGTTCCTGGATGCCCGCACCAATATAGCTGAATATGCCGATGATGCCCATGGCGGCCCCGGCAACTTTCTTGGGCGATATATCGATGGCAAACAGGCCACCCAGCGACGCCAGAATGCCGCTGAGTGTGAACCCATAGAGAATAAATGCAGCAGTGAGCAGGCCGGGATATTCCACAGGACCGTAAAATATGATCAGGAGCGCGATGACCTCCAACAGCGCAAAAATTAAGTTGACTGGCGGTCGCCGGGCAGCAAATAGTTTGTCCGAAATAAAACCATAGGCCACGGAACCGAATAGGGCTGCTATAGTGCTAATCCCGATCAGGCCGCCGGCCTGAATTAACGTGAACCCCCGGGCCTCCTGTAAATAGAGTATGCCCCAACTGTTCACGGCATAGCGCGTGATGTACATGGTGGCGCTCGCGAGGCCAAGCACCCAGATGGCCGGCATTTTTAAGACTGACAGCTGCAACTGGCGTGTCTCCTGCGCCTCTTGCTGATCACCCGAATCGGACTGTGCGTGATCGTTTCTCCAATCTGCCACGGATGGCAGGCCCAAGGTTTGCGGACGGTCTACCAGGAAGGTATATATCCCGAAAGCGGTAACGATACCGAAGAGGCCGGGACCCCAAAATCCTGCCTGCCAACCAAAAAAACTGACCAATGGCGCCACGACAATGAAGGTTAGGCCCTCGCCCAGAGAGTGGGCCGTGCTCCAGATGCCATAGTAACGACCTCGCTCGCGGTTGCTGAACCAGTTGGAAAGCCCCACCGCTCCGGATGGCGCGCCAAATCCCTGAAACCAACCATTCAAGCCCCATAATACTATCCAGACCCATAATATGGTCGACCAGCCCATAAACAGATTCATAATAGCTGATATAAGCACCCCCAGGGCAAAAAAGCGTTTGATGTTGGCATGATCAGCCAGAAAACCGTTGGTCAGTTTGGCTACTGCATAGACATAAAAAAAAGCCGATCCGATCATGCCCAATTCACTGGCGGTGAATATTTCCGCATCCAGGAGGGGCTTTTTGACGATGGACATGGCGAGCCGCAGCGGGTAGGCAAAGCCATAACCCAAGGTCGTTACCAGAATGACCCGCCAGCGATATTTTTTGTATAAGGAATCTACCGTCGCCTTATCCTCGATGACGGGTATGTCTGCCCCTGTGGCAAAAAATCTGAACGGACTAGTCATTCGCGGTTTCCCTTGCATCATCAGTCGTTATTACGCTCACTGCATGAGCGGCGGCAGGTGCGGAGTTCATGCCAGCCCTCCCATCATGGCCACCATCTGGTCCAGGCTCATTTCGTCTTTCCTGAAGGTGCCGTAGTTTTGGCCATGATGTAGAATGGTGAACCGGTCGCCAATATCGTACGCGTGGTTGGGGTTATGCGTCACAAGGATGACCCCGAGCCCCTGCGAGCGGGCCTTATCGATGTACTCGAGAACGACGGCCACTTCCTTGACGCCCAGTGCGGAAGTGGGCTCATCCAGAATGAGAACCTTGGCGCCAAAGAAAATTGATCTGGCAATGGCCAGGCTCTGCCGCTCGCCACCTGAAAGTGTCCAGGCGGGCCTTGAGGTGTCATCCAGATGGACCCCCATTTTGGCCAATTCCTCAGACACCGTGCGATGAGCAAATGCCATATCCAGACGCCTGAACGGCCCCCACCCGATGGTGGGCTCGGAGCCGAGGAAAAAGTTGCGGGCGACGCTCATCAGCGGGACGATAGCCAACTCCTGATAGACGGTCGAGATGCCATGATCCAGGGCATCCTTGGGCGTGCTGAAATGGACCTTTTCGCCCTGGACAAAATAGTTTCCACGATCCGGCGTATGAACTCCCGACAGGATTTTGATCAGGGTCGATTTCCCGGCGCCGTTATCGCCCAGCAGGCACATCACTTCACCGGCCCTCACGTCCATCGAAATGTCGCTCAAGGCCACCACCGAGCCAAATGTCTTGTGGAAGCCTTCGGTCCTTAACAGGGGGATTTGGATCTCGCTCAACTCTTTGCCTCTGCCGCTCTTGAACGGATGAACGTGTTGACCAGCACAGCCGCGAGCAGCACCACGCCCATAAATACCTGGAACCAATCGGCGTCAACTCCGGCGAAGACAATGCCCTGCCTCACCATCCCGAAAATAAGCGCTCCCAGAGCAGCTCCGATGGCCGAACCGTAGCCCCCCGTCAGCAAGGTACCGCCGATAACGACGGCAATGATGGCCAGAAACTCCCGCTGCTGCCCACGCAACACATCGGCGCCGGTAAAGGCGACTGCTTGAATCATGGCGATGAACCAGGCCGCCACGGCCGTTGCCATGAACAATTTGATTTTCACCCTGCGTACCGGCACGCCCATCATGCGGGCGCTGTGAAACGATCCGCCCACGGCGAAAATCCAGTTGCCAAACTGAGTGCGCCGCAGTATGAGGGTGGCTAGGGCAGCGATCACCAGCCACCAGACGATTGAAACTGAGAACCCGACGCCTCCCACGCGAATGTCACTGGCCAGGAGCAGCCGCATGACTTCGTATCCGGCCGCCTCGTCCAGTCCGCCTACTTGAGTGCGCCCGGTTATCATGCGCGTAATGCCAATGGTTGACCCTCGAATAATGAACAGGGTGCCCAAGGTCACGATGAAGGACGGCAGGCCGGACTGCACCACAATGTAACCGTTCACAAACCCAATGGCCAGGGCCAACGCCAAAGCAATAATCATGGATAGCGGCAGGGGCACCCCGGCTTCCATCGTGAGCATCACCATGGCCATCCCGGTCAGCCCAATGGTTGAGCCGATGGATAAATCAAACTCTCCGCCGATCATCAGCGCCGATACGGCCACGGCAAGAATGCCCAGTTCCGCCCCAACTTCGAGGAAAGTGGCGGTTCCCCTGAGGCTTAAAAAGCCTTTATCGCCAGCGATCACAACGAAGAACAGCCACACCAGCAATGCTCCGCCGAGAGCTCCGAATTCCGGCCGATTGAAAATCTTTCTCAGGATATTTCGATCCATAACAATTCTGTTCATGCGGTAAAGATGGTCGCGATGGGCGTACCGCATTTCCCGGTCATCCCGGGCATGACCTCCTAATGCGTCCCTTGTTGAGTGAGGAGGATGATCTCTGCCGCATTCTCCTTGGTCACGAATCCCGGGCCTGTGTTCAGCACATCATAAGCAGGCGTATTCAAATTGGTTATATAGAGGGTCAGCAAGACCACCGGAAGATAGCCCTGCAGATACTGCTGCTGATCGATGGCAAAAATGATGCGCCCATCCTCAATGGCGGACAGTACATCCGGGGACAGGTCAAATGTGGCGAGGCGAATATCATCCTGCAGATTGAGGTCTTCCAGGGATTTGAGGGCCGGGAGAACGCTGGTGGGCCCGAGGGAAAGAATACCATTGACGTTCGGGTTGCTCGTCAGCGCTGCCGTCAATCTCTGCTGCGTCTCCAGGGGATCCGCTATACTGACGGCCAATACTTTGACGCTTCCTTCCGACTCACCTAATGCATCGGCAAAGCCCTGGCACCTGAAATCCTGACTCTGATTCCCCACTTCATGGTTTATGCAGATGCCCTCCGTGACTCCGGCCGCCGCCATTCTCTTGCCCGCCTTGTAACCGGCTTCATACTCAGATTGTCCAATGTGGGTCAGCATGCCGAACTGTTGCGAATATTCCCCCCCGGAATTGATTGAAATGATGGGTATACCCGCATCTATGGCATCCTTGAGGGAGGTCTGGAGCGCATCCGCATCAGGGATAGAGACGATCAACCCCTGCGGCCTGGCCGCCACCGCAGCATCAATCAGCTGCGACATACCGACCATGTCAAACGAATTGGGCGCCTGGTAATAAGCCTTAATCCCCATGTCGCGGGCAGCGGCATCCACGCCATTCCTTACAACGGACCAGAAGGGGTCCGACGCCTGTCCATGGGTAATGACAAAAATGCGGATATCCTCTTTTGCCAGGACGCCGCCGACCTCCTCTGCCTGAGGGGCGCCACCGCAGCCCATCAGGCCGAGTAATATGGGCATGACCCACCCGAATTTATATTTCATAGTACCAAGCCTGCTTTGTCATTCATCTGGAACCTGCACAATGTGTACTGCCGATTATATTGATCAACTGTTGAGCATAAAGAAGCACCCAGAGCAACTTTGTCCGTCGGCCAGCCCTTGCGGACTGTTCACCATCAAAGCAATGTGAGCTACTTGGGTCTGAAACTAAGAGACATATCTCACGTTTCCAAGGTTTAGATGACGCCGCAACTGAAGCATCCTTTGCTTGATCGTTTCCCGCTTTTTAACGGTGCTGGCCTGCGTCTCCTTCCGTCGACATCTGCCGGCTTTACACTGTTGATTGGCTCATGCGGCTGCTCATCGTTATGGACCTCGAGGAACTCGGCCGCTGCCTGAAGCCCTGGGCCTATCGATCAGTTCTTTTAAATGCAAATGGCCTTTGGCGGTGACACTGGACCGGTTCAATTTCGTCCTTAAAAAGGTGTTGACAAAGCAAGGTTGCAGAAGCAAATTATTCGGCGCAATCGATTGCGGGACATCCTATGATTACACGTTCACATTTTGAATTATATTCTCATTCCGTAAGTTTGTGAGTAAAAGTAACTGGTACATCAATCTATAAAAAAGGGAGATCACCTATGAAAAGGTTATTGGTGACAGTCATGGCCTTGACCCTGTTTGTCGGGTTCTCGACGCTGGAGGCGCAGGTCCGGAATTTCAGTCTGGTTTGGGATGGCGGTATTGGAGACGCCGACCCGGACCTCACAGGTCCGCTTCCGCCGAATTTAATTCGTGCCTGGGGCATGATTGGAAACACTCAGTTCGGGCCACTTGATATTGATAAAGATCAGAATAATGAGTTTATCTCCTATGATGCGACGAATAAACGCATTTTCGTGTATGAGTCGACGGGCGATAATGAATATGCTGTTGTCTGGTTTAAGGACAAGATCCCCTCGAGCGGCGAAGACGTTCTTTTTGGTGGTGAACGGAGCGTCATTATTACCGACCTGGATAACGACGGTAATTTTGAACTCATCAATGTCTGGGATTCTTTTTCTCCTGGTATCATCGATACGGGATTGTCTAATCCGGATACGACCATCGTTGGAACGGATACGACCATCGCTTTTCTGGACACGGTCTTTTCCGGTGGGTTTAACGCCCTGGAGCTCTACGAGCACGATCCCTCAAGTGGGGATTTTCTGCCGGATACCCCGACCCTTACTTATGATCCACCCAGGAACAGCCGCGCCAGAATTGCCCTGGAGTTCATGAGTGTGGCTACGGACGTGGACGGTGACGGGGTGGTTGAACTCATACTGACCTATCGTGACAAGTTTGGCCTCATCCTCTCCATTATCTCCCTGCCCGGCGGGAACTTTGCCAGTCCAGACTGGATGGTGGAATATGTCGACAGCACGACGACCTCCGACAGCTCAGGGGTCGACTGGCAGGTGCATTCCATGACGGTAGGGGACCTTGACGGCGACGGGTTGAAGGATATGGTCGTCCAGATAGATGGCGACTTCATGCCGATCATCGTTTACACGGCCACCGCTCCCAATACATACTCCAGAGTGGTATTTGACTCCTCGGCATACCATGCTGACTACCGCGGCAGCGCCGCCAAGTTGGTCATGGCGGATATTAACAGCAATGGCAAAACTGAGGTCTATCTCGGAGCCCGTGGTGGCAAGATATGGATCGTATCAGGTATTGTGGATGTTGCGACGGCGTTTAATGCGGCCAACTTCACTCTCATTGCCGACATCCCGACGTTCGAAGGTTCACCCAATGATGGTGTCGAGTTGCGAGGCGGAGAATTTGGAGACGCGGACAACAATGGGAGAAACAGCTTCTATGTGACCGCAAGAGATCCTTATGAAGCCATTTATGATATCGAATGGGTAGGCGGAACCGGCGGCGATGTCACCGACGTTGATAACTACCAGATGTTCAATATCTACCAGGACACGACCACTGCTTTCACAGTGGGATTTGTCTCGATGGCCATCGGAGATTATGATGGAGATGGTCCCGCTCATAAAGACATAGTGTTCACGACGGGAAATGGCAACGCAGGCGACATGCCCGGGATATACCTTATCGAGTTTGATGCCACGACAACTGACATTGCCTCGAGAGGCTCCCAGATTCCCGAAATCTTCTCCTTGCACCAGAACTATCCAAACCCCTTCAACCCCGAGACGAAGATCGTCTACGACATGCATGAAGCCGGGAACGTTAGCCTTGTGGTCTACAACGTCCTTGGTCAAGAAGTCAGGACGCTGTTCAGCGGGATGAAGTCAGTCGGAACACATGAGACGGTGTGGGATGGCAAGGATCGCAATGGGAAGGCCATGATGAGTGGCGTTTATTTCTATACTCTCAAGTCTGCCGGATTCAAGGCAGTAAGGAAAATGGTGCTCCTTAAATGATTCTGTGGAGGTGCATAACTGCTAGCGGGGAGAATCCTCCCCGCTAGGCAGCCTATAGTATAGATGTAAGAAACAATGATGTGATTGCGGAAAGAGAACATCAGCGTGATGTTCTCTTTCCGTTCTCCGGGCAATTTCGCAGTTCCCATGTTCAAGTAAGCCCAACCCGGCGCTGAAGCCGGAAATCAAGAGGGTCGATCAGTGGAAAATATAGGGCGCTCCCGGTTCTCTCCTGAACGTTCGAATGATAAGGTTCGGCTGATTTGCGAACTCATTGATCTTACATGACTGAGAATAAAAAAATGAATTCGTATGCTGCTTGTGTTGTCGGCCATGTCCTGTTAAAGGTTTGCTGTTGAAAATCTTTCTCCTTATTGCCGCCATCTCTTTGGCTGTGAGTGAACTCGCCTGGGGAGGACAGACAGGCAAGATCACGGGCATCGTCATTGATGGGGGATCGGGGGATCCACTGCAGGGGGCTAATATCATTCTTGTAGGGACTTCCCTGGGGACGTTCACTGCTGCGGATGGGTATTATGTGATCCTGAATATTCCACCCGGCACGTATACGTTGAGAGCCTCCATGATAGGCTATAATGGACAAAGTGTGGAAAATCTAAAGGTGTCACTGGACGTAACCACACCCTTGGACGTTTCGCTGTCTTCAGTCGTTTTGGAAGGTGGAGAGGTCGTGGTTATAGCTCGAACGGCCATCGTGCAAAGAGACCTTACAGCCTCCAAGCAGATCATGCGCAGCGAAGATTTGAGTCAGATGCCGGTGGAAGAGTTTTCCGATGCCCTGGAGCTGCAGGCTGGCGTCATCAAGGATGGGGAGGGCAGAATACACATACGTGGGGGGCGATCCCTCGAAGTGAACTATATGATTGATGGCGTCTCGGTAACCGACCCGTTCGCAGGTGAACTGTCTGTTGAGGTGGAGATCAGCGGAATTCAACAGTTCCAGGTAATCAGCGGTGGTTTCAACGCAGAATATGGCCAGGCTTTATCGGGAATTGTGGACGTGATTACAAAGGAGGGTGGAGAAGAATTTCATGGCTCCGTGTCCACCTATGTCGGAGACTATATCACTTCCGATAACGACCTCTTTTTCGGCACGGGTGATGTACAAGCAACCGATATTACCAATATCGAGGCCAACCTGAACGGTCCGGTCCCCTTTTTCAACAAGAAGTTGACCTTTAATGTAAGTGGCAGGTATTTCGCCAATGAGGGGTGGCTGTACGGTCAGAGAAGATTCACGCCACTCGATACATCCAGTTTTGACAACGCCAACAATGCGCTGTGGATCATCCAGGATAACACGCTGGATTCATCTATCGTGGGCCTGGATAACTACCAGGCATATGCTGACACGACGGAATATCCGGCTGTCTCCATGAATTCCAAAAAAAAATTGTCTCTTCAGGCTAAACTGGCATTTAAGATTTCACCCACCATCAAGCTCAGTGTGGGCGGGTTGTTCAACCAGGTTGAATTTACCCAATACAGCCATAAATTCTTATTTAACCCGGATGGAATATTCAACGAGTTCAAAAACGGACTGTCCATCATCCCGATTCTGAATCATTCCCTCTCATCAAAAACTTTTTATACCGTGAAGTTTTCCTATCTTGTTTTTGAATACAATCGGTACGTATATGAGAATCCATTGGATTCGGCGTATGCTGATCCCGTATTGCGGGAGGCAGCCAGGCAGAATGCCTTCTACACGGGCGGGACGGCAGGTGTTGCAGGCACGACGAGCGCTGATGAAGAGTACATCATTCACCAGCAAACAACGACGATGGGGGGGAAATTTGATATCACCAGCCAGGTGAGCAGGAGCAACCAACTTAAGTCGGGGCTGGAGTACAGGCAGTATAAACTGGAGTATGAAGAATTCGAAATAATTCGTGCAGCGGGATCACTCATGTTTACACCGGCGATACCCCCGGTTACTTCCTTCAACCACAATGAATATCTTAAAGAGCCAATTGAATTTTCCGGCTATCTGCAAGACAAGATTGAACTACAGGACATCGTCATTAACCTTGGTTTGAGATTCGATTATTTTGATGCAGTGGGCAAATTCCCGACCGATTTAAGGGATCCCAGCCTTACGAACCCTGTTAAAATTATCGATATTTATCAGGGTGATGATCTCCTGTTTGGAAAAGTGCCTTATCGCCTGAATTCCGATGGTTCCAGAGCGCTCATAGATCCCGAGACTGGCGATCCTTTTGCAGACCGGAATCAGGTTCCAACCGATGCCCGTTTTATTTTTGCTGACGGTAGTGATTTGAGTCAGTTAAACTGGGCGGAGACAGCTTCCTGGTTTGAGGAGACGAAACCTCTCAATCAGTTCAGTCCCCGAGTCGGCATTTCATATCCTATCACAGATCGAGGCGCCATTTATTTCTCCTACGGCTTCTTCTTTCAAAAGCCAACATTTGAGCAGCTCTATCTCAATCCGGAATTTGAAATCAACCCGGAGCAAAGTGGGGTCGTTAATACGCTGATTGGGAACGCAAGCCTGAAGAATCAGAAGACCGTGAACTACGAAATCGGTCTTCAACAGCAGTTCGGAATGAACACAGGATTTTTTATTACCGGTTTTTACAAGGATATAAATAATTGGATCGGAACCGAGATCATTGAAACCTACATAGCGGGTGACCGCTATGGCCGGTTCATAAACCTGGATTACGGCAATGTCCGCGGCATCACGATTGCTTTAGACCTCAGACCCACGAGCAACATAACCAGCTTCATCGATTACACGTACCAGGTTGCTGAAGGAAACTCCTCCGACCCGGAAGCAGTTTTTGCTGACGCATCTTCTTCGCTGCCGAGGGAAAGCGAAATTCAAACCGTCCCCCTGGATTGGGATCAGAGGCACACGTTTAACCTGACGGCCACGCTCAGCGATCCCAACAGGGGCTGGGGCATATCTGTTATCGGCAAACTGAACACGGGCGCGCCTTACACACCCACCCTGCGGGCTACGCGAGGCGTTCGTGCTTCCTTTGAAAATTCCGAGAGAAAACCCATTCAGGTGAACTTTGATCTTAAAGGAACTAAAAGTTTCGCAGTAGGCCCTTACACTTTATCCGCGTTTCTGAAAGTGTTCAATCTCTTTGATGCCAGGAATGTGAACACTGTATTCAGTTCCACCGGCCGGGCTGATTTTACAAGCGACATACTCTTTGCTGGAAGAGTCAAAGGGGTCAATACGCTTGAAGAGTGGTATTCCCGGCCTGATTACTACACCGAGCCAAGGCGCGTACAAATGGGATTTAACATTGAATTTTAATTTACTCTCAACAGCGTTCAAGTGATGTCGCGGCATTATCCTTTCATGATAGCTGTGCTCGTTTCCGCCTGCCTTGAGCAGTCCTTCGCACAAGATGACCCGGACCCTCAGCAGGGTATAGGCGGAGATCGCCGATTCCGGAAATGGGGACAGATGGACGGCAACCTGATCAATACGCCCTTTATCAACATGGGTATGGTCGGCAATTGGCCGGCGAATCCTGACCCCTCCGAATGGCCCAAAGGCAGTGGCCACACTTATGTGGAAGGCGCCACGCCCATTATTATCGCTGAGATTATTGACGTGAACGGAGATACATTGCACATTGCGGAGGTGGGCTATCGAGAGGATCTCGATACGGGACCCGATGGCACCCCCTATGGCTATGAGCCCCGGCCAGGTTGGGATAACCCGGACGGACCTTCTCCGGCGATGAGCAATGATCCCAACACATGGCCCTTCACGTGGCCTGATAAGACCAAATTAGCGGACGACCCGGGGTGGCCAGGCGCATGGAACGGTTTTTTTGGGAAGAATCAGTTTCAGGCAGATCTGGAAACCTATTTTGTGATGGATGATTATCAAGATAGGGAGTTTATAGATTTTAACCGGCCGCAGGAGCTTCCATATTTTCCCGTACCCTCGGAGCCGGACCGGGGCGGATTGGCTACGTTGGTCGCCGTGCGGGGACTGCAATGGTCCCAGGTCCTTGCGGAAGACAATATCTTCTGGCTCTACCGCGTCACCAACTTTTCCGTTACGGATTATACCACGGTCTTTTTTGGTATGTATTTCGATTATGGAATAGGCGGGGTAGGGGATTCAAGTGACGACAGCGCGTTTTACGACACCTTCATCGATATCGTTTATGGATGGGACGAGGACAATACCGGCAACACGGGATTTAGCCCCACGGCTTATGCCGGTTTTGCTTTTCTGGAAAGTCCGGGCGAGCAGAGCGACGGCGTTGATAACGATGAGGATGGCTGGATTGACGAACGAAGGGACAATCCCCCCGGCGAATACCTGGATGTATTCCCGTACGGATATAGCGATGTGGCAAATTTCATAAAGACTTACGGCAGGGAACCGGCCCCCCACTGGGAAGGTGACGAAGACGGCGATTGGCAAGGCTTTTCGGACGATAACGGCGATGGTGTGTGGGGCCCGGGTGAAAACATCAATGATGATGTTGGGCGTGACGGCGCCCGGTTCGGTGATCTTGGCTATACGGGACCTGATGAGGGGGAAGGAGATGGCCTGCCGACACAGGGAGAGCCCAATTTTGGAATTACGGATATTGATGAATCGGATCAGATCGGGCTCACGAGTGTGGATATCTTCGACATCCACTGGATTAATCCCTCGACCGATGAAAAGATCTGGGTCAGCATGTCAGAGTTTACTTTTAATACCGATCTTCGGGGCGCCAACATGGCCTTGATTTATGGATCCGGGCCGATATCCCCGTTTCGTGCCGGCACAACGCAGAATCTCTCTATCGCCATGATTTTCGGGAATGACCTGGACGATTTATTCCGTAACAAAAAAACAGTCCAGCAGATTTACAACGCCAATTACAACTTCTTCAAGCCGCCGTTAAAACCGAGACTTACCGCTGTTCCGGGCGACGGAAAGGTAACGTTGTACTGGGATCGGCGGGCGGAGTCATCGGTGGACGCTTTCCTGAATTTCAAGGAAGATTTTGAAGGATATAAAGTTTACCGCAGCACTGAAGCGTCATTCCTGGAAATAAAATTAATTACCGACGCCTATGGAAATGCAGTTTTCAGGAAACCGTTAGCCAGTTTCGATTTAATCGATGGAATAATGGGTCCTGATCCGGTTACCATAGCGGGCGCCAGTTTTGATAGAGGAACCGATTCCGGCCTAAGACATTTCTTTGTCGATTCAACCGTTCAGAATGGGCAGACTTACTTTTACGCGGTCACTGCTTATGATCAAGGGGATCCGGGCTTGGGAGAAGAGGGGATTCCCGTAACTGAAACGACCAGTATTATCAAGACGGACGCGTTTGGAAATGTAACCTTCACGGATATTAACACCGCGGTGGTTACACCTAATTCACCCGCGGCTGGTTATCTGGCGGCAAATTTCGTAGAAAGCGTCTCCCCTGTTGGAACCGTCCTAGGAACAGGATCGGTTTCTGCACAGATCGTCAACACCTCCTTAATCAAAAACAGCACCTATCGAATCTCATTCAAACATAGCGGCGTTTTCGAAACCGAATCCTACGCAATTATTGATGTCAGTGCCTCACCCGATACGATTCTTCAAACCTCTGTTTTCGGTGCGGATGAAAAAGGGGCCTTGATAGAAGGTGAAATATTTGATGGACTACGCCTCTTCGTTACCAATCACGATGAAGTCGCATTGGTCGATTCACTTACAGGCTGGGCTGCCGGCAGCAATACAAATTTTGAGTTCAAAGTGAATCTCGGGATTGGGGCGTTCCCTTATCCAGCCGACTATGATATTGCCTTTTTCGATGGCGTGATAGGGACTGATTCAAGTTCAGTTCCTAAAGCCGTCAATTTTACAATCACGAATGTCTCTGAAAACCGGCCTGTCAAGTTTACGATTAAGGATCTCAATGAAGATGGGTTGTGGTCATCGAATGAGCAAGTCAGGATTCGGGAGATATTTGATGGTGTGGAAGAAAAAACATGGCTGGTAACGATTACCGACACGATTGGTGGGACAGGTAGCCAGGCTCCCAGGGGCGGCGATATGTTCCAAATAACGACCTTCAAGCCATTTCGATCTGGTGATGTATTTGAGTTTACAACCGCGGCCGCATCGGTCGATCGTCAGCTTGCGATCTCCAGTCTGGACCTGATCGCCGTGGTACCTAACCCCTACGTGGCAGTGGCCACTTGGGAGCGCAAGCAGACGACTTCATCAGGCATTGGGAGCCGGGGTGAACGGCGGATCGATTTCATCCATTTGCCACAAGTTGCCACCATCCGCATCTACACCATCAGAGGTGACCTGGTCGATGTGATTGAGCATTCGAGTTCCATTGATAATTCGGCCGCTTCCTGGGATCTAAGGACCAAAGAGGGGTTGGACGTGGCGTTTGGGATATATGTATACCACGTAGATGCCAAAGATCTCGGAGAAAAAATCGGAAAATTTGCTATAATCAAATGAAGCGTACCGCATAAATGAGACGAAACAGTTGCCAGGCGCCATCTCCTCTGCAGGGTTATAAACACCCTACCAGGGGCAGACTGATGAACAGAATTTCGTTAGTCTGCTTGCTGACCCTTGCGGCCTTTGTAAATCCGGTTTATAGCCAGGATATTACCAAGGTGGGTACGAGCAGCGCGGTCTTTCTCGGCATTGATATTGGCGCCCGAGCCGCGGCCGTGGGCGGCGCATTTGTTGCCATCTCCGATGACCTCTCAGCTATCTATTGGAACCCCGCGGGCCTTTCCCGGCTGCAAACGTGGCAAGTCGCTTTTATGCATTCGGAATTGATAGCTAACACGAAGTTTGACTGGGGCGCCGTGTTGATCCCTCTGAACCGCCTTGGCATCATAGCCCTGAGCGTCACTTCGTTGTCCCATGATGATATGCAAATACGGACTATCGAAGAGCCGGAGGGCACAGGGGAATCTTTTAGCGCGGGAGATTTATCGCTGGGGTTGAGTTACGCCATTAGTCTGTCTGATCGGTTTTCCATTGGGTTTAACGGGAAATTTATCCACTCTCAGATTCATAATGAATCGGCCAATGCCTATGGTTTTGACGTGGGAACTCTTTTTAATACGGGTTATCGCGGACTACGAATTGGGGCCACTATCGTTAATTTCGGTCAAAAAATGAAATTGAGCGGAAGAGACCTTGTCATTCTTGTAGATCCGGCTCCGGCTAAGTTCGGCAGTAATGATAGAATTGTTTCTGAACTTCAGACCGGCAGCTTCGATTTGCCATTGGCTTTTAGAGCTGGAATTGCGATGGATGTATTTACAATCGGGAGCAGCCGGTTGACAGTCTCTCTTGAAGCCTTCAATCCCAGCGATAACGCCGAAAGCCTGAATGCAGGAATGGAATTCCTGTTCTCTGATTATGCGGCCCTCAGGTTTGGCTATAAATCCCTTTTTAAAGATGACTCAGAGGAGGGATTAACGGGAGGTGGAGGAATTAAATTCAATCTTATGGATGGATCCAAAATCGTCTTGGACTATTCTTACTCCGACTTTGGGCGACTGAAAAACGTGACGAGATTCTCTGTTGCTCTAGAGTTTTGATTCTCTCTTTTTACTTGAATAAGTCCTTGCGCTGCTGCCAGGGCAATCCTGTCTGAAACTTCCAGTATAAAGCCATATAGGCGTCATTAACTGTTGCCTCCTTCTAGCAGTACAGGAGCTCGCTTTTCCCGATGATCGCGCGATGCCATCGTTTAATTAATTCAGGCGGGCAGTCCTGCTAAAAGGGCTGGAAGATGGTGAGAGGGGAACGGGTAAGTCATGCCGACCCGCTTTATTATGTGCCATAAACACCTTTTTCAAACGGCTCCCGTGGCCCCGATTCGGCCGCTTATCGTCCACTGCAAACGACCGTACCCCTTTTTGATACCAGGCGGGGTCAGGGACTAAGAAAAGGCCATTCCCTCTTGGGAAAAAATTGGTAATCGAGAAAATACTGGTCTATAACAGCGTTGGGCCATTGACTTTTCATGACCATTTTCTTTTCCCGAATCAGAATGGTCAAATCGACGTATTTGTCGAAAGTGATATAATTGTCCCAGTCTCCATTAAAGCGGGTGGGCCACCCTTTTGCCAGAGGATGACCCGGGCTTTTAACGCTCTGTTTATGCATATCAAACCTGACGCGCATATCGTCAATAATGGCTGGCTTATCGACATACTCATATTTTACCGATATTTGTTCAGGCCTTATGTTTTTCCATCCAACTGGCAATGACCCATGGCCACCCCATTGTACATTTACCCTCGCCCTGCCGTCGTGTCGCCCCGCCTCTTCCCCGGCCTTTTCTGTGCTCAGAATGGCCCTGTGGAAATAGGTGAAAAGCTGTACGAATTCGCCGGTTGCAGGATCATATTCGATCCACACTTTTTCATGGTCGGTCGGGTCGTTATCCGCCGGATAGTCGATATCGTCATCCCAGAATAGACTATACTCGATGATCGGCATTTCCGGGTGCAGGATGACCGCCACATCTTCCAGCCTAAAAAATTCCTTTGAATGAACGTATAATCTTGGCGCCAGCCGCAGCACAAGATCCAATTCACGTGATGTCAGGGGTTGGGGCGGGTCCATTTCCAGCACTTGCGCATACCTCTCGCTGGCTTCCTTCAGGCGTCTCTCCAGATGATAGGCATAGCCCAAGCGATTGGTGTAGTAGACGGTGTCACCCGTTGCCAGTTCGAGACCCTTGATGTAGTGTCCGGTGGCTATCTCAAAATTCGTTCTCTGTGCTTTCCCACCTGCTCTAAACAGGTCGAGGTACTGATCTCCCTTTTCAAAATGTGACCCCGGTTGTGACTGCGAACGAGGCGAATTCGCACCCTCCGTGGATGCGCCGGCGGTGATCTTGTGCTTCCCACCTGTAAGCGCAACGGCAGAGCCGACGATCAAGATTGCCGTCAGGATGCGGAAGAGAATTTTTGCCAACATGCGCGTCTCCCCCTATTATAGAGCGATGATTTTGCCCAAATAATCGGAAGCCATTTGAGCATATTGCAGAGGATCAGCCTTGGCCGGGTCCTGCTCCGCTTCAACAATCATCCATCCCGTATAGCCCGACTCAACGACTTTTTCAAAGATAGGTATAAAATCAATCATGCCGTCCCCTGGTACTGTGAATACGCCCTCCAAGACGGAATCCAGAAAGGACCCGTTTTTACTTGATCTTGACGTCAAAATATTTTCCCGGATATCCTTGAGATGGATGTGGACGATTCGATCCCCGAAATTCTCAAAAACATCCAAAGGATCGATGCCCGCATAGCGGAGGTGGCCCGTATCCGCGCATAGGGAAAGCAATTCAGGGGTGGTTGAGTTCATTAACCTCTCAATCTCCGCATAGGTCTCTATCCCGGTGCCCATATGGTGATGGTACCCGGCCTGGATACCATAAGTATGGCATAACTGACCTGCTCTATCCAATCCATAAATAAGACTATCCCAGTCTTTGTCATCAAACACCGGTTTTTCGGAAAGGGGGATAAGCCTCGCATTATATACAGCTCCGCTGCATTCGGCGAGGTTTATGGTTTTGGCCCCCATGGCGGATAGAAACTGGAGCACTTGTTCCAACCGCTCCAACTCTTCATCCGGGTTGCTGCTCCTGACAAAATAAGTGGAGAACCAACCTGAGGCTAATTCCAAATTATAACTACCGAGAATTGATATGAGCCGCTTCGCATCCGTGGGATATTTGTGGCCCAGCTCCGTGCCCGAAAACCCGGTTTTCTGCATATCCGCAAGACACTGTTCAAGTGTGATATCCGCGCCCAGTTCATGCAGGTCATCATTGCTCCAGTTGATGGGTGATATCCCAAGTTTTATATTATTCCAATTCATTTCCTGGTATTCCCACCCGACCTGGCAGTTTATGCGCCAGCGTCTCTCTGAGATAGGATGACCGGGAACTCAGGAATTAAATTGACGCTTTTTCTGAATGTTTTTGTCATATTCAGCCCTGGCTTTTTTTACCGATGGCATCCCGGAAACCTCCGCCACTGGCACCTCCCACCAGGTATCGTAGCCCGGCACATCTGACGGCCCGATATCAATATGAATGAGCGTGAGCTGCTCATTGGATCTTGCCTGTTCAAGGGCCGCCATGATCTCTTCCCGCGTA
The DNA here is from genome assembly GCA_004124875.1 of Fidelibacterota bacterium. Lineage (GTDB taxonomy): Bacteria > Fidelibacterota > Marinisomatia > SCGC-AAA003-L08 > TS1B11 > TS1B11. The sequence continues at coordinate 359,918 of SCKJ01000003.1, read as the reverse complement.
TTGGCCTTGATACCGACAGCGCCCAGGGAGGCAGCGTTCTGCGCAAAATCAATCTTTATAAAATCGCCGGTGTATTTCTTCGTCCGGGGATCGCGCATCCGGTACTGATTCCCAAATCCCAAGCTCCCCAGACTCTTCGAAAGACCGTTAATGCTTCCAAACCCGTGATTGTCCAGCAGGACTACAATGAGCTTTTTATGCTCCTGGATCGAAGTCACCAGTTCAGTGTGCATCATAAGGTAGGAGCCGTCGCCCATCATGACGATCACCTCGCCCTCATCTTTAGCCAAGATGGCGCCCAACCCGCCGGCTATTTCATAGCCCATGCATGAGTAACCGTATTCCATGTGATACTGATCGCCATTTTCGACGCGCCACAGTTTATGCATATCTCCCGGCAGGCTGCCTGCCGCCGCCACCACCGTGTCGTTCTCCAGCATGAAGTCATTGACCAGCCCGATGACTTCGCCCTGCGTGAGCTGCTGATCTTCTTGCGGAGCGTATATTCTGGCCACCTCCTGATCCCATTGAGATTTCAATGACCCGCAGGATTCGGCGTATGATTTCGAGACATGATAGCCACGCTCCACCAGCCTTTCCCGCATGCTGGCCAGCGTCACCTTCGCGTCGGCGACGACGGCCAATGCGGAATGTTTATAGGCATCCGCATCATTCACATTGATGTTGATGAATTTCACGTCCGGATGTTGAAATTGAGTCTTCGAGGCGGTCGTGAAGTCGGACAACCGTGTTCCCAGGCAGATAACCAGATCGGCCTCCAACGCCGTTTGATTGGCCGCCAGGGTTCCCGTCGCGCCCACGGCGCCGAGATTTTGTCTATGATTCCAGGGCAGCGAGCCTTTGCCTGCCTGGGTTTCGCCTATAGGTATGCCCGTCGCTGCGCAGAATTGGGCGAGAGCATCCTCTGCCCGGGAATAGAGAACCCCTCCACCGGCAACGACCAACGGCCGGTTGGATTGCATAATCAACTCCACTGCCCGCGTGAGCGCCGCTTCATCCGGCTCTCGCCTGGCAATCAGGTAGATGCGTTTTTCAAAAAACTGCTGCGGGAAGTCGAAGGCTTCCGCCTGTACGTCCTGCGGGAGCGCGATTGTAACGGCCCCGGTGTCCGCAGGGCTCGTGAGAACTCTCATCGCTGCCGGAAAAGCGGTCAGGATCTGCTCCGGCCGGTTGATTCGGTCCCAGTATCGACTTACAGGTTTGAACGTGTCGTTTACCGAAATATCCTGGCTTTGAGGATGCTCCAGCTGCTGCAGCACCGGGGCAACGGACCGGTTTGCGAATATATCGCCCGGAAGCAGAAGAACCGGCACGCGATTGATGGTTGCCCCTGCGGCGCCGGTAACCATATTGGTGGCGCCCGGTCCCACCGAAGAGGTGCAAACCAAGGCCTTCAGCCGGCGGTGCTGCTTGGCAAATGCGGCCGCAATATGCACCATGCCCTGTTCGTTACGCGGTAAATAATGGGTGAACTCGCCATCTTGCTCCAGTGCCTGCCCAATTCCGGCAACATTGCCATGGCCAAATATCCCGAACATGCCCGCGAAAAACGGATGGCTTAGATCATCGAATTCAACCCACTGGGCTTTGAGGAACCTGACGATGGCCTGGGCAGTCGTTAAGCGTATACTATTGCCCATAACCCTGAGGTCTCCCTCCAATCGTCATCGCCCCAACCCTATCTGGTCGTAGATAGATTCCAGCAGTTCAACGTTTTTGTATCCGTCGATTTTCGTAGCAACCAGGGAACTTTCATCTGACTGCTGACCGCTGATGCGATCTATAAACGCTTTATTTTCCTGTCTATAACCCCACCTGTCTTCAATGGGCAACTGGGAGTATTCCAATTTTTCTACCTCAGATTCCAAATCCAGACAGAAGGAGACCGATTCCATCTCGTTATTGAAGATCGAACTGTGATCTCCATAGATTTCAACCCGCTCAAAGGGGAATATCCAGGTCGCATGTGCCGTGGAAGAAAAGACGCCATGAATGCCGCTTTCCATTTCAAATATTATGGAGAAATCGTCGACACATGGATAGATCGATTTCGATCCTACGGCGGTTACTTTTCTTACATCTCCAAACAAATATCTGACAATATCCACGAGATGAAGAGCCGATTCGAATAGAAATCCTCCCGTTTGCTCCGGGTCGCTTAGCCATGCGGGTACCTGGAGCTCGCCCCTGTTCATTTTGATATTGAATGACTTGGGGAAGATTTCACCCGCCAAAATCAATTCCTTCATTTTCCAATAGACAGGGGCAAACCGGCGATTAAACCCCAGTTGGTAGATTTGCCCATTCCCTTCACCAGATTCCATTATCTTCTGTGCATCGGAAAGGTTCAGGGCAAATGGCTTTTCACAAAAAACATGCTTCTTTTGCTCCAAAGCCAGCAAGGTCAACTCCGCATGGGATTTATTCGGGGAAGCAATATATACGGCGTCGGAGTCATCAATCACCGCCTCGATACTTGATAGATACTGCATGCCATGCTCTGCGGCAAACTGCCTGCTGATATCCTCTTTGATATCATACACCGCCCCCAGGACTACATCCCGGTTATCCTTCAGAATGCCAGCATGGCTCCGGGCGATGTCGCCGGCGCCAATAAAACCCGTTCTGATGGGGCTCATGCGGTCAGGCCCCCGTACTGATATTCGTTTGCCATTTTATCCAGGACATCCTGATATGATCCATCGAAAGGTCCTTCTTTTTCCAACTTGAGCGATGTCATGGCGGCAGCAAATTTGGAAGCATCACCCGGCGACAACTTGAGACGCGCAGCCAGATAGGCGGAAATACATGTGTCCCCGCGTCCGGTTCGCCCCTTTAACGCCTTGATCACAAAAGGAACTTCAAACAATTTCTCATCCGCATAAACCATGACGCCATCCGCGTGGGTAATAACGACTTCACGCGGGCCCCAGCTTGCAATAATTCTGGCTGCTTTGGCCAAATCCTTTTCGCCCGTAATCACTTCTGCTTCCACTCTGTCCGCTTTAACGGTATGAATTTTCCTTAAGACATCCTTTTTGGAAGGCCAATCTTTAAACACCAGCTTCTTTCCGTCTTGAACCCTGAGGAAGCCCTGAAGATCAAGAGAGACTTCAGGGCAACTTTCCACGAGGTAATGAACCAGATCATCGGGAACTTCTCCTACCATCAGCGAACCGATATGAATCATTTTGGTGTCGATATCTGGAACATGTGCTGCAGTAAATGGCCCCGCAAATGCTGTGGCCTCACATGTTCTTTGCTCAAGGTCTTCCGATGCATAGGTAAGCGTGAACTCAGTTGTTCTGTCTGATTCGAACGAGAACACATCGACACCCTGATTTGTAAAGGCATCCAAATAATGATCATCATCTTTCTTGATGAGGGTTATAACCCCAACTTTTATGTCCAACTTGGATAAGGCCAATCCGCTATAGTAGACAGCACCGCCAGGCGCTTCGGTTTCGATGCCCCCGATCACGAGCTTATCCTTTGTGATGTGGCCCAAAACGACGATGTCATAACTCACGTTGCGCATTAATTACCTTAATTTTGCTTTAACGTCGGGTTCTCGGGATATAAAATGTCCCATTTTACAGGTCATCGCTCTAGTTCACGGGTCCGGTGGAGCCACGGAATATTAACTCCGTATCGAGTTTATTGACGACATAAGGCGGTCGGTTGCCGCTTTTAATTTTTGTCAACAGCAGATCGACGGCAATGGCGGCCATTTCTTCCAATGGTTGGCGAATGACCGTCAAAGGGCTGGCTAACATAGCCGCTGTTTCGAAATCGTCAAACCCGACAATCGAGACATCGCCGGGGATGCGCTTGCTGGAATCGAGAATACCTTTATAAGTGCCAAGAACAATTCTGTTATTGGCGACGAAAATGGCCGTTGGGGTATCCTCCAGGTGCATCAGTTCTTTGGCTGCGCTAAAACCATGCCTGAAGGTATAACTGCCGTGGCGTACGTACTTCTCGCTGATCGGGATGGCGGCATGAGTAAGAGCTTTTTTGTAGCCGGCAAAACGAAGCCGGTTGTTTGAATCGTCCTGATCACCCCCTATATATGCGATTTTACGATGCCCTAAAGAAGTCAGATGGTTCACGCCATTGGCTGAACTTGCTTCGTTGCTGACCACGACGTAGTCTGATTCAATTTCATCAATTTTGCAGTCGAATAACACCAGGGGTAAATCGTGTTCCTTAACCAACAACACGTTCTCATAAGATTTCTGAATGGGCGACAGGATGATACCATCCACCTTGCGGCTCAATAGGAAACTGATGTGGCCCCTTTCCTTCGCCAAGTCGTAACCGGTGCTCGAGATAATGACGGTATAACCTTCCTGGTAAAGAGCATTATCAATATGCTTTACCAACTGGGCATAAAATGGGTTCGTGATATCCCTGACGATAACACCGATCGTCGAGGTTTTTTTCACTCGTAGCGATCTTGCTCCCTCGTTTTTTATATAGTTCAGCTCTTTTGCGGTTAGAGTTATGGATTTTGCTGTCCTGGCGCTGATGCGATGATGATTTTGCTGGTCGCTTAGCACCCGGGAAACAGTCGACCTTGAAACCCCAACTATATCGGCAATGGTTTGTAATGTTACTGTGGGGACCATGAATATCGGGGCAATCGGTTGCGCAAACTTATTCCGCCTGCTTCTGCCTTGTCAAGATTATTTGCTGTCGGGAAGAACTGGGCGCAACTCTGGAGGCAAAAGTTGCGCCGCTTGCGCCCTCATCGCATGTATTTTCAAGACCCAGGAGAAGTGAGTGGATTGCTATCGCTATCCAAAATATTTGGCAGGAGTTCAATCCCGGATAATGGACGTGGGGATTAAGACTCTCAGTCCGGGCACTGGCTTTTCAACGGCATGCGCAAGGCTGCATTCGGTAGCAAAGTGACTTTGACAACAGGTTGATAATACTAGTTTTACGAATTTCAGACCACCACTTGGGGAGCAAGGGGCCGTAGGTTCAATTCCGCGAGTTTATCCCGAGCACTCCGAGGGGGCCCCGACAAATTCAATTGACAGCAGCAGAAGTAGTTGGCAGCGTGCATCGGAGCCTGCCCTGTGGACACGCTCCGCACGCCCAAACAACCCCAAAGAATCACATTTTCCAACCCTTCTCCAGGCGGACGGGAACCCGCTGATGCCTATGCCGCTTTCCATCGAAAAACCACATCGTCGCCGAACGCCCCCGCCCGCCTCCAGCAGCGCATTGTCAGGTTGCGATTTCGCTCGAACTTCGATCGAGAACAGTCCAGTCCTGCTTGTGTGCCCACTCCTCGAAAGTATGCCACTTCACGTCCGGGAAATCGCGGCGCAGGCCCTTGATATCGGCAGCATAACCGGTTGTATCGAACCACTCGAACATAAGGGCCATATCTTCGCTCTCGGCGCGCAGGACGTCCGGGGAAAACCCTTCATAGCGAATTTCTCGACCGGTCACCTTGGACAAGATGGCGGCTGCCTCATCGCCGGTTGGCTCGTCACCAGCGATATCAATACGTCGGCCAATGAAGGCATCGCGACGCTCAAAAACCGACGCGGCAATATCTCCCACGTCCGCCACCGCGATTTGTTGCAGTGAGCGCGTGGCCGGCATTGCCATAGCGAGCTTTCCCTGGCGCAGGCCCGGCAAGACCCAGGGCAACAACATGTTATCCATGAAGAAGACCGGGGCGATAATGGTATAGGGCACGCCTGATGATAGAATGTGCTTTTCTATTTCGTACTTGCTCTCAAAATGCGGAATGCCGGTAGCGCGGTCTGCGCTGGCCACCGAACTGTAGACGAGATGACCAACCCCTGCCGCTTTGGCTGCGTCGGCCACAGCAATACCCTGGGCGGTTTCTTGCTCGACACCCCCTTCAAAGGGTGTGGCCATCGCATAAACGGCGTCCACGCCGCGTGCAGCACGCACGAGGGAATCCTGATCACTGAAGTCACCGACAGCAATCTCAACTCCCTGCTCACGCAGCCGGTCAGCTGCCGGAGAGGCGGAATTCCGCGTCAGGGCCCGAACTTGATGACCCCGGTTCAACAGCGCCTGAACGACGGCGCCACCTTGGTTGCCGGTAGCGCCAGTGACCAGCACATTTATTGATTGAGACATTGTAATACTCCTCTTTCAGTTTTGAACTTGATCCCGCAGCTCCAACGGCTTTCGGGGCCGGCTTTGCCGCGGTCCAACTATCATTTAAGAAGAACGGCTCATCACGTTGAGACCATGAATTTTACCTTGCGATCAAATTTTAAAACTATCGAGACAGATCACGATAAGGAACGAAATCTGCGCTGAATTATAGGAAAACCAACGGAGACTACTCCCAGCAGTAGTGACACCCCCCCAATAATCCCGAAGGCGCCCGTCGTGCCCGCCTGTGCCAATATGGGTTGCACAATAACAGGCGATAGGAATTGCCCCAGAAATAGACTCATCGTCAGGCCTCCGATTGCGCGGCCGCGTACGGTCGCCGGAATGGCCGAAATCAGCCAAACGTTGAGATTTGGCACCACCATGCCTAGTCCGATCCCGAAAATCAACAACCCCAGAATCACAATCGCGTAACTGCTTGAAGTGGCTAGAATAATATAGCCCAAGCCCATTGCCAGAAATACCAGGCCGGCGATGCGTTCAAACGAAAAACGCGCTTTGATTTTTTGGAATTGCAGCGAAACAATAGCTGCAACTAGCGCCTGAGCCGCTAGCGCCATGCCAACCTGACTGCTGCTGACTCCGTTCTCTGTGAGGTAAAAGGGCAACTGTACCGGTATCATATAAAAAATAACCATACCGGCAAAGGCAACAACATAGATCAAGATGACGTTTTTAGACAGGAAGGTGACTTTTTCAACCGGGACGCTTTGCTGAATCGAACTTGCCTGAAGGTCTGGTTCATCAATAGCGAACAGAACTCCCGGTAGCACGACAAAGGCAAATAGGTAGATTAAAAAGGGATACTGCCAACCGACATCGGCTAAATAGCCTCCAGCTAACAGAAAAACCACCCCACCCAGGCCCATAAATCCGGCTTGATAGCCCATAAATTGATTGAGCTTATCCCCGCTAAAATAATCGGCAATTAAGGTTGTGAAGCCGCTCATCACGCCGGCCACCGCCAGCCCCAACAACGCTCTACCGATTAAAATACCGTACAGCGAGTCCAGCAGATAACCTGATGCCCCGGCCAGGCCATATAAAATCAGCGCCATGATTATGACCGGTTTCCGTCCCCAGCGGTCAAGGAGGATACCGGAAAAGGGGGCCCCGATGGCAATGAGCAGGGCGGGCATCGTCAAGACCAGCTTGACCAGAATATCGGCATGGAGCACGTCCTGAAAAAAAAGTTTCATGCCGGGCAGTGCTGGCGCAATGGTGGCCCCAGCCATCACGGTCATCGTACTCCCCATCAGAATGGTCAGATTGCGAATTGAGATTCTGTTTAAAACGGTTTTTCTCCAATCCCGGTAATCACTTGCAACGATCCATGCAAGGGCTCTCGCTGAGTCAGATAAGGCGTCGCTCTAACCTGCCCGGCCGGGACTGTCCAAGGTGTCGATTTACTTTTCACGGCCCCGCGTGGTCAGCACCCAGCCAATTATCCCCCAAGTGATAGGGTGCATCAGGCTAAGGCCAATTTTAGTTGAGGTGGCAATACCTGCCGGCAGGGTGATGGGCAATGCGAATGATAACAGGAACAGTACTCCCGAAATAATCCAGAACAGCCGAATGGGGCGGGCTACATATTTACCAAGAAGGGCCAGGAGTATCGTTCCTCCAATAGCTGGAACAACATTAAGAAAGACAATCGGCCCCGCTGGGAGAGGCTCTAATGGGCCGCTGGGACCTCCCATGGGGATAATGAATGAGATTCCAAACATAGCCTTGGCAACCCAGTAGAGAGCAAGATTGGCCAAGGATGCCCCGGCCGCCGCAATCAAGCCGACCCGCCAGAGTTTACCGATCGGGACGATCTGTTCATTTCGGTTAGGATCGCCGGCTGTATTCGTTGTGGTTGTCATGATAATTCTCCTCACTATTTATGATTTTCAGTAACGACTCATCACCCTTTATTAGATTGCATCGTTTAGGACTATACTGTTATTTTAAAAAAACTTAGCGGCTTCTTTTCATCAATTTGTTCAGCAATGTGGAAAGCGTCTTGACTTCCTGCTCCGTTAAGGCGGCAAAAATATCTTTCACAATTTTGTCATGTTCAGGCACTATGGCCCCCATGATGAGACGACCACTATTTGCCAGGTACAGTTGCTTCTCTTTGCCATGGCTTTCTCTGTAGAGCAGCCCTCGCCTCTCTAATTTATCGATATGCTGGCAAATATTCCCCTTAGTCACCGCCATTTTATCGGCATATTCTTGTTGATTATGACCCTCATCGGAGCCGATCACCTGCAGCAGATAAAACTGAGGGCCACTCAAATCAGCCTGCATGAGTGGTTCGGCTGCCCGTTTAGCAAAATTTCGGGAGACCCGAAATAATCTGGCCCAGGTCGTAAGAACTCGATCAAGCCTGCGCTGCCTTAACTGGCCGTTGGTAATTTCACCGCTCATGTGATAGTTTAGTCCTAAACTGATATAAAGTCAACACACATTTCAGTTATTACGGCTGGTTCAGCCAGCAACGGCTGGCGATGCCGCAACGGTTGGCCCCCCGGCCGGAGTCCTGACCATGGGCGGCGCACTGCGTGTCTTGAGGGACGGCTACCAGCCCCGCTGGCGGCCGTGGAAACGGCGGCCCTGGAAGCGGTCCCTGCCGTGCCTGAAGGGGCGGGCGTCGAATGTGCGGCGCTGATCGGGGGTGAGGAGCGCGCGGACTTCGATGTGCTGTTTGATGCGCAACTTTTCCAAAGCTCCCCGTGTGGCGGCGATCCGGTCCACCGTGCCGTTGATGGTGCGCATATTGGGTTTGTCTGTGCGCATCTGCTGGCGGAGAGTGAGGCGCAATTTCTGGAGATCAGCCCGCAGATCGATGGCTTCGACCTGGAATTCGTCACGTAGCTTCACGATCTGCTCATGCTGCTCGGGGTCGAGGCCCAGATCAGGTCTGTCGCGGCCTCCACCCTCAGGCTGCCCGAAGGCCAGGGAAGCAGAGGCCAGCATCGCCGTCAATAGGTATTTCTTCATGGTCGGGCTCCTCCTGCAAGTTGCCGGGGTGGTGAACATTCTTACTTGAGCAGTAGCATTCTCTTGACCAGCGCTTGGTCTCCCGCGGATATCCGGTAAAAGTAAATCCCTGATGGCGCGGGGAAGCCGTTCGCATGCCGGCCTTGCCAGGTCACGCTATAAGTGCCGATATCCTGGAAACCGGGCTCAAATGATTGTACCAGCCGGCCAGTCAGGTCAAATATTTGCAGGCTGACCAGGGATGCCTCTTCGACAGAATAAGTGATGCTGGTGGATGGATTGAACGGATTTGGCCGATTATGGGCTGAGCCTATCCGTTGCTGGTACCAGCGCCCCCGGGGCTTAGGCAGCTCCAGTCCCCAGGATTCAAATAGTGTTTTAACCGCCGCCCTGACTTCCTCGCGTGTTGCTCCAGCGGTGCGCAAATCCTCAACCAGGGCTCGCAGTTCATCTTTTTGGTCAGCGCTCAGTTGGGCAAAAAAACCGTCTCCGCGGTCCGGTCTTTCGATGCCCCAGTCGGCGAACAGATCGGCGATGGCTTCCCGAATGTCCGTGCGGGATGCCCCTGCCGCTCGCAGACTTTCCGCCAGCAATTGAACCTGGGCGCGCTGATCCTCCGTCAGAGATATATTGTGGCCACTGGCACGACGGTGCGCCCGTCTGCCTTGGGCATCGACCACGGCGACAGCCGTCGCCAACGTCAGTATCAAAAGCAAATATCGCATGGTTTTATCCTTTTATGATGCGCGACGGCCAGACGGACCCGGTCTCGTCCCGGTAAGGTTCTCATAACTGTGGAATAGACGCGCGCCCCGGACGAAGGTTAACGGTGGCGAGAATGCAGGGGTGAGATAGGCATGCCCCCAACGAGCATGTGATCACCCCTCCGTAGCTGGGGATGCTGTGGTGAGGCCGATACTTTAGGCGATTAGTATCAGCCTAACGACATTCTTCTCGAAGGCATTCAAATTAAATGTTTGGCCTTGCCCAATGCCGCGGATTAACGTTTCGTATGGCTAATAACACTAAGCAGTGGCACCGTGTTGCCGACTTAAACTCGCTCCCCGACAATCGCGTCCGGACGGTTACCGCAGGCACACAGCAGATCTGCCTGGTCAATCATGAGGGCGCGCTCACCGCCTTGGACAACCGCTGCGCCCATCAAGGCGGCCCGTTGGGTGAAGGGCAGCTGGAAGATGGCTGGGTAATCTGCCCCTGGCACGCCTACCAGTACGATCCCGTGACCGGCAAAGCTCCGGAAGGATTTGAGGATCGCGTTGACCCTTACCCGATAGAGATCCGGCAGAATGGCATCTTTGTCGGTGTGGAGCCAGCCACGCATCAAGCCACGCTGGCAGACCAGGTGGTAACTGTCATGACCGACTGGGGCGTCAATGTTGTGTTTGGCATGGTGGGGCATTCAAATCTCGGTCTGGCTGACGCTATGCGGCGGGCTGAATCTGATGGACGTCTGCGCTATTATGGCATACGCCATGAGGGTGCTGCAGCATTCGCTGCTTCGGCCTACGCCAAACTTACTGGTAAAACCGCCGCCTGTTTTGCCATCGCCGGACCCGGCGCCACCAATATGATCACCGGGATGTGGGATGCGAACGTAGATAACGTGCCGTTGCTGGCGCTGGTGGGACAAGTGAACACCCAGATTATGGGGCCGGGGACCTTTCAGGAGGTGGACCTGCATTCCGCGCTTAAACCCGTAACCAGGTGGCAACAGGTCGTCCTTGGTTCTCAAAACGCGTCAGACCTTATGGCCCTCGCCATTAAACACGCCGAGGTGGAACACGGACCCACCGCCCTTATCTTTCCCGATGAAATGCAGCATCTGCCGGCTAGAGAGCCGCAACCGGAGACCCCCAGAGTTGGTCGGGTCCCGCTGGTTACGATCGCCCCGCCGAAGGATGAATTACAGCGAGCCCTGGAGCTGCTTAATGCGGCTAAACGGCCGACCATCGTCTGTGGCCAGGGTGCGGCCGGATTCAAGGATGATGTGCTGCGTTTTGCCGAAAAGATAACCGCGCCAGTTGTCACTACCTTCAAAGCCAAGGGCCTCGTGCCTGACAGTCACCCTCTGGCTTGCGGTGTACTTGGCCGCAGCGGCATCCCCGTAGCGAGCACCATGATGGGGACCGCAGATTTACTCATCACCTTCGGAACCTCCTTCTCTGTCCATACGGGTATCGCGGAGTATATCCCCACCATTCAGGTTGACCGGGACCGGATGACGCTCGGCAAGTTCCATCCCGTTGAGGTTCCCTTGTGGGGAGATATCGGCGTCACAATCGAGCAACTGTTGGCTGATGAACACCTGGCTCCCCAGGCACGGCCGCGGCTGCGCGAGGAAATTTCAACCCGCTGGGGAAAATGGCGCAAGGAAAAGGAACGGCGCCGGGCGGAGCAACCTACAACAGGACTGAACTCCGCATCTATTTTTGAGGCCCTCGGTAACCTTGCGCCAGCGGATGCCATCATCGCTGTCGATGTTGGAAACAACACCTATTCCTTCGGCCGCTACTTCGAATGCAAGGAGCAGACCATCCTCATGTCGGGCTACCTCGGATCGATCGGATTCGGATTTCCCGCGGCCATGGGAGCCTGGTCCGCAGGGACGGGCCGCAAGGTTATCGCTGTCGCCGGCGATGGCGGCTTCGGCCAGTACCTGGCAGAATTCACTACGGCCGTCCGCTACAGCATGCCCATAACACTGGTGCTGCTGAACAACAGTCAACTCGGTAAAATCTCAAAGGAGTTCGAAGCCGATCATATGGAGGTCTGGCAAACGGACTTAACCAATCCGGACTTTGCCGCGTATGCCAAACTTTGCGGAGGTGATGGCATTCGAGTCACCGCGCCGGAACAGATTGAGGATGCGTTAAAAAAGGGTCTCAATAGCGATAAGCCGTTTATTGTCGAAATCCTCACGGACCCCTTGTTGATATGATTTCCGGGGCGCGCTTGACGTATTCCGGCTGCGTTGAAGATAATGACCGGCTTAATAAGGAATGAGAGCGCACCTCGCACCCATGAAAGCCAATCGTAAATTCGATGGTTGATTCAGTGACAACAAGACTCTCCACGGCAGATTTTGATGGTGGATCGCCAACTGAGCACCGCCACGCGACATGGCTGGAGCTCTTCTATGATCTGGTCTACGTAGTTGCCATCGCTGTCTTAGCCCATCAGCTCAGCGATGATGTCAGTATTCAAGGCCTCGCAGTCTTCGTTGGCTTGTTCATACCCGTCTGGTGGTCGTGGGCGGGGTACACAATATTTTCGACCCGTTTCGGTGAGGACGACAACTTTCAGCGGGGCATGATCCTTCTCCAGATGCTCGCGTCTGCAGCCATGGCCGTGCAGCTCCCCCAGGCATTTGGGTCGGGATCAGCAGGATTTGCGGTCGCTTATGTGGCCACCAGAGCGACGCTCATAGTCCTGTACTTCCGGGCACGTGAGCAATATCCAGAGGCCAATAGGCTCACCGCATTTTTGCTGGCTGGCTACACTGCGGGGGCATCACTCTGGCTCATCTCAATATGGTTGGATGCCCCTCTGCGCTACATTTTTTGGGCAGTTGGCATATTCATTGAGTTCGCTACGTTTATTCTGGCACGAAAGGTCGCGAGACAATTCCCCGTCCACACCGTTCATCTTCCCGAGCGGGTTGGGCTGTTCACGATCATCGTCCTGGGTGAGTCCATCCTGGCTATTATTATGGGAGTTGGAGACGTAAACTGGAATCCCCTGGCCGTGGTCGCGGCATTTACCGGATTCGCGATTGTTACCTCAATCTGGTGGAATTACTTCGGCTATGTGGACCGGGCGGTATTGGAGTGCAGTCTGGGAAACGGACAGGCATACATGTTCATGCATTTGCCGATGCTCCTCGGGCTAATTGCAATGCGAGTCGGCATCGGACATATCATAGAGGATTCCAACCACGCAATATTCCCGCCCGAGACAATCTGGCTATTGGGTGGAGGTCTCGCGTTGTGGATCGCTGCCTTTTACAGCCTGCAACTGATCACCTATCCTCCTCGGGAAGGGCCAAGGCTCACAGCAACCTATGGAATTGCCTTGGCAACTATCACCCCCCCGCTTTTAATGGCAGGGTCTTTACACCCGATTGGGCTGGCCGTTCTTTTCGGCGTTGTCTCAGTGGTTATCACTGTATTTGAAGTGCAGAGGCGATCCGGCATACTGACAGGCGTTTATTCGGAGAAGGAGAATACTGGCCGGCCGGGGAAGCGCCGTGGTCCCAAGGAATATCGTGGGACACACGTCATCGTGCTGTTCGATCCAGTGGTCTGCACCCATTCGGCGGTATGTCTGACCCGTCTTCCCAAGGTATTTAATTTGCGGAATCGACCTTGGATAAGTGCGGATGGCGCAACCGCCGAAGCCGTCATAAGCACTGTCGAACATTGTCCCAGTGGCGCGTTGACGTACAGGCAATCCGGGGACAGCACGCTCTCGAGCTGAGCAAGAATCGATTTCCAAACGGGAAGCAGCGCGGTGTGCACTTGATTAGAGACCCTCCAGCGCCGCCGCGAACGCCGCCGCAGAGAGCCCCCACATCCGCTCCGCGCACGCCGCCGCCACTCGAACCGCCACATCTGCCCACTGTCCTGCCGAGCCATGCCGACGGGGAACCGCTGGAAGTGACCACTGTGAGCGACCCGTTCCATGGGCAGGCTCAGCGCAAGCTTATTTGAGTAATACCATCTTGATGGTTTGGGTGACATTGGGCAAAACAAGCACTGCTATATATAAACCGGAAGCGACCGATTGACCTGCCCCATCTCTGCCGTTCCAGATAATTTCATGAAAGCCGCCATTGATCGAGCCTTCGTGAAGGCGGGCCATCTCCTGTCCCAGCAAGTTGTAAACCGTCAGCGTCATGGGAGTGGATTTCAGGATTTCAAATCGAACATAAGTATACGGATTGAACGGGTTCGGGTAGTTACTCAGCAGCTGTGGCTGGCCCGGCAACACCTGCGCATCGGCCAAAATGTCCACTGTGGCACTTACGGCGGGATAGGACAGCCGCAGGATGACCGGCAAATGATCGGACGCGCCAAACAGAGCATTCGCCATACCGTTTGGTATGCCTTCATTCACTGGAGCGTCGTTGATGTTCTTGTTGAAATGCTGCCCATCATTTCCAAACGCTTCGTATGATCCTGCTACATAGGTCAGCGGGTATCCGGAGCCAAACATCTGATGCGACAGCAGAATAAAATCGAAGCGGTCATCCAGGCCGCCATTTGCTCCAACACAACCTGTTTGATCGACACATGGCGATTGCGTATGCACGCCTGCATAGGCCGAATTGTCATGCCAATCTCCGCGGGCATTGAGGGGATCGATTAATTCGACCGACATGCTGTCCATCAGCAAAGTATAGCCGGGCTCGGCGGCATCGTAAAAATTGAAATCTCCGGCAAACCCATAATGATAGGTTGAGTCCTGGCCGACAATATAGGCCCGGAGACGAGCCACCTCTGTCCACCGGCGCCGGGCAAATTTAGAACCGATAGATGCCTTTAGATGGGTTGCGAAGAGGGTCCATCTAAATGTCGAATCTGCATGGTTATCGATTGAAAATTCATAGCCATTAATCTCGCGCAGGTCTGTGCTGAGGGAGAGGGTCGACTCCAGTGTGACTCGATCCCGCCTATAGAAGACCGCATTATTCAGAGAGGCTACCTGGACAAAATCCCCGGCCTCGTATTCCAGTGAAAAGGCGTGCAGAATATTGCTCAAAATAATATTTACACCCAGCTCCGATTCGATTTCCTGCGCCACAAAAATATCCGGCTGAATCTCTTGCAGCACGTTTTTAAAGTGCTCTGTCCGAGCGCTGCTGTTGCTGGGGAAATTGAGCATGTTGTATGTCATTACCGTCAGGCTCTCTACCTGCGCATTTGAAGCGAAGGGCAATAGTGCGACAAACCAGAGACGAAAAAATTTGATCATGATACCTTTTTTCACTGTATTCATTGACGACACATTCTCGTCATATGAGATTAATATAATATCACGGCGCGCCGGAAAAAATTCAGGAGAACCTAAATGTCATTATTTGGGGGTAACCCGACCCTGGTGAGAACACACACGGCTGGTACCGCTGGCGGTCAGGGAGGCCCTGATGCCTCGGTGAATCCGGGTTTAATGAGCGCTTCGATATCGCCCTCATCTACTGAGGCGTAGTACCGCTTCCCCGTCAGGCAGCTGCAGGCATCGCAAGCCGCCTCGGCAAGATCATCAGTGACGCCGATCTCCACCGTCGTCATCCGGAGATCGAGATCAGCGAAGTAGGCTTTAAATATGGCGATGCGGCTATTTTCCGAGACCGGATAAGTCTCATCAGGATGTGCCTGGATCCAATCCAGTTCCCAGGCATTGCCGAGGCATTGGATGAGGTCGATCGAGACCCAGGCATCCTTCTCCGCACAGGCTGCGGCAGCATGAGCAGAATTGCGAGAAATCTGACTTTGGATTTACGTCTGAGCATGCACCAAGGTACCGATTCCTCGCCCAGGCAAACAAGTCCCACCGGAATATTATTCAAAATAGGTTTGAATGCATCTATCTCTTTACGGAGATTTTGGGTGACGGGCCGCACAACAGTCCCTTCCGGCGGAATACCCGGCGGTTTTCTGGCGCAGGAGTCCCGGCCGCTGGAACCCTGGGTCTGTGTAGTGCCGGATAAAATGTCCATTGCATGCCCATCCGAGGCAAGATATTCAGTGAATGTCCTGGAATTGGAGCAGTGCTGCCGGGTGTAGATCGCTAACATCGGTTTGACTGCCATCGGCCGATATTTTTTATAACCTGCCCGCCCTTTGCTATCCCTCCAAATATCCCTTACATTCTCTCGGTAACTCATCACGCCACGATGCCAGAACAGTCCAGACTATCCGCCTTCATCGCCGAGCTCCGCCGCCGGCGCTCTTCCGGGTGGCGGCCTTCTACGGCGGCATCGCCTTCGTCATCGTGAAGCTAATTGATGGCCCGTTCAAGCCAGGTTTCGCCTCAGTGTGGGCATAGTGCCGCGTGAATAACTTGACGCGCCCGGCGATCATCCCAATCCGCCTGAAAATAATGCTCGGCGGCAGTCTGTTGATCGCATCGGCCGGCGCATGGATCGCCAGCCTGCGTATGGCGGATGGAATGGCCCTGGGGTTTTTGGGCTTCATAGGGGTCTGGACCGTGATGATGGCGGCCATGATGCTGCCCTCGGTGATGCCGGCCGTCTGGTTGTTCGCGACTGTCGCGCCGTCCAGAACGCAGTTCGGATACCGCCCGGCGCCGACAGCACTGTTTGTGGCCGGTTACCTTGGAGCGTGGGCGTTGGCTGGGGCCGGTGTCGCCCTGTTGAACACTGTCACGAATGTGACCATGGGCGGGTGGGGCCAACCCATCGTCGGTAGCGCCCTGATCGTCGCGGGCGCATATCAGCTGACCCGGTGGAAGGCGCTCTGCTTGGGCCACTGCCGCGCGCCAATCCAGTTTTTCATGGCTCATTGGCACGACGGCCTGCGGGGCGCCCTCCGGATGGGCGCGCATCACGGCTTTTACTGCATGGGCTGCTGCTGGGGATTGATGCTGGCCATGATAGCGCTGGGCATGATGGACCCGGTATGGATGGGCCTGATTGCCCTGCTGATTTTTTTCGAGAATGTCTCGCCGTGGGGCGAACGCGTTGCTTTGCTGTCAGGAGTGGCGCTCATCATAATCGGCGCAGGCATGGCAGTCGATTGGAACATGTTGGTCAAATAACGGGAGGTAGGTGAAATGGGGAAACCTGTCGAGTGGAAACTCAATATCGAGCATTTGATGGCCTGCAATTGCAACTGGGGCTGCCCTTGCACGTTCGAGTCGCCGCCAACCTATGGCACATGCGAGGCTGCCCTGGCATATCGCGTTGTCGATGGCAACTACGGCGACGAATCGCTCGATGGCCTGGGGTGGGCGCTGGGGGCGCTATGGCCCGGCCCCTTGCATGAGCAAAACGGGCGAGGAGTCATCTATCTCGACGAGCGGGCGGAGGGGGCCAAGCGTGAGGCGCTGGAAGCGATTGCCACCGGCAAGGCCGGCGGGCCCATGGGTATCTTCATGTCCACCATAACGAACGGACTCGAAGTGCTTACGGCGCCGCTCGAATTTAAATTCGACGGCAAGCACAGTCACTTCCGCGTCGGGGAGGTGATCGAAGTGGCGTTCGATCCTATTCTCAATCCGGTGACGGGGATATAGCACCGGGCCAGTATATTATTGCCGGACGGGATGATCGCCAAGCGCGAGGATCACTTTTCAAGTAAGACCTTCGACGTGCAGGCCGCTGGACTCAGCTTCAGTTATCCGGGCCGCACCGCAATTGCCATGCAGAGCAGTTGGCAAGGCCCGTAATCATACGGTGAGCAGCGAGCGATGGGTGATGAACGGAAATCAGTTATTAATTTTCAATTTTCAATCGTCAATTTTCCATACTCAGCTATCGGGAGTCTCCTGCAATGGCGTCCATTATTTCTCTCAGATTTCAGGTTCCGTTCATGCAGGCTTCACATAGGCTATATATATTCCCGTCCAGATTAACAGATGACCCATGATTGCCTAATCCCGGTGAGTACATGAATAAATCACTTCTCGCGTCGCTGCACTTTCTCGGAGTCAGCCATCACGGCCAGAGCCAGCAGGTGCGTGGCCAGTATGCGCTCGGCGATGAAGAGCATGGCGAGCTGCTGTCGAGCTTCAGCGCTTCCGGAAAGTTTCAGGGCATCCTTGTCATCTCCACCTGCAACCGGACTGAAGTCATCTTCGACGGGGGCAGCCAGGCTTTGGCGCTTCAGATTCTCACGGATTATTTCCAGACCGGTAGCGGCACAATAAGCGATCACTTTGTGGCCCTGGATGGATGGCAAGTGGTTCGGCACCTGTTCAGGCTCACCTCTGGTCTCGACTCGATGGTCATGGGCGATATCCAGATTGCCAGCCAGATTAAGGAGTCCA
The DNA here is from genome assembly GCA_004124875.1 of Fidelibacterota bacterium. Taxonomy (GTDB): domain Bacteria; phylum Fidelibacterota; class Marinisomatia; order SCGC-AAA003-L08; family TS1B11; genus TS1B11. Next base: position 341,705 of record SCKJ01000003.1, on the reverse strand, counting down.
TCCGCAGGAGCACCGACGCGGGGCAGCTCTCTCCGCTACTCTCCAAACTTTGCCAGGGCTCCTTCAAGGCGGGCAAAAGGGTTCGCGCGGAAACGGGTATTTCCAACGGCGCAGCATCGGTGGCCTACACGGCCCTGCTCATGGCAAAAGAGTACTTCGGGACGCTCCGCGACTGTTCGGCCCTGGTGGTCGGCACCGGCGATATGGGACGCGATGTGGTCTACAATCTCATGAGCAAAGGGCTCAATCGGTTGACGGTGATGAATCGCACGGAGTCGACGGGCAGGGCCTACGCTGAGTTGATCAACGGTCATTATATGCCCCTCACCGAGCTGCCGGGCGAAATTGACAAACACGACATCATTATCACCTGCACCGCCGCGGGCAAGATTCTCATTGATGAGAATATGGTGCCCGATAGCGATGCCAAGCAGTTGTTCCTCGACCTGTCAGTGCCGGCCAATATTGGCGCGGCTGTCCATGAGCGCAAAAATGTCGTTCGAGTGGACATCGACACCATTCAGAACCATCTCGATAAATCGATGGTGGCCAGAACCGGCGAGGTCCCACAAGCCGAAGCCATTATCTCCGAAGAAATGCTGGCCTTCCAGTACCGGCAAATTCTCGACATGGCCTCGCCGTCCATCGTGCAGCTGCGGGAAGAGTATGAACTTATCAGGCAGGAGGAGCTGGCACGGGCCGTTGAGGATATGGATCCCGCCCTGCTGCCGGTGCTGGAGCAGCTGTCACAGCGGCTTGTGAAAAGGTTGGCTGTTATGCCGATCGAGATTCTTTGTGGCCAGGCAGAGAAGAGCACTCTGGCCATGGAGGAATATCTTGACGCCTCCCTCAACTGATCCCGATCTCAAAATGAGGCTTGGCACCCGAGGGTCGCCCCTGGCCCTGTGGCAGGCTGAAACCGTCAAGCAGGCGCTTCGCCAACGCTTCCCCGTTATGCCCATCGACATCTGCGTGATCAAGACTTTGGGTGACAAAGACCCCACCACGCCACTGTCCAGCCTGCCAACCACGGGATATTTCACGAAAGAGTTGGAACAGGCACTGGTGGACGGTGAGATCGACATAGCGGTGCACAGTCTGAAGGATATGGCCGTGCGCACCTTGCCCCCCTTTTGCCTGGGCGCAGTGCTTCCCAGAGGGCGGGCGGAAGATGCGCTGCTGCTCAACCCCAGGCACCATTCATTGGAGGACTTGCCCAGGCAACCCTTTTTCCTCACGGGCTCCATCCGGCGGCAGCGTCAGTTGGCCATGTTGTACCCCGGCTGCAAAATCGAGCATGTCCGCGGCAACATCCAGACCAGAATACGCAAGGTCCCGGAGCAGGGAGCGGATGCGCTGGTGGTGGCGGCCGCAGCCATTGACCGCCTTGAGATCAGGGACCAAAATGTTGTCCTGATGTCCATTGAGGATATGATTCCAGCCGCCGGGCAAGGGGCAGTTGCTGTCGAATGTCTGGAATCGAGACCGGAGATCGTCGAGGCGCTGGCTAAGCTGGATGATGGGCCTACCCGGGCCGCTGTCGATATTGAGCGGCAAATCACTGCCGTTCTGGAGGGTGGCTGCTCGGTGCCGCTGGGTGTCCATGCCTACCCTGAAAATGGCGAAATGTCCGTTTGGGCCGGCTATTTCCCTGAAGACTCAGAGGCAACACAAATCGTCCATGAGTCGATCGTGGCGGATCAACCTCCAGCGGCCGTGGCTGCCGGTATCGCAGGCCAATTCAAATTATAATTCGCGGTATGCACGATCAGCAACCTACGATTCTGTGGAGCCTGGTTAGCCCGCCCGGCGCTCATTTAAATCAATTGAATTGGCTGCACATTCCCTTTATCGAAATCTCCCAGCTGGCCCATCAGATCAACCCAGGGAATATTGAGGAGGCAGAATCGGTTGTCGTTACCAGCACGAATGCGGTGCCGGCGTTAAGACCTTTTGCCGTCGCCCTGGCTGCCACACCGATGGTTGCCGTGGGACCCGCCACCGCTCGTGCGCTCGGCGAAATGGGGTGCGAGAATGTGCGCGTTCCGCCGCAGCATGATGCCCAGGGAATGATCGATCTGCTTGAGGCCGCGCCGCCCAGGCAACCTCTGATCTACCCGCGTGGCAAACTTGGTGGGGACACCCTCCTTAAATATTTTCGATCAGCGGAAATCAGGCACTTCAGTCCCGTGGTTTATGAGACCCGGCCACGCGGCATTGATAAAATCAGGCGCCAGTTGGAGCACGGCGATCAACCGGACATCGTCGTTTTGGGCTCTCCCTCGGCCGCCGCCGTCTGGCAGGAGCTGTCGGGGGCCATTTCACCGGCCCCACGCATTGCCGCCATAGGGCCGGTCACCATGCAGGCCTGTGCCGCCTCAGGCCTGGACGTTGAGTTTACCGGCAGCGGAGATGCCGAGCTCCTAGTCGCAGAATTGCTGGACAGATACGGGGCGATCGCGTGAGCACGGGAAATTTATTCATGGATACACTGGCCCTGAGGCCGACTCCGCGCCGTCCCATCTGGGTGATGCGGCAGGCGGGCAGGTACCTGCCGGAGTACCGGGCGCTGCGCAAGCGGCATGCCTTCAAGGAAATGGTGGAAACGCCCGCGCTGGCCGTTGAAGTAACCCTGCAGCCCATGCGCCGGTATGGACTGGATGCGGCCATCATATTTTCGGATATCCTCGTCTTGCTCGCAGCGCTTGGCGTCTCTTACGAGATAGTGGAGGACAAAGGGCCGGTGCTGGCGCGATCCATCAGGACTGCGGAAGATTTTGAGTCGCTGTCCCATGAGCCGGTCACCGATTCCCTCGGCTATGTCTATGAGACACTATCGATCCTGCGCAAGGAGCTGCCGCCGGAGGTGGCCCTGCTGGGATTTGCCGGCGCACCGTGGACATTGGCCTCCTACGCCATCGAAGGGGGCAATTCCAAAGGCGGGTTTTCCGCCATTCGCGTACTCCTGGACAGCGATCCGGCTCTATTCGGCAAAATAATGGACCGCATCACCGATGGCGTTATCGATCATCTCCAAGCGCAGCTGGCAAATGGAGCGGACGCCGTGCAGCTGTTTGATTCCTGGGCGGGCATGCTTAATGAGGCCGATTTCCGCCGGGCCGCTCTGCCGTACCTCAAACGCATCGCCGTTGAATTGGAGCCCGGCCCGGTCATTTTTTTTCCCAAGGGGGCCAGCCAATGGCTCACTAAAGAGGAGGTCGACCAGTTTAAGATCCTCGGCGTCGATGGGTCTCAATCGCTTGGCTTCTATCGTGAGAAGTTTGGTCAAGATTTTGTCTTGCAGGGCAATCTCGATCCCGCCATTTTAATAACTGACATGCAGACGATCCGGACAGAGGCCCGTGCCGTTCTGGACAGTCACGGCTCACAGCCCGGTCACATCTTTAATCTGGGACACGGCATCACGCCCGATGTCCCCCCGGATCATATGAAGGCGCTGGTAGCGGCGGTACACGAACATACATTTAAGGAAACGACATGAAAATAGATTTGGAGCTGGCCAAGAAGTATTCGAGACCTGGCCCGCGCTATACCAGTTACCCGACGGCGCCCCATTTTAGTGAGGATATTGATCCTGCCCATTATGAGGCGGAGCTGAGCGATCCCGGCACACCGGTGACGGATGAAATTTCGCTCTATTTTCATCTCCCTTTTTGCAAAACGCTCTGCTATTTCTGCGCCTGCAATGTGATTATAACGAGTCGCCGCGAGCAGATCGAGGAATATCTGGTCACCCTGAAAAAGGAGATCGATCTTGTCTCATCGCGATTGAGCTCAGACCGGAAAGTCGGACAGCTCCACTGGGGCGGGGGGACGCCAACCTATTTGACGGCGGACGAAATTCGGGACCTTATGGAGCATATCCATAGCCGCTTCACATTTGCTGACGATGCGGAAATTTCCGTCGAAATTGATCCTGATGAAATGTCGCTTGACAGGGCCGTAGCACTGGCCGAATCAGGATTCAACCGGGCAAGCTGCGGAGTGCAGGATTTTAATCTTGAGGTTCAGGAAGCCGTTAACCGGCTTCAATCTTATGAACTCACTGAAGAAGTGCTGGGCATGCTGCGCAGCAATGGCATCACGCATATTAACCTCGACCTTATTTACGGGCTCCCCTTTCAAACGGTCGACAGTTTTGCTCAATCGCTCGAACAGGTGCTGCAGCTCGATCCGAGCCGGCTCGCGGTTTATAACTATGCGCATGTGCCGTGGCTCAAAAAGCATCAGACGCTCATAGATGAAGCAACCCTGCCCGGCCCGGAATTGAAATTGCAGATGCACGCCCAGATCATTGAGTATCTCACTACAACGGGAGGGATGACATTCATCGGCATGGACCATTATGCCAAGCCGGATGATGAACTCTCGCTGGCGCTCAATGAGCGGGGACTGCACAGAAATTTTCAGGGTTACAGTACCCGCGCAGGATTGGACATGTACAGCATGGGGGTCACCAGCATAAGCCAGACCTATAACTACTTTGTGCAGAATGCCAAACTGATCAGTGAGTACCGCAAAATGGTCGATGCCGGGCGGCTGCCCATCGAGCGTGGTATCCGGCTGACGGAAGATGACCATCTGCGCAGTCGCCTCATCCAGGACATCATGTGCCACTTGGAGATCGATCTGGTGAATATATCTGCTGAGTTCGGCATCAATTTCCGGGAGAAATTTGCGGGCTCCCTTGCCGAACTGGAACCTTTTGCCGAAGACGGCCTGCTGGTAGACCAGGGCGACAAAATCGTCATCAATGAAAATGGGCGCATGTTCATTCGCAACATTGCCATGGTTTTTGATGCCTACCTGCCCGGAAAACAGCAGCAAGGCAGCGACACCCGTCAGCGATATTCCAAAACGGTATGAGACAGGCCGTTATCCTTATTAACCTGGGAGGGCCTGCGACTCTCGATGATGTCGAGCCTTTCCTGGCCAACCTGTTCGCTGACGTCATATCATTTCCCTGGGGAAAATTTGGCTCCAGAACTTTGGGCAAATTTGCGGCCCGGCGCAGAAAAAAATTCTCCCAATCGCTATACCGGGAAATTGGCGGTGGATCACCCATCCTGTCCGAAACCAGGGCCCAGGCGAAAGCGTTACAGTTGGCGCTGGGTGATCACTATGCCGTGCATGTGGCTATGCGCTTTAGTCCGCCGATGATTGCGACTCTCCAGGCTGAGTTGCTGCAGCCAACGGATGAGTGGCATCAAGTGATCGTTTTGCCCCTGTTCCCGCAATATAGCGTGGCCACGACAGGCAGTTGCCATCTGGAATGGCAGCGGAACGGGGCTTTCGACGACCGGGCGATCCTGATTGGAGGGTACCATGACCACAAAGATTACATCGCCGCAGTCCAGGGCACCATTGATCAGGCGCTGAGGGAAAAACCGGGCGGAGCCGATTGCCACATCCTGTTCAGCGCGCATGGGCTGCCCGAAAGTTATATCAGAAAGGGCGATGTCTATCAGGCGCAAATTGAGGGCACTGTCCGGGCGGTCATGGCGGGCTTTTCCAACGACCACTCCCTTGCTTATCAAAGCAAAGTGGGGCCTGTAAAATGGATTGGTCCGGCGACGGAAGAGGCCATCGCGGCCTTGGGCCGGGCCGGGAAGCGGCGGCTCGCAGTCGTGCCTATCGCTTTCGTTTCCGAACATGTGGAGACGCTCCACGAGCTTGATATTCTCATGGCCGGGATTGCCGCCGGCGCCGGCATCACCGATTTTCGCCGGGTGCCGGCTGTGGGAACCCATCCGCGGTTCATTGCCGCCCTGGCGGATATATGCCAAAATCCCGAGATGTACGCCGCATGAAAGTGGCTGTGCTCGGCGCAGGAATTTCCGGTTTGGCGGCCGGATGGAAACTGCAAAACCTCAGCCACGAGGTCGTGGTTTACGAATCGTCGGGCCGGGCCGGGGGCAAAATCAAGACTGACCGGGTGGACGGATATCTGCTCGAATCGGGGCCGCATGCCATTATGCCCAGCTATAATGCCCTCATGGATGCCCTGCCCGGGCTCGGCTTGATGGACAGTTATATTGAGGCCGGTGACGAGGGCCGCAACCGGTTCATCTGCCTGGACGGCCGCCCTGTGCCGCTGCCCATGGGGCCGGGCCGCCTGCTGTCAACGCCGCTGCTATCAGCGCGGGCGAAGCTGCGCCTGCTCAAGGAGCCCTTTGTTGCGCCTCATCCGGACGATGAAAGTGTGGCGGCATTCTTTACCCGGCGCGTGGGTCCGGAGATCGTCACGCGACTCATCGATCCCTTCATCTCAGGTGTCTACGCCGGCGACCCGGACAAACTGTCGGTGGCATCGGCATTCCCGATATTCAAAGGGTTCGAGAGAGATGGGGGGAGTCTCATCAAAGGGGCCGTCAAGCGGATGCTCTCAGCCCGAAAAAATAGACCGGCAGGACAACCCAGGGAAAAGCGCCGCCGCAATATGTACTCCTTCCGGCAGGGACTTTCACAAATAACCGCCGCCCTGGCAGAGCGGCTCGGCGGCCAGTTGCTGTTAAACAGCCCCGTAGAGGAAATTCAGAAAAAAGGCGACCGGTGGAGCGTTAACGGCGAAGCCTATGATGCCGTAATCTCCACCCTGCCGGCCTTTAAATGGGCCGCTCTTAACGGCGACCTGTTTCCTCAGAATGGTCCGGAATATTGCTCCGTCACAGTGGTGCATCTGGCCTATCCCAAGAGCGCCGTCAAGGCTCGCACGGATGGCTTTGGGATGCTTATACCTGCCGTGGAAAATCGCAAAATATTGGGCCTGCTGTTCGATAGTTCCCTTTTCCCGGACCGTGCGCCGGAAGATCAGCACCTGTTTACCATTTTCATGGGGGGCGCCAGGAACAGATGGACCACAGATAAGACGCTTGCGGAACTGATTGAAATAGCCCAGGCCGAGGTTGCCGGCCTGATGATAATCGAGGAGGGCATGCCGCCACTCTTTTCCCGTGCGCATCGCTGGACCCATGCTATCCCGCAGTACGATATGGGTCATCCTGCTGCCGTTAAGCGGATGGACGATTTCGAGGCGCAGCAGCACAACTTTGTCCTGGCAGGGAACTACCGGAATGGCATCTCGGTGGGACACGCCTTTGAATCGGGCCTTGACGCCGTAGAGCGGCTGCTTCCCAAAATGGATGCTTGACCCTCAAATGAAATATGAGAAATTAACATGACTCAGTACGCACCTCCACTGCCCACCGGTCGTCCCCGGCGCAATCGCCGCTCTCAGGCCGTTCGCGATATGGTGGCAGAAACCCACTTTGGCGTCGGGCAGTTCATCGCGCCCCTGTTCATCATTCCCGGTGAAAACAAGCGGCTGGAAATCCCCTCCATGCCGGGGGTCTACCAATTTTCCATGGACGAAGCGGCGAAGGAGGTTGCCCAATGCCAGGAGCTCGGCTTAAGCAGTTTCCTGCTGTTCGGCATTCCTGAATATAAAGATGCCGAGGGCAGCGCCGCGTGGCAGGATGATGGTGTCATTCAACAGGCATTGCGCCTTCTCGCCGGACAAATCCCTGATGCGCAGCTCATTGCCGATCTCTGTTTCTGTGAGTATACCGACCACGGTCACTGCGGGGTCGTGACGGATGATGACGTTGATAACGACGCGACCCTGGTCAATCTGGGCCGCCAGGCAGTATCGCTTGCCGAGGCAGGGGTTCATACGGTGGCGCCTTCGGGGATGATGGACGGCCAGGTGGGCGCCATCCGGGACGCTCTGGATGAGGCCGGTTTTCAGGAGGTGGCGATCCTCAGTTATGCCGTGAAATATGCATCAGCGCTCTATGGTCCTTTCCGGGATGCGGCAGATATAACCCCTTCGTTTGGCGACCGCAAGACCTACCAGATGGATTTCCGCAACCGCGCTGAAGCGATGCTCGAGGCCGATTTGGATATGGACGAAGGGGCCGATATGCTGATGGTAAAACCGGCCGGCATGTACCTCGATATTATATCGGATCTCAAGCGTGAATACCCCCTGCCCATCTTGGCCTATCAGGTGAGCGGTGAATATGCGATGATCAAAGCCGCAGCCGAAAAGGGGTGGCTTGATAACGAGAACATTATGGTGGAAAGCGTCACGGCCATTTTTCGCGCCGGCGCCGATGCCGTTATCACTTATTTCGCGCGTGAGATGGCGGAGTATTTACAGCGCCAGCCGCAGACCCCATAGATGATCCGGGCGAAAAGCCAGCGCCTGTTTGAAGAGGCCAGGGCGCTCATTCCCGGCGGCGTGAATTCGCCGGTACGGGCGTTCAAGTCCGTCGGAGGTGAGCCTGTTTTCATGGCCAGCGCCGCCGGGGCGACGCTCACCGATGTCGATGGCAATGTCTATGTCGATTTCGTCGGTTCATGGGGACCGATGATTGTGGGCCACGCGCACCCCCGAGTCGTGGAGGCCATTGAGCAGGCGCTCAGCAAGGGCACCTCGTTTGGCACCCCCTCGGAGGCGGAAAGCCGGTTGGCCCGGATGGTCATTGATCGCGTCCCTTCCATCGATCTGGTGCGCATGGTGAACAGTGGCACCGAGGCGACCATGAGCGCCGTGCGCCTCGCGCGGGGCTATACCGGCCGCAGCAAGATCATCAAATTTGAAGGGTGCTACCACGGCCACGGGGACAGCTTTCTGATCAAGGCGGGGTCGGGGGCGCTGACCTTGGGCGTGCCTGACAGCCAGGGCGTGCCGGAAGCCATCGCCAACCAAACGCTGGTGGCAACCTTCAACGATCTTCATAGCATAGAGGCGCAATTCGCGCTATTTCCCGAGGACATCGCCGCTGTTATCATAGAGCCCATTGCCGGGAATATGGGCTGCATTCCTGGGGAAAAAGCATTCCTGGAAGGGCTTCAGGCGATCTGCGAGAGGATGGGGGCGCTCCTTATATTTGATGAGGTCATGACCGGCTTCCGTGTTCACCCTGCAGGCGCCCAGGGTCTCTATGGCCTCGAGCCGGACCTGTCAACATTCGGCAAGATCATCGGAGGCGGCCTGCCCGTAGGGGCTTACGGCGGGCGGCGGGAGATCATGGAAATGATAGCTCCCCTGGGGCCAGTCTATCAGGCAGGGACATTGTCCGGTAATCCTCTGGCCATGGCTGCCGGTATTGCGACGCTGGAGCTGTGCGACGAGTCGCTGTATACCCACCTGGAGACGTTGGGGGCCGACTTTGAGACAGAACTCAAAGCCTTAAACTTGCCCATAACAATCAATCGCGCCGGCTCCATGTTCACCCTTTTTATGACGGCCCGGCCCGTTGCCGGTTACGCGGATGTGGCCGCCTGCGACATGGCACAGTTTTCCAGTTTCTTCAACTTCGCCCTGGACATTGGCATCTATCTGCCGCCGTCGCAGTATGAGGCCGCGTTCATCTCCGGCGCGCATGGAGCGCCGGAACTGGAAAAACTGCTGGAGACGGTGAAGGCCTTTTTTGCCGGATAGGGATAAGCTGCCTATATCCTGCTGTCAAACGCCTTAATCAGGCTGTACCCGTTTACTGCGCTGTTAATTCGAAACTGGCCGTTGTCTGGCTGCCTGCCCCGATGTCAATGGACACCACAACCGTGTCGTACCCTGTTGCAGAAGCACTGGCGGTGTATGTTCCTGACGGCAGACCTAATATGGCATAATTGCCGTTGGCGTCACTGTACGAATTGGCAACCACTGAATCCTGCGCCACCCAGATACGGGCATCGGCAATGGCGATGGCAGACGTATCGGTGGTGCTGCCGGCCAGACTTCCCACAGTCGAAGCGTTGGCCACGCGAATCACCGGCTTAAAGAGAAAGCCAGTGATGCCGTCACCTTGCCCCTGGGATATAAACGACTGCTCCACATCAAGATCGAGAATCAGGTCGGAAGTGAGGCCACCGGTCACATCAATGGCCGGACTTATAAACAGTTTCAGTCCGGTCTGCGCTCCGCTGGGAACGGTGAGGTTGTAGGTGGGGCCGGCTTTCATCACCACGCTGCCTTCGGAGATATAGATGCGCAGGAGGTCATAACTCCCGACTGGCACATCGAGGCTCGCCAGTGCGGCAGTCACGCCGTTACGTAAATCCAGCAAGTTGTAGGACTGCACCGTTTCAGTCAGTATAATGAAAGGTGATCCGCCCGTGCCGCCGGCTTCCCGCACCTCTAACTTGGTGACGGTAACGTTGGCCTCCGCCACCAGATCTGTCGGAAATGGCGCATCGGTCAGTGACACGGATAGAGTGCCCACATCGTCGCTGGATATTGAGTCGCAGGCACCAAGGCCGGCGATCAGCAGGGCCAATAACCCCAAGGTGACTATTTTGCCAGTTATTTTCATCAATCTGATTTCCTACTCTAAATTTAGGTCTAGTTTCCAATAATCCACTAAGCACAATGATAAGGGGGATCGAGCGGAAGGGTTTAGTCCCCGTCCCCGCCATTTAATGCGAATTTACGGCGACACAGCTGCCAGGGACGTGTGCTGCATCACGCAGAAAAATAATAGGTGATCATCTTTTGAGAGGAAAACTCCCTCCGGGTCCTTCGTTGAATATCTCCGTCAAATGCTTCTGACTTTTCCAGTCCCCTCTCTCTGACTCCTTCGCTGTCCGCCAGCTGGTAGATTGTACTCCTGCCTCAGGATCATTTGACCCTGACTAAAATTAGGGGAGTGGCAACCCGGATTTTGAAAACTCCACTACGATGCCCGTCACCCTTTCCCGGCAGCTTCCGTCAACCGTCCCCGCATTGTAACTTCCCCGCAGCGGGAAGGCCCCAGCCATGACATTCAAATCCGTATTTAATGCCGTCTTATTGGGCTCGGCATTCATCTTCGCGGCGATGCTGATCAATTTCGCCCGGCCCGATGTCGAGACCGCCCAACCGGGTCCTGAGTACATCCGTGCCACCGGCAAGTGCGCCCAGTGCCACATCCAGGAGACGGCTGCTGTCGTCCATCAGTTCTCCATGAGCCGCCATGCACAGGTGGGCGTCACCTGCTACGACTGCCACCGTAGCGTTGAGAACCAGCCCGGCTCAGACCACCACGGCCAGATTATCGCCACAGCGCTGACGGCCCTCAACTGCGCCCAATGCCATCAGACCGAGTACGACCAGTTTGCCCGCAGCCGGCATGCTGCCCCGGCTTGGGCCGCCGTCATGGGCGCAGCAGATTTCAGCACGGAGCAGATCGCAGCCGCAGAGCGCTACCATCCCGGTGCAATTTTGAGGCCGCCCAATGCTCTGGCCATGCTTGAAGGCGCCGGCGCGCTGGAAAGTGGCTGTTTTAAATGCCATGCCGTGGGCCGGCCCAACAGCGATGGCTCAATCGGTAGCTGCACCGATTGTCACACCCGGCACTTCGCCTCAGTCGCCCTGGCCAGAGAGCCGCAGACCTGCGGCCAGTGCCACATGGGTCCTGACCATGCCCAGTTTGAAATCTACACCGAGTCGAAGCATGGCGTGCTATTCGGCATGCAAAAGGGAACCATGAACATGGCGGCCGCCCCCAAAAGGTTGACGACCCGCGACATGCCGGTGCCCACCTGCGCCACCTGCCACATGAGCGGATTAGACGGCCTGAAAGTTAGCCATGATGTGACCGAGCGCCTCTCATGGTTCCTGTTCGCCCCCATTTCGAAGCAGCGGGCCGGCTACCTGCAGGGACAGATCCAGATGCAGGAAGTGTGCGCCAAGTGCCACGCCAGATCGACATTCGAGACATACTATAGGGAGGCGGAAGTGGTGGTGGCCTCCACCAACAAAAAAGTGCAGGCGGGCCTCGATCTGGTGGCCGCTCTCCGTCGGGAAGGTCTCCTGACGCCCGAACCCTTCGATGAGACCATGGAGTTTTTGGTGTTCGATCTGTGGCACTACTACGGCCGGACCGCCAAGCACGGCGCCTTCATGGGCGGCGCTGATTTTGTCCAGTGGCACGGTAATTACGAGCTGCTGCTGGTGATGACGGAGATGAAGGAGCTGGCCGCGGAGCTGCGCAGAAGGGACCACTGAGACATGTGGCGGCATATCTGGCCGGCCAGGCGCTGGTTCATCCTCGAGCTGTTCATCATGGCCAACCTGGCGTTTCTGGCGCTGGACGTTTACCTGGCCCATGCCATCAATCATTTCAGGGAACCCGCTGAATGGCTGCCGGTGATATTTTCTGTCGCTGCGCCGGTCAGCCTTGGCTGGGAGCACTATCGCAGGCGTGCCAGTGAGGGCCAGTCACGGCCCGTGGGACTCGCCATTGGCTGGGGGGCCATCGTGCTCGGTATCCTCGGCATGATCTTCCACCTGGGGAGCCAGTTTTTCGAGCACTATACCCTCCACAGCCTGGTCTACGCCGCGCCTTTTGCCGCCCCCCTGGCATACACCGGCCTCGGCTTTCTGCTGCTGCTCAATCGCATGGTGCCCGACGAATCCATCGAGTGGAGCCAGTGGGTACTGCTGATGGGACTGGGCGGCTTCGTTGGCGTATTCGTGCTGGCACTCGCCGACCATGCCCAAAATGGCTTTTTCTATGCCGTGGAGTGGGTGCCGGTGGTGGCGTCGGCCTATGCGCTGGGCTTTTTGATGATGGCTTTCTTCCGCCCGGCGACCCCGGCCTTCTTAAATGCCTGCTTATGGGTCCTCGCCCTCCAGGCGCTCATCGGCATGGCAGGGGTCCTGCTCCACTTGCGGGTGACCTTGGACGGGGCGTCACAAGACTGGCTGCAAAAGGTGATCGAAGGGCCGCCGCTCATGGCGCCGCTGCTGTTCCCCAACCTGGCCCTGTTGTCCGGGCTGGGAATTTTGGACTGGCGGGGGAAGCTGGCAAGCCGGGTAGCAGGCGCTGAGACTCAAATTTCCTAGCGAAAAATCCGCTACGTAGCGTCAGTCCCTTACAAATTCGATGCTACGCAATATCCAATCGCTTAAGTATTTATCATTCCTGAGTTGGATGGGCAGCACGATGTAGTCCTTTTTCACCGGCGCTTTGGGGAAATATTGGAGGGGCTTCGCACCTTTGGCTAGCAGGGCGTCACGGGCTTCTTGCGTGAGCTTGAGGGCCAGCCCAACGGGCGTTAGCGACATAAAAATATGACCGTCCACATAGGCCGCCGCGCCACTGAAAAAATGCTTACACGCAATGCCGTCGGCCTCATCTTGTAGCGCTGCTACCCGCTGAACGATGGACCGCAGTTCCTTCAGGTAGGGTTCCGCCATGGCCCGAATTTACAACTTTAAATGATCGCTCAGCCGGGCCGCCGGCTCAGGGAAGTTGTCCGCCAGCCATATGGGAAAAATGCGAGTGAGCATCATGGCGGAATCCATCGCAGGTGGGACTTAAAAAATTCGATATGTGTGACTTCCATCATTTGCTGGAGCGGCTATACGGCTTATATTGTCCGGTTATTTAGTTGCGCCCGGCCCAATTCGCGGTCAAACAATACGCTGCCAAACGACCCTTGTTTCGTGTTTATCTGTTGAACGAAAAAGGAGATGATTATGTCAGACATCCTGGAACCTAAAAAGAGCGGACGTCAAAGTAACAATGGCGCCATGAAGGTCTCAAGTATGGGTAGTGGCTTTGGGTATTTAAGAACCACACTGGTCTTGCTTGCGTTTGTGGCAGGCGGTATCCTGAGTATGCTTATACAAAACATGGCCCAGTCTGAAACTGTGCAATTTTCTACAGTGGGACTGGTCGGATTTCTCGTTTCCATATCACTGTCCATAGCTGCAGTGGTTGCCGCCATCGCGGCGGTTTCGCTGGGATACGTCGCCCAAAGGGATATTCGCCAGATGGGTGAAGAGAGCCTCAGGCTGCAAAATGAGGTCATGCACAGAACGTTCGAGGCTATTATCAAGGTTGAGACCGCGTCGCGCCGGTCGCTCCAAGTGGACTGAATGAATCACCGTTGAGACTCAGGGGTATCCCTTCGATCCGCCATGCTTCGAGAGCCTCAGCATGACCGGAGGACGCAGGATGATTTTACTTCAGCAAAACCATCTTGATCGACTGACTGTAATCCGGTGTCACCAGCCGGGCGATGTAGACGCCGCTGGGCAAGGATCGATCTTTTGCGGTGCGCCCGTTCCACACGGTTTTGTGGTATCCCGGCCCCATGCGCCGGTCCACCAGACGCGTCACCTCACGGCCCTGCACATCGTAGACCACAAGGAGAACGTCCGCGCTCCGGGGCAGTTCATATTGCAGAGTCGTAACAGGGTTGAAGGGGTTGGGATAATTTTGTGAGAAAGCATATCCCACCGGCAACTGACCCTGTTCTGCGACCCCTACTGTGCTCGGACCCTCAACGATGAGCGTCCCGGTGAAGCCGTGCACGGTATGTTTGATGACGAAGCGCCCGGTATCAGTGGGGGTAAATTCGAAAGTCGTAACTGCGCCTGGGCGCACATTGCCGGCTGATGTGTCTGCCGGAGCCATGACCCACGGCTCGATGCTGACCCAATGGTCGTCATCCAGGCTGATATTGTAAATGGTCAGCGGAATATCTTTCAGCACGCGGATAGTGGGCGGATATATTGTCGATTCAGCATTGCTGTGAATCAGTGAAACGCTCTGCTGGCTGCTATCTCTTATTGTTTGATCCACTGCGAGTGAATCCGCCACGATGATGATGTCGCCCGTAAATCCATGACCGAGATTAAGAAATTGAAAGACGCCTGTTTCTGGGGGCGTAAGCTCCACCGTCAGGATCTTGCCTTCGCGCAAGAAGTCAGTTTCGTTAATGAACGGATGTATGCGCAATGTATTGACATGTTCACCCGCATTCGTGGTGATAAAGAGCCGCAAAGGTTGACCAGCGAATGATATAATCGGGTCCGGAAAGAAATCAGAATACAGTTTCTGAATGACCGCCACCTCGCGCACAGCTGCCTGGGGTGGCGTCTCGTTGATGAGGATCGTAACCGTGTTGTCACCGGTGTTGGGCACGGCCAAATCCGGCCGGCCATCACGATTGAAATCGCCTGACAGCAAGGCATGCGGGGCCACGCCCGTTGCGAAGGTTTGCGCCTGAGCGAAACCACCCAGGCCATCAGCGAGCAACACCGCCACCATGTGATCCACACCATCGGCTACTGCCATATCCAATTTTCCGTCACCGTCAAAATCCTGGATCACGACCGCAAATAATCCCGCTCCAGCAGGGTAGGTGGATACCGTAAAGCCGCCCTGGCCATCCGTAAACAGGACAGTGACCGTTCCCGCCAATAAGCTCGCGACCGCTATATCAGACAATCCGTCCTGGTTCAGGTCACCCACTGCGATGTCTTTCGGTGATTCTCCCACGGGGACTCCCCATGAGAAGGCGAAGCTGCCGGTTCCGTCCCCGGCCAGCACCACCAGGGAGTCACTTTTGTCGTTGCCAACCGCCAGGTCGATATAGCCGTCGCCGTTGAAATCAGCAGCTACGATCGGCACGGGCCCATCTCCGGAGTAAACGCTGCCTGAATCGGCAAAACTACCGTTGCCATCACCCAGCAGAATGGATACGGTATTGTCCTCCCGATTTGTAACCGCCAAGTCGGCATGTCCATCATCATCGAAATCGGCAACGGCTATCCAGCGCGGCCCCAGTCCCACCTCAAAGAAAGTGGGCGCAAGATATCCGCCCTCGCCGTCTCCCAGGAACAAGGCCACCGTGTGGGCATCCCTGTTGGCAGTCACGGCATCCACGATACCATCCTCATTGAAGTCTCCTGCGGCTATGGCGTGTGGCCCTTTGTGGAGAGTGGGGAGCGAATCCTGGAGCGTGAAGGCCCCTGAGCCATCCCCAAACAGCAGCGAAATAGTGGATCCGTTAATATTTGCCACGGCCAGGTCACGGTGGCCGTCGCGATTGAGGTCCACAAGGATTGCCGAACGGGGGCCATTGCCTACTTGGACTGTCATAGTGGAAAATTGGAGCGTCGGTGTCTGGGCCGACAGAAATGCCAACATCGTCAGGGCAAGGGATAGGACAGCGGCGGGCGCCGATCGATAACCGGAATGGCGCGGGGGATCGGCCTTAAGGTGCAGCCGGCATGTTGGCTCGGCTTTATAGTCAGCACGGACGCACATAACGACGTCTCCTGAATTAAGTTATGGAACGGTGGTGCCGGGAATTTCCAATTAATTGGGCGCCATATCAAGTGGAGATGTGGGGGCCTCATGGTCGGCCTGGCGCTGATTGGCAAGGTAGGGTGAATTCGTATATCCGAATACCTGCTGGAGATAATCGAGGGGGAGCTTCAGATAGCACTCTGCCATGGTCACGTGGGAGTGACCGAGCACCTGATTGGCGAAGTAGATATCGCCCGTCCGGATTTACTCCTGCAGCGCAAAGGTGTGACTCCGACTTCGCCGTGACCCGTCCTTTGGTCCTATTCCCGCTTTCCTCACAGTCTTTGCAAAGGTCTGGGTGAGGGTATTGGGCCGGCAAGGTGCTCTGCGACAAGCAGATAATCCTCCACAAAAGCTGGGGGCAGCGCTAACAATCGGTACCGCCCGCCCTTGGCCTGATGCAAGTGTAAATAGCCATCCTGCAGCTCACAGTTGAACAGCTCGGAGCAGCGCACGCCTGTGCCTGCCAGTTCCTCAGCGGTGAATAACCTGGGCAGGATTCCATCCCCCTTTACCAGGTAAAGTTATCCGGTCAGCCGTTCGATTTTCTCAGTTAATTCCAGTTCAGTTACCGGTTATTGCCCATATTGCCGGGAGAGTCTCGAATCGGAATTCATCCTGGCTGGAGCAAATATTCACTTGTTGACATTGATTATTTCTAAATTTGACGGAATCTCTTCACGCAACGCCCTTTAGAGAGCTGAAAGGATTTAATCATGAATGTGCGGGCAATCTCATTGGTAATCCTGCTACCGTTGGCGGCGGTCTTATCACAGGGCACCCTGATAAAAGTCAAGACAACTCCCGATTTCCCAGCCGGATTACCACCGACACCAATCTATTTCGATGGAGCTGAAGTTGGCATCACAAATCCGGGAGGCACAGTCAATCTCGAACTGCCGATCGATAGTAAGCGGCGGATCCTGGAGGTTCGCGACACGCAGGTAGCCCTGTGGAAATCCGGTCGTGGCATCAAGGGCGAGGTCCGTAGCGGAAAGGCAAAAATGAAGGACGGTCCTACCTTGGTCATCACAACCAAGGATGGGCCTCAAACCGTGCTGGCTAACGCTCTGGTGATCTGGCCTGATATTGTTGAGAACCTGAGCAATCCTGATCTTTCAATCGAAAGGAGACTCTATTTCAACGGTCTTAAGGCAAAGATCCTCAACTATGATTTTGCAACTCAAGACGTGATCGCCAATGTCGTGGGTTCGAATCCGGCCGAGGACATTATCTATATTGAATTCAGCTATTTGGGAGTCACTGAAGCAAGTTGGCAGGATACACTGAAGCTTACCAAGGAGCACTTCACCGGCAGAAAACCGGCCGCGGGCAAGCGGGCCACAGTACTGTTGGAGCACTTCAGCAAAATCCAAAAGACAGGCGTGCTGAAATTCTCGCCGGATGGATCGGTTAAACTACTATATATCAAGACCGAGAAGTATAAATGGGGCACCTATAAAAAGGACCGCAAGAAAAAGAAAAAAAATATCGAACCATTGGTCTTCTTTGCCAAATAATGACAGGCACATCCCGGTCGGAAACTAATCCCTTGCCTGCAGACTTGCAGACATCCCGTCAATCCCGGGTGAATAGGAAACTAAAGTTCATCACTCCAACTTTTCATTTGGAGTTTTAACCTCCCAGCTATCACCACGCTTATTCCCTGCTTCCCTGGCAGCAAACTGGCGGTTGGCAGTGGGAACTCCGCCCCTCCAACCTCTATCCGCACACCTCGCACTTCGCACCTTATCTTCTGCCCGCCACTGCTGCTGCAAACCGGTTACAAGTTTCAGGTTACTGGCTGCTGACGACTGATCACTGGACCCTGCCAAGCGCGCCCTCTCTTCCCTAACTTCCACCATGAACGCAATTCAGACGCCTGCGGCCCTGCTGGCCGGTTACCGCCAGCAAATTGACGCACTGGACGAACGGCTGTTTACCCTGCTTTCCGAGCGCATGGCCATCGTCAAAAAGGTTGGCCGCGTGAAGGCATCCAGTGGACAGGCCATTGCCGACCCGGTGCGTGAAGCGCAAGTCCGGGAACGCCTCAAAGAGCGGACGCAAGGCCTGCTGGCGCCGTGGCACGTTGAGGAGTTGGCCGCTATCATCATTCGGATATCGAGGGATATCCAGGAGGAGTCGGCTCAGCATCACGACTGATTCCCTGAGTTTATGCGCCCGCTTTTTTACATCCTTGGATTTCCGCCGCCAACCCTCTAATTTCTCCGCGTGATCAAGGGCGCCGGGAAACTGAGTAAAAACCGATGAAACAAACTTACACGACGAACTATTTTAGCTATTACTGGTGGTTTACCCCCACCGGGTTGAGAGCGGTGCATCTCATTTAGATACACCATTTCTGGAAGCAGTTCATCTCAACCCTGTCACGATCCGGCAGGGTTTTTTTTTGCTGCCACCAAGATTAGGCCTTATGAATTACGCAACATTTGAAACACACGCCAGCAATGCCTCCGCGGTTACCGTATACCGGAAGGTGCTTGCCGATCTACTCACTCCCGTGTCGGCGTACATGCGGCTGAGCCAGGCAAATCTCCCCGCCCTGTTGCTCGAATCGGTCGAAGGGGGCCAGCAGGTCGCCCGATACTCCACCATCGGCATCAATCCACGGCAACTGTTGCGGCATGAAAAGGGCCGGACCGTTCTGGTTCAGGACGGCATGGAGTCTGTCGTTGACGCGCCGTATCTGGACGCTCTGCGCGAGCTGGGATCGGCCTATCAGCTGCCACAGAGGGACGATCTGCCCCCGTTCACCGCCGGGCTGATCGGCTACTTCGGCTATGAGACGATCCAGTGGCTGGAGGATGTCCCTGTCCACGGGGCTGGAGACGATGATCTCCCCGACGCCCTGTTCATGCTCATTGATACCATGATGGTTTTCGACCACCTGAAGCAGGAGATCATCATCTGCCATACGCCCCTTTTGCAGCCAGGCGAGCCACTGCGGCCCCAGTATGAGGCGGCCCTGGCCAAGGTAGACGCACTGGGCGAGCTGCTGCACATCGACATCGATTACCAAACGCCCACCGCCCCCGTGGCCGCCGGACATATGACCAGCAACTTTACCCCGGAGAGTTTCCGCGCCGCCGTAGAAAAAAGTAAAGATTATATCCGGGCCGGCGACGTTTACCAGGTGGTGCTGAGTCAACGCTTTGAGCGCACCACGCAGGTTAGCCCACTGACCCTCTACCGCGCCCTGCGCAACATCAACCCCTCTCCCTATATGTTCCTGCTTGAATTTCCCGATTTCGCCATTATCGGCGCTTCACCGGAGATACTGGTAAAAGTGGACCACGGCGAAGTCGAGGTTCGTCCCATCGCGGGCACCCGCCGCAGGGGTAAAAACCGCCAGGAGGACGTCCGGCTCGCCGAAGAGCTGCTGGCCGATGAAAAGGAGCGCGCCGAGCATGTCATGCTGGTCGACCTGGGCCGCAATGACGTTGGCAAAGTGAGCGAGTTCGGGTCCGTCAACCTCACCGAATTCATGGTGGTCGAACAGTACTCTCATGTGATGCATATCGTCAGCGATGTCCGCGGGCGTCTGCGCCCCGATGTTGACGACCTCGAAGCCCTGTTCGCCGGTTTCCCGGCCGGGACGGTCTCCGGCGCGCCCAAAATCAGGGCCATGGAAATCATATACGAGCTGGAGCCAACTCGCAGGGGCATCTATGCCGGCGCCGTAGGCTACCGCGATTTTCACGGCAACCTGAACACCTGCATTGCCATCCGTACCCTGGTCATGAAGGACGGTATGGTCAGTTTTCAGAGTGGCGCCGGCATCGTGGCGGACTCCGATCCGGACCGGGAATTCGAGGAGACGCTGGACAAGGCCGAGGCCATTATGAGCGCGGTCGATCTGGCCGAAAGGGGGCTGAAATGATTCTGGTCCTGGACAATTATGACTCCTTTACCTACAATCTGGTGCAGTACATCGGCGAGATCGATCCCGACGTCAAGGTCGTCCGCAACGACAAGCTATCAGTCGATGATATCCGCAGCATGGGACCTGACCGCATCGTGATCTCACCCGGCCCGGGGCGGCCCGAAGATGCCGGTCTGTGCGTCGACCTCATCCAGGCGCTGGGCCCGGCAACACCGATTCTCGGCATCTGCCTGGGGCACCAGGCCATCGTCAGCGCTTATGGCGGGCAAATCGTCGCCGCCCCGGAGATCGTGCATGGCAAGCGGTCCACCATCGAGCATAACGGCAGCCCGCTCTTTTCGTCCATCCCCTCCCCCTTCGAGGCGACCCGCTATCACTCGCTCATCGCCGACAGCAAATCTCTGCCCGGCAGCCTCACCGTGACAGCCACAACGGGGGCGGGCCTCATCATGGGCATCGCCCATAAAATCGACCCGGTAATGGGCGTCCAGTTTCACCCGGAGTCGGTCATTTCTGAGCACGGCCACCAACTCATCCGCAACTTTCTGGAGATATCGGCATGAAACAGGCGCTTGAAAAGGTATTGGCAGGAGAAGACCTCACCCGCGATGAAGCCTACGGGGCCATGGACAAAATCATGTCAGGTGAGGCCAGCGATGTCCAGATTGCCGGGCTGCTGGTGGCTCTGCGCGGCAAAGGGGAGTCGGCGCAGGAAATCACCGGATTTGCCCAGGCCATGCGCGACCACATGGTAAAGGTGCCCCTGGATGTTGACGCCATCGACATGTGCGGCACCGGCGGCGACGCCAAAGGGACCTTTAACATTTCCACGGCGGCCGCCTTCGTGGTCGCTGGCGCAGGTGTGCCGGTGGCCAAGCACGGCAACCGGGCCATCAGCAGCGCGTCGGGGTCCGCGGATGTGCTTTCAGCGCTCGGTATCGATACAGGCGGGTCGGCGGATGACATCAGCAGGAGCATCGAGACAGCGGGGTTGGGCTTCATGTTCGCGCCCAACTTTCACCCCGCCATGAAGCACGTCATGCCCGCCCGCACGGGACTCGCCATCCGCACCATCTTCAATATTCTGGGACCCCTCTGTAATCCGGCTGGAGTGAAGCGGCAGGTCATCGGCCTCTTCGATGGCTCTCTTGCGCCGACGCTCGCCAACGTGCTCATGCAACTCGGTTCGGAAAACGTGCTGCTGGTGCATGGTGAGGACGGCATGGATGAGCTGACCACCACGGCCAGGACCACTGGCGCTCATTTAACTGACGGTGCCATTGCCGCCTTTGGCCTGCATCCCGATGACGTGGGCCTCCCGTTGGCCTCGCCAGACGACCTGAAAGGGGGCGGGCCGGATGAAAACGCGCGCATGATTATGACCATTCTCCGGAAGGAGCCAGGGGCGCCGCGCGATATTGTGGTGCTCAATGCGGCCGCAGGACTGCTTGTAGCGGGCAAAACCGGCTCACTATCGGAGGGGCGCGCCCTGGCGGAGCAGTCCATCGACAGCGGCCGGGCCGAGGCAGTGCTCAAGGCCATGATGGCGCGTTGACATGACTATTCTGGAGCAGATTATCGAGCACAAGCGGAGCGAGGTTGACCGGGCCAGACAGGCCAGGCCGCTTGAATCTTTTGCGCCTCGTTCCCTTGAAGTTCGCGATTTCCATGCCGCCCTCAGTGCGCCGGGACTCCAGATCATCGCCGAAGTCAAGCGGCGGTCCCCTTCCGGCGGGGACCTCTCCCCCGATCTGAATCCGGCGGAATTGGCGCGGACCTACGAGGCATCCGGCGCAGCCGCCATCTCGGTCCTGACCGATGAGAAATACTTCGGCGGCAGCCTGGATGACTTGCGGACGGTGCGTGATGCGGTGAGCCTGCCGGTGCTCAGGAAAGATTTTATCATCGACAGCTATCAAGTGTATGAAAGTTCTCACGGGGGGGCGGACGCTATGCTCCTCATCGCCGATGTGCTGGAAATGAGCGACCTTGGACGCCTGTGCGAGCTGTGCGAAAAACTGGGCATGCAGGCCCTGGTGGAGGGTTACAGCGATGCCGCCCTGGCCAAAATTCAGGCGCTGCGCCCCCCCATTTCAGGCATCAACGCCCGGGACCTTGTGACCATGGATCTCGATCTGGCCGGGATGCTGACCCGCCGTCACCTGCTGCCTGAAGCGGGCCTGCATGTGGCCGAATCGGGCATCACTGCCCCTGAGGAGGCAGCTGCGGTCTCCCAGGCCGGATTCCAGGCCGCGCTCATCGGTACGGCGCTCGTGACCAGCGGATCGCCCGGACCCCGGCTGAAACAGTTTCTGGCTGCCGCAAATGGTGGCGCTTAGCATGATTCCGGTGAAAATATGTGGCATCACCCGGCCAGGCGATGGCCTGCTGGCAGCACAGTTGGGGGCAGCTGCGGTGGGCTTCATCTTTTACCCAACCAGCCCCCGGGCCATTGATCCGCGCGCGGCGGCAAAGATCGGTGCGCAGCTGCCCGACTCGATCATCAAGGTGGGTGTTTTTGTCAATGCCAGCGCCGGGCATATCCTCGAAATTGCCGGTATCGCCAGACTGGATATGGTGCAACTCAGCGGCAGTGAGTCGCCGGAGATGGTACGGCAGCTGGGACTGCCGGTGATCAAAACCGTCCATGTGGGTGATAACTTCGATGGCCGCTCGCTGCTGGCCTATGCGCCCCACCCTGTGCTGCTCGATTCCAAAGCCGACGGCCAGTTTGGCGGCACCGGGAAAACATTCGACTGGCAAATCGTGAAACGGCTGGAGCGCAGCCAGCCCATGATGCTGGCGGGAGGGTTGGGGCCCGAAAATGTTTTGGTGGCCATCGATACTGCCCAGCCGGACGCCGTTGACGTGAACAGCGGCGTCGAGACAGCGCCGGGGATTAAAAGCGCGGCCTTGCTGAAGCAACTGTTTGCAAACCTGCGCAACACTCAGGGGACTGACCGCCATGTCTTCGAAAAATAACGCGCCCTACCGTTATCCGGACGAGCGTGGGCGATTTGGCCCTTACGGGGGCAAGTACGTCCCCGAATCACTCCTCCCGGCCCTGGCGGAATTGGAGCTGGCCTACTCAGCCGCGCGGGACGACGTCACCTTCATGGCGGAGTTGGAGGCTCTGTCCCGGGATTATGCCGGACGCCCGACGCCGCTTTATCATGCCGGAAACCTGAGCCGTGCCACAGGTGCTGCCGTCTACCTGAAGCGGGAAGACCTCGCCCATACCGGGGCGCACAAAATCAATAACGCCCTCGGACAGGCGCTGCTCGCCAGACGGATGGGCAAGGGGCGTATCATCGCCGAGACCGGGGCCGGCCAGCATGGGGTCGCGACGGCTTCGGTAGCCGCCAAATTGGGGCTGGAGTGCGTCGTCTACATGGGTGAGGAGGATATGGCCCGCCAGCGGTTGAACGTCTTCCGCATGGAGCTGCTGGGCGCTGCCGTGAAGCCTGTCAGTTCCGGCACACGCACCCTCAAAGATGCTACCTCCGAGGCGATCCGGGATTGGGTCGCAACGGTTGAGACGACGCACTACCTCATCGGATCGGTGGTCGGCCCCCATCCCTACCCCATGCTGGTGAGGGACTTCCAAGCGGTCATCGGCCAGGAGGCGCGTCGGCAGTTCCAGGATCAGGTAGGCGGTCTGCCCGACATGCTGCTGGCCTGCGTCGGCGGCGGCAGCAATGCCATAGGGCTGTTCACCCCCTTTATGGATGATGATTTGCGCATGACAGGCGTCGAGGCGGCCGGTCTGGGGCTGGAGACCGATCAGCACGCCGCCACGCTGACGGCGGGTTCGCCAGGCGTATTGCACGGCTCCTCCAGCTACCTGCTGCAGACGGTTGACGGCCAAGTGTCCCTGCCGCACTCCATCAGCGCGGGGCTGGACTATCCCGGCGTGGGTCCCGAGCACAGCCTGCTGAAGGACCTGGGGCGGGTCACTTACCTCAGCGTCACCGATGCCCAGGCGCTGGACGCTTTCAAATGGCTGACGGAGCTGGAGGGCATTATTCCCGCTCTGGAGTCGGCCCACGCCCTGGCCGCCTTGCAAGGGGGCCTGCTCAATCTGTCCCCGGGCGAGTCCGTTATCGTCTGCCTGTCAGGCCGGGGCGATAAAGATGTTCAGGCGGTGGCCGACCTGCGTGGGGAGCCGAAACTATGACTGCCATCGCCGATCTTTTTCGTCAACCCGGTCCCAAGCTGGTGCCGTTCCTGACTGCCGGCTATCCCCATAAGAGCTCAACCGTGGAGCTGGTCCTGGCAGCCGAAGCCGGTGGCGCGGCCATGGTTGAGCTGGGCATGCCGTTCTCGGACCCACTGGCGGACGGCCCGGTGATACAGCGGTCAAGCCAGGCCGCAATCGCCAACGGAGTCAACCTCCCCTGGATTTTTTCCGCGGTGCGCGAGCTCCGGGCCAGGACCGCCATACCCATCGTTCTGATGGGCTATATTAACCCTATCCTGAAAATGGGTCCGAACAGGTTTCTCCAGGAGGCCGCAGAGGCGGGCGTCAACGGACTCATTATTCCCGACCTGCCACCGGAGGAGGATCGCAAGTTTTACGATGACGCAAAGGAAGCGGGCCTCAGCGCGATACATATGGTCACGCCCGTATCGGCGCCAGAGCGGATAACCTACCTCGGCCAGCAGGCCGGGGACCTGCTGTATGCCGTATCCCATCTGGGTGTCACCGGTACCGGGCCTGATGGAGAGACGGCCTTGGTACGCTATCTACAAAAAATTCGCCAGGCCACCGCCACACCCTTCATGGTGGGGTTCGGCATAAAAACCACCAGCGACATCGCCCGGCTGGCGCCCCATGCGGACGGGCTGGTTGTCGGCAGCGCCTTGCTGGAGCGCATCTCGGCCGCCCCCGATCCGGCAGCGGAAGCAGAGCGGTATATCCGCTCGTTGGTAGCGGCCATGGGGGCGGGAATTCATGAGTAAACCGGAAACCACTGTGGTCGCTATCCAAGGCATAGAGGGCAGTTTTTGTGAAGAGGCGGCCGAAGAATTTTGCCGGCGTCATGACCTTGAAGGCCCGCAGTGGCTCTACCGGGTGACCTCGGAAAACGTGTTCAAGTCTTTAGATGATGACACGGCCATGTTTGGAATTCTCGCCATTGAAAATGCCCAGGGCGGGGTGGTCATCGAAACCGTCGAGGCGCTGGCCGGCTACCGCTGCCATATCGTAGAAATGTTTCACATCCACGTGGAGCAATGTCTGCTGGCCCGGCCCGACGCGCATCTCGGGGACGTGACCGAGATTCACTCCCATCAGCAGGCGATCCGCCAGTGCCGGAACTACCTCGCGGAGCATTTCTGGGGACGGCCCATTGTAGAAGCGGAGGACACGGCTTTAGCGGCACAACATCTGGCCGAGGGGAAACTACCTGCGGGGTCCGCCGTCATCGGCAGCCGGCGCTGTGCCGACATCTATCAATTGCAGATACTGGAGGGGAATATCCAGGATCTGAAGAATAATCTCACGCTATTCCTGGGAGTTGGAAAATGGGAACAGTGACGGACAGGATGACCGTCGGCATCATCGGTTACGGACGGTTCGGAAAAATCCTGGCGCGCATGCTCCGGCCGGACTTTGATCTGATCATCCACGATAAGGTCAAAAAGATGCCGCCTGATGGTGATTCTGCAGGGCTCCAGTTTGTCAGCAGGGAGGAAATCATTCGGGCTCAGGCCATCTTTGTCGCGGTGCCCATCCGGGATTTCAAGGAAGTCATTGCCGATCTGGCGCCCCGCCTGAGAACGGGTACCACCGTGCTGGATGTCTGCTCCGTAAAGGTCTACCCCGCCCTGGTCATGCAGGAGCACCTGCCCGAGGGGGTCCATGCCATCGCCACCCATCCCTTGTTCGGACCCGACTCCAGCCGCGACTCCTGGGAAAACCTGCCTATGGTCATCCATCCGGTGAACGCCGATGATGATATCTATCAGGGCTGGCTGGAATACTTCCGCCACAAGGGCCTTAATATGCAGGAAATGACCCCCGAGGAACACGACCGGCTCGCCGCCCGCACCCAGGGCATTACCCATTTTATCGGGCGGATACTGGAGGATGTGGGCATCGAACCCACGCCCATCGACACGGAAGGATTCCGCGATTTGCAGATGGTTGTGGAACAGACCTGCCACGACAGCATGGCCCTGTTCCGCGATCTTCAGCGCTTCAATCCCTACACGGCGGCCGTTATCGACCAGTTGATGAATGCCGCTGGAAAAATTTGCGAAACCATTGCTGAAAGGAATTAAATGCTGATCATTATGGATGCCCAGGCCACAAGCGGGCAGATTGAACACGTGAATAATCGTATCAAAGAGCTCGGTTACCAGCCGCACGCCATACCGGGCACGACACGTCTGGCCATCGGCGTAACGGGAAATCGCGACGCGGATGACCGCGTGCATCTCGAAAGTCTGCCGGGCGTCCAGCAGGTTATTCTGGTGACCAAGCCGTACAAACTGGCCAGCCGCGAGACCCAGCCCGAGGACACTATTGTAACAGTGGGCAGCGTCCGTATCGGCGGTGGGGATGTCGTCATGATGGCGGGTCCCTGCGCGGTAGAGAGTAAGGAGCAGACCTTGCGCATCGCTCACAAGGTTGCCGAGGCCGGGGCGCATATATTGCGCGGAGGCGCGTTCAAGCCGCGGACGTCACCGTACGCTTTCCAGGGGCTTGGAGAAAAGGGCCTGGAAATTCTGGCGGTCGCGCGGGAGGAGACCGGGCTGCCCATCGTTACCGAGGTGGTCTCACCCGTGGACGCCAAGCTGGTGGCCCATTATGCCGACATGCTGCAGATCGGCACCCGGAATATGCAGAATTTCGAGCTGCTGAAAATCGTAGGCGAAATCGGCAAGCCGGTACTGCTCAAGCGCGGCATGAGCGCTACGCTGACCGAAACCCTCATGTCGGCGGAATATCTCATGTCCCACGGCACCCGCGATGTTGTCATCTGCGAGCGGGGCGTGCGGACCTTCTCCAGCCATGCCCGGAACACGCTGGATGTAAGCTTTGTCCCGGCCCTGAAAAAAGTGAGCCATCTGCCTGTGGTGATTGATCCCAGCCACGCCAGCGGCAACCGCCACAGCGTGATCCCCCTGGGCCTGGCCGGTATCGCCGTAGGCGCCGACGCGCTCCTGGTGGATGTGCATGATGATCCTGAACATGCTCTGGTGGACGGTCCCCAAGCCCTGCCGCCCGACGATTTCAAGGCGCTGATGCAGCGCCTGGATCGGCTGGCCGAGGCCCTGGATCGAGACTTGAAACCCAACCGGTACGCCGCCGAAGTGGGTTCGTAGTGGACATTTCCCTGCCGGGCGATAAGTCGATTTCCCACCGGGCGTTGATGCTGGCCGCCCTGGCGGAAGGGACCAGCACGATTGCCAATCTCTCCAGTGGGGTAGATGTGGCCTCCACCCGGCACTGTCTGGCGGACTGCGGCATTGCCTTTGAGACGGTCGCCCCGGCAGTGCAGGTGACCGGCGGCCGGGAACGATTTCGCCCACCCGGGCACCCGCTTGATGCCGGCAATTCAGGGACAACGGCGCGACTCCTCGCCGGGCTGTTGCCGGGCCTGGGCATCGGCTGCGAGATTACCGGCGACGCTTCATTGTCCCGCCGTCCCATGGCGCGCATCGCCGAGCCACTGCGGCAGATGGGGATCGGAGTCGAACTGCGCAACGGCGGCACGCTGCCGATGACGCTCTCGCCGGGCAGACTGCAGGCGCTCGATTATACTCCCCCGGTGGCCTCCTCACAGGTGAAATCTGCCATCCTGCTGGCCGCATTGGGCAACCCCGAGCCGGTGACCGTTCGCGAGGCGTTGCCAACCCGCGACCATACCGAGCGCATGCTGTCTGATCTGGGTGTGGACATTCAATCGGACGCTGGCGCCATCACCATCGGCGCCGGAATCCAGAAAATCGCCCCCTTTGACATCACCGTTCCAGGTGATCCATCATCGGCCGCGTTTCTCGCCGCGCAGGCCCTGCTCCTGAAAAAGAGCCTGTCTTTCAGCGGGCTTCTGCTCAATCCACTACGGCTTGGCAGCGTTAGAGTAATGAGAAGGATGGGGGCCAAAATCAGCATGAATATTGAGGGGCGGACCTTGCTGGAAAACGTTGGCGCCTTGACGGTTGCCCCTGGCCGGCTCAAGGCCACCATTATGCGGGCTGAAGAGATTCCCGCCCTCATTGATGAAATTCCCCTGCTCGCCATATTGGCTACGCAAGCGGAGGGGGTCACTATTATCCGGGGCGCAAGGGAGCTCCGCAGCAAGGAGAGCGACCGCATTGCCGTCATGGTGGAGAATCTGACAGCGGTGGGCGCTCGGGTGCAGGAGCACGATGACGGGCTGACCGTTTCGGGGCCGACCCCCCTGCACGCGGCCACCATTCGGACTCACGGTGATCACCGCATTGCCATGGCCTTCGCTATGGCCAGCTATATTGTGCCCGGCGGCCTGATCCTCGATGATGAGCTCTGCATGGACATCTCATTCCCCGGCTGCCAGAAGCTGTTTGATCAGGTGGCGGCCGCATGACCCACTATTCCGAGCAACCGTAAAGGACTGAGTTTATGCGCTATTTGCGATGGCTGACCTCCGGTGAGTCCCACGGCAAGGGGCTGCTGGGCATTATGGACGGACTGCCCGCCGGTGTCCCCATTTCCGAAGATGAAATCGCCACCGATCTGCGCCGCCGGCAACAGGGGCATGGCCGGGGCAAGCGCATGGCCATTGAACGTGACCGGGCAGAAATCTATGGCGGTGTGCGGCACGGCCTGACGCTCGGCTCGCCCGTCGGCCTGATTATCCCCAATAAGGATTGGGTTAACTGGCAGTCTAAAATGTCATCATCACCGGTAGATGATCCGCCGCCGCCGGTCACCTTGCCACGGCCGGGCCACGCCGACCTCGCGGGGATCAAAAAATATGGGCAGACGGATATCCGCAATGTGCTGGAGCGTTCCAGCGCGCGGGAGACCGCCATGCGGGTGGCGTTGGGAGCTCTCGCCCGGAAGCTGCTGCTGGAGCTGGGCATTACAGTGGGCAGCCGGGTGACTTCGATTCACGAGATTGTCGATACGGCGACGCCTGAGATGGACCCGGTCAAAATGAACGAAGTTGCCGACGCCTCCCCTGTGCGCTGCATTGATGAGGCCGCCTCCTCGGCCATGGTGGCCGCCATCACGCAGGCCATGGAAGACGGCGACAGTCTGGGTGGCACATTTGAAGTTGTGGCGGCGGGCCTCCCTTACGGTCTGGGCTCGCCCATGCAGTGGGATTTGAAACTGAAGGCCCGCTTGAGCGCAGCGGTGATGTCGATCAATGGGATTGAAGGGGTAGAAATGGGCATCGGTTTCGCAGGCACCCGGCGCGAAGGCAGCGCTTTCCACGATGAGATCGTGCCAACCGATGACGGGGAGGGCGTCACTCGGGCCAGCAACCATGTCGGCGGGATTGAGGGCGGCATGAGCAATGCCCAGCCGGTGATCGTGCGGGCCGCCATGAAGCCGATTCCCACCCTGCGCAAACCGCTGAGGTCTGTGGACATTGCGACGGGGGAACCGGGGCTGGCCCATAAGGAGCGGACCGATTCATGCGTCGTCCCCGCTGCTGCCGTCATTGGTGAAAGCATGGTCTGTCTGGTCATCGCCGACGCGCTGCTGGAAAAATTTGGCGGCGACTCTCTCGATCAGGTCAAGGCGCATATGGCCGCCTCGGCACAGTACTGAGTGAAGATGCCACCCAACAGCATCTGCCTCATCGGCATGATGGGCGCCGGAAAATCGACAGTGGGGCCGCTGCTGGCGGAGCAGCTGGGGCGGCCTTTCATTGACATGGACAGCCGCATAGAAACCGGGGAGGGCAGGTCCATTAACGAGATATTTAAAGGGTCTGGTGAGTCCTATTTCCGGGAGCTGGAGCGCAATTTGTTGCCTCAAATTCTCGGCGAGAATGTCATCGCCTGTGGGGGCGGGATTCTCGCCCAGCCGGTCTGCCGTACGATCCTGGGCAGACAGGCCACTATCTATTTGCGGGCCACCATCGCCACGCTGGAGGCACGGTTGCAAGGGGGCGGGACGCGGCCGCTCCTGGCGGCAGACGGATTGATGCCGGATCAATTACGGCAACTGCTGGACCAACGGCGACCCTACTATGAAATCGCCGCCCGGTGGATTGTGGACGTTGACGCTCTGTCGCCTGCGGAAATAGTGGAGATGATGGTATCAAAGATCAAGGGTGACTCCCCATGACCGCCATCACCATAGAAGTCAACGCTGCATCGGCGTCGTACGTTGTCCATATCGAGCCGGGACTGGCGCACCGGCTGCCTGAGCATCTGGAAAAATTACCGGCCGGCTCAAAGTTGGGCATCGTGACCACCCAACCCATATTTGATCTCCACGGCGCAGCGTTGCAGTCGGCCATGACCGGCGCAGGCTACGATGTCACCCTGGCGGTGATTCCCGATGGGGAGCCGTTCAAAACGTTGGAGACCGCGGCATCCCTCTACACCACGCTGATTGAGGCAGGCTTTGACCGGCAATCGACCCTCGTCTCCCTAGGCGGCGGCGTGGTGGGCGACCTGACCGGCTTCGTGGCCGCGACCTACTTGCGGGGGATCGGTTTCATCCAGATACCGACGACGCTGCTGGCCATGGTCGATGCATCGGTTGGCGGGAAGACCGGTGTCAACCACCCGCTGGGCAAAAACCTCATCGGCGCCTTTCACCAGCCGTTGGCGGTGCTCATCGATCCCGGCTTCCTGCGCACGCTCCCGGCCAGGCAGATGCGGGCCGGTCTGGCGGAGATGCTGAAGATGGGGCTCATTGCCGATCCCGATTATCTCGATCTGTTGCTGGCCTCGCTCGCCGATTTTAAGGAGCCGCTGGATGATGGGCCGGCAGGGTCACTCATCGCGACGGCTTGCCGATTGAAGGCCGATATCGTTTCCGCTGATGAGCGGGAGACAAACCGCTCTACCACTGCCGGGCGGCGCCTGCTCAACTTCGGGCACACCCTCGGCCACGCCATTGAGGCCGTGGCGGGCTACGGCAAACTGCTGCACGGTGAAGCCGTTGCTTTGGGCATGGTGGGGGCGGCCTATCTCAGTGCGGAGATTGCTGGTCTCCCCTTTGATTCGGTGGCAAGAATTGAGGCCATGGTGGCACAGCTTAAGCCACCAGGGATAGGTTCACTGGACCCCGAGCAGCTGGCTGCCACCATCGCCAGAGACAAAAAGCGGCTGCAGGGGACGCTCCACTGGGTGCTGCTCAAGCAGATCGGCGCGCCGGTCATCAGCGGCGCCGTTCAACCTGACACCCTGAGCGCGGCCATTGACCGGCTGCAGCGGAGGTTCCCATGAAATTGGCGATAGTGAACGGCCCCAACCTGAACCTGCTGGGCCAGCGGGAGCCGGAGATATACGGCACGGAATCACTGGATGATATCAATGGCTGGATCGCCGGGCAGTCGGCCTTCGCAGAGGATGAGTTGACTTTTTTCCAGAGCAACCATGAAGGCGCCATTATCGATTTTCTACATGACAGGCGCGGGCAGATTGACGGGGCCGTCATCAATGCCGGAGCCTTGACGCACTACAGTTACGCCATTCGTGATGCCATTGCCGCCGTTGACTACCCGGTGGCGGAAGTGCATCTGTCGGATATTTCCTCGCGTGAACCGTTCCGGCAGCAGTCGGTCATCAAGGATGTCTGCGTCGCGCAGATCACCGGACTGGGGAAGCAGGGCTATGTTGAGGCGCTGCTGAAGGTGAAGCAGGAACTGCCGGGATGAACTTGCCGCGGCTGAAGCACCGGACGCCCAATCGACGGAAGGTTGATTAGATACTTCAGCAGGAGCATTTTCTGCGCGCTGATATGACCCTTGGTTTGGAACACGGCAAAGTAGATACCCGATGCCACTGGCCGCCCCGCCTGGTCGCGTCCGTGCCACGTGGCTGCGCATGTCGGCCCCTGTCCACCCAATCGTTCACCAGTGATAGTATCTCTTGCCCCAGCAGGTTATAAACTGCAAGGTAGATATAATCCAGAGCTGATGCAACCGGGATCATTTGCGTGCGATGGGGGACACAGTTGGCCCAAGGACTATGTGCGGACTCAGGCATACTCCCCCCTTGGGGCAGCTATGATTGCGATGATAGAACTCCATGTTCAATTTATATTGCAACCAAATTCTCTCTATCACTAACTTTCCGATGTAGTTATGAAGAATCGCAGCACTATGACCCTGCTCCTTTCGTTGGCCGTTTTGGCCGCCCCGTTGCTGTCCGGCAGTACGCCTGATTGCGAGCATTCCTGCTGTACTGTGCAGGAAAATGCCTGCCCCATGGATGCCGATCAAGGCTGTCCATCCCTCGAGGCTGCCTGCTACCAACAGCAGCAGTCCCCTGCTTTGCGAAAGTCACCGGGTCAATCGCTCGTCCTCACGGAGGCAGTTGCCGCCCCCGGCCATGTGCTGGTTGCTCGCGACCTCAATCTGCCTCCAGGTAAGCAGGCGCCCCCCGGGCTCTGCGCGCCTCTCAATATCCCGCTTTTAGTCTAGACCGGCCTCACCATTATCCACACCGGGTCTGAGTGCCATCTGCTCAGTACCCCTGTTCGTGCTATTTAACGATTTTTGATGAGGTATTATGAAATATTTCAACTTTTGCGGGCGACATCCGGTAGCGCTGGTCCGGCAGCTGCCGGACGGATCAACATTGCTGGCCTGGCTCGTTTTCCTGGCTGGCTCGCTGTCCGCGCAGCCGGGTCGATCCACCAGGGCCAATCGCTCCGCCGGCGAAAGTCTCTCGCCCCTCTCCACGCCGATTCAACTGCTGCTGGCAAACAATAAGCAGGTGCAGGCGGCCGAGAAGGCCTATCAGGCTGCGACGGCATCTATCCGCGCGAAGGGAAAGCTCCCCGACCCCATGATTGAAGGGGTCGGTTTTGTGCAGCCCATCGAGACGCGCAACGGCCCCACGGAGCTACAGATCATGCTGGGGCAGAAAATTCCGCTCTGGGGCAAATTGCGCCGCCAACGCCAAATCGCGGAGGAGCAAGCCGCTATCGCCGCGCTCAATCTGCGCCATTCTCAGGTTGAGGTGGTTTGGCAAATGCGCACTGCATGGGAAGATTATCTCAGGCTGGAGCGTTCACTGCAAATTTTGAAAAGCTACCGGGAAGAGTTGAATTCCTTCAGGTCAAATGCGCTGGCCCAATATTCCACCGGCGGCGGCATCACGCAGCATCCTATTCTGAAACTCCAGATCGAAATATCTCTGATCGAAAGCAAAATCAATTCGCTGCAGAGCGATTTGCAATCCCGCAACAATGATCTGGTGGCGCTTTTTGACGGCAAGTTCGAGGCGCAGCTGTTCGCCGCACAAAGGACACCGATGCCGCCCACTGAGGCAGTCGATTTCTGGCTGGCCCAGGCGCGCGAACTCAATCCCGGATACCGGAAATCGCTGCTGGAACTTGAGATCGCCTCCCTGCAGCATGAGCTGGCCCGGCGCAAAAACTACCCCGACCTGCTGGCGGGAGTGACTTATTCCTTCATCGGCCCGGATGGTGCCGGGACAGCCCCCGCACTGGGCAAAGACGCGATGGGAGTTAAGGTCGGGCTGAACATCCCCCTGTGGTTTGGCAAAAACAGGGCCAGGGTTCAATCGGCTGAACTGATGGTTGCCTCCAAAGATGAGCTGGCGCAGGAAACGTGGAACCGGCTTGAGAACGGAGTGCGGTCGACGCTGCACGCGCTGCATGAAATCGAAGAGACATATTTGATTTACGGCGGCCAGCTCATAGGGGAGTCTGAGCAGATGCTCGCTTCGGCCTTTTCCGCCTATGAGACAGGGAAGATCAGTTTTTTAGATGTGCTCGATTCCCAGCGGATGGTCGTCAGAGTACGATTGGAATTTGAATCTGTCGAAGCACGGCGACGCATCGTCAGCGCAAAATTGTTGAAAGCCACGGGTGCGACCCAGTATGAAGAGGACTTGAAAAATGAAAACTAAGCACATAATGACAAGCAGACCCCTTATCGGCATCGGCTTAATGCTGATGATCCTGCTGGCTTCGGGCTGTGGCGGAAACTCCGGCGCCGCCAAGAATAACGATATGGACACCGAAGAGGTGGTTATGCTTTACACCTGCGGTATGCATCCGAATGTTATCCATGAGGGACCTGGGAATTGCCCCATCTGCGGGATGGACCTGGTCCCCTTGAACCAGCCGGTTGTGGCTGCCGTTGCAGCACAGGTGGGCGGTGAAAAGAGAATACTCTATTACCGGGCCCCCATGGATCCCACCTATATATCCCCGCAGCCGGGAAAATCACCGATGGGGATGGACCTGGTGCCGGTTTATGAAGGCGAGGAAGCGTTCGGCGCCACCGTGAGAATAAATCCCGTGGTGCAGCAGAATATGGGCATCCGGTTCGCGCCTGTCGTCCGTAGGGATTTGACCCAGGAGATCAGGACTGTCGGCCGCATCGCCTTTGACGAGTCCCGCGTCGGCCATGTCCATACCAAATTTTCAGGCTGGATTGAGAAAACCTTCGTCAATACAACGGGTCAGGAGGTGGCCAAAGGCGAGTCTCTGCTGGAAATCTACTCCCCTCAACTGGTCACGGCGCAGGAGGAGTATCTCGATGCCTACCAGGCGCTGGGCAGACTCGGAGCTGCAGCATCCGGCAATACCAAGGCGAATTTGGAGAGCATCCTCGCCTCCGCGCGCCGGCGCTTAAGCTATTTTGATGTCTCGGAGAAGCAGATCAGGCAGCTTGCGACTTCGGGCATGGTCAAAAAAACGCTGACCATCCATTCTCCCTTCAAGGGTGTCGTCACCAAAAAGCATGCGCTTGACGGCATGGAAGTCAAATCGGGGATGAGCCTGTATACCATCGTT
Source organism: Fidelibacterota bacterium (assembly GCA_004124875.1). GTDB lineage: Bacteria > Fidelibacterota > Marinisomatia > SCGC-AAA003-L08 > TS1B11 > TS1B11. The sequence goes on along the minus strand of SCKJ01000003.1, from coordinate 306,739 downwards.
GATCTGTCCACGATTTGGGTCTACGCCGACATCTATGAGTATGAAGTGCCCTGGGTGAAAACCGGCCAGACAGCGATCGTGACGTTATCGTATGAGCCGGGTAGAACGTATACCGGCAAGGTGCAGTACATCTACCCCTATCTTGAGGAAAAGACCCGGACGATTAAAGTCAGGCTGGTATTTGACAATCCCGGATTAAATCTGAAGCCCGGCATGTACGCCATTGTGCGGCTGCAGACTGCCCCGGTATACGACGCCATTGCGGTGCCCAGTGAAGCGGTGCTGTTCTCCGGCGAACGCAATCTGGTCATCGTCTCCCTGGGAGAGGGCCGCTTCGCTCCCCGGGACGTGACTATCGGCATCGAAAGCAGTGATGGGTATTACCAGATACTGGAGGGCCTCAGCGAGGGCGAACAGGTCGTAGCCTCAGGGCAGTTCCTCATCGATTCGGAGAGCAGACTCCAGGAAACCATAGCAAAAATGCTGGCCGGCCGAGCCGCTGCACAGAGCACCAAACTGCAGCTGCAGATGGACGCGAATGAAGATCATGTCCATCCGGATGGCGATGAAATGGAGCATCCCGTGCCCAACGGTGCGATGGAGCCAGGGATGAACCATGACGGAGCTGGGCCATGATAGAGAAAATTATCGATTGGTCCATCAACAACAGGTTTATAGTGATCCTGGCCACGGTGATTGTCATACTCGGCGGATTCTTCGCGCTGCTGACAACCCCGCTGGATGCTATCCCTGACCTGAGTGATGTGCAGGTCATCATTCTCACGGAATATCCGGGGCAGGCCCCTCAAGTCGTAGAGGATCAGGTAACCTATCCCCTCACCACCGCCATGCTGTCGGTGCCGTTTGCCAGGACTGTGCGGGGATACTCCTTCTTTGGCCTTTCATTCGTCTATATCATTTTTGAAGATGGCACCGATATGTATTGGGCCCGCAGCAGGGTCCTGGAATATCTCAACTTCGTCGCCAGCCGGTTGCCGCAGGGGGTGACGCCGCAGCTGGGACCGGACGCCACCGGTGTCGGCTGGGTCTATGAGTATACCGTTGAAAGCGACCGGCACGATTTGCAACAGCTGCGCTCCATCCAGGACTGGTATCTCCGCTTTCCGTTGATGAGCGTCAAAGGTGTCGCCGAAGTCGCCAGCATTGGCGGATTTGTCAAGCAGTACCAGGTGGAAGTTGACCCCGTCAAGCTGCTGGCCTACAACATACCGCTGAACAAAGTCACGCTAGCCATCAAGCGCAGCAACAATGATGTGGGCGGCCGCCTCATCGAGATGGCCGAAACGGAGTTTATGGTCAGGGGCCTTGGGTATATCAAATCTATTGACGATCTGAAGAAAGTGCCTCTGGGTGTGGATGGAAATGGGACGCCGATCCTGTTGCGCAACGTCGCCCATATCCATTTGGGCCCGGAACTCCGCAGGGGTCTGGTGGAGCGCGATGGCGAAGGCGAAGTCGTCGGTGGCATCGTCATAATGCGCTACGGCGAAAATGCCCTCGAAGTCATTCGTAAGGTAAAGCAAAAGCTGGATGATTTAAGGGCCGGTCTGCCTGAGGGAGTCAGCATCAATCCGGTCTACGACCGCTCGCTGCTCATCGAACGGGCCGTCGATAATTTGAAGGAGAAACTCCTCGAGGAAAGTGCTGTCGTAGCGCTGGTCTGCATCATATTTCTGCTCCACTTCAGAAGCGCCCTGGTGGCCATCTTCACCCTTCCCGTAGGTATACTGATCGCATTCCTGATCATGCGCTACCAGGGCCTGAACGCCAACATCATGTCGCTGGGCGGTATTGCCATTGCCATTGGCGCAATGATCGACGCTGCCATTGTCATGATCGAAAATGTCCATAAGCATATTGAGCGTCGCGGCGACAAGGTGGATCACTGGCAACTCATCGCCGAAGCCTCGAAAGAGGTCGGCCCGGCGTTGTTTTACTCCCTGCTCATCATCACATTCTCATTTCTGCCTGTCTTCACCTTGGAGGCACAGGAAGGCCGCATGTTTAAACCGCTGGCCTTTACCAAGACCTATGCCATGGGGGCCTCGGCCATTCTGGCCATTACCATCGTGCCGGTTTTAATGGGTTATCTGATCAAGGGGAAAATTCTGCCTGAGGCCAGAAACCCTGTCAACCGGTTCCTGATCCGCGTTTACCGACCGCTCATACGCTGGGTATTGCGCTACCGGAAAGCCACTCTGGTCATCACCGGCGCCGTGCTCGGCTTAACCGTTATACCGCTTAAAAACCTCGGATCGGAATTTATGCCTCCACTGAACGAGGGCGATCTGCTCTACATGCCGACGACCGATCCCGGGCTTTCTATCACCAAGGCTCGCGAAATCCTTCAGCAGACCGACAAAATCATCAAGACCTTTCCGGAAGTCGAACGCGTATTCGGAAAAATTGGGCGCGCTGAGACGGCCACCGATCCGGCGCCGTTGAGCATGATCGAAACCACCATCACTCTGAAGCCGGTTGAAGATTGGCCGAAGCGGAAGCGCATCGACCGATGGCATTCGGACCTGCCGGCACCACAGTTCATGCGTTCCATTTTTGTGGCAATCTGGCCGGAAAATCGGTCCGTTAAAATGGATGAGCTGATTAGCGAATTGAACAGTTCCATTCAGTTTCCCGGTCTGACCAACGCCTGGACGATGCCGATTAAAACCCGCATCGACATGCTGAGCACAGGCATCAAAACACCGGTTGGCATCAAGCTCATGGGGTCAAATCTGGATACCCTGAATGCGATGGGCGCGGAGGTCCAGGCCATCGTGCAGAAGCTGCCGGGAACATTGAGCGCATTTGCCGACAAAGTGACCGGCGGAAATTTCCTCGACTTTGAGATCAACAGGGACGAGGCCGCCCGCTACGGACTCACTGTGGGAGACATTCAGGATGTCATTCAATCTGCCATCGGGGGCATGAACGTCAGCTACACGGTGGAGGGCCAGGAGCGGTACCCCATCAACGTCCGCTATGGACGCGAACTGCGCGATAATATCACCCAACTCGGGCGGGTCATTATCCCCACGCCAACCGGCGCGCACGTTCCCATGAGCCAAGTCGCCAAAATCGTCATAAGGAAGGGCGCTACCGTTATCAAAAGCGAAAACGCCAGCAGAACGGCCTGGATCTACGTGGACATCACCGGCATTGATGTGGGCACTTATGTCAAGCGGGCACAGGCAGCTTTGGCCGAGGAGCTGCGAGTGCCGGAAGGGTACTCCATTGTCTGGAGTGGACAGTTTGAATATATGGAGCGGGCCAACAAACGCCTGAAGATCGTGGTCCCAATCACGCTGCTGATCATATTCCTGCTGCTCTATATGAATTTCAAGAATATCACTGAAAGCATTATCGTCATGTTGTCACTGCCTTTCGCGCTGGTCGGCGGGCTATGGTTTACCTACCTGCTGGGGTACAACATGAGCATCGCCATGGGGGTCGGATTTATCGCCCTGGCAGGCGTCGCGGCCGAGACCGGCATCATCATGCTGATCTATCTGGACCATGCCTACAAAGAGCGTGTGGCAGCGGGCCAGATGACCTCGCCGAAAGACTTATACGATGCCATCATGGCCGGCGCCGTGGACCGGGTAAGACCCAAAATGATGACCGTAACGGCCATTATGGCCGGCCTGTTGCCGATTCTGTGGGGCACTGGGACAGGCTCCCAAGTGATGAAACGCATCGCTGCTCCCATGGTCGGTGGCATGGTGACATCGACGGTGCTGACGCTGCTGGTCATCCCCACCATCTACTACATCTGGCGGTCATATTCGATAGTGGGACCGGGGGCAGGGGGATCGGCTGTTGAGCCCGCGGATGTAAGGGAATGATGCTTGCAGCGCAGGCGAATCGCCCCTATGTTAGACCGATGAGACCCCTCTCAATGTTCATATTGGCAGCGGGATGGGCGCCGGCATTGTCGGCGTCTCTCCCTGCGCCGGGAGACACAACCATGCAGATAACCTCCAACGCTTTCACCGAGGGCGGGAACATCCCCGCCCGTTTTACCTGCGATGGCGACGACATCTCACCGGAGCTTGCCTGGTCCGGCCTGCCGGCGGGTACCCGGACCCTGATCCTGATCTGCGACGATCCTGACGCCCCGGGGGGGACCTGGGACCATTGGGTGATGTTCAATATTCCCGCGGCGGTAGCGGGACTGCCGGAGGACGCCAAGCGTCAGGAGGTCAGCGGCCAAGGCAGCGTGGAGGGGACCAACAGCTGGGGGAAAACGGGCTACGGCGGACCGTGCCCCCCTGCAGGGACCCATCGGTACTACTTCAAGCTTTATGCCCTTGATAGCGCATTGACCCTCGACTCGACGGCGGCCAAAAAAGATGTGGAGCAGGCCATGGAAGGCCATGTGCTCGGGCAGGCGCAGATAATGGGCCGCTACAGCAGGCGTTAAGCGCCGATCCCATTTAACTCCCTGTCATCTCTAAGGCATGTAGCCGTGCTCAAGATTGAGCAGCGACTCCCGGTCGTCAAATTTGGAGTTCCAGAGCTCATCGACGGAGTAGACCAAGGCGATTTGAAATCTGTGCTCGTCCCTGCCAAACAGCGGTTCCAGATCGCCGCCGTAGCGCTGATATTGGTACTGCATTCCGGCGTCAAAATTTTCTCCCGCCCGATGCCCTGCAAAAATATGTTCCTCTGCGGAAGTTATTGATTTGTATCAATGGTCGGTAATATGCGTTGCGAATGGGCGCCCCAGGTGGAGTACACCGGGCTGATGCCCGTGCTCATTGTGTTGCAGCTGATCCGGGCAGTGGAACGGCTGTTAGCCTATACCCGGACACGAATACCTTAATCGATGGCCGCGGCCCGATGGCATTGCTATCTGTGCCTGTAATGCCGGCTAACCGCCGTTAATTCGCACTCAAGCCAATAGTGTTCAAAAACGCCAGGTAGCCATGTTTTCTCAACTGTTCCATGTCATGCATGCGAAAGGCTTGTATCCTGCCGAGACGGGCCTGGTTGGATATGAAGTAGATGCTTTTTAAGGAATTCATGTGAGACTGGAGCAGTTCTACTGTGCCCAAGCTGTCCAGGACCATTATCACGCCGGGCAGTTCCCGCTTCATATGGCGAGTGCTGAAGGCAATCAGTCCCTTGTCTGTCTTGGTAATGATCACGCCATCGGAATTTTCTTGGGATAGGGTTATTCCGATTTTGGCGCCTGATGACAAAGGTTTGAAGAGCAGCGAGTTACGGTCCAGCCATGCTTGCCATTGGTCGTCTTGAGGGCCATTTTCAGCTGCAATATTTTCGGCTAGCCATCCGGCCACGCGTTGGAAGCCACCGAGAAGATTTATCACCAGAGTCACTCCCATCAGTGACATCGCGAGCCAATACCAATGCTTCTTGAATAGTTGTTTTAGCGGCAGCAAGATATTCCTTTTTACGATTCCCTTATAAGACAAAGCGATTTTTTATGCCCAACACTCCGCTATAATTTATGAAGCGAAACCCTGCTACCCAAATACCTGACAGATCCTTAGGTTGTTGGTTTACTATTCGTGCACGACATCAACCGGTTTTATCAGCTAGTGCGGTTCGTGCAGCAGCTACTGCCTGTACTACATTGAGAGTATTCATATTCGACAGACTCCGGGCTCATTGCGAAGGCAAAGCTTCCCAATGTGAGAATAGCCATAGAGATCAACGTGACGACTTTTCTCTTCAACATATAGGTCCTCCTTCCCTCTGTCTTTGGTTCAGTGAGAGACAGGGTTCACTTCATAAAATATTTATGACGTTCCAATCAAGCGGATCAAATTTGGCAACTCATCAAAAAGTTGTTCCCCCACAAAGACAATCTTGCTGGTCCGGGTGACCCAGCTGGCCACTTGATATTTACCGGCTTGAGTGACATGGAACCAGTGCCCGTCAATGAGGGTCCGTTCCAACTGGTACCGACCAAATGAAAACGGGTGATCCTGCTCTTGTTGAAACAGAACGATCTCACCAGCGCCGCTCGATATTTTGCACTGGACTGAGTAGCAACAGGATGTTTTTAATAATTTTGCATCGAAAATCTGATAGTCTTTCGCCAGCCGGATGTAGGATGCAAGTTCAAAGGATATTGCAGCGCTCGCCGCCTGGTATTCTACAGGCTCACTTTGGTAGAGGTTATCAAACTCTTTGGGATCGCCATCTCGTGCCATCGCATCAAGGTACAGGCCATAATCCAAGTCGTAGCGGCTCACCCTTTCCGCTAAATGAGTTTGCGTGGGGGTCAGAATTTTAAAACTCACCACCAGATTTGCAATGAGTAGAAAAGCGAATGCTCCGATCATCGCAGGTTTGCGGATAGTTGGCGCCAGTGATCCCGCCCATTGAGCAATGCCTGCAACTTGCCTGCCCAGGTTACGGCCCCATCGATTCTGAGCCTCCAGCTCCCTTCGCTGGCCAATCTTAGCCCATAGTTGTGCCGCATCGGGAGGAGCTGACTGCTCAAATTGTGAGGCGAGTCGTGCTCCCTCACTTATTTTTTTAAACGCCGCCTCGCAGGAAATACAGCTGCTCAGGTGATCAAGTACTTTGCTGGCCGTCGCTTCGTCAAGGTCACTGTCAAGATAGGCAGAAAAATGTCGGCGTGTCCGATAATGCATCATGCTAGGCTCCCTGCAGGTAGGTTCGATCCAAACCCATTTTGCCAAGGATATCTCTGAGGCGGGCGCGGCCCCTGTTCAAGCGGGAACTGACAGTCCCTTGTGAACAGTCCAGGACCTGTGAAATTTCCACAAGCGATAATTCCTCGATGTGTTTCAGGATAATCACGGTCCTCAATTTCGGACTCAGCTGGTGCAGCGCGTTTTGAAGCATCTTTTGCGTTTCTGTTTGCCATTGCATCTCTAAAGTCTCTTTTTCAATCCCGTCTCCGGATCGCCACCCCCCGTTGATGGACTTATCCAGCAAATATCTACGGCTCTGCCATCGTTCTTTATCCCGGCAAATATTGACCGTGATGCGGTATAGCCAAGTATAAAAATTCGAGTATCCTTTAAAGCGAATAATCTCTTTAAAAACTTTCACAAATACATCCTGAGTAACATCTTCGGCCTCCTGAATATTCCCTGTATAACGTAGGCCAACCCTGTAGACCCGCTCGTGATACTGCTGGAACAGCTCCTCAAAGCCTCTTTCATCGCCATTTTGGCATGCAGTTATGAGCCCGGCTTGGGTAAATCTGTTCATTTGACAGATCAGATCGACTTAATAAGGTGTCTACTTTGGATATCCACGCCAGATTCTATGGATTAGACGTTCCACCGTTCAAATATCATCCCTGATATTTTAAGATGTTAGAAAATACGGTTTATTTACCTGTCTCGGAAAAGAATCAAGGTCTGCTGAACAAACCGCCCGGTCATCCTGCCGTTTAGTTATTAAAATCTCCGAAAACCCTTGACTCTGTACCATAGTCCAGACTATATATTCGGCAGGAGGATCATGATATGAGCGGAACCTTTTCAATAGGCCGGTTGGCGAAGCGGACGCAAGTCAGTATCGAGACCATCCGCTTTTACGAGCGTAAGGGACTTTTGCCGGAGCCGGAGCGCCGGGCTTCGGGGTATCGTCAATATAACGATAATGCGGTGGGTCGCCTGGTCTTCATTCGTCACGGCAAGGAGCTGGGCTTTTCGCTGGCCGAGATATCTGATCTGCTAACGCTGCGGGTCGACCCCCACACCACCTGTGCCGATGTAAAATTGCGCACTGACACAAAAATTTCATCTGTCAGGGAGAAAGTCCGATCCTTGCAGAAAATTGAACAGGCCTTGATCAATCTGTCTGCGGCGTGCCGCGGGTTGGGCCCGACAAGCGAATGCCCCATTTTGGAGGCACTGGAGACCGTAGGTGAGGCGTAGGCTTCACTGGCCAGGGTCAAACACACTAAAAATGATACCGGGAGCAGAGCATGGCAATAGATGAAAAACGGGTTAAAGAGTATCTGGCAGCGTTCCCCGATGAATTCATCCATCTCAGGGAAACTGAGCAGCGCATTTCCGCTCATGAAGAATTATGATCTAGCGGTCATTGGCGCCGGCCAGGGCGGCCTCCCGGCTGCATTCATGGCGGCTCGTTTGGGCGCAAATGTGGCCCTCATTGAAATGCACGAAGTTGGCGGCACGTGAGTCAACGAGGGCTGCGAGCCCACAAAGACCTTGTTAAGGTCTTCAGAGGTGATGAATCTGGTGCAGAATAGGGCCGCCGAGTTCGGTGTAAATATCGACCAAACCCAGCCTATTAACTTCGATCTTGGCGTTGCGGTAAAGCGGAAAAACGCCATCGTGGATGGTATCATAGCGGGCATTCATAAAAATATCAAGAGCTACAAAAATGTCGACTTCATAACAGGCAGGGCTGAATTCACCTCTCCTGTCGATATTCAAGTCGACGGAAAAGCGCTGCAGGCGGATAAAAGCATCCTGGCCATTGGATCTGTTGTAGTGAAGCCCCCGATCCCGGGCCTCGATGAGGCCGGATATATCACCAACAATGAGGCCTTGCATCTAACGTCTGTTCCCAAGTCGATGATTATCATTGGTGGCGGTTTCGTCGGTGTCGAGTTCGCGCAGATGTACTCTCGCTTTGGCACGAAGGTCACGTTGCTGGGCAGGGCGCCCCGGGTCATGCGATCTGAAGAGCCTGAGTTGTCGGAATATTTAGGCAATCTGTTGGTAAACGAAGGCATCGACTTACACACTTCTGCCACGGTCGTGAGCGCCGGCAGAGAGAATGGTCAGCGCTTCGTCCTGGCCGACGTGGACGGCAAGCCACAGCGATTTGAGGCGGAAGTCATCCTTCTTGCCGTCGGCCGTACGGCACGGGTTGACGGATTGGGATTGGCCGCAGCTGGAATTGATATGACGGGCCAATTTCTCACTTCCAATGCGCAACTACAGACCTCCGCTGACAACATTTGGTCGCTTGGAGATGCCAACGGTGGCGCCCTATTTACCCACAGGGCCATTTATGACGCGCCCATCGCAGCCTTGAATGCCATCAAGGGGAGTGGCAAAGCGGTGGACTATCGCGTCGTGCCGCGAGCGGTGTTTACTGAGCCGGCATTGGCCTCAGTAGGCCTCACGGAGCGACAGGCCATTAAGGCAGGACATGAGGTCAAGGTGGGCGTGGAGCAGTTCGCCGGCTATGGACGTCCCCTGGCCATTGGCGAGACCGAGGGCGTGGTTAAAATTGTGGTGGATGCCAAAACCAATGAAATATTGGGCGGACACATTCTTGGCCCCCATGCAGATATTTTAATCAACGAGGTCGCCATTGCAATGCACGATTATGGCAAACTGGACAGGCTGACCAAGACCATTCACGTGCACCCCACTTTAAGCGAGGTAGTAAAGGGTGCTGCCAAAGCCGCCCGATGAACTCGCATGTGCCGATATTTGTGACGTCCAGTTAGAATACAAAGGAGAGCATCAAAATGAAATCTGAACAAATTAAAGCAGCGGTGCTGCTCGGGGTCATGCAGATGATGATCGTCGGGGTTATGGCACAAGACTCACAGCCGGGGCAAAAGATGAAACTGCCCGATTCCCAGGCCATGGTGGCCTCTGCCTATGACTTCAATGACACCGTGGAACTGCTGACTGTCGCCATTGAAGAGCAGAATCTGATGGTGCTTAAGGTGATCAACGCCCAGCAAATGCTGAAAATGGTGAACATGCAGGTGCAGGGCATGAAACAGCTGCTGTTTTTCCACCCGCGCTACATGAAAAAGATTATGCAGGCTAATCCCATGGGCGCCATTGAACCGCCGCTGAAAATAGCGGTCATGGAACGGCCTGATGGCAAAGTGGTGGTCAAGTACATTAAACCTTCTTATCTGCTGGGCAAATATGAAGGCTTGAGCGCTATCGGCGACGAGTTGGATGAAATTCTTGCGACTATCGCTGTTGCGGTAAGAAAGTAGGGCTCACAATATGAAGATCACCGATAAGCGCAGGGCTTTCCTGATCCTGCTAGCGCTGTTTACAGGAGGCGCGGTGCCTATTCAACTGATAACGCTCTCCTTCGGCTATTCCCAGTATTATCAGGAGATTGCCATGGGCCCCAAGATGATCATGGGGGCCCACGAATTCGCAAAGCTGTACATCCCGCTGGTCTATGTCCCTGCCCTCCTCATTCTTGTGGGACTCATACTGTATAGCCGCAGAAATTATCCTGACCTGTTCAGGCGCATTGTGATTGGCATGGGCGCAGGCATGCTGGCCACCGTGGCCCTCGATTATTTCCGGGAAATGGGGGTGATCAACGGCTGGCTCCCCGGTGATACTCCGGCCATGTTCGGTAAAGCGGCCACGGGCAGCCGGTCGTTCGCCGTCTATTACCCGGTGGGCTACATGGTCCATTTCCTCAATGGAGCCAACTTCGGCCTGTTGTTCACCTTCATGTGGGGACGGCAAGCATCCTATCAGCGCTCCGTCGCGTGGGCCGTTCTCTGGCTGCTCGTTGTGGAACTGGGCATGATGACCGGCCCCCCTATGACACCCATCGTCGGCCCATTTGGGACTAATTTCGCCTGGCCGCAATTCTTTTTGCTGACCCTGACGGCACACATCGCCTTCGGCATTGTGCTGGGCCTCCTGAGCCATCTCTGGTTGCAGCCTGAGGATCAGGGTGGTTTGCTGAAATTCTTAAAAGGACCGGGTTCATAAGCATGCGGTTCAAAGCTTCGCGATGATCTCATCCTATCACATAGGAGGAGATATCATGTCTAATTCTTGTTGCGAAATACCTGAAGCAAATGCGGCACCACATCCCGACAGAATTCTTGCTCTGTCCTCGGGCTCTGCCGTGAGAAGTAACCCGCATCGGGGATGGGAATGAAATTTAGCTCGGACGCTCAAAATGCCGCCCCTGAATTGATTTCAGGAATGACAGTGAAGGGAAATCCCAGATAAATGGGCGCTCTACCTAGCGATTATGTGGGACGCCCTGTGCAAGCCTCCTGATCTGTCGCAAGTACGACAATAACATTCTATTTCAGTAAGACACCTTGACTTCGTACTATGGTACAGGGCGTAAACTCCGTCTGGAGGTTAAATATGACAAGCTTGACCACAGGCCAATTAGCCAAGAGAGCGAACGTAAATGTTGAAACGATTCGTTACTATGAACGACGGGGGATTATCCCTGAACCGCCCCGGCGTGAGTCCGGTTACCGTCAATATCCGGACGATGCGGTCGCGCGCATCCAGTTTGTCAAGCGAGCGCAAGAGCTGGGCTTCACCCTTAAGGAGATTCAGGAGCTCCTCAACTTGCGAGTGGACCCGGAGACACCCTGCGCTGTCGTTAAGAATCGTACGGATCTTAAGATCATGGATATTGAGGAAAAGTTGCGATCTCTTAAGAGGATCAAGAAAGCCCTAAACCAGTTGGCGGCCTCGTGTAGCGGCCGGGGTCCCGTAGGCGATTGTCCTATCCTGCAGGCGCTGGGTGGCGACAGGACATGGTAATGCGGCGGATGTATTCGCAGCATTTTGAGCAAGTAGAAATCTAAGGAGTCTGGCTTTCATGAAATCGCAATTTGTCAATTTTCTATCGGTATTCACGTCAACGGGTACGCTGCTTTGCTGCGCGTTGCCAGCGGCTCTGGCGGCTGTGGCCGGGGGGGCTGCCGTGGGGACCCTGATTACCACTTTCCCCTGGTTGATCACTGTATCCCATTACAAGGGGTGGATATTTCTTGTGGCAGGTTCCCTGATAATTTTTAGTGGATTCCTGACCCTTCGTCCGCAGGGCAAACTAGCTTGTTCCATCACCGGAGGAAAGGGCTGTGAAGTTGCGGGTCGCTTTACAAAGTCAATGTTCTGGAGCTCTGTGGGAATCTATGGCATTGGCGCATTTTTTTCCTACGCTATTGTGCCGATTCTGCGTTTGCTCGAGGCATAGTAAATAACATGAAAAATTATCAGGAGGATTCAAACATGGCAAAAACGAGACTAAAAGTCGTCGGAATGTGCTGCAATAGTTGCGTGGTAGGGGTGCAAAAAGCCCTCTATAAAATAGCATCGGTTAAAGATGTAGACGTTGATTTGGAAAATGAAATGGTGACCATACAGGATGAAGCCGGAGAAAATCAAGAGGAATTGATTAAAACAATCATGAAAGTTAAGAATTATAAAATTTCTCTCATAGGTCAATCTAATTCAATATCTGTTGGATTATGAGCAATGAGCGTCATTCTCCTACGTTATTAATTGTATTGATTTTCAAACTAATGGAGGGATCATAGAATGCAAAGAGGATTTATCCCCAAGCTCACGACAACCGTTCTGTTCTCGATAGTGGTTGCGGTTGCCCAAGGACCGCCCATTAACACCAATACCGCTTTCGTGACGGGATTGAACGGGTCAGCCATTCGCACATTCGGTAAAGCCATGCAGAAAACGACCCTGTTCTCCGGTGCCCGCGTGGTCTCCAACAGCAGTGAGCGTGCGGCGAGCGCCTTTGCTTTCCCCGTGATGATACCTTTTGAGGTTATTCCAAATAAGCTGGTGGTCATTGCGGCCGTGCCCTACCTGTCTAAAGGAATGGAACTGACCAAGAACGGAAATCGCGTATCCAGAGATGCTTCTGGATGGGGAGATTTGAAGCTCTTGGGTAAATATCAGTTCTATCAAAGGGACACAAGACGAGCGACGCTCCGCATAACGTTTCTGGGGGGCATCAAACTACCCACGGGAAAGGCTGACGCCAGTGATGAGATGGGGCCATTGCCGCGTCCCTTACAGCTTGGCTCTGGCTCTTTCGATGTGTTGGGCGGGCCTATTGTCACTTATGTTCGAAATCGCATCGGTCTCAACGTAGAAGGAAGTTACCGCAAGAATTCCCAAGCAGAAGGCTACCAGTTCGGTGATGTCTGGTCCGCGAACCTCGCCATGGGCTATAGAATTTTTCCCAAGGTGTACAAGACCTATCCATCTCCTTATTCATCCATATTTGTGGAGTTGCTATCGGAGTTTAGTGGGAAAGATCGCAAGGAGGGATTGGAGCAGCCAAATACAGGGAAGAAGATCCTCGTACTTTCTCCAGGCGTCCAATTTGTCTTCTCACGAACGTTTCTGTTGGAAGCCTCCTTACAACTGCCCCTCTACCAATATTTCAATGGTGAGCAACTTGGACTCGACTATTCGTACACTTTTGGTCTGCGATGGCTGATCTTTTAGGCTCCTTTTCTACACCAATGAATGGGTGCTATCAAAGACACGAGAATACCAATTCCGATCAATGGTGAACAACAAATAGAAAAGATAAGGATATAAGCATGGAGAATTTGACCACAAAACATAGTATTGGCGCTATCACGACCGCTATCATGGGATCTGTTCCCTGGTGTTGTATCGTGCCCGCTTCCCTGTCGTTCCTCTCCCTGACGGGCGTTATGTTTTCACAGGTTTGGCTTACGAAACTAACGTGGTTCTTTTTGCCCCTCAGTGCCGCTTTTCTCGGGCGGGCGTTCTGGTTGATCTATGTAAGGCACGAAGGCCTACGGTGGACGCACTGGATGACCTGGGGTGCTACGGTCATCGTCGTTGGCTTCTGGACACCACGGGTATGGCTGTGGGCGCGTTTTTAAGAACTAACCCTATGAAATGGCACAAACGGGTAGGCGGCGCTGCGCCCGAGCAGGATGTTAGTTCATTGGCTGGGGCTTCAGGATGGGGATGCTGATGATTGCACCGGGCGGACTATCGGCTGCCTGGGTGGCCAAGCCATTCCCAATCCCTAATCCGGGACCGCCTGGCGAGAGATAATAAGAATTGTGCATAAAGCGGCGCTTACAGCCGCCGATTGCACAACAATGACAGAAACAATAGAAAACTGAAAAAAGGATAGTCACTATGAAAATCAATAACCCTGGAGCAGTTCTGACAGCAACCGTCATCTTGGGCGCTGTGCTGCTTTCACCCATTATTGTGGCTGCGCAAACGGCAGGGAAGGCTGGAGTGAACCCCAAATTGACCGTTCGGGTTGATGGATTGACCTGCCCATTCTGCGCCTACAGTTTGGAAAAGCGAATTAAAGAGATCCCCGCCGTGCAGCATTCCATCATTAACCTTGAGGAAGGGATCGTGGAGCTTATTCCAAGTAAGGGCCGGCATATCGAGATTGACGAAGTAAAGGAAGCGGTCATTGCGGGAGGCTTCACACCACGCGGGGTCCATGTGGCCCTGGCGGGAAAACTGATTGATTGGAACGGTGTGCAAGCCTTATCAATCAACTCAACAAACCAAGCGGGAAAAAAGGTTACGACGATCTATGTGCTGAAAGAAAATCGCCAGCTCAAGCGACTTATGGCCTCGGCGAAAGCGTCCGGGCAGGAGGTCTTTATCACAGGCCAAGCATCCGAAGCGCCCCCCTTGGGACACACTGATCGTCACCCGTATCTCGTTGACATCAAAACCTTCCAGGTACTTTAGCTGGAGAAGAGGAGAATGCTATGTCTGAAGCTTGTTGCATTGTACCCCATGTTGGGGACATTCCCATATGTCCGATGAATCTTCAGGTGACGAAGCCTGTCGGCAGGCAGACCGTCGAATGCCTGGTCAAGCCTGAAATCAAGGCGCAGCTGACCGCTCAACCCTATTTTTTCTGCGATGCCCCGGATTGCGATACAGTCTATGTGTCCGCATTGGGCGATCACCTGATCACCAAGGACCTGCTGACTGTGCGCGTGGGGATCAAGGAGACCGATGACCCCATCCCGCTCTGCTACTGTTTCGGCTATGACCGCAAAGATGTGCGAGATGATATTCGCCGCACAGGCGACACGGACATCCAAAAAGTGATCACGGAACGCGTGAGGGCTGGGGAATGTCGCTGCGAGGTGACCAATCCGAGCGGTGGCTGTTGCCTGGGCACGGTAGCGAAGGAAATCATGTTCGCCAAGGCCTGTGTGGAACAGGGTTTGCTCCCTGCAGGATGATGGCGCAGGTGTTCATTCGACTTCGCTCGCTGATCCTGTTGGCCGGTCTGTTGCTCGGCTGGAGCCCGCTCTGGGGCCAGTGACCGCTCTGAAGCAACCCCACGCTTCCGGTCGGAAGCGCCATGGAAGGTATCGGACTGAGCAAAGGCGGCCTGTTGGCCGGCGCCTCTTACGGATACAACCGGTTTTCGCCGGTTATGAATGAGGTTGAGGGAGACACCGAGCACTTCGGAAGCGTCATCACGCACCAGACGAATCTGTTTGGTCTGGTCGGGATTACCTCGCGAATCAACCTCGTGGCGAGCCTGCCCATCATACGCTGGTCCCAGTCGGTAGAGACAGAAGACACCCATCACCGCAGGGAGACTCTTGAGGGATTTCAAGATTTTAAGATAGGCGTGCAGTACACTGTATCGAACCTGACCTTCGGGCCCGGTGATCGGATTTTCCTCGGCTTAGGCGCATCGCTACCGACGGCTCCCAGTTACGCCCTGAATCCCTTCGACGCCAACGCAGACTCGGTGGATCACCGTCACTTCGCCTTGGGAGCGGGTACGATGCAGGTCACCTTCACCGGCCAGTGGTGGCGCAGATCCGAATTTCCCTGGGTGATGGGACTGACGAGCCTGTTCTCGCCACGATGGCTCACCAGCGATATCGGGTTTCAACCCGGCCATAAAGCAGGGTTCGATCTGCATGCCATTGGACAATCCTACCGCGTATGGCGCGGCTTTCCCTACCTGAGGCTGCGCTTCCGCTGGGAAGGGGCCGATTACTGGGAAGGTAAGAAAGCTCGCAACTCCGGCGGATTTTTCCTGGATGGAAGCGCAGGATTTGAGGTCGAACTTTTTGAAAGGTTATCGGGCGTTGTGCGATTGCATACGCCCCTGTTGGTGGCAGCCAATGAAAGTCAAATAACTTCCTCGGGACTGGAAATAAGTTTCCGCTATATTAAACCTTGAGACCAGGCCGTCGCGCCGGAACGGAATTTGCACATCATATTGAATCGGGTCTGACCGTAAACTTCGGCTTGGCGCCACAACCGTTATCTGCGAAGGAGAGCCTATGCCCGGACTTGATGCCGCGCTCAACATACATCCCCTGTTCGTGCATTTCCCCATTGCCCTGACCCTGTCTGCCATTCCCCTTATGTTTTATAGTTTTTATACGGGAAAATCGGGCGTGATGGACACGGCGGCAACCATGATCTACCTCGCGGCCATCGCGGCTTTGGTCACGGCAGCGACCGGACTTATGGCTTCAAATGCGCTCGGACACGATGCGCCGGGGCATGATCTGGTCCATACACATCGGAATCTCATGTATTGGTATACCGGTCTGATCAGCACATTGGCCGCGCTGAACTTTTTCATGCGCCGGGATGGCGCGCCCGCTTGGGTCTCTCATTGGAGCACCAAAGCCGTCCGTATGACGCTCTTGTTTTCGGCGGCTATTATTCTGGTCATAGGCGCTGACCGGGGCGCTCTGCTCGTATTCGGCTACGGGTTAGGGGGCACCTACCAGACGCAAACAGGCGACATGGAGGGCGACAGTCCCGCGGAGATGGACGGGCAGGAAAAAGCGGCGGACCATTGACCATTCGGACCACGAGCATTAGGAGCGGGCTGGCTAAAGCATCATCGCGTCACTGACCGGCCTCTAAAGCGCCTTATCGCAGACAATGGTCTGCAGGCCCTGCACCTCGGGGAGGAACTTTCACCGGACGTCGTACTGCTGGACATCACCCTGAAAGGTGATCTGGACGGCATATAAATCGCCAATCAGATGAGCGCGCGGCGGCATCTGCCGGTTGTATTTTTGACCTCCCACACCGACGAGGCGACCTACAACAGGGCTCTGGGGACCGGCCCGGCGGCCTACGTCGTCAAGCCCATCAATCACCAGCATCTACTGGATGCGCTACAGTCGACCCTTCACTTCCATTAACCGCGCGGGCTGCCCCGTTTACTACATCTCCAGCTTGGGCATCACCATCATGGTCTTGAGCTCCACCGGCTTGGCAGACGTAATGGACACGGGCGTGGCCTCTGAAGCCTGCATGGTCTTCATCGTATTGGGATTGTTCGCGTTGTAGTAGCCAATCAGCGTCGCCGTCTGAGCAGAGTAGTTCATGTGGCTGCTCTCGAAAACGCCAATATAATAGTCACCCTCAGGCAAAGCCTTAAGCGCCAGATTGTGGGTCTTGTTGGGCAATATATCTCCTGCTGATGAGGAGAGCATAATATCCATGAACATGCCGTCATTTGAGGCGCTGGCGGGCGCGCCCGGATTGCCATCGTTCCAGCCGGCTCGGTCCCAGGCGTAGACCATCACCATAGTGGCGTTATCGTCGACCGCCGCATAGTTATTCATGAACATGACGCTCACGTTCACCTGGCCGACAGCCTTGCCGGCATCGCCAGAGCAACTCGCCAAGCCCACTGCAAAGAAAACCATCAACATAAATATAAGGGATCGCTTCATTGTCTTGCCTTTTTTCTAATCTGGTACACCAGTCTGTGCAGCATTTACAGTTATTGATAATGAGTAAACCGGTCCGCGTTTATGGCTTGCCCCGCCGTCAATGGCGCCCATTGAACTCCCCGATTTTAAGCCGCAGGGCCACCCGTGTGGAGGTCCAATCTGCCCTGCCTCAGGAGGATTTTCCTTCGCTCCGCTATGCTTCGAGAGCCTAAGCATGACCGGCGGACTCGGGATGACGCAGTATCTATTTCAGCAGGATCATTTTGATGGATTTGGTAAAACTCGGCGTTACCAGCCGGGCAAAGTATATGCCTGCAGGGACCACCCTCCCTGTCGCATCACGGCCGGCCCAGTTAACACTGTGGCTGCCCGCCTCAATAAAACCGTCCACCAGGGTCGCTACCTCTGCCCCCAGCAAATTGAAGATGATCAGCTGAATATCTCCCGGCGCAGGCAGCTCAAACCTCAGCGTTGTGGCTGGATTGAACGGATTCGGGTAGTTCTGGTGCAGGGCATAGGCTACCGGGACCGGCGGCGAGGCAGCCTGCAGGAACAGGTAGCGGCCCCTGCCATCGACAATCGAGATGTGATCAAAGCGCAGATCGTTGATGGCAAAACCGGCTGGCACCGTCAGCGTAAGCAGTGTGATCTGCGGCCCATCCGCCAAACTATGACGCCCGACCAAGGCGCTCACCCGGTGGCTCAGGCCACCATCGATGAAAGTGAACTGCTTGATCCTGCCATACTCCGACAGACCGCTTTTAATGGATATGGCCGCCGTCGAAACCGCCGCGGGCAGCGCAACATCATAACCTTTGATGCCTGCAACCCCCGTAACCACCAGTGCGTAAGTCTCAAAGCCGTCGTTTTCTGCTATGAGGACGATTCGAGCAGCGGGCATCTGCTGGACGACGGGGACCTGCTTGTAGACCAATCCGTCGCCGTTTTGATTTGTGTTGGCGACCGTAACCTGGTAGTCCACCAGACTGACAATGCCGTCAAGATCAAGGTCAGCCGCGGGATTCCAGTTGGCGTCACCATCCACGGAGTTGTAGGCGTTGGATATGGCCGTGACGTCACTGGCATCGATCTGGTTATCGCCAATGCTGAATGTTGACGCATCGTTATCATCATCATAACCGGCGATATCGCCTACAATCATCAAGCTGTCGCCGGTAAAGTTGAGGGTGGTCGTTGAGACCGGCTGCACACTCAACGAGGTTCGCTGCCGGTCAAGGTAGCCGGATCGCCGGAGGAACAGATCATATACCCCTCTGGGGACCAACGCTAATGTGTAATCCCCATCGACACCGAGGGTCACCGTTACACTGCCATCGGAGTTGGCGCCACCGTTGGTTGCCAGATAGAGTGAATCGGTGATGGGGATAAAGGAGCCGCGGTTGGACAGGTGGACATCCACGGTCCGGCCCGATTCGTCAATGAGTTCGAGCTCGATTTTTCCAGAAATATTACCCGCTGGGGCCAGCAGAATTTCAACTGCGTCAGCGGGCAACGTCAGGATTTCTTCTTGACCATTTTCGTCAATAATAGATGTCTTGGCGCCGGGCTCATCCAGAAACTGGATGACAGAGCTGATGTAGTCGGCGCCCGTCAAATCTGCCGTGGCCACAATCTTGAAGGAGGCCACCTGTAGCCCCCCGGCGGCGTCCAGGCTTGCGGAGGGAGAATTGTCTGCCTCGGCCAAGGAGATTTCCCAGTGGTCATCGGTTTCCACACCCCGATTGAGCAATTCAGTGCCACTGAAATTCACGATTTCATTCGTGAATGGTGCGCTACTGAAATCAATGACACTGAAATTGCTCTTCGGGATAGAGAGACTGATAGATAGCAAAGATGTATTAAGAGCGCTGGCGCTCAAAACGTACACATCAAGACTGAGCGTATCGCCTTTGCTCATCACCGCTCTGTTTGGCGATATTCTAAAGCTCGTCGCTGCCGTGGTGGAGCCTGAAAAACGGATGACGCCGGCTGCGGCGTCGTACGATTCACCATTCATGGTGCCGTCCCAACTGGCGAAATAATAGACGTCAAAGATGCCGTTTGGCGTCAGGGCTGCCCCACTCATGTCTGTATCAAGGGCTCCGATGTCGGCCACATATTGCAGGCTTTCCGTTGATGGTCCGGTTGAGGCCCCCAGGCTGTTCTCACCCGTTGTGCTGGTAATCCAATACCAGCCTGCCGGATCGACCCCGTTAACGTCCGTCCACGTGGCGCCACCTGCCACCGCCTGTACATCTGTCCCCGCAGGCACCGCGAAGATATGGACGATGTTGCCGGACGCGTCATCTCTATCGTACGCCGTCCAGCTGAAGCGGATATCATCCGCCCCGGATACAGTGATCATTTCCCCCGCCACAGGCAAATCTGGAGTAAAGTAAGGTGAGTGGGATATGACAAAATCCCGGTCAACCAAAATGGGGGCATTGTGCTGGACCGGGCCTAAGGCGGAGGTATACTGCACGAACAGGTGGTCGCTGCCCTCCTGTAAATGGGCGATGATGTTATAGTTGGTTGCAGCGGTAAGTCCGGCAGTGCCGATATTCCAGGTGAAGCGATTGTCCGTTTTCGAATCGGGGTCCTCGGTGGTGGAGCCGATGAGGGTTACGCTGCCGGTCCAGTTTGGGTCGGTGAGAATTGAGGCGTCGGTTACCTCTGAACCGGCTCCAATGGCATCGAGAATAGCTTCGAGAGAACTGGCGGTGTAGTAGAAAGAAATGACTGCATTGCCGTCCGCATCCAAATCATTGTCCAGATCTTCAGCCCAGCTGATGACGTAATAATCATCGGTCTGCGTATCAATCGGCAGGTCGTCGGTGGGCACAACATCATCAAATTTGAAAAATGGATAATGCTTTACCTCGACGGTTTTGGCAGCGCCGGCGTTGGTGGCCAGTTGATACACCTGCTGATTTTTCCCATCATTAACAACGTAGTAGATGTGGAAGACTCCGGCTGGATCAAAGGTGTCCGCATCCTCGTAAATATCCCAGGTCAGGAACTGAGTTGATGAAGCCTCGGAGATCGCTGACCCGAGGGCCGTGCTTGCAGACCCAATGCCGCTGACGGTTTCATCTGGCTCGCTCCCTGCGATGGTGAGGCTGTCGGCCGTCAAGCCATCCTGCGTTGAGCTGAAAATATATATTTCGGCATCGTCATCCAGATCATCAAAGTTCCAGAAGAAATCGAGCGATCCGAGATTGTTTCCTCCGGTTGCCAGATTGCCATCTTTGCCCAGCGTCCCACCTGACTCGAGCACCACGGTTGCAATATCATCGTCGGCCCCCGCGCCCGATTCGTAGACGCCATCAACGTCATAATCAAAGCCTCCGGCGGCATCATCTGCCGAAAACGTCGGCCAGTGGCGCACCTCCACCGTGTCGCTTTCCCCCAGCGCCCATGCATTTGTCAGGTTTGAGGTGAGATAGAAGAACCAATAACCTTCTTCAAGAACCGATATGTCTATCTGGGTATTGAGGACCCCGCCTTCATTCGCCGTGAGGGGAACTTTCGACAGGTTAAACACCGGCTCGGCTACTCCTCCTGTCACTTTGCGCAGCCGCCTGGTCTGTGAAGCCCACAGGGTGTAGGTCACTTCCGTGCCATCCTCGATGCCATCGAGAGTCACCCCGTCCCAGTCATTGGCCCCGTTGATAAACAGGTCCTTGTTCCTCGAATCCTCTTCTTTAAGCAGATCGGGCAAGGCCGTGAAAACGTTTGCCGCTGCCGAGGGATAAGCGTCACCCAGAGTGCCGCTCTGCTTCAGGCCGTCATCGTAGTTGGCGTCGTCGAAATCTACCAGGACCAGGAAGTCGACCAATGATACGCTGGCCACGATCGTGTTGTTGGCTTCTGCCGATGCCGGCATCGTGACGGTATAGACCACTTCCCTCTCTGTGGGGTCGATCTCCACCACGATGGGAAAAATGACCGTGATGAGATCGTCTGCCCGTAGGCGCGCACCCTTATTAAACTCTACCGTGATGGTGCTTGCCGTGGCGCCTGTGATCGAGGGCTCACTCGAAGGGACTGTGAGCTGGGTCATGCTGAGGGACACTTCGTCGATAAACGAAGCATCACCATTGAGATCAGGAATGGTGATTTGCGACGGCATGGAAATGGTGAAATTGTCGTTATTGGCCCAGCCGGAGCCCCCATCGTCCTTAAGCTTAATCTGAATCGTTTGGTAAAAATTACGAGTACCGCGAAAGTCGATTTGGGCATCGGCCGGAATCTGGGCGGGCACCGCAAGCACGCTATCCAGCACGGGCGCGACACCGTCGTCATCGATAATGGTGTAGGTATGGGTCGAATTCGGCGCCAAACTGCCACTGCTGAGATTGGTCAGTTCAAGGATGATCGTTTCCGATGACTCCACGTCACTATCGTCCACAATTTCGAGCAGTATGGTCTGGGTCTCATTGGCGTTGAAGGTGAGCGTCCCTTCGGTGAAAGTAAAATCGACGCCTCCGCCGGTAGCCGTGCCACCGGCATTAACGACGTGGTCGACCGTTACCGGAAACTCGGCTGCGTAGCCAGAGGCCGTAATCTTGACGGCAACAAATGAGATGGATTCTGCTGCGGCTCCTGTGGCAGCACTAAATGTAACAGCCTGGGCTAAAATCAACGCAGGGCATGCCAACAGCACGGCACCGAGGCACAGTCTGGAGAGGGTAATATTGACAGTATCGCGCATCTTCATCTACCAACGATTGGATGCGCTCTTCCATGATATTTTCGGGAATCGATGGACCAAGTGGAATTTTCGTCCGCGGGGGGAGCGCACCCACTTCATCCGTATCGGCAAAATGAGGATGCTCTTGAGATATAATTGCGTGTCCTAGCGAAGGGGATTGGCAGATTTTCTGCCCCATCAGAAAGCCGCAGAACAGCAGCAGAAGTCGGCTAGATCACGCTTTCCGATAAAAGTTTGCGGTTGGCCGGTCTTTTTCAACGTAGAATGGCATCAGTCTCGCCGGCAGCATGAGAAGGTCGGGAGCGCTTCTGGAATCTCCAAATCACGACGCCAAGAAAATGTATAAGCACTCTAAAATGTTATTCTATATAGGTTTATAAGGATTAAAAATCTAGATCAGAATGCGGGTAGTTCAGCAGCTCCGGGAGGTCCGCCTCATCGTCACTTGTTGATGGCGTTGAAATCCGGGGCATCCAAACGAAATTTTCTGCCGGCATCATTCGACAACCGCAGGTCGGATTTCGATCAGGGATGCAGGGCATTCCCTGGCAAAATATAGCCGGTGCACGGGTGATTTCCGCGCCCGGGACATCCATCAGGCCAGTTTCAGTTTCCGGAATGTCTTGATATTGTAATAATTCTCGTTGTCAAAATCAGCAAACCGCTCCCGGTTGGAGATGAGGTCCTGCACAATCGACTCCACATCGTGCTTCGGCTTGAAGCTGAGGATTTTTACCGCCTTGTCATGGGTGACTTTGTAATTGCGGTAGTCCGAAATGTGGTTTATCTCCACCTCAATGTGCGTCTCCATCTGCTTTTCAACGGTCGCTTTCACAATGTCGCTGATCTCGCCCACCGTATAGTTTCCCGATGAGATGTTGAATGTCCCCGAAATCTCATAACTCGCTTCAATGGCCCGGATATAAGCGTTGGCCGCATCCTCAATACTGAGAATGGGCCGCCAAATGGCCGGATTGTTAACGGTGATTTTTCCGCTTTGAACGGCCGTCTTGAACATGGTATTGACCACCAGATCCAGACGCATACGGGGACTGTACCCGCTAACTGTCCCCTGGCGGAACGTGATGACGGAAAAATCGTCACTGCGCAGCTGCATACTGGCCTGTTCGCCCTGGAGTTTGGATATGCCGTAAGGATAGTCGGAATGGACAGGCGACTCTTCCGAATAGAGCTCGTCCACCGTGTAGCCGTAAACGCTGCATGAGCCAGCGAAGATGTAGCGCTTCACTCCGGCACGTTTCGACAGATAGCCCAAATAGGCCGGACCGGCAGCATTGCAGATGAAATTCATGCCCGGCGAAAATTCTGCCATGGGATCGTTCGATAAACCGGCTAGAAAAATCACCTGTTCATAGCCCTTGAGGTCATCCTCCCGGAGGTCAAATACATCGATCTGCTTTACCGGCGCCGCTTCAGGCAGGTAGTTGCCGAACCACAATAGATCGACTACATCAACCTCGTACCCCCGGTTGAGTAGCTGAGGGATCAATTTGGAGCCGATGTAACCTGCTCCTCCAACGATCAAAATTTTCATCTATCTTTTCAATTTTTTTATGCTTGGCGCCGTGGCCGCGAAGTTACTGCGCCTCCCTCGGGGGAATCCGAAAAAACTCCCGCAAAAATGCGGGACTACGCGATGGATGTATCTGAAATCACGGCCGGTCCGGCGCAGTCTCAGCATAGATGGGCCAAGCCATATTCCGCCCGCAAGTTGTTGGGAATCTTCGTCAGCCGCTAGCAAGGGGACCGGACGCAGCCTGCCCTACTTTTGCATCTTGCCATCAGCGGTAACGTTCTTCAGCACGGCGCTCAAGTCCTCCGGCCTGAACGGCTTGGGCAGCACCCCCTTAAAACCGAAGTCGGCATGGTTCGCCATGACCGGATTGGTGGCGTATCCACTGGTGACAATGCCGATGATGGCGGAATCAATTTTCCGCAGCGCCTCGAACGTTTCAACACCCCCTCTGCCGCCGGGAATGGTGAGGTCGAGTATGGCCAGATCAAAAGGCTTCTCTGCGCAATGGGCCCTGGTGAAAACATTCTCAGCCTCATCGCCGTTGGCCACGGTCTCGACCGTGTAACCCATTATTTCCAGGAGCGTCTGCAGAGATACCCTGATCATTTCATCATCATCCACTACCAGAATTTTTCCCGCACCTGTATGAATCCCGTCGTTGGCCGCATGAACTGACTCGTCAGAGCCATCCACGATCGGGAGATAAAAGGTAAAGGTGCTGCCAGCGTCTTTCGCCGACTGAACTGTTATTCCACCCTTATGCTGCCGGAGGATGCTGTAGCATGACGCCAATCCCAGTCCGCTCCCCGAGCTGCGGGTCGTGAAATAAGGATCAAAAATGTACTCGATATCGTCGGGATCAATGCCTTCACCCTGATCCTCTATCGAAATGGCCGCATATTTACCCGGTGCAAGGTCTGCAGGGATCGGGGGGGCAGTAAACTCCAAGGTCTTCGCCCGCACGAAGAGCGTGCCACCTTTGGGCATCGCATGCACTGCGTTGATCACGAGGTTATTGATGACCTGCGTTATCTGTCCGCTATCGATATACACAGCGCCCATCTGTGATTCCACTGAGAATTCGCTGAGAATATCAGTGCCATGCAGCGCGAAATTGACATTCTCCTTGATAAGGGGCGAGATGGGAGTGCTGCTCTTGATAGGCGCGCCACCTTCGGCAAAGGTTAGCAGCTGCTGGGTTATCCCTTTGGCTTTTTCAACGGAGGTTTCAGCAAGGGACAGGTGTCCGATAATCTGCTCGTCATGAGCCAGTAGCCTGGCGTTGGCGATGTTGAGCATGATTCCCATGAGGAAATTGTTAAAATCGTGCGCCAGTCCACCTGCCAGTATCCCCAGCGATTCGAGTTTTTGGGTCCTGAGGCGCTCCGATTCCGCCCGCTCCAGTTCTGTGGTGTCACCAATGACCAGCACGACGCCATTCACGGATCTATGCGCATCACGAATTGGCGTCACAATATAGCGGATATGGCGCTGCTCGCCGCCCTTCCCCATCAGCAGGGAGGAGATTGGAACGGGAGTGGCTTCGGCCGCCTGCCGCAGGGCCTCCCCCATGGAAAAGGGAAACGGCTCTTCACCCTTGTCCTCAAGCAGCGAGACCACCTCTCCGATAGGCCGGCCCAGGGCATCGGTGACATCCCAACCCGTCAGGTCCGCCGCAGCTCTATTCATATAGAGGATACGCCCGTCCAGGCCCAGGGAAAAGACGGAATCGCTGATGGCCCGCAAAGTGGTGGCGAGCCGCTCCTGCTCCTCAGCCAACTGGGCAGACCGTACAACCACCTCATGCTCAAGTTGACTGTGCGAAGCTTTCAGGGCCAGGCGCGACGCTTTCTGGGCCGTGATGTCCCGGACCACGCCTTGTACCAAGCCCTTAGCGGCGTCACCGCCAATAACGATGCCGCTGATCTCAACGTCAATGATCTCCCCCGATTTCCGTTTGAACCGGGTTTCCACCAAAATCTTATTCCGGGTGTTCGCTCGCCGGAGATCTTTTTCGACCGCTTTGGCTTCGGGGTCCGGATGAAGCTGCTGAATGGTCATCCCCAGCAACTCGGCCATGCTATAACCTGTGAGTTGCTCCGCGCCGTGGTTGGCATCGAAAATTTGACCGCTGAAATCGTGGATAAAGATGGCATTGTACGATTCCTGGAATAGCTTGCGGTATTTGTCTTCGGTAAGGGCTATCTTTTGACTGATGGCATGCACCGCCATCTCTTTCTGCCGCTCAATGAGCACCGGCAACCACTGTGCGCCGCCGACGATCACCAAAATAAACCCCCCAACGTAACCTGCCGTGATAATTATGTCGGAAATGCCTTCAGACAGCATGGGAAAACCGGGCTTCA
This sequence comes from Fidelibacterota bacterium, assembly GCA_004124875.1. GTDB lineage: Bacteria > Fidelibacterota > Marinisomatia > SCGC-AAA003-L08 > TS1B11 > TS1B11. Next base: position 280,646 of record SCKJ01000003.1, on the reverse strand, counting down.
AGGCTGATAGGTGGCGGGTAAAATCGAGGATATTAACCAGCAGCATTGTAATGACGCCGGCATGAATAATATTCCACCCCGCGTCGCGGCGCAGTCCCTGGCTACCCCCCAGGCGGACCATAAAAATGATTACCGCGGCAAGAAACGCAAGGCTGATGATGTTGATGTATAACATGGGGATTATTTAAAATGATAGCACTTACCGGAGCGATGGCCGCTTTCAGCGCGCACCGCCTCCGTAAATAGCGGTCTATGTCCTTTCTCACCCCACAAGCGACGGCTGTCCCGCACTCGAAATCTGCCGTGCAGGCAGCGGCACTTCCGACTGCAGGCCTGATAAATTTACGCACACATTGCCAACTTCGCTACTGGAGCGATTATTGCCATGCCAGATTTGAATGGCCGTGATATTTGAGCTGGACCGGGACGTATGGCAGCCGTTCGTCCGGCGGAGCCCGCAGCTAGGAAGCGCCTTCGATCCGCCAGCTGACTGGTTTCAAGGTTCTGATTTCAAGCCGGACGTCGGATTACTGCTACTGCTTCTGCCGCTGCCCTCTTGCAAAGGCTCCTCCGGCTACTTCTCCTCCGCTCCATTGGACTGATCGGAATCTCCCCGGCGGGCCTCCAGCCAGCGCTGAAGCCAGGCGTCCAGGCTATACTTGCCGGGACCGGTAAAGATAAGCCCCAGGCTGACGCCGGCGAACTTGAACGCGTTCCCGGGATTCCCCTTGCCACTGGCCACGTGCGAGAGTACCGCCAGAATCATGGTGAAGCTGAGCAACGCCAGCATCGGCTGAAAGAACAGCCCCAGCGCGATGCACAGGGCGGCGACGGTTTCGCTGAAAGCGGCCATGAAGCCAAAAAACGTGTGGCCAAAGTCGATGCCGATGTTGGACACGGCGCCGCCCAGCCGCTCCCACCGTTCGGGACCGCCCATGAGCTTGCTCCAGCCGTGGAAATAGATGAATCCCAGTCCCAACGTGAGCCGCATCACCAGCAGACCTTCATCGTAATACTTTTCCCATTTTTTCCAGATCATGGTTGCAGCGGCCCCGTTTTCGCTCATCCGTCTGTAAAGAGTATTCGCGGATATTAGGCCACTGCGAGGCTTGGGGTCAAACGAAATACGGGCATCTATCACCGGCGGTCCCGGAGTGGCGGGAGTAGCAGGGCTTTTGCTATCCCGTCGATTCCCCCTTACATTCGGCCAGTGAACTGAATTATCACGATGAGCCAACCGTCCAGACTATCAGACTTCATCGCCGAGCTCCGCCGCAGGCGGGTCTTCCGTGTGGCGGCGGTGTACGCCGGGGTCGCCTTCGTCCTGTTCCACGCCGTGGGCGCCACCTTTGAGCTTTTTCACATCCCCGCTTGGGTCAGCAGCTTGGTCATCATTCTACTCCTTTTTATCGCCGAGGGCAGGCTGCGCCGGGTGATCCGGGTAGCCGTGGTATATGCGGGCATCGCCTTCATCATCATCCAGATCATTGACGGCAGCTTCGAGGTCATGGGTATCCCGCCTTGGGTCAGCCGACTACTGATCATCCTGCTGGGCCTCGGCTTCCCCGTGGCCATGGGCTTGGCGTGGGCTTTCGGCCGTCTCGTAATCAGCAACCGGGCTCTGGCGATCATGCTGGTGATTGAATTCCTCATTGCCTTTGCCTTCGGCATCTGGGGGCGCTGGGGCGGGGATGGCCGGGACAGAACGAGTCTTATCCGGACTATTGCCGTGCTGCCGCTGGATAATCTCAGCGGTGACCCGGAGCAGGACTACTTCGTTGACGGTATGCAGGAGGCATTGACAGCAGAACTATCAAAGATCAGTGCCCTGCGGGTCATTGGACGAACCTCCACCATGAGTTACAAAGCCAACCTCAAACCTATTCCGGAAATAGCCGCCGAGTTGAACGTCGATGCCGTCATCGAGGGCTCGGTTTTTCGAGCTGGAGACAGGGTAGGCATTGTGGTCATGCTGGTGGCCACCCGGCCGGAGCGCAACCTGTGGACGGACAGTTATGAAAGTGACCTGCGCGATATATTGGAACTGCACGATGAGGTGGCCAAGGCCATTGCGGCTGAGATTAAGGTAACCTTCTCTCCAGAGGAGGGTGGGCCTGCAGCGCCGGTGTCGGTGGTCCATCCGGATGCCGTAGATGCTTTGTATATGGGGCATTACAAGAAACAAAAATTCACCATTAAAGCAAATGAAGAGGCTAAGGACGATTATCTCAGGGCCATCAGCATTGATAGTACCTATGCAGATGCCTACGCCGCACTGGCAGGTGCGTATTTTACGCTTTCCCAGTCGCTAGACCATATCCGCTCCATTGATGGTTTTCCCCTTGTAAGGGAATATGCCACCAAGGCCATTGAGCTGGACCCGGATAATATTCGGGGGCACATAATGTTGGGATGGGTGGCATTTCTCTATGATCTAGATTGGGCCCTGGCCCGGCGCTATTTTGATAAGGCCGAGGAATTGGGGAACTATCTCGGGGATAAATTTTTTCATTCGGCACTTGGGCAGTACGATAAAGCTATCTCCCATGGCGAAGAGGACGTACGTAGAAATCCATTAGAGCTTGGCAAGAAGACGGCATGGGCAGAGCAATACATCAGTGCCCGTCAATTTGAACGCGCCATCGAAATATGCAGGGGTGTGTTGGATACCGATCCTGATTTTATCCGGGCGTTTGTTGTTTTGCGAGCGGCCTACCAGGAAAGCGGAATGATCCAAGAGGCCGCCGGAACCTATCAGGATTCAGCGAAGCGGGCGGAACTGGTATTGAGAGTAAGGGAGAGTGGGAAGGAAGGTTATTGGCTTACGCAGTTGGAATGGGCTATTGCAGATTCATTAGCAGGTTACGTTCATCCCACCCGATTCGCGCGGCTATATGCATGGTTGGGGCAAAATGAGAAAGCATTGAATTGGCTGGAGCGGGGGCTGAGAGAGCACGATACCAGAATTGCCTTCGAGCCGCTAGGTATCGAGTATGAAGGCTTGCGCGATCATCGCCGGTTTCAGCGTCTTCTCGAAAAAATGAATTATCCAAGCCGCTAATGCCCTCCCCCCCCTCTCAGCCTTAATCGCCGAGCTTCGCCGCCGGCGGGTGTTCCGTGTGGCGGCCTTCTACGGCGTCTTCCCTGAAGATTTCGTCCCGGTCTACACGCAGCCTTGAGGCTGGCTGGATGTTTGCCGGGTTGCTGAAGCCCGGGCCTTAATGGCCAGTGCCAGCAGACGACTTTTTTCCTGAAGCCGCTGTTTTTCTGCACCTCACAGGCGAAGCCCACCTCGTTCAATACGCCATCAAGGCGGGCCATACGCGCCGCTCGATGGCGGTACAGAACCGGCGTATGATCCCATTTTACGCCCCATCTTACAGCGTGCGAAAGCACCATCAGGTAGCATCATTCGATAAATTATTATTTAGGTATACCGATAATATAACAGTATTTATTTAGGACATATGATTTCTAGACAATAAATTATTAGGTCATATACAGATAATGTTTGTATTTTTGAGTTTGAATTTTCACCACTGGATAGAGTAAAGGAGCCCATATGCTTAAGATTGCGGCGCTGTTTAGCCCCTTGGTTCTCCCCGCCATCTCTCTCGCTGCGGGAGAGAGCGAACCCATGACACCTGAAGACGTTCAGGCCAACCTGAATGTGGTCTGGACGATCCTGGCGGCATTTCTGGTTTTTTTCATGCAGGCCGGCTTTGCCCTGCTGGAAACCGGTATGACGCGCGCGAAGAACGCAGTCAATATCCTCATGAAAAATGTGATGGACTTCTCTGTCGGCTCGGTGGCCTACTTCCTGTTGGGATTTGGGCTTATGTTCGGGGTTTCCAACGGCTTTTTCGGCACAACCCTTTTCGGACTTAGCGGCGTCACGGGCAATGATTGGGAATTTACTTTTCTGCTCTTTCAAACCGTGTTTGCCGCTACGGCTGCTACCATTGTTTCCGGAGCCATGGCTGAGCGGACCCAATTCAAGTCATATTTGATCTACAGTGTCTTCGTTACAGCCTTCATCTATCCGATTTTCGGCGCCTGGGCATGGGGTGGGTTGCTGGAAGGAGGTGGCTGGCTTGAAAATCTCTCGACCGGCCCGTTCACCGACTTCGCCGGGTCGACAGTCGTTCACTCCATTGGCGGATGGATTGCCCTGGCCGGAGCCATCGTCCTGGGTCCGCGGATTGGCAAGTACCGCCGCGATGGATCACCCAACGCTATTCCCGGCCACAACATCCCCCTGGCGGCGCTGGGAGTATTCATTCTGTGGTTTGGATGGTTCGGGTTTAATGCTGGAAGCACCACCATAGGTGACGGTTCTATTGGCCGGTTGGCCGTTACGACCAATCTGGCCGCGGCAATGGGGGCGATTTCAGCAACTGCTACGGCCTGGATATTCTTTGGAAAGCCTGATCTGACCATGAGCCTCAACGGCGCCTTGGGCGGACTGGTATCCATTACCGCAGGGTGCTTTACGGTTACCCCGGCCGGCGCTTTATGGATAGGTTTTATCGGTGGAGTGCTGGTCGTGTTGAGCGTATGGACGCTTGACCGTATTTTCAAAATAGACGATCCTGTGGGGGCCGTCAGCGTACATGCCGTGGCCGGAGTTTGGGGCACGCTCGCCTGCGGGCTGTTTAACGCCGAGGCGGTCCTGAACATTGGAACTTCCAACACCGGCCTCTTCTACGGAGGGGGTGTCAATCAGCTGATCAGTCAGTTTATCGGCGTCGGCGCCGCGTTTGTGTGGGCCTTCGGTCTGGGCATGTTGCTATTTCTCGCGCTCAAACACACGGTGGGGTTGAGGGTGAGCGAGGAAGAAGAGATCCTCGGATTGGATATCGGAGAACATGGAATGGAGTCTTATGCCGGGTTCCAAATCTTCACCGCAGAGTAGAAGGAGAACAGAGCAATGAAACTTATTATCGCGATCATTCAGCCTGAAGAGCTGCCATCCATCAAAGAGGCTCTCGTGCAGAATAAAATCTACAAATTCACGGTATCGAATGCCTTGGGCCAAGGGATGGAAATCCCTATTAATGAGGTCTATCGAGGCATTGCTCATGACATTAAGCTGCTCAAGAAGGTGCGCCTGGAAATCGCCGTTACAGACGAATTTGTCGATGTGGCAGTCGATGCCATATCGGAAGTTGCCAGAGGGGCAGGGGACGTCGGCAGGGGCAAGATTTTCATATTGCCAATTGAGGAATGTATCAGGATTCGAACAGGTGAAAGGGGAGAAGCGGCAATTGGCTGAACGGCTGCGATCAGAACGTTTCATCCTCAGTTAACTCAAACAAAAGAGGAGGTTTTTCAGGCATGTATTGGGACAACATAAAATCAGGTTTTTGCGCTTCGGGGAGAGCCTTGTTGGCTTCATCGGTTTTTTTATCGCCGCTTGGTGGCCAGACCGTGACAATTTCGGGCTTTGTTGATGGCAGTATCGCGATCCCTACAACCTCACCGATCAATCCTCGATTCAGCCTTGATGTTGCGGAGATAGACCTTGAGAAACAGATAGATGAAGGGATATCACTCCGGGTCGATGTGGATATCCTGATCGATTCGGCTGAACTCGAGCAGGCTTATGTCTCATTCTGGGGAATCTCATTTGGCAAGTTTAACGCTCCCATCGGATTTGAAATGATCGATGCACCTGACATGTACCAGTTTTCACACTCGCTGGTATTTGACTATGCGCTGCCGTTAAACCTGACGGGAATAAGCTACAGCAGGGATTTCACCCAGGATATTCAATTCATCGGATACGTGGTTAACAGCGACGATATTGGCCCAAACCTGGGGGATAACCCCATTTTGGGTGGCAGATTGGGCTACAAAGGGATAGCTGGCGTGGAGGCCGGACTTTCTGCTATCTTCAAGGGAGATGGCGAGAATATTATCGATTTTGACGCCACCATTACTCGCATGGAAAAGGTCACGATAGGACTCGAGGTCAACCAGGGAGGGTACGGGCCCGGGGAGCTGGGCTATCTGCTTATGGTGAATTGGACACCTGGAAGGTTTGGCGTCACTTTCCGCCAGGATCAGCTGGGCAAGGCAGGCACGACTACGATCTCGCCCTCGTTCAGTATTGCGGAGGGCGCCTTGATCCTGTTCGAATACCGCGCAGGTACGGATATAGATCTTGAGCCCTTATCCCAAGCGGCGCTGGAAATGACATTTACCTTTTAGTAGCGGGCAGATCAACATACCCTTTGCCCCTCGGATGGTGGGGAAGTACCTTTGGGCCGCTTATGACTACTGTTCAACGCCATAACCGACGACCGTTTCGCGCCCGCCCATGTGGGTGCCAGGGGGAAAGTTCCGGCTAGTCGTTCAAGACAGGTTAAAACATTCCAAAAGCCCCGGGCACACTGATCCGGGGTTTTTTATTTACAGGCGATGATGAGAAACAGCTTAGAAAAACCGGCCCGCCAACGCATTGTCATAAAAATTGGCAGCCATGTGCTCACCAAAAATGGCGCCTTTACTGCCGAACGAGTGGAGCGGCTCGCTGAGCAGATCATGGCGCTGGTCCATGCAGGCAACGAGCTGCTGCTGATCACCAGCGGCGCCGTGCTGATGGGCAAGAGCATGCTCAATCTGCAGCTCAGTTTTTATCCCCGGCATCTCAAGCAGTCGTTGGCCGCCATTGGCCAGGTGGACCTTATCTCGGAGTATGCAAAAATTTTCAGCAAACTGGATCAACCCATTGCCCAGATACTGATCAACCTGGAGGACTTTCAGCACCATCACCGCTACCTCAATATCAAGGAGACCATTCAGGGACTGTTTAAATTGGGCGTGCTGCCCATCCTGAACGAAAACGACACCATCTACACGGAGGACATGTCTTTCGGGGATAATGACTCTCTGGCGGCCCAGGTTGCCAGTATGCTGGATGCCAATCTGCTGGTCATCCTCAGCACAGTGGATGGTCTGTACGATGGTCATCCCAACGATGCCTCCAGCTCGATCATTCCGGAGGTCGCGGCCATCACGGACAAAATGATTAGCGATGCCCATGCCAAGGGGCAACTGCTCTCCACGGGCGGGATGCGCGCCAAGCTCCAGGCTATCAGGACCACCAATCATGTGGGCGTGCCCGTGGTGCTGGCCAACGGCACATCACCCGGCATTCTCAACAAAATATTTGAGGGGCAGCCGGTAGGCACGCTGTTTTACCCCGAGGCGAAGCGGATGCCGCTCAAGAAGCGCTGGATTGCCTATTCTGCGAACACGAAGGGGACCATCATTATTGACGAAGGCGCCAGGCGGGCTATCATGGGGCATAAGGCCAGTCTGCTCAGCTCGGGTGTGACCGGTATTGAAGGCGAATTCGACGCCCAGGACCCTGTTGTCATTTCAACGATAAAGGGAGCGATTATTGCCCGCGGCATCACCAATTACGGGTGGCAGGACTTAAATGCCATCGCCGGGCTATCCTCCGATGAGAGTGCCAAAACATTGGGCAGCAACTTTTTCAACGAGGTTGTGCACCGGGAGCAGTTGGTGCTACTGCCCCAAAAAGCCGAGGAATCATAATGAATGTTACCGAATATGTAAAACATCTGGGGCAGACGGCAACCGCTGCAACCGTCTACATCGGATCGGCATCCAGTGCGGCCAAAAATGCCATTCTTGCCACCTTGGCACAGCTGCTTCGTGATGAAACGGCGGCCATCTCCGCAGCCAACAAGCTGGATACCGATCAGGCCGCGAAGGCTGGACTGTCCGCCGCCATGATGGACCGGTTGACCCTCACGCCCGATGGTATCTCGGCTCTGGCCCGCGCCGTGGACGAGATATCGGCTCTGCCTGATCCCGTGGGCAAGATGGGTGAAATGACTGTCCGGCCCAACGGGCTGCGGGTAGGCCAGATGTCTATTCCCCTGGGCGTCATCGCCTTTATCTATGAGTCGCGCCCCAATGTGACCATCGATGCGGCAGCGCTCTGCCTGAAAAGCGGGAACGCCGTCATCCTGCGGGGGGGCAAGGAGGCCCTCAACACCAATCTTGCGCTGGCGAAAGTGATCGACGCGGCCCTGGCTCACCACAACTGTCCGCCGGGAGCCGTGCAGGTCATCAACATCACGGACCGGGAAGTGGTCGAGCAACTGCTCAAGCTGGAAGGGACCATCGACCTGCTCATTCCGCGGGGCGGCGAAAGTCTCATCCGCTACGTCAACGACAATGCCCGGGTGCCCGTTTTGAAACACTACAAGGGGGTCTGCCATGTCTATATCGACAAGGACGCCGATCTGGCCATGGGACTGGACATTGCCATGAACAGCAAGGTCCACCGGCCGGGTGTCTGCAACGCCGCCGAAACGCTGCTGGTCCATGCCGATGTGGCCGATGATTTTCTGCCGCGATTTGCCTCCCTGGCGCGCGATGCCGGGCTTAAGCTGCGCGGCTGTGCCCAATCGCTCGAAATCGTGCCAGAGGGCATGACAGCAGCAACCGAGGCCGATTGGGGTGAAGAATACCTCGCCATGATTCTCGCCGTGAAAGTAGTAGAAGACTACGCGCAGGCTGTGGCCCACATCAGGCAGTACGGCTCGGACCACACGGAGACCATTGTCACTGAGGACGAGAGCGCCGGGCTGCGCTTTATCGGCGAAGTGCACAGCTCGCTGGTGCTGGTCAACGCCTCTACCCGCTTCAATGACGGCGGGCAGCTCGGCATGGGCGCTGAGATCGGCATTTCAACCAGCAAGCTCCACGCTTTTGGCCCCATGGGCATAGAGCACCTGACGATCAAAAAGCATATCGCCTTCGGTAATGGACAGGTGCGGGAGTGACGGGCTTATGCGGCTATCCGCAGCAGGCCCGTAAACATCGATAACCGTCTAAGGAGAGCGACCCATGGACGATAAAATTGCCATCATTGGATGCGGAAATATCGGCGGCGCAATCGCCAAGGGGCTGGTGCGGTCGGGCTCGGCAACGCCTGGCCAACTGACAGTTACCCGCCGGCAGACCGATCAGCTGGCGCACTTCGCGAGTGAGGGTTACAACATCACTTCTGACAACAGTGCGGCCATACAAAGCGCAGAGATAGTCATTCTCACTGTTCAACCTCAACAGGTGATGGAGATTCTGGATGTTGCGGCCGATGCCCTGACTGCCGGCAAGATGGTCCTGTCTGTCGTCTCCGGTATGACCATCGCCGACCTGTCCGCCAAGCTTGGCAGCGGCCTGCCTGTCGTCCGCGCAATGCCCAACATTGCCATCGAAATTGGCGAGTCGATCACTTGCCTGGCGGCTCGCGTTCAGGACAGTTCCGCCCTGGCGCTGGCCGCAAAGTTGTTCGGCGGTATGGGCGCCACGCTGGAGATTGATGAAGAATTGATGGTGCCCGCCACCGCGCTTGGGGCCTGCGGAGTCGCCTTTTTCCTGCGTTGTATCCGGGCCATGTCCCAAGGGGGCATTGAGATTGGCTTCCACCCGGAGGAGGCGTTGCAGATTGCTGCCCAGGCCGCGCGGGGCGCTGCTTCGTTGATGCTGCAGATGGAGGGTCATCCCGAGTCGGCCATTGACCGCGTTACGACCCCTCGTGGCGCCACCATCAGTGGGCTGAACAAGATGGAGCACGAAGGGCTCAGTTCCGCCATTATAAAAGGCATTATCGCTTCGGCAGATAAACTTGGAAAGTTAGTCTGAGGTTGACGGGCAGCCACGGCAATTGATCCCCGTACGCAGGTTGTAACCCCTGTAAATTCGGCTCTTGTCACCTTTGTATCCATTAAACAAGTCAGCGGGAGGGACTGCCACCATGAGTAACAAAACGATTGGACCAGCGATGATGGGTTTGCTGTTGTTCGGCGGCTGTGGCGGCAGCGAATCGTACGCGCAATATCATGATCCGGCACTGCTGGAAGCCATTATCGAGGATATCCGGGCCGGCTGGGAACAGGGCGATGGCGAGGTGTTCTACACCCATTTTCTGGACTGGGACGGCGCCCGCTATTTTGAAGGCGGGGGGCAAAACCTTGGCCTCAAGGACTTAGTTGAAAATCATGTCGAGCCCGAATCCGAGATGGGGCTGACCCTCGGATTTTCGGACATCCAGACGCACTTCGAAGGGAGTTTCGCCTGGGCAGTGGTCGATACCGAAGTCAAACTCACCACTTCGGATGGCCGCGACATCCATAACACGGGCCACGGCACATACCTGTTCCGGCTCGTGGATGGCGCCTGGAGAGTGGTGCACACGCAATCGGCCAGCCGTCCGGTGAGATAGCCTGGCCAATAATTTCTCTGGCGGCGAGGCCGAAATAGTCCGTTAACCTGCCGGCCATCCGAGCGTCAAACCAGCTGAAGCAGTGGCAATAAACTGAGGGGACATGGTTCCCAATCGGCCAAGCTGGCGTTGTTTTCGCGTCGCTTCAGGGGACGCGCGTTCGGGCAGCCTGTAATGAGCTAACAAAGTGGAGTGGGTGATATGAAGTTGAAATTGGCGGTACTGGTGGCACTGAGCGTATCAATCTTTTTCGAGCCGGCCTATGGCCAGCGGAGTCAACGGCCTGGTGGCCGGGGCCGGGAGTTCAGCCGTGAACCTATCGGCAAGATTTCAGGTACTTTGATCGATTATGATTCCGGCGCCCCGCTGGAGTACGCCAACGTCGCCCTTTTCCGGCTGCGTGACTCTGTTCTGGTCACCGGCACCACGACCGATTCCTACGGCCTCTTTCTGCTTACGGAGCTCAGGCCGGGGCGCTATTTTCTGGAGGCCAAATTTATCGGCTACCAGTCAAAGACGATCGATTCCCTGATGATCAGGCCCCGCCGTCCGGTGCTGGACCTGGGGGTGATCAATCTGCGGCCCGGAGTGCTGCAGGGCCAGACCGTGGAACTCGTGAAAGACCGGCCCCTGGTCTCCTACCGGCTGGACAAAAAAATCATCGACGTATCCGGCATGTACTCCGCAGTCTCCGGTTCAGCTGTTGATATCCTGGAAAACGTCCCCTCAATTACAGTTGATATCGACGGCAATGTGGAACTACGGGGCAGCTCCAGTTTTACCGTCCTCATCGATGGACGTCCTACGATACTCGATGCCAACGATGCCTTGCAGCAGACACCGGCCAACATTATCGCCAGTATTGAAATCATCACCAACCCTTCGGCCAAATACGATCCTGATGGCGTCTCGGGGATTATCAATATCATTACCAAGAAAAGGTTGATTGAAGGGGTCAGCGGTATCTTTAACACCAGTGGCGGCCTGTACGACAATCGTGGCGGCGATTTTCTCCTCGGCTACCGTACGGGACGAATGAACGCCTCCCTGGGTGCAAACTACAACCTGCGCAGTTTTCCCGGAACGGTGGAGGCCAATAACACCACGACATTTAACGACACCACCATATCCATTATATCAAACGGGTCCAACCTCTTTAGGATAAACAGGCTCAACGTGCGGGGAGAGTTGGCTCTCGATCTCACGGAACATGATATGGCCTCCATCTCATTCAGGGTCGGAGAGATGTCTTATGTGCGCGGCAGTGATCTCAACTTCAGCCAAAACGTTAATCCGGGCAGCCTGGTTGAGGATTACATCAGCGCCAGTTTGACTGATCGCAGCGGAACGTTTTGGTCGCTCAATGGTGAGTACAAGCACAAATTTGCCCGGCCCCAGCACGAAATCAATTCGCGCATCAGCTTAAGTTCACGCCTTGGCGATGATCTGAACACCAACGAGCTGCTCGACCTCGAAAATACCGTAACGCAGGGACGGAAAATCACGGAAAAAGGACCCTCCAACCGGGTACGGGCCCAGCTGGACTACACTCTGCCTATTGCGGAAGGGATGAAATTTGAAGCCGGATATCAGGGCAGAATGGGGTCCAGCAGTGACGAAACAGCTCTGCGCGAATACGATGCCACGGCCGGGGTCTATCTTGATCAGCCGCAATTCGCCAGCACCGTCAGTTATGTCCGCAATATCCACTCCCTCTATACGCAGTTTTCCAGCGAAGGCGCCAAGGCTGGTATCCAAATTGGGCTGCGGGGCGAGTACACCGATCGCAACATCGAGATTCCTACCACGGGGGAAATATTTTCTATCGACCGGTGGGATGTTTACCCCTCCCTGCACACCTCTTTCCAGCTGACGGAACAGCTTCAGATGCTGGGCAGCTACAGTCTGCGCATCAGGCGCCCCCGGAGTTGGTTTCTGGCTCCTTTCATTACCTGGTCGGATGCCAACAACGTGATCTCGGGGAATCCCGGTCTCAAGCCGACCTACATCAATTCATATGAATTAAGCCTCCAACTTCCCATGGGCAGAAACCTGGTGTCGGTTGAGGTCTACTACCGGCTCTCAGAGAACGTAACCGAGCGGATCAGGTCTGTCTACGATGCCAATGTCATGCTGACCCGTCCCGAGAACGTCGGCGACAGCAAGGCTCTGGGTACCGAACTCATGATCAATCTGCGCCAGATTCCATGGTGGAATGTCAGCCTCATTGGCACCGTTTTCAATTACCAGCTCGATGGAGCTTTCGGCGGCACGGACTACTCGCGTTCAAGCGATAACTGGTCCGTTCGTCTTAACCAGACATTCCGCATTGGCCAGAGCAGCCGGATACAGGTCAACAGCCGCTTCACCAGCCCGTCGGTCTCCGCACAGGGCCAGCGAGAAGGCATTTACACGACGAGCGTCTCCGCCCGGCAGTCGTTTATGGACAAGCGGCTGTCGATCACAATCCAGTTGGGTGACATCTTCAGGACTCAGAAATTCGAAACCACGACATCGGGAACAGGCTTCGAATACTCGAGCCTCAGCACCCGGCGCTCCCCCTCCGGCCGGATTACGCTCAGCTACAATTTTAACCGCTTCAAGGAGAGTCGTGAGCGGCCTGGTGGCAACGGCGAGGGTCAAGAGGACGATTTCTAGGGACGCACCTTGCCGGGGTGATCGCCTGGCGCCAAATCGGACTCCATGTCATTTTCTCAATGGCCTGACCGCCATTCTGTTGTCTCTTCGTATATTAATGCCTTAAATTCCTGTCTAGACACGTGTTTACACCACTGGGTCATCCGGTTGATTGACTGAGCAACCGGCTCCGCGCGGAGACCCGTCCACTATAATGACAAGCTGGAATCAGAGTTTTGGCTACTGAAGTAAATTATTCTGCCGGAATGGGCAAGCGCATCAGGGATGTCCGTAAAAAAGCGGATATGGGCCAGATCGAATTTGCAGAACAGCTCGAAGTTACCCGCCAGAGCATCAGCGGCTATGAGACAGGGCGGCTGCGGCCATCTTTCGGTGTCATCAACAAAATTTGCAGACTACACGCTGTTTATCCGTGGTGGCTCATCTACGGGATCGTGTCACCGGAACCCGCCGATATTGCTCATGAGGGCAACGCTTCGATGGGCGGTGACGCCAGTCACAATCTGTCCAATACGCAACGAGCGCTCATCGACTACATCCGCACGAACAGGGATGCGGCACAAAATCTCGGCCAGCTCTTGTGGGACAAGGCGCTCGACGTCTGACGCTCCCACCTGCTGGCGCGGCCGGCAGCCACACCTTCCCCGGACTTCTCCATCAAATAGCATTTTTTACCGGCCGCTGCAACACCAGCGGCAGTTGAGTCGTCTATTATTCAGGTAGCAAATTTTTAACAGGTCGCGCAGCACCTGTGTCTATAACGAAAAGGATTTACATGTCACGGCAAAAATTGACTCGCCTCCTGGCCTCCATTCTCGTTCTGGTCCCCACACTGTTGAGCGGAGCCATTGTTGATGTCGTCCGCCAGAATGACGGATTTGTGATTCATTCCAATGTGACTCCCTTTTCCCATTTCAAAGTCAAAGTGCTGGGGGAAGTCAGTTTTACTTTCGACAACAAAGATGTAGAGTCCATGTCGCCGGGCGGGTACCTGAGCATTGAGCGGCGGGTGTTTTTGAGAACCACCAAAGTGGTATTTGAGGCTGATGACCGGGGACGGATTGCGCGCACCTTTTTTAGAGGTAGTTTCTCCGACGAGATTGACCAGTACGCCAGCAATTGGATCACCGAGGCGATTCTGGAGACTTTTTACCTTACCGGCATCGGAGTCGATAGCAGGATAAAAAGGATGTTGAGCGATGGAGAACCGCTGTGGAAAGTTTTGGCGCTGGCGGAGCGCATGTCCGGCAGTGAGGGCCAGTACAATTTCTACAAGGCTTTCGGCAGGCAGGACATATCCACGGAGGATCGCGTGGCCATGGCCTCTTCAGCCGGAGTTACCGTCAAGAGCAGTTATTGGCTGGGACTCATCTTGCGTGAGTGGAGCGCCGAGCTCGCGCCCGCCGATGATTTTGCCCTCGCTCTTGTTGAAGCGTCCGATCGTATGTCCTCATCATACGAAAAATCCCGTACCCTCATAAGTTTGGCTGAAAACATTAAAATGAATGAAGCTACGGGTGGGGCCATCGCCGACATCATCAGTGGCATATCCTCAAGCTATGAACAATCCAGGGCCATCATCGGGGTGGCTCCGCACTTAACGGAGTATCCCGCAGCGATGGACGATTTAGTGCAGGCCACAACTTCCATATCGTCCTCATATGAACAGAAGCGCTCCCTGGCCGCATTGTCGGCTCTGAGTGGTTCCAAAGCGGCACACCACGCGAGTATTGCGTCTGCCGCCGCCAACATCAGTTCATCTTATGAGCTGGGCCAGACGCTGATAGGATTAACTGCATTGGCCACGGCATCCAATGAGTTTGTAGAGAACTACCTCCAGTCAGTCAGCAAAATCAGCTCCTCGTATGAGCAGTCCAGAACGTTGATAGCTCTGGCCCGGATGTCTGACCTTACCGCAGAGCATGTGATCGGCCTGATCAATATGGCCAGCACTATTTCGTCGAGTTATGAAATTCGCAGGGTACTTCGGGAGGTAGGCAGCCGACCCGTATTGAGTGACAGTGAAATAATTGCCTACATTGACGCGGCGGCGCAAATTTCCTCCTCCCATGAACAGTCCCGGGTGATGACTGACCTGATAAAAGGCCGTGAGTTGTCTGATGAGATGGTCAGGTATGCCTTCGATATGGCCCGTGAAATTGACAACTCCACTTCGCGGCGCCAGGTGATGGATTTGCTTCTTGACCGATTATAGATCCCCCTGGCTGGACATATTATCCGGGCAAACTTTGCTTTTGGTTCGGAGGACCTATCACAGGTAACCTTCATCCATCAACTGACGAGGGTTAAGCCGTGTCCCTGATCGAGAAATATGCCGCCTATCTCCCGGTAACCCCGGATACGCCCATTGTGTCGCTGAGTGAAGGCGACACCCCGCTGCTTCCCGCCCCCAGGTTGTCGGAGCTTGTGGGGGCCAAAGTCTTCCTGAAATTCGAAGGCGCCAACCCTACCGGTTCCTTTAAGGATCGCGGCATGACGCTGGCTGTCTCCAAGGCGGTGGAATCCGGCGCCACGGCCATCATCTGCGCCTCCACCGGCAACACTGCCGCTTCTGCTGCTGCCTATGCCGCCCGGGCGGGTCTGCGCTGCATTGTGGTGCTGCCCGAAGGCAAAGTGGCGCTGGGGAAACTGGCCCATGTGTCCCATTGCGGGGCGGAGGTGGCCACGGTCAGGGGGAACTTTGACCAGGCCCTGGAAGTGGTCAGGTTCCTGTCGGATGAATACGGCCTCGAGCTGGTCAACTCTGTGAACCCCTTCAGGATAGAGGGGCAGGCCACCGGGGCCTATGAAGTGGTCGACGCCCTGTCTGACGCCCCTGCCTACCAGGCCATGCCGGTGGGCAACGCCGGCAACATTACCGCCTACTGGAAAGGTTACCAGCGCTACAGGGAGGCCGGCAGGAGCCAGAGGTTGCCGGTCATGCTCGGCTTTCAGGCCGCCGGCGCGGCCCCCATCGTTGCAGGCCATCCCATTGAGAACCCCGAAACCGTCGCCAGCGCCATTCGCATAGGCAACCCCGCCAGCTGGAAAGAAGCCGAAACGGCGCGGGATGAATCCGGGGGGCTCATCGAGGCCGTTACCGATGAGGAAATCCTCTCCGCCTACCGGCTGTTGGCCTCCCGCGAAGGGGTTTTCTGCGAGCCTGCTTCCGCGGCGGGCGTGGCCGGCATTCTGAAATTGGCCGCGAAACAATTTTTCTCACCTGAGGATTCGGTGGTTTGCATTCTTACCGGCCACGGACTGAAAGACCCCGACAGCGCTCTGGCCTCCGCGCCTGAACCATTGCTGCTTGATGCCGACGGACCGTCTGTTGCCCGGGCGCTCAAGCTGTAGCCGCTGACCCGTTCCGCAACAGATCAGGTTATGCCCGGCAATCTTCGTAAATTTACGCCGAGAAATAGAGCCAGGCTGCGGGCCTGGATCAGCAGCGATCCACGGGAGGAACCATTGACCCCATCGGCAAAATTGGTAGATCAGCCCCCTTATTGGCATAACCGGCACGTCGGCCAGGCAGCATGAACACCGCCAGGTATGAGGTCTCCGTTCCGGCCAGCTCCGCCAATTTGGGTCCCGGATTTGACACGCTGGCCATCGCCCTCGATATGCGCCTGAAGGTGGCCGGGGTTCCTGACGAGGAGTGGCAGTTTGATTTAAGCGGCGAAGGCGCCCACCTGCTGGATAATTGCAACGAGAACCTCATCGCCAAATCTTACGCTCAGCTGTGCCGCCACCACGGCTGGCCCGAGAGCGCACTGAGCTGCAGCAGCGTCAGCGAAATTCCACTCTCCCGTGGTCTGGGAGGCAGCGCGGCCGCCATTGTCGCGGGCATGACGCTGGCCCAACTTTCCCACTCCGGAGCAGTCGACAAAGAGGCGCTTTTTCAGGCGGCGGCGGAACTTGAAGGCCACCCGGACAATGTGGCGGCGGCAGTTTTTGGGAGCCTCCAGCGGATTTCCTACGATGATCGCTCGTACAGCGCCGAGTCGCTGCCGTTGCATAGCGGCATTCGCCTGCTGCTGGTGGTGCCCCGGCAGATGAAATCGACCCATGACATGCGGGAAATACTGCCGGAGACCGTCCCGGATGAAGACCTCAAGTTGACTGCACAGGCTTTAGGCCAACTCATCATGGGCCTGGCCGATGGCGACCGCGCCAAACTGAAGTTCAGTGAATCGGACCTCCGGCATCAACCTTACCGGTTGGACGCGCTGCCGCAATCGAGCGCCATATTCAACTTGCTTTCGGCTCGCGATGAGGTGGCAGGCGCATACCTCTCCGGCGCTGGCACCACGGTGGCGGGACTTGTTTCGGGCGCCCCCGACCCATCCGCCGCAGTGCAATCGGCGCTGGCTGAGATGGGCATAGAGGCCCAGGTGCTGTTTGTTCAACCCGATGATCAAGGAGTTTTGGGAGACCTCATTGAATAAGGCGCCGGTCGTATTCAAATTTGGGGGTAGTTCGCTTGAAAGCGCAGATCGGCTGCTGAGCGCTGTCGAGCAGATTGCCCGGTTTGAGGGACCCCTGGTGGTGGTCACCTCCGCTCTGGGTCGCATCACCGACTTACTCGCCCAGTTTTGCAACACGGCCGGAGATGCTGTCTCGATTTCCGAACAGGTGCAGGCGACGCATATTCGCATGGCGGCGGACCTTGACCTCCCGGAAGCATTGCTGTCTGATTATGGCGTTCATGTAGAAACGACATTGCAGGCGCTTTCCACTGCGCGGGGCCCTGTGGAGGGTCAGGAGCGCGATGAAATTCTATCAGTAGGCGAACGGTTATCGACGAATCTGGTGGCGCACTGCTTGAGCGCCAGGCAGCTGCGCGGAATCTATGTCGATAGCCGTACCATCATCAGAACGGGCAGCCAGTGGGGCAACGCCCGGGTCGACCTGACGGTAACACGCCGGCTGATCGGCGAAAAAGTGTCACCTCTGCTAAATAATGGCGACATTCCTGTCGTCACCGGATTTTTAGGGTCCAACGCCGCGGGCGAAACCACCACTATCGGCCGTAACGGGTCCGACTTGACCGCCACGGTCCTGGGCGCCTGTCTGGAGGCATCGGAGGTCTGGATATGGACGGATGTTGACGGCATCCTCACCGCCGATCCCCGGCACCATCAATCGGCGAGGGTCCTGCCGGAAATTTCCTTTCGCGAAGCCGCCGAAGTGGCTTATTTTGGCGCTTCGGTGATCCATCCCCGCACCCTGTGGCCGCTGCTGGAAACGGAGGTGGCCGTCAGGATCAAAAATCTGCTGGCCCCGGAGAACGAGGGCACCCTCATCTCATCGCGCATTGCCCGGCGTGGCCGGACGTTGATTACCACGTCGATCGATGACGTCTCCATGATCACGGTGGGCGGCTACGGCATGATCGGTGTTCCGGGCGTGGCGGCGACCATATTTTCGGCCGTGCAAGAGGTGGGCACCAACGTTCTGATGATCAGCCAGAGCTCCGCCGAACATAACATCACCTTTGTTGTGCAGGCCAGTGAAGTGCCACAGACCATTGACTCTCTGGAGACGGCCCTGGCCGACTGGCTGGAGGGGGACCGGCGCATCGATCATATCCGGGTGCTCTCCGATGTGGGCATCATCACCGTCGTGGGAGAAAATATGCGCAACCGGCACGGCATCGCGGGCAAAATATTTTCCGCGCTGGGCCACCAGGCGATCAACGTGATTGCCATCGCTCAGGGATCGTCTGAATATTCCATCTCCATGGTGCTGGAAAAGGACAATCTTCGGCTGGCAGTTGACTGCATTCATAGCGAACTTGATGACGAAAATGACAACTGACAGACTCAAAGTGGGAATCCTTGGCGCTACCGGCGCGGTGGGTCAGCGGTTTATCCAGCTGCTGGAGGGACACCCCTGGTTCGAGCTGTCCGCGCTATACGCATCGGAGCGGTCCGCCGGCAAACCGTACCATGAGGCCGTAACCTGGAGAGTGCCGGTTGCCCAACCCGCCTATGCCGGCGAGCTGGTGGTGCAAACGCCGGCCCCGGCAGAGGACCTTGATCTGGTCTTCTCAGCCCTGCCCAGCCAGATGGCAGAGACCATGGAGCCGCTCTTTGCCGAAGCTGGAATCCCCGTCATATCCAACGCCAGCGCTTACCGCATGACCAGCGATGTGCCCCTGCTGATTCCCGAAGTCAATCCGGAACACACTGCCCTCATTGCCACGCAGCAGGCCAAACGGGGCTGGCCGGGGTTCATTGCCACCAATCCCAACTGCGCCGTCGTGGGGCTGGTGCTGCCTTTAAAGCCGCTGCACGATGCTTTCGGGATTGAAAGCGTGCGGGTCGTGACCCTGCAGGCCAAGTCGGGGGCGGGATATCCCGGTCCGCCGCCGGAAATCATCGGCGACAATGTGCTTCCTTACATTCCGGGCGAGGAGGAAAAACTGCAGTCCGAGCCGCTCAAGCTGCTGGGCGCCCTTGCCGGTGACCGCATTGAGGATGCCCATATCATCCTGTCGGCGCAATGCAACCGGGTGGATGTCCTCGACGGCCACACGGCGTCAGTGTTTATCAATTTTACCAATCGCCCATCTGTGGACCAGGCCAGCGAAGCTTTGCGCGCGTATAAAGGTATTCCGCAGACGGCGGCGCTCCCCTCGGCGCCTCAATGGCCGGTGGTGGTTCTTGTTGACGCCGACAGGCCGCAGCCAAAACTCGATCGGGACCATGACCAAGGTATGGCGGTGACCGTGGGCCGGCTCCGGTCGGATGCGCTCACTGATCTCATGTTTACCACGTTGTCCCATAACACCATTCGCGGCGCTGCGGGGGCGGCCATTCTCAATGCCGAGCTGCTTAAACACCAGGGAATTTTATGATCGATCTCACAGACCAGGTGGCCCTTATCACAGGGGCCTCACGGGGTATTGGAGCGGCTTGCGCCACGCTTTTTGCCAAGGCGGGGGCCGATGTCGGGCTGGTCTATCGCTCACATGATGAGGAGGCCAAAAGCGTTCTGCGCGAGGTTGAGGAGCAGGGTCGCAGGGGGCTGCTGCTCCAAGGCAATGTAGCCGAGCATGCCACTGCGCTTACCCATGCACAGGCCCTCCATGAGGCGTTTGGCAGAATCGACGTGCTGATCAACAACGCGGGGATATGGAATTTTCTTGAGACGGGCGCCGGCGATGAATCGACCTGGGACCACATGATTGCGGTCAACCTGAAGTCGGTTTTTAACTACACCGACGCGGTTGTGCCTTTCATGCGCGAGGCTGCGCGAGGGAACATTATCAATCTCTCCTCCACTGCCGGACAGCGGGGAGAAGCCTCCCACAGCCACTATGCAGCCAGCAAAGGGGGCATCATCGCCTATACGAAGTCGCTGGCGGTGGAGCTGGCGCCCGACATCAGGGTAAACTCCGTGGCGCCGGGCTGGGTCGACACACCTATGAATGCCGGCGTCTTTGCCGATAGTGAGTTCCGCAACCTGGCGGCAGAGGGGATACCGCTACGGCGCATTCCCACAGCCGTGGACCTTGCCGGGCCCATCCTGTTTCTGGCCAGCGATCTGGCCCGTCATATCACGGGCGAAATACTGAATGTCAATGGTGGAGCCGTGCTCTCCGGCTAGTTGCCGGCTCTTCCATAGCTACCCGGGCGCTATTTTGACTACTTTAATGCCGTAGTAAATAGGATTATTAGTGTGGCGGTTGACGCGATAATGGATGAGATGGACGAGGCAAACTCGGTGGAATTAAACGGTTCGGTTTCATCACGTTGATGGACCTCTATAATTGCCCCTTCTTCAATTTTCGGAGAGTAGAATCTCCGCTTCCGCTTCACGTTGCCGTTTGCATAAGTCACAGACAGTTGATTTTTGGCTGCAGCCAGAGTAAAGCCGCCAGCGCTCTCAATGTAATCGAGGAGCTTTAAATCAGGATTATAGTGAATAAGTCCCGGCGTGTAAACTTCCCCGATGACACGCACGACTCCCGGATGGAAAGGCACAAAGATGGAGTCCCCGCCGGCGACTCGTATTCCGTAGTCTGAAAGAATGACCCGGATCCCATCGCGCTGCATGCGTATACCCTCCTGGAATGCGCTGGGTTTAAAGCCACCCACCCTTCCAAAAATTTCTTCCAGTGTTTCACCGTCCCGGCGAATGGCATAAACACCCGGCACTTTCACCTCCCCCTGCACAGTGACATTGCGGGATGGGGCGAAATAGGGGTTTGATCGAATGATGATCTGGTCGAGATTTTCAAGTTCCAGATTTTGGCTTTCATCTCCTGCGCGCAAAGCATTCAGATCAATTGTAATCGTTATTGAATAGTCAGAATTCTCATCTCGCCTGATCAGCTCTCCCCGCTCGGTATATACCGACTTCCAGTAGCTTTCATCATTTATGCCCCCAGCAAGTTCCAATAAGTCCATTAGCTTCATGGAGGCCTGGAAACCATAAGTCCCGGGCTTTTTGACCCGGCCATAGATATATACTTCTTTGTCAGCGGGCAATATTTCTCGCACATTGATGATGTCACCATTCTTCACTAAAGTGTTTTTTGCGCCGGACAACTGAATATAAATGATCCTTAACACATCATCATCATTATCCCGCTCTAGATTGTCGACAATGCGTGTAATCTCGATCGTGTTGCTGGCGTCTGGAGTCCGTCCCCCGCAATAACTGAGCATATCGGCGATACTTTCCCCCTGCAGTGACTCATATATAAATGGCCGCTTTACTTTGCCTATAACTGATATGGTCGAATGCCTCACCGGCACAAAGATTATATCCTGATCCTGAAGTTGAATATCACTCTCGGTTGAGCCACTCAGCAAATAGGAATAGAGATCTATCGTCGCAGCGATTTTATTGTCGCGGATGATCTGAATAGCGCGCAGGCTCCCGGAGGTGGCCACACCCCCCGCCTGAATAAGACCGGTAATGCCTCGAGAAAATGGATGCACAGCGTGAATGCCCGGGTTTTTCACCTCACCCAGAAAGGTCACATTAATTAATTTCAGTCTACCAAGTGATACATCCATGAATGTTGTTGGTTTGGACCCACGCAACGTTTCGTATACCTGGGTAAATTTAGATTTAAGGTAGGATTGAGCTTCGGAAATCGTTTTACCTGTAAGTGAGAGCAGCCCGACCTCGCCTATGAATATGGTGCCATTACGGCTAATGGACTTTGTTGTCCTCAGCCTGGTATCGCCCCATAGCGAGATCACGATTTCATCTCCAGGCCCCAGCATGTATTTGGCGGGCGCCGGGAGATTTTCCCAGAGTTCAACCCTGGCCCTGTCACTAAAGAAGTTGTAACCGAAGTACCCTGCCTTCGATGGCGGATGCTCAGCTTGCTCCAGTACGGCCATCCTGGCCGCTTCACTTGCTATATCTTCGTCAATTTTAGGAGTTTGCTTCGGCGTCAAGTCGCCCAAATCCAGTTCCCGGCGCAACCTCTCCAAGTCTTGCAACGATTGCGCTCCCAGCTGCAAACCCATGACGCCGGCAACAAATAATATTTTGAAACCGAATTTCAGCACGCTTGATCCCATGTGAGAGATAGGGCCTGCCATGCCGCCAGGGACCAAATTCTTGCTTCGTTGGTAAATTTGTTCAGTCATCCTGATTTTTTCTATACGTCTGCCCATGATTATTATCTTGTGATGGCAAGCTGAAGGCCGTCAGAACTGCCTCTATGCTTTGTGCTCCACTCACACGTTTACTTTCGCTTTTAATGTTCCACGTTTGGTAGCCAACCCGCAACGGCTCACTCATGGGCGCCCTCGGCAAACAGGAAGCACCTTTTCAGACGATTGCGAAAACTTACCTCAGGGGTGCGCATCCATCAAACGGTAAGTTTCCGTGCAGTTTCTGGTCCCCAACTTCAAATTTTAGCCCAATCCAGCGCCTTTTCTGGCAGCTGGTTTCCCAGGACAATGGGGACAACGCCTCTATTTAAATAATAACCGCAGGTAAAATAGCGGATTGGCCAAGCGGTTTCTGGGAACTTCATTGGCAATCATGCCGGCAATCAAATTGGCCAGCTCTCTATTTTTTTCCGCTTTTTTAATCACGAAATTGAGTATCCGCGGCCAGTGCCCAATTTTTTGCAGTCGCGTCGAGACGCGCAACTCGTGGCCGATTTTAGACCACAGCTGCCGGTCATATTCCAACAGTGATGCCCTGCTGTAATCACCAGCTGTGAGGGCCGCGGAGGCTGCCATCACCGCATAGCGCGCCGAGTATAAGGCGTTGCCGATGCCTTCACCGGTAAACGGATCAATCAAGCCTGCCGCATCTCCCAGCAGCATGAAGCCGTTCCCTACCGAAGGGTAGTGTTTGCTGCCCACAGGCAAGTTCCAGCCAACGGGGTCTTCGAGGGGGACAGCGTGGCTGAACCTTTCCCGGAATCTCGGCGACGCAATGGACCTTGCCAGCGCCTGTTTCAGATCAACTTTTTGATGCTTTATGGCCTTGTGAAGCATACCGATCCCAATGTTGGCCGTCCCATCCTCTAACGGAAACAGCCAAAAATAGCCGGGGTTGACTTCGTCGATGAAATGGAGCTCAATCTGATCAGTGAGACCTTCGATGCCCTGGTAATATTGCCGTAATGCTACGACCACGTGTTTCGGGTCGTGCCGGTAGAGTCCCAGCTTGCGGGCCACAATTGACCGGTAACCGTCCGCACCGAAGGTAATCGGGGCCCGGTAGGAGACGCGCTCCCCGGAATCCCCTGGCGTTCCAGTAACTCCACAGACCTGGTCATCTTCAATAGTAATATCCGTCACCGTAAAGTTTTCATGGCACTCAGCGGCAACCTCCCGCGCCCGGTCAAACATGAACTGATCAAATACGGCCCTGCGAATGACAAATCCTTCAGGAATCTGATTAAGTTCGCTTTCGGCCAGATTAATATTGAGCGCCGACCCATCCGGACTGCCGAAAATGATTCGGTTGATGGCCGCGCCAGGCAGAGTCCGGACAGCTTCAAGAAGGTCCAACTCTTTCAGCACGTCGACCGCTTTTCCTGATAGCGCGTCACCGCAAACTTTGTCCCGGGGAAATGATGCCTTGTCCAGCAATAAAACCCTCAGTCCAATTTTGGCGGCATAGAGCGTTGCTGCGCTGCCGGCTGGGCCAGCCCCTACAATGATGAGATCAAATTGTGCCTTTTCCGACATTCAAATTATCTTTCCAGCTATTCAGATAAGTGGCAAAGTTACACCCAGTCTAACGACGGCGCTAGGGCAGAGGTTCGTAAACTCAGCGGGCTTTTCGCTAATAAATAAAATTTCGATACCAAGAGTTGAATTCTTCTTAAAAAGCACCTACCTTTGGCCGCTAATCCATGAGGGGGTTCATTCAAAGATGGATGCGGGCATTATTGACCGGGAGTGCAAATAGGGATGAAAGTTGTCAGTGTAAATGAGCTGAAGATTGGCATGTATGTCAATTTGGGCAAAGGTCTCAGCTCAAATACAATCCTTGAGGAGCAGTTTCTCATCCAGAGCGAAAAACAGATCGCAAATATCATGGATCAGGGCATTGAACAGGTGGCAGTAGACCCCAACAAGAGCGACATAGATGTTGCCGATTTTGATGACGCAGGACCAGATATGCCGGGAGACGGGGATTTTAATCCCCTCAAAAATGTCGGCGCAGAACTGCTCGAAATCATCGCAGACGAAAACGCGCCGCCTGAGAAAAAGGCCAAGGCCGTCTACGACAATTCCATTAAGATGATGCACCAGATCCTTGAGCGGCCGAGCAGCTCCAATATTCTGCAGGGCAAGGAAATGATATCCAATATCGTAGACCACATCCTGGTGGACGATGAAACCGCTAGCGCGCTGACTCAAATTACCTCACACGATTTTTACACTTATACCCACTCGGTCAACGTTGGGATGTATGGCATATTGCTGGCCAAGGAAGTTTATAAGGATACTGACGAAAATATGCGCGAGCTGGGCGCCGGATTTTTCCTTCATGATTTGGGCAAATGTGAAGTGCCCAGGGACCTGATCAATAAGCCCGGTAAGTTAACGGCAATAGAATGGGAGAAGATGCGCATGCATCCCACGTACGGCGAACGGATTCTCGCCAGCACCGATCACCTGAGCGAGACCATCCGGCCTATCGTCGTTCAACATCACGAACGGGAAGACGGATCCGGCTATCCCCATGGACGCAAAGGTCACCATATCCACGATTATGCGCGCTTATGCACCATTGCCGATGTGTATGACGCACTTACGTCCGAAAGATCATACAAAAAATCGCTGCCTCCTGCTGAGGCGCTCCGCGTGATGAAAGACGAGATGATTAGCCATTTTAACAGGGATATGTTTGGACATTTTGTAAAACTGTTTGTCAGGCATTGAGTATTCCGGCCAATGCCTGATTTACCGCTGACTCAGTGACCACCACTGCCCACAAATCAAAGTATAGGCCTTCACGCAAGCCATGTCTAAAGATCTGAAAAAATTGCCCACCAAAGAGCTTCAGGTAGGGATGTATGTTCGTCTGGGCAAGTCTTGGCTGCAGCATTCGTTCCTCACGCCCAACTTCAAGATCAAATCCGATCAGCAGATCAAGCGGATTATTTCCAGCGGAATCCAGGAAGTCACCATCGATATGGGCAAGAGCAGTATTGAGGAAAAACACGATCTGGCCAGGGACCTGGGCTTGACCGATAAGCTCGTGGATATCGGACGGCCGCAGGGAGACATTGAAGCGCCGGAAAACTTCGACCCCATGGCCATGATAGGCGATGAGCTCCGGGCGACCATTGAGAACACCCATATTCCACCCAAGACCAAGGCGAAGGCGGTGTATGACCATTCGGTCAAGATGATGAATAACATTCTTGACAACCCTAACGCCGAAAATATTCTCGCTGGAAAAATCATGATCCACGAAACCGTCGATCATATCCTGGCTGATGATGAAACGGCGGACTTCCTCTCCAAGATTACGTCACACGATTACTACACCTATACCCATTCGGTGAATGTGGGCATGCTTTCCATATTGCTGGCAAAAAAAATATTCGAGGGGTCGTACGCCTCGCATGATATGAGGGAGTTGGGGGCAGGATTTTTTCTCCACGATTTAGGCAAATGCGACGTGCCCAACACGCTCATTAACAAACCGTCCCCCCTGTCGGAATCCGAATGGGAGGTGATGCGCAACCATCCGTCGCGGGGAAACCAGTTGCTCAGCGATGCCGACCAGCTGACCACGGAGTGTGGCCTCATCGTCATGCAACATCATGAGCGTGAAGACGGGACCGGCTACCCCTTTGGCAAAATAGGCGACGAAATCCACCTCTACGGTCGCATATGCACGATAGCCGACGTGTATGACGCGCTTACTTCAACGCGGGCCTACAAGAAAAAATTGCCACCGTTTCAAGCGCTGAAAGTCATGAAAGAGGAGATGCTCCATCACTTCCATCCCGAACTGTTTGGCGAATTCGTGCAAATATTCCAATAGATTGACCAAGGCTCCCCGGCGAGTTGAAGTTTTTCCAACCACCCTCTAGGCCCCGTCCCCGGCTGGCCCTCATCGGCCTCCTCGCCGTTCTCGGCATCCTGACATTGCCTGTGCCCATGCGCGGGCAGATAGATTCGATCATGCCGCTGACCCGTGTCAGCGGACCCATTGTCATAGATGGCGTGATCACTGCGGAGGAATGGGCAGGGGTAGAACCTTTGCCACTGGTCGAGAGCTATCCCAACTTTGGCGCTGCCCCCTCAGAAGTGACGGAGATCAGAGTTGCTTACGATAGCGAATATTTTTATGCGTCGGCGAGATTTTTCTCGGACGACATGTCCAAAGTCATTGCGTCAGCTCTCGAAAGGGATGTTCCCAGCCCCTCGGACGAAGGCTTTGGCATTGTTCTGGACACGTTTAACGACAATGAAAACGCCCTGTCGTTTTGGGTGAACGCGGCTGGAAACCGTACCGATCTTTCCATTTCCAGAGACGCCGAAGCCCCCAACGGCACCCCGTGGAACCGCAGCTGGAATACGTTCTGGGACGCTGCCACGGTTCGCGATGACAAAGGCTGGTACGCCGAACTGCGCATTCCGTTCTCCAGCTTGCGGTTTCAGGACAAGGACGGCCAAGTCGTCATGGGGCTGATTGCGTGGCGCTACCTGGCACAAAAAAACGAGTTTGTATCCTTTCCGCCCTATGACCCACAATGGAGTTGGGGCTTTGTTAAACCGTCCATTGCCCAGGATGTCAGTTTCGAAAACGTTTTTGCGAGCCGCCCCCTCTATATCACTCCATACTTTCTTGGCGGCAATGTCGAAACTGTTAAGCTGAACGATGTTGAGACCGGCTATTTGCATGCATCCTCCCCGCAGCGCAACTTCGGGGCCGATCTGAAGGTTGGGCTAACGAGCAATCTGACGCTCGATTTAACGCTGAAAACTGACTTTGCCCAAGTTGAAGCGGATGAGGTGCAAGTCAACCTTACCCGTTTCACACTTTTTTTCCCTGAAAAGCGGCTCTTCTTCCAGGAACGCGCCAGCATTTTCGAGTTCAGCAATGGGGGACCCAACCGGCTGTTTCATAGCCGCCGGATCGGCCTTTCCGACTATGGCCAGGTACCCATTCTCGCCGGAGGAAGGTTGGTCGGACGCATCGGAGGTTGGGACATTGGACTGCTGAACATGCAGACCCAGAAGATAGAGCTTGCCGATGATGATGATAAAGATGTACTAATTCCCGCCGAAAATTTCACGGTGGCCAGAATCCGCCGGCAGGTGTTGAATAAATATTCTTACATGGGGGCGATGTTGACCTACCGGCTGAATGAGAATGGCGATTATAACCGCGCCCAGGGACTCGATGGCATTTTCAGGCTATGGGGGGACGATTACCTGTCAGCCGCCTGGTCGCAGTCGTTCCGGACCGGCCAGGCCTCCGGTTTATCGGCACTGGATATAGGCCGGCTGCGGCTCAACCTGCGGCGCCGGGGAATCACCGGTTTCCTCTACTCCGCATCCTATTCGCTGAGCGGGTCCGACTATGACCCGGCTATGGGTTTTAACTCGCGGACAGATTTTGTGCGCATCGCCAATGAATTGGGCTACGGCTGGCTGGGCAGGGAAAACTCCCGCATCTACACCGTTAAACCGGCATTTTCCACCGTCATTTTTTATGGAGCCACCAGTGGAAAAATTGAATCCAGCGAAATCGGCCCCAGACTCAATTTCTCAACCACGTCGGGTCACAACTTCGGGTTCCGGGCCACAGCCATTACCGAAGTTCTGGCCGACACGCTCTGGCTTCCCGAAGACACTTATGTGGACACAGGATCGTATCGTTTTGCCGATTTTAGCGCCACCTACCAGATGCCAATCAGCTCGCTGCTCAGAGCCGGCGTCAATTTCTCAGTCGGCCCCTTTTACGACGGCTTCCAAGTGACTGTGGGGATAGATCCAAGTTGGACGATCTCCGAGCGCTATAAGGTGTCGGGCAACTACCAGGTAACGCGAGCCACTTTCCCTGATTCCGACGCTGAATTCACCGTCCATCTTCTACGCGCCAGACTTAACGCCAACTTTGACGCACAACTCTCGACCCGTCTGTTCCTGCAGATCAACACTGCGACACAGCAGCTGGCCGCCAATTTTCGCGTGCGCTACAACCCCACTGAAGGCACCGATCTTTATTTTGTTTTGAACCAGAATTTTTTCGCCGACCGCAACCTCGATCCGCAGCCTCCGTTATCCAGCGGGCGGACGGTTCTGCTCAAGTATTCCATAACCTTCCTTCGCTAACGGATTAATTTTGCGCCTATAGTGAGCGCAGCTCCCCCCGAGATAATGAGGGCGGAAGCGCTGAAATTGATGGGCCGTAGCATAATGGCAATGCATCCGGCTGTTAACCGGACGATTGGTGGTTCGAGTCCACCCGGCCCAGCTTGCCCGGCGTAACGTAGCATAGACGGGCATCGCGGTGGCGACTTCACACAAGCCATCCACTGACCTCCCATTCCTCACCACACCAATCCTCCGGGGGCCGGAGTCGCAGTGGCGACGTCACGAGCCCCCGGATAATGCCCCTTACCTTTTACACCACGCATCGTTGTAGCGGCGGACACGGTGTCCACCACTCTTGTGACAAGCGCAGATTATTCGTCAGCGCCGGGAGGGGGCGTAAGAGTATATCCCAGCTGCAGCATCAAGCTGAGTTGGTTTGTCTCAACCCATTCTTCAACCAGTTTCCCGTCTCTCATCCGGTATGAACTCATCCCTGTATTGCTGACCTGCTTACCTTTCAGGGCGGGGTTACCGAGACCCGAGTGTGTGCCAGACCATGACCATCGACCTGCTGACAAATCCCCCGAGTGGATACGCTCGTCAACGGTGACATTGACATAGAAATCCGGATAGGTTTCCCGGATCGAGGCCATCACTATCTTCAATGAATCAATGTTATCAGATAAGATCGTCGAACCCACGGTCCGCACAAACTGCGCGTCTATGATACCATCCAGTAGCTCCAGGTTGCCCGTATTCCAGGCTTCCACGTAGACATCCAGAATGCGGTCCCACTCCGCCGAAGTATCCCGCTGCATGCAACCTGCCAGGAACAGAATGCTTAGAATCACAGTGATCCGATGTTTCATATTGTCCGCCTTTCAATTAATGGTGAGCTTTCTCAAACCCCGCCTGACGGCATAGGTAACCAGTCGAAGCTCATCACAATGGATATGTCAACAGCTTGTGGAAGTGTAATGGTGGGTGGTTACCGAAAACAACAATATTATTTGATAGGACTTTTGATATTCATTCACGCCCAGCACCTTCGTCACCCACGACCCGCTGACCAACAAGCCTCAGAGTCGCCGCTTACAGCGAGTCCTGCCGGGCCAACCCGGCCCAGCGCCACCAGCGACGTTATATGGCATCTACTAACCGCCCGGCCTGTCCCTACTGAGCCGCGCGAGTGTCGCGGCCGAGCGTGTTGCAGTGGCGACTGCACAAAGCATCCACATTTTGACCACCCTCTTGCCATCCTGAGGCGTCATCCTGAGCTTGTCGAAGGGCTGTCGAAGGATGAGCACCCACCTTTTGCACTTTCGCCCTTTTCCCCTTACATTCTGTCCGTTCGTCTGAACTGCCGCTATGACACAAAAACGCAAACTGGCCGCAATCATGTTCACTGATATAGTGGGCTACACTGCCCTTTCCCAGCAGAACGAGGCCCTTGCCCTGAAGTTGCTGGAGGAGCACCGCCAGCTGTTGCGGCCCCTGTTTATCCGCCACAATGGCACCGAAATCAAAACCATCGGCGACGCTTTCCTGGTGCAGTATGCGAGTGCTGTAGAGGCGACCAAGTGTGCCATCGATATCCAGAAATTATTGGTGGAACGCAATGCATCGGCCACTGCTGAGCGCCACATCATGCTGCGCATCGGCCTCCATATAGGCGATATCGTCCTCGACGGCGATGATGTATTGGGAGACGGCGTGAACATCGCATCCCGGATTGAACCATTGGCAGAACCGGGGGGCATCTGCGTAACTGAAGCGGTGACTGAGCAGGTACGCAACAAGATTGACTGTCCCCTGGAAAAGTTGGGTGAGCGGAACCTCAAGAACATTGAGGAGCCCGTAACAATCTACAAGATTGTACTGCCCTGGGATGCAGCGAAAGTGCCCTCCAAGCTGGTACTGCGGAGGCCGGGTAACATGGGCTGGCTAGGCGGCGGCGCGGCGGCCTTGTTACTGGTAGTGGTCGTATGGTGGCTGGCAATCCGGGGCGAGCCAGTCGTAAAACCGGGTGAGATCACCTCCATCGCCGTGCTGCCGCTGGACAACTTGATGGGCGATCCTGACCAGGACTATTTCGTGGACGGCATGCACGAAGCGATCATCAGCAACCTGGCCCGTATCAGCGCACTGAAAGTGATCTCCCGGACATCGACTATGCGTTACAAGAACTCTAACAAAGGGGTGCCGCAGATCGCGCGGGAACTAGGGGTCGATGCCATCGTGGAGGGGTCGGTGCTCCGGGCCGAAGACCGGGTACGCATCACCGCCCAGCTCATTCACGGCGCCTCCGATAAACACCTGTGGGTGGAGGACTATGAACGGGACCTGCGGGACATTCTGACCCTGCAGGCCGATATCGCCCGGGCCATTGCCAGGGAGATCGAAGTGGAGCTGACCCCCCAGGAAGAAATCCGGCTGACCGTGAAAAAGCAGATCGACCCGGAAGCCTATGAGGCCTACCTCAAAGGCCGCCATTTCTGGAACAAGCGAACGAATACTGACATGCTTACGGCCATCCAATATTTTCAGCAGGTGCTGGCCAGGGAGCCAGACTATGCCCTGGCGCACACGGGCATTGCCAACGCTTACATCACCCTCGGGAACTGGGAAAATCTAAAAGGTACCGAAGCCTACCCCAAAGCAAAGCGGGCTGCGGAAGCGGCCCTGGCGATAGATAAGGATCTGGCCGAAGCCCACAGCGCCCTCGCGGCGATAAAGCAGCGGTTTGAATGGGACTGGAATGGGGCTGAAGAGGGATACAAGCGGGCGCTCAGCCTCAACCCGAGCTATGCGACCGCCCACCGCTGGTATTCCGAATATTTAAGGGATGTTGGCCGTCTTGATGAGGCCCTTTTCCACATGATAAAAGCTCAGGAACTTGATCCCCTGACCCTCATTAACGCCGTTAACGTGGGCTATACTTACTATGTATTACACCAATATGACAAGGCCGTTGAAGTGTGCCTGAAAACCCTTGAGTTGGACCCGGACTTCTACCCTGCGCACAAGTATCTCGGTTATATTTACGGGGCAAAAGGAGAGTATGAAGAAGCCTTGGCGGAATTCCGAATAGCGGCGAGACTGGCCGGGACCCCCGGGAAGGAAGGAGTCGTCTTTGGCAACATTTACGCGAAGTCAGGTCAAATTGATGCGGCGCGGAGGGTACTTGACCGAATGCTGGAAGAATCCGAAGTCCACTATGTTACGCTGGTTGGAATTGCAGAGCTAACCTTAGCGCTGGGAGACCGGGATGGGGCCTTCGAATGGCTGGAAAAGGCCTATGTGGAGCGTGATAATGAACTCCATCATATTAAGATGAATAGGTCCTTGGAATCCTTGCATGAGGACCCCCGGTACATCGCATTGCTGAATAAAATGGGCCTGGAACCCTGAGTTCCAGACTTCCCTGCTCCCAAGCCTCGGAGTAGCCGCCTCCGGCGAGCCCTGCCCGGCCAACTCGGCCCTGTTCCTACCCGTCATCCGTCTGGGCTGATTTCCTTCATTTGCCCGCCAGCCCGGTTGGCGTCAAGTCCTCACCATTAAATATGAGCCACCATCCCAGGCCTAATAGCTGGTCGTGCCTGGTCTTCAAGGTTTCAAACCACGCTTGGTCAATGCTGCCACTCGCGCCAGGCAGCAGTTGGGGGTCAGGATTATATTTGAAATTCGCGATGAAGTTCTCCGTCACCACCGTCTTGTAGCCAAGCCCGAATGTCGCTGGGCCGGACAGCGGGCCATTGGGGATCAGGACAGAAAGTGGCTTTCCGAAAGTATAGTACTCGAAGCCTGCGGGCGCGATCAACTCAACCAAAGTAGGGATAATATCGAGGTGGCTGCCGGGCAGGGGGTTTCTGGCAGCCAGCGCGGGCACAATACGCGGCCCATAGAGGATGAACGGCACAGATGAGTGCTCGTAAATGGTGGGATTGGCGTTCAGAAACCGACGGCTGTAATGATCACCGGTGATGGCAAACATGCTGGACGGATAGGCCGCTTCCACCGCCCGGACAAATTCACCCACCACCAAGTCGCTGTACCAGATATGCCCCAGTGCCGCCATGGGGATTGAGCCGTCGTAGAGGTCGTCAATATTCTCCGGGATTCGGGCAAGCGGAAATCCCTCGGCCTCCAGATCCAGATTGAAAGGCGGATGATAGCTGGTCGTCAGGATGATGTTGAAGGTCCTTTCCCCAGACGGGATATTGCCGGCGGCAAAGTCGAACAGCTCCCTGTCTTCAACACCCCACACCCAATCATGGTCATCCCCCTCCACATCGGGCGCCGCAAAGACTTCATCCATCCCTTGTGCCAGGAACAGATTGCCGAGGTTCTGCCATGACAGAAATCCACCGTAGTAGAACCGGGTAGTATATCCCAGGCGCTTAAAGATCGCGGGCGTGGCCGTCAGCAAGGGCTCACCCGTGGCGGCAATACGGCTGATATTCACGCCCGTATAGGGAACCCCTGTCAGGAACGTAGATATCGCGGCAATAGTGTTACCGCCTGCCGGCAGAAAATGGTCATAGTGCTGGCCTCGCTCGCCCAGAGCCCGGATGTTTTCGGCTAGCCCGAGCGAACGGTACTGCTCCATGAGCGGCCAGGCGTCAAAGCTTTCCAGCACAATCAAAAATATGTGGTCCGGAACAGGGGCCTGCCTGCCGCCGGTTTCGCGACGCAGATAACGCGACAGGCGACTCGACTGGTCTGCCGGCAAGTCAACGCCAAAGTACTCGCCGGCAGCGCTCCTGGCCGAAACATTGCCCAGCAGAGTCCGAATGCCCCTCTTCCGCGAGTTGATCGCCCGGAAATCTTTAACAGCATAATAGAGGTGGCGAGCGGGATTCATCACGGTCTTATTTAAAAACACGTCAGAGGTGATGTGCGACCACTTCCGCATTGCAGGCCGAGACCGGAATGAACCTCGCGCGGCCCCGGCGGCGAGCAGAATCAAAATCGTGATGGTGACGGTCCGCTGGAGCACGGTATGCGGCCGCCCCAGAAGTACCGACAGCCAAACCATGGGCGCCGACAACCATTGGCGCAGGAGAACATAGCTGAGCCAGATCAGAAGCATGACCGCGATCAGGTTGCGGAAAAAGTGATATTCCTGAATAACGGTAGCGAAAACGGCCGAGCGGTCATCGTAAAGCAGTTCGAACAGGAAGTAATCGAATTGACTGTCGTACTCCCTGAAGTAAGGAATTGTAATGACAAATGCCAAAGCCAAAACGGCCAGCATCAGCCCGGAGAAAGCCCATCGGATACGGCCGGCTACCGGCGTCAGGCCAAGCGGGCTCAGCATAAGGTTTGCCAGGATGGGGATGATCATGAAATAGCCGGCGATGCCGGAGTCGAACCTGAAACCGTGGGCCATTGCCGATAGCACATCTCCTATCGTTGTGGCCGCTTCCATCCTGTCCCGAAAAGTGACGATTAACACTATCCTGAACAGTCCCAGGTAGGCCACGGCAAACAGGTAGACTTGCAGTTGCCGGACGAATTCGTCCATGCAACGTTGCCAGTTACGCGATTGTCCTGCCATCGTCAATCCGCTTCGCCCGGTTCCCGGTATTTGTCGAAGAGCATTAACATATGAGCCGCTTCATCCGTCTGGATAAAGTCTGGATTTTTCCGGATCGCCAACAGGTTCTGCCACCGGTTCTTCGGCGTCCAAGTCATGACGCGCAGTCCTGCCGCATGTGCCCGTGCCGCACCGTGGCGGCTCAATTTGGGACCAATGCTGATACCATACAGGCCGAGTTCCCCGGCTATCCCAATGCCATCGGTAATATTTGACCTGCTGATGAACTGGCGGACTCCCAGCCCGGATATCTGCAGCAGCTGATGAAACGGAACGCGGCCGCTCTCAATCAGGAGCCTGTCTTGCATCCCATACTTCTCCGCCACCTGCCGGATGGCGTGAACCAATTGCCGGAAGTAATCTGGCGAGAGTGCCTGATCCTGCCGAACCTTGCAATGCAGGGCGAAAGTGTACTGCCTCACATCAGGCAGCCGACGGAACAACTCGTCAACGGAGATCACCCGGAAAATCTGTGGTGAGGGGACCGTGTACCGGCAGCTATCGAGGCCGGACCAGGTATAGTCGCTCACCTGCCCGGAGCAGTTGGTCTTTCCCTCAAGCCGCCTGTCATGGAACACAACCAGCACGCTGTCACGGGTGATCTGCACATCAATTTCAGCCCCATCGGCGCCCAGGTTCAGGACATACTCAATGGATTCAAAACTGTTGCCGGGGTAGCGAAAGTGTTTGCCCATGCCCCGGTGGCCTAGGACTGTTATTTGATTGCCATTAAGATTATTGATCTCTATGGGCCTGCCACAGGAGAGCGCCAGCGCGGCAATCAGCCACAGCAAAATCCAGCGCCTGGATGGGGCGTTCATATGCTGAGCAGTGATTGGTTTCATCATCAACGTGGAGACCGGTGCGGCTGGCGGCCCTGCCGATGCAAGGTCTCTCTTCGCCACGGGCGGTTAAAGATTAGGCATAAAGATACTAAAGAGCAATGAGGATCGTCAGTGCGGATGGCAAGGCAGCCCGCTTTTGCAATCGCTCCGAATTTCCCTTACATTCGCACGGTAACCTGATTCACCATAATGACGACACAATCCAGATTTTCAGCCTTCATTGTCGAGCTCAGACAGCGCCGGGTGTTCAGAGTGGCGGCCTTCTACGGCGGTATCGCCTTCGTCATCGTGCAGATCATCGACGGCACGTTCGATCTGATGGGTGCACCTGAATGGGTGGGACGCGTTATCGTGGTCCTACTGTTGATCGGCTTCCCTGTCTCGATGATCCTCGCCTGGGTCTTCGATATCACGCCTGAGGGGATTGTACGGACCGAAGGGCGCTCCACCGGCAAGCCGGGCACCAGCAATAAGGCACTGGTTGCCGTCACCATCATTGCCGTTGCCTTCGGCATCTGGGGGCGCTGGGGAGGTCAGGGCAGAAGCCCTGGGCAGATTCGCTCTATCGCCGTACTGCCACTTACCAATATGATGAACGACAAGAACCTGGATTATTTCGTTGACGGCATGCATGAGGCCTTGATTACCGAATTGAGCAAGATTGGGGCCTTGCGGGTGATCTCCCGGACATCGGCCATGCGCTACAGACAGACCGATAAAACTGCCTCACAGATTGCCCGGGAACTTGACGTGGATGCCCTGGTGGAAGGGTCGGTGCTGTTGGCTGGTGGCCGTGTACGTATCACGGCCCAATTGATTGGCATTGCGCCAGAGCGCCATCTCTGGAGCGATAACTATGAACGCGACATGGGGGATATATTGGCTCTCCACAGCGACGTGGCCCGGGCCATCGCGGAGCAAATCAAGGCTACCATGACCCCGGAGGAAATAGGCCGTCTCACCACCACCCGCCAGGTGAACCCGGAGGCCTATACGGCCTACCTGCAGGGACACCATATCCTGTGGGAGCGGCTGGACAATCAAACTGCCAGTCCTTTATTGGAGACAGCCATCGCCCTCGATCCAGATTACGCGCCCCCATATGCAGATCTGGCCTTTGCCTATATCGGGAAGTGGGCACGAGGCTATATTCCTTTTGATCAGGCCATACCCAGGGCGCAGGAATCCATTGATCGCGCCATCTCCCTGGATTCCCAACTGCCCCTGGCCTACATTACCCTGGGTCTTGTCAGGACAGTTCAAGCCAGATGGCAACAAGCCGGCGAGGCGTACCTACAAGCTATCGCTATCGCCCCCAACAGCCGGGAGGCGAATGTGGAGTACGGTTGGTTCCTGCTACGGACCGGAAAAGTAGACCAGGCCGTTGGGTACATGGAGCTGGGGTTGCAGCTGGACCCCGTGTCAGTGCACTCCCACCACAGCTTGGCACGAGCTCTATATTCACAGCGGCGGTACGATCAGGCTCTGGAAGTCATAACCCGGGGGCTGAAATTGGACCCGGCAACTCCTGGTCTCATGGAAACTGAAGGTTTGGTCTATCTACAGACAGGCAGGTATGAAGAGATTACGGAGATATTCGACGGCTGGGCTCAGGTGCCCTCTTTTTTGCAGGGTCTCATCCATGTGG
Organism: Fidelibacterota bacterium; assembly: GCA_004124875.1. Lineage (GTDB taxonomy): Bacteria > Fidelibacterota > Marinisomatia > SCGC-AAA003-L08 > TS1B11 > TS1B11. The sequence continues at coordinate 243,850 of SCKJ01000003.1, read as the reverse complement.
CCCGCGGCCAACGGGGCCAGGCCTTGCAGTTGATTGATGATCTTAAATCTCTCGGGTCCGGAGAGAAGTCGGTGTATGATGATTACGCAGTCATCATGATTTACGCAGCTTTGGGCGATCTCGATCGGGCCATGGATCAACTGGAACATGTTTATTCAATCGAAAAACAACGCCTCCGGCTGTTGGACTCTGGGATAATTTATCTCAAAGTCGAGCCGGCTTACGATCCTCTGCGGGGCCACCCCCGGTTCGAGGCGCTGGTCAAGAATTTATACAGTGAATAGCCTCTCAGCCTTCATTTCCGAGCTCCGCCGCAGGAGAGTTTTCCGGGCGGCACCCTATATTTCGGTTCTTCCAATCAACTGATCATGACGGCAACGGACAAAATAATAAAGCGCTGGAAAAAGGATTTCCCCTCGCTTGAGCGAAAAACCGCCCTCATTACCGGGGGCAACCGGGGCCTTGGCAAGGCCACGGCGGTAGGCCTGGCCGCCCTGGGGGCGCGGGTCGTTATTGTCAGCCGTGACGCCGGCCATGGAGAGACGGCCCGGGGTGAGATCGCGCAGCTGACCGGCAATGAAAGGGTCTCCATGCTGGCTTGCGATTTCAACTCTCTGGATAACGTCCGCCAGTTGGCCCAGCAGTACAAGGCGCTGGATTGGCCCCTGCACATCCTCATCAATAATGCCGGGATCATGGCCTTCGAGCGCCAGTTGACCGCCGACGGCCACGAGTCCAACTTCGGCATCAACTACCTGGCGCATTTCCTGCTCACCCAGGAGCTCACCGGCATCCTTACCGCCAGCGCGCCGGCGCGAATCATCAACGTGAGTTCTTCGCTGCACCACAAGGGCAGGCTGAACCTGGACGATCTCTCCATCGAGGATGGCTACTCCGGCCTTGACGCCTATGGCCGCAGCAAACTGGCCCAAATCCTGCAGGCCAATGAACTGGCCCGGCGGCTGGCTTCAGCGGGTGTGACGGCCAACTCTGTCCATCCCGGTGTGGTGGCAACCGACCTGATGCGCAGTTTAAAAGGGGTCAGGGGTCTGATCATGAAGACGTTTATACGCCGCTTCCTGCGCACCAACGAGCAGGGGGCCGACACGGTCGTTTACTTGGCCGCATCCGATAAGGTGGCTGGTGATTCAGGGAGCTTTTGGGCCAACCGCAGAAAAATGCGAGTCTCCAATGCGGCGGCCGATGCTGAGCTGGCTGCCCGGCTCTGGGAGATCAGCCTCAATCTGACGGACCTGCCGTCAACTGCCTGACCTGCCTTGGGGCAAGATGCGACCGTGGCCGGTTCACCCGGCAGGTTGTACTCGCTGTCGATTTCATGGCGTGACACCCTTATATTCCGGCAGTTTAGCGCCCCAACGCCATGCCACCACATTCACGCCTATCTACCTTCGTCAATGAGCTCCGCCGCCGGAAAGTCTTCCGTCTGGAGAAACAGGTTCCATGAGCGACTCTAAACGCCGCCTCGCCGCCATCATGTTCACTGACATTGTTGGGTACACAGCCCTGATGTCCCGGGATGAAGGCCTGGCGCTGGAGCTCCTGGACCGGAACAGGGAGATTCTTAAGCCCATCATTGAGGGCGCCAACGGTGAGTGGCTAAAGGAAATCGGTGACGGATCTCTATCTGCCTTCGCCAGCGCCGTGGAAGCGGTTCAGTGTGCCGTGGAAATTCAGCGTTCCCTGGCAGATGATCAGGATCTGACCCTACGTATCGGCATCCATATCGGCGATGTGGTGTTCAGGGGTGGGGATGTCTTCGGCGACGGCGTGAATGTGGCCTCGCGCATCGAACCGCTGGCCGAGCCAGGGGGCATCTGTGTCTCGGAGCGGGTCTACGCGGATATCCGGAATCAATCGGGCCTCCGTACGGGTCACCTGGGCCGGAAAGACCTCAAGGGGATTGCCGAACCGGTGGATGTCTATACCGTCCTCACCACAGCATCTCAGGCCCAGGATGATTCCGGCGCCGATAGGACGGTCCCAGCTATAGCCGTGTTGCCCTTTGTGGATATGAGCCCTGATAAAGACCAGGAATATTTCTGCGATGGCATGACTGAGGAGCTGATTGACGCCTTGGCCCGAGTCGATCACCTGAAAGTTGTAGCCCGGACCTCGGCATTCGCTTTCAAGAATAAGCAGCAAGACATCCGTTTGATCGGGAACCAACTGGGCGTCGACAAAGTGCTGGAAGGCAGCATTCGCAAATCGGGCAACCAGCTGCGCATAACAGTTCAGCTCATAAATGTGAGTGACGGCTTCCACCTTTGGTCTGAGAAATATGACCGGGAACTTGAGGATGTGTTCGCCATCCAGGACGAGATTGCCCTGACTGTCGTTAGTGCATTGAAAATCAATCTGGGAGGCGAGCAGCAGCTGGTAACGCAATCCACCGACAACATCGAAGCCTACGATTACTACCTCAGGGGACGTGAGTTTTTCCACCGGGCGAACCTGGAGAGCCTGCAATTCGCGATAGGAATGTTCACGCGCGCCATAGAAATCGACCCGGAGTTTGCCCGGGCCTATGCGGGTTTGGCCGACTGCCATTCCTGGTCCTACCTTTATTTCGGCGCGGCTGAGAGCAAGGTCGAGGCCGCCATCGAGGCCAGCGGGAAAGCCCTGGAACTGGGTCCTAACCTGGCTGAAGCGCATGTCTCTCATGGTTGGGCCGCATCCCTTCATGGGCAATACGATCTGGCTGAAAGCGAATTTGATACAGCCATTGGCATGAATGATAAACTATACGAGGCATACTATTTGTATGCCCGCACATGCTGGGCCCAGGGAAAAATGGAGCGAACGGCACAACTGTTTGAAAAGGCCGCAGAGGTCAACCCACAGGATTTCCAGGCACTGAGCCTAGTCGTCGCCGTATATGATAAGCTGGGCGACACTGTGCAAATGGAATCGGCCCGGCGGCGGGCAATAAAAATCATCGAGAGACGCCTGGAGCTAAACCCGGATGACATCCGTGCACTTGACCTTGGCGCAGCATTGCTGATCGGCCAGGGTGAGCGGGAGAGAGGCCTCGAATTTGCCGAGCGTGCCCTCGCCATCGACCCTGACAATTTAACAACGGTATACAACGTTGCCTGTTGCTACGCCCGGGCAGGAGACACCGAAAAAGCGCTCGATTACCTTTCGAAGGTCTTGCTGGCGGGTTTTAGTAACAGAGGATGGGTGGAAAACGATGGCGATCTGACCTCTCTGCATGGCCATCCTCGATTTCAGGAGCTGCTCGACCAAATGGACAGTCCGAAATAGCGAACCAATTTCTTCCCTAAATTTTTTCTCGTCCGGCAGAAGCGCCGCAGTGCAGCCGCGCCCGTGATTGATCTACGGCACGGAGAGATGAAAACCGACTCCCAAGGTGGCCCCTATCAACAGGGCCAACGGCCAGAGATAGATCCTGCGATCCGCTTCGGCCACCAGCAGGAAAAGCAGACTGAGGGCGATGCCAACCTGCGCGCTTTTTTCCGCCAAACCGGCGTCGTTGCCCAGATTTTTCACCACCATCGGCATTGATAGCGCCGCCAACATAAACAGCGCCGCAGCCAGCCGCCGGGCTTTTACCACTCCCCATTGATGCACCAGGTTATGCTCGCCGCTGACGGCCGCTTCCTCGGCGCCCGGTAGCTGGTTGGCTATGTTCAGGGCGGGGCCCAGCAGCAATCCCAGCGGGTAGGCCCAAAGGATGGCCGGTGAAGCGGTCTCATTGACAACCCTGACCCACAGCAATAATGTCGGCGCGGCGAGGGCATGTGGCAACCAGGAGTAGCCTGTCCGTTTCACCCCCAGATTGTAGACCACGCCGCAGCCTTGTCCCAGGATCATGACTAAAAATGCAAGGCCACCCAGGGCCAGTCCCAGCGCCCAGCCGACCGCGACCAGGACTGCCAGCAGCGCGATGGCAGCCCGGCGGTTGACCCGGCCACCGGGAATCGGTTTATCCGGTTTGGCGATGGCATCGAACGGCTCGTCCAGCAGGTCATTGCTGAGACCGATTGAAAACTGTACCAGCAGCATCGTCAGTCCGATGTGCCCCAGGCGGCCGTAATGGATGGCTCCCTCAAGGGGCGCGGCCAGGATCACCGTGACCACCGCCACTGCCATCGAAGTGTAGGGGTGCAGCATCAGCCAGTAATAATAGATGGATCTCATGGCAACCGGTTCTGAATCTACATTACAATCACCCGTGCAGGGGAGACCCTTGTTCTGTTCTCGCGCTTGAGGTAATTTCGGTACAGCGATAATGTCTTATTTCAGTTGAAGGAATAATCACCATGCGCATAGTCCAGTTCGTTATGATTGGACTCGCCAGCGGCGATTGTACCAGCTCCTGACCTCTTTACAGCCACAATAATACGGCTTATATAACCCACACGCCTGAGCGCGAAAGGACACAGCCATAATGCGCACCTACCCATTCTGGATCACCGTGGCATTGGCCACCACGATTCTCTCCCTTAGCGGCTTCGCCCGTCAAGCCGGTGACGGGCAACCTCACGCCCTCTTTACCCGGGCCGCAGCGGTAGAGCGCCACGTGGGTGGCCTGGGGAACGTGTCCACTGATGTGGCTGGAACAGCGCGGATGGTATTGGGAGATACCCGCCCGACGGTTGATGGACCCTACAATGTCATCGGCCGGACCGTTGTCCATCATGCCGGGACGCAAGAGGTTCGGGAGCATTTTTACAACGACCCGTCCAACATCCATCCAGATCCCGACCACACACCGGGGGATATCCCGCTGGAGGATGTCTATGCGGCCAAGACCATCTATTTTCTAAAGAAGGCGGTGCTGGCCGAATCCCTGATAGAAGGGGGTGATGGGGTGGTCTCCACCTTGGGTGTGGGTGAAATCTCCTTCAGCATTGCGAAGAACGAGAGCGCTGAGGTACTGGGCTATTTTCGGGATTATCTGGCGGTTATCTCCATGAACAAAAAGGGGCCGGAACGGATGGAGATGCTCATCGACATCAACTCCTTAGATACCGCTGTGCCAGGACGGAACAATCGGATCCTGAACCTCTTCTTTCGCAGCATGGAGAGCGATTTAGGCGATGCGGTGGTCGTATTTGACCAGTTTGATTTGGGAAAGCGCTCTTTCAAGTCCTGGAGGGAAGGGAAGACCTATTCCATCCGGGCCAGTGGCAGCATCGTGCTCAATGGGGTTGCCCGGGATATCTCTGCGACGCTTGACGTGACCCCCAGGAATCGCGGCTGGATGGTGGAAACTCAGGAGCCCATCGCGCTTTTGATCTCGGATTTTCAATTCGGTAACCGTATCTACGACCTCATGAAGTCCTGCAACCACAAGTCGGTTGGCAACACCGTGGGAGTCCGTGTCCAGCTTTATTTCAAATAGGAAAGAATGCCCCGACTGACGACCTAATTTCCCAGCCCACGGGGGCTGCGGGTAGCCGTGTCGCCAGCGGTGTCATCGGAATCGCCAAAGCGCGTTAATAAGAGATTACAGCTGCGCAAGCCCCTGTCGTAAATTGATCCATGCCTGACCCCCTTGCCACCGCCATCGATGCCACACAGGAGGCGGGCCGAATTCTCATGACCTACTTTCAAGCGGACTACGAGATTCACGACAAAGGATTCCGCAACCCTGTCACCACTGCCGATTACGCCGCCAACGCGTACTTGGAGACGCGGTTGCGCGATGATTTTCCGGACTACGGGTGGCTTTCCGAGGAGACCGCCGACACCGACGAGCGGCTATCCAGAGAGCGTGTCTGGGTGGTCGATCCCTTGGACGGCACCGTGGAATTTATCGAAGGGGTGCCGCAGTTTGTCGTCAGCGTGGCACTGACTGAAAATGGTAGACCCATTATCGGCGTACTTTTCAACCCCGTGTCGAAGGAACTGTTCGTGGCCAGCGAAGGGCAAGGCACAACCTACAACGGCGTCCCCACCCAGGTCTCCACCAAAACCGATTTGAGCGAGATGGACATCCTCAACAGCCGCTCGGAGACGCGCAAAGGGCTGTGGACGCCCTACGCAAGCAAATTCCGGGACCTGGTCCCTATCGGCAGCGTTGCCTACAAATTGGGACTGGTCTCCGCCGGCAAGCACGATATGTTCGCGACCTTGCGGCCCAAAAACGAGTGGGACGTCTGCGCCGGCGACTGCCTGCTCAGGGAAGCAGGCGGAGAGTTGCGCCATCTGGGGGGCGAGATCATGACCTACAACAAGGAAGAGGTCACAACGCGGCCGGGCCTGGTCGGAGGCAATCCTGCGGTGGTTAGCGCATTTTTGCAAATCTACGAGTCGTAGGATTTATGCTGTGGCCCGCGCCAGGATAAGCTGGTAATAATGAGCCTATGGCCGAAGCGGTAAAAACGTCAAAAAGTGTTGCATCGGCAGGCAGCACCCAGCCGGTTGTGGAGCTCGTCAAGGCGTTTTCGACACCCTTCAGTAATGCCATCGCCACTGCCCGCACCTGTTACAGCGGCAAAGGGATTATCCTTGACAGCGCCATTGATCTCACCGCGGAGGGGCGCGACCGGGCCATCGCAGAGTCGATCTACCAGGCTGGGCACCACACCACTTTTCAGCATGCCCAGTTTCAATTTGCCCTCAGCGGCGTCTCACGGCAGTTCATCTGGTCGTTTTTGCACAGCCACCCCTTTTACAATTCCGAGCAGGTGAGCCAGCGCTATGTGCGCCTCAAGGCCGACGCCATCTATATGCCACAAATCTCCAGTGCGGCGCGGGAAGTCTATCTTGCAACAGTCGAAATGCAGCTGGCAGCTTACCGGTCTCTGCGAGAATCCCTGTTCCCCACCGCCGAGGCGGAATATTTTCGCCTCTTCCCCGCTCGCGGCCGCCGGAAGGATGAACACCGCAAATCGATCCTGAAAATAACCCAGGAAGCGGCCCGCTACGTGGCGCCTATCGCAACGCTCGCTCACCTCTACCATACCGTGAGCGGCGTGACCCTGCTGCGTTACTGGCGCATCTGCCAGCAGGGGGACGTGCCACTCGAGCAGCGGCGCGTGGTGGAGCTCATGGTCAACGCTGTGCTGGCGCATGATCCGCAATACAAAATTGTGCTTCAGGAGCCGCTTAACCGCTCCGATTTTGCCCTGTTTCCGTGGCTCGAAGAGGCGGCGCCTGCGCCTCAGTTTGCCGCAGAGTTCGATGCCTCCCTGGAGGGGCGCACGTCCCGCCTCATCGATTACAAAGTCAATGCCGAGCAGGTCGTGGCCGATTCCGTCCGCGAAGTGCTGGGGCGGCCGCGCACCGAGCTGAGTGATGATGAAGCCATCGAGCTGGCGCTTGATCCCACCCGCAACGCTCTCTATGGGGAAACGCTGAACTTGACCACGCACGATAAACTGGCCCGGACGGCCAACCATCCCGGCTACACGTTCAGGAAAAAATTGTCCCACGCGGCCGACAGCCAGGATCAGCGCCACCGCATGACTCCCGGAAGCAGACCCGCCCTCGCCATGCAGCTTTCCGGCGATCCCGATTACATCACCCCTACGCTGGTTCAGACAGACGAGGCCTCGCGTCGGCTTTACGACGAGACCATGACTCGAACATGGGATGGGATTGGCCGCCTGAAGCGCATGGGAGTCAGTGATGAAGAGGCCAACTACCTGCTGCCCAACGCGGTGGCCGTGCGGTTCACGGAGTCGGCCGACCTGCTGAATCTGCTGCACAAACATCATATGCGGCTCTGCTACAATGCCCAGGAGGAAATTTGGCGGGCGAGCGTCGATGAGGCCCAGCAGGTGCGCGAAGTCCATCCGCGCCTGGGACGGTTTCTGTTGCCGCCCTGCACCCCGCGTCATATGGCGGGCGCCAAGCCGATCTGCCCCGAGGGCGACCGGTATTGCGGCGTAAAAGTGTGGCAGCTGGATTTAAGCGAGTACCAGCGCCTGATTTAGTTCCCAACCACCGGCATGGCGTCCGTGATTGCCGCCAGTACGTTCTTCCCCGGCAGCCGGCGACGCCAGGTATCGCTGATATACTTCCACCGGATCACGCCTGAGCGGTCCACCAGAAACTGGGACGGAATGGCCAGGGGGCCTTCCCCTCGCGCGCTACGCTTGTAAGGAATGGCCATGCGGTTGATGAGCGCCAGCCCGGAGTCGCTGAGAAAGGTGAAACCTGACCCGAGACGGCGGCGCAGCTTGGCATTCTGCTCCGGGGAATCGACAGATATGGCGAAGATGCGGACGCCTCGATCCTGAAACGATTGATAGTACTTCTGCAGCTGCCCCAGCTCAGTGACGCAAAATGGTCACCAGTCCCCGCGGTAAAACAGAAACAGGACCGCGCCATCGGCCAAGGTTGCGGACCGGTTCACCTGGCGGCCTGCATGGTCAATCAGGTCAAAATCGGGGAAGGGATCACCGACTACAGGGGATCCTTTGCCCGGCGCGCGATAGATGCTCTTGCGCTCGTGGTACTGCAGCATGTTCGTCCCCACAGCGAGGGGCATCCAGGTGAGCAACAGCGCGGCGATGGGTGGCGCTTCCATCCAGATCCAGATGGCGGCCACTGCCGTTTCGATGACGCCGGCACGCACGATCCAGTTGATTCTCCAATACGGCCACAGCATGCCGGCGATGTAACCACCCAGCGTCAGGACCGGACCGGCGGCGGCGGCGAGCGTCCACGGCAGCGTCACCGGCAGTCCCGCCAAAACCAGACCAGCGACCCAGGCGCCGGTGGCCACCACGAGAAAGAGGGTGTGCCGCAAAGCGCTCCCTTGCATCATGGAGAGGGCCAGCAGAAACGTTTTTAGTCGAAACAAGGGTGCGGTAAGCCTGATCGCCGGGCCGACTCAGGTCGTCTCCACGCAGCTGTTGGGGGTTTCCATCAGCGTCACACGGATAATGCTCAGCTCTTTATCGAGCGCCTGGTCCAGCGCCTCTTGCAATCGCTCCCGCAGGTAGATGGCAATGTTTTCGGCGGTGGTGTTGAACGGCAGGACGTAATGCCGCTGCTCCTCGGTAACCAGGAAATCGAGCAGTGCTTTGTCGCCCTCATAGACAGCCGTTGTATGGTCAAAATGTTCCTTGATCCACCCGCCGCATACGCGTTTCACATCGCCGAAATCGACGACCAGCCCCATCTCATCCATGGTTCCGGAAACGGTGACGCCCACTTCATATTCATGGCCGTGGAGCGAGGCGCAACGCCCCTTGTAGCCGTGGGTCAGCCGGTGGGCCATGCTCCAGCGAAAGCGTTTAATGATTTGGATACCGTGCGATATAGAGGTGCGGGTCATCAGCAGCTAGCCCTGGATCTGTTTGAGTCCCATTTTGATAAAAGTAGACAGGACCATGAGCAGCTCGGCAGAAATGGCGGCGAAGAAAAACATCATGCCCCGCCGCAAATGGAGGTTTTTTGTCCAGTTGATTTGAGCCAGGGCATACACCTGAGCACTGAGAAACTTGATTGACCGGTCGTCTCCGCTGTCCAGGGAGCGGATGAAATTGAAATAGTGGTCCGCCGACTCGTAAAGCCGAATCCCTCCGAAATAGGTGGGATCAGGAGGATCATCGGGATGCTTCATGGTCGCGCTGCTGTCAAATCGGGGCATGATGGTCCGTATCAGTTGATAAATGGTGACCGCCGCCGAGGCAAAGTAGACCGTCAACATGCCGACGATGAATATATTGACCTCCATGAGCCGGTAATAGGCGATGAAAAACACCATAAACACGCCCAGTACCGATAGCAAGGTGTACGCTTTCTGATCGGCGCGAGACAAAATTGACTGCTCACTCTGCCAGACGTGAAATAAAAGGTTGAAACGGTCTTCGGGCATCGCGCAATTTATTATATCCATTGAGGGTTGCAAAGAGCTAGACCAGCTGTGCAATTTCTCCTCGCAACAGATCCACACAGGAGTAGATGTGGCCGATAATCCGGATTCCAAAGGGGGACATTACCAGCGCTTGCGGGAACGCTTTCTGACCAGCGGCCTGGAAGGTTTTCTCGATTATGAGGTGGTCGAACTGCTGCTGAAACTGGCCGACCCCCGGCCCGACCACAAGCCCACCGCCAAGGCCCTGCTGAAGCGCTTCGGCAATCTGGGGGGCGTCCTCGAAGCGGCGGATGACCAGCTGCGCTCCATCAACGGCGTGGGCGAGAAAAACCTGTTCGGCCTCAAGCTGGTGCAGGCCGTCGCTGACCGCTATCTGCGGGAAGAAATCATCGGCAAGGATTACGCCACCTCCGCCCGCATGGTGCGCGATTATCTGCTGCACCACATGAAGAACCGCAACCGCGAGCAATTTCTGATCATCCTGCTCAACGGCCGGAATCAGGTCATCGATCTGAAAGTCCTCTTTGAAGGATCGCTCACCACCAGCGCCGTCTATTCGCGGGAAGTGATCAAGCTGGTGCTGGCCTACGATGCCGCCGCCGTCATTTTTGTGCACAATCACCCCTCGGGAAACCCCTCCCCCAGTGAGGACGACATCAGCATCACCAAACGGCTGAAGGCGGCTTGCGAGACCATTGACGTGCAGGTCCACGACCACCTGATAGTCGGCGGCAACGACCTGTTCTCCTTCGCGGAACAGGGGCTGCTGTAACAGTGGCAGTGGCAAGTTCAGTCACCCTGAGGTTCTCGAAGGGTGGGAGGGAGGCGTTCACTGCCGGGCATTATCAATTGACGATTGAAGATTGAATACTGGGATTGCCTCCCCGAGTCCCGTCATCGCGAGCTGGGCGACGCGATCTTCCCCTGGACCAACCGTGAGATTGCCACGGCCCCTTCAGGACCTCGCAATGACAATCCTCTCTCTGAAAGTGGCCGGATTCTGAAACTTGCAACCTGAAACTTATCCCTTCCGCTGTCATCGCGAATCCGGTAATCCGGGTGTGGCGATCTCCTGATGCCAATCCCTTAGATTGCCACGGCCCCTTCGGGACCTCGCAATGACAACTCTCACTCTGGAAGTGGCAGGATTCTGAAACTTGTAACCTGAAACCGGATGGCAGGGGCGGCTCGCCCGGTGTTTCGGCGTTCTTATACTAATGAACTGTATCAAAAACGACTATGCGGGGGACGTTCTGAGATTTACATTTCGAGACGAGTAAAAAGACCGGTTTAAGGCTGTTTTGGCCCGTTTTTCAGTGAGGGGTAGAGGGTCGCATAAAGGTTGGTTTTTGATCCGCCCAACATCTTGTGTAATAGGCATGTCCAATATGCAGGGGAGAAAATAGTGAAGGCGATTTTAAAAATTCTTATCGGTCTGTCGATTGTGATCATTGGTTGCACTGATGCCACTCAGCCTACGGACACCTCCCCCGAGGATGATACTTCGCCGCCCGTAGTAGTAATTGAAGTCATTTCCCAAAGTCCCACTCAAAATGCTCAGAACGTACCTCTGACCAGTCCAATCACTGTCTCTTTCAGTCATGAAATGGATGCTACATCTATTAATGCTAATTCGATGGTTGTGCGGGGGAGTCTGACAGGATTGGTTGCGGGAACCTACAGCACATCGGGCGCAACCACAATTTTTACGCCAGCTGCACCATTCAAGGTGGGTGAAAAAATCAGTATCACGTTGACAACTGGTATCCAGGCTAGCATTGTTGCAGATCTCACCAACTCTTTCAGTTGGAATTTTATAACCGAGGTTCTTGGCGGGACAGGTACGTTTGCAAATGCGATTCTCATTGACGCAGGGGCCTTCTCCCAATCGATAATCACCGCAGATCTGGATGGGGATGGTGATGTGGATCTAGCAACTGCTAACTTTGATGGCGGGAATATTTCGGTAATACGTAACGACGGTACCGGTACCTTTGTCACAGGTGTGAATTACAATGCGGGCAATAATCCCCAGTCCATCGCCTCGGCAGATCTGGATAATGACGGTGATGTTGACTTGGTTATTGTGTATTCGACCGGCGACCGGATCTCAGTCTTACTAAACGATGGCACAGGTTCTTTCACCACACTGTTGCATTACGATGCGGATGATAGCCCTGCGTCAGTAATCGCTGCCGATCTGAATGGAGATGGTCATATCGACCTGGCCGTTGCAAACCAATCCAGTGACAACGTCTCTGTCCTTCTAAACAGCGGCTCCGGTACCTTCGCCACCCGCGTCAATTACAGTGTGGGGGATCGTCCCCGGTCTATTGCAGCTGCTGACCTTAATGGTGACGGTCATATCGACCTGGCCGTTGCAAACCAATCCAGTGACAACGTCTCGATATTACTTAGCACCGGCGCGGGAAGTTTTGCCACCGCCGTGAACTACAGCGCAGGGAATGGTCCAGTGTTTATCACTGATGCAGATCTCGATGGGGATGGGGATGTTGATCTGGTTGTGGCGATTTCGTCGAGCGATAACGCAATATTACTGAACGACGGCTTAGGCGGTTTCGCCGCTTCCGTGAATTTCAAGGCGAGCTTTAACCCAAATTCAATAGTCGCTATAGATCTCGATGGAGACGGAGATTCTGACTTGGCAGTTGCTAATAGGCAGAGCACAGTCCTGTCTATCCTTCTCAACAGCGGTACGGGCGGCTTCGATGCTGCTGTGAATTATATGCCAGGGGGTGGCTCCTACTCCCTTTCGGCCGCTGACCTAGACGGTGACGGAGATATTGATCTTGCCGTTGCTATTCCGAGCAGCAATACAGTCTCGGTGCTATTAAATAATTGAAAGTGACCTCGTGTGCACTGCAGTAATATACCTGAGGCCACCATTCCCTGGGTCGCGGGCGCAGCAGCCGACCCCATTTGCGAAATCAGGAATGAACGGGAAATACGATAATTTTGGTTTTGCTCTAGGTGCGATTTTAAAATTGGATGATGGGCATAATTCTGAGACCAGAAAAGGGGTAGTGCAACTAGTTGGTATATCCACCAGATGAGAACCGCAATGGCTATCCAGATTTGATGGACCGGAAATATTTAGGATCTTGCGGACACAGGAGCATTCGATCTTGACAGACTATAGAAAGCAAGGATTGCAACCAACCGATACACCAGACATTCTTTACAAATATGTGCCGTTCGCTAAATACTCGCTAAGGCTGTTGAGGCACTCTGAAATCTGGCTTGCTTCACCCAGAAGTTTCAATGATCCATTTGATTCGAAACTACACTACAATTATAAAGTCAATGACCCTGTGCTTCGACAAAAGTGGGCAGAAGGCGTAGTTGGAGGTATTACGCCTGGATTAGCGAGTACAAAAAGGCAATTACTCGCAAAGAAATGGCTTGATGATATAGATAGTGATCCAGATGGTCATCGCCAATGGTTTAACGATTACCAAGAGAAGATTAGTGATAACAAATTCGGGATTTGTAGTCTTACGACAAAGCCTGACAACTTACTGATGTGGGCACATTATGCATCGGACCATGAGGGGTTTTGTGTTGGATTTGATACAAAACACTTAGGTCGAGTTCAATGGGAATTGATGAAAAAAGCCCGTCTACTTGAACTTAAGCGCGTTGATTATTCGCCTAAATATCCAGATATTAATTTTTATGACTCCATGATGTCTTCGCATTGGCAGAATGATATGGTAAATCTCCTCATGACAAAGTCGAATCATTGGAAATACGAGGATGAGTTTCGGCTCCTCGATTGGGATCAAAATAATGTCATTTTGAAATTACCACATCAAGCAATTCGAAAGGTTGTAATGGGCTGCCGTATCAAGCCTCACAATAGGGCTGTTATTCAAAATTTTGTCGTTCGAAAACTTAAACACACGCAATTGTTGAGTGCTGAGAAGTCGCCCGGACGCTTTTTATTAGACCTGAAAAATATTTAGCGCTGATTGCACATTTATTGCACACTTTGCACCTGCCCCCGTCAATAGGCCGTTGTGCTTCTAAGCCGTAGGTCATCGGTTCAAGCCGGAGCGAGTAACCTAAGCGAACCCGCCCCTATCCGCCTGCTATTTGCCCCGGTCCTTCAATATCGTGCGCAGGGAGCTCTGGGTCTCCAGATGCTGCTGATTCAGGTGCGACAGCACCACGCCGGTGGTGAAGAAAAAGACGGCCATGACGGTCAATCCTGTGGCGATGATGACCCGGTAAGTTTCAATTTCGGTGCCGGCCAGATAGCTTCGAGTGGGCGACCAGACGGCTACCAGCGCCCCGATCAGCGACACCCATGCGGCCACGCCAAAGAAATATCCCGGCCGGGTGGCCCGGAATATCCACAGCAGTGACTTGAGAATGGCCGTCCCCTCCCGCGCGTGGTACCGGCGCGGCCGGTCGCCGTCAGACTCTGTTCCAAATGAGACCGGCACCTCGATGAGCCTGAAACCCCGCGCCAGGCACTGGACCGTCATTTCCGTTTCCACCTCGTAACCGGCGGCGCGCAGGTTGACCCTTTTGACAAAGTCTCGCGAGAGGATACGGTACGCGGACAGCACATCGTGCACTCTTGTGGAGAAAAAGGCCGATACCAGCCGGGCGAGGAACAGGTTGCCCAGCTTGTGCAGCGGGCGAAACGATTTGGTCTTGTCGTCTTCCAACCGCACCCCGATGACCATATCGGCCTTTTCCGCCCAGAACTCCGCCAGCATATGCTCCACGGCGGACGCGGGATAGGCCTCGTCGCCATCGACCAGCACGTAGGCGTCGGCCTCCACCACCTCAAACATATGCCGCATGATATGACCTTTGCCACGGCGCGGGGAAAAGACGACGCTGGCGCCGGCCTCCCGGGCCACTTTCGACGACGAATCGGTGGACCCGCTATCGAACACGTAGAGGTGCGCATCCGGCAACACGGCGCGAAACGCTCCCACGACATGGCCAATGCTGTTCTCCTGGTTGTAGCAGGGAATCAGGATGGCGGTCCGTGGCGCTGCCGGTTTGCTTTTCGGTTTTCTGGCTGTCAAGTCACCCCCGCGATTTTTTGCGCAATTCTCTTGGGATTCTGTAAAAAGTTAACGGTTCCGGCTGCCGATGGGGCTGCCGGGTGGCGCCGGTAGCGGTTTTTGCGCGTCGTCCGCATCGTAATCCCTTTTCTGGAACCGGGCTATACGGTCGCGGATATGAATCCTGTGGGCCTCCGCCTGAGGTTGGCGGTGCGTGCGCATTTTCGAAATCTGTCCGGCCAACAGGCGCAGTTGTTGCTCGGCGATGGCCCGCACGTCGACAGCCGCCTCCGCGCCGGTGGCCAGGGCCATGAGCTCATCGACCACCATACTTTGCGCCAGCCGTTGCAGGGCCGCCAGCCGCGCATCCTTGGGGACAGATTTGCCCCACGTGGCGGCCAGCAGCCGGTCCAGCACCTCAATGAGACCCGGATAGTCACTGTCGAGCTGATGCTGCAGCTCCATCCGGGCGGCCCGTTGCCGTTGCAGCAGCGACTCAAGCGTCATGCGGATGGCGACTTCCGCCGGTCCCAGGGGATCGAAGGTGACGGCTGTGCGCCCCCTGAACCGCTCGCGCCTGTCGTTGTAGCCAATGGGCAGCGGGGTCAAGTTTTTCGTCAGCGCCTCGGGAATATCAAGGACACCCGGCTGCAGGGTTTTCAGCAGTGCCTCCAGGGCGGCTCGCTGCGCAGCGGCGTCAATCGGTTGCGTGGTAAGCTGGCCATCGCCCTTCACAGCATAACTGTAGTTGACCCCTCCCAGCATTTTGGCGGTGGCCTCGATCTGAAACCGGTGGTGCAGGTAGAGCGGCGCCAGGGTGGTCTCCAACAACGCCAGCGGCTGGCCGTCATGCAGATTGTCCACACCGAAACGGTCCAGCGCGTACCGGCGCACAGCCATTATCTGCTCCAGGGCGGTGACGGGATCGCTGCCGTTATCCCACAAATTGGCGTAAGGATGGGCCGCCCCGGCCGGCCGGGCATCGGCGTCGGAGATAAACAGCAGCCGAGCGGCAAGGCCTTCCCTGACAATCGCTTCCAGCGCCGCCTGCTCGTCTCTGCCGTCGGGGAAGTCGCTGTAGCCGTAGCGGATTGCGTGGGCATCCCAGCTGCCAATACCGACACCGTAGGCCTTGCTCATATCAAGTTTGCCACCGCTGAGCACAGCCAACGGCGCCGGATAATCCATCACCGAGGCACGGTCGCCATAGGTGCTGGCGATAAAGTTGTGTGCCAGTCCCAGGGTGTGCCCGACCTCGTGGGCCGCCAGCTGCCGGATGCGGGCCAGAGCGATTTCCACGGCGTCAGTGGCGGGATCGAGCTGCGCCAGATAGGCGGCCTCAATCACCGGCTGCAGGCCACAGTTGGCCGTTGAGAATGACGGCGTGAGGCCTTCGATCAGCAGGCGGTCCTGCCTGACCCGCAGCGAGCCCAGGCTGACGTGTCCCTTGATGATTTCACCGGTGCGCGGATCGGTGATGGACGCGCCGTAGCTCCACCCGCGCGTCGAGCGGTGCACCCACTGAATCACGTTGTAGCGGACATCGAGGGGATCGGCATCCACCGGCAGCATCTCGACGCGGTAAGCATTCCGATACCCGATCTCCTCGAACGCCTGGGCCCACCATCTGGCGCCATCCAAAAGTGCCGAGCGAACCGGCTCCGGGGTGCCGGGGTCGAGATAATAGACAATGGGCTTGACCGCCTCGCTTACTTCAGCCGCCGGATTTTTCTTAACCAGCCGGTGGCGTGAGATGAACCGCTGCTGAAGCGGCGCGTCCAGGGGCGCGGCGTAATCGGCATAAGTTTGGGCCCAGTAGCCCGACCGCGGATCGAACTTTCGCGGGGAGTAGCCGTCATCGGGAAGTTTCACGAATGAGTGGTGCTGGCGCAAGGTGAGCGAGCCGGGCGTCGGCGTTGTCTCGCGAACCTGGGAGCCAGGTTCTTCGCTGGCAAAGGTGAGCGTCACTTCCAGTTCAGTGTTCCGGGGGAACGCTTTGCTCCTCGGCAGGTAGACGGCGCTGCGATCCTTGTCAAGGCTGAATGACCCCTGGTCCCTCGCTTTCAGCCGCCCGATAACGTTGTGCGCGTCCCTGAGAATCAGGCTGGTGGCATCCACCAGAACGCTTTTGCCGGAGGAAGCCGCCACCTCGGCTGCCCATATAACGGACTGCGCAAAGGATTCCCGCACCGCGCGCGCTTCGGCGGCGTCGGTCGTAATGGCCCGGTAACGCTGGTTGGGCTCTATCAGCAACAGTTTGGGACCCACGCGCTCAAAATAGACAATTTTGGCGCTGCCAATTTGCCCCCTGTCGAGGCCCACAGGGTTGCTGCCCATACCCGTGGCAAGGCTGGTCAGATAGAGAAACTCGTCATTGAGGCGGTCAATCTGGAGCCATATCTTGCCCTCATCGGCATCCCAGTAAAAGGTGAAATAGCCGGACTGCTTTTGCATACCGGAGGTTTTGCCGCCAATGCTGGGTAGTTCCTCCGCCGGCAGGGGCAAGGCGAGGATCAGCGAGGCGCAACGAAAAGCAGTCATCAATCGTGTCATGGTGGGGATTCCCTCAGTTAGCGCAGACAGAGGCCAGCCGACTCCCGGCTCTACAGCAGTGTTTTGCCGAACAGTTCAAGCGTCCGTTTCCAGGCGAGTTTGGCAGCGGCCTCATCGTAGCGGGTCGGCGCTGTGTCATTATGAAAAGCGTGATTGGCCCCGTCGTACATGAATAGATCGTAATCGATTTTATGTTGGTCCAGCGCCGCCCGGTAGCCATCGATACCGGCGTTGATGCGCCGGTCAAGCCCGGCGTAGTGCAGCATCAGCCTGGCCTTGATATTGGGAACATCGGCAGCATCGGCCTGCCGGCCATAAAAGGAGACGGCAGCGTTGAGCCTGGGGTCGTTAACGGCAAGTTGATTTACCATGCCCCCGCCCCAGCAGAAGCCGACACAGCCCACTTTTCCGTTGCCCTGCGCGTGGTCCCGCAACATATCCAGGCTGGCAAGGAACAGCCTCAGCGTGGCCGCACGATCCAGACCGCCGATCATGGAGCGCGCCTCGTCGCGATCCCCGGGAGTTCCCCCCAGCGGCGAAAGGGCGTCAGGCGCCAGGGCGATGAAGCCCGCCTTGGCCAGGCGCCGGGCCACATCCTCGATATGGGCGTTCAGTCCACGGTTCTCATGCACAACAACCACGCCGCCGCGCTGCTTGTTGTCCGCCGGGCGCGCGGTATAGGCCATAATCTCGCCATCGGGACCCGCAAACGCCGTATGCTCCAAAATCAGGCCCGGTTCGTCCACCGTTACCTGGCCCGGCCCGGCCTCATCGACATCGATAAACGGCAGCATGGCGTTGGCCGCCGCCGCCCCTCCGGCCAGTTTCGCCAGACGCCTCAGAAATTCGATTCGTCCCATGGAACTGTGGGTGTACTGGTCGTAGAGATCAATGACGTTCTGGTCCAATGTCCCCTCACTTGTGCAGACATTCCGTCGCGCGGATGCCGCGCATATTATGGCAGCATCGGGCGGAATCCAAACCTTTATGGTCAACAGGCCGATCCACAGCCCCTGTGATTTGAAGTGAACCGAAATGTGATCTGGGACACTACCCGTTTTTATTTTCACTATAAATCTTTGAATTTTAATCGCCATCCTATAAATTGTCTCCCCATGAGAATTTCTGGCCCGAAATATGCGGCGGCATTATTGCTCATTACAGGCACGGCATGCGAGGATTTTGGCGACACTCCGACCCATAAGTCCGACCTCCAGTTCCTTTACCAAGAGTGGAATCACTCATATGAGGAGGAGGAAAACGGTGCGCTCACCGATATTCTGAGGCCCGCGCCGGCAGAGACATTTCCTGCCAGCTGGTATCGGAAGCGATACATTTTTAGCGCCGATGGAAAAGTGTCCTGGCTGGAACTGTCGGCCGTTGACACCCACTACATGCGCGGTGGAACCTGGCAGACCAATCCCAATGATCCCTCCATTATCAATATCTTCAATGAGGATGGCGACGTAGTCAATTTAGCCTCATTCCGCATTCTCAGGCTGGGACCCAATTTCATGGAGATCGAGCCTTACAGTCCCGCTTTCTAGGTTGCCCCAACCTCAACCCCATCGGGACCATTCTGATTGTCCGGCCGGGTAACCGCCCGGCTCTGCCCTCGTGATATCAGTCCGCGATCTCTCCTTCTCCGACCCCGGCTGTTATGCACCGATAATGATAGATGTTGCTCCCGGTCTTTGCGGCCCTAAATTGCAGACGGAAACGCATCCACTAACAAGTGAAAGGAGGTGATCCATTGTCTAATATAAGTTGGGCAGTGGCCTCCGCCGGTGCAACAACAGGCACCACGGCGCGCTAACTGCCCAGATTCTGAAATGAAAAGCCCTCCAGCTGACGCCGGGGGGCTTTTTATATTGCAGAATAAGTTGCCCTCACCTGGGAGATTGGGCCACCTGTAAAGCGATGGCGTGGATGTCCCCAACTGATTATTCAGCGGGACGCCGAAAATGGAGGGTAGAAATTTATAGGGTGGGCTGTCTGTTTGAAGGGCGCCTCAGCGCAGTGGCATAGACTAGATGCGGCAGTCCGTCCTGCACGGTTTCGCCATCGCGCACCAGGCCCAGACGACGCGCCACTGCCTGTGAAGGTAAGTTTTCGGCCCTGATCAGCGCGACGATTCGATCTCGCCCCAACTCTTCAATGCCGTATTTTACGCAAGCTCTGGCGCCTTCGGTGGCATAGCCACAGCCCCAATGGGACCGGTGCAGCAGATACCCCACCTCGACTTCCGCCACACCGTTCACGTCTTGCAGGGTCAGTCCTATCTGACCAACGGGGGCCAGATTATCCGCCCGTAAAGCAAGCCAGAGGCCGTGGCCGTCATCCGCGTAGCGCCTGATTTGCCTCTCCAGCCATGCGTGCGGTCCCTGCGCCACGATGCTCCGGGGGTAATGCGCCATTACCGTGGGATCGTTGAGCATCTCGCCGATGAACGCAAGGTCGGAAAGTTCCATCTCCCTGATGAGGAGGCGCTCAGTCGAAAGAATTTGCCGGGGAGCGATCGATGTTGGCATGGCAGAAAACTTTCTCGGTACCCCTGTTGAGGGGCGATCTATTTGTCATGAGGAAGACAGGGTCTCCCTGGCCTCGGCGGGCAAACCGCATGGCCTTGAACCGGAGGCGTAAACCTCTACCCGGTTAGTCTATCCTGCGGTCCGATGCAGCTCGCCGAACCGTCCCGCGGCGTATATCCATGTTCCTACGATCAGTCTCTACCGGTGCGCTATCAAGACGACGATCATGACCGTTTCGTCGGGCATCGGTTATTCTACGGGCTGCTTGTTCTCTCATGCTTCACTCTATTTTAAATCATTATCAGCAACTGCACGATCAACCGGGGTTGATCCGGCGGCAAACCTAACACTGCAGGCATGTAAACGTCAACCTCCAATAATTGTGCCGGTAGTGACTGCCAGCAACTTTGCCATGACCGCAGACATGACCGTGGGGAATCCTGGTTTCCGGCAATTATGTGCAGGTGGAGGTGAGCGATGAAGGCGCCGGTTTCGCTCCAGAGATTGTCATTTCTATTATCGACCCTTTTTTCCCGGCCAGTAGCCCACGGGAGCAATCAGAGCAGAGCAGGGCAATACTCCATCGAGATGGGCCGTATCCCTAAGACCATTAGGACAGCAAAATAAATGCTTGTACATTGGACGCTGTACCCTGGTTCTAAGGCGATCAACGGATTTCACGAACATCGAAGCACAGTTGCACGACCAATGATATATCTGCCTACTGCACTAAAAGGACTCATCAGGAGGACAGTTCTCCTGGCCTGGCTCCTGGCCTGGATGCCGCTCGGGGCGCAGGAGAGGACTGGGCATATTGAAGGTCGAGTGCTGGACGCCACGTCCCGCCAACCTCTCGCCAGCGTGAATGTCTACCTGTCCGACACCTTCTGGGGAGATGCCAGCGACAGCACGGGGGCCTTCCACATCGGTCCCCTGTTACCGGGAAGGTATCAGCTGAAGGTAGAAAGAATCGGTTATCAAGTGTACTCTGAGGCGCTCATCGTGCCCGCTGGTGAGATCCTCACGATGGAGATTCTGCTGTATCTCGAGGCGCTTGAGGGAGAGGCCAGCACCGTGGAAGGGGTGCGCCGCATAGATCAGCCGTGGCGGTCGGCCACGCCCTCCAGCTACCTGCTCAAACCGCGTCAGCTGCAGATTTTGCCAGGGGCATTTGAGGACATCATGAGGGCGCTGCAGAGTCTGCCCGGTGTTATAGCCGTCAGTGATTACACCAATCAGTTGCTGGTACGCGGAGGGGGACCTGACCAAAACCTGATTTTGTTGGACGGCGTCGAGTTATACAGCCCCTACAAAGCCAACGGCATGTCGAGCACTTTAAACCCGGACATGCTCGGGGAGGTGGCGCTGTTTACTGGAGGATATCCAGCCATTTATGGTGATCGCCTCTCATCGGTATTATCCGCGAGCATCAAGGAGGGTGGCATCGGGGGATTCGGCGGCAGCATAGGACTCAATCTGGTCAATTCCAACCTTACTCTGGAGGGCAAGACTCCGTTTATCAACGGCGGCTGGATCATCGGCGTGCGCAGGACGCACTTTGACCTGTTCGCAGAATCTTTTGCTGAAGGGATCGGTATCATTAACGATGTGGCCTTCCCTGATTTTGAAGATGTTCAGGCGAAAGTGGTTCTGCGGCCGCTGGCGGGTCATGTTCTGCAGTTCACTGCCATGCTTAACCTCGATAAGACGGAGTTTATATATCAGGATGAGATAGGCCAGCAAGACTCATCCTCTACGTCGCCGGATAGTTCCACCGTTTCGCCTGAAGGTGAGGATACCGCCAACAACGAACTTTTCGCCGCTTCGTGGAGCTTTGCCGCCGGCAGTCGCCTGAACGGCACATTCTACGGCAACTGGTATCGTAATCGCGGCGATAGCGGATTTTCGGGCCGCCTTGAGGCTCAGGATCCTGTCAGTGGCGGTATGTTCGCGCCGCCTCCGGTTTTCGGCGGGGGTGATGTGATGGAATTTTCTTACACGAGAGGCTACCAGTTTGTGCGCCAGACTGTCGGCACCCGGTGGCGGGTAACACTCGAGAAACACCTGCTTGAGGCCGGCGCCGGAATGGAACAGCTCAGCAACCGGTTGAACTTCTCGATGGAGGTTAACGACTTTGGCCGGGCCATACTCGAGGCTCTCTCCGACGCTCCCAACTGGCTTGGCGCCGTGGCTGATACCATCGATCAGGTTCAGATTTACAATCGCAGCCATATCTATCTCCACGAAATTTGGACACCATCGGAGGCATTGACTTTGCAGCCGAGTGTCCGCTACGACTATTACGGGATAGTCAAGCAAGGGTTCATATCTCCGCGCCTGAATCTATCCTACAAATTAGGCGAAATCGGCACGATGCTGAACGCAAGCTGGGGCCGGTACGTGCAGAGTCCCGGTCAGGAAAAAGTCCTTGATTTGGGACGCGGTTCCGGCCTGTCGCCCTATGGCAGTCTGGACGGCGTCAAAGTGGAACAGGCGACTCACTATGTTTTGGGAATCAGCCGCAGCTCAACCAGGGGCTGGAACCTGAGACTGGAAGGCTATGCGAAACAGTTCGAGCAGCTCCTCGTCCAGCGGCTGGCTTATCAGGATCGGCTGCATGCCGTATACCGGGGTGGCGGAGATGGGCCCACCGATCCCGATGCCTACTCGGTTCGAGCTGACAGCGCCCTGGTCACCCTGGCGCAAGCGGTCAATGATGCCTCGGGACAGTCCCTCGGCCTGGAGCTGTTGGTGGAAAGGCGAACCCTCGCCCCGGATGACCACCTGAGTGGGTGGATAGCCTATACCTTCGCAAAAACGACTCGCGAAAGGACCTTCAACGGCATCGCGCGGAGCACATCCTTTGACTATGACCGGCCCCATGCTCTGGACGTCGTTTTTAACTACCGGTTCGGGAAAAATAACAACTGGCGCCTGGGCATTCTGTGGCGCTACGGCACGGGCTTTCCTTACACCCCGGCGTTGAGGGCAGAACCACTGGTAGCCACCGTGCCTGTCCCCGACAATCCTGATCAGCTAATCAACATTATTATGGTCGATCCTGATAGCGGGATTCCCCGATTTGTGCCCGATTACGGCGATGACAGCAATATAAATTCCAGGCGCTTTCCCGATTACCACCGGCTGGATATCCGCCTCTCCCATACCCGCCAATGGAATGACCGCTCGTGGGAGGTCTACCTGGATGTCATTAACGTTTATAACAGGAAAAATGTGCTTTATTACCAGTCCGTCATCGAGATCATGACCTACGACGATGATAATCTGCCTCTGGCCCTGCGGCGGCGACCCGCCCCAGTCCTCTATCGGCAACCGGTCTATATGTTCCCCCTCATACCTACTTTCGGCATGAGTCTCACTTTTTAGCTGAAGCCCTATCGAATGTTGGACACCCGCTGGGCTGAGCGGCCATTAGAGGTGTTTGCCGGCAAGATCCCGCGCTATTCCTGGCAGGCCGCCACGATAGCCTTGAACACCTTATCGGCCTCCGCGAGGGTCGGTTGACAGGTGGCCGCGCCTACGTGGCCGCCGCCGCCGTACTGCTTGCACAGCGCTCCGGCATCGACGGTGGACGTTCGATTGAAGATGGAGTGTCCCACGGATATGGTGGCAAATTCACCTTTCTTGCCATCGGCAATGCGCACCGAGATGTTGCCGCTCTCGAAACCGGGCAGGGTATAGATCATGAAGCGGTTTGCGGGGATGATATCCTTGCCGCGAAGATCTGATACGATCACGTTGCCATCCAGCATGGAATTCTCGGCTAAAAAGTCGGCCCCTTTTTCCTGCATCTGGTCGTAGACGCGCATCCTCTCGAAGGTGTCGGGCATGGCGAGAATCTCTTTGATGGTGTGCTTCGTGAGCAGTTCGGGAAGCTTTATCGACCACTGGTAATTGCTGATACGGAAGTCCTTGTTATGCCCCAGGCCGGTCCTCGGATCGAGCAGGAAGCCGAGCAGGATGGTCCCTTCGGCCAGGCGAACCTGTTGCAAATCAAGTTGAGCGCTGTCGTACATATCGGTCTCGTCAACCAGATCGCTATATTTTTCGAGCTCAGGATTATCCGGCAGGAAATAGCGGTAAACAAGCCGCGCCGCGCTGGGCGCATTTTCGACCAAGCCCCTGAATTTCTTGGGAAAATCAGCGCTGTCTATTTCGCTGCTATGATGGTCAAACCACATGGCGCAGTCGGGATGGTACGGCAAGTTGCAAAGAATGTCCCTCGCGCTGATCTCGATCTTCCCATCCTGCATATCTTTGGGATGCGCCTGGGACAAATCATTGCACAGACCTATATCCATCAATATCGCCGCGCATACTGTTCCGTCCAGATCACCTCGGTATACAACTCTCACAATTTCTCCTTTTCATCCTCGACAACGAGACACTTGGGCATTGAGGGCCTGAAACTAAGCGGCAGGGGCCAAATTTCCAAGACATAGCTGATTTTACCTGGCACAGTCCCTATCTCGAAGACGGGGTAAAAGTCGCCGGCGCAGACGAGTCCAGGCCGGGCGTGATATCAGCTTCGGAAGGGTTCGGAATAGTGTGCTTCCGGGGTTCCAGTACCCCTGATCATCCCTGAAAATGCGGAGAATTTGTGACCCGGTGCATGGGCAATGGCCACCATGAGTGTTAGCTTTGGCCCCATACAGCGTCGCCACAGGGAAAAGTAATATGTCGTGCCCTTCAGATATTCCCACGATCACCGATGATGAAAGCGGGCAAAACAACCTTTCGGCCACGAGCAGAGCCGGCAGCGGCGGCTATGCCAAAAGGGCAGATACTTCCGTCATTATGGGACCTTGGCCGAAACTGCTCACTTTCATGCGGCGCATCATGGGGCTGAGCGGCCCATTAACTTTTGAGGGCAATGGCAGCAAAATGAGAGCAACGTAAAATAATCATGATGGGCCGACTCACGCCTGGAAAAATTCGCCGGATTGTGGCCGGCCTCAGCTTTGCCGTCTTGGCGGCTTCGTGCTCCGAAGATAAATCTCCGGAAGTCCTGAGCCTGGAACTGTTGACCGTCGCCGCAGCCCGCGAGCCTGATATGGATGACGCCGAAGATTTGATCGAGGATGGCGCAAACGTCAATGTGCAGGATGAACAGGGCGATACGCCGCTGCATTACGCCGCGGATTTTGGCCATGTTGAATTGGCGCAGCTCTTCATCCTGAGCGGCGCCGAACTGAACCAGGTGAACGAACTGGGCATCACGCCGCTGTTCAGGGCGGCAGTGGCTGACCATGTAGCCATCGCTGAAATGCTGCTGAGCAACGGCGCTGACATTGATCTGGCCAGCAACAGCGGAGACTCCCCGCTGGCTGCGGCCCTTTCCAACGGCCGCACTGAAATGGTTTCACTGCTGCGCAGCAAACGCGCCAAAGAGGGCCTTGCGATCAAAGGCCGTATGCTGCTGCGCCAGTCGTTCGAGGTGGAGCTCCCTCATTTTGGCGAAGTGCTGTTTACCTCCTACTTCGATGAGACCAACTCGGGGAATTTCAATTTTTACCTGTTGAAAAATGGCAAGCCGGTTTATGAGTTTGAAAGTTTCTCCGGCAATACCTGGTCGGCCCAAAAGATCATCGCCGTGGCATTCAGGGACGTGAACGGTGACGAATACAAGGATGTCATCATCATTGCTGCCTATAAAAATGAGGCCAGTCCTGACGGCATGAAACTGTTCGAGGTGCCGGGTATCTACCTGTATGTCAACCGATCCTACCGCCAGAATATTGCCCTCACTGCCGACCTGAGACCACAAGGCAACACCATCCGCGGCATTATGGAGCATGTGAGCAACAAGTAGCGGCGCGGCGAGAGACTCCTGATAGCTGAGTAGTGATGATTGACGATTGCAGATCGAAGATTGGGAACCCGAAACTCGAATCTTCACTGCTCCTGCAACTGCCCACTAGCCACAGGTTTCAGGTTTCAGGTTTCAGGTTTCAAGTTTCAGGTTTTAGGTTTTAGGTTTTTGCCTACGGCGAACTGCTACTGCTGCTGCCACTGACTATTGTCGGCCGCCAGCGGGTAGAAGAAAACGAAATAAATTTCTATTGCATAATCAAAATCCAGACTGTACTCTTCGTGTTCAGTCAAATGACGCTGCCAGTGTTATGCTGCCGTCACAACGGCAAACTCCAGGGGTCCTCATGCAGAAATTGCCAACAATCCTCGCGTTATCGGTATGTTTTTGGGCAGATGCCGCCCTTGCCCAGGGAAAGGCCTTGCTCCCTGCTGAGCTGGCCGGGTATCAATCGCCTGAGCAGATCATGCGGCTCAAACTTCACGGCCCGCTGGATGCTGCGCTGATCCCGACCCTCCTGGGAGAAATGACCCTGGAGGCCCTTGCCTCCGGTGACATGGATTTACTTTTTGGCGAAGGGACCGGAGCCCTGTTTGATGAGGCGCCCCACCTCTTCCTCAACCCGGGATCACCTTTCAGGCTGGCCAAAACCGCCGCCGCCCGTACTGAAGTCTATTTTAATCAGACCTGGGATGGCTCGGCATTCCGCACAACTCGCAGTAACGGTTACACCTGGGACGCCGCCGAAAACCTGACTCATCTTATTTTCGAAAACTTCGACGGCACCTTTTTTAGCTGGACAAACAATATCCAGGCATTTTATACCTACGATGCCAATGGCAATTTGACGTACTATCAGTTCGAAAGTTGGAACATCAATACTGGCGCCTGGGCGAAGTATTTCTCTGTTACCCAGACCTATGATGCCAACAACAACCGGACTTTTTACCAGAGCGAAAGTTGGAACACCGACACCGGTGAGCAGACGGGTGGCTTCCGGTGGACCAGCAGCTATGACGCCAACGGCAACCACACCCAGGACCTTAATGAGCGCTGGGATACCACCACCTTGACCTGGGTCACTGATTCACGGGATACCTGGACCTATACGAACAACCAATTGACCACTTACCTTCACGAGACCTGGGACGCGGCAATCAGCGACTATGTCAATTCATTGCTCTTTACTGCCTATACCTATGATACCAGCGGCAATCTCTTGTCTTTTCTCTGGCAGACCTGGGACAGCGACTTACCGGCGTGGATTGACCGCTACAGGTTTACCCTTACCTACGACGGGAGCAACCTGGCCAGTAGCAGCCGTGAAGTTTGGGATGATGTTGCCGGCATATGGAACCTCGCTTCCCTAACTACTTATAACTATGATGACAACGGAAATCTGACACTATTCCAGAACGAAGGGTACTTTGATTTTTTCAACAACACCTATAGTACGACTGCCATTTCCGGGTTTCAATTTATATATACTTATGATACGCAGGACCGCCGGCTGACCCGGCTATTCTCCACGTGGGACGTCGCTTCCGCCAGCTGGGCGCCCCTATCCCGGTTCACCAACACCTGGAGTGACAGCTACACCTTGGCCCATTCTTTGGTGGAAAGATGGGACGGGGTTAACTCGGTATGGGAGAATTCGTCCAGGTTCGCCTTTGTCAATGACGACCCTTTGGCCGTCGTCCCCGCCCCTGAAGTGGCATCGATTATGGATATCCCGGCTGACCAGGGAGGGCAGGTAAGGCTGCGCTTCCAGGCCAGTTGGCTCGACACCCTGTCTTTGGCCGTGCGGGATTCCAACAACATTGAACTACTTATTAGCAGCTACTCAATCTGGCGGAAGTTGGGTAATGAGACGTGGGATGCCCTGGGGTCTTTCGATGCCACGGGTGATACGGTATACTATTTTGTGGCCTCCACTCTGGCAGATAGCAGCAAAGCCGGCACACCCTGGTTCACTTACAGGGTGACCGCCCATTCTTATGACGATATAAGCCCGAGCGGCGGCCCCATCTTTTACTCGTCCGAGCCCGATTCAGGCTACTCCGTGGACAACCTGGCCCCCGATTCAGTGGGCAGCGTTTCAGCGAGCATCTCCGCCGGGCTGATAACCTTCACGTGGGCCCCGGTGTATGCCCCGGACCTCATGGGCTACCACATATTTGAGAGCATAGCTGGAAGTTTTGATCCTGGGGCCTCGCTGGCCTATACCATCAGCACTGAGGCCTCCATCGCCATGCCGACAGATGGCCTGGACCATGCCTATGTGGTGGTGGCAGAGGATATCCACAACAACCTGGGTTTAGCCTCCGCGGCGGTAGCGCTCTCCAGTCTGGGGATTGTAGCCGGCGCCGGGCTGCCGGAGAGGTACGCCCTGCATCCCAACTACCCAAATCCGTTCAACCCCAGCACCACCTTGCGGTTTGACATGCCCGAGGCAGGCGACCTGTATCTGACGATCTATGACTTGGCCGGGCGGGAGGTCAGCAGACCGGCTGAAGGGTATCATAAAGCCGGATATCATACCATCACCTGGAACGGCCGGGACATAAATGGAGCGACCTTGCCCTCGGGGGTCTATGTGGCCCGCATGGTATCTCCAGGGTTCAGCAAGTCGATAAAGATGGTTTTACTTAAATAAAATCATCCTGAGTCATTCAGGTAGCAGAATCGAAAGATGGTACTGCTCAAGTAAGGCTTGCCCTTCGATCCGCCAGCGGGCGGATCGAAGGGATCATCCAGAGCGCTGCCCCCTACCCCTTTTTCTCTTTCCGGCGGGCAGAGATGCGCTTGCCGGCGTCGAGCTCCTGCTTGCGCAGACGGATCAACTTGGGCGTCACCTCCAGCAGTTCATCTTCGGCGATAAATTCGATCGACTGGTCCAGCGACAGCATTCGCGGTGGCCGCAGGGTCACGGTGGCCCTGAATGGTATCCAATTTTCTGCAAACGTGATCATCGATGCGTTGATAGCGCATACTCATTTGAGGTTATAGAAAGATCGTTCAGAAAAATTAAATGGTGGAATTCATCCAATATGATTAAGTTATTCATGAGGCTGTATCAATACTATTAATGAGACCCAAGGGGATGAATATCAATCACTTCCAGAACCGATATTTTCCGGGATTAATAATTCTGAGTCTCTTCTTTTCCGGTTGTGAAATCGATCATACAACAGGTTCATTCACTCCACCGCCCATCGAAGGGGATATCGTTTTCGTATCTCGCCGCACACCGGATAGATCAGATTGGAGTCTCTTCAGGATGGAGGCCGATGGAAGTAACCAACAGCAACTGGTAGATATGCCGGTACGGTGTGCTCCGCCTGTGCCGTCTCCAGATGGGTCAAAGGTATTATTCATAGCGAATGATCAAAGCCACGACTATGAATTGTATCTTCTGGACATGG
The DNA here is from genome assembly GCA_004124875.1 of Fidelibacterota bacterium. Classification (GTDB taxonomy): domain Bacteria; phylum Fidelibacterota; class Marinisomatia; order SCGC-AAA003-L08; family TS1B11; genus TS1B11. The sequence continues at coordinate 214,643 of SCKJ01000003.1, read as the reverse complement.
ATACCCAGAGTCTGCTCCTACTGGCGACCGGTGAGCGGTATTGTGGCGCAGCTGCTTGGGCGCCTGATGGCAGTCAGATTGCCTTCGTGCGAAACAGGGCTGCGGATACCGATGACAAAGACATACTGTTGATTGATCCTGAAGGGAATGGATTGCAGGCACTCACCTCGTCGGGGAATAACAGTTGCCCCGCATGGGCGCCTGATGGTGCGCAAATTGCGTATTGCTCAGATGGCAGAATATCTGTGATGAATTCTGATGGATCTGGCAAGTTGCCGCTTACTGACTCAACATTGAGGGCTGGCCGGCCAATCTGGTCACCGGACGGTTCCCAGATTTTATTTACGGGCATGAGAGCATGGGAAGATGGAAGCCAAATATTCATCATGAACGCTGATGGTAGTGGACTTATTCAGTTGACGGATACAGTTAATCCCCACCACTGGGATACTGGATTCCCTCGCGGTGGTAATGAACAACCTGCGTGGTCGCCGTATGGCAACCGTATTGTATATGTTTCGTGGGAAGATGGAGACGCGGAAGTCTTTATTATGAATCGTGATGGCACGGGAAAGACTCAATTGACAAATGCAGATCGCCGTGATGAATCGCCTTCATGGTCACCCGCGGGTGAGGCCATCGTATTTTCATCGAGGCGGTATATGAGTTCGGATTATGAAATTTTTCTAATGGCGCCGGATGGAAGTAATCAAGTGGCCGTTAGCAACTACTACAGGGAAGACAGCTTCCCAGTGTGGTTACCCACGCCTTAAGATAATGGATTGGCCGTGCCCTGGATACGGTCGACCTCGAAGGAGCACCCCCCTCATCCCTTCTTTTCTCTCCGGCGGGCAGAGATGCGCTTGCCGGCGTCGAGCTCCCGCTTGCGCAGACGGATCGACTTGGGCGTCACCTCCAGCAGTTCATCTTCGGCGATAAATTCGATCGACTGGTCTAACGACAGCGCTCTGGGTGGCCGCAGGGTCACGGTGGCATCCGATGAAGCCGCCCGCATGTTGGTCAATTTTTTCTCGCGGGTGATGTTCACATCCAGGTCGATCTCACGGTTGCGTTCGCCAATGATCATGCCCGCGTAGACCATGGTCCCCGTCTCGATAAAGAGCTCCCCGCGGTCAGCCATGCCATAGGCGGCATAAGGGGTCGCTTTGCCTGCCCGGTCGGCCACCAGGGCGCCGCTGGAGCGTTGGGGGATGGGGCCGAACCAGTCTGCGTAGCCGTCGAACAGGGAATTCATGATGCCGGCGCCTTTGGTGTCGGTCATAAACTGGCTGCGGAAGCCGATGAGGCCCCGCGAGGGGATCAGGAATTCCAGCATGGCCCGGCCGTGACCATGATTCTCAAGGTTGGTCATGCGGCCCTTGCGCCTGGACAACTTCTCCGTGACGACACCCACATGGTCCTCGGGGATATCAAGGTAGACCCGCTCCATCGGCTCCTGCAACCGGCCCCCCTCCTCGCGGGTAATGACCTGCGGTTTGGAGACCATGAACTCGAACCCTTCGCGTCGCATGGTCTCTATCAGAATGGCCATTTGCAGCTCGCCCCGCCCCTTAACCTCGAAGATATCCGGCCGGCCAGTCTCTGCAACGTGAATCGACACGTCGCTGAGCATCTCTTTATGCAGTCTTTCCCCGATATGCCGCGAAGTGAGATACTGCCCCTCCTGCCCGGCCGTGGGGGAACTGTTTACGTAAAAAAGCATGGAAAGCGTCGGTTCATCCACTTCGATGCGGGTCAGGGGCTGGGGGTCATCCTCATCGGTGATGGTGTCGCCTATGGCAAAATTATCAACACCTGCGACGGCAATAATATCCCCTGAAAACACCTGGTCGACTTTCACCTTTTTCAAACCCTCGAACGTATAGATGGCCGAAAACTTGATATTGCGGGTCACCGATTTCGCGCCGCACAAGGCATAGGACCGGTTCAGGGCCAGGATACCGTTGTGCATGCGGCCGATGGCCACCTGACCGACATAGGGATCGTAATCGAGGCTGGTGATGAGGAATTGGGGCGGCTGGCTGTCATCCGCCAGGGGGCCGGGAATTTTCTCCAAGATGGTCGTGAACAGGGGCGTCAGATCGGTGGAGTCGTCGCCCACCTCGAAATGCGCCTCCCCGGCCCTGGCGTTGGTGTAGATGATGGGGAATTCTATCTGCTCATCGGTGGCATTAAGATCGATGAACAGGTCGTAAACATCGCTGACCACTTCATCAATGCGCGCATCCTGGCGATCAATTTTGTTGATGACCAGAATGACCGGCAGATTTTTCTCGAGCGTCTTTCTGAGCACGAAACGAGTCTGCGGCAAGGGGCCCTCGCTGGCATCGACCAGCAGCAACGCGCCATCGACCAGATTCAGGGAGCGCTCCACTTCGCCCGAGAAATCGGCGTGGCCGGGAGTATCGACAATGTTGATCTTCACCTCCCCGTAGCGGATAGCCGTGTTCTTGGCGGTAATGGTGATGCCGCGCTCCTTCTCCAGGTCCAGGGAATCCATGACGCGGTCGGTCACCTGTTGGTGGGCCGGAAAGGTGCCGCTCTGGCGCAGCAGGCCGTCAACGAGGGTCGTTTTGCCATGATCAACGTGGGCAATGATGGCGATATTTCGAAAATTATCTTTGCGCATTACATAAAATCCTGAAGTCATCGTTCTACAAAGGTCTGCCCTGTACTGTCACCCTGAGCTGGCCGAAGGGCACTCCCGGTCCGGCTGATGCCTGTGGCCTCCCTCATTTCACCATATCGCTCTGCTCAAAAGTCTCCTTGAAGGCGTCGAGTACATTGCCGGCCATGAGGCGATTTCCAGCGGCGTTGGGGTGCAGCCCATCCCATGCCAGGAAGGCCGGGTCCCAAGCGATACCTTCATATAGATAGTCTTCAATCTCCAGATCGTAGGCCACGGCCAGGGAGTCGATCATGGCATCATATGCAAAACCGATTGAAATCATTGTAGGCTGTGGATCAGCTCCGATGTTGGGGACGAGATCCTGAAAAACCCAATGGAGGTTAGTGCTGTCAATCATGTCGGGATGGGCGAAGTTGAGCAGGGCCACCTCGGCGCCATAGGCCTGAATCTGTTCAATGATCCAGGCGATATTTTTGGCGGCCGTGTCAATGTCGATCTGCTGCAGAAAATCGTTGGCGCCAAACTCCAGGAGCACCAGCACAGGCTTGGTGATATAAACGGTATCGATATGGGCCACACCCCAGGCTGAGGTGGCGCCGATCCTCCCCCGGTTCACCACCTCAATGAGCAGTTTCTCCCCCAGGAACGCTGGATAACTGCTGTCGGGCTCGATGATGCCGGCGGTCAGGCTGGTGCCATAGGCGACAATGGAGTTCTCGGCGGTCCAGTCAATCTTTGCTCCCGCTGGCTCCACCGGTTGGCGACAGGCGCATAGAGCCAGCATGACAAAGCATAAAGGTGGATTGATAGCACGCATCATAAGCCGGGCCTCAGCCGACATTTCCCGAACTCACTGAAGTCGCAAATCATTTTGGTCGGTGTGTTCAAATACCTTTCCATAGATTTCCACGACGGTGGTTTCCGAATAAGACAATTTTCCGTTGCCGACTGTAATTTTATGCAGGAAACCAGTGGTGCGCGCGTTTTCCCGCATAAACGGCGACTCAATGATATGCCAATCATGGTCGGCACTGCTTGCTGAGACCTCTAGCATCACGTTGCCATCGGGGTCTTTTGCGCCCGTATAAGTTCCCCCGGCGATCACGCATACTCCTCGAGGAATAGCGAGAGAGTGCATAATCGTTTTGTCCCTGGCATCCCACATCCAAAAACCCGTCTCATTGTGAAAGACCTTATTGTTCGATTTTCGCCGGACAATCTGGTGATAATGCAGCGCTACCAGGACTTGCGATTCGGCGTTGGTTACGTCCCCAATGGCGGTGAAGGTGATGGTTTCAAAATATGGGTTCTCTTCAGCCCCATCGGGTTCAGGCGCTACATCAAGGCCTTTGTCTCCTTTCCAGACGCCTATAAGATCATTTAAAGGACCATAATCGATACTTTTATCGTCACTCATTTCTTCTCCTTGATATGGGTTACGGCCGTAAAAGAATGGTGATCTGTTTGAATCTAAAACTAACCGATAGCGACCAGGTAATCCTAGGAATAGCTGACGCCTACGCATGTGCGATCAGCCCGCGCCACGCGACGCCTGACAAGTTTCCCCGTTAGCCGGAAGCCGGCCTACCTGTCCGGCATTTGTCCCGCATGACTCGATTTAGCCCGCCTTTGGCTCGCACGGCGGTTCATTTGTTCAGGCCGGCGTAGTAAGGCCGGCGCGCTATTAATCCATGGACATTATTACAAAGTAGCATAAATTCGGTAACACAACTGGAGATCGGTCTATGAAGAATCGCATGCCACTCATCATTGGGCTTCTGCTGATTGGGTCAAATCCTGCGCCGGCGCAAATCCCCCAGGTCATCACTTACCAGGGTGTCCTGCAAGACGCAAGCGGAATCCCAGTTCCGGACGATTCCTTTGTCATCACTTTCAGATTATACGACGTGGAATCAGCCGGCGCGAATTTGTGGGAAGAGGTACACCCGTTCGTCGCTGTGTCGAACGGTCTGTTTACCGTGATTCTGGGTAAATTTGAACCACTGGATTTACCCTTCGATACGCCTTACTGGTTGGGGATCACGCTGAGGTTGGATGCGGAGATGACCCCGCGCACCCAATTGACTGCCACCCCTTATACCCTGAGGGCCGTTGTGGCGGACAGCGCCACCAGCGCCCCCTGGGGCGGAATTAGCGGCATTCCCGCCGGCTTCGCCGATGGAGTGGATGATACCGGGGGTGATATCGATGGCGTCACCGCAGGAACCGGTCTGACGGGTGGCGGCGCGAGCGGCTCGGTAACGCTCAGCGTTGATGCCGGCACCGCGGCCAACCAAATTGTGCAGCTGGATGCCGCTGCCAAGCTGCCCGCGGTAGACGGCTCGCAGTTGACCAACCTGCCTAACTTAAGCTCGAGCGGCAATTCGCTGGATGCCGCCGACGGCACGCCCACCGATGCCGTGTTTGTGGATAGTGTTGGCAACGTGGGCATCGGGACATCGACACCAGCCAAAAAACTGGTTATCCGGAGTGGCGCTCTCAATAAGGCGATCTCCTTTGATGCCGACCATGGGGATAACCCGGTTATCTATGCGGACGATGTGTTAAGAATCGGGCAATCGATGGAAGTCTGGTGGGATGGTGACGGCGCCAATTATATCGATGTCAGGAAAGAGACATTGGCATCTGCTGCAGGACGGAACGCCTACATTGCCGGGTCCGGCAACAGTTACCTGGCCATCGACGGCAACTTGGGCATCGGGACTGATACGCCTGGCCAGAAACTGACGGTGGCAGGAACAGTGGAGTCCACCAGTGGCGGCTTCAAGTTCCCTGATGGCTCGGTACAGACGGCGGCTGCCACGGGCGGGTCCGGCGGCGGCTGGGTGGATGATGGCACGGTGGTGCGGCTGGCGGACAGCACGAATTACGTGGGCATTGGGACGACGAGTCCGGGGGCACCGTTGGAAGTATCCAAAAGCCAAAACGGTATTGCCGCGATACGAATCCACAATCCTTCCACCTTTTCCAATGCAGCGTCGGGAATCGAATTTTACATGCTTGAGGGCCAATATGCAAAGATTTCGGCAGATAGGGCATCGAGGGACCTGACGATACAAAACAGCATCTCAGACCTCAACGCAGATATCCTCTTTCAGACCCTTGGGAGCAATAACCGGATGGTGATCAAAGGGTCCGGGAACGTGGGCATCGGGACAGCCAGCCCCGACCAGCTCCTTACGGTGGCCGACACTATTCATTCCACCCTGGGGGGCTTCCAGTTCCCTGATGGCTCGGTGCAGGCAACGGCTGCCACGGGCGGGTCCGGCGGCGGCTGGGTGGATGATGGCACGGTGGTGCGGCTGGCGGACAGCACGGATTTTGTAGGCATTGGGGTTGCAGTTCCCAGCACGCGATTGGAAATCCTGGGCACCGCCTCTGGCATTAACGATATTCTTATCAAGGGCAGTGGCACCGACATAGGGCTGCGGCTGACCAATACTGGCACCGGAGGCAGGGACTACGGCATTGTATCGACGGGTGGCGCGTCCACCCAGGGCCAGGGAAAATTCGGCATATTCGACTTCAATGCCGGAGCCATGCGGATGCTGATCGACGGGACCGGCAACGTGGGCATAGGGACAACCAGCCCGGGCCAGAAACTGGACGTGACCGGCACCGTGCAGATGACCGGCTTAAAGCTGACCACCAGCCCCACCAGCGGCTATGTGCTCACCACAGATGCCGCTGGTGTCGGCACCTGGCAGGCGGCACCGGGAGGTTCGGCGGGCTGGTCCCTCACCGGGAACAGCGGCACCACGGCGGGCACCAACTTCATGGGCACAACAGACAACGTGGCGCTTGAGCTGAAGGTAAACGGCGCCCGTGCCCTGCGCCTGGAACCCGGTACTAGTTCCACCATTAATGTCATTGGCGGGTCCAGCGCCAATTCAGTTACCAACGTCGCGGCGGGCGCCACAATTAGCGGCGGCGGAAATAGCGTCGAACCAAACCGCGTGACAGATAGCTACGGAACCGTTGGTGGCGGAAGGAACAACCGGGCCGGGGACGGCGCTGGAACCCCCAGTGACCGGCTGTACGCCACTGTGGCCGGCGGTATCCTCAACATTGCCAGTGGGACTGCCGCCACTGTGGGCGGGGGGAGCGCTAACACTGCCAGCAACAGCTACGCATCCGTAGGCGGGGGAGTGAACAATACTGCCAGCGGCATCTATGCCACCGTGCCGGGCGGTCGCCTGAACACCGCTGCTGGCTTCGCCAGCTTGGCGGCCGGCTTCCGGGCCAAAGCCAACCACGTTGGCAGCTTCGTCTGGGCCGACAGCACCGATACCGATTTTGCCTCCACGGGAGAGGACCAGTTCCTCATCCGCGCCTCCGGGGGCGTGGGGATAGGGACGGCGAGTCCGTCCAACGCACTATCCGTTTCTGGTAGCGCGGATTTCTCGGGCACTCTAGGCATCGGGACGACCTCTCCAGCTGGGGACTTGCATATTCACGATAGCGGCACCTTTGCTTCCATGATATTTTCGAATAGCGGGACGGGTACAAGCGGAACGTTTGGCGGCGCACTTTCTCTGCTTAACGATGAGTTCCGGTTAGTTAACAAAGAGCCGGCCAGCCTGCATCTCGGGACTGATAATTCGTTCGACCTCACAATAGTAACAGGGGGCGACGTGGGCATCGGCACGACAAGCCCGGATGCCAAACTGCGTGTGGCCGGCGGCCCTCTTTGGACAACACTCAATTGGCAAAAAACGATAGCGATCGATGTGGGTGATGCCATTAAATATGGTCAGGACGGCACTACCAAGTTCGGCGTTGGCTCGTCCTCCAACACCCTTTTTCATTGGTATACGACCGCTGATGGCGCCACCGGGGACGCCGCCAATTATTACATGGAAGTAGGCAACGCTGGAGACGTGGCCATAGGGGGCGGCGCTCCCAACGCCAGCTATGCATTGTTCGTTACTGGCGCAGCAGGTGGTACCAGTCTTTGGACCCAGGTAAGCGATCTGCGTTATAAGAAAAATGTGCGGCCGCTGGAGAACGCCCTGGACAAGGTATTGGCCCTGCGCGGCGTCCGTTACGATTGGCGCCGGGACGAATTCAGTGATATGAAATTCAGTGACCGCCCCCAAATTGGCGTCATTGCCCAGGAAGTGGAGACGGTGCTGCCGGAAATTGTCACCACTGACGCCGACGGCTATAAATCGGTCGCCTACAGCACGCTCACGGCTGTGCTCATCGAAGCGGTCAAGACCCAGCAGCAGCAGATTGAGGAGCTGCAGGCGGCCGTGGCGGAGCTGCGGGACCAGGCGCAGCTGGCAACCAGCGACTAGCGGCTGACCCGCCATCCGGCCCGGCGATTCCAGGGGCAGCGCCGCCGCTCAGGCCGTCCTGACCCACAAGTTGCCCAGCGTGCGGCGACGGAAGGGCGCGCTTAGCAAGCAACGGCAGCTAAAGGTAAGCGCGCCATTGATACGCAACCGGAGAGTCATTAGTTGGCCTTGAAAATCGAACATAGCGGGCAAGCCGTTCCCGCCATAACCCGCGAGCAAATGCTGGAAGTTGACCGCATCATGACGGTCGATTTGGGCATATCCTTGATGCAGATGATGGAGCAGGCCGGGTATCGCCTGGCAGCTTTAGCGGGCAAACGATTTTTGGATGGGGACGCCGCCGGAAAGCGCGTTGCCATTCTTGCAGGCCGGGGCGGCAATGGCGGCGGCGCTATGGCCTGCGCCAGATTGCTGTCCGGTTGGGGATGCCGGGTAACGACAGTCCTGGCCGGTGAACCGGGCCCCGGCTCAGCGGCCCGCCAGCAGTTGGATATCCTGGGCCGCCTGGAAGTTCCCGTCATATCTGCCCGCGAGGTCGGCGCGCTGCCACAACAGCATTTGATCATTGACGGCATGGTTGGCTACGGCCTTGCTGGAGCGTTGAGAGGTGATATTGCCGACCTGGCAGTGTGGGTTAATCATCAGTCTGCGCCGGTGCTGTCGCTCGATCTGCCCAGTGGTATGGATGCCAACCTGGGCCTGCAATACGCCCTGTGCGTGAAAGCCACCGCCACGATGACCTTGGCCCTGCCCAAAGTCGGTTTGCTGGCCCGCGGGGCGAAGTCGCATGTGGGTGAACTCTATCTGGCGGATATTGGCGTCCCCAAGAGTCTGTTTTCGCGGTTGCAGCCGCCCATTCCCGAGCCCGATCTCTCTTGGAAAGAAGGGCTTCTCATGCTGTAGGGCAATCCTGGACTGTCGCGGCAGAGCCGTTGGCGCTCAGCGGTTGCTCCCAATATCCTGGCTACTATCAGACTGCGCCATGCGACGCCTGACACATTCGGGCCGATGACCTACGGCTTACCTGTCCGGCCGGACGGAGAGGAGCTCAGGTCCACCGTGGAGAGCCGTCCTCAAGAGTGCCATAAGTGAGCCAACCACGCCAGTCCGGGATGGGACAAAAGTTGCGCGCTCTAGGACGGCGCCAGCACCTCGTCCAGCACTTCATGCAACTGCTGCTCCTTGAATGGCTTTACCAGCACCGCCCGGAAGCCGTGCTCCCGGAAATTAGCCATTACAGGGTCAGTGGCGTAACCGCTGCAGACGATGGCCCGCACCTCGGAATCCAACTCCTGCAGCCGCTTGAGAACCCCTTCTCCACCGACGCCCCCCGGTATGGTCAAATCCAGGATCACCGCGTGGAATGGCGTGCCCGCCTCCAGCGCCTCCTGATAAGCCGTCACCGCCCCGTCACCATCGCCGGTTGTCACCACCGTGTTGCCCAGCAGCTCCAGAATCGCTTGAAACCCCCGCCGCACCATGTCGTCATCGTCCATCACCAGGATGTGCCCATGGCTGTTTCCAACGGCTTTCGGAGACTCGGCCGCCCGCCGTTCCCTGCTGACACTTGCCGGCAAATAAAAGGTAAATGTTGAGCCTCGTCCGACTTCCGACTCCGCCGAAATCCACCCGCCGTGCTTTTCGATAATACTATGGCAGGAGGTCAGCCCCAGACCGTTGCCTATATTTTTGGTGGTAAAGTAGGGGTCGAAGATGAAGTCCATAACCTCCGGCACGATGCCCGTGCCTTCATCGCCGATGCTTACCTGGACATACCGGCCCGGGCTCAGCGGACGGTCGTCGTTCTTGCGCACCCGGATGTTACGGACGCGCACCGTAACCCGGCCCCCCGAGGGCATGGACTGGGCCGCGTTGATAGTCAGGTTGTTAATGACCTGGTTGATCTGATTCTCATCCATCACCACCCAGTCAAGATCCTTCTCGATATCCAGTTTTGCCAAGGCTTTGGTGCCGTGCAGAGCAAACGCAATTCCCTCCCTGATGACCGGTCTGATATCTCCCGGCTGGAGAATGGGGCTACCCCCTCTGGAGAAAGTAAGCAGCTGCTGTGTAATGCCCCGGGCTTGGCCGATGGACACATCTACCTGCCTCAGTCGCTCAACGACCTCCGGGTCCTGGCTGGCGACGCGTGCTGTGCCCACATTCAGCGTGATGCCCGTGAGAAGGTTGTTGAAGTCGTGGGCCAACCCGCCCGCGAGGATTCCGAGGGACTCGAGTTTCTGGCTGCGTAGCTGCTCTTCCTCGAGCTTTCTCTGTTGAGTGATATCCGTAATCGTACGGATAATCCCCAGTGTCTTGCCCCCCTGAGACTTGTAGGGCGTTAAAGTGATGCGAGCCACGAAAGTCTCGCCGCTATTTTTGCGCATTCTCCATTCGATGGTGGCCTGACCCTGCTGCAGCGCCTCCTGCCGGGCACCGTCCATCCCGACTTCCTTTTCGTCATCTACGATGAGGAAATTGATTTGCAGGTTCAACGCATCATTGCTATCGTATCCGAAAAGCTCCTGGGCTCCCTTGTTCCAGAAGGTAATCATTTTGTTGAGATCGGAGACAATGACGGCCTCATGAACCTGCTGGAGAATCTGAGCCTGTTCACTAAGGGCTGCCTCAGCCCGGGCTCGCATGATAAGGCTGCTCAGGTGACTGGCGGTACGGAGAATGTGGCCCTTATCATAGGTGCTCAAATCACCACGCGTCATGATTTGTACGGCACCCAGTACGTCATCTTCAGACCGCAAGGGTATAATCAAGAAAGTGGGTGCGTCGAGAATTTTCGTGACTTTGTCCAACAAGGCGACCAGAACCCTGCCTCTCCACCCTTTTGCCTTATTCCAAGCGTGTAGCAGATCCTTGATGTGACCCTTTATTTCCTGGTCGTCGTTTAGAAAGAGAGGTTCCCGGGACTCGATCACCCTTTGGAAGGCTCTGACCTTCGCAGTGAAGAAGCGGGCATTCTTGATTGTATCCCCTAGAAGCTTTTCTAATTTTACGCGCGCACTCTTTTTTAGGCCGATATTCTGAAGAACCATTTCACTACCGTCGGGCGTCAGGAAATAGACCTCCGTGCCGTAACCGCCGAATAGTTCCACAATTCTATCTGAAAATGCTTCGGCAAGTTCGTGTGGCCCGGCTCCGGAGAGGCTGAGTTCATCGAGATGGTGCAGGTGGGCAAGTTCTTCATTCCTTGCATTGATTTCCTCTTCAGCCTGTTTGCGGTTGATCAGGGTGGTCATCTGCCCGGCAATGAAACCGAAGCGCCGCAAATCAGCTTCAGAGAAGGCCTTTTTCTTCGAAATATCCAGCAGGCCAATAATTTTCCCATGAGAAACCAATGGCTGTACCATGGTCGAACGGATGCCGATAATTTTTAGTACCTGTGGAACAAGCTTCAGTACCGGCAACCGCAAACTCTTTAGGGGCAAATTCACATCATCCACAAATTCCATGGCCCAGCGCTTAATTGTTTCGGGATCGTTGAATAGATGAGGTTTTTGCGATTGGATGGTCTCCAAGTGGAGACTCGCTGTTTTCAGCGGTATTTTCAACCTTGGCAGTTTGATACCGATAATTTTTTCGACCCGCTTCACGACTGCCGGCTTAAGCGGGAGGTTCTGCATGGTCAAGTATTTATCGTCGTCAGTGAGCAGATAGACGGCTGCCCCGAGGGCCGAGAACATCCGTGCGGTCTCCCGGGATAACAATTGAATGATATCCTGAAGGCTGTCGCCATGATTGACGGCGTTATTCAGATCATTGATCAGCGTCAGGTCTTCTGTCCGTTGGCGAATGGTCTCTTCCGCCTGCTTGCGCTCGGCCACTTCCTGCTCCAGCCGGGTGTTGGTTTCGCTCAGGTCTGCAGTGCGTTCAGCCACCCGCTGTTCCAGCAGATCGTGGGCGGCCTGGAGCGCACCCTCGGCCTCCATCTGCTCGGAAATGTCGCGGACAATGGCCAACGCAAGATCACCATTGATTTTGGTGAACCGCACATCTACCGGGAAGGTTGTACCGTCCTTGCGCTTGTTAATGCCCTCTACCTTGAGCACCTGCCCGATGGATGTGCTGTCATAAAGTGCCCGCACCTCCTCACGCACCGGCTCGTATGTCTCAATGTCAAATATCTCCATCTCCAGGAACTCTTCCACGGTGTAGCCGTAATTGTCGCAGGCCCGCTGGTTTACCATTGTAAAACGGAAATCAGCAATCCGGCTCACAAACACGGGATCGGGCGAGTTGTTCAGCAGGAACTGGTAGTTCGTCAGGCTCTCCTGCAGAGCCTTCTCGGCCTCCTTACGTACGGTGATATCCTCCACAATGGCCCGCCGCCGCTGGTTGGCCAGCTCTGGCTGCACGGAAAGGCTCACCCACACGGTGCTGCCGTCCGCCCGTCGCATCTCCATCTCGGCGCCATTCACCTGCTCTCCTGCCGACACCCGCTCATTTATTGCAATGGCCTTGGCTTTGCCGTGCTCCGTGTCGGCGTAAAGTTCCATCGCCGGCATGCCCACCAGTTCGTCCCGGCTGTAGCCCGTCAATTCCAGGGCGCGTTCATTCATGTCGGCTAGGATGCCATATCTGTCGGCCGAAAAGTAGGCCAGAGGCATACTGTGGTACAAGTCGCGGTAGCGCTCCTCGCTCTCCCGCAAACGCTGGTCTGAAGCCTTGCGCTCGGTGATGTCAGAAATAATGCTCAAGATTGCCGGCTCTTCGTTGAACACGATTCTGCGCGAGAAAATCTCTATCTGGACAGTCTCACCATCTTTCTTGATCAGCCTGTATTCCGAAGGAGCCTCGGGAGCCCCCTGCGCCAAGTCACGGATCCTTTGCCTCGCCATTGCCCGGTCATCCGGGTGCAGGAAGTCTGTGGGTCTTCGTCCAATAATTTCTTCGGTTGCATAGCCCGTGAGGCTGGTCATCGCTGCATTTGAGAACTGGAGAAACCCTTCCTTGTTGGTGACCCCGATCCCAACCTGAACCTGTCCCATCACTGTCAGTAGCCGCTCCTCGCTCTCCCTCAGAGCCCTCTCTGCCTCTTTTCTTACGGTGATATCCCGGGCAATGCCCAACACGGCAGGTGTACTATTTATTGTCACCGGGAACGTTCTTATTTCTACGGGCAGCTGACCCCCGCCCTTTTGAATTAGCGTGAACTCATCCGGGCCCGTCGGGTGTCCCAACACGTTCATCGCCAAAAGTTTTGCGGCCTTGGGGAGCTGCAGTGGAGAAAGCAAGCCCAGCTTCAGGAAACTTTTGCCCACGAGTTCCTCTTTACTATATCCCAGCAGGTTCTCCGCAGCCCTGTTGCCGTCGAGGAATACGCCCTTCAAGTCATTCAAATACATACCGTCAGGCGCTTGTTCAAAAATCGTCTTAAACCGCGCCTCGCTTTCCCGAAGGGCCAGCTCAACAGTCTTGCGCTCGGTGATGTCCCGGAAGAACCAGATACGGCCGTAATGATTCCCCTGAAAATCAGTGAGCGGCGCTGAATAACGGTCGAAATAGCGGCCATCCTTTAATTCGATTTCGTCCTGCGATTTTTTCTCCGGATGGGCATACAGGTAGGCCACCTTCTCCTTGAATTCGTCGGGATGGCGGAGCAGCTTTGCGGCGTATTCCAACAGCCGGGCGTCTTTCTTGGTGTTCCAGATGCGCTTCGGGATGGCCCAGAGCTCACGCATGCGGTCGTTGGCTGAGACCACCTTACCACCGGTATCCACCACCAGGATACCATTGAAGTTATCCTGGGCCTGAAGCAGGGCGCTCTTGAACAGTAACTCTTGATCGGCGTCGGAGCCCGGCTCATGGTCACGGACGGGAACTCCAGGCTGGCCGCTGCCGCTGGGTTGGTCAGTGGCCATGTTCACCTTTGTTCGCAAGTCCACCAGCTCGTCAATGAGTTCCGCTTTGGTTTTCCTAGAATCGTTCATCTTAGTCTCCCCAGCCAGTTGGCCGCCTTCATCCCGGCACACAGATTACAAACATAATCATCACCGGAGCGGCACGGAATCTAAATGTTGACCCATTTGAAGGCAATAAATTCCTGCCGCAGTTCCGCTGTCTCATAATCCCTCGTAAACGGGACTATATCCCGCTCACGGAGACCGGGCGAAACAGCTCGAAATTTGTCGTTTTACCCGTCTCGAATTGTAAAACTCAGAACGATCCCCCCGACGGTATACGTTTCAACGCTTGGCATAAGAACTTTGTGTAATGCGCAAGGAATTATGCTGACGGGATATGAACGTGCATCTACGCACGAATAGAAAGGGGGCCTGCAGTCAGACGCAGTGAACAAGGCTTGTTGCGACAAGATCTACCAGGATCAGGTTAGTGCGGCAAAGACAGACAAATCCGAAGGTTGCGTCCGCTGAGGGCCGATTACTGACTGCCTCTCTCGTACCCCGGATCGGATTCATTTCGCTACGCTCAATAGGTCTCCGCTCTCCCGAAATGTCGGGATCGCTCCGGCTCGAACCAAGGTTCTCATCCTCAGACGAACTGTGCTATAAAGTGATGTCCAATTCTGGCACTTTGTGGCACGCACTGGCTAAAACTGGCGCCAGTTCCTATTAAATAACGGCCACAGAACAAAAGAGGGGTAGGAAGCAGATAATAACCTGTAGGACGGTCTTTAGTAAGCCTTCTTGAGGTCCTCATTATTAACCGCTCACGCCAAATAGAACGCTAAGCAGTGGATTTTCAGATCATTTGGGTCTCGTCGACAAAATAAAAAAGAGTATGGGAAACGTGGCAGTAATTTGATCAATGCTGACTTAAGGTGACCTATCCAGATGATGTCGATTTATCAGTCTTGAAGCATATTTGGTGTACACGTAACTAACCTGAAGAAAGGCGGGAATTGACCCATCAGCCCAGAATTGTTCCCGTGAATAAAAGTTGTGTGAAAAAAGATTAAAGCGAAATAGTTAGGCAATCTAGCTATACTGAAAGGCCGCCATTGTAAGCTTCTTTTCATCCTATAGGGCTCCACTAAAGGAATCCCCGAAGTCAAATGTCAGCTGACTCATCATAATGGCTGCGACTATCCCGAGGAAAGGAGGAATCATGGATATACCCAGGGAACTCGTCTCATAGCCAAGATTAAAGGATATGTATCTAATCGTTTGGTCGTGGCCAGGTCCGTAATTCTTGCGCAGTTCCACAACAATCCCCCCAAGATTCAATCGCGCTCCTAGACTGGCGAAGTAGGTGGCTCCACTCGCGTCATAGGATGATTTAAACCTTTGATCATATTCAGTTTCATCCAATATATCGTTATAGTACGTTACTGTTTCAAAAAGCTGCCCGCTATATTTTGCATAGCCTATTCCTAAGGTACCCACCAGCCCAAGCCGGATTCCATCGCTAGCTAGTTCGGCCCGCATCTCCTGGTAAACCATTGTCAGTCTGCTCCATTCTTTGTCAGGTATCCTGCGAATAGTTCTTGGACTGAGTCTCAAGTCTGAAGGGAATCTGCGGCTCTTATGTTCAAGATGTCCAATCCCGTAGCCACGCATTAACTCGAAGCCATTTTTCGAAATCATCTTTTTCGTTATCACGGTGAAGGTCTGATTAAAAATGTCGTCAGATTTTGGATTGTAAGACACCCAGAGCATTGGATTGTAACTTG
Source organism: Fidelibacterota bacterium (assembly GCA_004124875.1). Lineage (GTDB taxonomy): Bacteria > Fidelibacterota > Marinisomatia > SCGC-AAA003-L08 > TS1B11 > TS1B11. Next base: position 199,024 of record SCKJ01000003.1, on the reverse strand, counting down.
CTTCGTACTTAGACTCAGAAACATTTTGAGCCGTAAGGAAGCTAGACAGCAAGCACAATAAAAGACTGACTGGTCCAAAGCGATGTAGCACAATTACCTCCCTGGTTGCCTTAATCTATCAAATGTTTAACAGCACGTTGTCATGCTAATGTCACAGAAATGTAAAGATTTGAATCAAATATTTAATGGAGTAGTACTCTGTACATCGTCAAATCGTTTCGGGTAGGTTGAGATTAAAGTTAAGAGAGCCTTTCTGGGCATCCTATTCATGACACAGATACCATTTGGTGCCGTGGTTTCAGGTGAAAACGCTTCCTCTGTTGGAGCGCTCTTTGTTGGCGGATCAGTCAGCCCGATAAAACCCACAAGATAATGTATAAAACCTGGTGAGTGTGAAGCTCAATCAAGTGGTGAGCTCGTGAGAATGCAGAGTCTTCTAGCTAATATTCCCTTTAATCGGTTCTAGACAAAATTAATAACTCGCTTCAAAAACGGGTAAGGAAAACGAGTAGAAAACGCCCTATAGGTACCCCATTCTGACCACTTTTGAAGCTCCTCAAAAATGTCTCTAGAAAATGCATAAGGCCCCTCTTCCCGACGAGAAAAGGGGCCTTTCTTATAGTGGCTCGGGACGGAATTGAACCGCCGACACATGGATTTTCAGATCATTGGGGTCTCCTCGACAGGCCAAAAAAGAGGTTGGAAAACGAGGCAGAATTTTGGCCAATGGTGACCAGCGGTGACTAAGGCGACCACTAAAGTGTTTATTGGCAATTACCGACGAGTGGTCCACAATGCTCTGATGCGCACAACGATACCGCCCGGATATGGTATAATTCCGGATCAATGTTTAACTTTGATTAGATTGTGATTTATAAATCTCCCCCAAATTGGAATTGAGGTATAGATAATGATCGAGAATGATCAAAGGATGCAGTTACGTGCTCGAGAGATGCCACTAGAGATTCACGGTAGCGAATTTCGTAGGCTCGGCCACCAGCTCGTAGACCAGATCGCCGAGTTTCTCGATGATCTGCCGCAGCGACCAGTGACTAGCGGGAAATCTCATTTAGCTATTCGTGAACTGTTAGGTGGGGACGTCTTGCCTGAGAACGGATCAGCCGCAAAAGATCTGCTCATTGAAGTGTCTGATCTGCTATTTGACAATTCGTTGCACAATGGTCATCCAAGGTTTTGGGGATATATCACCTCCTCTGCAGCTCCTATAGGCATTCTGGCTGACCTATTGGCTGGTGCGGTGAACCCAAATGTAGGGGCGGCGATTCTATCACCGATCGCGAGTGAAATCGAGGCTCAATTGATTCGCTGGATCGCTGACCTCATCGGTTATCCAAGAACCTGCGGCGGACTTATGGTGAGTGGCGGCAACATGGCAAATTTTGTCTGTTTCCTCGCAGCCCGAAATTCAAAAGCATCATGGGATATTAGTACGGAGGGCTTGGCTAGTAGCGATCATCCGAAGCTCCTCGCTTACGTGTCCGAAGAGACTCATACATGGATAGATAAAGCAGCCGAGCTGTTCGGAATGGGCGGTAACTCAATTCGCTGGATTGAGACAGATTCCGATCAGAAAATGAAAATGGCTGCGCTGGAAAATAAAATCATTACCGATCGCAACGAGGGATTTTTGCCATTTATGGTTGTGGGTGCAGCGGGAACTGTAGGCACCGGCGCGATTGATGATCTACCCGCAATTGCGGCCCTTTGTAAAAAATACGATCTGTGGTTTCACGTAGATGGCGCATACGGTGCGCCCGCTGCTATGTTGCCCGATGCTTCTGTGCAGTTGAAGGGATTATCCGAAGCTGATTCAATCGCACTCGATCCACATAAATGGCTTTATGCACCCCTTGAAGCAGGCTGCGCACTAGTCCGAGATCCCCAGCACTTGGTAGATACTTTTACTCATACCCCAAGCTATTTTAAATTCGCGAGCACTGAGGATGTCCCGCCTATCAATTTTCATGAAATTGGTCTCCAAAATTCTCGTGGATTCCGCGCGCTGAAAGTTTGGCTAGGATTGCGCCAAGTAGGAAAGGAGGGCTACATCCAGATGATTGGTGACGACATTGCCTTGGCAAAAGTGCTCTACCAAATTGCAGAGGACTCCCCCGATCTCGAGGCTGGGTCTCACAGTCTAAGTATTACAACCTTCCGCTACGTACCCACTGATTTACCCGATAAAAACACAGAAGTTGAGGCCTATTTAAACGAGTTGAACGAATCACTTCTTACCCAGCTGCAGGCTGGAGGCGAGGTGTTTATCTCGAACGCAGCACTGGACGGAAAATATTTATTGAGAGCCTGCATTGTAAATTTTCGTACAACACTGGGCGATATTGAGGCGTTACCTCAAGTAGTAATTCAGATTGGCCAGAAGCTTGATAACGATATTCGGCCCCCAAATCTACGCTGAATGAGCAGCCAACTCAAATTAGTCGGTTCCTTGCAGATCAAAACTCGTATCGCGACTCACATATAAATTGCTATTGTCGTCCAATTGGTCGTACGAAGTGTGAGGCTACTGCTGTAGAACAGATTGCCGCCACCTCATGACTCCTCACCAGTCTCGGCCCGTCATTCCGCGGGTCTCGGCTCGAACAAGGAATCGAAGCCATAGGCAGACTATTAAGAAGAACCCGCCGTGGCGGGTTCTTCTTAAACGCCTGCACAAAGCCTGTCGACGAGTACCCCGGATCGGATTCCCCGCTTCACTTTGTTACGCGGGATCAACTCACCGATGACCTACGGCTTAGAAGAACTTGGTCTGTCCGACGACAAAAGAAAAAAGGCGGCAAGAAAGAGTGACGAAACTCTGACGCCGATAATGCGGTTTGTCTCGAGATTTCTTGGGCACGCCTCGATTTCAACTATGGAAATAAATACAGATGCTATTGATTTATAAATGAATCGAATATTCCCTCTTACAATTCATAAATAAGAATACAACCCTTTAGCTAGAGAGACAGTTTAGCCTTGCGCCGTTGACTGTCTATTCTCTATCCCTCAGCCGAAAGTAAAAGGCTATACTAGTTCCAAGAATACCAGTTAGACCATTTAGAGCGTATATTAAAAGGTTCCAATGTGTATCTGATTTAGGCTGTACTAAATAAGGTATAAAGACAATTAGTGCCATCATGCCAAGCACCGCAAATATAATATAATTCCTTGTTTTTTCACGGCGAAGAACATGAATTTCAGGGCTGGTAGGCGGCCCGACGAATCCTGAAACATTAATTTCAGGGGGCCCGACGAATCCTTCTTTTTCGACTGTAGGGTTCTCTGGTGCCGTATCCAGCGTTGCTGGCTTTTGTTCTGCTATTATTGACTCCGTATTCCTTTAGGCAGTTTGCAATAATCTATCCACAGTCTAAAAGGTCTTAATTACGGTTCGCTTGCCACCTTTCTCTTCAATGATTAATTCACTCCCATTGGATTGAATGGTAAGAATATAATCGATTAGTCCAAGTGCTCGTCTTAAAGCGTCAGCTTTACTAGTGTGTAGCATGTCGGCAACACGATTAAGTACTGCATAGGCATCTGGATGAAAATCAGCAGTAATTCGAATTTTCTTTTCTTCTGATATAATTTTCTTCTCTTCTGATATATCGTTCATGAGAACCTCAAGTAATTGATATTAAGGAACAATCCTCTGATACATTGATGGGTGCATGTAAAGAGAATTGCCCGAGAATTCTAATGGTACTACTGCTTCAAGATCAATATCTTTGGGGGGACAGGTCTCCCAACAACCCCAATATAGGTAGATTTGTCCTGAATATCTCCAGTAGTCTCTGTTTCTTCGATAATCTCGATAATCTCGATAATCTCAATATCAACCGGAACTTCTTTCGACTCCCCTGTTTTTCCTTTGTCCATTCCACTCATAATCACTCCTCCGGACTAGGTTTACGACGTGATTTTGAAAAGGATTTGAATCTTTTACCAGCCACGCTTGAGGATATAACAACAAGCATGGCTTTAATGGGTGATCGAATGACCAAATAGATACCAGGTTAGCAGATAGTTTCATGGGTGACCTCCTCGGTTTTGTATTAAATATAATCCAGTTTTTGCTAGGATTAATCATAATCACCCAAAATTAAGTAATATTACATGCATTATCAAGTTATAATACCGTATAAACTACTGCCAAAATACGAAAGCAGTTTACACAATCATCCAGATGAACAAAGGGCTGCATTCATATGCAGCCCTTTGTCGCGCGAATATCTGCCAATGCCTCAATAGGCACGCTGCCTAGTCAGACATATCCACCGCCTGATGCACAGGCTCCCCTTGCGCATCCAGCCAGGAGAAAACCAATACCTGGCGGTCCTCTCCATCAATACTGGCCGTTTGCGGGGTAATGGTGATCGCTCCGGCTCGAACCAAGGTTCTCATCCTCAGACGAACTATTAAAAAGAAAACCCGCAAACGCGGGTTCTTCTTTTTAGTACCCCGGATCGGATTCGAACCGATGACCTACGGCTTAGAAGGCCGTTGCTCTATCCAGCTGAGCTACCGGGGCTCATGGCGAAATTACGCATAATCTTTAGGCGATAAACAGCACTGCCACACCACGCCACTCCCGCCCAAAAAGGGTTTCCTGCAGTGATCGTGCCGCTCTACCTTGGGCGGTCCATTTAGTCATGCAATTGCGGGAGTCGCGCTTCAGTTGGTTTATACAGGTTCCAAATTCCGCCGCCGGATCGTGGTGGCACTGCTCATCCTGGGGTCACTGCCTGTGGGCCTATGGGCGCAGGGGGCGCTGGCCTATTTCGGCAATGACAGCATCGATGTCGCGGCTTACGACCTCACTTATCCCCCCTTTCTGTTGGAAAGCAACGCGGCCGACTCCCTCCCAACCCGGCTGCAGCATCTGCACAATCTGATCGGCGAGCGCCTGCTCATTCACCAGGGCTACGTAAGCGGCCTGGATGGTGATCCCGAAATCCGCCGCGCAGCCTACCATGCCTGGCGGGACGTATTGGCCGACCAGATCGGGCGCCGCCTGTTCCTGCAGAAAGTCTCCAGCGCAGAAGCGATCATCAGCGCCACCTACCGCCAGGAGCAGACCTCCCTGCATACCCGCTCCATCACCTTTGCCGACAGCCTCACGGCCCTCACTGCCCTTGAAGCCCTGCGCTCTGGAGTGCCTTTTGAATCGGTGGCCCTGCGCTACTCACCGACCGCCTTGATTCTTGCAGGGCCGTGGGACCGCGGCTGGCTCTACCCCGCCCAGCTCGATCCCGAGTACGCCAAAGCGGCGGCCGCGCTGCAACCGGGAGGCTTGTCTGGCCCCATCCGCACGGACGACGGCTTTGCCCTGATCCATCTGCTGGGGAAAAATTTTAGTCCCACGCATGGCCATTTCGGCCGGGTCCGGCGTCAGCAGGAGCTGCGCGAGATTGTTGGTGAGCAAATCTCCCTGGAGAAGGTATATCAGGAGCTGCGCTTATGGGTGGCCGCCCAGCCGGTTAAGTGGAGCAAGCGCCGCCTGCGCAAAATCATCAAGGAGCAATACCTGTCGGCCAGCGACCCACTTGAGGCGCTAACGGCTGCCAACCCCAAATTCGCGGACGCCCCGCTGTTTACTATCGACCGGCAGCCTTACACTTTTAAGTGGCTGTCGCAAAACCTGCATCTGTTGCCGCCGGAATCGCCGTTTTACACCAGGGAACTTATCGGGTTGCAGGACCTGATCAGCGAGCTGCTCATGGTCATGCATTTATTGGATCTGGTGGAATCGCTGCCTGACGGCCGGCACTGGCTGTCCATGGCTGAGCAGACCCGCAAGGAGGCTGTGGACGCCATCGTTCTGCGAAAGATGGTCCGGCAACTCATGGACCGCGCCATGCCGTCAGAAGGGACACTTTTCGAGCTGTGGGGTAACGATTCAACCCTCTATTACCGGCGCACGGAAGTCGATCTGGAAGAGCTCATTGTGGCAGACAGCGCCGTAGCAGCCATGCTGGCCAGCCAGATTCAGGCCGGCGCATCACTGAGCGTATTGGCGGCCAAACATACCGGCCGAATGTGGGCACGGCCTCTCATGGGCCGCCTCGGATGGATGCCGGCTGACCTGTATCGCCCCTGGTCTCCTGCGCTGGCAGACTCCCTGGCCTCCGCCATCGCCGGTACCGTCATCGGACCCGTGCAGATTGACGGCCACACCCTGTTTGTGCGGGTTTGGGGTCTTCGTCACCCCGGTTGGCTTGAGCCCGGTCAGCTCTTCACAAATCTAAAATTGAGATGGAATGAGGAGGGCAAAGCCCCGGTGCTGGAAGCCTGGATTGTCCGGCGGATCCGGGATTACTACCCCATCACCGTCAACATCAACCTGCTGGAAATACTTTCGTGGCCCGCAGAAGATCTGCCCCCGCTCACCCACCGCGAACTTGAAGTTCCCGGCTACACGGACGGCGTGGACATCCCCTAACTCCCATCAGCTTTGCTGCTGAATCTGCAGAAAAATATCCCGCTGGCTCAAGTCATTCAGCACCGCCTGGTACGCGGTTTCATCGAATCCGACCAGCTCCAGCGGATAGACGCCGGGCTTCGTAAAAGTGCCGTTAATGATCAGCCGCGCCGATGCCGAGCAGGTAAAGCCTGTTGTGCGGGCCATGGCCGTCGTGCCGGTCTGCTGATCGTAGCCGTCGTAAAGATCGACCGTGGTCTTCACCTCCTTGCCGCCGAGCACGCCTTCAATTTCCACCCGCATGACGGCCAGATCGCGTCCATTGCCCTTGGGAGCCCAGGCGCGAAATAAAAGCTCCGCCGTCACTTCGCGGGGAATGATCTGCTGACCGCCAACTTCGATGGGATCAGTGCTGAAAAAGCCGGTTTGCAGGAGCATGCGCATCCGGTCGGCGTGCCCCGGATAGCGCAGCGTTTTCTCTTTCATGTAAGGGATCGGCAGGGTGGTCAGCAGCGTGCGCAAGCCATCAGTGGAAAACGCCTCGAGCGTTCCGACCAGTGGGAAGTCGACCAGCTCCACGTCCGAGAGAGCCGGCCGGACCACAAGCTTGCCGCCCGATTTCATCCGCGCGGGCCGGGTATACTCCTCGATGACATCAATGGGCGAAAAGACCGACATATACTCGAACGGCCAGTGGCGCTCCTCCGGAAGACCGCCCACAAAGTGGATGAACCGGTCAATGGAGTCATACTCCTTGTAGAAACGGCCGAGAATCAGGTTCGCCAGCCCCGGCGAAATACCGGCGTCGACAATGGCCGTCACGCCATTTTTCACGGCCACGTCATGGAGCGCGAGCGGATCCTCCTCCCCGAAGGAGATATCCACCAGTTGGCGGCCGGCATTAATGGCCGCCACAATGACGGCATGGCCCAGATGGCCCGGCACGGCGCAGACAATCAGTTCGTGATCCCCGATGGCGTTATCCAGCGCGGCGGTGTCTGTTACGTCGACGGAAAGTGTCTTATTGACCGTCGTTCCGTCAAATCCCTCCAGCACGGCGGGATCAAGATCGCCAACGGTGACTTCGCTGCCTTCATCCAAACTTAAATCCAGGGCGATGGTCCTGCCGACCAGCCCGCCGCCAAGCACAAGTATCTTCATCACGTCCCCTTCGCGTTGGAGTTATAGTTATAGTTCCATTCGATCGCATTTACTCCCACACGCCCAATCTGGAGGGCTATAGGTTAATTTACGATCAAAAGGGGCTCAGTCTTGCAGGGAAGCTGGGCCGTTGACACGACACACCGGCGACCCTAAAATTGCCCGTGGTCCGCCGCAAATACAGTGACGAGGAGCTCAAAAAGGCCCGCCCCGGCATGGATGATCTGCGCAATGTCCCCCGGCTGCCCATCTACGCCATTCTGGAGAACATACGCTCGGCCTACAATGTGGGCTCTATGCTGCGCACCGCCGACGCCCTGCATATGGCCCGGGTGGAACTTTGCGGCTACAGCGCCTTCCCGCCGCACAAAATGATCACCAAAACAGCCTTGGGCGCGGAGCATACGGTGCCTTGGGAAAAGCACGCTTCAGCCATCGACCGGGTCGACACGCTGCGCCGCCAGGGCATGCAGATCGCCGTACTGGAGCAGACCACCGACGCCGTCGATTTCTGGGCAGCGCCGATCAGGTTTCCCGTCTGCTTTGTGGTAGGCAATGAGGTGACCGGGGTCAGCGATGAAGTGGTGGCCGCCGCCGACCTCTGCCTGGTGGTGCCGATGATGGGCGTGAAGCAGAGCCTGAATGTGGCCACGGCGTTCGGTGTGGTCGGCTTTGAGCTGGCCCGGCGGTGGCATGCCGGCAGTGAGCGGCTGTCGCCCTAGTCGTGGATCGGATAGAGGCCGGCCAGCATGCGGGCGGCGTTGTGCAGGCTCTCCGATAGGGACGGGTGGGCATGGACGGCATCCATCAGATGGGTATACGGCAGGCCGTACTGGATGCAGAGGGAGACTTCGCCAATGAGGGTGTCGGCCTGGGGCCCGCAGGCCCGCACGCCCAGGATGCGGTCATCGCCCTCCGGCCCCACGATCAGTTTCACAAAACCGGCGAAGGAGCGCATGGCATGGGCCCGATGATTGCGCACGTTGTTGAGCTTGGCCACACGCACATCGCCATACTTTTCGCGGGCAGATTTCTCGCTTTCGCCCGCTCCCGCAATAAGGGGAATCGTAAAGATGATAAACGGAATGTGGCTCATGGGCGTGTGAGGTTCACCGCCGAGAATATGACCAATGGCCTGGTGGCCTTCCGCCTCCGCAACATGCACAAGGCTCAGATCGAGCGAATTCTCCCGCCGCCCCACATCGCCCACAGCGTAAATGTGCTCCACCGTGGTGCCACAGTTTTCGTCAATCTTGATATACCCCTGAGCATCCAGCTTGACCCCAATATCGCCAAGGCCCAGCCCCTTCGTGTTCGGCGTCCGGCCAACGGAAACCAAGGCCGCGTCAGTGCGGAACCGGCTGCCATCCTCCAGCGTCGTCACCACCTGGTCACCCTCCACCAGCATGGCGCTCATTTTTGCCGACTTGATGATGGCAATGCCGTTGGCGCGAAAGTTTTCCGTGAGGAAAGCGCCAATATCGTCATCTTCATGGGCGAGGATTTTTTCCCGCGCATCGAGGAGCGTCACCTCCGCTCCGAATATGTTGAATATGGAAGCGAACTCGCAGCCGATCACCCCGGCGCCGAGTATCAGCAGGCTGTCCGGCCTGACCGACAGTGACACAATTTCATCGGACGTCATGATGCGATTGTTGTCCCGCTGGATGCTGGGAATCCACTTTGGCGTGGTCCCTGTGGCGATGATGAAGTCCTTCGCGGTGTAGCGGGTATCTTTGATCGAGATCGTGCTGCGATCGACAAACACGGCCATGCCCCTGATCTCGGTGATGTTGAGCATTTCGATCTGGGCCTCGTACATGGACTCCAGCTCCGCCGCGCCCTGGAGCAGCTGCGTCTGCACCTGTCTAAAATCGATGTCTGGCGCCGCTGGCATATAACCGCGTCCCGGCTTGGTGGCCACCCTGTGATCCTTGGCCAGCTCGTACATGCCTTTTGATTTATAGGCGCCATGGATGCCTTGGCCCCACAACCGCTGGCCGTTAACCAGGCCGATTTTCAGCCCCTTGATGGCGCCCCTCGTGGCGGCCGCCATCCCTCCGGGGCCGGCGCCTATAATCAGAACATCGAAATGGTTGGAGGCCGCTTCAGCCATCGTTGCTCTGGGTGCCAGGGGTTGCCATATCAACGGCAAAATTAACAGATGCAACGGGCAAAGTATGGCACAGAATTTCTTACGCCACCGATGGGACCGTGTTGGTCAATGGCGCCGAAAAGGGTCGTTATCAGCAGTAGAATGGGCTAGCTTCGGCCTTGGGTTAAAACACTTTTTTATATTTACGGCAGGAGAATTCCATTATGCGTTTCGTATTATTTCTTATCGTCGGGTTGTTCGCTCTGGTGCTTTCCGTTCAGATCAAGCGCAAAGGGATATCGCCACAGCTGGCGGCGCTGGGCATCGGGCCTGGGGCGCTGCAACTCATTGGGCTGGTCGCGCTGGTGATGGCGGGTCTGCAAACCATTACGATTATCGATGCGGGGACGGTGGGCGTTGTCAAGGTGTTCGGGAAAGTTGATGATCGGATCCTCGTCGAAGGCATCAATGTGCGCAACCCGTTTGCCGACATCATCAAAATGACCATCAAAATTCAGGAGCGCCGCGAGGAGATGCGCGTGCCCAGCAAGGAAGGCCTCACCGTGGGACTGGAACTGTCGGTCCTCTACCGGCTCGACCCCTCCTTCGCCCCGTCAATCTATAAAACCGTGGGCCGTGAGGATGACTATCTGCGCAAGATTCTGATCCCCAATTTCCGCTCGGTGGTGCGTGGCGTAACGGCGCAGTATGAGGCCAAGGCACTCTATACCTCGATGCGTGAAGAGGTCTCTGAAGGGATCAAGAACAAGTTGCACGAAGCCACCATGGTCTACGGCATTTACATTGATTCGACACCGTTGCGGCAGGTCGAGCTGCCGAGCGATCTCTCCCAGGCCATCGAGGAGAAGCTGCGCGCCGAGCAGGAGAGCCAGCGGATGGAATTTGTCCTGGCGAAGGAGCGCAAGGAGGCCGAGCGCAAGGTGATCGAGGCCCGGGGCACGGCTGACCAGAACCGCATCGTCACCGAAAGTCTCAGCGAAAATCTGCTGCGCTGGAAAGGGATCGAGGCGACGGCGGAGCTGGCCATGTCACCCAACGCCAAGGTGGTGGTCATCGGCTCCGGCAAAGACGGACTGCCGATTATTCTCGGAGGCCAGTAGGGGCGGCGGGGACTGAGGATGGATCATACATAAAGGCACAGACCTTTGAATGGGCCACTTGTCCTATTAAAACTGGCTTTTCTTAAGTAATATTTGAGAAACCCCGAAAGGCCTGTACTTTTGAAAAATAAAGACACTCAACAGGCGCCAAGGGTTGATCCCAAGCTTTGGGAAGGCTCATTCAATGGCCGCGAGAACACACTTCAGCAACTCGCACCCTATATAGGGAAACTTAAGACGGGGATGGCCAATGCCTTGATAGACCAGTTTACTTCGCCAGGAGATGTGGTCTACGACCCCTTCTCGGGATCAGGCGTCGTTCCCTTTGAAAGCGCACTACTTGGGAGAACTGCGTGGGCAAATGACTTGAACCCATATGCTTACACGTTGACAAGAGGGAAATTGGAGGCCCCTATTTCCTTGGAATTAGCATTGAAGAATACAGAGGCCGCCCTGATAGAGATAGCAAGTAAGGCGCCCAGTATTGACCTTCGACGTGTGCCCAAATGGGTAAGGGCATTTTTTCATAACGAAACGTTGCGTGAAGTCGTTGCTGCTTTTCAGGTATTAAGGGAACATAAAGATTATTTTCTTCTTTCTTGCTTGCTTGGTATCCTGCACCACCAAAGACCTGGATTTCTATCTTATCCCTCTAGTCATATGGTGCCTTATCTGAGGGACCGCAAATACCCTTTTGATAATTTTCCAGAAATGTATGATTATAGGGATCTCCGTTCCCGTTTAATTGCAAAAATTAAACGAGCGTATCGGCGATCAAATCTGCCCAACTCGTGGACTAACCATAATTACCGCGTGTGGAACAGGGAGTCACTTTATGTGCCCATTCCTAACGGTTCAATTAATGCGGTCATAACGAGTCCACCCTATTTTGACACGCTTAGCTATGGGCGAGATAATCGGCTGCGACTCTGGTTTCTTGGTGAAACTGATTGGCAAAAAATGGATCAACGGCTCTCGCCTCGAGGTAATAATTATTTGAATTTTATGGGAGCATGGTTTAAGGAAATAAACCGCAACCTGGTACCAAAGGGCCATTGCATCCTTATTATCGGAGACTATGCAAGAAATGGAACCACGAAAAACACAGCTGACTTACTTTGCAAATTAGCTCTTAATTCGACAAATAATCAATTTGAAATGATAGACATTCTCTCTGATCCAATCCCTGACAACCGTCGCTCAAGGAGAAAGACTAAAACTACTATTATTGAGCGCATTTTGGTACTGCGAAGACTATAGTCAAACCAGTATATTTCCGCCTCTGCAAATAAAGTAAGTGATTGACAGTAAAATGGCACAATTATTCGCTACCCGACTTATAAGTATTAGAGATTTTGAAGAATGGAATAATAAGAGCGAGATTACTCTCCAGCCCAAGTTTCAACGGCGATTAGTTTGGAGCGATAAGGCTAGATCATTCCTGATTGATTCAATCCTCAGAGGGAAGCCTATCCCGAAACTATATATGAGACAGGACATTAACATAAAATCTAAACGCACGGCCAGAGAGATAGTGGATGGTCAACAACGATTAAGTACTGTGTTTCTTTTTCTAAATGATGGTTTCAAAATTATCAAGGCCCACAATAAGGAATATGCGAATATGCATTTTTCGGACCTTGATGACGACACCCAGATCTCGTTTTACAACTATGAGTTTGTGGTGGACCTGCTCCAAATGATGTCCGATAAAGAAGTAATTGATATATTTACTAGGCTCAATAGCTATGGGACTACCCTTAATGCTCAAGAGCTTCGTCATGCGAACTTTTTTGGTTCGTTTAGGTCCCTCGTATATGAGATATCCCAGGAATATTATACGTTTTGGATTGAAACAGGGATGTTCACAGAAACACATATTATGCGGATGCAAGAAGCGGAGTTTGTATCCGAATTACTAATCGCAATGGTGGAGGGCATTAAATCGAAACAGAAATTGTTAATAAACAAGTTTTATAGATTATATGATGCGGATGTACCAAACGAAGACAAATTGCTGAAACATTTTTATTCAATATTGGATAAAATTGGTACTATACTTGGCTCAACCTTCGCATCATCAAAATTTAGCAGTCGTGTGATTTTTTACCCGTTATTTTGTGCTTTATACCACATGGAATACGGGTTACAAGAATTTAACGAAGATAGGAAACGCATTAAGAAAAAAGACCATGCTAAAGTTCAGGTTGCTCTCGAATCTATCAATTATATATATGAGATATATGAGAAAATAGAGGCCATCGGAGATAATCTGGAGGCTCTGACTGATCTACAAATGCTAGAAAAAAAGACTGCCTTAATTGATCAACTCTCTGCCTCAGAACAGGAATTTTACTCAGCTAGCCGGGTACATTGGGTCAACTCAGGGCCTAGAACCGTCATGACGAAATATATCTCAAAGTTAATAGTAGAGGCAATCCCCTAGCTCATCGAATGGCAATTACTGATCTCAATGGTGCTCTTGCCTCTTATAATTTCAATTTAAAAGAGTCTGAAAGACTAATTGTTAATTCGAACGCTTGGGTAAACTACAATTTTGGTTCTAAAATCCCAAGATTTACGAATCACCATAGGCACGTGGTGACTGAGTTGGCGTTCCTCAGATCCTTTCTAGCATATGAAAAATTTCTGCAAGACTCGTTCCTGCTCTATTTGTTAGGAAAACCATCGATAAACGGACAAACACCGGTTCGGTATGTATTTCCACCGACAAGGTTAGCCGCGACTAAATATGTAGTACCATTATCTCGAGATTTTGCATCCTGGGGAAATCCTGATTTTGTTATCAATATGGCTGATAGATGTTTCAAAAATGGGTCTCCATTCAAAGATCCTATAAAGACTAGTATAACTATTTTAACGAGATTGGGACAAATCAGAAATGCTATAGCACACTGGTCAGAAACTTCGCATGATAAGTTCAAATCTGTCGTAAGGGATGAATTATTGACATATCCTCCCCGTCTCGGGATTGGTGGTTTTCTGAATACGACAATGCCAAGATCGTCACCACCTATTTCATTCTATGAACATTACATATTACAGATGTTTCTAATAGCCAGCGATATTGCTTCATAGATTGGATGCTACTGAACAATATTCATATTAATATCTTTTGACCGTTCAGGGTTAAGTATAATGCACATCGTCCTCCTGCGTGCCCACATTGATATCCCCGCTGCCCACAGCCTGAAAGAGAAGCGGCGGGTCGTGAAGTCGCTCAAGGAGAGCACCGTGGCGCGCATGAACGTCTCCGTGGCCGAAGTGGGACAGCAGGAGGTGTGGAACCGGGCCGAACTGGCGTTCGTCACGGTGGCGGCAGAGAACGATGTGGTGGAAAAGCGCGTCTCCAAAATCATTCATCGCCTGGAGACCGGCAGTGACTGGATTTTACTGGAGGTGAAGACAGAGAGGCTGTAGGAGTCAGGGCACGGGGTGAAGTTGTCAGTTATCAGTAATCAGTGTTCAGTAATCAGTAGCAGGCGGCAGTCATCCAGCATCCGACATCCAATATCCAATATGCTCCTTCATCCTTCTTCCTTCCACACCCTGCCCCCTGCCACTGCCACTGCTGCTTCTTCAATCCCTTCCCCGCTCAGGCGTCACTTCCAGCACCAGCTCTGCCCCTGCGCGCAGGACCGTCACTTTGATGGTTTTCCCCGCCTTGGCCTCCTGTAGAGCGTACATGTAGTCATAGATGCTTTTCACCTGGGTAGCGCCGAAACCGATGATGATATCCCCGGCCATGAGTCCCCCTTTGTCGGCGGGGCTCCCCGGGCGCGTGCCGGCGAGCCGCAGTCCGGCGCCCTCCCAGCTGTAATCGGTAATGGTCCCCGCCACCACGGCGAAACCGCCCCGGAACGGCTGGCTGCCGACGGCCGGTTTTTTAAAGCGGGGCCGATCCCTGCGCGTCGCCAGAGCAGCGGTGATGCCGGCCACCAGGTTGCCGATGCTCGCCAGGCCCTCCCCATCGAGCAGTGCGGCGTCATCCGTCGGCCGGTGGTACTGCTTGTGCTGCCCGGTAAAGAAATACAGCACCGGCTTGTCCATCAGGTAGTAGGATTGGTGGTCGCTGCCGCCAATGCCTTTATCGTCAAAGGTAATCGGCAGGTCCATTGTATTCATGTCCGGCACCAGCTGCTTCCAGAGTGGCGACGTCCCTGCGCCACCGATGATGAGCTTCCCGCTTGAAAGGCGGCCGATCATGTCCATATTCAGCATGGCCACCACTTGGGCCATAGGGACGGGAGAGTTCCTGGTGACATAAGCCGAGCCGAGCAGGCCGCGCTCCTCCGCCCCATAGGCCTGGAACATGATGGAGCGCCGGTCTGGCGCTATCGCGGTGGTGTCCCTGGCTGCCTGTACGAAATGATGCGCCAGAGCGATGAGGACCGAGACGCCCGAGGCGTTATCATCGGCCCCGTTATGAATCGCCATTTCATCCGGCGCCAGGGAGCCTGAACCTGCGCCACCATAGCCGAGGTGGTCGTAGTGGGCGCCCAGGACGATCCACTCATCCTTCAACGACCCGCTGCCAGGCAGGCTGCCCAGCACGTTGCGGCTGGTGGCATCCACCGGAATGACCTCAACGGTCAAGTCGACAGAGACACCCGTTACCGGCGTGGAGAGCGGCAGCCGCGAGGCGTTGATCTCCTTCTGCAGCCGCGCCACCGTGAGATCGACAGCCGCCAGCATGCGGTCCGCCGCCTGACGAGTGACATGCGCCACGAGGATTCCGGCGTCACCGGCGCGGTCGTACCGTAGAGGCATCAGATAGCCGGCTTCATCCTCCTCGGGACCGCTGACCACCAACAGCGCGGCGGCCCCTTTTTCCCTGGCGGTGAGCGCTTTTTTGCGCAGTGCCGCGTGGCCGCCAAACGAACCGTGGGGATTGGTGCCGTCGGGACTGAATCGCATCACCATCACTATTTTCCCCTCGACCTCAATGCCGGCGTAGTCATCATAGGCGGGATCCTCAACCGAAATGCCGTAACCGGCGAATACCAGCGCTCCCCGGGCTCTGCCGCTGGAGGAAAATCCCAACGGCCTGTACTCCTGCCCAACGGCAAGATTCACTTCGTTTTGGGCACTCCACGACAACCGGTTGGAGGGGCCCAACTCCACAGTCGCCACAAATTGGAACGGCTGCAGGTAGCCCTCAACGGCCGGCGCCAACCCCGCCTCGATAAACTGGTCCCGGATATATGCGGCAGCGGCGAGTTCGTGGGGAGAACCGGCCTCCCGCCCATAGAGTGAATCATCGGCCAGGAAATAGGCATGGTTCAGGATGGCGCTGGCCGAAAGCGGCCCTGCGGACATGAGCGAGATCAATGACCGCTCCGGCGTCGCCGGCGCCACCTTGGCGGGGGGTTGCTTGGAGACGCAGTCTCCCAGGAAAATGATAGACAGCAAGATGAGTGTCCGCGCGGTCATGGCTTGCATGCTGTCACTCCACGGTTTGAATCAGTTCGGGAAAATCGGTAAATATCCCATCGACCCCCATCGACTTGAGGTGCTTGATCATGGGCCGGTTGTTGACGGTCCAGACATTTACTTTTGTGCCATGGCGGTGAGCCCGGTCAATCAATTCCGGCGAGACCAGGTCGTATCTGGGGTGCACGAATTCCGGTCGCAACAGATTCATAAATGTGGGCCGGCCCAGGTACCAGGGCACATCCACGTCCCACCAGATATAACCGATGGACAGCCCTTTTTCCAGCCGGCGCGCACGCAGCAGCCAGTACGGATTGAAACTGGAGATGACGGTCCTGCCGACCAAGCCAAACTGCCGGACTGCCGCCACTACTTTATCTTCCACGCCCGTTGAGAGCCACCGGTTCGGTTTCAGCTCGATGTTAATGAGCATTCGTTCCGGCAACATTTCCAGAACGTCCTCGAGCCGCAGCACCCTGTGAGGTTTGAGGCCGGTCCAATAGTGGGCCACATTTAGCCTGGACAAATCCTCGAATGTCGTTTCGTCCACCCAACCGGCGCCATCGGTGGTTCGCTCCAGATCGAAGTCGTGGCGCACCACCACTACTCCATCGGCAGAAAGCATGACGTCGAGCTCTATGCCGTCGGCGCCCGCGGCAATGGCCGCCTGAAAGGAAGGCATGCTGTTCTCGGGAGCGGCCATGGGCGATCCACGGTGCCCCCAGCAGATCAAGCTGGCGTCCGGGTAGGCGGCCATGGGCGTCACCTGCCAAAACCACCAGCGCTTGATAAAAAGCGCGGCGGCGCCGATCCCCACGACCCACAAGAAGCCGGCCAGCACCCCTGAGCTACGGCTTCAGCACCAAGGTACTGACTGTCGCTGCGGCAATCGCCTCTTTGGAGAAGGCCACAGCCCGGTAACTGCCGCTGTTGTAAAGCGCCACCTGATCGCGATAGTGCCGGTCCATGGGGTTGCCGCTCTGGCCCGTCGGAAGGATGATTTTGCCGCGGTCCAGGTCCCCGAGATCAAACAGCGCACGGTAGCTCGGACCGTTGGTCACCTCAAACGGGTTGTACAGCTTGTAGGCCTGGGCATTCGCCGTTGTGGGCGAACCCGAAATGCCAAAGGGACCTATATCCAGGTTGAGCCACCGTTTGAGAAAGTCGCCGTACTTTTTGTCCGCGCTGAGCGCGTGCGAATAGGAGACGGAGTGCAACCTGGCCCATTGCCATTTTGAAATGTCACGACCCAATCGCGTGGTCAAATCGCTGACCGCCACCGCCAGGGCCTGCCGCACAATAGTGTCCCGGTCCTCAATTTCAGAGGTGACGGTGTTATCGAACCAGGGCGATTTACCGTTGTGCAGGAGGCGCAGCACATTTTGGCGGACCATGCTGGGCGACTTGAGATAGCCGTGCTGCAGGCCGCTCCCGACGATCTCCATTTCATCTGCGTAGAGGCCATCGATGAGCGCCAGGAGCCACGCGCTGAACAGGGTCGGCGCAATATCGCCGGAAGCCATCACATAGTCCCACTGCCGCAATATCTCCACCGCTTCCGCCTGCTGCGCACTGGCAGGATCGGAATAGTCGAACGCCGCCAACAGGTACGGAGTCAGCTGCTCAGCATAATCGGAGCGGATGTCATGCTGCATGGCCGCCATCGACTCCAGCGAATGCTTGCCGGTGGACTCCAGCAGCTGCCTGATGCGGTTGATACGGTACGGCCCCTGCCAGTAGCGGCTGATATAGTAGGGGTAATCATCGGTCAACATGTTGTGGTTGGCCGTGGCGATGTAGCCCTCCGGCGGATTGTAGAGGTAGGGCATCTCCTCGAAGGGAACGTAGCCCTGCCAGTCGTATTCCCCGGAGGCGCCGGGTCGCAGCAGGAGATCGTCGGCATCCTTGCGAATGGGCACATGGGCAGCTGGCCGCCAGCCGATGTTGCCCTGCCTGTCCGCATAGACAAAGTTCTGCCCCGGCGCGTTGAAACGCCGAATGCCCTCGCTGAACGACTGCCAATCATGGGCCAGGTTGATCCTGATCATGGCGTCAGCGACATCGACATTGTCCTGACCCGTCCAGCGCATGGCCACCGGGCTGGCGCTCCCCTTCAGCAGCGGGTGCAGATCGTTGATGATGACGCCGTGGACTGTCTGCCTCACCGTCAAGGTGACACTCTCGCCCCCGCGCACGGCAATGACCTCCTGCCGGGTGTCGAACGGGAGCCATGCTCCTTTGTAGCGATACTCTCCGGAGTTCTCCGGATTGACCTGCTCCACAAAAAAGTCAATGTCGTCCACGGTGATGACGGTCATGCCCCAGGCGATATCCGCGTTATTGCCCATCACGGCGATGGGAATACCGGCCAGATAGACGCCACGGACGTTGAAGCGGCCGCCCTGCAGATGCATCTCCATGAATTTTGCCGGCTGCGTATAGCCCATGTGGGTGTCGTTGGCCAGCAACGGATAGCCTGACGCGCTGCGGCTGCCTGCAAGCACCCAGTTGTTGCTGCCGCCCAGGCCCGGGGACCCGGCGATAGGCTCAAGTGCTTCCTGCCCCAGGGCGAGAAAGTGTCCCACGGCGTCAAGGGCCTCCCCTTCCACCGTGGAGGAATTGCCCCCGGAGCCCCCTAACAGGAGGTCATCGGCCAGCTCCGGTCCCAGTTTGTCCAGGACCAGGCTGCGCACCAGCTCCGCGTTATAGGCCGACATGAACTCATGGGCCATCAGCCGGGCATAGGCGGCCACCACGGCGGGGGTCCAGGGCAGCGGTTGGTGCCCGGCCACCTTGAACTCGACGGGCAGATCGCCGGCGTGCTCCTCGATGTAGGCGTTGATGCCGTCGCAAGACCACTGCAGGAGCTCCAGTGTGCCGGCATCCATGGTCCGCACCATGGCCTCGCCCAGCCGCAGGAATCCCCAGGTGCGCAGATAGCGGTCGTTGTCGATGAGGTCAGCGGTCATTTCGGCAAGGCGTCCCTGCGTTGCGCGATTCACCAAATCCATCTGAAACAGCCGCTCGGAGGCCATGATGTAGCCGGCCGCGTAAAACAGGTCGTGTTCATTTCCGGCGGAAATGGAAGGGACCGCATACTCATTGTAGCGGATGGTGACTTCCGCTTCCAGGCCGGGCAAAGTGATGCTGCCCGATCTCACCGCCATTTGAGTTCCCAGCAGCAGCTGTGGTCTGATCCATATCAGGCCCGCCATAATGATCAGAAAGAGTCCCAGCCACAGCGCGATCTTTTTCATCGGTGCTCCTGCTTAATCGGTAACAATTGGATTCCTGTTGGCCGTGTCATTACCGGCCCGGAAATTTACCTGTACCCCGCCGGGGGCACAAGATGTCACCCAATTATTGTGTAACCATTCGAAGTGCCCCCGCATCAAACAGTCGGCAACGCCAATGTAGGCAACGTAATAACTGTATGACCAAGGAAAGATAAGGATTAAAAACATGCCGATAAAATTGACGGATCAGACGTGGAATGATGAAATAGGCAATGCCGAGGGTATAGCGCTGGTTGATGTGTGGGCTCCCTGGTGTGGTCCCTGTCTGGTGGTCGGCCCCATTGTGGAGGAGATTGCCAAAGAATACGCCGGACGGGCCAAGGTGGGCAAACTCAACGCCGACGAGAACTCGAAACCGTCCGAGTATGGCATCACCGGCATACCCACTCTGCTCTTTTTCAAGGATGGCCAGCTGGTCGACAAAATTGTCGGCGCAGTCCCCAAGCAGACGATTACCGACAAACTGGATTACTACCTGTCCGGAGTCGTTGCCCAGTCGTAGATTTCAGGCGGGCAGTGGGATATTCCATTGCTTCATACGCGTGACGATCTACGCATATTGCCACAATCGACTGCATATAATATTGCCGATCTGGTGCAGCAATACTCCGGACGGATTTACGGGCTGGCCCTGCGGCTGACGCAAAACCCGGCCGACGCGGAAGATGTGCTGCAGGAGACCTTTCTGACTGTCCTGTCGAAACTGGACAGCTTTGAAGGGCGCAGTGACATCTACACATGGATTCACCGCATCGGGACCAACATTGCCCTGCAGAAGCTGCGTCGGCTGAAGGCTTCACCCGACGTGGACATTTCGCCGGCCGATTTCGACAATCTAACCGGCGGCCTCCAGCGCGAATGGAAGACCGATGATCCGTTCGGCGGTGAATCGCCTGAGTTTGTCCGTGAAGCTGTCAACCGGGCGGCGAAGAGCTTGCCGGAAACATTGCGGGCCGTGTTTTTGCTGAGGGACTTGGAAGACCTGTCCACGAGGGAGACGGCCGACATGCTGGGGATTACGGAGGCAAACGTGAAAGTGAGACTCATGCGCGCCAGAATTGCATTGCGAAACTCGCTCGCCCACTTGATTGAAACTTCACCGGGGTCACCATGAACCGGCATATTCAGCACACCAGCGAAGATAAACTTACCTTCTGCGAGCAGCTCGGTGAAGACCTGGGCGCCGAACTTTGCGCGGAGGTTGAGGCGCACTTAAGCGGTTGCCCCGATTGCCGTGCCCATTACAACAGCGTCGAGCAGACCGTCGAGCTCTACCGGAAATCATGCTCCGGGGATGATGTTCTGCCACATGGCGTCGAGGAGCGCCTGCTCAAAGTTTTGCACATCCACCCGGAGGCAAGTTAGGGGGCGGCAGATTGGGAGCCACGGTCACTGAAGTTGAAGTGCGGCAGCTGCAGGGGGGCACCTTTGTTGGCAAAGGCCCTTCGAATCATTGGGTCAATATTGACACGGGGAGAGCAGAGGAAGGCCACTCGGCCGCTTCCGGCCCCATGGAGCTGCTCCTCATGGCCTTGGGCACCTGCAGCGGTATCGACATCAATCTGATGCTGAAAAAGATGCGCGTCCAGGTGGAGGATATGTAGATCAGGCTGGCCGGTACGCGGGCCGCCGAACCACCGCGAATGTTCACGCAGATCAAAATCACATTCCACTTCTGGGGGGTGGATTTGCCCATGTCCAAACTTGAGCGGGCCGTGTCGCTATCTCAGGATAAATACTGCTCGGTGGCCAATACGCTCAACGGCGTGGCGGAAATAAGCACGGAAATCGTGACGCACGCGCCGGGTGAGACGCTTTAGCTGGTTCCAGGTTACAAGTTTCGGGTTACAAGTTGCGAGTTCTGCCGACTGCCACTGCCACCGCCTACTGCTCACTGTCACTGCCACTGCTACTGCCACTGCTACTGCCACTGCTGCTGCCGCCCATGCTGTCCGCCGGCAGACTGAGGCGCCGGAGAAGGAGCAGTATCGGCAGTGACAACAGCGAAATCATACCGCCACTGATATAACCTATCGACAATGACTGCTGCCGGGCAAGATAGCCCAGCCCCACCTGCCCACCGACGCTGCCAAGGTTGCCTACCAGGGAATCGAAGGAGATAATGGTGGCACGCTGCTCGGATGGAATCATCTTGTGCAGGTAGGCCTGTCTCACCGGACCCATGAGTCCAAAGGAGATGGTCGATAACAGGTAGAGTCCGACGGCGAGGTAGAAATTATCGGCCAGGCCCACGGCGATAGCGCCGAGCCCCATCAAAATGCCGGCGACCATGAGTATGGATGTCCGCCGCCGGAATGTGCGCCCCAGCCAACCCACCATGGCGTTCCCGATCATCGCGGAGACTGCCACTAAAGCGGCGATAATGCCGGCTATCCAGATGGCATCTTCGCGTTGCAGGAGACCCAGAAAGTAGGGCTGCCATGAATGAAAACCCCACGCCATGAAAAAGGCCTGCATCATGGCTGCCAGCATCAACAGTTTTATGCCCTGCACCTGCCATCCGTGACGCACGCTGGCCATGGCGATTAATTTCATTTCGGCAGGCAGTTCGCGCAACTTCATGGTCCTCGGTGTATATCCAATATCGTGCATCCCTTTCCAGGCGACCACAAACACACCGGCCAACAGCACCGCCCGTACCACATAGGGCAGGGACAGATCCAACGTGCCCAGCAGGCCGCCCCCTAGGGTGCCGACCAGCATGGCCGCACCGAACACGATGCCGCCGCGAGCAAAAACCTGATCGAGTTCTCCCTTAAATCCGGTGGCGGTGAGGGCATCAACCAGCCAGGCGTCAACGGCCCCGGAATAAAAGGTATAGCCCAGCCCCAGGGTAATCGACATGACGTTAAACATCATCAGGCTGCCGGAGGACTCGGCCACCCAGACATAGCCCAAAGTGCCCAGCAGTATGATGCCCACGCTCAGCAGGAAGGAGGCCCGCCGGCCCCTGGTGTCTGCCAACACCCCGGTGGGAATTTCAAACAGGGACATGCTGGCCGTAAACACCCCGTTGGTGATGAAGACCTCGAAAATATCGAGACCCGCGTTCATTAAAAACAGAGTGTTAACGCCCCATATCAGCGACGCTGAAAGGTTATAGATGCCTGTAATGAGCAGGTATCGGCGCTCAACCTGTTTGGAAGTCACAGCAGGGGAACTTATTTCACCAGAACGACGGGCGTATTGGCCTTCAGGAGGGTTTCGGCCGGTTTGGATGAGCGCAAAAAGTTGGCGATGGGGCTCGATAAGCTCTTTCCGATAACAATGATATGGTCGCTCCCGGCACGTTCGACGAAAGTTTTCACCGGGTCGCCTGAGATAAATTCGTGCGTATAACTGACCCCCGTCTTGTCCAGATAGCGTTGGGCCCAGTTGGCGGCCGCCGTGTATCCGGGGCCAAACTTTTTGGTCTTGCTTACCGTAACGGCCTTGATTTCCGTTTGCAGGAAATACGCCACCCTGGCCGCGAAACTGACGGCCCTGCGAGTTGCGCCGGAATCGTCCACGCACAGCAGCAGCTTGTAATTCAGATCAGGATCATAATTCTTGACGAACAGCAGGCTGGTATCGACAAACTGGACCAGTCGACGGGCCAGCCGTTTCCGGCTTCCACCCCCGACGACGGTCAGGATATAGTCGCGGTATTCCGTCTCTTTTTTCAGCTGGTCAACGGTCTCGCCCTCGCGAAGAATCAGGCGCACTTTTTCACCGTCGGCCTGCGGCACCACCACTCTGATCCGGCCCGCGTCTTCCACCAGATCGGTGGGATCAAACTCCTCGATTTCCGGATCAATGAACTCGCTCTCCTGCATGCACTTGTAGGCCCACCGCAAAACTTCCACACCAGGATGGTGGATCTGCCAGTTCAGCATGGCGTCCCGGGATAGATGAACCCCCTCGCTCAACAGCTCCTTGGGTTGGTCGCCCACATACACCACCGAGAGGTCGGCCTTGAAGCCCTTGGCCAGGGAGGTGGCAATCTCCAACGTCCGGGCTGAGTAAATGGTACTTCTAATGGCTACCAGAAACTGCATGGTTATCCCCTATTCATTACAGGGCGCTCCTGAGAAATGGCCAGTAAAACATGATAGCCAATATCAACAGAACGTTAGCGAGAATCGTAAATTTTATTCCTACCCGCAGAAAATCTTTGCTACCGATAATGCCGGTGGAGGCGATGATCATGCCCGCTGCCGATCCCACTACCGTCATAAATCCAAACGCCGAAGCGACGGCGGTCTCCATGCCCAGCAGCACCGGATCGCCTCCGAAATTGATAAATATCGGACCTAGCACCGCCACGCTCGCGCTGGGACTCATGATATTAACAACCACAGTAGTGAGGACACCTACCAACACATACCGCAGCGCTTCCACCTGGTCCAGCAAGGTACCGAACACCGACAGCAGATGGGTGGTGAGCCACAGCGCAGCGCCGGTATTTTTCAGTTGCAACCCAAGCGAAATGGCGCCGGCATACAGCAGCACCACGCCCCAATTGGTCCGGGAGTTGATCTCCTGCCACTCGACCAGTCCAGCGGCGAGATAAAGGAAGACGCCTGCCAGGGCAATGATGCCGATGCCGATGCGATCGCTCATGAATATCCAGGCCAGGAAAATGAGCACAAAGAAAAAGATGGAGAGCATCTGCTGTCCGTTGAGCTTTCCGGTGTCGCCAACCTGCGCGCGCAATTTTTCGACGGCGCTGTCAAGGCGGACCTGCGACGGCTTAAACGACCTCGAAAGCATGAAACCAGCGAACGGCGCCATAACGAGCATCAGCGGATAGGTGTAGGCCATCCAGGCGGCATAGCTGATTTTGGCCAGCCCGAAATCGGAGAGATACTCAATCATGATGGCGTTTCTAGCGCCGCCAGACGGGGTCCCGAACGAGCCCAGGATCGAGCCGTAGGCGATGGCAAACAGGAACAGCTTGCCCAACTCTTTAACCTCGTCGGCATCATCGGACGTGTAGCGCACCAGCGTCAATACCACCGGCAAAAGCATGGCGACGATGGTGTGCTCACCCATGAAGGAAGTCAGCAGCATGGAGATCAGGAAAAAACCCCACATGATGGCCTTGACGCCGTTGCCGGTCAGCGATAGAATGATCAGCGTCAGCCGCGCATCCAGTCCCTGCCGCACGATTGCCACGGCCAACATCAGTGAGCCCATGATGAAAAATACCGAGTCGCTCATGTACGACTGGGCCACTTCCGACGGCTCGGCAATGGCGAAAACGACCTGCAGGACGGCGATGAGCAACGCAATTGCAGGCAGTGGCACCGCCTCGCTCACAATCAGGACCACCACAATAAACATCAAAATTATCGACCGGTAGCCGGCGGCGGAGATACCATCCGGATAGGGCGAGTGGTAGAAAATAGTGGCGATCACGGCGGCGATCAAAAGCCATCGTTTCTGTGATACCCAGTATAGAAATGCGCGTAACATAAATTGTGAGGTCGGGGTGACTTCTGGTCTGGCTTAAGTTAAGGGCGCACTATCCGCATTCCCACTGTCGCCACGGAGAGGCCGCTTCGAGGGGTTGTCAATTCAGGAAAATATCGTCGTCAGGGTCATACGTTTCGGTATCGATACTGGTGTGGATCTCGCAGGTGTCGGGGGGTTCGGTCCCGGTAAGGAAAATCTCCCGTTCGGTGGGGCAGTACGCCGTGGGCCGGTCTTTGGTGACGGCGCAAATTTTCATTGTCGCCAGGCCATCGGGCATTTTCCATGATGATCGCGGCAGATCAAACGTCTGGTGGATTTCACGCATGATGCGCGCCCAAACAGGCAGCGCCACCTCGTTCCCATACTGATTCTTTCCCAAGCTGACCCGGGGATCGTCCACGCCAAACCATACGCCGCCCGATAGATGAGGCGTGAAGCCGATAAACCAGGCATCGGTCCAGTTGTCGGTGGTGCCTGTTTTGCCTGCTGCCGGCCGGTTGAACTGGTACATCCAACGCGCCCTCGATCCCGTGCCGCCATTCATGACGCCGCGCATCAGGTCAAGCAGCAGGTAAGCCTTGTCGGCCCTGATGACCTCCTTGCGTTCGGGAATAAACTCGCGCAATGTCTTTCCACGCCGGTCCACCACCCGGCTCACGGCAATGGGATCCACCCAAACGCCGTGATTGGCAACAGCGGCGTAGGAGGCGGTGATCTCCAGCGGAATCACTTCACTGGTACCCAGTGAGATGGCCCGCACGGCCCGCATCGGAGTGGTAAACTGGAATCTTTTGGCCATTTTGACGACTTCTACCGGTGTCACCAGTTCCTGTATCATGCGCGCAGAGATAATGTTGAGCGACCGTTTCAGGCCGATCCTCATCGTTACCAGACCGCTGGATGAGCCGTCGTCATTCTGCGGGTTCCACACACTGGTATCGACCAGGGCCCCCGGCTGGCGGTCCACCAAATCATGGCCGGTGCTGGCCAAGGACTGGTTCAGCAGCAGGGTCGAAACGGGAAACCCTTTATCGATGGCAGTGATGTACAGCATCGGCTTAAAAGTGGACCCCGGCTGCCGCTGGGCCTGGCTGGCGCGGTTAAAGTAATCGGGGTAGTCTCCCCGGCCCCCGATCATGGCTAGAATATTGCCGGTATCATTTTCCAGGAGGATAAAAGCGCCCTGCACCAGCAGCCGGTCGCGCAGATCTTCGGGGACGCGCAACTCTCCACGGATGATCATCTTCAGGCTGTCCATGGGGTATAGAAGGGTGTCGATGACGCTGTAAATCAGGCTGTCATCTTCAAGGAAAGCTTTGTTCAAAACGGCCTGGCTCCTGTCAATCTCCTCCTGGAAAATCCTTTCGGCGATATCCTGCATGCGCGTATCGAGCGTGGTGTGGATCGAAAGCCCATCGCGGTACAGGTTGATGCCCAACTGGTCGTCTTCCTTTTCCATCATGCGCCGGACGTACTCGCTGAAATAAGGCGCGTAACCCGGAACAGGCTCGCGCTCCTGTACCGCCATCGGTTTGTAGCGCAGCCGCTCGTACTCATCCTCGGCAATGTAGCCTTGGCCAACCATCGACCTCAGCACGAGATTCCGCCGCCAGAAGGCCCTGTCCGGGTGTCGCTTGGGGCTGTAGTTGGCCGGCGATGGCAGAACCCCAATCAGTGTCGAGGACTCCTCCAGGCTCAGATCGCGGGCATCTTTCTGGTAGTACTCCCTGGCCGCGGCCTGGATGCCGTAAGTACCGTGGCCGAAATGGACGGAGTTAAGGTACATCTCGAGGATTTCATTCTTGGTGTAGGTGCGCTCAATCTGAATGGCCGTGAGGATTTCTTTGATTTTCCTCTTAACGGTCTTGCGGAAGCCGATCTGGTCGTACAGGGTGCGGGCCAGCTGCTGCGTGAGCGAACTGAAGCCCTGGCTGAAGCTGAGCGTGGACAGATCAACCATGATGGCCCGGGCCACCGAGCGCATCGACACGCCCCAATGATCATAAAATTTGCGGTCTTCCATGGAGATGGCCGCATGCCGTACATCCACCGGCATCTTGTCCAGTGAAATCAGCACCCGCTGCTGGGTAAAAAGTTCTGATATGAGTTTGCCGTCGCGAGACAGAATCTTGGTAGCCGTGGCGGGACTGAAGTCCTGCAGCTGCCGCAGCGAAGGGAGGTCGCGGGCTAAAAAGGCGAGGTAGCCGGTGAGGAAAACTCCCCCGGCAACGATCAGCAAAAACGCCTGCTTGAAGGCGGCGCGCCAGTGCCTCTGCGGCGGTGGCGGCGGTGGCGGCTCGGAATCCGCCTCTGGCTCATTTTTGGCGCCCATCTTGGCCATTTCCTCAGCCCATGCTACGCTGTGATCGGGTGGCAGGTCCTTAAACATAGTTCATCAATGAGCTTACGCCCCGTATTGCCGATGGTTCAATCAGGGCGATGTCTCAAGCCTCCTTTGGCCGGGTCATACTCTCAGGGTCAAGCAGCTTGGTCAGCTCTGCTTCAGGCAATATTTCCTTTTCCAGCGCCACCTGCCGCACCGTCTTGCCGGTGGCGTAGGCCTCCTTGGAGATGGCCGCCGCCTGATCATACCCGATGACCGGCGCCAGCGAAGTGCTCATGGCGAGGCTGCCTTCAATATAGTCGGCGCAAGTCTGCTCATCGGCTTCCAGTTTGTCCAGCAACTTCTCCCTGAACATGTTGGCCGCGCCGGTCAGCACAGTAATGCTGTCGAGCAGATTATGGGCGATCATGGGGAGCATCAAGTTCAGCTCGAATACGCCGCCGAGCCCCCCTACCGTGACCGCGGCGTCATTGCCAATCACCTGCGCCGAAGCCATGATGAGCGATTCGCAAATCACGGGGTTGACTTTCCCCGGCATAATACTCGACCCTGGCTGCACAGCAGGCAGCTTCAGTTCGCCTAGCCCCGCTCTGGGACCCGATCCGAGCCAGCGGATATCGTTGGCGATTTTGCTCAAAGAGACGGCCACCGTTTTCAGCGCGCCGGAAACTTCGACCGCCGAATCAGCCGAGCCCTGAGCCTCAAAATGGTTGGGCGCTTCAATAAAGGACAGGTCTGTCTCTGCGCTCAGCGCCGCCGCCATGCGGGCGCCAAATTCAACATGCGTATTGATGCCGGTGCCGACAGCCGTCCCACCCTGCGCCAGCCGCAACACGGCCCCGGTCGCCTGCCTGATCCGCGCGCTGCCGTTGGCCACCATCTGGGCATAGCCTGAAAATTCCTGGCCCAGCCGCATCGGTGTGGCGTCCTGTAAATGGGTCCGGCCGAGCTTCATCACGTGGTCAAAATCTTTTGACTTTTGGGCCAGGGAGGCCAGCAACGCATCCAGCGCGGGCAGCAGATCGCGCGATAAAGCGACTGCGGCAGCCACATGGATGGAGGTGGGAATGACGTCATTGCTCGACTGCCCCATGTTCACATGATCGTTGGGGTGCACCGGCTCCCGCGAGCCGATGACGCCCCCCATCAGTTCGCTGGCCCGGTTGCCGATCACCTCGTTGGCATTCATATTGCTGGAGGTGCCCGAGCCGGTCTGGTAAACGTCAATGGGAAACTGGTCGTCGTGTTTACCGTCAATAACTTCCTGCGCCGCCTGGATGATGGCCGCGGAACGTTCGCCGTCGAGCAGCCCCAGCGCGGCATTGACTTTCGCCGCTGCCTTTTTGATCATGCCGAGGGCACGGATCATGCCGATGGGGATGGTTTTGCCGCTGACGGGGAAATTTTCAACGGCCCGTTGGGTCTGAGCGCCATAGTAGGCGCTGTCGGGGACCTGCATCTCCCCCATGGAGTCGCGTTCGAGGCGTGTGCCCAACTTCGACTAGCCTTTCACGCCGCTGCTAGCCCCCTTCGCGGTCGGACATGGTACGGACCGGCTTGGGCGGCACGTTAAGAATCTCTTTGCGGTAAAACGTCGCCAGATGATTCACAATGTCTCTGATGGAAATGAATCCCAACGCCTTATTATTCTTGTCGATGATAGGAATATGGCGGTAACCACGGTCGTACATGTGGTTCAGGGCGTGGGCCACGGAATCCCCCATGCGCAAGGTGTCCGGCTTGGGTGTCATATACTCGCCCACCAGCGCTTTGGTATAGTCAAGGCCACGGTTCACGACGCGGCGAAGCACATCGCGCTCAGTAAATATACCTACGAGCTGGTCATTCTCCTCGACCAGCAGGCAACCTATATTTTTCTCATTGAGTATATCCAGGGCCGTATTCATCACCGTGTCGGGATGCACCAGGCTAAGCGCCTGTAACTGCAAGACGCTGATGGGGTCATCCAGATGGACCGCCGCGGCCAATTCCGGCGCGTCCTGCTCCCGCTCATCCATCTGTTGTAATTCGTCATCGAGTTCTTCGAACATTCTCAACTCCTTTCACGCCATCAATCTACAGTCCAGGTGTGGCCGGACTTCAGCAGTTTCTTCAGGTCCCCTTTGCCCAACTTTTCGATGGCGTCGTCTATCTGCTGATATACTTGTGATTCGTAGCTTACTTTTTCGACCTGATATATGACTCCGAAGGGGGTCGGAAAGTCCGGCTGATAAGTCAGGTCGCAAAGCATAAGGGCCAGCATCTTGTCAGTCTTGTCATGGACGACCAGGTCATCGAGCGACCATTTCCCATTGGTGAGGTCGACCACCTGGGGCCGGTGCCCTTCGAAGCGGATGCCGAGGTTCCGTTCGGGACCAAAGACCATCGGCTGACCGTCTTCCAGCAACAGTTGGCGAACCCCTTTGGTCTCCTTGTCGGAGTAGTCATCGAAGGCATTGTCATTGAATATGAGGCAGTTCTGGTAAATCTCCAGGAACGACGTGCCAACATGGGCGTAAGCCTCGGCAATCATGGTCTGCAAATGTTTGGCATCCACATCAAGACTGCGCCCGATGAAAGTGGCCGAAGCGCCCAGCGCCAGGGCCGGGGGGTTAAAGGCATGATCGAGCGAACCAAACGGCGAGCTCTTGGTCACTTTGCCTTTCTCCGAAGTAGGCGAGTACTGCCCCTTGGTCAGCCCGTAAATGCGGTTGTTGAACATCATCAAGTTGATATCGAGATTTCGCCGCAACAGATGGATCAGATGATTGCCGCCGATGCTCATGCTGTCTCCATCGCCGGTCACCAGCCAGACGCTTAATTCGGGATTGGCCAGCTTCACACCTGTGGCCACGGTCATTCCGCGCCCATGGATGGTATGGAATCCATAGGTATCCATGTAGTACGGGAAGCGGCTCGAGCAACCGATACCGGAAATAAACACGAAATTTTCTTTGGGCATATTCATATCGGGGAAAGTTTTCTGCACCTGGGCCAAAATGGAATAATCTCCACAGCCGGGGCACCATCGTACCATCTGGTCCGAAGTAAAATCTTTCCTGGTTAAGGCCGGCGCCGCTGGCGCGGCTGTGTCAGCTGACATTAGAGGTCTCCTTCAATATTGTTAACGCTTTACGTTCAATTTCACTGGGCACGAACGGGCGCCCCTGCATTTTATTGTACGGCTGCGCGTCGGTGAGAAATTCGCCACGAATGATTTTCACCAGCTGGCCGTTGTTCAGCTCCGGCACGAGAATTTTGGGGAACTTGAGCAGTAATTCACCCAGGTTCCGGGGAAAAGGATTCAAGTGCCGCAGATGGAGGTGGGATACCCGGTGGCCCTGTTCCTGAAGTTTTAATGTGGCCGTCCGAATGGCGCCAAAAGTCGATCCCCAGCCCAGTATGAGCAAGTCCCCGGTCTCCTCGCCCAGCACCTCCGCCAGCGGAAAGTAATTCGCCAGCACATCCACTTTCTTCTGCCGCCTATCCGTCATAGCCTGGTGGTTGTGGGCATCATAGTTCACGTTGCCGGTAATGATATCTTTCTCCAATCCACCGATGCGATGTTCCAGCCCCGGCGTGCCCGGTACGGCCCAGGAGCGCGCCATAGCCTCCTCCGAGGCAATCTGAAAGGCGGAAAAATCTTCCCCGCCTGCACTCACCTTGCGATTCTTGATCTCCGGTATTGTATCCAGGTCCGGAATCAGCCACGGTTCCGATCCGCTGCCGATGTAGCTGTCCGACAGCAGCAGCACCGGCACCATATGTTCCAGAGCGATGCGGCAGGCTTCAAAGGCCATCATGAAGCAATCCGATGCGGTGGCCGCTGCCAGAACAACCATGGGCGATTCGCCGTTGCGGCCATACATCGCCTGGTTCAAGTCTGACTGCTCAGTTTTGGTCGGCAGCCCCGTACTGGGTCCGCCACGCTGCACATTGATGACCACCAGCGGCAGTTCCGTGGTGATGGCCAAACCGAGCCCTTCACCTTTTAAGGCCAGTCCCGGTCCAGAGGTGCCGGTAATGGCGAGCGCCCCCGCAAAGGCGGCGCCAATGGTAGCGGTCACCGCCGCGATTTCGTCTTCGGCCTGGAAGGTAACCACTCCGAAATTTTTGTAGCTGGCCAGCATGTGCAGAATATCGCTGGCTGGCGTAATGGGATATCCGGAGTAAACCAGCTGCAGGCCGCTTTTATGGGCGGCTGCAAGCAGCCCTAACGCCAACGCCTGGTTGCCCATAATGTTGCGGTACACGCCAGGCGCCATCTCGGCCTTGGCCACGACATAGCTGGTTGAGATGGCTTCAATGGTGTCGCCATAGTTGAATCCGGCATCCAACGCGCGGATGTTCGCTTCTACAATTTCAGGCCGTTTCTTGAATTTATCTTTAATGAAATCTTTTGTCGGATCCAGGGAACGGCCGTAGAGCCAGTAGAGAATGCCCAGGGCAAACATGTTGGTGGACCGCGCCACAATCTTGTTGGGGAGCTTCAAATCTTCAACCGCGGAGGTCACCAGCCGGGTCATATCGACCTGCACCAGCCGGTATTCGCCCATGACCTTGTCATCTTCAAGGGGGTTGGAGTCCCATCCGGCCAGGCTCAGGTTCCGCTTGGTGAAATTAGCGGAATTGGCAATGACGAGGCCATTCTTGCGCAACTCCGGCAGATGAACTTTCAAGGCGGCCGGATTCATTGCCACCAGCACATCGGGCTCATCCCCCGGCGTTTGAATACTCTTGCTGGCAAACTGTAATTGAAACGAACTGACTCCGGCAAGCGAACCGGCAGGGGCGCGAATCTCCGCTGGATAATCGGGGAGGGTTGCCAGGTCGTTACCCATCATCGCCGTGGTTTCGGTAAACTGGCTGCCGGTGAGTTGCATACCATCGCCCGAATCCCCAGCGAAACGGATCGTGACCTGTTCTATGCTCTCAACGTTTTTACGGACACCCTTCTTGGTCTCGCTCATATGTATATCTAACCCATATCAATTGTACATGAAATCAACAACTCCGGCATGCAAGCCCCCTCTTACCAGAGTATAATGCTGGTCAAAGTTAATCCGCCACGGGGCGACTGAGTACGATTTTCAGGAGACGAAATCGATTCGTTTTATCAGACGCAATCCCGGAAAATCTCCAAACGGCACAGGGCCGTCAGCATAAATCTGTCCCCTATTGCAGCATTGGCCTAAATTTGAGTTATGCATAAGCGCTTGACGCAACTCAGCCACGGCTCCGGCTGAGCCTGTAAGCTCGGTCCCAACGAGCTTGCCCAGGTTCTGGGCAATCTGCCGGAGCAGTGGGACAATCCCGATATTCTCGTTGGATTCAAGACTTCCGACGACGCCGCAGCCATGCGCCTCCACCCGGCCCAGGAATCTCAGGTGTTGCTGCAGAGCGTCGATTTCATCACGCCTATCGTTGACGACCCCTTTATTTTTGGGCAAATTGCCGCAGCCAACTCCCTCTCGGATATTTACGCCATGGGCGGCAAGCCGCTGTTCGCCCTGAATGTGGTAGGGTTCCCGAAAGATGAACTGCCCCTGGAAACGCTGTCTGAAATTCTGGCCGGCGGCATCGACATAGCCCATGCAGCGGGCATCCATGTGCTGGGGGGGCACACGGTGGACGACCTGGAGCCCAAGTACGGCATGGTCGTGACGGGTCTCGTGGCAGAATCAAACCTCATCCGCAACAGCACCGCTAAAGACGGCGACGTCCTTGTGCTGACCAAACCGCTGGGCACTGGAATTATCTCCACGGCCACGAAGTGGGGCATGGCCACCGATGAGTCTATGGAGGCTTCCCAGAACTCCATGATCCTCCTGAACAAAGCAGCCAGCGAGGCGGCCGTCGAAGCAGGAGCGCACGCCATGACGGACATCTCGGGCTACGGCCTGATGGGACACCTGCTGGAAATGTGCGCCGCCAGCGGCATGGCGGCCAGCGTCAGGTTTGAGCGGCTGCAGTTCCTGCCGGGCGTCCCTGAACTGGCGGCAGAGGACGTTGTTCCCGCAGGCAGCAAACGTAATATGGAGTACGTGAGACCCCGCCTTACCATAGGTGACGGACTAAACGAGGTGCACGCCCTGCTTACTGTGGACGCGCAGACTTCAGGCGGTCTGCTCATCGCCATAGCCGCCGGCAAGGCCGACGATCTCGTGGCCGCCATCAACAGCGCGCAGAGTGCGGAAGCCACCGTCATCGGCCAGCTGCACGCCGCCGATACGCCCACGGTGACCCTTTCCGCAGAGTAACTTAAGCCTGCGAGTATCGCCCTTCGAGAACCTTAGGGTGACACTCGATTTGGATTTGGTATCTTTCTAAATTAAAGTCACTCTTCGTCATCCTGAGGCTCTCGAAGGATCGAAGGGTGACGTCTATCCCTGTAAGCCGTTGATGAATACTCCCTAATCCTCTTGCCACTTGGCGCCATCTGATTAACTTCCCCGATGCGGCCCCTCATTGCATATCTGCTGGCCACCATGGCGCTGCCCCTGGCGGCGCGGTACCGCTGGGCAGGTCAGCGGGCTTTGAACAGCCCGGCTTTGAGCCTGCGGGAAGGCCCGATGCCACCCCAATGGATGCGCCGGATGTATTTGCGCACCATCGCCCGGACCTCATCCGCGGTCACTTTGGCCACTTCGGCAGGGAACTGCTCCGCCTGACGCCAATCTTCGGCCACGATGCCCCATTGCGCCATACGGTCCAGCTTGCCCTCTACCGATCCTGCCTGCATCATATATTGGATTAGCCGCTGCTGCATGGCGGCCTTTACCTCGGGTTCCGTGATCTCTCCCGACATCAGATCAGCGAGCGTATTACGCACGACAGAAACGGCAGCAACCAGCTCTGTGGTGGTAAAGGAGATGGAACCATAGTTGGCCACCAGGTCACCTTCACGGGTCACGACCCGATCCGTCAAGGCCCGGCGCGACTGCAGCTGCGTGACCAGCCGTTGGCGGAAAAGTTCCAGCGCCACGGTAAAGGCCGGGTATTCGGCGTGGCCGGGCCTGGGGGCGGAAAACAGGCCGGTGAGAAAGTGGGTCGGCAGACTCTGCCGCTTGACGGCCGCGCCTCCATCGCCGGCATCGAAGGTAAGGCCCGGCAGCAGTAAATCGGGACCCTGCGGCAGTTTGCGGGCCAGTTTGCGGGCCAGCCGTGTCACCTCCTCGATGGTCAGGTCGCCCACCACCGCCAGAAGTGACCGGTTCTTGGTAAAGTCGGCACGGTAGAACTGGATCAGGTCGTTCCGCGTCAATGCCGCTATGGACTTGGCGCCGCCGGTCCTGATGTAGCGGTAGGGATGATCCGCATAATAGTCGCCCACGGCCATATCGAGCGCCACTTCAGCAGGATACTCCCCAAACATGGTCATCTGTGCCAGCATGCGCCGCCGCACCTTTTCAATATCCGCAGGCTCCAGCCGGGGCCGCATGAGGATGTCCGCGAACAGCTCCCAGGCGGCTGCAAAATTGGCCTTGGGGGTCAGCCCCCGCAGACCGGTAAAATCATCGCTGCTGGTGACGTCAAAATGGGTGTTGAGTCCCGTCAGGCGGCGAACGAGCGATTTGTGGGAGCGGGTTTCCGTGCCCCTTAGAGCAGTTTCCAGCAACAATACCTCGATGCCCGATTGGTTGGCCCCAACGTAATTGCCGCCCCCCTTAAGGTAAAAGCCAAAGGCCACGAGCGGCTGGTCCGGCGTTTGCAGAAAAATGACCTCGAGGCCCTCGACGATGAAGCCCGTCGTCGTCTCTGCAGCCCGCTCCTGCTGCCCGCAAGCGGATATAACCAGCAACGCCATGACCGGCGCCAGGTCCTTAACCCAGCGGGACTTCATCGCTGTGCCGGCTGGCTGGTGGGCAAAGTCCGGCGCAAGGCCGCGTCAAGCATCAGCACGTGATAGGGCGCTATGCCGGTGATGTAGGTTTGGAGGAACTCAAACAGTTCCTGCTGACCGGATTCGCTGGGCGGGAAAGCGGTCTCGCCCCGCCCGGCAAGGTCTGATGCCGCCCAGGCGGAACCGAGCTGCCGCACGAAATTCCCAGGGTGGTGACGCAGCAGCAGCATCTGGTTAGCGAGTTCATTTCTCGCGTTACGCAAAACTGCCGGGCCGAGATAGGAAGGGTCGGCCAGGCGCCTTATTTCCTGCAGGATAAGGGCCTGGGTGTTTGCCAGCCGCTCCCGGGGCAGCGTGAATTTGAGGAGGAGAGCGCCGCCCCCTGGCCGCATGCGGTATTCCGCGGAAAAATCCAGTACGATGCCTTCATCATATAGGCGCTGGAAAAAAGGAGAGTTGAGACCCACCAATGACTCGGTCAATAATCGGGCCGCCTGGGTAGCCTCGATGTCGGCAATCGGAGGCCCCGGCCAGGCCAGGACCCAGCGAGGGTGCTTAACCGCCATGACGATGATGCTGTCACGCCCGTAAATCTCATAGCGGTCTGCGCTGGAAGGCGTCGTGACCTCACCCACGAAACCGTCCGGCCAGGGGCCCATGATCAGGCGCACAACATCGAGCAGTTGGTCGCGCGGCAGGGAACCGGCCACCACCAGTCCTGAATTGTTGGGAAGCAGGTTCCTCAGACGCAAAAGCCTCATTTTTTCCGCCGTCGCATTGAACAGCGCGTCACGGCTCTCCTGGTCGGGAACCCCCTGCGCCGCCAGTAAAGCAAGGATGGTCTTGTCGAGCACAGCATCGGGATTCGCGGACAGTCTGTCGAGTTCCTGCAGGATGACGCGCTTTTCAAGATCGAGCTGCGCCTGATTGATGGTGGTGGTGCGGACAATTTCCAGCAGGTGCCTCAGCGCCGCCTGCAGTGAGTCGGTGGGAGCGGTGAGGGTCACCGACATCCAGCCCTCGGTGACCTCGCTTTGCCGCCAGACCCCCAACCTGTTGCTGTGGGCCAGGAAATCCGCTTGGCGAGGGTAGCCCTCATGCCCTTTCCAGAGCATATGTTCCAGCAGGTGCAGCCATCCCGTCTGGGCCTGCGGCTCGCCAAGTGTGCCACCTTTAACGATCAGCTGCAGCGTCGCCACCTGACTGCCGGGAAGTTGAATCGCCATCACTTTCAGCCCGTTTCCGAGCGTGGAAACAGATGGCGGATCATCAGCGGACTGACCCCATGCGACCGCGGCCGTCATCATAGCCAGCAAAAGGGTGAAACCTGTTTGGGCGCGTTGGGGCATTCGGCGTAACATGACTTCAAATAGAGCGGTGAAGTTAGCAGCTATGGGGTGTCAATGCGCACAACCTCGGGGCGGCAATATCCCATCAATCCATTGGCCGCGCGCCTATTCGTTGGACGGTAGCGATTACTCGCCGGAGCCACTAAATTTAAGCGGCGGATAAAAGCGCCATCGTGAATACAATCGATGAAAATCTGCGTCCTAATGAAACAGATCCCTGACCCGGCGTCGGCCCTTCACATCCGGGCGGATGAGCTATGGATCGATGAGAGCAATCTGGTCTACTCAGCCAACGAAAGCGACACGTACGCTCTGGAAGAGGCGCTGCTGCTAAAGGAAGCCCACGGCGGTGAAGTGGTGGTGGTCACAGTGGGCAGCGCCAGAACAACCCAGATGCTGAAGGACGCCCTCGCGAAAGGGGCTGGCCGGGCCATTCGCGTGGCCCTGGAGGGCGATGGCGATCTCGATTCCAATGGCATGGCTCACCTGCTTGCTGCCGCGCTGCGGGAAGAAGCGTTCGACCTGATATTGACCGGCCTGCAGTCCGATGATGCGGGCCACGGACA
This sequence comes from Fidelibacterota bacterium, assembly GCA_004124875.1. GTDB lineage: Bacteria > Fidelibacterota > Marinisomatia > SCGC-AAA003-L08 > TS1B11 > TS1B11. The sequence continues at coordinate 161,875 of SCKJ01000003.1, read as the reverse complement.
GCTGGGACCCATGCTGGCAGAGCTGCTTGACCTGCCCCATGTCACTCTGGTTGTCGCCACCGACATCGAAGCTGCATCGATCAAAGTCAAGCAGGAGCTGGAAGGGGGCTGGTTCCAGAATGTCACGCTCACATTGCCGGCCCTGTTAACCATTCAGTCGGGCATTAACAAGCCGCGCTACGCCTCGCTGAAAGGCATTATGGCCATGAAGAGCAAGAAGATCAGAGACGTTCAACCTGCCGGCCTCGGAATCGATCCACAACAACTTGCGCCCCTGCAGACCGTTAAACGGATTTATCTGCCTATCAAATCGAAGGAAACCGTTTTCCTGGAAGGCTCGCCTGCGGAGGTTGCGGCGCAGCTGGTGGATAAGCTAACCAACGAAGCGAAGGTGCTGTAGGGATGGGTAAAATCTTTATCCTGATTCAATCTGAAGGCGATGCCATCCATCGGGTGAGCCTGGAAGCCATTAATGGCGCCCGGCAGCTGCGCGACAGCGGCGGCCACTCCCTGCATGCCGTCTTGATGGGCAGCCATGCGCCACCGGCGCCGCTCAAGGGCTGCGATATTGATGAAATTCTGCACCTCAACCATGCCCAGTTGGATCAATACTCACCCGAGCATTTCATCGCCGCCGCAGAGGCGCTGATTGCGCAGGAATCGCCCGGCCTTATCATCGCCGGCCATACCTATCAGGCCCGCGACTGGCTGCCGCGCCTCGCCGTGCGTATCGGCCTGCCCATGATCAGCGACTGTACCGGCTTCGAGTCCGGCGGCAGTCTGACGTGGCTGCGGCCCATTTTTCAAGGTAAAATCAGCGCCGAAGTGACCACCGCTGATGGCCCGGTCATGGTATCGTTTCAGGCGGGGACCTTTCGCTCCGATGACCTGGGCACAGGCGCTCCCGCCGTGCGCGCCATCGATCTCGATCTCTCTGGTGTGGTGCCCAAGGTGCTCCGGGAGCCGAAATTTCAGGAAGCCAAAGGGACGGTCGACCTGTCACGCGCCGAGCGGATCGTCTCGGTCGGTCGCGGCATCGGGGAGCAGGAGCACATGAAAATCGTTGAAGAACTGGCCGCGGTGCTGGGCGCCGAGCTCGGCTCCTCCCGGCCGGTGGTCGACTATGGTTGGCTCGACCATGATCGCCAGGTGGGCTCATCGGGCCAGACGGTAACGCCCAAACTTTACCTCGCCATAGGCATATCGGGCGCCATCCAGCACCAGGTGGGCATGAAAAATTCCGGCTGCATCGTGGCGATCAACAAGGATGCCCATGCGCCCATATTCGAGGTGGCTGACTACGGCATCGTCGCCGACTTGCACGAGATCGTGCCCGCTCTCATCCAGGCGCTGAAAGGGGAGCAGTAGCAGGGCAGATGCAGAGCGGCGTCCCGATCCCCATACCGCCCCTGTTCTACGCCTTCGCGGCGCTGGCGACCCTTTACTTTGCCTATAATTTGCGCCGCGCCGCAGCGGCCCGCATCGGCAGGCCGGACTCGCGCGCCATCGACTGGTGGGCGCTGATCCCCAACGCCATCACGTACGGCATCGCGCAGCGGAAAGTGACTTCGTTCAAATTCGGGTACGCCTCCGTGATGCACCTGCTGATGGCCTGGGGATTTATGGAGCTGTTCTTCGCCACCTCAGTAGATTTTTTTGTTGAGCGCGGATGGTTTGCCGTCTGGCTTCCTGCCAAGGACACGCCCTGGTTTGCCGCGGCCAACGAAGTGGGTGGCCTGGCGTTGGGCATAGGAGTGGCCATGGCCCTGTGGAGACGGCTGCCGCGCAACAAACCGGCCCTGCTGCCCAACGACGCCTTTTCGGGACGGGGCTCTCTGCTGGGCGACGTGGGCATTCTGCTGGTGCTGCTGCTGCTGGCCATGGGCGGCTTTATGACTGAAGCGGCCAGGTTGGCCATAGAGCAGCCCGAAAACGCCGCCGCCTCGTTTGTCGCCTTCTCGCTGGTGGGTCTGCTAAGTCTGGAGATGTGGCACAGCCTGCAGCCGGCGCTCTGGTGGTCCCATGCGGCGCTGGCGCTGACGCTCATTGCCCTGCTGCCCCAGACCAAGCTCTTTCACGCCTTGCTGGCCATCGTTAATGCCGCGCTGACGAACCACGCAGAGATGGGGCAGCTGCGACCCATGCACATTACGAAAATGATGTCCGATCCGGAGGCCGACCTGGACAGCCTGGTGCTGGGGGCCGGACAAGTGCAGGACCTCACCTGGAAGCAGCTGCTCGACGCGCAGACCTGCACGGAATGCGCCCGCTGCACATCGGTCTGCCCGGCGCACGCGGTGGGGTCGCCGCTTTCGCCCATGAAAATTATGCAGGTGATCCGGAAGCAACTGTACGATCAGACCATGGGCGGCAAAGAGGCCGCGGAGCTCATCGGGGCCAACGCCATTACGGCTGAAGAACTGTGGGCCTGCACCACCTGCGGCGCCTGCGCGCAGGAGTGTCCGGTCATGATTGACCACATCCCCGCCATTGTCGACATGCGCCGTTTCCTGGTGCTTTCGGAAGGAGCCCCGCCGGAGGCAGCCGCCTCGTCGCTGGAGAAAACGGCCCAGCACGGCAATCCGTGGGGCTTCGCCCATGAGACGCGCCTCGACTGGGCCGCCGACATGGACCCGCCCGTTCCGCTGATGGCACAGAAGCAGGACGTGGATATTCTCTACTGGGTCGGATGCGCCGGCTCGTTCGATCCCCGCAACCAATCGGTGACCCGGGCGATGATCACCATTTTAGAAGCAGCCGGTGTCGACTACGCCATCCTGGGCAAGGAGGAAAAATGCACGGGCGACGCTGCCCGCCGCATCGGTGAGGAAAACGTGTATGAAACGTTGGCCCATGACAATATCGCCACGCTGGACCGGTACCGCTTCAAGCGCATCGTCACCGCCTGCCCGCACTGCATGCAGACCATCGGCAGGGACTACGCCCAGCTGGGCGGACAGTATGAGGTGGTCCACCACTCAGCCTTTATCGAAGAGCTGCTTGAGGCGGGCAAACTGACGCCATCTCAAACGGTCGATGGCAAAGTGACATTCCACGACCCCTGCTACCTGGGGCGGCACAACGATCAGTACGATGCGCCACGGGCCGTGATTGCCCGGACGGCCGGTCAGGACGCCATGGTTGAAATGGAGCTGTCCCGCGGTGAAAGCTTCTGTTGCGGCGCCGGAGGGGGCAACATGTGGTATGAAACGAAATCGGATGAGCGAGTGAACCTGGCGCGCTTTGACCAGGCCATCGAAACGGGAGCGGAAACGGTGGCCACCGCCTGCTCTTTTTGTCTGATCATGATGGATGATGCCGTCAAGGTGCGCGGCAAGGAAGGAGCCGTGGCAGTGAAGGATATTGCCGAACTGGTGGCGGAAGGACTCACCCGCGATGGATAGCCCCTTCTCGCTCCTGGCTGAGCATCTGTTCACCACCACGCTACCGATAGTGTTGGGGATAATTATTTTGGTGCGGACCTTCAAACGGCACATGAACAGGTCTGATTAGAATAGGAGCTTCCGGCAAATTGGGCTTGCTCCGCAGATTTTACGCCCGTACCTTTCCTCACTACCACCAAATTCAGATTCAATACGGGGAGGGTTCAAAATGGACCGACATGTTATTGGAACACGGTTTTGCATGCCGTTACTGGCGGCGCTCCTGCTCTCAACCGTTGTAGTCTCGACGGCATCGGCACAGTCCATTTCCGGCGACTACAGATTGGTCGGGATACATGTCCAGTATATTGATGTGCTGCGTGACACCTCCGGTTCGGCTGCCGTTGAGGATGCGAATACCACCTACGACATCAGCGTCAGTTGGCCCAGTACGGTCGCGGCCGGGGCCGGTTTCTCCTTTGCGCTGGCTGAGTTCGTGCCCGGCGACACTGTCGCAGCGCCGTCCACACCTGATGCCCTGCTTACCCAAGCGGGGCTGGAAAATTTCCCGCTGGGCGCCATTGATTTAACGGCGCGGCTGGACGACGCCCTCGGAACATTGACTATTCCCTATGATAACGTGGGCACATCCAGCTATCCCACGACAACTATCCTCAACTGCTCAACCTATGCCGTGGTTGCTGATGTCACCGACAATGCCATTTTCGCCCTTTCAAGCAATAGCTTTGTCAATACGGCCGACAACAGCATCACCTGGGGCTTCGGCATTGTCTCATCGGGGATATTTGCCCTGTTCGAGGCCATTGATCCTTTGACCGATCCCAGCGCATGGCCGGCAAACTGGGGCATGGTGAACGCGGGCTTTACCGCCAGCGACTTTTTGACAGTCGATACGCTCGTCGTTTCCTGGGGGGCCACTGACGGCGTCGCCGCGGACCTGGGCGTCGATGCCAGCGGCAATTTGAACAGGAGCCTGGGCGTATCGGTGCTGGACGGCAGCGACGATATGGTGGCCCAACTCAATGTGGCTTTTGCCGGGTTGGGGGCCAACTTTAACGTCGGCGCCGCGCCGATGTTCGTTCCACCGGGGCTCGCTGAATCAGTGGGCCTGCATGAGGATTCCGTCGTTTCCGTCAACTTTGCCTATGTGTTCGATCCCTTTGGAGAAGATGAAATACCGCTCAATGGCGATGAGCCGCTCCAATTCACCGGCTACTATTTCACTTACAACCTGATGGTTGGTTTGGGTGGCTTTGAAACGGCCTTTACGGCCTCCAAGATTGGGGGCGGGTCCGATTCCGCTGCCGTCTACGCCGGTGTTGACGCGGGGCTGCAGGCCATGGGGGCAGCGGGCGCCCTGGCTGGCGCCACGGCTGGCATCGTTGAGGACTCTGTCGCCGCATGGTTGGCCTTGGGATTGACCATTGATGACGTCATCGAAAAGATTCCGGTGTTTGCCATCGGCGTGGCACTGGTTGTTGACGCCATTGTGCAGTCCGGTTTTAATCCCGACGACTCGGATCATGATGTCGACCTCGCAAATCTCTCGGCAGGAGGCCGCCTGATTTTCGAAGTGGACAACGTCTGTCTGCCGGTAATCGAGTCACAGTATGTCACGGTGACCTTCGTCCAACCGCAAGATCTGGCCGTCAACCCTGCTGGAGATGGCATACCCACTAAGTTTGCCCTGCACGGCAATTATCCCAACCCCTTCAATCCATCAACGACATTCAGCTTCGATCTGCCTCAGCAGGCCACTGCTGAAGTCACGATCTGGAACTTGTTGGGTCAAGAAGTGCGCACCCTGCACCAGGGCGAATTGCCTGCGGGCACCCATGATATCACGTTTGATGGCCGCGACAACTTGGGCGCGGCAGTTCCCAGCGGCGTTTACTTCTACCGCTTGAGAACTCCGGGTTATGTCGCCACCAAGAAGATGATGCTGTTGAAATAATCTTCGGCATGATCTTCTTCAACACCATGAAAAGGTCAGGCCGCCTGTGCGGCTTGGCCTTTTTTATCACCTTGCTGCTACAGCCGCTCGCCGGCCAGAGTGGGCGCATCTTCGGCACGGTAACCGACGCCCAGTCAGGTGAGCCTCTGCTCGGCGCCAATGTGCAGGCCAACTCTTCCAGACTGCCTGCCGCCACCGGCAGTGCCACCGATGAAAATGGTGATTACTCCATTACAAATCTGCCTGCCGGGTCTTACACCCTGACCATCACTTACATTGGGTATGAGCAGACCCAACGGGTGATCCAGTTGTCGGTCGGCGCATCCGAACAAGTCGATTTTGTGCTAACCGCCACGGCCATTCAATTCCAAACCTACGTTATAACCGCCTCGCGAAAACGGGAGCGGGTGGAAGACGCCCCCGCCGCCATTGTGGTCATCACCGAAGCGGCCATCCGGCGGGAGAGCAATACGAACCTCGGCGACTACATGAAAGCGGTAAAGGGGGTCGATTTTACGCAGTCGGGCGTGGACAGCTACAACCTCAGCGCACGGGGATTCAACTCCTCATTCAGCTCGCGGCTGCTCACCCTGACCGATGGACGGATGGCCAATGTGCCCTCGCTGCGGCTCATTGCCTACAACACCATTCCCGTATCGTTTGACGATGTGAAGCAGATTGAAGTGGTCCTGGGCCCCTCATCGGCGCTCTATGGACCCAACGCTCACAGCGGCGTGCTTAACATCATCACCAAATCGCCGCTAAGGTCGCAGGGCACGCACCTGAATCTCCAGGCCGGTAATAATGATATTCGTAAAATTGCCTTCCGGCACGCCTCAGCATTTGGTCCCTTCGGATTCAAAGTCTCCGCAGTGCATCTCACCGCCAGAGAGTGGTGGCAAATCAACTCCGTTGAATATGAGGGCCATGATCCTGCTTTCCTGGGACGGCCGCAGAATTTGCGCGACAGAATAGCCAACGACGGCATCGTTACGGAAATCGGCAATCCGAGATTTACCGCCGAGCTGCTGGCCGATTTAACCCAGGGGGAGATCCCCAATAACGGCATCGATGACAACAATAACGGCTTTATCGACGAGACCATGGATATGGTCGGCTTCATCTACGCTGACGGCAAAGATAACCTGGTCGCTGACGGCGAAGATAACAGCCCCACCATCACCCAGGCGATGATTGACCAGGCGGCCTCCGATCCCTACAGGCGCTACAATGTGCCCGGTACCAATATTATTCTCTGGTGGCTCAACGATATGGACCTGGGCAAAAAGTACGCCGATGGCATCGACAACGACGGCAACGGCCTCATTGATGAAAAAATCGACAACGGCATCGATGATCTGTCTGAAATCTGGTATGACGGCATTGACAATGACGGCGACGGCGAAATTGATGAGGACGACGAGCGTGGCCAGCAGTGGCTGAACAGGTTTGGAGGTTTCGGCGAGGGCCAGTTTGGGGACTACCGGTATGATAAGGACGGCAACATCGAATTCGACACCAATGGGGACGGCATTTTTGGCGGCGAGGGCGATGTGACCATCGACTTTGGCGATCTCCCGCAATGGATTAATGACGCCGATGACGATGGCATCGACGATTTTCCCGATTTTGACGTGCGTAATGTGCGCTATGATTTGCGCGCCGACTACGAGCCCAACCCCGACCTGCTGCTGAGCTTTTCTCACGGTTACGCATGGGCCCGGAATATTAACATCACCGGTCTCGCGCGCTATCTGGCTGACGGCTGGATTTACCGCTATTACCAGGGACGGTTCCGGTATAAAAACCTTTTCTTCCAGGCTTATCTGAACACCAGCTTATCCGGGTCCGAAGATCACCCGACACGCTCCCTCTCTACCGGCGTGCCCATTCGCGACCTGTCAAAAAAATTCAGCGTACAGGCGCAGCACGCCTACGAAAGCCGCAACGAACGTCTGCGCTTCGTGTGGGGCGCCGACTACTTCCTGACCCTGCCGGACACCCGAGGCACCATTCTCGCGGACAACCAGCTGTTTGACAAGCGCGACAACAACGGCAACGGTGAAGGGGGTTCCCCCATCTCATTTGCCGATGTCAACGAAAATGGGCGGTACGATCCGGGCGAAGCCTATCTGGCCTGGGCCTCGACCGATGGGGACAGCGCCTGGGGGGCTATCGCCGACGGTATTGATAATGACGGGGACGGGGTCATTGATGAAGGCATTGACGAGCAGGCGGAAGACAACCGCTTCACCGTCAATGAATTGGGAGTTTATTACCAGGCCAATATCAAGCTGACCGACCGTTTCGACTTTATCCAGGCGACCCGATTTGACGTCCACGACCGGCTCACCGACATGATCCGGTTCCATAACGGCGACAGGAACTTCAGCCCCACCAAGTGGGCGTTCGACTTCAGTGCTAACGATGGTCTCCAAATTTCACCCAAGTTCGGGATTACCTTTAAGCCTAAGGAGAATCAGAATCTGCGGTTGACCTGGGCACAGGCGTTTAACACGCCATCGAACCAGGCCCTGTTTCTGGATCTGTTTGTTACCCGCGTCAGAGTCTTTAAGGTCTATGCCAAAGGCGCCGCAGGCGGATACAATTTTGTACGCAGTGAGAGCGATAACATCTATTATCAGAGCGTAAAAGACTTCAAATATTACGAAATGGATCCCGAGACGCAGCTCGCCTTTTACCTCTCGGCGGATCCCCGCGTGGAAGGCTATTTCAAGTCTACAGTGCCCGACCTGCCCGAAATTAAGCCGGAAATTGTCAACACCCTGGAATTCGGCTACAAGGGGCGTCTGCTTAACTCACTTTACGGTACCGTCGATATTTTCAGGAGCCACTTCACCTCGTTCGTTTCGCCCATCACCTTCATTACACCCCTTATCGTTGACAAATCCGTGCTTACCACAGACTGGAACGGCGACGGCATCATCAATGTGGACCCGGAGCACATTATCGATCAAGAAGATCTGGAGAGCGCCCGGGATCACTGGAGCGGGCCAAACTACCTGCTCGGTATCGGCAGCGTCGACTCCTCCTCCGGAGAAAACTCGCCCATTATTGTCGGTTACGCCAATTATGGAGATGTGGACATGACCGGACTCGATATGAGCCTCTCGTGGTTTATTAACCGTTCGGTGAACTTCGACCTGAACTATTCCTTCCTGGGGCTGTCGGAATTCCTGAACCCCATCACCGGCGCAAAGGATCCCATTAACGGACCACGCCACAAAGGGGCCATAAAACTTCAGTATAATCCACCTAAGGGCAATGCCTCCTTGTCACTCAGCTACCGCTATGTGGACGGGTTCTTGTGGGCGTCGGGCATATTTTTTGGGGAAATAGAGAGCTACGGCATCGTAGATTTCCACGGCAGCTATCGATTTAACAAGCACCTGGCCCTCATGACGTCCGTGTCAAACCTGCTCGACAACCGGCATTTTGAAATTATTGGAGGTCCCGCCCTGGGACGGCAGATCGTCGCGCGGCTGGAAACAAGAATTTAGCCGCAGCCTGTGCTAGATCCAGATCAGTTAGGCGGACCGTCAGGCGGCTGAAATCCCAGCTCTTTCAGCCACTCTTCCTGGCCGGACTGAATTTCCCCGAAGCGGGTCTCATATTTGGCGATGTTATCCTGGAGAGCCAGGGCAAACGCCTTGGCGTGCAGAGGAGCCATAATCACCCGGGACCTGACCCGCGCCTTGGGCATGCCCGGCATCACCTGGGTAAAATCGAGAACGAATTCCGCCGGAGAGTGGGTGACAATGGCGAGATTGACGTACTCCCCCGCTCCCGTCTTCTCGTCAAGCTCGATCTGAATCTGTTTACCGCCACCTTTGGGGGGCTGATCACTCATCTGCGTAACTCCGTCTCCCCTATTTCGGGGTGTCGTCTTTGTTGGTATCCTGTCGTCGATTAAATTCTTCCCAGTCCTCTTCAATTCCCTCCCACTGGCGGAATTCCTCCTCGTCAGTCGTCACTTCGTTGAGATCAACATCCTCATCCAGGTTCTTGATCTGATGATCGAGGCGCTCAAATTCGTTCGGATCGGTTTCATCCTGTTCTTCGCGGTCCTGCTCAAAAACGGCATCGGCCCCGTACAGTGCCTGATCGAAAAAATCCATGTCTGTTACTATACCCTGAGCCATCAGAAACTCAACGAAATCAAGATACTTACGGTTCTTCAGGTTTGTCCGGCAGCGGGGACAAATCAGCGATTTCGCCAGCTCTTCTTCTTTCAGCGGTTCGTTGCACTCAGGGCAAACCAAGCCCTCTAATTCCATTAAATCCTCCTCAAAATGCCGCAAAATGTAAACGAAGACCCTTCGGGCATCAACCCCTTTTTATCCGGCAAAATTATTGTGCAGAAATCTTTCACCGGACAGGGTAACCATTCTGGCGATAAACCTCTTTGGCCAGGCGCCTTAGCGGCCGGTCTTCGTTCCGCCGGAGCATTCGAATATTCCGGCGGATTTTATACTGGCCGGCGCTGCAATAGATCCTGGTAATATCCAGTTCAGGCTGCGCCTGCTGCTCCCCAACACTCTCGAGTTTAGCGGTTACCCGGGACAGCACAGCAGCCATACCGTAGAGCTCGATAGCGCAATCGGCGAACCGTTGCAGCATGAGCTGCCGGTCGACAACCCGCTTGCCAAACTTCAACAACGAAGAATCGATGGCACGGTGGAAACGATCCACGGATTTTGCCAGGGAATCGGACCATTTAATCAAGGCCGGGTGTGCGCGGCTGAGGTGACGCGGGGTCACCGCTTCCTTAACCCGGGTCACGGCATAATCTACCAGCAGGCCAAATCCTTTGATAGGTTCGCGCAAAGACTGCCCCACCTCCTTCAGGTATTCCCCGGGCGCCTGCATCCCCGCCAGGGCGATAAAGAGGCGCAAAATCTCATTGGTCCCTTCGAAAATCATGTTGACGCGGCTGTCGCGGAGGACCCGCTCAAAGGGATACTCCTTCATATAGCCCAGCCCCCCCATGACCTGCAGGCCGTCGTTGACCACGTTCCAGCTGTTCTCACTGGCAAACACTTTGCAAATGGCCGATTCAATGGAGAAGTCGATGTCGCCCCGATCGACGAAATGGGTGGTCAGGTAAACCATGCTCTCCGCTGCATATATGGCCACAGCCATGCGGGACAGTTTTTCCTGGATGAGCTCAAACTCGCCGATCGGTTTGCCAAACTGTTTGCGCTGCTGGGCATGCCGGGCGGCCACTTCCAGCATAGCCTTGCCTCCACCCACTACGCCGGAAGCCATCCCCAACCGGCCGGAGTTCAGGACATTCATGGCCACCTTGAAGCCTTTGCCTTCTTCCCCGAGCAGCGCGTGAGGCGGCAGCTTGACATTGTCAAAGTACAGGGACACGGTGCTGGATGCCTTGATCCCCATTTTTTTCTCTTCCGGACCCCGGCGTAGACCTTCCACGTCGCCTTCCACGATAAAGGCCGATATTTTATCCTCGGTTTTACCTGCTTTCGTTACCGGCGTCATGGCAAAAACGGTGAAAAACTGCGCGATACCGCCATTGGTGATCCACTGTTTTTGACCGTTGAGCAGCCAGGAGCCGTCTTCCTGGCGTTCGGCGCGGGTCTGGATGGAACCGGCGTCACTGCCTGCGCCCGGCTCAGTCAGCGCGAATGCCGCAATTTTCTCACCGCTGGCGAGATCGGGCAGATAGCGCGCTTTCTGTTCCTGCGTGCCGTACAGCAGCAGACCTTCGATGCCAATGGAGCTGTGCGCTCCCACTGTCGTCGGCAGGGAGCCGTCTATTCGCGAAAGCGACTCGAAAATGCGGGCGTAAGAGGTATGGCTTAGCTCGAGGCCGCCATAGCGCTCCGGAATGACCAGACCGAACAGGCCCATATCTGCCAGACTCTCAAGGGTCCCTTCGGCGTAATGTCCCGCCTCGTCGGTCTCGGACGCATCGAAAGCGTTATCAGCCCAGCGCTGAACATTATCGATGATAACTTTAATCAGGTCACTCTCCACGGTAGTACTATCGGGATAGGGGAACAGCAAATCCTCGGGAATGTCTCCCCTGAACACCGATTTCATGAAACTGTGCAGCTGCTCTGCTATGATGGCCTCCTGTCGCCAATCGCCGGCGCTTTAACTTGCGGGGCAAACGATAGGATAGGACCATATGCATATCAATGCAAGCTATTGTGTAATGGGCGGCAGTTTGACCCTGAAGGCTCTTCAGCGCCAGAGATGATGATCAGGGTGGTCCGATTCGGGTCCTAGATCGCACAAGGCAAGAATTTGGTTATAGGCCGCGGTGAATTCTGTGGGCGATTGGCGCCGTATCTGTATGTTATACAGGTCGTCCGCGCCAGGACCTGCAAAGCCGATCCGCTTGGCCGCCTTGACCTGGCTCATCACCCGGGCTAAATCAAGATTGATCTCCGGCTCGAGGTTGATGACGGCATCGAATCGATGGTTGCCGAATTTGTTCGCCAGAACCTGATAGTCGATGCGCTCCGGGTGCTCCGCAGACATGGGATAGTAAAATGTCTTGTGGCTGGAGGGGGGTATGATAGCCCTGTGATCGCTACGAATCGCCAGGTGAAAATTATTCCTGGGCGGGTGACGCTCAAGCTGCCTTAAAAAGTGGATGCTTTGGATAAACAGCTCCTTTTCCAATGGAAAAAAGATCAGCAATTTTTTGGGGCGTGCGTCGGCCGCGGTAAACGCCACTCCTCTGGGCGGACCGGTTACCCATCCAACGGCTTTAAGCAGCTTCAATTTGGTGGTCAATTTCATAGGGTTGCCTTAACAGGCGGCTGAAATTACTTCTGCGACTCGGGTCAGGTTAACACCATTTTGGCCCCATATTGTCCCCATCCGTGCATCAACGGGTTAATTTCAGGCCCGTGATTTGCCTCCAACCCCGTACATTTGCGTCCCTGCTGACAGGCCTTGCTCTGCTTGCTCAACTGAGCGGGCAGGACTATTACTGGCCCACCGAAGCGGGCAAAAATATTACCGCCACTTTTGGCGATGTTCGCCCCCGCCGGTATCACGCCGGCCTGGATATTTCCACAGGCGGAGCCAACGGACACCCCATTAATGCTATCGATGATGGCTACATTGAGCGGATACTCGTCAGTACACAGGGATACGGGCGCGCCATCTACCTGCGGCTTAAAGACCGGCGCGTCGCTGTTTATGCCCACCTGCAGCGCTTTGTGCCTGATCTCAATAATCTGGTATGGGCACGGCAGCAGCAACTGGGCAAGTACGCCCTGGACCTCAGATTTAAACCGACTGACCACCCCGTGCTCAAGGGGGACGTGATCGGCTTTACCGGCGACACCGGGTCCATCAGCGGGCCGCACCTGCACTTCGAGCTGCGCAGCTCCGACAACCGTCCCCTCAATCCCCTGTCTCACGGCCTTGAAGTTGAAGACGAGGGGTTGCCCCTTATCCGGTCGCTGGCCGTGATTCCCCTTAAGCCCGGAGCTTCAGCCCACGGCTCCATGCTGCCGTCAATTCTGCGGCCCAGGGAGATTAAGCCCGGGGTCTATGTTCTGGATGACACCATTGGCGTGGACGGCCCTGTGGGGTTGGCGATACAGGCCTATGATCAGGTTCCCGGCATGCGCTACTATCATACGTTGTACGGCGCCTCACTTTCGGTTGACGGCCGGCGACACTACGCTATCCAGTTCGACCAGTATAATTTCAGGGAAGGCACACTGTCGCAGATTGAGCGCGACTACCGTCTCGCCCGCCTGAATGATGACGACTACCACCGGCTGTTCATTTCCGAAGCCAATCAGAATCTGTCCTTTATCAGGCCCCAATCAAAAGGGGTGCTCGAGCTTGAGGCCGGTTATCACAGGTTCTCTATCAAAGTTTGGGACAAGGAGCAAAATGTGGCCATCCTCAGGGGGGTGCTGGCCAAAACGCCACCCACCACATTAAGCGCAGGCGCCGAGTGGTCCGATGATGAAAATGGTTGGATCGTCACCCTCGATTCATCAACCCCGCTACGGGCCTATCACGTTTTCTTTTTTACTGTGCGCGGCCTGCAACAGGGGAGTTTCAGCCAAACGCCCACATCCAAAGTGGCCAAAACGATCAGGTTTGTCGTGCCTCTACAGCGCGGGAATCAGCGCATCCTGCAAATTGTGGCCATCGACCGCTGGGGCGTGCGCCTGGAGCCAATCCATGTCAGCCTGATCCCGGCAGAGGAGATTACCCAAGAGCGCGTATTCACACTGCTGATGGACTCCGGACCAAATCAGATGGCCATTCAGATCAGCAGCGATCTGTACCTCCCCCAAGCGCCGGAGGCCGTGCTGGTAACTAAAACCGGGGCCTATCGCTACGCCACATCCATGGTCAGCCCCACGGCCTTTCTTATACCGCCCCTGCCCATGAGCCGGCTGGTGGGGCTGAAAAAAATAATTGTGCGCGTCCCGCTGCAGCCCCCCTACGAAGTTCACATTCCGGTATATGGCGTCGTGGCGCCTCCTGAGTCGCGGCAGCAGCTGACCGATCCGGACGGTCTGCTCCGGCTTGAGTTCAGGCCGGGGACTTTTTACGACAGCACCTTTGTCTCCTACAAAACGGTGGATGTCGATCCTCCCGATTCGGGCAGCTATATCATCCGGCCCATACAAATCGGTCCCGCCACCATTCCGCTTCGTGGTCCTATGGGCTTGCAGATGAAAGTGCCGAAAAACCGGTTGCTGGTTGACCACGCAGGCATCTTTTACCTGGATGACGACGACGGGTGGACTTTCATGGAGCCCGCAGGAGAGGCCAGCCGGGAAAACCTGGTGAAAACCCGTGCCTACCGGACATTGGCCACCAGCGGCGACATCTTTGCGCTCATTGAAGAAAATGAGCCGCCGGAGATCGACGTTCGTAATCCTGGCGCTGGAGCTACCTATTCAAGCGCCGATTTCTCTACCGTTCGCGCTATCGTTCGGGACCATCTCGCCGGTATCGCAGATGAGCAGGCCATCAGCATGAAACTGGATAATAAAGAAATGCTGTTCGAGTACAACACCCATCGCGATGCCGTTACATACACGCTGCCCCGGCGGCTGAATCCCGGCGATCATCAATTGATTCTCAGCGCCGTTGATCAGCTGGGCAATTTTGCCGCCGACACCGTTAACTTTGTCATACGCTGATGTTTTTCCCCTATAAAGACGACAATCCGCAAATCCTCATCCCATATGTCACCTATGGAATTCTGGGCCTGAACCTGCTCATTTTCTTTTATCATAACCTGCTCACAGGCCCCATGGCCCAATACGCTTTTACCCTCCGCTTCGGAATGATCCCCGCCCATTTCTGGAACGGCGACGCCGCCGGGATTCTCACCTATACCCGCAACCTCATGGAACAGCAGGCGCCCGGCCTGGCGTGGGATGGGCTGTCAACGGTGACCCTGCTGCCCGGCCTGGTGACCCTGTTTACGGCCCCCTTTCTGCATGCCGGCTGGCTGCACCTGCTAGGCAATATGCTGTTTTTATACGTGTTTGCCGATAACATTGAAGGGGCGCTGGGACACCGGAAATTCCTGCTGTTCTACATCCTGATGGCACTGGCTGCGGGAGCGACGCATCTGCTGGTGCGCCCTGACAGCATGATTCCCGTGGTGGGGGCCAGTGGGGCCATTTCAGGAGTGCTGGGGGGCTACATGGTCCGTTATCCCCAAGCCAGGATCCACGTGTTCGTATTTATCCTGTTCATTATCACGACCATCCGCCTGCCGGCCTACGTTGTGCTGGGCTGGTGGTTTATTGTACAGGCGGCCAGCGGGGCGCTGAGCCTGCAATCTCAGTTGGGTGGCGGAACCGCCTGGTTCGAGCATATTGGCGGATTTATCGCCGGTTTTTCATTCATGGCAATCGCTGGACGACATCGTAAATTGGCAGGCCAAATATGAATCATCAGGAAATGCTCATTAACAGGGCTCGCCAGGCCCAATCCATGGCCAAAGCCCCCTACAGCCACTATCAGGTAGGCGCCGCCGTGTTGGCCGAGTCGGGCGC
This sequence comes from Fidelibacterota bacterium, assembly GCA_004124875.1. Classification (GTDB taxonomy): domain Bacteria; phylum Fidelibacterota; class Marinisomatia; order SCGC-AAA003-L08; family TS1B11; genus TS1B11. The sequence continues at coordinate 146,471 of SCKJ01000003.1, read as the reverse complement.
AGTCTATGCCGGGTGCAATATAGAATCCGGCGCCTACAGCACCACAATCTGTGCCGAGCGGGTGGCTATTTTCACCGCCATTGCCAATGGGGAGCAAGGCTTTACGGCGCTGGCCGTTGTAACCCGCGATGGCGGCACACCCTGTGGATCCTGCCGGCAGGTCATCCATGAGCAATGCGGCGATATCCCCATTTATCTGTCCGGCAATGGCGAGACTGTTGAGACCTCCACGCTGGAAATGTTGCCCAATCCATTTACTTTCCGTGATGATTGATCCCCATGCCATACTCATTGGCCTGGCCGGGGGGACAGGCTCAGGTAAAACGTCGATCGCCAAGGCGATCAAGCGCGAAATCGGCGACAATGGGGTTGTCATTGTGGAGCAGGATAGCTATTACCATAACCTGACGCACCTGCCCATCGATGAGCGCGCCAGAATCAACTTTGACCACCCCGATTCCATCGATTTCGACCTCATGCGAAACAATCTCGAGGCGCTGCAGCGGTTCGAAACCGTGGAGCTGCCCATCTACGATTACACCACCCACACCCGCAAAGAGGAAACCCGCAACATCAGCGGCCACCGTCTGATTATCCTCGAAGGGATTCTTGTCCTTTTCGACCAGGCCATCCGCGACCTGATGGATATCAAGATCTATGTCGATACACCGGCCGATGTGCGCTTTATCCGCCGGATGATACGCGACGTGAAAGAGCGTGACCGCAGCTTCGACGCCGTGGTCGACCAATATTACGCCACCGTCAGGCCCATGCACGACCAGTTCGTCGAGCCGACCAAGCGGTTTGCCGATATCATCGTTCCGGAAGGGGGCTACAACCGCGTCGCTGTCGATTTGCTCAAAACCAAGGTGGACAGCCTGCTGGACGATCTGAAAAAACGGCAGGTGGCCCTGAAATGATGACTCGAACGCCTCGAAACATAGGCTGGATAGAGGTCATTACCGGCAGCATGTTCAGCGGCAAATCGGAAGAGCTGATCCGCCGGCTCAGGCGTGCCCAGATTGCCCGGCAAAAGGTCTTCATTTTCAAGCCCCGGATGGATGACCGCTACAGCGCCAATGATATCGTCAGCCATAACCAGCAACGGATCGACTCCATACCCGTATCCTCCGCCAGTGATATCCTTGAGCAGGCCATGGATGCGGATGTTGTCGGCGTTGATGAGGCACAGTTTTTCGATGATGATATCGTCTCCGTTTTGGCGGAGCTGGCCAATGCCGGAAAACGGGTGGTTGTGGCCGGTCTGGATAAAGATTTTCGCGGCGAGGCGTTTGGCCCCATGCCGCAGCTGATGACGCAGGCCGAGTATGTGACCAAGTCCTTGGCCATTTGCATGATATGTGGGGAGCCGGCAAACTTTACTCAGCGGCTCACTCCGGACGAAGACCAGATAATCGTCGGCGAGCTCGATATTTATGAGGCAAGATGCCGCGGCTGTTTCAAGCCACCTGTTGCTGCCACCGTGGAGGAAAAAGCATCATGAGATTCGTCAGTGTAATTGGACTGGTGGCCCTCCTGGCCCTGGCCTGGGGTCTATCGGTTAACCGCCGAGGCATAAAATTGCGGCCCGTACTCTGGGGACTCGGCCTTCAATTTCTATTTGCCGTGATCATCCTGCAGGAAAATGCCTGGAGCTTCGTCGGCATGGCGCTGTTGGCTATGCTGATAGTGGCGTTCATTTTCAGGCACGATATTCAGGATTCCCCCAAGCCGGCGGTGGTGTCGGCCATTATCGCCGGCGGCTCTCTGATAACCGGCGCACTGCTGGTATTCATCAGCCAATGGATCCCCCTGACGACAATCATGATGCTCGTGATTGTCATCATGATCTTCAACACCTATCAACTGCACCGCCCCCTGCTCAGCCGGGAACTGGCATCGGTGCTGGTGGTGGGACTGGTGGCTATGGCCATTGCCGGCGGATCCTACGGCCAAATCGTCTTCAGGGGTTTTTCCGACAATGTTGCCGCCTTCCTCAACCTCTCCTCCTACGGGGCCGCATTTCTGTTTGGCAACCTCGTCGATACCACATTATTCTTTCCCTCTGATACTTCAACCTGGCCAGGGTTTGGGTTCCAGTTCGCCTTCAGGGTATTGCCTACCATCATCTTTTTCGGGGGTTTTATGGCCGTCCTCTACTATCTGGGTATCATGCAGTATATCATTGATGGCATCAGCAGATTCATGCGCTGGACCATCGGCACCAGCGGCGCTGAAACGCTCTCCTGCTCGGCCAATATATTCGTGGGCCAGACCGAAGCCCCGCTGCTGATTAAACCGTTCCTCAATGATATGACGCGTTCGGAGCTGCTTACGATCATGGTCGGCGGGTTTGCCACTGTTGCCGGTGGCGTTCTGGCGGGCTATATCGCCATGGGCATCGACCCCGGGCACCTGGTGGCCGCTTCGGTCATGTCGGCCCCGGCCGCCTTGGCAGTGGCGAAAATCATCTACCCGGAAGTTGAGCACTCTACCACGGCAGGCGACGTGGACCTGCCGCCCATCACTAGCGGCACCAATGTGGTGGACGCCGCCTCCAACGGCATTGTGGATGGCCTCAAGCTGGCCGTCAATGTGGGCGCCATGCTGATTGGTTTCATCGCTCTGATTGCTGTCGCCGATGTGATCCTCAACGGCGTCGACCGGCTGATCGACGGCATCATATTGAAAGGGCCACTCGTGGCCTACACCACCACATCCGGCCTGTCGCCGGTGGTGCATGAGTACGCGGGGATATTTCCCGGATCGCTGAAGACGTTGTTTGGCACGTTGCTCAGACCTCTGGCGTTTCTCATGGGTGTCAGTTGGGCCGATGCCGCCGAAGTGGGCAACCTGCTCGGCATCAAACTCACCCTTAACGAATTCGTGGCTTTCGGGACACTTGGCAACTACCAGAGCTCCGGCGCTCTCGAGCCCAGGTCGATTATTATCGCCACCTATGCGCTCACCGGGTTCGCCAACTTCTCATCAATCGGCATTCAGATCGGAGGGATTGGCGCCCTCGCCCCCAAGCGGCATGCCGATATCAGCAGCCTCGCCACCCGGGCCATGTTTGGCGGCGCTATTGCCTCCTTTATCACGGCCACCGTCGCGGGAATGTTGCTTTAACCCGGCGCCAACCTCAATGCGGATAATCTTACTGGGCGCGCCCGGAGTAGGCAAAGGGACACAGTCAAAGATGCTTTGTGAGCACTACGCCATCCCCCATATTTCCACCGGGGACATTCTGCGGCAGCACGTGCAGGATAAAACAGAGCTGGGCCGGAAGGCCGAAGCGTTGATGTCCAAGGGCCAACTGGTCCCGGACGACCTCATTCTCGCGCTTGTGGAGGACCGCCTGAGCGAGGAAGACGCCGCCGCCGGATTTCTTCTCGATGGCTTCCCCCGTACCCTTCCACAGGCCGTGGGTATCGATGCCATCCTGGGGCGGCACGACACCGCTATAGATGGCATCATCGCCATTGATGTCGATCAGAAAGTGTTGCAGTCGCGGCTCGTCGCACGGCGCAGCTGCCCCCAATGCGGCACGGTGTACAACCTCGTCATCGCGCCGCCCAAGGTCAACGATATCTGCGATGTTTGCGGACACAAGGGACTCGTTCAGCGGGATGATGACAAACCGGCCACCATCAGGGAGCGGCTGGAGGTTTACCATCAGCATACCGCTCCGCTGCTCTCCTACTACCGTCCTTCAGGACTGCTCCATGAAATCGATGGCGATGGCAATGTGGATGAAATTTTCCAATCCATCATGGCCGCGCTGTCCCCGGCGGAGTAAGTCTCCTGCTGAGACTCGGTATCACAGGCGGGCTGGGCTCTGGAAAATCAGTCGTGGCCAGCTATTTTGCGAACCTCGGTGGCCTCCTCTTCGACGCCGACATTGAATCAAAAAAAATACTGCTGGGATCGAGCGATGCGCGTGATGAGATTGTGGCGCTCGTCGGGACAGGCGCGCTGAACCGGGCCGGGGAAATCGACACCACGGCTCTGGCCAAACTGATTTTCGCAGACGAAAAGTTGCAGCAGGCGCTCAACGGCATCCTGCACCCGCGGGTCACGAAGCTGGCGCGTGAGCAGATGGAACAGGCTCTGCTGGAAGGGGTGGATCTGTTCATTCTGGATGCCCCTCTGCTGTTCGAGGCGGGGCTGCAACAGCACCTTGACAAAACGATTCTGGTGACCGCGGACGAGTCGCTGCGTGTGCGCCGGGCGGTAGAGCGGGGGGGGCTGTCTGAAGACGATATTCGCAAACGAATGGCCCTGCAGATGGGTGACGATGAAAAGCGGCGGCTTGCCGATGTGGTCATTGAAAACAACGGCTCCATGGCCGAGCTGACAGGCAAGCTCGATACGGTTTACAAGTCATTGCTGGCATCACGGTAATTCGCCGTGGCGTTGAACTTTCTACCCCGGTCCGACCATGCGGCGGGGAGCTTGCCCACTCCGCTGAAGATGGAGGATATCCTCGACCGCCAGCGCCTGAAGGATGTCGCCGACGTGATCTACAAGCACAATATCAACGTGGTGGCCCTTGTCGAAACGACCGGCGAACCGGTGGTGGTCAAGTCGTTCGGATGGCGGCAGCGCTATGGATTTTGGATCAGCCCTATGCGGCCGGCCCGCGCTATTACCAGCTGGACCATCGCCCAAACCCTTATTCGGCTCAAGGCCCGAACCCCTGTGCCGCTGTACGTTTTTACCCGCCGCCGGTGGGGATTTATCCATGAGAACATCTACATTTGCGAGGCCATCAAGCCGCATAAAACTCTACGCGCATTCCTGAAGTCCGACGTTTCGGGGAAGGAGAAGGGACAGGCGATTGCCGATGTTGCCCGGAGCCTGGCCAATATGCATCGTGGCGGCGTGCTACATCGCGATTTGACCACCGCCAATTTTTTGGTGGCCGAAGACAGGCGGGTTTACCTGGTCGATCTGAATCGCTCGAAAATGCATCCGGAACTGACCCGTAAGCAACGGCTGCGTGATCTCGCTCGCATACAGTTTGCAACCGGGGACAAGGAAATCAACCTGGCCCTGCGCCGAATTTTCTTTCGGGAATATGCCGGGGAGTACGAAGACGCTGAGGATTGGAACCGGGCTTACTCGCGGGCTCGCAAGTGGCGTTTAATGCGCAAGCGACTGCGCGAGAAACTCAGGCGCCGCAACCCGGAATAATCCAATTCGGTGAGCATGCAGCCCCGGCAACACCGAACCGAGTTTCACCAGTTCAAGTCCCGCCGTATAGCATTCGGCCTGCAGCTGCCTGCGCGAGATCATGGTAATCCGCGCCTTGGCGTTAAAAAGCCGGCGCTGCAGCTGATGGACCGGCGACACCATGTACATGGACGCCAATACCCACTGCCTGCTCACCCGCCCAAACTCTGCGAACATGGCGACCCGCTCTTCAGGGTGATGGACATGCTGCAGCAGCCTGAATGAGAAAACCACATCATAACTGTTATCGGCAAACGGCAGGTTTTCCGCCCGTCCTGTCACCGAGTACCTGGCCAGCCCGTATCTTTCCTGCTGGTAGGCCACCACATGGGGACTGAAATCGACGGCGTCGACTTCGCCGAAGCGGCTAAGCAGCGGTTGAAACCGGCCGTAGCCTACAGGCACGTCGAGAATTTCACCTCGCAGGTCAAAGGCCTCAAACAGGCGGCGGACCATGGCCTGTTCACGGCGATCAAGCCAACGCTGGTCCCAGTGCCGGTAGCGGCGCTCAGCGTACCGGGCCACATCCTCGACGCCACCCCATTCAGTATATGCCAAAGAGCTCTCCTGCGCCAGGACGCATCATCTCCGTCTCGCTTTTCGCAGGGCCACGGGGGGCCCTATTATTTCCCTGAAAATCACGGCCTGCTGCGCCACTGTCCACCGCGAACTGTAGCGTTCCAGCGGCTGGCGATAGGTGGTCCTTTTACCCCAGCTGTCCGTATCGTGCTCTTCGTGAGGCCGTTCCCGCCGCGCAACCATCGGGGGAGGCGGTGGTGGCCTGACCGGTGCCTTTGGTGGCACGGGGGGCTCCGGGACCGGCGCTGAAGCGACCGGCTGGGTGATGCCCTCAATCTCCATCTCGAGGGTGCGCCACAGGTCTTTAAGGGTCGCTCGCGAAGGAGCCGCTGGCCGTGGCGCCTGCGGGTAAACCGGTTCGCTTTCCGGCTCCGGCCCAGCAGCCCGTGGGTCGGGAGAGATGGGCGCAGCACCTGCAAGCGGCTCCTCAAAAAGCAGTTCCTCAGGCTCCTCTATGGGAACGTGCTCAACCTGGCGGACCCTGCGGCGCTTGCGCTTGCCCAGAAAGTTGGACAGCAGCCACCAGATGGCGACAATCCAGAAAAAAGGGGAGTCAAACATGGGGACGATTCACCTTACGACTTCTTGGTGGGCGGCTTCGTCTCCCCGGGTGGTTGCGTGCCCGATTCCTCGCCGCCCGGTTTGGCAATCGACTGGCGCATCTCCGTATCGGACTGGATATTCTGCATCTGGTAGTAGTCCATGATGCCCAGCCGTCCTTCCCGGAAGGCATAGGCCATGGCCCGCGGGACCTCGGCTTCGGCCTCCACCACCTTCGCCTGCATCTCCTGCACCTTGGCCATAAATTCCTGCTCCTCCGCCACCGCCATGGCCCGGCGTGTTTCTGCGCGCGCCTGGGCAACTTTCAGATCGGCATCCGCCTGCTCAATCTGCAGGTCGGCGCCGACGTTCTTGTCGACATCAACATCGGCAATATCAATGGAGAGGATAGCGAAGGCGGTGCCTGCGTCCAGTCCTTTATCCAGCACCGTTTTAGAGATCGTTTCGGGGTTTTCCAGGACCAGGTTGTAGCTTTTCGATGAGCCAATGGCGCTGACGATGCCTTCACCCACTCGGGCAATGATGGTCTCTTCCGTGGCGCCGCCCACCAGTTGATCAAGGGCGGTTCTCACGGTCACCCGGGCCCGGACCTGCAGCTGAATGCCGTCCATAGCCACCGCCCGGATGGTCCCTGTTTCCGGGCAGTCGATGACTTTGGGATAGACGCTGGTCTGCACCGCTTCCTGTACATCCCGTCCAGCCAGATCGATAGCCGTGGCCGTCTCGAAAGTGAGCGGTATATTGGCTTTGCTCGCTGCAATCAGGGCGTAAATGACTTTTTGCAACGACCCGCCGGCGAGATAGTGGGTCTCGAGGTCTTCCGACTTGACGTCGCTGAGGCCGGCCCGGTGCAGATTGATCATGCCGTCCACCACCTGTCGCGGCGGGATTTTGCGGATGCGCATGATGACCAGCTTGAGGATGGGGATCTTCCCAAAGCCGATGGAGACAATGGACTGAATCCACAACCCCAGCGGGATGACATACAAGATGATAAGAAAAACGAGCAGCAGAATGGGCAGCACAACGATCAGGTTAGTGGTCATTACAGAGTCTCCTGGGAATGAGTGTCAACGGCCCGCACAAAGGCCACATTGGTTTCTACGGATATCACTTCCACGGCGACACCTTTGCCGAGGGATTCGCCGCGAGTCATAATATTAATCTGCCGGCCACCGATGTCGGCCTTGCCGCTGGGCATGCACGGGGTCAGGGTCACGCCTTGCTGGCCCACCAGTGATTCAAGACCCACCGATACGGTATAGTCCGGTGACGTAATGGGCGCCATTTCTTTGAATAACCGGCTCGTGAACAGCATCCTGAGCATCAGGATAATGGCCATGATGGCCCCAATAATGCCGATGTTGAGACCCAGAAATGCCTGCTCCATCTGCTCCGGGGACGGATACTCGCCCAGCATCATTTTGAACATGCCCCACAGCATCAACCCGATGCCGCTGACGCCCGCCACACCGAATCCGGGAATGACAAATACCTCCAGCAGGATCAAAATTAAGCCCGTGACGAAAAACAGAACCTCCGTAATTGTCGCCAGCTCCGCCATGAAACTGGCGCCGAAGAATAACGATAATGCCGTGACGCCGATGATGCCTCCAACGCCAAAACCGGGCGACCTTATCTCAAATATCAGGCCCATAATTCCGAGGCTCATCAGCAGAGAGCTGACGACGGGATCAGTGAGAAAGCGGACCATGCGCTCCGACCAGCTGGGGCTGAAGGAGATGATGGCCGCATCCTGCAGGTTCCGGTCCCTGAGCAGTTCTTCGATGGACTCGAATGTGCCGTCAGCCATGCCGAGCCGTATCGCTTTTTCCGTTGTCAAAGTTACCAGTTTGCCCTTTCTGCCCCCTTCGACTTCCGCCAGGGAAACTGAATCTCCTTTGATGATCAGCCATTCGATCTCTATATCTTCATCCACCATCGCTTCGGCCAGGCGTGATGGACGGCCCCGGGCTTCGGCCGTGGCGGACATCTCCTCGCGCATATAGGAAATCACCTTTTCACTGGCCTTGTTGCCCTGCAAATCGACAGCGGTAGCAGCCCCGATAGTGGCGCCCGAGGTCATGATAATCTGATCACAGGCCAGCGAAATAAGGGCGCCGGCGGAGATGGCCCGGCGATTGATAAACGCGATGGTGGGCACCGGCGATTCCATAATGGCGTCCTTGATGCGCGTCGCGCCGTCGATTCTACCGCCAAACGTATCAATATCGAAAATAATGAGGTCCGGCTGTTCCTTGGCCGCCAGGGCGATGACGCGCTCAACGAACGGCGGCAGCCCCAGGTCGATGGTCCCCTGAATGGGCACCGTGTACACCTGCGCGGACAGTTCCGGGCCAAGGAGCGCCACGGTGGCGCATAGCGCCGCTCTGATCGGGGGGAGAAAATTCATACCTGATTCAATGTTATCTGCGCGCTCGCCAAAAGTCAACCCGTTTCCGTCGGAAAAACCGCTTCGACTCCCCCACCTGGGGCCGGTAACTTCAGCCGCCGGAGCGACGCGACCATGAATCGAATCATACTGACCACGCTACATGGCCTGGGCGCCATTCTGACCCGTCTGCCTCGGCGCGTCACTTGGGTCATGGGACAGGCGCTGGGGCTGATGATCCATTACCTGGCGCCGATCCGCAAAAAAGTGGCCCGTGCCAATATTGCCAAAGCCTTCCCGGAGCTGAACGCTAAAGAGCAGCGCAAGATTCTGCGGCGCTGCTACCGCCACTTTGGAGTCGCGACGCTCGACATTCTGTTCATCCCCAATTGGTCCCACAGGCTGCATGCCGTGGCCACCTTGGACGCCGCCGGGCCGTTGGACGCCGCCAGAAAAGACGGGCAAGGTCTGATCCTCGCCTCGGGGCACCTGGGAAACTGGGAAATGAACATATTGGCGCTGGGCAAATGGGGCTATCCGCTGGTGCCTGTCGTCAAGAGCCAAAAGGGGCTGGGCGAACTGCTGGCCCGGTCTATCCGTGACGCCTCCGGATGTGACACAATCGACCGGAAAGCGCCGATTCGGCAGATGCTGCGGCTGCTGAAGCAGGGCAATTTCCTGGGCCTGGCCAGCGATCAGGAGGCGCTGGGCAAGGGCACCTGGGTCAACTTTTTTGGCCAGGGCTCCTCCCGCTTCAAGGGGGTTGCCACCTTTCATTTGAGCAGTGGGGTTCCCATCTATTTTGTCCGCTGCCTGCTGGGCGCCGATATGCGCTACCACATTGATTTTGTGGAAGTGGAGACGGGCGCCCTGACAGGTGACAGGGAGGCCGACATAACCACCTTGACTCAGCGGGTGATGGACCTGCTCGAAGTCGAAGTGCGGCAACACCCGGAGCAATATTTCTGGTTCCACCGCTTGTGGAAATCCCGGCGTCAAACCGCATGATCCAGCTGAAAGCAGATGACCCAAAATCAGCCGCCACCTTCAGGGACTGCATGGAAGCGGGAGGTCTGGCAGTCTATCCCACCGATACGCTTTACGGGTTGGGAGTAGCGGCGGACAATGGGGCGGCCATCAAACGGCTGGAGCGCGTGAAAGGTCGCGGTGGCCCGTTCAGTGTGATGACCGGCTCCGTCTCAGGGCTTGAGAAAATTTTGTTGGTTCATCAGGAGGACAGGGACAAAATTCGCCCTATGCTACCCGGACCGTACGCCATTATCGGACCGGCCCGCTTTCCGGGGCAATGGCACGCGTCATTGCTGGGGCCTGATGACACCCTGAGCGTCAGGATAGGAAACCATCCCTGGCTCACGCGCCTGTTCGCCGATTGGGAGAAAACGATGATTACCACCAGTGCCAACCGCACCGGAGAACCGGCTCTGCAAAGTCCCGGGGACATTGCGGCGCGGTTAAGCGAGGATATCGATCTGCTCATTGATGGCGGAGATCTGGCGCCCTCAAAGGGCAGCACTATGCTCAAAATCGGCGCTGGCCAGTGGCAGTTGCTGCGACAGGGAGACGGCGCGTGGCCGCTGTAAAGCCCTACCGCCGGTTCATCACCTACCTCGGCCGTTACCGGGGCCTGATCGCCGTCGCGTTCGGCCTTTCGCTGGTGTTTGTGATGCTGAACTCACTCTCGCTCTGGATGGTGGCATCGTTGATCAACACGGTGCTGGTGAGCCCCGAAAGTATCCCCGTGTCATCCTCGGCAATTCCGGCGGCCGACACTCTTTACGGCCGGCTGAGCGCCTTCACCGCAAGCCTGATTCGGCAGAGCACGCCGCTGAAAACCCTGGCACGGCTGGTGTGGCTCCTGCTGAGCATTTTCCTGCTGAAAAATATCGTCCTGTACGCCAAAAATATGACCGCCGGCATCATGGAAAATCGTCTCATTCGCGATCTGCGCAACGACCTGTTCGCCCATATCCAGACCCTTTCGCTGGCCTACTTTGCCCAGCAAAAATCGGCCGAAATTGCCTCCATCGTATTGAACGATGTTGCCGCTGTGCGGCGAGCATTTACCGTCAGCCTGCAGAAGCTGGTGGTGGAGCCCATCAATCTCATGGTGATGATGACAATCCTGTTCATCATCAGCTGGGAACTGTCGCTGCTCGCCATACCCCTGATTCCGCTGGCGGCCTTGTTTACCACGCGCCTGGGCCGCAGCCTGCGCCGCCGGGCTCGCCGCACCACCCGGCAAATAGCGGGCGTCATGGAAGTGCTGCAGAGCAACATTCGCGGCATGCGGATCGTAAAAGCTTTTTCCATGGAGGGCCATGAAAACAACCGCTTCCGGGAAGTAAACCAGAGCTACTATCGCCTTGTTTTCAAACGCTTCTCACTGCGTAATCTCAGCACCCCGATCAATGAGATGATCGGCGTTTTTATCGGGGTGATCATTCTGTGGGTGGGTGGACAGCAAGTGCTGTTGGGGCACGGGGTCGGCGCGGAAGAGTTCATGAGCTATCTCATCTTCATGTTTGCCATGTTGCAACCCCTGCGCAGCCTCAGCGCCATTGCGGCCAGCATACAGGTGGGGCTGGCATCCGCCGAAAGGATCTTTTCCATTTTGGATGTCCCCGCATCCATTGTTGATCAGCCCGGAGCCAGGGAAATTAGTGATTTGACCGATGCCATTCGATTCCAGGACGTCACTTTCAAATACGAGGACGGCGCTGAAAATGTCGTCCACGGCATCAACCTTGAGATCAACAAAGGTGATGTGGTGGCGCTGGTGGGCACGAGCGGCTCCGGCAAGTCGACGATCGTCGACCTCATACCCCGCTTTCACGATGTCACCGGTGGCAGCATTACCTTTGACGGCACGGACATTCGCGATTTTAAAATCGGAGCGTTGCGGGCGCTGATCGGCATAGTGACCCAGGAAACGTTGCTGTTCAACACCACAGCGCGTGAAAACATCCTTTTCGGCAAGCCCGACGCCAGCGATGAGCAGGTCATGGCCGCCGCCCGGGCAGCCCACGCGTGGGAGTTTATCCAGGAGCTGCCAGACGGCTTTGAAACGGTCATCGGGGAGAACGGCGCCTTGCTGTCCGGCGGGCAGAAGCAGCGCCTGACCATCGCCCGGGCGTTGCTGAAGAACCCCCCCATCCTGATTCTCGACGAGGCTACTTCGGCGCTGGACACGGAATCAGAGCGTCTGGTTCAGGCGGCCATCGCTGAATTGATCCATGACCGCACCGTCATCGTCATCGCCCACCGGCTTTCCACCATCCAGAACGCCAACGTTATTCTGGTATTGGAAAATGGCCGGATTGTCGAGTCGGGCAGCCACGAAAATCTGATGGCAAACCAGGGCAAATATTATCAGCTTTACGATCAGCAAATCGTCCCTTCACCCAAGGTGGAGCGCACGCGCATCTGACTCGCCTCGGCCGGCAGCAGGCCATTTGGCGCTGATGCCGATTGAGCCCTCCACGCACCATGTCCAACCGCTATACAGTTGTTTTCGATGCTTATCATCTCTTCCACCTGCCCATGTTTGAGCCGGTGATCGACCCCTTACGCCATGATTCTGACTTTCATGTTGTGCTGACGATATCGGCAGAGACGCAACCGGCGGAACAACGCCTGGCCACCGATGCGTTCGAACAGTTAGGGCTGAAGACGGTCAATTCCTCTACCGAGAACGAGAGGAAAAAGGCGATCAGGGCGCTCAATCCCGACGCGTTAATCTGCGGCTGGTCGAATCGGCTTTTCCGCCAGCGATTATTCCGTACGCGGCTCGACGAAAATATGAACCGGGCCACCCGGGAAACGTGCCACGAAGCGACTTCGCCTGGGCAACAGGAGGAAAAAATAACGCTCGCGCTGTCGGGCGGCGATCCATCTAAAGAGGCCCGGGAAAAGGCCAAAATGGAAATGCCCGGGCCGCTGGATGGAAAGGCGGCGCAGAGAGTCCGCGATGCCCTGCTTGAGCGGCTGAACGGCAAATCGTCAGGTGTTGGCAGGGCGTCTCCGCGCTTACCATGATGCCCACTGTCCTTTTTGAATGCCACCACCTCTATTACCTGCCGCAACTGCGGCCCATCATGGCGGAGCTGCAACGCCGGGGGGGCTATCACCTGGCCGCTTCCATCCCCCGAACGGTGAACGCTGATGAGCAGGCAAGCTTCAGGGAGGCCATCCTTGCGCTGGGCATTGAACTGATTGCCGCCGATACGGAGGATGACCGTCTGGCCCAACTCTCCGGTCGCGCTTTCGATGTCGTTATAGTGGGTAATGTGGGCCGGTTGGATCGCATCGTCGCCCCCCATTCGCTGGCGGTCATGGTCTACCACGGCATCGGGCTGAAGAGCAGCTACTATCGGGACATGTCGCCGCGCATTGATCTCCTGGCGGTAGAGAGCGAGGCCCGCCTGGATACCTGGCGGCGTAAGGGCATCAGCAGCGGCGTGTTGACCGGCATGACCAAGCTCGATCCGCTGGCCACAGAGCCCGACCGCAAGGCGGGAACGCTCGCCACTCTGGACCTTGATCCCCAACGCCCGACAGTGCTCTATGCCCCGACTTTCTACCCGTCATCGCTCCCTGCCGCTCTGCCGGGCATCGCCGAACTTTCCATGCAGGTTAACGTCATCATCAAACTGCATCATTTCAGCTGGCATCAAAAGCGGTACCTGCGCCAAAGCGTGGCGGCAGCTGAACTGTCGGGGCTTGATGGCGTGGCCCTGGTCCCGGCGGAAAAGTTCGATATACTCCCTTACTACCAGGCCGCGGATGCGCTGATCAGCGACATCTCGTCCACCCTGTTCGAATTCCTGGCGCTGGGCCGGCCCATTCTGCAGACCGACTTCGCCTCCTTGCGCTGGCGGCACAGGCTGTTTCCCTGGCGCGTCCGCCGTCGCATGGATTTGCAACGCGCCGCCCAGGTCGATTTTGCCCGAAGGGTGAGCCATCCCGGCGAACTGGCGGCCATGACGCTGGCCGAGTTGGAGCATCCGGCAGCCCTAAAAAAGCAGCGCAAAGCGGCCGCAGAGTTGCACCTGTACCGTGTGGGGGACGGCCAGGCTTCCGCCCGATTGGTGGATGCCATTGACGCCGCGCTTGAGAGCCGCAGCCGATGAACATTGCCATTTACAGCCCCAACTGGATCGGTGATGCGGTGATGGCCCTCCCCTTTGTCAACGCCTGCCGGGAGCAGCAGCGCGATGCCAGACTGACCGTTATCGCCAAGGATTGGGTGGCGGCGATTTACGAGAAGCACCCTTCCATTGACAACCTCATCAGCCAGCCGGCGGACCGGTTGCGCGGCTTCGGAGCCACCACCTTGACAGGATGGAACCTGCGCAGGGAAAAATTCGATAAAATATACCTGCTCACCGATTCCCTGCGATCGGCCTACATCGCCTGGCTTGGGGGCATAGCCCAGCGGACCGGCTACTCCGGCCAGGCACGGGGCATATTCCTGAGCCGCGCCGTCCGGCCGCCTCGGGCCCTCGAACATCGGTCGCTGCGCTACTTCCAGCTGTTGAGTGAAGCGCAGGATTCGGTCTTGCAACCTGGGCCTGGCATTACCTTCGACGATGAGGAACAGGACTGGGCGCACAGGGAGCTGCGGATGATGAATTTAGAGAAACCGCTGGCAGTACTGCCGGGAAGTGCCGCCCCGGCGCGGCGCGTTCCTGCGGATAAATGGCGCTCCTTTTTGATGCCCTTCGCTGATGCCGGCCACCAACTGCTGATGATAGGGGGGACGCATGATGCCACCCTGGCCGATAGCATTGTGTCGATGCTCCCCACAGGAACCGCCGTCTCCATAGCCGGTCGTCAGTCGCTGCGACAAAGTCTGGCGCTGCTTGGCCAATGCGCGGGTGCTCTCGCCACCGACTCCGGTTTAGGCCATGCCGCCGCCAATCTCGGTCTGCCCACGGTTTCCATATTCGGGTCGGAGAATCCTGACATTACCCGTCCGCTGGGGCAACGCGCGGCCATCGTCCGCGAGAGTGTGCATTGCTCGCCATGCCGCCGCAATCTGTGCCACAACGAAGAAGAGCCCCTGCTCTGCCTCCGTAGCATTGATGACAAATCGATGATGGAGACCTATGAGCAGCTTTAGCGCCATGTTGCTGGGCGGAGCCTTCGTGCTGGCGCCCCATCAGGCGACGCTGGCCCAGGCCGGGCCGGCCGCGGAGAAACTTGTCTTTGCGGCCGGATTCAGGCTGTTTTCGGCTGGCACGGCAACGATGCACAGCATCGAGATGGTCGATGAGCTTGGGCAGGTCCGGCTGCATATCACCGCCCGTACCCGCACTCATCCTTTTTTTGACCGCCTCTACAAAATTGATGACCGGATTGATCTGTGGCTTGATCCCGGCACGGCGCAGCTCCGCAAGATGGTGCGCAACATAAACGAAGGCAGCTATCACCGCCGCGACTCCAGTTGGATCGATCCCGAAACTCAGCTGCTGTACGCAAATGGGGACACGGTTGCCATCAGCGGTCCAATCTTCGATCCCATCGGGGCGATCTACCACATGCGGCGGCGCGAGATTGCGGTCGGAGACACTTTTCAGGTAACCATATTTGATGGCAAACAGCTGCGCCCTATCGCCATCACAGTCTCCGGCCCCGTCACCCGCACGGTGCCTGCCGGAAAGTTCAGCTGCCTGGCATTTCTGCCCACCTCCCTGGATGGGCGCAAAATTACCAAATCGGGCGATCTGTTGCGGATATGGTTGACAGACGACGAACGCAGGCTGCCGGTGCAGATTGAGCAGCGTTCGAACTACGGCATGCTGGTTCTCAAGTTGGTAGAGTGGTCGGGGCCTTAGCGCGTCATCTATTCAAACAGCCGCATGATATCGTTGTATACCACCACCACCAAAAGTGTCAGCAGCAGCATGATGCCGACTTGCTGGATCGCCATTCGAGCACGAAGCGACAAGGGCCGCCGCATGGCCACTTCCACCAGCTCCAGCGCAATGTGACCTCCATCCAGGGCCGGTACCGGCAGGATGTTGATGAATGCGAGGTTGACGCTGATGATGGCCAGGAATCCCAGCAGCGTGATAAAGCCCGACTGAGCCGATTCACCGGCGAGCTGCGCGATGAGAATAGGACCTCCGAGATCACGCATGCTGGCTTTGCCGGTGAAGAGCATTTTAAGGGAGATGTAGGTGCGGGCCATCCATAGGCCGGTCAGGCTCACGCCGCGATTCGCCGCCTCGATCAGGCCCGCCGGATGCACATCGATCTTTGGCGCCACCCCAATCATCCCCACCGTTTTAATTTCGTCGCCAATGATGGTCTGCGTGGAGCGCGTTTTAATTACGGCGCTGAAAGGGAGGCCGTCCCGGTCCCAGGAAACCAGCAGTTCCTCGTCGGGGCGGGTATGGATGAGAGCGGTCATCTGCTCCCAATTCTGGACCGGCTCCCCATCGATGGCCGTTATGATGTCTCCGGCAATAATGCCCGCTTCTCCGGCCGGGTAACCATCCGCCAGGCTCCCTACAATGGAACGGGGGTCGCTGATGCCGATCCCCCGGGACAGCGTGATAATGGTGAACACCACTGCCGCCAATAGCAGGTTGGCCAGCACGCCACCGGACATGACCCATATTTTTTGCAGTGAATTTTTCGACTGGAACTCCCAAGGGGCGCCGGTTATTTCGGCGTCCATACTTTCATCAATCATGCCGGCCATTTTGACGTATCCTCCAAGCGGCAGGATACCGAGGCCATACTCGGTTTCGCCAATCTGCTTTTTGATACCCAAGCCAAAAATGTTGAAGCCGATATAAAACTTCTCCACCCGGACTCCAACCGACTTTGCGGCCAGAAAGTGGCCCAGCTCATGAAAGAAGACCAGAACAAACAGTACAAACAGGAATGAAAATAGCGTAAGCACAAACAGTCCTTTCGCGGTATCAGTGCAACGTTTTTATCATCGGGCCAATGTGGATGATCGCCGACGACCCTAAAAGGTAACGACAGCGGCAGAGAATTCCACCTGTTTCCCCACGGGTTAAATGGCGCCGATGCGCTCGTCCAGAAATTGGTCAGTCCACTCACCGAGCTGCCCGAGATCGTCAAGATCAGGGGCCGGCAGCCACGGATGGTTTTCGAGGGCCGTTTCCAGCAACCGGGAGATATCGATGAACCTGATGCGATCGTCCAGAAAGGCCTGCACGGTAATATCGTTGGCCAGGTTGAGGGCGGCCGGCGCCGAGCCACCCTTGTCCAGGGCCGTGTATGCCAGGGAGATGCAGGGGAATTTTTCCAAATCAGGGGCTTCAAAGGTGAGCTGCCCCGTCTCCACCAGATCGAGCCGCGGCCACTCCGTCGGCACATGGTCGGGGTAGGTGAGGGCGTACTGCAGCGGTACCTTCATATCGGGAACGCCGAGCTGGGCCTTCACCGAGCCATCGACAAATTCTACCATGCTGTGAATAATCGACTGCGGGTGAATAATAATGTCGACCTTGTCGGCTCCCGTGTCAAACAGCCATCGCGCTTCAATGACCTCGAGCCCCTTATTCATCATCGTTGCCGAATCGATGGTGATCTTCGGTCCCATGTCCCAGTTGGGATGGTTGAGTGCCTCCGCCTTGGTGACATCCTTCAACTTTTCAATAGGGGTCGTGCGAAACGGCCCGCCCGAGCCGGTCAGCACCAGCCGCCGCACCTGATCCATGCGCTCACCCACAAGACATTGCCAGATGGCGCTGTGTTCACTGTCGACCGGGAAAAGGGACGCGCCGTGGCGCTCCATCAGCTGCCGGATGTGCTCACCAGCCATGACCATACTCTCCTTGTTGGCGAGCGCCACATCGACTCCAGCCTCAAGGGCAGCCATCGTGAGTGCCATGCCATCGCCACTCACCACACCGTTGAGGCAGAGGTCTGCGTCGCTGCGGCTAGCGATTTCCAGCAGTCCGGACCGGCCCCCCAGAACTTCAATTTCCGTGGCGGCGAGCAGGGTCTTCAGATCCTCGAATCGCGCCTCATTTTCGATGGCCACCGCGCGGGCGCCAAATGTTTGCGCCTGCTCAGCCAGCAGAGCAGCATTTGATCGGGCAGTGAGACCGAGCAGTTCAAACTGCTCCGGCAGCCCGGCCACCACCTCCAGGGCCTGCGTTCCAATAGATCCGGTGGATCCCAGTAATGTCAGACGTTTCATAAGGCTGCGCTCATCTCTATACCTATCGTTAATGCTTGATCACCGACCACCAGCCGCCCTGTCACGCCCATGCTGCCAAACAGTCGCCGGCCCAGGGAGAAGTTAGCCATGCGGGCGCTCCGGACAAATCTCGCCGATTTGCCGTCAATACTAAAGGCGCCGTTGATGAAAATTCGCTGAAAAAGGAGCGTCAGGCCCGTTGAGAGCTGCCACCCGGCCACCTCTTTCTTATAGCTCCACCTGGCTTCATTCCATTTCACGGTGCTCATTTCCGGCAGGCCATCGACGCGATTTTGCGCTACCACCACTTCCGGTTTCCAGCCCCATGCGGTCAGGGTGGCAGGCAAATAGATGAGTGATATCCGCAGCATTTGCACGAGCTGCTCTGCGCCCACGCCAAATCCGACGCCCCCCTGCGCCGCAAGATTGGCCGACAACCACATTTGCGGCATCACCATTCCCAGCAAGATACGCGAGTCGGCGGCGGCAACATAATGCCCAGGAATTAAGGCGAGCGACACCTGGCCGAATTCCAGTCCCTGCGCTGTCGAAGGGACGAGCTGCGCCGCCAGCTGGTCTGCCCTCCTGCCAAAGTCGGAGCGAGATAGGTCCTTCTGGCCCTGAGCCGCGGAAATCAGCAGCGCCAGCGCCACACCTTGCCAGCCGCCCTGTCTAAATAAGGCCACGGCCGGAGCTCGCGATGAAGCGCAGAACGGTCTCGATCTCCGGGGTCTGCTCCATCTGTTCAATGGCCTGCACCGCTTCCACGAGCAGCAAATCGGACCGGTAAATGAGCCGATAGGCCTCTTTGAGGGCAGCCCGGGGCTTACGGCCAACTTTCTGCCGGCGGAGACCAATCACATTGAGTCCACCAAAGCTGAGGGGCTCACCTCTGGCCAAAATGTACGGTGGGACATCCTGTACCACCCGGTAGCCGCCACCCACAAAAGCATGTTTGCCAATGCTGCACTTCTGGTGCACCGGGGTCATGCCGCCAATGGAGGCAAAATCATCTATCCGGACAAAGCCCCCCACCTGGACACCGTTGGCGATGATCACCTGCTGGCCCAGATGGCTGTCGTGGCCCAGATGCGTGTAAGCCATCAGCATGCTGCCCTGCCCCACCAGAGTACCCTCCTGGGTGATACCACGATGGACCGTAACATATTCGCGGATGACGACCTGCTCACCAATGGTTGTGGAGGAGGCATGCCGGTCGGAGTCGATGTGCTGCGGATCGCCGCCAAGTATAGCGCCGTGATAAATCCGGCTGCCCGCGCCAACGGTAACACCCGGCAGCAGTTGAGCCGCCGCCATTATCTCCACATCATCACCGACAACTACGCCACTGCCGATGACGACATAAGGTCCCACAGTTACGCCGCTGCCGATCTCCGCTGCTGCGTCAATCAGGGCCGTGGGGTGAATATGCGCGGAAATGTCAGCCCTCGCGGTCTACAATGGTCGCCATCAACTCTGCTTCCGCCACCAGTTTTCCATCGACAAACGCGCGGCCGGCCATTTTGGCTGTGCTTAAGCGAATGCGCAGCAGTTCGACCTCCAGGATCAGCTGGTCTCCGGGCCTGACGGCTTGACGGAAACGGGCCTTGTCGATGGCGGAAAAGTAAACCAGTTTGGTGGCGGGATTGATCTGCTCATTGAGCAAAAGGAATCCGCCGGCCTGAGCCATGGCCTCGAGAATCAGCACGCCCGGCATCACCGGCTGGCCCGGAAAGTGACCCTGAAAATGAGGCTCATTGATGGAAACATTCTTCAAGGCCCTGACCCGTTTACCGGGGTCCACCTCCAGCACCCTGTCGATGAGGAGCATGGGGTAGCGGTGCGGCAGAGCATCGAGAATGGACTTGATGTCGAACGTTGGCCCGGCATTGGCGGCCTGCCCGTTCTGGCTCTTGAAGCGTTTTCCGTAAACTTTGCGCAGCTTTCTGACCAGCTCGATATTGGACTTATGCCCACTGCGCGTGGCCACCACATGGCCCTGAATCGGCATACCCAACAGGGCCAGATCGCCAATCAAATCAAGGACCTTATGCCGCACCGCCTCATTTTCAAAGCGCAGTTCCTGGCCTTTCAGGATGCCATTTTCTCCAGGGGAAATATCGCCGGTGATGTTGTAAATTTTGCGCATTTTCAGCATCTCTTCCGCCGTGGGCTCCTGATCCACAAACACGACGGCGTTTTCCAGGCTTCCGCCTTTAGCCAGCCCCTGTTCATAAAGTTCCAGCACCTCACTGAGCAGGCAGAAAGTTCGCGCGGGAGCGATGCGCTCGACAAAATCTTCATGCATGGCATAGACAGACATAAACTGGGTGGCCAGCTGATTGAGATGCCCGTAATCCATCATGAACGTGATTCTGAAATCGTCGGCGGGAAGCACATGCAGATCGATACCCGCATCCGGGTCGGCAAAGGAGACAGTCTGGTCTACCACCAACGTCCTGCGGGGGGCATTTTGCCTGACAATGCCGGCTTTTAGCAGCACCTCTACGAACGGCCGGGCGCTGCCGTCCATCACCGGCGGCTCCTTTTCGGAAAGCTCCACGATCAGGTTGTCGATGCCCAGCCCGGCGGCGGCGGCCAGGATATGCTCAACGGTATGCACGCGAACGCCGTCTACCTCCAGCGTCGTCCCCCGGGAAATATCGGCGACATGCTCAATATCGGCGGGAATCTCGGGTGAATCGGGCAGGTCGGCTCGCGTGAAGCGGATACCCTGATCAGTCTCAGCGGGACGGAACGTGGCGACACAGTCGACCCCTGTATGCAGCCCTGTGCCAGAAATGCTGGCTATCTCCGCGATGGTTTGCTGGAATCCGGCCACCGGCTAATCCTGCTCCTGAGGTTTGTCTTCAAAGTTTTCCGCGCCAACCGCGTGCTCAAGTGAGCGGACCCTTCTGACCAGCTCGGGCAGTCCTTTCAGCGCCGATTGTGTGCGCAACCAATGGCGCTGGTCATCTGCAGGGAAGCCACCATAGAACTGCCCTGCGGCAATCGGCTTAGTGACGCCGGCCTTGCTGCCCAAGACGGTCCTGTCGCCGATGCTGATATGGCTGATGATCCCCACTTGGCCGGCTATCGTCACAAAGTTGCCGATCGTGGTGGAACCGGCAATCCCGACTTCCCCGGCAATCAGGCAGCCAACGCCTATTTTCACGTTGTGGGCAATGTGCACCAGATTATCAAGTTTGGTATCTTCGCCAATCACCGTATCGCCCAGGGATCCGCGGTCGATGGCACAGTTGGCGCCTATTTCAACCCGGTCGCCAATGATCGTGCGTCCCACTTGTGGTATTTTGGTATGCACATCGTTTTCGGTAACGTACCCGAAGCCGTCCGATCCAATGACCGTTCCGGCATGAATGGCGACATCGTTGCCCAGCATCGTGTTGTCGTAAAGCACCACCCGGGGATGAAGATTGACCCGGTCGCCCATCACAACACCGCGACCTATGACGACCCCGGCTCCAATGATCACATTGTCGCCGATGACCGCCCCATCGCCAACGGCAGCAAACGGCCCGATGTAGATATTGTCCCCCATCTGGACGGCCTCGCCCACTACCGCGGCGGGATGAATCTGCGGGGCCGGCTCGCTATGGGGATGGAGCAGGGCCAATGCCTGGGCGAACGCTTTGGCGGGATTATTTACGCGGACAGCCGGAAATCCTGCGGCCCCGGTCGATTCATCCAGGATGACGGCGCTGGCGCCGCACCCCGGAAGATGATGGGCCGCTGACTCGTTCACCACATACGTGATACCACCGGCAGTGCCGGCAGTGATGTCGCAGCAGTGCGAAATTTCAATGGCGCCATCCCCGTCCACCCGGCCATAGATGGCCACGGCTATTTCGGAAAGGGTTGGCATGATATCCCGGTTATTTTCCGCCGCGGCGGAGATGATTTATCACGTCGAGCGTCAGGTCGTGGGCCGGCAGCGCGTAGACGATAGCCCCACCAGCAGCGTCCAGGATATAGTCATATGCCTTTTCCGCGCCGATCTGCTTGACCGCGGCGTCCACTTTGTCCAGTATGGGGGCCATCAGCTGCGCCTGGTAACGGTACAGATCACCCTCGGGACCAAATTTCTGTTGCTGAAACTGCTGCGTGGTCCGCAGAAGCCCTTGCATTTCAGCCTCTTTCGTCCGCATCATCTCATTGCTGAGTAAAAGACGCTGCTTTTCAAATTCCCGCTGAAGTGAATCGAGGCGGGTCACGTACACATTGTATTCAGCCTGTAGACGCCGCGTCTCTTTTTCCAGCTTGGCCTGAGCATCCCGCACTTCCTCAAATTCCTGCAGGATTCTATTCGAATCGATAAAACCCATCTTCACCTGGGCAGGCGCAATAAAAGGAATCGCAAGCACTGCTAACGCTGCAGCATAAATGTAACTGCTTTTTCCCACCTTCTCTCCTTACGCTTGGTTTGAACTAAAAAGGTTGACCGAAAATAAAATGCGTTTCCCAACCTGGTGCGTCATTACGGGCATTGCCGGTAGATACTGAGTCAAAGCCGTAACCGATATCAAGTCCGAGCATGCCCAACATCGGCATGAACAGACGCACGCCTACCCCCAGCGACCGTTTGAGATTGAACGGGTCTGTCTGGCGGAGGTCAAACCAGGCGTTGCCCATGTCGGCAAAGACCAAAGCGTACACCGTGGGACTGCTCGAGATCGACAGGCGCAGTTCCGCTGAATACTTTAACATTACCGATGCTCCCAGAGGGCCATTCGCATAAGGACCGATTGTGTTGGACTTGTAGCCTCGCAGCATTTCGCCAAACGGAACGCCGGTTCCGCCTAAGTAGAATTTTTCATCCGGTGGCAGCACTGAGCGGCCTTCCCCTCCTTTGAACTGTTCGATGTAACCGATTTTGGCCATCTGAAAAAATACCAATTTCTTCGCCGCAACAGGACTGTACCACTTCAGTGATACCACGTGTTTCTGAAAATCTTCATTTCCACCCAAAAAGATGCCTGACAGCGTTGATAACAACTCGAACTGTGAGCCCTGGGTGGGAAATTCCGGCCGGTCCCGGCTGTCGCGCGCAATCACCTGGGTAATGGATATCCCCACTGAGGAAGAGAAGTTGCGGCCGTCCTTCGTTTCGATATCCTCCAGCCGCAATCCTGACAGGTATTGCCTCAGCAGGTTATAGGTTGCATCCTTATCACTCGTGCCAAAATAGTTTTTGGCACCCGCTTGGAAAATCCACGATCCCCTGAAGAAGTTGTCAGGCCAGCGAAAACGGCGTCCCCAACGGGCAGAACCACCCCACTGCGTAATGTCGAACGGAAGAAAATACTGACCGGTGCCCCGCTCGCTGTAAAAGACAGACGCGCCCACCAGATTGGGGGTGTTGAACATCCATGGATTTGAAAGGCTCAAGGAAAACGACTGGAAAGCCGCCGCTTGCGCTCCCCCAAGGCCTCCAAATTGGAACTGGGTGCCCCGCTGATAGTTGATGCTCAGTTTTTGGCCCATCCCGAGAAGATTATTGAACTCCACGCCGCCGCCGCCGATAAAGCCGTTTTGCTCCGTGTAGCCCAGAGATAAATTTGCCCGGTCTGACGACCTTTCGGTAACGGTAATGCTCAGGTCCACCTCGTCTTCATCCACAGGGATGACATTGGGCTCAACGTTCTCGAAATAGTTCAGAATCCATACATCCCGCTGGCTGCGGGTCAGCTTCTCATAGCTGAAGGTTTCACCCGGATGGATGCGCAACTCCCGCCTGACAACATAATCGCGCGTTTTGTCGTTGCCGTTTACATGGATATAGCGGACCGACACTTTCTGGTTTTCAACGACATTGAAGACCACATCCACAGAGTCCTCACCAACGGGAAATTCCACGGGATTAATCTGGGAGTAGAGGTAGCCATCATCCATGTAGATGGGGTGCACCCGCTGGGCCACCGCAATTTCAAAGGCCTCCTTGCTGTAGAGATCACCGCGCTCAAATCCGAGGGCGGCTGCCAGCCGGTCATCATCGTGCAGAATGTTGCCTTCCCAGGTAATATTGCGGTAATAGTAGGGCACGCCTTCCTCGATAGTGATGGTGAGACTCATCCCTTTGCCATTGGGCAGGATGGCCACCGAATCCTGAACGATCCGGGCATCACGGTAGCCCTTGTTGCGGTAGTAGATGATGAGGGCGGCCAGGTCGGTTTCATACTTGTCGCGGTCGAAGGGGGACCTCCAAAAGGCGTACCATTTCCACGGCTTGGTCTCCTTCATCTGGAACCGGAGGGCGATGTCCCGCACAGCCTCGTTACCCTCAAATTTGACCTGCCGCAGTTTGATTTTCTTATGCTCCACGACGGCAATCTTCAGGATGCGGCCATGAGGTTTATCACCGGGCTCAAGCGTAGTGTTGACCTCTACGTCGAGGTACCCGTCCTCGTGGTAGGCGTTCCTGATCTTTCGCACGGCCTCAGAGATAGCGTAATCCGATAAAACGGCAGGCGGACTCAGACCTATTTCCTCAAGCAATTTTTTGTCTTTCAGCTTGTCGTTGCCGTCAAATTCGATTTTTTCCAGGGAGGGATATTCGGCCACGTCAATCCGTATGGTGCCGCCGTCGCCGTCTTCATCGTCCAGATATACCTGGATATCGCTGAAAAATCCCAGTGCCCACAATCGGCGTATACCCTGCTGAATATCCATCATGGTCACGGATCGTCCCGCATACATTTTCGACGTGGACTCAATGACTTGGGCAGAGGCCCGGTCATTGCCCGTCACCACGACTTCCCGCACCAGGATGCTCGGAATCTCCTGGCCCCAGGCCGAAGCGGTCAGTAACAGGATTAATATCAGGCTGTTTTTACGCACTTCAAATTATCCCAGAATGGTGGAGGTTTGTATCTGCTCGCTGATTTTCCCGAAGCGGCGCTCTCGCTGCTGGTATACCTGAATGGCCTGGTAAAGTTCCCGTCGGCGAAAGGCCGGCCACATCGCATCGGCAATGACGAGCTCGGCATAAGCAGACTGCCAGATCATAAAGTTGCTCAAACGGGCCTCGCCGCTGGTGCGGATGATCAAATCAGGGTCCGGCATACCGTGCGTGTAAAGCTTCTGGGAGAACATCGTTTCATCAATGTCGTCCGGGTCCAGTTCGCCTTTGGCCACCGCTTCAGCCACCCGCTTGACCGCCAGCAAAATTTCCTGACGCCCCCCGTAGCTGAGGGCCAAATTGAGGTTCAGGCCCGCATTGGAAGCTGTGGCCTTGATGGCCGTCTGCAACTCCTCCCGGGCGACATCAGGCAGGTCATCCAGACACCCAATGGCCGTCAGCCGCACGTTATTGTCCATCAGATCCTGCACTTCGCCCCTGATTGTCGTCACCAGCAGCCGCATCAGCGCGTCCACTTCCGTCTTGGGCCTTCTCCAATTTTCCGACGAAAAGGTAAACAGGGTCAGGGCCGATATGCCGAGCTCGCCTGCCGCACGGGTGATTTCCCGAACCGAGACAACGCCCTCCTTGTGACCGGCCAGCCGGGGTAGCCCCTGGCTGACGGCCCAGCGCCCGTTGCCATCCATTATAATGGCGATATGGCCGGGCAGATCGCCCCGCTGGAGGACCTGTTCCATGAGTTCTTGTTCTGATACTTGCATAATCGCCGCCGTGTTCAATTTACCGTCAGGTCGTGCCGCAGTGCAACATCACGGCTGGCCGGCCACGGAATCGGCCGATTGGTAAATTTCAGCGGTATGGTGCTCAAACAGCGGCAGCTCGGCAGTCCCTGCAGCGCCTCGAAATTCCGCGCCGCATCGGTGGCAGACAGCCACATCGCGCACCTGCCGGTACAAAACCAGGTCCAGCAGCGAGAATGCCAGCAAATACCAGTAGCTGATGGCGACGGCCAGTATGGCCCCCACGGCTATGATTGCCAGCCCCACCAACTGGTTGAAATCCTTGCGCCGGTAGAGGTGCCGGCATCCGCAAATGGAACAATCTTCCCGGGCCGTCCAGCTGGCTTGCAGCGAGCCATGCGCATGGCCGCACTGGGGACAGTTGAGGTCGCCAGCGGCCCCGGGTGGATAGCGATGATAGCGCCCGCACTGATCGCACTCGATGGCCACAGCCGTGGGCGCCAGCGCGATCACAGGGGCATATCTTTCAGCACCAGATAGCCGCTGAAGCTCAAGGTACTCATGGCTACCAGCACCAGGGCGACATAGAGCAGCCCGGTCGCTGACTGGGTCGATTGGATCAGGGCGCTTTTCAGGGCCATGAAGGTGACGACCATGCCGCCGATAAGTCCCGGCGCCAATCCCAGCCAGAGAAAGATGCCATCAAGCTCCCCCAGCAGAACGTAGGCCGGTTTCATGCGTTGATGCACGACCGCTTCGGAAAAAGCAAGGATGCCCAGCGACCACACGAGGCGAACAACCAGAATTCCCAGCGCGGCCCGGCAGGCCAGTTGCAGAAAACGGACAGGAAGATCGACAACGTTCAAGTACCAATGTCCCAGCACCATGGCATACATGACTCCGCCAAACGCCAGGCCACCCAGAGCAATGGAGATCCAGACGGTCAGTGGCGACGTCAATGAGGTCGTGGCCAAAATCGGCTGCCACAGCGTCAGCCCCCAAACCAGTTGGATGGGCGTGAGCAGTGAACGAGCCCTGAGTGGCTTCTCCCACAGCAGCCGCTGCAGCACTAAAGTCGTGACGGCCAGCAGGAGCAGCAGGCGCAGCATCGGCCACGGCAGTCCGCCGGCGGCGGCAAGCAGAGTGGCGAGGCCCAATATGACTGTGGCCATGCCCAAATTAAAACGGGTGAATCCCGCCGGCAGTTGCCGCAGGGGGGCAATCCAGAGAAACAGAGGATAAAGGGCCGCAAATTGGGCCAACACCAATACAGGCAGCAGTTTCATGGGCGGAATGTAACGATGATCGACCCGTTTGCGGCAGGCCGGCGGGCAACAGCGCTTCTAGCCGGTCGCCTGATCGATGACCGCCTGAGCCAGCGCCGTAAACGCCTTGCCGGCTATGCTATCGGGATAAGTGAGGACAAACGGCTCACCGCTGTCAGAAGAAATAACCATGTCGGGGACCAGCGGTATCCGGGCCAAAAGAGGCACCTCCAGGCGCTTGCTTTCCTGCTCGCCGCCACCGGCCCGGAACACCGGCACAGTCACGGAAAAGCGGCCGTCGTCTCCAACGGGAATAGCGCCGATTTCACCCAGACCTTCCATCTCCAGTTGAGCGCCCGGCACCGGATTGCCCGCGGCATCGCGCACGATCCCTTCAAGGGCCAGGCCTGCCATATTTTCAACCACTCCTATGACGGGCGTGTTGACCTTGGCAAACATGTCGGCGCCTTTGCTCACATCCAGCAGCGCCAGTTGTTGGGGTGTCGTCACGATGATGGCGCCGGTCAGGGCCAGGCGCTGGACCAGCGTCAGTTGCACGTCCCCCGTCCCCGGAGGCAGGTCCAGAATGAGGTAATCGAGCTCGCCCCAGGCGACATCTTCAAAAAACTGCTGCGTCATTTTCGCCACCATGGGACCCCGCCAGATAGTGGGTGCCTTGTTGCCGGAAATGAATCCGAAGGACATCAGGCGCATGCCGTGCCGCTCCAAGGGGATGATCTTTTGATTCTGATCGAGTAACGGCTGATCCTGTATGCCCATGATCATCGGCAGGCTGGGACCGTAAATGTCCAGATCGAGGATGCCGACAGAGGCGCCTGTCTGGCTGATGGCCGCCGCCATATTGACCGCCACCGTCGATTTACCGACGCCCCCTTTACCGCTTGCCACGGCGATGGTGTATTTAACGCCGGGGATGGGCGACATCGCCCGCCCGGGAGCAGGGATGGGAGCCCCTATGGGCGCGCCGGGCGCCGCCGGTTGCCCGTTGTCTTTGGGGCCCGGAGCAACAATTTTCACGTCCACCTGGGCGAGTCCCTCTTCGCCGGCCAAGGCTTTCTGCACCGCCTGGGTGAGGGCTTCTTTCTGGCTATCGCTGGTGGTGGCAACCGCGAGTGTGATATGGGCGTGGTCACCATGCAGTTCAACATTGGAAACCATACCAAACGAGACAATATCACGGCTGAATCCGGGATAGTTTACCGTCTTTAGAATCTCTAGAATGGCATCGTTGTCGATCATGGCAATATCCTGGCAGGCTTTAGGAAGAACTAATAAAAGCGGTTAATCCAATGCCGTCAGCCTGCGCACCTGTTCATTTTTTGGGCTATTTAGCCGGCAAACTCGCGTCCGAAGCGATCATAATTCATCTTGGTGAATTTCTTCCACTCATCGGGCACGGCATCTTCTTCAAAGATCGCTTCTACCGGGCACTCTGGCTCGCACGCGCCGCAGTCTATGCATTCTTCAGGATCGATGTAAAGCATGTGGCCCGCAGGATCATCGCCTTTGGTCCAATCTTCGTCGGGATGAATGCAGTCTACCGGACATACTTCAACACACGCTGTATCACAAGTGTCTATACATGGCTCGGCAATGATATATGTCATCTAGCATTTCCTCCTAAGGGTACCCTTGATTCGGGTACCGGCATCACCCGTACATTCTCCTTCGGTCCAATTTACTTTTAGGTATTAACGGGGCACAATCAAAATCTCTTTTCGGAGTGGCATCCACAAACCGGTGGTTACAAATTCCCCTGCCCATGTCTGCCGGTCGCTCGAATATTTTAAAAAACAGAAATTTACTCCTCTTATGGTTCGGTCACGTCGTCTCCCATGCCGGCGATGCCATCTACCAGATTGCGCTCCCCTGGCTCGTTCTGGAGCTCACTGGATCGAAAACCACAACCTCTCTGGTGGCGCTCAGCGCCTACCTGCCGGCGGTGCTGTTCAGCCTGTTTGCGGGAGTGGTGGCCGACCGCTTCAACCGGCGGGGCGTCATGATCCTCAGTGACATCGTCCGCATGGCGCTCGTTTTTTCGCTGGTGGGTTACCTGTTGTCGGGCGGGAGCAACCCTCTGGTCCTGGGGGCCATCGTCTTTATGGTGGCAACGTTCGCTACCCTCTTTTATCCAGCCAGGGACGCCTTGATACCCGATTTGGTCGATCCCGCCGATCTGACAACAACCAACGCCTTCATGTCGACTTCGGGACAGTTTGCCCACATGGCCGGGCCCGCGCTGGCCGGCTTTCTCGCCGCCTGGGTGGGACTGACGCACCTGTTCACCATCGACGCCCTCTCCTTCGGGGCCAGCTTGGTGGCATTGGCGTTCCTCGCGGCCCCGCGCCACATTTCGCAAACGGGCCAGACTGACAAGGCGACCCACCTGTCGGAACTCATGGGCGGCCTGAGGTTTGTCTGGCAGGAGCGTCCGTTGGGACTGCTGATCATGCTCACCGCCCTGAATAACCTGTTTATCATGGGTCCCGCCCTGATCGGCACACCTATCTTCGTGCGGGAAGTCCTGGGTCTGGGTTTTGGCCCGTTCGCGGTGATCGAGGCCCATATGGCCGCCGGTATGCTGGTTGGATCGTTCCTCGTATGGCGCCTGGGTGGAGGTTTGAACCCTTCACTCATCCTGTTCCTCGGGATGATCATGGACGGTCTCACTTACTCCGTCCTCTACTTCGTGGATAGCTACGAATTCACACGGCTGGCGCTGTTTATCCACGGCATCGGCATTCCCATGATTACGATCCCGCGCACCACCATCGTCCAAAAAGTTACCCCGGCGAATCTGCGCGGGAGAGTATTTTCCATGGTCAACATGTCGGTGCTGGGACTAACGGCGCTCTCCGCCGCCCTGTTGGGGCCCATTGCGGAATGGGTCCCTATCGCGACAATATTCATGGTTATCGGTTTGGGCGCCGCCCTGTGCGGTGTGGCCGGACTGAGCCATAGAGGCATGATGCATTTGGTAACAGCGCCCGAATTGCCCTAAACTACGGCAGAACCGGGCCGCGAGGCTTAAACACCGGCCTGAAGGGCCAAGGGGAGTTGTCACAATGTCGGCTACTGCAAATTTATCTCGAAAACTGGATGCCCTGGAACCGCTGCCCCCGTGGGTGGCATGGCTGGCCATCGCGGGACGCGTGGTCGTGGGGGCAATGTTTATATTTTCCGGCCTGGCCAAGGTTCTGGACGCGCAGAGCTTCATGGCCGCCCTCCCCGGCTACCAGATTCCCGGCTGGATCGTACCGCTGGGAGCCCTGGTGCCGCCTGTGGAGCTGTTGCTGGGGACCATGCTGCTGCTGGGCGTTTCACTCGGCGCGACGGCCGCAGCTACACTAGCCATGCTGGCGGGCCTTTCTGCGCTATTGGTAGTGGGCATCATCGGTGGTGAACTGGGCAGCTGCGGCTGTTTCGGGAGCTACCTCGAAATGAGTCCCGAGCTGGCCCTGCTGCGCAATCTGGGGCTGGCATTGCTGACCGCTGCCATCTGGGTGAACCATCGCCACGAGTCCGCCGATTGGCTTAACTGGCGGATCGCCGCGCTGGGGAGCCTGCTCCTGGTATCCGCCGTCGGCACCGGCTACACCATTGAATCACCCAAGCAGGATAACTCGCTGGCCCAGGTTGGGGAGTTTTTTCCGGACGAGTGGTTTGTCGATGAAAGTCCCGATATGGAAGGTCAGCAGCTGGTGTTTGTGTTTGCCGTGAACTGCGAACATTGCTGGAACGCGGTGGCCAACATCAAGCAGCTCGCCGCGGGTGGCGATCCGCCGCTGATGGGCGTCACCAATGGCGATCCTTACGAGATCGAGTGGTTTCGCAAAACATTTGAGGTGGAGTTCCCCATCTATCGCTACGATCCGGCAAAATTCGGTGATGCCTTCAACTACTGGCCAGCCCTGTACATGCTGGAGGATGGGCTCATCCTGGGCAAGGAGGAGGCCGATATTCCTGGCCTGAAAACATTCCGTGAAGTAACGTTCGGGGCGTGGGAGTCGTGAGGCATCTTTTCAGCGCGAAAATATCAGGCTCCTCAAATCTGAAGGCCGTGGCAATAGTTGTGGCCCTGGTCATCACAGCCTGCACGCGCCAGACCTGGCATCCCTGGGATGTGATGGCCGAAGTTGATCAGATGTCGGCGGGTAGCCTGTGGCCGGGCTTTGAGCCGGCGCAATATCCCGTGGTCATTTATGATGGCGAGGCAAGCTATCTGTTTCGGCATCCAGCACCTCCAGGAGAATTTACCGAGCTGCCCAATCCCCCCGGCGTCTGGTACTTCAGCGGACAGCATGCAACTATCCGGGCCAACGCCAGCGTCGACCTCGCGGGGGTGTTGACGGCAACCTATTCGGTCCCGGCGGGCCGGCGGGTGCCGGTGGAAGAGGCAGCGTCCGTGATCATTCACGAGCTGTTCCACGTGTACCAAAGCGCCGCGTTCCCGCAATGGAGCCCCAATGAGGCCACGGCCTTTACCCTGCCTGATGATGATCTCAAAATTATCGGACTGCGGCGGCTTGAAACGCTCGCCCTGCGGCAGGCGCTGGGCAGCGGGAATGAGGCGCAGACCCGCTGTTGGGCGGCCCTGTCGATCGAGTGGCGCGCAGAACGCTACCGCCTGGTCTCGGACGAGGTCGCAACGTATGAGCGGCAAATAGAGCTCAAGGAAGGGCTGGCCGACTACCTGCAGCGCGCGGCTTGGCCCGAAAGTGATCCGGGGCTTCCTGAGGGGGGCTATCCCCCGGAGGAGGGCCGCCGCAGAGGTTACGGCACGGGGCGATCAACGGCGCAGCTCCTCGACCGCCTCGACCCGGACTGGAAAGACCGGCTGAGCGCCAATCCCGGCCTGACTCTGGACGAACTGTTATCCGCAGCAGCCGGGGGAGCGACCGGCGCCTGCGAGCTGGACGTCGCCCTCAAGCAGCAAATCGTATCCCGGGCGATTGCCGATGTGGCCGGGATGGATCGTCGGCGCAACGCCCTCATCAGCGAAATGGCTCAGCGCAAGGGTTGGACCATCAACATCACGACGCCCCTTTCCAACCGGCTTTGGGCCCAGGGCTTTGACCCACTTAATATCGACCGGCTGCCAGGGGGCCAGCTGCTGCATAACCGCTGGCTGCAGCTGGGCCATAAGGGGGCGTCTCTGGAAGTGCTGGGCCGCGACTGCCTGAGCCTACCGGCCGGAGAGCATCCGCTGCTTGACGGCATCAAGGAGCTGCGTATCAGCGGCATCGGGCAGAAGCCGGTCACTGCCATGCTGGGCGATACCTTGAAAGTTGAGGCTGAGGGCTTTTCGCTGTGGGCTGTGGGCGCTCAGTGGAACGTTGAAGGGCAGCAGCTGACCATATCTCTGCCGTAGCCTAACCGCCTGTCTGAGACTCCAGCGGCACTTCCATCCAGCGCAATTTTTCTCTCGTCTGCGTCAGCATATCGTGGAAAGCCCGCAATCCGTTGCGCTGTTGTCCCCACAGTATCAGCTTGACGGCCTCTTCGATAGCCGACCATTGATAATAATCGTGCTCCTTGGAGAGCGCAACTTCCTCGTCGGTCACCTCCGCGCCAAATACCGGTATCGCGTTCATCCTGTCATGGGATGCCTCGTAAAAAAAGTTCACCTGGTCCACTGTCCAGAGATGCAGAGCCGACAGGCCGGTCTCCTCGCGCAGTTCCCGCAGGGCCGATTCCCACGCCTGCTCCCCGACCTCCAGTTTACCGGTGACGCCCTGCCATACCCCCGCATACATCTCACCTTTGGCGCGGTGGAGCAAGAGATAGTGCGGCTGCTTTTTCACCCAGCGGACAATGTGCAGATCAATCACGCGCACAACCACCTCAGTCATTCCAATCCCTCCTCATACCGGCCCAGAAATTCCCGCGACCAATGGCTGTACGCGCCACTCGAAATGGCGCTGCGCATGTCGGCCATCATATGGTGGTAAAACCACAGATTATGCGCGGTGGCCAGCCGTAACCCCAGCACTTCGCCGGTGACAAACAGGTGCCGGAGATAGGCCCTGGTGTAGCGCCGGCACAGCGGACATCCGCAGTCGTCCTGCACGGGTCCCAGATCATCGCGAAATTTGGCGTTGCGCAGGTTCAATTTGCCAGCAGAAGTAAAGAGCTGCCCATTGCGGGCATTGCGCGTGGGCAGAACGCAATCGAACATATCCATGCCCAGACCAACCGCCCGCACCAGATCGGCAGGGGTACCGACGCCCATCAGGTAACGGGGCATATCGGCCGGCAGCTGTGGCGCCAGGTCTTCCAGGGTGGCCTGCAGCTCCTCCTTGGACTCCCCGACAGCCAGTCCCCCAATGGCAACGCCCGATGGCTGCAGCTGTAGCAAACTCTCAGCGGATTGCCTGCGCAGGCCGGGATCGGTGCCTCCCTGAATGATGCACAACAGGTACTGCGGTTTGCCGTAAGCAGGCCCGGTTTCGTCAAATCTCGTCAGAGCCTGTGACATCCATTGGGTCGTTCTGGCAACCGCAGTGGCCCAGATTTTCTTGGGGGCATCGCCGGGGGGACATTCATCCAGGGGCATCATGAAGTCCGACCCGATGACCCGCTGGATATCGATCACTTTTTCGGGCGTGAACCTGTGCACGGAGCCGTCGAGGTGGCTTTTGAAAGTGACTCCGCCATCGTCCACGTCGCGCAGAGCGGCGAGGCTGAACACCTGATAGCCACCAGAATCTGTGAGCATTGGGCCATCCCAGCCCATGAACGGGTGCAGACCACCCGTCCGCTCAAGCAGGTCAAGACCCGGCCTGAGGTAAAGATGGTACGCATTGCTGAGCACCACCTGTGCTCCCTGCTCCTGCAATTCTTCGGGGGCTTGCGACTTGACCGCGCCATACGTCCCGACGGGCATGAAAAAGGGCGTCTGTATCTCGCCGCGGCCGGTGGAGATGACGGCCTGCCTGGCCAGCGAGTCATCATCTGCGGCGTTGATCTGGAAAGGAATTTTGTCAGCCACGGGGGCTTTCGGGCGGCATCATTTCAAGCCCGAAAGTGGGGTCGGCATGGCAGGCCGGTCAAGGGAAAGCGGCTAGAAATCGAGACCGATGGTAAAATACCAATTTTTGGGATGGGGCCCCGTCGCCCTGTATTCCCAAGCGTAATCAATCTTTATCGGCAGGCCAAAGAGGAGAAACCGGGGTCCCCAGCCGTAGGTCAGCGCCGTTTGGGTTTTGGGCAGATCGTCCTCAGGCTGATCGCCAATGGGCACGGGGTCCCACACCTGAGCGGCATCGATGAAGGCCACGCCGCCAATTTGTCCCAGCATGCCCAGCGCCGGAAAATAGTAGAGCAGGAAGGGAAACCGGTATTCCAGGTTCAGCAGCACGGCTTTTTCGGCCACCATTTCCAACAGTTGGGTCCCCCGCAACGGCGTCAGGTACTGGGAAAAATACAAAGTTTTCAGGACCTCTTCAGAATTTGTGAAGGGCGTGCTTTTGTAGCGGCCATCCGTATCTGAGCTCATCAGCCAGGGGAGCCCTCCCACGAGGAACCGCTGTGCGTCGGCTCCGGTGCTGACCCCACCACTGACGCGCGCGGCAAAGCTGGTGCCGCCCCACAGCCGTCCGTAGCGGCGAATATCAAACGAAAGCGTCGTAAATGAGAGTGATTTATTGTTGAATTTAGGACTGGCCTGCAGATTGATGCTGGATCGCCAGCCGCCCAATGGATAGAGATAGCTCCACTCGGCGTTATCCAGGACGAAACCCAGACGCGGAATGGCGGTGGTTAACGTCTGCCTCACGTCCTTGAGCTCTTGCAACTGATTATTGCTATTGCGGGCAAACTGCGAATAGATTGCCGAGGTGGCCACCAGGCCGGCCTCAATGCGTTTGAAGCGGTCAATGGGGAAAGAGGTCGTGAAATCCATGCCGTAATGCCGGAGGCGGTCCACGCGCCCGGTAATGTCCTGCAAGAGGAGGGCCGTGTGGAACAGTGTGAAATAATAGTTGGTCCTGTAGGGCAGGAAATGATAAGTAAAGAAATAGTCCGAATTTTCCAGCGATATTTGCATTTCCGTCGCCATGGAAATGCGATGGTTGCCCAGCATGTCACTGAATACGAACTGGGTCATCCCCTGGAAACTGTAGACCGTATTGTAACTGGCATAGCTCTGCACCAGATCGAGGGTAAAGCGCGTCCGGTACTTTTGTACTTTGTACTCTCCATCCTGATCCTTAAGATCCTCCTCCTCCAGCATGTCACTCAATGAGGATGTTGCAACGCGGGTCCCAAAATCTGAGGGATCGTCGATTCCAAACACATAATTCCTGTAATTGTTCGATCCCACATGACCAAATCTATTCCGGTTTTCATTCACCCGCTCTGCTATACGGTTGCCTGACTCCGTCAGGATATATTTGGAAGGCTCAACTTGAAGGTCCTGGTTCCAGAGGTCCAGAGGATTGTTGAAACGGTAGATGTCAAACCCCGAATTCTGAAATCCTGAGAAATAGAGCCGGCTGTCATCGACCGCCATATTCAAATCGCTGACCCCTGTCAGGACATTGGTCACCGTCCGCTCTTCCCCGGTCTCCAGATCCAGCATGTAAACGTTATTGATGCCCGTCCTGTCACTGGTATAGTAGAGGTAGGGGGCGGAATGCGCAAACGCGGGGAAGTTCTCCTGCGCATCATCAAAGGTCCGGCGCTGTAGCTGACTGCCGTCGCGGTTCATGGTGAAGATATCCGATCCGCTGAAGTCGAAATTATCCATCTCGAATGAGGGTGGCGTGGCCGTAAGGGGCGATCCCAGCATTGGATCGAAGCGCATCTCTATAGGATACTCCATACCATCAGCATCGTAGCGATAGGGCGGCGCACTGCCCCGGTCGGAGCCAAAGGCGATACTGTTGCCATCGGCTGACCAGACCGGATTATACTCGGCGAAAATGTCATCGGTCAGGTTGGTAAAATCGCCAAACTCGAGGTCCAGCAGGTAGATGTCGCTTTTCGTGCCGTTGTTGGCCGCCAGGGCAATGGTGGAGCCGTCGGGGCTCCAGGCGGCATTAAAGACGCCCTCGAGGGTAGAAGGGTACTTTTTCGTTTTGTTGGTCTTGATGTCCACCACATAGACCATCTCCTTGCTGGCGGCTTTGGCGGCAAAGGCCACCTTGGAGCCATCCGGAGACCAGGTAATGCCAGGCTTGAGCAGGTGCAGCTCTTCGAATCCCGAGGTGGTGCCCCCCCTGATGAGGCGCTTGATAAATTTCCCGTCAGTGGCGGAGATCAGGATGATTTCCATGTTGCCGTGCCGGTTGGCGAGCAGGGCCAGTTTACTGCCATCGGGAGAGATGGAGGGCGCAATGTTATAAGTGTTTTCGATTTTTTCATGATCGGTGACCCTGAATGCGACATCTTCGAGCCGCTCACGGCCAGCCACATCGGGCCAGTAATCTTTCTTGATATTTTCGCTCCACTGTTCGCCGAGCCGTTTGAGGTCGGTGCCCAGCGCCGCTTTCAGGCCTCGATCGATGTTCGAACGGTTTTTGATCTGCGTAAATATTTCCGCAATGGATTCTTCGCCATATTTACTGGTGATAAAACGCCACACCGATTGACCGCCCCGGTAGGCATACAGTCCCCCCAGCTGGCTCACAGGCGGAATATCACCATTGAGGGCCAGATCGCGCATGTACATATCCGAGTTGGATTCCCAACCGTTGGAAAGATACTCCGCCAGCCCTTCATTCATCCATAAAGGGATGGAGTATCGAATCCGGCCGCTGATAATCGACTGCGCATTGCCCCCGTAAATAAAATCGTTGACCATGGCATGCACCAGCTCGTGGTGAATGACATGGCGGAAGTCGGCGTAGCTCCCTTCGAACGGCACCACGACGCGATTCTTGAACAGCTCTGTTACCCCACCTATGCCCTCGGACATGTAACTGTATGTCACGTTGGTCTGCTGGAAATCCGCGTGCGACTGATAGACCATGATGGAGACGCGCTTTTGCAGCTGCCAGTTCAAGCGATCAGAAATCTGCTCGTAGCTCTCCGTGGCCGCCGCCGAAGCAAATTTGGCGATCGTCATATCGTCGCCATAGAAGTAGATGTCAAACTGTGGCGTTTGGATGAACTGCCACTCATAGTGGTCGTACTGGACGATATTCTGGCCGAATTGCCCGGACAGAGTCGTGCTGGCCAGAAAAACAAGGTAGAGGGGGGAGAGTATAATGGAACGCATATTCATCTCTACAGGGCTTATGCTCACAGTTGAAGAAAGTTCATGTCAAATGGTCTGATTGTCAGCGGACCGACAGCAATATAAGCTAAGCAGAAAGGAAGGGCAAGGAGCTAAGCGATTAGCCGGAACTGTTTCAGCAACTGTTCCCTGTTGGC
Organism: Fidelibacterota bacterium; assembly: GCA_004124875.1. Taxonomy (GTDB): domain Bacteria; phylum Fidelibacterota; class Marinisomatia; order SCGC-AAA003-L08; family TS1B11; genus TS1B11. Next base: position 109,216 of record SCKJ01000003.1, on the reverse strand, counting down.
GTGGGAAATGTCACGGCCCTGGAGGCCAAATTGAGGCGTCTGCCGCGCCAGATCACGCAGCTCGCGCACCGGCATGCTCTCAAGAACCTCCACTGGAGGCGGAGCTCCGCCCCGTCCTGAAGTGACCGCTGGATCGTCGTTGTCGGCCAGAATGATGCCCAGCTCGTCATGTGGCCTGGGGATGACGTGCGTTGACACAACTTCGCCCACGCGTTCGGCAGCCGCCGTGCCTGCCGCAACCGAAGATTTTACGGCGCCGGTTTCCCCTTCAACTTTGATGGTGACAAGCGCGCCCTTGGTCACTTCCTTGCCAAGCAGCTGCACGTTGGCCGCCTTGAGCATGGCATCGGCAGCCTCGATGGCCGCCACCAATCCGCGCGTTTCAATCAGCCCGAGGGCCTGGCTCCGGTCAGCCATGAGAGCAGGCGCTAACCCGCTGGAGGCAGGATCGACTCCACGTCGCTATGGGGCCGTGGGATCACGTGTACGGATACCAGCTCGCCGACCCTTTCAGCGGCAGCGGCGCCGGCGTCGGTCGCCGCCTTGACGGCGCCAACATCGCCACGGACCATGACAGTCACAAATCCGCCGCCAATCTTCTCTTTTCCCAGCAGCCGAACATTGGCCGCCTTGACCATGGCGTCAGCAGCCTCTATGGCGCCAATCAATCCACGTGTCTCTACCATTCCAAGTGCATCTAGAGAAGTAGCCAATAGAGTCTCCTGTAGTTGTTATTCCGGTATAGCGTGAAAACCGGCTGTTGCGTGGTGAACGCCGCACAGTTGACGAGAGAATTTTAGCCGCCCCCTCGATCAATGTCAACCTTTTTCACCGAATATGGCTTTGCCCCCCGTCGGTTCCAATCCTAATTTTATCGCGCATGACCGCCCCCACATACTTCCTTTCGGATGTCCATCTCGCCATCGGCTATGACGATATGGAAAAGCGTAGGCGGCAGCGCCTGTTCAGGCTGTTTGATCATGTGGCTGAAAGTGGCGGCGTCCTCTACATTCTCGGCGATTTCTTTGACTTCTGGTTTGAATACCGCCACACCTCCCCGCAATACTATTTCGATGTGCTCGCACAGCTGCAAAAGCTGGTGGATGCCGGGGTGACGGTCCACTATATCCTGGGAAATCACGATTTCTGGACCCGAGACTTCCTCACGGCCACCATCGGCATAAAAGTTTACAAGTCCGCACTGCGGGTGGAAATCGACGGCAGGCGATTTCTATTGACGCACGGAGACGGCACCCTGACAGGGGAAAAAGGTTACCGCCTCATGCGCAAGGTCATTCGCAGCCGCCTGTTCATATTCCTTTTTCGGTGGCTGCACCCCGACCTGGGCATCGCCTTTGCCAAATCATTTTCCCACAACAGCCGGGGTAACTACAAGCATTCCGAGGCCGGCGCGGAAACCATGCACAACGAGCTGCTCCAGTTTGCCCAGGGGGAGTGGGACCGCGGCACCGATGCCGTCGTGATGGGACATTACCATCTCAACCGGCTGCATACCGTCGCTGAAACGGGCACCGGTGGGCCAGATGGAGGCCGGCAGCTGCTTTGCCTCGGAGACTGGATTTCACACTTTACATATGGTAAAATTGTCGCTGGCAGGCTGACGCTTGAAACTTGGCCCGCAGAATAAATGATCCGCTCCAACACCCATACCATTCCCGGCCTGCTATCGTCCTTGCGGCGCATGTCTGCCACTTTCGGCAGGGGACTGCTGTTGGCCACCCTGGCGCTTTCCATGTCCGGCTGCTTTTTGTTCAACCGGGCCAAGGATGAAGTGACCGTGGAGAAATTGCGCCTGCAGTACCAGAAAGGCAAAATGGGTGCGCTGCTCTCCATCATTGAGATTTATGAGGACACGGAGCAACCCCAATCGGTGCGGCTGGCAGCCGCCGAAGCGCTGGGTGAGAGCCGGCATCCGACCGCTCTGGAGGCCCTGGGCAAGACAGTGCGGGACGCCGAAGCGCTGAACCTGGATATGATGCTGGAGACCATCGATGTCCTGTCACGGATCCCCAGTCCAGCCTCGGCTGAGGCGCTGACCCAGGCCCTCACGACCACCGATGCCAAACTGGCCATCCTGCGGAACAAGCTGGCCGAGGCGCTGGAAAAAATAGGCTCGGAAGATCATATTCAGACCCTCATCGACCTCTACCAGGTGAGCGCCGAGAACCATTTGCGCATGGAACAGACCATTACCCGTGCGTTGGGGAACATGGGCGATGAGCGGGCCATTCCGTTCCTGATGAAGCTGGCCACCGATTCGCAGGTCGACCTGGCCGCGCGCAGTACCGCCATTGAGCTGCTGGCGAAAAAAGACTCTCCCGAGGTGGTGCAGATGTTTGCCGAAATGCTGGGCAACCCCACTACCAATATGCAGCTGCGCAAATTTGCGTTAAGCGCCATGGGCGATATAAAGGAGGAGCGGCTGGTGCTGGCTCTGCTGGAAACATACCAGCTGAACCGGGGAGAGTACTACTCGCTGCTGAACACCCTGCTTACGGCGTTGGATGAATTTGACGATCCCGCCATCAAGCCGACGTTGCTGGAAATCGCCATCAGCGACGATTTTCCGTTCACTTTCCGTGAGCGGGCCATTACCAATCTGGCTAATTTCAACGATCCCGAAGTGCTCAGCCATATCATCCCCCTGCTGGAGAACCACCGCAATTACCACTTGTTGGGAACCATCACCGCGCTGGCTGAGGCGCTCCAACCTGGAGCGCTGAGCCAGGAGCGTATCCGCCGGGCAGCCCATAAAGCGGCCATCGGATGGGCGCAGGGAAACCTGTGATGAGGGCCGGAACGCTGGTCATTCGGCTTGTGGCCATTCTGGCGGCACTGCCGGCGCCGGCACAGGATAAGGCCGGCGATAAAGTGCCCCCGGTGCAGCGGCGTCCCGCCGCCCGTGCCAGCGAGTTTTTTGAGCTGCAGCAATCCATCGACCAGCTGCGCAGGGACATGAACCAGCTGCGCGTGGATGTGGAGGCGAGCCGCAGCCGTGAAATGACGCCGGAAATCTACCGGTCGCTCATCAAACGGCTGGCCCCCGTGCGTTCGACCCATGAAGTGGTGCTCACCAATGGCACGGTGGTCCGGGGCAATTTACTGGAGGAGGACCTCAACCAGATCATCCTCGAAACCAGCCTGGGTAAGCTGACGCTGCCCAAATCGTCCATCCGGTCGATTGACGAGATGATCGATATAAAGCCGAATATCGAATTCCTGGGCGACGCGCACGAGGAATTTTTCACCGGCTACCGCACTTACGCCGGAGAGATCCGCAACGAGGGCACAACGAGGGCCGATTTTGTGCGCATTGTCTTTAAGCTCTGGGACGCGAAGTCGGAGCTGGTGGCGGTCGACTCTGCCTTTGTCTCCGGCAAGGCCATGACTTACCTCTCGGGTGTCGCCTCCGATACTGCGCTCGACCCTGGACAGGGGGCAAATTACGAGGTGCGGGTAGATGTCACTGAAAGCATCCATGTGGAGTATTATACGCGTGAAATCATCTTCGACCAGATCGATTGACAGGTTGTAGAGCCATACAGTATTCAGTTTTAAGAGCACAGGTGATGTCATGACTTCCGAAAAACTACAGACAATTAACGACCTGACCCAATTTTCACCGGCGCTGCTGGCGCGAATTTCCTCAGGCGAAATCACCCCGGCACAGGTTGACGATTACCGGGAATTTCTGGATGAAGTCCAAAACAAGTTCATGACGCACCACATTATCACCCACAATGAGTACTGCCGGTGGTTTGAAAGGGGCAGCATGTCGCTCGATCACGTGCGGCATTTTGTCGTTCAGTTCTCCGTTTTTTCCAATCTGTTTCTCATCGCCCAACTCAAAAAGATGATCAATTCCCAAACTCTGGAAGCCATGCGCGCGTCCAAGGAAATCCTGGCCAATGAGATCGGGGCCATTTTCCGGAAGCCGGGTAACGGGGCCCGCTCCTCATCCGCCCGCACTTTGTCCGAAGATGACATGGAACTTTCCGGCGATCCGGAGCTGGTCAACACCGAAGGCACGGTCGACGGCGGCATTTTCAGGTTCAAGGCGGCCCATTTTGAATGGCTGCTGCGGCTCGGCAAGACCCTCGATCTTGAGTTTGACCAGATGGGCAAACGGCGCCACGGCACGGAATCGACTCTTTTCTTCTGCGATGAACTATCTCGCATTTACGGCGGGGAAGACCCCAGCGAGGCCGAAGGGGCCAGTTTTGCCGTTGAGAACTGGGCCGCAGCAGGTTTTTGGAAGCAACTGGTCAGCGGATTGCAGGCCGTCAAGGCCAAAGAGTTGAACAACATGCCACTGGCGTTTTTCACCTGGCACGACAGGGTGGAAGACCAACACGCCAGCCACACCCAGGACGAGCTGGAAGAGGTCTTCTTTACCGATTGGTTTGACCGCGGGAAATTTATCTCGGGTGGCCTCGAAATGCTGGAAGGGGTGGCGGCCTTCTGGATCGGACTGAACCAGGACCGCCAAGGAGAATCTGCCGCCTGAGGTTCAGGCCGCCATAAAAAGAGTATCGGCCGCCAGAGATCCTGATCTTATGTCTTTCCTCTACCCGCTCCGGCCCATCACCCGCCGCCATTTCTTAAAAATCACCGGGAGTACCGCCGCCGCCTTGGCGCTGCACCCCGGCTCGCTCTGGCCGGCTGAAAAGGAAGCCATCTTTCGCACAGTGCCTTCGAGTCAAACCACACTGCCGGTTATCGGCATGGGATCGTGGCGCACTTTTGATGTCGACATTCGCAGCCCGGCGGTCAGGCAAAGGGTGGAAGTATTGCGCACCTTCTTAAGCCAGGGGGGCGCCCTCATTGATTCCTCACCCATGTATGGGCTTTCGGAAGAGGCCATCGGCTATGCCCTGAAACAGCTCAAGGGCACGGGCAGCTTATTCTCAGCCACCAAGGTCTGGACGAGGGGACAACAGCGTGGTATTCGCCAGATGGACAATTCGCGGGAGTTGTGGGGCGTGGATAAATTTGACCTGATGCAGATACACAATATGGTCGGCTGGGAGGTGCACCTGGAAACCCTGCGGGCATGGAAGATGGAGGGCCGCATCGGTCACATCGGCATTACCACTTCCCACGGCCGTCGGCACGCAAAAATTGAACGGGCGCTGAAAACGAGTCAGTTCGACTTTGTGCAATTCACCTATAATATTGCCGACCGTGAGGTTGAAAGACGGCTGCTGCCACTGGCGGCCGACCTGGGATTGGGCGTCATCATCAACAGGCCGTTTCGGACCGGGCGTCTATTTTCGCGGGTCCGCGGCAAAGCGCTGCCGGAGTGGGCCGCCGAATTTGACTGCCGCAACTGGGCCCAGTTTTTTTTGAAGTTCATCGTCTCACATCCCGCCGTCACCTGCGCCATTCCGGCCACCCGCCAAGTCCCTCATATGCTGGAGAACATGGGTGCGGGAGTGGGCCGGCTGCCGGATGAGCAGATGCGGCAGCGGATGGTTGCCACCTTCGACAAGCTTTAGCCGGACTCGGCGCCGTCGCCCTTCGAGAGCCCTTCGACAGGCTCAGGACGAGGACTCAGGGTGACGGAGTCAGAAGGTCATGCTCTGGCTCTGTCAAAGTTTGCTTAATTGTCATCGCGCTCCGCCAGCTGGCGGAGCAGCAATCCGAGATTCCTCGCAGCGCCCAGAATGACAAGCCGTAAGGCTGCGCCTCTCACACGTAAGAGTTGTTGATAATCTCCCCGAGGCCCCCCGCGCCGGGCACAATATACTGGTGCTCATTGAGTCCCTTTTCCCGGCCAGGATAGGCGCCGGGGACCGAGGCCAGCACCTCGTCATCCGACAGGCCCCGGTCGAGGCGCAGGGCGTAGACGATAAGGTCGGGGTGCTCGGCCGTCACTCTATGGACATACTCGGGCGTAATGATCAGGTGCAGGGCGATGAGCTTCTTCGCGGTTCCCGAGATGGTGCTTTTGTAAACGTTCACGGCGTCACACATGGAGCCCCCCGTCGCTCCCATGGGATCGGGAAACAGCACCATCGCGCCTTCAATATCACCGCCGATTTTGTGGCCGGCCATGTGGGTGCCGATCACTTCATTGGCCTCATTAACGGCCCGGTTAATGAAAATATGATCCAGCCGCACATGGCGGGGATTGAGCACATGGTTAAAATATTCAAGGGCCACAAAGGACGGCAGCATGCCCGCCCTGGCCAGGTCCACCAGCACCACACGGCTGTCAGGATCGACAATGTCTCCTTCAAAGACACCTTCAGGATTGTGGTCGATCATGCGCGTGTTGATGCGGGTCTGGAGCTGCTCAAACTCCGCGTTGACCACCACCGCCGCCAGCTCCTGGTAGAGATGCTCCACGATCCAGTTGATGGCCGGTTGACCGGTGGTCTGATCGCATAACCGGGCCAGCAGCGATTGCAGAAACGGCTGCGAGAGCAGGTGGATTTTGTCGCCGTAGCGATGCTCCTGCTCGCTGGGCGTGTAGCTGAGAGTGAGGTGGTTGATGTCGACCATGGGCGGCTCCTGCGTGGTTGGCCGGAATTTAGGCAGGGCCGAGTAAAAGGTTAATGATTCCTCCCTCGAGTAACTCAGCGCGGGAAGAGGTGGGTTTCAGGTTTCGAGTTTCAGGTTTCTGACGCCTGACAACTGACGACTATTTTAGTAAAACCATCTTCCGGGTCTGGCTGAAGCGCTCCCCGCTGCCAAGGCTGCTAGCCGTCACGCGGTAGAGGTAGACCCCCGCCGGTACGGACTGGCCTGAATCATCCTGTCCCTGCCATATCACGCTCCTGTAGCCGGCATCAGATACGCCGTTCACCAGGGTGGTCACAATCCGGCCCGTCAGATCGTAGACTGTCAGACGCACGTGGCTGGCTGCAGGCAGAACGAAATAGATGGTCGTGACAGGATTGAAGGGGTTGGGATAGTTGGGTTCCAGGGAATACGGAATGGGGGGACGCTGCGGGGCAATTAGCGCTACCGTACTGGCCTCCGCAAAAGCGCCTTCCTCTATCCAGACACGGATGATTTCCAGCTTATCGGTATTGTTATCGAAGTAGGCCGGGTCGCTGGCGGGCATGCGACTGCCACCACAGCTCTGAGTGCCGATAATTTTCCGGTAAATGTAGGAGGCGTTGGTGCTCATCGGTTCAATATAATCGAATCCGCTGCAGCTGCTGGCCACCCCTACTATGTTGTTGTAGGTGCTGCCGGCGTCTGTGGTAATGGTTAGGCCACCGGCGCCGCCACCGTGACATGTGGAACCGGTGCAGCCCGCTGAGGCGAAGATGGGCATCACCTGATTGGAAAAATCGACGTTGGAGACTTGAGCCTGAAGCGGGGCCAAGCATCCCAGTGACAGGAAAAACATCAGATTCCGTGTGGCCAGTGGCATAGGTGCATCTCCCAAAGTCATCATTTGAAGCAACAATCAGGAAAGTAAAACAATCTTCGCCTGTGGGACAACCAAAACCGGCCTATAGCCATAGACGCATGATAGGCCTGCATTGAAAATGGAAAACGGCTGGTGGACAATGGATGGTTTAAATAAAGTGATTTGTCATTGCGAGGGAGATGAGAGTTATCGAATCGTATGGAGCCTGCCCTGAGCTTGGCGAAGGGTGGCAATCTCACGGGCCCGGTTGCATGAAATCGCCGCGCGGAGCCTGTACTGAGCGCTACGGGTGTGCTCTGCTTCCTCAGCACAGGCTCAGCGAAGGTGCCCGCGATGACAGGGTTCAGGCTGGGGATATCGGATGTTGGATATTGGATGTTGGATGTTGGATAACCGCCACCGCCACTGCCCACTGCCACTGCCCACTGCTACTTGTTGCCGCTGCCCAGTAGTGTCAGCATGATGGCGCATTGCACGTGCATCCGATTTTCGGCCTGGTCGAAGACGATGGAGTAGTCGGCCTCCATGACCTCGTCGGTCACTTCAACCCCGCGCTCCGCCGGCAGGCAGTGCATGAACAGCGCGTTGCGGCCCGTGGCAGCCATCAGCTCGCTCGTCACGGTGAACCCCGCGAAGCTGGCGCGGCGCTCATCCGCCTTCTCCTTTTGTCCCATACTGGCCCAAACGTCGGTATAAACCACATCCGCGCCACGGACTGCCGTGAGGGGCTCGTGGCTGATGGTCACCTCGCTCAGGCCAGCATGGCGTGCCAGGGCCAAAGTATCCGCGTCAGGCTGGTAATTTTCGGGACAGGCAATGGTGAGCCGCAGAGGGATTCTGGATGCCAGCCGCAGCCACGAGTGGACAATGTTGTTCCCGTCTCCCACGTAGGCTATGTGCAGATCGTCCAGGCGGCCAAGGTGCTCCCAGATGGTAAACATGTCGGCCATGATCTGGCAGGGATGGTTGTAGTTGGTGAGCCCGTTCACCACCGGCACTGCCGAATACTCAGCCAGTTCCAGCACATGGGCATGCTCAAACAGCCGCGCCATGATGATGTCGTTGAAGCGGCTCACCACCCGGGCGATGTCCTTCACGGTTTCACGCTTGCCGATGCCGATATCATCAGGTCCCAGATAGAGCGCGTGCCCACCCAGGCGGTAGAAACCGGTCTCGAACGAGATGCGGGTCCGGGCCGACGGTTTGGCAAATATCATGGCCAGCGTCAGGCCGTCAAACGGCCGCCACCTGTCGCGGGCACGGAGCTTCGTCTTAACCTCGGCGGCCAGGTCGAAAACAGCGCTGATCTGGTCGGCCTCCAGATCGGTGACGTGCAGAAAATGGTCTGGCATCAGGGTTCCTCAGGTATGCGGTTCTAGAGTATGTAGCGGCTCAAATCGGGATCGGAGGCAATTGACGCAACCCGCGTCCGCACCATAGCGGGAGTAATGGCAATCTCCTTATTCGACCCTTCCGGCTGCTCAAACAGAATATCCTCAAGCAGGGTGGTCAGGATGGTATGCAGACGGCGCGCGCCGATGTTCTCATTCGATTCGTTCACCTGGAAGGCGACCCTGGCAATCTCCTTGATGGCCTGCTTGTCAAAGGAGAGGCGCACCCCTTCGGTGGCGAGGAGCGCCTCATACTGCTTGATCAGCGCATTGCGGGGGTGGATGAGAATTTTGACGAAATCCTTCTCCGTTAAATCATCCATTTCCACGCGGATGGGAAAACGTCCCTGCAGCTCCGGGATCAGATCCGACGGCTTGCTGACATGAAACGCGCCTGCCGCGATAAACAGGACATGGTCGGTCTGCACCACGCCATACTTGGTCACCACATTACAGCCTTCAATAATGGGCAGTATATCACGCTGGACCCCTTCACGGGATACATCAGGACCGCTGCTGGCCCTTTCCCCGGCAATTTTGTCGAGCTCGTCGATGAAGACGATGCCCATTTCCTCGACCCGGTTAAGTGCATCGCGGATGACTTCATCCATATCGATAATTTTGCCGGCCTCTTCCGCCGCCAGGATTTTGCGTGCCTCCTCGACAGTTGTTTTCTGACTGCGGCTCTTTTTGGGCAGCATGTTGCCCAGCATTTCCTGAATATTAATAGCGACGTCATCCATGCCAAACGGACCCATCACCTGCATCATGGGTGAGACGTCGCTGTGGGTCTTGATCTCCACCAGACGGTCTTCAAACTCCCCGGCCTGCAGCCGCTTGCGCAGCTTGTCCCGCGTGCGCTGATGCCGGGCCCGGAGCTCTTCATCCTCCCCAGATCCTCCGCCATCGTGGACGACCACCGGCTGATCATCCAGGGGAAACAGAATGTCGAGCAGGCGGTCATCGGCCAGTTCCAGGGCCTTGGCCTCAACTTCAGCCTCCTTTTCATGGCGCACCATGCTCACGGCCACCTCGGTCAGGTCGCGAATAATGCTCTCCACATCGCGGCCGACATAACCCACTTCGGTAAACTTCGAGGCCTCCACTTTGACAAAAGGGGCGTCCGCCAGCATGGCGAGTCGCCGGGCGATTTCCGTCTTGCCCACACCAGTGGAGCCGATGAGGATAATGTTGTTGGGCATGATCTCTTCGCGCAGATGATCGGGCACCTGCAACCTCCGCCAGCGGTTCCGCATGGCGATGGCCACCGACTTTTTGGCGGCCTCCTGTCCGACAATATACTTGTCGAGTTCCCTCACGATCTGCCGGGGCGTCATCGGTTTCATTTCTTTGTCTTGGCTCCCAATTCCAACATGCTTAACTGATGGTTTGTATAGATGCACAAATCGGCGGTGATGGACATGGCTGTCTTGACAATCTTGCGCGGGTCCTTTTGCCCGGCCACAATAAGAGCCCTGGCCGCCGCCGTGGCATAGCCACTTCCCGAGCCGATGCTGATCACCGGGTCGTCAGGATCAATCACATCGCCGGAACCGGACAGGAGGTAGCTGTTTTCGACATCCATGAGCGCCAGCATGGCGTCGAGTTCGCGCAGATATTTGTCGGTGCGCCACTCCTTGGCCAGCTCCACGGCCGCGCGCTGCAGGTTGTGGTTGTACTCCTCCAGTTTGGCCTCAAATTTTTCAAACAGCGTCAAGGCGTCGGCCACGGCCCCGGCAAAGCCACCCAGAACTTTTCCGTCTGCGAATGAGCGCACCTTGACGGCATTGCTTTTGAGCTGCATCTCGCCCAGGGTCACCTGGCCATCGCCAGCCAACGCGACTCTGCGTCCCAGACGCACACCCAGGATGGTCGTTGAGCGGATGGGGGTCTGCTTCATATCTATATCATTCCTTAAACATATTTGTGTTTAGTCAGCGTCAACTAGAAGAATTTTCACTGGAACAGCAGGAAAATGTCGCTTTAATCTTTCGATGTCATACACAAGTTGCTCTCCATAAGAAACTCCGCTTGACATTTGTTTTTGGAGTGTATGACTGGGAACTATCTCCACACCCACTTCAGCTTTGTTCTCATTATAAAAATACTGAAACTTTGCCATATCGTAAAACATAAATGCGTATTTCCCAAACTGCACCTCCACAAGCACATTTTTCTTCACAAAATCAATTTGTTTATATGCCCCACGGATTGAAATATCTGAGCCTGGAATTTCTATTGTATATGTGTCGCGCATCTCCTTAAAACCAAATTTCTCAAAATATTCGGAGTATTGAAAATTCATGTCTTTAGGTGAATACAGTCGCCGACCACGCATCGTCTTCTCTTTGCTTATTTTGGTTTTAGTTGCCTGAACTAAACTAATTGCCTTATATATCTCCTTATCAATTGCAGGGTATCGGACTGTTAGGATTTCAGACCCTCCCAAATGAGAATACTCATAAATAACTTTCATAAATCTTTCGCCCCCGCCTTATACTTGCCTTTGGGTTCAAATACCTTCAATTGCTTCTCAGTCAACGGAATTGTTACGTATTGCGGGGGTATATTACTCGCAGTGCCATTCGGGTCATAAACTGGCCGCGCAATCGGTCGGATACGAAGGTTTCCATTTACGGCATCATTTATCCGCCTCTTAGCTATCGCCAGATATTCATCACTTAGCTCAGCACCTATAGCTCTTCGCTTATGCATTAACGTCGCTATGGCCGTCGAACCCACGCCCATAAATGGATCTAGTACCCAGTCATTTTCATTTGTAAGAGATAGTACCATTCTTTCAACAAGTTCAACAGGAAATTGGCATGGATGAATAGTCTTTTCAACATGATTTGCCTTCACGTTTGGAATTTCCCAAACATCAGAAGGGTTTTTCCCCAGTGGATTACCTGACAGCTCTCCTTTATTCGGGCCCTTGAAATGTTTTTTTTGGGGATACTTTTGGGGGACTCGAATGGCATCAAGGTTAAATGTATATCGGTCACCCTTCGTGAACCACAAAATCACCTCGTAACGTCCGGAGAACCTTTTCTTCGCATGGAGGCCGTGGCCATAATGCCATACGATCCGATTTCTCAAATGTAATCCCAAACTTTCGAATATCGGATAAAGCTTTATGTCAAGTGGGATTATAGCCCCGCTTTTCACGTAATTTCCGATCTGCCAGCATAAGCTTCCACCTCGCTTCAGAACTCTAGTACACTCCTCTATCACAGCCTTTTGTTGAGCTATATATACTTCTAAATCCATTCTTTCTTCATAGGGCTTACCAATATTATAGGGCGGTGAGGTAATAACCAGTTGTATGCTCTCATCAGGTGTCTCGGCCAGCATTTCAAGACAGTCTCCATGGAACATTACCAAGTTCGCCTGGGGATAAAACTTGTCCGCGATGTTTAGCTTTGCCAAATGCCTACATTTCCTTGCGCAGGCGGGCCACGGGGAATTTCAGCTGCTCACGATATTTAGCCACCGTCCGCCGCGCCACCGGATAGCCTTTATCCTTAAGCAGGGAGGCGAGCTTTTCGTCATTGAGCGGGCTGCGTTTATTTTCATCGCCAATGATGGACTGCAGCGCCGCCTTGATTTCGCGGGTCGACACCTCTTCGCCCTCCTCGGTGGTCATCCCCTCGGTAAAGAAATACTTCAGTTCGTAAATGTTGACCGGCGTCTGCACGTACTTGCCGTTGGTGACCCGGCTGATGGTCGAAATGTCCATCTTCACATCTTCAGCCACGTCGCGCAGGACCATCGGCTTCAGTCCCGCGCCATCTCCACGCCGGAAGAATTTTTCCTGCCGCACGAGTATGGCCCGCATTACCCGCTTGATCGTTTCGCGGCGCTGCAGTACCGCCTGCATAAACCACTTCGCCGCCTCCACCTTTTTGCGGGCAAACTGCCGCGTTTCCGTGTCGTAATTCTTTTTGCTGCGGGCCATGGTAACATAGGTGGGACTGACGAACATCTCCGGCAACGAGCCGTCGTTGAGGGTAATCAGCCACTGCCCATCCACCTCGTCAATGAGAATATCGGGAATGATATATTCGTTGGCCACCGTCGTCTCTCCCTGGCCAGGCTTGGGATTGAGCCGTGAGATCACTTCAATGGCCTGAGTGAGCTCCTCCTGACTACAGCCCGTTGCCTGCATGACCCGGTTGTACCGGCGGTTGGCAAAATTTTCAAAATGGTCGGCAACTATGATGATCGCCAGGCCCTTTTCGCCCAACTGTTCGAGCTGCGCCAGCAGGCACTCGCGCAAATCGAGCGCGCCGATTCCGGCCGGGGACAGGCGCATGATCTGCCGCCGCACATCTTCCACCGCCTCCTCGGAAATTTCCAACCTTTCGGCGATGAGTAGCGGATCGATCGACAGGTAGCCCTCGCCGTTCAAGTTGCCCATCAATTCCTCGGCAATGCCCAGGGCCTGTTCGGACACGCCGTGATCGGCCAGTTGCTCCATCAGTTTTTCGGTAAAGGCCACGGAGGCGGCAATTTGTATCTCGAAATCTTCACGTGAATGATCTTCCAACCGCGAGGTGTTATAGTCGTCGGGAGAGTCAAGGATTTCATCCCAATCGATGTCATCCTGGTCCGTGTCGTCGGGTTCGTTTTCATCGGTGGTCGTCTCCGGCTCATTCAATTCAAGCGCCGGGTTCTGCTCCAGCTCCTCTAATATCCGTTCCTCCAGCCTGAGCGTCGTGAGCTGCAGAATACTCGACTGCAGAATTTGCTGAGGCGAAAGATGCAACCCCAGCTTCTGCGACTGCTGTAGTGTCTGTGTTGGCACGGTCAGTCCGTCTTCTTGTCGAGCTTGAAGTTTTTGCCCAGGTAGAGGCGCCGTGTCTCTTCGTCGTTGGCCAGTTCTTCTGCGCTGCCGGTTTTCATCAGCTCGCCATTGTACAGCAGATAGGCCCGGTCGGTAATGGAGAGGGTTTCACGCACATTATGGTCGGTGATCAGCACACCGATGCCCCGCGCGCGCAGCTCCACGATGATGCGCTGAATCTCTTCCACAGCAATGGGATCGACCCCGGCGAAAGGTTCGTCCAGCAGTATGAAGTGGGGTTCCATCACCAGGCTGCGGGCGATTTCTGTCCGCCGCCGTTCCCCTCCCGACAAGGTTGATGCGCGATTTTTGCGGAGGTGCGCTATGCGCAGATCATTCAGCAGCAGCTCCAGCCGTTCCGACTGCTCATCATCGGTCAGGCCGCTCATCTGCAGCACAAGACGAAGATTGTCTTCCACCGACAGGCGCGTAAAGACCGACGGCTCCTGCGACAGATAGCCGAGCCCCAGACGGGCGCGCTGGTACATGGGCATCGCGGTGATGTCGGAGCCCCCCAGGGTCACCGTGCCGGATGTTGGCCGAATCATGCCCGTGAGCATATAAAATGTGGTGGTTTTGCCGGCGCCATTAGGACCCAGCAGTCCCACCACCTCGCCCGCATGAACCTCCAGTGAAACGTTGTGCACCACGGACTTGCGCCCGTAGGTTTTGCCGAGATTGTTCCCTTTCAGGACATTGCCGTCTGACGGCGCGGCCTTAGAATTCATTCACCAACTCCCGCCCGGTCACTCCCGAGGGGTGATAAATTTTCCAGTGCGTCAGATCGACATCCGACTCAAAGCCGACACCATACAGCGTGTCCAGCTGCGGCGTGACAAACATGACGGAATCGCTCGACTCGATCATATTGTATTCATGGCTCCAGCTGAGCTCCGTGGTACTGAGCACCAGGCCGCTGTCGGACTGTATCACCACATTGCCGAACGCCAGCAGATTGTTGTTAAGCATATTCACATCAGCGCTATCGGAATAGAGTTTGCTGACGTGGATGCCCTGTGCGTTGAAAAAGTCAATGCGGACGTTGCCGAACAGATGCGCGAGATTCTGGGCGTCATACTTGACCATTCTGTCGGAGACGGCCTTGGCCACCAGCAGACCATCCCGTGAAATCAGGATATTGCTCACCCAGCTTTCCTGATCGGGAAACATGTCCTTGCTTTTGCCCACCTGGCGGCTTAGCCCTGAGTCCCCGCATCCGCCGGTGAGCAGCAGCGCGAGCAACGCATAGTGCAGCCTGCGGGGATAGTTCACCGGTTGATGCCCGAGCGCAGGATGTCGTGGATGTGAATCAGCCCGACAGGTTTGCCTTCGTCTTCGGATTCGATGATGAATAGTGATGTAATGGAGTGGTCCTCCATCCGGTTTAACGAGGTAATGGCCAGCGCGGTGGCATCAATGACTTTGGGGCTTGGCGTCATAAATTTTTCCACCGGCGCGCCCTTTATCTCGCCACCTTTCTCCAGCGCCCGGCGCAGGTCGCCGTCGGTCAAGGCGCCCACCAGCCGGCCGGATGCATCCACAACACCGGTGATTCCGAGACGTTTGAGGGTCATGTGCTCGATGGCGTTATCCATGGGCGTCCCCAGGTCCACCAGGGGCAGAGCATCGCCTGAATGCATCAGGTCGCTAACGGTGGTCAGCAATTTTTTACCCAACGCTCCCCCGGGATGAAACAGGGCAAAATCTTCGGGCCTGAAATCCCGCTGCTCAAGCAGCGCCATGGCCAAAGCGTCTCCCAGGGCGAGGGCCGCCGTGGAGCTGGTCGTGGGGGCCAAGTCCATGGGACACGCTTCCCGCTCAACCCACGCATCCAGAACAATGTCGGCTTCCCGGCCCAGGCTTGAGTCGGTCTGCCCAAGAATGGCGACCATGGGCACCTGCAGATACTTAAGCGACGGGAGCAGCTTCAGCAGGTCTTCGGTTTCACCACTGTTGGAGACCGCCAGCAGCACATCGCCCCGGCCCACCATCCCCAGATCACCGTGGAGAGCGTCGCTGGGATGCAGGTACTGGGCCGGTGTTCCCGTGCTGGCCAGGGTGGCGGCAATTGTGCGCGATATCTGGCCCGACTTACCCATGCCGGCCACGATCACGCGGCCCGCGCAGCTGAAGATCAGGTCAACGGCCTCTTCGAAGCTGGCGCCTAAGCGGTCCACCAGCGCGGTGACCGCTTCGGCTTCCTGGAGCAGCACTCTGCGGCCCACTTCCAGCACGTTCACGTTGGCCTTTTTTCCGCCTGAGATCATAGCTCCGCCTTGTAAATCTGCTGCCACATAACCGCCATAATCGAATCGAGGCGGCCCTGGGCGTCCAGGACCCATTCCACCACTTCCCGCAACACTCCAGCGCCCCCTTTGGTCCGGGTAATATACAGGGCCGCGTCCTTCACCACATCGGGCGCATCAGGCACCGAAACAGGTACCCCGGCCAACTCCATCACCGGCAGATCGATCCAGCCGTCACCGATATAAACCACTTCATCGGCCTCAAGTTCAAATTTTTTCAGCAGCGCCCGAAACGGCTCGGTTTTATTCAGTGATCCCTGGTGCACTTCGGTAATGCGCATCTGCTCAGCTCGCGATACCGTCGCTTCGGAATGGCGGCCTGAAATGAGCGCCAAGGGGATGCCGGCCAACCTCGCCAGCGCTGCGCCCACCCCATCGTTGACTGAAAAGCGCTTCAGCTCGTAATGGTCCGGGCCGACATAAATGGTGCCGTCGGTAAGGATGCCATCGACATCGCAGAAAATGGCTTTCACCTTCTTCACCTTTCGCACGAGGGCATCATCCATCAATTTTGTGCTCGAGATAGGTTTGGCGCAAGGCCAGCAGCCCTTTCAACAGCGCTTCAGTCTTATCCAGTGGCCACTGGGTGGCGGCATCGCTGAGCGCCTTATCAGGTTGGTCGTGGACCTCCATAAAGAGGCCATCAGCCCCTGCCGCCACCGCAGCCCGGGCCACGGCGGGAATGTACTCCCGCTGGCCTCCGGTCGAATCGCCCCGGGACCCCGGCAGCTGGGCGGAATGGGTGGCGTCGAAAATGACCGGCGCGCCCTGCTCCTGCATGATGGGAATCGCCCGCATGTCGACAACCAGGTTGTTGTAACCGAACGAGGCGCCCCTTTCAGTGATGGCATACCGGTTCGCGCCCCCCGCTTTCAGTTTTTCCAGCACAGCGCCTATCTCCCACGGCGAGAGGAACTGGCCCTTTTTTACGTTCACCGGCAGGCCGGTTGCGGCGGCCGCCTGCAGCAGGTCCGATTGGCGGCAGAGGAACGCGGGAATCTGCAGAACGTCAACTTCGGCGCGCAATTGCTCAGGCTGGTCAGGCAGATGGACATCGGTCAGGACCGGCAGACCCGTCTCCGCTTTCACCCGCCTGAACACCTTGACGGCGCTGTCAAGATCGATGCCGCGGTAGCCGCCGGCTGAGGTTCGGTTGGCCTTGTCGAAGCTGGTCTTGAAAATGATGTCAACCCCGAGATTGTCGGCGATGCGCGCCAGGGCGGCGGCCATACGGAGGGTGTGCTCCTCCGACTCAATGACGCAAGGTCCCGCAATGATGGGGAAAAGATCATCGCCAAATTGCAGGGTCGGCATCAGTTCGCCTTCCGACGGTGGTACTGGATGGTCGCGGCCACAAACTCCCTGAACAGGGGATGCGCCCGCACGACCCGGCTTTTGAGCTCGGGATGAAACTGGCCGGCGACGAACCAGGGATGATCAGGCAGCTCGATCATCTCCACCAGGCCGAGTTCGGAGTTGATGCCACTGATCACCAGGCCCCCTTTTTCGAGCCGCTCGCGATAGCTGTTATTAAACTCGTAGCGGTGTCGATGGCGTTCACTGGTGTGGGTCTGCCCATACGCTTTATATGCCAAAGTTCCCTTGGCAATCTCGCAGTCGTAGGCCCCCAATCGCATGGTGGCGCCTTTGGTCTCTACCTGTGCCTGTGACTCCAACATATCAATCACCGGGTGTGGGGTGTTGACGTCGAACTCCGTGCTGCTGGCTCCATCGAGATTGCAGACGTTGCGGGCAAATTCGATAACGGCGCACTGCATGCCGAGACAGATGCCCAGATAGGGCACCTTGTGAGTGCGGGCGTAACCGGCCGAGGCGATTTTCCCTTCACTGCCCCGGTTGCCAAAGCCAGGCGGCAGGAGGATGCCATCGACATTACCCAAGGCCTGTTCCACACTGCCGTTATCGCTGAGCGCTTCCGTGTTCACCCACTTCACCGTCACTCTTGTGTCATTTTCAACGCCTGCATGGATAAAGGCCTCCAGGATGCTTTTGTAGGCGTCGGGCAGGGCATTGTACTTGCCGCATATGGCCACAGTCACTTGGTGGGTCGGCTCCTTGAAACGCGAAATAAACTGGCTGAGAAACGGCAGCGGTTCTTCGTTAATGGTCAGGCCCAAGCGTTTCGCCACCGCCCGGTCCAGCCCCTGTTTCTCAAACACCAGCGGTATCTCATAAATAGATTCCACGTCGGGTGACTCAAAGACGTTCTCCTCCGTAACGGAAGAAAACAGCGCCAGTTTTTTGCGGACTTCGGCGGAAAGATGATGGTTATCCTGGGTGCGGCAGACGAGGATATCGGGCTGCAGACCAATGGCTCGCAAGTTCTGCACCGAATGCTGGGTTGGCTTGGTTTTGAGCTCTTCGCTCTTGCCCATGTAGGGCACCAGGGTGAGGTGCAGGATGAGCGTGTTCTCGCGTCCCCGTGAGAGGGTCAGTTGCCGAATGGCCTCCAGGAACGGCTGGCCCTCGATATCGCCGACCGTGCCACCGACTTCAGTAATGACGACATCGAACTCGCCATCAGGGTTGACCTGGTCAATGCGCTCGATAATGTGATCGGTTATATGCGGAATCACCTGAATGGTCTGGCCGAGGTAGTCGCCTCTGCGCTCACGGTTGAGAACTTCCCAGTAAACCTGCCCGGCAGTGGTATTGTTGCGCAGGGACATGTCAATGTCGATGAAGCGCTCATAGTGCCCCAGGTCCAGATCGGTTTCCGAGCCGTCATCCAAAACAAACACTTCGCCATGCTCAAGGGGATTCATGGTCCCCGGATCAATATTGAGATAGGGATCGAGCTTCTGGATAGTCACTTTCAGGCCACGGGCCTTGAGCAGATAGCCGAGCGATGCCGCCAGGATGCCTTTTCCCAGACCGGAAATGACCCCGCCAAGGACGAAAATGTATTTCACCGGCCGGCTGTCGGATGCCACTCAGGCCACCTCCACCCAATCCGGATTGCTCCAATTTTGGGCGAGTTTCAGTAGATCCTCCCGGGTGTCCACCGCCTGGCCTGCAAACCCGGTGACCAACACACCGATTTTCTCCCCCATGTCAAAGGCCCGCAGTTGTTCCAGCCCCTGCTCGATTTCATCTTCACTCTGCGGGTGGCTGGCGAATCGATAGAGAAAATCACGATGGTACGCGTAAAGGCCCAAATGGCGCATGACCTGGCCAGGGGGCGGGTCCTCAGGAGCTGCCCGGTAAAAGGCCCTGGCGCTGTCTCCCGATACGACCACCTTGACGACGTTCGGATCGCCGCGGTCCTCAGCGGAAAGATGAGTCGACGCAATCGTGCCCATGCGAAACTGCGGATGGCCGTCCATGAATTCGACGAGCGCGTCGATCAATTGCGGCCTCAGTTGGGGCTCGTCGCCCTGAATGTTGAGCACCAGATCAGCCTCAAACTGCCTGGCCGCCTCCGCAACCCTGTCGGTGCCGGTGCGGTGATCCTTGGAGGTCAGCACCACCTTGTCGCCAATTTTCGCCAGTTCGCCGGCCACCCTGGTGCTCTCCGTGGCGATGATCAGGTGCGTTAGCGAGGACGCCTGCATGGCGGCAGCATAGACGTGATGAACCAGCGGATAACCGCCCAGAGGTGCCAGGGCTTTTCCGGGAAAACGGGTAGATGCGTAGCGGGCAGGAATAATCCCGATGGCGCTCATGCGTCGGGCCTGAAAACTCCCGGAACCAGAAAAAAATCGCCATCGGTTGCCGGGGCCTCCGCACCGCTGCCGGTCACATTTTTCGGGGCGTTGTCAATGGCCTGGCTGTGGGGCATGGACGGAACGGGCTGGTCGGGCCGGAACACGTTGGTAATTTCCAGAACGTGGGCCAGCGGCTCAACACCATCGGTATTGATACTATTCAGCGTCTGCATATGATCCAGAATCGTATTGATCTGGCTCGTGTATTGGCGGCACTGCTCTTCGGTCAAGGTCAGCTTTGCCAGGCCCGCAATTTTCTTTATTTCTTCGGGTGTGACAGTCGGTTTGGTCGACATTTTCGGCCCAGTACAATAATCATGCCATGAACGGTTTTTGACGCGGGAAATTACAGGGGACCAGCGTGGGAAAGCAAGGCCACCAACCGAGGGATAAACCTCCCTCAAGCACAGTTGGAGCGGGCCGGTCTATTCGTAGCGGAGCGCTTCTATGGGGTCGAGTTTGGCTGCCTTGTTCGCCGGATAGAGGCCAAAAAATATGCCGATGACCGAGCAGTAGCCGAAGGCCGAAATCATGGCCCAGGCCGGGACGGACGCCTCCATATTAAGTACCGGCGAGAGCAATCTGCTGGTGGCTATCCCGAACAGGATGCCGATGAGCGCCCCAACTTCTGACAACAGTACAGCCTCGAAGAGGAATTGCATGAGGATATCGCGGCGGCGTCCGCCTACCGCTTTGCGCGTGCCGATTTCCTTGGTCCGCTCCATTACCGACACCAGCATAATGTTCATGATACCGATACCGGCCACCAGCAGTGAAACTGCGGCCACACCGATGGCAGCCACGCGGATATAACTGGTGAAGTTGAACATGGTGTTCATGACCGACTCGGCGGTAATCACTTCGAAATCGTTTTCTTCGCCCATAGGCACATTGCGGCGAATCCGCAACACGGCGACGGTTTCATCCAGGACCGTTCCCACCGCCTCGCTGTCCCAGGCGCGCACAACCAGGCTTGTGCTGGACATGCCCCTGCCACCGGAGGTGAACACTTTTGCATAGGTGGTAATGGGCATGATCACCACATTGTCGGCCGACTCTTCAAAAGTTGAGGCCGACTGATCGAGGATGCCCACGACAAGGTAAGCCTGATTGCCAATGACGATGCGCCGGTCGAGGGGGTCCTCATAAGGAAACAGTTCCGCGGCGACATCACGGCCAATGATGGCGATATTTCGCGAGTGGGTCACATCATCCTCCACGATAAAGCGGCCGTCAGCGAGATCGATAGACTGGGTGGAAAGATAATCTTCCATGGTACCCACCACTTTCACGCTGGGGGATGTCTTCTTATCCTGGTATTTCACCGTATTGGCGTAACGCTCCACGACCACCGTTGCCGCGCGGATGTTCGTCAACACATCCTGCAGGTAAAGGGCGTCCTGGTAGGTGAAATCCTTGCGCCGGGCATATTTTCGCCAATTATGACCCAGGACGATCGGCGGGAATTTTTGAATCAAAAATGTTTCCGCACCCAGGACGCTGAGTTCGTCCGCCATGGAGCGGTCGAATCCGCTTACCACCCCCTGCATGCTGGTAATGGCCCAGACGCCGATGACCATACCGAGCAGGGTCATCCCCGAGCGGAGCTTGTTGATCGAAAGGGAGCGGATGGCGATTAACAGATATTCATACATCTATTCATACCTTAATGCTTCAATGGGATCGAGCCGCGCCGCCTTGGTGGCCGGCCACAGGCCGAATATAAGTCCTACGATGACCACAACTCCAATCCCCAAACCGAGCCAGGTTGGCGGTATCCTGGCAGCCAGCGGTGTATTGTTCTGAATAAAGATGGCCGTGCCCGATGCGGCCACAAAGCCGACCAGCACCCCCAATGCGGAGACCACCATGCTTTCCACCAAAAATTGCCAGAGGATGGCGCTGCGCCGGGCCCCGAGGCTCTTACGGATGCCGATTTCAAAGGTTCTCTCGGTAACGGTCACCAGCATGATATTCATCACTCCCACGCCCCCGACAATCAGCGAAATGGAGCCGATGCCGATGGCCACCATCCACAACATGCCGGTGGCCTTGTCGTAAAACTCCTGCAGTGAACTTTGCTGATTGATGGCGAAGTCGTTCTCCTGCCCGGGACGCAGTTTGCGATACCTGCGCATGATCCCTTCAAGCTCATCTTTGGCATCGTTCACCAGCTCAGGTGAGGAGGCCTTCACCGCAATGGTGATATTCCGCCACCGGCGGCCAAACATTTTCAGAAATGTTTCAGCGGGAACATAGGCAACATTGTCCAGGTTGCGGCCCAGCATGGTCCCCTGCTTCTCCAGTACGCCAATCACGAGGAATTTGCGGCCATTAATCGTCAGCCGCTTGCCCACCGCGTCCTGCCCCTCAAACAAGCTTTCACGCACCGCCTCGCCAATGACGGTAACCGGTCTGCGATGATCCGTATCAAGGGAGGAGAGGAACCGGCCTTCCACCACCTCCTGCCCCTGGATGATAGCCATATCAGCATGCACGCCCATCAATGCAATGCCATCGAGCGATTTCTCCCTGAACTTCAGTTGTCCACGCTGAAAAATGCGCGGACTGACATGGCTGACATATTGCGCCCGGGCGCTGATGTACTCAACAGCATCGAGACCGATATTTTTTCGCTGGCGGGCATTGATCCAGGCGTCCCGCCCCTGGAACCACGCCCTTTTGTCGACGTACAGCACATCGGAGCCGAGGTGCGAAATCTGGTCGGCAAACGAGGTGTTGAGGCCCTCAATAATCGCCATGACCACGCCGATGGTGAAGATGCCGATGGCAATGCCCAGGGTGGTGAGAAACGCCCTGAACTTGTGGGCCCACAGCGCCGAGCCGGCAATGCGCAATGTCTCAATCATGCCGCCGCCGCGCCGCGCTCATCGCTCGCCACCTGGCCGTCCAGTATGTGGATTACCCGGTGGGCATGTTTGGCAATGTCAGCCTCGTGGGTGACGAGAATGATGGTGTTGCCCTGCGAGTGCAACTCATCCATAAAAGACATGATCTCCCTGCTGGTGGTCGAATCGAGATTTCCCGTCGGTTCATCAGCGAGAATAATGCTGGGCTTGGTGACCAGCGCCCGCGCAATGGCGACCCGCTGCCGTTGCCCGCCGCTGAGCTCGCTGGGAGCATGGTCGGCGCGGTCAGCCAGACCCACGATTTCCAGCGCTTCCCGGGCCCTGACGCTGCGCTCCTTCCGCGACACACCGGCGTAGACCAGGGGCAGCTCCACATTGCGCAGGGCCGATGTGCGGGCCAGCAGGTTGAATGTCTGGAAGACAAACCCGATCTTACGGTTGCGGATACCGGCGAGATCGTCGTCGTCCATGCGGGTGATCTTGTCCCCGTCGACATCGCAAACGAGTTCGCCCTCGAATTCATAACGCCCCGCAGTAGGGGTGTCCAGGCATCCGATGACATTCATCAGCGTCGATTTGCCTGAACCTGAGGGACCCATGATAGAGATATACTCGTTGGCGGAGATCTTCAGATCGATGCCCCGCAGGGCGTGGATTTGCTCCTTGCCCATATCGTAAACTTTGGTGACCCCCGTTAAGATGATAATGGGATCCTGGCCGTTGCCAGCGCTGGCGGGTTGCCCGGCACTCATCGGCTGCCGCCCCTTCTGTTGCCGCCACGGCGTTGTTCACCACTCTTTTTGCGCGATATGATGCTGCCGTCTTTCAATTCCTTGCTGACGGCCTTGTAATTGCCGATCACAATCTCCTCATCAACGGCCAGTCCCGATAAAATTTCATAGTGCGTGTCAGAGGATATGCCGAGTTTCACCGGACGCTGCTCCACCCGTTCAGCCTGCTTGCCCTTAAATAGTTTTGACAGGAATCCGCCCTCTTTCGCGCTGCTGTCTTTAACCACCACAAATACCACTTCGATCGGTTCGGCCCGCTTGCCGCCCCTGCCTCGGCTACTCCCGCTGCCACTGCTACTGCTACTGCCATTGCCATCGCTGCTGCCAGCTTGCCCACTGGTCCCGTCGCCGCTCTTGCCCTCACCGCCGTCAGCATCCATCTTTTCGGGTGGCACCGGCTGCCTGACGGCCAGCGCCTGGATGGGCACGGCAATGGCATCTTCCCTCCGGGAAGTGGTAATGGTGGCCGTGGATGACATACCGGGGCGCAGGCGGGGATCAATGCGATTGGAATCGGGATTGATGTCGAGCGTGACAACCACCTTGAAGTTGGTCGATTGCTCCTGCGTTCCGGCGCCCAGCACGGTGGCCGAATGCGCCACTCTGGACACTCGACCGGTAAAAGTCGTCATGGGCAGCGCGTCGATTTCAATGGAGACCATGTCGAGAATCTCCACATCGACGACATCGGTCTCGTCAACATCCACAATCACTTCCATGGATGACAGGTCGCTGATGACCAGCAGCACATCGGCCTGGAAAGTAGAGCCGAGGGCCATCTCGCCAACCTCCTTGTTGAGGCGGGTCACGACACCGCCGCTTAGCGCTATGAGCACGGTTTTACTCAGATCGTCCCGGGCCTGATCCAGCGTCGCCTTGGCCTGCTCACGGCTGCTGGCGGCCGTTTCAGCCGACGCTTCCAGTATTTCCATATCCTGAAGAGAGATCAGTTTTTTCTCGTAGAGCAGCCTGCCACGCCCCAGCTCCGCCTTCACCTGTTTGTCACGGGCGGCGGCTGAACGCAGACCCGAGCGGGAACGCTCGAAGGCCGCTTCAGCGCGTTTGCTGTCGAGGATAACGAGGGTATCCCCGGCGGATACTTCGTCACCCTCCATAACGAGGAGCTCTATAATCTGCGCGCTGACTGTGGAGGAAATCTCCGTTTCATAAACGGGTTGAATTTTGCCAGCCGCTGTTACCGTCTGCTCGACGAGCTGTGTGGAGACCATTTCGATCTGCACCGTCACTGGTTTCGATTGCGTCCGGTCACTCTCATCCGCATTGCCGGAACTGTTGCGGACGATCATCAGGATGACCAACAGCGTTATGCCGCCGGCGATCATCATCTGTTTGCGGGTCATGTCCGCCACAACCTGTTTCACCCGCGCAAAGATATTTTTCATTCGACAGGAGTTCCCGTTAGTGCCTGCAGCTGCGCCTCGGCGGATTTGACATCGTAAATCGTCCGCACCCTCGTGCTTTTGGCTGTAATCAGCGAGACCTGCGCGTTCAGCAGATCGAGGATGGAAATGGCGCCCAGGTTATACTGTTCCTCGGCGAGCCGCACATCTGCCTGGGCGGAGGCCAGCACCTCTTCGTTAATGGGATGCACCAGCAGCAGCGTCTCAAGATTGGAGAACGTATTTTCCAGCTGCCGGCGCAAGTCCCGTTCCAACGAACTCAGACGCTCTTCCTCCGCCAGTGCGAAATAACGGGCCCGGCTGTAGCTGGACGAATTGCGTAGTCCAGTGAACAAGGGCAGCGAAATGGCCAGGCTGGTGCGACTGTTGTTTCCCAGTGTGGTCCCATCGAAAACTTCATCCAACGCAGAACCCAAGGCGCTGGCGGAGTAACTCAGGCGTATTGTTGGCATCAGAACGCCGCGCTGCATTTTCGCGCTTATCTGGGCGCCCTTGACGGCATAGGCCTGGGCCTGTAGCTGTGGGTTCAACCTGGACATCCGGGCAAACGACTCCTCGCGGCCGGGCATCTGCGCCAGCGCCACCTCTTCATCGGCGATGTTGATGGGGGCCAGCGGATCGATACCCAGCACCATGTTTAGCTGCGTGCCGGCCTCGGTGAGCCTCTGCCTGGCCGTATGCACATCGGCCCGGCGCTGACCTGTGCTGACTTTAGCCTTCAGCAGATCCGTTTCCCTGACGGCCTGCAACTTGAAGCGCTCCTGCACCAGATCGAGCTGCCGCTCGCTCAATATGAGGGCCTCTCCGGCAACCTCCAGCAGGGCCCGGAAAGAAAGATAACTGAAGTAAGACTGTTTGATAAACAGGACCGTCTGCAGACGGGCAACATCCAGCGAAGCGGTGCTCCCTTCAACCTGGTTCCGACCGCTGGCGGCGTTGTACCAGGACTGTGCGCCGTCAAATATCGTTTGGGAGATGGTAAACGATGAGCTAAACGCCTCAGCGTCCTGTAGAGTGCCGCTGGTTGTGAGAGTCTGCCGTGGATTCATGTCCCGAAAAATTGAGGTCTGCAGGCTCGGCACCAGGCCCGAAAAGGAGCCTCGCCGGTTTGACCGTGCCGTTTGCAGGTTATGTTCGGCGATGCGGATGTCGCTGTTGTTGCTCAACCCAATATCCAGCAGTTGATCAAGAGTCAGCCCGCCGGCGTTTTGTGCCAGTATCAGCGCGGGACCCATCAAAGCGGTTAGAAAAATGTTTCTTGCAGTCGACATCATATACCTCACTTTGGACGAATATACTCGAGTTTTGTTAATGACAAAAAGGATGGGATGTTCCAAATTGAAGCTGTATCATTTCGCGCAGATCAACCACCATTAAGCCATTAGACGGCTGTCAAGCAGCCAGGCCAGCAAGAACATCAGTCCGACCCAAGCGGAAAAATAGGCCAGGCGAGCCGACTTTTCCGAGGTCCTGAATACCATAGCGGTGCCCATGGCGATGAGCGTCATCTTCCACATGGCAAAAAAATCGAGCCGATGGAAAAAACGGTACAGGAGCGTGCCATCCAGACTGACTGGCAATAACAGCGCCATCCCGGTCTCAACCTGTATCGTCCCACTCTGCAAAATCAGGGGTATTTTCACCGCTGATTCCAGTACGCCAATCATGCTGACAAATACAACAATGACCAGCGCCTGTTGAAAGGTCGCCTCGCCTGCGAGGATAAACGATCCAAAAAACATCACCAGCCCCGCCAGCACGGCCAGCCCTACCAGGGTCACCACTGTTGTGAGCAGGAAGCTTTTCACGCTGATGGGATTACCAATCATGCTTTCCATACGGTCCAATGCGGCCTCTTTTTGTTCTTCTGAAATATCCTGGTTTTGTTCTATGCGGCTGATCTGCTCATCAAAAGCCATAGGCTGGATAAACAGTTGAGAGCCGAACGACACAACCAACAATATCAATATCGGAACGGTCACATCCTTTAGTGAAATAGACCCCTCAAAGCTTGAAAAAGTTGCCCTGGGATTAGAATAAATCGTAATGATTCTTTGCCATACAGTCATCGCTGCCCTCCGGTGAGACTTGGATGAAGCTAATTAATGTGAGCGAAGATTCAAAACGAATCAAGCCCGAGTATCTTCATCAAGCCGAGGGCACCACATTTCTCCGATACACGGCCCAGGTGGCCGCCAACATGCCGCTGGTGACCAGCAGCGAAATGACGGTGCGGCCCGAAATGACATAGCGGCCAAAGCTGCTGAACAGCTCAATCTTATCCCCCGGTTCCGGGTACATGGCCATCTGGCCCTGCCACTCCCATGCAATAACATTGCCTATGCGGGAAATGTTGCTCATA
This sequence comes from Fidelibacterota bacterium, assembly GCA_004124875.1. Classification (GTDB taxonomy): domain Bacteria; phylum Fidelibacterota; class Marinisomatia; order SCGC-AAA003-L08; family TS1B11; genus TS1B11. The sequence continues at coordinate 82,093 of SCKJ01000003.1, read as the reverse complement.
AACAGTTCTGCCAAAGCCCCTGACTGCGTGAAATATCCCACCACCGTAGCCAGCAACACTGGCAATCCCAGGCCGACCAACAGCGGCCGGCTGCGGGTGGCGGCAGAGACCAGCAGAAAGTAGGCGGCATAAGGGCTGAGCCAGAGGAAGATGAGCAGGTGGTAAACCAGCCAGTCGAACAGAAAATCGGCGTAGGCGATCTGGCTGAGGGAGAGACCCGCCTCATCCAGCGACGCAATCAGGCTGCCCGGCAGGGAGACCCTGGCAATAGCCACGGACAAGACGCCCAACAGATACGAGACCAGCAGTATGCCCAGCGTGCCCACAATAAACTTCGAGAGCAGTAATGTATGATCCTGAATGGGCAAACTTCGATGGAAATAGGTGCTGCCATCGGCGCGTTCCTTGTAGACCGCATCGGACATATAAAACATGGCTAGCAGTAGCAGCGCAAAATTGATTACATGGGCGGTACCCCTCAGTCCGTGCGCATAGCCGAACAGGATGAACTCGCCGGAAACAAAGGACGCCAGGTCCCACGGCCCTGACCAGCTCCAATCGTCATCGCGCAGACGCAGGTCATCATCATCGTCGTCCCATTGCAATTCCACGCCGGGGGACCCATCGCTACTATGCACCCGCATGCCCCGGTGCATGCCATATACAATGCCTACCATGACGAGCAGGTAGATCAGGCCCAGAACAAACATGACCGTGCGCCATTCGCGCCATTCCCTCATCACCAATGCCTTGAAAACGGTCATGCCGTACCCCCCATCAGGGCCACAAATATGTCAGCGACAGTGGGAACCTGCAATTCGCCCAGCGGCTCTATGGCGGACCTGTCCACCCCGCGCAAAACAAACACCTTTTTGCCAAACATATCGTGCTCCGTTAACGGTCCCAGGGCCCTGACGGCGTCGGCGTTCCCGGCGGAAGAAATAACCTGCACAAACTCGGCATGCAACTCTTCCATGCTGCAGTACAGCAGCAGCTTGCCGCCGGCGAGGAATATGACATCGCTGAGAATATGCTCCACTTCCTCCACCTGGTGGGTGGAGATGACCACCGTCTTCTCGCTATCAAAGTAGTCCTCAAGAACCGAGGAGTAGAGCCGCTTGCGGAACAGAATATCGAGGCCGTGAGTCGGCTCGTCGAGAATCAGCAGGCGCGACTGGGTAGCCAGCACCAGGGCCAGGTGCAATTGGGTTTTCATCCCTTTTGAAAGCTGGCGCACCTTTCTATCGAGTTTGATAGTGGTGTCGGCCAGAAACTTTTCGCAGGCTTCGCGGCTGAAGCCGGAATTGACCCCATCCATGTACTCGATCAGGTGCCCCACTTTCATCCAGGGGGGCAAAACGGACACATCGTGGATCACCCCCGTTTCGAGCATCACTTTGTGGCGCATGCTGTGCGGTTCGTATCCCAAAATCTTAATGGCGCCATCGTAAGTGATCCCACCGGTCAACGCCTTAAGCATGGTCGATTTTCCGGCGCCGTTAGGGCCCACCAGACCGACAATCCGGCCCGGCATGATTTCCAGGTTGATGTTGTCAAGGGCCCTGGTTTTCCCATAGGATTTACCTACCTCGCGCATGGCGATTAGCGGTTCCATCACTTTCGCTCCTTAAATGCAGCTGTAATGATTTTAGTGGTTTCATGGGCTGAAAATTTGAGCAGCGCCGCCCGGTCAACCAGCGCCGGCACATCTTCCGTCTCAAAGATTTGCCGCTCCAAATGCAGCATTTTTTTGCGCGCCCCTGCGGCTACAAAAATGCCGATGCCCCGCTGTTTCTCCAGGATGCCCTCATCCATCAGCAGACGGGTCGCGTTAAGGACCGTTTGCGGATTCAGGTTGCGCTCCACCGATATTTGCCGGACAGAAGGTATCGCCTCCCCTTCAGGCAAATCGCCCTCGACGATGGCGTCCCTGATCTGCCGTGCCACCTGCAGGTAGATGGGGGTCGTGCTGTCAAACTGATAGCTCATCGGGCCTCCAGGGGATGCTGCCGCTCATGCCCGCCTTTGTCCACCGGCCAGGGGAGCGTGGACCCAGGCAGCAGGGCTGTCGCAAACCCGGGCCGCAGCTCCCTTCCAAATCGATCTGCAGAAAATTCCAGCCGCCTGGCAGCTGCCTGGCTTCCCAAGGCTCTCGCCGCCCAGGCTTCACGGCCGGCGCGATGGGAGATCAAGGAATATGGTGCAAGCAAGGCAATCATGATAATACTGTATTAGTGTTACAGTTAAGTATAACACTGTAACGCAACGTCTGGCAACCTTTTATTTGCGCTCTCTAGGTGCCGGCTTTGTCCTTGATTTCGTGGAGGTAGGCCAGCGCCGCTGCGTGGCTATTTTCGATATGGCCATCGAGAATGGCTTCCTCGATCGCCTTCTTCAGCACTCCCACACGCCAGCCTTCGGTGAGGTTGCACACCGCCATGATCTCCGCGCCGCGCACAGGCGATTGGAACGCCTGCATTTCATCGCGTATGGTTACATCGGCCATCAGCTCTTCAACCCGCTCAAAATTCTGCATATAGCGAGCCGCCCGGGACTCACGCTTGGTGGTCACATCGGCGCGACAGAGCATCATCAGGTCATCGATTTCTTCACCCGCCTCGTGCATCAGCCGCCGCACTGCACTATCGGTGATGCCCTCTTTGGCCAGCGCGATAGGCCGCAAGTGAAGCTTTGTCATTTTCATCAGGTAGTCCCGCAGACCAGAGGACAGGCGCATCCTCTTGGCCACGGCGCGCAGCATCTTCCGGCCTACTTCCTCGTGGTGATGAAAAGTCCAGCCCCGGCTGCGGTCGAACTGCTTGGTTTCGGGCTTGGCAATATCGTGGACCAGCGCGGCAAAGCGAAGCTGCGGCCGGGAAGAGAGCGCGGCGGCGTTATCGACCACCTGCAAGGTATGGACAAACACATCCTTGTGCCCCTGGCCGTTGATCCACTCCACGCCCGACATGACGTCCAACTCAGGGAAAACCTCCCGCAGCAAACCGGTCTCCTTGAGGATGTAAAAGCCAATACTGGGGCGGTCGGTGGAGAGCAGCTTCATGATCTCCTCCGTGACCCGCTCCCAGCTGACGATTTCCATTCTACCGGCTTGGCGCTCCATGCTTGCGTGTATCGCGGGATCGATGCTGAAATCGAGCTGCGCCGCGAAACGGGCCGCGCGCAACATTCTGAGCGGATCGTCGCTGAATGTCACATCCGGATCAAGGGGCGTCTTCAGGATGCCCGTCTGCATATCACGGAGCCCGCCATAGGGGTCGCTCAGTCCGCCGTACTCCTCGCCGGACAGGGAGACCGCCAGGGCGTTGATGGTAAAGTCGCGGCGCGAAAGATCGCTCAGCAGGGACGCCGGCTTGACTTCGGGTTTCCGCGAATCGGAGCTGTAAATCTCGCTCCGGGCGGCGGCCACCTCGATGCGGGTCTCCCCCCCGGCAATGAGGGCCGTGCCGAAATCAGCGTAAGAGACCACGGGACCCAACTTGAGCTGCCTCGCGAGCCTTTCGGCAAAAGCGATGCCGTCCCCCTCGACCATCAGGTCAAGGTCCTTGGAATTTCTTTGCATGAGCAGGTCGCGCACATAGCCGCCGACCAGGTAGACTTGCAGGCCCGATTCCTCAGCCAACTGCCGGACGGCAGTCAAAATGGGCTGGTGTTCCGGTCGGGAAGATAATAGCTGCGCGATATTACTCATGGGGCCGAAGCTAATGGTATGACGGCGGCAATGCCATAGCAGCTCTGCCGGCCGCTGTTGAACGCCTGGGCACGGCAGTGTATTTTTCGCCTTGCAAAGGTTCAGAGCAATGGAGAAACCATGGCCGAAACACCCGGCGGTGATATTGTCATTATTGGAGGCGGTATTGGCGGGAGCGCCGCGACTGTCAGGGCCGTGCAGAAAGGCATGCAAGCCGTCTGGATTACCGGATCAAGGCAATCCATAGCCTGACATGCCGCCGCTTGGTTTTACTTGGGTTCGCCTGCGATCTGCTCTACCTTAGCAGCATGCTCAGGGTTCTGCTGCTATCGATATTTTTCGCAAGCCGGCTGTCGGCTCAATTCGCCGACGTGAGTTGCGACCTGGACGTCAACAAGCTCAAAGGCAGCGAGCGTCAGGCGGTGCAAGGGCTGCAGGGGGCGATTGAGCAGTTCTTCAATTACTCCAACTGGGATCAGGATGTGTCAGATCTGGGTATGGCGCTGGAGATTCAGGTCGTCTTCCTGCCATCTGTGACCATTGGTGGCGATAAATATTTCCAGTCGCAGATTCTACTGTCGAACCGGCAGGACCAGGTCTATTTCATCAAGGACGCCAAATTTTTATACAGCAGCGGCCGATCCATTCAGCTCTCGTCCACCTACGATCCACTGGGCACTTTGCTGGAGTTTTACGCGTACCTGATGATTGCCGGGGAGCTTGATACCTACGAGCAGCTGGGTGGATCGAAATACTATTCCATGGCGTCTACGCTGGCGCAGCTGAGTCGCGGCGCGCCCGATTTGGGAAAATCCTGGAACGCCCGCGTCGAGTTTGCTGATCGCCTATCATCGAACCAGGATTTGCGTATGGCGAAAGCCTACTTTTACCAGGCATTCGGCGCGCTAGGCGCAGAGACCCCCAATATGCCGGCGCTGGCTGAGGCCATGGACCTGTTCTTCAAGTCCATCGAACGCGTCGTGCTGCGCTACGGTATTGAGCGCCACACCACTATATTTTTGTCGGGTCACGCCGAGGAGGCGGCCGAAATGTTTGCCATGTCGGGGATGAAAGAGCAGCTATCAAGAATGATAGATTTCAATCCCAAAAGTGAGCGTATCTACGCCCAGTTTCTCCAGGGAATGCCCTAGTCCCTGCTGTTATCTTTCATATTCCATTCAAACAGATCGGGCCGGGCGTAGTGCCCCGCCACATCCAGGGTCATCCTCTCCCGGTCAATAGCTAGCGGGTCGAGGGTGGCGGTAATAATCCGCTCCTCTTCAAACAGCGGCTGAGTGATGAATTTTCCATCCGGGCCAATAATGCAGCTGCCACCGCGGACCAAAAAAGCGCCGGGCGTCCGGGCCAGATCATCCGTGGGCGGGAGCCCCGCGGGCAGATCGGAAACTTTCATCAGAGTGCCCACTGCCAGAACATAGCAGCGTCCTTCAAAGGCGTAGTGGCGGCTGGCAATCTGCAGCATTTCATGGACCGTTGGCCAGGCGGCGATGTGTATGTCCTCCCCGAAGGAATGCAGCGCCTGCCGTGGCATCGGCATCCAGTGCTCCCAGCAAATCAGGCCCGACAAGCGCCCGATCTCCGTCTCAACGACTTTCACGCCATCGGCATCGCCCTGGCCCCAGAGCAGGCGTTCGGTATAGGTGGGCACCAGTTTACGATGATGATTGAGCAAGGCGCCGTTTGTGCCGAACGTGAGCAGCGCGTTGTACAGCGTGCCGGCGCCGGGACCACTGTCCACCCGTTCATGTGCCCCAATGACCAGCACAATCTGCAGTTCGCGAGCCAGGGCGCCCAGGCGGTCCGTTTCAGGTCCCGGAATCACGGGGCTGTTGCGGCGCAACTGGGCATAGGCCTCTTTGGTGGCGGCATGATCCCACAGCGCAGCGCCGGGAGAGCTGTCGATCCAGGCCGGGTAACCGGTGATAAAGGTTTCCCCGAATACCACCAGGCGCGACCCCAGCGCGGCGGCATCACGGGTCAGCGATTCCACTTTGTCCAGGCTGGCTTCGAGATTGACATGCACGGGACTGGCCTGCACCAGCGCCACCTGCAACGGTCCGGGCATCATGCGGGGTCCCCCTTCTCACCCGACCATATGGATACCGGGGTATCCGTATGCAGGAACATCCCTTTCACCGCTTTGCCGGCGTCCATTTTAAGGGGCTGCCGTGAGAAGATGCCGATTTTCCCGGAATCGGGGTACGACACCACATCGGCATCATGCAGCGTCGAGACGGCCAGCAGCCGAAGCGGCTCACCGGCGTCGGCCAGGACCAGGTGCGCCCCTTCCGGTCCCACCGGCAGGGCCAGGTAGTCGCCGGCCTGCAACACGGTTTTGCCGGCGGGCAGCCTCACTGAGCCTTTGCCTGCCAGGACAAAGATGGCCTCCTCTTCGGCGTGATGGTAATGGTAGGTCCATAGCTGGCCGCCCGCAGGTATTTCATACAAGCTTGCGCCAAGTTGCGCGGCGCCTGCTGCCCGTCCCAAAAATTGCCGCTGAAACATCAACCTGCCATCCCGCAAATTGTCGTGCCAGGCCAATTGACCGGCCCCGACGAATCGATCAGGCCGCTTTGGGCCGGCCGCCACTAATCTTCGTCCTGCCAGTAATCGACGCCGCTGTCACGGGCCACAATCTGCCGTAGACCCCGGTCTCCTTCCTCGCCAGGGATGCCTTTGGCAAAAATTCCGATCTTTTTGGAATCGGGGTAGACGGCAACTTCCGGACTGAGCATGGTAGAGAAAATCAGCACAACCAGGCCTGTATCATCGTCAGCCATCACCCGGTGGGCGGAGGAAGGTCCCGGCGGCAGGGCCACATAGTCGCCGGGAGCGAGGGGCTGTTCTCCATCGGGGAGCCGCACTTTGCCTGAGCCGGAAAGGACGAATACGGCCTCCTCATTTCCGTAGTGATAGTGGTAAGGCCAAAGTTTTCCGCCGGGTGGGATATCATATTGCGAGCAGCCGATTTTGTCTCCACCGGCGGCCTTGGCCAACATGCGGCGGCGAAATAGAATTTTGCCGTTATGCTCCTGGTCTTTCCACTCCAGGTCATCAGTGTGAATCAAGTTGGCCGGAGAGGTCATGTTGGATCCTCGTTAGAAGGCGGGGGTGGATGTTGGATATTGGATAACTGCCACTGTTACTGCTACTGCTCCTGCTCCTGCTCCTGCTCCTGCTACTGATCCCGCCACTGATTTTGCCACTGCCGCCGATTCCGGATGACGGAGAGTAGACAAAATTATGAGGCGGCAATGGCCGCCAGGTCGGCCCTGATCTGGCGCGCGGGCAGATAAATCTCATCGGCAGCTTCCCATATTTTTGACAGCCGCCTGAGCGACTGGCGGGCAGCGGCGGGATCGTCAAGCAGCTGGATGTGGTAGAGTTCATACAGGACCAGCGGATCGTGGGGGAATACCTCCAGCAGCGGCGCCAGGGTGGTCATGGCGGCGTCGGCGTCACCCAGCAGGCGGTACGCCCGGGCAATCTGCCGCTGGACCATGAGACGCCGGGGATAGCGCGCCAGGGCGGAAATGAGACTTTGGATGGCGGCCAGATTGTCGCGATTGCTCAAATGGATGGCCCCGGTAATTTCCTCCTGGGGATATTTCACCAGATATTTGTATTCACTGTAGAATTTTTCCACCCGGGCCAGTTCCACCAAGGGAACGGGAACTGTCTCCTGCTGCGATTTATAGACCGTAAGCATCACCTCAATGGCCTGGTCCCACGGCGGCGGGGCGGATATGTCGAACTGATTGAGCATGGCCCATACGGAATCGCCGAGGGTGGTCTGGGCATACTTCAGGAAGTGGTTCATGCGCAAGATAATTGAGTTCATGGGCCCAAAGGCGTCGCGGCCAATCGACATATTCTTGCGGGCCACCTCCATCCCTGCGGCAATGCGCCCCAGTGCCGTATAAAAATCTTCCAACATGCTCAACGCGCCGTATTTCACATCAGGTGACTGCGCCACCTCCGCCGATTCCTTTGCCAGGGCGATGGCCTCTTCATAGCGTCCTTCCTGAAACAGCACCTGTGCCTGGTGGCTTTTGATTTTCGCCTCGTTGAATCCGAGCAACAGGGCCCGGGCGTACATTTTGGCGGCATTCCCCGATTCACCCAGCAGCTGGTAGACTTCCCCGGTTTCCATGAGCACTTCGCCATCACGTGGATTACTGCGGGCGAACTGGCGCAGCTCCCCCAGCGCACGGCGGAACTGGCCCGTGGCGGCATAAGTTTCAGCCATGTCCCGCAGGACCAGATCGTCCTCCGGATTCAGCGACCTGACCCATTGGTATTCGGCCAGGGCTTCGCTGTAGTTGCCCACCTTGGCATAGAACCGCGCCAGCCGCCGATGCGCCACAACGTCATCGGGAAACAGCGTTGCGTCAAGCTGCAGCGCCTGGAGGGCCTGCTCCGGCTCACCTCGCCAGAGGTAGAACACTTCCTTGATTTCCCCCTGCAGCCTTTCGGGAACTTTGTAGACATACTGCATGGCGGCACGGATGGCCTCAGCATTCCCTTTGCCCATGAGCCACGAAACGCGGTAGAGCTGGAACTGCGCCTGGGGGAATGCCGGATCAGCGCGCGTGGCCTTTACCAGCAGTTTCAGGGCGCCAGGGTAATCGCTGTGGAAATAGAGCCGCTGCATCCCTTCAGCGAATTTTTTAACGGCTTCGGCATCGCCGGAGGAGAGGGCTTTGACCGGCAGATCGTCCGCTGCCTTGATCTGGTATTCGGCCAGCTCGACGTCAAATTTCAAATCGACGGACGCCGCATCAATAATCTCGCCGAGATTCTCGCCCTCATATTCGTGGGACGCCACCGGCTGTCCCCCCTTTGTGCGAAAGAGGGTGACCTCCACCTGGAACGGTTCTGCCGACCTGATTGAGCCCGTAAGGAAATAGGTTTTGTGGGCCCGCGAGGCGATTTGCCGCATCAACGCCAGCGGCGCGTGGCCATTTTCGGCGCCGGCATCCACCAGAGCTGCCGCGAGCTGGTAGGGACCCCGGCTGTCAAAGTAGACATCCTGCATCAGGTCAATGTGCATGCCGTAGGCCATCCACCAGGCGGCCCAGTTGTGGTCCTGCGAGCCGGTCTCGTTGGCAAAATAGAACAGGGCCACTCGCTTGCGATACACCGACTTGGGGACGACCCGCTCCACCATTTCACCGGCCGCGTTCTCCAGGGAGACCCGCACGGTGGCAGCGCCGAGCTCCTTACTGCTGAAGGCGTAAAAAAGGAGCGCCAACGTGACCGCCAGGTTGGCCGGCAGCACGACCTGCTCGGTGCGCGTCCAATCATCTTTGCCAGGCTTGCCGTGGGTCCAGGCCATGACGATGACTGAAGGGAGCATGGCCAGCATGGTCAACAGGATCAAATCGATAAGGTTGGGGGAAAGGGCGTAGCGGTCAGTCAGGAAGCCGGTGAACTCCAGCGCCACCCAGGAGGCGCCAAAATAGATCCCCACGAGCTGCAGCACCCTGCGCTCTTGAAGCTCATGCCATAAATCTATCCTGCCGTTTGCCATTGTCTGAATCTACACCTGTTTAATCCCGGAACCAACGACGCGGGGGGCATGGTTCCGCCTGCCGTGGTCCCGGCCGTCCCTTCAATCCACGATTACCGGTCAGCCACCATGCCGGCCATAAACCGGCCCACACCGGGGAGATTCTCGCACTCCCAAATGGACTCTTTGATCCGGGCCCGGCCTTCGTCTGACAGGTGGGCTTCCGTTAATCCGTAGAACTTGTTGTCCAGGTCCTCATCGGTCATCGGCTCCCGCGGATCACCCTTCGGGTACTCCAGATAGACTTCATGCTCTGCCCCTTTGGTTGTCCGGATAACCACTTTTGACGGCTGCTTCTCAGGGAACATTTTTTCAAACTCGTCGCTCGCCTCACCTTTTATCTTGTGTATCAACGTCTTGAGCCGGGGGTCGAAAAGCGCCTCGTCGTCGAACGATTGTGGTGTAATGCGGCCATCGATAATGGCGCGGGCGACGCAGTAGGGCAGGGAATGGTCCGCCGTCTCCCTGCTGGTGGGGTTGTACTTGTGGGGATCAAAAAGGATATCGACGGCCCGGGCGAGGGTCGTGATGCGCACTTCCTCAATATCCTCGGGCTCAATGCCGTGCTCCTTAACCACTTGCATGGCCGCGGAAATGTGCGTGTGGGTCAGCGCCTCGGTGGGGAAGGCCTTCATGGAGCACTGGAGTATCTTGAAATTCTCGCCCAGGCCGCCAACCAGTTTGTCCACGTCCCAATCGGGACCGAAGACATCCATGAAGCCTTCTTTGCCCTCAAACACCTCCTCCGTGCCGGTATAATTTTCCCGGGCCATCAGAGCCGCAAACAGCCCAGCCTGCACCGCCAGAGGATCGACGGTATTTTTCATCATGGTCAGCATGCCCGCCGTGGGGCAGCCGATCGTATGGCTGTGACTGCCGCTGATGCCGATGGCGTTGACCAGCTGGTCCTCGGTGAGCTGCAACAATCTGCCGGCCACAATGGGGGCCACAAACTGCGTCAGCGTGGCGTGGTGCCACTTGCGTTCGCGCACTCCCGGCACGGCAAATTCACACATGCGCTGCTCAAACTCGTAGGCCAGCACAATGGCCACGATGACCTCCTGCATGGTGGAACCCATCATTTCGCCCGCGCTGAGGGCCGCGGGGATCAGGTCCGAGGGATGGGAGGGGTCTTCCTTCCAGTAGATGTCGTTGAAATCGAGGGCGCGAATAGCCAGTGAATTGATCAGCGTTACGTGCAGCGCCGGCATCTGGGCGCCACTCACCAGGATGGTGGCCTCGGGGATACCCTCCATATGCTGGTAAATTTTGAGGATCGACTGGACATCGCGACTGTAGTAACCGCCAAAGGCGCAGCCTATGCTGTCGTAAAGGTACCGCTTGACTTCAGTGATGACATCGGCGGGCAGGTCTTCGTATTTCAGGTCGAGGGCAAACCTCGCCATCTGGCGGGATATGGACAGGGACATGTTGACTCCTTACTGCCGGATCATGGCCGGCCCAGGTCTGGCCGCGCCCCGGGCCTGGAGTGGGGTGTCCCCGGATATCAATGCGGATCAGGGCACCACTTGAACACCTCGCCAGAACGCGACATAGTTGGTTATTTCAGCTGCGGCAGGCCGCGGCGCGGGATAATACCACGCGGCGTCACTGTTCACATCTCCATCAACGACAACATCAAAATAACTGGCTTCACCCTTCCAGGGGCAAACGGTATGCAGCCGGCTGCGGTCAAAGAAGTCTTTATTGATGGCCTCAGGCGGAAAATAGTGGTTTCCTTCAACGACGACAGTCGCTGAACTTTCCGCCAGTACCTTGTTTTTCCACATCGCTTTCATGCGTCTCGGGCTCCTTTTTCAGGGATGATTCGTTCCCGGAATCCTCTCTCGGGAAGCGCCCAAGATACATGATTTACAATGCTCGAACTACCGCCTGGGCGACTTCCAGGCTGGTATTGCTGCCGCCCATATCGTAGGTTTTGACATTGCCGGCAGCGATGACACTGGCCACCGCGCCTTCGAGATCTTCCGCCAGCTGCTTTTCGTCCAGCCAGTCCAGCATCATCTTTGCCGTCAGCAGCATCGCCGTCGGGTTGACTTTATACTGGCCCGCGTACTTCGGCGCGCTGCCGTGGGTCGGCTCAAAGACGGCGTAACTGTCGCCGATATTTGCCGAGCAGGCGAATCCGAGGCCTCCCACCAGCTGGGCCGCCAGGTCCGACAGGATGTCGCCGAACATATTCTCCGCTACCATCACCTCGTAGATCTGCGGGTTTTTCACCAGCCACATGCACTGGGCATCAATGTTGGTTTCCCACAGCTCGATGCCGGGATACTTTTGGGCGACTTGCCGCGCGGTGCGGATCATGAGGCCGCCGGTCTCCCTCAGCACGTTGGGTTTGTCGACAACGGTGACCGATTTGCGGTCGAATTTTTTAGCGTATTCAAAGGCAGCGGTCACAATGTTTTCGCACGCCTGCCGGGTCATGATGCGTGTGGACAGGGCGACGTTCTCCAGACCGAACTTGCCGAACTTTGCCATTTTGGGGTGATGCTCGCTGAGCGTATCAAACACCGCCTGGGGCAGCGGATAAAATTCGACACCGCTATACATGCCCTCGGTATTTTCCCGAAATATGACAATGTCAATATCGTCCCGGTAGTTGAGGGGATTGCCTGCGTACGCTTTGCAGGGCCGCAGGTTAGTGTGCAGGTTCAGCATCTGCCGCAACTTGACAATGGGCGAAAAATAGACCAGCCCCGTACCTTTAAGGGCCGGGTCCAGGGCCTCGTCAGCCTCCTCCTTGGGCATCGAGGTAATGGCGCCAAACAGGGCGCAGTCGGTCTCCCCAAATATATCCACGGTGCGTTGGGGCAGAGGCTCGCCTTCAGATTTCCAGAACTCCCAGCCAATATCGCCAGGCAGATACTCCGCGTCAAAGTCCAATTTGTCAAGCACCAGCCGGGCGCACGCCATCACATCGTTACCGACGCCGTCACCCGGCAGCCAGGCGATCTTGTACTTGGCCATCAAACGCTCCTAATTCTCAAGTTTCAGTAGTCAGTTATCAGGTTGCCGGTCTTATGATATTGGATGCCGGATATAGGATTCATCCTTCATCCTTCATCCTTCAATCTTCAATCTTCAATCTTCCCCTTTACCCACGCTTCCAGCCCACCGGCGACGACCAGTTCCTGGGCCGGGGTCCCCACCGCCTTAAACGGATAAGAGCGGCCATCAACCTCGACATGCGCATGCTCATAGTCGATTTTTGCCTGCAGCCCGGTGCGAACCGTGAGAGCCGCAGTTCCGTATTTCTGCTGCAGATAGTCGACCAGTCCCGGTACTACCAGGCCCACGAATCCGTTGTTCAGGGCGTTGCGCAGATAGGTGGCGCTGAAGCTCCCGGCGATGACCAGACGGATACCGCGATGCATGAATGCCGTGGCGGCCTGTTCCCTGCTGCTGCCGATTCCGAAATTATACCCGCCGACAAGAATATCGCCAGATTTAGCCATCGCCGCAAACTGCGGATCGTAATTCTCCATCACCACTTGCGCCTGCTGCTGCGCCGTGAAATCGTCCAAGTAGGTATATTTTCCCGGAAAGATGCCGTCGGTATTCAGGTTGTCCTGATAGCAGAAGATGATCTCCCCTTCAGCCTCGGCGGGAAAGCCGGAAATGAGGGGCGTCGTCACATCCCCGGCAGCTGACTCGGGAGTGACCGTGACCGCCCCTTGCGGCGTGCCACTGCCGGCTCCTTCCGGCGGCGAAATTTTTCCCGCCAGCGCAGAAGCCGCAACCACCGCCGGTGATGCCAGATAGGCCTTGGCCTCGCGCGATCCCATGCGGCCTTTAAAATTACGGTTGGTAGCCGAAATACCGACTTCGCCATCTTCCAGCAGTCCCATACCCAGACCGATGCAAGGTCCGCAGCCAGGTGGCAGAGGGGTTGCCCCGGCATCGAGCAGGGCCTGCCAGTCGCCGCTGGCTTCGCTGTCGGACTGCACTTCACTGGACGCGGCGGCGATGTAGAACTCCACACCTTCTGCGATCTGCTTGCCCCGCACCACAGCGGCGGCCGCTGCCAGGTCGCTGGCCCGGCTGTTGACGCACGACACAAGGTACGCTTTTTGAATGGCGATGTCGCGCCGGGCCAATTCGACGGCCGGCGTCATGGTTTTCAAGTTATCAGGGCCGGACACGTGGGGCCAGACCGTGGCCAGGTCCAAGGTGATCAAGGTAGCATAGTGGGCGCCATCATCGGCCACGGGAATATCTTCCCGTAAAGTATCGACCCGCCCGGCATTCAGGCGCGGATGCCTGCCGTTGCCATCGGCATCCGAGGGCACCCCGGCGAGGCCCCGGATTGTCACCCGGTCTGCGCGGTCAGACAGCCAGTCGAACGTGACGGCATCAATGGGGAACAGGCCCGCCAGCGCGCCCCATTCGGTGGTCATGTTGGCGATGGTCAGCCGGTCATCGAGGCTGAGGCGCACCACCCCGTCGCCGGTAAACTCAATGACATGGTTGAGCACTTCGTCGTGGTTGAACAGGCCCGCCAGGACGATGATCAGGTCCTTGCCTGTGCTGCCTGAGGGGAGTTCTCCTCGCAGATCGACGTTTGCAATGGGCGGCACCTGCCACCAGGTTGTGCCCGTGGCCCAGATAGCGGCAGCATCCGTGCGCACAACAGGGGTGCCGAGGCAGCCCAGTCCGCCGTACATATTGCTGTGGCTGTCGGAGGCCACTACCATCGTGCCGGGCCAGGCGTAGCCCTCCTCACACATTATCTGGTGACCGATGCCGCGACCGGCAGGATAGAAATCGACGCCCATATCACCTGCGAACACCTCAATGGCGGCATATTTGGCCATATTTTCCCCGGACCGGTCCTGGACGTTATGATCGAGGGTAAAAACCGGCTGCCGGGGAGCCGCCATGAAGCTGGCGCCAATGGTGCGGAACTTCTTCATCACGGCGCCGGTGTTGTCATGGGTCATCACATGGGCCGGGCTGATAGAGATAGTGTCACCAGAATGCACTTCGTGGCCGGCGGGTAGGCCGACGGCAAAGCGCTGGGCGATTTTTTCAGTAAGGGTTTGGGGCATGGCTATTCCTTAAACGGTTCAAATGTAACAAAGTCGGCGTGATGGACAATAATCGACTCCACCGTACGCTTCCCCAAGTCGCCCTCCTTGCTGTGGGTCGCGATGATGTGCTGCACTTCCCCCGGCAGGCCGAAGCGGGCTGCGATGCCGACACCGCTGAACGGATGCCGCACGAGTTTCCCGGCATCTGACGTGGTGAGGGTGTCGCCATCCATTTCATACTCCAGCAGTTTACCCACGTCGATGAGAATAGCGCCGGCGATGAGGATATCCATATTGATGGAGAGGGCGTCACCGAAATTGGTCTGCATGGTGTTGGCAATGTCCACCGACAGCTGCACACAGGTGCGCTTGTGGTTCATGAACGATATGTCGCAATCCTTGATCAGCAGCGAGAAGGGGATTGTCTCCAGGTCAGCGGGGCTCAGCACTGAGTTTTCCAGCGCATAGACCCATGCATCGGTGACCTGCCCGCGGAGGGTTTCATCCCCGATCCATTTGATTTCCGGCCAGAGAGAGAGAACTTTTTTATGCATTCCGTGGTCCAATCCAGTAACAGAGTAATTGATGACGGTTGATTGATGATTGAAGATTCAATTGTAACCAATTTTGAGTTGGGTTGATCGATCACTTTCTGTATTTAGCGGTTTTTCGGGAAGAGACAAATATCGCAGTCAATTCATCGGCCTCAGTCAGTAATGGAGTCACCTGCTCCTTTTTTAGTAACCCTTCGTCCACTATAAATTCCATCCAGAAATGTGATTCGTCAGCCTCCTCCAGCACGATGCTGAGTTTGGCTACAAAGGTAGCTTTAGACTGGGCCCGACATGCCGCTCGGTAATTTGCCGCCACAGAGGTTGCGCTCCTAATAAGCTGGGACTGGATGTGCTTCCCAAGCGTTTGTGTTGGCAATGCATTCGCCAGCTTAACACATCGGTGAGCAAACTGTTTCGTCCGCAGCATTAGCTCTTCACTTTCCATGCATCATCCGCGATTCGTCAATCTTCGATCGTCAATCAGCAATTACTTATCCCTCCACCCTGAACACGCTGTCGATCACCGTGCCGTCCACCCATTTTACGATGCCGACCAGTTCATCCGTGAAGTTCGGTTTGCGCGGCGGTCCGCCCACCAGGGCATCAATTTCCGCCTTCATCTCCTCAATCTTCCTGATGGGCAACCCGCTGTTTTTGGTGGCCGCGAGCAGGTCGAGCCGCAGCGGATTAATGGCAATGCCCCGCTCCGTGATAACGACGTCAATCAGTTCGCCGGGACCGCAAAGCGTCGTCACCTTATCAACAATGATGGGAATCCTGTCCCGGAAAGCGGGGATGGGCAGGATGGTGCATTTGGCGGCCAGGCAATTTTGCCATCCGCCGATACCGTGCAGCATGGCGCCATCGGAATGGGTCACCACATTGGCGTTAAAATGGACGTCCACTTCGGTGGCGCCCAGCACAACGGCGTCAATCATGCTGGCAAAGTTGCCCTTGCCGTGCCAGTTGTAAGAGGTGAAAGGCGAGGTGTCGATATGGTTGACGTTTTCGCGCATGGAGCGCACGCCGTCCAGGTCAAAGGTCTGCCCATCGAGGATGTAATCGGTGAGGCCTTCCTCGAGCATTTCGACCAGGTATTTTGTGGAGCCGCCGCGGATGAAGCGGGCTTTCACTCCTGCTGCGATCATCATTTCGCGCAGATAGGTGGCGAAGGCCAGGGCCGTGCCGCCAGCGCCTGCCTGGAACGAGAAGCCGTCCTGCATGATGCCTGCCGCCCGGACAAATTTCGCGGTCAGCTCGGCGATGTACAGCCGGTCCGGCGAGCGGGTGAGCCGGGTAGTGCCTGAAACGATTTTCGCCGGGTCGCCCACCTGATCGACCTCGACCACATGGTCGATATTCTGCCCCATGATCTGCCACGGCACACAGGGAAACGGCACCAGATTATCGGTGACGACAATCGACTTGTCCGCATAGAGGGAATCGACCAGACCGAAGCCTAGCAGTCCGCATGCCGAAGGACCCCTGTCGCCAGTGGCGTTGCCAAAGGGATCGGCGGTAGGGGCGGCGATGACGGCAATGTCGATGTGGACCTCACCATCCTGCACGGCCTGCCAGCGGCCGCCATGGCTGCGCAACACGGCGGCGCCGTTCATCTTCCCCTCGGAGGCGTAGCGGCCCAGGGGACCGTTCAGGGAACCTTCGATATAGGCGATGACGCCACTTTCGAGGTGCTTGATGATGGGCTCATGGCACGGAAACGCCGCCGATGGAAACCAGCGCAAATTCTTGACCCCGAGCTGGGCGGCGGCGGCGAACAGCGGCACCATGAGCATGTCGCCGTTGCGAAAGTGGTGGTGTGACGAGATGGTCATGCCGTCTGCCAGGCCCGCCTTTTCAAGGGCCTCTTTCAGTGAGCCGACCCGTTTGTCTCCATCGGCGGGATAGTCCTGCGCGGAGCGGATGGCTGGCGCGGCCTTGGTCCCTGAGGGCACAAACTTCCCCACACCTTTGTAGGGCACCTGCGCAACTCCGTTAACCCTGTCCGGAACGCGGCGGCCTGCGGCGTTTTTAGTCAGTTTCACTAAATGAGTCTCGAGTTCCTGGTTTCTGGTTTCAAGTTACTGATAACTGATTACTGATAGCCCGTCTACATCTACCTGCCGGCAGATTACGCTGGGCAATCTGATAATTCAAACTCACTTACCCCTTTGGTAATAGATACCGTCGGCGTTGGCGGCGGCGTTTATGACAACCTCCGGGCTGATGGCTACCGGGTGAAAAGCTTCGAGGGCGGCGCCAAGCCTACCAAAAAAACTGAAGTCGTGGACCTTCAATAATTTGAACTCGCAAGGACTTTGGCTACTGCGGGAGCTGATTCGGCTGGGAGAGTTCGAGCTAATAGTCAATACCAGGCTGAAAGAGGATTTGACCGCCTACCGCTACTCCATCAGCGGTGACAAAGTGATTAAGGTGGAGAGTAAGGACCAATTAAAAAAGTGGATCGGCCGGTCTCCGGATCATGGGGATTCAGTTATGATGTCGGTGATGCCGCTTCACCTGGGGAGCCGGGTGGTGAGCCGGCCGACGTTGGTGTGAAAAATGATTTCTCCGGTCCTTGGGAGCGTATTAGGATTTTCTCATGATAGAGCGATTCAGCTTCTACCTCAAATACTAGTTGCCGAATGCATTCACTTAACAATTTGTTTTTCGCGTCATCTTTAGCTATCTCATCGCGGCCAATAATGAGCTGAACATCTTCGCCCGCATTTAGCACATCATCCTTACTTAACGTGTGAATAATTGCCGCATTCCCGATTGGTTCGACACGTCTTTGTTTTGCTACCTCATTTATAAATTCGGAAACCCCTTCATCATATTCGGCTGTATCGGTGGCATCAATTCTTATATCGCCTGCAATCAGCGTAATTTTTTTTATAGTTGCGGGACCTCCGCCCTTATTATGAATTATTATGCTAGGAGCTTCGCCACGTATTACCAACGAATAGGTGAAGTCCATCAGTGGTCTTGCTCTGAGTCGATAATGTCTCCTGTTTTCATAGCCCTGCCAGACTGCTACAAACAGGGCAGCCAGAGCGATTACAGCTGCTGCGATTGATATTGCTAAACCATTATCATTCATACAAAACGTTACGACTAAACACGGTCAAAGGCTAGCTGCAGCGCTTTCCACCGCTCCCCCTGTTTTATCGATTTGTCCTATTTAAGCCGATCCATTTTCTCCTGAATCATCTCGGCCAGGTCGTCCGGCAGATGGATGGCGCCGAACAGATCTACAACGCCGGTATCTTGGCCTTGCTCGTATGAATCAAGTTGGCGCCAAGCCAGGTCAAACACTTTGAGCAGGGCCGTTAACCCTGTCCGGTACGTGGCGGCCTGCGGCGTTTTTAGTCAGTTTCACTAAATGAGTCTCGAGTTTCTGGTTTCAAGTTATGCTGATCTAATTGACCAAGCATGAGACTATCGATATTTGTTACCTTTGATTTTCGAACTTTTCAAATATTTTATCAATCCCCCAATCAACCGGGCGATTCCATCAGCCTGTTCACTGAGCTCACTGAATTCTGCTTCCGAGAGATAGCCGGTATCCAATGCCACATACAGCTGTGATTTGACCTCCCCCGCTGACGCCTTCGCTATTGATAAAAACTGAATGAATTCGCCTTTTCCATCGCGTTCGTACCCCTCGGCAATGTTAGACATAATTGATACCGCGGCTCGCTGAATTTGGTCCTTAAGCCCATAATCTTTGGTAAAATCGCCTCTGCGGGTAACAGTGTAAATCGCTTTCACCAACTCCCGTGCCTTTTGCCAAGATTCAATCTCTTCAAATCGATGAATTGTTGCCATCTCCTGCTGAATCCTTCAGGGGAACAACTCAATGCAACTTCTGATTCGCCTTCCTTTCAACCCGAAACTTGAAACCAAAAACCCGAAACTCATCTTGCTTTCGCCTTTTTCCACCCCTTTTTCAACTGCCCCGAGCTGATGGCCAGATCCACCGTGCGCTGTGCCCGCAGCACCACCGGCCGGTCTAGCATTTTGGAGCCAAGGGCCACCACGCCCAACCCTTGCGCCTGCGCCTCGTCAAAAGCGAGCACCATCCGTTGGGCTTTTTCGATCTCTTCCGGATCAGGGGCAAAGTTTTGGTGGATAACAGATACCTGCCGGGGATGGATGGCCCCCATGCCGTCGTATCCCTGGGCGCGGGTCTCCCGGACTGACCGGGCCAATCCCTCCATATCCTCCACATCGCTGAACACCGTGTAGATGGCCTGCAGATCCGCTGCCCGCGCAGCGTTGACCAGTGCGCCCCGGGCGTAGGCCGATTCGGTCCCCTCTGTCGTGCGCTGCACCCCGAGGTCGGCCGTGTAATCCTCAAGGCCGATAGCCAGGGCCACATTATTGTCGCTGGCGGTGGCAATGGAATAAGCGTTTTCAATGCCCAGGGCGCTCTCTATAATCGGCATCAGGTAGACCGGGCTCTTACGGCCGCTCGCTTGGGCCACCTCCCTGATGCGGGCATCCACCTGCTGAACCTGCCCGGCCGTCTCAGCCTTGGGCAGCAGGATGAGCTGCACCGGCTCTGGGACGATGGCGGCGATATCCTCCAGGCCCAGGCCGCCCTGATTGATGCGCACCATGCGCTCACTCTCGCCGAAGTCGAGGACACGGAGGGCGTTGCGGACGATGAGCCGCGCCGAAACCTTTTCGCCCGGCGCCACGGAATCTTCGAGGTCGAGGATGATGCCGTCGGCCTGGTGGACCAAAGCATTCACCATCATTTTGGGCTGGACACCGGGAATGTAGAGCCTTGAGCGCCGCAGCCGATGGCGGCCGCCGGCTGAAAGTTTCTGGCCACCTACGGGCGGCAGGCTCGACTGGGCCCTGTCGGGATGGGCACTCCTGACCGCCGCCTCTATGCGCGCCTGAATCACGAAAGGCAGCGCGCCAAAGTCGTCAATGTGCAGCTCGCCGTGAGCGATCCCCAGATCGCTGAGCGTGGACGCGGCCTGCGCTTCTATGGCGTCGCCGTAGAGGGCGGCCACTTTTGAGCTGACGCTGATCGCCAGTGGTCCCTTTTTCCTGGGAGTATAACGGACCGCGCAATCCGAGCGCAGCTTTTGCGCGGGGAGACCGGATAAGAAGGTGGAACTCATATGATGATCATGCCTGATTGAGGTCGATGTTCTCCGGGAGTCATGCTGGCGGCGAGATAGTGGGAAGGCCCACAGATGCAGGGACAGATTTTGCCCGATCAGTACCCGGCGCTGTCCCCACCCCCGTTGGATACGATGGCTACTGAAGCGCTGGCGCCAATGCGGGAGGCACCCGCGGCGACCATTTTGCGGACGTCGTCGCTCGATTTGATGCCTCCGGAAGCTTTCACCCCCATGGACGGACCCACAACCCTGCGCATGATAGCGACATCGTGTTCGGTGGCGCCCCCTTTCGAAAAACCGGTTGAGGTCTTCACATATCTGGCCCCTGCGCGTTGGGCCAGAACGCACGCTTTGACTTTTTCCTCATCACTGAGCAGGGCCGTTTCAATAATCACTTTCACTGTCAGTGGACCGGCAGCCCGTACCACCTGCCGGATATCTTCCTCCACCTCAGCATACTTGCCCGATTTCAGGAATCCGACATTCAGCACCATGTCCAGTTCATCGGCGCCGTCTTCCACCGCTTGGATGGTCTCGGCCGCCTTGGCCGCCGCCGGCAAGGCTCCCAATGGGAAACCTATGACCGTCGCCACCATGACGCCGGTATCGCCCAGCAACGCTTTGCAAAATCCTACCCAGACCGGATTGACGCACACCGAGGCGAAGCCGTATTCGGCAGCCTCCTGGCACAGCAAACGAATGTCCTCCTCACTGGCATCAGGGCGCAACAAAGTATGATCGATGATGGCCGCCACCGCAGGCTTGCGCTTCACGCCGGGACTGGTGCCGATGCGATCCGCCCCGACTCCAACAAGAGTGCCGACGGCATTGGGATCGCGTTCCGCGCATCTTCTGTCGCGGCACAGGCGGCACTGCCAGTCGCCACTCTCGCACGCTTCCTGTCCAGGCACCGTCTGGGTAATCACCTGGTCGATTAACCGGATAATGATAGCGTCTTCAGCAGGCAAATCCGATCCCTCCGGGCCTAAGCATCACGATAAGTTACCTCCAGTCCATCAACAACACCTACAATCACGGCCTGCACAGGCATCACCGTGCTGAACATGATTTTCGCCCCGCCCCCTTCCCGATTGACGAGCACACGGTCGCCTTTCCCCGCGCCAACCCTGTCCAGCGCAATAAAGGTGACGCCGATGGGCTGGCCGTCCGTATCTATGGGTTGCACCAGCATCAGTTTTTGCCCGATGAAGTGGTCATCCTTCACCGTGGACACCACTGCGCCGACTACTTCGCCGAGGGTCATTTTTCCGCCTCCATTCTGGCTGTGTCAATGAGCTGACGCGTGGCACGCTCATCGGGCCCTTCAGCGATGAGGCGCATGACCGGCTCGGTATTGGAGCGCCGCACATGCAGCCAGCGGTCGTCCCAGGTCCACTTCAGGCCATCGGTCACATCGGGCTCGACATCGGAAAACTTATGCTTCAGCCGATCCAGCACCACTTCGGTTTCCCCGGCGTCAATGGCCAGTTTCTCCTTGATCATCACAAATTTGGGCCAGCTGCTGACCAAGGCGCTCAGCGGATTGCGGTCCTGGGCCAGCCGATCCAGTACCAGTGCCGCGGCTACCAGGGAATCACGCCCGAGGTGACTTTCGCCGAGTATGACGCCACCGTTGCCTTCACCGCCGATATCCGCGCCCAACGAACGCATCAGGTTGACCACGTTGATTTCGCCCACGGCCGACCTGTGCACCTCCACCCCGAACGGCTGGGTAATTTTATCAATCAGCAGTGAAGAAGACAAGTTGGTCACCACGGGTTTTTTACTGGCGGTCCGGCGGAGGAACCCATCCACGGCAATGGCCTGGGTATATTCTTCGCCCAGCGGCGCCCCGTTTTCATCCACCAGCGCCAGGCGGTCGGCGTCGGGGTCGGTGGCCAACCCCAGGTCGGCGCCTGAGGAAATTACCGCCTCCGACAAACCTGAAAGGTGCTCCGCAACCGGTTCGGCGCCACGGGGAAAAGTGCCGTCCGGGGTCGTGTTCAGTCGCACCACTTCGCAACCGAGCGCTTCCAGCAGCGTCGGCAGGGCAACCGAGGCCGCGCCATTCACCGCATCCACAACCACCACGCAGCGCATACGCAATATGGCCTCCATGTCGATGCAGCCCAGGTCGAGGATATTCAGAATATGCTCCCCAGCCCCATCGGGGAGATCCTGGCCGCGCATTTTTTGAGTCTCGATCTGCGCTGGCGGCTCAATCCGATCCGCCCGGCCATACAGAATATCACACTGCTCGGCGCCGAGGTAGACCCCGTCGCTGCCCATGAATTTCATGCCGTTATATTCCACCGGATTGTGGGAGGCCGTGATCACCACCGCTCCCGCCAGTCTCAAATGAGTCACCAGAAATTGGGCGGTGGGGGTCGGCACCATGCCAGCCAGGCAGATCTGGCGGTTGCCGTCGGTGAGGGCCTGCGCCGCCACAGCCATAAACCGGCGGCCGTGGGGCCGGCTGTCCCGCGCCAGAAGCACAGCTCCGGGGGGCAGCAGTTCGGCCAGGGCAGAGACGTGCCGGTAGAGAGCCCCATCGGTGAGGTCATCATCGACAATGCCACGCACGCCCGATACCGTTCGGATCAGGGCCACGGGGTCACCTTGGAGGTTGGATGCTTGGAAAACGGATTCATGGACGTTCGATTATAGGCAAAAAAAATCCAGACCGGAAGTCTGGATTTCATAAAAATCTACTGGCTGTAGCGCGAAATATGCGTCAGCGGGAAGCCAACATGGTCGCCCTGCGCATACGCCGTTTGGCCTTGGAGCGCTTGATACGCCGGGCCTCGCTGGGCTTGAGGTAATAGGAGTTCCGCTTGACATCTTTAAGGATACCGGCCTTTTCATACTTCTTTTTGAACCGGCGCAACGCCCGCTCAATCGGCTCATCCCGCTTTACGTACACTTCAACCATAAACTGTTCCTGTCTCAATATCACTATTTATCTACAGCCTGCGAAGTTAGAGCCAATCGTGCGCGGATTCAATGGTGAAACCGGCCCAGCCCTAAAGGACGATCAACCGGTCCATGGACTTCAAACGATACGATCCAATCTTCCCATCCCCCCTCTTATGCCTCACGCAACGCCAGCGGCCAAAGAGCCGCCATGAGGGTCATTTTGGGCGGCAGGTTCAGGCAGTCATGGTTCCTGCATGTCCCCCCTGTTGGATAGCTCGATAAAGGCCGCGACCGAAATTTGCTCGGCCCGCAGATCGGCCAGCCCCAGCTCCATGATAGCGTCTGCTGCGTCAAGCGATTTCAGGGCGTTGGAGAGTTTTTTTCGCCGCTGGGAGAACGCCGCACGGACCAGGACTTCAAACCGGCGCGGATTGACGATGCCAATGACCGGAGCTCCCGGCACGATGCGCACAAGCGTCGAGTCCACCTTGGGCCTGGGCTTAAAGACCGTGGGCGGCAAGTTGAATACCGTCTGCACCCCGGCGAAGGCCTGCAGCATCACCGAGAGCCTGCCGTATGTTTTGCTGCCGGGACCCGCAGCCATGCGTTGGGCCACCTCTTTCTGCACGATAAAATGCCCGTCCGTCCACCGTCGCCGGTGCTCAAGCAGCTTGAAAATAATCTGTGAGGAGATATTATACGGCAGACTACCGTATACGCGGGCCCCATCGGCCAGCAGCAGGCTCAGGTCGGCTTTGAGTATGTCCCCCTGCTCCAGGGTGACGTTTGCAGGGACCCTGACGCGCAGCTCATCAATGAGCAGGGGATCAATATCGACAGCGGTCACTGTTGCGCCCGTTTCGGCCAGCGGGATCGTCAATTCGCCATGACCCGGACCAATTTCCAGAAAATTATCGCCGGGCGACGGATTCACCTGCGCCACAATCCGCCCGATGGTGTTGGGGTCGGACAGAAAATGCTGCCCCCAGCGCTTTCTTACCGGCGGGTGGCGCTTAATGCTCAATAGGCTGCCCACAATGCGGGCACTGTTCGCTGGCCTCACTGATCGTTTCTTTATGGGTGGCCTGAGCAAATCCCGAGGCGATAATGCCGGCCGGCAGGGCAAACACGCCGATACCGAGCAGGGCGACCATACCGCCAAAGAATTTTCCCAAAACGGTTACCGGGTAGACATCCCCATAACCGACGGTGGTCAGCGATACGACGCCCCACCAGAGGGCTGCCGGTATGGAGCCAAACGCCTCAGGCTGAATGTCTTTTTCCAGATAATACATCAAGCTGGCAATCAGCACCAACGCAACCAGAATGGCCGTCAAGCTGATAACCAGCTCCTCCTTTTTTTCCCCGATTACGCGGCCGAATATGCGCACCGCGCGGGAGTACCGGGCGAATTTCAACAGCCGGAAGATTCGCAGAACTCGCAGCGCGCGCAAGAACCGCAGGTCAACAGGCATGATGAGCGGCAGGTAAAAGGGGAGGATGGCGATCAGGTCGATGAGCGCCATCGGCGTAAGGACATACCGGATGCGCCCCGCCAGAGGGCCGTTAAAGCGCTCACTCTCGGTGCAGGTCCATACGCGCAGGATATATTCCACGCTGAAAATGGCGATGGAAAACAGTTCGAACAGCTCAAAGAAGCGGGCATGCGCAAGGGCCATCGACGGAACGGTTTCCATGATCACGGCGCCGACGTTGAGCAGGATCAGGCCCATGATGGACAAGTCGACCGCGCGGCTGAGCCGATTGCCATCCTCGGCGATTTCCAGCGTCGCAAATATTTGTCCTCGCACGGTCTGACTCATGGCTGCACCTCCCCATTTTGCAATCCGAAAAACGCGCGGGCGTTGCGCGAAGTGATGTCGGCCACCTCCTGCGCCGGAAGCGAGCAGATCTCGGCAATCTTTGAGACCGTATGCGGCAGATAGGACGGCTCGTTGGTCTTGCCCCTCATGGGCACGGGCGCCAAGTAAGGACAGTCGGTCTCCACCATCACCTTTTCAAGGCCCACTTCCTGCAAGGCCGCGGCATTGTGGTTTTTGCCAAACGTTACCGTGCCGGTAAACGAGATATGGAGCCCCATATCGACCATTTTTCTGGCAAAGTCGGCGGCCGAGCTGAAACAGTGTACGACGGCGTTATGATGCCCAATCCCGGAAACCGTTTCAAATATGGCATCATCGGCCTGCCTGCTGTGGATGATGGCCGGCAGGTTGAGGCTCCTGGCCAGCGCCAGCTGCTCCCTGAACACATCGATCTGGCGTTCGGGAGGGGTCAGGTTACGGAAAAAATCGAGGCCCATCTCGCCGATGGCCACCACCTTTTCGTGAGACGCCATGCGCTCCAGGTGGGCCAGATAGTCAACGGGCGCGGCCCCTGCGTCGTGAGGATGAACGCCTACCGTCGCCCAGACATGGTCATGTTTCTCGGCAATGTTGATGGCCTGCTCGCTGGTGGCCAGATTGAGACCGACGCAAATCAGGTGACTGAGACCGGCGTCCCAGGCCCGCTGGATGACACTCTCCAGTTGGCCCTCGAAGTCACGGTAAAACAGATGGGCGTGGGTGTCGATCATGGTGATTGCGAGGCACCGGGGCGCTTAATATGGCAAGGCCGGTTGCTCTCCTCCGGCAGTGCCAGCCTGCCGCTAACCGACAGGAGAGCCCGGTTTCATGCGGGGGTCATCTGCGGTGGCCAAAACAAAGGTTCCGTCATTGTCCACGGCAAGGATCATCCCTTCACTGGCTGCGCCGCGTATGGTTGCCACTTCCAGATTTGCCACCAGAATGACTTTCTTGCCCACGAGAGATTCCGGTGTGTAGTCCTTGGCGATGCCCGCAATGACCTGGCGCTCACTGTCGCCCAGGGCCACGGTCAGCCGCAGCAGCGAATCGGCATTGTGCAGCCGTTCGGCGGCCACGATTTCCACGACGCGCAGATCGACTTTTTCAAATGCCTCGAAAGTGGTGGGCACGCCGTTAGAGGCGGTCTTGGATTTCTCAGCACTGACCGGCTCCAGCTGCAACTTATCCAGCCGGGGGAAGGGAGACTCAGGCTCCAGAATGCGTGTGCCAGGCAAGATGCCGCCCCACTCCAGGTAGGTAATATCGACACCCGCGCCGCCGATCATGGCCCGGATATTATCGGTGCGGCTGGGCATGACGGGAGCCAGCAGCTGGGCCGCGATGCGCAAACCTTCCGCCGCCTGATACATCGTGTTTCCAGCCTGGACCGGGTCTTCCTTGATCTGCTTCCACGGCTGGCAAATTTCCAGGTAGACATTGACTTTGCGCACCAGTTGCATCGCCGATTCGATCGCTTCATGGAGTTTCATCGCATAAATCTGCTGAGGAACCCGCTTAACCACATCAGCGGCAAATCGCTTCAGGTCCTCCTGAGCGGTTGCGTCTCCGGGGGGGTTGGTCGGCGGCACCCGTCCATCAAAATGGCGCCAGATAAATTTTGAAATGCGATTGGTCAGATTGCCGAGATCGTTGGCCAGATCGGCGTTGTACCGGCGCATAAAATGTTCGGGCGTAAAGACGGCATCGGAGCCGAGGACCATTTCGCGCATGAGATAGTAGCGCACCGGATCAATACCGACATGATCCATGAGGTCTAAAGGCTTAATGGCGTTGCCGCTGGATTTGGACATCTTGTTTTTGCCCATCATCCACCAGCCGTGGGCATAGATCGTTTGGGGCAGTTCGATGCCGGCAGCCATCAACATGGTTGGCCAGTAAACCGCATGCGTCGTCAGGATATCCTTGCCGATAAGGTGATAATTCGCCGGCCACCAGTGGTTGAACTGTTCTTCATCCTTCGAGAAGCCGATGGCCGAGATATAGTTGGTGAGGGCATCGAACCAGACGTAGGTGACATACTCTGTGGCAAACGGGATCTCAATGCCCCATTTCAGCCGCGACTTGGGACGCGAGATGCACAGGTCCTTCAGCGGCTGCCGCAAGAACCCCAGCACCTCATTCCGCCGTGACTCCGGCTGGATAAACTGGGGATTCGCGTGGATATGGTCTATCAGCCGTTCCTGGTAGGACGACATCTTGAAGAACCAGTTTTTCTCTTTGATTCTTTCAATCTGCTTGAAGTCGCCACTCTCGGCCTCTTTTTCGGTGACGAAGCGCTCTTCGGAAACGGAGTAGAGCCCTTCGTAGGAATCGACATAGAGCTCGCCCTTGTCATGCAGCAGCTGCAGCAGATGCTGAACCACTTTCTTGTGCCGGGGCTGGGTGGTGCGAATAAAATCGTCGTTGGATATATAGAGCCGGTCCCACAGGTCCTGGAAGCGCTTTACAAACTCGTCTGTGTGCTCTTGCTCGGTTTTGCCCCGGGCCTCGGCGGCCTGCTGAACTTTCAAGCCGTGCTCATCGGTTCCCGTCAGAAAAAACACGTCATCTCCAATGGCGCGATGGTAGCGGGCCAGCACGTCCGCCAAAATGGTGGTATAGGCATGACCAAGGTGGGGCTGGTCATTCACATAATAAATGGGTGTTGTCAGGTAGAAGTTTTGCATGTCACGTTTTTTGATGCCATTATTCAAAGTTAGACAGCGTGGCCTACCTGCACAAGTACGCCTGCCCCGGCAGGCTCTCTGCCGCGCATCGCCTGTCTGATGTCCAGAAACATGTTGGTGAAAACCAGCGTGGGGTTGATATTTCGTTCCAACATCGACAATGCATCTTCAACGAACCCGGTAGCCATGCCCCATTCTGCCTGAGGAAATCCGGCGAGCTGGGCCAATAGCTCATCCCGCCGTTCCTCGAATACCAGTCCCGCTGCGGCATCAACCTGGGCCAGCAACATCAGGTCCCGGAGCCACAGCTGCAAAAGATGCAGACGGAAGCCGAGTTCCGCTTTGTTTTGCCGGTTCATGCCGACCAGATCGGCGACCAGCTGCTGCCACTTTTGTGGCCGGGGCTGCAGCAATCCCTCCAACAGTTCATCCACCAGACGAGTGAGGTTGCCGTCAGGGTTGGAAGCAAGCAGGCTGCGGGCCAGCTGCAGGTTCCCGGCGGTGGCCTGGACCACCATCATCGCCGTCTCGCGATCAACGCCAAATTTTCCGGTCAGGTACGACGCCGCCTCGTCCGCAGCCAGGGCAGGGAAGTAGAGCGCCACGCATCGCGACCGCAATGTCTCCAGCAGTAAGTTGGGCCTGGCGGTGACCAATACTATGACGGTATCAGGTGGCGGCTCTTCCAGCAGCTTGAGCAGAGCGTTGGCGGCAGCGGGGCCGGGATGGTTGAGCCGCTCGGCATCGAAGATGAGGATCACCCGCCGCCCCCCCTCCGCTGATTTAAGGGCCGCGAGACGGCGCAGCTCGCGCACGGAATTGATCAGGATCGATTGTGCGCCATCCAGCGCAATTTTAGCGTAGGGATCGCTCCCCTTGCGCCCCAGCTGCAGAGCCAGCTCCTCAATGTCGACCGGTTTCAGGGCCTTCAGGGGGGGATCACTTTTGCCGATTGGGTTGCGCCGGGGCAGCGGCACCACGATCTGCACATCAGGGTGCTGCAGGGTAGCCATTTTCCGGCACGAGTCGCAGGTTCCGCAGGCGCCTGTCGTCTGTGGCCGTTTGCAATTGACCACGGCGGCCAGTTCGATGGCATGGGCCTCCTTGCCTACACCGGGGGGGCCGTGAAACAGGTATGCATGGGCCAACCGGTCCGATTGCCGTGCGGCCATCAACTGTTCCCAGGGACGCGATTGCATAATAAGATCGGCGTAGATCATGGTCCCCCCATGCTGCTGGAGAGCCACTCTTCGGGATTCTGCTTCTGTTGGTTGGTCCAGACTTCAAAATGGAGTTTGGCCCCATCCAGCGATCCGTTTCCGGCGACATGGGCGATAATCTCACCCTGATCCACATATTGCCCTTCAGAGACGATCACGTCCTCAACCAAGGCATAGACAGTGTACAAATCCTGCCCGTGATAAATGATGATCGTGGTGCCATAGCCCCTGATATAGGTGATGGTGGTAATCAGTCCCGACAGGGCCGAACCGACCAGGGCCCCGGGCTGGGAGCTGATATCGATACCGGGACTTTCGGTAACGGTTCCGGTCTTCGGGTTGCGGATACGCCCGAACCGCGTCACCACGCGTCCTGCGGTAGGCCAGGGCAGGCGCTTTTTATAGTAGGAGACATCGGGGGCCTCCTCATGCTCACGGGCGGCCCGGATGGCGGCCAGTTCAAGGGATCGGCGCTCGCGGTCAAACTGGAGGCCTTTGACGATGCGCTCGAGTTCAATGGCCGCCTGCTTCTTCTGCAGCAGCAGCCGTTCATCCTGACGCCGGTCGCGCTTAATGCGGATAACCTGCCGCTGACGCTCAACTTTCGACGCCTTGAGCGCCACCTCTTCCCGTCCTTTTTCCGACAGCAGGCTACGCTGCGAGACGCGATCGGCCGCCAGCTGCTTTTTTTGCGACTGGAGCCGGACAATCTCCCCTTTCACTTTCTTGGTCAGGTAGCGGTCGTAGTCAGCGGCAATTTTGAGATATTTTCCCCTGTAGGTGGCCTGGTGCCAGTTGGCGGACGTGAGAATCAGTTCCAGGACCGACGAGCGGCGTTGCTTGTAGATGTGCACGAACCGCGCCGAAAGGTTACGCTTTAAAGTGGCAATCTTCTCCTCCCCGTCGGCTATTTTGATGCCTGCGATGCGGATAGAATCGCTGAGCTGGCCGATTTTCCCTTCAATGGCTTTTATCAAACGGCTGGTGAGCGAGATGTGTTCTTCCAGTTCGTACAGAGCGCTTAGGGTTGACTTTTCCGCAGCATCTTTTTCCGCAATGCGCCGCTCGTACTCCCGTATCGTTTCCCGCAGACGCCCCAATTCGCCCTGCTTGCTGCCGATCTGACTGTCGAGCTGGCGCAGTTCCGCCGATTCCTGCCCCTTGGCGGCTGGAAAACAGAGCAGCAGCAGCACAGTGAATATGGACATATTCCGCAACATATCGGCGCGAAAATAGATGAGGGGCCAGAGGGATGCAACGGTTTTCACTGCGCATCCCTTGACATGTCATATAATTCGGGTGAACTTCGGTGTCATGAAAAATGCAATCTGGGAAAATATTTTCAGGCGCGGTGGCGAGGAGCAATCCGAAACGGCAACCGTTCTGAGAAATGTCCCCGTTTTCGCCGGTTTTTCAAAGCGCGAGCTGCGCGAAGTGGAGCGCATCGTACACCACCGCAACTACCAGGCCAATGAAGTCATTTTTCGCCAGGGCGATCCCGGTCTGGGCATGTACGTTATCATTCAGGGCGGCGTGCAGATCGTCAATAATGAGAATCCCGACAATCCCATTGTTTATTCGGAGCTCAGCGACGGCGACTTTTTTGGCGACCTGGCGCTGGTGGATGACGCCAACCGGTCGGCCACGGCCCTGAGCTCGGGGGAGACCCGGCTTATTTCCTTCTTCCGCCCGGAACTGCAGAGCATCATCACCCGCTTTCCGGCCATTGGAAACAAAGTGTTAATGAACCTTGCCAAAGTCATCGCCTCAAGACTGCGCAAGACGAACGATTACCTCTCCGCGGCGCAACAGAAACAGAGCGACGAGAAAGAGTAAGCCCATGCCCGCAACGTCAAATTCCGGCGTCAGCAGGTAGGGCAGTACGGTCGGCCGGCAGAGATGACATCGACCAAGATCATGCAGACCGTTCTGCGTAGCGCACAGGTCGTCATCCCCCTGTTGGTCATTGTGGCACTATGGAGCCACATCGCCCCTATCCTGCTCCTGCTGGTTATCGCCCTGCTGCTCACCAGCATTCTCGATCCTGTGGCAGACTGGCTCGAGATGCGCCTCGGCGGCAGCAGGTTAGCGGCCGTGCTCAGCATTTACGGCGCCATCATCCTGATGGTGGTACTCCTGGTGAGCACACTGGGGCCGATCCTTCTCGAAGAGGCGCGATCGATGGGTCAAGCGGTCTCAGGTGAGGGCGATAGCGATATCACCGCAGATCTGAAAAAATCGCTCATGGACATTATACCCGAAAATTATCATGAAACCGTTGAAGTCAAATTGACCGAATGGGTCGCCGGAAGCGGCCAATTTCTCCAGTCGCTGCTCAAGGACCTCGCCGGCATGATCGGCAAACTGATCGGCGTCATCATGAACATTGTCCTGGTGCTGGTCTTCACTTTTATCCTGCTGCTGGAGAGCCGCAATTTTAAGGTGGCCTTTGTCCATAGCGTGCCCAACGCCTATTTTGAAATGACGCTGAACCTGCTCGACAAGGTCCATGCCCAGGTGAGCGGCTATCTCCGCGGACAGGGCATTGCGGCTGCGTCAGTTGGAGTGATGTCGACCATCGGCCTGTACCTGTTGTCGTGGAGTCTGAGCGTCAACATCCCTTACGCTTTCATCATCGGAATGCTGGCCGGCATCGCCAACCTGATACCGTTTATCGGGCCATTCGTAGGTATGGTGCCGGCGATTATTGCCTACGTCGTCACGCCACAGGCCGCAGGCATTTCCGCCGTGGTGCCCTTCGCCATAATCGCCATGTTCATGTTCGTTCAAATGATCGACAACTTTTTAATCTCGCCAAAAATCATGTCCAGCAGCGTCGGTATGCACCCCCTGCTGGTCATGGTCGTGATCATGGTAGGTAATTCGATTGCCGGGCCTCTGGGCATGTTGTTCGCTATTCCGACATTTGGTGTTTTCCGGGTGACGATAGAGGAAATTGTGTGGGGCTTGAAAGCTTACCGGATCTTGTAGCGCGGGGCCGGTCCTTTAGCGGACTTCCGGCAAATCCATCCTTTTCAACACGTAATTTTCGAAATAGTAGAGGCCGGGATACTCGCCCCCGCTATATTCCCAGACCTGGTGACTGATGCCCGCAGCGTCCATCCCCTCGGTCACATGGTCCGCGGGCCCCAGAGCTTCCTCCAGGGCGGCGACCAGCATGCCAATGCGTGGCCTGGTGGGGGGCACAAAATTGCGAATCTCCCGGGCCGCCTGCATCTGCTCATCAACAGCCTGTTGAATCTCACCCTGGGCCAATCGCTGCATTCTATTTTCGAGAGTCGCCAGCATGGAATCGAGGCTGGCCTCACGGCGTGGGTCGAGCAACTGGCTCTGCCGCAATGACTCAACGGCCAGGGCCAGCGCCGCCCGGTCTGTCGCCCGCACGGCTTCGTTAATCAGGTCTTCTGCCAGGCGCACCTTGTAGCCTTCAATTTCCACCCGCCGCTCCGGGTTGACGCGGATAGCGGCGTCATAGTTGCGCAGGGCCAGCGTGATGTTCCCCTGCCGCCGCGACTGATGCCCCCGCCGGACCAGAACTTCAGATTCAAACCGCCCCACCAACACATCCTCTTCAGGAAGCAGGAGGTTTGCATTGCGTAGAATTTCGCTGGTTTCATCGAGCTGATTGCCTGCCAAAGCAGCGCTGGCCCGCTGGATGTAAATCTGACCCACCTCCTGCGTGCCTGCGATGAGTTCCCGCATCAGGGTGGTGTCGGCCCCCTGCTCCGCTCGGCGATACCATACCAGGGCTGTTTCAAGGTCGCCCTGCTGTTGGTACTGCCGGGCCAGGTCGAGCTGCTGATAAGGGGCCATTTTCCGGGCCAGCGCCAGCAACTTCCGCGCCCTTCCCACTTCAGTGTGATCAGGATAGCGCCGCAGGAAACGGTTCAGTTCTTCCTCGGCAGACATATAATCGCCCCGGTAGAGACTTTGTTTGGCCCGGTCGGCGGAGGTTGAACGGCCGCCAAAGTAGGCGCCAAAGGTGACAAAAACGCCCAGGGCGCGGAAGTTCAGCCCCTGGATGGGAGAGAGATTGCGCCCGTCAGACAGCTTGGGGACCTTGAGGTCCGGCACATCGATGCGATGGTAACGCAGCTCCAGACCAAAGGCCATGCGTGGGTCCACATCCGAAAGCGGGAAACGCTTGACGCCGACTACCCAGGCGGATGAGAGGCCGCTTCCAGTGAGTACAGGCTTGATGGCGCTCGCCCGATAAACGCTGCCGATGGCAAGACCACGCGCCGTCTTCAGGTAGAAGTACCACCGATCACTGCGCTGCATGCCCAGCATCACGCTCACCAGGCCGGTGTGGAAAACCGGCGCAAAGCGGTAGTCATTCCCATCTGTTGGCCATTCATCCGGGACTCGCGGCGCAAACGGTATTTGCTGTGTGCGTATCCCCAACCCCACCATGACATCGATAACGCTGATGGGCAGAAACCGGCTGCGGAGATTTATCTGCAGAAAGTCAAGATCATGGATCAGCAGCGTCCGCTTGTAGAACCCGCCTATGGTAGGCACTTGCGATTCCGTGCTGTCCAGGTCGACCACTGAGTAGTCCGTCCCCAGCAGGGACCGTGGCAGTCCGGATATCATATCCGGTCCACCATAGATGGCCAGGCCCGACTTGATATCGAACGGGCTGAAGCGGATGGGCTGCCGAAACTCCATCGGATTAACCTGCAGTTCCCAGAACCTCCTTAAAAATCCCGGCTTCCAGTGCTGCGTCTGGCCGCTGGATTCAGTGACCAGAACCAGCCACAGTAGTAGCAGTCCCCAGCGGCAATAACTCATACGGGGCCGGCCAGGACGGCCACTCGCGGGGTGAGAGCGCATCACGGCACAATTTCGCCGGGATGAATGTGGTTGAATTGAAGGGTTTGTTTCTTGCCAATCCATGATTATAATCGGGGCAGCTTGCGGTCAAGATCATTAGACCTACACGCAGATGGATGCCGGTTATAATATATTGCCCCGTAGGCTGCCGGAACAATGCCGATACTCAATAAAAATACTGGTCTGAAATCAGACAATCCCAATAATTTTTCCGTTCTGTTATGTGATCAGGACCAGGACTCGCGCAACCTGATCAGCGAGTTTCTTTCCGGCGACGGGGGCGGGAAGAACGGGGGTGTGAAATTTCACGTCAGCGAGGCCAATGACCGGGATCAGATTGAACAGGCCTTAAATGACTCTCCCCCCGAGGTGGTGATTCTTGCCCTGAACCTCAAAGGCAAGTCGATGATGGAATGGCTTGATGAAATCAACAGCCGGAATGTTGCGCCGGCCGTGGTTCTGGCAGCCAAAGGCGATGAGCTCATCGCTGTGGAGAGCATGAAAAGAGGCGCCTATGACTACATTCCGAAATCGGCCCTCACCAGGGAAACTCTGACCAGTTCTCTAATTCATGCACGCGACCGCTGGAACCATTTGAAAGCGGTCGAGGATGAGCGACTGGAACTTGAGCGCATGGCCATGTTCGACAGCCTCACGGATCTGCTCTCGCGCCGGGCGCTGCTGGAACAGATGGACATTGAAATCATGCGGTCACATCGTTACGGCCGGCATTTGTCGATGCTCATGCTCGACATAGACAGATTCAAGCGGGTCAACGATAAACATGGCCACGTGGCGGGGGACGCTGTGATTCGAGCGATATCCGCCACTATCAAGGAGCAAATTCGCGGCAGTGATTTCGCGGGGCGGTATGGCGGCGAGGAATTCATCGTCTTGCTTCCGGAAACACCGCTGAAAAAGGCTACTGTCCTGGCGGAAAAATTGCGCAAAAGCATTGAGAAACTGAAGGTGAAAGTGGAGGGGCATACCCTGGACGATTTGGCCGTCAGCATTGGCGTGGCGGAATTCAGGGAAGGCGATGAGCCCACAGACATCATCAATCGCAGTGATCAGGGACTTTACAAGGCCAAGCGAGGCGGACGCAATCGCGTGGCAGTCCAAACCTGACGGTAAGCGTCCCGGGCCCTAATCCCCGCCTCTACCC
The DNA here is from genome assembly GCA_004124875.1 of Fidelibacterota bacterium. Lineage (GTDB taxonomy): Bacteria > Fidelibacterota > Marinisomatia > SCGC-AAA003-L08 > TS1B11 > TS1B11. The sequence continues at coordinate 47,332 of SCKJ01000003.1, read as the reverse complement.
CGAACTAAAAGCTTCCACCCTGCCCATCTCTCCATTGTAGATTCGTTCATCATGACCTCGCTGGATTCGATGAGTGAACGCCGCGGCCATCGGCACGGCCTGAAAATGGCCCTCGCCCTCAACGCCGGGTTTATGGTCATTGAAGGGGTGGGAGGCTTCTTAACGGGGTCGATTGCACTGCTGTCGGACGCCGTCCACATGCTCACCGACGTCGGCGCCATCAGCCTGGCCCTGTTTGCCAGCACTCTCGCTCAACGACCCAAAAACCCCCGCCGGACTTACGGCTACCTCAGGGCGGAGATCATCGGGGCCATGCTAAACGCGGTTCTGCTGATCCTGCTGTGCGGATTTATTTTACTGGAGGCATACCAGCGCGTCGGCCAGCCTCATACAATCGAGGGCAGCTGGGTTTTGGGCATTGCCACCATCGGCTTGATCGTTAATCTGGCCAGCGCATCCATTATCCACCGTTTCCGCCAAGGCAACCTGAACATGGAAGGGGCCTACCTGCACATGCTGCTCGATGCCCTGGGGTCCGTGGGCGCCATGGTGGCCGGTGGCGTCATCCTGCTCACCGGCTGGATGCCCATCGATACCCTGGCCAGCGTATTCATAGCCCTGCTCGTGCTGTGGGGCGGATGGCGTTTGCTCATGAAGTCCATCGATATATTGATGGAGAGCACGCCTGCCGAAATCGATTACAATCAGATCACTCAGGCCATGCTCAGCCAGGAACATTTGGTCGAGATGCATGATTTACATATTTGGGCTATTTCATCTGGAGTGCTTGCGCTGAGCGCCCACATTCAGGTCACCGATGACTGCGTTGAAAACGGACACTGGCCCGACTGCCTGAAGGAGACACAGAACTTGTTGCGGACCCGCTGGGGAATTGAGTATACCACCTTGCAAACCGAGCCGATATCGTTTAAAGGAGACTCCGATCAACCGGCCGGCTAGTCTGGCGGTGATGGCGCTGGCCGGGTGCCTCTCCATCCTGATGGCGCAATCGCCAGGCGCGCTGACCATCACGCGGTTGCAGTACGGCGGTGGGGGGGATTGGTATGCCGACGCCAGTTCTCTGCCCAACCTGATCAGGTTCACCACTGCCGGCACGGGCATACAAATTTCGCCTGAGGAGCGTCGCGCGAAAATTGGAGACGACAGGTTCTGGGAGAGCAGTTACTTTTACCTGACGGGCCACGGCAACATATTCTTTACCGCCGAGGAAGCAAACCTGCTACGCACCCAGCTGCTCAACGGCGCTTTCCTGCACGCCGACGATAATTACGGGATGGACGCCGCCTTCCGGCGCGAAATGAAGAAAGTTTTCCCCGATAAAAATTGGGTCGAATTGAGTCCCGGCCACCCGATTTTCAGCATTGTATTTGCTCTGCCTGAGGGGCTGCCAAAAATTCACGAGCACGACAACGGGCGGCCCCAATGCCTGGCGCTGTTTGATGATGACAGATTGTTGGTCCTGTATACCTACGAGAGTGACCTTGGGGACGGTTGGGAGGATTCCCAGGTTCACGATGTGCCTGCCGAACTCCGCGAGTCGGCGCTGCGCATGGGCGCCAACATCATCGCCTACGTGCTGAGCCAATGAGCGATAGCCATTCCATCCACAGCGCCCTTAAGGGTGTGCGCAATCGCCTCGCATCGGCGACACTTATGCATGAGCTGCTCCTGAGCGGATTCCTTCTGGCCTTGCTGGCCTCAACCTTGATATGGTATGAGAAAAGCCTCTATCTGGGCACCGGTATCCGGTCGCTGCTGGCATGGGGATTTCTTGATCTGACCCTCATTGCAGGACTGGTCATCCTGCTGCGCTGGTTCGGCATCTGGCGCGGATGGTGGCGGTGGGTCCGGCCGGAAGCGCTGGCAGACCGCATCGGCTACAAAATCGGGAGACAGGCCGACCGTCTGTTGAATGCCCTGCAACTGGAACGGCGCCTGGAGGCGAATCCCCACCAGAGTAACAGCGACCTCCTCGCTGATTCCGTCCAACAGGTCTCAGGACAGCTGGCAAAGATGGACCTGGGGACGCTCACACCTCGCCGGTACAAGCCACCACGACGCCTGGTGATACTGGGTCTGTTCATCATCCTGTCGAGCTGGCTCACCGGTCCAACGGCGATGCTCGCGGCCATGGACCGGCTCCTGCATCCGGAACAGGAATTCCCGGCGCCGGCGCCATTTATCCTCCTGGCCCTCACCGGCGATTTGAATGTCCTTGGCGGTGATACCGTGGAAGTGGCCTTCACCGGCTTTGATGTTGTGCCGACCAGCGTGGAACTGGTCTGGGAAGACAAAACTGGCGCCTTATTCAGCGAGATTCTGCCCCTGGATGGCGACCGCTTCACTTACCGTTTCGAGGACATGCGCGATGATGTCACCTATTATGCCCGCTACCGTAATCCTTCATGGTTCTCGCCGTGGACGCAGATTGAAACGGAAAAATATCGCATCAGCATCAGTGACCGGCCGATCATCGAGGAGATGCAGTTTATCATCACGCCGCCGGCCTACACGGGGGATGAATCGAGAAAGTTGGGCGGCAACGTAGCCGACATTGCGGCGCTGGCCGGTAGCGAAATTGCTTTCACCGCACGCACCAACCTGACCCTCAAGGATGCCTGGCTCGAACTGTCCGGCGACTCATACCCCGTCAATTTGAACCGGAAAAAGCTGACCGGCAAATTCATGCTGGAGACCTCCACCACCATGATCGTGAGGATCAAGGATCGCCGCGATGTCATGAACCTGCGCCCCATCCACTACCGGATCACGGCGCTGGAGGATTTCCCGCCGACAATAACGGTCATACTGCCGCCCGCGACCCTCGATCTGGATGAATCGATGCTCGTGCCCATCCAATTTGACGCCACCGATGACTACGGCTTCAGCCGGGCCATGGTGAGTTACAATCTGCGCCATCCGGAATATCTGTTGCAGGATGACAAAACCTATACGGCCCTGATACCGGGCTTGCAGCCGAACCGGCGCAGCCAGCGAATCTTGCACACCTGGCAGCTCGCATCGCTCAACCTGCTTCCCGGCGACGAAGTTCATTTCCGGATCGAGGTGGACGATAACAACCTGGCCACCGGTCCCGGCCGCGCGGTCTCGGCTACGTTTGTCGCCAGGGTGCCATCTTTAGCGGCCCTGTTTGACCGGATCAACAGCAGGAACGCGGAAACGGCAATGGTGACTGAGGGCGTACTGGAAGATCTGAAAGAAGTGCAGAAACTGCTGGATGAACTGGATCTGGCCACCCGGGATAAAGACGATATCCGCTGGGAGGAGCAGCAGAAAGGCAAGGAGCTGATCCAGAACCTGGAGGAAATCCTCAACAGCATGGAGTCGGTTCAGGAGCAGCTTCGCGAACTGGGTAGCAAGGCGGAGAGCAACAAACTGTTCAGCGAGGAGGTGCAGAAAAAGTACGCCGACTTGCAAAATCTCCTCGAGGAAATCATGACTCCCGAGCTGCAAAGCAGCATGGACGAGTTGCGGGAAGCGCTGGAAAGTCTCGACCCGGAACAGATGCAGTTGGCCCTGAAAAATATGCGCTTTAACGCCGATGAGTTTGAACTCCAACTCGACCGCTACCTGGACGTTTTCCGCCGGGCGCAGGCGGAAATGAAAATGGATGAAGTGGCTCAGCGCCTGGATGACCTGGCCGAAACCGAGCAGCAGCTCCTTGAAGAGTTGCGCCAGACCCCACCTGGGGACGAATCAAAACTGCGGAACCTTGTCGCCCGCCATCAGCAGCAGGAACGGTCACTGGATGCCGCCAAAGAGACCATGCGGTCGGCCGCTAATGCTATCCGGCCCTACAGTGCCTCCGCAGGCCAGCGCCTCGAGGAGTTGCGCAACAGTCCCATGATGCGCGCCGCTGAACAGTCCCTTGCCACGGCCACACGAAGTCTTGCGCAGGGCAACTCGCCTGAGAGCAACGCGGACATGATGGAATCTCAGGCGTCAGTATCTGCCGTTCAGCGGGAGGCCCGCGATATCCAGCGTGAGTTTCAGGAGGCCAATGTAGGGGCCATGCTGGCGGAGTTTCAGGCCGTGATGAACCAAACCCTGGCCCTCTCACACCGGCAGGAAGCGCTGGCGGTGGAGACGGAATTGATGAGCCGGACCACTCCCAGGGTATCGGAGATGGCCCTGCGGCAGCATCAGGTCATTCAGGGGCATAAGCGACTCATCGAACAGCTGATGGCCCTGGGGCGCCAGACGTTTGCCGTTTCGCCGGAAATGGGGCGCGCGATGGGAAAATCTCTGGTGGCCATGCGCGGCGCGGTCGAGAGGTTGACTGCGAACTCTCCCCAGGATGCCGCCAAACTGCAAAGTGAAGGGATGGAGGGACTCAATCAAACGGCGATTGCGCTGAACAATGCCATGGCTGAAATGCGGCGCTCTGGTTCCGCATCGGGTTTTGAGCAGTTCCTGGAGAGAATGCGCAATCTCGCACAAGGGCAGCAGGGCCTGAATAATCAGTCGTTGAGCCTGCAACTGGGTCAAATGGGGGCCATGAACCAGCTGGAGCTGCAACGGCGGCTTCAGGCCCGGCAACGGCAGTTAGCCCAGGCCCTGGAGCAGATCATGGAGGACTATCCCACACAGAGCGGCGGCAAGCGCGGGGGTTTGGGGCAGGCCCGCAACGAAATGGAGGATGTTATTGCCGATTTCAACCGCCGCCGTATTACCCGCCGCACGATTGACCGGCAGCAGAATATTCTTAATCGTCTGCTCGACAGCCAGAAGTCGCTATCCGAGCAGGACTTCAAGGATGAGCGCCGCGGACGATCGCCCACGGAGCAGCTCGCTTATGAAGGGGCCGATGAGCTGCCTGCCGACCTCGGGCAGCGGGAAGACCTGATCCTGGAGTCGATGGAAAAGGCGTTGCGATCCGGGTATTCCCGGGAGTATCAGGCTGTAATGCGCACCTATTTTCAGCGTTTGGCTGCCACCCGGTCCAGCCGTCCGTGAACACAGCCCCGGGCAACTGGATCATCGTGGCTATCGGCCTGCTCGCCGCGCTGGCCCAGCCAGCCGACGCCCAGCGGTTTCAGTCGCCGCAGGAGGCCAACAACTCCTTTCAAATGGCGATCAGGCTGGAAAGAGCCGGCAATTTCGAGCAGTCGCTGGCTATCTACCGCCAACTGGTGCAGCAGTTCCCCCGGCAAAATCAGTACTACAGGCAGCTGGTTCGCCTCCTGCGGCAACAGCAGCAATATTCGCAGTGGCTGGCGGCCATCCGCGAACACTTGGAGCACCAGCCAGCCGATCTGCAGAGTCACATTGAAGTGGGTACCGTCTATATGCTGCTCAACCGGCCTGATGAGGCCGTGCAGGCGTGGGAGGGTGTGCTGGTCACCTTCGCCGGTAATCGCAACGCCGAGCAACTTGTGCTGACTCGTCTACTGAACAGCGGTTTCACCGACAAGGGCCGCCAGCTGCTCAAGCAGCTACGCACCAGACGCAACGACCCCACCTATTTTGCCATGGAAATCGCCAGGCTCTACACTCTCAGGCTCAGCCACAATCTGGCGGCGGATGAGTATCTCCGTCTCCTTGCGGCACATCCATCTAAAGCGAAGCAGATCAGTCACCTGTTGCTGCAATTTCCGGGTGACGATGAAACGGTGGCCATGTTGCGGACCAAATTGGGGGCCCAAAGCTCCATCGAGGCCATCAAGATTCTGGCCTCCCTCGAATTCAAGAATAAGGCCTTCGGCCGCGTCTTCGAGTTATACACCGGGTTGCAACTGCCGCAGGAAGATTTTTACCGCTTCTCCCTTGACCTCATTATCGAGGAGGAGTATGACCTTGCCGAAAAGTTATTGACGGGCCTCATCGGCAACCCCGACGCTGAGAAATACCACGACCCATCGATCATGGCGTTGGCCTCCATCCATCTGTCCCGCAGCCAGGCTGGACAAAAGGAACTGCGCCTGGCAGGCCTGTTCCCCGGCAACTCTCTCTTCTCGCACTCCTTCCTGAGCGTACCTGAACATCGCGCCAATTCATTGCGCAGGGCGCTGGCGCTGTATGATTCCATGGCCGTTCAGCGGGCCAATCCCACCGCCTATTTCCGTCTGGCGGAAATCAAGTACCGCATATTGGATGACTTCGATGGCGCTATAGCCGACCTCGAGCAGGTGCTGCAGAACCGCGCGGCCCGGTCCCTTTTCCCGGATGTGATCCTGCTGCTGATCGATGCCTGGATCGCGAAAGGCGATTACCGGGTCGCCGAGGAAGTCCGGCAGTTGGCGCAATCACTGCTGAGCAGCAAAGCGCAGCTTGACCGTGTGGAGCTGAAGGCGACCGAGCTGATTTTTCTTACCGGCGATGCCGATTCGCTGCTGGCACACATGGGCGGACTGATGGCCGCGCTGGGTCCCGCCGATCTGGCCTTTAACGATCTGCTGGAATTTTCAGGTCTTGTGTCGACACTCGCAAAAGATCAGCAATCGTACCAGCGCTTTGTCGCCAGCGAGAAATATTTGCGCCAGAACAAGCGCAGCGAAGCCATAGCCATCCTGCGCGCCGATGTGCAGGAAGCCAACGGCAGGACAGGCGGCATTATCGAGCTGCGGCTGGCCCAACTGCTGGCGCTACAGGCCGACTATTCCGCTGCGGACCAGATTGCGCTCAACCTGCCGGGTGGGAGTCAGTATGCAGAGCTGGGCCTGCTGCTGGCGGCGGAATCGGCCGATTATCTGATGGTCGACCCGGAGCTCGCCTCCCGGCGGTACATTACCTTTCTCGAGTCGTTTGAAACCAGCGTTCACCATGACGAGGTCCGGCGGCGCTTCAGGGTCCTCAATCCCGATGATGCGCAGTAATTCCCCAGCCATCCGGCGGTTGGCGCTCATCCTGCTGCTCGCGCTGGCAGGAACGGCCCAGGCCCAGAAATTTTTGGTGCCCATGGACCAGTCGCAAAAGGATCACCTGAAGGCGTACGGCGTCGCCTTTGGCGCGCTGAGGCAGAACGTCACTGTCGAGTGGCTGCTGAACTACAGGGGTGGCTCGTTTCTCATGGACGCCACGCCGCGCCTGGTCCGCGACGCGCAGGTCAAGGGGGTCACTACCGAGCCGGTCGACGCCGCCACTCTGGCCGATATTCTGGCAACCATAGAATCGGGCAACATGGACATTGTGATGCTGGAAAAAGCGCCCCGCATCGCCGTCTATTCGCCGCCCAATAAGCAGCCGTGGGACGACGCGGTGACCATGGTGCTGACCTACGCCGAGGTTCCCTATACCACTATCTATGACGAAGAAGTGCTGGGCAACGATCTGGGGAAATTCGACTGGCTGCACCTGCACCATGAAGATTTTACCGGGCAAAGGGGCAAATTCTGGAACGTCTACCGCAACGCCTCCTGGTACATTGAGCAGGAGCAAGGCTTCCTGGCGATGACCCAAAAATTCGGCTATCCCTCGGTACCGGCCATGAAAGGGGCTGTCGCCTGGGCCATCAGGGGCTTTGTCGCCAAGGGTGGCTTCCTGTTTGCCATGTGCTCCGCAACCGACACCTGGGACATTGCGCTGGCGGCCCAGGGGCTCGATATCGTGGACATTCCCTTTGATGGCTCGCCCCCGGATCCCGATGGGGAGTCGCGGCTCGATTTCTCCAAAGGCGTCATCTTCGAAAACTATCAACTCTACAGCGATCCGGCCATTTACGAGTACAGCACCATCGATATTCCCAACAGCGCCTTCCCGGCCGTCAGCACCGCCGAAAACGATTATTTCACCCTGTTCGAGTTCGCTGCCAAGTATGACCCGGTGCCCACCATGCTGACCCAGAGCCACGTGGGCGTCATCAAGGGATTTATGGGACAGACCACCAACTTCCGCCGGTCGGTGCTGAAGAAGAGTGTGGTGATTTTAGGTGAACGCGAGGAGAGTGAAGAGGTCCGCTACGTGCATGGCAACCTAGGGCGGGGTAGCATCACCCTGCTCGGGGGCCACGATCCGGAAGATTACACGCACGCTGTGGGCGATCCGCCGACGAACCTTGCGCTGCACCCCAACTCGCCCGGCTACCGGCTGATCCTGAACAACATCCTCTTCCCCGCCGCCCGCAAAAAAGAGCGCAAGACGTAACGGCGCTGTCCGCGGCCATGGAAACGCTTAGCGTCAAGACGAGCCGGCATGTTGAGTTCGTGGAGATCACCGCCCTAGTCCGCCGATGGGTCGGGCAGCAGCACAGCGCCTCAGGGGTAGTGACCGTTTACGTGCCGCACACCACGGCCGGCATCATGATCAACGAAAACGCCGACCCCGATGTCATCCGTGACCTGACCATGCGGCTGGACAAAATCATACCGCACGATGACGGCTATCATCACGCCGAAGGCAACGCCGCCGCCCACATCAAGGCGACCATGGTGGGGTCATCGGTGCAAATTATTGTAGAGCAGGGCCAACTGGCGCTGGGCACCTGGCAGGGCATTTTCTTTGCCGAATTTGATGGCCCCCGGCGGCGGAAAGTGCAACTGCAGCTGATCGGGACCGTATAGCCAGCGGTAACCTGCGGCGAGCAGTGAGCCAGCAGATGGCAACTAATCCTTATGCCGTTCCGTCTATATATTAACTTTGCCAAATCACGCAAAAATTGGGAGTCGCCCATGAAACCACTACTGACCATTGCCATGCTGGTGGTGCCGCTGCTGCCAGACAGCGGAGACGATATTTCTGTCCCCTACACCCAGTTCAAACTGGATAACGGGCTCAACGTCATCATCCACGAGGACCACACGACACCCCTGGTGAGCGTCAATATCTGGTATCATGTGGGCTCCGCGCGGGAGGAGCCCGGCCGCACCGGGTTTGCCCACCTGTTTGAGCATATCATGTTTGAAGGCTCCGCGCACGTCCCCGAAGGGATGTTCGACATCTGGCTGGAGGGGGCCGGTGGCGTCAGCAACGGCTCCACCACGGAGGACCGGACCAACTATTGGGAGAATCTCCCCAGCAACGCTCTCGAAATGGCTCTGTTCCTGGAGTCAGACCGCATGGGATTTTTGCTGGAAGTGGTCTCCCCGGAGCAGGTGGACGGGCAGCGGGATGTCGTGAAAAACGAGCGGCGGCAAAGCTACGAAAACCGGCCCTACGGCAGTGTGTGGGAAAAGTTTCCGGGGCTCATGTATCCGCCGGACCACCCTTACAGCTGGCCCGTCATCGGCTCCATGGCCGATTTGTCCGCGGCATCCCACGCAGACGTGACCAACTTCTTCAAACGCTATTACGGTCCCAATAATGCCTCGTTATCCATCGCCGGTGATGTGGATGTCGAAGAGGTCAGGCGTCTGGTCAACAAGTGGTTCGGCGAAATTCCCAGCGGTCCGAAGCTGCCGGAGCTCAACGTGCCCATGCCTATCCTCAGCGAAGAAAAACGGCTTGTGCTGGAGGACAAGGTGCAACTGCCGCGACTTTATATGGCCTGGCACACGCCCGGATACTTCAAGGCCGGTGACGCCGAAATGGATATCCTGGCCTCCATTCTGGCTGACGGTAAGAACTCCCGGCTCTATAAGCGTCTGGTCTTTGACATGCAGATCGCGCAGGATGTGAACGCATTTCAGGCCTCTCAGAAAATGAGTTCGGCGTTTATCATCATCGCCACGGCCCGCGGAGGCCACACGCTGTCGGAACTGGAAGCGGTGATTCAGGAGGAGATTGACAAACTTGTCTCTGACGCGCCCACTGATCGCGAGCTGGCCCGGGCAGTGAACCAGTTCGAGGCCCAGTTCCTACGCAGACTTGAGCGTCCCGGCAGCTTCGGCGGCAAGGCCGATCTGCTTAACAGTTACTACTTTTACACAGGCGATCCCGGTTATTTCGCCAAGGATCTGGAGCGCTACAAGCGGATGATCCCGGCAGAGGTTTCGGCCTCGGCAAAGCAGTACCTCAAACGCGACGCCCGGGTGATAATCAGCGTCGTGCCTGAAGGCAAACCGGAACTGGCCGCAAAGGAGGTGTCACCATGAAGACGCGCACATTGCCCTCGATCATGGCCCTGCTGGCCCCGTTTGCCGCGGCACTGAGCCAAGTGCCGGACCGCTCCCAGCCCCCCGCCATTGGACCGCCGCCTGAGATGAAAGCGCCTTCCGTAGAGCGGTTATGGCTTAAAAATGGCCTGCAGATCATCCTGGTGGAGAAACATGATGTCCCCCTGGTGCAGATCAATTTGCAGGTCATGGCCGGCAGCGTCCTTGATACGAAAGGGAATTTTGGGCTGGCCAGCATGACCGCTGACCTTCTGGATGAAGGGGCCGGCGGGCGGGACGCGCTGGAGTTGGCCGACGCCATTGATTATCTGGGCGCCAATTTGAGCACCAGAGCAGGTTATCATACCTCGGTGATCTCCTTGAATACGCCTCTTCGCCAGCTCGACGCCGCACTGCCTCTTCTGGCTGATGTAGCCCTGAAACCGGCCTTTGCTACTGCCGACCTGGACCGGAAGCGCGATGAGCGGCTGACGGCAATGATTCAGGCTCGCGATGAGGCCCGGTCCATTGCCTCAGTACAATTCAATAAAGCCATCTTCGGCAAGGGGCATCCATATGGGCGGTCGGCCTCGGGAAACGCCGCTGGACTAAAAGCACTCACCGCCAAAAAGATCGGTAAGTTTTACAACAAGTACTATCGCCCCAACAACGCCGCCCTGATTGTGGTGGGTGACATCACCGCCGACGAGATCATGCCGCAGCTCGAGCGATACTTCGGAAGTTGGAAGAAAAAGCGGGTGAAAACGCCCAAGTGGACCGACGTCAGCCAGGTGCGCGGACGAACCATATACCTCGTGGACAAACCAGGGGCGGCACAGTCGGAAATCAGAATCGGCAGGGTCGGTGTCCCCCGCAATACCGTAGACTACTACAACCTGGCAGTGCTCAACACCATTCTGGGCGGCGCCTTCACCTCGCGGCTCAACCAGAATCTCAGGGAGGAGCACGGCTATTCATACGGCGCACGGTCATCCTTCAACATGCGGCCGCACGCCGGACCCTTCACCGCCTCTGCCGCAGTGCAGACTGACGTGACCGACAAAGCGCTTACGGAGTTTATGAAGGAGCTCAACGGAATTTTAGAGGAAGTACCGGCCGAAGAACTGTCCAAAAGCCAAAACTATGTGGCCTTGGGCTACCCGGCCAACTTCCAGACCGTGGCGCGAGTGGCCAGCCAACTGCAGAATCTGGTGCTGTACAATCTACCCGATGAGACCTTCAGCAGATACGCTGAGGGCATTTACGAAGTCACTTCCCGAGACCTGATGGAAGCGGCGGCAAAATATATCGACACCGGCAATATGGCCATTATAGTTGTGGGGGACAGACAGGCGGTAGAAGAGGGCATCCAGGCCCTCAATCTGGGCACTATCGTTTACCTGACCATAGAAGAGGTCATGGGACCCGTGCCCACCCTGGGCGCGTCCAAGTAAGGGAGACCGGCGTTACCGGCCGCCCGGCCTCAGCAGATTGAGTGCGAACCACTGACGGCTGTCTGTCCATGTTTGGACCAGATCCAGACCGGCATGATCGACCATCCTGGACAACCCCTCCAGCGTATACTTGTGGCTGCTCTCTGTGTGCAGGGCTTCCCCGGCCTCAAAGGTGACCTCCATGTTCAGGTTGCCCAAAACAACAGTCTGCCGCTCCCGGCTCACCAGGAAGGTCTGGATGGCGCTGGCCTCAGCGTCCCACCGGGCGACATGCTCAAACTGATCCGGATTAAAGTTGGCGTTGAGCTCCCGGTTCAGGCGCGTGAGCAGATTCAAGTTGAAGGCGCGGGTGACGCCGGCAGCGTCATCGTAGGCGGCGAGAAGGCGCTCCACCGGCTTCACCAGATCGATACCCAGCAACAGGAGATCATCCGGCGCCATGGCCGACCGAATATCAGCGAGGAACTCTTCCGCCTCCGACCGCTGAAAATTGCCCAGGTTCGACCCCATGAAGAGGAACACCTTCTGGTGGGACCACCGCTTACCCACTTCCTGCAGACCGTGATGGTAGTCGCCGACAATGGCCTCCACATGCAGCGTCGGAAATTCGGCCGTCAACTTCTCGGCGGTCGATTGCAACATATTTTGGGATATGTCAATCGGCCGGTAGATCACTTCATGGCCACGGTCCAGCAGCAGAGAAAGCAGCGTCCGCGTTTTAGCCGAATTCCCGCTACCCAGTTCCACCAGGTCAATGGCGCTGTCCCACTGATCCACCATCTCTTTGCCGTACTCATCAAAGATGCTCTGCTCCGTGCGGGTGAGATAATACTCCGGCACTTCACAAATTTTCTCAAACAGGCGGGAGCCTTCCTCATCGTAGAACAGTATGGGCGGCAATGTTTTAGGCGATTTTGAAAGGCCGGCTCGCACGATATCGCTCACCGTGTCCTCGCGGTGCCCGGCAGGCAAAATTTGAACTTTGCAACGGTCTTGATCGGTGATGGTCTGCAGATTCATGGTATACCGGATTTGTCCCCTGGAGAACAGTTAAACTTATCGGGTTGGCACAATGAAAAAAAGCGCAATAAATTGAAACATCGTCCAGACGACGATTGGAGCTTGGCGGTCCTTGCACGGCGTGCCGTCAAATGTCATGACTGATCCCCGCAAACTTACCATAGCAAACGAATTAGCCCGTGCCCGGCAGCTCAACCTCGATCTCCTGTCGCAAGTACCCGAGGAGGTGTCGAACCGGGTACTGCACCCTGACTTCAGACCTTTGCGATGGCATATGGGTCACGTGGGCATGTTTGAAAGCTGGATGATACTTGAGCAGGCAAAGGGGGGCCAGCCGCCGGATAAGGAACTGGCCCGCATCTATTCTACGGAGTACCCTCGAAGCGAGTTCCACGATTTGCCGCCGATGGAAACCGCCCTGAGCTTCAGCGCCGCAGTGCGTGATGAAGTGCTGGCATATCTCGACACCGTTGACCTTGATGCGGAACATAAGCTCACGCGAAACGGCTACATTTTTCACAACGTCATCACGCACGAATATCAGCACACGGAGACCATCGTCTACCTTTTACAGCACGCCGGCCTGGAATTTGAGCAGCAGCCCAAAATCGAAACTTTTCCTTCACCCTATGCGCCCGAGGCTGTCTTGATTCCCGGCGGCGAATATGCCGTTGGCCGGCAGCTGGAGGAACCCCTGTTCTCATATGACAACGAGTGGCCCCGCCACAAAGTTAAACTGACCGATTTCCTGCTGAACGACTCCCCCTCCACCAACAGCGATTTTCTGGAGTTCTTAAGCGCTGGCGGATATGAGCGCAAGGAGTTATGGAGCGAAGCAGGGTGGCTCTGGCGCAATGAGACTGAGGCCGACAAACCGTTTTACTGGCGGCCAGCAGGCAACGGCGACTGGACCCAAAAAACCATCACCGGTTCCATCCCTCTGCCGTTGTCCCATCCGGTGACGCTCATCAGTTTCCATGAGGCGCAGGCATTCGCCAACTTTAACGGCATGCGCCTGCCCACTGAGGCGGAGTGGGAAGTGGCCGCCTCCTGGGATCCCCAGCAAGGCCGGCAGCTGCTCTACCCCTGGGGCGACCGGAATCCCACTCCCGATGATGCGAGCCATGGCCAACCACTGGGCTGGACGGAGCCTGCCGGGAAGCGCCGCAACCGCTCGCCGTTGGGCCTTTACGATATGATCGGCAACATCTGGGAATGGACCAGCACCCCGTTCGACGGTTACCCCGGCTTCGAGCCATTCCCCTATCCGGGTTATTCAGAAGTCTGGTTTGACGGCCTGCACCAAGTCGTCCGGGGCGGCTGTTTTGTCACCGGCGCCCCCATGTTGCGGGCAACATTCCGGAACTGGTTTTATCCCCGGACGCGCGAACGGTTTATCGGCGTAAGACTGGCCCGGGACACCTGACCGTGCCCGCCATGATCACCTATCTGGGCGTTCACAAATCGTACGGGGAGCATGCCGCGCTGACGGACTTTACCTTGGAAGTCCAGCGGGGCGAAACCCTGGCGCTCATCGGTCCCAGTGGCGGCGGCAAAACGACTGTCCTCAAGTTGGCCAACGGTCTACTTGCGCCCTCGCGTGGCACCGTTCTACTCGATGCCAGGCCGATTGATGAATGGGACCGCCAGGAATTAAGGCGCGCTATCGGTTACGTCATACAACAGGTGGGGCTGTTTCCCCATTGGACGGTGGAGCGCAATGTTGGCGTCCTGCCAACCCTGGAAGAGTGGCCGCCGGAAAAAATCGCCGCGCGGGTAAACGAGCTTTTGACGCTTGTCGATCTGGAGCCGGACCGCTTCAAATCCCGTTACCCCAGCCAACTGTCCGGCGGGCAGGCACAACGGGTGGGAGTGGCCCGCGCTCTGGCGCTGAGCCCGGCCATGTTGCTCATGGACGAACCGTTTGGATCGCTCGACCCGCTGATCCGCGCGCAACTTCAGACGGAGCTCCTGGCTATCCTGAAAACGGTGGAGGTCACCACCATCCTGGTCACGCACGATCTGACTGAAGCATTCAGGATGGGCACGCGGGTCGCTGTGCTGGCCGACGGCAAACTGGAGCAAATCGGCACACCCGCCGAGCTGCTGAGCGAGCCCCGGTCGCCCTATTTAAAGCGGCTGATAAAGGCCAATCTTCTGCAGGTGCAGCCATGAGGCCAAGGGTACTGTTCCAACTGGCCATCGCCTTGGCTCTCCCGCTACAGGGCCAGACCATCACCATTGGGAGCAAGCCATTTACCGAATCCTATGTCCTGGCTGAACTGATGGCGCAGCTCATTACCTCTCAGACCGGCATCAAGGTTGATCGTCGCTTTGGCATGCAGGGAACATTTACCAGCTTTTCCGCCATCACCGATGGCTCTATCGACATCTATCCCGAATATACCGGCACTGGAGCCCTGGCCATCCTCAAATCGACCGACCCTGCCGACCAGGGCCTCGATTCCCTGCGGGCAAAGTTTAAGCGGCTTTACGGTCTCACCTGGCTCGAGCCGTGGGGCTTCAATAACAGCTGGGCGATCGTCACCAAGCAGGCGTTCGCGGCGCGGCACAACCTGAAAACCATCACGGACCTGGCGCAGGTGGCAGGGGTTCGCGGTGCTTTTACACACGAGTTTATGCAGCGCGATGACGGCTATCCCGGACTGATTGCCGCTTACGGACTGCGCCTCGCCGAGGCCCGGGGCATCCAGCACGTGCTGGCCTACGACGCGTTGGCCGCCGACCAGATTGACGTGATGGACGCCTATGCCACCGATGGGGAAATCGCACGGTACAACCTGGTGGTGCTGCAGGACGACCGGTCGTTTTTCCCGCAGTACCTGGCGACGCCCCTCATCCGGTTACAGACGCTGGAGCAATTTCCCGGTCTGGCCAGCATACTCAACCGTTTCGCCGGCCAGATTTCAAGCGAGCAGATGCAGGCGCTGAATCACGAGGCGGCGCTGGCCGGCAATGACTATGCGGTCGTGGTGCAGAAATTTATCCATGACAGGACCGCTGGGGAGTTGGTGAGCCGGGTTGAACCGAGGTCGCCACTGCTACGACAGACCCGGCGCCATCTGCTGCTCACCGGCCTGGCTGTGCTGTTTGCCACAGTGTTGGCTGTTCCGTTGGGTATCGTGATGGTTGGGCGGCCGGTACTTTCGCGAGTTGTATTGGGCGTGACCGGCGTTCTTCAAACCATCCCTTCCATCGCCATGTTGGGCTTTATGATCCCGCTCCTCGGCATTGGAGTGAAGCCGGCGGTGGTGGCCCTGTTTATCTATGGATTGCTGCCCATTGTGCGCAATACGTACACCGGTATTGATGAAATCGACCCGCATCTGATCGAAGTGGCGCATGGGCTGGGCATGGATCGATGGCGGCGCCTCATCTGGTTGGAGCTCCCTCTGGCTGCTCCCATTATTTTCGCAGGCATCCGCACGGCCGCAGTCATTGCCGTGGGCACAGCGACCCTGGCGGCTTTCATTGGCGCGGGCGGGTTGGGTGAGCCGATTGTTCAGGGACTGTCGTTCAACGATCCTGCCATGATACTCTCCGGGGCCATCCCTGCGGCGCTGCTGGCCATGGTTATTGATGCGGTATTGGGCTGGGTGGAAAAGCGAATTGCCCGGCAGCCAGTGGGGCCGGGTTAGTCCGCGCTGCCAACGGCGGCCGTTGGCGCCGGCTCAATATCGAGGTGATAGGTCGATCCGGGCCGCGGGAGAATCCACCGGGCGTCAGCAGCCAAGCGCTCCTCAACGATCGCGATGAACTCGTTCAGATGCGTGGTCCTCATGCGGAACACCCCTTCAACAGGGCTGCGGAAAAAATTTTCCCAGTGCCCCAGCACAACCGCGCGGGGATTATAGTTATCCATGAACGTCTCGGGATAGCCTTTGAGCGCATGCGCCGAACCGACGCACAAAATTGCCAGATCAATGCGATGGCGGTCAGCGGAATCCAGCTCCGGCGGCAACCCCACTTTGCCGGGCGTCGTTGCATCCGCGTAATAGATACGAAAATCGACCGTCTGCCTGTCCTCGCCCATAAAGTCGATGAGATAGGTTAATGTTTCTCCTTCCTTCCAGCGCCAGGCCGAGCGCGGCAGTTTGCGCGGCACTTCGGTTACTTGTCCTTTCATCACATGCACCTTGAAGGCATGGGGACCATGTTCGGCCGCCAGCGCCATGAAGCGGATGCGCCCGTCCGATACATACTGCCACTCGCCCACCGCGCCGTCCCGGCTCACCTCATCGTCAAGCGATACCACGCGACCGGCCAATGACGGTTCGGCCGCAAGGGTCAGATTGATGGCCGTGGGGTTGCCGTAGACGGTTGCCTGGGGATGGTGCTTCCGGGCAATGTAGGGCACGTCCAGAAGATGATCGTAGTGCGCATGGCCCACGAGAATCGCTTCCACGGCCGATGCTGAAAGCTGGGGATGGAGCCAGTCAATGAGCGCCGTGTCCGGCTGAATGCGCCACAGTCCGACCCGCAGCCAGTGAGGGTTGGTGTAGTGTGGACCGGTGATGAGCGCATGATCTCCCCGCCTGAACAGGTACCCGGCACTGCCCAGGTAGCGCATTTCCACGGTGCTGGCAAATTTCGCGGAGGGTTCAGCCAGCGGGAGGCTGCCCGGTGTGGGCGCCGGAAAATTCCTGGTGCTCAGGCAGCCGGCCAGCAAGAAAATATAAGCCGGCAGAAGCAGGCGCGTGACTCGCGGCGCGGTCTCGTATGGGTCGTCAGCTCGTTTCATTAGCGGACGCAAATTAAGACCGCGACCGGCGCTGCTATTAACCTTAATTGCCGCGCCTAGTCGGGGCAATTCACAAACCTGACGCCACCACAAGGGGTAAACGATCAGTGCAGCATTTTCGAGAAGTCCGGGCTGCTGCCGCCCAGGGAACCTTAAGCGTTACTCGTCGTCTTCATCCTCGTCATCGTCAATATCTTCATCGTCGCCGCCGTCATCGTCGTCATCCATCATTTCTTCTTTTTCCATCGTGTCATCATGTTCTTCCATCTTCTCTTCTTTTTCCCCTGTGTCATCGTGTCCTTTCATCATCTCGTCATCCGACTCCATCGCCTTGCCCATCGCGTCCTCGGATTCCATTTCTCCAGATTCCGCGTCTTCGGATTCCATTATCATTTCGCCAGCTGATTCCTGGGTCTTCACTTTTTCGTGCTTCTTCGCCATTTTCCCACCCATGCAGGAACCAACAAATAATCCAACGAGCGCCACCATGCCTACCAAGGCCACTTTTGAACGCATCTGATTGTCCTCCGTAATAAGCTCTTTATTGTCTATTCACAAACGGACCGTCGCGGCCCATCACTCGGTTCCACCTCAATATTACAGAATAATTATTACAAAACAATCAAGTTATCCGGGAGTAATCTCGTTCCGGCCACCAATGTGTTCATTTCTGCGATCCGCGCCGTTCGCGAGTTATAAGGGTGGGCGGTCAAATTTTGGTGATAGATCGGCCCGGAACCGGTGCAGATCGACACGTCCGGTAGCGCCAAAAACCACCCCTTCCTGCTCCAGCAGGGCGCGTTGCAGGGCTGCAGCACCTGAGGGATCATCCAGAGATGACCGCCCCTGGGCATTGATCACCCTGTGCCAGGGCAGCTCGGTATCGTGGCCGAGACTGTGCAGCGCGTAACCCACAAGCCGGGCCTGCCGCGACAGTCCTGCCGCTTCGGCGATCTGGCCGTAGGTGGCGACTTTTCCGGTCGGGATCATGGCCACGATGCGGAAAATCCGGTCCCACAACCGCGCGTTCCCTGTCTGATGCCGGGCGTTCACGGCCTGCCTAGTCCAGTGGCAGGCTCAAAATCACGATGTCGTCCAATTGGGCCCGGAGGGACAGCGCGCCCGAGTCGTCGTACTTAGCCCAGGGGGAATTGGCGACATACACAAATTTCCCATCAATCATCTGCCCCAGAGTCGGTTCGCCATAATCGGGATGATTGCGCTCCATAACCGTAATAGCGGTGATGCTGTCCAGCCCGGCGCTTATTTCCATTTTAAGGATGCGGTAGGGGCGGAGGCCGTTTTGCACTCCGATCAGATAACCGTTATGGCGGGCCAACCCATCAACGCCCAGCAGCGATGCGTTCAGGCCGTAAGGCAATAGATTGCCTGTTTGCGTGGCGAGGTCGAACCGCCAGATACCGCTGCCATAGGCTGCCGCAAACAGAGTGCCATCATCATCGGAAAGGGCCAGCCCCTGGAACGATTCCTGCGCCATAAACAGCAGCCGCAGCTGACTTCTACCAGGGGGCAGCAGCCAGATCGTACCCCTGCTGTCAGAGACATATACCGTGCCGTCCCGGGCTACAGCCAGATCGTTAAAGCCGTAGTACCGGCCATCACCGGTATCGGGCCGGAACTCGCTCAGTTTTTTGCCCGTGTCCAGGTGGTAAGCCACGAGCGCCGATTGTCCATCCCTCCCGGCGGCAAAATTTTCCATCTGTGGGAGCGCCGCAGTAGCCGCCCACAAGGTGCGTTGCTTCGCGTCTATGGCCAGGCCCAACACCGCCATGAGGCTGTCTCCGGGCCTGGAAAAATCTCCCCGTTCACCGGCATTCGTTTGGTAGAGGATTTTGCGTTTCCTCACAGCGCCGAAGTAGGTCATCTTATCCACCGGGTCGTAAGCGATGCCTTCAATATGGGCCTCAGGCGCGGCGACCACCATCCACCGCCGGGAGGCAATAATGGCCACCCTGTTCATGGCCATATCCGTCAGGATGGTTTGAAAAGGGCGTAACTGGGTGAGGGAGCGAAAATCCGCATCACCCATCAGGTTGAAGCTCAGCCCCATGGCAGCGAGTCTGCGCAGCTCCCGCATGGCATCCGCGGGCTGCCCCAGCAGCGCGTACCCACCGGCCGCGTTATAGATCAGCCCCTGATGGTGAGGCGAAAAATTTTGGGCTGCCAGTGTATGCTGCAAATAACTTTTGTAATTTTCTGACTGGTAGGCCTCGCGGGCCGCCTCCCGGTGTTGCTGGTAAGTGAGCTCCGGTGTTCTGGAACAGGCCGCCATAAGCGCAACAAGGCCCAGGATGCCAGCGGCACGAGCCCAGCTCCGGCCCATTCTGCGGCCGGTTCTAAGCGGGAGCCTACGCATGGTCGAGCTCCTCTCCAATTTCAAGCGAAAATTTCTTCCTCAGCACCCAGACCACCCCATACAGGACCGGCGTATCAACCAGGGCCACGAGAACCTTGAACAAAAAACCGTTTTCCAGCAGCGACCAGAACCGGGCCCATTCAATGGCCCCTGCGGCCGACAGCAGAATGAGCACCAGTGCGGTATCCACGAGCTGCGAAAAAATAGTGGAACCGTTATTGCGCAGCCACAAATGCCGGCCGTGAGTCAACTTCTTCCAGAAATGGAAGACTCGGATATCGATGTACTGAGCGGCAAGATAGGCGCCCATCGAGGCCAATACTGCGGGCCCAAACAGGCCGAATACGTCATGGAACATATCACCGGAAACGGGTGACCAGACGGTATGCGGCACGGCATCGGCAACAAGGACAATGAGCATGACAAACAGGCTGGCCAGAAGACCGCTTAAAACGACCTGGTTGGCCCTGCGCCGGCCGTATATCTCGGAGATGATGTCGGTGACCAGAAAGGTCACCGGATAGGGCAATATTCCGACTGAAATCTCAAATGTGTAAAGGCCAAACGGGCTCCAGATAAAAAACTTTTGGAATATGAGGTTACTGGTCACCAGCGCGGCGATAAATATGGCGGCCAGGATCAAGAACAGCCTTTCCTGCACCTGCCATCGATGGCGCTCCCGGACCGGGCTGAACAGGCTCAGGATTCCTCCTCCGCCACCGCCAGCCAGCCCGATTCTTCCAAAATCTGCGAGCGCGTCAGGCAGGCATTATCATCGGTGGCAACGCCGGCCAGTGTAAAGGCCGACCCCGAATCACTCATCTCAACGATGTACCGGTCCGTGGCCAGGCACGCCAGCGGAAACCCCTCCTCATCCACCAGGGCCAGCACGTTGCCGGCCAGACCCCACAGGCCCTGCGCAAGAACGTTGGTCCCGGGGAGCAGGACGATGGTCCCAAAGTCACCATCCGGAGCGCTGAAAATGTACCGGTTCAGTCCCTCCGTTTGGCTGAAGGTGATCTCCGCGACTCCGTTGAGCGTCGTGCTCCGCCAACGCCCAATGAGATCACCTTCGTCCAGGGTCACGGTGATGCCCGATTCGCAGGAGAGCGCCACCAGGGAAACGGCGAGAATCAGGGAGGCGGTTACGTTGCCCATCGACCGGCAGCTTCCCGGCAACAACCTAGAATTCCGACTTGGGCATTAATTCACTGACGAAGACAAACTCAAATCCCTGCTGCCTCAGTTTGGGTATTTCCTGCCGCAGAACCTCCAGTGTCTGCAGATGCGAGGCGCCGACGTGCCCAATACCGATGGCATAGCCCCGTTGTTCCGCGCTCGCCGCAAGCTCCGCCAGCTGCTGGCGTATGTAGCCGGCCTCGTCCTCATTATCGATAAATATGTGCCTGGGCAGGCTGGGCACACCCCGCCTGCGCATCATGTCCAGTCCCCGCGTCCCGGGTGTCGTAAAACTGTCCACAAAATATTTTCCGCGGTCCAGCAGTTCGCTGGCAATAATATCGAGCAATGCAGTATCCAGGCTGGCCAGGGAGCCCTCATGGTTGTTGAGGCCAACCGCCTGGGGCAAGGTCTGAAACGCTTTTCGCACTCGGGCGCGGATATCCCTCGCGCTCATGCCATAAAGAAGCATGTATTCCGCCTCATCCCGGCCATTGTAGTTCTCCGGCTCCAGCGGCATGTGGACGATCACTTCCCGGCCGGCGTTGATGGATTCCTCCGCCAGTATTTGCGAATATCGGCGGCCCGGGATGATGGAATGGGTTATGTCGGCATCCAGCTTCATAAACCCGGCTGTGGTCTGGTTTCGCAAGTAGCCGAAATCGTCAATAATGATTGCGATGCGCCCCCGCACGCCTTCGGCCAGCGGCGGCCTTTCGCTCTTTGGCAGAAAAGTAAACCGAGCCACCATTATCTGTTGGGTCGTGCTCATTTCAACATAAAGCTCCCGGCGATGCTCGTAGTTAACCGCCGAGGTCAACACCAGATTATGGTCGCGCATGATGCGCCTGAGCAACAGCATCAGGTCGTCCAAAGTCATATTCGGGGGATAACCGAAATGGATTCCGCCCTTGGGATCGAACCGTGGAGAGCGAGTGAATCCCAGCATTTCAAGTTCTGCTGCGAGATCATGCCGGGTCTGCATGATGACCGTCATGCTGTTCGGCGACGGTTTATCCTCCCGGCTTATCAACTGCCAGGCCACAACCCCGAGGGCGAACAGCATTAACGCGATAAACAGGAACCGGAACGCCTTGGGCTGCTGAGTTGACATCGGCTTCAGGTGACCGGGCCAGACCGGCCTATAACTATCGCGCACATAAAATCCTCATGAATCAGCTGAGTGGCGTTAAAATTTGCGGCTGGCCTGAAACATCTGGGGCAGACCCAGAGCGCTGTTTTGATAACTCAAAGCGTAGCCTGCACTCCAATTTTCAAGTTCAATGCCTATTCCGAACGCCAGGCGATACTCGTCTCCGACTGCCTGCACACCGGCCTGCACGACCCAGATGTCGCCGCCGCTCTCCCAGGCCACAGCAGGCACTGCGCCAATGCCGGCATCATAGTTTACGTCGATACCCAGCCTGCCAAAAAGGGGTGAGAACAACACGGCTCCGGCTCCCGCCTTCCAGGGCAGTGTGGAAAAAGTGGTGCTGCCCAACGCTTCTCCAAGTCCGATTCGGGTAATGGCCGCGCCCCAGCTCAAGCGGTCAGACAGCTGCCTGCTCCAGCCTGCGGAGAGCCAGAGACCCCGGGCATCGAAATAGTAGATTCGCTGGTAGGCCCCGGTAACGGATATCCCCAACTGCCCGCCTAATAACCGCCGGCCGCGCGTGATGGTGGCAGACATGAGCCTGGCGCTGATCAGACCCAGCGGCTCAGTTGTGGGGATGTCTCCGCGCAGCTCAATGCCGTCCTCCGACAGTGTCCGCAGACGCAGCTGCGTGGGGCTGCCCCGGTAGCGTCCCTGCCAGGTCACCACACTCCCGCGAAGGTCTCCAAACATGCGCAAATGACCATAACCGACGCTTTCGGAATCGATGCCCCAGACATGGGCCGGATTGATGTCGATGAGCGCGGGCTTGGGCCACCATCCGATGCCGCCGCCGGCAAACGCCAGCGCAGCAGGTGAAGTAGCCAACAGGCTGGCCCGCCATCCCAGGGCAAGTAGAGGTCCGGCCGAGGTGACGGCAAGGAGCAGCACGACTCCGTGAATGGCTCGGCGCGAGATCATGCTACAGGGAAAAGACCCAGCTGAAAATGTGCCCCAGGCCCTCTCCGCTACGGCCCAGCGATAATGAGTAGTCGACGCTGCTGTCATTATCCTCACGCAGGGAGAAGATGAGTCCCGCCCCCGCTGTCGGGGTCAGGTGGTTCATGCCGCCACGGATAAACAGCTTTTCGCCAATTTTGTCCTCGATCCCCAACCTGTAAATATTAACCACGCCGCCCTCCTCGGGGAAGAAGCCGTCCACCTGTGCGTATAAAACAAAGTGCCACCACGGAATGCGCAAGGCTCCCGACAGCAGCCGCGGCAGCCGTTCGCTGTACTCCCGATTTTCCTGTGCCTCCTCAATTCTCCAGAGATAGGCGCCGGTGACATTTTCCAGGCGGACGGCGGCGCTGAGGCCCGATGGCCGCCTGTAGAGCAACCCGACGTCAATGCCAAACCCCTGGCTGCTGAACATATCCAGGGTTTGCAACAATACTTTGGCAGTCAGGCCGAAGCTGATGTGCCGCGTCAACCGGTTGGAAAATGTCAGACCGATGGCCTGTTCGCTGTAGGCCACCTTGCCGGTTTTTTCGCCAATGGAATTCCGGCCGATGATGTTGTTGTCGCCGGCCCGGATATAACTGAGCGAGGCAGCCGCCGTCGGAGGCAACGCAATGGTAAAATTGAGCGTTTGAACAGACCGGTCCAGCGGCAGGTAGAGGTAGGATATTCCAATTTCCCGGCGGCGGTGGTACACCACGCTGGCAGGGTTGGTAACGGCCAGGAAACCGCTATTGATGTCGGCGGCCAGGGCGCTGCCCAGGGCCACATCACGGGCATTGCTGCCTATGCGCGTAAACGCCCCCGGATAGCCGCCTGTTAAGGGCCGCTGGCCAAAAAGGGCCGAGCTCATGGCGAGGAGGAGGATCGCTCGGCTCAATTGATGACCACTACTTTGGTCCAATAGCCAGTGGACCCAATTTTCAACCGGCAGTAGTAGACGCCGTTGGCCACTTCAAATCCGGCGCTGTTTGTGGCGTCCCACGCCTGGCTGTAGTCCCCCTGTGCGCCATGCGTGCGATAAGCGAGCTCCGCTACCGGGTCCATGGCAAAATCAAATATTTCGATAGCCGCCCGTTTGCCTACCTCGTCCGCTTCAATGTGATACTGGAAACGGACGTAGCCGCTGCCATCGAGAATGTTGTCCGTGGCGGGGCTGAAGGGGTTGGGGTAGGCGTAAAACCGGTCTTCGCTGCCTTGGCCTCGTGTGGAGACAAAGGCCCGCTCAATGGCCCAGGTGGCCCCCTCATCGGAAGTCCTCGCCAACCCGTCAGCGGTTCCCATCCACAAGGTGGAGTCGCGGCCGTCGTATAATATGCCGGTGGTTTTGTCGGCGTAAACGCGCTCGCCCGTTTCGGCATCGACGGCGCTCAGAAAGCGGGCCCAGTTGAGGCCGTCAGCCGATTTATACAGCCCCTCCTCGGTGGCGGCGTAAACATTCTCGCCGAAGGAGCTGATGTTGTGGACGCGGATGCCCAACAGGGCCGTTTTCCAGGACTCGCCGGCGTCATCGGTGTAGCTCAATCCCTGAATCTCCCCAGCGCCCTCCGCATGGACTGTCGCGGCCCAGATTCTCTCGCCGCCGGTCCACACCTGCCGGTGCAGCGCCACCACCCAGTTTCCGGAGATGTTGCTGTTCTGCGCCGTGTAGTGGGTCCACTTAATACAACCGGTGGTCGAATCGACAATACCCTTATTGATCCCCGCCGCGGTGCCGACCCACACCAGTGTGTCGTAGGCGATGACCGAAAAACCTTTGTGGTTGTGGTTGCCGGGATCGCTGGAGTCATTGGGGTTGCGCGGGTTAATAATGTAGCCATCGGGGATCGAATCGCAGGAGAAAATGTCATCATCGTCGCGCGGCATGGGCACAACCAGCCAGTTGTTGCCTGCGGCGGTTATGGGGTAGCGCCGCAGGCCGCTGCTCCAGCTGGCGGCCCACAGAGTGCCCAGGGAATAGGCCAGATCCCAGGTGATATTGTTAACAATGGTGGTAATGGGCAACATATCAATGGTGTTGCCACCCCACAGGATCGAGACGGTTGCCGGAGAGTCCTCCGGTTCCTGAGGCACGTCAAGAAAGGTCCAGGTGTCACCCAGGTCCTGCGAATAGGCCAGCCCCGTGCCAATGAGCTGCGCCGTTCCAGCGATGACCGAATCGGCAAGTCCGGCGGCGATGACAATGGAATTGGAAACATTCATGGCCGAGATAGAGCCCGATGGCAAGTCGACAACCGAGGCGATGTACGACCTGAAGGTGGTTCCCAGATCAGGGGTGAGCGACAAGCCCCGCGAGGTGCCGAAGAACACGAGCGAATCCCCACCGGCCTGAATATCGACAACGGAGTTGCTGGCAAGGCCTGCTGTAGACGAGGTATCGAGCATATAGGAGGCGTTGGTGTCGACCACCGCGTGGGATAATCTGAAGTTTACGGGCAGCTGCGCATGGGCAACCCCCACCATAACCATGAGTATCCAGGCAATTCTCACTGCGTCACCACCACAGTATGGAAAGTCGTATCGCTTGTGTTGAAGCTGAGATCGGTGGCGACAAAGCGGTAGGTGTAGGTGCCTGCTGTCGTGCTGTCAACAATCCCTATTATAATACTGTAAATACCATCTTCTATGGCGGCATCGCCCCAGCCAGTCAGGTCGCCATTATCGGCGAGCGGAATTGGCTGGCCCGAATTAGCCAGAGTGCCATCAGGTTTGACCGATGTGAAACTGACCCCCTTGATATCCTCGAGACCGTCCGGGTCCGACACCTCCACGCGGAGGGTATCCAGCGTAACAAATGTTGACCCATCGGGTGGCACGATCAGCGTATCGCCAGCGCTCACCGACAGGATCACCGGTCTCAAGTTCTGCAACGCAAGGGTATCGGTCAGGGTGGTGAGGTCTCCGGAAACCAGAGCGTTGATATCAAACCGGACGGTACCTCCGGTGCCGGGGGGCAGGGGCGAGGCAAAAGTTGCCGCGTAGATGCCATCCCCCAAGAGAATATCGCCTCCGGTGGCGTCGTCTTTTAAGGACACGGCCGCCTGTAGCGAATCTGTACCCAAGGAGTCTGCCAGGGCGCCGCTGGCCAGGTACATTTCCGCCCAGATGGAGTCGAGGGTGGTCCCTTCAGCCAAAGTCACCAAAATTCCGGCGTAAAACACGTTGGTATCTTTATTGATCGTCAGGGATGGATCGGTCAGCAGATCGATATCGCTGTCGTTGCCGGCGCTGGGCGGCGAGCAGCCGCCCAGGACCAGAATGGCCAACAGGCCGACGGTCTGCAACAGGGACCAGTGAGTTAAAGGGCGCTTCATGGGCCTGGCAATATAGCGGCGCGGCGCGGGCAGCCTCAAAGCAAATCTCCCGCGCATCGCAGGAGGGTAAGAGGCAGGATTCGCTGATGGCAGCGGCGCGGCATTATGGGCGCTCACCGTAGATCAAAGCCGCCACGACCGTCCCCACCGCCTCCAAAGATTCGGGCGAGCATTTGTCGGCGGTATCCTGCAGCGTGTGCCAGTAGTTGACAGACCGGTTGGGATAGTCGAAATCGATGATGTCAATGGCCGGAATGCCTGCCTCCAGAAGGGGGACGTGATCATCAAAAATAGCCGGCCCATTCTCGAACTTGAACTGGCCGTAGCCCAATTCGGCGGCAATATCCCACACACGGCGCACGAGCTGCGGGGCACCGCGCCAGGAATGTGCCTCTATGGGCAGGCTCAGCTCTTTGTCGCCCACCATGTCCAGAAGTACGGCGTAGCGGGGCCTGATGCCGCCGAGCACGCGGTTCATATCTTTCACGAACATCCTGGTGCCCAGCGCGAAGTTCGCCAGATCTCCACTGCGGCCCACATCCTCGGCATCCACAAACAGCAGGTCGACACCTATATCGGGCGCATCTGCCGCCATCATATCGGCCAACACCATCAATATGGCCACACCGCTGGCGCCATCATTGGCCCCCAGAATGGGCGTATTGCGGTTGGCCTCGATGGGATCCTGATCCGCAAACGGCCGAGTGTCGTAATGAGCAAGAATCAGGATGCGCTGAGTCACGTGCGTATTGAAGCGGGCCAGGAAGTTGATAATTTCCAGGGTCCCGCCATTGTAGGGGTGATCCATGCTGGCCTCGTGAAGCCGCAGATCGTGCGCGCGTTCCCCCAAATATGTGGCAAGGGTCTCCTGTAGCGCCTGGTGGCCGGGCGACCCATTGTATCGGGGCCCCATTGCCACCTGAGCCTCGAGCAGATCGAACGCTTTCCGGCCGTCGAAATAAGGCGCGCTCTGGGCACACACCGACACCGATAACGATGAAAGCAGCAACAGTTTACCGGACAGATTAGCCGTGCTCATGCTTATGATCCCCTGATGACCATGTTGACATCGAAGCCAATATCGCGGGTGATGGTTTTCCCTGTAATGGGATTTTCCCTTTCGCTATAGCCGAATCGGAAACTGCCGTTCACGTTTTTGGAAAATGTATAGGTAATATACGGTTTGATACTGAGATTTTTGCTGAACCGTGTTTCGAAAAATTCGCGGGTGTTTCCCACCCGTATAAAGCTGAATGAACTGGACGTTTCCATCGTGAGGCTGAAGTTAACGGTGTTATCGAGCTTAAAATCCCCGTAGAACGGTATCGGTATGGTAAAGCCGCCCCGGCGTTGGTAATTGATAGATGAACTGAATTGATTCCCTTTTTCCTTAGAGTCACCTGAATCCTTTATATTGAGCGTCAGTTGGTCGCTATAACGCAGATTTGCCGAGATGCCGTTCTTGAAGGAAAACGTCATACCCACCAGCGGCTGAAAACTGCGCTTATAACTGTCCACAGATAGCTGCTGGTTCTGGCGGTTCCTTACGTGGTTACCGTTATAGGAGTGTTCCAGACTGACGGTCCACGGCACCAGCTTAAGGATAGGCAACTTTTCGAGGCCGGAGAGACGAATATTCCAGTCCACCAGCGGCAGTCCGATATTTTCCTTATCATCTGACAGCACCAGAAAGGACCGTGATACGCTTTTAGTCGTGGAGCTGCGCCCCCGGCTTTGGGAGGTCCGCCGGGAACTGGAGATATTCACGTTGATCGATTTACTCAGGCTGATCCCCGACTTCCAGCTGAAGTCGGCGCCACTGGAGGAACGCGAGAGGTCCAATCCCCTTGTGTTTAAGGTATCGGTCACCAGTCCCGACGCATCAGCCAGTCCCAGCCGGTATCTGAGGCCAGGTTGGTCACGCACCGCCGACTCCCCTACTCTCGATGTCTCGGAATAATTCAAGGTGATGGGCAATATTTTTTTTGAGCCGGCATGCAGCAATTTGAGGATCGCCTCGAGCTGCTTATTTTTCACCTCTGACGGCTTTGCATCATCCTTTACTGCCCCCGGTATCGCTCTCCGGGGGCTCCGTCTCCGCGGGCCGGCCTTGGCGCCCGCCGGTCTGTAAAACGATTCGACAATTTTTACCGGTGACAGGCTCAAAGCCGTGGTGAAGCGCGCGTTCACATTGATGTTTGCCCCGCGATCAGGATCATTGATGGGGTTCACCTTGTTCCACTGATACTGCGATTGGTAGGAGAGATTCGGCTTGAGCCACGAAAAAATCCGGGGACTGAATTTGGCAGAAAACTGCTCGGATAATTGCTTATCCAAGCCAGTGTTAAACTCCTTGAGTGCCTCAAGTTTGTGATAGCGAAGTGTGTCCAACGAACTGTTCACGTTGCGGCTGTAGTCCAGGTTAATGTTGTCAGTGAGCCGGTACTTGGCCGAAGCGCTGCGCTTCAGGTTAAAATTGTACCTGTTGAGAGTCGTACTACTATCCGCCCTGACGACCTTGTCCGAAATGATTTCCGCAACGGTGCCGGAAACCTGAAGAGTCGTCGGCGTATAGTAGATGCGTGTATCCTTCAGTTTATCCCCCAGCCACGGAATCTTCCCTATAATTCCAAACGGTTTGATGTAATTCTCATCACTGAATTTAATGGGGTAGTTCAAATTGGTGGTGATGCTTTGCTCTTCCAGACTTTTAATTTCCTTATTGGATTGGTCCTTAATCTGGTAGGTGACACCTCCTGTAACCCGGTCCAGAGTTTGCCGCATGAGCCAGAACCTGCTCCGTGCCGATTTGCCAAAACTGACCTTTACGGCCACCGATTCCGCTCGCCGCTGAATGTCCTCCGGGGCGCTACGGATATCTCCAGCGAGGATATCCCGCCCGGGGAAATATTTAGGTGAGCTGGTCGAGCGGGTGTAATTCATGGAGACCGGGGTTCTGACGCCCCAGGATTTCGGCAGCAGCTGATGGGGATTCAGTAACAAGTTTGATTGAAAGGTCTCGTTGGTGGTCGGGCCGCGCGATATTTTCTGCTGAATAGTATGGAAATCGGCATCGGTACGGATGTAACTGAATGAGGTGGTCATCAGGTCGGCCAGCTTCAGTGAGCCGGAGAGGCGCATGGCCATACCCCTATCCACTATCACATCTGTCAGGCGCAGTTCATCTATAAATGCCCGTCCATAAATCGTCCGCTCGGGGTGTGTGTTGATGATGCCGACGGTATACCGGCCAATGCGATCTACCGAGGGATCGCCGCGTATGATCACGAGCACATCCCCAAGCATGTAGCCGTCCAGTGAGTCTGAGTCGATAACGATCGTCGTGTCGGGCAGCACTTCCGGCCGCTTGAGCTTCGCAAGCTCTCCCATATCGATGTCGAAGTGATTGCGTTTATCCCACCCCGGATAGAGCCATTTGCGCAGCTCGTAGTAGCTTTCGCCCGTGGTTTTGCCCAGCCCCAACCGCAGGAAGAACCGGTAGAATGTCGATTCCTTGGTCATCAGCGGTGGGTCCACATCCTGCGCATCACCGTAGACAAACATTTTCATGGTGCTGTAGGCTAGAAAGGTCGCATCGTTGGAGCGGTTCACGATCTCCTTGCTCACCGCTCCCTTGGTCTCGGGCGGTAGACCTCTGGTGCGAAAATCGAGCGAAAGCGACTGCTCCCGGAGCCGTATGCCGTTGAGCCGGTCAAACACCCCCTCGACGTCGGGCGGTGATGAATAGTCCTGGTTGTCCTCTGTGTTGACCACCGAAACGGCAAGGTTGAGCGTAGAGTCAACCACGCTGAAGATGTCCGAACCGATGGCGGCGATACCGATTTCCTCCCACTCGTTACCGACAAACTCGATCTGGGCGATCTCTATTCTCGCCGTGCGATTGTCGACGCTGGCCCCTCCCAGACTGTCGACCCATATGCGCAGGTTCTTGACATTGTCCCAGGTAATGGGGCTTCTGCCTTCCAGGTGAAAATCGGTGAGCGGAATCCTGAAAAGCCGCCAGCCGGTGGGAGACCCGTTCTCATTGAATGTGCTGCCGCCGACAAAGGAAGTGTCGGGATGGTTAGGATCGAGACTGAAAGATGCCGCAAAGTAGTCATTCTTGACGTCGGGCGCAAAGGAGCCGGTGCCGTTTAAGTCTTCCGTGTCAGGCCTGGAGCCGTCCGCTGATTTCGCGTTGCCTTGCGTGCCGTTGATGAAGTCATTGCTGATATTGTTGCTGGAATTCTTCCAGTTGTCCCCGTTGGGATCGTCGATATTGGCTCCAGCCGGTCGCACATCCAGGTCAATTCCCAAGGCATCGGGGTCAGTCGGATCATATCTGCCGTTATCAATCTTTCCATCACCATCATCGTCAATACCAAAGCAGCCGCCGGTTCCGTCCTCAAGCTCGTCGAGACAGCCATCCAGCCCGATATCTTCGCCTTTATCAAGCAAGTTGTTCCCCTCGGTTGTGCCCGGCAGCGGTTCATCTTCCGTATCGATGGCTCCGTTGCCGTTAATATCTTCGCTGATGTCACCGATGTTGATGTGCATCCGCCCCTGGAAGCCGTTGAGCCAGATTTCAAAAAATTTGGTCTGGCTCTGATCATATTCGCCCGGCAAAAGGGGATAGGTGATGCCGGCCCACATGCTGTCCGTGGGCGCCTCCTCGCCGAACCGGGTGAAAAAGGCGTCCAGTATCAAGATGGTGGTGGTCAGATTATTGGCGCGAATGGAAGTCTCCCGCTCGGGCCAGATTTCCTGGACAGACCTATCAGAGAACGGATTCCACCAGGCCATTTTGCGGCGCTGGCGCAGATATTTGCCCAACGGTGGCGCCGACTGTTTCCAGCTGCGGTATTGCAGGCTGGGACTGGTAACCCTTTTGGCCGCCTCAAAATCGTCCACATAACCTGTGCCGAGCGGATTGGGATTGGGCAGCACTTGGGCAATTTCACCTTCAATATTGAAACTGCTGCCGGCGTCGGTTTCAATAAATGGCAACCGGTCTATAAGGCGGGTGAGCACCGGCGCATCTCTCCTGAGGCGGCCGTTCACATCCCACAGCATGTTGCGAATGGGCTCCGACCCGACGTCTACCCGCTCATCGATGATCGACTGATTGTAGTACAGCCCGGTCACGCCCAGGAATGAACTCTCCCCCAGATCCATCTGCGCCCTGATGCCCATCATCACCTTTTTGTCAAACGAAACCAGCGAATTTTCCTCGTACTCGATGGTGACATTGGGATTGACGTAATCTTCCATGTGGAGGATGGTGAGCGTATTGCTGAACAGGTCAATTTCGTAATCTCTGCCCTCAATCAGAGCCTGCCCGTTGATCTCGACCGTCTCGCTGCCGGGCACCATATTGAATCCAAGATTGTAGACGCTGGCCCCGACGCTGGACTGCTGGATCTCAATTTCAAAGCGCGCCGAAGTGGGCCGGAGGGGGGCATAGTAATGGTCGGGCACATCCCACTTGCCATTGCCGTTGAGGTCCTCTCCCTCATCAAAGACGAAATCGCCATCGATATCCTCGAGCTCGTCATCATACACCTCCAGTATCACCGTGTCTGATGTGGCCAGACCGGGGATAGAAGAAAAGGCAAAGGGAAGCAGCGCGGGAAAATGCAGCTCGCCCAGAGACAGTTTGACGATGGCAAAATTAGCAACGTCAATCAGGTCATCCGGGGGGGGCAGTTGAGTGCTGTTGCTGCGCTGGTCGAGGCCAAATATTTTCAGGAACGTTTCATTGCCCAAGCGGTCTGTCCGTCCGCCCGCGGCTTTAGCATCGAAAATTTTGACATCAAAGCCTTCAGGAATGATGTTGATTCCACCCAGAGAATAGACATTCTTAAACTCCAGCTGCCACGTGGGACTGGTGGCACTCTGACCTCGGTTCTTGATCAGTTTCAGGATGATTCTATCATCACTCCCAGTTTTGATAAAGCCAACGGAGCCCACAGAATCGTGCGCCGCGTCTGTGCCGCTTCTGCCCAGGGAATAGGCGACGGCAATAATATCATCATTCTGGGCCGATGAGACCATGCGAATGACGCCCAGCTCATAATCCGGCACATAGTCAACATTGAGTTCGAGGCGCCTGAACTGGCCTGCGACGGCATCCAGAGCTATGGCGGTGTCACCAGGGGCGGGGGGGTTGACAAAAGCGGTGCCGATGTAGGTGTCTGCAAGGTTGACCTGGGTAACACGGGTAGACGACAGGTAAACCTCCAGCTGCTTGATGACCCTGTCTCCGTACACCGTATGCCGCCCATCTTCGGTGAGGGGATAGTACCGCCGACGAAATTCAGTATCGATAAAAAAGTATTTGTTGCGCAAGTAATGGCGGTCCTGAATGACCAGCGCCTCGCTGAGCTGGTTGGATTTGGTCGATTTCTGAGAGCGCTCAATGGAGGCAATGGTCGTGATATTGAGAGGTCCCAACTTGGATACGGCCTTGATCCCAAACAGCCCCTTGCTGCTGCCACTGCCTCCGGTGGCGAATTGGGTGCCGGGCAGGGAGAGCGAGATGTTGCCTGCATCGATCGTTTGGAGAATCTCATCCTCGTCACCTTTGTAAGCAATCTTCATGGCGTTTTCCCATTCGAAGATATTTTCGCTGTCCTGATGAATGGTAACATCGATGCGATCGCCTACACTGCCGGTAATGTCAAATCGCTGGGTCTGGTTCACATCCAGGTCCCAATTACTGCCGGCCCTGAAATTCGTAACACTTTTTTCTTGTTCCTTGAACTTGACGCCGCCGTTAATGGTGACATTACCGGCCACCTTCAATGATACGCGCTGCCCCCCGATGTCAGTGCCCAGCAGCTCGACGCTGCGCGTCCGGACCGGACCAGCTGCCCTGGTTGAGATGAGGGCAGCGGAGAGTTTATCCTGCGCCAGAGTCTGGGCGTGATAGTTAAGACGCCTGCTTATGTACGAGTCGAGAGAGGTCGTGTTGGGCAGCGAGAGCGGGGTCTGGTCATGTTCGAGGGTAATGCTGATCAGACGCGACTGCGGATCGACGTTAACCACGCGTTTCAGGGCGGCCAACTTGGGCTGCAGCATGGCCGGGAAGCGGCGTATGACCTGCGCTGCCCGCCGCGCCGACAAACGCAGTTCCGGCGGCAACTCTTCCGCCTGGGCCGCAGTCGTGTCCTCGGGCGCCAGTCCGGTTGTCCAGCCGGTGAGATAAAGCCCGTTGAGCTTCCGTTTGAACAGTGGCTCAATCCAGGTGGCGAGAAAATCGGGAGCCTTAATAGCTTGCGAATAGACCTTCCCCGTGTCCTGGGCGCCCAGCCGGACCGTTAAAATTATAAGGACAAACAGCCCCTGCCGGGTTGCTGATCTAAACACCCACCATGCTCCTGATACTCTACATAAAACTCAATCCGGTATCAGTGGGTCTAGGTGGAGGCCTCCTTTTGATGAAGTGAAGAAAGTGTCAGGGTCAACCGTTCGACGAGAGCGCCGAAAGCCCTGGCGCGGTGTGATATAAGCTGTTTGTTGGCGCTGCTCATTTGTGCAAATGTGTCCTTATGGCCCTCAGGCCTGAAAACGGAGTCGTAGCCGAACCCTCCGGAACCGTGGGGACTCCGGGTGATCGATCCATGCACGACCCCTTCCGTCACCTGTTCAAGGCTGCCATCGACGTAGGCTGCCACAGTCCTGAACCGGGCTGTGCGTGCCTCAGGCGGGTGATCGCCCAGCCGCTCAAGAAGCAAGGCCACATTATCGGCATAGGTGGCATCGGGACCGCTAAAGCGAGCCGACCTGACGCCAGGTTCACCACCCAGAACATCTACTTCCAGACCCGTGTCATCGGCAAGGGTGGGCAGACCGGTTACCGAGTGGACCATCCTCGCCTTGATCAATGCGTTCTCCTCCAGGGTAGTTCCCGTCTCCTCGATGGGACCGATCTCCGGAAACGCATCGAGACTTAGCAACTGCACCGCAAAATTGTCAAACAGGGGTAAAATCTCCTGCAGCTTGTCGAGATTATGTGTCGCCACCACCCACTTCACAAGTCGACTCGGTCGACATGACCCACCACAGCGGCATCCAGGGCCGTACGAGCCCGGTTGAACGGGAAAGACGCCTCCTTCGAAGTGACGTAATAGACCAAGTCACCAGGACCGGCTTGCTGGGAATCGGCCGCCACAAGCCACTCGCCGGCATCCGTATTGCTCATCATCTCCATCGGTTGGAGAATGATGAACTTTAGCCCTTCCAGATCGGGCAGCTTGCGGGTGGCCCACACCCTGCCTATGACTCGGGCAATGTTCATGAATCAGTGAAATCTACCTCATCGACAATGGCCATGATAACCGCGTCGACAGGCTTGTTTTCCGTCACCGCGGTCATGCGGGCGGAGCTGCCGGCAGCGCAGAGCACCAACTCGCCACTACCCGCGCCTACCGAATCGACAGCGATGGTAAACTCGGGCCTTAATTTTAACTGCTCGTCAACCTTTTGGACAATCTGAAATTTGAGGCCGTTGAGCTTTTCATCTTTTCGGGTTGCCCAGACAGTCCCAACGACTCGTCCTAAAAACAATGTGGAGGTCCTCCGTTAGTCTATTGAGGGGATATTAGGCTTGCCCCTCCTGTCAGTCAATGAGATTCCCCTCGAGGCAGGGTGGGATCAGGAGGGTTCGCTCGCCATGAGCCGCAAGATAAAGCGGGTCCCTCCGCCCTCTTCATCGCCCAGCATGAGGTCGCCCCTCATCTGCTTTGCTATGCGCAGGGCAATGGTCAAACCGAGACCGAGACCTGGCGAGCCCTGGTGGTCCGGGAGCCGCCCGTAGGGTTGAAATACGGTGTCCCATTGGTCGGCCGGAATGCCGTTGCCCTCATCGGATACTTCGATGCACAGGGTTTGGGGATCAGCACCATAGGCTCTTAAGTGAATAGTGCCCCCGGCCGGCGCGTACTTGGTGGCATTATCGAGGAGGTTATAGAGGATCTGTTCCACCCCGGGCTTGCTGGCCAGCACGGGCGCGAGGTTATCTGCCACATCCGATACCAGATGCAGTGAATGGCGCTCCATGACCGGCTGCCAGCTCTCAAATACTGACGCGATAAGATCGTCTAAGTTGAGCGGCTCAAGATCAGGTGGGACCAACTGTCCGGCCGCCTGCTGGAATTGCTCGATGTGCCGCACTAATGTCAGGGCGTGATCGATGTTTTCATTGATGACCGAAATGTAAGTCGACTGCTTCGTTGAAATCTCACCGCCTGATCTTTCCAGCAGCAGATGAGTGAACTCCTTGATCACCGCGAGTGGCGTTTTAATCTGATGCGCCGTTTCCAGCAGGGCGCCCGGGAAATCGGCCGCCACTTCGGCGCCGCCAGGATGACTCCATGTGTGCTGGGCGACGAGATAGGTTATTTCGTCGAGGCTAAACGGTTTGTTCAGGTAGGCGTCCACCTGATATTCTATCAAGTCCTGAAATGACGTTACCGCAGCGCCCGACATAATGATGCCTGCCATGTCAGGATTGAACTCCTTCGCTTCACGAATAATGTCCAATCCCCTGGAATCGGGAAGGGTCAAATCGATGAAAGCCAAGTCAAACGGTTGTTTTTGAAGCAGCTTTATCGCTCCACGCCGGTCATGGGCAATTTCAACATCCGCTCCACGGATTTCGAGCGCCTCCTTCAGAAGCATGCATATGCCTGGCTCATCATCGACCACCAGTATGTGCAATGGGTTTTGCGGGGTATTGGTCATGCTGCTTAATAGGGGAAGTAGGCGTTTAGCGTCAGCAGTTCCCGCTCCAGTTGGAGGTCGAGATTGCCGTCATGATTGAAAATAATGGGCAATAATTCTCCCATGCCAAGCACGGCGTCGTCTGAAATGGCCATCTGGAACGGTTCGAGAAAGGTGGTCGGGCCACCCTCCAGCTCCCCTGCACTGGTTTGGACTTGGACAAGTAGATAGTCGCCAGGTGGGCTTTCCATTACAAAGTCGCCCAGCTGCTCCTCGCCCAGGCTCTGCGTCAATAATGCGATCACCGGATCACCGGAAGCAGCGGCCTTCAGCAGATGGCAGAGATAAGAAATGAATTTTGAGAAAGCCGGCTCTTCCAGCCGTAGCGGTGTGATATCGTCGGGCGCATCGATGACCACCTCAAAGCTGTTGTCAACAGCAAATTGGTCCACCGCCCCTTTGGCCAGAGCAAGTGGCTCGGTCTCAATCATCATCACCGGTGTTTGCCGATAGAATCCGGCCAGGGCCTTGTTCCTTCTAATGCCGGAATCGAGGGCCTCCTGCATGGATACCAGGTATTTGCGAAGCTGCTCGTTGCCGTCCGGCGACATTTCCAGGAGCGATAGATA
The DNA here is from genome assembly GCA_004124875.1 of Fidelibacterota bacterium. Lineage (GTDB taxonomy): Bacteria > Fidelibacterota > Marinisomatia > SCGC-AAA003-L08 > TS1B11 > TS1B11. The sequence continues at coordinate 10,751 of SCKJ01000003.1, read as the reverse complement.
GCCCTGAATGGCGCCATAAATGTTGTTGCTGTCGTGAACCAGTCTCTGTGTTAACCGTTTCAACGCCTTCCAGGTTCGGCGCGTTTTGCGGTTGAGGGTCACAGTCGCAATGTCAGTGGGCATGCCGGAGGCGGGCGCTATGTTTTGTTCTCTTCAGCCTTGAGCATCTGCTGATGCTCGGTAGAGTTCTGAATCGCCAGAATATCATCCCGCGCGTCCAGAATTGCCCCCACGCAGGTGGGATCAAAATGGGTACCCGCCCCTTCCTCGAGGTGTGTGAAAGCGTCGTCGATGGACCATGCTTCCTTGTAAACGCGTTTGGTGGTCAGTGCATCGTAAACATCTGCGACGGCAACAATGCGGGCAGTTAACGGGATCTCCTCTCCGCGGATTTTACGCGGGTATCCCTCGCCGTTCCACCATTCATGATGATTCCCGGCCACTTCACGCGCCATCACCAGCAGCGGGTGATCAGACCCGGAGAGAATTGATTCCCCGATGGTGGTGTGGGCATCCATGATCTTCTTTTCATCCGGCGTCAGTTTGCCTCTTTTTAGCAGAATATAATCGGGGGTGCCAATCTTGCCCACATCGTGCATTGGGCTGGAGTAGAGCACATTTTCGACGATATCGCGCGACAGGCCCAGCGACTTGGCCACCACCTTCGAATAATGGCTCATGCGCCAGATGTGCGCGGCCGTGTCGTTGTCGCGGTATTCCGCTGCGGTGGAAAGCCTTTGAATGGTGTCCTGAATGGAGCCCTTCAGCTGCACATTGAGCGACTTGAGCTCCACCACCGCCGCATTCAGATCGCTGGTGCGCCGGGCCACCTCATCCTCAAGATGCTGGGTGTAAACCTTAGACTGGTCACGGAAGTCCTTGATGATCAGGAGGTTTCGGACGCGGGCTTGCAGTTCGCTCAGATTCACCGGCTTAATCAGGAAATCATCGGCCCCGATTTCCAATCCACGGATGAGAGCATCGCGATCGTCCTGTGCGGTGACCAAAATGACGGGCACGTCGCGGGTCTCCTCTGTCCCCTTGAGCGCCTCGCAGAGCTCGTAGCCGTTCATTTCCGGCATGTTCACATCGGACAGCACCAGATCGGGCATTGTGGCCATGATTTTCTCCAGGGCCTCCTTGCCGTTTTCGGCCGTTATGGTTTGGTAGCCGAAAGTCTCCAGGGCTTCCTTGAAGTAGGTGAGGTTCGAGGGAATATCATCGACAATGGCAACGGTATGCTGCCGGTCAGAACTTTCAATGGCTGGAGTTTGAACGACCATCGCTGGGACCTTAAAAGTAGAGCTGTCTCAAGCAAAAATCAACGTCTCACTTGCAACATTGCGTTGCAGGATACGCGTTACGCGGACTGGAAATTACATCGCGGGGCATTGGGATTGTGTGACCAATTTCACGAGGCAGCTGACTGAGGCGGGACCGAGGCCGCCATTTTGCTTTCAGGCCGATCGCCTGGCGATGTAATTTCGCCAGCCTCTGTCGGCAGCGACCCATCGGCTCGGTAGCTCAGTTGGTAGAGCAGTGGACTGAAAATCCATGTGTCGGCAGTTCAATTCTGTCCCGAGCCACCCATAGAAAGGCCCCTTTTCTCGTCGAGAAGAGGGGCCTTATGCTTATTCTGGGAGTCTTTCTGAGAGGCTTCAAAAGTGGTCAGAATAGGGTACCTATAGGGCGTTTTTTACTCGTTTTCCGGACTCGTTTTTGAAACGCTATTAGTTTGACCGCGAGATTGGCTCTCGATTATATGATCTTGGAGATCGATGGCCATTCGCCCTTTTCGCTCATTCAGTTGCTTGTAGTAGTGTCTCTCCGTCACTTTAATCGATGAATGACCCGCAGCCTCACTCACATCCTCCATCGAGTAGCCCAGATAAACTAGATGGCTTACGAACGAATCCCGTAAATCATGAGCCGTCGCATCAATACCCGCCTCATTCAGTATCGCCTTGATCTTATGACTAATATATGAGGCATTGAAGGGAAACGGATAGGCCGCGTCTGCTGGATCACTACTGTTAGCCTTTGTATACGGGTGGTCTTTCAAATTCTGAAATACCTCCAATAACTCGGACTTGATTTGAAACTCAGACGATTTGCCTCCCTTTCTCATTGGCAGAGTTAACGTTCCGTATTCTAGGTCGATATCCTTCCATGATAGTTTTGGCTTCAGCACCTCCGACAGGCGTGCTCCTGTAAGCAAGTAGACCATTATCAGCGGGTACCAACGGCTGCCTCTTGGACACACAGCGTACAATTGTGCAATCTCATCCTGAGTTAGCGGTCTAGGTGAACTAGGCTCTACCCTAAACATATCGACTTTTAGGAAGGGATTAGAGGTCAGGTAATCCTTCTTTAGACCCCATGAGAAGAGCGCCTTCAGCGTACGCAGATCTACGTTGATGCCTCCGGGCGTGTGGTTAGTGTCCAAGCGGCTCTTGATATAGCCTTCAATCTTTGAGGGCGTGATCGTTGAAATCTGTAAATTCCCGCCAAGGGTAGTAGCAAACGCGTTTACAGCCGCCCTAGTACGCTCAATAGTCAGTGGCGATCGAGTTTGACGATGTCGCAACGAGGGCTCAGACTTCGCATTCGTATAGTGATTGAATAAGTCCCAAATCGTGCTTACGCTTCGGCGTCTAATATAATTTGGTAGGGATACTACGCCCTTTTCCCTCACGCTAGACATATCATTAAAAGCCATCTTTGCTGCCTCAAAATCAGCCTTAATCCTTCGCTTAACCTGGGTTTGAGTTAGGCTGTCCCACAAATGAATATCGAACCCAGCACATTTAATCCATACTTGTTGCTCAAGATCCCAATAGTCATAGATGTTCTTCCGCGGCTTTTTGGAGATGACCGGACGGATAGGTAGTTTCTTCGCCATAGGACACCTCCTTTCATTGGGTTACAGGTTGTCCAAAATGATTTCTGATTCGCTTGGATAGCGGATCAACAGTTCTTCGAATTCTCCGTACTTGATGTAGATCCGCGACTCCCGCTTATAGAACGGTATGTCACGTCGTTTAATCATGGCGCGAATAGCATCTTCACTATGATCGAAGATCACCGCTGCACTTTTTACCGATAGAAAGCGTTCTTGGTTTGCTCCGCAATGGGTGCAGTACTTATTGGATGAAACGGTCATGACTATTATCCGATAAGCCTCAACTTGGCCGCTGGTCTTTTAGTCATGAAGAGCTCTTCGTGCATTGATCTTATACCTTAAATATTCTCGTTATTTGATATCCCAAATGGGAGGCCCATGAAGCAGCGCCGGTATGGTGGCCGGCGGTGAAAAAATGCTACTCCATGAGCTGGGTCCCATTTGGTTATGTTTATTTAAGCATCACTTGGAGGCATTGTAGAACATCCGCCGGATTAGTGCCATCAAGATCCATATCGCCAATTAGCCATCGGATTTGCTTGAAATCAATCGCTCCTGTTCTGATTGCTCGCGGTGCTATCCTAATTAACGCACTATCCAAACTACTGCTACCCGTTTCAAGCAGATCCATTGAATCAATCTTCGTGTTTGCCATGTCAAACAGTTCGATCTCGGTCACAACACCAGTGGGGCCAAAATGCCATCGATCTAGGTGCATATTATGCTCATCCACCCTTATCGCATCAAGATCGGCTTCAATAGGGATATGAAGGTGGCCAGTACTGAAATCTTCTATGACTGCTAGGTAAAACCCAACAGGTAGTTCAAATCCTGACGCGAGGTCATCTGGCATCGCGCAATACTTTGGAGGGGATTTTTGAATTTCTTGCTCGATATCATAATCGTAACTGTTCAATCCAATAGCACTGATGCTAACTATACCCTCGAAGAGCCCGAAATCGCCCTGACCGAGGGGCAATTTGTGATGAGTCTGCCCGAGACTCTCGATGTATTCCATGTAGTCATCGTGCTCGCGTGCGACGGCCGCAGCAAGATCATTGTCCAGCAAAGGATAGACCATCCGCCCTGAAGTTCGTGCTTCGATATCTACTTCGAAAATTTTCTTATCCATCACTTCGTCCTTGTTATATGAATTCGTCAAGATCTTCCCAAGGCCGAGGGCGATGCACATGCACCGCCCCGACTTGTTGGGTTTTGGGCTCATTTCTACATCCCAATGGGGATCCCTTTGAGCCGAGTGGGAACGGCTTACGCCGCTCTCACCGTATTCACTACTACTCAACATCGTCAAAAGTGTATGCAGCGGCATCTACTGCCCACTCAGACACGATTGTCGCACGCTTAGATTTGAGCAACACTAGCTGCGATTTGATCCGCGGTTGCTCCTTGCTATGCGCTTTGTCTTCCTCAACGAGCCGAATTTTCTCGGCATCGTCCTCGGATGAAGCGTGTTTCGTTTTTAGCTCGAGCCGTGTTGATTTAAGCCAGGATTGGCGCTTTTCGAGCCGATCAAGGCCTCTGTCTGCGCCGGCTAGGGTTGTGATTGGTGCAATGTTGACGCGAGCAGCCGTTGCTCCGTCGTAATCCTTGTCCTTTTGAAGTACTGCATTTTTTTCTACAGACATGTTGACTTCCATTTTTTTGCTCAATTCCGCCCCAGTAATTCGCCACCATGGCGCTGGGGTCGTTTGAGTTACGCTTTCAGTATATGAGTTTGTTGTAGCATGGACGTAGCGTGCGGGCGTAGCGTGAATCAAATACCTCTAAACATGGGCTACACGCACCATCCGCCACGCCAGAGCGGGGTTCAGTTCGTATCCCTCGCCACTAGATAAAATCAGCCTGTCCACCTTTTTGTTGATCCGGGCGATGGCCTGACGAACCGCCGCCTCTGGAGAATTTTGACCAATATTGAGATCTGCTGCAATTTCCGCATCGGTTGCGCGGAAGGTATTTTGGCCAAGGCTTAGCAGCACAGCGACACCCATCTTCCACTTACCTCTCTTTCCAAGTGTCCCATCCGGCCAATAGAGATTGCCGCTGACGTCGTCATACAAAAAATCGAGAGTGTTTCTGTCTCTAAGAATTTCTGTGTAGCTGGCCCAAGGCGCCTTTTCTTTGCCATGCGGCGAATAGATGAGTACTGTTCGATCTTGGTTTTTCGGAGCGACTCGGCACTTAATTTGAGCTTCTTTGAAATCCATTCTCATGAGGTCAATCAGTTCCTCACGGTCCAACATGCTGCCCTGAACAATAATTTCATCACCAGATGTAGATTGATACGTCTTAATGATGCACGTCCATTCGATGGCATCGGCCAAACGTGCCCGACAGGCAAGTCACAGGACGGAGATTGAGCGCTAGATTGAGAGGGATGGGCTCCATAGACAAAATTTACCTGGAGCAGAAAATGGGGGGCTATTGAAGCAGAATTATTTCTCCATTTTACGGCGTTTCGTGATCGGCGGTGTAGGTACTACAGGATTCATGCTCCGAATTATATCGGCACACTTCGAAATCAGTCGGCTTTTAAGGTCAATTGAAAAATGCAGAGGAATAAAACCTTCCTCGCCAGGTTTGAGTAGGCGGGCATTGCCGGGGTCATCGATGATTTTTTCAATTTTATCGAAATACTCATTGAACTTCCTAAAGGCATCTTTAAGACTACCAGCATCAATGAGGAGATCGCGATACGTGGTTTTCAGGCGGCGGCGAATCAAATCATAAGTTTTAGCGTTGAATTTGGTGGAGGGCTTCAATTCCGCGAATTTGCTGTACGCTTCTGACATAGCGATTATTTCACGTTGGTCCCTCTTCACAAGCCTTGCCGCCATATCTTGTAGATCGTATTTCCAGTCAATCTTTCTCCGAGGCTCTATACCTTCATAATAAAAGATCAACATTCGGACGAGGAACCCATCTCCGCGGTTTGATTTATCACTGAAATCCAGATCAGGCAGATGAGGTTCCAGGTAAGTCATGATTTTTTCAAGGAATAGCATGTACATTCGCTCATCTATTTTTGTCCCGTGGTGATAAAGTTCATCGACAAACTCTTGTTGTCTGTCTTCGGATGAATTCATTATCTCGGCATAAATAGGTGGGAATTTCTCAAATGGTTTGATCTTCAGCGTATCTTGCTGTCTATTTCGCGCCGAGAGGCTAAACAGGTGATATTGACTGACGGTCATATTTAAATCTTGGTGATTTAGCATAGTCAATACGTATGGCATCAGCAATCGATGAAAATTGGACTTTTTAAAATTTACATGAGCCGACATTTACCCTCCGCAGGTGGCGATAGTCGTATTTTGACGGTACTAAATATTGATAAAATATAATATAAATATTGCTTTATGAGCCCAAAATGCGCATATTAAAGTATGGAAGCAAATAATTTGCCTTCAATAACAAATTACAACACTATGAATTACAGAACTAGATCCAACCCAACATATTGACCACTACCCCGCCGTTACCGGCGCGGGACGAACACCCTAAAACCACATACTTTACTATGGAAATAGCGACCCAGGATTTTTACCTGACGGCATATCTGCGTCTCAACGGGCAGCGGATACTGCACTTAAAAGACGAAGGCCGAAGACATTTATTCGTCTTCGAAGACACCGAGGAGTTACAGCGCTTGCGCAGAGATTATTACTATGATGAGGCCACTGTTGCCCCTCAGATTTATAAGCGGTCCATCAGAGAATTGAAGGCCCTTATCTATGAAGATTAATTTTTAACCAACACTAGAGATGAATGAAACAAATTTTGAAACAAAGACCAAATATTTAGAAACAGATGAACTACTCAAACAGCTCCATGGGCAGGAGATGTTCGAAATATTTACAGCCCACGAGCCCGATAAAAAAATAGCCTATCCTAAGCCGATGCCATTAAGCGTGGCTCTGCTAGATTTCGCTTTCCTAGAATCACAGAATGCTGGCAAGCGTGGCATATGGTTCAGTGCCAACTCCATGAAGAATGGGAAGCGGAAGACGGTGATGATCTCCCGCTTCAACGCAGTCTCGATCGAGAAAGATTTTGTCGGCTCCCGAGCTGAGATTGATCAGCAGAAGGCCGACTATCTCCCGATGATCAGGGGGCTGCAGTTAATTCCCACCGTCACCATCGAAACCAAGCATGGATATCAATTTCACTGGCTGCTGATAAAGGACACGATCACTGATAGTGATCAGTGCGAGGCATTAATGCGCGCGATGCAGGTGAAACTTGGATGCGATCCGTTAGCCATCGGGTCAGAAAGATTATGGCGACTCCCTGGATTTTATCATTGGAAGGACGCGGACGATCCATTTATGTGCAAGATTGTTGATGTCGACTATTCGAAGCGATATACCTACGATGAACTCGTCCACAAATTCGGCGGGAAGAAAAAAGTCGCGGCGATCAGGAAAAAACGTGCCCAGAAGAAATTTTCAGGCAAGCCGATTCACCTAGCCGACTTTAAAGGCAATGGGGATATCGACGATATCGGGCGGGGCTGTCATGTCTTTGCGGATCTTCAATCCAAAAAGGATCCCGGCCATTGGGATAGGCTGGCTCTGCTGCTCACTCTTATGCACCTCGGCGAGGAAGGTCTCGAGCGATTTAGAGCGATTACCAAGAATTGGAACGACTACGATGAGGCTGTGACTGAATCAGTCATTGCTGATGTCATCCAGAAGGGTTACCACGCCCCAACCTGTGACAAGTTGATTGAGAAGGGCGTCTGCCCGGGTAAGCGCACCAATATTAGAGGATACCGTAAGCCACTCGATCTCTACCATCATCCGGTGAACCTGCTGCCTGTACCATTTAAGAATAGACGGATTGTCTCTGATACATCGGTGGCACTCCGACCTGACCATACAAGTATCAGTGAAATGATTTTTAAAGTGTCGGAGAGCCACGGTCAAGTGGTTACCCCTAAGCATCGAAAGACAATATTATCTATTGCCAAGTCTCTAAGTCTCAGGCTAACCGGCAATGAGCCAATTGTTATTCCCGCCATCCCAGGCGTTGGTAAGACGATCTTAATCGTTATTTACCTAAAATTTATGGTTGATCATTACCCTGGGTTTGGAGCAGTAGTTGTGGTAGAACGTCATGACACGATCGATCTGATCGCCAACATGCTCAAGCGAAAACTTCACTTTGTTACATCGGGCCTCGATTTTTATATGGCGCGCGCTTATGGGATGAAGGGCTATTCAGCCGATTATTGCCAGAAAGGATACCCTCGCTATAAACCGAGTCAATGCAAGACTTGTGATGTCTCGTTCATGGACTGCCGGGTCAAATATAATTTCATCAAGCAGAAGGATTATCCCATCGTCATCATCTCACAAAGTAGACTGTTTCAGATGTCTGATAAGGATGATCTACTCAAGATTCTAACGGAATGGAAATCTGGCGGCGTAACATACAAGCGAGAACTACTGCTCATCGATGAACGACCCAAACTAGTTGAAAATGTGGCCACGAATTCTATTATGCTTGATACCCTAGTGGTCGATACAAAACAGTACGTGCCGGAGTGTGTCGCTGAGGTGGAAACAGCAGTGAAAAAGATCCGTGACAGTTACTCCCTAGGTGGAGAGTACGAGTATGTTGCGCCGAAGGATAAAGACTTTACCTGGTCTAAGCCATTCCTGGAGACTTGGGCTGACAACTACTTAGGTGATTACCCTGACTACCCGGGCTATGTATCGAGCATCATCAAGGAGGGGGGACTGTATTATAAGCAGGATAAAACGGTCACGACGATCCATTACAGCAACATCTTTTGGAAGGATTATTCAACCTATATCTTCGATGGCACTGCTTCGGTTGATCCTGAATACCGTCCGAAGCTCTTCCGCATGCTTGAACTGCCAGCGTTACGTAAATATACAAACCTAACCCTGAATATCTGCATGGATGCCAGCCTCTCGAAGACATTCTATGAGAAGCATCCCGAGTTTATTGGCCAGTTCAGTGAGGATATCAAAGATATCGCGAAGGGGGCTCCAACTTACGTTGTCTGCTACAAGAGCAAAGAAGAAGAATATCAGGAGTACTTAAGTGATACCTCCAATATCTCAATCGAGCACTTCGGCAATACCCGTGGTGCAAATCATCTAGCCAAGACTACCAACATAGTGTGTACCGGGATTCTCAATAAGGGTGAAGCCTACTACTTGAGCAAATCGATGGCTATCAATGAAATACCGGCAGATTTTAAAGTCGTAACGACCGATCGAGTTCGGCGTTTCAAAGATGAACATGCTGAATCGATCAAGGTCTACGAGATGGTTACAGAACTTGTCCAGGAGATATTTAGGACCAGACTGCGCAATCATAGTTCAACCGCACAAGTAAATGTTTATCTCTGCACGAGGGATCTTAACCTGGTGAATGCTCTGCAGACCTACTTCACAGGCTGCACAGTGACACCGGGCTGGGCCCCGGAGGCACTCTATTCTGATCGTCATCTTTTCCGGGAGTTCGTAACAAATCACCAAGACGAGTATAAGGCAAAAACGAAACTGGTGAAGGCATTCCTCGGTGAGGGTAATTCGCTCAACACCAGCGACATAATTGAAGTATTGGGGGTAGATCGGTCGAATGCGGCAAGATATCTCCGCTAAAAAAGGCATTTTTGACGAATCCCTCTCTATATATATAGGAATTCGTCAATTTTACCTTTTTCATGGGGTCCCCCGCAGTTTAGCCTGGACAAAACAGGCTCTAATGGGCAGTACAATTACAAAATGGGCCCAATAATTAAATCACCCCACAGTTGAATATTGTGGGGCTAATTCGAAACCAAACTACTAAGATGAAAATCATACGATTAAGAAATATGCAGGCATTCATGCCTCATCAGAAAGAATACTGAGTGTTAGCAACTAGCCATCATCCGCAGTTTATCCTGCAGGATGGTAGCACCCATATAGAAACAACTGGCTACCTCTGGTACCCAGTAAAACCGCAGGTACAATCAGTAAGCTTCATTGATTACCTCAGGGAGAAGTTGGGAATCACAGATCCGGATGAAGGGCAGCGGGCCTTGGACCAATGGAACAAAACGGTCAGATCTAGGAACCCGCGGACCGTTACCGCTCTCATTAACATAGCCGGTGAGGATAGAACAGCCCTCATCCCCAGCGTGGATCCATCAAAGCCGTCTATGTTGCTCAGCAACTGGTCCAGCCATCCCACGGATATCGATTATTATCACGCCGATTCGGGCCGAGGCGGCTATGCCTGGTTTAACTGTACGTCGTCAAAGCATTTCGGGTAGATTAAGATTAAAGTTAAGAGAGACTGCCTGGGCATCCTATTCATGATACAGCAACCGCTTGGTGCTGTGGGTTCAGGTTATAACGCTTCCGCTGTTGGAGCGTTCTTCGTTTGGTGATCATTCTCTGAGTGACGATCTCCTCCTTTCTTCCATAATAGACATCGGCGGGCGTGACGTTATCGAGGGACTCATGCAGCCGGTCGTTGTTGTAATGCGTGACGAACCGGCCGATGGCTTCATTCAGTTCACGGGGCAGGTAGTAATGATCGAGCTTCACCACATTCTTCATCGTGCGATGATAACGCTCGATCTTCCCCTGGGTCTGAGGATGGTAGGGCGCTCCCCGGGTATGCTCCATCTCGCGTTCCTGCAGATACAATTTAAGTTCCTTCGACAGATAACATGGGCCGTTGTCCGAGAGCAGCCTCGGCCGGTGCTTGACCCGGATCTGGTCCACGCCCGACTTGGCGATGGCCATGTCGAGGGTCTGCTGCACATCTTGAGCATTCATCGTATCAAAGAGCTTCCAGGCCA
>SCKJ01000008.1 GCA_004124875.1 Fidelibacterota bacterium | reverse complement strand
CGGCGATGGTCATCTCCCCACGGAGGCCTTCCAGCACAATACGGATTTTATCTTCAGCTGAATACTTCCTGCGGGTCTTCCGGCGAATTTCCTTAACACGCTTTTCAACATCTGAAATCGGGCTCATTGGAGACTCCTTCTGATAATAAAAGATAACCAGAAGTCTCTCTTAATTAATCAGGTAATTTTGCCCGAATTGTTCTGACGGGATACAGGCCCTATCTGTTCACTCTAAATCTTTCCGGCATGTCGCCCCATTGGGGGCAGTTGTTTGCGCTCCGGGTGGTGGACCTCGCCGACAGTTCTGAGGTGGGCCGTATCCGGGTCGAGAGTATCCCTCTAGTCGGTTCTTTCCCAATCGATTTTTCCGTCTCTGTACCGGGACTTACGTTGGGGGGCAGCTACAACATCGACTTCTATGCTGACTTCAACGGAAATGGGCGGTATGATCCTCCCGGCATGGACCACGCCTGGCGAATGACCGTCGACAACGCCTCAGGGGACACTACTTTGCACTTCGCCCACAACACCATCTTTACGGACGTGTTGTGGGACTACCTCACAGTGAATCTTACAGGCATGACACCCTATGCGGGGCAGCTTTTAGAGCTCAAGGTTGTTGACCTGTCCGACAGCACCGAGGTGGGGCGTATCCAGCTAGATTCTATCGCCACCGCCAATTTCTCGGTCTCCCTGCCGGGACTGATGCTTGGTGGCATCTATAACGTGGACTTCTACGCCGACTTTAACGGGAACGGACAGTACGATGTGCCCGGGACCGACCATGCCTGGCGGCTTGGGATTGAGTATGCCGGCGGTTACGCAGTACTGGATTTCGCACATAACACCAGCTTCACCGATGTAATGTGGGATTACCTTACCGTGAATTTCACCGATATGACACCCCACCTGAACCAGCTATTTGAGTTGCGGGTCGAGTCCTACACATATACTTGGGGTGGAGTTGTTACGGGTGAAGAGATTGGAATCGTGCGACTCGATAGCATCAACGCAGCTGATTTTTCAGTGTCTGTCCCAGGGCTAATGCTGGATGGTAGCTACAACATAGACTTCTACGCCGACTTTAACGGGAACGGACAGTACGATGTGCCCGGGACCGACCATGCCTGGCGGCTTGGGATTCACTATGCCGGTGGTTACGCCGCCGTAGACTTTAGCCATAATACGGACTTCACTGATATCGAGTGGCCTTACAGTCCGCTATTCGTCGCACCTGAAAATAATGGCCTGCCGGAATCATTCAATCTAGCCCAAAACTATCCCAATCCGTTCAACCCCAGCACCATCTTGCGCTTTGATCTGCCCCAGGCCAGTACCATTAAGTTGGTCGTCTATGATCTCTTGGGGCGAGAGATAGCCGCACTTGCTGACCGGCAGATGTCGCCCGGCTACCACAGCCTGGCATGGGATGGTCGCAGCAGTGATGGCAGGGAAGTGCCCTCCGGCATCTACATCGCCCGGCTGGTGGCCCCCGGGTACACCAAGTCCATCAAGATAGTGTTGCTAAAATAAGAAAAAGTCACAGAAAAATTCATTTCACCGGATACGGGCCGGATACGGGTTTTCATTTGTCGACGGGCACGCGCTATATTTAGGATCCAGTGTCCATCTGGACGTGGAAGTTCGAGTCTTCTCCGCGGCACCCGACGAGAAAATGCCCATATGGGGACCATTCCTCCGGCAGTCCGGACACCCCCAAATCTGCAGATTACCGTAAATAACCGTAGATAACCGTACCGATTACCGGATACGGAGCTGGATACGCTACCGAGTCTTCCGTTAGTGAAGTGCTGGATTAGTTGTCCAGGGCATGCCCTTTCAGGGTCTGTAGATAAGTGATCAAGTCCGCCATCTGTTGAAAGGAGAGGATCTCGACGTAATTAACTGGCATTTTGGAAAGTTCGCTGACTTCGACTCGGGTGACCCTCTCCCTGGGCAGGCGTTCGAGGCGCTCTGGCGCCACCAGGATTTCGACCTCCGCGTCAGTGTTTTTCCGCAGGAAACCCTCAACCAACTCTTCCAAGGCCCACTCATCATCCTCCTCAGGCGCAAGATAGACGGTGGCGTATTGCCACTCCTTGCCGATTTCCGCATTTGGATCCAGTAGCGACTCGGCTAGCCAGGTCCAGTTTTGGTAGGCCCCGATTTGGGTCAAATCCGGTCCAATGGAGACAGCCTTCCGGGCTCCCACGGTATGGCAGCTGTTGCACCCGACCTCCTGGAACACCGCTTTCCCACGCTCGGAGTCACCGCGCCGAAAAGGATTCATGGCCGGCAAGGTCGCCAGTTTCTCTTGGTTGAGGTTAATCGCCCAGGTATCGACCTCTCCGCCCTGACTCTGGAGGTAGGCAATCACGGCCGTGAGCTCATCTGTGCTCAGATCGATGGGGGGCTGGAATACAGTCGCCATAGCATTGGTGTAGCCTTCCACGATGTAGGCCTCTGGTTCCAGGAGCGACTGGACCAGGTATTCTGTCGCCGCGTCCAGACCTAGCTTTTGAGCCTGGATGCGAGCCCGAAATCCGATATCGGTCAGATCGGGGCCGCGCAACCCCTCGCCGCGCTCGCCTATCCGGTGGCATTGATAGCACTGGGCCTTGTCCCAGAATAGCGTCTCACCGGTTTTCACGATGGGGGGCAGCACTTTGACGGACGCTACTTTCCGCTTCTCTTCTTCCGTCAACTCAAAGAAGCCGGTAGTGGAGATCTTACCCTTCATCCCGCCGTGAATGGTGCAGTAAACCGTGAACAGGCCTTGCTCCCTGAAAGGTATCACGATCGTATCACCCGGCATTAGCGTGTTAGCCGGATAGATCACCACATTGGGATCGGCCGTGCGGACGATGTAGACGTCGTGCTTGAATGGATCTTGGTTGATGAACGTCAGCGTATCGCCGACTTGCACCAAGACCCGGTCCGGGTTGAATTCGATACTGCGCAGTCTGATGATCTGGCCCGCTGCCGAATCCTGGGCCGAAGCCCGAAGCCCGAAGAATTCCGGGAGTAAAAGAAGTCCGACAGCGGGCAGAACGTATAGAAGTCGAGTAAATAAGCGCATATGAGTTACATCCGAACCAGATCCCGGAGTGCCCGTTTCAAGCGAGCTGAAAGGTAGCTCAAAAGAAGGCCATGAATAAGAAGCCCCGGATTACGGGATTCCCCCGGGAAATAGTCCACCAGGAAACAGGCCAAGCCCGAAAAAAATGGCTTCTGTCTGTTACCCATCACCGGAACTACCTGCCGGGGGTGGAACTCCCTATGTTTATCGGCTGGCTTCCATTTCAATATTGCCGAACATAATATGTATGAACGGCATGCCGTACATCTTGCCTTTATCTCCCTCTTTTAAATCCTTTGTCGCATGGATGACGTGTTCTTTGGTGCGACCCATCAGCGCTTTAATCTCTTTGAGTTCGGCCAGGCGTGCCTTTCGTTCACGCCGAGGAAGCTTTTTGGCCGCTTTCATATCCGCCTCGATGTTCTTCTTGACATATGGGAAGGGCATGAACATCGTTTTCAGCGGCGATTCCACCATGCCCTTGCCAGGCACGGGCTTGTATTTTGGAATCATCAGGTGCATTGTGATTCCTTGAGGTGGGTCGCCCGTGCCGCCGTCAAATTGCAATTTCCACCCTTCGCCGCGGACGATCTCCGTCACCATCACGTGTATCATGTGGTTCTCATTGATCAGCTCGCCATTCTTGTAGATATTGCCCACACCCCAAAAAGCCGCATAAGTGAACTCCGTGGGCATCAGGCGAGTCCCAATACCAGTACCTCCGTGAATTAAGTGGTTGGTCACCACCCCGCCGAAGAACGGGAATGCCATGCCGTGCGCCAGCGGCTGGTTGCATGTGACCCGGTACTTATTGCCGTCCGGCAACTCGAATGTCGCCTCAAAATCGATCTTATCCTTTGTCCGGTCACCGTCGATAGCTGTGGCATCGACCAGCGTCATGTTGACACTGCCCACTCCGACCTCGCGCCAGTCGCTGAACGGTGTGGCATGATCCACGAAGGTGTATTTCCCGTCGCGACTCTTACGCAGATCTATTGCAACTCCCAGCAGCGGAAAGGGCGCCGGGTCAAAACCGGCCGGGCTATCCGGGGTCCCGAATACAGCAGGATCCAAAAACCGCGGTCCGGGAAGGACTAATCGCGTACTGCCGTTCTCCTGGGATACCTTAACGGTCAGAGGCCCGCCCAGTAGATCGGGGGGATTGGCGCGCATGGCATGGCCCCGGGTATAAGCGTGCAGGCCCGGCCCAGGCGGGCCTGCGGGGGCCTGTGCCAATACCTCCCCGCTCACGGTCATAAGCAACGCCAGCCCTGTAACGACCATGTGGTTCACGAGACTGGTTGTTGCAGCTTTTATCGTATTCATTTGCGTACCTCCTGTTTGCCTGAAAGATTCGGCTAATTATGGCCGGTGACACCCAAATTCATCTCTGTATTTTAACAATCAAAAAGCAACCCCGGGGGCCACCATAATGGCCGTATTGACATGTATATGTTACGATATCTCCCTTCCGGAGACTGTCCAAAATCCGACAAAAATACAGACAAAGGCATCAGCGGTAACCAAGATTACAAGCCACACACTGCCTCAATGTCAAAGCGTGCCCATTTGGGGTAAAATTTTCAACGGAAAATGCAGAGTTCAAGAGCGGAGGCAAGGTGGCGGGTTCGTCAGAGTTGGCTGACTCACATTGTAGGGTAATTTTAATTATTCGCCCATTGAGCAGGTGATCGCCAGGTTCATCGAGTACTATGATCATGAGCGGTATCATGAGTCGCTCAAAAATGTGAAGCCCGTTGATGTCTATGAAGGGAGGAGCAGACAAATCCTGGACAGGCGGGAAAAGATCAAGCAGAGGACGCTTCAAATGAGGCGTCAGATAAACCTTGGAAATGTGAAATGTGTCTCTTAGTTTTAGACACACGTAGCTTACATTTCTTTGACGGCGTACAAATGACAACCTCCAACCTAACGGTCTAAGTTACTTTTCGCTCAAGAGAGCTGGATTTAGTTAACCCCAGAATTATATTAAATTGTGAATGGACACAGCAGCTCTTAAATGAGCAATATGCACGTTATGAGATCAATCCCTGATTATTTTCGCGATAAAACAATTTTGATTACGGGGTCTACCGGATTCCTCGGGAAGTCACTGGTTGCCAAGATACTGACCAACATGCCGGAAATCGCCAAGTTATATCTGCTCATCAGGAGCCGGAAATCACCTGCGGGAATCATGGTATCCGCAGCGGACCGGCTGAAAAATGAACTATTGACAGCAGATGTATTCGAGAATCTCAGGAAACAACACGGTGACCGCTTCACCACCTGGATGGTGAGTAAAGTAGAGGCGCTGGAGGGCGATTTAGCCGAGGAGCGGTTCGGGCTACCGGATGACGTTTACGCCAGTATCTGCCGTGAAATTCAGGTCATCATCAACTGTGCCGCGCTGGTCAAGTTTGATCCCCCCATCGATCAGTCTCTCAAGAATAACACGCTCTCCGCCAAATATGCAGTGAATTTCGCCAAAAACTGCAATAATGCCGTATTCATTCACGTATCGACTGCGTTTGTCTGCGGTTTCCGGCCCGGCCTCGTTCCCGAAGAAATCTATCAGCCGCTCATAGAAGGCCCCCAGCCGGCAAACGGCAAAATGAAAGTAGTTCCGCTCGAGCTGGAAGCTGAAATCGTTGAAATCACACGGCTGAGCGCCGAAGTGCGGGCAGAAGCCGACCACCCCCATCGTAACCGGCGATTCAAGGCTGAAGCCCTCAAAATGATTCGTAATGGTAACGGAAAGATCGGGGGCACACTGGAGGAGCAGATTGAATATGTTCGTTCGCAATGGGTCGAATCGACGTTGGTTGACCTCGGGCTGGAACGAGCCAAGATGCATGGCTGGATTGACACTTATACCAATATGAAAGCCCTCGGTGAGCAGATGGTTATCCGTGAGCGAGGCGATTTGCCGACAGCCATCATTCGTCCCTCGATCATTGAGAGCAGCCTGAAAGACCCGAACCCCGGATGGCTGGACGGCCTGCGCATGGTAGACCCTCTTATCATCAGCTACGGGAAGGGCCGACTCGCCGATTTCCCGGGAGATACAGACTCACTCGTTGACATCATCCCCGTCGACTTTGTCACCAATGCCATTCTGGCTGCAACCGTTTATACGCATGAGCAGGGCGGCTTCAAAATCTATAATGTGGCTACCGGGCCGAACCGTTCCATCACTGTCCGCCAGTTCTACTTGGAAACGCGCCACTACTTTCAGATGGCACCCATGTTCCGGAATGGTGAACCGGTGGTCGTCCCGACCTGGAAGTTCCCCAAGCTGAAGAAGTTTCAACGGACCTTGCGCTTCATGATATTCCGATTGGAGTTGGGGAGCTGGTTATTAAGGCTATTGCCTCTCAAATGGGCAGATAGGCAAAGTAGACGGTTTGCAGTGATTCTGAAGGCCCTCAAGTGGTTGCAATACTATGTCCGGATATATTCCCCTTATATGCAGCTGCATGCGGAATTTGATACTGCCAATACCCAAGAGCTGTTCCGAGCTCTGGCGACCGAAGATCGTGAGAAGTTCAACTTCGACACTTCCTCTATCGATATTCCGTCGTATCTCAGGGAAGTCCACATACCCGGCATCAAGCAGTATGTCATGAAATTGGACAAGGAGGGCCTGGCGCTAGAAAATAATCAGGCTCAAGGGGACAGCCTCGATTCAGCCCGGATTGGCACCGATTAGGGACGCATTGGTGAGTTCCATTCAGGATATAGCAGTCAAACCTGAGTACGAATACCTGTTCAAGCGTCCCTCTTGGCCCTTGAACTTCCTGAAATATCTGTTCGAGTATTATTGCCGGACAGTATTATCACTCTACTGCCCCCTCACCGTATACGGCCGGGAGAATATACCCGAAGAATCCTTCATGTTTTGCAGCAATCACAACAGCCATATGGATGTGACGATACTGATGTCAACCTCGAAGGAGCACTTCAATCAGTACAGCATGATTGCCGCCAAGGACTACTGGTTTGATGACAAGCTCAAAAAATTCCTCACCAGCATAATATTGACCCTCATCCCAATTGACCGGGTTAGGGCAGGTGACGGCAAACTATCCATAACGGAGACTGTTGATCTGTCACGGAAATTTCTGGCTGAAGGTAATCGGAACCTCATTTATTTCCCTGAAGGTACCCGTTCGCTCACCGGTGAAATGGGTCGTTTTAAGAAAGGGGCCGCTGCCTTTGCCATCAATCTGGGACTGCCGGTAGTCCCGGTCCATATTAAAGGCACCCATGAAGCCTTGCCCAAAGGACGCATATTTATGAAACCGACGCGCATTACGGCAATGATTGGCGAGCCGATTTACTATGACAAGTCCTTTGACGCTGCCGCTTACGATGGTCTCGATGCCAAGAAGGCGGAGGATCGGGCAGTGGCCGCCATGACGCAAGATATCGAGGATACCATCCGGCGCCTCGGCGAGGTTGAGCATGGCTAAAGAGCCGTTCCCAGCACCTCCCCCTCAGGCTGAGGATGCCGTCCACGATCATAAGTGGGGCTATGCTGATACCAAGTTCGTCATAAACGACGACCGCAGCGTAACCCTCACTGGCAGCCGGTATTCCCTCTCGGGATACAAGATGCCCAGCTTTCTTCCTTACGTTGAGGAGATGCTAGGTGTGCCGCTCGATCTGCAGGACCGGAAATCAGAGGTCATTGAGAAACCGGTTGATCCCCCAAACCGCAACGAAGCATTTTGCAGCGCTGCGGAAGTCGCCTTCGATCCTGGGCAAATATCCTTTGATAATCGTGATCGGTTGGTGCATAGCCACGGCCAAACATCAGCTGACGAGGTATATAAGGTCCTTTACGGAAAATTGTCCCGGGTGGTGGATATGGTGTTCTTCTGCCAGTCTGAGGACGATGCACAAACGATTGTGAACCTGGCCAAGGAACACGACATCTGCCTGGTGCCCTATGGCGGCGGAACCAGCGTCAGTAATGCCCTCCTTCTGCCGAAAAACGAGACCCGTATGGTGGTCTCCATAGACATGCAGCGCATGAACGCCATCGAATGGATTGACCGGGAGAACTTTCAAGCCCGTGTGCAGGCCGGCATTACCGGGCAGCATCTGGCGCAGCTGCTTGAGGCGGAGGGTTTTATGACCGGCCACGAGCCCGATAGCGTGGAGTTTTCCACCCTCGGCGGCTGGATATCCACCAATGCCAGTGGAATGAAGAAAAACCGCTACGGCAATATCGAGCAGATCATCGAAAATATTACCCTGATTACCCCGGAGGGAATCATTGAGCAGGTGGATGCTATGCCACGGACATCCATGGGGATGCAGCCGCAGCATTTGATTTTCGGCAGCGAAGGAAATTTGGGGCTCATTACGAAAGCGGTTTTGAAAATCCACAAGCTGCCGGAAGTAAAAAAGTACGGCTCCCTGATCTTTCCCGACTTCGCTTCGGGGGTCTCCTTCCTGTATGACCTCTACCGGTCGGGAGTGCTGCCCACCAGCGTCAGGCTGGTTGACAATGTCCAGTTCAGGTTTGGACTGGCTCTAAAGCCGGCGCCTACTTTTTTCGAATCGATTAAGAGCCGGCTCCAGAAATTCTTCCTGCTTTCCATAAAAAGATACGATGCGGCGGAACTGGTGGCCGCGACGCTGTTGTTTGAAGGTAGCTCCCAGGAGATTGCACTAAAGGAGAAGAGGATTTACGCAATCGGCAAGCGCTTCGGCGGCATACCTGGAGGGTCGGAAAACGGCCGCCGTGGATACCTGCTCACGTTTGTCATCGCTTATATCCGCGATTTTCTCAGCGATCTGCATGTCATTGGGGAAACCTTTGAAACCTCGGCGCCATGGGACCGGATTCACGATGTCACCAACTCGGTCAGCGAAATGGTGCACGCCAAACATGAGGAGTTCAAGCTCCCCGGTAAGTCATATGTCTCCTACCGCATTACCCAGACCTACCATACCGGTGTGTGTATCTATTTCATGTATGGCTTTTACACCAAAGGTGTTAAAGCGCCAGAGGAAATTTTTGCGAAAATAGAGCACGAATTGAGACGCACGATTATTGAGCACGGGGGCTCCATTTCCCATCACCACGGGGTCGGCAAATTGCGCAAAGACTTCATGGATGGAATCATGTCTGCGACCAGCATCAAGCTGCTGAAAGATCTAAAAGCTGCCAGCGATCCCCAGAATATTTTTGGCCTGCGAAACAATATCTTCGCCGACGGCTAAGCTGGCACCGTCGTAGACAACTTCCGGTGGCCTCGCACTCGCTTCACCCAATATTGACTGACTGAGCGTGGCATCTTTTTTCTCCAGGTACAAGGCTGCCCTGACTGGCAAGACCTTCATCATCACTGGCGCGTCGTCCGGGCTCGGGCAAGCCCTCGCGATTGAATTGGCTCGCTACGGGACCAATCTGATCTTGGCATCCAGAAATGAAAATGCCTTGAAATCTGTGGCAGCGGATTGCGAAGCCGCAGGCGCACCCCCGCCGCTCGCTTTAAGGACTGATATCACCCGGCTGGAAGATTGCCGGAACCTCATTGCCAGAACTGTTGAGCGCTATGGCACGCTTGATTACCTGGTGCTCAATGCCGGCGTCAGCATGTGGGCCCGATTTGAAGACGTTACCGACCTTTCGATCTACTCAAGGTTGATGGAGACCAACTACCTGGGTCCGGTGAATTGCATCCATAGCGCCCTGCCTCATTTGCTCGAAAGTCGCGGCAGCATCGTAGCCATATCCTCCCTTCAAGGCAAGGTGGGGATACCCCTCCACACCGGCTATTCAGCTTCCAAACATGCTCTGCAGGGCTTTCTGGATGCCTTGGCTACTGAGCAAGAGACGATACATATCCTGGTAGTAATGCCCACATGGATTAAAGGCACGTCGCTCAGGGCCAACGCCTACGGTCCCGATGGGAAAATTATGGGCTCCTCCAAGCGAGCCCATAACTCTGACGCGGTCTCCGTACAGGAGGTGAGCGAAAAAATTATCAAGGCGATCGTTCGGCGAAAGTCGGAGGTAGTCATTCCGGGAAGGCTGAAGCTGCTCATGTGGCTCCAACTTATTTCACCGGCGTTTGTCCGTAAACTTATCAGGAACAGGTTAAACCTACAGGATAGCGCCGCCTGAGTTTCTGGACCCGCTCTTACCTGATCCATGGAAGGGTGAAATTCGGTCACCTCTGCCCGTTACATAAGATTTTCCATCCTTATGATACCAAACCCAAACCGTGAAAGGCCTGTCCGGCTGGGCCGGCCAGACGGGCATTGGCTCCTGCATGGCAATGATAAACGCGCTCAGCCGGTCGCGCACGTCCTCAATAGTGCGGTCCATGTTGGCGTTGAACCAGATGCGCGTATTGTTATGGCGCAGCTCCTCCAGAAACTTGTACGATTTGGACGTAAAAATGGCGGCCACGGTGTTTCGCTCCTTTCAGGCGGACGGGTGAAAGGAGGTCGGCCCAGGCCAGAGGCACAAGCAAATGCGCCCCTGCCCGTAGACTTTTGTCAGGTATCCGTCAGGCGTCAGATCACGATGCCTGTCCCGATGATTTACGGGTGATCACTCACAGGCTCTTCTCGAAAAACGCCTCGATCCGCTTCCGATACGTTCCGCCGACCTGTCCATGTGCCAGCTTCTCCTCAAACCAGAACTCTGCCCTGGGGTTATCTCTTAAAGCCTCCTGAAGCAGGAGAGCATGCCGGAAAGGGATTACCCTATCGTTTTTCGAATGCACAATAAGGATGGGTATGTCAAGTCCATTGACACTCTCGGCCGGTGAGACGTTTTTCGGGTCAATCCCCAGGAAAATCTTGGACCACATTCCGGTAAGGTAGGCAAGGGGGTATTTCAAACCCGGGATGCGGTAGAATTCGCGCACCATGAGATCCAGCCGGGCATAGCTAGATTCAGAAACGATGGCTTTAATCTCCGGCGCCTCCTTAGCCGCCATCAATGCCACGGCGCCCCCCAGGGAGAAACCCCACACACCCACTTCTCCTATGCCGCGCGATTTGAGGAAGCGGATCGCGGCCAGGAGGTCTTCTGTTTCCCTCCCCCCGATGGTAGAAATCCTGCCTTGGCTCTGCCCCAAATAGCGAAAGTCGAAGAGCAGGAGATTGTAATCGGCGCTTAGAAAGGACAGGACGGGTAAAATATCTCCCTTATCGGCAGGATAGCCATGCAGGAGTATGACCGTCTTAGCTTGGTCCCCCCGGTTGGGGATATACCAGCCCTTCAGCTCGAGGCCGTCCGTGGTCGGAAATGAAACCTCCTCATATCGTAACCCAAAATCGGCGGGACTGGTGTTAGAAGTAATTCTCGGGGGCCTTATCGAGATTAAGAAGCCCGCCAGGCTAAACAGAATAAAAAATGCCAGAACATATACGAATAACATAGACTGTGATTTGTGATGCTTAATAGCAGCCATTTTCTTCCACCGACCCCTCATGGCTGGGTAGGTATTGGCCAGCCAGAATGCTGCCCCCCTCCCTTGTTATAGCATGCTCAGATCCGCCTCGGCTGGGAACGGTTCGCTCCTCGAGGCGATATTGACGTCATCGCCAAAAACATCATCATTTTTCTCCAGGATGCCACCCTCATGAATTCCGATTCGCAGGTTGAGATCTTCGATTTCTCTAGTAGCCTGCTGTATCTCAATCGCACAGTTGACCGTTTCCTTGGAACTGGAGCAGCTCAATAGCAAGCCATCACCAATTTCCCTCAGCCAATCTCCCTTATGCTTGTGCACGATCGGCTCGAGCTATTCTCTCTGGCGATTAATGAGCCGGAGTGCTTTTTCTTCAAGTTTTGCCGATAAGGCCGTATATCCGGCAATATCGGTGAAAATGATCGCTGCGAGTTTGCGGTGAGGATTGGGCACGAGTTTAGAAAACCGCCAAACGGTTTCGGGGAAACAAAATGCTTCTGTCTAAATCAGGCATTATAAGACCCAGTTTGACCAACTATTCATTCAACCTTGTACGTCCTCAAAGCATTGCGGGTGGATCAAGATTAAAGTTAAGAGAGAGTTTCTGGGCATCCTATTCATGATGCAGCCACCGCTTGGTGCTGTGGTTTCAGGTTATAACGTTTCCTCTGCTGAAGCGTCCTTCCATTGTTATAATCTCGACATTATTAAAACTCACCAGATAATGTATAAAACCTCGTCAGTTTTACTTCAATTACATCGGTAATCTCACCAGTTCGAGGAGTAATGTCGTGAGTTTGAGGGGAGTTTAAGCCGCTTTAGCGCAGTGTTTCAAAAGAATAGAGTTCTCAGACGGAAGAGTAAGGGGTAGGTTGCTGCAGGGTTGCTGATTGAGAAACTGTTACCCTCTTATTTCAGCAGCACGATCTTCTCTGACTGACTGAACTCAGGCGTTGTCAAGCGAGCAATGTAGATACCTGCGGGTACCCTCCGTCCATTGGTGGTTCTACCTCTCAATCTCACGACTACCTGGAATGGAATATGCCTGTTCACGCAACTGGCGCCAGATCCGGTCCTGACCCAGGAACGGGACTGGAATTTGAGGATGTAACCTTCATTCACCCAGGCTCTGATCAACCGGCACTCGGTAATGTGAACCTGCATCTTCAGCCGGGCCAGAAACTGGCCCCGGTGGGGGAGAATGGCTCGTGAAAGGCCACACAGATCAAACTGCCGACACGGCTCTATACGCCCTCCTCAGGCAGGATCTTAGGGGATGGGCGTGACCTTCAGGAATGGAACCTTGAGATGCTGCGCAAACGAATCGGCGTTATCCACAACAGAATATTTCCGCTTGACATATATCCGTAACGGATATAATATCGGAGTATGGCAAACAACAAAGTCAATGCGCCCCTCACTCCGGCGGTGCTTCATATCCTCCTCGTTCTCTCAATAAAAGAGCGGCATGGCTATGGAATCATGAAGCAGGTTGAAGCCGATTCGCAGGGAAAAGTGAACATGGGGCCGGGAACGCTCTACGGTTCCCTGGGTCGCATGATGAAAGCCGGGCTGATACGCGAGAGCGACAAGAAAATAGATCCCGATATGGACGATGAACGGCGAGTGTACTACAAAATCACCGGTCTCGGTGAGAAAGCGCTTGCAGCGGAGTTAGAGCGATACCGAGAGGTGGTGGCGGTTGCCGAGCACGAAAGGCTTTCGCCCAATACTTACGCCTATGGCATATAAGCACGCAACCGCCCGTTACCGGGAGCTATACGCAAAACTGCTGCACCTCTACCCGAAGCCGTACCGCGAACGCTTCGGTGAGGGAATGGCGCAGACCTTCAACGACCTCTGCCGAGAGCGCCAAGCAGCTGGAGAAGGATTGTTCGCTCTTGCGCTTTGGGTGTTCGTTGAAACGTCTGCAGGAATTATGAGAGAAAGGATACCAATGATCTTGACGCAAAACATTACAAAAAGACTGACTTTGTGGGCTGTCGTCATAGCGCTTTTACTGATGATACCTCTGGTGGCGATGCAATTTACTAATGAAGTGAACTGGGACTTGTCCGATTTCGTTGTTATGGGTGCTCTCCTGTTCGGGGTAGGCCTTGCGTACGAACTGGTAGCGAGAAGGTCGGAGAAAACCGTGTACCGAGTCGCTTTTAGCATTGGGCTTGTAACAGCTTTCCTTCTTTTCTGGGTGAACGGTGCCGTCGGCATTATCGGAAACGAAGGTCAACCCGCCAACCTGTTGTATGGAGCAGTATTCGCTGTCGGATTCATCGGTTCCCTTATGGCACGCTTTAAGCCGCGCGGAATGGCAGGTACATTGTATGCGGCGGCGCTCGCTCAAATATCGGTTCCCGCAATCGCGCTGATTATCTGGCCGCCCCCAGCTACCTCCTGGGCACCAAGCGTGTTCCGTGTGTTTGTTCTGAGTGCGTTCTTTGCCATGCTGTTTGTAGTGTCGGCCGTACTGTTTCAGAATGCTGCGCGGGAGCAGCCTCGAGCGGACGCCGGGCTGAAGGGATGACCCGGGGATGGCGTTTACTATCTCGCACTCCCTTGACAATCCCCCCCACCCGCCTTCTCCGTACCATTAGCTGCCCGGGGCTCTAGCCTCGCGTCATATGCCAGGCAGCTGATGGCGCATACTCGAGGCGAGGTCTTGGGCCCCCTTTTTGCCCGACCCTAACAGAACGCCCAACTCTTTTGCCGATCAGCTGCATGCCGTTGTTAGACGGCCCGCCGCATGATTGTAGTGATTGCCCAGGCCATAAGCAGCAAGCCGAGCCACTCGGCCGAAACCAGGGACCAGTACCCTTGCATGGCATCCCCGAGCAGCCCCATGATCGTCCATGGAACATAGAGAAGGGCGAGAATCACCAACGGCCATCGCCGACCTTTTCGAAGGCCGAACCATGCCGTCAGTGTCCCAACGGTGCCGAGGGCCAAGAACAACGGCGCGAGCCAGCCGTAGCTCTGCGGTATCGACTGTACCCATCGGAGGCCACCGATGATGAAACCGATTACCATGAAGAGCAAGCCCACACCTACCAGTACCCACTTCGCGGTTAGGGAACGTCCACCCAACTCATTCTCCTGATTTGGCCCTCCAGTTATCCATGGCCGTCTAACTATCATTTGTTAAGAAAAGCTAAAGACTCCGGGAGCATCATAATCTACTTTTCACCAAATTGATATTACAGCGCACAGTCCTAGAGTTCAAATTGTCAGCGGCATATATAAACGTCATCCTAAATGTCGCCAGAGTCAACCAAGTCCATCAAGGCTTGTCATGAGTTTGGCGAAGGATAGTGTTGCTGAAGTAGGGAAAAGTTGCCGCAAAAGTCGTTTCACCGGGTACGCTGATAGGTCCTCCATCGATGAAATGCTGGATCTAATATCCGGTACGTGCGATTAGGAAGGGGTTCGCATATGAGACGTCAGCTAGTCCTTGGAAACATGAAATGTGTCTCCTAGTTTTAGACCCAAGTAGCTCAAATTGCTCTGACGCCGTACAGCAAGCGCTTTGGAGGTTTCGTTGACGGAAGAAAAACAGAGGCGGCGGGCAGCCTAGAGCTCAATCACGTAGCCGTCGGGGTCCTCGACATACGCGTAGGGGGCGCCGGGTTCGTGTTCGCCGCGGCTGAGCAGCTTGCCACCGGCGGCCTCGACCTCCGAGATTGCGGCGTTGAGTTCCGAGCCCTCCGCAAGCTTGAAGCCAAAGTGGCTGACTCCACCGTTGACCCCCGCCTGCTGTGCCTTCGCCGGATCTTCGTTGAGGGTGATGAGGTCCTTGCTCCCAGGGGTACTCAGGAAGATCAGCTTTGGACCCGCGCGAAACTGCTCCTCCATCCCGAATACGCCTTGGTAGAAGCGCCGGGACCGCTCGAGATCGCGAACGATGAGATGAAGATGATAGAGGCCTTTGGTTCGAACCATGCGCGCCGCCTAGCTACTAATAACGAAGAAGCATTCCAGGCCGTTGAGACCTGATATCGTGACCGTACCCATATCAAAAGTTATTTCCCTTTTCTGACTAATCCAAATGGTGACACCTACCTGCACCAAGTCCGTCAAGGCTTGTCCTGAGGTTGGCGAAGGATAGTGCTGCTGAAGTAGCCCGCCTTTCAGGCCTGGAATAGCCTCCCGGCCGGATACATGGCGGATTCGCTAACTAATCTCTCGTCGAGGGTGTGCTGGACTTGGAGTCCGGTGGATGCTGATACAAAGGGGTTCAGTTGAGGCGTTAGCTTAACCTTTGAAACGCAATATTTGTCTCTTGGTTTTAGACTCAAGTGGCTCGCATTGCTTTGACGATGTACAGGGAGGCCTTACAAGAATTCATCCGGCCGCCAACGGCCGGCTGGCCGCGCCTCCTCTGCCGAACTCTCATGGGTCACTGGGCCGTCAGTTTATCCGGCAGGTATGGACTTCATATCGGCAACTGTCTACCTTTCATGCATGCTGCGCCACCGTGAAACACTGGGATGAGGAGCCTGCCAACCGGTATTTCCAACCCGCCGCTGGTGGGTCCCCACCCCTTCATGCTGGTGGGACTGATGCTGCTCCTGCTGGGTGCGGCCCAAGGCCAGTTCTACTTCGGCCGTAACAAGATTCAGTACGAACAGTTCGACTGGCATGTGTTGACCACGCCCCACTTCCAACTATTTTACTACCCGGAGGAGGAGGACTTGGCACGGGCGGCCGGATTCTGGGCTGAGGAGGCCTTTGACGAGCTGGAGCAGAAGTTCAATCATACGCTTCACCGGCTGGTGCCGCTGGTTATCTACAGCAACCATTTGCATTTCCAGCAGACCAACACGGCCCCGTTCATGATCCCGGAGGGGGTGGGGGGCTTCTTCGAGTTTGTGAAGGGACGGGTGGTGCTGCCCAACAACGGCTCGATGTACGACTTCCGGCATGTGATCCGCCACGAACTGGTGCATGTATTCATGTACTCGAAGATCAACGCCATGGCCAAGCTGGGCGGCGTGTTGGATCCGCGGCTGCCGCCTCTATGGTTCATTGAGGGGATGGCGGAGTGGTGGTCCACCGGTTGGGACACAGAGGCCGAGATGGTGATCCGTGACGCCCTCCTGCACGACCATCTCCTGCCCTTGGAAAGCCTGTCCCTCATGTCGGCGGGCTTCCTGCTCTACAAGGAAGGCCAGGCGTTCTTGCGCTATTTCGAGGAAACCTACGGCTCTGATCGCATACGCCAGGTCATGGAGGAAATCTATCAGCACGATTCATTCGAGGACGCGCTTTCAGCGGTGACGGGCAAAGCGTACCGGGAGTTGACCTTGAACTGGCGGCTGTCGCTGAAGCAGAAAGCTGCCGCGGCCCTGTCCCAGCAGTCGCTCCCCGGTTCCCACGCCGAGCAGTTGACCCGTGCCGGGTCCAACGTGGCGCCCACGGTTTATCGCGACGCAGAGGGGCAGGATCACCTGGTTTACCTCTCCTCGCGGGACGGGTACACCAACGTCTACCGGCAGAACCTCAGGGGCTCCCAGGAGGAGCTGGTGATCCGGGGGGAGCGGACGCCGAACCTGGAGTCGCTCCATTTCCTCCAGAGCGGGCTGAGTGTTTCCGGCGACGGGGTGCTGGCGTTTGTGGCCAAATCGTACCAGCGCGACCGGATCCAGCTGGTGGACCTGGAGAACCTGGAGAAGGTGGGGGAAGTGGCCCACCCCGATCTGGTGACGATCCGCTCGCCTAGCTGGTCGAAGGACGGTGGCCGGATTATTTTTAGCGCCCAGGACCAGGGCGGAACGAGCGACCTTTATCTTTGGACGGTGGGGGACAGCGCTGTGGTGCGGCTCACACACGACGTTTACCTGGACCGGGATCCCACGTTCAGCCCCGACGGGCGGTGGGTGGTGTTCAGTTCGGACCGGGGCCGGCCTCGGCTGGACGGAGGAACGAACCTGTTTCTCCTCGACCTGAACAGCCTGGAGCTGCGCATGCTTACCAGTGGGCCATATGCGGACCGGCGGCCGCGGTGGTCTCCAGCCAGCCCCGGGGCCATTCATTTTGTGTCCGACCGCTCAGGCACCCCCAACATCTGGCGGCTGGACCTGCCCGGCAAGGGAGGGAGCAATATCTCAGAAGCGACGCTGTCGCCGGTAACCAACCTGCACACAGGCGCCATCGACGTGCTGTCCCTGGAGGGGGATAGTCTGCTCATCACGGCCTTTCAGGGCTACAGCTTCCAGCTGCAACTGGCACAAGGAAATTCTGGCCTCGCGTCACCGGCGGGCAGGCCCGGTGGACCTGAGCCACCAGCGGGGGCATGGACCCCGCCGCGCTATGAGGGCCCCAGCGCCACCGAGAGCCGCCCTTACCGCCTGAAGTACAGTCTGGACTTTGCCCAGACCGCCGTGGCCTACGATCCCATTTTCGGCTTCCTGGGTGGTGTCCAGCTGGGGATCTCCGATATGTTGGGCAACCGCTACTATCACTTTCTCATTGCCAATACGGCCCAGACCAGCTCACAGTTTCTGAGCCGCTTAAACCTGGCCGCCACCACCACCAACCTCACGCACCGGGTCAACCACGCCTGGGGCATGTTCCGCTTCGCCAACGAGTACTACGACCCGTTCCAGGGATTTTTCTTCTTCGAGGAGGCGCTAGGCGTGCGGGGGGCCATGAACTATCCCTTGAGTGTCTTTCGCCGGGTGGAACTGAGCGGCAGCCTATGGCGCAGCCGGAAGGAATTCTTTGGCAAACCGGATGTGGAAGCCCTGCTGGTCTCCAACTACGTTTCGTTCGTCCATGACAACTCCCTGTGGGCGCCCACCGGACCCGTGGACGGCTGGCGGCTGCGCGTCACCGGCGGGCTAACCTTCAACTTCGCCCAATCGCGGAATTACAACTATACCTTGCTGGTGGACAACCGCCTCTACTCGCGACTGACCCGGCGGCTGACATTCGCCCAGCGCACCATGCTGTGGTACAACGACGGAAGGGACATCCGCCGGTTTTACATCGGCGGGAGCTGGGGCCTGCGGGGCTATCGCATTACCCAGGTCGCCGGCCGCAAGTACATCCTGCTCAACCACGAGCTGCGTTTCCCCTTCGCCCGCAGCCTGTTGCTGAATCTGCGGGACTATGCAGTGGGAATGGCCCCTATCCGGGGCGCTTTCTTCCTGGACGTGGGCAATGCATGGGACCGGGATTTCCCGGGCTTTATTGGCAGTTACGGATTTGGGCTTCGGGGGCTGTTCATGGGCGGGCTCGTAGTGCGCTGGGACCTGGGCAAACGGACCGATTTCCGTTCTTCGGACAGCCCGTGGTTCAGCCAGTTCTTTTTCGGCTGGGACTACTGATGAGGATGACCGGTTCCCGGCCCTGCCTGCTCCTCAACGGCAATTCGCCGGCCCTGGCCGCGCTGCTGTTGATCGTACTGGCCCAAGGTTGCGGCCGAGGTTTGCGGCTCTCCCCTGAGGATCTGCATTCCGCGCCTGCCCAGCTCGACCTGCGGGCCAAACCGGAGCTGGCCTGGACGGTGAAGCTGCGCAGCCCCCCCGCCGCCTTGTTGCCCCTGGGATCCCAGGCCATCCTGGTGACCACCCATCGCGGCGAACTCTACCGCATTAACCTGGAGACCGGCCTGCGGGACAGTCCCATCCTGCGGCCGCTACGCAAAGCGATCACGGCCCAACTGGTGGCCGGGGAACAGTCCACACTCTACATCGCCTCCGCCAGGGGGCAGGAACTGCGGGCCTATGATCTGCTGCGGGGAAAGCTGAAGTGGCGGCGCAAGAAGCGCGGCGTTACCGGGCCTGTCATTCTAACGGATGGCATGCTGGTAACGGCAGGTCTGGGCGGTGAAGTAGCCGCCTACGATGCCGGGGACGGGCGGAGCATCTGGCGCCGCCAGCTCCCCGGCCGCATATACCGGGGCGTCTGGGGCTTGGACAGCCTGGCACTGATTCTGACCGACGGCGGCACGCTGTACGCCTTCCGTACGCGGATTGAAGCCCCGCGTGAGAACGATGGTGCCATAGATCATGCCCCGCTGTGGCAACGGGAGCTCTCGCTGAATCCCACTGCGGTGGTTGCCAGCGGTGATGGTCAGTTGGTACTGGGAGATTCCGATGGGAACCTGCTGGGGATCGATTCCTCCGGGGAAGAGCCGCAGTTTCACATCCGCCTGGATGCGCCGATCTACAGCCGCCCGGTGGTCATCGAGGGGAGGGTAGTGGTGGCCACGGCCGCCGGGGAAGTCATTGCCCTGCAGCTGGAGAGCGGCCTGCCTCTGTGGCGGGTACAGGGTGAGGGACTGGTAAACGCCCCCCTGCTGGCCGCGGGCGGCGGTAGGGGTGATCTGCCGGCCACCATCGTGGTGCCGTTCGCCCGGGGTATCCTGTTGGCGCTTGAGTTGACCACGGGACGGGAACTCTGGCGGTATGATCTTGAGGGACCCATCGCCCTGGCGAGCCTGACATCCGGCGGCATTGTGGTGGTAGGCCGGCGGGGCGAGCTGCGCTACCTGCAGCCGCCGCTATCCAGGGGCCTCCAGCGGCCATGACATCCAGGCGGATCCTGGCTGGTCTTGTACTGATAGTGGCCCCCCTGGCAGGCCAGCTGCCGGACAGCAGCGAAACCGTACTCCTTTCTACGGCGTTAGACCAGTTCCCGCTCTGGGTACCACCAGGGGAGGCCGGCCGATACCCCACCCCGGACAGCCTGGCTCTGACCTGGCCGCAAAGGGGGAGGGGGGACGGGCAGCTGCTCCGCAAACCGCAGTGGCTGGGGCTGGGCGCGGTGGCGGTCTTCGCGGCGCTGTCGTACACGTATCACAGGCAGGCCAGTGCTGCCTACCTGGCCTACCAAAATTCGGGTGATCCCTCGGACCTGGATGCCCTGTTCCGGGAAACCCAGCGCCTAGACCGACTGACAGGCTGGTTCTATGCCGGGGCCGAAATGGGGCTGGTGCTGGTGGGAATCTCCCTTGCTCTGAGCCCATGAGGCACTGGCCACTCGTGCTGGCGGGGCTGGTCGCTTGGGGCTGCTCGGAGCGGGAACGATCCAATCCTCTGGATCCCCTCAACCCCATCACCCACGGCGCCCCTACCGGCTTTGCGGCAGTTACCAACCGCGATACGGCCCGCCTTTCATGGAATCCGGTAGATGTAAGTAGCCTGGAAAGCTACCGCCTGCAGCGGAGCGTGGCCGGCGCGCCCTATGAGGCGCTGGCCAGCGTAGCTCCCAACCTTACCCACTTTACGGACGCGCCCCTGAACTATGACACCCGTTACGTGTACACTGTACAAGCCATTACCCAGTTTGGGGAGTCGCTGCCCTCCCCGGCGGACACGACCGTACCTGGGCCCCACAATTTCTGGGTGGCAGACTTTAACGGCGGTGGTGTGTCGCGGCTGAGCTACGACGGCGGGCACGTGCTGGATCAGGATCAGATGCAGTTCAACAGCCCGGAAGCGGTGGCTTATCAGCCCGGAAGCTCTCTGGTGTGGGTAGCCGACTACTACGCCAGGAGCGTACTCGGACTGGATATGGCACTGAAAGAAGTCACCCGGGTGGTCCTGGAGGGCCTGCCCATCGAACTGGTCCTAGCAACAACAGGCAATGCCGTTTACATACTGCAGAGACTCCCCGGCTTGGTGATTGTAGTCGATGACCGGGGCGAAATTCTGGAAACGATAAAAACGCCGGGCCAGGTGGGCATCGACGGCTCGCTGGCCTTTGATCCCGTGACTCAATCGCTGTGGCTGGGTCCGGCTGCCTCCACCACCGACGGGAGCGTCTACCGGCTGGCCTTGGACGGCGCTCGCGAATGGGTCCTGGCCGCCACGGTGCCCACCATGCGTCGGCTGGCAGCCGATCCCGTAAACGGAGGCTGTTGGGTGGCCACCGATTCGGGCGTGGTCCGCATAGCAGCGGAGGGTACTGAGCGGCGCTATGTGCCGGAGGTGCAGGTCTGGGATGTGAGCGTAAACGCGGCGAATGGGGACTGCTACTTTGCTGGACAAGTGGCGGCAGAAGAGCGTTGGCAGGTGGGGCGCATCCATGGAATAGCGCAGGACCAGGTGGCCATTATACTTGACGGGACCTATGATACGCTACTCCGCATCCAGGTGTTGCCGGGCGAGGGTCAGAGGGGCTTCCTGACCACGCAATGGTCCACGGGCCGGCTGCTCCGCTTCGATGGGGATGGCATGCTCATGAGCCGCATGGACGGCTTTGGTTTCCCACTGGAGTTCGCCGTGGAATAGCGGCCGCAAGCGGGCAGTTCCAGTGCGAGACAGGTGGTTGCCACTCTCCGGCCCGGGGCTGAATCACCGCGCTTATCTCCGCTGTCTGGATGGCATTCGTGTTGTATGCTGCTGCGGCAATCACCCTGGGATGGCGAGCCGGTCGAACCTTCGCAAGGCAGGAGCTACGCGTGAGGGCGCACCCCCGGGGAACTTCTTTCCTCCACCGCAGTAGAATCCTCAGCAGACGGCGGCGAGGGGTCACCTCACCGCTTTTAACTGCGCCAGTGGGCGGCGGCAATGCCCCGCCAAGGCGGTGCCGGCCATTATACAAGGAGGTCCGCCCATGCGATCCACTAACCCACTCATCACCGCGGCGCGCCGCGCAACTCTGCCGCGTCTGGCCGCCCTGGCCGTGGCCGCCATCCTCACCATAGCTCCCGTTAGAGCAGGCGAAATGGGCGACAACAAAGGCTATCTGGGCATCACTATGGAGCAGCTCACCACCAGCCTCCGCACTGCCCTTGATCTGAAAGGTGACAACGGCATCCTGGTAAACGAGGTGTTGGAGGATAGTCCCGCCGAAGCCGCTGGGATTAAGGAGGGCGACATCGTTGTGGAATACGATGGCACGGCCATCGACTCGCCCCGCCAACTGCGTAAACTGGTCGGCCGCACCAAGCCTGGAGAGAAAGTACTCCTCCGAGTCATCCGCAAGGGCCGCACCCGGAAACTCAATGCCACCATTGGTGAGAGCCCCCGCGAGCGCCGCATCTTTTCGTTCGGCAGCGGTCGCTTTCCACGAGGATTTGTCTTCGATTTTGACTTCCACGACCATGGCGACGCCAACTTCTTATTTATCTCCCGCGGTCAACTGGGCGTGGAAGTTACCAGTCTTAGCTCAGACTTAGCTGCCTACTTCAAGGTCAAAGCCGAGGAAGGCTTACTGGTCCTGGACGTTTGGGATAAGTCTGTGGCCGCGACGGCAGGGCTCAAAGCAGGCGATATCATCCTCAAGGTGAGCACCGCCAAAGTCTCATCGGTGGACGAGCTGCGCGAGGTCATCCGCGACCTGGATGACGGCGACGATTTTACCCTGTCAATTGTCCGTCAGGGAAAACCCTTGAACCTCACTGCCCGGATGAAGGTCGTCGAACGTGGGCGCAGATTCAGTTCAGGGCTCGAGCTCTATAATTTGCGGTTGCCGGGCATGTACTGGATGCGGAATCCCGATGACGTGGACGATCTCGAAGAAAAGCTGCAGGATTTAGGCGACCAGCTGAGTCGCCTCCGCGGCAGCTGAGCTGCCCAGCCCCCCATTCTTGCTACCCGGTTCCGATGCCGAGCTGTTGACCCGTGCCGGGTCCAATGTGACGCCCACGGTGTATCGCGATGAAGATGGAAAGGATCACCTG
The DNA here is from genome assembly GCA_004124875.1 of Fidelibacterota bacterium. GTDB lineage: Bacteria > Fidelibacterota > Marinisomatia > SCGC-AAA003-L08 > TS1B11 > TS1B11. The sequence goes on along the minus strand of SCKJ01000008.1, from coordinate 83,922 downwards.
GTCTACCTCTCCTTGCGGGACGGGCACACCAACGTCTGCCGGCGGAGCGGTGCCCTCCGGCATCTACATCGCCCGCCTGGTGACGCCCCAGTACACCCAGTCCATCATGGCTTGTCCTGAGCTTGGCGAAGGATGGTGCTGCTGAAGTAGGCAAACCCGCCTTTCAGGCCTGAAATAGCCTCTCAATCGGATACCTGCCGGAGACGCTGGCTTACTCTCCGTTGAAGATGTGCTGGATCAGGAGTCCAGTTCAATAGGCGGCTGAGGCAGCTTGTTTAGGCAGCGTGTATTCGGCACTCGGCTGCTGGTCTAAGGGCGTCGGGACTCTCGACCCTCAATAATTATTAATCTAGAATCTCGCTTAGCCCATAGACGACTTGGCTCTTTTGCTATCTCTCCATTTTCCCCTTAACATTCGGCTCGTCAGCCACTTCCATCATGATGACACAAAAACAGGGCATATCAGGTTTCATTGAGGAGCTCCGTCGCCGACGGGTCTTTCGGGTGGCGGCGGTTTACGGCGGCGTCGCCTTCGTCCTGTTCCAGATCATCGACAGCATCTTTGAGCCGCTCCACATCCCCGAGTGGATTGGCAGCCTCATCATCATCCTGCTACTGGTAGGCTTCCCTCTGGCTATGGGGCTGGCCTGGGTATTCGACATCACCCCGGAGGGCATCGTCCGAACAAAAGGAAAGACCCGCACCAAGGAGACCAAGCCCCTCACCGGCAATGGCGCCCTCATCGCAGTGGCCATCGCCGCGGTGGCGTTTGGTATCTGGGGACGATGGGCCGGTGGTAGTAATGGGGCATCACATGGGCCCGTCACCTACGCGAAGTCAGTGGCAGTGCTGCCGTTCAGTAATTTGAGCAACGACCCAAACCAGGAATTTTTCTCCGACGGATTCACTGACAATATTCTCATTAATCTGTACAAGTTCAGCAACCTGAAGGTGATTGGCCGCACCTCAGTGATGCAGTATAAGGGTACCACCAAGCGACTCTCTGAGATCGGCGAGGAGTTAGGGGTAGAGACATTGGTGGAGGGATCGGTGCAACGCGTCGGCGATCGCATTGTCATCGCTGTCCAGCTGATTGACGCCGAGACTGAGGTCCACCTCTGGGCCGAGCAGTATGACCGACGCATTGACGATATTTTTGACATCCAGAACGAAGTGGCTAAAGCCATTGCGGAGGCGTTGAATGTAACCCTGACCCCCGGAGCCGCCACCCATGAAGCCGCCACCCGACAGCCCACTGAAAACCTCGCAGCCTGGGATGCCTATCTGCAAGGCAAGAGCGCCATAAATGCGGGCAGCAGCCAAGAGAATATCGAACGAGCCATTGCGGAGTACGAGCGGGCGACCCGTCTGGACCCCACCTTTGCCGAAGCTTGGGCAGAACTGGCGATAGTACATCTTTTGGCCCGGTGGGGGGCTATCGACAGGTCCGCCGAGCGGTTGGCCAAAGCCGAGTGGGCATTGAACCATGCCAGGAAGCTGGCCCCCGACACCCCGGCGGTGATCAATGCTATCGGCCGCTACTACTATCACGGTCATAACGATTACGCCCGAGCCCTGCAGGAATTTCATAGGGCGTTGGCCATCGCCCCCACCAATAGTGACGTCATCGCCAATATCGGTTTTATCGAGCGGCGGCTTGGAAATGTGGACCGGGCGGTTATCCACCTGCTCAGGGCCTTCGAGCTGGAGCCGAAGTCAGGCCTATTGGCAGCGGAAATCTCAGGCACCTATTTCGCCCTGGACCGACTCGATGAGGCAGCCGCATATGTTGAGAAAGTCATCGCTCTATCGCCGGGTAATTCTTCTGGCTATGGTAGCCTGGGATTGATTGAATACCTCCAGACCGGAGATATTAACGCTTATCAGCGCGCTGTAAGCCGTGCCGAAGGGATGATTCCTGAGGTCGATCTTCTCGGTTTAAAGAGTGGAGTCGCCCAAATTGAAAAACAGTATGATGAGTCCCTCGCGCTGATTCGTCGCAGACTTAGGCTGCTCCCCACCGGCGACAAGCGCAGACAATATGCTGTTCAGACCGTCGGGATGATTCATTGGCTGGCTGGTCGTCCGGACAGCGCTAAGCCATATTTTGACCTGGTTTACCCATTCGTGAGGGAAGAAGCCCGCCAAGAACTCCAGACGCAGCGACGAAGTATTCTGATGAATCTGGCTGGTGTGGAGGCATTCCTGGGAATGGGTGATTCGGCCAGGTTCCATGCTGACCAGGCTGTGAATGAATATCCGATAACCATCGACGCCTACGAAGCACCTGGCCTGCAGGTTGGTCAGGCGTTTGTATACTGCGTACTGGAAGAATACGATCGGGCCATTGCCATTCTCGATACGGCCTTCACGGTTGGCGGCACGCTGCTGAAATATGCTCTGGTGGGGCCGGGATGGCATGGCCTGAAGCGATTACCCGAGTTCGCCGACCTGGCCGAAAAGCACAACCTGCCTGGAATTGCCCGCTAGTACCAAGGCCCTCGCCCCTCCCCACCTTCATTGCCGAGCTCCGCCGCATTAACGAGTAAAAGTCACCGCAAAAGTCGTTTTACCGGATACGGGCCGGATACCCTGACTAATCCTCCGTCGTGACTCTGAACGGATATATACTTCGGCGTCAGCGTAGTGGGGACTATTCCTCTGTTTTTTGCTGAGAGAGACTATTGCGAAGTGGAGCGCCGTGCGGCGGAGTCTTGAAATATCAGGACAAAAGTGTTCATGATGGCCCAAGTCTCCCCCAACTCCACTTCTCAATGAAGGGCTGAATGTCAGCCGCCCGGCTCCGGGAATCCTCCTCGCGGTTGAAGGTGGCCGCGGCCAGCAGGTAGCACCCGATCCCCAACAATCCCACTACCCTGAAGCCCAGGTTCAACGCCACCAGGGTAGCCACTGGCGTCGTCACGACGGAGATCAACCCGTTGATCCCCCAAGCCCAGGGGATGAGGTGATCGGACCGGGTCACTTCCAGCCGACGTATCCCCGCCGGAAAGAAGACCCCCATGACCAGGGCCAGCGGCGCCAGGGCGGCAATCACGGTCACGAAGCGGCCTGCCATTCCCCAAGTCGCCCAGGCCGTGGCCCAAAAGGAAAGGCCGCCCATGAGTGTCCCGACCATCAATATTATCAGGGCAGCTCCTCCCGGCACCAGCCACCGGACCGGCAGGCGCCCGGACAACATACTTCCCGCTCCGGCAAAAACCAGCAGGGCGGCAATCACCGCCGACACGGCGAACAGGGGATCGCCCAGTACCAGCACCATTTTTTGGATCAACAATATTTCCAGGAACATAAAACCGCCACCGATAGCTGCGAAATATAGCAGGCCGGGGGGTCTGTCCCGGACAGCTGCCCCGTATGATGGATCGCGTCGACGGGCGCGCCGCACAAGACTCAGGGGCAGGAGAATCAGCAGGCCCCCACCCGTGGCCAACAGGGCCAGGGTGATCCACACCAGCACGTAGCCCCACTCCGCCAGCAGAAAGCCTGCGGCGCCTAGGGTCCGGCGCATGACCGGCAGCGACCTGAGGGTCAGGAGGTGATTGAAAAAGGGGCGGTCATCGGTAGGCGGATCAAGGTGAAAAGGTGACCGGATCGCCCCGCGGCCCTCCCACCCTGCGGCCATCGCGGCCAAGGTCGGCGTCAGGGTGGTGTCGGCCAGCCGGTGGAAGGGCCTCGCCCCCGAGGAGTGCTCAACGCCGGGGAGGAAGTGCCGGTCGAAGCCCTCCCGGGACGCAAAAGCGATGATCCGTTCCCGCTCCACAGATGACCAGGGCCTCCGGGACAGGACCACTGTCATCAGGTTCCAGCTGCCAATGGCCGCCAGGCGGCTCCCCGGAGAGTCGCCATTCTCCGGCTCATGGATCTCCAGAGCGGCCGCCATGAGACCGAACAGCTTCAGGGGCCGACGAAGCGGTGTATCGAGCCAGACGCTGGCACTCAGGAGCCCCCCCGGCGACAGTCGATCCAACATGGCGGTCATCCCTTCCGCGGTGAGCAGGTAGTTTTCAGCCACTGCCTCCATGCCGGCGGAGGCGCCGATGATCCCACCCATGGGCGGCAACACGACCACGTCGTAGTGGGATGTATCGCCATAGAGAAAATGGCGCGGTTCGGTAACCACCACCTGCACCTGAGGGTGACGGTAAATGGTGGGTGGACCTCCTTCCCTGTCGGCCAGACGGCCCAGGGCGCGTATTAATCCCGGCTGGCGTTCCACTGCGGTGACCGATCCGGCGCCTTCCACCAGGGCGTGCTGCACGTCAATGCCGGGCCCGGCGTTCAGCACCAGGACCTTCAGCGGCGCATCCCGGCCCGCACTGAAAGACCGGATGCGATAGGGCAGAGCAAAACAGGCGTGGCGCAGGGCGTCCGTGGCGGAAGAATCATCCAGCAGAGGCAGGGGCCCCAGCGGGTTGCCATCGAGGTAGGCCACCGGTTGAGGCCGGATGTCTCCCTGGTACGCGAAACTCAAACCGGCGGCCGACCGCAGCGTGGGTCCCCGGATAATGGTGAGCACACCCAGAGGATCGCTATGTTCCAGAAGCACCTCGATGCCGGGCATCAATCGGGCGCGGCTCAGGGCCTTGTAAGGGGACATCTGAGCCCGGGACATCCCCCCCCATCCTAACAGTGCGATGGTCCCCAGCCCGGCAAGGCCCCATGCCAGCCGCGACGGTGGAAGCATCGCGACCCATGGCCTCCGTTTCCGGAGCCCTGCATCGATCAGCAGGACGCTCCCCAACAGACCGGTCATCAGCCCCAGCAGCGGCGGGATATCCAGGGGATGCCAGCGGTATAGCAGCAGCAACCCTCCCAGTGCTCCAGCCCCGGAACCCAGGAGGTTGGCGCCGTAATACAGCGCGATCCGGCGAGGAGCCGCGGCAAACACCAGAATCAACGCGAAAGCCCCGAAAAAGAAGGGCAAGAACAGGACCAGGCCGAGAAGAACGAGCCACACCAACTGCCAGGGCTGCAAAACGGCCAGGAAGCTGTCCATGGGGATAACGGCCAGCAGGGGCCTGTTGGCGGCCAGGGAGATCCCGGTCAGGAAGAAAGCCCCCGTCAGGGCTCCGCCTGGATGACGACGCCAGAAGGGCCTGAAGAGATGCAGCAGGGTCCCGCTGGCGCCAAAGCCCAGCAGAGCCAGGCTGATGACCAGATAGGCGAAGTGGTACCACTGGAGGTAAGTGAGGATGCGGAGCAGAACTACTTCATAGGCCAGCAGGCAGAATGAGAGGCCCCAGAGCAGCACGGCCAGCGTCCGGTGCCCGCAGGGAAACCGGGTCTCCATGGAGATCGTTAGGGCGGGTCCCCCCCCGTAAGGGGAACGAACCGTACGGGGATGAGCTGCCGGGAGCTGATCCGGCCATCTTGCTTCTCCACCAGAACCAGATGCTGGGTGAGGAATGGGTGGCCCACTGGAATGACCATGCGCCCCCCGTCGGCCAGCTGCTTGATCAGGGGCGGCGGGATATGGTCCGCGGCAGCAGTAACGATGATAGCGTCAAAGGGGCCGGCCTCCAGCCAGCCGTAGTAGCCGTCGGCCTGGCGGGTCACCGGATTGGCATATCCCAGGGCAGTAACCGTCGCATGCGACTTTGCGGCCAGCTCGGGAATGATCTCCAAGCTGAATACCGTATCGGCGATCTGGGCCATCACGGCGGCATGGTAACCCGAGCCGGTGCCCACTTCCAGGACCCGGCTCTGAGCCCCCAGCCGGGCCAGCTGGCACATGTAGGCCACGATGTAAGGCTGGGAGATGGTCTGTCCATAGCCGATGGCCACGGGATGATCGGCATAGGCCGATTTTTGATCGCCCGGAGGTATAAAGCGATGGCGCGGGACCGTTTCCATGGCTTTCAGGATGCGCGGGTCATGGATCCCCCGGCTGGCTATCTGCTCGGCCACCATGGCCTTACGGCGGGCCAGGAAGCGATCATGCTCCTGCGCGCTTGCCAGTCCCGGCCCGGCGAAAACCAGCAGGCATGATAACAACCATAGACGCGGGCAGCGACTCATGCGACGGCTCCTTTCGGTCTGCCTGAAGCAGTTACGCAGTCACCGTCAGGCAGGACCTTGCGATGGGTCCGGGAGACAGGCCATCCTGGCGACCCTTCCCTGATAAAGGCAGGGCGCCCCGGAAGGTCGCCGGGACGGAATGAGCCGGTGACTGCTACAGGTGGCGATAAACCAGCACGGTCAGGTCGTCCGATTGAGGCGCTTTTTGAACGAAGGCATCCACATCGTCTAAAATGGCCTCGATTACCAAGGTGCTGCTATCAAATTTTTGGTTCAGGAGTTCTTCCAGGCGGCCGTAGCCATACTCTGCTCCATCCTCGTCCATCGCCTCGTTGACCCCATCAGTGTAAGTTACCAGATAATTGCCTGTCGCCAGATGGGTCATGCCTGCGCCGAATTCGATTGCGTCTGTCACACCCAGCGCGATGCCGGGCACTGGCTGGAATTTTACCACATCACCAGATGGAGTGACCTGATAAGGGGAGCCGTGACCGCCGTTAGCGTAGGCAACTTCTCCGCTGCTTATATCAATAATGCCCAGGAAGATGGTGACGAACATCCCGGAGTCGCTCTGCAGCAGGAGGTCGTCATTCACCTGGCGCAGAACTTGATCCGGCTTCAGGCCGTTGCGCGCGACTGATTTGATGAGTGTTTTGGTGATCGCCATAAACAGGGCGGCCGGAATGCCCTTGTCGGAAACGTCACCCATGACCACGGCCAAGTGATTCTCGTCTACCAGAAAGTAGTCATAAAAATCGCCCCCCACCTCTTTGGCGGGCTTCAGATATGAGGCCACTTCCAGTCGCTTTTGTTTCAGGAAGGCCTCGTCGTTCCTCGGCAGCATATTCATCTGGATTTCGGCGGCCAGCCGCAGCGCCTCGTGGGTCTTCTGCTGTTCCAGTTGCACTTGCACCAACTGGGATCGTTGGATGGCGACCGCAGCCTGGGTTCCCAAAGCCATCAGGAGTTTTTCATCATCGGGCCCGAAGGGCTCGCCGTTGGATTTATTCAGGACCTGTACCACTCCCACTACATTACCGCCGGCAGTTATCAAGGGGACACTGAGGACCGATCGGGTTTTAAAGCCTGTGGCTTTATCGAAGGAGGGGTTGAACCGCGCATCTTCGTAGGCGTTGGGAATATTGATGATTTTACGGGTGGTGAGGGTTTCTCCGGCAATGCCCTGCTCCGCGGGGAACCGCAGTTCTTCACTGCCGAGGCCCTCGGCGACCCTGCTCCATAGCTCATTGGTTTGGGGATCGTAGCAGAACAGGCTGCTGCGTTCGGCATCCATCACCGACGTGGTTTTGGAAACGATCAGTTCCAGCAGCTCGTCAAGATCGATCACCGCCCCAATCTGTGTCGCCACTTCCAGCAGGGCATCCAGGTTCCGGATGGCAATATCGGTTTGAGAGGAAGGGGAAGACACGTTCAGTTCTGGGCCGCAACGACTGCCAGATCCCGGGTTGCCTCGATGTTGAACACCGGCGTAAATCCAGCGATATCGAATACTTCCTGCACATGATCGCTCAGGGCGCAAAGGATGAGTTTGCCGCCACTGGATTTCATCTTTTTGGCAGCCATAAGCAGAATCCGCAGACCGGCGCTGCTGATGTACTCGGTAGGCTCAAAATCGATAACCAGCCCTTTGACTTGACCCGTTTCGAGCTTCTCCGCCAGAAATTTCTCGAGTTGGGGAGACGTGTTGGTGTCGAGGCGGCCATCCAAAGTCACCATCAGCACACTATCGGACAGTTCATAGGGGAAATCAGTCATTATTTGAGTTGGCGTCTTTCTTTAGATCGATCCGCAGCCGGACCACATTCCGATTATCTACCCGCTGGTAAGAAGCGTGATCCATCAACTTTTTAACCAGGTAGATCCCCAAGCCCCCGATTTTACGCTCGTCAATGCCCATACTGGTGTCAGGATCATCCCGGGAGAAGGGATCAAATGGAATTCCAAAATCTACAATCTCCATGTTCATGGTCTGCCCGGTGACCGTGGCTGATATCTGAATCACGCTGTCCGGGTCTGGATTGCCGTAAAAGATCGTATTGCTCACCAACTCATCCAGAGCTAGCTTCAAATGCCCTTCGACGGTTTCGGGAACATGACCAGCCCGGCAAAATTCATGGAACTGATCAACCAGCACCACCAAATTACCGATCTCCGGTTTTAGAGCGTATGAAAACATTTCACGACTTTATTTCATAGCGGTTGGCGCTTGTGTCGCAGGTCACATCATTGAGGTGATGTAGCTCACAATATACGTCGAAAATAATGCCGTTTGATAAAATACCATTGCTTTCGGCTGAGGCCTGTGTACATTAGCGGCGAATTCCGATATGAGCAAGTCATTCAGGATCACCGGCCACGGTTTGGATCCTGGGAAGGGAGCACGAAATGGCTACTTTAGAGTCCGGTGGCAACCGCAATATTTGGATTGGCGGTGGTGTATTGGTGGTTGTAGTAGCGTTGCTGTGGATTACCAATCCCATGGGCGAGGACACGGACGGGGCGGCGGGCACCATCAGCAAGCGGCAGGTTTATCGTGCCGATCAGATTAGCGCCAGCGACATTACCTTTGATGAAAACCTTGTTGACGGGGCTGACGCTACGCTGATTGCCCTGGTAGGCGACGATGATAAGGCAGAGTTGTTCGACAAGGCCGAATTGGCCAATAAGGCAGCCATGTTCGACCGTCTTGCTTTGGCCGACCGGGAGGCATTGATGAACCGCATGAGTTTGGCCGACAGGGCAGCCCTGTTTAATGCCATGACGCTTGAGGACAGAGCGGCCTTGGCCAACAAATCAGCCCTGGCTGATAAGGCTACCCTGGCAGATAAGGCGGCCATGTTTGACAAAATGAGTTTGGCCGACCGGCAGGCCCTTTTTGCCAAGGCTTCGCTGGCCGACCGGATGGCATTGCTGAACCGGGCAAGCCTGGAAAACAAATCGAATATGGTGATGATGGCCAATCGAGCCGACAAGATCGCCATGTTCAACAGGGCATCGTTGCAGAACAAATTTGCCTTGCTGAACCGGGCATCGCTTCAGGCCCGGGCAACGTTATTCAACAGCATTTCCATGGAAGATAAAGTGGCCATGTTCAATAAGGTCGCCATGGCTGACCGCGTCATGTTCTATAACGTGATGGCTATGGCTGACCGGGCAGCCCTGTTTAATGCCGCCAGCCTGGAACTGATGAACAGGGCAGCTCTGGCCGATAAGGCAGCCCTGTTTAATGCCATGGCGCTGGAAGACCGGGCGGCTTTAGCTGACAGGTCAGCCCTGGCTGATAAGGCCTCCCTGGAAGACAAGGTGGCCATGTTCGACAAAATGAGCCTGGCCGACAAGACGGCCCTGTTCGACAAGGTGGCGCTCGCTGATCGGGCAGCCATGTACAATCGTATGGCGCTGGCCGACAAGGCGGCCATGTATAATCGCATGGCCCTGGCTGACCGCGCGTCCCTGTACGACCGCATGGCGCTGGCCGACAGAGCCGCCTTACTGGACCGCATGGCGCTGGCCGACAGAGCGGCCCTGCTGGACCGATCCAGTCTTCAGGATCGTGCGGCGATGTTCAATCGCGCAGCGCTGGCTAATCGTGCCTTCCTGGAAAACAGGAGCAGTTTGCTGAAGCTGTATTAAGGGCGGAAAGAATCCGGCCCATATGAAAAAAAGGGAGGGATTGTTGATCCCTCCCTTTTTATTTTCCGGCAGCATCCGGGGGAGGCATACATGTCTTTGAAACGCGCTTGCGCCGTTCTGGTAATCATGTCGTTATGGCCGGGCATCGGCCAGGCTCAACAGTTATATACCCTTGAAACAGAGCATCTCCGCTTGATCTATTATGATCAGGCACACCGGTATATCCTGCCTCACCTGGCCAGGTCATTTGAAAACGCCTTCGGATTTCACCGCCGCCTCTTCGACTACACCCCCAACGAAAAAGTGACCATCCTCTTTCACGATTTTAACGACTACGGCGGTGGCGGCACATCAACCCTGCCGTGGAATTACATCATGTTGGGCATGGAACCCATGGACTACGTATATGAAACCCAGCCCACCAATGAGCGTATGAACTGGCTGATCAATCACGAGCTCGTCCATCTGGTGGAAACCGATAATTACAGCGCCCGCCAGACTTTCTTCCGGAGGCTGTTCCGGGGCAAGGTATCTCCCAGCCCCGAAAATCCCATCTCGCTGGTGTACAGCTATCTGGCCAGCCCGAGATGGTATGCGCCCCGGTGGTACCATGAGGGGATTGCCGTCTTCCTTGAAACGTGGATGGCCGGCGGTCTGGGCCGGGCCATGGGCGGATACGATGAGATGCTGTTTCGCACCATGGTCAGGGACGATGCCCGTTTTTACGATTTCGTCGGCATCGAATCGGAGGGTAGTACCGCCGATTTCCAGATTGGCCAGATATCCTACCTCTACGGTACGCGCTTTATGAGCTATCTCGCTTACACCTACTCGCCGGACAAAGTGATGGACTGGGTGCGCATCGGACCGGGAGCCAAAGCCGGGTTTTCCGCACAGTTCAGGCACGTCTTCGGGGCGTCCATCGATGATGTCTGGAGTCAATGGATCGACTTTGAAAAAGTGTGGCAAACAGCCAATCTCGATTCTGTGCGCCAGTACAGTGCCACAACCGGCCGCCGCCTTGTCGACAAGGCCCTGGGCTCAGTGTCCCGGTCCTTTTTTGATCAGGAGACAGGGCTGATCTACAGCGCCATCCTTTATCAGGGAACTTCAGCCCATCTGGCGGCTATCGATCCGGCCACCGGGACCCTGACCAGACTGACCAATGTGGAGGGTCCGGCGCTGTACTACGTGACATCTCTGGCATTTGACAGCGAAGCGGGCATTCTTTTCTACACGTCCGATAATTCCAAGGGCTGGCGGGATCTGCGCTCGTACGACATTCGCAAGGGACAAAAGCAACTCCTCCAGAAAGATTTGCGGGCCGGTGATCTGGCCTTTAACCGGGCTGATAAATCCTTATGGGGGGTACAGCACCACAATGGCTACTCCCGGGTGATCCGCATAGCGCCCCCCTACACGGAAGCGTCGCTCATCACCGTGCTGCCCTATGGCCAGGATATGACCGACCTCGATATTTCGCCTGACGGCCGGCTGCTCTCGGCAGCCATGACCGATATCAGCGGCAAAAATGACTTGATTGTCATCGAGCTCGATGCCTTTGTATCCGGCTCCACCGACTACCGCTCACTGTTTGAGTTCGACAATTCTTCGCCGGCGGGATTCACTTTTTCCGATGACGGCCGGTACCTGACGGGTTCCTCCTACTACACGGGCGTGTCGAACATATTCCGGTACGATTTTCAGACGGAAGAGATGGAGGTCCTCACCAATGCCGAGAGTGGCTACTTCCGCCCCATACCTCTATCCGCGGACAGCCTGGTGTGCTTCGAGTATACGGGCGCAGGCTTTGTGCCGGTAATGCTGCCGGTGAAGCCGCTGGAGGATGTGGCGGCAGTGAACTACCTGGGGCTGGCCATTGTACTGAAGCATCCCAGGGTCAAGGAGTGGAACGTGGGCTCCCCGGCGGGGATTGACCTCGAAGCCCTGACGACTTATGACGGCCCCTACCGGATACTGCAGCAGACCCGCATCTCGCACCTGTACCCGGTGGTGCAGTCATACCGGAATGCGCTGGCCCTGGGCCTGTATCTCAATGCGGCGGACCCTTTGGGACTGGGAAATCTGGACTTGACAGCCAGCTACTCAGCGGCTGATACCCTGGATCAGAAGGAACGGCTGCATTTGAACGCCCAATACCGCTACTGGGATTGGACCGTCTCGGCATCCTACAACAGGGCCGATTTTTACGATTTGTTCGGTCCCACGATGTCGAGCCGCCGTGGCTATTCCCTGGGATTGGCCTACAACCGGTCGCTATCCTCGGATGCGCCGGCAAAGCTCAATCTGGGCATCAAGGCGACCCTCTATGGGGACCTGGATGCTCTGCCCGACTTCCAAAACGAGCTGTTAGGCGCTTTCGACAGGTACATCTCGGTGGGCGCCAGCCTGAGTTATTCCCGATTTTCCAATGTTCTGGGCGGACTTGAGCCGACGAAAGGCATCAGCTGGTCTTTAAACTTGAACGGCAATTACGTTAACGATCTACTTTTTCCAAAGTTGATGGTGCAAGCCTACTTCGGTATCCCCACACCTATCACATTCAGCTCCCTCTGGATTCAGCCGTCCGCAGGCTACAGCATGGGCGAAGCCAGCGAATCATTTGCTAATTTTTACTTTGGGGGATTTGGAAATAACTGGGTCGATTATCAGGATGCAGAGCGTTGGCGGGAAGTGTCCGCCTTCCCCGGGATGGGCCTTCAGGATACGGACATCACCGAATATCCGTCGGGTATTGCCTACGCTAAAGTGATGGGCGAGTTCCGTTTGCCCCCGATCCGGTTCAGGCGGCTGGGGCTGCCCAGCTTGTATGCCAACTGGCTGAAAATCACCCCCTTTGCCGCCTTACTCTGGACCAGCGGTGCGGGTGACAGCGCCTCCACTTACTCCAGCTTGGGAGTTCAGGCTGATCTTCATCTGGTCCTGTTCTCAGGATTGAACACTACCTTCTCAATGGGCTATGCCCTGGCCCGGCGCCTGGCAACAAGCGACATTTCGGTCAAGAAATACTCACCCGAACTGATGATCTCCCTGAAAATTCTGTAGGCGCGTGGACACGTCTGCGCTTACGGATATGGTTTGGCGGGGTGTCTACAGCCTGGCGCCGGTTACCAGTTTCCTGTTGGGTCTGATGGTCATGGAGTCGTACCGGCTGATCCGCCTGCGGAGTATCATGGTCGGTATCCTGGTAGGCGGAATATCAGCCCTGTTTGCGGTCTATGTTAATGATGCCATAATGACCACACTGCGCATCCCCTTTGAGATCTATAGCCCCTACGGAGCCCCGGTGGTGGAAGAACTGCTGAAGGCGGGGCTGCTGATCTACCTGATTGAGCGGGGCAAGGTCGGCTTTGCCATCGATGCTACTATTTACGGCTTTGCTCTGGGCACAGGCTTTGCCCTGGTGGAGAACAGCGTCTACCTGATGCAACTGCAGAATGCCCCCCTGAGTCTGTGGATCATACGCGGCTTCGGCACGGCCATTATGCATGGGGGCACCACGGCCCTGTTCGGTGTCATCAGCAAGCTGCTCATTGACCGCAAAGGGAGCGGCCGCTGGCCCTATCTGGTGGGGCTGATTCCGGCCGCATTTTTCCATAGCCTTTACAACCACTTCTTCTTCCCGCCATTGATCAATACCCTGCTGACCTTGATCGTGCTGGCCGTGATGCTGGGAGCTGTCTTCCACATCGGCGAGAAATTCATGCGCCAGTGGGTGAGCCAGGGGATGGATTCTGACCTGGACAGCCTGGAGGAAGTCAGATCGGGGCGCATGTCCCAGACCAACGCCGGGCGGTTCCTGCTCTCCATCCGCAACCAGTTTCCGCCGGAAGTCGTGTTCGATATGCTGGCCCTGTACCAGCTGCAGCTCGAACTGTCCGTGAGGGCCAAGGCGATCCTGATGATGCGGGAGTCCGATATGCCGGTCATGATTACCGGGGAGGACCGCGATCGGGCACGCGAGTGGCACTATTTGCAGAAGTCGGTGGGACGCACAGCCTTGCTGATGATGTCGCCGTTATTTTACGGCAGCCGGCAGGATATCTGGCAGCTGCAGATGATACTGAAAGAGACTCGATCATAAATCGTCGTGAGGCCGCTCCATCACCTGCAATAAATTGAGCTCGCCAAAGAGAGTCGGCCTAAAGCCGTTTGCGCCGGTAACCACTGCCCCCGTCACTCCGCCTGCCCCACCTCCACCAGCTTCTTAAAGCCCCCCACCGGCAGCGCCCCAAAGGTGACTGCCTGGGCCTCACTCTTACCAGACCGGAATGCTGGGTGCCAATCGACAGGCAAAGGGTTATATTGGAGAAGCCATTTCAATGCAGCCGAAATCGGACTGCTGATCAAAGGGAGGATTACCGATGGAACGAAAACAGTTTCTGATCTATGTGACCACCGCCACGGGCCTGCTGCCTCTGCTGATCACCCAAATTGGGTGCGCCTATGATGTGCCGGGCGCGGAGGCCGATCAGGACGCGGGGGGCGGCACGGACGGATTTAAGGTGGTATCCTCCAGAGACAACTTCCACCGCCACGAGATCATGATACTGTTTGCCGATGTATCACAGCCCCCGGCCGGCGGAAAAACGATCACATCCAGCGGCCCGATCCATACTCATGACGTTGTCTTAACGATGGCCGACTATCAGGCATTGCGGGACGGCGAACAGGTAGTCAAAACCAGCACCTTCGACTCGCGACACAGTCACACTTTCGGCATACAAGTGTCCACTGGTTAGTTGTCCTGGCTTGGCGTTGCACTCGGATCGGGGCGTGCAATATGCCTGTGACTCGTTCGTAGCCCTGCTGAACCCGTTCGAGGCGATCCAGAGCAGGAGCGGCAGGGGCAACTGCTACGATAACGCCGTTGCAGAGAGTATTTTTCCGTACCTTAAGACCGAACGGGTCTTCCATGAACGCTACCATACCCGCGAGGAAGCCCGGCGTAGTCTGTTCGAGTATATGGAGGGCTGTTATAACCGGACCAGGAGAGACTCAACGTTGGGATACAGATCCCTGTCGAGTATGAATCCCGAAGCTTCGGGACAAGGCAATATGACTGCTCGTAGTGTCCATTTTATGGTAGCAAGATTATATTGTATAATAAACGAAGGTGGGTTAAAGCGTGGGGCCGGTTAGTATTGGAATGAAAAGAATGAAAAGAACCAAAACCATCCTGCAGTGCTTAACGGTGGCGCTAACAGTGAACCCAATTGCCTTCGGCCAGGTTTCTGTATTTCCCGTATTCTTGAATTTCGAAGAAGTGATCTTTCAGCAATCCGTATCACTATCCCTTGTCATAAAAAACCAGGGAGATACAACTGTTGTTGTAAATGATATCAATTTGTCCCACGCTTATTTCCAGGCCTCAGAGACCTCGTTTTCCATAGCTCCCCAAGATAGTCAAATTGTAGTGGTTACTTTTTCTCCGCAAGAGCAAGGCGTAGCTGACGGAACCATGAGCATTACAATGAATGATTCATCTGCGACAACATTGGAGGTAGACTTGACCGGCTGGACTCCCATTGACTTGAATGTTGAATTGGCCAGAAACGAATTTTCGACGCCGATAACCTTCAACTTACAGAAATCCAGAGAATTCCTGCTACATCTGCGAGTCTCCTCTGAGACCAACTGGTCTATCCCCGACTCAGAAAGCGCCGTGCTGACGATCTATATCGATAGCACTGATGGCTCTCAAAATCAGGACATCGTGCTATTTAAAGGTGACGAGCTTTTCGTATATAAACTATCATTGGGGCGAATAGACAGTGGAAGCCACTCCATAGAGATATATTTCAATGGGGGTAAATCACCCCCTGGAGCTCAATTTGTTTTCCTGAAGGAGTTCTCTCTTGTGCCTATCGCTCTCAACAGCCCGGACTACGATGTCTTTCGATTCTCTCCCGTGTTATACGGTAGAAATCTGGTTAGTGAAGACGAGAGTGTGCGCACCGACGTGCCTTTATTGATGTGGCATGAAGTCGAGAGTGTGGGATCAGATACGTGGATCGAATACAGCGTGATTTGGAGTAATGAAGATGGGGGCACCAATAGCACTAGCTTGATGTCCCGGTGGGGTCGCACGACAGATATTGAATGGATTTATAAAGTGAAATTCGATATCGGAGGAAACGTTCTTGAGGAATATTTTCAGGGTCAAGGGCATGTTACTGAGTTTTTTCAAGGCAATAGGATTAATGATCACCCGATTTTGAAAACGGTTACCGTAAATAATATGGTGAGC
Source organism: Fidelibacterota bacterium (assembly GCA_004124875.1). GTDB lineage: Bacteria > Fidelibacterota > Marinisomatia > SCGC-AAA003-L08 > TS1B11 > TS1B11. Next base: position 67,958 of record SCKJ01000008.1, on the reverse strand, counting down.
GATGAGGGAGTATCGAATTATAAATTTTTTCTTTCTCCCGAAAGAAGCAAAGGTGAAAGACACTCACGGGAAATCCTAATGGATGAAGATGCATGGACATATGAAATCATGGCTTTGGAAATGATCGCCGAAGGTAAATATGAAGATCCGGCTGACCCTTTTACTTCGGCTGTAAGCGATGCCCGGAATTATCTATATCTTGAATTCAAGACTCAAATGGTTGGAGACGGCTTAAGATTGACGTTTGCAGCCAAGCTGAAAAATGATCCGCGATGGTATTATTCCGACCATGGTCTCTGGTCTGTAGGAGTAGTCAATAAAGAGGGATGGCGTCGGTCTACCATAGAGCTTTGGGAAGGAACCACACTTGGTGATCTTGATAGCTTGCAAATAATGGGATCCGCTTCCGGTTCCTTTTCCATTACCTTTGAAGAACTCTCTAAAGTATTTTTGTTAAATGAAGACTTTGCGCTGCTGGAGTTCCCCCCACTATTGGATGAGACTTTTGTTTTGAATGAGAGCAACAGCTCGATCCAATTTGCTTTTAAGGGCTTGATCCCCGTAGCCGTGGAACAAGCAGTTTATACGCCCAAAATATTCTTATTATCTCAAAACTATCCCAATCCCTTCAACCCCGTGACCACGCTGGGATATGCTCTTGCCCAGCTCGCTCATGTCAAGCTGGCGATCTATGATCTACGCGGCAGAGAGGTGTTGACGTTGGTGGATACGCAGGTGGGGCCAGGTTACCGCCAGGTGAGCTGGAACGGCCAAGATCAGGCTGGGCGGGCGCTGCCATCCGGTATCTACATTGCCCGCCTGGTGACCCTCGAATCTACCCAGTCCATCAAAATGATTTTACTTAAATAAGCTCGCCCTGATCTGCGTCGAAGGGCTTGTCCTGAGCTGAGTCGAAGGGTGACAGTACAGGGCGGACTCTCGGTAACCTCCGGATGCGCGATGATATTGAGGGGTTCGATTGCAGGCCTGCCCCTGCCCCCGGGCCATTACTATTTCCCGTACCCCTGAAATGCTTGCCGCCCGCCGTTTGCCGCCCCGGGGATCGATTTTGCACTGCGCCAGCCCTGCATTCGGCCTGCTCTCTGAATCGTCGCCAGGGCGCGACAGTCCAGACTATCATCCTTAACCGGGGAGCTCCGCCGAGGCCGGGTTTTCCGGGTGGCGGCCGTGTACGGCGGCATTGCTATTGTCATTCCCCGGCTTATCGTTGCTGTGGACCTGCTGCCGGTGTGGGGCTATCTTGGGATTTCAACTATTGTGGATGCCGCGCTCCGGCCCTCGGACGGTGGTAGGCCGCCCTGGACAGGGGTCACTGGAGAGTGGCGCGCCTCCAGAGCCAGCCGATCCCTGACACCGAGAGCAGCCAGGCCAGCACCTCCGGCAAGCTGGGATCGCCGTTCCAGCCGAACAGACCTTTTGCCAGGGCTCCCAGCGTTCCTTTATCGTGGAACATTGGATAGGTGCCATCAGGCCTGAGAGCCGGGTTGACATCCCAAATCGGCTGGCCGAACGGCAGCAAGTCCGCTTCGTGAAACTCATGGATGCCATGGGCGACCAGCCCCGCGGCAAACAGGATCAGCAGGATGGAGCTGACATTGAAAAAGGTCTTGAGAGGCAGCCGCTTGCCCTGCACAAAAATTGCGTAGCCGATGGCCACCGCAGTCAACCCCCCGGCCAGGGACGCCGCGAACGAAAGGCCTCCCTGATTGGACATCACGCCGTAAAGAAACAGGACCGTTTCAACCCCTTCCCGAAACACCGCCACAAATGCGAGCAAGAACAGACCGATGCCGGCGCGACTGTCGCTGGCGAGCGCCGATTGGGCTTTGACCTCCAGATCGCGGGATATATTTCTGTTCCTGGCCATCCAGATGATCATGGTTGAGAGAACGCCGGCCGCCAGGATCATGACGACACCCTCGAATATCTCTTCCCTGCGGCCGGAGAAGCCCCCGGCCAGATTCTGAAACAGGAGCGCCACAACCAAGCTTGCCACGACCGCTACTCCGACGCCGTTCCACAGCCGCGGAGCCAGATCCATGCGCTCAGATTTCACGAGGTAGGTGTAAAGAATTCCCACGATCAGAGCCGCCTCGAGGGTCTCCCGAAATGTCACAAGAAATTCAGCCATCTCTCCTCCTAAGGCTGCCTGGAAAATACAGGGGCCGAACCTTTATTCGTAACGGCAGTCACTGCAGAGCCCATAGAGCTGATGGCTGTGCCGCAGCAGCGTAAAGCCATGTTCGGCGGAGATTTTCTCCTGCCGCCGCTCGATCTCCTGATCGACAAACTCGATTATCTTGCCGCAGTGATCGCAGATCATGTGATCGTGATGGGCTCTATGCCCCTTACCCCTGTCACCGGTGAGGTTGTTTTCATAGCGGAAGCGGCCGTCCCCGATATCCATTTTGTGGACAAAGTCTACCTGCTCGAGAATGTCCAGGGTGCGATAGATGGTGGCCCGGGAAACGGGAATGCCGGCTTTTTTCAGCGAGAGGTAGATCTCATCTATCTCCCGGTGCTTGTCGCTTCCCAGGACATCTGCCAGTATGGCGCGGCGCTGGACGGTCAGACGTAGATTCTCATTCTTAAGCGCCTGCTTGAAGTGTGCCAGTTTAAGGGGAGGAATGTCCATCATCAGTCCTATTGAGACTCATTCTCAAACGTAATATACACAGCTGGAAGAGTGTCGACCAATCAATTTCCACCTGCGCAGCCGCCGGGAAAGTGCAGTCCTTTTCCAGCGGTGACCTGGCAGTCTTACCTCAACCAGTAATCCGCTAAGCCTTGGCTAAGAATTATTCCACCTGCCGTTGATTCCCGCACTACGAAATATCGAGTGAGGCGATGATATACCATCAGAAAATTCTTGCGAAAGACTCAATTTTGCAATAACATTAATGAGACTCAAACTCAATAACGTTTATATTTTAAGGATGATATGGACTTTCAAAATAATTTTAGCGTAGGCGCAGCTCGAAGCTTTGCTTTGGCCATGGGATTCATGACCACTGTGGCTGTCGGTCAAGTTCGCATTCAGGGGACGATGAAAAATGCTGAAACGGGCCAGCCTGTTCATCAAGGCAATGTGGTTGTAAAAGATACGAATTATGGTGATGCGGCTGACAGTTCGGGATTTTATACTATCGAGGGGGCGCCTGGCGGTGCGCATACCCTGGTCTTCACAGCCATTGGATACAAAACCATCGAGAAAGACGTTCAATTGGGGACGGAAACCCTGACACTGTCCGTTGAATTCTGGCCTGTGGTTCTGGAAGCTCGCATGATATATATCGTCAGGGAACGCACAGCGATTGTGGGGCGTCCCGGTAACATCCCCGGCGCTGCCCATATCATTTCCAGGAAAGGACTGGATGTGCACAGTTATGCGGATATTCATCGCGTCCTGCGGGAAATTCCCGGCATGAATATCCAGGAAGAGGATGGCTTTGGGTCGCGGCCCAATATTGGAATGCGCGGAACCGGCTCGGAGCGTAGCCAGAAAATCACCCTTATGGAAGACGGTGTGCTGATTGCCCCGGCGCCGTATTCCGCCCCTTCCGCTTACTACTTTCCAACGGTGGGTCGCATGGAAGGTGTGGAAGTGAGGAAGGGGTCGAGCCAGATTCAATATGGTCCCAATACGAATGGTGGCGCCCTTAATATGATCTCCACGACCATTCCGTCAAAATTCACTTTGCGGGGCAATATTCTTGCCGGCGCTTATGGCACCTTCAGGGCCCATGCATATGCGGGCAATTCGCATGAACATTTCGGCTGGTTGCTGGAAACGCATCAATACAATTCAGATGGCTTTAAGATATTGGATAACGGTGGCAATACCGGCTTTGACAAGATGGATTATTTGGGCAAGTTTCGTCTCAACACGTCGGAAAATGCCACAACTTATCAGGCGCTCGAAATCAAACTAAGCGTAACTGATGAGGTCTCTCATGAAACCTACCTCGGTTTGAGTGAAAACGATTTTTCCATAAAACCGTTTCGCAGATATAGGGCATCTCAAAATGATCGACTGAATGCGGATCACTCACAAGTCCAGCTTCGGCATTTTATCAAACCGACCCAATGGCTGGATATAACGACCACGGCTTACCGGAATGATTTTTACCGCAATTGGTACAAGCTGGATAAAGTGGGCGGTGAAAAAATCGCCACGATTCTCACCGATCCGTCGGAAAATGCTGCGGCCTTCGATCTGCTGACAGCCAGAGACAGTGACATTGATCAGTACCAGATAAAAGCCAACAAACGTACCTATTTCGGTCAAGGCATTCAGAGTATATTGAACTGGAGATCAACAGTTGCCGGTATAAATAATGAATTCGAGATCAGCGTCCGCTACCATGAGGATGAAGAGGACCGGTTCCAGCATGTTGACAAGTATCAGATGGTGGGCGGGAAGTTGAAGCGAACGACCCAAGCGGCCCCGGGCTCGAAGGATAACCGCATAGGCTCCGCCCAAGCCATATCCTGGTATATTCGGGATAAGATCACGTACAATAGAGTGACGATTGTCCCAGGGGTCAGGACAGAAGATATCCTGCTGACAAGAACAGAGTATAGCACGGCCGATCCCGAAAGAAAAGCGCAGCCTGAGATTTATAAAACCGCTATTTATGCTATCATTCCCGGTATCGGGATAACCTATAAGTATACATCAGCCTTGACCATGATTGCCGGGTTTCACAAAGGATTTACGCCGCCGGGGCCTGGCAAGGAAGGGAACAATGTCAAGGCGGAAGAGAGCCTGAATACCGAATTGGGCCTGCGAATTGACAAAGCCGGATTTCTGCTGGATGGATTGGTGTTTATGAACAGGTATGATAACATGCTCGGGGCTGATCTCCTGGCTACGGGCGGCGAGGGTACGGGCGACCAGTTTAATGCCGGAGAGGTCGATGTATTCGGGGTGGAGCTGAGCGGCAATTACAGTGCGCGGATGGGTGGCTATGCTTTGCCTTTGCGGGCAAGTTATACGTACACCGATGCGGAGTTCAGGAACAGTTTTACAAGCGATTTTGGAGCCTGGGGCACAGTGGTTGCCGGTGACAAACTTCCCTATATTGCGGAACATCAACTTTTTGTGGAAGGGACCCTGAAAGGAAAAAAATGGAACCTGACCCTAAGCAGTAAATATACCAGCGCCATGCGGACGCAGGCGGGACAGGGGGCTATGGTTGCTTCCGAAACGGTTGATGCCGCGCTGATTTTAGATATATCCGGAGAATTCCGGGTGCTTGAAGATGCCCGGCTATACTTCAATGTACGCAATGTGACGGATCAGGTCTACATTGTCGCTCAACGTCCAGCTGGGGTCCGTCCCGGGTTGCCGCGCACCTTTGCCGCCGGCGTCAAATTTGATTTCTAAGTCTCAGTTGCGCTAATCCTGACCAGGAATTAATAGACAGACACGAAGCGAGATATTCAATCCTCGGTCGACCAGCGGAGCAGATGGTTGCCTGCCGGCCAAGGCATCGCAAACCACATTACGCTGATACCTGACCGGCTGGTACCCTCGTGCAGTCATCCTTACACAGCGGGACCGTTCAGAAGTTGATTGAGGAGAGCCGACCGCGGCCATTTACATCGCCCGGCCGGTGACGCCGGAGTACCGCAATTCCATCAAGATCGTGTTACTTAAATAAGCTTGTCTTGATCACTATGACCTAAATCAAGCACTCTTAAGCCGGGTCGGGTTAACTGATCTGTGGTTTGGGACGTATGCTGACTGATCCCTGATCACGGTGCGGCTTGTGGCAGGCGATGTCGACGCGGAGATGCGTATTTACCACCCCCTGATTCTCCCGATCCTTACCGGGTTCATAAAGCCTGAGGAATTAAATGTGCCACTCGCACTTTGAGTCGGCGGTGAAGCTGATTCAGGCATTCGCAATCGTGCTCGGAATGAGAGGTACGTCGCCATCCCAACTTGCGGTGCGAGTATATTCGCCGCCCACCAGATCATCAAACAGCAAGGGCACGAGCGGATGCTCTATGGCCAGTGCGCCCTCTTCGATTTCCAGGTTTCGCTCGGCCACATAAGTGGTTTGCGCGCTCCCATGGACCAATACGCTATACCAGGGCTTGTCCTTCGGAGGTCGGCTCTTTGCCACCTGCTCATACCAGGTTTCGCTGCCCTTGAACGTAAGGTGAGCCCCAAATATGACGCCCCTATAGTCAAACATCTGGTGGTGAACCACCTGTCCGATCTTGAATTTCATCTGTTTCTCTCCTCTTGGATATTCCCTGCTGCTGCAGCGCCATGCTTGATCGTATTGCCCGCATCCACTGCCGCCCCGGCTTCCCGCACCGCTTGTTTGAGGAGAGCATTCAGGGCATGATCTTCGTAGGTCATGTTTTCTACTACGGTCCTCATTTGCGCAGACAGGCGCTGATAACCCCAGACGCAGCGCCGCAGGGTTTCCTCCCGCCCGGTGCGTGCATAGTAAAGGGGCAGATTCACATCGAAGTAAGAGATCGCGTCGGCGTCCTTGAGACGGTCGGCCCGAGGGTCGCCACCAATTTCATGAATGCAAACAAGCCGATATACTTCTGTCGTTATGTCGCGCGCGACGCCGCACTCATCCATGATTTCCTTGAGAATGACGGCACTATGCAGGGCGTGGGCAGCTTTGAAAGCGTCGTAATCCGCAAAGTCGGCGCGCTGGACTTTGCGGGCTTCCACAGCCCGGTCGATGTCGTGCCCCAGTGCCGCAATTTGTAACGCCTCATCGGCCTCAGGTTCGAGCTTGAGCAACCATTTCAAAGTATTTTCGGCATGACGAGGATCCTCCGGCACTTTGGATCCCGCAATCACTCGCCTGATCCGTTGCTTCGTGGCCGCAATGCTATCCCCGGTCACGGCTGACCCACACCCGGCGGATAGTTTCCGCATTCATCAGCACGGCAATTAGCACTAATATCGCCAAAGGCTGGTTGAGCAAAGCCCCAAGGAAAATGAGAAACACCCGGACATCGCGGCCCATACGCCAGCCCTTGCCACTGACGAATCGGCGGCGCATAAGGTGGTCATACTTGTCGGCGGTGTAGCTCAGCATGAATGAGCCGATGATTGCCAGAAAACCGGCGAACAGAACCAGCGAATCGGGGCCGCCGGCAATGGCGTGCCAGGTCAGTCCGAACAATAAAAACGCATCGGCATAGCGATCGAGCACAGCATCGAACCAGCGGCCGTAGTCGCTCTCAAGGAACTTGATCCGCGCCACCTCACCATCGCATCCATCGATAATGGAGGCAAACTGGGCGAGCACACCCCCGGCCGCCAAGGCTGGGTAGCCGCCCATCGCGAAGAGAGCCGCAGCAAGCAGGGAACCGGAAAACGACAACAGCGATATCTGGTTGGGCGTGATGGGGAACCGGCACAGGATACGGGAAATCCGCACCGATATCGGCCGGTTCAAATACCCGGATACCGGGCCATCATTGGGTTTATCCCGTAATTGGTTCAGCAGAGCGCGCTCCCCTTGGTTCAGCGCCCTGGGATCATCCACATCCAGCCAGAACCGGCCATCAATGTCCAAAACGTTGACCCGGCCTTCACCCGCCAGGCGGCGCACGCCGCCGGACAAGGTGGTATCGCCCTGATCCGTTGCACTGTGCTCCAGCGCCTCAAACAGCGACGGGGTACACAAAAAGATGCCGGTGTCAAATCCGTTGAAATCCGCAAGCCCCTTGCCGATAGCCACGAGTTTGCCGTTCTCGTGTCTCACCCGGGTGACATCATCCATATCAACGAGCTCATTGGCCATATGGGTGTCGATGGCGAGGGTGACGGCGATTCGGTCCGGAGATTGCTTCATCAGATCCCGCAGAATTCCGGGATCGAATAGATGATCCGCCATGAGCAGGAGGAAAGGCTCGCTCAGGTACTCCTTGGCTTTGAGCACTGATACTCCGTTATCCAGCTTATAGTCATCGTTAATAATGTGGATAACGGTAATGCCGCAACGAGTGGCCAGCCCATCCAGAAACGGGCGCACCTGCTCGCCGTTATAACCGCTGACAATATAAAACTCTGCGATGTCCGCCTGCATAGCGGAGCGGATGGCCCGCTCGATGAGCGGTATCCCCAGCAGGGGGATAAGGGGCTTGGAGTCACCTTTCCGAGAAAGTCGGCTGCCCTGCCCGGCGGCGAGGATCAGGCATTTCATCCAGTTCCCTTCATTTCATGTGCAAGTCGTCAAATCATTGTTTCAGCCAATACGGTGACGGCAGGCGGATTGGGCGGCATTATATATGACCAGGCGATTTATTATCGGCAATATTCCCTTATAATTTAAACCCGTTTCAGAGCTTAACTACCATCCCATCGTAGGAGACAATGATATTCTCAAACGGGGCGATTTTCTCAACCAGGTCGTCATGGAGCAAATTATTATGTCCTATATGGGATATTACAAAGCGCGTTGAGGGATATTTTTTTGCAATACCAATGACACCCAGCACATCAATGTGATCCTTGCCTCCTTCATAGCGCGGTGCATGGAAAATGGTGACATCCGCCGTTTTCACAAGTCGCTTCTCGTAATCACTTAACTCTGAACCCGCTTTATCACTAAAATGTACCACGCGTTTTTCAGCTTCCCTAAACACGAGTCCAAATGTAGGAACTTTATGGGAAACCTGGAACGGCGTAACTTTGATATGACCCACTTTAACGGATTTTCTGTCGTGCAAGACATGAAACTCGCAATTTTCGTATAATCTATCTGTTATTTCAAAATTTCCGAGGACCGACATGTTACCGTAAACGGGGATTTTTACCGGCCAGTATTCGAAAGCGGTTATTCCGCCCACATGATCAAAATGTTTATGAGAAAGAAATATTGCTGATATGTGAAATATTCGATGTTCATTCAGCACGACGCCGATTGAACTGGGTGAATCAAAAATAATGGTATCTGTTTGATTTTTTACGATAAATGAAACTGTCCTGCGGCGATTCTTGCCCCCCTCTTTTCGCGCTAGTTTACACCGTTCGCATTTACAACCGATGGAGGGTATCCCACGGCCATCTCCCGTTCCGGTGAACATTAACTCCATGGAAATGTCTCCCTGCCTGGCGAAATGCAATGTTGTATGGGATGAATCATGGACTAAGGTGGTTGTGGTTAGAGAAATGCGATCTGCTTGGGTCGGAAACTAAGAGTTACATTTTGCGATTACAAGGATAAGCTGACGCCGCAACTGAAACGTCCTGCGCTAGGTCTCTCCCCGCCTGTCCAGGATTTGTCTGTTCCTCCCTGCGCAGACATCGACGGGCTCCCCACTGCGGAGAGTTTCATGACGCCGCCGATGGTTATAGTGCCCGATGAACCTGGCGCGCTCCTACACAAGTTGAAACTGTGTGACATCACTCAAGTTAGCTAACCGTCACAATAAGCTTAAAGAGAACTCTGATCCAGAGGGCCGCGCAGCGTTAGCGATGCGCTATCAGGCGCATTTGCCTGTGAGGCAGCCGCGTGCTAATGTGGCGCCCATGTCCAGGAACGCGACTGCAAACGGCGAACGCTCGAGTAACGCCTCGATCAGCCGCGCGACGTGCCTTTCCTGAGCACTTTGGCAACCGGTCGCGAGAGCGAGCACCAAGGCAATCCGCCAAAGTTTACCGATCGGGACGATATATCCATTTTGGTTGGGATCGCTTACTGCAGCTGTTGTGGTTGTCATCATTTCCCGCCGGAGACCACTTGAGGAAGGTCGCTTGTTTGCGCCCATCTAAGGCGTGTCAGGTGTTCCTGAGAATAATGACCATGGCGCCATGCCGCCAAATTGATGATCCGGCGACTCGCCGGCAGCTGGATAAGCCGCTTATCCGGGAAATAGACGATACGCGTGACTTTTTCCTACTTCAACAGCGCCGATCTTCTTATCGGCAACTTTCGGTTTACTTCTCCAGCTGGCGCTTGAGGGCTGCGAGCTGTTCCTCGACGTCCTGGGCGACGTCGATCTGGGCGAGCTGCCGTTCCACATCGCTGCTGGTATGGGCGGTCGGTACCTCCAGGATGCCCTCCTCGACGAGGCGGTCGATGGCAGAGGCGCGAGCCTGCATGTGATCGGTTTTTTGCTCGGCCACCTCTAAGGCGCGGCCCAAGTCAGCCAGCTCCTCGGAAACACCACTGAGCGCTTCGTTGATCCGCACCTGAGCTTCGGCGGCGCTGTAGCGTGCCATAATGACCTCAAGCCGGGCGTAAAACGCCTCGATTTGCGTCGCCAGACGTTGCTCGGTTAGCGAAAGGCGCTGCTCCTCCTGCTCGATCTCCTGTACCTGCTCCTCAAGCGTCTGCAGTTCAACCACAGCGATCTGGCGGCGCTGGAGAACAAGACGGGCCAAGTCCTCCCGCCCATCGGTGAGAGCCGCTAGCGCCCGCTTCTTAAGCCGCGGCAACTTTTTGCGCACCTCGACCGTTTTTGTTTCAAGCCGGCTCTTGGTCTCGGCGATATCAATCAGTGCCTTTTGCACCTTCGCCAGCAACTCGCGTTGTCGCTCGTAGGTGGAGGATTGACGCGGATCTTCGGCTGGTGCCATGATAGCCTTCAGCCAGACCTTCAGCAATAGGGAGAAGCGGCGCAGAAGACCCGCCATCGTGGGTTAGCTCACTGTCCGCGCGGCGCCGCCGGGCTCAGCTCCGTCGGCAGCTCCGATATCCCCCTTCTCCGGTCACGCTGGATACGCCAGTGGAAGGTGGCCAAGCCGCCCATTGCTGCGAGAGTAATCAGCCGCTGCACGAGGTTCTCAATCTCAATGGAATTGCCAACAAATGATGGATCGGTTATGAAGACGGCCCCGACATAGGCGACCATAGCGACCAGGACGTAGACAGCCGTGACAAATGGCGGGAAGACGAATGCAAAGGCAAGGATCATCGGGTAGTAGAAGATGAAAAATGGGCTCTCCAGCCCATTCTGCCCCATCCAGGCTAAGACAATAACGGTGATGATGAGAAGGTCGAACAGACTCATGACTATGAGTAATCCCCGGTTCGCTGGTCGATCCATGAGAAAGCGCCCGTGGGCGAGGAAGTTGATGGCCATAAGGAGGCCAATGAGCAAGACGGCTCGGGTTAGATCACTAACGCTAGAGGCAGACCAGAGGGCGAGGATGGTGCCCGCTAGGATGACGAACCAACGGGCCCAAACGATGACGACTTGACCGAAGTATATGTCCTCTGCAGCCTCTTGCGCAGGACTCTGCAGTTCTTGCATTGGTAATCTCCTTTCGCGACTCGCCGGACGGCGGCCTATGTTGACTTTCGCTTGACGGCGCTGCGCGTGCTGATTTGGGCCATCATTTTCTCCCGGGCCTCTGCCGTGACTCGCCGGCGCTTTGCCTCGATGCGCCAGTACAGGTTGCCGCAGAAAGCAACGGCGGCGAGCATCAACAGACGCGTGATGAGGATCTGCAAGTCGCCTTGATTCGCAACTGCGGTACCATAACTGATCAAGAAGTAGAGCGATATGATGCTTCCCGTGAACATGAGGGTCATGGTGGCTGGGAAGACCACCGAGAAGACCATGATGGCTGGGTAGTAAAAGACGTAGACGTTGGAGTTGAAATCGCCCTGGACGGAGACAATGGTGGTGATGACGATAAGGTCTGCGGCGCTCGCGGCGTAAACCAACTGATCGTTAACTGTCCGCCCCATCAACAACTGGGCGAGCAGGTAGAAGTTGGATACGGCGAGCAGCAGAATGACCAGGATCTGTATCCGCAGTATGCCAATTGGCCCGGGATTCCACAGACTGAACAACAAACCGGCCACAACCAGAATCCAGCGGAAGGTGACGATGGCAACTTGACCATGGGCGAGATCCTCAGAGACTTCAGACACGATCGGCCAATTATCAGACATAGTAGATATCTCCTCTAGCGGTCATTTATCATGGCATGCCTAATTCGGTGCTGCTGGAGGACTGAGTCATAAGACCCCATTGACGCCGCTTGACCGACCTCCGCCGAATGGGGTATCGCTCTCCTGTCTCTTATAATGATTCCAGCCGGATCGGCGATCCATCCTATCATTATGCGTCGCCAGGAGCATCCCCCGAGGGTGGAAGCAGCTGGCCCTGTTCCGCCTTGAGCGCCGCCAGTTCCTCCTCCACAGCACTTTTAGCAGTGATTTCCCGCAGCTCCCGCTCAACCAAGTCGCCACCGCCTGTTGGCAGCTCCAGCGAGCCGCTGTCAATGAGGCCGTCAATCGCGGAGGCGCGCGCCAGCATCCGCTCGGTTTTTTCCTCCGCCCGGCCCAAGGCCATACTCAGATCGGCAATCTCGCCGGAGATGCCGGTCAGAGCCTCTTTGACTTTAACCTGGGCCTCAGCGGCCGTATAGCGGGCGGAAGTGACTTCGCGATGAAGGCGGAATTCCTCAATTCGAGCCGATAGCTGTTGCTCAACTGCGGCGAGCTTACGCTCCTCCTCGGCCACCTCAGCCGTCTGCTTGGCGAGCGATTCGAGTTCAGCGATGGCCGTTTGCTTGCGCTGGAGTGCCACGCGAGCCAAATCTTCGCGCCCGGCAGCGACCGCTCGCTTGGCCTGGTCCTCCAACCAGGGCACGCGGGCATGCTGCTTCTGAAACTGTTGCTCCAGCCGCTGTTTGGAGGTGGCAACCTCAACGAGACCCTGCTTCACCTTGCGCAACAATTCATGTTGCTGTCCGTAGGCGTAATCCAGAACCTGCAGGGGGTCCTCAGCTCGGTCTATTGCAGCGCTGGTTTTAATTTTGAAAATTAACAGGATCCGAGACCATAGGCTCATAATGGCACCTCGCTATGCGAATGCTGCCTGATTGCCGTTCAGTATAGCAACATAGGACACCAAGAACAAATCAGGCGCGGCCCAAAATTGTGAATCTATCTAAAAGTGCATTCTTTCGACTGTTGCGCAGATGATTAGAGCACGCTTTCTCGTCAGCCGCTTTCTTCGCAATGACATCGCCGGCAAAGTAGGGCACACCACGTAAAAAAGCAAGGTAAGTCTTGATGAATAGTACGGACTTTATGCTGTTTCCGTCTTCACGTATGGTGCCTGCCCAGGCCGCGCCCAGCGTACTGAGATGCCATGTGGGCATGCTTCCTGAAATTTACTCCACGCAGCCCTGATCCTCATCCTACGGACAACCAGCACCCCGGTTCTCTCACCGGAGAGGCCTTAAGAATTGGCGCTCTGCCGTGGCTGCCAGGCGCCTGCCCAACGAATATTCCTCTGCCCATACCCTCTTTGTCCCTGCCTGAATCTCACTCTTATAAGTCTGAGAAATGCAAAACAGCTAATATATCCGGTTTACCATTACTACATGTGAATGGCACGAGGAACGATCCTCGGACAAACTTGGACCACCAGTGAAAAGTTAAACTTAAATCTTGTATGGCTAAATAATTTAAGCTTAAATTATATCATGGCAACCCACTTCAAGGGCACCTTGGAACAGACCCTGGCCCTCGACACTTGGCTCAAATTGTCCCGGGCAAAGGAATCAGTTGGCCGTAAGCTCAAGCCTTGTCTGGGTCAGCACGGGGTTACCAGCGCCCAATTTGGTGTTCTGGAAATGCTTTACCATCTTGGGACCCTCAATCAGACAGTCATCGCCAGGAAGATGCTTGTAAGTGGGGGCAACGTGACTATGCTGGTGGACAATCTGGAGAAGCATAGCTGGGTTGAGCGGCGACGCAGCCAAAAGGATCGTCGCGTTATTAAGGTTCACCTGACGACAGCCGGCAAGGCCGTCATCGAGCAGGTGCTTCCCATACATGTAGGGGCGCTGACCGAAGCTCTCGCCGTGCTCACATCAAGCGAGCGGGAGACGCTTGGCATGCTTTGCAAGAAACTTGGCAGGGGTCAACAAACCGATCCGACCAGAACAGGATGAAACAGGACAACAGTTCGATACGATCGTAGACCGTGGCCGATTTCACCTTTGTTTGCGGAACTATTGCGATCCGTCCGGCCTCATGGTGGTGGAAGGTGTTGCATGCTGTTTTTCCGTGGCCGGGAGCCGGGGACTAGCGGTCCCCGGGGTGAGCCAGAAAGAGAACCGGACCGCCTTCCGGGGTGGGCGGCGGATTGATCAGATTCGGGAAGCCCGATTTGAAACCCATTTTCACGCGGACGCCGCCCGCGCCTGGCTTTTATCCATCAACAGGATCTGATGATGTCGGTGGCTGGTTATGCTAAAGGGACGCAGACATGAATGAAGTACTTCAGATGGTATCAAACGAGACATCAGGCGGCGCAGAGATGAGCATCTCGGAGAGTGATGCTGCCATTGATGATCAGCTTTTAGACGCCTATTCGCGGGCCGTGATCGGGGCGGCGGAAAAAGTCAGCCCAGCAGTGGTTAAAATTGACGTTCGTCAGCGGCCCAGGCGCCAGCGGACGCGAAATCCCCTACCTCCCTGGGGAAGGCAAGGGAGTGGCTCCGGCTTTATTTTCACTCCGGATGGTTTTATCCTCACCAACAGTCATGTCGTGCACGGAGCCACCAAGATCGAGGTCACTTTCCCGGATGGACAACAATTTCCAGCTGATCTGATGGGCGATGACCCGGATACAGATTTAGCGGTCATCCGCATCGATGCCCCAGACTTGGTGCCGGTGCCGATGGGCAACTCACAATCCATTCGAGTAGGACAACTGGTCATTGCGATTGGTAATCCTTACGGCTTCCAGTGCACAGTCACAACGGGGGTCGTGAGCGCGCTGGGGCGTTCGCTCCGGTCCCGCTCAGGACGCCTGATAGAGAACGTTATTCAGACCGATGCCGCTCTTAATCCCGGCAGCTCAGGCGGGCCATTGATCTCCACGCGCGGCGAGGCCATCGGGGTTAACACAGCCATTATTCTGCCGGCACAGGGCATCTGTTTTTCTATCGGCATTAACACCGCTCAACTGGTAGCGGGGCACCTCATAAAAGATGGCAGAGTGCGACGCAGCCATTTAGGTATCGCGGGTCACAATGTTCCCATTCAACGCCGCATCGTCAGGTTGCACGACCTCTCCACGGAAAAAGGCGTTTTGGTCGTTACAAGTGAGCAGGATAGCCCCGCGAGCCGGGCGGGCTTGCAGGAGGGAGATATCATCATAGGCTTTGACGGGCAACCGGTTGCCGGCATTGATGACCTGCATGCGCTCCTGACTGAAAAGCAGGCTGCTGCAAAGTCTGCCATAACCCTCATTCGGCGCTCCCAAAAATTATCCGTGGACATCATTCCAGAGGAATCTTAGGCTAGGGTTGCAGATCGGCTGTGGCCGTATTCATCCGGATAAGCATGTGTATCAAAAGGGTCGAATCCCATGAACATACATGATCCTGATGCCGCCATGGCCCACATAGCGTCGTTTGAGAGCCCATAAACGTAACTATGAGGAAGCTCGTATTCTTTGGCAAGACGGAACTTATATGCGCAAACAGATTCATCGTGATAGGAGTATATGATGGCTCAACATGATCAACAGCAGGGAACCGCTGTGCCGGCGGCGGACAGCACTTCAGTGACGGTCCTCGAAACGAAGGATCAGACGCCGACGATCCGATCGATCCGGCTTACCAAGCCGGCTGGCTTTTCTTTCCAGGCAAGCCAGTCCGTGAGACTCATGCTGGATGTAAAGGAGGGGCGGGACTGGCATGCACTGTCGATCGCCAGCGCGCCTACAAGGGACTACCTGGAGTTCGCCCTCCGCAATTCGGAGAGCCCTTTCAAGCGCGCTTTGTATTTGCTCGAACCGGGTGACGAAGTTCGCATCACCAGCCCACGCGGGCATTTTCCCTTCGAATCCGACCGCCCGGGGATCTTTATAACGGGTGGCATCGGAATCACACCGTTCATGAGTACGATTGAGTATGCCACTGACTCGGGACTGTCTACGCCCCTGACCCTCGTGTACGGCAATCGGAGTCCGGATGAGGTGGCATATAAGGGCCAGCTTGATGAGTTGGCACATACAAACGGGCATCTCCGAATCATCTACACTGTCAGCCAGCCTTCGCCAAAACTATCCTGGGATCACCGCTTCGGCCATATAGACAGGGACTTGCTGGATGAAGTGGTTGCTGGCGGGGGCGACGCCATCTACTACTTCGCGGGCCCACCCAGCTTGGTGTCTGAGCTCGGGCAGCTTGTGGAGGCCCTTGGCGTTCCGCGGGAGCGCATCCGCTCAGAATTGTTTCGTGGTTACCCATAACTTGCGTTGCATTGACGACATGCACCTTTTTAAGCCTCCGGTACGCCGATAATGGCAGTCGGTACGGGACCTCCGATCTTGAGGGCCATGTTTTCGGCGAGTATTGATTCAGCAACCAATAAGAGGGAGTGATATTGGAATTAAGCGTCTTTGATATCTTATCATTTATCCTGTTTTTCACCATTGTCATTGGTGTTAGTATGTACAAGAGCCGAAAGGAAGAGCCGGGAGAAGACTTTTTCCTTGCGGGTCACGGCTTGCTCTGGCCCATGATTGGGATAGCCCTCATCGCGGCGAACATTTCGACTGAACAGATTGTGGGGATAGCGGGACAGGGTGCCAGTAGTGTTGGCCTGGCCATCGCCAGCTACGCGTGGATGGCCGTGTTCGTATCGGTAGGGTGGGCCGTCGAGGCCTGGATGACCATTTCGATACGTTTTGGTCCATATATTGGATATAAAGCTCCCCACCGCCCAAGATATTGATAGGTTTAGTGTCGCGTATTCTGGCCGCCGTGAGAATCAACTTATTTTAATCATCGAACATCGCCATCGAAGCTATCAATTCCACCTGAGCTTAATTTTGTCTAAGATATTGCCTAATTGGATTGAGGTGAAAAAGACCTGTCCTGAGTCCACCAGCTGGCGGATTGAAGGATGTGGCGGTTAAGACGAATGGGGTTGGCATCATATGCACATTTTGGGAATATCGGCTTTCTATCACGATTCAGCGGCATGCCTGATTACCGATGGCGAAATTGTTGCTGCGGCCCAGGAAGAGCGTTTTACCCGTATTAAACATGACCCCAGCTATCCCGCGAACGCCATTGCCTACTGCCTGAAGGAAGGGGGTCTCGAGGCCGATCAGCTCGACCATGTTGCCTTTTACGATAAGCCCTGGCTGAAGTTTGAGCGCATCCTTGACACCCACATTGCTTTTGCCCCCAGGGGCCTGGCCAGCTTCATCAAGGCCATACCGCCGTGGGTTAAGTACAAGCTCTGGATGGACAGCCGGATTAAAGCATTGCTCACCGGCTACGGCGGGGAAATCTATTACCCGGAACATCATCAATCGCATGCGGCATCGGCCTTTTTCCCCAGCCCTTTTAAGGACGCCGCCATACTGACCATGGATGGCGTGGGGGAGTGGGCCACCACCTCATGGGGCGTCGGCGAGGGCCATCATATTGATCTGCAGTACGAGATTCACTTTCCCCACAGCCTCGGGCTGCTCTATTCCGCATTCACCTATCATTGCGGATTCAAAGTCAATTCCGGTGAGTATAAGCTGATGGGACTGGCCCCCTACGGCGAGCCCCGCTACGTGCAGACGATCCGCGAGCACCTCATCGATGTGCGGGACGATGGCAGTTTCCGCCTGGACATGCGCTATTTCAATTACGGCGTTGGATCGACCATGACCAATGGGAAATTCGATGGTCTGTTTGGCGGCCCGCCACGGCAGCCGGAGTCGGAAATCACGAAGCGGGAAATGGATATGGCCGCCTCAATCCAGGCGGTCACAGAGGAGGTCATCCTGAAATGCGCGCGTCACATCCGCCGCGTGACGGGCCAGAGGAACCTCGCTCTGGCGGGCGGGGTCGCCTTGAACTGTGTGGCCAATGGGAAACTCGTTTCAGAGGGCGTATTTGATGACATTTGGATTCAGCCCGCCGCTGGCGATGCGGGTGGAGCCCTGGGATGCGCGCTGTTTGTCTGGCATCAGATTCTCGGGAATGACCGCCATGTTTTGGACACACAAAAAGGTTCTTATCTGGGGCCTCAATGGACCCGCAATGAGGTGATGGCCTGGCTGGATGAACAGGGCCATCCCTATCACGACTATGGGGAGCAGGAGGCCCTCGCCAAGGTGGCTGATGAGCTGGCCGGGCAGAAAATTGTCGGTTTGTTTGACGGGCGCATGGAATTTGGGCCCCGGGCGTTGGGGAGCCGCTCGATCCTTGGAGATGCGCGCGATCCCGGTATGCAGTCCAGGATGAATCAGCGGATAAAATATCGCGAGTCCTTCAGACCGTTTGCTCCCAGTTGCCTGCTGGAGGATGTCGGTGAATATTTCCAGCTCGACCGGCCGTCGCCCTACATGCTGATCGTGGCAGATGTGAAGACGGAGCGGCGACTCAAGCCTGCACTAGAGGAACGGGATGCGCCCGGCAGCGCACCAGCCATGATTCCGCGGTCGGATATTCCGGCTGTCACACATATAGATTATTCAGCCCGCGTGCAAACCGTGGATGGACAGTATAATAAAAACTTCTATCAGCTGCTCTCCGCATTCAAGGCAAAAACCGGTTACTCTGTCGTAGCCAATACCAGTTTTAACGTGCGTGGAGAGCCCATTGTCTGTTCACCGGCCGAGGCCTATCAATGTTTTATGCGCACGGACATGGATGTTTTAATGATGGAGGGCCTCATCCTCTACAAAGGAGAACAGCCGGAATTTGAGGACAAATTGGATTGGCGGTCTCAATATGAGCTGGATTGACTCGTGAAGAATGCCGGGATGCAAAAGGGCGCCTCATCGAATCGTGAACTGCGCCGGTATGGCCTGGCCATGACGACTGGATTTGGGGTGATTGGCGGTTTGCTGGCGATGAAGCAGGTGGCCTTCGCGCCCTATTTACTGGCCGTGGCGGCCGGTTTCCTGATTGTCGCCATTTTGGCGCCGCAGGCCTTGCGCCCCATTGAACGGGTCTGGATGAAAGTGGCGCATGTGCTCAACTTTATCGTGACGCGGATCATTCTAACCCTGGTCTATATATTTCTGGTGACCCCCACGAGATTTCTTCTGCTTGCGCTGGGTAAAAAGACTCTGGATTTGCGCATCGATTCCGAGCTGGAAACCTATTGGAAGAGAGCAAATTCCGGCGGCACCGCCGACAGACCCGACAAACCCTATTAGACCTGATTGGTATTACCTTTACTGCCGGATAAGGACTAACATAGAACCATGTTCAGCAAAATCAGGCTCATTTGGGATTTTATCAAAGTCAGAAAAAAATGGTGGCTAAGTCCAATATTTCTGGTATTAATACTGTTAGCTGGGATCATCGTTGCAACCGAATCATCAGCGCTTGCCACCTTTATTTACACGGTATTTTAGATCAACCGGCACGGGCGAATCGTTCCATGATTGGCGGAATTTGAAGGCGACGATCAGGCATGCCCTCTGCAGATGATACCCCTACCAGCCTCACGGCAGGGCGGCGTTGGGGGGCTAACTTTCTGTTGTTCCTGTTTCCCCTTTTTATCCTGGTCATCCTGGAAGGCGGGCTGCGGGTAGCGGGCTTTGGAGACGACCTGAGTCTCATGGGTCCCAGCAAGGTAAATCCCGACTACCTGCGGGTCAACCTGGGCTTGGGGAAACGTTACTTCATGCAGCGCTCCTTCGGCTCTCTTGGCGCTCAGGGATACATCCTTAAAAATAAAACGCCCCATATTCTTAGAGTCGTCGCTCTGGGTGGCTCGACCACGGCAGGATTTCCGCACCACCCCGGGGGCACTTTTCCGGCTGTTCTCAAGATAATCCTCGCCCAGGCCTACCCGGACTACCGCATTGAGATGGTCAACCTTGGAATTACGGCGGTGACCTCATTTACCGTTCTTGACCTGGCCAGGGATGCGCTGGAGCATGAGCCCGATCTCATGGTGGTCTATGCCGGGCACAACGAACTCTATGGCGCGCTGGGTGCGGCATCGACCCAGAATATTGGTGGCTCACGCAACATGACTCTGCTCTATATGAAGTTGCGGCACCTCAGGCTGTTTCAGCTCACCCGGCAGCTTGTCGTCTTTACCAGAGAGGCTCTGGCCGCGGAGGATACCACCCATCAGACACTGATGTTTCGCATGGCCGGGAACCAGGCCATTGGCTATACCGATCCCCAGCATCAAACGGCGCTGGATCATTTTGAGGCCAACTTGACGGCGCTGGTCAGGATTACTTCCGACCGTCATATCCCGCTGGTTCTGGGGACGTTGGTGAGCAACCTCCTGGATCAAGCCCCTTTCGTTTCAATGCCGTCTGATTCTGCCAAACTGCCGGCGCTCATGGAGTTGAATGCCAAGGCATCAACATTCATGGAAAGCGGAGCCTGGGCGGAGGGTCTTGACCTGGCGCTGGCAGCCATCGCTGTGGATTCGGCGTATGCGCAATCCTGGTACCTGGCAGGACAAGGCTACCTGAAGATCGGTCGCATTGCGGACGCCCGGATTGCTTTCGTACGAGCGAAAGAGCTGGACGGTCTGCGCTTTCGGGCCAGCGAGGCGTTCAGCGATATTATCATGCAGCTGAGCCAATCCGAGGAGACCTATCTTGCAGATATTGCTCAGGATTATGCCGAGGCTTCGCCGGATGGAATAGTCGGCGCTAACCTCATGGTGGACCATCTGCACCCCAATCTTGAGGGCTATTTTCTGATGGCGAAAGCCTTTGCCGAGGTCATTACCTCCAAGCGGCTTCTGGCAGGAGGGGTGGCGCCCATTGGGCCTAAAAATGACGCGTGGTATATGGACGCCACTGCCGTGTCTGCTCTCGACAGGCAAATTGCTGAATATCGGGTGGGCATGCTCACTTCGGGCTGGCCCTTTAAGGTATCGGTCCGGCGGCAGACGCTGGAGGACTTGCGCCCAACGACCGTGATACAGGAGTTTGCCCTCAAACATCTGCGGGGTGAGCTAAGCTACGAGATGTCCCACGTCATGCTTGGCCGGTACTATGAACAGTCTGGAGAGACCGATAAGGCCCTGGCTGAATACGGCGTCCTGTCCCAAGTGTTCCCGGTCAATCCGTCGTCATTTATTCAGGTTGGGCGAATGCAGGTGGAAGCGGGGCGCTTATCAGCCGCTCTGCCCTACCTGAAAGAAGCGGCAAACCTCAGCTCAGATCCTTACAGCTGGAAATGGACCGGAATCATTTTGCAGCATGAGGGCCAACTGGATGCTGCGGTGGCTTATATGGCGGGCGCCGTGCAGCTGAATCCTGGAGATGGTGAGCTGATGTTCAGGTTGGCTACTGCCTATGCCGAAACCGGTTCTCAATGGAAAGCCCGCGACCAAGTTGCACAGTTGATCAATTTATATCCCAACTATCCCGGGGCTGCGCAGCTGCAACGCGAGTTGCTCCAAACACCTTAACTATCGGTCTATGGGAAAACCCGGCTACTGATCATCCATGTTCCTCAGGGGCCATCCCGCCGGAAGCCGGGGCTGTCTCGCGCATCTGCCTGTGCGGCAACCGCGTCGTGGCGGCAACGTAATCCGGGTTGGAGCGCAAGCTCCGGCCTGTCAAAGCAGTTGGGCGATCATCAGGCCATCCCTGAGCGGAAGAAGAACGTTGGCCACATCGGAATCATCAGCGATAAAGGTATTGGTATCGTCAATGGCCCGAGCTGCCGGTTGTTGGGGATCGAGGACATCTCCGCTGAACAGAGCATTATCAATTACGATGACGCCACCGCGCCTGATCAAGGCCTTGCAGGCGGCATAATAATTCGGGTAATTCTCTTTATCCGCATCGATGAATGCGAGGTCAAATGGACCCGCAAGTTCCTGCAGACTTTCCAATGCGGGCCCGATATGTAACTTCACTTTTGATTCCCAGCCTGCCTGTCGGGCAAATTCACGAATTTTATGACCTCGACTGGCCTCTAACTCGAGGGCATGCACTTCGCCCTCCGGTGGCAAGGCTTCGGCCATTTTAAGTGTGCCAAATCCGGTGAATGATCCTACCTCCACAACGCGAGTGGCGCCAAGGCTTCGGATGAGCAGCTGCAGGACGGCGCCGACCAGGTAGCCCGAGAGCATCTGGGGATTGGATTCGCTGGCATTTGTATAGTCGATAATTTCCTTGAAAATGGGCGCCTCTGCTGAAGTATGCGAACGGCAGTAAGCGTCGATATCCTGAGGCAATAGTTCAAGCATCTCAATCGGTCCTTTCCACGGAACGTTACATTTTATGGTGGACCGGGAATATAAAGCTATAGCGAGTTTCAAGTCAGCGGCTTGATAGCTCCCATTTTGCAAGCGTTGCTGCTGTAGTGGCCACTTGCAGGTAAGCCGGTAATTATCCTGCTCGGCGCCACATGGCCGGATTTTTCCGTCGTATCTATAAGCTTTTGGACTAGATGAAGGGACAGCTCGTCAGGCTAATAAGGGGTCAGGGGGGATGGTTGAATCGTGCTAGACCCTTAATTTAAATCACGACGCCCGCTGCGTCGTGCCCTATCGTTCGGAATAAGGCTTGGAGAATTATAGACACCGCTGCCCGTTTTACTGGTCCAGCCTTATTCCATCGGCTAATTTCTCCGTAAGAATGATTGTTAAACACATTACAAAAACGTTCATCCAGATTGTCGCATGCGTCTCTCTGTTCAGTTGCCAAGGCAACTCTCAACTGGATCTCCGCAGGGCTACGGCTGAAAGCATTCTGGAAATAGTAGCCCAATCAAAGGGGGAGCAAGCAGTTTTGGTCAATTTCTGGGCTACATGGTGCGCCCCGTGTGTGGAAGAATTTCCCATGGTTATGGATTTGGCCGAACAACTGGCAGACTCCGGGTTGACAATCTACTTTGTCAGCGTTGACTTTACTGACGAAAGGGAGAGGGTTGTCAAGTTCCTTACTTCACAAGGCGTAACGGGACTCTCGTTCCTTAAGGATGAAAAGGATATGCCGTTCATCAATGGCATTAATGAATTTTGGACCGGCGCCGTTCCCTATACTGTCGTCTTTGGACGAAATGACGGAAAAGTTACAGAATCCTGGGAAGGCGAAGCCGACAAGACTAAATTCAGTGCTGCGGCCAGGAAAGGGCTGTACAACTGACCCGGTTAGAAAGGTGGGAAAATGAAACGTCAATCGCGATCTCTTTTAACGATGATGATCCTGGTTTCAGCCGCGATGGCTGGAGAGCTGCCCATTGGGGCGCCGCTACCTTCACCCGACTATTTAATGAAGGCTGTTGGAAACGCGGATGTATCCCTGAACAGCAGCATGGGTGAAGCAGGTTTGGTGGTAATCTTTTCCTGCAACACCTGTCCCTGGGTCCTGGCCTGGCAAGACCGCTATATCAAGCTGGCAGACGCCTTTATCCCCAAGGGTTTCGGGGTTATCGCCATCAATTCCAACGAAGCTGCCCGAAACAGGGGCGACAATTTTGACGACATGACGACCCATGCCATAGAGAACGGATACAATTTCACATATGCGCTCGATGGGGGAGCCCGCCTGGCAACCGAATTTGGGGCCTCGCGCACTCCGCACGTATTTGTCTTTGACGCTGGTGGCACTTTGGTCTACCGCGGCGCCATTGATGACAACGCCCGTCGACCGGAGCAGGTGGAAAATGAATACCTTGCCGATGCGCTAAGCGCCATGCTCGCCGGTCAAAAAATTGTCCAAAATTCGACCAAAGCATTGGGGTGTACCATCAAGTTCGCCCGTTAGGGGCGCCTCGACCGGCTTCCGGTAAGGAACGATTCAAGCGACCTTGCCCGGCACAACGGGCGGCGGCAACGGGGCGCGGGTTCGTTCGAATCGGTCGACTCACTTCACTGGCCATTAAATTATAGCCAGCCGCCTTTTGCTATCCTCAGGTCTATCTATTACATTCCGTAGGCTAATCACCAAACCATAATGGCACCACAGTCACAACTATCCACCTTCATCGCTGAGCTCCGCCGGAGGCGGGTATTCCGGGTGGCGGCGTTTTATGGTGGCATCGCGTTTGTCATCCTACAGGTCATCGAAAGCTCGTTTGACTACCTGCATATCCCCGACTGGATTGGCTCACTGCTGGTCGTCATGCTTCTCATCGGCTTCCCTGTGGCAATGGTCCTCGCCTGGGTGTTCGATATTACGCCGGAAGGTATAGTCCGCACCGAGGGATCTTCGACGGGTTCAGGACGGCAACAGACCAAGCCGGGCACCAGCAATAAGGCGCTGGTTGCAGTGACTATCATTGCCGTTTCCTTCGGCATCTGGGGCTGGATGCGGGACGGTGGTGGCAGCGATGGCGCTTTGGCCTCGTACGAACATTCCATTGCGGTCATGCCGTTTGAAAATCTGACCAATGACCCTGACTTTGATGTTTGGGAAAGAGGTTTGGCGAACCTGGTGATCTCCGATCTCTCGGGCTCTAAAGAACTGTACGTCCTTGACAGCCAGAGTCTGTTCGATGTGATCCAGGCCGTCCAACAAAGCAGAAAAGCCCAACTGCTTCCCGATTTGGCCAGGGAGGTAGCAAACCGGACTGAAGTAAAGCAGGTGATTTTGGGTGACATTTTAAAAATCGGCACTCGTTTCCGGGTGCAAGCCAGACTGCTCACTGTAAAGACCGGGCGGGTAGATTTCAGCCATAAGGTGGACGCAGAGAATGAAGATGATTTAATTCTGGCTGCGGAGGAGATTTCCCGGGGCATGCAGAATCACCTGGAACTCAATATACTGCGGGGCGAGGCGACAGTTGAGGGCCTGGAGGGGCAGACTAAATCAGCTGCGGCCTTCAAATTATACACCGAGGGGCTTGATCATTTCTGGCGGATGCAATTTCAACAGGCGATCCCGCTGCTCGAAACGGCGACTTCAATCGACAGCAATTTCGCCGCTGCACTCACCTGGCTGACGTACGCCTACATGAATACCGGCCAGGTTGGCCAGACGAAAGCAGCTATTGCACGTTCTAAAAGGCTCAGTGGCCGGATTTCCCCAATTCAACAATTAATAACTGATTTATTAGACGCCTGGGTAAACAAGAGAGTGAACGATCAAATCAGATTGGTGCACCAGATAGTGAAAGCTGAGCCCCTGTCAAGAGTATACTGGTATGTGCTTGGACTCACCTATGGCTACATGAGTCAGCCTGAACAAGCAGTCCGCTATTATGATAAGGCGTATGCCCTGTGCCTTCAGTGGGAGAGCTACTGGGAGTGGGTACCTCTCTACAGGAATTTTGGAGCTGTGCTCCATGAGACCGGCAGCCACAGGAAAGAATTGGCCGTTTACAAGTATGGCCTGAAGGCTGTGCCCGAAGCCCCGATCATCCTCAGTCGGCTGGGGATCCATTATCTGTCAACAGGTGATACCTTAAGGGCAGCCGATGTGTTGGACCGCTATCGTGAAGCGCTGGTGAGAAGTGGCAGCAGCGAAGCGCAAATTCTCTACCGTTTGGGGTTAATGCACGAATCGGCCGGTTTACTGGATCAGGCCCAAGCCTATTACGAACAGTTCATTGAAAACGATCCGGAAAATGCATTGGCGTATAACAGCCTGGCCTGGCTTCTAATAGACAATGAACTTGACATGAAAGCTGGCCTGGCCATGGCGGAAAAGGCCCTCGACCTGCGCCCCGGCGATTATTCAAACCTTGACACCTACGGTTGGGGTCTATTCAAGCTTGGGCGCTATGCAGAGGCGGCGGACGCGCTGGAACGGTCATGGGCATTGAGGGATTATTACCGCCAGTCGGCCATGGACCGGCTGGAGGCTGCCAGAAAAGCGCTGAAGGAACAGAGCTGAACCGGTCCGCGCAACAAACCATGGTTCGCCTGAACTGATGCCCTCCCCCCTATCCACCTTCATCGCTGAGCTCCGCCACCGAAGGGTATTCCGGGTGGCGGCTTTCTATGGGGGCATCGCCTTCGTTATCGTGACAGTCGTCGGTGCTGCCGCATCCATTATTCAAAGGGAGACAGCGATGACAAATCCGCCACTGCCCAAACGACAAGGCCCGCGGCCCGCAACCACAGGATCGGTTCCCCACCAGCAGATCGGTGTGGAAGCAGTGCCAAAAGTCAACGCAGAGCTCTTTCGGCGGGCCTTCGCACTGCCTGGCGTCGAAAATCGGCCCTCAGCATTTTCACTTCCGGGAGCTCGCGGCATGTGGATTACAGATGATGTACAGATTACCCGACATGATCAAATCGTTTCCGGACGAGAGTTTGCCCATATTCACCCCGATGGCAGCCTGCATGCCTCGCTGCCGGTCAAACGTGCGCAGGAGGCGGTTAAAGCCGGCTGGGCCGAACCCCAACCCATCGCTGACAGGCTGGGAATTCCGGGGCTCGTGATGATCTATACGCCCCTGACCCTCACAGAGCTGGAAACAGTCCTCCAACTGGTGGTTGATTCGTACAACTTCGTCACGGGGCAAGACCTGGCTGTTTCTGATTTGGGGAACACTGAAAAGGAGCCATGAGTTTCGCTTAACAGATCACTGGAGCCGGCCTGAGATGCGGCCGCATGTCAGTGAAATTAAGCTACACCAAATCGATCAAGGCTTGTCCTGGTCGCTCCGAGTGCGCTGCGCTTCCTCAGCACAGGCCCTTCGACCCGCTCAGCACAGGCCCTTCGACCCGCTCAGGACAAGCCCTTCGACCCGCTCAGGACAGGCCCTTCGACCCGCTCAGGACAGGCCCTTCGACCCGCTCAGGACAAGCCCTTCGACCAGCTCAGGACAGGCCCCGGTACAGGATGGCGTTGCTGAAGCGGGGAAAAAGTCACAACAGAGGTCGATTCACCGGATACGGAGATTATCGGATTACTGTGGACTCCGCCACAAAGTTTTGACCGGGGCAGCAGATCATCTGCCTGGACCCCAAACGAAATAATTAGTTATCTCTCGGCTCGCTCTCGAATTTCGAGTATCTCAATGGGCGTGCCCCACATTCGAAAACTAGCCACATCCTGGAGGGTTGTGTATTTGTAGCTAATGCGGAGACCATCTACCTGATAATCCACATGCAGGTTCACTGGCTCGTGATGCTCCCCGTCATCTGTTATGATGCCGTAAAATCCACCCTCCAGATCAATGTAGCTAACGACGGCCAGAGTTGAGCCCTTATCATCAATAATCTGGGTTTCGCCGTTGCCTGCCGATGAACAACCAGAGACTACGAGCACCACGGCTGAAATGGCGAATAGATGGGTCATTAGTTGCCTTGCCAATGAATACCGGCCCACGTCACGCAGACTCCAGTGTTTCAGCGAACCCGGCACTTCTCACAACACCAAGCTGGAGCAGCGGCCAAGCCGGCTTTCAGTTGTGGGCAATGGTGTCCCGACCCACATCCCCGTCAGGGTCGCTACCAAGACACACTTGTCCATCCGAGCTCACGATTCCTAATATGAGTAAACCGGCAACATGGGGCGCCGACATGGAGGTGCCGCTCATGGTGGTGGTTCCGCCACCCTTTTTAGTTGATAGGATGCCAGCTCCCGGGGCCGCGAAATCGATGGGTGTGCCATAATTGCTCCAGGAGGTTAGACAGTCGTCGGGGGTGCCGATGGCCGATATGGTGTATACGTTTTCATGCTCGACCCTGCCCGGTGAATAATTGTTTGCGTCATCGCCGCTGTTGCCTGCAGCCAGCGCGAAGAGGATGCCCTTGCTGGCGGCGCCACTGACGGCATCATCCAGTGCGGTGGAGGGAGGCCCACCCAGACTCACATTGGCCACATCGCCGGCGGAGGCATTTGCGGCGACATAGTCCACCCCCGCAATGACCCACGAGTAAAATCCGGAGCCCCTGTTGTCCAGTACACGAACCGCCACCAGGGTTGCGCCTGCGGCAACACCCACGACATCGATCGCATTATCCAGCGCTGCGATCGTGCCAGCCACATGTGTCCCATGGCCATGACCGTCGTTCGGCGAGTTTTTGCCCCGGGTGACAAAGTTGGTACTCCGGCTGACGTCTACATTCAAGTCGTCATGTTTAAGATCAATGCCGGTATCGATCACCCATGCCGTTTTCCCGGTTCCATCCACTGCTCCGCCGACCCTCGTGATGCCCCATGGGGTCTCCTGGGGAGCCTCTCCGCCACCATCCTCCTTCGGAGGCTTGCCTTTGCCGGTCGGTGGAGTCAATGTGATTACCTTGTCCTGCTCAATGTATTCAACCCTTGGATCGGCTTCCAGTTTAGCTGCATCCAGCTCGGACATCCGTGCCGAAAAACCCGTTAGAGCATGGGCATATACAAGCTCAACGGTCCCCTCGGTCACACCGTTATCGGCCATAATGCTCATAGCAAAACCCGACACAGCCGCCTTCGATTTCCCCAATGATAAATTCCCCTCCTTGAGGACAATGATATATTGGCCCTCAACCAGAGATCCGCTTGGCTGGAGCTCTCCCGATCCAAAGAATTCGTCGGATTGAGTGGGGGCAGGAGTAGTGATTTTTTCGCAGCTGCCAATTATGAGCAGCAGTGCAATCCCTGTCGAGGCTAAAGTAAATTTCCGAGACATTATATCCCCTTTTTTTTTAATCAGCCGGCTGGCGCTCAAATAGTAGTGATCTTGAACCGCCATTGTCAACCGTCATTTTTGATATCCAAAGTAGCCACATAAATAAGGGCAAATATCGGGCCAGATGATGATCTCATCACTTGATACCAACTCAAAGTAAGTCAGCCTGCCTTTCAGGTCTGGATTAGCCCCAAGCAGATACGGGCCGGATACGCAGCCCGGCCTTCCTTCGATGCGGTGCGGGACTGAGTTTCCAGTTGATGCACAGCTAGGGCCATATATCACCTGTCAGCCTTTTGCTATCCAGCCGATTCCCCCGTACATTTCGGCCGGATCACCACACAACCACCCGGCTGACAGAAACGAACTTTGAGACTCAGGCCGCAGCGGCCGTCGATTTGGGAGGCATTGAAATTTCCCGCGGCCGGTTGGTTATCACCATCGGCCTGAGTCACCGCATCATCCGCTCGATGGTGGTCATATACGGCGTGTGGCGAATGTTTATGTCGTCGGCGTGATCGCTGCGTCGACATCCCGCACGAGGGCCAGAAACAAGCCGGCCGAAATCCCCGTGGAGCCGTAAATCATGCACATCACCATAATCTGGTATCTGGCGGCAATTGCCGGTGAGGTGCCCGCCAGAATCTGGCCGGTCATCATGCCCGGCAGCGAGACCAGTCCCACTGCCAGCAGCGAATTGGTAATGGGAATCAGGGCTGCCCGAAAAGCGATGTTGCGCGCTGTGGAATAGTCGACGCCCCGCTCCCGCTCGGCAAAGAAGCGCTCCGCCGCCAGGCTGACGCTGTTCATGGCGCTGGCGAAGATCATCCCGGCCAGGGGCACTATGTAGCGCGGGGCGTACCACGGGTCGAGATGCAGCACGCCCTGGGTGACGATCAACAGCGTCGCTCCACCGCCCAGGGCAATGGCGGAGAGAGCCAGGGTAAAGAGCTTTCGCCTCCGATCGCTGACCATCGCCAACGAAATCCATCCCGACGCGCTGACCATGATAATGAGAACAGCCAGAATAGGCCAGCCGGAAGTGACCCCAAAGAGGTAGCCGAGAAAGTAGCCCACCAACAGCAGCTGCAGCAGCATGCGGCCGATAGCGTAGAGAGCGTGGCGATAATCCAACGACCAGCGCAGCAGCAGCGCCACCACCACCACCACGGGAATAATGGCGATAGCCAGCTCGGCCAGCGTAAGGACCTCAATGGTGTTGTTCAATGTGGGGTCTCCATGGCAGATGAAAGTTAAGCCACTATAGAGCTGGATGGCCCGCCCTTGGTTCACCTTTGGCATAACTCGTGTCCCTCATGTCTGCCTTGAGCGCAGTAACTTCCCCGTCATCCCACCTGAAATTGCGCGGAACCAGCCTGGCCGTAGCGACCCCCGATGCGGTATCAGGTGAATTTTAACGAGGCACGAATGCTGAGCAATACCATCGGCTGGCGAACGGCTGTCTTTACCTCACTGGCGTTGGTGGCCTTTGCTGCCAACTCCCTTTTTAACCGGGCCGCCTTCGCCGCCAGCGGCATCGACGCCGGTAGTTTTGCCGTCATCCGGCTGGCTTCCGGCGCGCTGGCTCTGGCCCTTATATCCTGGACCCGAGGGGCGCTGCGCGCCTCTCTCCGGGGTGGCAGTTGGCAGGCCGGGGCCATGTTGTTTGCTTATGCCGCGGCGTTTTCCTATGCCTATATCTCGCTCTCGGTTGGAACCGGCGCTCTCATCCTGTTTGCGGCCGTGCAGATCACCATGCTCCTGGCCGCGCTCAGGCTGGGTGAGAAGGTGACAGCCCGCCAATGGGCCGGGCTGGCTCTGGCGTTTGCCGGTTTGGGGGTGCTGCTGTTCCCGGGGCTCACGGCCCCATCCCCGGGACCTGCCGCGCTGATGGCTACCGCCGGCGTGGCCTGGGGCATTTACTCGCTGCTGGGACGCCAATCCGCATCGCCACTGTCTGATACCGCCGCTAATTTTATGCGTTCGCTGCCGTTTGCCGCCGTGCTGGGATTGGCGATAGCCGGACGTAGTCATATCACGACCCCAGGCGTCACCTATGCGCTGCTTTCGGGCGTTGTCGCCTCCGGGCTGGGATACAGCATCTGGTACATGGCATTGCGCGGCCTTTCAGCGGCCCAGGCCGCCATCGTGCAGTTGCTGGTGCCGGTGCTGGCCTCCATCGCCGGCGTGCTCTTCCTGCGTGAAGCGGTTACCGGGCGGCTGAGTCTATCCACGGCGATGATACTGGGCGGCGTGGCCCTGGCCATAGCTACCCACAAAGGGCGGTCGAGCCGGACAAACCTTGATGGATCACCGGGACCACCTTAAACTGCCGGTCAACCCTCCGCGGCAGTAAATATTGAGGAACTTTCAAATGCCTGAGGAAGCCAGTCTCTCACCCGTGCTCAACGAAAATATCAGTTTTAAGCCTCCCGGTGATTTTAGCAAAAATGCCCATGCCAGTGACGACGCGATCTATCATCTGGCCCAGACCGACCGCCTGGCGTTCTGGGAATCGCAGGCGGAGCAGCTCCACTGGTTCAAGAAGTGGGACAGGGTGCTGGAGTGGGAGGAGCCTTACGCCAGGTGGTTTGTTGGCGGCAAGATCAACATCGCCTACAACTGCCTCGACCGGCACTTAAGCTCCTGGCGGCGCAACAAGGCGGCCATCATCTGGGAGGGTGAAAAAGGGGAGCAGCGGGTGCTCACTTACTTCGACCTGCACCGCGAGGTCTGCAAGTTTGCCAATGTGCTGGAGCAGAAATTCGGCGTTCAGGAAGGCGACCGGGTCACTATCTACATGCCGATGATCCCCGAGCTCGCCATCGCCATGCTGGCCTGCGTCCGCATTGGGGCGGCCCACAGCATCATTTTTGGCGGCTTTTCAGCTGAGTCGATCAGCGACCGGGTGGCCGACTGCCAGTCCAGCCTGCTCATCACCGCTGATGGGGGCTATCGCGCCGGCAAAGTGATCGCCCTTAAAAATATTGTCGATAAGGCGCTGGCGGTGGACGGCTCTCCGGTGAAGGATGTGATTGTCGTTGCGCATATTGGCGCTGAGGCCGGAGTTCAGCATAACACCGGGCGCGATCACTACTACCACGAACTCATGGCGGATTCGCCGGCCAGGCACGAGGCCAGGCCCCTCGACAGCGAGGCCCTCGCCTTCCTGCTTTACACCAGCGGCACCACCGGCAAGCCCAAGGGGATTATGCACTCCACCGGCGGATACCTCACCGGCGTGACTTACACTGCCAAGTATGTTTTCGATCTCAAGGAGGACGATGTCTATTGGTGCACCGCCGATATTGGCTGGATCACCGGGCATTCCTACATTGTCTACGGGCCGCTGTCCAACGGCGCCACCACGCTCATGTACGAGGGGGCTCCCGGCTATCCCGGCAAAGACCGCTTCTGGTCCATTGTGGCCAAGTATGGTGTTACCCTGCTTTACACGGCTCCGACCGCCATCCGCACATTCATGTCATGGGGTGATGACTATCCCGCCAAGCATGATCTCACCTCTCTGCGGCTGCTGGGCACCGTGGGCGAACCGATCAACCCCAAGGCGTGGCTGTGGTACCATGAGAAAATCGGCGGCGGCAACTGCCCCATTGTCGATACCTGGTGGCAGACAGAAACCGGCAATATCATGATTTCGCCGCTGCCCGGCGTTACGCCCACCAAACCGGGCTCGGCCACCCATGCGCTGCCCGGCATAGAGGCGGAAGTCGTGGATGATCAGGGCCAGCCGGTGGCGCGCGGGCAGGCGGGACTGCTCATCATCAAGTCGCCCTGGCCGGCTATGCTGCGGGGCATCTATGGTGATCCTGACCGTTACAAACAGACCTACTGGAGCCGCTTTCCAGGGGTCTACTTCACCGGCGACGGCGCCCAACTCGACAGCGAAGGCTACATCTGGCTGCTGGGCCGGGTGGATGATGTGATCAACGTATCGGGGCACCGCCTGGGCACCATGGAGGTGGAGTCGGCCTGTGTCGATCATGCGTTTGTTTCCGAAGCGGCCGCCATCGGTGTCGCTCATGAAATCAAAGGCCAGACCATTGTCGTCTTTGTCTCGCTAACGGCCGAACATACCGGTGAGGCGTCGGCCAGCGAGGAGATTCGCCAGCATGTGGCGGCCAAGATCGGCGCCTTTGCCCGGCCGGAAAAGGTGATTATCACCCAGGAGCTGCCCAAAACGCGCAGCGGCAAAATCATGCGGCGCCTGCTGCGCGACATTGCCGATGGCAAGGTGATTGGGGACACGACGACCCTGGCCGACAGCTCCATCATTGGCAGCCTGAAGGAGAAGTACGAGAAGCTGGAGGCGTAAGGAGAGCGGCTGCACCCCCGCCCCAATCCGTCGTCACTGCCGATCTATACTCCGGCCCGTGTTTCAGGCGGCGCGACTATAGAAGTGCGCAGATCCCTCCGTAGAAGCTCGCTGAGTGGCCGCTAGTCCAGCCAGAGCGAGGCGATCCCCTCAACCAACCGCTGGACGATTGCAACCCCCAAGGATAGCCAAATAGAATTTTCTGCCAACAATGGGGATATCATGATGATGATCCCATATAAGTATTGACAATAATAGTGGGATAATTCTATCATTCGACAGTAATTTTAGAATATTATGATTCTCGTCTGGTTTTTCCGTAATTCATCACTGTTATATGCGAATATATGAGCATCCTTAGTGAAAATATTCAGATTATCCCATAATATAATAGAAATATAAGCAGGGTTATAAGGGATAAAGTGAACCCGGATTCAAGTAGCATATTTTCTTGGGATAATTAAATTTTTTGACTAAATTATCCCATAATGAAGGATACTTTTTATTGGTGTTCAGTTTCGATTGAGGGGGTTGGCGCCCCTTTCGACTCGGCGCTGATAGCGGCACGGTGAGCGATCTCTCAGACGCCCGCTCCCCTGCGGCCATGCTGCTGGCAAAAATGGAGTCCGCCCGGCGGCAGATGGCGGGCAAGACCAGCCGTCAGCGGCAGCTGGCTGCAAAACATCTCGGCGAGGCTAAAGCGCTGGAGCGGCAGTTGCGCGCCCTGGAGGCCGATATGGAGATCGTCTCCGGCGCCCGTGAGCTCTCGGTCTCCTTGCTGCACAAGGAGGTTTCCGGCACCGCCTATATCAAGGGGCGCACCTGGTGGAACGGGAAGCAGCGCGAGGCGCAGGTCGGCTCCATCCCGGCCGTGCTCAAGCGTCTGGGCGTCTCCTCCTCCGCGGGTGAAGCCGCTCCCCCTGCCTGGGAAGATCTGAAGCAGGATAGCGAGCTCATGGAAGACATCAAGGCGCTGGGGCGCGAAAAGTTGCGGCTCTATATCGAGCGCAGGCTGCGGCGCGAGTATCTGGGCGATAGCCGGTCGCAGCTGGAGGCGGATCAACCGGAGGCGCATGAGGGTGATCCATTGCCAGGCGCTGCCGTCGCCGTCGATGCATCGGCAGATTGGTACGCCTCATGGCGCAGTGACGATTTGGGCGAGGAGGCCCGGTGACCGCGGCACCTCAAATTAATATTGTATCCGGCGAGCAGATTCTTGAGTCGGAAAACAAATATCTGTCGGAAGTGATCCACGCTCTGCGCCGCGAATTGGAAGAGGCCAAATCGGGGGAGGAAGGCCGCCTCCAGAAAGCGGTCGCCGCCACCGACGCCAACCGTCTGCAGTTGCAAAACACGGTCGGTTTTCTGCGAGCTGAGCTTGAGCGCGTCAAAGGCAGTCAGGATGAGGACCTGCAGCGGGCCGTGGCAACTGTGTCCGGCGAAAATGTGCAGTTGAAAGCGACCGTCAGTTTTTTAAGGGACGAGATCAGCCGCGGAAAAGGGGACGTTGACGAGCAGATCGGCCGGGCGCTGGCGGACGTGAGCCGCGATAACGAGCAGCTGAAAATGACCGTTCAGGCGCTGCGCAGCGAGCTGGAAAAGGGGCAGCAGGGGCTGGATGAGAAAATCCAGCGCTCCATTAAGGGACTCAGCGGCGAAAACGCGCAGCTCAAGTCGGCGGTGCAGTCGCTGCGAATCCGCATAGAGCTATCTGAGCAGGACACAAGTGCGCAGGTGCAGCGGGCCCAGGCCGTCATCCATAGCGAGAACCAGCAGCTGCGGGAGTCGGTGCAAGCGTTGCGTGAACGCCTTGAGCTGGCGCGGATCAGGCACGAGGAACGCCTCCAGGCGGCGCAGGCCGTTGCCGAGGCGGAAATGGAACAGCTGCGCCAAGCCGTCGCCGTGTTGCGCAACCAACTGGAGGCATCCCGTGACGCCGCCCATTGAGCCATCGCCTCCCGGCGGAGAGCGTCTGCAGACTGGCGCGCTCAGCGCCAAAGTGGCGCAGCTGCTGCTGAAGGTCAACAACGATATGGCCCTCACCGAGTCGCTCGATGTGGCCCTGGAGCGGCTGGTGAGCATTATTACCAGCACCATTGGGGCGGAGCGGGCCACCATTTTCCTCAATGATGATGAGACCGGCGAGCTCTATTCACGCGTGGCCCAGGGCAGCTTTCTGCGCGAAATCCGCATCATGAACAGCCGCGGAATCGCCGGCTGGGTCTACACTCACGAGGAGGGGGCCATTGTCCACGATGCCTACAAGGATAAGCGCTTCTTTAAAAATGTCGACATGCGCACCGGCTTTCGCACCCGCAGCATTTTGTGCGGCGTGTTCTCCGATGCCACAGGCAAGAAAATCGGCGTTGCCCAGGTGCTCAACAAGATCAGCGGTGAGTTCACGCAGCGCGACCTCGACCTGCTGACGATGATTACCCGGCAGGCGGCCATTGCCATTCAGAATCACCTGATCCTGGAGCAGGTCGATTCCGTGCGCAAGCAGGAGCTCGATTTCCTGGACGTGGTCTCCCAGATTTCCAGTGAGCTGGAGCTCGAGCCGCTGCTCCAGAAGATTATCACCACCGTCACGCAGATGCTGAACGCTGAGCGGTCCTCGCTGTTTATCAATGATGAAAAGACCAACGAGCTCTATACCATCGTCGGTGAGGGGCTCGGCGCCAACGAAATCCGGTTTCCCAATCATCTGGGTATCGCCGGGCACGTGTTTACCACCGGCGAAGTGCTGAACATTCCCCACGCCTATGCCGACCTGCGTTTCAACCCGGCTTTCGACAAGCAGACCGGCTTTTTCACCCGCTCGATGCTCTGTCTACCGGTCACCAATAAGGCGGGCAAAGTGATTGGGGTCAGCCAGGTGCTTAACAAGCGCGGTGGCGCCTTCACCCAGGATGACGAGGCCCGGCTCAGCGCCTTTACTTCGCAGATATCCATCGGCATCGAAAACGCCACCCTGTTCAAGGATGTGCAGAAGCTGATGAACTATACTGAAAGCATGCTGTACAGCATGACCAACGGGGTCATTACGTTCAATGACGAAGGGAAAATTGCCACCTGCAATCCAGCCGGCGTGCGGATTTTGGGCGTTGACAATGAGCAGGAAATTATCGGCCGGACGATGGAAGAGCAATTTTCCGGCGAGAATGAGTGGCTGGTGGCGAAAATGACGGATGAGAAGGAAGTGGATATCCTCATGGACGTGGAACTGAAGTTTTCCGGCGATCCCATCTCGGCCAACATCACCATCGTGCCCCTGACGGACGAGGAGGGCCAGGATTTGGGGGTCATGCTGATGATTGAGGACATCAGCACTGAAAAGCGGATAAAATCGACCATGTCCCGGTATATGGACGCCGACCTGGCCGACCAGTTGCTCGAAGGCGGTGAGGAGATGCTCGGCGGCAAACAGAGTGTCGGCACGGTGCTGTTCTCCGACATCCGCAGCTTCACCACCCTCACCGAACAACTCGGCGCGCAGGGGACGGTGGCCCTGCTGAACGAGTACTTCACCATTATGGTCGACATAGTCCAGGCCGAAGGGGGCATGCTGGACAAATTTATCGGCGACGCCATGATGGTCATCTTCGGCACGCCCATTGCCCACGATGACGATCCGGACCGTGGGGTGCGCGCGGCCATCAAAATGATGACGGAGCTGGCGGAGCTCAACGTGGCGCGCAAGAAGCGCGGCATGACGGCTATCGATCACGGTCTGGGGCTCAACACCGATGATATCGTATCGGGGAACATCGGCTCGCCCAAGCGGATGGACTACACGGTCATTGGGGACGGGGTCAACCTGGCGGCCAGGCTGGAGAGCGCCTGCAAGAAATACGGCGCCCATATCCTGATAAGCGAGTACACCTTCGACGCCCTGAAAGCCACCTACCGCACGCGCCCGATCGACCGGGTGATCGTCAAGGGCAAAACGGAGCCGGTGCGGGTGTATGAGGTGCTCGACTACCACACCAAGAGCTCCTTTCCCAATCTGGTGGAGTCGCTCGGCTATTTCAACAGCGGCATCGAATACTACAACGAGGCGCGCTGGGACGAGGCCATCAAACAGTTTCAGCAGGCGCTGGTCGGCAACCCTGATGATAAATGCTGCAAAATGTATGTGGAGCGGTGCGAAGACCTGCGCGCCAATCCGCCTGAAGGTGAGTGGGACGGTGTCTGGGTGTTTACGAGCAAGTAGGCAGCGTGGGAGGCTCGACCATCCGTCAATCGAAGCAGGATGCCAGGACACACCTGGAAAAATCGATAGAGCTGAATCCCGAGTTCACCGAGGCGCACTACCGTCTCGGGCTGCTGCTGATTGAAAAGGGCGAGAGAAAGCGAGCCAAGGAGTACCTGCAAAAGGCGCTCAAACTCAATCCCGAACTCGCGCCCGCACATTTCGAAATGGCCCGCTTGTGGCACGGCAAGGGAAACGCCAAGAAGGCGGCTGAAAGCTACCAGCGGGCCATTGACTTTGATTCGAACCATGCACTGGCGCACTATCACTTCGCGCTGCTGTTGGCCGGCGAAGGGGATATTATCGAAGCCCGAAATCATCTGGAGAAGGCCACTGATATTGAGCAGAACTATTCCCAGGCCTACTATCAGTTGGCCCGGCTCCTTACCGATCCTGATGACTACGACCAGGCCCAGCAGAATTACCAGATGGCCGTCGATATCGATCCCGAGTTTATCGAGGCGCACTACCAGCTGGGTAAGCTGCTGGCGGGCGGCCGGCGCATCAACGATGAGGGCACCCTGGTGGTGGAGCCTGAATACGAGCAGGCCGGTGAACATTTCGCCGCGGTGATTGCCCTGGACGGGGCCCACCACAAGGCCCATTTCAACCTGGGCAAAGTGCGGGCGGCTCTAGGCGACTTCGATGGCGCGCAGGGCGAGTTTGAGGCGGCGCTGGCCATTGATCCCAACCACGCCAAGGCTCATTTTCACCTGGCGCTGCTGTTGTTGGCCGATTCAGAGGCGGAGCCGGCCACCGCAGGTGACGCTGGCCGATAGCGGCGATGCCATCACAGCGCAAAAGCGACGCGATCTACCACCTTGAGCAGGCCATCCGCCTGGATCCCAACTATGCCGATCCGCTGTTCCACCTCGGGCAGCTGCTGCTGGGGGAGGGGCGCAGGAGCGCGGCCGCCACACGGCTGCAGGAGGCGGTGACCCTGGCCATTGCCTCGGCTGAGTCGGCGGGAGAAAATGCCGTGGCCCAAGCCGGCAACCATCGCTTTTCGCGCGCGCGGCAGTCGCTGCTAAAGGCTCGCGAGCAGCAGCAACTCGCTGCTGAGGCTGCCTTCAGTCTCGCGCGGCTGCACCAGAGCGCCGGTCGGGATGGCGCGGAGGAGATGCTGGCCACGGCTACCGTCTGCGACCCGGCCCACGCGGAGGCGCACTATCTGCTGGGGAGGGTCCGGCAGCAGCAGGGCGACCTGCCGGAGGCACGCAAGCTGCTGGAGCTGTGCGTCGGTTCCAACTATGCGCATGGGGCGGCCCATATCGCCCTGGCGCAGGTCATTACCGCCGAAGATGAGCAGCACCTGGCCCGCAATCATTACTTAACGGCCCTCGATATGGACGCCACCCTGGCGACCGGGGAGTTGGAGGAGAGGTTTGGGGAGTAATCCTACGCCCGCACCAACGTCAGCACGGTAATCTCTGACGGCACACCCAGCCGCAGGGGTGTAGCGGAAGAAGAACTGTTGCAGGAGGTCAGGTCAGGCTACGATGGGGCGGTTGTGTCGGCGAAAGATTTGGAGGTGTTCAAGGTGGGGAATACTCGATAATACTTATCTGATGACTTATGACATATTAGCAGTGATGGATGCATTTCAGGTCAGGATACAGTTTGGGAATTGATTGTTTATGAGTATTTAGCATCATGCTCTCACCATAGGTTAAAATCTCTTCTAAGGCCTTAGAAATAATATTAAAGCGCAAGACGGATTCTCAGATGGATCGCGCCTCATTTTATAGTTCAAGATATAAAATGAACGTGCTGGAGAATAGATAAGAAAATTAGTTATGTGGAAAATTGTATTGAATAAGAAGTTTTTTAAGGGATTAGGAGAGGCATTCAATATGTATGCGTATAGGATCTTGAAGGTCAAATTTTTCAGTACTTGGAAGATGCTCGATCCAAATAATTCATTGCAGATCGACAAAAAATATAGTATGTTCTAAGTAGACATATCGGTACTAATAATAGCTATTTGGATAAAAAATCGCTATTAATCATGGGAGGGGATACCAATGGGCATTTGGTGCTGTAGTTGACTGTCGTACATTCCGGAGGGTCTCTCCGGCCAAGAACGAGAAAAGTTATATAAGGCTAAACATCAAGCCGATTCGGATGCTCACCTTGCAATCTCGAGCTGGTATGCCGGGACCGCTCTTGTGGAAACCCTGGATGTTGATCGGCTCTTTTCAAAAGCATCAAAAGCAGAGAAAACTGAGAACTACGATATTCTTAAGAATTCAGCAGACCATTTAATCAAGGCTGCTGATCATTGGGACATCGCCCATAATGCATGCAGTACTGTGGCATCCATGGTGTCTAACACTGCTGAAGGTCTTTTGCTTCAAGAGGATATTGGTATTTTTCAAACTTTAGCCAAAGGTGCGCGTTCCATTGCAGCCGAGATGCAGAAAGGAATTTTACCCCCCAATCGCCCCGTTCATCGCTTGACGTCCCTTATGAGGGATCAGGATGTCATGGCAGAACGGCGCGCCCGCGCTTATCAAGGTCTTTCTGGCCATTTGCCAAAAGACTATATCTAATTATTTGCCATAGTACTAGTGATAAACTCTCGTCTGCTCTTGCGGCAATAGAATTTTTCCTGCTGCTTTGTTCGGCAAAAGCGTATATAAAATAAGTTACATTAATCTCGGCTAAGTTGGTTAATTAGGGAAGCTCGCGGTCCACCACTTGCTAGGCACTGGGATTATCCAGTCCGTCCGGATTCACCGTCTTATGAACGAATTTTCTTCTCGTATTTCAGGGGAAATCTTCATGCGAAGGTGGCGTAATTTACGCAGACCTACCCCTACACCCCTACTCCCGCACCAACGTCAACACCGTAATCTCCGAGGGGGTGCCGAGCCTAGGGGCACTATGGGGGCTATGGCTACGGTGAGGGGTTGCCTGGCAACGGCGCCCGGCCAAAGGCAGAGGGGTCAGGCGAAAGCCCGCTTGAGCGCTCTTTCCAGGGTCTGCTTCGAAAAAGGTTTTACCAGATTTTCCAGGTAAAGTTGGTCCTCGTCCGGCTTTAACCGGTTGGGCTGTGATGACATGAGCAGCCCCCGGATGTGGGGATCAATCTTCCTGATCTGCTGAAATGTTGCGCTATGGTCCAAATTGCCCTTGAGCCTGCTGTCAATCATGACCAGCTGGCATGGGGAATTCCCTGCCTGACGGGCCTCGAACTGCTTAATCGCCTCCTCGCCTCGCTCCACGATATCGACAGTGTGTCCCATTTTAGTCAGTATTATCTCAATGGATCGCCCTAGCTCATCGTTGCTTTCGACCACCAGAATTCTTTCTGCGGGGATGGCATAATCCGGGGAGGTCTCAGCCGTGACTTGCGGATCATCCGTTGCCGGAATAGAGAAAGTAAACACCGAGCCTTTGCCCGGCACGGAAGTTCCAAACAACGCCCCCTTATGTTGCGAGATAATATTAAAGCTGACAAACAGTCCCAACCCGGACCCTTTATCCTTGGAAGTGTAATACGGGTCGAATATCTTCCCGAGGTTCTCGGGTTCGATGCCGATGCCCTCATCTTCAATGATCACGTCCACATAGTGGCCCTCGGGAAGTGATTGTGGGTTCGCGCCCTCAATTTTGTGATTCATGGCAGTAACGAACAGGCGTCCCCCATGGGGCATGGCCTGCGCCGCGTTAAGGGTCAGGTTGTGGAGGACTTGAGATATCCGGGACTGATCGATCGAAACAATCTTGAGATCATCATCGATGTGATAGATGGGTGCCACGTCGGTTCCGTGCAAGGCAAAATTGACCGATTCAGTAACCAGAGGTCCCAGTTGAGATGGATTTGGGGAAAATGGCGTATCCTTGGAGAATGTGGAAAGTTGCCTCATGATGCCCCCCGCACGCTGGATAGACTGTTCCGCACTGTCCAGCATATTCTGCAACTCTTCATTATCTTCCGCCGCGAACCGGACGCTGGATATGCTTAATGAAATGGAGGCCAGAAAATTGTTAAAATCGTGGGCCAGACCTGCAGCGAGAACACCGATAGATTCCATCTTCTGAGTCTTGAGGGTGCTACTCTCCAACAATTTTCTATCGGTAATATCCAAAATAAATCCTTCAATATACTGAATCTCCCCATTTTCATCTCGAATGACCCGCTCCGTTTTACGGACCCAAAGGGTGTCGCCGTTTAGCTTTCGAAGAGGAAACTCCACGTCCCGCAACTGGCCGGACAGGGTCAATTGGACCGTTAACTTTTCTCGATCCTCGGGGTGGATAAAAAAATCGCTGGCATTATGATTGAGCAGTTCCGATGCATGCTCAAAGCCAATCATTCGAGCCATGGCCCGGTTGCCGTACAGGATATTGCCCTCGAGATCGGTTCTGAAAATGCCCTCGGTGGCGTGCTCCTGGACCTCGCGGAGCTGGCGCTCGGATACCCGAGTCCTTTCTTTCGATTTATGCCTGGCGGTTATGTCCCGGACAAAGGAGCAGAGGATTTCATGATCCTGATATTGGAGGGAGTTGATACTGATTTCCACAGGCACCAGGGAGCCGTTTTTGCGCTGGTGAACGGTCTCCCTAGTCAAAGATCCGGTTTTCTTCACTTTTTCCCAAGTCGGTTTCCAGTCATCCCTGGCGCAGGCGGGATTAATGTCAAAAACTGACATATCCATGAGCTCCCCATGCGAGTATCCCAGCATTTTGCTGGCGGCCGCATTGGCGTAAAACAGTTTGCCCTGGGGATCGAACCAGTAAATGGCGTCCACTACACGCTCGACCGTAAACCAAGCCAACTGCCGCATTTGCTCTGGACTCATCGCCTATTGCCGCTCGCCAGAGTAGAGACTAAAGCTTCTGCCTGGTTCAAGTGATCCGGTAGATGGTCTCTGGATGCGAAGAGGCCGCTTAACCGGCCGGCGGCTGTCAGCATATGGCAGGTTAGACCCATTAAAGCGCTAAATGATCGCCGGCATTTCGACAAGATGTTGCCGCGATATCCTGCAAGGGGCCATGACGCGTAAGAAGTAGCTGCGAGATTGTTGCGTTGTTCCACCGTAATATTCCGGCCCCGGAGACAATGGCAATTTGTCGGATATTCCTTGTCGTGATGGGGTGAAACATTTGAGATTCCGGAAGAATTTAGCGCTGATTGCCTCCGCTTGGACTGCTGTGCGGGACGCTATACCCATCGTTAATTGAGCCGGATTATTAATGGGCTTTGCCATTGCGCCGCCAGCGAGATACTGCCTAGATTGGGTCAAAGAGCACCGCCGTCCCTCCCTGCTAGATGCTCATCGGGTTGGAAGGGACGCGCGGATGTGCCACGACAACTCGTGGACGATGCTTAAAATGTATGATAAAGGTGAGCATTGTGAACCAATGTACGCAAGAATACGCGTATCTTCAACGAATATAATGCAAGAAATCGCGGCACGATTAAAAAAGCTACGCAAAGCCAGGGGGCTATCTCAAAAAGCCTTTTCGGATTCACTTTCCTTACCGTTGAGAACATATCAATCCTATGAATCGGGCGATACCGCGCTTAAAGCCGGTGTGCTCAGGGGCATGTCGACGCTCGGCGTTAACGTAGATTGGCTCCTGACGGGCCAGGGTAACATGGAGCATCTGAGCACCGATGCTGCGGCCCAAACGGACGCTTTAATTCGCTATTGGGAGGCAAGCGCCAGGGTGGCCGTTGCTCATTTGGATGTCGCCCGCGCCGCAGTTGTTGAAAAATATGGCGAGGTGGTTGCCGCAGAAATTTTCGACACGGTACAAAAAGTGAAAGTGTCGAATATTCATTTCCCGTATCCCGTTGGAAAGGAAATCACCGGCGTCGCAGAAAAAGTTAAAAAAAAATCGAACGCATAAGCAACGGAGCGTGGCCCTGGGCGGTTATTGAAAAGCGCCAGTTATGATGTAAAATGTGTCACCGTTTTATGACCCGAGCCCAGCCTGACCCTGCGCCGGCACCAGTGTCAGCACGGTAATCTCTGAGGGAATCCCCAGCCGCAGAGGCGGACCCCAGTAGCCGGTGCCCCGGTTGACGTAAATCCAGGTGCCGTTGTGGTCGTGCAGGTCGGCGATATAGGGATGCGTGGCGGCGACGGCATAATCAAACGGCCGAAACTGTCCGCCATGGGTGTGGCCCGACAGCTGCAGATGGACGCCGAGCTCGTTGGCGGCGAATATGGATCCCGGTTGATGGGCCAGCAACAGCCTGATGGCCTCTTCCGGCGCTCCCGCCAGCGCCGCCTTGGGATCGGTACGATGGGCCGGCAGCACCTGATGGGCTTGGAGATCGGTCACCCCGGCCACCACCAGCGGCGCCCCGCCAATCTCAAGCACCTTGTGCTCGTTTTGCAGGCAAGTGATGCCAAGGCGATCCACTTCCTGCAGCCAATGGTCCGCGCCGGAGTAGTACTCATGGTTTCCGGTGACGAAATAGCGGCCGTACCTGGCCTGCAACTGCGCAAGTGGGGCCACATCTCCGGCGAGGTAATCAACCGAGCCGTCCACGAGATCACCGGTTATGGCCAGCAGGTCGGGCACGAGCTCGTTCACCTGATCGACAACCCGCTGCACATAGTCGCCCTTGATGGTGGGGCCGATATGCAGATCGGAAATTTGCACGATGCGCAGGCCGCGCAGACCATCGGGCAGGTTGGCGACGGGCACATCAACTTCCATCACCGTCGGCTTGCGCCGCGCCTGAACCATCCCGTAAGCGGACAGTCCCCCGGAGACGCCGAGGAGTCCCACATTCATGACCAAGATGAGGAACTGCCTGCGGCCGGGGTCGAAGCCGGAGCTGGTGGCGGAGTCGGCGGCTGTCCAATCGCGGAACAACGACAGCCCTTTGGCGCCGGCGGCCAGGGCGACCCAACCCAGATCGCGAAAAACCACCACGAGAAAGGTGAGGGAAAAGAACCCCAGGCTGGTGTATCCAATCCACGACAGGATGTCTGTCGCAGCGTTTTCAAAGCCGTTGACGCGCAGAATAATGGGGGTGATAGGCAACAGGGTAAAGAAGGCCACAGCAATCCAGAGGCCTGCGATCCAACCTCTGGTGAGGCCCAGCGTGGGTATGATGCGCAGTGCGGGGTAACCGTGCAGCAAGGCGAGCGCGGCAAGGGCCGTGATCAGGAACAGCATTTAGCTCGTCTAACACTCATGGTGGCGGGAAGGTTTCATGGGCTC
This sequence comes from Fidelibacterota bacterium, assembly GCA_004124875.1. Classification (GTDB taxonomy): domain Bacteria; phylum Fidelibacterota; class Marinisomatia; order SCGC-AAA003-L08; family TS1B11; genus TS1B11. Next base: position 23,675 of record SCKJ01000008.1, on the reverse strand, counting down.
CATGTTAACTCTTTGCGCCTCCAGGCCCCAATAAAAATGAGGGCGGCAGTGGCAGTGGCAGTTGCAGTAGCGGTAGCAGGTAAGCGTCGGCCGTCAATCATCGGTTGTCAGTATGCAGTCATCAGTTGTCAGTATCCGGTTGCCGGTGCTCATTGCTCGCCGCTCAATGCACATTACTCATGACCCGGTCTTCAGCCGGCAGCTCCCAAAATAGTTCTAAAGATTACGTCCCCGCCTGCCGATAAAGAAAGTGTATAAGGTAATTGATGTGTGAGCAGAATTGCCGGGAAGGTCGGCTTCCAACATTTTAGGCCAGACTATCCTGTAAACCGGACAGGGGACGACTGAAAGCTCAGGGATGAGCGAAAGGGTATTTATGGCTATGCAGCCCGTAACGCAATCGGACCTGGGACTGGGTCTACCCCCCGGCGCGAACCATCGCCGCGCCTATGTGGGACCGCCGGAAATATACGATATGGTGGCCGCCTTGCAGTTTAATCTACTCACCAGTCTTGGATTGCGCGACTACCATTCCCTCATAGACATTGGCGCCGGCTCCCTGCGGGGCGGACGACTTTTTATCACCTATCTGCAAGCGGGGCAATATTTTGGCGTTGAGCCCAACGAGTGGCTGATCAAGGAGGGCATCGCTCAGGAAATCGGGCAGGATATGGTGCGTCTGAAACAGCCGCGCTTCATTTATGACGAGAATTTCACGCTTACTGCATTTGATCGGCAGTTTGACTTTTTGTTGGCTCAATCCATCTTCAGTCATGCGTCACCCATGCAGATCTCAAGGTGTCTGTCGGAGGCGCGGCAGGTCATGAAACCGACTTCCATCTTCGCCGCGACCTTCCTTCAGGCGGATGATAACTACCAGGGCGACAGTTGGGTTTATCCGGGGGGCGTCACTTACTCCCTGCCGTTTATTAGTTCGCTGGTCGAGGATCATGACCTCACATGCGTGCCCGTTGAATGGCCGCACCCTTCAAAGCAGACCTGGCTGCTTATTACCGATCCCAGCCACAGAGACAAATTACCCCTCTGAAGCCCACCTGGCGATCCCGGCCTCACGACTGTGGACTGTCAATAGCTCAGGGCTCTAACCGTGCATGTCAACGATGGGCCGGCATGCTGAGTGTTCGAGATGTGCAGGCTTACCCCCAGATGGGATTCAGTCTGCGTGGGTTGGGCGGTATGATTATGCCGGGGAAGTGAGCCGCAGGCACGGCTGGACCCTGGAACGGCTAGTCGTCCCTTCGTTCGATAATGTTTCTTCTGTCAATCCTTTTGCGGCGGACCTTTCCCTCGCGCAAATTCCCTTCCTTCTCTGCATCAATAAGCCGCCGGTCAAGTAGCTCCCGCCGCCCTTCTAAATCTCGGCGATCATCGTCGCTGCGTTGGATCTGGTAGTTTGTGCTCATAGGATAGAGGATCTCCTGACAATTGAATAGATTTCTCAGCGGCGAATCTAAACAAGCAGCCGGTGTAGTTGCAAATCAGTTATTTTTGAATGGGTCAATTTGGCGCATGCAGATAACTGATGCCCACGAGCGCCATTCAGGTGGCTCGAGTTGCCGGTATCGCCCCACACTGTCTTGACCCGTCTATTTATCGTATAGTAAGTTTGACGCGGCCATCTTATATGTCAATGGACCCGTCAGAGCAGAATCCCAAAGGACAAAGTGTCCGTGTCATCGTTCACTCCTTTTTTATAATCCCTTTTCTTATCGCCGTTTTTGCGGTGCTGATTTTTGCCATGCTTAAAATGGTGGTGGGCACGCCGCCCAACCTGGAGCAGGCCCTGCGCACCATCAGCCGTGGCTCGGAGACTGAGCGATGGCAGGCGGCCATGGATTTAACGGCCATGCTCCAGGCCCAACGCAGCGAGAACATTGATCCCCGGTTTCTCGATCAGCTCAGCTTCGAGTTTCGCCGCTCCGCCACCGAGCGCCAACCTTTTTTGCGAACCTACCTGGCCCTGGCCATGGGTCTCACCGGAGAACCCCGTTTTGAAACGGACCTGATTGAAGGGCTGGCAGCGTCGGATGTCCCCAGCACTCTGGCATCCATCAAATCGCTGGGTATGGTGGGGGGCGCGGTGGCGGAAGCGCTGCTGGTGGATCTGTTGTCCGGTGACGAACTCCGCATAGTGCTGGAGAGTATCATCGCTCTGGGCAGGCTTGGCCGCACGTCATCCATTCCCCACCTGCTCCCCTTTCTGGAGCATCCCGAAGCCAACTTGAGGTGGGACAGCGCCATCTCTCTGGCGAAGCTGGGTGACCGCTCGGGCCGGGAGATCATTGGCCGGCTTCTCGAGCGTCGTTACTACGTGAGCTTTCCCCTTGTCGATGAACTGGAGCAGGACCGGGCCATCCTTATCGCCGTGGAAATAGCCCGGCTTTGGCAAGAATCATTTTTCAAGGAAAACCTTGAATATCTATCCCGCAACGATCCAAATTTGAGAATCGCTGACGCGGCGCTTAAGGCGCTTAAGGTGTTAAACGGCGATGAGTAGTAAATCCATCACATGAAAGACAGATTGAATGGATGAATTGGGTCCGGCGTGAGTGCAAATCGTCCACCAGCAGCATTGAATATTGAGCAGGAGGAAAGCGGGGCCGCAAGCCCCATAAAGCGCCGCCGGTTTTTCTCCTGGCTGACCATCGGCTGGATTTCGTTTTCTGCGGCGGCCGGTGGGTTCCTGACGATGATCATCCGATTCCTGTTCCCCAATGTGCTGTTTGAACCGCCACAAAGCTTCAAGGTCGGTTTCCCCGGCGATTTTCAGATCAATGAAGTCGATGAGCGCTTCAAGCAGTCGCAGGCGGTCTGGATTGTCCGTACCAATGATGGCATCTATGCCCTCTCCACCGTCTGCACGCACCTGGGCTGCACGCCCAACTGGCTGATCACCGACAGCAAATTCAAGTGCCCCTGCCATGGCAGCGGATTTCGCAAATCAGGCATCAATTTTGAAGGACCGGCGCCGCGGCCTCTGGAGCGGTACAAAATTACGTTGGCGGAGGATGGGCAGATTATCATCGACAAATCGGTAAAGTTTCAGTATGAAAAAGGACAATGGGATAGCCCCGAAGCGTTTCTCACCGTTTGATTAAATTGATATAGGATATTATGGCAGAGAATAAAAAACCCGGATTTGTGGATTCGGTAGCCAAGTCTCAGATCTGGAAATCGATTTTCCGCACCGGCATCCCGGTTACCCGGCGGCAGCGCATGATGGGCGTGCTGAACAATGTCTTCCTGCATCTGCATCCGGTAAAGTTGCCCAAGCATGCCGTTAAACTGAAATACACCTGGTGCATGGGCGGACTCTCCTTTTTCCTCTTCCTGGTGCTCACCATTTCCGGCATTTTGCTCATGTTTTACTACCGGCCGACAGTGGAATATGCCTACACCGACATTATGGACCTGTCGGAGCAGGTGCCCCTGGGCATTATGCGTGAGATTCACCGCTGGGGCGCCCACGCCATGGTGATTGCCGTCTGGCTGCACATGTTCCGCGTGTTCATGACCGGCAGCTACAAACCGCCGCGCGAATTCAACTGGGCCGTGGGGGTCATTCTGCTGACGCTCACCCTGCTGCTCTCCTTTACCGGGTACCTGCTGCCTTGGGACCAGCTGGCCATCTGGGCCATTACCGTCGGCTCGAATATGGCCCGGGCGACGCCCTTCCTGGGCCATGAAGGTCCTGGCGCGTCGCTGCTGGCTATTGGCGATGTGAACTTTGTAACCATGTCCTCCGATATCCGTTTTGCCCTGCTGGGAGGCCGCTTTGTCGGCGAAGGCGCCCTGCTTAGATTTTACGTGTTGCACTGTGTTGGTCTGCCGTTTATTGTGGCCATATTGATGGCCGTGCACTTCTGGCGCGTGAGAAAGGACGGCGGAATTTCGGGCCCCGTTTGAGGTCTCCGATTCCCCTAAACTGAGGCTTGCATGTTTGACTGGCTGAAAGAGATTATCAACTTATTATCGACGCCGAGCATCTCGTTTACGTTGCTGGCGGTAATCATACCGTTCGTTTTTCCGCCCACCGACTGGTTTGAAAAATGGCACCGCAGGCTCGGCCTGCATCATTTGTGGAGTATACGGGGTGGTTGGGGCCTGTTCGGGCTGATTACCGCTTTCCTGGTGTTTGGCTTTTTTGATGAAAATTTCGGCAAAATATTATCCAAACCGGATAATGTGCCGATTATGATGCTTATCTATTTCGTCTTCTTTTTTGTGTGGCTCTCCATGCACTCGGCTTATGCTAACGATGCCCGGCTGGCCAGAGGCGAAAAGGTGGAGGAAGACTATGGTCCCGATGAGAAGGTGCTGGTCTGGCCCGACCTGGTCTACATTGAGCTCACCGCCCTGGTCTTGATGACCGTGTTTCTCATCATCTGGTCGGTGGGGTTGCCGGCGCCGCTGGAAGAGCCGGCCAACCCGAGCCTTTCGCCAAATCCTGCCAAAGCTCCGTGGTATTTCCTCGGGTTGCAGGAGATGCTCGTCTACTTCGACCCCTGGCTCGCCGGGGTGATTTTCCCCACGTTCATCATTGTTGGGCTGATGGCTCTGCCCTATATCGATGACAACCCGAAGGCCTCAGGCTACTACTCCTTTGCCAATCGCCGGGTGTCCATATTCATCTTCATGTTTGGCTTCCTGGCGCTGTGGATTTTCCTCATCGTGGTAGGGACATTTTTCCGGGGCCCCAACTGGAACTTTTTTGGCCCCTTCGAGGAGTGGTCTATTGCCAAGGTGGTGCCGTTGACCAATGTCAATCTGTCCGAATACGTCTGGGTGAAGCTACTGCGCATCGGTTTGCCAAGTCACTGGCTCGTGCGGGAATCGGTGGGCATCATCATGCTATTGCTTTACTTTGGCGTCATACCTGTGGTTTTGGCGCGCGGCAAATTGCGCGGCCTGGTGGAACGGTTGGGGCCGACCAGCTACGCACTGATCATCTTTCTGGCCCTGGCTATGGTATTCCTGCCTATTAAAATGTATCTGCGGTGGACCATCAACCTGAAATATATCATCGCCATTCCCGAAGCATTTTTCAATATTTGAGTCAGTCATGGATTTAAAAAAAGAAGAGCGTTACTATCAGCCTGACGAGCTGCATCGCTGGTTTGGCATCTCCTCCGTGCTATTCCTCGCATCCATAATCATCATGTTTGCCAACGATTATATCCGCGAGTGGAAGGGACACCAGCGCGCCTTCCGGGAAGCCGACGTCGCTCTGACCCGGGCGAATATTGAATCTGCCGCGGTGGATGACGCCGTCAAAACAGAGCTCGAGGCAGCCGTGGCCACGGCGGAGGCGCAGCTGGCCGCTGATCAATCCCAGCTGGATGAGCTGGATTCTCTCAAGACCGTTGCCGAGGGGGAATTTTATTGGGCGAACATGAATTTCATGGGCACCACCGCCGACCTGGATGAAGCGCGCTACCTGCTGGAACACGGTCTGACTGAACGGCATGGCGAAATGGAGGCCCGGAAGCATTTTGAGGAGGTGACTGCAAAAGTAAAACTTTTCAAGCTGCAGTCCGAGGGCTTCCAGGCAGAGATTGACGGCTACGACGCTGAAACGACGACACTTCAGGCACGACACAAAAAGGCTTCGTCCGAGATGAATGAGCTGCTGGCCGACCTGTCCGTCTTTGAGCGCAAACTGTTGCTTATCGATCCAGAGGCCATGTCCATGGCCAACCGCGTGGCCAACGTCATGCGCGACCTGCCGGTCCTCGATTTTCTGGCTCCCAGCATCAAAATTCAGCAGATCATTGTCAACGACATCCGCGATGACGTGAATTTCGCCGTTGTGCCCAAAGTCGATCGCTGCACCAGTTGCCACCTGGGAATCGACAATACCGGCTTTGCAGACGCGCCGCAGCCCTATACGACCCATCCCAATCTGGACCTCTTTATCATTTCGGCTTCATCACATCCCATGAATGAGTTTGGCTGCACCAGCTGCCACGCGGGCCGGGGCCGGGGCACCAGTTTCACATCGGCTGGACACATGCCCGCTGACGCTGAGCAAGCCCGTGAGTGGGAAGAAAAATACGACTGGGAGCCGCTGGCGTTCTGGGAGGAAAAGATGTTTCCGGCGCAGTACAGCGAAGCGGGCTGCCTGAAATGCCATGCCAGCGAGCCGACTATTAGAGGGGCCGAGAAGCTGACACTCGGTCTGACCATCATGGAAAAGGCCTCCTGCTTTGGCTGCCACCAGATTGACCGCTTTGATGACTGGGACCGGCGGGGACCGAATCTGGCGCTGGTATCGGGAAAACTGACGAAGGAGTTCGCCTTCAAGTGGATCCGGAATCCGCGTTCATTCCGGCACAATACCTGGATGCCGGCTTTCTTTAATCAGACCAACAATTCATCCGCAGAAGACAAGCGGCGCACGGATACCGAAATCCACGCCATCGTCCACTACCTTTTCGAAAACTCCGGTGACGTGCAGCTGCCGTCAACGGTGCGCAGCGGCAGCGTCTCGCGGGGGCAGGCGTTGTTTGAATCGGTGGGGTGCCAGGGGTGCCATGTCATTGAGCCCGAGCCGCTGGCCATTGAAACCGACCTGGACCGCATGTTCCAGCGGCATGGCCCGAACCTCATCGGCATGGGATCCAAAGCCACGCCCGAATGGGTTTATACATGGATACGCGATCCGCAGTTTTACAATCCTGACAGCCGGATGCCCAACTTGCGGCTCACCAGCCGGGAGGCCGCGGATATTACCGCCTATCTTACGGGCCTGACCAACGACCGCTTTGATGGAACCGCTGCCCCGGCCCTGAATGAGGATGCGCTGGCCGATGTGGCCTTCAAATGGCTGGTAAAAAATGCCTCCGAGGTGGATGCGAAATCGCGAGTTGACGAGATGGACTTGAATGAGCAGCTGCTGTTCGTCGGAAAGCGGTCGATACTGCACTATGGCTGTTTCAGCTGCCACAACATTCCCGGCTTTGAGGATTCCAAACCCATAGGAACGCCTCTGACGCTAGAGGGCAGCAAGCCGACCCATAACCTCGATTTCGGCAGCGTGCACGAAATTGAGCATACCAACTATAACTGGTTCGAGGCCAAGCTCACTAACCCCCGCATCTTCGATCGCGATAAGGTGAAGCCTTACGACGAAAGACTGCGGATGCCCAATTTTAACCTTTCGCGCACTGAAGTGGAAGCGGTGACCACAGCCCTGCTGGGGCTGGCCAAGTCAAATGTTCATGCGGACAAAATGGCCGACGGCAAGATGGATGACCTCATCATCAACCGCGGCATGACCATTATCAAGGATTACAACTGTCAGGGGTGTCATATTATTAACGGCCAGGGGGGCCAGATCGTCGATATTATAGGCGATCCTAACCTGTCGCCGCCGAACCTGAATACCCAGGGGGCCAAAGCCAAATCGGACTGGCTCTACAAGTTCTTCAAGAGTCCCACGACAATCAGGCCGAATCTTGCCGTCAGGATGCCGACCTTTCCGCTCGCGGATGATCAGTGGAACGACATTATCCGTGCCTTCCAGTTTAGCGCTGGCGCGACAACGACATTCGAGACGCCACATTCCTCAGCGGGTAAAACCAACAGCACGTTCGTAGGGGCATACCTGGCATCGAAGGATATGGGCGATTGCGCTAAATGCCATGTGATGGCCGGCAAGAATCCTACCAACGCCAGGACAGACTGGGCGCCCGACCTCGCGTTGGCCAAAGACCGGTTGCGTCCGGAATGGATTGTTGACTGGCTCCGGGACCCGCAGGCCATTATGCCTGGCACCAAGATGCCCCAGCCGTTTATTCCCTCGAAGGCAGATGTGGAATTTGAGGGCGCAGAAGAGTACTTCCCGCAGGCGGTTATCCGCATGGCAGGCGATGACGAGGCGCTGCTGGAATCGCTGCGCGACTATATCTATTCTGTTGGCGAGAAATAGGCCGACAGGGTTGCCGCCGGGGGCGGTCCGGTGGCCTGGAGCCAGCGGTGTGGCGCAGAGCATGGTCGCGGTGCCCAGCCCATCAACTTTAACGGCGCCACTATTGCTGCCTGTGCCAACGCCGGATTTTAAAAAGAGTTGAAAATCATCGCCTTGACCGTGTACTTTCGCCTCCTCAGAGGGGATTCAATTAAATGGATTTCTTGATGCAGAGCGGGATTGGCAGGGGAACCGGCCCCAGCTTTTACGGGTTGCTCTCCATTTCAGCGGAAACCATAACCGGATTTGCTCCTTTTCTCGTGCCTGAGTAAGCGCATAAAATAGTTTGTATAGAGGGCCACATTATGAAGATTACCGTTCGTTACATCACCCTTATCGCTGCCCTTATAACCGGGACCCAGCTGTGGGGACAGGGATCAATAACCGGCTCGGTCATATTTGAAGGCAAAGGCCCCCGGATGAGAACGATTAAGATGGGTGCCGATCCAGTGTGCAGCGCGGCACACACCGAACCGGTCAAATCGGAATCGGTTGTTGTTAATGGCAACGGCACCCTTAAAAACGTGCTGGTCTCTATTTCGGCTGGTCTTGATGGGATGAAATTCGAGATTCCGGAAGAGCCGGTCATCCTCGATCAGAACGGCTGCACCTACACGCCTCATGTGTGGGGAGTCATGGCAGGGCAGACGGTGGAGATTCGCAATAGCGATGCCACCCTGCATAATATTCACAGCCAATCCAAGCAGAATAGAGCGTTCAATTTTGCCATGCCCAAGGTGGTTAAGAAAAAGAATCATACGTTTGATAAAAGCGAAGATCCCTTTATCATCAAATGTGATGTGCACCCCTGGATGAGAACGTGGGCTGCCGTGTTCGATCACCCCTTTTATACCGTCACCGATGACACGGGCAAGTTCACGCTGGAGAACGTGCCGGCAGGCACCTATACGGTGAAGGCCTGGCATGAGAGCGGCAAAAAGTTGCCGGCTCAAACTTTGGAAGTCACGGTGAGTGATGGCCAGGCGGCGTCCCTGGACTTCGACTTTACGCGTACGGCCAAATAGAGTCGACCCATAGAGATATCATTATTCAAAACCCGCCACATTTGCTGAATTACAACCGACCCCTGCACCTGTTCGCCCGCTGGACTGCCGGGGCGACACTGGTCCTCATTTTTATCGGCGGTCTGGTTACCAGCACTCAGTCCGGGCTCTCCGTGCCAGACTGGCCCAACACCTACGGCCGGTTCATGTTTGCCTTTCCCTTTGCCGAAATGGTCGGCGGAATCCTCTTTGAACATACCCATCGTTTGATTGCGAGCATGGTGGGCCTGCTGACGGTGGTGTTGGCCGTTTGGCTCTGGCGCAGCGACACGCGAGCATGGGTCGTCCGGCTCGGCCTGATTGCCGTGATCGCTGTTATTCTGCAAGGCGTGCTCGGAGGTCTTACGGTTCTCTTTCTCCTGCCGACCCCCATTTCCGTGACCCATGCCGCACTGGCGCAAACTTTCTTCCTCATCGTTTTATCCATCGCCTACATCACTTCGAGGGAGTATCTCTCCTCCGGCGCAACGCCTGTGCAGACGGACCGGGCGCGGTTGGCGCGCCGCTGGGCACTGGCAGCAGTAGGATTTATTTACCTGCAACTGTTGCTCGGCGCGGTCATGCGGCATACGGGCGCGGGCCTGGCATTCACCGATTTTCCCCTGATGGGCGGAGCGCTGTGGCCATCGTTTAGTCCTGAGTCGGTGAACCGGGTCAACTGGGAGCACTGGCAGGCCGGTCTCGGCGAGGCGACTTCAGGCCAGATGATCATACACTTTCTCCACCGGATCATGGCGCTGGGCGTTACCGCCGCTATCATCGGGATGGTCGTTTCCATTCGCCGGGAGCGCACGATCGGGGCGGATCTGAACTGGATGGGCCTGGTGGCAGTGACGCTGCTGGCGGTCCAAATCGCGCTGGGGGCAGTCACGGTCCTGAGCCTGAAGCAGCCGGTGATTACCACGGCCCATGTCGCCAACGGAGCGGCGCTGCTGGGTTGGTGCACTCTGATTTTCATGCGCGTGCAGCATGTGACACAGTTGAAATTATTCCCGGCTGGAAATTGGCGGCGCGCGTTGAAAGAGGCGGCAACTACGTGAAGCTGCAGGCCGCAAAATTGAAGATGGGCGCATTTATGGAGCTGACCAAGCCGGGGATATCCGGGATGGTGCTGGTATCGACCTCCATCGGTTATTATCTGGGCAGCAAGACGGCTGGCGGCATGCAGACCGGCCTCTACCTGATGTTATTGCTGGGCTCGGCCCTGTCGGCTGGGGGTGTGGCGGCCCTGAACGAATATTGGGAACGCAACCTGGACGCGAAAATGATGCGCACCAAGGCCCGTCCCTTGCCCTCGGGACGGTTGGCGCCGCGGGAGGCGCTCCTGTTTGCCGTAGGAATTTCGTCTTTGGGCATCGCCATACTGACATTGGGGGTGCATCCCGGCACCGGCCTTTTGGCGCTGCTGACGCTGATGACTTATATTTTTGTCTACACCCCTTTAAAACGGATCACGACCTGGAACACCGTGATTGGCGCCCTGCCGGGAGCGCTGCCGCCTCTGGGCGGATGGCTGGCGGCGACGGGCGAGCTGGCCCCGGGCGCCTGGGCGCTGTTCCTCATTCTGTTTGCCTGGCAGATTCCACACTTTTTGGCCATCGCCACGATCTACCGGGAAGATTACCGGCTCGGCGGCATGAAAATGCTGCCCTCAATGCCCAACGGCAGCCGGGCCACGGCAGGACATATCATGGTGTTCAGCCTGATCCTGCTGGCCGCCAGCATGTTGCCGGCGTTCTACAATCTGACCGGCCCTGTCTACCTCACGGGGGCGGTGATACTGGGCCTGACGTTGCTCGGCTATGCTGCCGCCGCCGCCCGGAATCAGTTCGTTCCTCAGGCGCGAAAATTGATGTTTGCCTCAATCGTCTACCTGCCCGCCCTGTTGGCGATTATGGTAGCGGACCTGGAATTTTTTGATTAGTCCTTTCAGGAGGAGATCACGGCGTGACAGAATCAAATAATCATCATGAACTGGTCTTCTGGCGGAAGTATATTTTCAGCCAGGACCACAAGATGATCGGGCTGCAGTACGGCATCACCGCGCTGTCGTTCATGCTGTTCGGGTTTTCCCTGATGCTGGTCATGCGTTGGCAGCTGGCCTATCCCGAGACACCCGTGCCCCTGATAGGTTGGCTGCTGGGTGATGACGGTATCCTGCTCCCTGAGGTCTACAACTCACTCGGCGCCATGCATGGCACTATTATGGTCTTTCTGGGGATCGTGCCGCTGGCCGTGGGCGCTGCCGGCAACTACATAGTGCCCCTGCAGATCGGCGCACCCGACATGGCCTTCCCCAAGCTGAACATGGCCAGCTACTGGGCCTATTTTATCGGTGGCGTCATCATGATCGTCAGCTTTTTTGTGCCCGGTGGCGCAGCCAATTCGGGATGGACATCCTACCCGCCCCTATCGGTTATCGCCACCACTGGCCAGACTCTGTGGCTTTTTGGGATGATCGCGCTCATCACCTCATCGTTGCTGGGCGCGATCAACTTTATCGTGACCATCGTGCAGCTGCGGGCGCCGGGCCTCACCTGGATGCGTCTGCCGTTTTTTGTTTGGACGCAGCTGATTACGGCATTCCTCCTGCTGCTTGCCTTTCCGCCCCTTGAAGCGGCCGGTGTGCTGCAGTTGATGGACCGTCTGGCCGCCACCAGCTTTTTCATGCCCAGTGGGCTGGTCGTGAGTGGGCAGATCCTGGAAGCTTCCGGCGGGGGCAGTCCGATACTTTGGCAGCACCTGTTCTGGTTCCTGGCGCACCCTGAAGTCTACGTGCTCATCCTGCCGGCCATGGGTATCGTGGCGGAGGTTATCGCCAACAATACCCGCAAACCGCTATGGGGCCTCAAACCGATGATCTATTCCACGATATTCCTCGGTTTCATGTCGTTCACTGTGTGGGCGCACCATATGTATATGACCGGCATGGGTACCACCATCAGCGCCTTTTTCCAGACCACCACGATGATCATTTCCATTCCGTCGGTGGTCATTTTATCGGCCCTGTTCATATCGCTCTGGGGAGGTTCGATCCGGTTTAACACGCCCATGCTGTTCGCGCTCGGATTTCTGCCCATGTTCGGCATTGGCGGGTTAACGGGCCTGCCTCTGGGCCTCGCGGCGGCGGACATCCACCTGCATGACACTTATTATGTCATCGGCCATTTCCATTACGTGGTGGCTCCGGGAACCATCTTCGCCCTGTTCGCGGGGATTTACTACTGGTTCCCCAAAGTCACGGGGCGCAGGATGAACGAAACGTTGGGCAAAATTCATTTCTGGGGATCGATCATCGCCATCAACGGCATCTTTTTCCCCATGTTCATCCAGGGTTTGGCTGGCGTATCGCGCAGGATGTGGGATGGCGGCGCAGGTTACGCCCATGCCCAGGACGTGTTGTGGGGCAACGAGGTGATGTCCATTGCGGCCGGGATGCTGATGCTGTTCCAGATTCCGTTTGTCATCAATATAATCCGCAGCATTAAACATGGTGAAAAAGTGGATGATAATCCGTGGCAGGCCACCACCCTTGAGTGGACGACGCCATCGCCGCCGCCACATGGGAATTTCGCGGCCCTGCCGACTGTTTACCGGGGACCCTACGAGTACTCTGTTCCAGGCAGGGATAAAGATTTCTGGCCACAATCTGATCCGGAGGAGGGTGCCTGAGCCATGGAAATGATTCCTTATACCGTAGAGGCCCGTGAAGATACCGGCATGAACAATGCCAAGCTCGGCATTTGGCTGTTTTTGGCATCCGAAGTCATGTTGTTTGGCGGCCTCTTTTCCGCTTACGTTTTTCTGCGGTTGGGCGCGCCGGCATGGCCGGAGGGAGGGTCAATTCTCAGCGTGCCCATAGCCACCTTCAATACACTGATCCTGATTGGGTCCAGCGTGACCATGGTTTTCTCCTGGACCGCACTGAAAGAAAACGATTTTGGGAAATACAGACTGTACCTGGGGGTGACCATCCTGCTGGCCCTGCTCTTCCTGGCGGTCAAGTCATTTGAGTACAGTGAAAAATTTTCCCATCATCTGTACCCCTCTTCAAGCACATTCATGGCGATTTATTTTACTTTAACAGGTCTCCATGCCCTTCACATTCTGGGCGGGATTATCGTCAACGGCTATTTCTGGGGACCTGGATCCAAAATGTGGACAAGTGACCCGGAACGATTTACCAACCGAATCGAGATTGCCGGCCTTTATTGGCACTTTGTCGATCTGGTGTGGATATTCCTTTTCCCTGTGCTCTATTTATTGTAGGAGGCCATGATGAACACCGCATCCGGCGCGAGCGGTCACGCGCGCACATATCTGTTGGTATTCGGCACCTTGGCCATGTTGACGATTGTGACGGTGGCCGCCGGCTACGTGAGCTTTCCCGCGGGCCTCGGTATTGCCATAGCGCTGGTTATCGCGACGGTTAAAGGTTCACTCGTGGCAGCCTATTTTATGCACCTGCTGCATGAGCAAAAAGCGATCTACTGGCTGTTACTGTTTACTTTGCTCTTATTGTTGATCATGTTTGGACTGTTCATTGGATCTGCGCTCGATCAAGGAGGAATCCCCAGTGTCTCTTAGCCAATTCCACCTGTTTTTTATTGCCGCCTCAATTGTCATTTGCCTCGCTTTTGGATATTGGGGATTTCAAAACTACCTCAATCACAAGGTGGGCGGCAGCATGTTGGCCCTCGCGATCGGTTCAATTGCCCTGGGCATTGGCCTCGTGGTCTACGAGATCAAGGTTTACCGGAAATTCAAAACATTGGAGACTTGAGATGCCAAAAATAGTTACCCGTGGGCATATTGCCATGCCACTGGCTCTGGCCGTGTCGCTGCTCCCTGCAATGGCCAACGCCTGCTCCGTCTGCATGGGGGCCGCCGATGATGACATCGTTATCGGTGTGAACATGGCCGTTTTCATGTTGCTGGGCGTCACCGGCACCATGCTGGGCAGCATTGCCGCGTTCATGCTTCATTTGAACCGTCGCGCCAAAAGGTTCAGCCTGACGCAACCAGACGAAAAGTCTAAACCGGGAGTCTGACGCACCTATGGAACAGTTACTCGGACTGCCCGTTCTGGCTTCAGCACATGGTGGCGAAATTGACCGGCTGATCATCCTTACTCACTGGCTGATGGCCGTTCTGCTCGTTGGATGGGCTGTGTTCTTCATCTACGCGCTTATCCGGTTTCGGGCCGGCAAAAATCCCCAGGCCAGTTATATTGGCTTGGAGAGCCACTACAATACTTACGTTGAAACCGGAGTGGCCGTGATTGAAACTATTTTGCTGATTGGCTTTGCCATACCGACGTGGGGAATGGTGAAAAACGAGTTCCCTGAAGAGAGCGATGCGGTGGTCGTGCGGGTTGTTGCCGAGCAGTTTGCCTGGAACGTGCACTATGCAGGGGCCGACGGCGTATTCGGCCGGACCAGCATCGAGCTGATCGACACGGAAATCAATCCGTTGGGCCTGGACAGCTCCGATCCTTACGCGGCGGACGACATTACCACCATCAACCAGCTCCATCTGCCGCTGGACAAACCGGCGCTGATTTACTTAAGCTCCAAAGATGTTTTGCACAGCTTCGGCCTGCCTGAGTTCCGGGTTAAACAGGACGCCGTGCCGGGGCTTATCATTCCCGTCTGGTTTGTGCCGACCCTCTCAACGGCGGACTTCCGCAAGTTGAAAGGCAGTGAGACCATCAATTATGAGATAGCTTGCGCGCAGCTGTGTGGACTGGGCCACTATCGCATGCGGGGGTACGTTACCATTGATACCGAAGATGAGTACAACACCTGGCTGGCTGAACAGGAACCGTTCGGTGTCGCCGGAGAAGATGATTGGGAAGACTGGTAGCCTTGCGCCGGTAACGCTCGCTTGGTTTGGCGGGCAGACAGGAACCGGGATTGTCATTCCGGCCCTGGTGGCCCCGGCGGCGCAGGCAGTGCGCAGCGAACAATTCTTGCCTGACTAAGCGTTGCAGGGCCAACTTCAGCCCATGGCGAACATGAACATTCGACCTCCTTTCATTATCTTTGGCATGCTTGGTATCCTGTTGCTGGGCATGGCGTTTGTCTTCAGCACTGCCAGTCGCGTGCGCCAGCCGCTGGCAGAGATGGCTACGCTCGGCGCCGTGCTCCCGTTCGAGCTCACCAACTCCCGGGGTGAACCGTTCGCCTCCAGTCACCTGGATGGCAAAGTCTGGGTGGCCGATTTTATCTTTACGACCTGCGCGGGGCCGTGCCCGTTAATGAGCCAAAAGATGGCGCGGCTCCAGAGGACCTTCAGAAGAGTCCCCGGCTTGGCGCTGGTCTCCTTTACCGTCGATCCTGAAACCGACACACCCGAAGTGCTGGCCGAATACGCCCGGCTTTTCGGCGCCAACCCTGACAAATGGCACTTTCTCACCGGCGAGTATGAAGCCATACAAAAGATAGCCGTCAAGAGCTTTGCGCTGGGCAGCATTGAGCAACCTATCCATCACTCCACCTATTTCACCCTGGTCGACAGGCACGGAAATATCCGGGGCTATTTCGACAGCAACGACTACAGTTCCATGGAAAGTCTGATTACCGACATCCAGCGCTTGCTGACCGCCACATGACCTACATCGCCTGGCTGCCCACGCTCAATGCCATATTCAATGCCTGCTCCGCCATTCTGCTGGTAACAGGCTATCTGTTGATCCGCCGGGGGCGGCGGGATGAGCACAAACTGGCCATGCTGGGAGCCACCGGTTTCTCGCTGGCATTTCTGGTGAGCTACGTCACCTATCATGTGCAGGTGGGTTCGTATCCGTTTTCCGGCACCGGTGGGGTGCGGACACTTTACTTCGTCATTTTGATTCCGCATACGATTCTGGCGGTGGCCAATGTCCCGCTGGTCATTACGACGCTCCGCCGGGGACTGGGCGGGAGGTACGCCCAGCACAAATCACTTGCCCGCAAAACGTTGCCGGTGTGGCTGTATGTGTCCATTACCGGAGTGATCATTTACATCATGCTCTACGTTATTGAATTCACCTGAGCCAACAGTGATGTTTGTATCGGCACCTTCCCGTTATAAATCGTAAACTTTCCAGCGCCAGTCATGGAGCCAAGCTAAGGAAGCAGCGTTGCAGACGAACATCAAAAATGTGAACAGCTACACGCGCCAGATCAAAGTATCGGTGCCGTGGACAGACCTGGCCGATAAGTACCAGTCGTTCCTGAAGAAATTTTCCAGGAAGATCAAGCTGCCGGGATTCCGCAAGGGGAAAGTTCCTGCCCATATTATCAAGCGGCAGTACGGGCCCCTGGCTGATGCAGACTTCGCCGAGCAAATCGTGCAGGAATATTATATCGCGGCGCTGGATGAAGGCCAGCAGGAGGCCATCAACAAGGCCCAGATTACCGGCCTCCATTTTCATGAAGGGTCCGATTTGCACTTTGAGGCCACCTTTGAAGTGGAGCCTGAAATCAAGTTGCCCACTTACAAAAGGGGGTTGAAGGTGCAGAACATCACCTTCAACCATGACTCTGTGGACATCGACCTGGCGCTGAAGGAGCTGCAGCAACACAAATCGCAGCTGCGTACGGTGGAGTCGGGAGCCGAGGAAGGCTACTACATGCTGGCCGATCTGCAGGAAGTGGACCTTGGCGGCTTGCCCATTATCGGCAGCAAAATGGAGAACCAGTATCTGCACCTCACCGCCGAGGGGCCGTTTGCGGGGGATAACATGACTCGTCTTCAAGGGGCCCAACCAGGCGACGTGCGGCGGGTGACGTTGCCCGATCCGGATGGGCAGGAAAAACAGTACGAAGTGACCGTGACTCAAGTATCGGAGCAGATCGTGCCGGAGCTCGATGACGAGTTTGCCAAATCCGTTGAGCCGCAGGCAACCTCGATGCAGGACCTGCGCGAGATCGTGGGCCGAAGGATTCAGGCGTCGTTTGACCGCGAGTCGGCCAAGCGGATCAGCCGGGAACTCGCCGACCACTTCGTCCGTAACGCCAAGCTGGAGGTTCCTACCTCCATGGTCGATACCTACATCGATAACCTGATTCATGATCTGCGGCAGCAGGGATATCCCGAAGCTTCCATCGACCGCGAGCAGATTGCCGCGGAGCAGCAGGCCAGCATCGTCTGGAACCTGAAGTGGTTCCTGCTGAAGCGCCAGGTTATTACCGAGGAGGGGTTGGAGGTGGAGGAGAGTCAGGTGGATGAGCGCATCACGGCCTTGGTTGCCGATGATCCGCCCCAGGAAAAACAGATTCGAAACTTTTACAAGCGGCCTGAAAATCGCCGCAACTTGAAAGAAGATATGCTCACTGAGGCCCTTGTTGAGCGGCTGAAAGGGTACGCCAAGGTCAAAGAAATAAACAAACCATCGAGCGAATTGCGGAAAGCGAGCCAGACACAATGACCATAGAAAATAATATGCTGGTACCCATGGTGGTCGAGCAGACTTCCCGTGGCGAGCGGGCGTATGACATCTACTCGCGGCTGCTCAAGGAGCGGATCATCTTTCTGGGCACCCCCATCGATGATAATGTCGCCTCATTGATTATCGCCCAGATGCTGTTTTTGGAAGCAGAGGACCCGGACAAGGATGTCTCTCTGTATATCAATACTCCCGGTGGCTCGGTCACCTCGGGCCTTGCTATTTATGACACCATGCGGTTCATCAAGCCGGAAGTGGCCACGATCTGCCTGGGCCAGGCGGCCAGCATGGGCGCCATTTTACTGGCGGCCGGTCAAAAAGGAAAGCGCTCGGTGCTGCCCAATGCCCGCATCATGATTCACCAGCCGATGGGAGGCGTGGAAGGGCAGGCGTCGGATATTGAAATCCATGCCGCCGAAATTATCAAGATGAAGGGGGAACTCAACAAAATACTGGCCAAAATGTCGGGGCAGACGCTCAAGAAAGTGGAGAAGGACACCGACAGAAACTTTTTCATGACATCCGAAGAGGCCAAGAGCTACGGTCTCATCGATATCATTCTCGATAAAAGGACTTGATGCAAGGTCCACGCGACAGCGGCCCGACTTCACCCGACCAGGTGCAACACTGCTCGTTTTGTGGCCGGCCTTCCACCGAGGTGGAGGTGATGGTGGCCTCTCCCACGGACAGTTTTATTTGCGAGCGGTGCGTCTGGTCGTCCGTTCAGATTGTGCAGCAGGGACACCAGAAGCAAGCTGCGCCGCCACTTGAGCACGTGCCGCTGCCCGAGGAAATAAAAGGCCGGCTCGACCAGTACATTGTGGGACAGGAGCTGGCCAAAAAATCTGTGGCGGTGGCCGTCTATAACCACTATAAGCGCATCCAATCGACGCTGCTCGCCAAGGACGATGTGGAGATAGAAAAGAGCAACATCCTGTTGCTGGGACCGACCGGCACCGGCAAGACCTTGATTGCGCAGACACTGGCCCGCTTCCTGAACGTTCCCTTTGCCATTGCCGATGCGACGGCCCTCACTGAAGCGGGCTATGTGGGTGAGGATGTGGAAAACATTCTGGTGCGGTTGCTGCAGGCCGCCGACTTTGATATTCCCAGGGCCGAGCAGGGCATTGTCTATATCGACGAGATCGACAAAATCAGCCGCAAGGAGATGAACATCTCCATCACCCGCGACGTATCGGGCCAAGGGGTGCAGCAGGCGCTGCTGAAAATCCTGGAAGGGACCATCGCGTCGGTGCCGCCCAAGGGGGGCCGCAAGCACCCCGAGCAGAACCTGCTGAGCATCGACACCCGCAATATCCTGTTCATCTGCGGCGGCACCTTTGAAGGGGTGGAGGAGATCATCCAGCGCCGTGTCGAAGCCGGCACCATGGGTTTTGTGGCCGACATCAAGGGCAAGTCGGATGATGATGGCATGCGGCTGCGGCGCCAGCTGGAGCCGGAGGACCTGGTCCGCTTCGGCTTTATCCCGGAGCTGGTGGGCCGTCTGCCGGTGGTCACCACGCTGGACGACCTCAACGAAGAGGCGCTGCTGACCATCCTGACCCAGCCGCGCAACGCGCTGGTAAAGCAGTATCAGAAGCTGTTTGAAATGGAAGGGGTGGCGCTGGTCTTCTCCGACGAAGCCCTGTCGATAGTGGTGCAACAGGCGATGAAACGCAAAACCGGCGCCCGGGGACTGCGGTCGATCCTCGAGGCGTGCATGCTCGACATCATGTACGAGCTGCCTTCCCTGCGAGGGGTCGAAAGGTGCACCATCACCGCCCAGGTGCTAACCGAAGGCGCCAAGCCGGATCTGCAGAGGAGGAAAAGGGCGTGATTAGCGCTGTCATGCTGAGGCTCTCGAAGCATGCAGGGTAATTGAAGGGGCGTGATGGCAGGGTAATGATGATTGAAGATTGAAGATTGAAGATAAGAGCCACACTCTAATTCTGTCACCCTGAGCGCTGCGGATTCTTCCATCTACGCTAACTCGGCACAGGCTCAGTCGAAGGATGATGGGTGCCGGAGGGAAATTTGAAAGCCCCCCAAAGCCCATGACTCACCGCGCTTCGCGATGAGAAGCCCTAAGGACACTCACCCTCGCGATATGCCTGGTAATGGTTAAAGACTTTCTGGAAACTCCTCTACAAGTTTTTCAGTACTCGATACCCTCTCAGATTCAGCAATTCTCAGGGCTTCAGTTTCCCTATATTCACGAGCCTCGGCTAATTGGGTAAACTCAATTTCCCCGTGGTTACTAACTACTATAGATTCGATTTCAGCAAGTTCGACATTGAAAAATTCCTTTCGAGAATTCATTAAATTTAGTCTTTTAGCATCGAACGCTTGGTGTAGTTGATGCTCTAGCGCTGGGGCATCATCAGAGAATATCATCGCGTGAATATCGAACCTGAATGGAACAGAAGCATCGCCCAGCTCCTTCACTCTATCTAATGGTTCAAGGCGTCTAGTCATGCCAATTTTATACACATTCTCACCGAATGAACCGATGTTTGAAATCACGTAAACATGTCCAGATTTTGTCTGCTGAGCACGAGATAGTGCCCGTTCCTTGTTCGATGTTGCTTCCAATAGCTGTGCCTGGAGCGACTCGATTGATTTGTTCAGTTTACTTAATTCTTCTCCTTTCGCAGAATCGAGTTCTTTGCGAACCTCAGATAACGCTTTCTCATATCGTTTCTCCTCGATATCAGCTTCTTTGAGCGCTTTATCGATTTCCTTCTGAACTTTTTCTTCTTCTCTAATTTGCTCTCTAATCCGTCTTTGCTCTTCTTTTTCCTCCTGAACCTTTTCACGGTACTCATGTACGAGGCTTAATTCTTCAATTTTTAAGTTCAGGTACCGCCGTTGAATCAAGGTGCTGTTTACTTCTCCCAATTTATTTATGGCCTCAAACGCCTTATTGAGCCGCGCTGACATCTGGTCAAAATTGTTCCACTTCACTTTTAGCGAGGCGCTATCGCATTCATTATTAAATGCGCGCATCATCAATTTCATCAGCCGATTGATCATTTTAGTGCCTTCACGTTTACTTCCACCGACACTCCATTCGACATTGCACTTAATGGCCGTCTTATTTTTAATCATCAATTTCTGATCACTTCGAATTCGATTAATTGCAGTCTGGTAACGCGCGGCATCTTCAAAATCGTAGCGAGGTTTATAGACACCAAATGATATGTACTCTAGGTCTTCCTCAACAATACTAATTTCATGAAGTAAATGATCATAGATTGAACGCTTCCTCTTGTATTCAGCATTCAGTTCATCATCTTTAGTTTTATAATCTGAATCGAGCGATTGGAACAATATGGACAATTTGTCTCGCTCTTTTTTGATCTTTACGACCTCAGCATCAATGTCTATGACAGGCGCATACTTCTTGGAAATCCGCTTATAAAACATGAAATATCTGACAAATAATGCAACAAATAGGGCATTGAGTAAAACACTAAATACGAGATATGGAACAGCCGTAGTACTATTATTTATTGATTTGCCTACCAAAGTATCCTGGCGTACAGGCATTGGTATGGATGATAGACTTTTGGTGCTCCGGTTAGGCACAGTTTTAGGCTTGCTAGTTGTCTTTGTACTTTTCGAAACTGCGATGGGTGCAGGGGGATCTGGCTCAACTAGCGTGGATTTATTCGGCTCAATTTCCGCGACTAGTGCAGACAGGTCCGCCCTACTTGTTTTGAGGGCATATTGGCCAACGCTGTCACTCACAACCTTATAGTTTTCGAGATGCCGAAACCTCAGCCAGCCTGTTTCACCCTTATACCATACCTGAAAAAATTTCGAATTTTGTTCGCTAAGGATTATCACCTCAGTGCCCCTTTTTAATTTGTGGAGTACTGGCGATTTTTTGTTTGGTCTCGAATAAATTTTTGCTCTCGCCTTTACAATTCCGGTGATAACACTATCCGGTGCTTGCGGAAGAAGCGTGGTCAAAGTGATAGCAATAATTATTAATAACTTCATTTGTCGGCCCCCCCATTGTACCCCCCATGTATTTGACATGACTAGAATATAATGTCAAATAACATGTATATGACAGGCCGAGGCACTCAACCGAAGACACTCACCCCCACACTTCGTGTTTCCCCCTCTCTCTGCTTCGCCCCGACTAGCGTCGGGGGAAAGAGGGGGCAATGTAATAACAATCGGAATTTTTGACGGATTTATGCTTTGTCCTTGGTTAAGGCCCAGACCAGAGCTGCAACCCAGCCCAGCACAGTCCAGCCGAGGAACAAGTTGAGCACGAAAATAGCAACGAAGTTAGTTTTGCTTCGGCCTACAATTGATGGGAAGAAGTAAATAGCCCCCAAGACGAAGAGCACTAAGAGCTCACCTAGTCCTAAACTCATGCTTCATCCTTCCATTGTTGCAGATAGTCACAAACTATCCCTGCACCCCACATGCATCTATCGAGGCCGGAATATAATGTCACCAGACATTAATATGACAGGCCGAGACACTCACCCCTGTCGGCTGGCGCCAGGACGCCCCCTCTCTCCGGAGAGAGGGGGAACACGTAGTGTGGGGGTGAGTGTCTTGAAACCGCTGGCAATCGCCCCTGCACCGGTGCAAAATTCGGCCATGCGCCTGCTGAGCCTGATGGTGGCCTTATCCTCGCTGGTTTCCGCCCAGGAAGCGCCGCAGCTCAAGGCCCTCAATTTTGGCAGCGACACCACTTTCATCGATACCGTCGATGGCCGCTCCAACGCATATATCCAGGAGGATTGGGCCTATTTCGCCGAGCGGCTGCGCAACGAATTCCTGGCGTTGGGGGAGCGCAAATACCAACGCCGCGATTTCCAGGGCGCCGTGCTGGAGTACTACAGCTTCATCCTCCATTTCCCGGACGATGGCCTGATCCCCCTCGTGCGCTACCGCATGGGTCGCGCTTACCACCGCATTGGCGAGCTGGCCCTGGCTCGCGACCAATATTTCCTTTCGCGGGACCATGCCGCCGCCGATCCCCGGGTGAGGATGGTCTCCGTCCGCCAGCTGGCGCGCCTCGATTATGATGCCGGGCGCCACGCCGATGTGCTGGCGCTGCCGATCAATACCGATCCCTACATCCTGGTGCTGAAGGGATTTTCCTCTCTGACTGTTGAGGAGTGGCGCGATGCCCAGGACTATTTCGTATCCGCCCGCCGTTACTATCCCAGCCGGGGACAGGCCGTGCTCGACCGCATCATTGCCGACGTGGAGCAGCTCAATCAGATTCGCTATTATTCTGCCTGGGGCAACCGCATCTGGAACATTGCGCCGGGCGGGGGACTGGCGCGGATCGGCTCTGTGGGCGATGCCATGGGCTTTGGGGTCGGCGTAGGGACGCTGGCGCTGGGGGCGATCCTGATTGATAACTGGACCCGCTGGGTAATGGCCGCCGGGGCCGGGGGCTTATACTGGGCCAGCTATGGGGCGGCCGGCCGTCAGCGCGATCGGGCCAATGAGAGCAGATTGCAGAAGCGGCTCGACGCCATTATAAGCACGTATAATATTAACGTGCTTTGGTCCTTTGGGCATCCGGCCATATTTTAACGCAAACTGGCGCAGCTGAATGAATAATTAGGCAGAATTAGCATTGCCCTTCGGGGAGATGCGACTGTAAGTTCGTGTGCTGTGGATGAAGGTGCTCCGCCATTCCGGCGGAGTTTTTGTCTACGAGCAACGTTTTTTCTCATTGCGAGAAGCGAGTGCGCGGGTTCGCGCCTTTTGAGTGGCCAAGATAGATTAATGCAAACTCATACAACGGAGAGTTTGATCCTGGCTCAGGACGAACGCTGGCGGCGTGCTTAACACATGCAAGTCAAGGAGAACGCCACCTTCGGGTGGTTATTAAACTGGCGAACGGGTGAGTAACGCGTGGGCAACCTGCCCCTCAGATTGGGATAACCCCGGGAAACCGGGATTAATACCGGATACAGCCCTGCACCACAAGTTGCAGGATGAAAGCGGGCTTCGGCTCGCGCTGGGGGATGGGCCTGCGTCTGATTAGCTTGTTGGTGGGGTAATGGCCCACCAAGGCGACGATCAGTAGCTGGTTCGAGAGGATGATCAGCCACACTGGGACTGAGATACGGCCCAGACTCCTACGGGAGGCAGCAGTGGGGAATTTTGCGCAATGGGCGAAAGCCTGACGCAGCAACGCCGCGTG
>SCKJ01000007.1 GCA_004124875.1 Fidelibacterota bacterium | reverse complement strand
TGTTCAAACTCCCTCACAACCATCCGCTTAAAACTCTCAGCGTAACTGGAACCGGGGCTGGGGTAAGGTGGATGTCCTGCCATGTTGAACTCCTCTATTTGAGTCAACTTTTTTCAGGACGAGACACAAAAGCAAAAAGCCCCGGCGATTGCCGGGGCTTTTTGCACTCGTCATGTGTTGGGCCGTCAGTCCACTTCAAGCAGGATGGGATCGCCCAGGCCGAGGTCTTTCAGGCGCGCGAGCTGTGTTTCCGCGTCGCCCACTACCAAGTAGATCATATTGTCCACAGGCAGATATTTCTGCGCCAGCTCTCTGTGTCCATCTTTGGTGAGTCCCAAGATGAACTGTTCTTGCTGCTTCACATAATCGACAGGGCGATCATAATTCGCCACCTGATTGATCATGCCCATGAGCGCCCCGAGGGTTTCAAATTTGCGAGCGTTGGACTTGACCAGCGCGTCCTTGGTGAACTGCAAATCTTCGTCAGAGATTCCATCGCGGTAGGAGGCAATTTCGTCGCGGAAAATTTCCAGCGACTCATAGGTCACGTTGGAACGAACCCCTGAAGAGGCAGTAAACAGGCCATAGTTATGCCCGCCGGAGAATCCGGATCGTGCACCGTAAGTATACCCTTTCTCCTCACGCAGAATCAGGTTGAGGTTGCTGGTAAAGTTGCCTCCGAGCTTGTAATTCATAACGTAAAGCGGGTAGTAGATTTCATCCGTGGCAACCGGTCCAGTTCCGCCAATTCGAATCTGCGACTGTTTAGCGCCCGGAATATCGATAAAGTAGAGTGCCGTCTTATCGATTTTAGGCGCCCTGGCCGGATCAGCAGTGGCAACCATCTTGGCCGGCCATTTTGCATCGAGCTGTTTGAAAACGGCCACGGCTTCTGCTTTGGTAATATCACCAGCGATGGATATCCATGCCTCGGAAGGGGAGTAGAACCTTTCGTAATAACTTTTCAGATCGTCCATCGTCAGGCCGTCCACCGATTCCTTGGTACCGATGGTTGGGTAGGCCAGGATATTGTCCTTGCCCAGCACCAACTTGTTGTAAGCATTTGTAGCGACGGACGACGGATTGGCCGCGCTGCGATTAATGGCCTCAATGGCTTCGGCTTTCAGGCGCTTGAACTCCTTGGTGTCCCAGCGGGGTTGCAATAGAATCTCTTCCATGAGGGCGAAGGTCTCATCAAACCTTGAGGCTAAGGTATTGGCAGAAAGGCCCATCGCTTCTCGTCCGGAGAAGGTGCTGATTCTGGAGCCGAGCAGGTCGATGGCTTCCTCGAGCTCGATAGGGGTCCGGTCAGCGGTCCCTTCCATCAGCATATCGGCAACCATGCTGGCCGCCCCCAGCTTGTCCATGTCATCAAGCAAAGTACCGCCGCGCATGGTCAGGGAAAAACTGATCAGCGGCAGCTCATGCTGTTCAATCCCCACAATCTCCAGACCGTTGGACAATGTGTGCCGCCATACGTGCGGCAGAGACAGCACCGGATCGGCGCCAAACGGGGGCATCACATCACGGTTGAAGCTGCTGGGCGTCGGCTGCGGGATATAGCTGCTCTCGCCGCCCCCAACGGCAGTGCCCATGGCGATGTCTTCCTCCTTCAGTGGGAACAGCTCAGCCCCTTCGGCCACCAGGTCGGTCTGGCCTTTGGGCACGAAACTGGTCTGGACGAACGGCTTGTCCTTGATATACATATTGTAGACGCGCCACACATCGTCCTTGGTGACGTTTTGATAGTTGGCAATATCCTGTGTTACGAATCCAGGCGAACCGTAGAAAACGGCGTACTGCGTCAGTTGGAATGATTTACCCAGAATGCTGGAGATGCTGTTGTAAAAACTCCGTTCCAGCGTCGCCTTAACGCGTGAGAGATCCTGATCGCTGAAGCCATCAGATTCAAATCGAGCCAGTGCCTCGGCGATGGCCATTTCAGTATCCGATAGGCTTTTGTCCGGAAAGGTGCGGACCCGGAAATTGAAAAATCCGGCCAACTCCGAGAGGGAACTGCGGGCAGATACGCTGGGGGCCAACTTTTTCTCTTCCACAATCACTTTATACATGGGTGATTTCTTCCCAGATGAAAGCAAATCGGCGAGAATTGCCAGAGGCCAGGCGTCGGCATGAACCTGATGTACCGTGGGGAAGGCCATGTTGAGCTCGGGCGATTTGGCAAAATTATCCTCGTGGAAAAAACGCTTCGTCTGAGGCAGGGGCGCCGGCATCGGGTCGAAATCGACAACAGCGGGTCCCCGCTTGATTTCCCCAAAATATTTTTCGATCCAGGCCTTCGTTTGGGCCACATCATAATCGCCGGCAACGACCAAAGTGGCATTGTTGGGACCGTACCAGCGCTTGTAAAAATCGACCACATCGTCCAGCGTAGCGTTGGCCAGGTCTTCCAACTCACCAATGACTTGCCAATTGTAAGGGTGGCCTTCCGGGTAGAGTCCCTTGCTCAGTATGTAGGAGGTATTCCCGTAGGGTCGGTTGTCTACCCGCTGGCGTTTCTCGTTCTGCACCACGTCCTGCTGATTGATGAAGGCCTCCTGGGTCACTTTGCCCAGCAGGAAACCCATGCGGTCGGACTCCATCCACAACACCATTTCAAGAGCATTTTTGGGGACGACTTCGAAATAGACCGTGCCGTCTTCCCAGGTGCCGCCGTTGAGTGTGCCCCCGGCCCCGGAGATATTCTTGAAAAACTGGTCCTGGCCCACATGTTCGGATTCCTGGAACAGGATGTGCTCGAACAGATGCGCAAAACCCGTGCGTCCCGGAGTCTCCCGGTTGGAGCCTACATGTAGCATGATCGCCACAGATACAATGGGATCTGAGCGGTCCTCATGCAAAATGACCTCGAGACCGTTTTCAAGCGTGTAACTCTCGTACTCGATGCTCAAGGTTTTGGGTTCTGCCTCGCCGCCAGGCATCGGCGCGCAGGCGCCCAATAACAACAGCCCCACTGCCCCGGCAATGCGGAGTCGATTGGTCAGTTTCATAGTTCTCTCCCGGTTGATTTTATAGTTTCCTGAAATTTAGTGTGCCACGAACGATGCTACTATCACGTCAGAGATTCACGCTCCAAATGGCCTGAATCCCCGGCCGAAGCGCCGACGCAACGCCCCCTACCCACAGTTGGGGATGTGCTGGTTAGACGGAACCTCAGCCAGAAAGTTGCCAACATTCGGACATCATTTCTCATTAGTTGATCGCCGCATCCCTTCAGCCAGCAGCGCGCGGGTCTCGCGCAGGCCATCTATCTGAACCTTGGTGTTCCCCAGTACGGGCATAAAATTGGTGTCTCCGGCCCAGCGAGGGACCACATGAAAGTGGAGATGCTCGGTAATGCCGGCCCCGGCGGCGGATCCGATATTCGCGCCAAAATTGAACCCCTCAGCTTTCATTTCCGTGCGCATGACGGCCATACAAATGGTGGCCAGGTCGAGCATTTCTGCTTGCGTCTTCGGGGGCAGATTGTCCATATCGGCCAGATGATCGTACGGCGCCACCAGCACATGCCCATTGTTGTAAGGATAGAGGTTGAGCATCACGAACGCGTGCTTCCCGCGATGGACAATCAGCCGTTCCTCATCATCCAGCTCCGGGTTGTCGCAAAAGATGCAACCGTCATCCGATTTCGGCGCCTTGATGTAATCAATACGCCAGGGCGCCCAGAGCCGGTCCATGCTATCCCGCCGGAGATTCCGTGGTGGCCTTATACTCGGCGACCACTTTTCGTTGCACATCGAGCGGCATGGGATCGTAGCTGCTGAAGCGCTGTGAATGGATGCCTCTACCGCCGGTCATTGAGCGCAACGCCGTAGCGTAGTGATCGAGGTTGGCCAGGGGAATCTGGGCTTTCACCTTTTGCAGGCGGCCTTCGGTTTCCATGCCCAGTATCTTACCGCGCCGGGCCGACACATCGCCCATGATGTCTCCCATGTACTCTTCGGGCACCGATACTTCCACCTGGTAAATCGGTTCCAGCAGCTTCGGTTTGGCGGCCATGAAGGCCTCCTTGAACGCTCCCCGCCCGGCAATTTGAAAGGCGATATCCTTCGAGTCAACCGGATGCTGCTTGCCATCGTATACAACCGCCTTCAAATCGACACAGTGGTACCCGGCCAGAACTCCCTCTTCAATCGCCGCCATCACCCCTTTCTCGATGGAGGGGATAAAAACCCGGTCTATGGCCATGCCATGCAACTTGCTTTCAAACTGCACTCCGGAGCCGGGGGGCAGCGGCTCCACGTACATCCAGACCTCGGCAAACTGGCCGGCGCCACCGCTCTGCTTTTTATGGCGAAATTTCGATTCACCCTTTTGGGTAATCGTTTCCCGGAAAGGGACCCGCGGCTGGACCATGTCCACTTCAACCTTAAAGCGCTGCTTAAGCCGTTTGACGGCCGTTTCAAGGTGCAGCTCTCCCTGCCCGGAAATGATGGTCTGCTTAAGCTCCGGGTCATACCCATAAACAAACGTGGGGTCCTCCTCGTGCAGGGTTGATAGTCCGGTGCTCAGCTTGTCCTCGTCCCCCTTGGCCCTGGGCACAATGGCGGCTCGAATTTTATGTTCGGGGAGGGCCAAACCTGGCAGCACGATGGGTTCGATCTTGTCAGCGAGGGTATCACCCGTGTGCGTGTTCTTGAGTTTGACAACCGCCGCAATGTCACCGGCGAGAGCCTCATTGATCTCCTTGCGTATGTTGCCGTTCATGCTGTAAATCGAACCGATCCGCTCATCCCTGTCGCGCGTCGTGTTGCGGATATCGGACCCCGTTTTCAATGATCCGGCATAGACCCTGAAAAATGAGAGCTCGCCCAGGTGCGCCTCGCCCATGGTCTTGAAAACGAGGGCTACCGTCGGGCCATCAGCGTTGGCATCCCGGGTAATGACGGTGTCGTCACTGGTGGACTTCGTGCCGGAAATTTGGGAGAAATCGGCCGCGCAAGGACCATACTTGGCCAGCACATCCATGAACCGGCTCACGCCAATATTGGTGGTTGCGCTGATGGGAAATACAGGTATCAGGCCGTGTGACATAAAGGCGCCATGCAGGCCGCCGCGCAACTCATCTTCGGTCAGCTCATCCTTTTCAAAGAATTTTTCAAGCAAGGTGTCATCCGCCTCGGCCACCAGCTCGATGAGCTCGCCGTGCAGCTTGCCTATCTTATCCACCCATTCACCCTCCAGGCTCGACTTTACCGCTTTGCCCGAGCCATTCCCTTCGTAGGTGAAGAGCTCATTGCGCAGAACATCTGCGATCTTATTGAATCCCGGCCCAACATTTACCGGCAGTCCCAGGGGAAACACTTTGGGACCGAAACGCTGCCTGGCCTCATCGACCACAGCGTCAAAGTTGGCATTTTCCTTATCGAGCATATTTACCACTATGAGGTGCGGTATACCGTAGGTGGAGACAGAATTCCATACCTGATCCGTGCCCACTTCGATGTTGTTGACCCCATTCACCACCACCACGGCGAAATCGGCGACGCGTAGCGCCCCTTTCACTTCACCGTAAAAATCGGTGTAACCGGGAGTGTCGAGCACATTAAACTTTTTTTCCTGATGAGTGAAGCTCAGCAGTGAGCTGTTGATCGATATGTTCCGCTCAATCTCATCCTCGTGATAGTCCGATACCGTGCTGCCCTCTTCAATGCTGCCCATGCGGTTGATGGCGCCATTGTTAAAAAGCATGGCCTCAGTCAGCATTGTTTTACCGGATGTGCCATGCCCTACTAAAGCGAAATTGAGTATGTCCTGTGCTGTCATTACTGCCATGAGGCAACCTCCTTTACCGTGAAGTGGGTCCCCCTGAGAGGCCCTCTTTTCGCACGGAGCGTTTTCAGCTATCTATGGTAGACTGGTACTTCTCCAGTGCCGCGCGTACCCCGGGCTTAATGTAAATATCGTTCAGATTTTTTGCCGCCAGTATCTCTGCCAGTTGGCGGGCGCGCTGATTGAGAGTGGCCGATTTATTCAGCACTATCATGTCTTCGCCTTCAAAACGGCAAAGCCCCCCTTTAAATGAGCCCCGATCCTGTGTGACCTCCAACCCCAACTTCCCGGCCAACTCCTGCAGCTCGCGGAACAAGGCTGGCAGCTTCAAAGCTAAAGGAGTTCCTTTCGTTCGCGCGATTTCAGCCAGCCTACTACGTCACCGGCTCTTTCACTCTGGTCTTTTGGAAGCACCAGCGTCGCGTCGTCCGTATTGATCACGATCAAATTGTCTGCCCCCACGACCGCCGTAAATTTGCCATTGCTCATCACGAGCGAGTTAGTGGTGTCCAGTAGCGCTACATCGCCCCGCACAACATTGTTGGCCTGATCCTTCGGCAGCAAATCGTAAAGGGCACGCCACCCTCCCAGATCGTGCCATTCAAATCGAGCCTCAACCGTAAAGATGGAGGAACTATGCTCCAGTATGCCATAGTCAACGCTGATGGCGTCAACATCGGGCCACGCCTGCTGCAGGGCCAGATCGAACTCGGGGGTATCGACAAGACTCTCCAGCGCCATCAGTCGATTATAGGTGGTGGGAAGATGCTGGGCCAGCTGCTGGAGAAAGGTGGAGACTTTCCAGACAAACATGCCACCGTTCCACAGGTGGCTCCCCCCCTCCAGGAAATCGGTCGCACGCTGCAGATCGGGTTTCTCGGTGAAGGCCACCACTGGATGGACATCCCCTTTGCCCTGGCGCTCGAACTGCACGTAACCGTAGCCGGTGGCGGGATAGGTCGGCTGGATTCCGAGGGTGACCAGACAATCGGTGGAAGTGGTTTTGGCGACCGCCTCATCCAGGGCCTGATAGAATTTTTTCTCCTGCCGGATCAGGTGGTCTGCCGGAAACACGCCCATCACCACATCGCCATGACGCTTCTTCAAGATCAGCGCCGCAAGGGCAATGGCGGGAGCGGTATTTCGTGCGGCTGGTTCAATAAACGAATGTGAGTCATCCAGCTGGGGCAACTGCTCCTGGATCTTGGTGGTGAGCTCCTGCGAGGCGATAGTATAAATGGCCTCGCTGCCTTTGTACTTACTCAGGCGATCATAGGTATGACGGATCAGTGAATTGCCGCTAACGAGCTCCAGCAGCTGCTTGGGGTGGCTGCTTCGGCTCTGGGGCCAAAACCGGGTACCGGATCCACCTGCAAGGATGACGCAGTGCATTTACTGAGAAGAAGGCTCCGGTCCGGCATTGATGGGGCTAACGGTCACAGCATTGAAGTTAATATCAACACCGTCCACTTCCCAGCGAGGTCGCACCTCAATAACGGCCGGATAATGGGCGAAGAGCGCAGCGGAGCTGAACGGTTCCCAACGTCCGCTGTAGTAAGGTATAGGCTGATCTCCAACCTGTACGTGCGCAAAGATGAGATAGAAGCCGGGAGGCACATCTTCGAGGAGGTAGCTGGTCGAATCAGTGCCGGTCCACCTGACCAGATCGCCCGTGTCCTGGGAGCGAGCCTCTATAATGACATGGCCGCTGACTCCGGCAAGCGTGCCCCTGATCTGACCTGCGGGTTGCGGCGGTCTGTATGCCAGATTCAGGGTGAGCAGGGAATCGGCAAGGGCGTTGCCGCTACGGTCATAGACCTGGGCTCCAAGGAGTGACACTCTATCGACCAGCCCCGGCTCCATGACGGTAAAGGTGATCTCAACCGGCGTAGCGACTTCCGCTGGCAGCGACGCGCTGTCTGCCCCGGCCACTCGCAGGACAAAATCTTCAGCAAGCCGAATGGGCTCGGTAAACAGTAAACTGCCACTGGCTGCGCGGGGAAAGCCGGCCAGGGGCGGATCGATGGGGGTCAGCCACACCTGGTTGCCGCCGTTATAACTGGGCGGTAGCGTATCGACAATCGTAGCGGTGGGCAGTGTCACAGGAAGTATGTCGTAGCGCTCGCCGAGTCGTCCCGCGGCCTCGCCCAGAGCGATGGTCACTGTGTCGAGCCCCATCACTTGAGGCAGGTATCCATAAACCGCTGGATCGGCGGTTTGCAGGAGACCGTCCGGCAGGGAGTTCGGGCTGAACGGGGCATCAAAACTGATGAGCATGTACTCGTCCGTTACCCATTCGGCAGACTGGATTTGCGGCTGCGCCAATGGCAGAGAGAACTCCATGGCCAAGCGGGTTGTATCACCGGCAATGTCCACCCAATCGAGCGTTGGCATGGCGTAGGAACGCACTCGCAATCCGTGGGGAAAGTCGGCCAGTCCGCCACTTACGGCGACCACGCGGTAGCGCCCGTCGGTCAGATAGCGAAAGTCGAAGCTGCCGTCATCGGCCAGCGCCAACGACTGCAAAGGGATATCAGGCTCTTCTGCAAGGTTAAACAGCCCGACCCATACTCCATCGGCCGGTTGCGTACCCCAAACTCTGCCTGAAATTCTGCCTGCCGGAATGGACTCCCCGGTGCTGAACACCAGTTGCTGCGCCGCCTGCAGCGAGTTGCGCTGATAGTCCCGTATCCCCCGGCCAAGGGTGACCACGTAGGCCTGGTTGTCCCGGAGCGGCTCATCGGGGCGGATGATGATGCGCCGGCCCCGCACCCGCGTCGTAAAACTGATCGCCGGCAGAATGGTCACCGATCCGGGGACGGATATGGGGTCAACCAGCTCGTCAAACAAGATTTCGAACTGGGTTTCCGGCGGCACTCTCACCATCTCATTGACCGGTATTACCAGCAATATTTTGGGTCCCTGAATATCGGCGGGACCGCCTGGCGGGGGTTGTTCTGCCGCGCATGCCATCATCAGCAGAGCCGACGGCAGCGACCAAAGTCTGGCGGGTATGGCGTACTTGATCAGATCCACACAGGTAATTTAGACACGCCCCCGCAGGGATGCCAGCAGGCGCAAAGGGTCAGTCCGCAGGAGGGGTTAAATCGATGGGCACTTCCCCCCGATAGATGAACGAGTCCGGCCGGACTTCGGTTTTGACGGCATGCATGGCAACGCCGGCGTCCGCCGCCTCCATTAAGGCCATGCCCAGGTTGGGGTCGCGGTCCCACATGGGCATGAACCGGTCAGCATCTCCCCGCTGAATGACGAAGAGCATCATAGCCTGTTGCCCGCTGCGGACCAGCTCCGCCAGGTGCCGCGCATGCCGGGCGCCCCGCTCGGTAACCGCATCCGGGAACTGGGCAGTGCCATCCTCAACATAGGTGACAGATTTCACCTCCAGAAAAAGTCGCTGATCGCCATGTTCGAGCAAAAAATCGAAACGGCTGTGACCCTCCGTCACCTCACGGCGTGCCACGGCCCAGTTTTTCAGGAACGGAAGATGTCCGCCGGTCACCAGGAAATCGGTGAACCGGTTGGGGAGCAGAGTGTTGATGCAGACCCAGATATCACCGTTGCGTACCATGTGTGTGGTGTAATCGGTTTTGCGATTATGTCCCGGCGAATGTTGCACCAGCAGCTCGACGCCAGGCAGTAGCAGCTCTTTGAGCCGGCCAGGGTCCGGCAGATGGGAAGGGAGCACCTCACCTTGAATCCGAATTCGAGTGACATACCGGTTGGGCCGGTTAACGTACGTCGCCGTCTCCAAGTCCCAGGGGACGGGCATGGTCGGCGGTGCCGATGGGGGTTGATTAATGATATTTTTAATCACGAAATCAAATTGATCCCTGGTACGCCATAACGCTAGCGCAAAGCCGTAAATTGGCGCGTGTAAGACAAAGGTCCACATCATATTGGCTCTATAAAAGTATGAGTATTATTCAGGGCAAATACAGCCTAATTTCGGCAGATGGGAAGCCATTTTTTCTTTCTCCAGTGAACTGACCCAGTGGCCCTCGTTCCTCCTCACATCCAACAGTTGGCTCCTTATAAAGCGGGCAAACCTGCCGAAGAACTTGCTCGTGAACTCGGGCTGGAACGCATTGTAAAACTGGCTTCAAACGAAAATCCGATGGGCCCCTCCAAGCAGGCCCTGCATGCAGCCGGGGAGGCCCTGCTTCAGGCGCATCGCTATCCCGACCCTGCCGCGTACGAACTGCGCACGGCGCTGGCTGCCAGGTTTCAAGTCAAACTGGGCAATGTCATCACAGGCAGCGGCTCCGAAGGCATCATGGCCACCATTTTAAGAACGTTCCTGTTCGAAGATGACGAAATGATCTCCGCGGCCAACAGCTTCATCGGCTTTCGGGTTCTGGCCCATGCCAGCGGGCGTAATGTTCATTGGATCGCCATGCGGGATTATCATTACGATCTCGAGGCCATCGCAGCGGCTATCAATGACAATACCAAAATTATTTACCTGGCCAATCCGGATAATCCCACGGGTACCTATTTTCAGGCGGATTCGTTCGAGTCGTTCATCAAGCAGGTGCCCGAAAGAGTGCTGGTCATTCTGGATGAAGCCTATTTTGAGTACGCTGCCCACCTGCCCGCTTTCCCCGATTCCATGCGTTACCGGCTGGACAATGTGATCACGCTGCGCACGTTTTCAAAGGCGTATGGGTTGGCCGGGCTCAGGGTCGGATACGGGTTCGGGCATGAAGCATTAATCGGCAATCTCTTGAAAGTCAAGTTGCCGTTCGAGCCATCGCGGCCAGCCCAGGCGGCGGCCTTGGCGGCGCTGGAGGATTCGTCCTATCTTGAGCAGGTCCTGCGCCTCAACGATTCGGGGATGGCAGTCCTGTTGGACGCCTTTGGGGCTTTGGAACTTGCGGTCATTCCATCTGCCACCAATTTTATTACCCTCGTGCTGGCCTCGGCGGATATCGCACGATTATTATGCGAGGCCATGCTGAAGCGCGGCGTTATATTGCGGCACCTGGCCTCCTTTGGCTGGCCGTCGCTTGTGCGGGTGACTGTTGGATTGCCCACCGAAAATGAATACCTTATTGAGCAACTGGGCGGCGTATTGGGGGAAATCAGCAAGCAGTGATCAGCGGTCAGCGGTCAGCCTTAACAGGAGATGGAATCGGTTGAAGAATTTCCGTGATCTCAAGGTATGGGGGAAGGCTCATAAGCTGGCTCTGGATACTTATGCGGTCACACGGAACTTCCCTAAAGATGAGCGTTATGGCCTCACGAGTCAGTTGCGCAGGGCTGCGGCATCTATACCCACGAACATTGCTGAAGGATGTGGCCGTGGCTCAGACCGCGAACTTGCCCAATTTGCTCAGATCGCTGCTGGTTCGACCAGTGAAGTTGATTACCTGTTGCAGTTGTCCCACGATCTGGGATCCATGCAGCAGGAAGGGTATCAGGAATTACAAAAACGGACCGTCGAGTTGAGGAAGATGCTGGCATCCTTCATAAGAACTCTCCGGGCTCCAGCCAGCTAAATCTTGCGCTGATGGTATTTATTGGTAGAAGTGGAGGATCGGTAATGGTAAACATGCCCAGGGTTGTCACTGAACCACAGGTCCTTCTCGCAACATCTGACTGGCTGATGGAGCGGAAAATTCTACCGTTGGTCTGCTCCGTTTCCAGTGGTTTCCCCGACGAGGATATAGCATGACTGGCCGGGGAACCCGAAACGTAACCGCTTGCGGTCTACTGCTGACTGCTGAATGCTGATCGCTCTTTATTGGATTACGGGAAGAAAATGAATACCTTATTGAGCAACTGAATAATTATTGGAGATCATCCAATGGGTGAGACTTACAAACTGACCGGCATTCACCACGTCCACTATTACGTGGGCAATGTCAAGCAGGCGGCCTACTACTATCAGAAAGCCTGGGGGTTTACGGCCCATGCCTATCAGGGACTTGAGACGGGCGAGCGCCGGCACACCAGCATTGTTTTAGCGCAGGGGAAAATTCGTCTGCTGTTGACGTCGCCCCTGGGCCCCGATGGTCCCGTCAACGAGTTCCTGAACCGGCATGGAGATGGCGTCCGGGACGTCGCATTCGGCACCGATGACGCCCGGATGGCGTTTGAATCTGCCGTTGCCAGGGGAGCCGAGGCCATAGCGGAGCCTGAGGAGAACAGTGATGAGCATGGCAGGGTGGTGCTGGCGACCATCAGAGCCTATGATAACGTGCGGCACACCTTTGTGCAGGACGACGGTTACAGCGGCAGATTTCTGCCCGGCTTCGTCGAATACCCCGGACCCGACCTCAGCAGCGGCAGCATCGGGCTTGAAATCGTTGACCATGTGGTGCACAACATGTCCAATGGCAAGATGGAGCCGCAGGTACAGTTTTACCAGGATGTGCTGGGGATGAAGCGCTTCTGGACCGTTGACGACAAGGACGTTGCCACGGAATATTCATCGTTGCGCTCCATTGTGGTGGCCAACAATAACGAGGTGGTGAAAATGCCGGTGAACGAGCCCGCGGAGGGACTCAAGAAAAGTCAGATTCAGGAGTTCATCGACTTCAACATTGACGCGGGCGTACAGCATATCGCTATGCTGACCGGCGACATCATTGCAACCATCAGCAGACTGAGAGAGAACGGCATCGACTTTCTGGAGGTGCCCGACACATATTATGAAGATTTGACGGAGCGCGTTGGCGTCCTCGATGAAGATATTGAGACCCTGCGCAAACTGCGTATCTTGGTGGACCGCGATGAGGACGGTTACCTGCTGCAACTTTTCACCCAGCCGATTCAGGGCCGGCCTACCTTTTTCTTTGAGGTGATACAGCGCAAAGGGAGCCGCTCATTTGGGAAAGGCAATTTTAGGGCGTTGTTCGAAGCCATTGAGCTCGAACAGGCCGCCCGGGGCAATCTGTAGCCCGCAACTGCGGGCCAAAATATTACCGTAACATGCAGCAGCACCCATCAGTCATCCTGACAGGAGTCAGATGTGCCATACTACATTGAACGGGGGGAGATTCCTCCCAAACGCCATACGCAGTTCCGTAATCCCGCCGGCGACCTCCACTTTGAGGAGCTGCTCAGCCGGAAAGGTTTTTCAGGCGAGCACACCAACATGTACCATCTGCGCATGCCGACCAGATTGGCCGCCGTGGGCCGTTTTATGGAACGCCAGCTTCAGGAGGCCAAGGGGATTCCCCATCGCCATCGGCACTTGCGTACGGGAAAAGTCAACAGCTCCGGGGGACCCATTGGCAGCCGGCAAGTCCTGTTCTATAACGACGATGTGATCATTTCCAAGGCACACCCCGATGAAACCTTGAACAGTTTTTACCGCAACGGCCAGGCGGACGAACTGCTTTACGTGCAATCCGGCAAGGGGACCCTCGCCACTAACCTGGGCAATATCGCTTTTGTGCCTGGTGACTACGTGGTGATTCCGCGGGGCGTTATCTGGCAGATGTCGTTCGATGAGCCAACCCGGTTCCTGATTATGGAGACACGGGGTTCTATAGATGTGCCGGACCGGTACGTGAGCGATCGCGGACAGCTCCTGGAACATGCCCCTTTCTGTGAGCGCGACCTGAAACTACCCGATTTTCAGGCTCCCATTGATGAGCAGGGCGAGTACAGGCTGATGGTTCGCCTGCAGGGGGGCATTCAGGAGTATATCTATGCCCAGCACCCCTTTGATCTGGTCGGTTGGGCGGGCCAATGTTACCCGTGGGCCTTCAGTATCCACGATTTCGAGCCGATAACAGGCCGCATCCATCAGCCGCCGCCGGTGCATCAGACCTTCCAGGCTGCAGGGTTGGTTATCTGCTCATTCGTCCCCAGACTGTTCGACTATCATCCGCAGTCGATACCGGCGCCGTATTACCACAGCAATGTCGATTCCGACGAGATTATCTTCTACAGCCGGGGTGAGTTTATGAGCCGCAAAGGCATTGAAGACGAGTCCATTACCTACCATCCCATGGGCCTGCCGCACGGCCCGCAACCGGGCATGTATGAAGGCTCCATCGGTAAGCAGGAGACTGATGAGCTGGCCGTCATGATTGACACCTTTGCCCCGCTGAAAGTGGCAGCTGCGGCCATGGGGATAGATGACGAACACTACCCCATGTCGTGGTCGGAATAAGCGGTAAAATCGTGAGAATTATACAGGAGCGCGGATGAAACTGGTGACTTTTAAAAGCGGCGGACGGCCTCGACTGGGTGCCGTGAAGGATGGCGCCGTCATCGATATGGCCCTGGCGGCAAAGGCCAACAACGCCACCCTGCCCGACGATATCCTGGCGCTGCTCATTCTCGGTGAAGGCGGGCTGCAGGTGTGCCGCAAAGTGCTCGAGGCCGCTGATCCGGGCGCTCCCTACGCCCAGCCGCTAGAGTCGGCGGACTTGCTGGCGCCCATCCCCAAGCCCACATCGGTGCGCGACGGTTATGCCTTCCGGCAGCATGTCCAAACGGCACGGGCCAACCGCGGCGCTGAAATGATCCCCGAATTCGACGAGTTTCCCGTCTTCTACTTTACCAACCATCATGCTATTTTTGGCCCCGGACCGGTAGAGGTGATGCCGCGCCACCTGGACCGGCTCGATTTTGAGCTCGAATGCGCCATTGTCATCGGCAAGGAGGGCCGCAATATTCCCGCCGCCCGCGCGGATGAACATATCGCCGGATATATGGTGATGAACGACCTCTCGGCGCGCGCCTTGCAGATGAAGGAGATGAAGCTGAGTCTTGGTCCCGCAAAGGGCAAGGATTTCGCCACGACGCTGGGGCCCTGGTTGGTGACCAGGGACGAGCTGCAGGACAAGCGCATCGCTGGTGCGGACGGCGACCGGTACGACCTGCAGATGACGGCCCGGGTTAACGGCGTGCAGACCTCCCAGGACAACCTCAAAAACATGAACTGGACCTTCGCGCAGATTATTGAGCGCGCCAGTTATGGGGTACGTTTGCAGCCGGGGGACGTGATCGGTTCCGGTACCTGCGGCACGGGCTGTTTCCTGGAACTCAACGGCAGCGGGATCACCGACAACCAGTGGCTTGAAGAGGGCGACACCGTTGAACTGGAAATTGAAGGCTTGGGAACGCTGAGGAACACGATAACAGTGGGTAGTGACCAGCAACAGTGGCAGTAGCAGCGGCCATGGTGGTGGGCAGGAATCCGTCACCCTGAGCCTGTCGAAGGGTCTAACAGGCAGTTGCAGTTAGGAATGAGGAATGAGCAGGTGTCAGTTCTCAGTTACCAGTGATCAGTGATCAGTTATCAGTGGTCAGAAATCAGGATGTTGGATAGTGATTCATCCTTCATCCTTCATCCTTCAATTAATGACTGGAATCCCGCATGACTTATCGTGAATTTGTCCCCTCTGAGCTGCCGCTGAAGAAACGCCACCAGCTCCTCATCGGCGCCATCCTCCCCCGCCCTATCGCGTTCGTGGGCTCAGTCGATGCCGCCGGCAACCGCAACTTGTCACCGTTCAGTTTTTTTAACGCCTTTGGCGCCAACCCGGTGACCATCGGCTTCTCCCCGGCCTACAGCGGGCGGACCGGCGAGGCGAAGGATACCCTCAACAACATCAAGGCCACCGGCGAGTTCACTGTTTCAATCGTCAACCATGCCATCGTGCGGCAGATGCAGCTCGCCGCTGGCGAGTATCCACCCGAGGTGGACGAGTTCGAGCTGTCGGGTCTGACGCCACTGGAGAGCCTGACAGTAACTCCGCCGGCGGTAGCCGAATCGCCATTTGTGATGGAATGCACACTGAAGCAGATCATTGAGCTGGGTGGCGAGCCGGGGAGCGGCAACCTCATCCTGGGGGAAGTGGCGCAGTACCGGGTGGCGGAAGAGGTGCTGGATGACAAGGGGCTCATCGACCCTCGTAAACTCGATGCCGTGGGCCGGTTGGGCGGCGCCTGGTATACTCGCGTCCGGGATGGGCTGTTCTCCATTGATCGCCGACAGACCGATGTGGCGGCCGGATTTGCGGCCCTGCCTGAGGAGCTGCTTACCTCTACGATCCTCACCGGCAACGAACTGGCGCAGTTGGCCGGCGTGGCTACGGCGCCCACTGCGGATGCGGTAACCGGTCCGGTCAGGGCGAAATATGGCGGTCTCTCGCAGGATCAGCGGCACTACGAGATTCAGGCGCTCATTGAGGATGACCACATCGACATAGCCTGGATGGTGGTGATGATGGGGCAGAGGTGAGCGGTGGCAGGGGTCACCCTGAGCTAGTCGAAGTGGGCAGTAGCAGTGGCAGTGGCAGTAGGCTGGACCCCGTCACCCTGAGCGCTTCGGATTCTTCCATCTACGCTAACTTAGCACAGGCTCTGTCGAAGGGTCTAGTGGTAGTGGGCGAGGGGGACGGGGAATTGATAATTGTCAATTGAAGTAAGTGGGGTATTGCCGGGTATTGATGATTGAAGGATGAAGGGTGAGGAATAAGAGGTTTTCCAATTAGGACAAAGCTATGGGCAAAGAATATTACCAGCGTTTCGGCATTAATATTTCTTTGGAAGAGGCCAAGACGAAATTTGTCAATCGTGTTTACATGCTCGTATTTAGAAATCTGCGTGAAGGTGTTAGTTCAAATCCCCAAAAGGATATTGAATTAAAGGTGGCGGCAGTAAAAATTGGAATTGACAACTATCGGATGTCTGGCATAGAGAAGATTGTTGACCGGGACTATTATCGCACGCTTGATGCGGTTGCCGCTATTTATCATGAGAGTGGAGCGAGCAGTGGTCGACAGATTGAGATAGACAGAGGAGTAATCAAGGCCCTTGAGGAGTCCGAGGTTGACCTTGGGATTTATTGGGATAAAGGTCATTTTTATCTCTCTGGTGCAAAACTCTTGGATGACGAACTAGTTAACACAAACCTGAACTGGTTGTTGGAAAAGGGATATGATAATGTATACATACCCTTCGAGGGAGCATTACAGCACTATAGCGAGTCAATTAAGTATCCAGACAAGCTTAATGATGTAGTTACTAATATGCATAAAGCATTGGAGGCAACAGCCAAGATAGTTGGAAATAACGATCATAAACTTTCAAAAAACGCTGAAAAGTTCATTTCAAATTTGGGTCTTACCGAGCAGCACAAAGAAATGCTCAAGCAGTACATCGACTATGCAAATGAAATGGCAAGGCATGCGCAATCACCAAGTAAAAAAAGAAAAGTTGTGAGCAGGGCGGAAGCGGAAAACTTCATTTATCTAACGGGTCTTTTTATCCGATTCGCCATTCAGAAATTGGATGAATAGAAAGAGAATCTGAGTAACCTGAAATGCCCAGCCCTGTTTTGGAGTCTTGATCACCGGGAATTAACAATTATCGATTGACAGTTAACAAATGAATCCAACATCCAACATCCAACATCCACCAACTTAATCCTGATAACTGACGACTGATTACTGACAACTGATATCCTGACAACTGATATCCTGACAACTGATATCCTGATACATTGACCCCCGCCCTCTACATCCCTTCTGCGGAGACGATTGCCGCCAGTCAAATGACCGCCTTTCGCGAGCAGGTGAACCAGCGCTTCGACCTCAACCTTGCGGATTACCCTGCGCTGTACGATTGGTCGGTCAACCATATCGCCGACTTCTGGGCTGCCATGTGGGACCATGGCGAGGTGATCCATTCGCGGCCTTACGAGGAGGTAGTGGACGATCCGCAAAAGATGCCTGGCGCCAAATGGTTCATCGGGGCGCGGCTTAATTTTGCCGAAAACCTGCTGCGCTATGACGATGACCAGGTGGCGCTGCACTTCTGGGGAGAGGATCAGGTGCGGCGGCAGCTCACCTACGCGGAGCTGCGCGATCAGGTGCGGCGTGTGGCACATGCCATGCGGCTGATGGGCGTTGAGGCCGGCGACCGGGTGGCCGGATTCATGCCCAACATGCCCGAGACCGTCATCGCTATGCTGGCGGCGGCTTCCATCGGGGCCATCTGGTCGAGCTCAAGTCCCGATTTCGGAGTGCCGGGGGTGCTCGACAGGTTCGGGCAGATCAAGCCGAAGCTGCTGTTCGCCGCTGATGGTTATTACTATTCAGGCCGCCGCCACGGATCGCTAGCCAAGCTCAAGGGCATGCTTAAATCTTTAGGCAGCATTGAGCAAGTGGTGGTGGTCTCCTATACCCGGAAGCCGGACTTGGGCGATGTGCCGGGGGGGGTCCACTGGGACGACTTCGTGCCTGACTCAGCGCCGCCGCTGGCCTTTGAGCAGCTGCCGTTTGACCATCCACTCTACATTATGTACTCCTCCGGCACCACCGGGCTGCCCAAGTCCATCGTTCACTCTGCCGGGGGAACGTTGATTCAGCATCTCAAGGAGCATCGACTGCATTGCGACCTGCGGCGTGGCGACACCTTGTTTTACTTCACTACCTGCGGCTGGATGATGTGGAACTGGCTGGTCAGCGGTCTCGCCACTGGGGCGACGCTCGTGCTGTATGATGGGAACCCCATGTATCCCCACGCCGATAGCATGTGGCGTATGGCGGAGGGCCTCGGCATCACCATTTTCGGCACCAGCGCCAAATATATTGCCGCCCAGGAAACGGCGGAAGTCCACCCGGCCAAGGCCGCCGACTTGAGCAGGTTGCGCACGGTGCTGTCTACCGGTTCACCGCTCATGGAGGAGAATTTCGACTACGTCTACGCCAAGGTGAAGCGGGAGCTGCTGCTCGGCTCCATCTCCGGCGGCACCGACCTGATCAGCTGCTTCGCGCTGGCCAATCCCATCCTGCCGGTGCAGCGGGGACGGCTGCAGTGCCGGGGCCTGGGCATGAAAGTGGCCGCCTATTCAGCCGAGGGTGAGGCCACCATCGACCAGCAGGGTGAGCTGGTCTGCACCGCCCCCTTTCCCTCGATGCCGATCTATTTTTGGGATGACTCCGACGGCGCAAAGTACCATCAGGCCTACTTCGCCCACTATAAGTCGGTGTGGCGGCACGGCGATTTCGTGACCCTCTACGCCGATGGCAGCTTGCAGATATTCGGCCGCTCTGATGCGACCCTCAACCCAGGCGGTGTGCGCATTGGCACGGCGGAAATCTACCGCGTGCTGGAGGCGCTGCCGCAAGTGGCGGACGCGCTCGTGGTGGGGCTGCCAGTTGAGGGCGACGAAAAGTTGGTCCTGTTTGTGAAACTCGATGGCGGCGAGCTCGATGAGGCTTTTTCCGCCGCCATAAAAGACGCCCTGCGAACCCACTGCTCGCCCCGGCATGTGCCGCATCTGATTCTACTCACGCCGGATATCCCTTACACTTTAAGCGGCAAGAAAGTTGAACTGGCGGTGAAGCAGGTATTGATGGGCGAGGAGGTGCTCAACGCAGATGCCCTGGTCAATCCGCAGTCGCTGGACTATTTTCGGGGGCTGGGAAATTTGTTTGGCAGCAGAGACGAATGAAGATTGAAGAATGAATCCAATATCCAACATCCAGGAGCAGTGGTGGGGAATTATCAAAGTGGCCGGTCACCCGCCTGATTCTGTCATCGCGATCCCGAAACTTCGGGAGTGGCGATCTTCCCCTGCACCCGGTGAGAGATTGCCGCGGTCGACTCGAAATAGAGCCTCCCTTTCAATAACAATCTGTTTTTGTTTTGCTGTCGAATGTCCACTATCCGACATGTAATATCCAACATCCAAAATCCAGGAACTTGAAACTTGAAACCTGAAACTCTCCTCCCATCATGATCGCCCACCACTTGGGCCACGTTGTCTTTTATGTGCGCAATATGGCTGCCTCGGTCGGCTTTTACCGTGATCTGCTCGGCTTTGGCGAAGTCGGCGCCTGGGGATCGCAGGCGGTGGCCCTCTCATCCGGCCGCACGCACCACGAGATTTTGCTCATCGAAGTGGGTGACGCCCCCTCGCCCCCGCAGGGTCATCGGCTGGGGCTTTACCACATCGGTATTAAAGTGGGCGACTCTCTGGATGAGCTCCGCGCCGCCAGAGATGAGATTCTTGCTGCCGGGGTGACCATAGATGGCATGAGTGACCACACGGTTACCCAGTCTCTTTATCTGCGCGATCCCGACGGCAACGAAGTGGAGGTTTATGTCGAGGCCGAGCCCTCCGTCTGGAAAAATAACCCGGAGACCATTATGTCGCCCATCAAGCCGCTGCATCTTTAAATTGCAGAAGAATTGAGCAACGACCCATGAGAAATGAGAAATGAAGAATGAAGAATGAAGATTGAATCGAATATCCAAAACCTTGAAACCTGAGCGATGATGGAGGAGTAATCCAGTGGGTAAATTGATAGAAATTGGCCAGGCATTTGAGTCGGCCTTGTTCAGCGGTGATCAAGAGGGCCTGAAGAAAGTCCTGCATGAGAGCATGACCTACGAAATGCTGGGGCAGCCCCCCACCGGTGGGCACTTTGAGGGGCGCGACCGGGTCATTGCATCGTTCGAGAACCGGGAGGTTGGCCTGGGTCCCGGCTTCGAGTACCAGCAAATCGGCCGCCACTGGCACGAGGCTCCCACTGCAGGGAAGGTCTTCGTCGAAATCCACGAGAAAAGCTGGCTCGCCGATTTCCCCGACGACATTCTGGAAGTGAAAACCTGCTCGGTACTCACCATCGTGGGCGACCAGATTGTCAGCATTATCGACTACACGGACTCGGAGGCCTATGCCGGTTTTCTGCAGCGGCACCGGGAGCATATTCCCAAGTTCATGGGCTGACCGGGAGCCGACACCCAAAAGTGTGGCTCGATGCCGGATCAGGGTGGTACATTTCCGGCGAATGAATTATCGATTCACAGTTGCCTTTCTGTCCGTTGCGTTGGTCATATCGCCCATATCCTCGGCCATCACCGATTTGGGTCCCCACTGCCTGGGGCACAACGCCACCAAGCAGATCACTTCGGCCGAGCAGTCCCTCGCGCCACATGGCGGTCACCACTCCGACTGCAGCTGGGCCAAAAGCGGCCGCAACGATCTGGTGGCACAGACTACCATCAGCGTCGAATACTTCCTGCCCCGGCATTGTGAGGGTCCCGCCCATATCAACTCCTGTTACGTTTCGTTTTTTCTTGCCGAACCTACCGGTCGCGCCCCCCCACACGGCTAAGAGCCCCAGCCTCTAATCAGCGCTGCCCGACGACGGGCGTATTTGCAGTTCAACACGAACCGGGAGTTTTTTTGTGCGACCTATATTGGCTCTAGCAGCCGTCCTGATACCGTTACTATCCGCCGGTCTTCTTTCGGGCCAGACCCGCTACGTCAATCTTTCCTTCGGCTCTCTGTTCACCGCCGGTGGAGC
Organism: Fidelibacterota bacterium; assembly: GCA_004124875.1. Lineage (GTDB taxonomy): Bacteria > Fidelibacterota > Marinisomatia > SCGC-AAA003-L08 > TS1B11 > TS1B11. The sequence goes on along the minus strand of SCKJ01000007.1, from coordinate 94,646 downwards.
CAGCGTGAGCGGGGACAATCTGCTGTTGCTCCAAGGAGGCGCACACGATCCGCGCGTCAACGGCTTTACCGTGCAGAACCTGGAGCTCTCGCTCACCGGCGCCATCGACCCGTTCTTCAATGGTGAGGTGCACCTCATTTTCCAGATTAACGAGGAAGGCGAATCGCTGCTGGAAGTGGAGGAGGCGTTCCTGACCACTCGCGGCCTGCCGGGTGGCCTGCAGCTGCGTGCCGGTACCTTTTTTACGGGGTTTGGCCGCCTCAATCCCCAGCATCCCCACAGCTGGAGTTACGTCGATCAGCCGCTGGTCAACGCCTACCTGTTGGGGGGTGATGGTCTGCGGGGACCGGGCGCGCGGCTGTCGTGGCTGACGCCGCTGCCGTGGTATTCCGAGGTGACGGCCGGCCTGCAGAACGCCAACGGCGAGACAATGGTCTCCTTTTTAGGCGAGGCCGCCCAGAGACAGTTTCTAGGCTTCAGGTTGCACCAGCGTGAAATTGATGGCATCGAGGATTTGCTCGCCTCTGGACGCTGGCTCAACGCGGTCACCGTGGGGGACGCGCTCTCCATGAACTTCGGTCTCTCCGCCCTGCGGGGACCCAATCGTACGGGAGACACGGGTCGAACATCTATCGCTGGTGTCGATCTGTTTGCCAAGTGGCAGCCGCCGGAAAACGATAACGGCTGGCCGTTTGTGACCCTGCAGGTAGAGGCCATGCGCCGGGAATATTACTCGCCTGTGTTAAGGCTCATCTACTCCGAAAAAACCCAGGTAGAGTGGGGGTTCTATGGACAGACCCAGTGGGGTTTTAAACGGGGCTGGGTGCTAGGCGCCCGAATGGATTATTTGGAAAGATTTATGCATCGGCTTATTACCAGCGGCACCACAAAACTCCCCATACCTGTTTCAATCCAGTATCGCCGCCGCTGGGCAACCAATCTCAGCTTCTATCCGTCTGAATTTTCGAAGGCCCGCCTGCAGATCAATATGGACGACGGCGAGTTTCTGGGCAAAGAGACTGTGTGGGGTGTCTGGCTGCAGTACGAGTTTTTGATGGGCCAGCACGCCGGCCACAAATTTTAAAAGGAAGTGGGAACGCACATGCCAGGTAGATCGATTTCAATAATTCTTGTCATCCTGTGCGCAGCTCCGCTGCTGGGCAAGGACATCCGCATTGTCACCACCACATCCGACCTCAAGTCGATAGTCGAGGCGGTGGGCGGCGACCATGTAAGCGTCAACTCTATTGCCAACGGCAAGCAGGACCCTCATTTCATTGAGGCGCGGCCCAGCTACATGATCCAGCTGCGCAAGGCCGACCTGTTTATCCGCATCGGCCTCGAGCTGGAGCGGGGCTGGGAATCGCTGGTGCTGGAAGGTTCCCGCAATCGCAAGATTCAGATCGGCAGCGCCGGGCACCTGGATGTGTCATCCAACATCGAGCGCCTGGAAGTGCCGGTGGGCGAAATCAGCCGCGCCATGGGCGACGTGCATCCGCTGGGCAATCCGCACTACTGGCTCGATCCCTATAACGGACGCAAAATCGCCCTGACCATCGCCAACACGCTGGGGGCCATGGACCCGGAGAACGCCGCCGACTATGCGGCCAATGCGGCGGCTTTTTCGCGCCAGATCGACATGGCCATGTTTGGCATCCCCGCGGATGAAAGCATGTGGCAGCAACAGCTCAGCGGCGAGCTGGTCCCCACCGAGGCGGGGTGGCACGCTCTGATGGCGCCCCATCGCGGGAAGAAGGTCGTTACCTACCACCGCAGCTGGACGTACTTCCTCCGCCGGTTTGGACTGGTGTCCGCCGGGGAGCTGGAAAGCAAGCCGGGCATCGCCCCCAGCCCCGGCCATCTCAAAGACCTCATCGAAAGCATGAACGATTCTGATGTGCCGGTGCTCATCGTGGCCTCGTTCAAGAGTAACAAGGCGCCCGATCTCGTCGCTACTAAAACCGGCGTGAAAGTGGTGAAAGTCCCTTATTCCACTCACGGGAATGCCGCTGCCGATACCTACATCGCCATGATTGACCAGGTGGTGCGGCAGGTTGCCGCCGCCTTCAACAGTTCGGAAGGGGACTGACCATGCTGGATCTGCTGTTCTGGCCCTTTATGGCCGCACTGGTAGTTGGCGGCATGCACGTCTACCTGGGGATGCACGTGGTGACCCGCGGCGTCATCTTCGTCGATCTGGCGCTGGCCCAGATGGCGGCGGTGGGAGCCACGGTCGGCTTCCTGTTGGGCATGGAGCCGGAAGGGATCCCCGCGTACCTTACCGCGCTCAGCTTTACCCTGCTGGGAGCATGGATGTTTACGGTGCTCCGGGACAAACGGGGGCAGATCCCGCAGGAAGCGATTATCGGCATCACCTACGTTGTCGGCGCGGCGGTGATGATCCTGCTGCTGAGCAAGGCGCCTGACGGGGGCGAGCATATCAACAATCTGCTGGTGGGCTCCATTCTGTTCGTTTCGCCGAAGATCGTCGGATATACGTTTTTGCTCTACCTGGTCATCGGCGGCATTTTCTACCGGTTCCGGGAGCCGATCACTGCAGCCTCGGATAGTTACCACAAAGGCGGTAACCGCGACACGCAACGGAAGTGGAACTTCCTGTTCTACGCCCTGTTTGGCTTTGTCGTGACCAGTGCCGTGCAGATTGTCGGCATCCTGCTGGTGTTTTCCTATCTCATCGTTCCGGCCGTCGGAGCCATGCTCTATGTGCAGACGTGGCGCTCGCGGCTCATCTTTGGCTGGATCATGAGCCTGACCGTCTCCATGCTGGGAATCCTGGCGTCCATCTGGCTCGACCTGCCGACCGGGGCGGCCATTGTGGCCACATTCGGGCTGATGCTGATAGTGCTGGCCGTGGCCCGGGGGTTCATTCAGCGGGCTTGAATCAGGGCTGAAAATTGCAGCTCTGCGCTTGCCGCCCATCCGCAGTGGTGATAATTTTCGCGGCGCAGAACAGGCCCGTTCGTCTAATGGTCAGGACTCCAGGTTTTCAACCTGGCAACAGGAGTTCAATTCTCCTACGGGCTACAGTCAGTTATCAGCCGTCAGTTATCAGTAGTCAGCAGTGAGCGATAAGCAGTTACGCTAGCGGTCCTGCCGCTCACTCCGATGGCAACCGGACGTCTTACGCGAGCTCTGCAGCGCCGAGGATTGCTGACAGTCATAGGTGTTCGAGTTAAAGCGAAAAAACTTCGCATAAACCGATGGAAATTGATCCAAGGCGCATTGGATGATATTTTATACCTGCTCTAGCCTTCACCCGCCGGTAATCCCACCGCCAACGCTCAAATATCGCCGGTAACACCGTTAATAGTGTAGAATTACACCAAACACCACCTGCCGGCGATGTTGCCGCATAGGCGAATATTCACATCTTGCTAATGCTGGCGACGTTATCCGCTACAGATGCACCCGTCGATTTATGACACCATCGCTTAATTGGCTCATCGAGTCAAAGAGAGAGACGTTATGGGAATTACTTCTGGCAGAAATCAATTGAGGGATGTTTGGAATATGCAAAGCATCAGCCCTATTTTTAATACTAGCCCAATAGTGTGCTTGGGAGTTCGTTGAACCATTCAAAGAAGCGGTTGAAGGGAAAGGGCATGGCCCAAACCGGCACCGAAATAGTTAGGCATTTTATCGAGGCGCTTGAATCTAAGGAAAACTTTAGGGTTGTCGCCAAGCCTGGAATTTCGAAGCAGGTATTTCAGGTTTCGAAGGACACAAGTACACTACTTTACATAAAAGGCATCGGCCATCACCCCTACAAATGGGGAGTGACTAAGAACGTAATTCTTAGACTTCAAAAACAGAGCGAAAACTGGGCAGTAGTTCTCATCTATGATTCGATAGACACTGGGTATCTGATAACTCCAGATGATACTGATTATTATTCACAAAAGGTTTGGCCCTTGGCTGGTGATGGCGATTATAAACCTGCAATGGGAGCTTATTTGTCGAGGAACCAACCGTTCGCTACCTTCAAAGAATTCTTAACCCAACTAGATTTGATAAATTCAAATAATGTAACTGATTCTCCTAGTGACGATCGGAACCTCATTCCGAAAGGATCGTTGGCAACAGAATATGGCAATATCCATGGAAGCAAGAAATATGAAATTCGCGCGCGGCAGATTTTGCCGATATTGGTGCGCCAGGCAAAAGCAGCCAAGAGTATCACATACTCAAATCTAGCGCATGAGGTTGGTATGCCCAATCCTAGAAATCTTGATTACCCGCTCGGAACAATAGGTGGCGTCCTAATGAAACTAGGCGATCTGTGGGGGCAGAAAATTCCGCCACTACAAGCTATGGTGATCAATAAAAATGATGGTCTTCCTGGCAAAGGGATTTCGGACTTTGTAGCCGACCCAAAGAAATATCTCAAAAGTAGCAAAAGTGTGAAAAAGAAGATAGTAGGCTTGATGCTTATTGATATATTTCAATATCAAGCTTGGGACAAAGTTCTGGCTGAGCTCTCGCTTAACCCGCCCGCCATGCCAATTCCACCATCTGTAGACCATCCAGAAATCATCAGAAAAAAATATGGTTCGGGTGGTGAACGGGAAGAGCACCGCCAATTGAAAAAATATATAGCACTGCATCCGGAAGCGGTGGGGATTCCTAGTAAATATGGGCCGGGCGATGTAGAGTACACATTTCCATCTGGTGATTCGGTTGATGTTCGTTTCGTAGTAAATGATGAATGGGTCGGCATTGAAGTAAAACCGTCCACGTCCGGGATAGAAGATCTCACAAGAGGGATGTACCAATGCGTCAAATACACCGCACTCCTTAGAGCGGTACAACGGGTTTCGCAATTACCGCCATCTTCCAGAACCATCTTGGCGATTGGGGGAGTACTGCCAGAAAGTCTTATCTCAACTAAGAACATTTTGGGCGTTGAAATTATCGAAAACATTCAAATCAGATAGGATCAGGCCCTAGAAGATTATACGTCGGTCTATTTTTGGAACTGGATCTTATAGGCTTGGTTGATCGCACGGACCTTACGGCCTACCTGGTCACGGGGCGCAATCCGGTGAGGAACACTTTGTCTCAGGCCGAAAGGCGCAGGTGGAGGCGTTATTGAAGTGAGGTCGTCAGGTAGAGCGATAAACGTCTTTGCGGTGGCCGATGCGGATCGCCAGGATCATGAGTTTGTCCTTGTGCACCTCATAAATGATCCGGTAGTCGCCAACCCGGAGGCGGTAATAGTCGGAGGTTGCAAGTTTGCGGACCCCCTTGGGGAAGGGGTCAGTGGCGAGCCGCCGGACGGCCTTAATGATCCGCCGCTTGATGGCCTGGGGCAGCTTGTCACCCTGCCGCTTGGCGTGGGCGGAAAATTCGATCCCGAAGGTCCGGGACACCCGCTAGCCAATGCCCCAAGCCTTGGCCACTTCATCCAGTGGAAGGGTCGGTTCCCCCGCTTCGATATTCTTTTTCACGGCATCGGCCAGCTTGATGTCGAGCTGATCGGCCAGGCTCTCCAGGAGCTCCACGTCCTCCATCGGCACAACGGCCACGAGGTCCTTGCCCCGGCGGGTGAGGATTATCCGCTCCTTACCGAAGGCGGCCCGGTTAATGACCTCAGAGAAGCGGTTACGGGCCTCAACGGTAGAAATGTGCTCCTTGATGGTTGTCTTGGCCATAATCACTGCTCCTTAACGTCTCAAATGTACATCTAAGTCACATGAAAAGAAAGAAGAATCATAATGAGTCATTTACAGAGAAATATTAAAGAGTGGGCCTTATTGTATGGGCAAACCATTTACCAGGGCGATTGCTTCAAGTTGTGGAAGACGGTCCCCGACCATTCCGTGGGCCTGATTTTAACCGATCCGCCTTGTGGTGTGGTTAAATGAGTACAGTCCTGGGATGTCCGGCCCGATTTTCACATCCTGGCAACAGGAGTTCAATTCTCCTACGGGCTACTTGTGGCAGTGGCAGCCGGCAGTGACAGTTGGCAGTAAACAGGGCTTCCGGAATTTACCTCTAACCTCCAGGTGACCAGCCTGCCCGGTGCAATCCGCCAACTGGCGAATATAGACCGGTAGCAACCCGGCCGGTCCGGGCTCTTTCAGGGAATTCACAGGGGCTGGCAACGGTTCATTTATCCCTTGCAATTCCCTAAAAAAAATGATATAATCACTCACCGGAAGAGTCTTGGGCGCTGACCCTGAATGGGATCGGTGTCTGTTTGAGCTGGCATTGGCTTTAAAACGGAGTCGTCGAGATGCGACAGGATTCTTAAGGATCGTCCATTTTCCTTTAGGTCCCTTCACGTCGCACCCCAACGCCCTTATTATATCGGCAGATTCATGAAAAGCTTGAGCTATGTCCGATAGCATAAGCCTGACAGACGTACTCTCCGGGGTAGATTCCACCCCCCAGGGGAACGGTGCGGCCAACCGTGTCGGTAATAACGGCAACGGGAATGGGGGCGGCAACGGAAACGGCAATCAGGGCCGCGGACGGGCTGTTGGCCGAGGAGGAACCAATCCTGCCGTCATTGTTGACTTGTCCTCGGCAACGGGACGCCCGGATCGGGCCGCTAGAACGGGCGCAACCGGTACTGCCCCGCTCCCGGAAACCCCGCCACCAAGTTTTGCCCGTCCTGTAGACAACCTCAACAGCGCGCTGACCAATGCCGTAGCAGATGTCGTGGCGCCGCGTAGTGACGCTGCCAGCACTGCCAATCCAGGTGGTGTCGCCTCGATTGTTGCCGGCATTCCCGGACTTAATATCGGTGAGAGACCTGCCACGCCCAGCATTCTGGACAACCGCGATGATGGACCCGCCCAATTCAGTATATTGGACGACGATGACGATGCCAACGCCTTCCGGCCGACACCGGGCATTGGGGGCGCTGACGATGGCCCCCCCCGTATCTCTATTTTGGATCGCGATGACGATGATAATGCCCTCGCGCCGCCAGCGCGGATTGGAGGGGCCGATGAAGGGCCTGCCCGTATCAGTATTTTAGATCGCGATGATGATGCCACCGCCTTCCGTCCGCCACCGCGGATTGGAGGGGCCGATGAAGGGCCTGCCCGTATCAGTATTTTAGATCGCGATGATGATGCCACCGCCTTCCGTCCGCCACCGGGCATTGGAGGCGCGGATGAGCGGCCCGCCCCGATCAGCATTTTGGATCGCGATGATGATGCCACCGCCTTCCGCCCGCCACCGGGCATAGGGGGCGCTGACGATGATTTTCCACCCACCATCTCCATCCCCGATAGGGAGGAGCCGGCAGCATTGGCAGCCATCGGTGAAGAAGAGGCTGGGGAAGAATTTTTGGCTGGGAACGCTATCGGTGATTCCGCCGAGGATGAGCGTGGAGAGCTCTTGAGGGCAGAACTGTCCATTGCCGGCGCTAATGGCAGCGTGGTGGTAGATTCGCCTCTTGGCGCGGCTGGAGACAGGATTCTCGTCAGGGACGGGGCCGATGATATTATTGCGACCCAGCGAAATGATGCCTTAAGGACGGATCTGTCCATTAACAGAGGCGAAAATGTTGTGGTGAGCGCATTTGTGCCTGTGACGGACCTTGCCGCCGATGAGGCAACAACTCCGGCGACAGCCAATGCGCCCGATACGAATGCGGTCCCGGAACTGCCGGAGGAAGCCGCAGCTGCTGAGGATGACAATGCTGCTGCAGAGCCGGGCCTTACTCAACCGGGTCCGGCGCAACCTGCGGAAACAGCGCAAATAACAGGCGTGGCGGCCGTTGAAGAAGAGCAGGCTGCACCGGCCGTACCCGCGCAGTTGGCCGCTGAAGCAGAAACCGCCACGGCGCCGGCCGAGCCGGTGGTCGTCCCTGAACCCACGCCCGATACGCCGCCTGTAGCCGCCACGGAACCAACCGCGGGACCGGCACAGCCCGCTGCTGCAGCTCCGGCACAGGCGCCTGGCATTGAGCCCACAGCGGAGGTAGCCGCAGTCACTACAACCGATGAGACCGGCGCACCTAATCCAACCACAGCGGCCGGGCAGGAGACCCTCGAAGCTGGAGCAGTGGCGGCCTTTGAAGTCCAGCAGGCTGAATCTCGTACGACGGAACCTGCCACCGGCTCGGTGGTCGACCTCTTTATCCGCTGATCTTTTCCCTGATTTCTCCCACATCTGGTCCTAATTGAAAATGCTGGCGCGCTGGCGTGCCTGGCATAGTTGAGGCCTCACTATGGCGCTGGCATTAACTTCGTCCATGGGCTGTGATATTTCCGGCGCGTCGGACAGATTCTCAAAGCGGCGGCGCCGATGGTCCGCGTTGCTGCTGCTGCCGGTCATGGCGTTTTCACAGGGCGCTATCGCTCCACATGGCAAAACCTATGGTGACGCGGGTGTTGATGAGGTCAACTATGTGGCCTTGGCGGCTGGCGGTGGTTACATGCTGGCCGGTAATCATTCCAACATAGAGCAGAAGCGCCGCGAAATGTGGATTATCCGGTCCGATTCCCTGGGCGCCATCTTGTGGCAGAAAAAAATTGGACAGAGCACTTATACCAGCGGTGAAGCCATTCTGGCCACCGCCGATGGAGGTGCGGTCGTCCTGGCTGTTGAGCTGGGTGACACTCCTGAGGATTATGATGCCCGGCTGGTCAAACTGGGACCGCAGGGTGAGGTGGAATGGAGCCGCACTTACGGGAGTTACGGCTGGGACTGGCCCAATCACTTGATCGAGACGACAGATGGCGGCTATCTCATTTGTGGCTGGACCGACTCTCGTTATGCAGGGGGCGGCGACCTGTGGCTGGTCAAAACCGATTCATTGGGCGACATGCAATGGGAACACCGGTATGGGGGCCCTGCCTACGAGGAGGGCAACCACATCCTGGCAACCGCTGATGGGGGCTATCTGGTGACCGGCACCTCTGTATCCTACAGCGTGGGCGGAGAAGATGTCTGGATTTTGAAAGTGAACGCTGAAGGCGAGATTATATGGATGCGGGTGTTTGGCGGCGCCGGCGATGATGACGGGCAATATGCCCAGCCGTTGCCTGATGGCGGATTTGTAGTGTTGGGCTCGACGACATCTTACGGGCAGGGGAAAAGTGATATCTGGCTTATTCGCCTTACTGATGAGGGAAACATCGTCTGGTCCCACACCTTCGGTGGGGCTGAGCGCGAGTGGGGGGCGGCACTGGCTCTTGGAAAAGATGGTATGGTCGTCATTGGGACCACCCTTTCAAGCGGTGCAGGCCAAAGCGACATTTGGGCGCTCAAGGTCAGCCATACCGGAGAGAAACTGTGGAGCCGTACATTCGGGGGCAGCGGTCTGGATTTCGGAGAGTTTATTTATCCCACGGCAGATGGGGGTTATATTCTAGCGGGGAACACGCATTCGTTTGGCCGGGGTGAGAGCGATATTTGGCTTATCAAGATAAACAGCAACGGTTCGCCAGTGTTTTAGCGGGTATCTATGCGGCTAACCACTGTCGGTGTACGGAGGAAGTGATGACGAGGCAAGCTTGCGCAGCATAGCGATCCTGAACCAAAAGGGTGGCAGCGGGAAAACCACCACGTCGGTCAATCTTGCTTCCACGCTGGGTGAGAAAGGGCGGCGAGTGCTGGTTGTCGATATGGATCCCCAGGCGTCCGCCACAGACTGGTTTGGAATTGACAAACCGGGCCGGGGCATCACCGATATTTTCGTGGATGACGTGTCCCTCTTAAACCTCGTGAGGGCAACCGATGTGCTGGGCGTGGCGATTATCCCCGCGTCGGCCTGGCTGCTGGGCGCCGAAAAAGTACTCCGCTGGGACCCCCCTTCGCTGCAGGTGTTCAAAAAAGCAAAGCGGTTCTTGCCGTCGAATCAATGGGATTACATGCTTATTGACTGTCCGCCCGCGCTGAATCTGCTGACCGCAAACGCGCTGGTGGGGGCCGACTATGTCCTGATTCCCGTAGAGGCCCATCGGATGGCGCTGCCGGGAGTCGAGCGGGTGATCGCATCAGTCGAGACCCTGAGAAGAAATTTAAATTCAAAGTTATCGGTATTGATGATCGTGCCGTGCCGGGTCGACTCTCGCACGCGTCACTCCCGGGACGTGGTGGATGAACTCCGCAGCCGTTACGGAAAGTTGGTCAGCACCGCCGAAATACGTGAAAACATCAAGCTGGCAGAAGCGCCGGCGCACAGCATGCCCATCACCATATTTGACGGGCGCGGTAAAGGGGCCATTGATTACAGGGCTCTGGCGGATGAAATTATTGCTACCGAGAAGCGCATCATCAGCTAGCGCCTGATCAGAATGGCTCCGCTGCGGGCCTCGAGCGCCATCTCACTGCCGCCCATAAAGGTCCCCTCCCGGCCGTAAAGTGCCTGCCATTGGGCGCCCGCATCCGGCAGAGCGACCATCTCCTGCACATCACCCTTGTTCAGCATGACCAGCAGTTGCTCCTTAAACCCTATCCGGCGATAGACCAAAACATGTTCCGTGGCGCTTTCCCTGACGAAATCGCCTACCGCGAGCGCCGGGTGATCCTTGCGCAAATGCAGTAATTCTGAGATGGCCTCAAAGGTTTCGGATTCAAGCTCGGTCCAGTTGTCCCACTTCATGGGCCTGCGATTATCAGGGTCACCTGCGCCGGTAAGGCCGATTTCATCGCCGTAGTAAAAAGTGGGCACACCCGGCAGAGTGAGAATAAAATTATAATAGAGTCGCAGGCGCTCGTGGGCTGACCTGCCAGCGGATGGTGGCGGGCGGTTCCAGCCGACATCCTTTTCATCCTCGGAGAAGCCAACGGCCTGGTCGGCGAAAGCGATAAACCGGGTCTGGTCATGGCTGCTCACCAGGGTGCCCATGAAATTGAGCGGGTCGTAAGTGCTGAGGTTCTGTTCCACCACGGCGGCAATGTCAGCCATGTTTCCGGTGCCCAAAGCAAAACTCTCCCGGGTGCCGAAATAGAGATTAAAGTTGAACTGCCCGTCCAACTGTGCCGCGCTGATGTACTGCTTGATGAGCGCATCTGGCCCGTAACTCTCGCCCAGCTGATAAAGGCGCCGGCCGGGATATTCCTCCCGCAGCTTGCGGGTCAGGGTGATCCAGAATTCCTGCGGCAGGTGCTTGACTGCGTCGTGCCGGAAGCCGTCCAAATTCAGGCTTTTGAGCCAGAAGAGGGCGTTGTCCGTCATGACGTCGATGACTTCATCATTACCGGGATAGTCGAAAGCGGGCAGAAAAGTGTCAAACCAGGTATCCAGCCGGCGCTCATCCCACAGCCTGATATTATCGCGGCCGTCAGCCAGCTGCAACGCGCCGTACCATTCGGGATGCTCCCGGTAAAAGGGGTGCTCTTCATGGGTGTGGTTCGCCACGAAATCGAGGATCACCTTCAGCTCCTTCTCGTGGGCCGAGCTGACGAGCTGCTCTGCGGCGCTACGTCCCCCGTATCGCCAGTCCACTTCGGTGGGGGAGACGGGCCAGTAGCCGTGGTACCCGGTGTAGGCATCGTGGGGCGCGGAGTACTCGACATAGGCCGAATCGGGACCCTGGTTGAGGGGGCCGATCCAGAGCGCAGTGACCCCGAGCCGGTTAAAATATCCCTCATTGATCGCCAGAGTGATGCCCTCGAGGTCGCCACCCAAATAGTTAGCGGGCGTTTTTACTCTCGGATCGCTGGAAAAGAAGTTGTTGGCCGTGTTGCCATCCCTGAACCGGTCGGTCATGGGAAAGTAAAGGGTTCGGGTATACCAGCTGTCCAGATCAGACGCCGCTTCCACCGTCTGTCCCTGATCAATGATGAATTGCGTTTCCCGGCTGACGCCACCATTCGTATCTACAGCCAGAAGGCGCACAAATCCGGCGGCCTTGATATGGAACCGGACCTGCAGCTCCGCGGACGACTCATCATAGCTCCAGCTGCTCACCGGCAGGCGGTTATTGTCAATGAGCACGGTGATTTTATCGGGATCGACAGGTGGAGCGTCGCCGGGGCGAAAATAGGTGAACGAGAACGTGGCCCCATCATGACCGGTTCTCACGAAATGCCCGGCGGGAGGGGGAACACCGTTACGCAAATCCAGCAGAGAGTTGAAGCCGCCAATATTATTCGAAACTGAAGCTGCGTTCTGCGGATCCAGCATCCAGTCACCGTCGACGACGATCTTGTATTCCAACCGGTCCGGCGGCAGCCAGGTGGTGACCGAGTAAAGACCGTCACGGTCCATATCCTGCATCATGAGTTTATCGGCCTGCCAGTTTGTAAACGAGCCAACCACGGCCACTTTGCGCAACGGCCCTGGGGCAGTGCGGTAGGTAAAGGTCACCTGAACTTGCGGGATGACGCGGACAGCAAGGGTGGCGGTACGCTTGCCGGCGGTTAATTTCACCAAGTGAAGGCCCTGGGCCCGCGCCGTGCTGCGGAAAATGAGCGTGTCGGCGTCCAGATCGGCAACGACCTCCAGACCGGGCGGCGATAACAGTTCGAGGGAATCTATATCTTCCAGGAGGAACGGTGTTATCCGCATGCCCAGCTCGCCGCCTGCCGGTATCTGCAGGGTTCTGATGGGCAGCAGCCAGGGCTTGGGCGACATGAAAGTGCAGGCTGAAGTCATTACGAATAATGCGGCGAGCAGCAGTCGTCTTCGGGTGCCGATGCGAACTGTGGATAGCATGCTAATTTCCTTACGTGGTGTGATAGAATTTAGGGGGACGACCCATTAAAATCAGCAGTCGTCGATGGCTTGCTGAACGGGCTACATTTGGAGACGTATGAATTTACGATGGGCAAAAGACGAGCCGGTGTTTCGGTGACAGCATTATCCGGATCATCAGGGACCTCCGGGATTAGTTTGCGCCGGGCAGGCTTTGGCCTGCTGACCCTATTTCTGGCATTGGGATGCCGCCAGGAGCCGGCGCCGTTGGCCCACGTAACGGTCTATTTCAGGGGCGAGCCGGTTGAAATTGACTTCGTTGTATCCGATGCATCACAATTGAACATTGCGGCAGGCCTTGTCGGAGCGGAAGTGAGTCGGCTGGACGAGAAATACGATCCGCTGAACAGCGGCGGCGAGCTCTATTTGCTCAATCAGGAGCGGACCTCACGTGACCCGGAAATGTTCCAGTTGGTGCAAAGAGCTTTGGACATATCCGAACTGACCGGTGGGCACTATAATCTATTTATGGCCTATCCGCAGACGGCGTACGGGTTCGACAAGCTCTATCCCCGGCCACCGACCGCCGAGCTGCTGAAACAGATTATGTTGCCCATACGCAGAGCTACCATGACGGCAGTGGCAGAGGGGCCCCTCGTGAGAATGCCTAACGATGCTTATGGCATTTCGCTCAGCGGCCTGCTGGAGGGGCATATCGTGGATCAAGCCCTGGCCCATCTAAAGATGGCCGGGGTGCAGCAGGCCCGCGTGCAAATGGGAGCCTACTGGTCATTTGGACCATCACCGGACGGCTTGGGTTGGCCGGTGGCCATCACCCACCCCATCGACGAAACGGTGGCGGCGCAGCTATTTCTTGAGAATGTCGGTATGGCCACTGCATCGGTTACGGACCAGGCGTACACTTTTCACAATGAGGTCTATTACAATAATCTCGACCCGATTAGTGGTCAGCCAGCCCGAATGTTGATGAGCGCGACCATCATTGCGCCCACCACTGAATTGGCCGGTACGCTGGCCAAGGCGATTTTCACCATGCTGCCGTCGGAAGGCATTTACCTCATCAATCAGATGCCTGAAGTGGAAGGTCTGCTCGTCGATGCCGGGGGACGCCTCTGGCAGTCCGACAGCCTGGTCACCTGGAGGGAAGATTAAAGTGGTGCCGTGGCATCCGTCCATCGTGCACTTTCCCATCGCGCTGGCAGCGGCTGCAGCCGTCTTTCAGCTCATTGCCGTGGGCACGGGTAAATCCCATTTCACCGTGTCGGCGCTCATTGCGTTGGTCATCGGCGCCATCATGGCATTAGCGGCGGCGGTGACAGGAACTGCGCAGGGCGAAGCGGCCCAGCGAGTGCCCGGAATTGAAGCGACCCTCGAGCGGCATGAACTGCTCGGAACGCTCAGCACAGCCATCATGCTTGCTCTGGGCATCACTGCGTTTTATCTGCACATGAAGAAAGTCCTGCCCTCACGACTATTTCTGGCTGCACTCATCGCGCTGGCCATCCTGCTGCTGGTTACCGGCTACATGGGCGGACAGCTGGTCTACCTACACGGCGCAGGCAGACCCCTGACTGGCGATTAATGCATTTAAGGCAAATACGCTAGACGATTCATGTCATCTACTGCCGGTGTGCTTATTTATGCGGTGGTCTTTGCTCTGGTCATCTGGCGCCTGAGTCGTTGGTACGTCCTGTTACGGCACTCAGCCACGGTGCTTAAAATTATCGGTAATGACAAAGACGATTTCTCAACTATCCCTGCCGGGGTCGTGGAACAGTCGTTGCGGTATCCTCATCCTGGAGGGACTGAGGAGCCCTGCCGCAAGCTCATCCCGGAAAGATCGCAGCGAAGGACCGCATTTATTGTTCTGCACGGCGCCAGTCCATTCGGGGAAAATCATCCCGCCATCAACAAGCTCACCTACGCCCTGACCTTGATTGGGATAACGGTCTACATCCCGCGGTTGCCGAGACTCAAGGCGTTGCACATTGATGATGAAACAACCAAGGCCATCGCTGCCTGCTACCGGCATATCGTGGCGGTTGATGGGTGGGGCGAGGGCCGGGTCTCACTGATCGGTACCAGTTTTGCCGGTGGGCTGCTGCTCAAAGCGACCGGGGCAGAGTCGTGGGGGACAGTCAGGCCAGGCGCGATCATGACATTCGGCACCTACTGCGATCTGGAGGTGGCTTTGCGCTTTGTTTTGACCGGCAAGGCCGAATATGGACGTGACAGGATCGAGACCACTCCCGACCCCTGGGGCCAGATCGCGTTTTTTCACAACTACCTCGATCATTTTGAGCGACCGTTCGACAAGCAGGTGGTACGGTTGGCATTGGACCATTTTATCGCGGGTGATGAGACGGAAGGTCAGCGAGCCATGGCACAACTACCTGACCGGGAACGGCAACTGCTGGGGACCATGCTGTCACCCTCATCGAGCGCCGCGCTTGAGTTGGCAGAGGAAATTATGGATCACGCCAGACCGATGTTGGAATCGCTATCGCCGGCATCATTTGCCGGGTCAATCCGGGGAAAGGTTTGGATCCTCCATGGCCGGCAGGACAACTCGATACCCTACACGGAGGCCCTGGCGCTGAAAGCGAAGTTGGGCCGCAATGCTGTGCTGAATATTGCCGGGCACTATGGGCACAACCCAACCGAGAAAGGACCCTCGCTTTGGCATCAGGTGCGTCATGCGTTTGGCATGCTCATTTTTCTGGCGCGCTTCCTGAAAGCGGCAGAAAATTGAGTTGCCACTTCGGCCGTCAGCCCTGAAGGGCTTCAGTCATTAGGGCCATAACGCCTTGATAATATTGTATTTTCAAGCAGTCAACGACCGCCGGCAACTGATTTTTTCCTCAATAGAAAAAGGGCTTGACTTTCACGACGGGTGGGTCAAAATTCTCCGACGAGAGAAACAATCTCGCAGTCAACACACATTTGAAATAAGGAGGCCACTCCAATGGCAGAGAAAGTCAAGACTGTCGGCGTCAAAAAAGAATCAGGATTCCTGTACTACCTGGGTAAGGATGGTCACGTCTGGCGCTCCAAAATGGCACGCGCCGGGCAAAAAGGTGGCGATGCCTCCAAGGTTGCCGACGCTGGAGTAACCAGGGAATCAGGCTACCTGTATTTCATTGACAAGAATGGTGATGTGTCGCGTTCAAAGATGGCCCGCGGACGCAAATAATCATCCCGATCTACTTGATTCTTGAAAGGCCCCGTAAGTTGCGGGGCCTTTTATTTAGCGTCTGTCTGCCGGCGTAGCGTTCTTGATTCGGCAGAGCGCCATAGGTAGTTTATCTGCTGCACGGATTTTGGAGGCGGCACTGATGATGGACGTTAGCCACAGCTGCGGCTGGAGCAGAGTAAATTTTATCCCGTAGATGTATGCCTGTCTCAAATGGCCCTTTTACATGCGAAATCTTTCGTGAAGCTCCGGTCGCTGTTATTTGCCCTGATGATTCTGGGACCTCTTGAGGCTCGCGGAGAGGAGCCGGTCATCACACGGATTGTCATCGAGGGCAACCAGGTGACGCGCGAGCACGTCATACGCCGAGAGGTGACCCATCCGCTGGGGGCGCCATTCGACTCGCTGTTGGCAGCGCAGGACCGCAACCGGCTTTACAACCTGCGCATATTTGAGATGGTGGCGGTCTACGCCCGTCCGGATGACGACAATGAAATGGAGCTGGTGGTAGAGGTACATGAATCCCTCCGTTTTTTGGCCCTTCCCATCATCTACCGGGTTGAAGAGATTGGCTGGTCTTATGGCGGCGCGGTGAACATGGTTAATTTCCAGGGCCTCAACCGGATCGTGGGCGCGACGATCACCCTGGGTGGCGAGAATACGTATCATTTTCAATTTTTTGATCCCTGGATTTGGGGCAATCAGATCAGTCTTACATCAAGTATTACCGACCGGTATTTCAGTCATCCCGTCTACCGGTTTCGGGTGCGGGAAAGGCAGATTCAGTTTGGCCTGGGAAAATTATCCGAAAAAAAGACGCTCTTGGGTCGAGTTTCGGCTGCCGTGGTAGACCGTGACTTACAATGGCGACGATCCCAGGCCGGAGACGCCGACCCGCCTGGGGGGGTACGTGTTGACTTGCGGCACCGCACCTTACATGTAAACTTGCTGCTGCTTCTACGGACCATGGATATATGGCGCGACCCGACCAATGGGTTCCGGCTGAAGGTGCTGTATGCCCCAAAGATAGCTCTGGATGAGGGTTCGCCGGACTATACGCTTATGCAGGTTGAGTTGGCCGTTTACCGGCAGCTGCGTGGTGGCGCCCATCCGACGATACTGGCGTGGGCCGCGAGTCTGTCAGCCCAGACGGGTGAAGTCCAGTTTTATTCGCAGCAGTATCTGGGTGGCATCTGGGTCAGGGGCTTTGGATTGATTCCCGCCGATGCAGCCGAGGGCGTGCGACGCCGGTTGGAGGCCGAGAGCCTGGTGGTAACGGCCGTAGAGCTCAGGCAAACCATTATTCCCAGAAAGATGGTGGAGGGCGCCGAGTGGGGCCTGGGTGGTCTGCTTTTTATTGATGTCGCTTGGGGGTACGGCGCAATCAGGCCGCTGGGGGCAGCTCAGCCGATATCGGGATTCGGCGCGGGCTTACGGCTGTTTATGCCTTACCTGGATAATTTTGCGATCGATTTGGGTATTAATACCTATAATTTCGCTCCGAAAGTTCGTTTCCGCCTGGGCCACAAATTCTAGTTCCCCGTTGCGTGCCAAGCGTATCTTTGCGGGTGGTGCGGCGACTGAGGACAATGCGGCAAAAGTCACTTCACGCTGGTTGAAATATGAGGGCATTATTCATCCATAAGTTTTTGCGCACGGCTGCCTTGGGCCTTGTCACGTGCTCCTGGCTCGTTACGGCTGCGTCCGGCCAGGATGCCGCACAGAATGCTACTGGGGCGCAGTCCCAGGATTCGACCGGCGAGCAGAGCAAGTACAGACCGGCGCCTTTGCTGAGTCCCAACACCGCCCGTCTCCAGTTCGATAAAATTTACCCCGGAGATTCCAAGACCCTGTTCATGGACCTGGCCAACCTCGGCGTGGGCGACATTGAGCTCGATTCTATCGTTATCGCGCCCCCGCAAGTTTCAGTCACGCTCCCATCCTACCGGCTGCGTCCGGGCCAGTTTCTCAGGTTTCCTGTCACTTACACCCAGCCTGACCTCATGCCGAGAGAGCTGACGCTTTCCATCGCATGGCACTCGCCTATTTTCGATACCCGGGACACGCTGACCATTATCGTGTCGGCGACACCGGGTCAGCCGCTGGTGGCCAATCCCGGCAAAATCGTCTGGAAGGAAGTGCTGGAGGGGGGCGCCTATCAGCGGCAGGGGTCGTTGATAAACCGGGGCAAGGAGGCCATCTATCTGGGTCAGCCCATACTACCCGCCGGCATCACTTCTGCCGTTCTGCCGCCGGTCATCCCCGGAGGGAAATCTGAGATTGCCAAATTCGTATGGACAGCCCCCCGGGGCGGTGCTCTTGACAGCCTGGCCGTGCTCATATATACGGTAGCTGGAGACACAGGCCGGCTCGAGCTGCCGCTGCGGGGCATCGCTCATCCCCCCGTCCGGTTTGCGCAGGATACCCTGGGGCTGGACGCGTTAATGGCCGGCAGCCGATATAAACGGACGGTCACGGTTTTTAACAACACGGACAAGCCGGCAAGCATGGTGCTCAGCTCGGTATTGGACGATGACAGCACAGCCGTTGCGTGGGTGCGCTTCAAATCAGAATTGACCCTCGCGCCGGGGCAGGCCCGTGAGCTGCCCTTTGAGCTCACCCCCGCGCACATCGGTCAGCGGCATGTGACCGCCACCTACAATCATCGTGTTGCACTCGAGGGAGGCGCAACTGAGCGGATGCCGTCCATCCGATTTGTCATTGCCGCCCAAGTCGTGCTGCCGGTAACCGCTGCGGTGCGCACGGTCCCGTTTGGCCTCCGGCCGGTATATCAGACGGCCACGGAGCCGGTGCGCCTGATCAATCGCGGGCACGAGACGGTGACAGTGACCTTGAAATCGGCGCAACCATCGTCAGGAGCGTTCACCGTGCCGCCGCTGGAGTTCACCGTTCTGCCCGGAAGGCTGCTCGATGTGCCGGTCCATTTTCGGCCTGTGCTTATGACCACTTACCATGATTCCATCCTCATCCAGTACACCACTTTTGATGCGGCGCAGACGGTGAAAGTTTATCTCACGGGCGAAGGGGAGGACCAGCCACTGCGCAAAATCGGCCATATCGCGGATGTCAGACTTAAGGAGGATTTTCCCGGATGGTATCTTGTCGCCGACCTGTCCAGGGTGTTCATCGATCCCAATCACGGCCTCACCTATTCGCTGATTAATCCTCTCGAGCAGGCCATTCATGTGCGCATCGAGGAGAACCAGTTTAGAATAGCGGCCCAGCCGAACCATCATGGGTCCGCGGATGTGATTTTGGTGGCGACCAACACTATCGGCGAATCGGTGGCGGACACGTTTAACCTCGATATTAAGAGCGTCAACGATCTGCCCAGACTGGTGAAGCCCATTGAGGACATTGTCGTTTATGAAGACGCCCCCAGCCGGGTGATCGGGTTGCTGTCGGAGATATTGGTCGATCCTGACCGCACCGTGGATACCGTTGTCACCGACTACTCCCTGCACAGCGCGCCGGGAGGAGACGGCATCACGCTGGTGAGGCGTGGGGACGAACTGGTCTTGAGTTTTGCGCCCAACTGGTCAGGGAGCCGCTCGTTTGTGATCTCGGCCATGGATCCGCTGGACACATCCGTGACGGCCTATGACGCTTTCAATGTCACGGTGCTGCCGGTAAACGACCCGCCGCGTCTGCGCGATTTGCCCGATCTGGAGTTGGCCGAAGACAGCCGTCCCACCATATTCTGGGCGCCCTATATCAGCGATGAGGAAGACGATCCGGAAAGCCTGTCGCTGCAATTTATGCACCCCGAAGGATCGCAATTGCCGCTCACTTTTATCCCTTCAGGCCCGTTGCAGACCATCGTGCAGCCGTTGCCGAACTGGTCAGGCACGGTGCTGGTGTCGATGCTGGTTACCGATGCCGGCGGTGCGTCGGCCGGGGGAACTTTTGAGGTCATCGTGCTGCCGCAAAACGACCCACCCCTGCCGTTCAGGGCAAATGGGCCCGTGACACTTTCCGTGGACGAGCGGCTGCTGTTCTCCACGGAGGATACCGTTATCACGTTCACCTGGGAAGAGAGCGAAAATCTCGACCTTGACGACTTCATCATTTACACCTGGCAACTGTTGGACACGACCCGGCAGATGATACTCGATGAGCGCACCGTAGGCGAAGCCTTGAGCCTCGATATCACTTTCGATAAAGGGGGGCTATATTACTGGACGGTGGTTGGCCGCGATGGAGACGGAGCCTGGGCAGCCAGCGATACACTGCCCCTGATGATAGAATCTACAGCCCTGATCGAGGAAGGCGGATCGGGCGAATTCAGTTTCGGGATAGGGCCCAACTTTCCCAACCCTTTTAACGCCTCAACACAGATCCGGTACCAGATTCCCCGCTTTTCAACGACGCGGCTAATCATTTACGATGCGACCGGGAGGGTGGCACGAACGCTCATTGATGAGCCGAAATACCGGGGCAAGTATATAGCGGTCTGGGATGGCCGCGATGACAGCGGGCGAACGGTTGCGTCAGGTCCCTATGTGGCCGAATTACGGGCGGGCCGGGCGATAGCCCACCTGAAGCTGGTCGTGCTGCATTGAGGATAGAAAGGTGACCTAGCTCACAAAACGGCGATAAAGCTGTTCAAAATAAGCACCGGCCCCTATATTGTGGCAACCAAGCCGGTTCCCGAGCTGTCAATATTAGTGCTATGCGAAATATCGTTCTGACCATCATCGCCCTTACGGCCACATTAACGGCGCAATCCATCAACCGCGTCCAGTTCCGCACGTTGCCGGGGAACCTGATAGAGATCACCTACTCGCTGGCCGATTCGGAGCCCAAAGGAATCTACAGCATAGAGCTGATGGCTTCCCTGGATGGAGGCTATTCGTTCCCCATTTCACCCAGCAGCGTAACCGGTGACGTGGGCATCGTGCGCGGATCCGGCCGCAAAGCGATACTGTGGAAAGTCCTGGATGATTTGCCCGCCTTGACCACTGAAGCGCTGGTCTTTAAGGTGGCCGGGCGAAACCGCAATACCGTGGGCGCCATTTTCCGGTCACTGGTCATCGGCAACCGCCTGACCAAGCGGCTGAGCAACGGCGTCACTCTCTACGCCGGACAGTACCTCACCACCCGGTTTGAGGACCCCACCTTCACAGAGCTGGTATCAGATGGGATGTTGCAGGCAGGTCCCCAGGGCAGAGTTGGGCTGCGGATAACGAATGTCCCCTTTATCTACAAATTTGAAGGCCTGGCCCGGGTGTGGGAACTGGGCTACCCGGACAGCACTCTGCAGCAGCTGCGTCTGCTTTCCTACGGGAATGAATCCTACAGCGGCGAAACATTGCGCCTTTATCAGCTGGGGGCAGCCGCATCTGTCTCCTACACACCGCTGCCGGTGTTTGGCCTGTTTTTACCCTACGTGGGCGGCGGTGCTGCCATCTGGAGGCATTCGATCGGATCTCAGCCGAATAGTGAACTGTCAGCCGTCAACTCAACGTCACTGTTTGTGGAAGTGGGGCTGCAGGCCAATCTGCGGCGTTGGTTGAAATTGACCCTGGGGGGGCGTCAGTATTACCTCGCTCCCCGGTACGATTCCCGGGAGACATTTTTCGAGTTAGGAGTGCATTTCTATTAATGCCACAAAGTAAGCGCATGATCCCCCTGCTTCTGCTGCTGCTGATCATCGGCGGCTGTGATTCCAGGCGCGCCAACGTCCTGGAAGGCCTGCTCGCTGGAGATGAAGTCGATTGGCTTTACCGCGACCCTGTAGAGGACCCATACGAATGGCAGAATGGCCGCTGCTGCAACGACTATACGCCCACGCCTCTGCCCATTGATACGATCATTAACGCGGCTATTAATCCCGCTGGCGATCTGGACTATTTCGATTTGGACCTGCTGCAGAATGTCGTGGGGCTTCTGAGGGTTGGCGCAGTCACGGACGTGCCTCGCATGCGCCTGTTTTCAGCGGGCGCCAGCGATGAGAATGAAGAGTATGAGATTGCCACGGACTCCGTCTGGCTGGACGTCCCATCGGGCACGGAGACTGTCGCCATTGCCTATGAGTGGACCTATCTTACAGCCTACAACAACGATCTGAGGTTACTGATTCAAGGCGATGGCAGTACTGCGCCGGTTGCCTATCAGATGGAGTGGCAAAGGGTGGCCGTCACGGTGGGCCTCGATTTGACGCAACCCAGCAGCGCCGAAACCTGGCAACGCGGCGAGCTGCATACCATCGCCTGGGAGTCAAATTTTCCCGGAGGCGTCACCATCGGCCTGCTCAGCAATGTGGGCATGGTTAGAATATTAAAGCGCGACATCAGCACCGCCAACGAACTCAACTGGACCCCGGAAATTGATTTCGTGGCCGGCGCCTACAGAATTGTTGTCTATCTTGCAGCGGATCCAACGGTAGTGGAGGTATCTGATGTTATCACCATCCAGTAGAATATTTCTCACGCTGCTCAGCCTGCTTACCGGTTTGGGCGCGCAGCAGTTTGAGGGCTACAGCAGGCCCAAGCCTGTTGATATTCGTCCCAACCCGATGCAGCCCGGCAGAGCAGAGGAAGATGCCGAACCGGCGCCATCGTTTCCCATCAGCGACATAGATGTGGCTATTCCGGTCAGCGAGATGGACCGGCCCGACGCCGTAGCGGTTATTGTGGGAATTTCTCGGTACGCCCATAAAGATGTGCCGCGGGTCGATTATGCCACCCGTGATGCCATGCTGATGCGTGAGTACCTGTTGCAGACGCTCGGCTTCCGGGAGGAAAATATCATCATGGCCCTGGATGAGGATGCGACCCAGGCGACCTTTAACCGCATCTTCGAAGGTCAGTTGGCAAACTTCGTAAAACCAGGCATCTCGGATGTGTTTGTTTATTATACCGGTCACGGCGCTCCGGATTTAAAGGATGCCAGCGCCTATTTTATGCCCCATGACGCAGATCCCAACTACGCCGCCCAGACCGGCTACAGCTTAAGCCGGTTTTACGCGCAGCTCGAGCAGCTGCAGGCCCAATCCATTACCGTGGTCATTGACGCCTGTTTCAGCGGCGCCAGCGCAGGGGGCATGCTGATCAAGGAGGCCTCGCCCATCTTTATCTCCGTAGAAAACCCGGCGGCCAACTTGACCAACGGGACCATCCTGACATCTTCATCGGGTGACCAGATCAGCTCCTGGCACTCCGAGGTGGGGCACGGCCTGTTCACTTACTATTTCCTGAAGGGTCTCCGGGGTGCAGCCGATGGCGACCACGACCGGCAGGTAACATCGACAGAGTTGTTCGCGTATATCTCCGAGCATGTGCCTTATCTTGCCCGCCGGCTGTTCAACCGCGAGCAGACACCCCAACTGATGGGTGGCAACCTCGAACAGGTGCTGGTGAAGTACTGATGGCGGCCGTGCTAAAAAATATGTGCCTGATGCTGGCACTGGCCGGTTGCGCCGGGCAGGCGCCAGCCGACTATCGGGAGGACGCCGTTTCGCGCGAGGCTCAGACAGCGGCCGAGGGGGCTTATGCCGAGCTGCAGAGTGGTGAGCAGATGCTCCTTCCGGGCACTGCTCCACTTGAGGCCGAAAAGGCGTTGGCGGACGCAGAACTCTCCAGGCCGCGGCGCATGGCGCAACCCACCTACCGGGCCAGGTCTGGATGGTTCCTCATCGATACGGCCATTGTCTATCCCGCCACTACTTCGCCCAGCGAGGCGAGACGGGCAACTCTGCAGGTCGCCAGGGCCGCGGGTCTGGTCATGGCGTTACCGGCGACCATCTCGATGACCTCCCTGCTCAGCGATATGATGGATGAGACGGCGGGGGAAGCCTACGAGAAATCGACCTGGAGCACTTTTGCGCTCTCGTCGGTGGCTGGCCATCTCGTGGACGAAAAGATCCTGTCTGACGGTATGGAGACGATGGCGGGTAGCGCATTCCGCTACAGGATTGCCCTGGAGGCGCGGGTCGTGCCGGTCAAGGGGAGCCGTGATCCGTCGCTGGGGCTCGAGGTGGAGCTGAATGACCGTCTGCTGGAGGATGGGGATGAGCTGATCATCAGGGCGCGCTCCACTCGCGACGGCTATCTGTACGTCTTTAATTTTTTAAGCGACCAGTCGGTGACCCTGCTCTACCCGAACGGACGGATGCAGCAGCCCCGGATTGCTGCCGGCAAGTGGACTGAGTTGCCCAGCCGATCCGAGCGCGATCGGGGAATCCGCTACCGCGTGGCGGCAAATCCCGATCTTCCCACAACCACCGAAACAATATTTTGCCTGTTTTCAAGGCAACCAATTGCCGATTTGGGGAGTCTTACCACTGTAGGAACTGATTATGTGTCATTTTCGGCAGGAGACAAAAGCTTTACCCGATTCCAGCAATGGTTGTCGGAGATACCCCTCAACCAGAGGGTTGAGCGGGCCGTACAACTACATATTGTCAGCAGAAAGGAACCGAGGTGATAGCCATGAATAAACAGATAATTATGCTGGCCGCAGGATTGGCCGCCTTTACCGTGGCAGGCTGCGCCGGACCGACCGTATCAGGCACGACAGAATCCCGCGATTCGCGCGACATGCCGGAGTGGTCCTTAAACCGTCCCGTTACGGAAGGGATAATTTATGGCGTCGGCCAGGCGAAAAAGCAGAACCCCTCTCTGGCCAAGACTGTTGCCGCCCAACGTGCGCGCGAGGAGATTGCTTCCGCCGTGAAAGTAAAAGTTGAGTCGCTGGTGAAAGACTTTATGCAGGAGAGTGGCATCGGCAGTAACGCCAAGGCGATGGAGTTCACGCAATCAGTCAGCAAGGGCGTAACCGACGCGACCTTGACTGGCGCGCTGATCAAGGAGGCCTTCCTGGCCAAGGACGGAACCTATTTTGTGCTGATGGAATACTCTCTGGATAACGCTCGCCGCGCAGCCATTGAATCGGCCCGGCAAGAGGAGGCGGCCTGGAACGAGATCGGAGCCGATCGGGGATTTGAGGCCTTGGAAGCGGAGCTGGCCAAACTGCGCTACTAGCATTACTTCGCAGCCTTGATGGTGGATGAGAATCGACCGTCATCCGGCCCTCCAGAGGAGTTTGCCTGATCCGCCTTGGGTAAACTGGGAGGGCCGGTTACTTTTTCGCCCGATGAAAAATTCGCGCCTTTTCAAACCGGTTTTCGGTTCCCGCGAGCATCCGCTGAATATTACTGCGATGGGTGAACCATATGAACAGGGCAATGATGACACTGAAGTAGCCCACCGTGGAGTTCAGCGTGCCGTCACGGACAAAGATCACCACGGGAAAAAGGGATACGGCGGTAATCGAGCTGAGCCCCACATAGCCGCTAGCCATGAGCACCAATGCCCACGCAAGGAATCCTAAAGGAATAACGAGAGGCGCCAGGTAAAAGACCATCCCGGCCAGTGTGCCCACCCCTTTGCCGCCCTTAAAGCCCGCGAACACCGTATACGTGTGTCCCAGGACAGCCGCGCTGCCACAGAGTATTGCCACCAGAACGGGATTGTTAAACGGCAGCCCGCCCAGTGCCCCGCCAAAAGTGAGTGCCGAAATGATCGCCGCCGCTAACCAACCTTTAAATATATCAACGGCCACCACCGCCAGCGCGGGCCCGGCGCCGAGTACCCTGAATGCGTTTGTGCCGCCGGCATTGCCGCTGCCGTGATCACGGATATCAATACCCTTCAACAGTTTTCCCGCGATGATACTGGTGGGCATGCTGCCGGCCAGGTAGCTCAGCAGCAGAAGTGTCAACAGGAGGATCACGCCAGGACTGCCGGCTGCAGCGCGATGATCAGCGAACCGGGGCCAGCGTGGGTGCCCAGAGCCGTGCCGGTATCGGTAATCTGGATGTCGGCCACCTTAAAGCCGTTATCCGGCAGCAGATCACCCAACTTCTGGGCGTCATCCGGGCATTGGGCGTGGCTGATAAAGATATTGTAGGTGGTGTCCAAGTCCATACGTTTGGCGACCCATTTTGCCAGACCCCCGGGCAGGTCCTTGCGCCCAAAGAATTTCCCGGCCATGTCGACCGTCAATTGCGGCGTGACCGTCAGGACCGGAGTGGCCCTCAGCAGATCGGCAATCCGCTTCCTGGAGGGCTTGATTCGTCCCCCGCGAACGGTATAGGAGAGGTCCTTGATGGCGGCGTAGATGATGGTCTGGTCAATGGCTTGTGCGCACAGAGCCAGCACATCACCGTGGCTTTTGCCTGCGGATACGGCTTCGGCGGCACGGACCACCACCATCCCCAGACCGACGGCGGTCGTTTTCCCGTCAATGACCGTAATGTGGGCTTCGGGCAGCCGCCTGGCCGCGTTCTGGGCAGACTGCAGGGTGCCGCTAACCGGCAGCGGCAGATGGATGGAGATGACCGACTCGTAATGGCTGGCCAGGAACTGGTAAGTGCGCAGAAAATCTCCCGGGGTAGGTTGTGAGGTTTTGGGAAAATCCGGCCCCTCCACGAGCTTGGTGTAAAACTCCTCAGGAGTAATGGTTACCTTGTCGAGGTAGCCCGTGTTGCCGAAACTGAGCCGTGCGGGAACGATATGGATGTCGTGAGCTTCGAGATAGCTTTCCGGGATATCCGCGGTGGAATCGGTGACGATGGCGACAGTCCCTTTATCCGTCTGCGAGACTGCCACCTGCTTCTCCATGTCGTCCACTTTTTGGCCCTCAATGACGCCATAATTCACAACGAGGTCAAAGACCTGCTGCGGGTGGTTGGTATGGATATGCAGCTTGGCCCGCTTTTTCGAGCCGCCCAGGACGATGCTGTCGCCGATTTCCGCGAGCCGTTTGCGGAGTTCCGGCAACAGAATATTGTCACCGATAATCAGGCATTCGGTGCAGAACCGGAACTCCGAATCCATCTCGAACCCGCCCGGCGCCTCTGAAGTGGATATTAACAGTTCAGGCTCGTCATCGTGCCGTGACCGCAACGACCCAGATTTAATGAAATCAAAGACCCCTTTCAGTATATAGACGAACCCCTGGGCGCCGGCATCAACCACACCGCTTTTCTTGAGAATGGCCAGTTGCTCCGGCGTTTTTTCCAGAGCGACAATGGCCCCCTCCAAGGTCTCCTGCATGGCGAGATGGAAGTCGTCGAAGCCGGTCCCTGTCTTTGCAGTCAGGGTCTCCGCCGCCGCATCTATCACCGAAAGAATGGTGCCCTCTTTCGGCTCGGACAGCGCTTCCCAGGCGCTCAAGTGGCCGGCACGGACTCCTTTGGCAAAATGTGGCACCGACAGCCGCTCTTCATTGATCACCGCTTCCGAGAAGCCTTGGAAAAACTGTGCCAGGATAACGCCGGAATTACCTCGTGCCCCGTCCAGCGCTGCGTCAGCGATGACTTCGGCCATTTTACCGGCGTGCGGCACCACATGCCCGGCGGTACCATCCATAATCGAAAGCAGGGTGAAGCAAATATTGGTCCCGGTGTCACCATCCGGCACGGGAAACACATTGATTTTATTGAGATAATTCTGCTTGGACAGAACTTGCCGGATACCGGCGACGAGGCCGCGGTGCAGGCGAAATCCATCCAGGTATGTAATTTGGCCGTTTGCCATGAGGAGCAGGGATTACCTGCCTGAGAGTAAGAATATTCCGGGGCCAAAGTCAACCACCGCGAGAGCTTGCTTAACGGGCGTCTTTGCTCTCCCGTTTGGCCGATATTTCTGCCGCCACAAAGGCCTGCTGATCAGCGGCGAGCATACCGCCTGATATGAGCAGCTTGAAGCCCTCCTCAACGGTCATGCCGGAAGGAATGGTTTCATGTTTGGGCACGAACAGCACGAACCCCGAAGTAGGATTGGGCGTGGTGGCGATGAAAATGTTATAGTAGGCCACGCCATCCTGCGAATCGGTTGATCCGGTAACAAAGCCCAGGGTCCAAATCCCCTTGCGGGGATACTCGAGCCATATCACATTGCGGAAGCTGTCTCTGTTTTCCGGTGAAAACGTCTGCACAATCTGCTTGCTGGTGGTGTAAATGGTGGAGGCGATCGGGATTTTCAGCAGGACTTTTTCAAACCAGGTGTAGAGTCGGCGCCCAAGGAAGTTGGTGACCAGCAATCCGAGGAGAAACAGGCTGACCAGCATCATGAGCAAGCCTAACCCCGGTATGTGCGTGCCAATGATACGCTCCAGATATGGCGCAAGAATGCGGTCCATGAATCCGAACAAAAACCGCAACACCTGGACAGTAATGTAGATCGGGATAGCCGTTAGAATCCCTGTCAGAAAAATTCTCCGCAACCTGAAACTGCCGGTTGGGTTTGTCATGTGAGATAGGCCCCTTTACCTAGAGCTGATAGATTTCACCGTATTTGGTCTCCAGGTAATTTATGAACGGTCGGGCCGACAATGCTTCATCAGAAATGGATTTGATCAGGTTTTTAGCGGATATTGCCCGTCCGACATGGTGAATGTTCTGGCGCAGCCATTCGCGCAAGGTTTTCAGGTCGCCATTGGCCAGGCGATTGTCGAAATCGGCGATCTGGCTTCTTGCTACGTCGAAGATTTGGCGGCCGTAAAGATTGCCCAGGGTATAGGTCGGGAAATACCCCAGCGCTCCCAGGCTCCAGTGGATGTCCTGCAGCACCCCTTCAGTGTCATCGGGAGGCACTATGCCCAAGTGCTCATGCATGCGGCGGTTCCATTCCTCCTGTAAATCTTGCACCTGCAGCTCACCATTCATCAGGGCGCGCTCCAGGTCAAACCGGACCATGATATGCAGGTTGTAGGTCACTTCATCCGCCTCCACCCGTATGTTGGAAGGGGTCACGGCGTTCACGGCCTTGTAAAAAGTATACAGATCAAAATCGGCCAGCTGCCTGGGAAAAGTACCCTGCAATTTTGGATAGTAGTACTCCCAGAAAGGGAGAGAGCGGGCAACGTAATTTTCCCATAGCCGCGACTGGCTCTCGTGAAACCCGAGCGACACGGCCTCGCATAGCGGTGTGCCAAAGTATTTCTCGTTCATCCCCTGTTCATACAGAGCGTGGCCCCCTTCATGAATGCTGCCAAACAGTCCCATAGCCAATTGGGTCTCGCTGAGGCGGGTCGTGATGCGAACATCGCTGGGATGAAAATTGGTGGTAAAGGGGTGCGCTGACTGGTCCTGGCGGCCACGGCTCATGTCGTAGCCCATGTCGCGCAATACCTGCAGGCCAAACGCCTCCTGCAGCTGCAAGTCGAAATGCTGCTTCAAGATATGCCGGTGGTCGTCAACCTCGCTGTCGCCGATGCGCCGCGCCAAGGATACCAGAGTCGGTCGCAGCTGATCAAAAAGGTGGACCAGATCAGCGGTCGTGATGTCCGGCTCGTAGTTGGCCAATAAGGCGTCGTACGGCTCGTCATCGTAGCCGAGAAATTCGGCCTCCCGGCGTTTCATCTCCACAATCCTGGCCAGATAGGGGGCGAACAGGTCAAAGCGGTTTTTTTCCCGGGCCAGCTGCCAAATTCCATGCGCCTCCGAAGTGAGGTTGGCCAGCTGGCCGACAAACTCAGCCGGCAGAGCAATGGCGCGGTGCCAATCCTGCCAGGTGAGCGAAACCATTTTAGCTTGGTCCGGCGACAGATCGCCGTTGCGAATCCTGCCGCTGTCCAGATTGATGAGGTTGCCCAGTGATTTGCGGAAGTCTTTCCCGGTGAAGCGGGTGTGGGCCAGCGACAGAATCAGCGCTATCTGGTCGGCGCGAGCCTTGCCGCTATTGACGGGCATGGAAGTCTCCCGATCCCAGTTGAGCACTGAGGCAACTTTGCGCAGCTGCGTGATGATCGTCGTCTCCTGAATCAGGACGTTCAGGGCGCTGTTCACCGGACCACCACCTTGACGATTATGCGCTCTACGATGTGACAGGGTGAGTGGCAAGGCTCGCAGCCACAGAGTCTCCACTCTGCATGGCGGCCTATGGCCATCTCCGTCGTAATATTTCCGGGCATATCCCCCCTACAGTTCTTCCTGACGCCAGAGGTAGAAAGTCACCAGCCCTTGCCAGGGCGACCATCCGGCGCCATACGCCCGCACCTCCTGCTCTGTGGGCCGGTGCGGCAGATTGGCCACCCGCTGGACCATCCTCATAAGTGCTATATCGGCTGCCGGCAGCGTATCTGTAATGCCCAGACCCATCATCGCGCCATACTCGGCTGTCCATCTGCCCACGCCCCTTAGCTGGCACAGCCGCTGAACGATTGACTCGCCTGAACCGGTGAGGTGATTCCAGGCGGGGTCGGCCAGGAATGTGCGCGCCAACCCAGTGATAAAACTGCTCTTGTTGCGGGTGTACTGCAGCGGCCTGAGGGCGTATTCATCCAGATTGGCCAATGTCGTGGCATCAGGAAAGAGCCACAGGGGTATGCCGTCGAGTTCATATTGAGTGCCATAGTTGGACAGCAGGCGGTGTTTCAACTCGGCGGCAAAAGTGACATTAACCTGTTGATCGGCTATGGCCAACGACAGCGCTTCAAAAAGTGAGTCTTTCAGTATCGGTCGCAACCCCCGATGGTGGCCTGGCAAGCGGCTCAGCGCTGGGTCAGCGGAGAGGAAGCGATAGAAAGCAGGCAGGTCGAGGTCGAGGGATAATTTCCTGCGCAGCGCCTGCTCCACGCGGCTGCGCCGGGGCAGCGGCTCCTTGCCTGCGGCAACGACCACCGCCTGCAGCTCGTCATCGGCACGATTTTGCACCTTGAGCAGGGCGGGAACATGGTCGATCCGGAAGGCGCGGTAGAGGAAGCCGTCAGCAAACGCTTCGCGGTCGGCCCGGTTTTCCGTGTAAGGGACGCAGCTTTTGGCCAGGTCCACCGGTCCGTTGCTTTTGAGATGAAACTTTTGCACGGACCTGAATCAACCTTTCAACGCGTCGGTTTCAGGATTGCCAGGTAGCGCCGGGCATCGCTTAAAAATATGCCCAGCAGCACCAATGCGGCGCCGATGTAGACGGTGGCTGGAAGGTACTCCCCCAGCACCAGCATACCCATGAACATGGCAATGACGGGCGATATGAAACCGACGAACGACAGTTTCACCACTTCCATATATTGAATCAGATAATAAAATGCTCCCCAGGCGATGACCGTGCCCACAATGGCCAGGTAGAGCAGAATGCCGATATTTTGAGGGGTCCAGGCCATACTTCGCTGGCCCTCAAGCAGCAGACTGGCCACCAGGGTGGCCACGCCGCCCATGCCGGCTCCCACGCCACTAAGCACCACCGGATTGGCTTGGGCCGGGTGGAGTTTTAGGTAGATATTGGGCCAAGTGCCGGCCAGCACCGCCGCCATCACCAGACCCATCCCTAACGCAATATTGGGACTTTCACCGAACCCGTACCCTGCAAAGATGACCAGAACACCGATGAAACCGACCAGGATGCCGCCCGATTTGAGCCAGGTGAGGCGTTCTCGCGGCAGGAAAAAGTGAGCGCCGAGAGCGGTGGTGATGGGAATGGAGGCCCACAGGAGGGAAGAGACATTGCTGTAGATGAACTGGGTGCCGCTGTAGGTGAGTGAGTAGCTGAGCGCAAAGTTGAGCAGGCCGACAGTCGCGTACTGCTTGATCGCCAGCCGGTCCCTGGGGATATTATAGCCTTTCAGCCAGATCACCGCCATGAGCACCACGAACGCGATCAGGTGCCGCAGGGCCACGCCCAACAGGGGCGGCGTTTCCTGCAATCCGACTTTCAAGGCCACAAAAGTGGAGCCCCAAATGAGGCACATCAAGGTGAAGACCAGGGCCACCTTGGTCTGCTGTGTCATCGTTTCAGAATTTGGCTTCGTTCGGCCCCAATGGATACGTGTGACACAGGGACCTCGAGCAGCTCCTCTATGCGGGCGATATAAGTTTTGGCCTGGTCAGGCAGGTCGTTGGCATCGGTCAGTTGGGAAACGCCCGCGCCCCAGCCAGGCAACTCTTCATAAATCGGTTCCATTTTGTCGAGCTTGTGTACCGCCGCCGAAAAGTCGTTAATCATTTCACCGTTCCAGCGGTATCCGGTGCAAATCTTAAGTGAGTCAAATTTTTCCAGGACATCGAGTTTGCTCAGGTAAATCTCATCTATGCCGTTGGTCCGGCAGGCATACCTGGCCGCCACTGCATCAAACCATCCGCATCGTCGCGGCCGGCCCGTCGTGGCGCCAAATTCGGCCCCTGAATTCTGCAACTGCTCACCGGTCCGGTCCTCCAGCTCGGTAGGGAAAGGCCCGTTCCCCACACGCGTGGCGTAGGCCTTGAAAATACCGATAAGCCGGTCGACGGAGCGGGCCGGTATGCCCAACCCGGCGGCGATGCCCGAGGCGCTTGCCGACGATGAAGTGACATAGGGATAGGTGCCCAGATCGACATCGAGAAGGGTTCCCTGTGCCCCTTCGATGAGAATGCTGTCGCCCCTGGCAATGGCCTCAAGCATGACGGAAACGGTATCGGCCAGATATTCCAGCAGCTTGTTTGAGGCGTGTAAAAATTGTTCGATATCGTCTTTTAGCGCGGGCAGCTCAGCCTCCGTAATTTCACCTTGATCGATGGCCAGCTTCAGCCGCTTCCGGATATAATCGCCCAGACTGCCGGCGTCGATCAGATCGACGGCCCTGATTCCCAGCCGCCGGGCCTTGTCGCTGTACGCCAGTCCAATGCCCCGTCCGGTCGTGCCGATAACCTGGCCCGTGGCGCGGTCCATGGCCCGGTGCAGTGGCGTCACAATGTGGGCGTGGGTGCTCAGCAGAATTCTTCCCGTGGTGTCGATGCCGTTGCCGTGCAGGGAATCGATTTCATCGATCAGCGAGACAGGATCAATGACCATGCCATGGCCGAGGACGCAGCGCACATTCTCGTGCAGGATGCCGGAAGGTATCTGGTGCAGGATGAATGTTTTATCGTTGATGATTACGGTGTGGCCAGCGTTGGCCCCGCCCTGATACCGGGCGACAATATCGGCCCCGGAGCTCAGGGCATCGACTATTTTGCCTTTGCCCTCATCGCCCCACTGCCCGCCAATGACCGCGGTCACCGGCACGGATGTTTACCGGATTTTTTTAGTAGGCAGGGGGCGGGAGGCGATACGGGGGAAAGGGGGCTATTTGCTGGCGACACGGGTCTGCGCTCTGGCTTCCAGGATGGCCATAATGGGGCTGGCGATATAGATGGAACTGTACGTGCCCACCACCACCCCAACCATGAGCGCAAACGCGAAATAGCGGATGACCTCCCCACCGATAAGGTAGAGGACCAGCACGACCACGAAAGTAGTGACGGACGTGATAATCGTGCGTCCCAGAGTCTGGTTGATGGAGTGGTTAACCATTGCCGTAAAATCAGCGCGCCTGTCGGCTCGCGCATTTTCCCTGATGCGGTCAAACACGACGATGGTGTCGTTGAGCGAGTAGCCGACGATAGTGAGGAAAGCGGCCACGATGGCCAAGTCGATTTCGAGTCTCAGCAGGGAGAAAATTCCAAGTGTGATGATCACATCATGCGCCAGCGCGGCCACGGCGCCCACGGCGTAGTACCGGTCGAACCGGAAGGTGATGTACAAAAGGATGCCCAGCAGCGCATAAAAGACGGCCGCAAGAGCCTTGCCGCGCATTTCGCCACCGATTTTCGGACCGATCTGCTCCAGTCGTCGAATCTCAAAACTCTGCCCGGCGAAGACCTCCTGCAGGCGCTCGGCGAATCCCGCGCCCGCTTCATCGGCCGGTACCCGCAGCAGAATTTCGTGGTCATCGCCAAACCGCTGGATGGAGGGGTTGCTGAACCCGGCGTCAAGGAGCGTCTCGCGGAGAGCGCCGGTTTCAACGCTGGAGGTAAAACGCAGCTGCGCCAGGGTGCCGCCGGTAAAGTCGATGCCCAGCAACGGCCCCCCATTTACGATGAGCGACAGCAGTCCCACGGCAATGATGGTACCGGAAAACATGGCGGCAATTTTGCGCTTGCCCATGAAGTCAAAGGATGTATTTTGCAGAAGTCTCATAAGTTAAATGCTGATGGTTTTTACAGTTGGACGCTGGGTAAACGCCATAAAAATAGTACGGGTCACGAAGATAGCGGTGAACATGGAGGCCGTTATGCCCCAGAATAACGTGATGGCAAAGCCCTTGATCGGCCCGCTGCCAAACTGAAACAGCACAAGCGCCGCCAGGATCGTGGTGACGTTGGCGTCAATAATGGTGACGGTCGCCCGGGCATAGCCCGCATCAATGGCTGCCCGCACCGATTTGCCTTTATCAAGCTCTTCGCGAATACGCTCAAATATGAGCACATTGGCATCTACGGCCATGCCGACGGTAAGGATAAGCCCGGCAATGCCCGGCAGCGTCAGGGTGGCGCTTAACGACGCCAGTGCCGCCAGGACGATAAAAATGTTGAATATCAGGGCCGTCGTAGCAATGAGCCCGCTGCCTTTGTAATAGAACACGATGAAAGCCACCACCAGCAGGCCGCCGATGAGTGCCGCCCTGAAGCCACTGGCGATGGAATCTTGCCCCAGGCTGGGGCCGATGGAGCGCTGGAGAATGATTTCCACGGGCGCCGGCAGGGAGCCGGCCCGCAGCACGATGGCGATGAGTTTGGCCTCCTCCATGCTCTCGAGGCCCTCGATGACGGTCGATCCGCCGGCGATTTTGCCGCGAATTTCGGGGGCCATATGAACTTTTTTATCCAGCACCAGCGCAACCCGGCGACCGATATTCGCGCCCGTCAGGCGGGCCCAGATTTGCGACCCTTCGTTGTTCATGGTCAGATTGACGACAGGCTGGTTGGCCGCATTCGATCCGAGACCTCCGATGTTGGCCCGGGCCTCGGTTATCACGCCCCCGGTAAGCCCAGGCTCGCGGTAGAGGTAATAGAGGGAGTGGAAATTTCGCACGCCGAACTCGACGGGCAGTTCCTCGGTGCGGTTGCCCCACAGGAAAGCGCCGTCAGTAGGTATGGCGGCCTGCACATCTTCCCGGCCCAGCAGCGCCTCCACGGCATAGCGATAGCGCGCCTCGACAATCAGGTTGTTGCCGTGCACATGGACATAACCCGAAAAAGGCCTTTCAGCGAGAACGCCTGCAGGTATGCCGTCACCTTCTGAATCATCCTCGATAATGGCGCGGTCCCGGGTAGATCCAAGCACCGACTCCAGGCCTCCGGTAATTGCATCCTTCGCAGGCCCCTCCTCCGCCTTGGCCGCCACGGTTTCCTCCGCCGGCTGGCCCGCTGATTTGAGCACCTCATCAAGCGCAAAGAGGACATCGCGGGTGACGGCAAGGTCCTGCAAGATGTTGAACTCGAGGAGAGCGGTGCTCTGGATGAGATTGCGGGCCTGCTGGGGATCCTTGATACCGGCCAACTCGACGATAATTCTCCGCCCCCCGGCCTTTTGAATGGTTGGCTCGGAAACGCCAAACTCATCCACCCGGTTGCGGATAATTTCCAGTGAGCGGTTGACGGCGTCATCGGACTCCGCTTCCAGGGCCGCGATTATTTCGGGAATTTTTGTGCCATAGGCGGAATAATACCGGATCAGGCGCAGGTTGTGCTCCTCAATTTTCGCCGCAAACAGGTTGAAGAAATCGCCTTCGGTATCTGCCACCCACGCAGCCGTTTCGGAAATCACCTGCTCAAGCCGGTCATCCTTGTTCTCGGCCAGCGTCCGCAACAGGGTCGGGATGTCCACTTCCAGGACGAGGTGAATGCCGCCCTGCAGGTCGAGCCCCAGATTGATAATCGAGTGCTCCAGTTCCGCCAGCGTCCCGGCCACCCGGCGGGTTTCTTTCTCCTCTTCGCTCAAGTTGCGATACTCCCAGGTGGGCAGCAAGGCAATGACGACCCATAGCACAACGATGGCGATAATGGCAAAGCGAGGTAGCGGTCTTTTCAGCATGTCATATAATAGTTTCGGTGAAAATATAAGGACCCATGAGTTTCCAGCCATCGCGGACGGAACAACAGCGCAAAAGTTAATCCGGCGTGAAAGGGGTAACAACTTGAATCCCGCACATGGAGCAGTCACCGCATGGTCAAATCTGTGCCGCGCTTACCAGTGACAGGGTCAGCTTGGCGGTTCCCATGACTTCTGCCAACGGCTACTGCTAAGGCCACGGCCCCCCGCTACTGCCACTGCCGCTGACTCACGCTCCCCGCCCCCATTATAATGCCACAGGGAAAGTTCACGGGGGTTAAATTCGGCGCGATGAATGCTGCTGCTGCTGAATCGCGCCTCGATCAATTCAGATCGGATCCCAGGAAAGCGCTGTGGAAATTGTCGCTGCCGGTCTTCGGCGGGATGATGATCCACACGCTCTACTCCGTGGTCGACATGGTGTTTGTCGGCCGGGTGGGCGCTGATGCCGTGGCCGCCCTGGCCTATAATTTGCCGTTGGTATTTTTCGCCTACGGCACGGTGATGGGCCTCTCCAGTGGCGTCACGGCGGTGCTGGCCCAGGCCATTGGGGGGCGGGACAAGTCCAGAGCCGACAACATTGCCGATCATGCCCTCGTCCTTGGCGTGGTCCTTGGGGGCATACTCATGGTCGTAGGACTGCTTTACGGCCGCCCCATGCTGGAAATGCTGGGGGCAACCGGAGCGGTTAACGAGCTGTCGTGGCGTTACCTCCAGGTGGTGGCTATCGGACTGCCGTTCTCGGTGCTGTCAGGATTTTTCCGTGGAATCCTCACGGGCGAAGGGGACACCGTCCGGCCCATGACGATTCTGGGCGTGGGCATGGTGCTCAACATCATCCTCGATCCCATATTTATCTTTGGTTTGGACCAGGGCGTTCGCGGCGCGGCCATCGCCACTACGGTCAGTCAGGCGATCGTGTTTGTGATCTTCATCTATTTGATCATGATCAGGCGGACCAGCTATGTCAGTTTCAACTTGCGCGCGTTCAAGTTTAGCAGCATCATCATGCTGTCCATCTTTAAAATTGGTTTGCCGGCCTCGTTCTCTTTTATGGTCATGGCTACCGGCGCTGCTGTCTACAACAAGATTCTGGCCAGTTTTTCGGATCATGCCGTGGCTGCTTACCAGGTCGCCAGTCGCATTGAAATGGTCTACTTTTTACCGCTCATTGCCCTGTCCACCGGTTGCGTGACCCTGGTAGCTATGTTTCACGGCGCCGGGGCCACGGATGAAATCAAGAAAATAGTTGGGTATACCATGAGCCGGGCGGTGATTTACGGTCTGGTGTTCGCCGCCATCATCATTCCCTTAGCGCCGCTGGTGCTGACCATATTCAAGCCGAACGCCGAAATACTGGCTTACGGTGTGTCCTATCTGCGGATCAACGCCCTGGCGTTCCCCATTGCGCCCATTGGCATTATCAGCGCCCGCGTATTGCAGGGCATGGGCAAGGGGCTGCCGTTTCTGGTTGTGACTGTGCTAAGGGTGATGGCGATTGGTGGACCGCTGGCGGCCTACTTCACATTCGTGCAGCACCGGCCCCTTGAGTTTGTCTGGATATCCATGGCTGTGTCGATGGTTGGCGGCGCTGCGGTAGGTGTGACCTGGCTGCTGATGACTTTCAGGTCGATGCCTTCCAGCTTGATTGCCGAGCCACCCATAGAGCCGGCCATGGAAGGGGCCAGCTAGGTCCCCACTATCGCCGGACCGGGATCGGTCGCGGGCTGTATGCCCGCCGCCAGGGAGACGGCCGCCTGGCCGGTATCACCCGACTAGGGATCAGTTCCAGCGCGAATAGGCCGCAATCGATCAGCGGGCAGTATCGGGAGGCGCCCACACGGAATCGGGGTGGATCAGGAGCGCGTCAATGTTCCCGTTGATGCGGATATTGGTATAGTTATACTGGTAGGTGTAATCGTTCTCCTGTAGAATGGCCTGCTTGAATAGAATCACGTTGCCCACATTTTGCCAAATGCCGAACTTCACCACCAGCGGTTCGCTATCAGGATCCGCGGCATCGGCAAATTCGATACCCAGCGGCAGTCCAATCGACTTGCTGAAATAGGCCGCGGCCGGCAGACCCCGTCCATCCCGCATGACGACTTTAAGCGAGGGGACGCCAAAGAACTCAACGGATTCCTCCTCGGCCTTGAGGCGGCTGAAGCGCTGGTCCATGTTGATCACCAGCCGGTGAAAATCGAGAAGCCGCATGTTATACGCCAGCTGCCAGTTGAGCGGTTCGATTTCACCGCCCGGTTCCTGCCGCCAGTAGCGGTTGCCGATCATGCCGCCCCGGCGTTGGCCCCACTTGGGGTAGACCTGCCGAATGGTCAGATCACCGTTGGCGCGGCTGGCAATATGGGTCACGAACGGCCCCCGGGGGTCTGTTGAAGCCGCAGTGACCTGCAGGGTATGGATGCTGTCGATGAGCGCCTGGCCCCCCATCAGGTCGTGGGCGCGCCCCAGGATAGCGATGGCCTGCTTCTCGGGGTCGGAGAGCTCTCCTGCGCAGCCGATGGTCGCCAGCAGCAGGGGCAGCAGCAGGGTGGCGCGATTCAATGGGTGCGGGGGTGTCATGCCGGAATTTGGCATGGAATCTGTCGCAGTGCTACGGTTCCGGCTCGGTCTCCTCAAGAGGGGTGTCAAGACCCTCACGAATAGATGCCCGCATGCCCGGGATGGACAGCAGATAGAGTGTCTCCTGTATGGCGTGCCAGTCATCCTCCCCCAGAAGGACGGCATTGCTCCCTTTGCCGGTCACCAGAACCGGCTCGTGGAATTCGGCGGTTTCGTCCATCAGGCGGTAGAGGCGTTCCCGGGCTTTTGTGGCGCTGATCGATTTCATAGCATAGCGTACGCGATAACGGGCGGTATGTCAAGAGATACGGGAACATCACGGCGGCCATCGCTTCGCCCGATTTTTCGGCAGGTTTGCCGCCCATTATTTTGGCACTTCACTCATCAGCGCCAGGGTGTTGCCGTCGAGGTCATTGAAGAAGGCCATCCACAGCTCGTAGCTGCCCATGTCGGCGGTAAGGTGGGGTGGCGCGACAAACTTTACGTCCTTATCCGTCATGGCCGCATGCTGGGCGGCAATATCGTCCACCTTAAAGTAGATGATGGATGCGGGATGGTCGAACTCCGGCGATTCCGCCAGGCTGAGCATCAGCCGCACACCGTCGCAGTCGAAGAAGGCCATCCCCGGCACCTGGAACTGCAGCGCCATGCCGAGGCTGTCGCGGTAAAACTCAATGGCGCTATCGAGATTTTTCACCGTCACGGCGATCTGGCCGATGGTTGAAAGTCCCTTGGGCTGTGTATCAGTCATTATATCGTTCTCCTGCACTGGTATCCGTGGCCTGAAACTGATCATTCAAATTTAACACTCCAAACGTCCGCCCCACCTTGGTAAAGGCAGCGATGGCGATTCCACTCACCCCAGTCGGCTGCGCCAGACTCCCCCTCTCTCCGGAGAGAGGGGGCATCACGCAGGGTGGGGGTGAGTGTGGAGTTGGTGGCGACCTCAATTTACTACCCAAAACTGTCTGCCTACCTCAGCGAATCCGGCGATACAAACGATAAATATGATATTGGCTATCGTAAAATCTGATTCTCAAGCACTTCTAAGCAATTTAGTGTATATAAATGCGGTTCGCGAAAATCTCGTTTGGTGAAATATTGCCGCTTTACTTGGGCGATTTGAGTTGATGTTAGACCCTTTGCGGTTCCATAAATTGTTTGGTGCGCCTCTAATATTTCTGGGAATCCCAACTGTTTCATATTCTCGTCTGCATAACCAAACCCTAAAAAGTATATGTTTTCTGCAGATTTAATTTTTCTTTCAATTTCCGTGGTAGTATCATCCTGTCGACTATCAAAAATGATTTGAATATTATTCACATGAGAATCGATATCTACCGTCTTCAGTGATTTTCTATATGGCTGTTTTACACCCTTGATATTCTGCCAATCAAGGGGTGCGAGTATCCCATTGACGTGCAAGATCTCTAGGCTTTCTACTGCCTCAACGATGTCTGCCGTGGGGAGTTCGCTGAACGAATTTGACAGAAAATTGTAAGATAGGTGTTCAAGCGAACGGTCATAATTAAACGTTATGAAGGAGACATCATTTTCTTTGAATCTTGAAAAATCGTCTTGTACTACAATTTTTGTAGTCATTTTTTGCATTAAATAGATTATCCAGTCACTTTCTCTATTTGCCATGGTTTCAGGCAAGGCACTGAATTGTTCAGCATGAAACAGCATGGTAAGTATTGCCTTCTTTCCCAATTTTTCAAACTTTTTATTTCGGGAAATGAATCGGTCAATTGATGGGTCCGCATGAAAAAAAGTTTCATGGAATAATTCTAGTTTCTCGATTAGTGGCTCTCTGTCAGCAGCGATTTCGATACGACCATTGAGATATGTAGAGTAAAAATGTTTGAAAGGATGTTGGTATCCCGGCGGGATATGCGAATCATTTGGATAGTTACCAACAATAAATTCCCAAAGCCCAAAGCTGGTTGGGTACCCATATGGCGCGCTCGCCCCAGCTCCTAATATGAATAATGTCGGCACAGTAATCATAAGCTACCCCAATTCTCCAATCCGTCGTCCCACCTTGGTAAAGGCGGCGATGGCCTGGTCAAACCGCACTTGCGGCCTAAGGTTGTGCGGCGATTTCCGTGGCAAGTAACAGGCCGTCAATGGATAAATCTTCGTCGATTAAGGGCCAATGGATGCCATAGCCGGCAGGGGAAATTTTATACGTGGATCGCTCTAATTCTGAGGCAGCCGCCAATTTTGGCGAGGCTGTGGCCAAGGCTAGACTCAGGTCCTTGCCATCAACCTTTAATATCAGTTCATCATCAGTGATCATCAGATTCTCTACGATGTGCGCTTTGCTCATCCTGGGTTCCTCATCTTTTGAAACTTTTCCCATTCATTTTCGATATACTCGAAATACTCAAAAATGATTTTTTTGATCTGCCGCCGATCCCTTGGGGAGAGCTGATATCCATATGCCTCAGTCACTTCAAATTCTTCACTATCAAGCCAAAATTTTGCTTCCCGGTCACCTTTTTGGCAGTGGATATGAATGGGTTCGCTGCCCTCGTTCGAATAGAAGAAAAATCTCCAACCA
Organism: Fidelibacterota bacterium; assembly: GCA_004124875.1. Classification (GTDB taxonomy): domain Bacteria; phylum Fidelibacterota; class Marinisomatia; order SCGC-AAA003-L08; family TS1B11; genus TS1B11. The sequence continues at coordinate 53,790 of SCKJ01000007.1, read as the reverse complement.
TTTACCAGTAAAATTGTTGGCATGCCTAATTTAGTCTTTCTTTATAATTAGTGCAAACTTCCCCCCACCCCCATCGCCTTGCCCACCTTGGTAAAGGCGGCAATGGCCTGGTCGAGCTGCTCCTTACTGTGGGCCGCGGAAATCTGCACCCGGATGCGGGCCTCGCCCTTGGGCACCACCGGGTAGGAGAAGCCGACGACATAGATGCCTTCATCCAGCAGGGCGGCGGCCATTTCCTGGGCCAGCCTGGCTTCGCCCAGCATAATCGGCACGATAGGGTGCTCACCGGGCGTGATGTCGAATCCGGCGTCGCTCATGGCGCTGCGGAAATAGGCGGTGCTTTCCGCCAGGCGGTCGCGCAGCCCGGTGCTGCCGGCCAACATATCGATACAGGCGATGGCGGCGCTGACAATGGCCGGCGGCACTGAATTGGAAAACAGGTAGGGCCGCGACCTTTGCCGCAACAGATCGACGATAGGCTGCCGGGCCGCCGTGAAGCCGCCTGAGGCGCCGCCCAGCGCCTTGCCCATCGTGGAGGTGATCATATCGACCCGCCCCATGACGCCGCGATGCTCCACTGAGCCTCTGCCCGTCGGCCCGAAAAAGCCGGTGGCGTGGGAGTCGTCCACCATCACCAGCGCGTCGTACTTCTGCGCCAGGTCACAGATCACGTCCAGCTGGGCCACATCCCCGTCCATGGAGAACACGCCGTCGGTGGCGATGAGCCGTGTCCGGGCAGCGGCACTCTCGCGCAGCTGCGTCTCGAGGTCACCCATGTCGCCATGACGATAACGGTAGCGCGCCGCCTTGCACAGCCGGATGCCATCAATGATGGAGGCGTGGTTGAGGGCATCGGAGATGATGGCGTCGTCGGGTCCCAGCAGGGTTTCGAACAGGCCGCCGTTGGCATCGAAGCAGCTGCCGTATAATATGGCGTCGTCGGTCTGCAGAAAGGCGGCGATTTTGCTTTCGAGCTGCTTATGAATTTCCTGGGTGCCGCAGATAAAACGCACCGAGGAGAGGCCCAGCCCCCACCGCTGAAGGCCCTCGCTGGCCGCTTTGATCAGCGCCGGATGGTTGGACAGACCCAGATAGTTGTTGGCGCAAAAGTTGAGCACCTTCCTGCCGCCAACTGCGATGGTGGCGCTCTGTGGCGATGTAATGATGCGCTCCTGCTTGTGGAGGCCGGCGTCGCGGATAGCTGCGAGTTCGGCTGTGAGGCGAGGGGTCAGTGTGTCCATGGGGGGTGTCCTTTTCTCAGATTTCCTGAGCACGACATGGGATTACAGTTGGCGATAAATGTCTCTTCGGTGGCGGACTCGGGCTACTGTCACCAGAAGCAAATCGTCATCAATCGTATACAGGACGCGGTAATCGCCGACGCGCAAACGCCAGACATGTTGAGCTAATTTAAGATTGACAGCGCCTGGAGGCCGCGGCTCCGCCGCCAGAGAAGATATTTTCCTTCCGACACGTTGAACCGTCGAGTGAGCAATCCGCTTCAAGTCCTTCACGGCCGCAGGTTTGATTCCGACGCGATAGAGTGCTAGCGGCTTAAAGGCCTAAATTCCCTTTTACTTGGTCCCAATCGGCAGTTCCGGGTTCCTTCAAGGCTGCCTGGATTGCGCGAAGATCCGCCTGTTCCTCAAGTTTTTCCAACAGCTCCAGGTCATCAGTGGATATGATGGCCGCAATGTCCTTGCCGCGTCGCTGAAGAAGAATCCTTTCGCCACCGTAAGCGACACGGTTGAGAGTGTCCGCCAGTCGCGTACGAAGTTTGCTGGCTGTTAGTGTGGTCATTTCATTTCACCTATTCGTACAAAAAGTACATTTAAACCATTTTGTACAAATTAAACTGGCTCAGCGGCTAAATCAACTTCTCTCTTCCAATCGTCATTAAAGCTTATTAATGGGCCTTAATAGCCGGCACCAGATAGCGGACGAAAGCGGAGTCAAAGTCGTCGCCCGGTTTCCACTGCCAGTCGCGCTGGGCGGCCGACTGATCAACATCGGAGGGCCAGCTGTCCACGATGGCTTGCCGGTTGGGGTCGACGTCAAAATTGACGACGGCGCCGGGGAAATGGCGCTCGACGGCCCTCTTCAGATCGGCGGCGGTAGGGTTGAACGCACGGATGTTGTAAATGCGCTGGTCAACTTCATCCGCTGGCGCATCCATCAACTCCGTAATGGCCCGGATGGCATCGGGCATGGTCATGAACGGCATGGCGGTCTCCTCGCGGACAAAGCAGTCGTACGGTCTGCCCTCAGCGGCGGCATGGATCATCTCCGAGGCGTAATCTGAAGTGCCGCCCGCCGGCTGGGTCACGGCGCTGATGAGCCCCGGAAAGCGGATGGCCCGAAAGTCGACCCTGAAAGTACCGGCATCCGCGGCCAGTCGCTGGTAGTGCCTGGCGTGGTAGACGCCCAGCAGCTCACAGTACCGTTTGTTGCATCCGTACATGGTTTGAGGGAAGAGGTACTGATCCTCCGATATGGCGCCAATTTCACTCTTGGATATGCCATCAGGTATGCCGTACACGGCGATGGAGCTGGGGAAGAAAAATTTGACCGCCCGGCCGTGGCTCCGTGCCTGGTCTACGGCCAGACTGAGCAGATTAAGGGTGCCGTCGACGTTAACCTGATGAGCGATTTGCGGCGAAAATTCGGCCCGTGTGCTGAGCAGAGCTGCCAGATGGTAGATCGCGGAGATCTCGTACCGGCTGTTGATGCTGTCGAGCACATTTTGGTCGAGGATGTTGCCGATGATGGACTCAGTCAGGGCCGGTTTCAGTCCCGCATCAGCTTCCTGGATATCGAGACCTACAATCGGTTGACCTCCCGATTGGCTCAGCGCCCGGATCAGGCCGTGGCCCATTTCGCCATTAGCGCCGGTGACGAGGATTGCCGGTTTGCGCACCGGTTATTGTACCCCGCCAGATTGATCCGTCCGTCCGGGGGGGACGCTTATCAAGGCCACTTCAAGTCCATCGGCTTCACCGGCCGCTTTAAGAGCTGCTGCAAGTTCAGTGCGGGATAACGTGCAATCGGCCATATCAAGGCTGACCAGCAGACTGAAATATCCATCGGTGGAAGCCCGGTCGCTGCCCAGCACCTGGCAACCGTACGACTCCAGCCGTGCCACCAGTCCTGAGGCCGTTCCTGGCGCATCCCAGCCCGTGGCGGTGAGCAGCAGCTGTGTGGCCGAAGTTCCGGACGCCTCGTGGTCCGGCGCTTCATCAGAGACCCCCTTTGCCAGCAGCGATGCCACTTTGCGGCTCACCGATTCAATCATTTCAGTCGTGGCGTCCGGACCGAGTCTGCCGCGGACCAAACTGTATATGTGATCTGTTGGAATAGATTTGTTCATTTATTCCGTTCCTGTTTTCCCCGCAGCCGTCCCTTTTTCCAAAATCTCCGGACGTTACAGGAGTAGCATGTCGGGGCTATTGCAGAGTAATTTAGAGACCGCCCAAATCAGGGAGCAAGGGCTTCCTGAGTAGTAGGCGGATTGCCTAGGTCCGCACGAAAAGCGGTGCTATCAGCTGTTCTGTCCACGGGGGACCACGGGGCGGATGTAGCTCGTTGGGCCAATCAGAACCAGACCGGTACAAATGTCGAAAAAGACAAAAATTATAGCGATAGCCAACCAAAAAGGTGGCGTTGGCAAGACCACCACCGCCGTAAACCTTGCCGCCGGACTGGCAGCGAGCGAGGTGCCGACACTGCTTATCGATATCGATCCACAGGCGAACGCCACCAGCGGAGTGGGCATCGAGATCGACAAAACGAAGCTCTCCATATACGACATTCTGTCTCATAATCGGGAGCCTGCAGAAGCCATCATCAGCACGGCGTTGGAGCATCTCGAAATTCTCCCTTCATCACGGCAGCTCGTCGGCGCAGAAGTTGAAATGGTTGGTATGCTATCGCGGGAATATTTACTGAAAAAGGCTCTCGCCAATCTCGACGGAAAGTATGACTACGTTTTAATCGACTGCCCGCCATCGCTCGGGCTGCTGACGGTCAACGGTCTCACCGCAGCCGATTCCGTGCTGATCCCCATCCAGTGCGAATACTATGCCATGGAGGGACTTTCGCAGCTGCTCAACACCATCCGTCTGATCCAGAGACAATTGAACACGGACCTGGAAATTGAGGGGGTCCTCATCACCATGTTTGACAGTCGGCTGAATCTGTCGCGGCAGGTGGCGGAGGAAGTGCGGGCCTACTTCGGCGATAAAGTTTACGAGACGGCGATCCAGAGAAATGTCCGGCTGAGTGAGTCGCCCAGTTACGGCAAACCGATTATCCTCTACGATGTCCAATCCATTGGCTCCCAGAACTACATGTCTTTAGTCAGCGAAGTGCTCGCGAGAAATGGATAAAACGAGACTGGGCAGAGGATTGGGGGCGCTGATTCCCGCCGCGGAGACCCCGGAGCCGGGCAGCGAGGGCGCCCAACTGAAGGTTTCAGTGGATTTGATTGACCCCAACCCCTTTCAGCCCCGGAAAGATTTCAGCACAGTCGAGCTCAACGAGCTATCCCGATCCATCAAAGCCAAGGGAGTGCTGCAACCCCTTTCGGTCAGGTCCGGAGTAAATGGCCGGTTCGATCTCATTGCCGGGGAGCGCCGTCTGCGGGCGGCCAGGGCTGCCGGCCTCAGTGAAGTGCCGGTCTATATTCTCAGCGTCGAGACCGATGTCGATTTGGTGGAGATTGCCCTCATTGAGAATATCCAGCGGGAAGATTTGAATCCGCTGGAACAGGCTGAGGCTTTTGCATTGTTGCACAGCAAATTCGATCTGAAACAGGAGGAGATCGCCAAGCGCGTCGGCATGAGCCGCCCGGCCGTGGCCAATTTTTTGCGTATTCTCAAACTACCGGATGAAATAAAAGCCAGTCTGCGCGAAGGCAAGATCAGCATGGGGCATGCGCGCTCGCTGCTTGCTCTGTCCCAGCCGGCGCTGATGCAAAAATTGTGGAAAAATATTATCCGGCTTGAACTGAGCGTCAGGCAGACTGAAGCGGAAGTGCAGGCTTTAAGCGGACAGACGCCGAAAAAAGAGCGTGTGCCGGATGCCGGTGGCAGCGGATCTGCGCCGGCTATTCCCAAGACCTCCTTTTTAAACCATGTGGAAGTCGAACTGCTCACTCTCCTCAGCACGAAGGTGCGGATTAAGCCCAAAGACCAGGACTCCGGGACGATTGAAATCGCTTACTACTCGCAGGATGATCTGGAGCGCATACTTGATATTATTATGGATGATGGTGATCAGAATGCCGGTTAACCATTTGTCAATAGGTCAAGGCTTAACGGTTGACTGTCAAATTTATTTCGGGCTAAACTTATGGGCTATTTGAACAGTCGTCTGCAGCGGAAATACGACTTGGTCATCATGTCCAGTGACGGCGGGTGGACCCGCAGTTTCGTGGTCAGGGGCAAGTCGTTGATTTTCGGCGCGGCAGGGGGCCTAGGGGCCATCGTTATCCTGCTGGCGGTCCTCGCGGTGTCGCTCTATCGGCTCAGCGAGTATGATGAGCTCCTGCGGGAGAACCAGCAGCTGCGGCTCTATCGCAATTCAGTGCGGCGAACGGTGCTCAACGCTGACCAATTTGGACTGCTGGCGCCCGATATTGTGCAGGCCCTGTTGCAATCTTTCCGCTTCGAGTACGAGGGCGGGGTCAACCCTGCAAGCCTTGACAGCCGGGAAGGTGGTATGGTGATCGATCATCAGTATATCAACTTCCTTGACAATGTGCCGACGTTGCCGCCCGTCAACGGATTTGTGACCCGCGGTCTGATGCTGCGGGATATTGATCTGCAATCCAATCACTCGGGCCTCGATATTGCCGCCGTCACCGGTGACATCATCCAGGCAGCGGCATCCGGCCTGGTGGTCTTTTCGCAGTGGACGGAGGATCTGGGGTACATGGTCATTCTGAGCCACGGTGATGAATATTTTACCGTCTATGGCCACAACAAAATTAATCTTGTGTCCGCCCGTGAGAGGGTGGCGAGGGGCGAGGCTATTGCCCAGGTGGGCAACACCGGCATCAGCCAGGGGCCTCATTTGCACTTTGAAATTTGGAAAGAGGGAAAATCGATTGATCCTCGCACGCTGATGGACCTTTACCGCCGGCAGGATATTTCGATCAATAGCAATGGCTAAAGATAATAGCAATATCAACCACGGTCAGACCAACACCATTGTCGGTCCCAATACTGAATTGCGCGGCAATCTGATTGTGAGTGGCGCTGCGATCATTTACGGAACCGTCATCGGAGATGTGAAGGCCGAAGGTCTTGTGCGCACAGCTCAGGATTCATTGATCAGAGGGTCGGTGACGGCCAAAGAGGCCGTCATTGATGGCGAGCTGGAAGGCAGCCTGACGGTGTCGGGCAAGGCGACTCTGGGCGGATCGGCCCGGGTCGTGGGTGAAGTCAAGGTGGACATTCTCGTCATCGAGGAAGGCGCCCAATTCACCGGCAAGTGCAAGATGAAAGGCGCCAAGATCACCAAGGACAGTATGCACAGCTCCACCAACAGTCACGGCAGAAGCCCGGCCCATGATGAAAAAGAAACTGAGGACGCGACCTGAATCGTGCAATTTTGGCGCGGCCAACTTTCGTGAGCCCGCCGGTGACCATTGTGGCGCGTCAATCTAATCCTGACAGAAAATCTCTGGTGGCGGCGCAGACGATGGCGGGCGCAGTCCTCGGCCTCGGTCTGATCGGCTACTTGCTTGACGGCAAATTCGATACCGCCCCGTATCTGCTGCTGGCCGGACTGCTGATCGGTCTGACCGTCGGATTTTACGATTTGTGGCGAGCGATGTTTCCCCCCGGAGGTGATGTTTGAGCCACCACCTTTGGGCCGCCGTTTTCATGGGTCTGCTGTTGCTGGCGTCACTCATGGCACTGCTGCTGGCCGGACCTGCGGTTGCGTTGGTCATATTGGGCAGCGGTGGGGTCCCCGCCCTCGTGTCGTGGAGCAGCATGGTGCTGGTCATCGACCGGGCTGGCCGATTCGATGCGCGCAGATACGATAAGCAGATGCTGGTGAACTTTTTCGTCAAGGTGATCGTAATCGGCGTATGGACCGCCACTGCCATTGCGGCCCTCAAATGGCCACCTGCCGTTTTCACAACGGCCCTGCTGATAAACTTTCTGGCCTGGCACCTTCTGGAAGCCGCCATGTACCAGAGGCAACTCACCGGCATCAACGGCGCTCGTGGCAAAGCATAGACGGAGAACTTTTCAGAAGTGACATTGCAGGATCATAGCGAAGATATCGGCCAGGTGATCATTCACCATGTGGCCAACAGTGATGTTCTATTCCCGCTGTTTATTTTTGGCTTTGACATTTCCATCACCAAACACGTGATCATGCTGTGGATCGCCGGAGTGGTGGTTATTACCGGCTTCCTGGTGGGGTCCAGGCAGTACCGGCACGAGCTGAATCCAGTGCCCCGCGGCTTCAGCAATTTCCTCGAGGCAGTGGTCGAATTTATTTACAAAGATATTGCCACACCTAACCTTGGCGCTGCCCATGCCGCTCGCTGGACGCCGTTTCTGCTGACGTTTTTCACCCTGATTTTTACCGCTAATATATTGGGGATGATCCCCATTTTTGATCTGATTCCGGGGAGCGGAACTGCCACCGGTAATTTCAACGTCACGGCAGCTCTGGCCATCGTCACGTTCTTTGCCATCATCTTTGCCGGTAGCCGCGAACACGGCTTCATCGGGCACTGGCGCAATATGGCGCCTCCCGGCATGCCGTGGCCCGTGCTGTTCATCCTGATCCCCATTGAAATACTGGGCATGTTCGTCAGGCCGTTTGCGCTCACTATGCGGCTGGCCGCGAACATGACGGCGGGCCACATCGCCATGTTGGCGATCCTGGCGCCCATATTCCTGCTGGCCAATCCGTGGATCGGCATCGGGTCGGTGGCGCTGAACGTGGGCATCTCTTTTCTGGAAATCATTGTTGCACTGGTGCAGGCTTACGTGTTTACCCTGTTGTCCGCCGTCTTTATCGGCGCGGCCATTCATCCCGAACACTGAGCCGGCCGGTTGAATTTCTGGACCTTGACTGTAAACGTATCCTAACAAGTGAGGACTATCTACTCATGAGAATGAATCGCATCATCTTATTTTTTACGGTCTTTGCGGGCCTGTCGGTTTCAGCCGCTTTTGGCGCTGATGAGACAGCCATGGCGGCGCCCGTTATGGGCCTGGCGAAGTTTGGCGCAGCCATCGGCGCGGGCTTGGTCGTGATGGGCGCAGCCTCGGGTATTGGGCGCTTTGCCGCTGCGGCCGCTGAAAGCACGGCCCGTCAACCTGAGGCGGCAGCCGACATTCGGGCGGCGGTTAATCTGCCCCTGTTCCTGCTCGAAGGCGTGGCGATTATCGCCCTGGTGGTCTGCCTGCTCATTGTGTTGCTGTAGGCCTTTTGAGTCATTTTAAGCGGGGCGCTGGCCCCAGGGATCCAATATGGATAAGCTGATTAGTTTAGATACAGGCCTCATCTTCTGGACGTGGACGACGTTTCTGATTGTGCTGTTTATCCTGGCCACAAAAGCGTGGAAGCCGATGGTCGCGGCGCTGGTGCGGCGGCAGCAGTCGATAGCCGAAGCGCTCTCAGCCGCAGAAAAGGCGCGTGAGGAGACAGCGGCCATGAGTGCGCGCTATGAGGAGCAGCTGCAGGCCGGCCGCCAGGAGGCTCAGCAGGTTCTGTCCGTAGCCCGGGCCGCTGGCGAGAAACTGCGCAGCGAAATAGAATCGGCGGCGCAGGCACAGGCGGAGAGCATTGTCTCCAAGGCCCGTGAGCAGATAGAAGCCGAAAAGCGGAAGGCGCTGGCAGAAGTACGGGCCACTGTAGTCGACCTGTCGCTGACGATTGCCGGCAAAGTACTGGAACGCAGCGTTACCTCGGCTGACAATAAAAAGCTCGCTGAGGAAAGCCTCGGCCAGATCGGTGAGGCGTAATGATTTCTGCGGGGCAAGTGAAGAAACTGTCCCGGGCGCTGTTAGAAGTTGCCGGGCAGACCGAGTCTACGGAAGAGCTGGTGTCCCGCGCCGAGCTCCTGCAGGGCCTGTTCCGCAAGGACCGGACGTTCCGGCACCTGATGGTGACCCGCCGGGTGGACCCTGAAATCAAAATGCAGGCGCTCAGAAATGCCTTTGGAGAGAATCTAGGACCGCTGGAGTACGAACTGCTGGCGCATCTGCTGCGTGACCATAACGGAGCGCAGCTGCACACCGTCCTCGAGGCCGTCCTGCGGCAAGCTGCCTCGCAGTCGACCGTGCTCACCCTGTCGGTGACTTCAGCTGCGGAGCTGCCCGCATTACAGATCAGTGAGATGGGCGCCTCCCTGGAGAAAAAGACCGGGCGCAAAGTGCGGGTCACCGGCACAGTCGATCCGGCCGTGCTGGGAGGCGTCAAACTGCGGCTGGGCAATACGCTGGTCGACGGCACCGTGGCCCGGCGCTTGGAATTGGTCCGCCGAGGGCTGGCCTGAACAAGATTGTTGCTAACAACACTACCTGATTGGAGTCAACGGCCCTATGTCGGTTGAAATAGATTCAAGCAAAATTTCTGCTCTGCTGAAGGAACAGCTCGACGCTTTAAAGATCGATCTTGATGTCGCCGAAGTTGGCGAGGTCATTTCAGTTGGCGATGGTGTTGCGCGCGTGCATGGCCTGGACAACGTCATGGCCGGTGAGCTCGTGGAGCTGCCCCATGGCGTGTTTGGCATGGCCCTCAATCTGGAGGAGCATAATGTCGGCCTGGTGCTGTTTGGCGCAGGGCATGCCATTAAAGAGGGCGACACGGCCCGGCGCACTGGCCGGGTGGTTGAGATTGGCGTTGGCATGGAACCGTTGGGCCGGGTCATCAATCCTCTGGGCCAGGCCATTGATGGCCGCGGGGAGATCAAGACCGGCCAAACGGTGCCCATCGAGCGCAAGGCGCCAGGCGTCATCTTCCGGCAGCCGGTGAAAGAACCGCTGCAAACGGGGATCAAGGCCATTGACAGCATGGTGCCCATCGGCAGGGGTCAGCGTGAGCTGATTATTGGCGACCGCCAGACCGGCAAGACCGCTATTGCGCTGGACACCATCATTAACCAGAAGGATACCCACAACACCGATAGTCCGGTCTACTGCATTTACGTGGCCATAGGGCAAAAAGCCTCCACGGTGGCTACGGCCGTGGCCGAGCTGGAAAAGACGGGCGCCATGGACTACACCATCGTGGTGGCCGCCAGCGCCTCAGAGCCGGCTCCCTTGCAGTTTATCGCTCCCTATGCCGGTGCCGCGCTGGGTGAATATTTCCGTGATAACGGCATGCACGCCCTGGTGATTTACGACGATCTGAGCAAGCATGCCACCGCCTACCGGCAGATGTCGCTGCTGTTGCGCAGGCCCCCCGGGCGTGAAGCCTATCCCGGTGACATTTTCTACCTGCATAGCCGTTTGCTGGAGCGTTCGGCCAAAGTGAGTGATGAGCTTGGCGGTGGTTCGCTTACGGCGCTGCCCATCATCGAAACGCAGGCGGGCGATGTGGCGGCCTATATCCCCACCAATGTGATTTCGATTACCGATGGTCAGATATTTCTGGAGACCAATCTGTTCAACTCCGGCATCCGCCCGGCCGTGAGTCCCGGCATCTCCGTCTCCCGCGTGGGGGGCAATGCGCAGATCAAGGCGATGCGCAAAGTCGCCGGTTCGTTGCGGCTGGAGCTGGCCCAGTTCAGGGAGCTGGAGGCGTTCGCAAAGTTTGGGTCTGATCTGGACAAGGTGACCCAACAGCAGTTGACCCGCGGTGAACGGCTGCGTGAAATCCTTAAGCAGGACCAGTACAAACCGGTGCCGGTGGCGGAACAGGTGGCCATCATCCATGCCACCATTGAGGGCTATCTTGATGATCTGCCGCTTAAAGATATTCGCCAGTTTGAAAGTGAGTACCTCGAATATTTGCGGGCCAACAACGCGGAGCAGCTGGCCGCTGTGAGCGAAACCGGGGCATTGGACGATGACACCGCCACGGCGCTTAAAACCGCCGCCGCCGACTTTGTCAAAACCTTTGCCGCTTGAAGCAAGCGAACCATGGCTAACCTGAAAAACATTCGCGAGCGGATCGGTTCGGTAAAGTCTATCCAGCAGGTGACGCGGGCCATGAAGATGGTGGCCGCGGCCAAACTGCGCCGCGCCCAGATCAACATGTCGCAGGCACGGCCCTATGCCCACCGCCTGCGGGACATGCTTTACAACCTGCTGCCCCAGATTGACCGGGAAGCGTTAAAAGTGCTTGAACTGCGGCCCGAGGTGGAGCGCGCGCTGATTGTCGTAGTGACCTCAGACCGGGGAATGGCGGCCGGATTCAACATCAACGTGATCAAGCAGGCGGAGGCCAAGATCCACGAAATCGGGGAGGATCAGGTAGACCTGATCTGTGTCGGCCGCAAAGGGCGGGACCATTTCCGGCGCAAGAACTATGAGATTGCCGCGTCCTACGTAGAGTTCTGGTCGGACCTGCAGTTCCACCATGCCACCAGCCTGGGCGCTGAAATCGTGGGCCGTTATACGTCTGGCTCGGTCGACCAGGTGCTCGTATTCTTTAACGAGTTTGTCAATGTCCTCAAGCAGGATCTACGGCAGGAGCAGCTGCTGCCGCTGGTGGTTGAGAAAGGGTCGCTCATTGATACCAGTGATGTCCTCTTTGCGCCGTCGCGGGAGGAAGTGGTGGCGGGACTGGTGCCACGGCACTTAAACGTACAGATCTGGCGCTACCTGCTTGAGTCGTATGCGGCCGAGCAGGCGGCCAGAATGATGGCCATGGAAAACGCCACCACCAATGCCGGGGACGTGATTCGCGCTCTTGAGCTGTCCTATAACAAGGCGCGGCAAGCGGCCATTACCAGTGAAATTCTAGATATTGTCGGCGGGGCCGAGGCGCTCAAGTCAGCGTCGTAAAGAACAGTTTCAAGGAGCAGGAATGAAAAGCGGAAAAATTTCCCAGATCATGGGCGCGGTGGTTGATGTGGCATTTGAGGATGAGCATATCCCCGAAATATATAACGCCCTCAAGATTGATCGCGGCGAACAGGGCACGCTGGTGCTGGAAGTGGCCCAACATCTCGGCGACGGGGTCGTGCGCACTGTGGCCATGGATGCCACCGAAGGTCTCACGCGCGGCACTGAGGTCACGGACACCGGCGGGCCCATCAGCATGCCCGTGGGCGAGGCAACGCTGGGCCGGGTGCTGAACGTCATCGGTGATCCTATTGATGGCAAGGGCGAGATCAAGACCGATCTGCGGTACCCGATTCACCGCCTGGCGCCGGCCCATGAGGACCTCATCCCCTCCGCCGAACCGCTGGAGACAGGCATCAAGGTTGTCGACCTGCTGGAGCCGTACGCCAAGGGGGGTAAAACGGGGTTGTTTGGCGGCGCCGGCGTCGGCAAAACCGTGCTTATCCAGGAGCTCATCCGCAACATTGCCACCGAGCACGGCGGTTATTCCGTGTTCGCCGGGGTGGGTGAACGGACCCGCGAAGGGAACGATCTCATCCTGGAGATGACCGAGTCAGGGGTCATCAAAAAGACCGCCCTGGTTTTCGGGCAGATGAATGAGCCGCCCGGCGCCCGCCTCAGGGTGGCGCTGTCGGGTCTGGCCATTGCGGAGTATTTCCGCGACGAGCAGGGCAAGGATGTGCTGCTGTTCATCGATAACATTTTCCGTTTCACGCAGGCGGGCAGTGAAGTCTCCGCTTTGCTGGGCCGCATGCCGTCCGCCGTAGGCTACCAGCCGACACTGGGCACCGAAATGGGCGAGTTGCAGGAGCGCATCACCTCCACCCGCAGCGGTTCCATTACTTCGGTGCAGGCGGTTTACGTACCGGCCGACGACCTTACCGATCCCGCTCCGGCCACCGCCTTTGCCCACCTGGACGCCACCACCGTGCTCGACCGGGCCATCGCCGACCTCGGGATTTATCCTGCCGTCGATCCGCTGCTCTCCACGTCACGGATTCTCGATCCCCGGGTCATTGGCGAAAAGCACTACCGCGTCGCCCGCGATGTGCAGCAGATGTTGCAGAAGTACAAGGAGCTGCAGGACATCATTGCCATTCTCGGCATGGACGAGCTCAGCGATGACGACAAGGTAGTCGTGCAGCGCGCCCGGCGGATTCAGCGCTTCCTCAGTCAGCCGTTCTTTGTGGCCGAGGCGTTTACCAACACCCCCGGCCGCTACGTGAAGCTGGAGGACACCATCGCCGGATTTGAGGCCATCTTGAACGGCGATATGGACGAGCATCCCGAACGGGCCTTCCTGTACTGCGGCACCATTGACGAAGTGGTCGATAAAGCGGCCAAGATGGCGGCATAGGGAACATGGCCGCCACTTTCCAGCTGGAAATTGTCACCCCGCTAGAGGTCATCGACTGCGGTCAGGTGGAGTACCTGCGGGCCTCGGGCCGGGACGGACTGTTCGGCGTCGAGGCGCGGCACACGCGCATGATGGCAGCCCTGAACGTGGGCGAAGTGAAAGTGGTGTCGGGGGGCCGCAACCGTTACTACGCTATCGGTCCCGGTTACGCCGACATCCAGGGGCAGTCTGTGCAGTTGCTGGTGGAATCGGCTGAGGAGTCCCATTCCATCGACGCCGCCCGGGCGAAAGCCGCTTCCGAGAGGGCCAGAAGCCGCCTGAAGCAGAAAACCGATGTCGATGCCGCCCGCGCCGAGTCCGCCCTGGCGCGCGCCGTCAACCGGCTGAATGTGGCGGGGAGAGGGTAGCTCAAATTAGGATGCTGATCAATAATTTAGTTATTGCGCCCGCGCTTCCAATTCATGGGCGTTTTTATATCTAATGGAATTGGTTGACGCATATACCGGTACCCCAACATTATCTGCCACATACCCGAAATTTTATAAGGCACTCCAAAATGCTGTCACCCAGAATAGTTATGTTGGGACGTGTAGTGTTGATCGGTCTCCCGAAACTGCTGAGGTAGTCCTTAGGGTAGAACGAAATAATTCCGTTCTTGGTATCTTGTTCTATGGAGAAATAACTCTTGAAAATGTTAGTCAGCATCAAATTCACATTGATATAAAAAGGCTCCATGAAGTAAGCAGTGCAGCTCACCGCTATGTTTTAGAATTTTTAATTGAGTGGTACACCCAAAACAGAAAATGGCCCACGAAAACAGAAGTCCTTATAAAACATCTCAAATTCAATGACATCCATACTATTTTATTGAATCTTGAGAGAAACGATTTTATGAGAGTTTGGCATCCGACCACAAAGGATGCCTTTTGTACTCTTACGGTTAAGGGACTTTCTGTATGCGTTCCACAAGAAGCGCGACACAATTTGCAAGATTTCTTATCTGCAATGAGGCAGATCGCTGAATTAATTATCAAGAGTCCTGACACCGACTTTATCATGTGGAATCAGGTTACAAAATTGACGGGATTAGCAGATGATGATTGGCTGCTAATATACACATTGTTATCCAATGAGAACCACTTGGGTGTTATTAATCGAGACCCTGAAGAGAAAAGCGGAAAGATTTGGGTCGGAGACGAATTTATTGGCTTCCATGATGTCATTGATTCTGGATCGTATTCAATAAAGAGAGATCAGGTATATAATGCTGACCAAGATAAAAAATACTTGGAAATAATCGGGGCTTCAGCTCAGGATTCATTACTGATAGGAAGTGAAACACCGTATAAATATGATCTATTCATCAGCTACGCGTCTGAAGATATTGAAATTGCCAAAGTCGTCTATTCTCGGGCAAAGGAAATAGGTTTGATCCCGTTTCTGGATAAGTCGAAGTCGGCAATAAAGTATGGTGATGTATGGGAAAAGACTATTATGCAGGCCATAAAGGATTCTCGGGAGTTCACACTCATTTTTACGCCGCGTAGTGAACGGAAGCCCTGGGTTTGGATAGAGCTGGGTGCAATGTGGATATCTGGACGAACTATAACACCCGTTCTGATTGGGAAAAGTGAGCAGGAATTGCACAAGATATTAAAAGATCGGCAAGTCGTTGAAGAATCAGAAATAGATGCATATCTAACTCAGGTTCTGGAGAGAAAAGTAGGAAACACAGTCTGATTCCCTGTCCGCCGCCCCTGCCATACTTCGAGGGCCTCAGCATGACAGATCGCCCTGGCACTTCACCTTCTCCGATCTCTGGCAACTGATCCGCCAGATGGCGGACTGATAACTGATCACTGACGACTTCTCTTCCGCTACTGCCACTGCCAACTGCTCCTTCTTCAGCCTAACTTCTCCCCATGAAATACCGCACCCACACCTGCGGCCAGCTGCGCAGTGAGGACGTCTCCACCCCCGTCACCTTAAGCGGCTGGGTCCATGCCCGGCGCGATCATGGCGGCCTCATCTTTATCGACCTGCGCGACCGTTACGGCAAGACGCAGATTATCTTCGACGAATCGGTGAATGCTGACGCCTTTGCCGCCGCCAAAAGTTTGGGCAGCGAGGATGTGGTAACGGTGGACGGCGACGTAGTGGCGCGGCCCGATGAAATGGTCAACGCTAACCTGCCCACGGGCGCCATCGACGTGCAGTGCCGTGAGTTGCGGGTGCTTTCCCCGGCGGAAACGACGCCGTTCGTCATTACCGACCGGGACAGCGCCAGCGAGGAGCTGCGCCTCACCTACCGCTACCTGGAGCTGCGCACCGATGAGCTGCAGTCGAACATGATGACCCGCAGCAAGGCGTATCAAAGCGTGCGGCAGTACTTTCACGATCTCGATTTTATCGAAGTGGAAACGCCGGTGCTGATGAAAAGCACACCGGAAGGGGCGCGCGACTACCTGGTGCCCAGCCGCATTCATCAGGGGCGCTTTTATGCCCTGCCGCAGTCGCCACAGATTTACAAGCAGTTGCTGATGATCGCCGGCTACGACCGTTATTTCCAGATCGTCAAATGTTTCCGGGACGAAGACCTGCGGGCCGACCGCCAGCCTGAGTTCACGCAGATCGACGTGGAAATGTCGTTTGTCGATGAGGAGGACATTTATGCGGTGGTCGAGGGGCTGCTGCGGCGGCTGTTTCAGGAGTTCCTCGGCGCCTCACTGCCGGACCCGTTTCCCCGCCTGACATACGCCGAGGCCATGGAGCGTTTTGGCAGCGACCGGCCCGATTTGCGCTTCGGCCTGGAACTGCAGGAGCTGGCTAGCCATGTCCAAAAATCGGACTTTAATGCGTTCAAGTCGGTGCTGGATGGTGGCGGCCGGGTCAAGGGGCTGGTGGTCCCTGGCGGCGCGGCTTACAGCCGGAAAATGATTGATGAGCTCACCGCCTGGATCAAGCAGTACCATAAGGCCAAAGGTCTGGCCTGGATGAAGGTCACCAGTGACGCCTTGGAAGGAGGCATATCCAAATTCTTTTCTGGGGACACTCAGGCCGACATCATCAACGACCTTGGCGCTGGCGAAGGCGATCTGATCTTTATGGTGGGCGATGAGACCAAGGTGGCGCTGCCGGCGCTGGGCGCCTTGCGGGTCGAGCTTGCCGCCCGGGAAGGGCTGATCCCCGAAGGCGACTTAAGGCCGCTGTGGGTGACCGATTTTCCCCTGGTGGAGTACGACGCCGAGGCCCGCCGCCATGTGGCCGTCCATCACCCGTTCACCGCCCCCAATGAGGAAGACTTGGCGCTGCTTGGCACCCCCGAGGCCAAAAATATCCGCAGCCGGGGCTACGATGTGGTGATCAACGGCTACGAGGTGGCCGGGGGCTCTATACGGATTCACTCCCGCGAGGTGCAGCAACAAGTGTTCGACCTGCTGGGCATTGGCAGCGCGGAGGCCGAGGCCAAGTTCGGATTCCTGCTTAAGGCGCTCAGGTACGGCGCGCCCCCGCATGGCGGCATCGCCTTGGGGTTCGACCGGCTGGTCATGCTGTTGGTCGGCACCCGGCAGATACGCGACGTCATTGCCTTCCCCAAAACGACCAGCGCCAGTTCGCTCATGGATGGAGCGCCCGCAAATGTCTCCGATGAACAGCTGCGGGAACTCGGCATTGCCCTCAGAACCGGCGGCAAAGCCTGACCTCGCCTGGCTGTTTGACATTCCAGTCCTGAATAGGTATCTTAAGCCGTGACAAACCATGATGCCATTTCCGGCCCCCTGCGTCTTCCGACTCCATCGCGCCAGGCGCATTCTCAGCTTTCCACCCAGCGCTGAATGAAGCAAACATTCGATATCCACGACACGGAGCCGTTGCTTTTGCTGGGCATCAACGACCAGCACTTACAAATGCTGAGCGAATCCTTTGACACGACCCTCGTCGCCAGGGGCGGCGCCATAATTATTGAAGGTAAACAGAGGGCGGTGCAGCGCGTGGCGCAGGTGCTCGGCGAGATGATTATCTCCATCAACCGCAATGGCGCACTTTCGCTCGATGATGTCAAGACCCTGGCTCAGGTGGTCGGCGAAGGCGAACCGGTCGAAATCGATCCCGGCAAAATCGTGGTGCTTTACAGCCATCGCGGTGAAGTGGGACCCCGGTCGGCCGGGCAGCGCAATTTTTGTGAGGCCGCGGTGGATCACGATATCGTTTTCGCCGTGGGTCCCGCCGGCACCGGAAAGACCTACCTTGCCGTGGCCATGGCCATTGCCGCCCTCAAAGCCAAGCAGGTCGACCGTATCATCCTTACCCGGCCCGCCGTTGAAGCTGGCGAAAACCTCGGTTTCCTGCCCGGCGATTTGAAGGAGAAAGTCGACCCCTACCTGACCCCGCTTTACGATGCTCTCGACGCCATGTTACCGGCCGAAAAGCTGCGCTCCTACCTGAGCCAGCGCATCATCGAGATTGCGCCGCTGGCCTACATGCGGGGGCGCACCCTCTCCAGCGCCTACGTTATTTTAGATGAGGCGCAGAACGCCACCGCGCTGCAAATGAAAATGTTTCTCACTCGCCTCGGCGCCAACTCGCGTTCCATTATTACAGGTGATATCACGCAGATTGACCTGCCCCACAACCAATCGTCGGGGCTGATTGAGGCGATAGAAATTCTGCGCGGGATTGACGGCATCGCCTTTTGTCCGCTCACGGCGCAGGATGTGATGCGCCACCGTTTGGTCAAGGATATCCTTAAAGCCTACCAGGATAATGGCGACCGCCCAGGCGGCTCACAACATGATTCGCACACCTCGCAGTAAAAATTTCAGGGGTTGGACATGCCAAATCCGGAAGCAGTGATCACCTCCTTTGCCCGCACGGCCATCGGTTCCTTTGGCGGTGGTCTGGCCGGTATGCCGGCAACCCGTATTGGAGCTGTGGTCGTGAAAGCGGCCATTCAGCGCAGCGGCCTTGAGCCCGGCCAGGTGGAAGAAGTCATCATGGGCAATGTCCTTACCGCGGGCGTGGGACAGGCGCCGGCCCGTCAGGCTGCCCTGTTCGCGGGACTCCCCAACACCGTCGAGACGTTCACCGTCAACAAGGTTTGCGGATCGGGACTAAAAGCCGTCATGCTCGCCGACCAGGCGATTCGGGCTGGTGATGCGGAGGTCATTATTGCCGGCGGAATGGAGGCCATGAGCAACGTTCCCTACTATCTTACCGGCGCGCGCGAGGGACTGAAAATAGGCCATAAGGAGATCGTTGACGGAATGATCCACGATGGGCTGTGGGACGTTTATAACGACACGCATATGGGCAGTTGCGGCGACCTGTGCGCCAGGGAAAAGGGATTTAGCAGGGCAGCCCAGGACGAGTTTGCGGCCGAGTCATACCGGCGGGCCATAGCGGCCCAGGAGAGTGGCGCTTTCGCCAGGGAGATCGTGGCCGTGGAACTGTCCCGGCGCAAGGGAGACCCGATCCTGTTTGACAAGGATGAGGATCCCGCCAAAGTCAATTTCGAGAAGCTCCCCGGCTTGCGCCCGGCCTTTGACAAAGAGGGCACGGTGACAGCGGCCAATGCCAGCGGTATCAATGATGGCGCGGCGGCGGTGGCGGTCATGTCGGCAACCAAGGCCAAGGCGCTGAGCGTGTCCCCGGTGGCCAGAATTGTGGGCCACGCCTCGGGAGCCCATGCCCCGGAATGGTTTACGACGGCTCCGGCAAAAGCCATCGCCAAGGTCCTTGAAAAAACCGGCCTGGCCCTTGCCGATATTGATCTGTTCGAAATCAACGAAGCCTTTGCAGTCGTGGCGTTGGCCGCCATTGATGAGCTCAAACTCGATCCACAGAAAGTCAATGTCCACGGTGGGGCCGTGGCCCTCGGGCATCCCATTGGCGCTTCCGGGGCGCGCATACTGGTGACCTTGCTGGGTGTTATGGAGCAACACGATGTCCATCGTGGAATGGCGGCCATCTGCATTGGCGGCGGCGAGGCGGCGGCCATCATTGTCGAAAGACCGTAGGGGCTGTCCCTGAAATACGGGCGGGATGACGCCAGCATTTGAATTCCCGTGGCCTTAAATTGCGCCGCTTGAGGATAAGCTCATTGAGATGATATAGATGGCCCATAACATAGAGACCATTGCAGTTATCGGCGCTGGAACGATGGGAAACGGCATCGCGCATGTGCTGGCACTGTCCCACAGGCAGGTTGTGCTTATCGACCTGGACGATACGCGGCTTGGGCAAGCCCTGGATACCATTGCCGCTAATATGGCCCGTCAGGTGAAAAAGGGGACCCTGGGGCAGGATGAAGCGGATCGCGCCCTCGAGGCCATCTCCACAGCAACATCTCTCGAGGCCGCCGCGCCAGTCGATCTGGCCATTGAGGCTGCCACGGAAAATCCCGGACTGAAGCGGAAGATTTTCGCCGATCTTGACCGCATCTGCAGCGCTGGCGTCATTCTGGCGTCCAACACTTCATCCATATCCATTGCCTCGTTGGCCGCAGTCACCGGTAGGGCCAGCGAGGTCATCGGTATGCACTTTATGAACCCGGTGCCGGTCATGGACCTGGTGGAGGTGATCCTGGGCAGTGAAACCTCCGCCGAGACGCGCAACACGGTGGCTGCGCTGGCCAGGGCGATGGGCAAGACGCCGGTGACGGTCAATGACGCCCCTGGATTTGTAGCCAACCGTCTGTTGATGCCCATGATCAACGAGGCCATCATCTGCCTCGATACCGGCGTCGCGCAGGCCGAGGCCATTGACGAAATTATGGTGCTGGGCATGTCGCACCCCATGGGACCGCTGAAGTTGGCGGACCTCATCGGGCTCGATACGTGCCTCGCTATTATGCAGGTGCTGCACCGGGACCTGAAAGATGACAAGTACGCGCCCAGTCCACTGCTTGGGAAAATGGTGGCGGATGGCCGGTTGGGGAAAAAGACAGGTAGCGGCTTTTATGCTTACCCTTGACTCGTCTTCGCGAGTCTCCCAGCTGGCAACAGACTGCCCTGAGCTTGTCGCAGGGTGGCAATCTCTATGGGGCCGGGGCAAAGATCGCCCCTCCCGAAGTTTCGGGATCGCAATGACGGGGAAATTGAGGGTTCGATTTGAGAAAGCAAATGTCTAGGCAGTATTGTGTTTATATGATGACAAATCAGTACAATACAGTGCTCTATACCGGAGTGACCAACTCCTTGGCGCGGCGCATCATGTAGCACAAAACTCAAGCCAATGTCAAGTCATTTACTTCACGTTATAGCCTTAATAAGTTGGTTTACGTTGAAGCGTTTAAATATATCAATGACGCTATTACCAGAGAAAAGCAGATTAAAAAAGGTACTCGCAGAAAGAAGGATGAACTGATTAATGCGGACAATCCGGAGTGGCAAGATTTGAGCGACAGGATCATGGAATATTGATATCGTATAATTTTTCTACTGACTTGTCATTGCGAGGCTCCGCATGGAGCCGTGGCAATCCCATGGCATGCTTGGGGGAAGATCGCCACGAGTTGCCCACGATGATGGAAAAGAAAAAATGAACTTCGAATTAACCGATACACAGAAAATATTGCAGCAGACCGTTCGCGAGTTTGCCGCAGCTGAGCTGGCTCCGGGCGCCATTGAGCGCGACGAAACCAAAACCTGGCCGGCGGAGGCGGTAAAACTGCTGGGTCAGATGGGCATATTGGGCATCATGACGCCCCAGGAATGGGGCGGGGCGGGGATGGACACGGTCAGCTATGCCATTGCTGTGGAAGAAATTGCCAAGGCGGACGCCTCTACGGCTGTTGTCGTAAGCGTCAATAATTCTCTGGTGTGCGGACTGCTGGACAAGTTCGGCTCCCAGGCCCAGAAGGAGCAATATCTCGAACCTCTCGCGACCGGCGTCAAGCTCGGGGCCTTTTCGCTGTCGGAACCGCATGCCGGATCGGATGCGTCAAACTTGAAGTGCCGCGCCCGGCGCGATGGCGACCTCTACCGCATCACCGGTATCAAGAATTGGGTATCCAACGGCAAACACAGCGATGTGGTGATGCTCATGGCAGTGACCGATCCTGATGCGGGCCACAGTGGCATCTCCTGCTTCATCGTCGACAAGGGGCTGGACGGATTTACCGTGGGCAAGCTGGAGGACAAGTTGGGCATTCGCGCTTCCGACACGACCGAACTATATTTCGATGAAGTTCCAGTGCCGGTAGCCAACCGTGTGGGGGCCGAGGGAGACGGGTTTAAAATTGCCATGACGGTGCTTGATGGCGGGCGCATAGGCATTGCGGCCCAGGCGGTCGGCATCGCGCAGGCGGCTTTGGACCGCTCTGTACAGTACGCCGCGCAGCGCCAGCAGTTTGGCAAACCGATTGGCGACTTCCAGGCCATTCAGTTCAAGTTGGCCGACATGGCTACCGACACACAGGCTGCGCGGCTATTAAATTGGCACGCAGCTTGCTTAAAGGACGCAGGCAAAATTTATGGACCTGCCGCTGCAATGGCCAAACTCAAGGCGTCGGAGACGGCCATGGCTGCCGCGACCCAGTGCGTACAGATTCATGGGGGTTACGGCTATATGCGGGAGACCGGGGTCGAGCGGTTGATGCGCGACGCGAAAATAACGCAAATTTATGAGGGCACGTCCGAAGTCCAGAGAGTGGTCATTGCCCGCTCATTAATGCAAAAAGGATGACAGGTATGGATGTATTCAGCATGATGGGGCGCCGTAACCATGAGGAGGTGGTGTTCTGCAATCAGCCCGATATTGGTCTGAAAGCGATCATCGCCATTCATGATACGACTCTGGGTCCCAGCCTGGGGGGCTGCCGGTTTTATGACTATGCTACCGACGAGGAAGCGCTCACCGATGTTTTACGCCTGGCTCGAGGCATGACCTACAAGGCCTCCATTGCCGGACTCAACCTGGGGGGTGGCAAGGCCGTGATCATCGGCAATCCGGAGACCGACAAACACGAGTTTCTGTTCAGGGCGTTTGGCCGCTACGTGGACGGCCTGGGGGGCCGCTATATCACGGCAGAAGATATGAATACCACTGTGAAAGATATGGAGTGGGTGCGCAACGAGACACGGCATGTCACCGGTATTTCAAAGGCGCTGGGAGGCTCAGGGGATCCCTCTCCGGTAACGGCGTTTGGCGTGTTTGTCGGTATGAAAGCGGCCTTGTCCACAAAATTCGGGAGCGATGATTTCAACGGGAGAAAGGTCGCCATTCAGGGCGTTGGCCATGTGGGTTATAACCTGTGCAGATATCTTAACGGCGCAGGGGCGCAACTGTTCGTCACCGATGTGAACGCGGAAGCGGTGACCCGCGCGGAAAAAGAGTTTGGCGCCAAGCAAGTTGATGGGGAGGCCATTTATGAGCTCGATGTGGATATTTTCGCTCCCTGTGCCATGGGGGCATCCTTGAACGATGATACGATTCCCCGGATCAAGGCCCCGATTGTTGCCGGTGCTGCCAACAATCAGCTGGCCAAATCCAGGCACGGCGCAGATCTGCTTAAAAGGGATATACTGTATGCCCCGGACTATGCCATTAACGCCGGCGGACTGATTAACGTGGCCAATGAGCTGGAAGGGTATAACCGCGAACGAGCCTTTAAGCAGGCCGAGGGCATCCACGAAACGCTGATGGCGATTTTCAAACTATCCAGGGATGAGGATATTCCGGCCAATGAGGCCTCCGACCGGCTGGCTGAAGATCGCATCCGAAGAATGGCGCAACTGAAAACATCGTTCGCTTCAACGCCGTCACGGCCACGGCAGGGACGGTAGGTTATCTCCAGGAAAATCAGGCGCAGAGCCCGTCAATTGGCTCTATGTGGGTTGTACGGATACCGCATTGGCGGTGGCACAGCTGCGGCAGCCTTGAATTTTGCCGCAAGTGAACTGAATGATCCACCGCTGGAAGAGGCGAAGGACTACGGCTTGAAGCTGCTGAAGGAGACCATCAGACTGGCGGAGTGGGCCGATGGCGTGATCATCGACAAGCTGCTGAACTGGGAGCTCTCAAGGGTCACATTCCTCGACAAACTAATCCTGGAACTTGCCCTCACGGAAATGGTTAGTATGGACGACGTTCCGGAAAAGGTGAGTATCAGCGAGGCTATCGAAATCGCCAAAATCTACTCCACTCAAGAGAGCCCCGGATTTGTCAACGGAATCCTCGATGCAGTATATCACGACATCCTCAATGGCACTTTTAAAGGCCCCGGTGAAACGTAGGCAGGCGGCATGAACATTCTTACCAAACTGTTTGGCGGCACAAAATCGGAGCGTGACATCCGCGGCTTCGGTCCGCAGGTCGAGGAAATCAATGCCATATTCGCCACGCTGGAAAGCAAGAGTGATGATGATCTCATTGCCCGGTTGGGCGAGATCCGGCAGGAAATAACAGACGCCCGAGACGCTGCCCGGGAGATCGCGCTGGAGAGCGAGGAGCTCGATGATATGCTCCAGGAGGCTGAGCAGGCGGTCCTGGAAAGCCGCCTTACCGAAGTGTTTGCCATCGTAAAGGATGCCTGCCGCCGTCTGTTGGGATCCGAATTAAAAATTTTAAGCCAGGAGATGATCTGGAACATGGTGCCGTTTGATGTGCAGTTGATGGGGGGCATAGTGCTGCACAAGGGGCGCATTGCCGAGATGAAAACGGGTGAGGGTAAGACGCTGGTGGCCACCATGCCAATGGTCCTTAACTCGTTAACCGGACGTGGTGTGCACCTGATTACCGTGAATGATTATCTGGCCCAACGTGATAGCCAGTGGATGGGTCAGGTCTACCGGAGCCTGGGCCTGAGTGTGGGCTGCATTCTCAACTCCATGAGTCCCGCAGAGCGGCGGGAACAATACGCCTGCGATATCACCTACGGCACCAACAACGAGTTTGGTTTCGACTACCTGCGCGACAACATGTCGGTGACCCCGGAGGATCAGGTCCAGCGCGGCCACATGTTCGCCATTGTGGATGAGGTCGATTCTGTGCTCATTGACGAGGCCAGGACCCCATTGATCATCTCCGGCCAGGTCGATACTCCCATTGATACCACTTACGATGAACTAAAACCGAGCGTCGAAAAACTTGTGCGGCAGCAGACGAATCTGGTAAACCGCCTGGTGGCGGAGGCCGAGGCCCAGTGGAAGGAGGAAGAATATGCCGCAGCGACACAACTCCTCATTGCCAGCCGGGGGATGCCCAAAAATAGAAAACTGATGAAGATGTATCAGGAAACGGGGGTAAAGGCGGCGGTCCGCTCCGTCGAGAACGACTACATGCGGGACAAAAAACTGACGGAGATTGACGAGCAGCTTTACTTCTTTGTCGATGAAAAGAGCCACATCATCGACTTGACCGACATGGGCCGGCAGTTTATCGCCCCAGATGACCTCGAAGCGTTTATCATCCCCGACATTGGGGAAGCGTTCCACACACTGGAAGCGGACAGTTCCCTGTCGGATGAGGAGCGGCTGAAGAAAAAGGAAGAGATACAGGACCTCCACGCTGAGCGCAGCAACACCATCCACCACATCAGCCAGCTGCTCAGGGGCTATACCCTGTTTGAAAAAGATGTGGAATATGTGGTGCAGGACGGGAAAGTGCTCATTGTGGACGAGTTTACCGGCCGCGTGCTGCCCGGCCGCCGCTATAGCGATGGCCTGCACCAAGCCCTGGAGGCCAAGGAGCGCGTCGTCATCGAAAAGGAGACGCAGACCGTTGCCACGGTTACGATTCAGAACTACTTCCGCATGTATGAAAAATTGTCCGGCATGACCGGTACCGCCGAAACGGAGGCGTCTGAGTTTGCCCAGATTTACAAGATGGAAGTCACCGTGATACCCACGCATGTCGCCGTTGTCCGCAAAGATGAAGATGACATGGTGTTTAAAACCAAGCGGGAAAAGTATAACGCCATCCTGGACGAAATTGAGGACAAGTATAAAAAGGGCCAACCCTCGCTGGTGGGCACGGTTTCAGTGGAGGTTTCGGAAACCTTGTCGCGCATGCTTAAACGGCGCAAGATTCCGCACAACGTGCTCAATGCCAAGCAGCATCAGCGGGAAGCGGAGATTGTCGTCCTTGCAGGACAGAAGAGCGCCGTGACCATCGCCACCAACATGGCTGGCCGGGGCACCGATATCAAGTTGGGAGCAGGAGTCGCCAAGGCCGGCGGACTGCACATAATCGGCACCGAACGCCATGAGTCGCGGCGTATCGATCTGCAGCTGCGGGGACGATCAGGCCGGCAGGGGGATGCCGGCAGTTCCGTCTTTTTCCTCAGCCTGGAAGATGACCTGATGCGGCTGTTCAGCAGCGACCGCATTATCAAGCTGATGGACAGGATGGGCGTGGAGGAGGGAGAAGTGCTGACCCACGGACTGATTACCAAATCGATCGCCCGGGCGCAGAAGCGGGTGGAGGCCCGCAATTTCGGCATGCGCAAACATCTGCTCGAGTATGATGATGTGATGAACCAGCAGCGCGAAATCATTTATGACCGCCGCAATTATGCCCTCAAAGGGACCGATCTGGTGGGCGAAATCGAGAAGACCCTCGAAGAATTTATCGAGTCCAAGATAGACGCGACGCCGGACAACGGAGATATGCAGGCCGATCCCGAACTGCTGAAACGGGAGATTGGCACGGCTCTACTGGTGGATCTGGAGTTCGATGGCAATGGCCACCTTGAAAATGACGACTTGAAAGCAGCCGTATTGTCGCAGGCCATGGACCACTACCACCTGAAGCGCTCCCTTGCGGACCCCGAGGCCTTCTCCCGGTTTGAACGTTACGTCATGCTACGGACCATTGATGAAAAGTGGCAGCAGCATCTGGCTAATCTTGATCATTTGCGGGAGGGCATCAATCTACGTGCCTACGGCCAGAAAAATCCGTTGCTCGAGTATAAGGCGGAAGCCTTCGATATGTTTGTCGAAATGCTGGACGACATAAATTCGGACACGCTCAGCCGGTTGTTCAGGGTAAGGATTTCCGGACTGGATGATACGCAGCTGCGCGCCCAGCGCATGGCCCGGCAACTGCGCACCTCCCATGAGGAGACCTCCAATTTGGGGTTTGCGCCTCAACCCCAGCAGGCGATGCCGCAGCAGGCCGCCCCGGCTGGAGTTGCCCCAGGCATCCTGCCCGGACCGATGGGGGGCGCCGTGGCCCCAGCGCAGCGGCGGCCGGTACAGGTGGGCGAAAAAGTGGGACGCAACGATCCGTGTCCCTGTGGCAGCGGTAAGAAGTACAAAAAATGCCACGGAAAATAGACCACCGCTTTGACACCAGGGCCATGCATGTGGGGCAGGAGCCCGACCCTGCCACCGGCGCCGTCGTCCCGCCCATTTACCTGACCAGCACATTTGCGCAGGAGGACTTTGGCGTCCACAAAGGCTACGACTACTCCCGTGCCGCCAACCCGACGCGCCAGAATCTGGAGGCGACCATCGCGTCGCTTGAAAGCGCCTCGCGCGGCGTGGCCTTTGCATCGGGCATGGCGGCTTTCAGCGCCATCGTTACCCGTTTTAAATCGGGTGACCACCTGGTGCTGTCGGAGAACGTTTACGGCGGCACTTATCGCGCGCTCACTCAGGTATTCGACAGGTTTGGCATCGGCTGCAGCTGGATCGACACGACCCGGCTCGATAACGTCCGTGGCGCGATCACTTCGAGCACTGTGGCGATCCTGATAGAGACACCCTCCAATCCCATGATGTCCATCACTGATCTTGCAGGCGTGGCCCAGATTGCCCGCGAGCGAAATCTGCTCAGCATTGTCGATAACACGTTTATGTCACCATACTTTCAGCGGCCGCTGGAACACGGCATCGATGTCGTTTACCACAGCATCACAAAGTATCTCGCGGGCCACAGCGATATCATCGGCGGGATTGTGGTCACCTCCAATGAGGAGTTGGCCGATGACTTGGCGTTTACGCAGAAGTCGCTGGGCGCCGTGCCTTCACCATTCGACTGCTGGCTCACGTCGCGGTCTCTCAAAACGCTCGGTGTGCGGATGGAACGCCACAACGCCAACGCGCTGAGGCTGGCCGGTTTTCTGGTCGACAGGCAAGAGGTAAAACAGGTGTTCTATCCGGGACTGGAGAGCCACCCGCAGCATGCCTTGGCAACGCGCCAGCAGACCAGCCCCGATGGCCGTCCGGCGTATGGCGGCATAATCAGCATTGAGACCGGATCGCTGGACAATGCGCGACGCTTCGCACGCGGCGTAAAAGTGTTTACCCTGGCCGAAAGTCTTGGCGGGGTCGAAAGCCTTGTGAACCATCCGGCGACCATGACGCACGGCTCCGTTCCCAGACAGAAGCGCGAGTCGTTCGGCCTGACGGATGGACTGGTGAGGTTATCGGTCGGCATTGAAGATGTCCGGGACCTGGAGGCCGACCTTGATCAGGCGCTCTCCGGCCTGAAGTGATGATGGCCGCCGGTGCGCGGCGGTTGGTCAGTATTGCCGCCCTGGGGCTCGCGCTTGGCAGCGGCGCGCAGTCCCCGGTTGAACTATCCCTGCCCTCCCTCGCATTCACGGCCTCAAGCGGCTATTTTCCCGTTCCCTTGAGCGTTGACAATCCCGGCTCAGTCATCAGTGGCATCCGCTTTTCCATCCGGATATTTGACATAGGCTTGACTCTGGACACCGTGCTAACCACTCAGCGGACGGACGGCTGGCGCATCCAGCGCGCCTCCTCGGGCAGCCGGGAAGAGACAGCTTTCGTCATGTTCGATCCCGCGGGCCGGAACCTTGTGACCGGCAGCGGACCTGTGGCCCTGCTCATGTTTCGTGGGCCAGCCGATGCTTCCTTTGCAGGCTATGGCAAGTTGGATCTCAAGATTGCGACTCTGTCCGATCAGGCCGGCAAGGAGCTGCCGGTGCGGACCAGAGGCGCCACCATTACGATCGGCCCGGTGGCCAGCATAACCATCGGCGCAGCCCTAGGTGATGCCGGAGACACGGTGTCGGTGGACCTGCACATCGACAGCCCCTACCCTCTTGCTCAGGTCATTATTGACATCATCATGGACCCTAACGTCATCAGCCTTGCCGGTACCTACGCCGGGCTTGGATTAGAGGTGGACAGCGTGGCCTACAGTCCGCCGTCGCAGCCGGACGGTTCGGCTACCTACCGCCTGACCTGGGTGGCAGGCGGCACACAGGCAGCGGACCGCGCCACTACCGTGTCGCTCGATTGGGCCATATCCACTGATGCTGCCGGGCAGGAAGTTGACCTGTTAATGGGTGATGTGACGCTCCTGTCACGAAATGGGCGTGGCGTGGTGGCCGGATCGAAAACGGCGGGACGCATCTCCATCTACCCGGGACACCTGGACTCCCCATCAGCCGTGACTATCGATTACACGTCCGGCGGCGACATTGTCGTCGGCTGGGACGCACCGGGCAAGCTGTCTACCCGTCCCGCGCTCACCGGCTTCAGGATTTACAGGTCAAGCGGCGGCGAGCCTGCAGAGGGGTGGCTGAACGTTCCGCGGCGCGGTGGCGTCTTGCGCTACAGCGCCATCGATTCCGCAGCCGTTTCGGGACAGCGCTACCGGTACCGTGTCGCCGCTGTCTATGACAGTGACTACGTGTCCGCGCCGACCACATGGAGCGACGCACGGTTTCTGCTGCCGGTGGAAGTCCGCGTTGTGGAAACGCCCTGGCATTTGGGCGAACCGCTGCAGCTGCCCCTGGCCATGACCAATGACCTGCCCATCTCCTCCTTCGGTTTTGTCCTGCGAGGTCTCCAGCCCCTCACCCTGGCGCGCTTGACCGCTACCCTCAATCGGCGCGTGCCCCCTGATTGGACGATCGCCCTGGACAGTCTGGGTCCGGGAGCGCTACGGGTCTCAGGCCGTGCCACCTCGAAGCAGACCCTGCTGCCCGGCAGCGGCAGAATCGTCACGCTGACGGTGAGCGAGCCGACCGAGCGCCGCAGGGTGGGACCGGTGGAGGTGAGCCGCATCATGCTATTGGACGCGGAGGGCGAGATGCTGCCGGGCGTTGGGTCTGGCGGCGTTATTTCCCCGTGGCAACCCCCCATAGCCACGTTCCGCATAGGATCGGGCCAACCCGTTGCCCCCGGCTCGGCTGGAGAACTGGCCCTATACCTGGAGAATGATCGCCCGGTTGCCGCCATGCAATTGACCCTTCATCTGTCCGACAACGACATAACGCTATCGGGCGCGACGGCGGTGGGCCGGCTGCCAGCGGGGACCGTCATGCATCTGCAGCCGTTGACGGCTCAAACATGGCGTCTCGTCGTCTCCTCGCCCTCCCATGAGGTCATTGCTCCCGGCAACGGGCCGGTGATGACCATTGCGTTCAGGGTAGCGGCGTCGGCCGAGCCAGGTGATCGCGAAATCGAGGTGACGGGTCTGGAAGTAGCTGCTGCAGGAGGGGTCTCCCATCATTTGCCAGGGATGGCGGGGGCCATATCTGTGGGCGCGATAGAACTGTTTGTGGGCGGGGCCGAACTGTCTGTGGCGCCATCGAGGCTGGTGGTGGTGCCGATTCTTCTGGCTGCGGCGCGCCCGGTCTGCTCGCTTTCGCTTAACGTTGGGTATGCTGATGATCTGCTTGAGCTGATCCGTGTGCGGTCCAGTGAGGGGTGGCCTTCGGCCATGGTCGATTACTCTGCCGCTGAAGGCGTTATAAAGTTGAACATCATGAATACGTCACTGCCCGGCCATTCGGGGGCGCCGGATTCGACAACCGGCAGAGCCGTTGCCGAGCTCATTTTCACGCAGAAAGTGGTGGCCCATCGCGACACGACCCTGTTGCTGCCAGTGAGCGACATAACGGCCATAGATTGCGACGGGGCGGCAATTTATTCCCAGGGCGTGCCTTCCCTGGTGCACCTGACGCCGCCCAGGCAAGGTCCTTCGCACTTTAAGGCGCCGCCGCCTGTAGGGGGGCAGACCCATTTTGTTACGATTCGCGAGGCGACCATAAGTGGGGCATTCCTGGAGGCCGGCGACGAGATCGCCCTGCTGCGCGCGATCCCCGGCGATGAGGGTCTGTTTGTGGCAGGGGCCGGTCGAGTGGGGCAGGACGGCACGGCATCCATCATGGCCCGGCCCGGGATGGATGCCGATCCATCGTGGAACTCCCGGCAGAGGAGCCCGGAGCGCATGATCTTTCAGGGCTGGAGCCGCAAGACCGGCCGGGAGAGTTTGCCCTCCAGCGAGGCCGTATTTGTGTTGGGCAGGGGCTATTGGGGTGAGAACAAAGGCGTTACCATTATCGACAGAGTCCCCCTGCGGGACCGGCCGCGACCGGTCGTGGTTGATCTGCCCGATGAAGCGGTATTGGATCAGAACATGCCGAACCCGTTTCGCGATTCGACGACAGTGCGATTTGGTCTGCCTGTAGAGACTGAGGTTCACCTGGGCGTCTACAATCTGCTCGGCCGGCAGGTCGCGGCATTACACGATGGTCTGACCGGGGCAGGTTACCATCTTGTCGTGTGGGATGGCCGCAATGACGCCAGGCAGAAAGTGGCCAGCGGGTTGCTGTTTTTGCAGCTGCGCGCGGACGGCCGCACCCTCACCCGCAAGATGATCCTGATGCCATAGGGTCGAGCTGTTTTCAGCCTGAGGCGCAGGTTAAACTAGCTGGCGGAAAACATCACCGAAGCGCCGCGGTGGCGGAACTGGTAGACGCGCTGGATTTAGGATCCAGTGTCCATCTGGACGTGGAAGTTCGAGTCTTCTCCGCGGCACTCGAGGAGAAACTGCCCCTACGGGGGCTTTTTCTTTATCAGTCCGAACACCCACAAATCTGCAGATTGCCGTAAATAACCGTACATAACCGCACCGATTACCGGATATGGGACGGATACGCTGACTAATCCCCCGTCGGTTATGTGCTGGATCGATCGTCCAGTGCGTGGCCAGCCAAGGCCATATTTATAACCTGCCTGCCTTTGCTATCCTCGCCGCCATCTATTACATTCCGTCGGCTAATCACCAGTACAAAATGGAACAGCAATCAGGACTATCGGCCTTCATCGAAGAGCTCCGCCGCCGGAGGGTCTTCCGCGTGGCGGGATAGGCTCCATGCCAGATTCTAAGCGCAGACTCGCGGCCATCATGTTCACCGACATCGTGGGCTACACTGCCCTGATGGGCCGGGACGAACAGTTGGCCTTGAACGTGCTGGATCGCAACCGGGAGATTCTGAAGCCCATCATCGAGAGCGCCAATGGAGAGTGGCTAAAAGAAATCGGTGATGGTACGCTCTCTGCTTTTACTAGCGCTGTGGAAGCAGTGCAATGTGCTCTGGAAATTCAGGCTTCCCTGGTAGATGATCAGACGCTGACTTTGCGCATCGGCATCCACATCGGCGATGTGGTATTCAAGGATGCGGACGTCTTTGGTGACGGCGTCAATATTGCTTCCCGCCTTGAGCCGCTCGCGGACCCCGGCGGCATCTGCATATCTGAACGTGTGTTTGACGATATCCGAAACCAGGTTGATATACAAACCCGACCTCTCGGGCAGAAAAATCTGAAGGGCATTTCCCGGCCGATCAGCGTATACGCTTTGCTCCTTCCGGGCCAAGGGAAGCACCCAGCGCCCGCCGAGGAACAGAGGCCCGATGGGGAGAAGCCCTCAATCGCTGTTTTGCCGTTCGTGAACATGAGCGCCGATGCGGAGAATGAGTACTTCTGCGACGGCATGACCGAAGAGCTGATTGACGCCCTTGCGAAGGTCGCGGGACTGAAGGTCGTGGCCCGCACCTCTGCATTCGTATTTAAAGGGCAAACCATCGATATCCGGGAGATTGGACAGCGGCTCAACGTGGGCAAAGTGCTGGAGGGCAGCGTGCGCAAGGCGGGCAACCGGATTCGGATTACCGCACAGCTGATCAACGTGGCCGACGGTTATCATCTCTGGTCCGAAAAATATGACCGGGAACTGGAGGATGTATTTGCCATCCAGGACGAGATCGCCCGTACTGTTGTAGAGAGCCTGAAAGTACGCCTGACCGGAAGCCACAAGACACAGTTGGTCAAGCAAGCTACCGACAACATGGAAGCCTATACTCTTTGGCTGAAAGGAAATTTTGAATGGTATAAACAGACGCCGGAAGGCATGCTGGCTGCCATAGATTTCTACCAGCAGGCCTTGAAAATTGATCCCCAGTATGCCGCTGCGCATGCCAATCTTGCAGAAGTGTATGTTCATTTGGCGTTGTACGGTCTAGCCAATGCAAATGAGGCCATACCCACGGCAAAAAAAGCGGCCCAACAGGCACTTGAAATTGATCCCGATCTGGCTGAAGGGCACGGTGCCTTGGCGTCGATCGCGTTATATTATGAGTGGGATTGGGACTTGGCTGAGCGCGAATTTGAGAAGGCTGTTAACCTGAAGATTAATTCGCCGCCGGTACTGCTAAACTATGGGCAGTGCCACATATTGCTGCAAAAGTTTGAGTCAGGCAGGCGCCGCCTGGATGCTGCCCTGGAGCTTGATCCTCTCTCGGAGATGGTCAGAACCTACCACGGATTCTTTCTGGCCTGGATGGGCCATGTTGAGGAAGGCATTGCTGAACTGAAAGAGACCGTTTTGGCGGCGCCTAATTTTCATTTTTCGCATCATTTTCTGGCCATCCTGCTGGCCCTCACGGGTCGGTTGGAAGAATCACTGCCATTCCATGAGCGGGCTCGGGCACTGGCAGACCTTCCGTCGGCTCAGATGATGCACGCTCATGCTCTGGGTCTCGCCGGCAAAAAAGACGAAGCGATGGCTATCATTAATGTCTTGGAGGCGGGCGCGGCCCAAGGTCAGACGTGGGGCTTTTTTGTGGGCGTTGCCTATCTTGGATTAGGGGATTATGAAAAAGCCCTCGACTGGCTAGAGAAAGGTATGGCAGAGCGCAATCCGTCTATGCCATTCATCAGTCTTGGTTTGATAAACGAACCTGTGAGGGACCACCCCCGATTCAAGGCGATACTCAAGGAGCTTGGCCTGAAACCGGTCGTATTTTAACTGCGCAGCCGCTGCCGACCCGCATCAAGAGGTGTGCCATCGGCATTGATGGTCAGCATGGAATGCGCTGGCGGATTGGTCACCTCAGAGAACACCAAGTCAATCAAGATGGTGCTGCTGAAGTAGGGAAACCCGCCTTTCAGGCTTGAAATAGTCTGCCAACCGGATACATACCGGATACGTTGACTAATTTTCCGTCGAGGAGGTGCTGGACAAAATATCCAGTGCGTGTCCAGCCAGGGCCATATTTATTACCTGCCAGCCTTTTGCTATTCCCGCCACTATCTATTACATTTCGTCGGCTAATCGCCAGTACAAAATGGAACAGCAATCAGGACTATCGGCCTTCATCGCTGAGCTCCGCAGGCGCAGGGTCTTCCGGGTAGCTGCCTTCTATGGCGGCATTGCCTTCGTAATGTTTCAGATCATTGACAGCATTTTCGAGCCATTGCACATACCCGAATGGATCGGCAGCCTCATCATCATTCTGCTATTGGTAGGGTTCCCCATCGCTGTGGGGTTGGCCTGGATATTCGACATCACCCCTGAGGGGATCGTGCGGACTGAAGGGCGATCTACAGGGAAACCGGGCACCAGCAACCGTGCGCTCATCGCGGTGACTATCGCGGCCGTCGCCTTCGGGATTTGGGGAAAGTGGGGCGGGGATGGCACCAATGGAGCGATTCGATCCTTGGTCGTGCTACCATTGGACAACCTCAGCAATGACCCGGATCAGCAATTTTTCGTCGACGGAATGCACGATATTCTGACCAGCGAGCTCTCCAAGGTCCAGGGGCTCACGGTGATTTCCAGGAACTCGGCCATGTTCTATGGTGGCAAAAATATTCCCACGGCCCGGATCGTCCAAGAGCTAGGTGTAGATGCCATCGTCGAGGGCTCTGTCTTGCGGGCTGGGGAACGTGTGCGTATAACCGTCCAGCTCATTGATGCCCGCACCGACAAGCATCTGTGGTCGGACAACTTTGACCGCGATCTGGTGGACATCTTTGCGCTGCACAGCGAAGTGGCCCGGGCCATTACCGAGCAGGTGGCGGCTACCCTGCAAGGGGGCGTTACCTATGCGCCCACGACCACCAAGAAAATCGATCCCCGGGCCTTAGATGAATATGTTCGCGGCAGGTCTCTATGGAACAAGCGAACCGGCGAGTCACTCTCGGCTGCCATCACACATTTCAAGGCAGCTATTGCCTATGACTCCACCAGCGCCCTGGCTTGGTCTGCTCTGGCCGAGGCCTATGCGCTTGCGCCTCCCTATATGGAGATGGGTGCCGACATCGCCGCCACAATGACCCGCCAAGCTGCCCAAAATGCCATCTCCCTTGAGCCTGGATTGGCCCAGCCATACGTTGCCTTGGGATTTGTGACCGATTTGTTAACGGAAGCCGAGCCCTATTATCAGAAAGCCATTGCCCTCGACCCCAATTATGCTACCGCATACCATTGGTATGGCATGGCCCTGTTTTTCCAGGGAAACCTATCTGGTGCGGAGGAAAATCTTAACCGGGCAGTGGCGCTTGATCCCCGTTCTGCAATCATCCGAAGCAATAGGGTAGCTAATTTCGCTGCCCGGCGGCAAACCGGGAAAGCATTTAGTGAATGGGATGAAATTTGGAAAATCGATCCCCAGTTCAGCGCAAACATCTTCGAGCTCATTATCGCCCACGCCTTCGCCGGAAACGGGGAGCAGGCCAAAGAGCTACTCTCTCGATTTCCACGGCGCACACCCAGGGATTCATTGCTATACAGAGTGAATCTGGCGGCAATTCATACCTTGGGCGGCGATAAGCAGGCAGCGTTAAACCTCTTGCCAACCACTCCTGCTGGTGGAACAAGCCTACTGGGTATTGATGATAGTAGACTCGTAAGTGCGCTTGTTTTAGCAGCATTAGGCGAGATGGACAGGGCCTTTGAGTTTATCGACGCCTATGCCGATAATCTGCCCGATCCTAGGGCCTTACTGAGTATCCCCTACGCATGGCTTAGCGATTCGCTCTCCGCAGACCCTCGGTTCGAGGCATTGCTACAAAGATACGGGGTGGCCAACTGATGCCATCGCCCGTCTCCAACTTCTTCGCAGAGCTCCGCCGCCGGCGGGTCTTCCGGATGGCGAATCATCCCCATGAGTGAATCGAAGCGCAAACTCGCAGCCATTATGTTCACTGACCTGGTGGGCTACAGCGCCTTGTCTCAGAAGAACGAGGCCCTCGCCCTGGAGCTGCTGGAGGAGCACCGCCGGTTGTTGCGCCCCCTGTTTACCCGGCACAACGGCACCGAAATCAAGACTATCGGCGACGCCTTCCTGGTGGAGTTTGGCAGTGCGGTGGAAGCGGCCCGGTGCGCCATCGATATTCAGAAGATGCTGGTTGAGCATAATTCTTCGGCTGCCCCTGAGCGGCGCATCCTGCTGCGCATCGGCCTGCACATTGGCGATGTGGTGATGGATGGCGATGATGTTTTGGGTGATGCTGTAAACATCGCCTCCCGGATTGAACCCTTGGCAGAACCGGGGGGCATATGTATGTCCGAGGACGTGGCCCACCAGGTGCGCAACAAGACCCCCGGAGGACTGCAACGCCTAGGCGAGCGCAAGCTCAAGGGGATCGTTGAACAGGTGACCGTCTACAAAATTGTATTACCCTGGGAGGCGGGGGCAAGGGGTTCCGCGCCTGCCACAGGGTATCCTTCGCTCATTGCGAAAATTGGACCTGCGGCCTTGCGGGACCGAGTAAAAGATAATGCCGCAATCGTTGCCATTGCCGTGGTAGTGGTGGCCTTCGCATTCTGGGGGCCGTGGCGTGGCATTGACCCATCTGGAGAGATTCGATCCATTGCTGTGCTGCCCCTGGAAAACTTGATGGGCGATCCTGACCAGGACTATTTCGTAGACGGCATGCACGAAGCATTGACCAGTCAGCTCACAAGATTCTCCAGACTGAAGGTGATTTCCCGCACTTCAGCAATGCGCTACAAAAACTCGGATAAAAGTGTGCCGGAGATAGCCGCCGAACTGGGTGTGGATGCGATTGTGGAGGGCTCGGTGCTCAAGGCTGGCGGTATGGTCCGCATCACTGCTCAGCTGATCGATGGACGCACCGACCTCCACCTGTGGGCCAGTGAATATGATCGCAGACTGGAGGATATCTTGAGCCTCCACCGTGACGTTGCCAGGGCCATCGCCAACGAGATTAACCTGACGCTGTCGCCTGAAGTCGAGGCCCGTCTGGCGGAGTCCCGGATAGTCAATCCCGAGGCCTACAATTATGTCTTGTTGGGTGATCGCAGCGCGGAGAGGGGTTACACCAAGCAAAGTTTTGAGAACGCCCTCAGCATGTATACCAAGGCGGCGGCGCTGGACTCCACCTATGCCCAGGCCTATGCTGGCCAGGCCAGCATGCATGCATCCATGTACTGGTTCCACTTCGATCATAGTGCGGAGAGGATTTTACTGGCACGAGAGGCCCTGAGCCAGGCGGAGCGGCTTGCGCCGGACGATCCTATTGTGCTTTATGCAAAAGGGATGTATCTGTATCAATGTTACCTGGATTATGATGGCGCACTGAAGGAATTTGACAATATCCGGGCGGTCTGGCCCAATAATCCCGATGTTACTGAAGGCTATGCGACTGTCCTGCGCCGGCAAGGAAAAATGGAGGAATCGGCAATGCATTGGCGGCGTGCTGCTTCGTTTGACCCGCTGAATACAACTATACTTCTCAACATGGGCATAACCTATGGGTTAAACAGGGCCTACCCGGAGGCCATGGCCAGTCTCGACAAGGCGATCTCAATGGCGCCCGACCAATGGAGAACCTATTATATAGCGGCCGGCATTCTTTATCGCTGGGACGGGAACACTGCCAGGTCTCGTGAGATGCTGGCAGCTGCACAGGCCCAGGCCAGCCTGAAAGGTAATCCGTGGTTAACATACATCAGCGTGTTGCTGGAGATGTTCGATGGGCAGAATGACCAAGCCTTGGCCCTGTTGCGGAGCATGCCCATTGAAGTCATCGATGTTCAGTTTTTTATTATTCCAAAGTCATTTCTGGCCGGCCAGATGTACCACCTGATGGGGGATACAGCATTGGCCAAAGCCCAGTTCGATTCAGCCCGCGCCTGGCTTGAAGAGAGCCAACCCCGCTCCTATGATGATGCCCGCTATTACAGCGCCCTGGGACTGGCCTGGGCCGGACTGGGTGAGAGGGAAAAGGCGCTGGAGGCAGGGCGGCGAGGAGTCGCAGAGCTGCCCGTAACCAGGGAGGCCTGGCGAGGCTATTTGCGGCTCCTTGATCTGGCCATGATCCAGACGATTACCGAGGACTACGAAGCCGCCATTGAGACTGTGGACCGGTTACTGACATTGCCCGGCGATCTCTCTTTTAAAGAGCTCTTACTTGACCCCCGCTGGGCGGCGCTGACGCAACAGCCTGGCTTCAGCCGGATCGAACAAAAGTACGGCGGTGGCCTCTAATGCCCTTACCTCTCGCCACCTTCATCGCCGGGCTTCCCCGCCGGAGAGTCTTCCAGGTGGCAGCGTATTGAATAAACCAGCCTACCCCAAGTCCCTCAGGATGGTGCTGCTGAAGTAGCCCGCCTTTCAAGCCTGAAATAGCCGCTCAACCGGATACATAGCGGATACGCTTGCTAGCCTGCCGTCGGGGAAGTGCTGGACTGATCATCCAGTGCCCATGGAAGGCAAAACGTTCTGAGAGAAGATCCTTCTGGGGACGCTTCAGGTGAGGCGTCAGATAAACCTTGGAAACACAGAATGTGTCTCTTAGTCTTAGACCCAAGTAGCTCACATTGCTCTGACGACGTACAAGTTCACCAAGTCCATCAAGATGGTGCTGCTCAGGTAGGGGGCGTTGTCGCTAGCAAAATTTCGATGGTTTTGGGATGAGGTGTTATTAAACCTTGGAGTCGTGGAATGTATCTCATAGTTTTTTAGCCCCATATGTCCAAAAGGTTCTATAGTCCTACACACAGGGTGACAATGATGGATAAAAAAGTTTGCGTGATTACTGGTGCCAATTCCGGTATTGGCAAGGCTGCTGCCATCCGAATAGCCCAGCAGGGCTACCAAGTTATTATAGCGTGTAGAAGTCAAGAAAGAGCAGAAGTCGCGCTCCAGGAAATCAAGAAAAAAAGTGATAGTGATAGTATAGAATTAATGATAGTAGACCTGTCGCTACAGGAATCCATCCAGAAGCTCGCCCAGAGCTTCCGAGAGAAACATGATACTCTCGACGTTCTGATTCATAATGCTGCCATTTTTGATATCACCCAAAAGCAGGTTCAATACACAAGTGAAGGTGTTGAAAGTATCTGGGCAACCAATCATTTGGGCCCCGTTCTCCTTACAGATCTGCTATTGGATCCGTTGAAAAATAGCGATCAAGGCCGCGTCATTACTATCGCCTCAAAAGGACTCATCGCAAAGCCGGGCTTAAAGGTTAATCTAAATGATCCTGAATTTCGGAAGAAGAGGTTCAGGGTAACCAACGCTTATTATCAATCCAAAAGAGCGCAGGTCATCTATACCTATTGGCTTGCTGAAAAACTAAGCGACACCAGCATCACTGCGAATTGCATCCGCGTACCTGCCGTCAAGGTTGATATCAACAAATACCCAAACCTCTCGCCCATGATGAAACGTCTGTACTCTTTGAAAAGCAGATCTGCCTTATCGCCAGAAGAGATGGCTGAAACATATACCTATCTCGCCACATCGGATGAAGTAAGCAACCTGAGCGGCAAATATTTCAATGAGAACAGGAAACAGGTCAAATCATCAAGATACACCTATCAGCTGGAAAACATTAACCAGGTAATGAATCTGACGATGCGGTATCTGAAGAAGAGGTAAGCTGTGCCGATGTCGATGCCTCGATATGGTGCTGTCGAAGTAGGCAGGCCCGCCTTTCAGGCCTGAAATAGCCCCCAACCGGATACATACCGGATACGCTGCCGAGCCTTGCGTCGAGAGAATGCTGGACCGTCAATCCAGTGCGTGCCCATCCAGAGCAAATTATTCAACGATCAATGCGGAGGTTGAGAGCGGAGGCAGGGGGGGCAGATTCATAACATCAGGCTGACTCACATTGCTCTGACGACGTACACTGGTGTGACTGGGCCATTTAAATATCATCAATGCATTCCAAAGCCCGCTCTATGTCAGTTATGTTATTGTAAACATGTGGCGAGAATCTGATGATATCTTGCCTGCAGGACACTGCCACTCGAGCAGCCTTAAGTTGCTGGGCAATTTTCAGCGAATCTTGCCCCTGAAAACGTGCCGTGACTATGGATGTTCGCTCTGCCTCATTTAAGGGCGAAGTAATATCTACATCCCGGTCATGCAGTCCCTGGATCAACTCATCAGATAAGTATTTATTATATTTAAAAATACGTTCTATACCAATATTCAAAAGATATTCTATGGAGCGCCTTAAACCAAGTGCGCATCCAAATGCCATCGTACTATACTCAAATCGTTTTGCCGTTTTCGGATATTCAATTCTATCCGCCCGAAGATCCCACATATCTGCGTGACTCCGAAATCCAACCAAGCCTGGTTCTAACGCAGTGTGCAATTCAGGGTCAAGGTACATGATAGCTGCGCCAAACGGACCACAAAGCCACTTGTATCCCCCGCAAACCAGCGCATCTATCGCATAGCCGGGAGCATCTATCGGTATCGCACCTGCAGATTGCGTTGCATCTACGACGAATAAAGCACCACGCTCGTGGGCCGCTGCTCCTAATCTCGCCAAATCAAAACGCTGGCCACCAAGGTATTCAACATGTGAAATGCAGACGACCTTCGTGTTCTTATCAATCAGTTGGATAATCGCATCTGGATTCGCATAACTATTTTCTCCCTGAGCGAATCTAATTTCACAGCCGGTGAAATTTGCCACGCGTTGCCAAGGATAAATTGTGCTGGGGAATACAATATCTGTGCTGACAACATTCTTATCTCGAGCCGGTGCAACTGCCCAAGCCAACGAACTAAGCAGTTCCGTCGCACTTGAACCCACAGCTATGTCATCAGGCGAGGCGTTTAACAGGCGAGCAGCTACAACATGTAATTCATCGAAAACGCCCGCTTCGGCAAATTCATCAAAATTCATACTACCATTTTCCGCAACATCTTTTTGCCAATCAGCTATAGCCTCTTCGGCGCCTTTATACATCAGAGCAACGTTCGCAGCGTTTAAATATGTACTATGTTGGGCACCCGGAAAATCATCAGGATTCACGATTGGTTTCATCATATTACCTTACAGAGAAGGGTGTTTTATATACGGAGAAAATTACAACGCTTTCTAACGCACTGCGCGGGCTGTCAGCGAGACATGACTTATGATGCTTCAAGGCTCGGAGCCGTTACACAGGAACCGCGAGATGATTTATCCAAGGCCCAGCGGCAGCCAGCCGCACCCTCACAGGCAAGATGAGGCTGCTGAAGTAGGGAAAGTCCGCCTTTCAGGCTTGAAATAGCCTCCCAGCCGGATACAGAGCGGATACGGTTTCAAGTCTTCCGGCGGTGATGTTCTGGATTGCCAGTCCAGTGGATGCGCAGCTAGGGCCATATTTATGACCCGCCAGCCTTTTGCTTTCCACGCATCTATCTATTACATTCCGTCGGCTAATCACTAAACTATAATGGCACAGCAGTCAACACTCTCAGCCTTCATTGGGGAGCTCCGCCGCCCGCGGGATTTTCGAGTGTCGGAATGACTTCCATGTCTGACCCCATCCGGAAACTCGTCGCCATCATGTTCACCGACATGGGTGGTATATGGTCTAAACTAAGAAGAAGCGCAAGCGCTGAAATTATTCGAGGCCTAACAACGACTGGTAAGTCCGATATTTCCCACCTGAAGACAGGTATCTAAATCATAATTAGGCCGCCCATCGCCGCTGTTCTCCATGCGACCAGAAGTCTCTGGAGAGTTATTATCGAAGCCCTACTGTAGAATGAGAAGAAGCTTTCACGGACATACTTGCTGGAACGCGCTGATCTTGGGCTTATTGACGGCTAGCATATTGACTGGCTGTGGCGGGAGGTTAGAACCGGCCTCTCTGCAGATGGTAAATGATGCTAAGGCTCGGTGGCAGGCCAATCCTGTCCTGAGCTACAGGATTGTTGCTGAGGTAGAGGGGCAGGGTGAACGCCGGCGGAATGAGATCACTGTGTCTCAAGGCCAGATCACCGGGGCAATTGTGATGTATTGGAACTCGGATCAGAGGCGCTGGGATGATCCCTTGAAACTCCGCGAGGAACAGGCTTATCCGTTTACCGCGCCAGGGCTTTTCGACCTGGTGCGAGATGAGCTGCTTGGAAGCGGTCGCAGAGACATCCGGATAGTCATGAGCGGAGACCCTGCATTTCCCCGACGCATTGTGTTGGGACCGATCTGGCAGGATGAGCAGCCTCGGTCGGGCACTGAAACTCGAGTGACCATACGAAGCTTCGTCCCGGTGGTCGCTGATGAGATAGGAAGATAAGAGAAGCTGTATCCGAACTACTCATTCAGCGGACGGCCCAATTTTTCTGAGCCGCACCCGATTTTCACATGACCTGGCCATAGCCCTGGCGTCGCACCCATGCAAATCCATAATGTCCAGGGAGCAAAAACTCTAGCGTGCGGACCGCTAACTCTCAATAGGCTGCCATCTCAAGCAACTATAATTGACCACACCAAATGGGACCCGTGCTATCGCATATAGTGTAAGGAGAGAATTATCTTCCTAAGAATCGAAAGGAGTAAATAATGAGCAAACGAGTAGCCTTGATCACAGGCGGCGCGCGCGGCATTGGACGTACCCTTGCCCTGGCTCTGGCTGAAGATGGTTGGTCTGTGGCCATATGTTATCGTACCAGCGCAGAGGAGGGTCAAGCGACCCAAGAGGAGATCCAACAGCAGGGCGGTGACGGGCTGGCCGTGCGGTGCGATGTATCCGACCCTGAGGCCGCTGAGGAGTTCGCGGGCCAGGTGGAGCAGAAGTGGGGACAGATCGATGCCCTGATCAACTGTGCCGGACCCTATCACCGCATCAATCTTCTGAATGAAAGCTTAGAAGGTTGGCATTCGATGTTTGATAATAACCTGCATCCGGTGTTCTACCTTAGTCGAGTCGTGGCTCCAGGCATGAGAGCGCGCAAATGGGGGCGTATTATCAATTTTAGTATGGCCAAAGCGGATCAGCAGGTGGCCCAACCGTACTTAACGGCGCACTATATCGCCAAGGTCGGCGTGCTCATACTCACGCGGTCATTGGCTCGGTTGTTAGCGGGCGACGGAATCACTGTCAACGCCATATCGCCAGGGTTTGTCGACTCGGGCAGTGCGCCCAAAGAAGAACTAGAATCCATGGCTAAGAAGATCCCTGCGGGATATGTGGGCAGCACCCAGGATGCGACATCGATCGTCCGCTTTCTGCTCTCTGAGGAGGCCAGCTACATCACGGGTGCCAATATTCACGTGAGTGGCGGGTGGGGCATATAGGTTCGTTATCTTCTGAGGATAAAGAAGGAGGTGTTTATGTATTCCAAAATCACGTGCATGGGCATATGCCTGATGCTGGTTGGAGGTACAGTGAAAACAGAAAGCAATCCAGGCGCCAGCTAAGCCTTGGAAACACGCAATGGGTCTCTTAGTTTTAGACCTGAGCAGCTCACATTGCTCTGACGACGTACAGGCGGGGGTAACAAATTAATAAAATAAGGTAATTTGATGGAAGATCAATCAAAGACAGGGGGTGTTTTGACATGGCGCGAATCTTGATAATATCAACTCACGGCTCGGAGGATCCCACGCGAGCAGGTTTGGCATTTTTGCTGGCTAAAGGTTCAATAGAGGCGGGACACGACCCGGAGGTGATACTTGCAGGCGATGCGAGCGTGTTGGCGAGGAAGGTGGTATCCGATAGTGTCATTCCTGTGGGTATTCCCCCACTTAAAGATTTGATTCAGAGCGCATTGGACAACAATGTACCTATTTACACCTGAGGCGCGTGCGGCAAGGCCCGGGGGGTCTTGGATGAAGACCTGGAGTGGTTAAATTCGAGGTGGATTACTCCGAAAGAAGTAGCGCAATTAACAGTGGATGTGGATCGAGTGATTACTTTTTAGTACCTTGGCCATCAAGCAACTACATCTGATAGGGGCAAGAAGGAACAGGCGGTTGTCTGTTGCCTTATTGTTGGCTTTACATCACTAAATGGTAGGTTCGGTTAGCTAGCGTTTATAATCATCAAATCACTCCTATCCTCCGAAATAGCCTAGACCCCAAATCAGTAATTGATTGCGTCCTTTGGCATGTCACCACGTAAACGGAAGAGATCTGAGCTAGGTCGATTATCTGAACCGCACCTCTCACAAAATCAGGAGGTTGAATTCGCCAGGGGCGTTGCGCTTTTTAACAAACAGCACTATTATGAAGCGCACGAGGCGTGGGAAAATGTTTGGCGAGAGATGACTGATAGTCCCAGTGACGACGCGGAAATCATAATTCGTGGTTTAATACAGTTCGCAGCTGGTCTACATTCTTTGACGCTCGGTAAGTTAAAAGGAGCAACTGGGAATTTAATTAAGGCTAAAGATAAATTAGCGATCTATAATAAACAATTTTTAGGCATCGATCTCACTGGCTTAGTTTCAGCAATTCGATCATCTAAGAATAAGCCTGGTGAGCTATCTGGGTATCAAATCGAACGAGATGGAAAGGGGTCATTACTGGAAGCAAAATGATCACTGCCTTTTCAAATAATAAGAATGTGACCCTCAGATCAAGCCGGGCTAATTCTATTGTCCGAATATTGGCACGTCTGTAAGAATTATAAAATTCCTGAGTACTAAAACATTGTGC
This sequence comes from Fidelibacterota bacterium, assembly GCA_004124875.1. Taxonomy (GTDB): domain Bacteria; phylum Fidelibacterota; class Marinisomatia; order SCGC-AAA003-L08; family TS1B11; genus TS1B11. The sequence continues at coordinate 9,484 of SCKJ01000007.1, read as the reverse complement.
CACGGCCCATTCGGTGCCTTGAACCAAACCGCTGGTCAGGGTCCATACCCCAAAGGCGCGGACGGCCATAATACCGTCGAGCCGCCGGCACCACAATCAATTCAAAGATCTACCCGCCATTTAATAGGCTGAACATCTGCGGGCAGATACAATGGGTGCTTAGGGTGTCCAGCATTGCTTAGTCCTAGATGCCACAAATGACCTCCCACTGATGAGATAATCTGCAAAACCCGGTTATGCCGATTCATATACACGCCGTTTATGCCCCAAGCGGCTATGGTTAGTCTGCACCGGCCTATCACTGCTAAGATGAATTCGTCATTATCTGGTCCAATAGGATCAACCGCCAGTTTTAAGTCGTGGGGCTCTGATGCACAGAACGCAAACAGATTTGCTACATACAGTTTCCCAAATCCCCAGCCCTGAGCAAATCTGACACAGCGCCGAATAGTCGGATCATCTTTTTCACTTGTTGCTGTGGAAGGATTGAGCATTATGAACGCACAAGAATCAGCTGGTACCGCCCACTCTCTGGACAACCAGTACCTGTAGTTGCCGTCAGGACTGAATTGAGTGGCGCCCGTCACTATCGCCAACGACCGCCCCGCGACATAATCGACCCTCTCCCCAGAAGTTAGGCCGAGTTCTAAGCTGGTTTTTTTTGGGTCGAATCAATAGCTTCAAATCCATTTAGAAGGTACGACTGAAGTAGTTAAAAGTCATCACCAACATCGTTTCCCGGATACGCACCGGATACGCTGACTAATCCTCCGTCGGAGCTGCGCTGGATCAGCAATCCAGTGTGTGCCCATTCAGGGCCATATTTTTAACCTGCCTGCCTTTGCTATCCCTCCAAATACGCCTTACATTCCCTCGGTCCTCCAACAGATTACGATGGCAGATCAGTCCAGACGACCGGCCTTCATTGAGGAGTTCCGCAGCGCGCCTATGGACTACCGCCGCTGCCGCCCGTAACATTGGTGCCGGGCTCACCCCCCAGCAACGTCACACATCACCAGCGAAAGGTCATGCCATGGAAAGATTCCTGATCGAGGTACCCCACGAGCCAGAGGACTGCGCTATGGCCATGAAGATTTTTATGGAGAGCGGCTCCCACTTTACGGCCCACGCCGACTACGGCTGCGAGGACGGCGAGCACAAGGCGTGGATGATCGTGGAACTGGATGACAGAGCGACGGCCCGGGGGGTGCTGCCACCGGCCTACCGGGCCAAGGCCAAAATCGTGAAACTCATCACCCCCACCTTCAAGGATCTACAAGAGGCCATCAAGGATCCGGATGAAGCCATGAAGCGGCACGGCGGCGGCTAGTTATCGGCCCGGTGCGCCCACTTCAGCTCTGCCGGAGCCCGGCATCGCGGCCACCTCGCCCGCACCCGAGCAGAGCTCTCCAGCCGTCCGGCCGCCCATCTTCATCTGCAGGGCGGCCCGGGATCTGCAGCTCACCGCCCAGACCGGTAGGTTTCGCAATCATGCAGGACGTATTGTAGTATATTCTACTGAAAATGACCGAATCAAAGCAACCTTGTAGGAATACTTATGAAAGCCATTGTATGCACAAAATACGGGCCACCGGAAGTTCTTCAGCTCCAAGAGGTAGAAAAACCTGTTCCTAAAGATAATGAAGTACTCATTAAGGTTTACGCAGCAACAGCAACAACATCAGGTCTCGCTGGTCGAAAAGGTGAACCATTTTTTGCCAGACTCTTCACTGGCCTCACAAAACCCAAAAAAAACATTCTAGGGATTGAGCTGGCCGGGGAAATTGAAGCCGTTGGCAAAGATGTAACATTATTTAGAGTCGGCGATCAAATTTTTGGACACGCGGGGCTCGGCTTCGGTGCTTATGCTGAGTTCATATCTCTGCCTGAAGAGGCGGCACTGGTTATTAAACCTGCCAATAGAACTTATGAGGAATCTGTCGCTGTCGTTGAAGGCGGATTAACAGCACTGCATTTTTTTAGGGATAAGGGAACGATTGAGAGCGGACAAGAAGTCCTTATCATTGGTGCTTCTGGATCGGTAGGTACCGCTGCGGTACAGGTTGCCAAGTACTTTGGGGCGGAAGTGACCGGCGTATGCAGCACCACGAATATAGATTTGGTGAAATCTCTAGGCGCTGACAAGGTCATTGATTACACTCAAGAGGACTTTTCCAAAGACGGTGTTACCTATGATATTATTTTTGACACGCTCGGCAAGAGCTCGTTTTCACATTCCAAAGGCTCGTTAAAGCAAAAAGGTGTCTATCTTGATTCCGGTGGGGCAGCAACTATTTTCCCAATGTTGTGGACTTCAATGTTTGGCCGCAAAAAAGCCATTATCAAGGCCACGTATGTGAGGCCAGCCAAGAAAATCATTAAAGATCTGGTGATCCTCAAAGAGCTGATTGAGACGGGCAAGATACAATCGGTCATTGATAGACGCTATCCTTTAGAACAGACTGCCGAGGCTCATAGGTATGTTGAAAAGGGGCACAAAAAGGGAAATGTGGTTATAACGGTGGCGCATAATAGCGAAGCCTAGCGAATTAGGAGAGATTGAAATGATAAACCGTATCGCCGACATCTCACTACGCCAGGCTGCGCTCGTCGCAGGGGTTGGCTATCTAAGCGTTTTCATTTTGAGTTTTTTCGGGAGTGATTTTGCTCTAGCGAGTATAATTATGGAAGGAGATGCGTCCACAGCAGCCAATAATATCCGGGCTTCCGAGTTACTATTTCGCAAGATTACTGGCATTTGGCTATTTTTAATGACGGTTGATGTGGTCATCGCATGGGCCCTATATGTTTTTCTCAAGCCGGTAAGCAAAAATCTCGCATTGCTTACAGCGTGGTTCAGGCTGGTGTTTGTGGCAATTTCTGCAGGTCGCTTCGAAAACCTGATTTCAATTACGCAGCTTTATAATGGTACGAATTATATGACTGCTTTTGACCCAAGTCAGTTACAGGCTCAAGCAATTCTATATCTGAATGCTTACGATTTTGGAATGCATGTTTCATTTATATTTTTCGGCCTTCATATTTTTGGGCTTGGTTATTTAATCTTGAAGTCAGACTTAATGCCCTCGTTTTTGGGCATCCTGTTGATAATTGCATCTGTCGGGTATCAAATCGATAGCTTTGGAAATTTTCTTTCTTCAAGCTACGCCAACAACGAAGTATTATTCTTCGTGTTTGTTGCTATACCCGCTGTCATCGCAGAATTTTCGCTTACCCTGTGGCTTCTGATTAAGGGTGGAAAGGACGAACAGCAGGATAATGTTGCTCCTGCATCTCCCTGAATATGAACCATACCAAAGGGATAGGGACTTCGATATCGTGCCAGCGCCCAGCGGACAACTGACTACCGCTAAGCGACAAGCGCCCCGAGGTTCATGACCACACGTTCGGAGATGAGTTTGTCGGTCTTATCGAAGTGATAAAAGGCAACGAACGGCAGTTCGACGTTGCGGCCCGTAGCTTCAATGCCTTGGAATTTACCGACATGCTTGCCGGACAGGCGTCCCTCGACAATGATTTCGTCCTCTGTGAAATGTTCGCCGTCGATATAGTTGTGAACATCTTTAAAGGCGCCGTCCGTGCTGGAAAACCCGAGAAGGTCGTGCGCATGACGAATGCTTTGCGGGTCCGCGAACGGGATGCGATTGTAAAGCATCTCAGCGCTGGGGGCGAAGGTCGCCATAATACCATTCATGTCGTGGTCGTTTTCAACGTCATAGTGGGTTTTAAGCAGGGCTCTGCGACGGGTCTTTTCGCTATCGGTAATGGGCATGGGCCAGCCTCCTTGTTGTGGTACATCGTTAAAGCAATGTGAGGTACTTGAGTCTAAAACTAAGAGACTCATTTCGTGTTTCCAAGGTTTAGCTGACGCAATACTTGTAACGTCCTTGTCGGTATCTACATCACCCGGCTTGTGACACCCGAGTACACCAAGTCCATCAAGATGGTGCTGCTGAAGTAGGCAAGCCCGCTTTTCATGCCTGAACTACCTCCCCAGCGGATACGGGGCGGATACGCTGACTAATTCTTCGTCGAGGATGTGCGGGATCAAATGTCCCGTCCGTGCCCAGGACGAGCGATGATTTCAACGAGAAATTCGGGGCTTGATCGCGAAGGCCGGGGGGCCGGTCCGTTAGAATTGGCTGACTTGCATAGTTAGATTATTTTGGTCAGGCATGATAAGATCAATCAAAGAACACTTCAATAGAGGCGTTAGCTAAATCATTGAGACACAAAATATGTCTATTAGTATTAGACCCATGCAACTCACCTGGCTTTGACGGCATACAGGGAGGCCTTACAAGAATTCATCCGGAGGCCAACGGACGGCTGGCCCCGCGTCCTCTGCCGAACTTTCATGGGTCACTGGGCCGCCAGTTTTTCCGGCAGGTATGGACTTCATATCGGCAAGTGTCTACCTTTCATGCATGCGCCGCCACAGGGACACACTGAGATGAGGAGCCTGCCAACCGGTATTTCCCATCCGCCACTGGTGGGCCCCCACCCCTTCATGCTGGTGGGACTGATGCTGCTCCTGCTGGGTGCGGCCCAAGGCCAGTTCTACTTCGGCCGTAACTAGATTCAGTACGAACAGTTCGACTGGCAAGTGTTGACCACGCCCCACTTCCAACTATTTTACTATCCGGAGGAGGAGGACTTGGCACGGGCGGCCGGATTCTGGGCTGAGGAGGCCTTTGACGAGCTGGAGCAGAAGTTCAATCATACGCTTCACCGGCTGGTGCCGCTCGTTATCTACAGCAACCATTTGCATTTCCAGCAGACCAACACGGCCCCGTTCATGATCCCGGAGGGGGTGGGGGGCTTCTTCGAGTTTGTGAAGGGACGGGTGGTGCTGCCCAACAACGGCTCGATGTACGACTTCCGGCATGTGATCCGCCATGAACTGGTGCATGTATTCATGTACTCGAAGATCAACGCCATGGCCAAGCTGGGCGGCGTGTTGGATCCGCGGCTGCCACCCCTATGGTTCATTGAGGGGATGGCGGAGTGGTGGTCCACCGGCTGGGACACAGAGGCCGAGATGGTGATCCGTGACGCCCTCCTGCACGACCATCTCCTGCCCTTGGAAAGCCTGTCCCTTATGGCGGCGGGATTCCTGCTCTATAAGGAAGGCCAGGCGTTCTTGCGCTATTTCGAGGAAACCTACGGCTCTGATCGCATACGCCAGGTCATGGAGGAAATCTATCACCACGATTCATTCGAGGACGCGCTTTCAGCGGTGACGGGCAAACCGTACCGGGAGTTGATCCTGAGCTGGCGGCTGTCGCTGAAGCAGAAAGCTGCCGCGGCCCGGTCCCGGCAGACGCTCCCCGGTTCCGACGCGGAGCTGTTGACCCGTGCCGGGTCCAACATGGCGCCCACGGTGTATCGCGACGAAGATGGAAAGGATCACCTGGTCTACCTCTCCTTGCGGGACGGGCACACCAACGTCTACCGGCAGAGCCTGAGCAACGGAGCATTCCCGGCAGGATATCACCAAGTCACCTGGACCGGAAGGGATGCGTCCGGCAGAGCTGTCCCCTCCGGCATCCCCATCGCCCGCTTGGTGACGCCCCAGTACACCAAGTCCATCATGGCTTGTCCTGAGTATGGAGAAGGATCCTGCTGCTGAAGTAGGGAAAAGTCGCCACAAAAGTCGTTTCACCGGATACCTGCCGGATACGCCCCTTATCCAACGATCGGTAGGTCGCCGGACTATCTGACTGGCGGCAGGGTGGCACCGCCACCATGCCCAGGGACACCCGAAATGCATCGGCAGGCACAAACAAGCAGCCTCCACCAAGTGGCCCTCCTAGCGATCAGTGGGGGCTTTTGATTTCCAGTTACGCCGTGCATATATTTGGCATTAACACGGCCTTACCACGATGCCCCATCACTCCAGACGCTCTGCTTTCATTACCGAGCTCAAGCACCGCCACTGCAGAAACAATGGGAGAATATTATCCCTAAGAAGATACTACCACCAACCCTGACGATTTGTGCGACGGCTTTATTGGCTATTTCCCAGCCGGTTTACGCACAATTCGATGAATTCAAAATAAAGGCGGCTGATGGAGCAGACTTTGATGAGTTTGGAAGTTCAGTTTCCATATCCGGCGACTACGCCGTCGTGGGAACCCATGGGGATGATGATAATGGCGATGGTTCAGGTTCGGCTTACGTGTTCAAACGCAACGGCACGAGCTGGACGCAGGAAGCAAAGTTACATGCCTCTGATGGAGCGGCAGGTGATGGTTTCGGAAAGTCAGTCTCCATCTTCGGCGACTATGCCATCGTGGGGGCTACATGCAATAGTGATAATGGAGGTTGTTCAGGTTCGGCTTATCTGTTCAAACGCTCCGGCACAAGCTGGGTGGAGGAGGCAAAATTACTTCCTTCCGATGGTGCAGCATTTGATTTTTTTGGAAGTTCAGTCTCCATCTCCGGCGACTACGCCATCGTGGGAGCTTGTGCGGATGATGATAATGGAAATCTTTCAGGTTCGGCTTATCTGTTCAAACGCTCCGGCACAAGCTGGGCAGAGGAGGCAAAATTACTTCCTTCCGATGGAGCAGCAGGTGATGAGTTTGGAAGTTCAGTTTCCATCTCCGGCGACTACGCCGTCGTGGGAGCTTGGGCGGATGATGATAATGGAAATCTTTCAGGTTCGGCTTATCTGTTCAAACGCTCCGGCACCAGCTGGGCGCAGGAGGCGAAACTACTTCCTTTCGATGGAGCGGCAGGTGATGAGTTTGGAAGTTCAGTCTCCATCTCCGGCGACTACGCCGTCGTGGGAGCAACATGCGATAGCGACAATGGAGGTTGTTCAGGTTCGGCTTATCTGTTCAAACGTTCCGGCACCAGCTGGGCGCAGGAGGCGAAGCTACTCCCTTCCGATGGAGCAGTATTTGATTTTTTTGGAGGATCAGTCTCCATCTCCGGCGACTACGCCATCGTGGGAGCATGGGCGGATGATGATAATGGAAATCTTTCAGGTTCGGCTTATCTGTTCAAACGCTCCGGCACAAGCTGGGCACAGAAGGTAAAAATACTTTCTTCTGATGGAGCGGCAGGTGATGAGTTTGGAAGTTCAGTTTCCATCTCCGGCGACTACGCTGTCGTGGGAGCTGGGGCGGATGATGATAATGGAAATTTTTCAGGTTCGGCATATCTGTATTATGGATACACTTCTCCTGTAGACGTGGAGGGAGTCTCCGTCTCTCCGGCGTATGCTGTGTCCGGCATGGATTCGGTGGTGGTGAGAGCTACGGTGGCGGGGCCGGCGAACCTTAGTCTCTTCGCCGAGATAGAGGCGCCCGACCAGGCTCCGCTCGATACTTTGCCCCTCTTTGATGACGGCGCTCACCACGACGGTGAAGCAGGTGACAGCCGCTTCGGGAATGCCTGGGCGGTCCCGCCTGTCGACGAGCGAATTTACTTTGTCGATCTTCATGTCAGTTACGTCGATTCACACACGGTCAGCTTCGAGCTCAATAACGTGGGCACATTTACAACTATCGGCCCGGTGGTATTAGAATCTTACACGCTGTTCAACACTTTACCAAACCCCGGGGACAGTCCGTTCTTAAAACTTTCGCTCAGGAACAACGGCCCAACGGCTACTGCAACAGCAATCACCGCAGACATATCTACACTCGATACGTGCATAACTGAAATTAGGGTGGAAGGTCAAAACAGTTATGGAGACATTGGCCCCGGGGCGACCGTCACCACAGCTGGCGATTATATAGTAGACGTCAATGAGAATTGCGCAGGTGATCACGACATCCTATTCGACATATCCATTGCCAGCGAGGTCTTTGACTTCTGGAGCGACAGTTTTTCAATCCAGTTAGTTCTGCCCTTAGTCTTTGCCGACGGCTGGCTTGAAAAAAGTAAAGATCAGGTCGATGGGCGTTTTTCGCAAGGGGTGGCTACCGATGGGGTATTTTGGTATTTCTCCTCCAAGGGAGGACTTTTTAAAACCGATGCGAATTTTGACATGTTTATTGAAAAAGATGGTTCTCAAAATCCAATCCCGCAATTCCTTCAGGATCAAGGCTACGATCATATCGGCGATATTGCCTATTTTGAGGGCAAACTTTATGCACCTATTGAGGATAGCTCCTATGTCAAGCCGATCATTGCCCTATTTGACACAGCCAGCTTAATCTTCACTGGAGACTATGCGCTGGTGCCTCAATCTCATATCCCCTGGGTTGCGGTGGACCCTCGAACCGGCTTTTTCTACTCATCAGAATTTGATGGTGTCAATAAATTATTCGTCTATGACCCAAACCAAAACTTTGCTCTCATAGATGAGGTTCAACTTGATACCACACTCTCTCGTGTTCAGGGTGGCGCTTTTCTAGGAGATTTTCTCTACCTCGCTTGTGACAATGGGGATTATGTATATGAGGTGGACATTGCAACTGGAACGGCTACACCGGTTATCATCGTTCCACCGGGTCCTGAGATGGAGGGCATCGAAGCGTATGCGCTAGATTCCGGTGTCCTTCATTTTGTAGCCGAGACCGGTGGCTCTACAAACATCTTTTACCATTATGACCAGCTTTTAGCCCTGGATGTTCGAGATAGTCCCAAAATAGCCAAGATATTTAATATTTTTCAGAACTATCCCAACCCCTTTAACTCAGTGTCTACCATTCGATATGAGCTACCCCATGCCAGCGATGTCTCTCTGATCGTCTATGACCTCCTGGCTCGCGAGGTAGCTAGTCTGGTGGACAGCCACATGGAGCCGGGTTACCATCAGATTCAGTGGAATGGCAGGAACGCAAGTGGAAAGAGAGTCCCATCAGGTATCTACATCGCCCGACTGGTAACGCTTGAGTACACTAATTCCATCAAGATGGTGCTGCTGAAGTAGAGAAAGTCACCACTGTACGTCGTCAGAGCCTTTCGGGTAGATTGAGACTAAAGTTAAGAGAGACTTTCTGGGTAACCTATTCATGGTACAGCGACCTCTTGGCGCTGTGGTTTCAGGTTATAACGCTTCCTCTGCGGGAGCCTTTTTTATTGGTGATCATTCTCTGAGCGACGATCTCCTCCTTTCTTCCATAATAGACATCTGCCGGCGTGACGTTATCGAGGGAATCATGCAGCCGGCCGTTGTTGTAATGCGTGACGAACCTGCCAATGGCTTCTTTCAGTTCACGGGGCAGGTAGTAATGATCGAGCTTCACCACATTCTTCATCGTGCGATGATAACGCTCGATCTTCCCCTGGGTCTGAGGATGGTAGGGCGCTCCCCGGGTATGCTCCATCTCGCGTTCCTGCAGATACGATTTAAGTTCCTTCGACAGATAACAAGGGCCGTTGTCTGAGAGCAGCCTCGGCCGGTGCTTGACCCGGATCTGGTCCACGCCCGACTTGGCGATGGCCATGTCGAGGGTCTGCTGCACATCTTGGGCATTCATCGTATCAAAGAGCTTCCAGGCCA
>SCKJ01000013.1 GCA_004124875.1 Fidelibacterota bacterium | reverse complement strand
GGCCGGATTTGAAAACCTGTTCGTGCTCGATGGCGAAGGCGGCCTGACTCTGGGGGCCGGCATGAAATATAACCTCAGCAGAAATGCCAGGATAGAACTCGACTACAGCTACCAGGATTTCGGCAGGCTGCTCAATGCGCAGAGTTTCTCATTGTCTTTGGGATTTTAGCGGACGACAACCATAGCTATAATTTCTGCTCGCCCCAATGGCATGGGAGCACGCGCGCGGGGGGATTACAGGGAATACGAGCTGCGGTTCGGGGGTCCAGACCAGGGGGCATGTAGTCACGGAACGGGCATCGCCATCCGATGATTTTGTAATCGGTGATTTAAGGGATCCCAAAGTGTGTCACGGAGTTGGCGAACAACCGTTTGATGGGTCTTAAAAACCATCAATTTCCTTTGCCCAGTTACGTGAACGTTCAACTGCTTTAGTCCAGTTTGAAGATTGTCTTGTCCTGAAATAGGTTGACTGTTTTTGGTTTGATAGTATGCTTCATCAGGCCTCAAGAGATCACCTGATTTCTTGAGGCATTTTTTTCTTCAGCAGCACCTTCTTGACGGAATTGGCGTGCTTCCGCTTCGGTGTGTGAGAGGCGCAAACGTTTCATAATCCAAGTTCACCGCTTTGCTCGACCCTGGTATCATGCCAATTACCCTGAAAATGTATTATTCTGTTTATCACCGAGTAGAGATTACATATCAAGGCCCGAGATCACAATGTGTGTTCAGGTTTCCCAATAGACTATTTCCGAATAGGTTTGGCTGCCACGATAGTCCGACTAACCCGCTCCCTCGCATCCTCTGTACGTTGGAAATTTGTAAAATATATGTCTTCTTCAGAATGCCCGAAGACCTGCTCGCCTCCTGAAGGCGAATCATTTCGCGGCTAATGCTCGGTGAAATGATGTTATCTGGTGTTTTCCGGGCTCGCAGTGACGAGTCTCGTCTTGCTCAGCCAGTTTTTTCACCCTCTGGGGATATGAGGACAGGCCGGGAGCCCGCGCTATTATTGCCCGGCGTTGCCGGCTCCGGCAGCAACTTTAGCCATTTAGAATATTCGGGACGCTTCCCTGTAACAATATCGAAATAGGCCGCCTGAAGCGACCGCGTGAGTTCACCAGGTTTGCCAGTCCCAATGACATGACCGTCCAGCTCACGGATGGGCGTTACCTCCGATGCGGTGCCGGTGAAGAATGCTTCGTCTGCCTCAAGCAGCATGTCGCGAGTCATATTGGTAATGTTTACCGGGATACCCATGTCCCCAGCCATAATGATAATCGATTCGCGAGTGATCCCCATCAGTATGGAAGATGATGCGTCATTGGTCAAAAGGGTCCCATCTTTCACCAGGAACAGGTTCTGTCCCGAGCCCTCGGAGATATTGCCCTCGTGATTCATCAGCAGCGCTTCGTCAAAACCCCGCGATTTAGCCTCCTGTACGGCCAGCAGCGAATTGGCATAGTGGCCGCACCCCTTAACCGTTGAAGGAAGACTCGTGTGGTGATTCTTGACCCACGGCGATATCGTGATCCTGACACCGTTACTCAAGCCTTCATCGCCCAGGTAGGTCCCCCAGTTAAGGGTGGCAATGGCCGTGTGAACCGGACACTTTTTTGGACCTACCCCCAAGGTGTCATAACCATAGAAGATGATAGGCCGGATATAGCAGCTTTCCAGACTGTTCGCCGACACCAGATCAATGCATGCCTGGACCAGGTCGGCCTCCGCATAGGGCACTGGGATGGAGTAAACCTCAGCGGATTTCAGCAGGCGGGTGATGTGGTCATTCAGTCGAAAGATGGCCGGGCCTTGCTCAGTTGAATAGCACTTGATGCCCTCGAATACGCCGCTGCCATAGTGCAGTCCGTGAGACATGACATGAATGGTGCCGTCCTCCCAGGGACGCAGCTTGCCATCCATCCAAATAGTGGTCATGGCGCCCTCAGACATAGTCGTGGTTCCTTTTTGCCCGCTGCGCTTTTAGAGTCAATGCTCTTCCAATTGTGACATTTCAGCCGTCTCCAGGCTGTAGAGATGATAGCTCAGGCTATCGCGCAGGGCGAGCCAGCTCGCTTCAATGATGTTCTCCGATACGCCGACTGTTGACCAGGACCGCCGACCATCGCTGCTGGTGATCAGGACCCGCACTTTGGATGAGGTCCCGCCGGATCCATCAAGGACACGCACCTTACAGTCTGCCAATTTCACCTGCGCCACGGATGGGAAAAACCGGAGCAGCGCCTTGCGCAAAGCCACATCCATGGCATGCAGCGGGCCTACCCCTTCAGCGGCCGTATGCTCCGTTTGACCATCCACCTCAACCTTCAAGGTAGCCACTGCGCGCGGCAATTTATCTTTGGTGGAGTCAATATGCACATCAATATCGGCCCGTTCAAAATACGACTTATAATCGCCAAATTGTTCTTGAATAACAAGTTCGAACGAGGCTTCAGCACCGTCAAACTGGTAGCCGTTGTGTTCCATGATTTCGGCCCATTGTGCGAGCTCCCGGCTTTTCCCATCCTTGTTGTCGCTGAACTTAAATCCGAGTTCCCCGGTCTTGTAGTCAATATTGCTTTTGCCCGACAAATCGGAAATGAGCACCCGCCGGATATATCCGACGGTCTCCGGTTCAATATGCTCGTACAGTGCGGCATTTTTCATGATGACGTTCACATGCACCCCGCCTTTGTGCGCAAATGCCGATTTGCCTACATAAGGCGCGCAGGAATCCGGTTGCATATTCAAGACTTCCGAAAACTCGCGCGAAAATTCCGTCAGGCGTGCAGGGTCAATATCCCCGCCCGATTCGCAACCCATTTTGAGGAGCAGAGTCGGCAGAATAGTGGTCAGGTTGGCGTTGCCACACCGTTCGCCGGCGCACTGAAGTTATTCGGCGTTCGCATCAGCGTGGATGGAAACGGCAGCTCGACGAATTATATCTTCATCTTGCGGCTGTGGCGCAGTCTGAAGTGCGAGGAGATCCAACTCGAAGCCTAAGAGGCACTGCCCGAGACCCGGTCAGGCATCAAGGATTGGTTTCGGTTCCACACTTATGAAAGGACGCATCAATCTCTTGGCAGGCAAACACCGGATCAGGTAAATTTTAATCAGTCAGCAACGGAGCGGGCAACCTGATGAACAATCCGGCACGATTATTTCCAAGGCATGCAGAAGCGAGTCCACGCTATGGGGTCCACTTCGGAATATTTAACCAACATCACGCACTATGACCCATAAAACAACGCAACTGAAAGCTCTCATTCAATCCAACGGCTTGGCGTATATCATGGAGGCGCACAATGGGATTAGCGCCAAAATCGTTGAAGAAGCGGGCTTCAAAGGAATCTGGGGGAGCGGATTAACGATCTCGGCATCTTTCGGAGTCAGGGACAACAACGAGGCCAGCTGGACCCAGGTGTTGGACAATCTGGAATTCATGAGCGATGCCACGTCGCTGCCTATTCTGGTGGATGGAGATACCGGTTATGGGAACTTCAATAATGCGCGGCGCCTGGTCCGCAAGCTCGAACAACGTGACGTGGCTGGGGTCTGCCTCGAAGACAAGCTGTTCCCGAAAACCAACTCATTCATTGGAGGAGAGCAGCAACCCCTGGCAGATATTAAGGAATTCTCCGGGAAGATCAAGGCCTGTAAGGACAGCCAGCTTGACGGCGATTTCCAGGTGGTGGCGCGCGTAGAGGCGTTCATCGCCGGATGGGGCCTGGACGTGGCCCTTGAGCGCGCCCATGCCTATGCCGAAGCGGGAGCCGATGCCATCCTGATGCATAGCAAATTGGCCACCGCTGACCAGATTGAGAAGTTTATGGCTGCGTGGGAGAACCACTGCCCCGTGGTCATTGTGCCGACCAAGTATTACCGGACCCCGACAGAAGCATTTGAGAAAATGGGTGTGAGCCTTGTGATTTGGGCGAATCACACCATGAGAGCCGCAGTCAAGGCCATGCAGGAGACCGTCAGGATGATTTACAAGGATAAATCCCTGCGCAACGTGGAAGAGGCGGTGGTTCCAGTCGATGAACTGTTCAGGCTCCAAGGGGCGGCGGAATTGAAAGAAGCCGAGAAACGGTATCTGGTCATATCCGAATCGGCGAAAGCTTTAATCCTGGCAGCCAGCCGTGGAGCCAAATTCGGCGCGTTGACCGATGACAAGCCCAAAACAATGCTGGATTACCGGGGTAAACCGTTGCTCCAGCATCAGGTGGAGACGCTTAACAGCGCCAACATCAAGAATATTCAAGTGGTCTTGGGCCACAAGCCCGAAGCTGTGACCTCCGAAGGGATTATCTCAAGCGTGAACGACGGATGGAAGGAGGGGGGTATTGCCTCATCGCTCTACAAGGTGGTCGAAGAACTTTCCGGACCAGTAGTGCTTTCCTACGGCGATATCCTTTTTGAGCCATCCGTGCTCAACGATCTTCTCGACACCGCCGAAGATATCGTGCTCGCGGTTGATGTCTCCTGGGCAAATGGCCGCAAGTCGGGCCGCGATATCGATGCTGTGCTGGGAACCGATGAGCCGTCCGAGAAATTTGGCGCGTCCCGCTGCATTCCCCTTCAATCCATTGGCATTGATCTCGACCATAATGAAGCGCATGGTGAATGGATTGGATTGATCAAGCTCAGCAGTGTGGGCGCCGCGCAGGTAAAAGCGTATCTACAGGAATTTTATGCCGACGCATCAATGCTGACCGTGAATACATCACTGCTCGATATCTTAAAAGGTCTCCAGTCCAGGAATATCCCCATTCATCTGAACTACTTCAGGGGCCATTGGCTGGATATCGATTCGCCGGAAGATTTAACTCCCATTTCATAGGAAGAAGATACCTTGCTATCAGCTGACTATTACAATTTGCTCATTGGGCAGGGGTATGGCCCGTTTACCGGAGTCCCCTGCGCACTGGTGAAGGGCCTGATCAGTCATGTGGAGGAGGCCGGGGATTCCCGCTATTTTATCGCTTCTTCCGAGGGTGAAGCCATGGGCATTGCCGGCGGGCTAGCCCTTGCGGGCCGGACCCCGGTCGTCATGATGCAGAATGACGGATACGGCAATGCGATAAATCCGCTGTCATCGCTGCAGCTGGTTTACCATTTGCCCGCCCTGCTGCTTATCACTTGGCGCGCGGAGCCGGGAGCCAAGCCGGACGCGATTCAGCACCATCTGATGGGCGAGACTCTCATGCGGCTGCTGGACACGTTTAATATTCCCCACCGCCTGATTGAGGACGACCTGCGCATCAGTGAGGAGCAGTTAAGGCAGGCCAAAAGCTACCTGGACAGCGAAGGCAAACCGTTCGCGCTCATCGTCAGGCGCGGCATCTTTTCAGATGGACCAAGGTCAAGCAGCAAGGCCGATCCTGCAAAGCCCATCCGTCTGGATTATATAAATGTGCTGGCGGAGGAAGTGGGGGAGAGCTCTATTCTCCTGGGCACGACCGGATTTACAGGCCGGGAGCTGCAACAGGCCATTGACAGACCCGGCACGTTTTACACCGCCGGTTCCATGGGCTGCATTGGTTCCTTGGGACTGGGTATTGCCACCGAAAACAGCGACCGCATCATCTATGTCCTCGATGGTGACGGAGCGTTGTTGATGAAGATGGGGACACTGGCGACCATCGGCCATTACCAACCGGCTAACCTGGTCCATATCCTTTTTGATAATGGACAGTATGAATCCACCGGCGGACAGCCGACGGTATCGCGTAGCACCAACTTCACGATGGTTGCTGAGGGGTGCGGATATGCAGGCACTGAAATCGTGGACGACCTGGCGGCATTCAGAAAATTTATTCAAGCGCATCGGAACTTCGACGGACCCGTGCTCTGCCATGTTAAAGTTCAACCGGGCACGCTGCCTGATCTGAAACGGCCCTCAGATGGACCCGTTGAGTTGCGTGATCAATTCCGGAATTTCCTGGGCATCCATGGCTAACCTTAACCGCGAGATGAGGGTTCGGCGGGACTTCGTCCGCCGGTCATGCCAGCCTTGTTCCCAAGTTCATCAGCCGTAGCATGATACCCGACCTGCCGTCAAATAATCCAGTCAGAATTGTGTCCAGCAGCCATTGGCTGAACACGGTCAGAGAAATTTTGGACGAACGGGGACTCTCCCGGCCCCTGGTGGTGACTTCCCAAGGCGCTGCGCAGCGCAATAGACTGCTTGAGCAGTTCCCCGAAAGTTCTGTTTTTGCCGCGATAGAACCCAACCCGACATTCGAGTCGTGCCAGGCGGCCATAGATTTTGCCGTGCGCGGACAGTTTGACAGTCTTATTGCCTTTGGAGGGGGCTCGGTGCTGGACAGCGCCAAAGCGGTTATGGCTGCTCTGGGAACCGGGATTGAGCGATTGACGGAACTTTTTGAATGGAAGGAGCCCTTCAAACATCGTCTACCGGCAATTTTCATACCTACCACACACGGCACTGCCAGCGAAGTGACCATGTGGGGCACCATCTGGAATATGGATGAGATGAAAAAGTACTCCATCTCCCATCCCGATCTATATCCCGATGTAGCAGTCCTTGATGCGGCACTCACGCTTGAACTGCCGCTGGATATTTCGCTAACCAGCATCCTGGATGCCCTGAGCCACAGCTTTGAAGCAATCTGGAATCGAAACGCAACGAAATCGTCCACGGAATTTGCTATCGCGGCCATATGCGCCATCCTGGAGAATGCAAAAAAATTGAAAGCGGACCCTGGCAATCTTGACACACGCAGGGTTCTGCTGGACGCGGCCACGACGGCGGGATTGGCGTTTTCACAGACCAGGACAGCGGCGGCTCATTCCATCAGTTACCCCCTCACCCTCCGATTCGGAATACCTCATGGCATAGCCTCCTCCCTCGCCCTGATCCCCCTGCTGCATATCAATAAGGGCGCCATCAGGCCGGCATTGAAGCAGCTGCTCGCCGCGGCCGGTTTGGCAACAATTGATGAACTGGAGCATCAGATTCGAGCCATTCCTGAGGGGGTGCTCAAATACCGGCTGAGAGATTGGGGCATCGGCCGGGACGATTTGGCTAGCCTTCTCGACCAATCCTTTTTCAAGGGGCGGATAGACAACAACATCGTAACACTTTCGAGGAGTGATGTTGCACAGATTCTGGAGTTGATCTATTGAGCCGTGCCCTTAAGCAGGCTGTGATTGTCGCTGCTGGTCTGGGGCGCAGGCTCAAACCTCATACGGACGACCGCCCGAAAGCATTAATTGAGATTAACGGCACGTCGATGATCCGAAACAGCATTGATATCATGTTGGGAGGCGGTATTGAAGAGATTATTGTTGTGGTCGGGTATAAGAAAGAGATGATGGAAGAGCATCTCAGGGACTATCCTGTCCAGTTCGCGCACAATCCATTTTATGCAATAACGAACAATATGGCATCACTCTGGTTTGCAGCGCCATTGTTAAAAGGTGGCTTCCTTTATGCGCACAGTGATCTGGTCTACGACCCCTCGCTGATGAACAGCGTGGTCAATTCACAGTACGAGAACGCCCTGCTGGTCGAGGAAAAGCGCTGCGGCGAGGAGGAAATGAAGGTCATTGCAAATGATGGATTGCTGGTTGAGTCAAGCAAACTTCTGGATCCGAACTATTGTGTCGGCGAATGGACAGGTATAGCCCGCTTCTCGCATAAATTTTCGCTGACTCTCATGACCCGCATCGAAGAACTACTGGAAGCAGGCCACCTGCAGGAATATGATACTTTTGCGCTCACACAACTGGCCCAGCAGGGCGAATCGATTCATATCATTGGGTTTAATGATCAACCTTGGATGGAGATTGATACGGTGGAGGACCTTCAGGCGGCCCGGGAACTTTTTGGTGATAGCGCGCCATAAAACGTTGACGCCGAGGAGATGAATAGCGCCTAAATCCCCACTGGAGATTTGCCATTAAAATCTCCGAGGGTTTGCATGAGTGCTTTTCTCAATCGGGATCGAATATCGCCTTCGTCCACCAATCGGTTGGCCTCTTCCAAGGGCTGTTCGCTCAGATCATACAGCAGCTCCTCGCCGGAGGAGCGCATGACGTACTTCCACCGATCCTGGATCACCCCTTTGACAGCAAAATCCCATGGGCTGATATCAAAATCGGGATCAATATTTTTCAGCGTCTGATGGATATCGCTGGGACGCCCATCCTCAAAATAAACCGGTTTTTGATTCTCAGGTCGATCAAAATCATCGGCCAGGATGTTGAGACCCCGACCGCCAGGAATCTCTGAGTTTCCAATAAACTGAAGAATCGCCCCGGCAATGTCGACATGAGATACCTGATTGATAATCCTGGCCGGTCGCAACAATCCAGGTGCGTGAATAATCAATGGCACCCGGACAATCTCCTGATAGGCGGAAAAGTTGTGACTCATCAAACGGTGCTCACCGAGCATTTCTCCATGATCGCTGGTGATAATCCAGATGGCGTTATCCAGGTATCCCGCTTTCTTCGCCCAGGCGAATAATCTGGAAAGACGGTAGTCGGCGTAATGAGCGCTGGCCGCATACAGCCAGCGGACAACCTCCAATTCGTCATCGGAGAAAAAATCGTTCGATATCAGGTACTGATAGGCGGGACGGTTGGCCGGATAACTTAATGTCCGGATTTTGGCGATCAGGTTGTTATGGCGGGTCAGGTCAAAATCAGTACGCTGTTTGAGAAAACTCCATTTCTTGTGCCATGGAATCAGGTAGCGGCTGTGTAAAAACCATTGGTGCAGATGAGCAAACAGAGGACCATTCCTATGTCCCGAAAGAAATTTTCGGAACCGGCCAATACTATAAAATTGACGGCAATCTTTACCGTATAAGCCATAAAAAGCGATACCGCGTAATATCTGCCAGTTGTGATCACCGATCCCCTGCAGAAATTGAACAGGACTATCGACCTTCACATCGAACGTATTAAGTCTGTGATTAAAGCCCTTTAAAATATTCCGTTTCTGCGATATAAAACCCGAACCGTCGCCCACCATAACGGTCTGGTAGGTCTGGTCCCTCAGAATCTCTGCAACAGTCCTGCATTCGAGCTGTGTATCCGTGCCGGCCAGGATCCGGTGCTGGCCAGGGTGCAACCCGGTGTAGAGACTCGTAACGCCGGGGTCAGTCCACAAACCGGACGTGTAGGCATTTTCATAAATGACGGAATCCTCGGCTAAACTGTCCAGAAAAGGTGTAACAGTCGGAATCTCTCCGTACAGCGATACGAAATCGCGTCGTAAGGCGTCAATTGTGATGAGAAATATGTGGGGGTATGGAATCGCCATGAACTTGAATGCAGCCTGAAGTTAACAAGCGCCGGAGCCCGTCATACAGTCTCATGTTGCATATGCGCCGGTATCGACGGACTTTACCGGCGGCGTCATTAATGAATTGATCCGCGCAGGTCTGAAACGACAGCACGCGATTCGTGTTTCAAAGGGGTAGCTGACGCTTCGTTTGGATTCTCCTTCGCTTGATGATTTCTTGACCATCAGATTTTCACGACATTACGACAGATACGTCCTGAGTTTTAGCCGGAATCGGTCGGCATGCTGCTCATAACCCGAAGGTCGCAAGTTCGAATCTTGCCCCCGCTACTCCTCAGGATCAGCCTGATGCCCAGCGCCGGAAAAGGCATTGATCCTGAATGCCAATATTGAGGCAGCCGACGCCAGTGAGTATCGGCCCTCCGGACGACGATTGGCAGGTCGGCTTGCCCAGCCCTGGGTTCGGCGGAAACAACAGAATGAGGATATGTCCTCACACCAGCCTCATAACAGACAGTTGCCGCAAAAGTGGCGTCGCCGTTATTCAGCAGCACCGATACGTCCTGACTGTATACGTTCACCCTGGCCAGGCAGCAAACTTCCACTATCCAACATTCAACTTCACCCTAACCAGAGCTGCCTGTCCAGACTCCGGTACTGGATCACCTCCACCAGGTGATTGACGGCTTTTTGATCATCGCATGCGAGATCGCCAATCGTGCGGCTCACCTTGATGTTGCCCACGCCCCGAATCATATCACCACCCCCAGCTGTACAAACAAACTGAAATCGAAGGAGGCCCCGAAGGGGTGGTAGCGGACCTCATGATCGAGGAGGTTCCGCAACAGGATTGTGGCAGAAATTTTCCTGTTCCAGAGGAATTTGTGTACCTTCAAGTCCACGTTGGTGAAGGCGGGGACCGTAGAGTTATACGCCACAATCTCACGAGAAGTAGTCTGGTAGATCTGCCCGTCGATCCCCTCGTAATCCGGCCATTGGGTGGACCCGGAAATGCGTACCTGGGCCCAGATTGAGAAGCCGTCGATGGGCGAGAAAATTGTCTGATAGTTGGCCTGATACTTAGGGACTGCCAGCCACTGTCGCCTGAAGATCTCATCCCCCGAATCTGCGCCTTCGAACCTCACGGATAGACTGTGGCGCCACCCCTTCATCCCTTGATACTGGACGGTAAGTTGGTATCCCGCGACTTGGCCGCTACTGGCGCTGCTGATATGCGTTGGCGCGGACAGCGTAAGGTCTTCTTGCTCAATGGTAAATTGCTGAGTATATAAAAACATGCCCGCAAATTTCCGGTAATATCCGGTGATCTGTACGTTCAGCTGCGGCGACAGGGGAATCGCCAGTATCAGATCGGAGGTGATCTGCGTGGCAGGAGAACCATCGCCGAGGGGAGATACTGCCAGGCCCAGGGAATCCAACAGAGTGAGGCCCTGATCAATCCAATACCAGTAACTCTGCCCCTCGGCAAACAGGCGCTGCGAAGCTGACAGATTAACGCGCAAAGAACCGTGATCCCGGATGCCCCAATGCATGCTCGCCGCTCCTTTCAGTGCAGCCTGGTCTCCATCGGAAACGACCATCGCCGAGAAGGTTTGAATGCGCGCACCGAACATCCGATGGCGGATTGTGCCATACACTTTGTAGAGGTCAGCGGGAGGAAGTCCCGAATTCAGATTCTCACTCAGCCTGCTGCGCTCCCAGGCTATGCCACCACTGATCTGGTAACCGTTGATTTGTTGGAGGGCCTCAATGTTTGCATGGTACCGATGGGTCCGCCATTCAAAGTAGGGGATTTGAGCATCCGCGTTTAACTCGACAACATGTGATGAGGCCCCCAGGCGGTAGCGGATATTGGATCGCCTCGCCAGGGGCAGATTACCCCGTAGATTGAAGAATGGATGACGGCTGTCCACAGCCACTTCTCTGCCCAGAGGCTCAAAGTAGTAGAAGGTGCGCCTGGTATCTGGGTTACCGGCCCACAATTCGTGGCTGCCGCCCAAGGCCTGAAGTCCGGCGGTCAGGGAGGGCAGGATTGACCTGCCCAGGCCCGGCCAGTCGTTAACCATCGCCGTGTTCCGCTGCAGGACGGCGATATCGGTGAATGGATGGTGCTGGACCATAAAGTTCCCGCGGAAATAGGCTGATTTGCCACCCCAGGACAGGCTCAAGGAGCCGTCTTGGGCACTGCGATCCACATTTACAGAAGCGAGTTCAGTGAAGCGGTACGGGCCCGGATCGCCGGTCTCGTTTCCCAGCAGGAGTAGTCCCGTGACTGAAATCCGGTCAGGCGGCTTCCTGGTATGGATATGGATCACGCCCCCATCGGCAAACTCACCTTCGACAAGCTGCGGAGTGCTGATAATTTCAATGGACTCAATGTCCTGCAGTACAACCGGTAACAGATTGAGGTGGTTAAAATCGACAAACTGGATGTCCACTTTGTGGCCATCGAGGAAGACAAGCCAGGACTGAATTTGAAAAGGTGACAACCCTCTGGGGCTGACACGCCAGGAGAATCCATCCATGGAACTCATGGTCCATTCGGGGACCAAGAGGAAAATATCCCCCAATCGAGTGATGCCTGCCTGCCGGATCATCTCTGCAGTTATGACTGTTGATTCCGGCACGGACACGCCGACAGAGTCAGGGAGGAGTGCATTTAAATTCGCCAGCAGAGCCAAGACAGTAAGGCAGACTTTCATTCCAGTAACTTTTTGATTCCTCGAGGAGTTTTGATTGTGTAGCCGAGCCCGACTGTGTATTGCAACAGATGAATGCGTTCGTAAGTGAAGATAGTTTCCCGGCGGATGGAACCGCGCAGCGTCAAGCTTGGGGTAAACAGCGTGCTGAACCCGATCAGTAACGTGAGACCCACCTCACTCTCAGTTCGCTGATAGCCGGTGAGAGTATCGAATTCCATTCGATTGATTCCAATATTAAATCCTGGATGGAGCCTGGCTTGGAACGGCAGGGGGATAGATACTCCCCATCCGAGAAATGGGTACAGACTCTCGAAATTCGGATATGAGGGGTCAGTGCCGGAATACGACTTGATTTGCCCTCCCATGTAAATCTCCCCCCAATAGAAAGGGGTGCTAATCATGGCTTCCAATCCTCTCTCGGGATCCCAGTATCCGTTGAGAGATTTTGCCTGGGCAGGTTCTACGATCTGAACACAAAATTGGAGAGTCTGGAAAGGAGCAAGCGATTGGCCGGACATCTTTGCGCCGAAGAAAAAAACGGAGATACTCACAATAATTCGCTGCAGTTTAGTCATGTTTGCGATTGGTTCATCATCAGGACCTTTCGGCCCTGCCTGCCTTGTTCAACTGTAATACTTCATACCCAGTTGGACTAATACGCTCCTAAGTTAAGAGAGATTTCAGAACCTCATACGGTGTTTTTCCAGCGAAGGCGCTGTGGGGGCGACATACAATATGGGAGGGAATAGTGAGTGGACAAACCTCCAACTGCTGGCGGCGCTATTTGGCGCCCTTAGGAAAAACTCAGACCTGATTGCAGAGAACACCAGCTACGATCCGAATCGTGATTATGAGTCACTCATTACCTTTGTGCCTGATAGAACGGGTCACGATAAGCGTTATGCCGTTGATACGGGCATGATCAAGCGCGAGCTTGGCTGGCAGCCGTCGCGATCTCTAGCGCAGGGGCTCAGGGAGACTGTCGCCTGGTATGTCACTCATCTAGACTGGTGCGAGACGGTTCTAAAGGATTATGATCGTACCAGGCTAGGGATGAAATAACGCACAGTTACGCCTTTAAACGAATTTCTGGTTTGGCGAGATCCAGCTTAACATATTCCATGTGACAGGTAAAACAGTCCCCCGCATTGCCGACCCCATCTGCGCATTGGTACAGATGGGGGTCTGTTGTGAGCACGGGCGCGGGCGTCGCCTCAACGATTCTCCTCCGGAATATTGACTGGAGGATTGGTTCTGTAGCTGTTATTTTAGCACCAAGGAAAATAGGGGGTTGCTGTACCTACAGTCTGCTGCCCAGAAGAGCTGGTATGGGGCGCCGTTCATGAGCTGGAAACAAAAAGGTGCGCGCATTGCCAGTAGAGGATTTGGCCCTTTTGCAGGTTGAGCAATGAAACCTGTCACCCATCTGTAAAGAACGCAAGTAAGGTTTAGCAGTATAGTGAATATGAACGATATAGACCGTACAGCCGCCCCGGAGGCCAATGACGCGGTTAGGGAAACCTCAGATATATTTTCGTTGCTCGATGTGTTGTTGCTGATTGCCCGGAATCGAAGGCTGGTTCTTAAGATATCCGGATCGGTCATGGGTATCGCTCTGGCCGTTGCCATTTTCAGTCCGGCGCAATACACCGCTTCGGCAAAAATCATCCGTGAGGTGGAAACGGGAAGCGGTTCAGGGCTTTCCGGTCTGGACGCCCTCAGGGGGTTGGGTCTCAGCTTTGGCGGCGGGTCGATAGGACTCTCCCCCGAAAGCTATCCGGAAATTATCCGCAGCCGCGAGGTCAGACTGGCGGTTGCAAACACAGTTTATACCTTCGATGATCTGGGCAAATCGATGACCTTTGTCGAATACTACAGCAGACCACCGGGCCTGCTGAAGGGATTCGCCAAGGGGGTGGTCAATGTGACAATTAAACTGCCCTCTACAATCATGAGTCTTGTACGGAGCAGTCGCGGCGGTCCGGCAGTTGCCGACAGGAACATGGGCATACTCTACCTCAGCAAAGATGAGCAAAAGGCGATCAAATGGCTCTCGGAAGTGTTGGCGGTCAGGGTCAACCGCAATTCAGGGATAATGGCCATTTCCGTAACCACACACAATCCGTCGCTCTCGGTCGGGCTGGTCTCAACCTACATCAAACATTTAAGAATCCGCATCCGTGATATTTACACTTTTAAGGCACGCCAGAACCTTGAGTTCATCCAAAATCAATTCGCCACAGCCGCAGGCGAACTGATGTTGGTGGAAAATGAGCTGGCCCGGTTCATTGATCGAAATCAAAATATCCAGACGAGCACTCTCAAAGCAGAGCGGGGCAGGCTACAGCGGGAATTGAACTTCAAGGTGCAGGTTTACTCCGATCTGCAGAATCAGTTGACCCAATCCGAAATTGAGCTGCAACGCAGCAAGCCGGTGCTCACCTTCATTGAAGTGCCGCTACAGCCCCTGCATCCCAGCGGACCCAAAAGAACGCTCACGGTGCTTTTGGGCATTTTTTTGGGCCTTGTTTCAGCGGGGATAGTGGTCATTTTTCGCGCGATCACGCTGGGCGCAGGCATCAGTGAGAGCTCCCAAGCGAAATTGACGGAAATACGGGAATCCTTGCAAATAAAACGTAGAAACCGCTGAATATCTGTCCCCACAAGATGACAGCTATCTCAATCAGGAACAACCACGGTGAGTGATGCTATGCGACCCCGGCGTGACGATTTCCTGGTCTTTGGAGCCCCAGCCATTGAGGAGGATGAGATCAATGAAGTGGTCGACAGCCTCCGCACCGGCTGGTTGGGCAGCGGGCCGAAGGTGGAAGCCTTCGAAAACGATTTCGGGAGCTATAAAGGTGTGACCAATGCTGTTGCCGTCAACTCCTGCACAGCAGCGCTCCACTTGAGTCTGGTGGCTGCCGATCTGGAGCCGGAATCAGAAGTGATTACCACAGCCATGACCTTCTGCGCATCGGTAAATGCCATCATTCACGCAAATTTGACGCCTGTGCTGGTGGATGTGGATCCGGTAACGATGAACTTGATGGCAGACGCCGTTGAGGCGGCGGTGACACCCAAAACGGGTGCCATACTTCTTGTGCATTTTGCCGGCCGCTCATGTAATATGGATGAAATCATGGCGGTTGCCCAAAAGCACGGTCTGAAAGTGATTGAAGATTGTGCCCACGCCATTGAGACCGAATATCGTGGACAGAAGGCGGGCACTTT
Source organism: Fidelibacterota bacterium (assembly GCA_004124875.1). Taxonomy (GTDB): domain Bacteria; phylum Fidelibacterota; class Marinisomatia; order SCGC-AAA003-L08; family TS1B11; genus TS1B11. Next base: position 20,750 of record SCKJ01000013.1, on the reverse strand, counting down.
CGGAGACTTTGGCTGTTTCAGCTTTTACGTGACGAAGAATGTGATTACCGGCGAAGGCGGCATGGTGATCGCCGCCAAACAGCAGGATGCGGCCATGATTAAAATGCTCGCCCTGCATGGGATGACCAAGGATGCCTGGAAGCGGTTCGGAGACAGTGGCTACGTGCATTACTTTGTGAAGTACGCCGGCTTCAAGTATAATATGATGGATATTCAGGCAGCCATTGGCATTCACCAGCTGCGGCGGGTGGAAGAAAACTGGAAACGGCGTGAGGTGATCTGGCATCGTTACAATGAGGGCTTTGCGAATCTGCCCATTGGCATCCCTGCGCCTGTAGAAGCGGATACCCGTCATGCGTACCACCTGTACACGATTTTTGTAGATGAGGACAGCGCCGGCGCAAGCAGGGACGATTTCATGCAGAAAATGAAGGAACTCAATATTGGCGTCGGAGTTCATTACTTGAGCATACCGGCGCATCCCTACTATCAGGAGACTTTCGGCTGGAAACCGGAGGATTATCCCCATGCCCACCAGATCGGAGAGCAGACCGTAAGCCTGCCCCTTTCTCCGGCGCTATCTGAGGGCGATGTGGATTCGGTGATCGACGCCGTGAAACGTATTCTCAACAGTTAGCCCTTATGCAAAATCGTATGACACGGAGCAGATAAGATGATTCAACTGGCCACCCCCATTTCCCACCTGTTTGAAGACCAGGAAAACGCCCGCGCTATTGCCGGAGTGAGCGACTGCCTGGAAGTCCGTGAGCGTTCGCTGGCCTCCACGCTGCCCATGCAACATCTGTTTCACATTGACGTTGACATTGTCCATGAATGGGGACCTGAGCGGGAGCGATATTTGAAAAGTGCCATTGAGTCCAAGCCCGAGCTGAAGGTGGTTTCTCTTCAGGCCACTACCTGCTGTGACGCGCCCTTGCTCGATGACAAAATGTACGAACTGGGCGGTAGGGTCTATACGCGGGATGAAATGCTGCGCTACGCGGGGGAAAACATCCGCTGGCTGCGCACCTTTGTGCCGGAAGGGACCCTGATCGCTGTGGAGAATAACAACTACTATCCTACAGCGGCTTATGACATCGTCACCGACGGCGATTTTCTTACCGAACTGATTGGACAAAACGACATCTACCTGTTATTTGATATTGCCCATGCCATGGTCACGGCCCAAAACAGGGGCATCGCATACTCGGCTTATGTGGACAGCCTACCCATTGATCGCACGGTACAAATTCACATCTGCCAGCCCAACCTCCCCGACGAGGGTATCGCCTATGATACTCACGATTCACCCAACGAGCAGATGACTCAGGATGTAAAAGCGATCATCGACCAGAGCGGAAAAGTGCGGTACCTGACCATCGAGTACTACAAGGACAAAGATATCCTGGTAGAGAGCATTAACAATTTGCGAGCCCAGCTGGCCGACTGGGGATATTAATCGGGCATGAGTGACCACTACCTGAAAAAACTGTTCGGTCTCGAAGGCAAATCGGTGCTGGTAACCGGTGCCACCGGACAGTTGGGCCACGAATTCTGTTCCGCCTTCCTGAGCGCGGGAGCCAAAGTGATCGGCGCCGACAAGGATCTCAACCGCGAGAAGATGATCACCTCGGATCGCTGCCGCTACCTGACCCTCGATATTGCTGACAAAGGATCAGTGGAAAAGGTATTCGATGACATTTACTCCTCCGGCGAACTGGACATATTGATCAACAACGCAGGGGTCAGTTGTTTCGAGCCGTTTGAAGAGCGCCCCGAACCGTCTTTTGACTGGGTAATGAACGTGAATCTGAAAGGCACTTTTTTCTGCATTCAGGAGTATGCCAGGCGATCCAAGAGGAACAGTGGGCCCAAGAGTGTCGTCAATATCGCCTCCGTGTACGGGCTGATCAGCCCCGATTTCCGGATTTACACCGACACTGAACGACACAATTCCGAAGTCTATGGGGCCACCAAAGCGGGGATCATTCAGATGACGCGCTACTTCGCTGTCCACCTGGCTTCGCGCCATATCCGGGTCAACAGCATCTCGCCTGGAGGGATTTATAACCCGGAGGCCCCTCAGGGGGAGGAATTTATTTCTCTTTATTCGGAGCGGAATCCAATGGGCCGGATGGCGGAGGCGGGTGAGATGGTGGGGGCCGCACTATACCTGGCATCCCCAGCTGCCAGCTACACAACCGGACACAACCTTGTTGTGGATGGGGGCATGACAAGTTGGTAATCACCGGCAGACAGGGTACATCATGAAAAAGCTCACCGACTACGGGTTCAATACGGACAATCGGGTATACATCATTGCTGAGATAGGGATCAACCACGGGGGTGATCTTGACGTGGCCAAGCAGCTGATCTTGTCGGCTGCCCGGACCGGAGCGGACGCGGTGAAGTTTCAAACCTATATCACGGAGAAACGGGTGGCGAAAGATTCACCGATCTTTGACATCCTGAAAACGTGCGAGCTGTCATTCGACGCATGCGCCGAGCTCAAAGACTACGCAAAAGAGCATCAGATCGACTGGTTTTCCACCCCCTTTGATGATGAAAGCGTTGATTTCCTACAGAGTATCGATACCGCTCTCTACAAAATCGCCTCCTTTGATGTGGTCAATCATAAGATACTGCTGAAAATAGCCCAAACCCGGAAACCTTTGATCATGTCTGTGGGCATGTCAAGCGCCGAAGAAATCGACGCTGCCTACAGAATTCTCAAGAAGGTCACCGGTAACATCGCTCTGCTACACTGCATCTCCGCTTATCCCACCGATGAAAAGGATGCGAATCTCGCTGCCCTGAAGGCGTTGCAGCAGCGTTACGACTGCGTAATCGGGCAGTCGGACCATACCGACGACATCCTCGTTCCCTTGTACGCCGTTGCCGGGGGGGCGCAGATTCTGGAAAAGCACTACAAGCTCGATGACAACATGGATTGCATCGATGCTCCAGTCTCCATCAGCGAAGAGAAAATGGCCAAATTGGTTGTCGAAACCCGACGCCTGGAAACCATCCTTGGGCAAGGCGACCTCGGGGTCCGAACCGCTGAAGAAGGTACCGTGCAATATCGACGATACAGTTCCTGATCATGAAAAAGCTGTTTATCTTTCAGGATGGGGCGGATCGGGACTACGCCACAGAGGTGGAGGCCGCTTACCGGATCTGCGAGAAGGATGACCATACCAGACGGGTCAATCTGGGCGATCTGAATGCTAAAGAGCTGGAATCATGGGAGGTCGATGTGGTGATCTCCAATAGACTGCCCCGCGAATGGGAGTTGATCCTACGGGGGCTGCAGATTGTCTCTATTACACTGGACCGCACCGGCAGCCAGGTGAGCGACATCAACATCGACTACAAGTATGTGGGCGAGGATAAGTATTTCACCGGCGAGGATTATTCGCTTCAGAAACACCCTGAAAAGGAGGACCACTTCCAGGAAATCTTCAACCTGATCAAACTGCTCTCGTGGGATTCGGACTTTTTTGGTTATACCATCGCCTATTTGAGCTGCCGCCATTTGACCGAAACGATTATGTATCGCATCGACATATTTATTGAGCGGCATCAGGTGAAACTGGTCGAATACTTGTGCAACTGTCACGATTCCCGCAGTGTCCGGGTGGCTGAAGAGAACTACTTTATGTTCAAGGATATTCGCCTCACCTACCAAAGGCCCCTCGGCGGAGACCACGAGGTCTCAATGCAGGACAACATCCGTTTCGGCCTGGCCGAGAAGCGGCATATCCCCAGGCTGGCCGAAATCGCGGATAAAATGTACAGCAACAGCCGGTACTATTTCGATGGGCGCTTTGATACGGAGGCCATCGACCTGTTTTACAAAAACTGGATCGAAAAGGCGGTGCTGGGAACCTTTGATGATGAGTGCTACTGCCTTTTTGACGATGATGAACCCATTGGGTTCTGTACGGTGCGATATGTGGGTGAGGATCTGGCCCATATCGGACTGGTGGGGGTGACCAAATCGCAGGCGGGCAAAGGTCTCGGAAAAAAACTTCTCATGGCGGTTTTCCACCGCTTGGAAGTCAGAGGGGTTCAAGCTGTCCGGGTCGTCACTCAGGGGCGCAACTACAATGCACAGCGGCTTTATCAGAAGGCGGGTTTTCTGACCCACGCGACAGAGTTGTGGTATCACAGATGGCTGTAACCTCTATGGGCGGGACACCACGGGAGGCGCACGCCAACAGACAGGTTGTCTGCATCATTCAGGCGCGGATGAGTTCGACGCGTTTGCCGGGAAAGGTGCTGATGCCGATTCTGGAGCGGCCCATGCTGCAACATTTGCTGGAGCGGGTAGGGCGCGCGAAAACGTTATCGAAGGTGATCATAGCCACCAGCACAGATGAGTCGGACGACCCGGTGGCAGCGCTATGCAGCGATCTCAGTGTGCACTGTTTCCGAGGCGACCTTCACGATGTTCTGGACCGTTACTTTCAGGCAGCCAGGGCCGCCAGCGCCGATCATGTGGTACGCATAACAGGGGACTGCCCACTCATTGACCCGGAGATCATCGACCAAGTTGTCCGGGTCCATTTGGAAGGGAACTTTGACTATACCTCGAATGTCCAACTGCTCACCTATCCGGACGGTCTCGATACGGAGGTAATGACCTTCGCCACTTTGGAGCGGTCGGCCCGGGAGGCACAGTTGCCCTCGGAGCGGGAGCATGTGACCCACTATATCGTGAATCATCCGGAGGCGTTCAACATTGGGGAGGCGCATTATCATGAAGATCATTCCGCCCTCAGGTGGACCGTGGATGAGCCGGAAGATTTTGAGCTAATATCGAAAATATTCCAGAATCTGTACCCCCAAAACCCAAAGTTTGATTGGCAAGATGTACTCAAATATCTGGAGACAAATCCTGTCATGAAAACGTACAATATTGGCCATATGCGCAATGCGGGTCACCGCACATCCCTTGAATTGGATAAAAAAACAGTCTCGCGTTGAGCAGTGCCATGTTGGGTGACTCCATTCACTTTTTAATGAGAAAATGACAAGCTCATTTGAACAGGAATTCAGAGCGATGAGGAATTTTACAAAATCGGAAGAACTTCTGGCGCGGGCCCTGAGAAGCATCCCGCTGGGATCGCAAACATTCAGCAAAAGCTATACACAATACCCACGTGGCGTATCCCCCTATTTCATCGAACGCGGCGAGGGCAGTCACGTTTGGGATGTGGACGGCAATGAGTACATTGATTTTGTCAACGGATTGCTGGCCGTCTCGTTGGGATACAATTACCCTGCCGTGACCCAGCGCGTCCAGGAGCAGATGAAAAATGGCGTAATTTTTACTCTGCCGCACAGGCTCGAGGTGGAGGTGGCGGAAAAGATTATCAGCATGGTCCCCTGCGCAGAGATGGTGCGCTACGGCAAGAACGGCTCGGATGTGACTACCGGAGCCGTGCGCTTGGCCAGAGCGTTCACCGGGCGGGAGCACATCGCCACCTGCGGCTATCATGGATGGCACGACTGGTATATTGGCATCACCACCCGCAACTTGGGGGTGCCCCAAAGTACGCAGGAACTTACCCATACCTTCGAGTACAACAATCTCGACTCGTTGCGGGAGATTTTCAGCCAGAGGCCCGATGGCGTGGCGGCCGTGATCATGGAGCCGATGAATGTGACCGATCCCGATCCCGGCTTCCTTGAAGGGGTCAAGGATCTGGCCCACCAGCATGGCGCTCTGCTCATTTTCGATGAGATGATTACCGGATTTCGCTTCTCAAACGGTGGCGCCCAGGAGCTCTTTGGCGTGACGCCAGATCTGGCCACCTTCGGCAAAGGGCTGGCCAACGGCTATCCCTTGTCTGCGCTCACCGGACGCAGGGACATTATGGAGCTGATCACGGAGCTGTTCTACTCCTTCACCTTCGGCGGCGAAACCCTGTCGCTGGCAGCAGCAAGCGCAACCCTCGACCTGATCAAGGAGCAGCCGGTGGTGGAGACCATGATAGAGACCGGCAACACTCTGATAACCGGTCTGCGGGAAATTATTGATCGCCATCAGTTGCAGGAGATGGTGTCGGTTTCGGGCCACCCCACATGGTCGTTTATCATCTTCAAGGGTTATGGCGAGGTAACCATGTGGGATCAGAAAACCTACTTCTTTCAGGAGATGTTTGAACGGGGCATCCTGACCATGGGCACCCACAATTTGAGCTACTCACACAGCGCAGAAGATATTTCGGCTTTGCTGGGACACTATGATGAGGTTCTGCCAGAGATACACGCCTTGACCCTTGAGGGCACATTGCGGCAACGGTTGCGGTGTGAGCCGCTGGTTCCGCTGTTTACGCTGCGCTGATGCTCGAGGCAATACTCAAATTTTTCAAGATGCGGGCCAAGTATCCGTACAAGGCGTTGGCCCTGGTCAAGCTGCTCAATACTTTGCGAAAAACCGTCAGGCAGATCCGGCTGCTCGAGTCGATTGCCGTCTCGGACGGGCCCAAAGCGGAGCCGACGGGCAAGACCGTCGTTTTCAATACGGTTCGTCTCTACGTCCCGCTGCAGCTCTATATCGAAGTCATCCTGATGCTGAAATTGAGGCAGCGCGGCTACAAAGTGATCATGCTCTACGATGATGGACTCCTTACGCATCACGATACGCTCACCAAACTTGAGCCTCGCCCTTACCAGACCCACTACAAACCGGTTCGCGCGACAGCCCTTTTCTGGTTGCGGAAAATAGCCGTGATGCGCGAAGTGTTGATGCCCTATTCCCAGCTCTACAACAGTGCGGCCGGGGGTGAGGTTGACAGGAGCATCCCGGCGCCAGCGCAGCCGCCGGGCACAGAGAGGTGGGGCGAGTATATCAATTCCTCCCTGGTCAGATTTTTCATCTCCGCCCCGGACGATCAAATACTGCGGAGTGAAAAGGAGTACCCCAGGGCTGAGAAAATGTTTCGGGACAATGCAGATATTGCTGCGGTCATTGCTGAAAAGGCGATTGCCCAGCTGCAGCCCGACATGGTGATCAGTTCCCACGGCATTTACACCACGTGGGGAGTCTTTGTCCGCGAGATGCGCAAGCACGATATTGAAGTGATCACCTACAGCAGCAACGGCTACCACATAGATGCCCTCGACTTTGCCCGCAACGGTATCGCCTGCGCCAAGGATAACTCGGAATACTTTGACCATTTTATCGAGAACATTCTAGGCCGCGCCCTGGCCCAGGAAGAGCTGGAACAGACGGTCAACGAGTTTGTCGGGCGGCGGTTCAGCGGCAAGGCAAATGATGTGAGACGCATCGGCATCGACTCCGACCAGGCCGATACGGGCATTATCCGGGAATTAGCGGCGGCCAAGACATCCGGGATACCGGTATTTGCCCTGTTCCCCAATGTGATGTGGGATAATGCCACCACCTCTAAAAAGCAAAATGTGATATTCGAATCGCCGGTTGAATGGCTCGTTGAAACGGTCAAACATTTCCTTGCAGGCGAACGCGGGCTGCTGGTCATCCGGGCCCACCCCGCCGAGTATACATGGATGCCGGTGCGGGTAGCCATAGAGGATATTCTGGTACGCCACTTTGGCTCCGAGGTGCTGACCCATGAGAATCTGATCATTATATCGGCGCGGAGCCGGATGCCCAGCTACCGGCTCTTTGAATATATTGACGCAGGATTCGTCTACAACGGAACCATCGGTCTCGAGATGATCTATCAGGGGATTCCGGTCCTTGTAGGAGCCCGGGCGCCCTATTCCGGGATGGGATTCACGGCAGACATGACCGACATGACGGCCTACTTTGCCGCAACCGGGCAGCTGTCGACCGTGTTGGAAACACAGGAGCAGGGCCGGGATCGCCTGGTCTGGTTCCTCTATGTCTATTTTATCCTGAACGGCATCCCGCTGAAGCTGCTCTCGGACAGATTACAGCTGGTACCCAATTTTGACATTTCGACCGAGGTACAGTGGGCCGATCCTCGCCTGGACTATGTGGTCGCCACCATATGCGGGGACTACACCCATTTCCAGGATGCCGCCTTTATGGCCGGAACGACTCACTAGATGAAGCGCACACTCCTGGTGAGCACTCAAAGCAGTTTCACTTTTCCACTGGCTGAGGCGGTGCGCAAGCAGATGTTTGCCGAGGCGCTCGCCATCAGTGCAGCCGGCGGGGATGCCGCCATCTTGATTATATCGAGCGGGCATCAACCCGGCCTGACCGAACAGGGTATTCCCATCTCTTTTGTTACCAAGCGGGAGGCGCTACGGCTGAGGCGGCGGCTGGCCGGCTACGATGAAGTTTACTACTACGGTTCCATCGGACTCTACGCCCTGTTGGTGGGGTTCGCGAGCAGGAAAAAGGTAGAAGCGCAGCTGGTCATCACTTGTGGTGGCTTGTACTCCATTGGTGGCCGGGTCTGGATAAGAAAGCTGATCGGAAAGTTCCTGCACCGCTATTATAACCAGGTTCACCTGTACACTGAACACCAGAAACAGACCCTTTTGGCTGCTTCGTTCAAGTACGCCCCGCTCATCCGGCCCAAACGACCGTTGCTGGAGGCGCTGCCCGCCCGGACAGGCGCAGGCAAAAGTTCCATCCCCACCCTGCTCTACATGGGGCATATCAGTACCTTCAAGGGCATCGACATCGTGCTGTCGGTCTTTGAGGGTCTGGTCCAGAAGATCGAGAACCTGCAGGTCATCTTTGCCATTAACGGGGTCATGGAAGATCGGGCCGCCAACTCCAGGCTGGAGCGCCTCGAAGCGGCATATCCGGGGAAGATTATTCGCAAAGGGGTGGTCGATCCCTATGAAGAACTGTCCAGGGCCCATCTCTACCTCTATCCGATCAAGCAGCCCGCCGGGACCTTTGCCTTTCCCCTGTCGCTGTATGAAAGTTTGCAGTGCGGCACACCGTTCCTTTCGTCAGACATAGACGGGGTCAACGAGTTCTTTGACAGCTACTTTCTGCTTGATCCGCAGGAGCCCCGGCAGTTTATCGATCGCGCGAGGGAGATATTGAGCCAACCGGCCGTGGCAGACTCCCGGGTAAAGAAAAACCTAGCCGCAATCAATGATACGATAGGCCAATAAGAACCGCTTTGCAGGACTATTTACTGCCGTCAGTGAATAAATTTGAACTGCATCATTTCATGATATATACAACAATCGCGTACATTGGAAGGCAATGAATAGAAAGTCAGAGCGTCAGGCGTTTCAGGATAGATTTGATTATCACCCCCGGTATAATGATCCCAACTTCAGCCGGTCTCGTAGAAAAGTGAATCATCGGCTCAATGCCATACTCGAGCACGTAGATGTGACAGGCAAGAGCGTGCTCGATCTGGGTTGTAGTGGCGGTTTTTTCTCTTTTTCAATGGCTCAACGGGCTTCGAGTGTGGTTGGTGTCGATGCGGATTCAGAACTCGTTGAGACCAATAACGAATTGGCGAAATCCGAAGGTCTTGACAATCTTGAGTTTATCAATGGTGATATCTCGGTTGAACTGTTAAAGAAATTGCCACCATCAGATGTAGTGCTGTTTCTATCTGTGTTCCATCATATTCTGACGGCGTCACAAGCATATGATTGGAATGACGAGAGCGGTACGGTCGATCCGTTCCAGATTATCGCTGCCATTCGTGATCGGTGCGAAGTATTTGTGTTTGAGATCGGACTCCAGAACGAGGGTTATGAGTGGTCGCGCAGGCTGCCAGAGATGAAAAATGGCGCCGATGCGTGGATTCGGGACAAAATATTTGGTCCCGCATTTGATGTAGAGCGCATTGATACTCCAACGATACAGGGGCTGACTGCAGGCATTCGGAAGATGATTTTCCGGCGCCTCGATTTTACTAAACTGCCTGCGCGAATCCTTCGTAAAATATTCGGATTGGACCCAAGGGATATGCGGAATATCTATGTTGGCACTAGAAAGAAACAACACGGCCGCGCCTAGCTAACAAAGGGGGGTCTGAACTTGTGGTCTAAAACATATGCATTTGGCGATGGCGCGCCCCCACTGCGCGTGGTGATTGAACAGGACCCAGTCTACGAGCGCCAGGATGGGGCCGGCAAAATTGCCATATTCGGGAACATTTTCAATCTACAGGATCTGGACGGATGGACAATATCGGGGCTGGATCAGGCCTCCTTTATCGACAGGCTGGCCACCCTTTCCGGCTATTTTCTGGTGATTTGGTTTGATGCAGAAAAGCAACAGGTATCGATTGCCAATGATGTTATGGGTAATTTTCGCCTCTACTACCACGCCTCGGATCGAGGTATTACGCTCTCCGACGGTTTGGATCGTGTGCATGCCGCATCGGGATTGCACCCGGGCGAAAGGGAGCTGGTTGAGGAAGAGTTAAGATTTTTTAAGTTTCACTATTATACCACAGGAGGGGGAACATCCTTTAGCCATATTCAAAAAATGCTTCCAGCCTCACTGTGGAAATATGCGGCTACAGGATTGGATAGACAGATATATTTTGGGGAAATCGCTTCCCCTGAGCCGGATGTGGCCTCTTACTCGGAGTCGATGGCCAAAACGGTAAAATCGAATATCCGCGACGCGCTTGATCCCGATTTGCCCAACATCCTCTATTTCACAGGCGGCGTCGATTCAACCTACCTGGCCCTCTGCCTACAGGAAATGGAGATCAAATTTTATCCCGTATTTGTCAGATATGATCCCCCGGACTATGGTAATTCCAGCGACTATTATTCGGCCAATGTCATGGCCGGGAAACTGGGCCTGGATCTCGAGATCGTAGAACTGAAACTGGATCGTGATTCCCCGTATCAGGATGTGGCCTTCAAGCGACACCCATTTGACAGTGCTTTTGCAACAACTCACTATCAATCCGGGCATGCCCTTCTGGATAAGTATGGCCGCTGCAACATCATCAACGGCCAGTCCTCAGACAGCATATTTTGTTGGGGGGCATCCACCCCGACGATCGGCGGTTTTCTGCAACGGTACGTAGTCTCAAAATACTATTACAACGCCGCAGCATTCATCCGGGCCTTGGCGAGCAAGCTCATCACCGCGATTTATCGCCGCCGTTGGCCGGTGGATCACCCCTTCCGATTGTCCGTTGATCCAGACCAGTATATCATCGGGCTCCTGGACCCGCAAGGCTATCTTCCCGTATCCAGAGACATTGAGGGCGGCGCAGCATACTATGCCTACCTTGCCCGTATTGCCAATGATATCTCCGGGCAGCTGGGGCATCGGATGGACAAAGTGATCATGTATATGAAACTGATGTACCTGCAGGGCACATCGAATATATCGGTGATCGAATCATGCCGGGAATATGATCACAAGGTTGTGGCCCCTTTTATCGATGGCCGAATTGTGCAGATGCGCATGGACCGACAAAACGATCTGCTGAATTTATTCAAACCGCGTTACGTGCTCATTGAATACATAAAGAAACATCATGCGGTAGAATTGCCGCAGATTACGAAAAAATTGAATTCCCAGTTGAAAGCAGCGGATACGGGCGAATTTCGCAACATTGAACTGGAGTTTAAACGCAGTTGGCTGGAAAAATTAATCTCGCTATACTAAAAAATCTCAGCTATTCCCTATTGCTGCCCCTCATCAGGTACAGCTACGGGTTTGCGTTGGTCATCCTGCTGTCAAAAAATCTGCCGGTGGCGGAGTATGGGCAGTGGTCGCTGCTTATAAGCACTCTTGGTATTCTAATCACTGTCGCCTCCTTGAACACCATGTACTCGGCGCAGATAATTCTTCCCGAGGTTGAGAAGGATGAATTAGGGACCGATATATTGACGCTGGGCCTGTTCAAGCTGACATTTACCTTTTTTGTTTTTCTGGTAGTGCTCTACTTCCTGAATGTTCACCTGGAGTTCAGCGGCTCTATTCTAAGGATATTCGCCGCGCTGCTTATCTTCAGAACCATCTGCGATTTTGTCTTCGGCATATTGCGGGCGCAGCTGCGGGTCAAGGAACAGATCGTATTTTTCTTCGTCGAGAGCGCGCTGATCCTTGCGTTTGTGGGCAGCGTCATCCTGAGGCCGTCCTCGCCAGTTACCGAGCTGCTTAAGGCCTTCCTGCTGGCGGAAATTCTGGCGGCTGCCCTGGGCATAATTATCCTGTTACGTCAAAAGTTTACGTTCAGGCTGAGGCCGCACAGGCTCAGGAAATACTTTGTTATCGGTGTGCCCCTCATTCCATTTGCTTTTCTCGATCTGATCGTCAATGCCATTGCGCCAATATTTATCAAACTGTTCGACCAGTACGAGGCAGTGGCCTTCTATAGCATCGCGCAGAAAGTCGCGATGCTAATTCTGATCCCTTTTGCAATTATCAACAACGTCTACGGGCAGTACCTGAAATTGGGCAAGCTTGATGGAGGGATTGACGGCGCGCTAGGTGTGATGAAACAGTTTTTCATCATCTACATCCTTTTGCTCGGGGGGGCACTGCTGGGCCTGGTATTTCTCGGGGAATGGATCATTGCCCTGGTCAGCACGGGGGCGTATATCGAGGCTTATCCCCTGATGTTGACCATTGCCGTGGCAAACATCGTCGTTACTTTCAGTTCGATGGTAACCACCCTGTTTGCAGTTTACGACAAAACCCGCATCGTGGGAACTGTCTGGATTATCGTGCTGGTTGCGTATATTGCCCTCAGCATGGTATTGATCCCCAAATTTGACCTCTATGGCGCCGCCTATGCGATGATTATAAGCTTCGGCGTTGGCCTGATAATCGTCAGCATTGCGGCACTCATGCTGGTAAAACAGATGAAAAATGACCACGATACTCTATAATCAGGTATTTACCCTCGCCTTTATTCTGGCGGCCTACATTTATGTAAGCCGTAAACGGGGGAATTACGTTAACGGACTTTCCATGTGGACTGCGGTGATGATTCTCATGTATCTGGTGATGCCCATGGCCTGGGTATGGACCAATCCCCAGCTCTACTACGGTTTTCCCAAGCCGTTCGCAATTAATCCCGCCAACTTCTACATCATCACGCTGTTCATGGTCTCCTGGTACGCCGCAATGTCCTATGGATACCTGAAGGGCTATGGCAAGCGTCTCGTCCTGTTTGATGACATCAGATGGCCGCAGGTGCGTCGGCTTTCAATGGTATTGCTGGGGTTGTCGATCCTTATATGGTTTATTTACTTAAGCATTGTGGGCTTTGAAACGCTGCTGAATCCGCGCGGCGCCTACGTAAAGACGCGGCTCGGGTTTGGCCCACTCACTTTCGGCCTGGCGGCATTCACGCGGCTCTATCTGGTCACCTCCCTTTCCGTTGCGCGGCGCCGGATTATTCCACTGATCATCGCTATGTCCATCATATACGTCATCGGCTCGAAATCGCTGCTGGTAATGATGATTATCATCTGGGTGCTGCATTCCATTGTGGTGGGGAACAGATATGTCTCATTCAGGCGGCTTGTAGGGCTGGGAATTTTCGGTTTTGCGGCGCTAATGGGTATTTATTTTATGCTTTCTCCTAGCCTGTGGGAAGGTGGTATCAATACCATTAAGATCCTCGCCGGGTTTATGAACTTTTCGGAATATAATCTGACCTTTGCCATCATGATCGATGAACTGGATCGATTTTACATGGGCAAGCTGGCTTTTGAGAACAACGTCTATTCGCTTATTCCCAGGTTCTTGTTTCCCGATAAACCGCTGTTATACGGTCACTTTGTGTTGGCTTACCAGATCTTTCCTGAAAGGACTGCCATGTTTGCCGGCGCCCCCTCTTTTGGCCTGTTCGGGCCCTATTATGCCGACTTCGGTCTGTTTGGCGCGCTGATTCTCGCCGTAAAAACATTTTTCTATGCCTACATTCTTGGGGCTGCCGAGCGCTCACTTAAGGAGCGTGCCAATCCGTTTTACTTCATGATATTCTTGAGCCTGGCTTCCATCCCCATGTTCAGCGCGGGCATCGGGGGAATTGTCATGGATATGGTCAACTTCGGGCTCATCACGGGCCTCTATCTCGTCCATCGCTTCTACGTATATAGCCCATCCGCCGTTGGGCAGCCAACCCTGGCACGGAGTTCACTAACATGATGCTAACTGAAGATTTTACTCAGCTTACAATTAATGCCTCCCGCATTGGCCAGAGCGCTACGGGGATGTACGTATATGCCAGGGCCATGGCTGAATGCATCGCCCGGCTGGTACCAGGCGCTCGATTGGTTACCACCAGAAAGTTCGGTGAAGTGAACGGTCTTGAAATGGAATATGTACCGGGAATATTGGGCATAGAGACCAAGGTGTCACGCCTCCGCCCTCTACTCTGGTACTTCTATAGCAAATTCTCATTCAGGACGAGGGGTGACGCAATCATCTCTCCCACTCACCATGCCATCCCCGGTACCATGCGACAGATTATCACGATCCATGATTTGAGGCCATATTACAATCCCGATAGCATCATGCAGCAGGTCTATTTCCGCTATTTGCTGCCGCGAACTGCAAAGCATCTGGATGGCATTTTGACCGTCTCTCAACTGGTTAAGAAGGAGATTTGTGAGGTGTATGGGGTCCCTGCTGAAAAAGTACACGTGGTGGGCAACGTGGTCGATTTATCGCGCTTCTCGCCCCTGAGTCAGACCCCGAAAAGCGGCGGCGAATATTTGCTGGTAATTGGGGCGAACTGGAACCACAAGAACATTGAAGCACTCATTGACCACTGCGATCTGTGGAGTCGTCGCTTTAGACTAAAAATCCTCTGCAACAATCCACAATACCGGCAATTCCTCAGCGATCGGGCAGCGCAAATGGAAATTACAGAGAGGGTTGAGTTCATAGCCCGTGTGCCAGAAGAAGAACTCATCACCCTGTACCAGCAGGCGGCAGCCCTTGTACACCCATCCCTTAATGAAGGATTCGGACTCCCACTATATGAGGCGATCGCCTGCGGCATTCCGGTGCTTGCGTCCGACCTGGAAGTGTTCCGTGAAAACTTGGGCGACGTACCTATATATTTTAACTTGCAGGACGACAGCAGTTGGGCTACAGCTTTTGCAACCTTGGACCATCGCGCCGACCTCCAATCGCGCATAGATCGGGGATTACTGCTGGTGGAAAAATTCTCCGCTGATGCCATGTGCCGCCAGCTAACAGCCGCTCTACAGGCCGTATGGCCCCAGCTACAGATGCGTGCTTGAGGATAGATGTGAGCGAACCCAGGCAGATGACGGTTGGCGCCACGATTGTTACCCTGAACGCCGAGGGAACCCTCCGAGATTGCCTGACACCGCTGCTCGGGGCGAAAATGCTCGACAAGATTTTGGTGGTCGACTCATCCTCTGATGATGCAACCGTCAGCATTGCCCGGGAGATGGGTGTTGAGGTATTGATTATTCCACGCGGGTCGTTCAATCACGGCGCGACGCGCAACGTGGCCCGTCGGCAACTGGGTACGGATATTGCCATCTTGTTGACGCAGGATGCCTTTGCGGTTGATGCCGGCACCTTTGAACGCCTGGTGGAGCCGATCAAAGAGAGTCGTGCCGCAGTTTGCTATGCCCGCCAGCTGCCCCATGACCAGAGCGGTATATTTGAGCGCTATCCTCGCGAGTTCAACTACGGACCCCAATCTCAACTAAGGGGCATGGATGACATTGCGCAGTACGGTGTGTATACATTTTTCTGCTCCAACAGCTGTGCGGCGTGGGACAATACGGCCCTTGACGAGATTGGCGGCTTCCCCTCAGTTTTAACCAATGAAGATTATTTTGCTGTGGCAAGGTTGCTCTCCAAGGGATACAAAATCGCATATGTTGCGCAGGCAGAAGCCAAACACTCGCATCGGTATACCCTACTTCAAGAATTTCAACGCTACTTTGATACGGGCTATGTGCGGGCTGAGCGTCCCTGGGTTCAGGAGATGGTGGGCAACGCCGAGAAGCGGGGAGCAGCTTACTTTACGGGATTGCTGCGAAAACTTCTTATATCGAACCCGCTGCTCATTCCCTATGCCTGCATTCAGACACTCGTCAAATGGGTGGGATTCCGGGTGGGATTTTATGGTCTGAGATTTCCACTGTGGCTCAAACGGACGCTCAGTTCCCAGAAATCATACTGGACTGAAGAAAATATGGCAACGAATGGGCACGGCCAAGTTCATCGGCAATGAGTCAACACACTGAAATGAAGTCGGCTATTGTCTTTGGCGGATCAGGTTTCGTCGGTCGGCACCTGGTGCGTCATTTATTAAGTCAGGGTTTCTACAAGCAGATATTGATAGCCGACTTGGTGCCTCCTGTCTGGGATGCTGATCAGGTGACTTACATAATATCCGATGTACGTCAACCCATCGATCCAAAAGCCTTTCCGGCAGAATTCTCCGGTGGTGAATTAGCCATTTATAACTTGGCGGCCCTTTCAAAAATACCGGGGTTTCCCCACGAGGATTATTTCCAAACAAATATTAATGGCGCAGAGAACATTTGCGCTTTCGCAGATGAGATAGGCTGCAAGACGCTCGTATTTACAAGCACGATGGCAGTGTATGGAGCCTCTGAAGATGAAAAAAGGGAGGATTCCCTGCCCCAACCCGACAATCCATATGGCATTTCCAAGCTCGCGGCCGAATATATTCACAAACTGTGGCTTGCAGGAGGCACGGACAAGCGACTGTCTATCGTCAGGCCCGGTATCATTTATGGTGAGGATGAAGACGCTAACTTCACCCGCCTTTACCGGGGGATAAAAGGGGGGTACTTCTTTTATCCGGGCCGAAAAGACACGAAAAAAGCATCTATCTACGTCAAGGATGTGGCCTACTTACTATATAGATTTGGCGAGAATGATGACACCTTTACACTATATAATCTAGTCTATCCCCATCCTCATGCCATTGAGGAAATCTCCCGCACAGTTGCTAAAGTCATACGAAAGCGATCTTCATTCCTAATCATCCCCGGCTGGATCCTTTTGACCGCCAGCCGGCTCATTTCGTCTATTGCCCAATTATTTGGCAAAAGGTACAGTTCCCTAAATCCTGACAGGGTAAGAAAATTGATGGTCTCTACAAACGTTATTGGGGAAAAACTGGCAGAAGACGGGTATCGATTGAAATATTCTCTAGAGGAAGGGTTGAAAGACTGGCTGATTGAAACTAAGTAATATAAGATTAAGTATGTTATTCCTCCTGCTGGTGTAGGGCATCAAAGCAATGGGAGCTGCTCTGGCCTAGAACTAAGAGCCACATTTCGTGTTCCCAAGGTTTAGCTGACGCCTCAGCTGAAGCGTCCTTCGTTTGATCTTTTCCCACCTGTTCCGGATTTGTTGGCTCCCAACCTTCATAGGCATCAACGGGCTTCAGGTTGCTGAGCGACTCATGATACTCACCTTCTCCATGGCCCGCAGCTTGGCTAAATCATAATTCAAATTCAGATGATTACTCCTGTAACTCACAAGATTTCCGACCTTGCTCTCCCAATACTCACCATATTTCCCATGTTACCTCCTGAATCCAACCATTGGGTCACTACTTCAGCAGTACCATCTTGATGGACCTGGTGCACTGCGGCATGACTAAGCGGGCGATGTAGATGCCGGTCTTGGTATTCCAGCGCAGCTGCCATTCCTGTCCATGCTGGGACTTAAACCCCCGCTAGGCCGCATGCTGAAGGGGATTGGGTCGTATCTGACCGCGGACATTACCCATATGCAAATAAACCAGCAAACATCCAAGGGCAGTTTTTCTCATCATTTCAGGTTCTCCTAACTTGGATTTCACTGTGGCATGTGCCAGTCGGCTCCCCGCAAGGTGGAATCGGGCACGATTAAACTCAGTTCTCCGCTCCGCGCATAGACGGCATAGAGGTAATACTTTCTGTAGTGGAGATTGGCTTTGTCTTCAAAGGTGGCCAGCAGATATTCCGCGTTTTCATCGGCAACCCAAGCGTGAAGCTCAAATGGTTCCCTTCCATCGGGATTATCTACCGGTGTCAGTTCATCATCTTCGCGATAGTTCAGGTCATGGATCATTATCTGACTGCCGGAAATAAAGGCGATACGGCTATCATCAGGCGACCAGACAGGAGTCTGTTTATCGGTAAAGGTCATGGTGAGGCGCACACCCAGAAAGTTGCCGCGAAAAAAGTCCGCTTCAATGAATACCTGCATAAGCTCAGTCTCGGCGTCATAGGCAGTTACCGCAAGCATCGCGCCGTCCGATGACCAGGCCGGATACGCGCCCCGTCCGAAACCCTGCGCCCAGCCCTGCTCCATGTCCCGGACCCAAAGATTCCTGCAATTGCTCCGGGGACAAGTGAAATATGCCAGCATGTCACCTACAGGGGACCATACCGGTCTGCTTCCCATTACGAAAGACAGTGAATCCTTCTTAACCCGTTGCAGACCGGAACCATCTGCGGCGATCCTGTATAGAATAAATGCCCCTGCGTTTCTGAAGATTTCCGTATCGGACTGAAACACAATTTCATCTCTACCAGGTGACCAACTGGGGTAGTAGGCGTTAATGTCAGTGAAGGACGTAATCTGCTGTAGGTCGGAGCCGTTGGCATTCACGGTGTAGATCTGGTGGTAGTCGCTCCCGTCCCGCTTGGCACTGAAGATGATCTTTCCGGTCAGCGGTTTATCGGTGTCGTCTTGAAGCGGAGAGTCATTGTACAGGGGCTCATTGTTGCAGGCAGTGCAGAGGGCTGCAAAAGCGATGATCACCATGGTCAGCAAAGGCGAGCAGGGAGAATGACACCTCATGGCGCTACGGCGCATGGACCGTTGGGTCCGCCGAGCGATAAGATACCCTGTAACGAGTAGGCGCACAGCTTGCGGTGTCCTTACAGAAAAAGTTGTTTAACAATGGTAACTCAATATTAGCATAATGTCAAGTCATATTATCGGGAATGACGGTACGCAATGCCATGAATGGGCAACCGAGGGCGGTAGCACTCGATTGCACTGATCTTCTGGTGGGACTTCACCGTGCCGTCGACATTCATGAACAAGATATATACTGCGCCCCGGTTGTTGCCGCCATCATCATCAAAATAGGCACCCACAGCCAGATCGGGAACGGAGTCGCCATCCAGATCACCTAATGTGGCTACCGAGACGCCAAAGTAGTCGGAATCCTCCAGCATGGCGGTGAAGTTGCCGTCAGTATCGCTGATTTTCTGGAAGCTTTTAACGGTGCCGTCGGTGACCTGGGCGGCAAGGGTCATCGGTAAGAGGAGGAGGAATATGGATCGTCTACAGTATCGCACCCATCAAATCCTTTACCCATCCGACTCTCAAGACAGCTGGATCGTCCGGAGGGGTTGTTTTGACGACTATAACGTTTTATTCTGGCAGAATTGGCGAATGTAATACTCACACATCAACGGCGCAATCAAACAGCGAGGGCATGTGATGGGGATCACAAATCTGGATTAGGGGTTCCACCCACGGGCAACTTAATCGGGAAATTAGTAACCATTTATGATGCGCCAATCCTCTGTAGGGCATGCTTGCGGTGATCAAATTGGTGCCCAGAGCCAGAGCCGCCCCTAACGTGTAGTTGTTTTGGGCCAATAACTGTCCTTTAGAAACTCGGTCCCCTGTCTTGACACGCACCTCAGAATTGATGAACGAACCCCTGTTTAAAGGTACTATTTTTCGGCGTGTAAACTACCGCTACGGTACCTTTATCGCGCGATTTGAGCCTGATCCCTCCATCCCTGATGCTCATTACGGTACCATCCAGGGGTGAAACCAAACCCAAATTAAAAGCCTCTAATTGTTCAAAATTATTTACGGATACGAGTTGTGGTTCGCGGTAGATCAATGATTCGGCCTGAATCACTGACGTTACAAGTCACACCCTAAGCCACGAGTTGTCGATTTTGACTGTTGCCGCAACAAGAGCAGATGCCGTTGTGCCATGTGGAAACCCAAAAATGAAGCAAAATATCTAGCCGGTGCCTGCAACGCTGCAATGATTGAGGGAACCAGGGGCGGGATTGACATGGGTGATTTGGAATGGCAGGATGCGGACACTCCCGAAACCTACGCCAATCTCAATGATCCCGGCCTGCTTCGGCGACGTACAGTTGGGACATCTAGTTAGTAAAGTGGTTTGACTGAATATACAGGACGCGCCAATGGATACCAAAAGTCATTGCAATATTATGGGGTAAAAAGGACCCTCTCTAGCTACCAAGGAACCTCGATATTCCACTACCTGGCCCCTGTTATCAGAGCAGGGTTCCTGCATATCAGAAATAAAGGGGAGGGGGAGGGATATTCAGGAAGCGTGTATGACATTCCGTATGCTAAGGGGGACCCAAATAGGGCCCCAGGTAAAATAACACAGTGAATACCAATGCAGTTACTCCTCCAATGGCACCTATAATCCATGCTTCCTTGAAGCTATTCGGCTGATATTCCAAGGTGGCCAACGGGATGATATTGCCTAGGCCGGGTGAGCGAAGAAAGCGCAGGTCGCCCGTCAGTCGCCAAACCCTGGCCTGCGCGCCGACTGATAACATGATGCCGATACCTTTATCACGTTTAGGATAGGCCTCATAAGAATGACGCCCCAAGCCGATCCCCACGAACACTGATCTCAGTAGGTTCTCCCCCTCCCAAAACCGGTGTCTGATCTTGCTACAAAAAAGTGGACACTACGAGAAGTCATATTGCCTGTTTGAACTTCATGTTTTCATACTCGACTGGGGATCTATATCCCAGCGTTGAGTGCTTTCTGGTCCGGTTATAAAAGCCT
>SCKJ01000002.1 GCA_004124875.1 Fidelibacterota bacterium | reverse complement strand
TGGCCTGGAAGCTCTTTAATACGATGAATGCTCAAGATGTGCAGCAGACTCTCGACATGGCCATCGCCAAGTCGGGCGTGGACCAGATCCGGGTCAAGCACCGGCCGAGGCTGCTCTCAGACAACGGCCCATGTTATCTGTCGAAGGAACTTAAATCGTATCTGCAGGAACGCGAGATGGAGCATACCCGGGGAGCGCCCTACCATCCTCAGACCCAGGGGAAGATCGAGCGTTATCACCGCACGATGAAGAATGTGGTGAAGTTGGACCATTACTATCTGCCAAGGGAACTCAAGGAGGCCATCGGCAGGTTCGTCACGCATTACAACAACGACCGGCTGCATGAGTCCCTCGATAACGTCACGCCCGCCGATGTCTATTATGGAAGAAAGGAGGAGATCGTCACTCAGAGAATGATCACCAAACGGAAAACGCTCCAACAGCGGAAGCGTTATAACCTGAACCCACAGCGCCAAGCGGTCGCTGTATCATGAATAGGATGCCCAGAAAGTCTCTCTTAACTTTAATCTTAATCTACCCGAAATGCTTTGACGACGTACACCATGGTCAGCGGCGAGGCTGGCTTTTCCTGGCGGCAACTGCCGGTCTAGCTTACCTCGGCTACTTTGAGCAAATTACCTTCCAGGATCACGAATCTGAATATCAATCCCATCTTTCTGCTTACAACCGCGAGACCGATATTCCAACCGCACTCGTAAAAAAAGCCCTCGTTCAGGATAGCTTCGATGCCATGAAGGCCGCCGAACAGCAGCGCAATATCATGTTTGGGGCACTCGGCGGTATGTGGACCCTGAGCCTTGTGGACATCATCTTCTAATGGTGGCGCGGCCACTTCACAGAGCTAGCCTCGTCCTGCTGTTCATGCTGGCCTGCACCTCTACCCCCACCGAGCCTGAGTTCGACAATCCCATCATCCCCGATGATCCCAACTATGTGCCGCCGTTGACGACCATCGTCTCCGGACCTGCCGAAGGTGAAGTGGTCGATGCTCATACGGTGACATTCATATGGTCCGGCAATCAGCCCGGGATGTCGTTCCTGTACCGGCTGACAGGGAGCGCCTGGTCTGACTGGACCGCTGACACGACGGTGACCTTTATCTACCTGGATGAAGGGGACTACACGTTCGAGGTCATCGGACGATATGCTTCCGGGATTGAGGAAGACCCTCCCACCATCCGCAACTACACCATCGATGACATCCACGGCCCGGCGCTGTGGCTCGCGCCCCGCTTCCAATCGGTGATCCAAGGCGGCAGCGTGACTGTTGAGGTCATGCTGGAGGAGGTCACCAATGTGCTGGCGGTAAAGGCCGCGCTGGCCTTCAACCCGGCGCAGCTCCAGGTGACGTCCATTGAGGTTTATGAGGACAGCCGCTCCCTGCTCAAGTCCAACGGGGGCACAGTGATTCCATTCTCATCCTACGACAACTCCGCCGGCACCATTACCATCGAGGTAGCCACGGCCACGGGAAGTCCGGCAGGCGTCAGTGGCACAGGAGCCATCGCCAAGGTGACCCTCACGGTGACTCAGTCTGGACAGTTGGTCTTTGGGGCGGCATCTAGTCTTAGGGACGCAAGTAATGTGACCATCACTATTCTGGAGACGGCAGCCGCCGTAGTGGAGGTGCGGTGATGCACAGGCTAATGACTGTAATTGCTCTATCAGCGGTGAGCCTGCTCGCGCAGACCCCATCCGTTAACTCCACCTCCCCTACCCCCAATGCCATCAATGTGCCACTGAACGCCAGCGTCTCGATCGACTTTACGGGAAGTATCGACTCCAATACCTTCAATGCCAACACCTTTGTCGTTCACGGAGCGTATACCGGTCGGCTGAGCGGCACCTATGTTTACAACAGCGATGCGAATATCGCCACCTTCACCCCAGATCAGCCGTTCAAGGCGGGCGAGCAGGTGAGTGTGACCGCGACTCAAGGCTTAGGGTCGCAGGAATGGGGTCAGTTGCTGAGCCCATATACATGGAACTTCACCGCCGAGGTGCTCGGGGGAAGCGGTACCTTCGCCGCCGTCTTGAAGTATGACGTGGAAAAATGGCCCACTTCCCTCGCTGCTGCCGATTTGGACGGGGATGGAGATACCGACCTGGCCGTGGCAAATGTTGGCTCCATTACCGTCTCGGTGCTGCCGAATAACGGAGACGGGACCTTCGCAGCCAAAACTGATTATGCCATTGGATCCAATCCCCGCTCTATTTTTGCCGCCGATCTGGATGGGGATGGTGATGCCGACTTGGTCACGGCGAATAATATTACTGACACGGACAATTCTATTAGGGACAGTGTTTCGGTGCTACTGAATTACGGGAGTGGAACCTTCGCCCCGGCTGTGAATTTCGGTGTCGGGGATGAACCCACTTCCATCGCTGCTGCCGATTTGGACGGGGATGGGGACATCGATCTGGCTGTAACGAACTCAATCAGCGCCGACGTGTCAGTGCTGCTTAACAGCGGCAATGGCACCTACGCTGCCGCAGTAAATTATGACGTGGGTACAGATCCAGGTTCCGTTACCACCGCCGACCTGGACGGGGATGGGGACATCGATATGGTTGTGGCGAATAGAGGCTCCAACTCCATCTCGGTGCTGCTGGGCAACGGTGACGGCACCTTTGCCCCCAGAGTGGACTACGGTGCGGGGACGACTCCCTGGTCCGTAACCGCCGCTGACTTGGACGGAAACGGGTACTACGACTTGGCTGTGGCGAATTATAGCTCCAACTCTGTCTCGGTGCTACTGGGGGCGGGGGACGGTGCCTTTGCCGGGGCGGTGAACTACGCCGTGGGCAGCAATCCCTACTCGGTGATCGCCGCTGACCTGGATGGGGAAGGGATCCTCGACCTGGCTGTGGCAAATTCCAACTCAGGTAACGTCTCGGTGCTGCTGGGGGTGGGGGATGGCACCTTCGCTGGCGCGAAGAACTTTGCCGTGGGCGGAATTCCCGTGTCGGTGAGTGCGGCGGACGTGGACACGGATGGTGACCTAGATCTGGTCGTTGCAAATTTTGATGACAATTCCGTATCAGTACTGCTGAACGAGGGTGGCTTCTCTTCTTCCTTGTCATCACTGGGGTCGGAGGTTTCGGGCGATGTGCCGCTGGAATACCATGTATCCCAACCCAGTGGCGTACTTGTCAACCTTGATGTCGTCTATTCCATCAATTCAGGTGCCTCATGGGCGGTCCCAACGATTGTGGGCGACACTACTTCTCTAGGACCGGCAAACTACGATGGCACCCTCATCTGGCAGACGGAGGCTGACCATCCCGGTGAGGACCTCCCCAATGTTCAACTGCGCATCACGCCCTATACGGCTGAAAGTAGGGGAAATAGTTTTACGACGCCCCCATTCCGGCTGGATAACAATCGCATCCCAGCAGTTAGCCTGGCCCCACTTACAGGCAAGCAGGGGGGGGGCGATAACACTGGACTACACTTTATCGGACGTAGAAAATGACGTGCTCTCCCTGTCCACTCAATATTCCACGAATGGGACCACTTGGCAGAGCGCCACCGTGACCGGCTCTGTCACCAATCTGACCACCTACTCAGGATCGTTAATCTGGCGCAGCCTCACCGATTTACCCGATGGCGTCGGTTTCATCGATTTCCGCATCACGCCTAGTGATAACGATCCCGGCCAGGCCGACACCGTGACGTTTTTTCTGGATAACGTCGGCGCGCCACTGCTCACCAGCATCACGACGCCCCAGGTCGAGGTTTCCGGGGACATCGATTTCGATTATACCGTCTCAGATGAGGAAGGAGATTCGGTACGCGTTAGCGCGGAATACTCCCTGAATTCGGGCGGGCTTTGGCAAGCAGCATCATCTACAATAATCGAGCTCGATTCCATAGGATACGAGGGCACTGTCATCTGGCACTCGGTTACTGACGCACAGGGAATTGATGCCGAGGCAGCCCTGCTCCGGATTACGCCTCAGGAAGTGCTAACAGGTATTAAGGGACTGCCCGGCGCCACGACTCCGTTCCATCTGGACAACAACGCTCCGCCGGCGTTGAGCATTACCACCCTATCCATTGATACTGTTATTTCTCGGGTAGCATTGGGGTACCTGTTGACGGATGCTGAGAGTGACACGCTTTCCATCACCGCAGACTACTCGCTGGACGGCGGCCAGAACTGGCTTCCCTCCGCAGTCGGGTCTACTGGCCGCGCCATTGGGCCAGCTGACTATCGTGGCACTGTTGACTGGCTGTCCTTTGCCAACGGGCTGGTGGGCACCACGCCCAATGTCCAGCTCCGCCTGCTGCCCCGTGACAACGATGCCGGCGCCGGAGATTCCTTATCGGGCCTCACGGTCATCTATCACCCCGGCGACTATACCGGTGACCTGCTCATCTCAACCGATGATCTGCTCCAGTTCGCCGCCGCCTGGAATGCCCAGCCGCAAACGATAGCCTTCGAGATCGGCCCCGCCAGCGGTACTGTGCCGGACCTGACGCCGCAACCGGATGGCATCCTCGATTTCGAGGACCTGGTGGTCTTCGTGCAGATGTGGAACTGGAGCTTCGCCAACAACGGCTTTGCCAAGGCGGTGCCTACCATTGCCAAACGATCTTCCGGCGTCCCATCGCTGCGGCTTGTACAGGTCGTGCCTGATAACCTGTGGGAGTGGGATGGCCGCACCGTTATTCGATTGGAAGGCCAGGTATCCGGCGACCTGATGATGATTGATGGGCTGCTGAGAGTGGATGGCTCACGGGTTCGCCTCAAACAGTTTGCGGAAGGCGGGGCGCTGGCCGCTCGTTGGAAATCGGTACCGCTGTTCGTGCAGGCGTCAGATGACAGCAGTCAAACCATCATAGCGCTTGCTGGACTGGGCATTCGGGATGATGTCATTGACGGGGACGAACTGCCGCTCCTGACCTTCGAGGTCGACCTGGCCCGGAGCGGTACACAAACCGTCACCTTGGACTATACGTTATGGGACCGCGAAGGACAAGTTCTTGAGACGGGCGCTATCACTCTGGCCGTTGAAAACTTGCTGCCCACCCGGTACGCCCTGCACCAGAACTACCCCAACCCGTTCAATCCTGTCACGACCATCCGGTACGAGCTGCCTAGGGCATCCAAGGTCGAGCTGCGCATCTATAACCTGCTGGGGCGCGAAGTGATCCGATTGGTGGATGAGGACCAGATCCCAGGTTACCATCAGGCCATATGGCCCGGGCGCGATGCACGTGGTCGATCTGTTTCATCAGGTATTTACATCGCAAGGCTGGTGGCGCCAGGATATGCTAAATCGATCAAGATGGTGTTGCTGAAGTAGCAAAAAGTCACCACAAAAGTCATTTTCCCGGATACGGACCGGAAGTGTCACGCTGGCGTGACATCTGTCACTTGCTCTATCTACGGATGTGCAGTAGATTATGGCAATTACGAAAATATTCTGTTATCCCGATCGCGGCCTGGCAGCATTAATCAATCCCCGAGGAGGTGGGATGGCCATTAGGCGGACAATCCATATTTTGGCTCTGCTGGCATCCAGCTTGTTAGCATCCGATGGCTCTATGGCTGTGCTGGATTTGGACGCCCGCGGTGTCTCAGCAGTAGAAGCGGCATCCCTCACCGATCGTCTCCGCTCTGAGCTCGTCAAGACCGGGCTGGTGACTATCGTAGAGCGCAGCG
The DNA here is from genome assembly GCA_004124875.1 of Fidelibacterota bacterium. Taxonomy (GTDB): domain Bacteria; phylum Fidelibacterota; class Marinisomatia; order SCGC-AAA003-L08; family TS1B11; genus TS1B11. Next base: position 496,288 of record SCKJ01000002.1, on the reverse strand, counting down.
CCATGGAGCAGATATTGCGTGAGCAGGACTTCCAGCTCGCCGGTTGCACCTCCGACGAGTGCGCCGTGGAAGTGGGCCAACTGCTGGGGGTGACCCAGATGCTGGCCGGCTCCATCGGCAAGGTCGGCTCCACCTACTCTATCGACCTGCGCCTGGTCGATGTTGCCACCGGCGAGATTATCCAATCGGTGACCCACGACTACCGCGGAGTCATCGATGACCTCCTCGGCCAGATGACGGCCCTGGCGCATCAACTTGTCGGCATTGAGCATGAAGGTCTCCCCGATCTGACCGCCGCCGATCCGGCGCCTACCCAACTTGCACAGCCAACCGTCAGCGCGGCGGGGCGCTCGCCGCTGGTAAAATGGCTTCTGCTGACTGCTGTCGCTGCCGGCGGCGGCTACCTGGGATTCACTCTTTTGGCCGACGACGGAGGCGGACCCGCTCCGGAGGTAGGCACACCACCGGCCCTGCCGCAGGAGCCGTGATGGAAAGAAGTCACCCCCCGGCTCATAAAGTGCACTCACCCCCCGACTGCGTCGTCCCCCTCTTTCAGGAGAAAGGGGCGTTTGCGAAGCGACAGGGTGAGTTAGTTGCCGTTCTTCTGCTGGCGCTGTTCCTGCCTTTATGTCTCCTCGCCCAAACTGATTCCAAAATTGCCTTTGCGTCAAGCCGTGATGGAAATTACGAAATCTACGTGATGGACGCCGACGGAACGAACCAGACGCGGTTAACCAATCTCTCAACAGGTGAAGGGGGGCCTTCCTGGTCACCTGCTGGTGACAAGATCATATTTGAGTCAGATCGTGACGGCAATCTTGAGATTTACGTGGTGAATGCTGATGGAACTAATTCTGTACGGCTTACCAATAACAGCGCCAGTGACTTTAACGCTTCTTGGTCGCCAGATGGCACAAAGATTGCCTTCAGGACCAACAGGGATGGGAATGAAGAAATTTATGTTATGAATGCAGATGGCACGAATCCTGTAAATCTAACGAACCACTCTGCACGTGATGGTGAGCCGCACTGGTCACTGGATGGGAGCAAAATTGTTTTTTCCTCCTGGCGCAGCGGAAGCGCAGAGATTTATTCGATGAATTCTGATGGCAGCAACGTCAATCTACTTACCAGCGGGACGACCTGGAGTGGAGATCCCCACTGGTCGCCTGATGGTTCAAAGATTGTCTACGGCTCTTTTGGTGATATCTATGTCATGAATGCAGCTGGAACGAACCCGGTTAATTTGACCAACAGCGGAGTGACCGAAGGAGCCGCTACTTGGTCTCCCGATGGTGGGAAATTAGTATTTTATCAAGGAAGCGATAGTGCGACCAGGGAAATCTACGTGATGAATTCCGATGGCTCAAATCCCATCAGACTGACAAACAATACCGCAGATGACCAGGCCCCTTTTTGGTCGCCTTTTATTTACCTCGCCCCCGCCGTCCCCACCAACCTTGTCGCCACCCCGGGAGATCAGCAAATCAGCCTTCAGTGGTCAGCCAACAGCGAGGCCAACTTCCTGCGCTACCGCATCTATGGTGACACCACTACAGCGCCGACAACAGTGGTTGACAGTACCACCGGCGGCAACCTCAACGACACCACCGCCACCTTCACCAACCTGAGCAACGGCACCCCCTACTACTACCGCATCACGGCGGTGGACAGCCTAGGCAACGAGTCGGCCTACAGCACGGAGGTGAGCGCCACGCCGGTGGGCCTGGTGGCCTACTACCCCTTCAACGGCAACGCCAATGATGAGTCGGCCAACAGCAATGATGGGACGGTGACCGGGGCGACCTTGACGGCGGACCGCTACGGCGACGCCAGCAGTGCGTACGGCTTCGATGGCGTGGATGACTATGTGGAGATATCTGATTCTGAAACTTTAAACCCCAATCAAATTGCATTGGAGACATGGTTCAAAACTGACTTATTGGGTAATCGTCAGACCATCATCACCAAAGACTTTACAGATGGATCTGAGCCTTTTTATCAATACCACCTCGAAATTCGAACAACTGGAACCCTTTATTTTTCTCTTTCGATTGATGGGACACGACGTTTCATTGACGAGGCCTTCTCTATAACGACGGGAAGATGGTATCACGCAGTTGGAACCTACGATGGGAATACTATTCGGCTCTACTTGAATGGAGAAGAATTTTCAACGCCAACGGTTATTTCTGGGACCTTGGATTCCTATTCCACTAATCTACTGATTGGGAAAAATCTTCACCAGGGTTTGTATTTTGACGGTACAATCGACGACATCCGCATCTACAACCGGGCCCTGACGGCTACCGAAATCCGTACCCTATACCTTGAAGGACCACCCGCCGCCCCCACCAACCTCACCGCCTCCGCAGGCAACCAGCAGATTGGCCTCACCTGGTCGCCCAACAGCGAGGCCGACTTCCGCATGTATTGCATCTATGGCGATACGGCCACCGCCCCGACGACGCGGATCGACTCGACCACTGGCGGCAACCTGAACGACACCACCGCCACCCTCACCGGCCTGACCAACGGCGCTACCTATTACTACCGTATCACGGCGGTGGACAGCAGCGGCAACGAATCGGCGTACAGCAATGAGGTGAACGCCACCACCTATACACCCCTGGAGGTCGACTCCCTGGCACTGGTGGACCTGTACAACAGCACCACTGGCGCCAGCTGGACCAACAATACCAACTGGCTGACATCTTCCTCCTTATCGAGCTGGAATGGAGTCACCGTTTTCGGTGGTCGCGTGAGCAAACTCAATTTTTTTAATAATAACCTGTCCGGCCCCATTCCCCCAGAAATTGGCAAGCTCACGAGCATGCAGGAGCTCCACTTTCAAGGAAATAATCTGACCGGTTCCATCCCCGCTGAAATCGGCAATCTGGATAGTTTGGTGGCGTTATTTTTATGGGGCAACGAACTGACCGGAGCCATCCCCGATACCATTGGCTCTCTTTCCAATTTGACAGGATTATATCTGCACTATAATCAGCTCACCGGAATTGTTCCTGCGGCCATCGACAAGCTTTCCAGCTTGATAGGATTTTATCTTAATAACAATCAGCTGAGCAGCCTGCCTGATCTGAGCGCCATATCAACACTGCAGGATTTAAGAATCCAGAATAACCGCTTCACCTTTGAGGATATTGAGCCCAATATCGGCGTGCCGAGCACCACTTTTACCTACTCGCCACAAGACAGCGTGGGGACTGAGCAAAGCGTCACCGTCCGCGAAGGCGACCGTCTCCTCTTGCCCATGACAGTTGGTGGCACGTCGAACCAGTACCAGTGGCTGCTCGATGGGGTGGATATTACCGGCGCCACCGATGATACGCTGGTCATCGCCTCGGTGAGTATGGCTGGCTCTGGAGCCTATGTCCTGAGAACAACCAACACCGTTGCCACCGCCTTGACCATCTACTCCCGGCCCACCAATATTACCGTCCTGATGAATGATCCTCCCGCCGCCCCGGTCGAATTGACGGCGACCATCGTTACACCAGGCATTTATGCTGGGAATATCAAGCTTAACTGGACCGCTAACACGGAACCAGATTTCCGCCGCTATCTGATATATGAAAGCCTGTCTTCAGATTTCAGCACGGGAGTGCCTGCGGCGCGGGAGATAATGGCAACTACGGCTTTTACACTGGCAGCGGATGGCGCCAATGCGAACCAGGCAGATGATCTCAATGCCCTGGCCCAGACCACCACGCCACTGATCTCAGGTGATGCCATCAACCTTTCTGGCACTCTGCCTGATGGCACGCCTGCAGCCGCTACTTTTACGTATGGAACGGACGGAACCACTCTGGGCGATCTCATCGGTGTCATCGATGTGGCATTTTTCAATGGAGCTGCCATTGCGCTTCTATTTGATGGCAAACTCTGGATACAAGACGTTGTGCCGGGAATTTCCAGCACCAGTTTGTCATTCGCTACCGCAGTGGGCATCGAATTACCAACAATGGATGATATTCTCATTCCTGGCTCTGATGGCGCGACGGCCGGCATAACAGATTATGCAGAGGGAATTGGCAGCACTGAACTCATAGAATTCTTTACAGAAAATATCACCCATTATTTCCGGATCACAGCCGTTGATAGTAGTGGCAACGAAAGTGGCTTCTCGAATCAGACCAGCGCCTTCCCGCCGGATATAACTCTGCCGCTCAACCCCCTCAACCTCAGAGCAATAGCCGGCGATAGGCAGATCGACCTCACCTGGTCCCCCAACATCGAGGCAGACTTCCTCAAGTACTACATCTACGGCGGGGTGACGGCTGCCCCCACAACATTGGTAGACAGCACCGCTGGCGGCAACATCAACGACACCACGGCCACCCTCGCCGGCCTCTCCAATGGCGCCACCTACTACTACCGCATCACGGCCATCGACAGCAGCGGCAATGAGTCGGCCTACAGCGCTGAGGTGAGCGCGACGCCGTTGTCCCAGCTCGCCTTCCCCGGCAACGCCCTGCAATTTGATGGGGTGGATGATTATGTAGAGGTGCCCGATGGGGATCAATGGGCTTTTGGTGATAATCCCTTCAGCCTCGCGCTGTGGGTGCAGTTGAACGACGGCACTGCTTCCGTATCTTTTATTGCGAATGACGAGGGTAGTGGCACTCTAAGCAAGTGGGCCTTCTGGAAGGAGGATGCTGAGCTCAGGTTTCATATAAAAAGCCTGTCACTAGGGGCACTTTATCCTGTTCGATATACGTGGACTCCGAACAATGGACAGTGGTATCACCTCGCAGTGACAAGGGATGGCAGCAGTTACGTCCTCTACATCGATGGTGTGAATGTTTATACGAACACCCTTGTGAGTACCGTACCAAACCCGAATGCTCCCCTGACTTTCGGACAAGCTGAGGGGATTTATTATCTAAATGGCGCCATCGACGAAGTGCGCATCTGGAACGTGGCCCGCACGCAGGCCGATATTCAGGGCTCCATGCATGCCCAGCTCACCGGCAGCGAGACCGGTCTGGTGGGCTACTGGCGCATGGATGAAGCCAGCGGGCTGACCGCCTTCGACTACAGCGCCAACGGAAACCACGGCGCCCTCAACGGCGGCGTGGCGCGAGTGACAAGCACTGTGCCGACAGTCGCGGACACCACGCCCCCCGCAATCCCCACCGGCCTCACCGCCACCGCCGGCGACCAACAAATCACCCTCGCCTGGTCTCCCAACAGCGAAGCGGACTTCCTGCGCTACCGCATCTATGGTGGCACGGCCACGGCGCCCACCGCACAGATAGACAGCACTACCGCGGGAATCAACGATACGACGGCCACGATCACCGGCCTGGGCAACGGCACCGCTTACTATTTCCGTATCACGGCGGTCGACAGTACAGGGAATGAGTCGGCGTACAGTAGCGAGGTAAGTGCCACCACCTATACGCTCCTGGAGGTCGACTCCCTGGCCCTGGTCGACCTGTACAACAGCACCAACAGCGGCAGCTGGACGACCAGCACTAACTGGCTCACGTCCGCCTCACTTTCTACCTGGTATGGCGTGACCGTCGCCAGCGGCCGGGTGACAAACCTGAATTTGGCCAGTAATAACTTGGCCGGACCTATTCCCGCCACCATCGGCAACCTCACCAACTTGATACAGCTGCGGCTTTTTGACAATCAGCTTTCCGGCCCCATCCCCATCGAAATCGGCAATCTGACCAACTTGACAGGCCTGTATCTCTATAACAATCAGCTGACCGGTTCCATCCCCCCGGAGATTGGCAACCTCACCAACTTGACACATTTGGTCCTCAGTAACAATCAACTGACTGGCTCCATCCCTACTGAGATTGGCACCCTCACAATCTTGGACGCGCTGCATCTCAATAACAATCAACTGACTGGCTCCATTCCCGCCACCATCGGCAACCTCACCAATTTGACAACGCTATGGCTCGACCAAAATCTGCTGACGGGCTCAATTCCCGCCGAGATCGGCATCCTCACCGCGCTAACTATTCTTAGACTTCAGGTCAATCTACTGACCGGTGCCATTCCCGATACTGTCGGCAATCTCACCAATTTGAATGTCCTTCTTCTTAGTACCAATAATCTGACCGGCACCATTCCCACTGCGATCGGAAATCTGACCAACTTGACACATCTTTGGCTCGATAACAATAATCTGACCGGCACCATTCCCGATTCCATCGTGAATCTTACCAATCTGCAATTCATGTATCTGTATGATAATCAACTGGTCGACTTGCCCAGCCTAGGCGCCATTACAACCTTGGTGGAGTTTAGGGTTGAAAATAACCGCTTCACCTTCGAGGATATCGAGCCCAATATCGGCGTGGCCAGCACCACTTTCACCTATTCCCCTCAGGACAGTGTGGGGATTGAGCAGGACACCACCGTCGCCGATGGCACCAGCCTCACCCTTTCGGTGGCAGTAGGCGGCGCGGCCAACCAGTACCAGTGGGTGCAGGATGGGTTGGCTATTAGCGGGGCTACCAGCGATAGCCTGGTTTTCAGCACTATTAGCCTCGCAGATTCGGGCAGCTATCTGCTGCGCACCACCAACACCGTTGCCACGGCCTTGACCCTATACAGCCGACCGATCAATGTTACGATCATCGATGTGCCCCCTGCCGCGCCCACCGGCCTGACGGTGACGGGTGTGGGGGATGGCACGGTGTCCCTGAGCTGGAACCCCAACAGCGAGGGCGACTTCCTCCGCTACCGGATCTATGGTGGCGCGGCCAGTGGGCCTACAACAGTGGTCGATAGCACTACTGACGGCAACCTCAACGACACCACGGCCACCCTCACTGGCCTCAGCAACGGTACCACCTACTACTACCGCATCACGTCGGTGGACAGCGGAGGCAATGAGTCTGCCTATAGCAATGAGGTGAATGTGACGCCGGGGGGGGTGGTTGATGGTTACTACGAGATCAAACATGATGTTTTTAATGCGAGTAAGTGGTTTGGTGGCGACGATCGTCCTGGCTTCACCCCCAGAGATGTTGGAGTTGGTCAAAGCGTATTTGTTGACAAAGATATAATACTGGAGAGCTTCTCTTTCTATTTCATTGAGCGGTTTGATTTTGAGGCTAACCCAGAAGGATTTGGCCACGCTGTTACTTTGGTTCTGAACATACGCGACTCATCGGGTGTTACCCTCCAAACCGAACGGGTACGCGTTCCGGCTACGTTCAACGGTGGGTGGGTACCCTGGCCAAACATAAATAGGGCTGTTCCTGCTAATTCTCAATTGATATTTACGAGCTACTTGGCGGGAGCTTATGACTCATTGCAGTACACCGCGGGCGTGGCTGGTGACGCAGATGCATCGTATACGGGCGGGCTCGGATACAGCAAGCAAGGCTCAGGAGATGCTGACATGGAATATTGGACAGGATGGTTTGAACATCCCTGGGATTTTGACATTTGGCTCCGCGGCAATCTGATAGCATACGCGCTGCGCCCTTTGCCACCCACTGGTCTCACCGCCACCGCCGGCGATGGGCAGATCGACCTGCACTGGAACCCCAACGCCGAGGACGACTTCTTCAAGTACTACATCAACGGCGGCACGACCACGGCACCCACAACACGGGTCGACAGCACCGCTGGTGGCAACCTAAACGATACCACGGCCACCCTCATTGGCCTGAGCAACGGCACAACCTACTTCTATCGCATCACTGCCGTGGACAGCAGTGGCAATGCGTCGGCCTACAGCGGTGAGGTGAACGCGACGCCGGTTGATCTGACGGCGCCTGCAATTCCAGCAGCTTTAGCCGCCACCGCCGGCGATGGCCAGATTAACCTTCACTGGAACCCCAACGCGGAGGCCGACTTCCTGCACTATCGCGTCTATGGGGGCACGGTCACGGCGCCGACGACCGTGGTCGATAGCACAACTGGCGGCGACCTTAACGACACCACCGCCACCCTCACCGGTCTGAGCAACGGCACTACGTACTACTATCGCATCACGGCGGTCGATAGTGCAGGGAACGAATCGGCCTACAGCAACGAGGTGAGCGCCACGCCACAAGCCGTCGACCTCACTACCGACCTTGTGGCCTACTACCCCTTCAGCGGCAACGCCAATGATGAGAGCGGTAATGGCAATCACGGCACAGAAATGGGTGGGATAACGCTAACCGCGGACCGCTTCGGCAATGCCAACTCTGCCTACAGCTTTGATGGGGTGGATGATTACATACTTATTACGAGCAGGGTTCAGGTATCGAATGAAGCCAGTTTTTCATTCTGGCTCAACACCAATGAGCTTAAGGAATCACATATTTTGTCCAAAAGAATCAAATCTTTTGATCCTGCATTGAATGATTGGCAGCTTGGAATGGATGATGCAAGTGGAGCTTTTCAAGCGCGCTTGTGGGGAACGAGTAATGATAATCATAAAACTGGCTCAGGATTCTTAATTACAGGTGAGTGGGCTTTCGTTACCGTTGTATACGACGGCTCCAAGGTTGATATTTATAAAAATGGTGTTTTATTTTATACCAAGATTAATTCAGGGGCTATCAATGACCGTGATTATGATTTACGAATTGGGGATGACTGGTGGGGTAATATTTTCAATGGGATTATTGACGACATCCGCATCTACAACCGTGCGCTGACGACCGCCGAAATAACGGCCCTCTATACTGAAGGTGGCTGGCCCTCTCAAGACACCATTCCCCCCGCCGCCCCCACCAACCTCGCCGCCAACGCCGGCGATGGGCAGGTAAGCCTCGCATGGTCCCCCAACGCCGAGGCCGACTTCAGCAAGTATTATGTGTACGGGGGGACGGCGGCGGCACCGACGACATTGGTCGATAGCACCACCGGCGGCAACCTCAACGACACCACGGCCACCCTCACCGGCCTACTCAACGGCACCACCTACTACTACCGCATTACGGCGGCGGATTCCTCAGGCAACGAGAGTGCGTACAGCAGTGAGGTGAGTGAGACGCCGGTGGGCCTCGTCGCCTGGTATCCCTTCAACGGCAATGCCAATGATGAGTCGGCCAACAGCAATGATGGGACTGTAAACGGGGCAACGCTGACGGTGGACCGCTTCGGCAATGCCAACAGCGCCTACAGCTTCGATGGGGTCGATGATTATATTGACATGCTGCAACCGGGGCCATTAGGTACGCAAGCCAGAACAATTACTGCCTGGGCAAAAAGTAGATCCATTTACGAATTAGATCAGATTATTTCGTATGGAGGAGACAATCTTGCAAGTCCGGGTGCATCGTTCCGATTAGGGTTATTGAATATTGTGGATTGTCAAGGGGTCTCTGCAAACACCTCTGTAAGTGCCTCTAACGGAGAGGCCCCGAGTGATATTAATGTATGGCATCAGTATATACTCGTTGTGCCGGCAATGTCCAATCCAACGACCGGGGATATTAAGATATACCGTGATGGCATTCTATTATCTACTGCTTGTGCATCCGTAAATCTATCAACAGCGGTAAATACGCAGACTGGATCTCCAATTCGAATTGGAATGATGTATACGGGTGGAGATAACTATGCCTTCGACGGCCTTATCGACGACATCCGCATCTACAACCGTGCGCTGTCCGCCACCGAGGTCGACTCGCTCTATCGCCTCGGCGGATGGCCCAGCATCGATACGACTGCCCCCGCCGCCCCCACGGGTCTGGTGGCCATCGCTGCCGACCAGCAGATCACCCTCACCTGGCCGCCCAACGCCGAGGGCAACTTCCTCCGTTACCGCATCTACGGCGGCGTAACAGCGTCACCTACGGCCCTGGTTGACTCTACTGCCAGCGGCAATCTCAACGATACCACGGCGACCCTCACCGGCCTGACCAACGGCGTCACCTACCACTACCGCATCACGGCGGTGGACAGCGCCGGTAATGAGTCGGCCTACAGCAATGAGGACAGCGCGACGCCACGGGCACCGCTGGTGACGGCTGTTACCTATGCTACCCGGACCTACGAGGTCATTACGGAACAGGGGCTGGATCTCTCCTTCCCGCTCCGGATAGGCAACGCCGGCAACACCGCTCTGGCCTATGATCTTACATTTGACGCCGACTGGTTCGGATTCCAGTGGCTCACTGCCGCCGTTACGTCAGGAATAATCCCCGCTGGCGACAGTACGACCGCCCTCATCGGCGTGGTCGAGACGGCCAACCTGAACGAGGGCGACTATACCGGCTTTATCCATGTCCACCACAACAGCGGTAGCGACTTGGAAGTCCGGGACATCACCAACACTCTGACGGTAAACCTGCATATTGAGCCCACCGGTACCGTCGCTGCCGGCAATGTGACCGTAGGCAGTGGCAATACTGCGCCGGTTGAGTTGACCGACAGCAACGGGAACAGCCTCGGCCTTACCCTGGATTTTATCAATTCCCTGGGTGGATCAGTCACTGCCTTGGCTGCCCATGTACCGCCGCCGGCCGATGCCGCCACTCCGTTTAACGATCCCGAGGGAGCCGTCACCCGGCTGGTCTATGCCCCCTTCTACTGGGAGATTACGACCGACATACCCGCCGGTTTTACCGTCGATATTACTTTTGACTACAGCCGTCTCATCGGCATCAACAACCCGGATTCGCTGAGATTAGCCCGGCGGCCGGCCTTTGCCGGGACCGACACTCCCTGGCAACTGCTCAGTTACGCGGATGTCTCTGTCAATAGTCCCGACAGCCTGATCACCGCCATCCAGCAGGGGCAGTTCAGCCAGTGGACCATCGTCTCCGACTCCGCCGACAATCCGTTTGCCGATGTGTTGCCGCCGGCCATAACTGTCGCTTCCCCCGGATCACAAGCGGCGACCAGTGGGGTGGCGCTCACCATTGCGGCAGAGGTAACCGATGAGTCGCAGATCAGCGCTGTGACGCTCAACTATTTTGTGGGGGGCACCAGCCAGGCCGTCAATCTTGACATGACGCTGACCACCGGCAGCAGTTATGAGGCCGAGATTCCTGCGGCGGATGTGACGCCACCAGGGTTGGCCTACTTCGTTGCAGCCGCCGATAACCTGTCGCACTCCGCGCTGACCGATACGATTTCCGTGGCGGTATCCTTTGCTGAAAATGCCCTCACCAGCGCCGGGTCCGGCAGTTTCTTCGCGTCCGGTTTCCCCAAGGATAAATGGCGCCTGATCGGTCTGCCCGGGGACCTGGACAGCCGGACCCTGCAGGCCACCATTCAGGATGAGCTGGGCGGCGCTCCCGGCAACGAAACCTGGGGCATTTATCAGTACAACGGCTCTGGCCTTGAAGATTATTCCGCGGCCACCTCATTGGTCATGGGTGAAAGTTATTGGCTGAAGCAGCTGGTTGCTGATGATGTGGCGTTCTCCCTGGGCAGCGGGAAGTCTGTCGATCTCGCCGGCTATGATATCACCCTTGCAGCAGGCGCCTGGAACCTGGTCGCCTCGCCCTATCCCTTCGAGGTGGGCTTCGAGCCGGATGATGCCACTCATTACGGCCCGTTTACCTACGGTCCCTTCGGCTCCTCAGGCCAGGAGGGGTGGTCCCTTGGCTCCAGCACCCTGACGCTCAAACCTTGGGGCGGCTACATTATCTTCAACAAGTCGAGCGTCGAAGAGCTGCTGGCCCTCAGGCCGCTGGGGCTTCCCAAATCGATTGCGAAAACGACAGCCCTGCAAGGCTGGACTTTAACCTTCACTGCCGAAGGGGCGAACTATGTCGATTTCGGCAATGTCATTGGCCGCATCGCAGGGGCGTCAGAGGGCCTCGATCGGCACGACCAGCCGGAGTTGCCTTTCGTCGAGGGCTACCTATCGATGACTATGGAAAACGAGCTGTGGAGCGAGACTCACACTCCCAGGACAACAGATTTGCGGGGCGATGATCTTGATAATGGCGTCTGGAACCTCGCCATCCGCAGCAAGGATGAGCAGAGTCCCATCACCCTGCGCTACAGGCTCGACTCGAGCGCCAAGGATGGCTTAAGGAGGGTGTTGGTCGACCAGGTTACCAGAGAGCAACACTTCCTTGGCGAGGAGGGCGAAATCTTGCTGCGACGATACACGGAGGCGTTCCCCCGGCGGCTTAACGTCGTTGTAGGAGATGCCCAGTTTGTTGCCGGCGCGGTGGAAGAAATCTTGTCGGGTTTGCCTGAAGCCTTCGCCCTGGCCCCAAACTATCCCAATCCGTTCAACCCCAATACAACGCTGAGGTATGCACTCCCGCATCCTGCCAGGGGCTCGCTGAAGGTGTATAACCTGCTGGGGCAGGAGATCATCAGCCTCGTTCAGGGGTGGATGGATATGGGCCGTCATGAGATCGTCTGGGATGGCAGGGACGGGGCCGGACGGAATCTTGCCTCAGGCATCTACTTCGCCGTGTTCGCTGCCGACGGAAAAATCATCACCCGCAAAATGGTGTTGCTGAAGTAGGCCAAGGCCACTGAAATAGTCGATTTCCCGGATACGGGCCGGATACGGACTTTCATTTCTCGTTGGTCGGCCGGAAACCTTAAAATCCCCCGATCGCATAGGTCGTACGAGTTCGAGTCTCGTCCCCGGTACAAGCATTTCTCGACGGGAGAAGTGAGTGACTTTGCTTCCAGCATAACCCTCATCTGGTTGACCACAATCACAAACTCCTCCAAAGAACCCCAAAGAATAACATCTGAAGCCGGATACGGACCGGATACGGCATTCGGGCGGGTCATCAGCAATGGATCAACGACGCAAGTTTACTCCGACGCGCTTGATGCAGATGTAGATTCGCAGATGAAGAGCCTTGATCTGCCGGAGGTATAGGGGTGGGAGGTTCTATTCTTCTGGATACAGGTCATTTCATGGGATATCTAGTGAGTTTTGAGGATAAATGGCAGGTATTCTGGTGAGTGCCGACAGTTTTCTCCTGAATTTTTGGTCAGTTTATCTAGTGCGGCACGAATCCCTTGATAACGTCATGTCCATCGATGACAGTGGTGTAAGGTTTGCAACCAAGAGGTGGCACTATCATGAATAGGATGCCCAGAAAATCTCTCTTAACTTTAATCTCAATCTACCCGAAAGGTTCTGACGACGTACAATCTGAAATTGAGATCCATCGTGCCACTCCGAATACGGCGGAATCGTATCAAAAACGGTTAGGTAGGAGTCGTTTTAAGATCTACATTTTGAGATAAGTAACTAGATCGATCTTGGACGATTTGATATCGTTTATTAGTGTGAGAGAGAAGATCTCATAATCGTGGGTTTTGACTTCTGGTAACGGCCGTATTGGAGAAGACAGTAGATGTTACCAAAGCCATTTATTGGGAGTAGATAGTTGAAGATTGTACGATATATGACGGTATCCTTCATACTATTATTCTTAGGAGTTAGGGTGGATGCCCAGGTTCCTGATGGCTTAGTCCGTGCCTACCAGAAAATCAGTGATACAGAAGGCAACTTCTTGGCGAATTTGGAGAGTGATGACAGGTTTGGTGTATCCACAGCCGGTTTGGGTGATCTAGACGGCGACGGTGTGAATGATATGGTCGTAGGCGCGCCCTACGACGATGATGGCGGGGATAAGCGAGGTGCCGTCTATATATTATTCATGAACTCCAACGGCACTGTCAAGTCGCATCAGAAAATAAGTCGAACCGCGGGGAACTTCAATACCACTTGGGGTTATTCCAATAAGTTCGGCACATCGGTGGCAAACCTGGGGGATCTAGATGGCGATGGTGTAACCGATATAGCCGCCGGTATGGGTTGGGATGATGACGGCGGCCCGGGGCGGGGCGCTATATATATTTTATTCTTAAATACAGATGGCACGGTCAAATCGCACCAGAAGATCAGCGCTACCGAAGGGAACTTAACGGGTATCTTGGATGATTACGACTATTTTGGGAACTCGGTGTCCGGACTAGGGGATCTGGACAGCGACGGTGTAGCCGACATAGTGGTGGGTGCCTACGCCGATAATGACGCAGGCGACCAGCGAGGTGCTGTTTACGTATTGCTCATGCACGCAAATGGTACAGTCAAGTCGTACCAAAAGATTAGCAGCACTGTGGGGAATTTCACGGACGCTCTCGATTATTGGGACAGATTTGGCATTTCTGTAACCGGTTTAGGGGATCTAAATGGCGACGGCGTACCCGATATGGCGGTAGGAGCATATCTTGATGATGACGGCGGTGCTGGGCGGGGTGCCATCTATGTTATGTTTATGAATTCTGATGGAACGCTAAAATCTTATCAGAAGATCAGCGCTACCGAAGGGAACTTAACGGGTATGCTCGCGAATGGAGACAATTTTGGGTTCTCCGTGACCAGATTGGGGGACCTGGATGGGGACGGATTGCCAGATCTTGCTGTGGGTACAATTGGGGACGATGATGGTGGGACAAACCGGGGTGCCCTCTACATTTTGTTCATGAACTTAGATGGCACGGCCAAGTCCGTCCAAAAGATCAGCGACACCGCAGGTAACTTCCCGGCCAATTTGAATGATGCCACCCAATTTGGTAGATCCGTGGCCAGATTGGGCGACCTAGATGGCGATCATTTTTCCGATCTTGCTGTTGGCGAAATGGGCCCTAATGACGGCGCCGTGTACGTCTTATTTCTGGACAATTTTGCCCGTAGTGCCCCTACCGGCCTAATCGCCGTCGCCGGAGATGAGAAGATTGATCTTCACTGGAATCCAAGCGTAAATGCGGATTTCCTCCGCTACCGCATTTACGGTGGTTTGGACTCGGTGCTGACTACGCTGGTTGACAGCACCACAGATGGTGACCCGAACGACACATCCGCTACCATAACGGGGCTTACTAATGGGTCGACCTATTATTACCGTATCACAGAATTTGCAGGCACAGGCATTGAGTCAGTTTACAGTAGTGAGGTAAAAGCTTCCCCTGGCCCACCAATTATTATTGCAGCCTCCCCTTCATTTAATGAACTGAATGTGCCTGCCAAATCTGCAATTTCAATCATATTCGATACTGAGATTGATGGGACAACAATCGGCCGAAGTACTTTTGTCGTGTATGGATCGGTCTCGGGCTACATCGATGGGTTCTATAGTACGGTGGGTAGTACGGTAATGTTTACTCCATCGAACCCTTTCATGGCAGGCGAAAAGATCCGCGTCACTCTTACAACTGGCGTTAAAAAAGCCGCAGGTATGGCGGTGATAAACCCTGTATCCTGGGAGTTTTTTACTGCAGCATTGGGAGGAAGTGGCAATCTTTCAGCGCGAGTCGATTACGGGGCTGGAGATATGACAAGTTCCATAGTGACCGCCAATTTGGATCAGGATGGAGATCTGGACCTGATCACCGCCAATGCCGGATCTAATAACATTTCAGTGCTTCTGAATAACGGCGATGGTACGTACGCTCCCCAGGTAGTATACGCGGTTGAGAATCAACCGCATTCCGTTATAGCCGGCGATGTGGATCAGGATGGAGATCTGGACCTGATCACCGCCAATGCCGGATCTAATAACATATCAGTGCTTCTGAATAACGGCGATGGTACGTACGCTCCCCAGGTAGTATACACGGTTGAGAATCAACCGCATTCCATTATAGCCGGCGATGTGGATCAGGATGGAGATCTGGACCTGATCACCGCCAATGCCGGATCTAATAACATATCAGTGCTTCTGAATAACGGCGATGGTACGTACGCTCCCCAGGTAGTTTACACGGTTGAGAATCAACCGAATTCCATAGTGACCGCCAATTTGGATCAGGATGGAGATCTAGACCTGATCACCGCCAATGCAGGATCTAACAACATATCAGTGCTGCTCAATAACGGCGATGGCACCTACGCTCCCCAAGTAGTATACACGGTTCAGAACCAACCGTATTCCGTTATGGCCGGCGATGTGGATCAGGATGGAGATCTAGACCTGATCACCGCCAACATCGAAAGTGATAATTTGTCTGTCCTATTAAATATTGATGCCCCGGATACCACACCTCCTGCGGCACCTTCAAATCTCACTGCTACCGCCGGCGCAGGACAGATAATTCTCAGATGGCATCCCAACACCGAATCCGATTTTCTCCGCTATCGCATATATGGTCGGCACTCCGGGGGCCTTGTGGCGTTAGTTGACAGCAGTGCAGGAGGTAACGCCAACGACACGACCGTTACCCTCATAAACCTCAGCAACGGCACGACTTACCACTATTATATCACGGCAGTTGATAGCAGCGGCAACGAGAGCAATTATAGTGATGAAGTCAGCGCCATGCCTGGTACGATGGTCACTTTCTTGGCGGATATTACAGATCTTGTTCTCGAAGGGTTCAATCCTGCCTTCCATCCAATGACCATCAGGGGAGATTTCAACAACTGGGGTACAACGGACCCCATGTCCCTGATCGAGGAAACCCCCCTATACTCGGCCAATATCCTAATCGCTGCTGACCCTGACAGTGTGCTAGATTGGAGATTCCACGTTGGTCCGGACGAGGAATGGTTCAATGCTGGCTGGGATACATTGACTTACCGCTATCATACAATTTCAGACGCAGTCGATACGCTCGGTCCAATGCACCCGATGATTTTCGCAGATCCCATTATACCCAAAATGGTCATATGGATTACTCCAAAACCATGGGATCACCGCCTAGTATTGGCTTGGGAGCCAAGCAGAGAACGCGATCTTTCTCATTACCTCGTATACTCCAGCACAACTGCCGGCTTTGTACCCGGCCAAGATAACCTTTTAGCAATCGTGCCCGATACCAGTGCGGTACTTGATCTCAATGATTTAATCAACGGAACAAGATACTTCTTTCGCGTTCTCGCTGTAGACCATGCGGGTAATAATAGCCCATTGTCAGAGGAAATCAGCGGAATCCCTGGTGAAATTTTAGCTCCATTTGCCCAGTTCGGACAAGAGCACCTCGAGTTAGTCACGGAGAAGGGTGTTGATATGTCTGTTGGTATTGAGATCGGCAACGGTGGGAATTATCCGCTACGAATCCACGCAACTCCCCAATATGGTGATTCGCTTGGAATGCAGTGGTTAATACCGGAATCCGATATTACCGTCCAATCGGATGATACAATTGCGTTGTATATTCATGTCAAAGAAACTGCAAATATGGATGAGGGGTATTACGAAGGTAATATTCGGCTGAATTATAACTCAGCAGGCGATTCGACGATCCTCGATGCGGAGCAGAACATCGTGGTGAATCTTAGAATTGTAGCTGATGGTATCGTGACGACGGGCAGTGAAATCATTCCTGTGAACAGTACCAATCCAGTCGCGCTGACCGATGAGCAGGGTAACAGTCTAGGATTGGTGCTCGAGTTCAGCACTTCTTCAGCGGGTGAAGTCTCTGCCATTGCAGCCCATTTACCGCCGCCAACAGATTCTACAACAGTAGTAGATGACCCTGATGGTGAGGTGATAAGTCCGGTGTTCGCGCCCATATACTGGGAGATAACTACAGATTTTCAAGGAACATACTCGGTTGATATACAATTCAGTTTTGCTGGACTTATCGGTGCTCACAGTCCCAATAAATTGCGACTGGGGCGGCGACAGACCTATTCAGGTGCAATGGTTGCATGGTCATTGATTGCGCTGGACCACCAATCACTGGATGCGGGTAATCAAACGATCACGGTTCTACAGCAGGGCAAATCGAGCCAGTGGGCCATAATTGCAGACAGTTCGGATAATCCCTTCATAGATATTCTGGCGCTGGGAGACCGTGATGGCGTTCCTAATACATTTGCGCTCTATCAGAACTACCCCAACCCTTTTAATCCTTCCTCGACTATCAGGTTCGACTTGCCGAAAACGTCTAAAGTTGATCTGCGGATCTATGACATACTGGGACAAGAAGTAATCAGGTTGGTGGATGAGAATCAGACTGCCGGATACCATAAGGTCATATGGTCTGGACTTGATGCACGAGGTCGTTCTGTCTCATCAGGCGTCTATATCGCCCGTCTGGTAACGTCCGGCTATATCAAATCGATCAAGATGGTGCTGCTGAAATAAACTGCTCAATTACTGTGAATTTTAGAAAGACCTCCTCGTGACGCCTGCTATTTTGAGTCCGGCGTCCATCCTTTTCGACCGAGGAGAGATGGATGAGCCACGGGCTATTATCCGTTCGCGATAGATGTTTTGATCGGTTCAATACTGCGATATAACTAAAACAAATCAGATTTCCTCGCCATGAGAGTCCGGACACAGGATCCAGTCGCCAATAATTGCACCTTCATTGCATCGTCGCCCAAATCACCGTCGTGACGCGTAGATCTTCTAAGCCACTGGCATACAATAGACTTAATCTCAAGTCAAACTCACAACAATCCACCTCAAACTGACGAGATATCGGGGCATATTGGGGGAAAACTCACGATATATTATACATAATATGGTGAGTTTTACTTCAGCAGCACCATCTTGATCGATTTCGTGTACTCCGGCGTCACTAACCGGGCGATATAAATTCCCGATGGCATATTTTTGCCGAAACGGTCCCTGCCGTTCCAGATTACCTGGTGATATCCTGCCGGCAACCGACCGTGACTCAGGCGGACGATGGTTCGCCCCCGCAAATCGTATATTACAAGTTCCAGAGCCACCATTTCTGGCAGATCAAACCTGATAGTAGAGGTCGGGTTGAACGGGTTGGGATAGTTCTGGTGGAGCGCAAAGGCGGTGGGGACACCCAGGCGGTCTCCCAGGGCCAACAGTTCATCCGCAAATTTCAGGGTAAACATTCTGTTGAAATCTGTCGAGAGGGTCGATGCCTCTCCATCATCGGCCAAGACGTCCCACAGATGCACAATTTCTGTCACGCCCGATTCGATAGCCTGGGCGATCATCATGCTGTCAATCTGCACGTAGATAGAGGTATCGAGGGTCATCGCCGGTTCGGCTGTATCGCCGACGGCCCCGCCACGGGTGAGCAGGAAGAAATACTTAACGGTGTCACCGTCCGGGTCGAACGCCGATCCCCAGACAAACTGAACCGAGTCACCAATCATGGCCGCCGTCACGACCAGTAGAGAATCGGCTTTCGGAGTCAGCAGTGTGAACGGTTGCGGCGCGTCGTTGACCGAGGTTACTGTAATCAGCGCCGTGGCCGTATCGAAGCCGCCGGAGCCGTCGCTGATTGCATAGGTGAGGCTGTCCGTACCCCAGAAATCGGCGCTGGGTGTATAGGTCAGCGTTGTCGCGCCAGAATCAATCTTTGCTGCGCCGTGGGTGGGCTGGGTAATGCCCACGATGGTGAGGCTATCGCCATCAATGTCGGTATCATTCGTCAGGGCGAAGATGGTCAACTCCGTGTCTTCCGGGGTGGTTACCGTATCGGCCATCGCAACCGGAGCGTCGTTCACCGGCGTCACGGTAATGAATACCAAGGCTGTATCAAGCAGGGTGCCGTCCGTCATGCTGTAGCTTAAGGTGTCGGAACCGTTGTAGTGTTGCGCCGGTACATAAAGAATGCTCAGAGAGTCGGCGCTGAGTTCAGTGCTGCCGTGGGCCGGTTGCCCGGTTACCGCGGCCACTTTGAGGGCCGCGTTCTCAGGGTCGCTGTCGTTGTCTAACACGGCCAACACAAGGGTGTCGTCCTCAGCGCCGCCGAGGGTGTCGTCCACCGCCAGAGGCGCGTCGTTCACCGGCGTGACGGAAACCGCCACGACCATTGTGTCGGCCAGAAACCCATCTGTTACCGTCACCTTGAAAGTCGTATCCGCATCACCCTCACCGGGCGTAGCGGTAATGGAGCTTGAGCCCACAATCCATGTAAACCAGCCGGGGTAGTCAAAATAAGTCCAGAGGGTATCAGGGCCATCAATATCATCAACCAGAGCTTGGTAGGTCCACTCGGCGCCCTCATCCATTGATACACTCGCCAGTGAAATAATCGACGGCCTGTCATTAACCGGAGCGATGGTAATGAACACAGTGGCCGTGTCATGTTTCATGCCATCGCTGATGATGTAGGTCAGGGAGTCGTTCCCGAAATAGTCGGCGACCGGCGTGTAGCTGATGGTGGTGTCGCCTGCGTCGATCACTGCCACGCCATGAAACGGCAGGGTCAGGAGACTGTCGACCGATAAAAATGCGTTGGCAACGTCGGTATCGTTCCTCAGCACCTCAAGGGTTACAACCAAATCTTCATCTGTTTGAACGGTATCGTTCACCGCTACAGGCGCATCATTAAAGGGTACCACAACGACCGATACGGTTATTGAGTCGCCGTTCTCACCATCGAACACTTTCACTTTAAAGGAGGCATCCGCCGTGTTACCGCCGGTGGCCAGTATCAGGCTGTCCGCTCCGAAATTCCAGGTCATCCAACCGGGATAATCGCTGAAGGTCCAGACAGTGTCCGGTCCATCGGGATCGGTATGGGTCGCGAAATAGATGAAGACGGCGCCCTCCTCCATGACCAGAGTATCGGCGCTGGAAGTGATGATGGGCGGATCGTTGACATAGATGACGGAGATGACAACTTTAGCCGTATCCGATTTCAAACCGTCGCTGACAATGTAACGCAATGAATCTGATCCGCTGAACTCAGCCTTGGGGGTATAATAGAGCGCCGTATCCCCCAGAATGTCCACATTGCCATGCAGCGGCGGGGAGTCAATTCCTGAGATCACCAGGATGCTGTGGTCGTTATCTATGTCGAAGTCATTTACCACGGCCGCGATAGTGACCGGCACATCCTCATCCGTTGAAACTGTGTCATCTACGGCGATGGGCGCATCGTTCCAGGGCCTGACGATCACGGTCACTTTCAGCGTGTCAGCAGACAGGGTATCGCTGACGATTACCAAAAAGGAGGTATCGACCGATCCGTTCACCGGCGAAAGTGTGATGCTGTCCGCTCCGGCGTTCCAGGTCATCCAGACGGGATAATCGGTGAAGGTCCATACGGTAACGGGGCCGTCGGGGTCCACATGGCTGGCGCGATAAACCAGCTGCGTGCCTTCTTCAAGATTAAGGGAGTCCGTCGATGTGATCCGGGGCAAATCGTTTACGGCAGTGACCGTTATGTAGAACGTTTCGACAGTGTCGGCGAGACCCGCGGTATCTGCCACCGCAAATCCCGCGCTGTCCAGCAGGTTCTCGCTGCCGTCGTGCTTAAATGAGAGCCAGCCGTTATCGATATCTGCCTGCGTGAAGCTGCTGACCACGCTGCCACTTAAGAGGAAATCCCCCGAGAGTGTCGCTCCCGGCAGCAGCACCTGATAGGTGAGTTGGGATGGAGGATCGTCCGGATCGGTGGCTTGCAGCTGGCTCTGGGTTATAGCGGTCTCACCACCTTCAACAACCGTGATGCCTGTGGATGTCGTAATCACAGGGGGATCATTAACAGGCACGATGGTCACGGTCACCACCAGCGTATCGGCTTTGTCGCCATCGAAGGCAATCACGCGGAAACTGGTGTCGGCGTCTGTGCCGGCAGGCGTTCCAAATATGCTGTCCGCCGCAGAGCTGAGCCAGACCGGCGCCAAATCGAATATCCAGGTAATGGTGGAGTCTTCGGGATCGGTGGCCGTGGCCCGATAGATAAAATAGGTATCCTCAGTTGCCGTCTGGGCATCCGCCGAAATGATTGCCGGCGCGTAGTTAAACGGCTCTATCCAGTTCGAGTAGTCGACCACGCCTTTGGAGTTATCGTCTTGATAGTCAAAGATTGAGGTGATATTCTGGGGATAAGGGCCGGCAATCATTTCGGCATAGGTGGTTAAGCCCCAATAGTTGTTCCAGGCGTCAATGGCGTCGGTGCCAAGGTTTTCAACATCGTAAGTGGTGTTATCATGGAGCGTGGATTGGTGGATAATCGGTGCCGCACCTTCAATGCTGATGCCGTAATCGTTGCCAACTATGGTGACGGTGTCAATCCTGGAGGTGGACCCACTGGAAAAATAGAGCGCCTTTTTGTTCTGGTAGAACCGGCTCCGCTTTATGGTGGGAGAGCCACCCAACGCCCGGATAGCGCCGAACTGCTGGCCGAGCCACTCGCCGCCATAGCTGAACACGGTGTAGTCGAAGCTGCTGCTGCTGTCACTGCTGGCGTTGACGATGATCGTGTGCCAGTCACCGGCGGCAGGGGTGGAGCCGGTGCCGTCATTGTTGGTGTCGCCGCCATAACTGTCGTTCTTGAGGGAGGTAAATACGATGGAGTCGCTGGCCGTTCCTTCGGCAATGAGCGTCCCGTTTACCGTTATTTTGTTGCGGGTGTTGAACTTCAGGACAACTCCCGGCGTTAGGGTCAATATCCCATCAGAGCCGATGGTCAGATCATCCTGAATCACGTACGGAATGTTGGTATATCCGGCCACACTATACACCGCCAGCGTGTCGGTGCCGGAATAGGTCTCGGCATAGATGCCCAGGCCGTTGATGGAATTGTTAAGGTAGGTATTCCCGGAGAACGTGATATCGGTTCCGAAGCCGATGCTGATGGGACTTTTAGATGTCTCCTCAAATAGACTGCTTTGTAATGTGGCCGCTGAGGCTCCGCCAAATTGTATCCCCTTGTTATTCCGGTAGAACCAGCTGTTGCTGATGGTGGGGGAGCCCCCCAATATTATCATAGCCCCCTGGGAGAACTGCCCGGCCCAATTGCCCCCATAGCGCACATTGAGGTACTTGAATCTGCTGCCGGTGCTGGCCGAGTTGAGCTGGACCGCGAGCCAGTCCCCCGCCGCAGGCGATGTGGCAGTGCCATCGCCGTTGGTGTCGCCGCCGTAGGCGTCATCCTTGATGGATGTAAATACGATAGAATCGGTAGCTGTCCCTTCAGCGATAATCGTGCCATTTACTGTGATGACCCGGTTAGCGCCCAGCTTGACGATAACGCCAGGGGAGAGCGTCAAGGTGGTGCTCGCGTCAACGGTAAGGTCACCCGTGACAATATAGGTTCCGGCTGCCCAGGTTTCTCCTGAAACATTGCCGCTTTTGTCGGTCGGGGCTACCGGCGTGCCGGTCACCTCACTGGAAAAGCCGCCCTCATTGCTCGAATCATCCACCGCCGTTACCCTGAAATAATAAGCCGTTCCATTGATGAGTCCATCAACAGTTGCGGTTGTTGCAGTCGCGCTGTCAACGAGAGTTGTAGGCGCAGTTGAGCTGTCGGCATAGATGTAATACTTGGCCAGATCCGATTCACTGTTAGCGGACCAGGTCAGGGTGACTGCCTGGTAGTCGGCGTCAGCCACCAGCCCGGTGGGGGCGGCGGGGGCAAAAAAGTCTTCGCCGTTGAGCGGCGCTGTGGAGGCCACCTGTGCTGTGCCGTTGACAAGGGTGCCGTGATTTCCCGCCGTGGTTGCGTCGTAGGCGGTGGCGCCACTCGATTCATCCATGCGCCAGTAGGCCACCAGTCCCGATGCATCCGCGGCAACGGGGGTGGTCATGTTGGCCTGGACCTGTGCCCCGGTGCTGGCCACATTCCAGATGCGCAGCTCATCGAAGCCGCCCTTGAAGAAGTTGCCCGGTGTGGCATTGGTAGCGCCCAGATTCATGGTGGACGTGATATCGAGCATCGTCGCATTCACCGAATCCGAAGCGACTAGCTCCCCATCTTGATACAGGTACCACCAGTTTCCATCGCGTACGACGGCAACATGATACCATATGTTGACCATAAACGTATCGGGCGATATCAGGTTCACCAGCGCAGCGGCGCCCGCCTCCTCGTAGTAGTACCTGAGATGGTAATCATTTCCATCATGCCAAAGTATCTGCCATTGGCCCTCGGCGCCATCCTGACCTAACCCCACATCGCGATCGAGCTCAGCGTGGTTGACCCACAACTCGATGGTGAAATCGTTGCTGCCGGAAGTCCACAGCGCATTGTCCGGGATGGTCATGTAGTCATTAATGCCATCGAGCGACAGCATGTTGCCCCCAGCGGAAAACGGCACCGCCACGACTTCATTGGAATAACCGCTCTCATTGCTCGAGTCATCAACAGCGGTCACCCTGTAAAAGTAGGGCGTGCCGTTGGTCAGGCCGGTGATGGCGATAGTGGTATCGTTAGCGCCGAAGGTGGTACTGTCGACCAGCGCGGTGGGAGCGGTGGAGGTGCCGCCATAAATGTAGTACTTGGCCACGTCGGTCTCGCTGTTGGGGTTCCAGTGCAGGTCTACCTGCTGGCTACCGGCAGCAGCCACCAGACCGGTGGGGGCAGCGGGGGCGGTGGCATAATCATCAGCCGTGGTAATGATGGAAAAATTCTGGACCGCGGCCAATGTTCCCTTATGGCTAACGGTAACAGTGTAGCTCCCACTCGCAGGAGAGGCGATGTAAACCTGTTCCACATTGTCCACTAAATTATCGCCCGTAGTGGCGGCATTGGACGGATTGGCTACATCAAGTTTCCAGGGGTAATAAACGGTGGCGTCACTATCCTTGGTAATGCGCAAATCCAAATCATTGACCAGCATGTGGGTTGTATCATCCAAAACGGCTCCAGGAGGTGTTCCCACAGAATCATTCCAGACAATGGTAACCTGAATAGGACCGGTGCCGAGACTTGAGACACCATATGAGAAGGTTCCACCGGTGCCGGCAGCAAGGGAGGTTTCTCTCAGGATATTGGGGATCGTCTGGGCATCCGAAATGGCTTGAGCAGCACTGGCTGTGTTGAGCAATCCCCAACCGAATTGATAATCGGGACCATCGTTGGTGCCCGCCTCATCGGCCGTGTGGATTACCAGGGCTTTGAGCGTGGCGGCCAGGATCGTGTCACCATGAGTAGCAAAATAATGCTGCTGCAGGAGAGTCAGGGAGCCGGTGGCGCTGGGCGCCGACATGGATGTCCCACTTGAGCTGGCATATAAGTTTGTGGCGGATGACAAATCATCATATGCTGAAATCAGGCTGACTCCGTTAGCCACAATATCGGGTTTGATGCGCCCGTCATCCGTGGGACCTGTGGAACTGAACGAGCTCAAGACCACATCGGAGGAAGTGGAATACCCCGCTGTAATATCATTCACTGCCCCTACCGTCAACGTATTCTTGGAAGTGCCGCTCCCCCTCGGGATGGAATCCCAAGGGCCGTCGGGATCACGGGTCGTAGTTGAGGAAACCCATCCAGACCCGTTTTCCTGCCTCATTTATTATTTCACGACGAGAAGTACATGATCTGAAAATCCATTGCTCTAGAGCGACTTAAACTCACCGGAAACTCAGGAGGTTACACGCCGAATTCAGGAGAATACCGACTGTTTTCGGCTAAAACTGAGGAGATTACTGTAGTTATATGGTGTGTTGCACGAGCCAGGAGAAAATCCCGCGAACTGATCGCTTCAAAGGAAGTATCAGTTAAACCTTGGAAACCTGAAAAGTATTTTTTAGATTTACGTATATTTAGCTCATATTTCGTTGACGACAACTGGTAACCGAAGATATCACGAATGAAATCGAAATATGGTATGAGCGGTAGACCTAATTGGTTGTCTCTGAGCAATGGTGATATTCAGTACGGAGCTTCCATGTTGTCACGTCTGATTATGGCAACCGGCGTTTTCATCCGTAACAGGGTCCATGTTGTGACCTGTTCGTTCGCCGCAGTATGGGGTTGGGGCAAGCTTACGGGCACCCAGTTACTTCCTGAAGACCTGCTTACAGTGCCGCTGGCAATAGCATGTATTTACTCCTGGAATCGACTGCACGATTTCCGGGAGGATCTGATCAATAGCCCGATTGCTGCCCGCCTGGCTATTAGATCAAGAATAGCGATCCGGTCATTTTGTCTGGTAGGGGTACTGATCATTTTAGGACTCAGCCTACTGCGCGGTGAGAGATGGGCGGTCTCGTTACTTATTTTGGTCATGATCATGGGGTTCCTTTATAGCACACCGATATCACAGTATGGCCGAACAAAGCGTTTAAAAAATATATTTTTAGTAAAGAACCTAATATCAATCCTTGGCTGGTCGCTGCTCACTGTTGTCTACCCTGCCGTGCATGGCGGAGCATCAATGAATGTCCATCACTGGTTTGCATTTATGGTCATGTCTGCAACGGTTTTTATAGTGGAAATAATCTGGGATATCCGTGATCTAGATGGCGATCAACAGGCGGGGATAAAGACCATACCCGTCGAGTTGGGTGTTACTGCCGCTATACAATGGGTGGTGGCCATTAATTCATTTTCAGCATTGATAACGCTCGGGGGCTTATACTTTGGCGTTCTGCCCCTAACTTGGCTTTTTGTGCTGGTTAATAATTTACTGGTCGCTTTTTGGATCTGGCAGGGTGGACGAAAAATTCTCATCCAGAGAGTTTGGTCTCATGCCCTGGTTGCCCTTCAAACGGTCCTGCTCATTTGCCTGGGCCTGTTGGCGGTTTTTGTTGACGCCCAGTGAACCTAGTATCAATGATGTGACGGGAGGACTGCGATGATGTTAAGGCAAGAAAAGCTCACGCTCGGAGTGATAATTATTAGTCTTGTTTTCTCCGCCTGTTTCCCAAGCAAGAGGGTAACCCTGTTGAAGCGAGAAGTGATCACTCCTGGATTGCGCATCAAATCGCCAACTAAAGCATTCCTAATGGATGCATCCTTCCTGCTTTTCCCATATGGATTTAGTGTTGTAAACGACACTATCCGGGGGGTAGGAACGCGTTACTGGCTCGACCACGCTGACCTAGAATCCAAACCATACACCATCCCGCTAGATAGCATTGGCGCAATGTCCTACTACGATTTAAAGAGCTCGCCTGGAAGCTTATTAGGTTCCACCCTGCTCGGACTGTATGGCGGGTTTATAACAGCCTATTCCATTGAATGTATCACTTGCCCCAAGTGTTGTTTCGGCTCTTGCCCAACGCTGTACACTCATGATGGTAAGGAGTATAAACTTGAAGCCGAGCTATTCTCATATAGCCTGTCTAAATTTTTCCAGGAAAATGACCTTGATCGACTTAGCCAGAAAATACCCCAGAACGGACTCTACCAAGTTCGGGTCTCAAATGAAGCACTTGAGACACACTATATTAACGAGTTATCCCTTATAACGGTAAGCCATCAAATCGGCACAAAACTTTTCCCATCAGATAAAGGTGGATTCATTGCGACGACAACATTACAACCACCGATCGAGGCAGTTAATTCCCTAGGAGAAGACGTTTTCAACCTCCTTCATAGCCGCGATGATCGCTGGTACCGTAGCGATACAAATATGGTTAGGAAGTTGGCTGAGGGTGTTTATAGTGATTGGGTAGACTTAAAGTTAAAGCTCCCAGAGAAAGCAACAAATGTAAAGCTAGTGCTGCACCTGAGGAATACGCTTTTGAGCACTATTCTTTTGTATGATGTGGTCCTTGCCTCACAAGGCATTGCAGCCCTGGAATGGACAGAAAGAATGAACAAGGATTTGCTGTATGCATCACAATATCATGCCATTTATAACTCATACTCTGGTATGGATATTAAGGTGTATCGCAACGGAAAATGGATACAGCAAGCTTCCCTCAAGGATGTCGGCCCCATCGCTGGCAAAGATGTAGCTGTAGAATTGGCGGCTAGTAAAGATGCGGAAGGGATAATGCGTGTACGTCTGGAGTTTTTCCCAGATAATATCATGATAGATTATGTAGCTTTTGAAGCTAATAACTCCCTCAAGGAAGCACTGCTTGTCGATAAAATTTTACCGACAGAAATCTATGATCATACTGGCCAGAAAAGGGATGATATTCTAGAACTTATTGAGAAGAGCGATAATCAATTCCTGATTACGAGTCCGGGTGAGTCATACTATTTCAACTATAATATCCCACCAAGCGAAAGAATGGAAAAGACAGTGTTCGTTCAATCTAAGGGATATTATACCGAGTGGATACGCGGGGAATGGCTGATGCCCCGGTCAGCAGGGTATCAGTTTGATCTTCTCCGTGTCGATGAAACAATTGCCCAACTAAGACAAAGTTGGCTGGCAAACCGAGGGCTCATTGAAAGCGAATTTTTCAAAACGAAAATTCCACTCGGGGAGGGATTATGAAATTGCGTCTCAGAGTATGCAAGCTCTGCATTTTTGCTTTGGTCGCAATGATGCCCTGCGCAGCACAGACTCAGCTTTTGAAATCTGGTGGCGACACGGCCACCATTTTCATGCTTGACCAGTCGGGAATGGTGGGGGAAGTGTTGGCGATCGGTGACAATACCATTTATTTTGATATTAAATCTGGTTTGCCAGATGCACAGATGCCATTAGGAGGGATAATCATAGGTGTTCACGTCAATGATCTAGACTTCATAGAAATTAAGGGCTATTCCAACAGAAAATGGATACCCATGCTCATCGCATTTGAAGTTGTACCAACTCTCTTGCTTGGCATTGCTGCCGCGTCAGTGAATGCGGAGGTGCTGCCTATCATGGCCATATTCTCGATTCCAACCGTGATCAATCTAGCAATTCTTGCAGCTTCAACGCCCGCATCCCCGAGATTTGAACGTCCGTTTACACCAGAAAAATTGGAGGAGCTCAGAAAATATGCCCGCTTCGCACAAGGGCTGACGGCAGCTCAATTAGAACAACTTTTATTCGTCAACAAGCAAAGCGAAGTTCGTTTATTGAAGTAGAGTTTATCAAGCCTATGCCGTTTCAATAGAAAACTTTGTGCATCACAATCCTAGGATAAACGCCACCTATACATGTTGTAGCAGTGGACCAGACTCTTCGCACCTTGCCCAACGACACCATTTCAGAGGCAGGGCTCATCGCAGGGTAGCGGCCAAGTACCGCGGACATCTACTCTTCCAGGCTTGTGACTCCAGAGTGTATCCCGTCAGAACAATTCGGGCAAAATAACCTGATTAATTAAGAGAGACTTTTGGTTATCTTTTATAATCAGAAGGAGTCTCAGATGAGCCCGATCTCAGGTGCTGAAAATCCATCCCGATTCGCGGAGTTCTCGGGACAAGTTGTGGCAGGGCATGGGGGAGTCACACAGCCTAAAGATAACACACTATTTACGCATCACTTTTTGAGAGCGCTCTGTAAGTGCCTATAATAACAGTAGCGTACAGAGAGCCACGCAGCGGACTTAAAATCCCCTCGGACACCTTCCGCAACACCTAACAAATACAGTGATTTAGGAAGTCGCGGAAAATCTGATACGCAAATAATACGCAGATTTCGCGAACAACTCCGGCCAAACCAGGAGCCTCCGGCTTGACGGGGGCTACCCGCCTCTATACTGTTGGTATACTAAGGGTCCGCGAAAGCGGCCCTTTGGTTCATCTATGCTTATACTCCGCGAAACCCCTTACCATGATTCAGGCTTCGTTAACACCGTGCCAACTGATTGCCAAACAATGTAACTTTGGTTGGTAATACATTTTCATGTTGGAATGGATGAATCATGCGCACCCCAACTTCCCGGCCCTTGCTGCTGATTTTCGGTCTGTCGATTACCCTAGCCTCGCCGCGTGCTCTCCCAGCCCAGGGTCTCGATTTCAACCAATACATTGGCGGTGGCCTGCGGTTGGGCTATGTATTTGGAGAGGGGCCTAGTTACGGTGCAGAGGTGACCTTTGGCGTCCTCGTTTTCCCCATTATTACTTCAATCGCTTTGGGCATCCAGAGCATTCCCACAGCGCCACGTCAACTATCCTACGTGAGTTTGTCAGGGAGCATATTCGGTATGCTGGGGATAGCAGCTGGTAAAACATTTTATTCAGTAGACGGCGTAAAATACGGGGGAACTCGCAGTATCATTTGGGGGGCGATGGCCGTTCCCTTACAAAACCCCTATTTTGGTCGATACACTATCCTCGGTTCATTGGTTTCCTTGGAATCCTATCGGTTCCCAAATCTGGACACCCAGAAATGGATGATTGGCCTGTGGGGCAGATTTGCGTTCCCGCGATTTAAAATTATTTATACCTAGGGCTTTAATCCCCCCACGTTCTGCGGTGGAGACCTCGCTTGGTCTGAGAAGGGTCGAATCTGTGCCAACAGTGGCTCATTTCTTGCCCACTTCTTATGATTGGAATCTGGGATGTTTGCGCTGTGAGCCCTCGATCTGTTCTGCAATACCAGCGACGTACCGGCCCAACGCGACCATATCGTGACCACACTGTCAAGAAGCCCAATCGGTTTGATGATCGGTGGGGCATTCCTACTTCAGCAGCACCATCCTGCGATCTTGCAAACTCACATACTCAGGATGATCCCATCGTCTTCGCTCAGGGCAAGCTTATTTAAGTAAAACCATCTTGATGGACTTTGTATAGCTAGGCGTCACTAAGCGGATGATGTAGAGGCCCGTAGGTAGTTCACGTCCTCTATGATCCCTGCCTCTCCAAATCAATTGGTGGTAGCCCGCCTCCAGCCCACTATTTTTGAGAGCAACCACTTCTTGACCCAACAGGTTGTAGATCTTCAGGGACACTTGGACAGCCTCCGGAAGATCGAACCGGATCGTAGTAGCGGGGTTGAAGGGATTGGGATAGTTTGGATGCAACGCAAACTCCTCCGGCAGATTGCTCCCGTCGCTTATGCCGGTCGTTGGGCCCAGGATATCCACCGCCGCGGAAAGGGCGCTCTCATTGGCGTTCCTGGAGATGTCTAAGGAGGTGACGGCGTACGCATAGGCAACTGCGTCGCTGACCGCCGCATCCACATAACCAGTATCGGTTACCAGTGTGGCCACCAGGAAGAAGCTACTGACCACGCCGTCGATGGTGTGCCTGCGGTAAACGTTGTAGCCTGCCAGATCAGGCTCGCTATTGGGTTGCCACGTAAGTACGATCTCGGTGCCCATCCGCGCCCCGGCTAGATTTACAGGTACGGCGGGGGCCTCGGTGTCCGGCGTGGCCGCTGTGGTGAAGGTCTGGTCGGCGCTGAAGCTCGGCCCGTTGCCCAGCGGGTCTGTAGAGGCGACGCGGTAGTGGTAAGTTGCCCCGACTGACAGGTTGGTCAGCGATAGTCTGTGATCCCGGCTGTCTTTGGACACCAACTCGCGCAATCCGTAGGTATTATCCGGCCCGTACTCGAGATAGCTGTCTCCTAACTCATCCGTTGTCCAGGCAATCTTGGCCTCCGTGTCTGCCAAATAGAGGATGCTGGGACCATTCGTGATCACCGGAGGCGTCACATCGGCAGTGTCCAGGGTCTGGAAGCTTAGATCACCGCTGAGGACAGGGCCGTTGCCGCTGGCATCCACCGATGCCACCTGGTAGTGATAAGTCGTGTTGGCCGCAAGGTTGCTGAGCGTAAGGGTGTGGTCCGTCACATCGCCGGCTGAGCCATAGTTGCGACCATAGGCTGCGCTACCACCGTAACGCACGAAGCTGTCGCTGGCCTCATTGGTCTGCCACCCAAGGGTCGCCCGGTCGTTAGATATGAAGAGCACCTCTGGTGTGCCGATGATGACGGGAGGCAGGCTATCCCTCACGGCGCTGGTTGTCACGACACCAATGTTACTGGCCGTAGGTCCATTGTTGCTGAAGTCGGTGGACAGCACCTGGTACTGATACCTCTGACCCGGCGCCAGGTTGGTCAGGGCGATTTCATGGAGGATGACATCTGAGGCGTCAGCTTTGACCTCACTGAGGGCAGTCCCATCGAGCCCATACTTGATGTGGCTATCTGCAGGCTCATCGGTGGTCCACCGGATCGCCACTTTCTGATCGGTGCGAGTGAAGACCGTTGGTCCTGACAGTATCTGCGGTGCCAAAGCGTCTGGCTGGGCCAGTGTCTGGAATTGGTCATGGAACGCTACGATACTCACGACACCCAGACGTTTGCCCAACGCACCCTGCGGCGCTGTTGTGACCGTGTTGCCACTGGGATCAGTGGAGCTCAGGAAGAAATCATATGATTGACCAGCGATCAAATTGGTGATAGTAATTTTATGATCGGTTTCAAGTTCTGGGTCTCCCACTGTCGCGTAAGTAGTATCCGTAACAAGTTTGAAGAAGACAAAACTGTCGCTGATTTCATCCGTTTCCCACTCGAAGATTGCTTCCCCGTCGGTCACCTCAATGGTGGGACCTTCGGTGATGAGCGGTGGGAGGGTATCCGGTCCGGCTAGGGTTGTAATCAAAATCCCCTTCCAGCCTCGTATTGCCGCTGGCATCTGTGGAACTGATCTCGTAGGTATAGTCCTGTCCCGCCAGCAGATTGGTCAGCACGATGCTGTGCTCCAGCACCATTTGGGGCAACGTCACCTGCACGGTATCCGTTGTTCCTTCGATGTGATAGCTCACTTCACTGTTACTGGCTTCATCAGTCGTCCATTCGATGGTGGCCTGGATATCGGTAATACCCGTTGCTAGCGGTCCCGTTAAGATATCCGGCTCATCGTCATCTATTGTGCGGCTCGTCGTGAAGACAAAATCACCACTGAAGGTCGGTCCATTGCCGCTGGGGTCCGTTGACCCTACCCGGTAATGATAAACTGTATCCGGCAGCAGATTAGTGAGTGTAATGTCGTGTTCATCCTCCAGATTGCTTGAGACAACCAGCGATGAATAGGCAGTATCTAGACCAAACTCCACACGACTGTCGCTCTCTTCATCGGTTTCCCACTCAATCGTGGCCCGGTCCAGCTCGATGTCTTCCGCAATGGGACCCGTCAGAATCGTGGGCGGCAGAGTGTCGGGCCCTGCCAGAGTTTCAAAATCGTCATATTCGATATCTGAAGTAGTGCCTGAACCATCGGTAGAACTGACCTCATATTCGTACTTCTCATCGCTCAACAAGCCGGTGAGGGTGACTCTATGCTCCAACACCAACTCTGGCAATGTCACCTCTGTCGTATCCGTGGTCCCTTCGAGGCGATAGCTCACATGGCTGTCGCTGAGCTCATCTGTGACCCATGCAATCCGGACCGAGTTGTCCGTGATGGCAAGGGCAATTGGACCCCTGATAACAATGGGACCATCCACATCAGCGCCGCCCAGGGTGGCAAAGCGGCCGTCTTCGATCTCCGAGGCGTTGCCGCTGGCATCGGTGGAGCTCACCTCAAATCGGTAGCGGGTCCCAAGAGTAAGGTTGGTAAGGGTCACACCGTGCTCCAGCACCAGCTCGGTCAAGATTACTTCCAGCGTGTCGGTGGTCCCCTCGATATGGTACCGGACGCGGCTGTCACTAATCTCATCGGTGAGCCAGAAGATGGTGGCTTGCAAATCGGTAATGCCGAAGGCCACGGGCCCTTCGATGATCTCGGGCGCCAGGGTGTCAGCCTCTTGCGCAGAGACACCCGTGTTAAGGGCTCCAACTAAGGCAAAAAGGATTGCGACTTTAGGGACAGATAACCTCTGATCCATAATCAATCTCCCGATAATCAAGACACATTCGACATCCAGGAAAGAACCATTTTCAAAGAGAATTCCACACTAATCGCAGGTCATCCTAACGATGAGTTTACACCCCAAAATTAGCGGGTTTCAAACCTCATTCTGTTTTCGCGCAGACCAAAACGGCAGCCTAATCGTCGTCTTCATCCTCCTCATCGGGATCGTCGTCTTCATCGGAGCCCAGCTCCCCGTCGCCATCCTTATCCTTGCCATAGTCAGCCGACTCCTCGATATTCTCCTCGATGACTTCCCGGATTTCATCGTTGGCGTCACTGATGTCACCGGCATCCTCATCAAGAAGGATGATGGGTTGCCCTGAGGTATCCTGTGAAACCGTTAAGAGATTGAAGTCGATGCCGTCAGGGTTGGTTTCAGGGTCGCTGAAGTTGAACCACCGGGCCAGGCGGAAGGCAATGATGATTGGATTGACGACACCCTCTTCCGCGATAAAGCCCACGGCTGAGTCGCCCACGCCACTGAGCTCAAAGGTTTCATCAAAGTCGAACGACAGGATGAACGGGACAGCCGTCACAGAATCGCCGGCAGTGGCGCCGGTGTAGGTGCCCTCCAGATAGATGCTGTTGCCAAACAGGGGATCGCTGGGGTCCACCAGCTGGATGCCGCCCTCGTCATCTTCGTCGCCCTCGATCTTGTCCAGATTAATTTCAATCTGGGTGTATCGGCCGCTATCGACGATCACCGTGTCCAGGGGCGGGATCACCGTATTATGGATGAGGTCCACCACGAAGGGACCGGGGAAGTCGAGTTCCAGATCCTCCCCATCGATCTCATCATCGGACTCCAGTTCGATGTCCTTGAGAGCCACCCGGGCGTCGGTGAGGGTAAGTGTGCCGATCACGACGCCATTGACGTCCTTCACCGGCAGCACCACCGAATCGTCCAGGGCGACGGCCCAGGGTGCCCCTGCCTTGGTTAGACTCCCGGCGGCGGGGCGCGGGTGCCCTGTATGGAAAGGTCCACGATGGCCTTGCCCGGAGGAACGCCTCCGTCGTCCGGATCCGTGGTCGACTGGCAGCCAGGGAAGGCGACCGCCAGGGCGGAGACGAGTAGCAGAGGTAAGCCGGTTCGCACGATTCTCATGTTCTTATTCTCCTCATATTCTTCAACAATATAGTCTACATCCCTCGACATAATAAAAGCCCGTGGCCGGAACCGCAATCAACATATACGGGTAAGTACCCCAAGTATGTGCGCCCCATCACGTCTACCGCTTTTGTGATGCAGGTCACCTGCGTAGTGTAAGACATTCACGCTTTCCTCGTTGCTTCCAAGTTCGCTCTTGTCTCCTAATTTGCTATGACCAGTTGATTTCACGTTTCAGCGCCAAAGATAAAGCTTTGCATTTGACGTCCAAGTCTAATCTCCCTAAGCTGGGAAAAACGTGGCCCGCGCCACACGAAGGGAAACTCTATCGATATCTGACGAACGGAATTGCAACCTAATTGCAACCATTTTTTCTACCTTCGTCGAGAACTATCCGGACTCATAATCCGTCGGTTCCAGGTTCGAATCCTGGAGGCCCCACGCAAGAAGTTGGCAGTAGCAGTGCCAGTGGCAGTAATCAAGGGCAGGCCAAGAGATTAAGCTCGTGGAATGGGAATTAGGAGAGGGATGTGGGAGTGGTGGCGGGTGCGGCTCAGTCGTTTCTACTAATTGGAAATGATTTCGATTGCCAGTTGAGTATAAAACTCCGTCGCTGCAAGAACCTTGTACTTATGATTGTAACTTGATATGAAATCGGAAAATGCTCTGAATTCATGGTTAACTGTGAAAAATTCGTCGAAGATAATTATGGTGCCTGGGATAAGATACCCATCAAGTTTTGTGAGAACATAAAGGGTGGAACTATACAGGTCTGCATCGCAGTGAATCACAAGACGATTCATGGGGGCATAGTCAACTAGAAAAGGTCCTAATGAGTCTTGGAAGAGACCCTTTACGAGCCGGACCCGGCTATCATCTATTGCTGGCACTGATCCCTCGAGATCAAATGCGCCTTTTTTGTAAATAGTAACAAAATGGCCCCAATCTTCTGGTAACCCCTCGAAGGAATCAAAACCATAAAAGCGGGAATTGGGGTCTGTGTTCAGGTTGCACCAATGCAGCAGGGTTGTCCCCTTCCAAACGCCAAACTCAAGATAATCGATAGGCGAATCACCCATGTGCTCAGTTTTTAGATATTCGTAAAGTTCGAATTTGTCCTCCAAAAATACTGGTGCTTTATAGTCCCGCAGCCAACGGCCAAACGCCAGAGTTCCGTTTAGAAATGCCAAGAATCTGGAAGGTCGCATGCCACTTTTGGCTATGATTATTTTTAAATATTGAAATATCGTTGGACGCGCCATTTTCAACTCTATCCAATTATTTAACGTTTGGGCCAGGTGGACTCACTGGAATTGTTACAAATCTTCGCTTGCTGAAATGACCGTGCCGAGGAAGCAATCGATTATAACTCCCTCGAATAGCTTAGGGAAATATACCTTTTCAACTGTTTTACGAGCAAGCGATTTATGCCTTTGTCCCTCTGTAGAGCCGGGTTGAAATCCCTCCCACTACTCCAAGTAGTGCACATTTCGAGGATTACGGAGTGCCTTATTTCTTAACTCGATCCCCAACCATCGATTTACCTGAATTAGCCCGATTTTACCTCTTATGAAAAAGGGGCCCAAATTGGCCTCACCTAAAAATGATCTCTACATAAAGCAGTTAGTTAGGCAGCATTCCTTTGGGCTCATAACCCTACGTCGGGATTTCTACTGCCGCTTTATTGAGAATCCGAATTCCTTGTTAACGTTTTACTGCGACATTTTTGCTTTTCTAGATGGAAGATACGCGGAATTATAATCCTTGCATCGGAGGTTCGATTCCCTCCACCGCTACGCTTCGACAGGCTCAGGATTCATAGGGACGAGAAGTTTATCCCGAGAGCGGAGCGATTCGGGAAGTCCCTCCACCGCTACGTTCAAACGCCTGGCGCCGCTGGGCGTTTTCACTACGCGGCGCAGGCACCGCTACGCTTAGACAGCCCTTCGACATGCTCAGGGTGACAGTACGGCGCAGGCTCGCGATTCATGGGGACGAGAAGCCTGCCCTGAGTATGCGAGGTTGGCATGATCGAAGGGAGTCCCTCCAGTGCTACGCTTCGACAATCCTTCGACAGGCTCAGGGTGACTGTAAAGCGGCGTCCTTTTGCTTTGCTCCAGAGGCCATCCGCGCCAAGCTGGTCAATCTCTCAATCGTCACCGTCTGCACGCCGTAGGACTCCTCGACTTTGCCCTGAATCACGAACAGTTTCTCCCAGCGCAACAGGTCGTTGAACACCTTGTACTGGCCGGGGAACAGCACCGTCTCAAACAGGCCGCTCTGGTCCTCGAAAGTGAGGAACTCCATCGTCTCGCCCTTGCGGGTCTTGACGGTCTTGGTGGTGAGGCAGATGCCCGCCAGCGTGATGGCGCGGCCCACATAGCGGGGGATGTCCCCGGCCGTTTGCATGCGCCGGCCCAGCAGCGCCTTGAAGGGGGCCAGGGGATGGCTCGACAGCGGGTAGCCGAACGACTCCACCTCCATCTGGTAGACCTGCAACTCCGACAGCTGCCGCAGGTGGACAGGCGGCGCTTCCGCAGATGCAGATCGGCTGCCGTGGAAAATCGACCCAGCCTCGGGTGACTGGTCACTGCCGGAGTGGTGCTCCATGAGCTGCAGCAGCAGCTCCGGCCGCGACCGTTCCGGCTCCAGATCGTCAAAGCAGCCGGCCCGGATCAGCGCCCGCACGTCGCCAAAGACCATGTCGACCCGCCGGAGGAAGTCATCCAGTGAACTAAAGTCGCCACGCTTGCGCTCGTTCAAAGTGGCGTCGATGCTGCTGCGCTGGAGGTTGCGGATCTCCATGAAGCCCACCCGCATCTTCCGGCGGTGGCCTTTCCACTTGAGCCGGCTGCGGTTGATGTGCGGCGGCAGGACCGAAATTCCCAGTCTCCGGGCCTCGGACATATAGGCGTACGGCGAGTAAAAACCGCCCCGGTTTGAGATGACCGCCGCCATGAACTCGGCCGGGTGGTGCGCTTTCAAGTAGGCGCAGACAAACGACAGCCGGGCGTAGGAGGCCGAGTGCGCCTTGGTGAAGCTGTAGCCTTCAAAGCTCTCGATCATGCGCCACACCTGCTGCACCATCTCCGGCGCGTAGCCCCGCTCAATGCTCTGCCGGATGAACTTTTCCTGCATGGTGGGCACCAAGGGGCGCAGCGATTTCTTGGTACCGATCTTCTGCAGCATGTCGGCCTCCTTCCAGGGCCAGCCGGCCAGGACCCGGGCCGACAGGGCCACCTGCTCCTGATAGACCATAATGCCGTAGCTCTCGTTGAGAAAATCGAGATCGGGATGCAGCGGCTCCCACGGCGCGCCATGAATGCGCTCAATGAGCAGGTCGCTGTAGCGGTTGGCGGCCGGCCTGATAATGGAGGAGTAAATGACCACATGCTCATAGTCGACCTTGCCCGCTTTGGCCAGCAGCTGCCGGGTGGCCGGGCTTTCGATGTAGAACACGCCCATGGTCAGGCCGCGCTCCATGATGGCCGTCGTCCGGGGGTCATCCAGCGGCTTGATAGCGCGATAGCTGAGGTGCTCTGTGGGGCGGCGATAGAGGTTCACGTCATGCAGGCAGTCGCGCACCACCGCCAGCGACCGGTTGCCCAGTATGTCAATCTTCACCAGGCCGCTCTCTTCCACCTGGTCCTTTTCCCATTCGACAATGGGCACCCCTTTGGGCGCGGTGAGCACCGGCACATGTTTGCGGATGGCATCGGGCACGATGACCACGCCACCGGAGTGAACCGACGGGTAGTGAAAGATGCCGATGAGCTTCATGCTCAACTCGAGCACTTCGGCCAGCGTGTCGTCAATGTGCAGGGGATGTGGAGTAGCAGTAGCAGTGGCAGTTGGCAGCGGCACGGCGGCATCGATAAAAGGGTACGACTGCTTGGTGGGGCGCCCCGCCGCGGCGAACACCAGGTGCACGCGCTTGGTCACGGTGATGATCTCCTCATTGCTCAGGCCGTAGACCTTGGCCACCTCCCGCACGGCTGACCTTGGCTGCAGCGTCACATGATTGGCCACCATGGCGGCCTGATCGGCGCCGTACTTCTTAAAGACATAGTCGAGCACGGCGTCGCGCTCATCCCAGGCAAAGTCGATATCGATGTCGGGCATGTCGGTGCGGTCCGGATTGAGGAAACGCTCAAACGCCAGGTTGTGCCTCAGCGGGTCGACCTGGGTGATGAGCAGGCAGTAGCTCAGGATCGAAGCGGCGGCGCTGCCCCGGCCAATGGTGAGGGGCGACTCCTTGACGATGTCGGCGACAATCAGGAAATAGGCGGCGAAACCCTTGCGGCAGACGAGGCTCAGTTCCATTTCGATGCGCTCACGCACCGGGGCGGAAAGTGGGACCCGATAGCGCCCGGCAGCGCCGGCATAAACGCGCTCGCGCAGGATAGCTTCCGCATCCTCGCCGGGGCTCAGGCCGGGGAAAATGGTGGTGGAAAAGTCCCAGTCCGTTTTGCACCGCGCTGCAAGGGTCATGCTGCGCCCAATGGCCTGGGGATCGCCCGGATAGCGCCGCTCCATCTCCGCCTCATCGGCAAAGTAATGGAGTCCCGGCTTGAGCTCCCAGGTTGGCAGCTGCGACAGGCGCTCATTGCGGTCGATGGCGCGCAGCAGTTGGTACAGGGGCGCCTCGACGGCCTTGAGAAAATAGACCTCGCCGGTGGCCACAGGCTGAAGGTCGAGCTGCTTGCAAGCTGCCAGCATGGGCTCTGTGCCAAGGCCGGGCCGCAGCTCGCCAAACAGGTTGCCCTGCGGAATCACGCGGGCCAGCTGGGGCAGCAGCGGAGGGTCGGGGCAGAGGGCGATGAGCCCCGCTTGCCACCGCTCCAGCAGGGGCAGGATGTCATGCGCCGGCTCATCGTGCAGGCGCGACAGTATCTGGCAGAGATTTTCGAAGCCGGCCTGGTTCTCCACCAGCAGTATCAGGTCCTGGGCCGGTTTCTCTCCCGGCGGTCCGGTCAGAATGTGGCTGCCGCAGATGGGCGCAATACCGGCCTGTCTGGCGAGCCGGACAAAGTTGATAAAGCCCCACATCCCGTTGATCTCGGTCAGCGCCAGGTGGCTCATGCCCAGCGCTTTGGCCCGGTCCAGCAACGCCCCGATAGGTGTTACGCCCTGCATGCGGGAGTGCCATGAGTGCACATTCAGATGGCAGAACATAGGGCTATCGGTCGAGTGAGGCAGCCATGAAGATGCTGCCCAGGCCATACTTTTTGCGGATGGCGTCGAGCTGCGCCGAAAGGCGCTGGTCTCTGGGCAGACCTGAGTCAAACAGCTCTATCTGCTGGGCATAGGGCCGCAGCCTGGCGGCATCCACGGTGATGGCACGAATCCGGTTGCGACGCCGGTTCGCCCGCTGATACAACTCGAGCAGGATCGCCGTTACGGTGCTGGCGTCATGCTGGAGAATGCTGCCGCTGACGTGGCGCTCATAACCGTCCGTATAATGGACAAACAGCCTGACGTCGCGGGCAATGGAGTGTTGCGTCCGCAGCTGGTAGCCAACCACATCAGCAAGGTGCCGGATGGCATTGTGCAGCAGGTTCTCATCGTTCGTGTCGGCCGGCAAGGTATAGCGCTCAAAGATGTGGCGGTGGCGCTGCTGTTTCCATCGGGGGGGCAGCACCAGGGAGGTGTCAATGCCCCGGGCCTGGGCCGTGACCTGCCGCACATGGACGCTAAAGGCCGCCTGTGCGAGGCGCTCATAACTGACCAGGTTCTGCACCTCCCTGATGATGACGAGATTCAGGTCGCGCAGGGCCTGGCCCACAAGACGTTCCCTGGATGCAGGCAGCGCCGTTGACCGCAGTGGCGCCAGAAAGTCAGCCTCTTCCCCGGGCGCGACTTCCAGCACCGGTCCGGCGGGCACGACTTGCGTGGCAATGCTGCTGACCAGCTTGTTGCGGCTGATGCCGACCTGTGGCGCCAGATTGATTTGATGGGCGATATCCTTGTGCAGCAGGTGGCCCGCTTTTGCCGGCGAGCGAAAGATGCCGTTGGTGCCGCTCATATCGACAAAGAATTGGCCATAGCTGGCCGGCTCCACCAGTGGCGAGTACCTCGAAAGGAGCCGGTAGACGACGCTCTGCACCTTTTGGTACAGGGCGATATTGCGGGACAGCAGAATGGTTCTGCGGGACACCTTGCGGGCCAGCGACACATGCATGCCCCGGCTCAGCCCCTCCTGGATGGCCTCTTTTGAAAGGGTCAGGATGGTGCCATCCTGCGCACCTGAGGAGATAATGGCGATGGGCCGGGTGGCCAGGGCCGGGTCGATGAGGCGCTCGGCCTGGACCTCAAAATTCTTCAGCCGGGCATGCAGGATGCGGGGCGGGGAGCTGCCCCCTCCGGAGGCAGAAACAGTTGGCGGGCGGCCCATCATAGCACCCTAGTATAGGGGCTGCCCCGGCGCGGGTCAAGTGAAAACTAATGAATACTAACTATACTAGAAGGACCGTGGCGGAGTACCCAATAAGTTCTCGTACCCTGTCATCGCGAGTCCGGCAGTCCGAGAGCCTGCCCTGAGCTGGTCGAAGGGTGGCGATCTCAAATAGCTCTATCAGATTGCCGCAGCCGTTCCTCACAGGACTTCTTCGCGATGGCAGTGAGTGGGGTAAGATGCAGGTCACTGCCACGGCCATTTTTTGGCCCGCCCCGCACCACCCGGGACAGTCTCGATGCGAACCCGCACCGCACCAAGGCCGCGCGCTCGATCTCAAAATACCAGGGATTATGCCAGGGGAATTCATCTTGACTGTGCGGCCAGAAATCGCTACTCTTGGCATGTCGTAAACACAACTTTTGTTGGCAACTTATTGTGGTAATTCCAACATTCGTGAATTATGCCGGGGCCGTATCTTCTGTTGGACGGCTCTTTAGGGGGGAAGCCAGGCATTGGATGTCAACAGCCCACTCGATCTTATAAACCGCAGGTTCAACTCCCTCACGAACTCTGAGAAAAAGGTGGCGGAACTGGTTCAAACCAATTTTGAACAGGTCATCATGCTGTCGCTTCAGGGTCTGGCGGAGAAATGTTCCGTCAGCGATGCCACCGTGCTGCGATTTTGCCGTTCCCTAGGCTATCGCGGTTACCAGGACTTCAAGGCTGCCCTTGTGCCGGACCTGTTGCGCCAAGGCTACCGGATGCACAGAGCCGTTGACCCGTCCAATAGCCGCGTGGCGACAGTAGAGAGCTATCGCATCGATTTCCAGCGGCAGCTCGATTCAACACTGACCAACTGCGATTACGAAACCATCAAGCAGGTGAGCGCGCAGATTGCCACCGCGAACAAAACCCTGATCATCGGTTTGGGTGGGTCGGCGGGTGTCGGCCATATTCTGTGCGATTCTTTGGGCAGTTTGGGTATTTACAGTACTTTTATGTCAGATCGTTCGATTAGCCAGAGTTTGGTGCCGCTGGTCAATGCGGGTGATGTCGTGGTGGGTATTTCGCATTCGGGAGAGACGGATGAGGTCGTATCGGCGCTTGCCGTCGCCCATGATTATGGCGCCCACACCGTTGGCATTACCAATTATTCCCCCTCGCCTCTGGCAGATATTGCAGATATCACCCTCATCACATCCGTATCGGATAATCTGTTGGGCGGCTATTCATGCCAGGCCCGGATGTCCCAGTTGGCCTTACTCGAACTGGTCCTGTACGAGCTGTCAGAAAAGATGGTCATGAGCCGTAATGGCGCGGCGAAGGCAAAATGAGACGGCTCACCACTCCGATTTACCGGCACTTTCCCGGCGACGATAACATACTATCTGAATCAAGATGCCTCTCAGGTCATCATTGCGATTGAGAAGGTAGGCGCTGCTTCTGATAAATTCAAGATCATAACCATCACCAGTGGAGCTGGGACGACAAAAGGGTTTAATAGCGTCACCTGGGATGGATCTCTGGATGGCGGCCCTGCTGCCGCTGGTGGAGTTTTCACCGTGGCCATCAAAGCCTCTCATTCGGTTGGCTCCACTGGCTTTGAAATGATCAGCTATGATACCGGCCCCGACAGCTGGTACTGGTCCTCTGCTGGTGTCGCCTCCAACAAGAATCAACTGGATGCAGCCTTTGGCATGGTATACGTGGTCGAGCGTACCGGTGGCACCTCTGGAAACGATGCCGGCGTGGAAACCGTTCGCGGATTATACATGCATTACCCGGATGGACGGTATTTCGGCAACACCCAGTCCGTGGCCTATGCAGCTGGCAACTCCGCGATTGACTGGGATGCTCTGGGATCCAGCGAAGGCAAGCCGCATGACGTGAGCGTAGGCCCCGATGGCCGCGTCTATGTCTCGAGTTTGGCCAACAGTTCCGATACGCCGACAACCGGCGGTGTGGCTGTCGGTGATGCCATGTGGAGCACTGGAAGTATCGATTCGGTCCTGAAGTTCTTTGATCTGTCCAACCACAACACCATTTCCAGGAATATGGTCGTGGGAACAGGCACGGACCGCGTGCTTTATACGGTGGAGCAGGTGGGCTCCAGGTTCGGGTCGGATACCGAAGGTCCCACTGATGGCGATGGTTTTGATGTTGCCGAGGTGCGCAGCTATGCCCTCGGAACCTCAACGGGACCATTTACCGGCGCCTATACTGTGGTTATCGATTCTTTGACCACGCCCAAGGCTTTTGGCCTGGCGATGGATTCCGACGGCTTCATCTATATCGTGCAGGCGGAGATTGACACTATCGCCGCGACCAACACGACCTATGGACTGCTCAAGTTTGATATCTCCGGCTCCACCCCGGTGGAAATGTGGCACATCGGTCTCAATGATGCACCGGAGCACCAATTTTCCACTTCGCCGGCGACTGCTTCGTCGTTCACCGGTATCGCCTTGGATGAGCCCAACGGCCGCGTCTACCTGGCGCGCCGGAATACGGATGGTCGTCCGTTGCATAACGTTGTCGGCTACGACATGTCTACCGGCGCACAGCTGACCGGCTTTAGTTTCTCCTCGGCTCAGTCTGTGGTGGATACCGGCACAATCTCACTGTCTGGTGGCGGCGGTAATAATATCCGCGGTATCGCCGTAGATGCTGCCGGCAATGTCCTAACGGTGAACTCCTCTTCGGAAGCTCTTAGGTCGCACAGTCCGCCGGATGGGCCTAATTACTTTGTAACATTCAGCCCCACCGCCTTGGATGTAGGTAATAGCGCCCTGATTACTTCGCCGCTCAGTGCCGATGCATTGTCCTCAATCCTTGCAACGACAGAGCGGGCAACTGTGCCGTTGCACTATACGTTGGGTCAGAACTATCCAAATCCGTTCAACGGGACGACGGTCATCGAGTATGAACTGCCCATCACCAGCACGATTAGTCTGACGATCTACGACCTCACCGGCCGGGAAGTGATCTCGCTGGCCGCAAATGTACGCCAGCAGGCGGGTGTCCATTCCTTGACCTGGAATGGCCAGA
Organism: Fidelibacterota bacterium; assembly: GCA_004124875.1. Lineage (GTDB taxonomy): Bacteria > Fidelibacterota > Marinisomatia > SCGC-AAA003-L08 > TS1B11 > TS1B11. Next base: position 452,436 of record SCKJ01000002.1, on the reverse strand, counting down.
CCCAGTCCGGCGTGGCGGCCGCCAGTGGCATCTATTTCTACAGATTAACCGCGCGTTCGAGCGCTGCGGTAACGCGTCCGTTCAATGTGGTAAAACGGATGGTCTATCTGAAATAGGCCCTGGACAAAAGTGGTATGCTGTTGCATGCCCGCTAGTTGTAAGTACTAAAATGAATGTCAGGAGGTGGGGTTTGGCTCCGCCTCCTGAGATTCATGCTTGATGACCGGATCGAGGGCAATATTCCCCGTTGTGTCGTTTTGTCTTCCAGGCTACAGTGGTGGCCAGATAAAGACACGTATTATCGTATACCATGTTACAAGCCGCAAAAAATATATTCACAGCCTGCGTAACCCTGCTCATATCAGTCGGGATTGCATTAGCCGGCACTACCGGGAAAATCAAGGGGCGGGTGGTTGATCTTGAATCCGGCCAACCGTTGCCCGGCGCCAATGTACAGATAGTAGGGACCAGCCTGGGCGCATCCACCGATGGCGAAGGGGCTTATTTTATTCTGAATGTGCCCCCGGGGGAGCACACATTATCAGTCACCTTTATTGGTTTTGTCGAACAAAGAATTGTGGTTCGCGTGAATGCGGACTTGACCACGACTCAAAATTTCAATCTTGGCACCGAGGCGATAGAGGTGGAAGGCGTCACAGTGACCGGTATTCGCCGGGCCATTGAGATTGACCGCACCAACACGGCGGCCTTTGTCTCTGCGGAGCAGATCGAGAACTTGCCTGTGCAGGATATTTCCGATCTGATTCAACTCCAGGCGGGCGTGGTGCTGGACCAAAGTGGCGGCATTCATATACGAGGGGGCCGGACCGGGGAAATCGCTTACCTGGTCGACGGCGTTCCCATCAGTGACCAATTTTCCACGGACGGCGGCAGCCTGTTCAATGTGGAGACGGGCAACATCCAGGAGCTGCAGGTCATCAGTGGCACTTTCAATGCTGAGTATGGCCAGGCCCAGTCGGGAGTGATAAACGTCATTACCAAGGACCCTGGTCGATCCTACAGTTGGCAGTTGACAGGCTACGGAGGCGACAGAATCAGTGGCCGTACGGGCCTCTACCCCGGTATTGACCAACTGCGGCCAGCCAACACGCGCAACGTTGAAGGGTCGTTTTCCGGACCCTTGCTGCCGAAAACGGGATTTTATCTCTTTGGCCGGTTCATTTCCGACGATGGCTATTATTTCGGCCGGCAGTTGGCACAACCGGAAGATGCCTGGCGCATAGGCGCTTATGAAACCTGGTATAGCCGCAAATTTTCCAGCGATCCAGCTGTCCAGAGCGGGGTCATACCGATTCCCGATTCCCTGTTCACTGGCGACGGGTCAGTGCGGGCGATGACTCCCCGTGACCGACTCTCGCTGAATGTCAAAGTATCGTTTCGTCCCTTCTCTGTGCTGCATGGGTCATACAGTCTTTTTCTTGAAGATTCCAGGGGACGAGTCTATGACGATGATTACCGGTTTACTCCGGATGCGCTCAAACACATTTTTAAAAACAATCAGACCCATATACTGAATTTCAGCCACACTTTGAGCCCCAGGTCCTTTTACGTGGCAAATTTCAGCTACACACGTACCCAATCCGACGAGTACCTCTTTGAGGAGATCGCCAGCGATCAGCTGCAGACCCTGTCCCCGTCACGGGGCCGGTTTAACCTCGGAGGCACACCCCGTGGCAGAGAAGAAGTTGATGCGGAGAAATTGTTGGCCAAACTGGATTGGAGCTGGCAGATCGACAAATATAGCCTGATCAAGTTTGGTGGAGATGTGACGGCCCACCGGATATCATTCCGCCAACGCACGCCTGAAATTTCCGACGATCCTGCTTTATCCAGCAACGTTTTTCCCACCGATACTTCGCTTTCCTTCGCTGAATTTCTAAGCCAATCGAAACCGGCAACTTGGGTGCCTCCACAATTGCCCGACGATGATACTGGTGAAACCGGACTGAGCGACATCGGCTACGAACATAGCCCGGTTGAATTTGATCTCTATATACAGAATACGATCGAGTTAAATGAACTGATCATTAATCTGGGGCTGCGCTACGACTGGTTCAAACCCGATCACAGTTTATTGGCCGACCCGCGGGTCAATCCCCTCACCGGGAGCGTAACGCTGACCTCTGCCACCGACCTGATAGAGGCCGAACCCAAGGCCCAACTCAGTCCGCGCCTGGGCCTGGCCTTCCCCATCTCCGATCGAGGCGTGCTGCATATCGCCTACGGACATTTTTTCAAGCTGCCGCCGTTCGCCTATATCTATGATAATTCCGAGTACAAAATCGGCGGACTGAATGAAACCACCATGGGCAATCCTGATTTGCTGCCTCAAAGGACCATCTCCTACGAGTTAGGCCTCCAGCAGGAGCTGCAGCCTGGGCTGGGTCTGGAACTCACCATGTTCTACTCGGATTTCAGAAATCTGCTCGGGCTCGAGATTGTTCGTCTGGTGGGCAACGTCAACACGTACTACAGACGGGTCAACCGGGACTTTGGCTTTAACAAAGGTATCACCGTTTCCATGAAGAAGACGACGGGCGCGGTGACCGGCACGCTCGACTATACTTATCAGGTCGTCATGGGCAACGAATCCGACCCCAGCAACATCGCCATCATTGCCACTGCAGGCAGCGGCGGTGGTGTCGTAAGAGACGCGGAAACTCAAATGTTGCCCCTGGATTGGGACCAGCGGCATACGGCCAACGGGACCCTGGCAATCACCACAAAATCTGCCTGGGTATTCAGTTTTATTGGGCGGCTCTCAAGCGGACAGCCCTACACTCCCGAAGCTCTGCGACTCGATGTGAAATCAAAATTCAAAAACAGTGAATTCAAGCCCTGGAAAAGCAATCTCGACTTCTATGCCAACAAGGCGTTTACTTTGGGCGGACTTAAAGCCTCATTTTTCCTCAAAGTTTTCAATCTGCTCGATGAGGGCAATCAACTGACGGTGTTTCCCATCACGGGCACCGCCGGCAGAGACCATCGGTTCACCATTCAGGAAGAACTGGAGCGCCGGCGCCTGGTCGGCCTGTTCACCTTGCAGGATATAGATAATCACCAGGATTGGTATTCGCAGCCACGCCGCGTTCAGCTGGGCCTCAGCTTGAGGTTCAATTGAGCGGCGCAGAGTTTCGTGCCGGCGCTCCGCCTGCGATGGCATCCTCGGGCATGCGGCCTGCGGGCATGCTGCGAAAGCCCCCGGCGGTATGGGCCGTAGCAGGCGCTGTCATCTTATGGGCGCTGCTGCCCGGACCGTTGGCGGCGCAGAAGCAGGAAGGGTCGTCCCCGGCAGGCGAGGCCGGGCCGCTGCAAAAGATAACCTATGCCTATTTCCTGGATCGGACGGGCGTCCATACCGGCAACCTTATCCGCACGGCATATTCGAACTTCGGCAACCTCGGCAGTCGCACGCTGGTTGAGGCGCGTCTGGAATGGCCCGTCGGTTCGGGCGTTCTGTATGGCTTTGAATTTGCATTCTTCGCCGCCTCCGAGGTGAGCAACGATACCGGGGCCATCATTCACATCGTCTCTGAGCGGTACAGCGGAACCGGCCGCGATGTGCCCACGCCTGAAACCCGAAATTGGGGTTGGGAACCGCTGCCCGGCTATTTCAACGATGGCATCGTCACCTCGGGGCTTGATGAGGACCTCAACGGCAACGGCATCCTTGATGCGGGCGAAGATTTGAACCGGAACGGTAAACTGGACAGCCAACTCATCAATCTCCTTGAATATCCGGCCATGAGCCACCTCCCCCAAACCTGGCCTTACGATTGGCCTGAGGGGAGCCACCCGGGATTAGCCGGGGCCCGGCGGAATCGATGGAATGGGGAATATGGCGCCTTCGTCCGCGCGGACCAGGAGAGCTACTATGTGATGGACGATCGCAGCAATGACGAATTTGCCTACTATCCTGATTCGACCGACACCCGCAGCTTCCTGGAAGGGGGCCGCCGGGGTGTCGGGCTGGAGGTAGAGGTGCGCAATTACCAATGGGCCAATCCGCTGGCCGAGGATATCCTCATTTCCATCTATCAGGTGCGAAATACCAGCAACAGGCCGTTGCCCAAAAATATTATCGGCATGTATGTCGACGCCGATCTGGGGCGCGGCGATGCGGATGATGATGCCTCGGATTTCGATGCCTTTGACGATATTACCTACCAGTGGGATATCGATTTCCTCGACCGCCAGGGCCGTCCCATCGGGTACTTTGGATTTGCCTTTTTGCAGTCTCCCGGTCTCATTGATGGGATTGACAACGACCTCGATGGCATGATTGATGAATCTCAGGAAGACGGTATTGATAACGATGGTGACTGGGTACCCTACAGCGACCTCAATGGAAATGGGTCCTGGGACTACGAGGACGTTAATCTTAACGGTATTTTCGATGATGGCGAAGATGCCAACGGCAACGGCGTGTTGGATATTGAACCGCTCAATGATGATGTCGGTTCGGATGGCCTGGGCCCCGATGATCAGGACTATTCGGGCCCGGACGGTGACGGCAGCCAGGGCAACGGCCTGCCCAATTTGGGCGAACCTAATTTCGAGTTTACCGATAATGATGAAATTGACCAGATAGGTCTGACCAGTTATTATGCCTCTGAGCCCTCGCACGATATGGGCGCTGACGAGGATTTCTGGCAGACGAAAATTCAACCGGGTGAGTTTACCAACCCGATCAGCGGCACCGATGTGGCCTTTACTTACGGCACCGGCTTTTTTGATCTGCCGCCCGGATTTTCCGAGCGGTTTGCCATCGCCTCAATCTTCGGCAACGATTTTCCGGACATCCTGCGCAACAAACGGACGATGCAGCGCATCTACGACGCCGACTACGATTTCACGCGGCCACCGGTGAACTCCACGCTCAGGGCCGTCGCTGGTGATCGCAAAGTTTACCTGACGTGGGATACCCAGGGCGAAAAATCGAAGGACCCCATTTACGGCCATGATTTCGCCATGTACAAGATTTACCGCTCAACCGATCCCTTCTTCAATGACATCAAGGTGATCACCGATGCCTTCGGCAACCCTGTCCTGTGGGAGCCGCTGGTCCAGTTTGATCTGATAGACGGCCTGACGGGAGCGCATCCGGTTTCGTTGCGGGACCTGGGCGTCAGCTACGATATGGGCAATGATTCCGGTTTGAGGCATTCCTATGTCGACACCACGGTGGACAATGGCCGGACCTATTTTTATGCCCTGGTTGGCGTGGACAAAGGCTACGACACGGATTTCTTTGAGCGTGGCCTGGTTGAAAAGCCTGATCTTCCGCCAATTTCGCCCACGGAATCGAGCAAGATCGTGGAGGTCGACTTTTTGGGAACGGTGATCTCTCTGGGCCGCAATGTCGTGCAGATTACGCCCAGCGGTCCGGCAGGCGGGGTCTCCTCGCCAATCGTCTCCTCCCTAATTGCACACGTGGAGGGGCCGGCCACCGGGAGCATCGCTATCGAAATCACTGTGCCGGACTCGATCCGCGCGGCCGACTACCAGATCGTGTTCAGCGATACGACCTTGGAACGGCTCACAACAGACTTTTTGCTCGTGAACCTGACCTCTGGAGATACATTGCTGTCGCGTGATGCCGATTTCGATCATCCGGAGCTGGAAAAGGCCATCAGTGAAGGTTTCAAGGTTTCCTTCGATAACCATGCGGAGCCGAAAATCAACACCGTCCGGTGGCTCGGCAGCAGCAACCTGATTGTCAGAACCGACATCACTTCGGTTGGCATGCCGGTCGATTTTGAGATAGAGTTTTTTGACGAGTATGCCGATACATCTTTCTCGCCGGTCCCAACGTTAAAGATGCCGGTCTATTTCAAAATCAGAAACCTCACTGAGCCGGGATTTATCGACTTTTTCTTCGAGGATAACCCTGAAAATCCTGACAGCACCATCGGTGTCGGGGATGTTTTGACGCTCATAGCTGAATTATCGGGGAAAAATGCGGTTTCATCCTGGAAACTTGAATTTGATATCGCGATAGGTGATTCCGCGATCGTGCCGCAGCCGGGCGAGAAGCTGCGTGTCACCACTCTGAAGCCGTTCTCGGCCAGTGATGTATACGAGTTTTCGACCCAGGGCTGGATGACCGCCACAGAAAACAAGCTCGATGCCATGGCCAACATCTATGTGGTGCCTGATCCCTACGTGGCCGTGAATCCGCTGGAGCCGAGACAGTCGTCGGCGCTGGTGGGCCGCGGGGAGCGGCGCGTGGAGTTTGTTAATCTGCCTGAGCAGTGCACCATTCGCATTTATTCCGTCAGTGGAAAACTGGTGCGGGTCCTGAAACATAATACCTCCTTTGATAAGGGCCGCGAGGCGTGGGACCTGCTGTCCAAAGATGGCCTGGAGGTGGCATTTGGCATCTATTTCTTCCATGTAGACGCCGAGGGTGTGGGTGAAAAGGTGGGCCGCTTTGCGATTATCAAGTGACCGGATGAAAGGCCCCCACGGCCACGACCAGCGGCCCGGCATCGCGATGGTTGGCCCCTTCATGGGGGCGCTCCTGGTCCTGTGCCTGAGTCTGCCGCTCCATGCCCAGCAAACTTCAAATGCCGGCACTAGCGCTGCGGCCTTTCTGGAGATTGGCGTCGGAGCCAGGGCCATGGGCATGGGGCAGGCTTTTGTGTCGCTGGCTCAGGATGCCACAGCCATGTACTGGAATCCGGCCGGTATCAGCAGGATTGCTACATTTGAAGCCATGTTCACCTACGTTGATTGGTTTGTCGACACTAAATATGCTTTTACCGGCATTGTGGCTCCGATTCCCGGCCGTGGCGCCGTGGGGTTGAGCGTAACCCATTTTGGCGCCGCGGCGCAGCCTGTGCGCATCGTCGGCCAGGAAGAGGGCACCGGCGAATTCTACACGGCGCAGGATATCGCCCTGGGACTGACGCTGGCCCTAAACCTGACGAACAGGTTTTCGTTCGGCCTCAGCTCCAAGTTTATCCGGCAGCAAATCTGGCATACCTCCGGCCAGGGCTTTGCGATGGATGTGGGGGTGCTCTACAAGACCGGCCTGGAGGGGATGAATATCGGCATCAGCATCTCCAATTTCGGCAGCCCCCTGCAGCTCTCCGGGCGTGACCTGCTCAACGTTATTGATCCGGATATCCTGAACAGCGGCGTAGAGAAAATCAGGGTCAATTATGAAACCGACCCCTTCGAATTGCCGCTGCTGGCCCGCTTTGGCCTCTCCTATCAGCGGACGCTCTTTGGTGAAGGCAATCATCTGACCGTGGTGGCAGATCTTCAGCATCCCAGCAACGACACTGAAAGCATCAATGTCGGTGCCGAACTGTTGCTGATGAATGCGGTCAGCCTGCGTATGGGGGCCAATTCACTGCTCCTGCAGGACCGGACCGGCGGATTCAGCCTGGGTGGCGGTCTCGTGGTGCGCAGCTTCGGCGCTGGGCAGATCACCCTTGACTATGCGTATGTGGACTGGGGCTTCCTGCGCGAATTGCACTACTTCACAGTTGGATTGGCGCTGTAGCCAGCAAATTACAGCTACCGTGCCAAAGCAGATATTCGATACACTCGTCATCGGAGGGGGCGTCGTCGGTTGCGCCATCATCCGCGAACTCAGCAAGTATAATCTCTCTGTTGCTCTGGTCGAGAAGGAATCCGATGTAGGCGAAGGCACGAGCAAGGGCAACAGCGCCATCATGCACACAGGATTCGATGCCAAGCCGGGATCATTGGAAGCCCGTCTGGTCGGATCGGGCTCTGTCGAGTTCAGAACGCAGGTGGCGCCTGCCATGAATTTGCCCTGCGAGAAAATCGGGGCGCTGGTCATCGCCTATGATGATGACCAAAAGAACGAACTGGATCAAGTGATAGCCCGGGCGGCCAGCAATGGCGTTGACGAGGTCAAGCGGGTGACTCCCGATGAGATATATGCTTTGGAGCCACATCTGGCGCCGGGGGTGAAGGGGGCGGTCTCAGTGGCCAATGAAAGCATTGTCGATCCTTTTGCGCCGCCCATCGCCTATGCCTCCCAGGCCTGCCTCAATGGGGCCCGGTTGATGCTCAACTCCACCGTGACGGGATTGCGGGAGCTTGACGGCGAGTGCCATGAAGTGATCACAACCAGTGGTTCATACTATGCCCGATACCTCATTAATGCCGCCGGACTTTGGGGCGATAGTGTGGACGGCTTCCTGGCCATTGAAAATTTTCATATTAAGCCGCGCAGAGGGGAGTTCATCATTTTTGATACGGCGGCCAGCAGACTGGTCAGTCATATTATGCTGCAGGTGCCCACGCCCAAGACCAAAGGCATTCTCATTTCACCCACCATTTTCGGGAATGTCATCCTGGGTCCCACAGCCGATGATATTGAAGACCGGGGTTCCCCCGGCATTACCCGGGATGGCATGGACAAGATTCGAAAATTGGGCGCGAAGGTGATGCCCGAACTGCTGCAGGAAGATATTACCAGTACCTATGCCGGCACCCGTCCGGCCACGGAATTTTCCGATTACCAGATCACTTTTAACGGAGACCGGCGATACGTCACCGCCGGGGGGATTCGCTCAACCGGGCTCTCGAGCGCACTCGCCATTGCGCGCTATGTGGTCGAGGGCCTGGCCGACATGGGGCTGTCCCTGAAGGAAGCGGACAATTTCAAGGATTACAGGCGCCTCAACAGTCTGAGTGAATATGCCCCCCGGCCTTATCAGCAGGTCGAAAGAATTAAGGCGAATCCCAAATATGGGCAGATGGTCTGCTTCTGCGAAATGGTTAGCGAGCAGGAAATTTTAGACGCCATGCAGGAACCGATCGGCGCAGCTTCGCTCAAGTCCATCCGCAAAAGGACCCGGGCCATGATGGGCCGCTGTCAGGGATTCAACTGTGCCCCGAAAGTCAACGGCATGCTGTTTGACCACAATGGCGTGGACATAAAATCGTTGGTCGCCTAAGCCGTTGATGACACATGCCGGTCTCCAGCGATAACCGCCATTTCGATGTGATCATCATCGGTGGGGGGCCATCAGGCCTGGCAGCCTCCGTGCGCCTGAAGCAGCTCGGCGTCTCGCGCGTGCTGGTGGTGGAGCGGCAGCCGCAGTTGGGTGGCATCCCGGTGCACACGGCTCATTTCGGGTTTGCCATTCGCCATCTGAAGCGTCTGTTGACCGGCCCCCAATACGCCCGAAAACTGGCCAAAGCGGCCTATGACGCCGGCGTCACCATCGCCACCTCCACCACTGTTTTTAACCTTGATCCGTTGGCCAAGGAAATGACCTGCGTAAGCGCAAGGGGCCATACAACCTATCGCGCTGAGGCCATTCTTATGGCTACCGGCTGTAGGGAAACCACCCGCTCGGCCTTGCTGTTGCCAGGCTTTCGGGGCCGCGGAATAATGAGCACCAGCGAGGCGCAGCAGTATATCCATCTCATGCACACCTTGCCGGGCAAACGGATTGTCGTTTTTGGCTCGGAAGATGTGGGTCTCTCCGCCGTGCACACTTTTGGCCTGACGCGGGCAAAAGTTGTGGGCATGGTTGAAGAGGGTCCGCGCATGATCGGCCGCAAGGTCTTTGCCCTGGGCACGCTGGTTCCCCACAGAGTTCCCCTCTACACGCGCCATACCATCAAGCAGATTTTGGGAAGCCGCCGGGTTGAAGGTGTCGAAATTGCGGCCGTTGACGGGCAAGGCAACCTGCTGCCGGGAACAGAGCGGACGATAGCGTGCGATACGCTGATCGTATCGGGGAAATTTCTGCCGGAAAACGCTCTGGCCCGTAGCGCGGACATCCCTTTGGACAGTTACACCCACGGGCCGGTGGTCGACCAGCAGCTGCAAAGCGACATCCCCGGCATTTTTGCGTCCGGTAATCTCTTGCGCGGCGTGGAAACTGCCGATGTTGCCGCCCTCGAAGGTGAATGGGCCGCTGCATCCATCAGCCGCTACCTTAAGGATGCCGCGACATTTATGGGGCCCCGGCTGAAACTGACGCCGGAAGCTCCGGTAAAATGGGTGCTGCCACAGCGGCTGCTGCCGGGCATGCCGCTGCCACCGCCGTATCTTTCGACGTTGCGGGTCAGCGAGCAGGTGTCGCGGAGTCGAATCATCGTGGGCCCGGAGGGCAAAATATGGCGCTCGCGAAAGTACTTGAAGCTCATGCCCGAGCGGCGGATTCGCCTGAATCTGCATAAGTGGAACATGGGAGCAAATGAGGACACCATTGAAATTTCATTGGCGCGGTAAAGCGCCAATATCATCTCACCAACCGAAGCGAACGTATGTTCCGGTGAGTGCGACAAACATGGATGACAGCTTATGAATACCGGGATTGCACAGCAGATGAAAGGTAACCCGAAGAATATTTATCGGGCGGGGATGGATTTAGACCTTATTTACACCTTCTGGCGCCGGCACATATTTGCGGTAATGTGGCTGGTTTATGCGGGATTTTACCTGGGCAGGAAAAACTATGCCATCGCGCAACCGGTTTTCATGGAAGAGTTCGGCTGGAACGAGCAGGACGTGGGCATCATCATCACCGCTTATTTGACCATGTACGCCATTGGCCAATTTGTGTCCGGTCCGCTGGGCGACCGCTATGGCGCCAGGCGTATTCTGTTCGGCGGATTTGCCGTCACCATATCCGTGAATCTGTTGTTCGGATTCAGCAGCTCGGTGTTGGGCATGGCCTTTCTGTTAGGGCTGAACGGATTGGGGCAGTCGACGGGTTGGCCCAACAGCATGAAGACGATGTCCAACTGGTTTTCCATCAATGAGCGTGGACGGATGATGGCCTGGTGGGGGACCAACTATCAAATTGGGGACGTGGTGGCCACCGTATTGGCGGCATGGCTCATTGCCGGTTATTCCTGGCGAACGGCTTTTTGGGTCCCCGCTATTCTCCTGATGGGCGTCGTGGGTCTGGTGGTCATATGGCAGCGGAACAGGCCCGAAGATGTCGGTTTGCCGCCCATTGAACAGTATCATAATCAGAGCGATCCGGATGCGTCCCTGGAAGCTGGAGTATCTGAAGATGTCCGGCGGCCCATCAGCGAAATTCTGTCGGATGTGATGAAGAATAAGTATGTCTGGAATCTGGGCATCTCCTATTTCTTTCTGAAACTTATCCGCTACACGTTCCTGTTTTGGCTGACTACCTATCTGGTCCGAGTCATAGGTTTCAGACCCGACAAGGCCGGCTTTATGACCATTATATTTCCGTTGGCAGGCTTTGTGGGCACGGTTGTCGCCGGGTATGCCTCCGACAATCTGTTCGATGCCCGCCGGGCCCCGGTCAGCGTCATTATGCTGGTGGGTCTTATCCTGTCTATTTTGGCCTACAAATTCGTGGCAGGTGATCCTGTCGCCGGCCCCGTGGCGCTCGCCTTCATCGGGTTTATGACTTACGGACCCGACACCCTCATATCCGCCACCGCGGCCATGGACTTCGGCTCCCGTAAGGAGGCCGCCACTGCCGCAGGGTTTATCAACGGCCTGGGATCCATTGGCGCTGCCATTACCGGTGTCATGGTCGGGTATCTCTCCGTCAACCTGGGTTGGGACTCCGTATTCTATGTGCTCATGGCGTCGGCAGGGGCGGCGGTTATCCTGCAACTGTTTATGTGGAATGCCAAAGGCACCAACTGATGCTTTCAAGGCTAAATTTGCCACACGGTCGCTTTGTGCTGATCGTCAGCGCCATGCTGTTGTGGTCGTGTTCGGACGCGCCTGTGGCCGGCCCCAACAGCACGCAGAACATATTTTTAATCACCGTTGACGGCCTCAGGTGGAACGAACTGTTCGGCGGCGCAGATTCGTTATTGCTGTTTTCCGGTCGTGGTGGAGTCAAAAATCCGGCGGCTATGGCAGAGCATTACTGGCGCAGCACACCTACGGCCAGACGTGAAGCGCTGATGCCTTTCTTCTGGCAAGAACTGGCGCCCCGTGGCGTCGTTTATGGGAACCGGCATCTGGGCAGTTATGCGCAGGTGGCCAACAAGTACCGGGTGTCCGCACCGGGCTACGCGGAAATCTTTACCGGATTTCCACAGGATGATGTGATCGACAACTCCAGAAAACAGGTTACCCATGCCACCATATTCGAATTCGTGAGAGCTGAGTGGCGCCTCTCACGCAGTCAGGTAGCGGCGTTTACCTCCTGGGATCTGTTCCCGTATTTGGTGAGCAAAGATCCTGGCGCCATTTACATCAATGCCGGTTTTGCTGGCGTTGAGGGTGATAAATTGACCCGTGAGCAGCTGCTGATGAACAGGTTGCAGGAAACGCTGCCCAAACAGTGGGATGACGTGCGGTATGACGCTCTAACATTCTACCAGGGGCTGGAGTTCATTAAACAGCACCAGCCCCGTTTGGTCTACTTCAGTTTCGGGGAGACCGATGATTGGGCCCATAACGGCCGCTACGACCAGGTCCTCCAGGCTGCCACCCGGATCGATGGGTTCATTGAGGAACTATGGCGGTGGGCTCAGTCACACCGGAACTACCGCGATAAGACAACCTTCATCATTGCATCTGATCATGGTCGTGGCAGCAGCGGCTCCGATGAATGGAAATCGCACGGCGCCACCATCGAGGAGGCGGATTTCACCTGGATAGCGGTCATTGGGCCAGATACGCCCGACAGAGGTGAGCTGTCCAATACGGGAACCGTCCGACAGCAGAGTATCGCCGCCACCATCGCCGGGCTTTTAGGTCTGGATTACTCCAAGGCAGCGCCACAAGCTGCGCCGGCGCTGCCGTTAGCCGTCAGCGCTGATCATTGAAGTTGCGTAACCTTAGCAAAGGAGAATATGTCTCGATGAGCGTCCGCTTGAACCACTTGCTCGCCCTCGGCCTTTACCTGGCCACATTCTTGTTCACGGGTTGCGCCACAGAACGGGTCGGGGTGGCCAATCGTCTGCTCCGTGCGCCTATCGTGGGCCTGTCCCGAGGTGACCAGACGAACATAGCGGTTGTTGGCATAACGGCCGGGAAGGCCCGCATTGCATACCGGGCGACCGGCACTGAGGATTCCCTATTCAGCGCGTGGGAGCCTCTATTAGAGGGCAACGGCTACGCGGCTTCCATTGCGCTGACCGCGCTGGAGCCGGAAATGGCCTACGATTACCGGGTCGAGTTTGACGCCGGGGAGCCGTCCCCCTCGTATGGCTTCACAACCTTCCCGCCGCAAAATGAGCCCGGCAAGTTCAGTTTTGTTTTCTCCGCCTGTTTCCGGGAGCGCTACCGGGCGCATGTCATCTTCGACCATATCCGCGAGGAGAACCCCACCTTTTTGGCCCTGTTGGGCGACAATATGTATGGGGATTACGATGGCGACATCGCTGAGGTGGAAGCGATCAGGGATAATCCGGGTTATGAGCAGACGCTGCTCCAGCAGGGTGACTATTTGCCGCCGGGCAAAACCGTTTTGGAAGTGTTTCGTAACAAGTATCAGCGCAATTTTGACAGCTATTTTCAGGCGGCAAGCAGCAGCATACCGGTGATGGCAATCTGGGATGATCACGATTACGGCCAGGACAATTCCGACATGAACTATCCCTATAAAGTTGAGGCCAGCAAGGTGTTCAAGGAGACCTTTCCCCGCTATCCGTTGGTCGAGAGTTCGGGCGCGCTTTATTACAGGTATACGGTGGCGGATGTGGAATTTTTTGTCCTGGATACGCGCTGGTACAGAGTGCCCATGGAAACCGAAAACGGGCCTGAGAAATCGATATTGGGCCTGGAGCAGCTCCAGTGGCTGCTCGAGGGGTTGAAAAATTCGACTGCGGCGTATAAGTTTATCATATCCAGCGTCTCATGGAACGATTATGGCGGCGATACATCCTCCGGCAGACCGGGCCTTGACAGCTGGCACGGCTATGTGCATGAACGCGCTAAAATATTGGCCTATATCAGACGCGAGAATCTCAACGGCATTCTCATATTTTCCGGCGACCAGCATTACCCCAGCGCCCACATTATGAACTGGGATGCGCAGCCGGAGGCGATATTTGCGAGCGATACCTCAGTCACCTACTCTTTAAGCGATTTGGGCTCCGCCGTGATAGATTTTTCTGCATCGCCCCTATCATATCATAGGGCTTCAGGCGAAATATTGCCGCCGGAAAATCAGGCGAACCCGGACTACTCCTATGAAATTTACCGGGCCCCCTGGGGTCTGCGAGGTGACCACTCGAAATGGAACAGAAAAAATATTTCTTCGGTGTACGGCCATGTCGAAGTGGATACGGACGGGCCGTCGCGTCACATCACCGTTACTTTTAAGCATCTCGATTGGGCCACAGCAAAAATGGTGACCCTGTACACCGTGGAGCTGGTTGACTAGCAGCGTATCTGCAGATGACAATCCACATGGCCGGTGATCGGGTGGCCGCTTATCGCCTGAGATTGTGGGCGGCCTCTTCAGCTGCCGGGTTGTTGCTTGCGGCCTGTGGTCCAACGGAGGTCCCGCCCGAGCAGGACATCCTCGCCACCATCGGTGATCGAACGATCACCGTGGCAAGTTTTCGCCGGGCCATGCTTCCACAAATCCTCTATTTTAACAGCGACGACACGCCCCAAAGCCGCACGCAATTGCTGCAGGCGCTCATCGACCAAAAAATTCTGGCCCGCGAAGCGCAGAGGCTGCACTTTGATACGGCTCTTGTCGTGCGCCGGGCCGCAAAGGCGCAGCAGCGCCAGGCGATGGCGGGGCTGCTCTACAGGCATTGGGTCCAACAGTGGGTTCCGGCCCCGACGGAGGACGATCTCTGGCAGGCATTTGTGCGGGGTCAGACCCGATTGCTCGTGCGCCATCTGGCTGTGGAGTCCGAGCAGGCGGCCGACAGTCTGCGCCGGTTGCTCATTTCCGGCACGGCAACTTTCGACCATCTGGCCCGCGGCCTGTTTGACGACGCCCGTCTTCGCGACACTGGAGGGCTCATGGGCTGGGTGACCTATGGGGACCTCGACGAGAATCTTGAAAACGCCATTTTCGATTTGCGCCCCGGCGAAATCTCGACGCCCGTGGAAAGCCTGTATGGCTGGCACATCCTGCGGGTCGACGACGCGCGCCGCAGCGCCGCTTTCGACAGCCTCGATTTCAAGCGGCAGCGTGACAATCTGGAAACCAAGGTCTACCGCCGGTGGGAATTCCGGCTGGGGACGCAGGTCCTTAACGATTACATGCGCGCACAGAACGTCCAGTTTGACCAGGAGGTGGCCACCCGGCTTTGGGCCATTTTAAAGCCTCAACTGCGCGGCTTGAGGCAGAGCAGTCTCATCAATTCCGGTCCCCCGGTTCAATTCTCAAGTCCGACTTTCGGCATTGAGGAAGCCTTCTTCCTTGATCTGGTGCTGGTTGAGTTTGAAGGGGGCAGTTGGACTGTGGGCACGTTGCTGGAGCGGTTGCCCGAGATGCGGCGGCGATACCTGACCGGCAATCTTTATACCGGCACGGCCTATCTTATCCGGGATGAATTGCTGGCCCGCCAAGGACTGGACCGGAAGTATGACCGTGATCCGGATGTCATCAGGCAGGTCCAGGACCGCAAGGATGAAGTCATGGCGCAGCTCTACCTGGCGGCACTGATCGACACGGTTGCCATCACGCCGCAAATGGTGCGCCGGTTTTATGATGACCAGTGGCAACGCCGGTACTATGGTCCGGACAGTCTGCGCATAGAGGCCATCAGCGCTGAGAGCCGGTCAGCAGCTGAGCGGCTGCTGCTGAGTCTGCGTCAGGGGGCGCCGTTCGACGAAATTACGCAACAGGCCGGTAATGTTGCCAGCCTGACAGGCGACCTGGGCTGGCAGGTGGCCGGCCGCACCCGCTATCCGGCGCTCTACCATCAGGGGCTGCGGACCAAACTCATGGTGCCCACGGGCCCCGTGAAAACCGATGCAGGGTGGACCATCATCAGGGTCACGGAACGCCGCCGTTATCCAGCGCCATTTGACGAAATTAAGGAGCAGGTGCAGATGGATCTGGAGCGTGAGTTGGCGGACGTGGCGCGTCGACAGGCGCTGGCCAAACTGGCTCCCCACATCGACATTAAAGTGGACCAGCAACGTCTGCAGAGCCTCTCCTGGGGCGCTGGGGAATCTTGATGGCGCCCGCCCCTGTTCGTCTGAAGGAGCGCACGGCGTAGTCTCTGCCCGGCCGGGAGCCGCAGATTGCTATTCCCTCGGCTTACCTGTACATTTCGCCCGGATCACCATACCCCCAGATACTGGATCGCAATGACACGGAAGCGGGATGCCGCGACCCGTACCCTGATGAACGATAACCTACTATTCCGCGTCAGACATTTCGTCTACGAGCAGGCCGTGGAGCACGGCAGCATCCCCGCCAGGGAAGCCATCGGCGCGGCCCTGAATATTGGCGAGAGTGAGACGGATGGGGCGCTGGCGCAGCTGTCCGAGCTGCATCATCTCGCCTTGCTGCCCAGCGGAGAGATCATGATGGCCCAGCCGTTCTCCGCCATACCGACTGCATACGTCGTAACAGCGGACCAGCACACTTGGTGGGCGCCATGCCTGTGGGACGCTCTTGGCATCGCGGCCATGGTCGGGGATGATGTCCGCATCAGGACCTCGTGCGCCGATTGCAATGAGGGAGTCATCCTCTCTGTTAAGGGTGGCGCGCCTGCCTTCCCTGCGGAAGCCATCATGCATTTCGTGGTGCCGGCCAGAGATTGGTGGCAGGATATCGTCTTTACCTGAAGAACGATCATGTTCTTCAGTTCCGAGGAGCACGTTAGCCGATGGTACGATCAATGGCACACACCACGGGGGGAGTCCATAGCCATCATGACCGGCTGGCGGCTGGCTGTGGCGTGGTACGCTGGGGATCGGCGTGATCCGAACTGGCGCCGAAAATCCCCTGCAGAAGTAAAACAGACCTTTGATGGACTGGGTCTCACTTCCTCCTTCTGGGCTCTGCCTTGATTTTCATTTCGCGGTAGCCCACCTTCCTTGCCGGCTGCCACGGCTGGTTTTCACCACCAGCCGGGACTTTTGCTATCGCCTCGATTCCCCCTTACATTCAGCCGGATCACCGTACGACCACGATGTCAGAACAGTCCAGACTATCCAGCTTCATTGAAGAGCTCCGCCGGCGGCGGGTGTTCCGGGTGGCGGCCGTTTATGGCGGCGTGGCCTTCGTGCTGTTCCAGATCATCGACAGCATCTTCGAGCCGCTCCATATTCCCGAGTGGATCGGCAGCCTGATCATCATCCTGCTCCTGGTGGGCTTTCCCCTGGCCATGGGCCTGGCCTGGATATTCGACATTACTCCTGAGGGGATCGTCAGGACCAAGGGACGTTCTTCCGGCAAGCCGGGCACCAGCAACCGGGTGCTGATTGCGGTGACTATCGCTGCCGTGGCCTTTGGCATTTGGGGGCTCTGGGGCGGGGGAAAATATGAAGGCTCTGTCACTGGAGCGGAGTACGTCAAGTCGGTGGCGGTGCTGCCCTTCTCGGTACAGGGCACCGAGGAATATGCCTACCTGGGAGCCGGGATGGTCGACCTGATGAGCACCAAACTGGACGGCGGCGGCGAGTGGCGCAGCATTGATCCCCGCGCTGTGCTGGGTTATCTGGACCGGCGGGGCGCCACCAACCCCGATCCGCAGCACGGCCGGGACATCGCCCGTTATTTTGACGCTGACCTCTTCGTTTTGGGTAACATTGTCGCTGTAGGCGCGCGGCTGCACCTGGACGCATCACTTTACGATCCTCTGCTGGGTATGGAAGCTGTGGCCCGGGGGACGGCAGAGGGCGACGCCGACCAGATATTCGGCATGGTAGACGAATTAGTGAGTCAGCTTCTGGTGGGCCAGATCGATAGGCCGGGTGGCCGTTTCAGGCAAGTCGCCGGTATGACCACCGCTTCCCTGCCTGCGCTCAAAGCTTACCTCGAAGGCGAACACGCCATGCGAAGCGGTCTGTTCGAAACCGCCCGGTCCGCTTTCGAGCTGGCGCTTTCGGAGGACAGCCTCTATGCCCTGGCCGATTACCGGCTGAGCATCGCGGCGGAATTTCTAACCCGGATGACGCTGGCCCAGACCGCCGCCGAGCGGGCTTATCGCCACGCTGACCGCCTATCGGACCATGACCGGCAACTGCTGGAGGCCTTCCTCCTCTGGCGGCAGGGCGCTCACGGAGAAGCGGAACGGCTATACCGCTCCATCCTGGGCACTTATCCCGAAGATATCGAAGCCTGGATGCAGTTGGGTGAAATACAGTTTCACACCAATGTGCTCCACGGCCGCGCCACGCAAGAATCGGCGGAAGCGTTTGAACGTGTGCTTGCCCTGGAACCCAACCACACCACCGCTATGCTGCACCTGATCCGGTTATTTGCCATTCACGGGGAATTGGCCGCAATGGATTCCGTCATTACCATGCTGATAGCCTTGAGCCCGGCAGGGGATCGAAGTCAGGAGATTCAGGCCATCCAGGCACTATCCCACGGGAATCGGCAAGACGAGGACCGGATGATCGCCGATCTCTCCGGGGCCAGCGAACTTGAGCTTATCTTCGCCCTCTGGGTGGCGACCACATGGACGGAAAACGTCCCGGGAGCCATGCGGCTGGCCGGTCTCATGACGAACGGTTCACGGTCCGTTGAGGCCCGGCGGGTCGGTCATATAGCGCTGGCACAGCTGCATATGGTCCGTGGCCACTGGCAGGCAGCCCGGTCCGAGTTACAGACCCTGAAAACGGTTGATGCCGTCGCTGCGCTGGAGTATGAGGCCCTATTTTCACTGATACCGTTTTTGCCGGTGGAGAACCAGAGACTACAATCCCTCAGGGCTGATCTGGAAATCCTGAACGCCGATGATATTCCACCCAGCAACAACCCCAGTTCATGGTTCAACATGCACGATGAATTTCATCCTATGCTGAAAAGCTATCTGCTGGGTTTGATTCACGTCCGCCTGGGCGATACCCGGCAAGCCGGACTGCTGGCCGAACAGCTGGCCGTCATCAGCCTCCCTATAGGCGGTGGATCCCTGGCAACCGACATGGCCCACAGCATCGTATCCTACATACACCTGGAGAAGCAGGAGACAGCGGATGCCCTGACGGCCCTTGAGCAGATGCGCTCGGAGATGTGGTACATCTTGGCCTCCGCGTCACCGTTCGGTTCCCAGGCCCTGGAGCGTTTCAGGCGAGCGGAACTGCTGGGCCAGCTTGGCCGTGACCGGGAAGCGCTGCAGTGGTATAAAAATCTGGTAGGGACCTCAGGCTACGAGCGTGTCTTCAGCCCCATAGCCCATCTACGGAGTGGCGAGATTTACGAGCGCCTGGGCGATCTGACGGCGGCCAGGGAGCACTACGCCCGCTTTGTCGAATTATGGCAGGATTGCGATCCGGAGCTGCGTCCCCTGCTGGAAGACGCGCGGCAGCGGCTGGCGGAGTTGGCACGGGCGACGACTGATGCCTTCTAATATCTCCAGCTTCATCGCCGAGCTCCGCCGCCGGCGGGCGTTCCGCGCAGGCACAGGGCCCTTACTCTCAACGATAGCCTCCCTGTCAGCCAATGTTTTTCAACTCCGCTGCCTTCAAGTTGGGTAAACTCCCGCGCTATGACAGCCGCACTATCTGCCCAACTGTTACCCTGTTAGATGCCCACGCCACAGTCCCCTGGCCCAACGGCAAAAAATTTGCCTTCACCATCTTCGATGACACGGATCATCAGGATAGGGTCAATGTGCCGCCGGTTTATGATTTCCTACAGCAGCACGGCCTCATCACAACCAAATCCGTGTGGCCCCTCAAAGGTCGGGAGACGCCCCTGATTGGAGGCCTCACCTGCGAAGATGAGGACAACCGGCAGTGGTTGCTGAAGCTGCAAAATCTGGGCTACGAAATAGCGCTCCATAACGTCACGTTCCACACTTCGTTGCGGGCGGAGACCGGCCGGGGACTGGACCGCTTCCAGGCGCTTTTTGGGGCCGACCCCAAGACCATGGCCAACCATGCCGATTGCCGGGAAAGCATCTACTGGGGCGACCAGCGCCTGTCGGGCATCAGGCGCCGCCTCTACAATCTGCTCACCCGTAACAGGAACCGTGGCCGCTTCCGGGGCCATATCGCCGGCTCGCCCCTCTATTGGGGCGATTTCTGCAAGGAGCGCATTACCTACGTCCGTAATTTTGTGTTTCAGGAGACCAACACCTTGAAGGCGTGCCCCGTCATGCCCTATCATGATGCTCAACGGCCCGACGTTAACTTCTGGTTTGCTTCGACGGAAGGTTCCGATGTGGCTGCCTTTACCAGCGCCATTTCCGAGGCTCGACAGGATCGTCTGGAAACTGAAGGTGGCGCCTGCATCATGTACACCCATTTTGCCAGCGGATTCTATCAGGATGGCCGGCTTAACCCGCAATTTGCCGCGCTGATCAAACGACTCGCGGCCAAGGACGGCTGGTTTGTCCCGGTAGGCACGCTGCTGGACCACATCCGGCAGGTCCAGGGTGACTATACCCTGTCTGGCCGGGACCGCAGCAGACTCGAGTGGAAATGGCTGCGGCATAAAATGGCGTCAGGCGGCACCCGCTGATGGCTATATCCATTGTGCCGCTTAAGCCTGAGCATGCGGAGGCCGTGAAGGCGTTCAACCTGAGAATATCGACAGCCCCGGCCGGCTTGCGCATCGATGAATCTCCCAAGGACCATCCCCTGGCCAAAGATGACGGCAGCGGCCTCTATCGGGAGCACTATCTGGCCCTGGATGGCGGCGTTGTTCACGGCGGGTATATCATGAAGCGCCAGCCGTTCTATATGCAGGGGCGGCATGTCGATATTGGCACGTTTCAGCTGCCCATATCCGAGGGCATCGTGGACAGCCGCTACGGCGTGGTAGGTGTGCAACTCCTGGAGGATGCCCTGGCGCGTCAGCCCCAACTGTTCTGCCTCGGGATGGGTGGTTTTGACGGCCCCTTGCCGCGCCTCCTGACGGCCATGAGGTGGCGGTTACATGCCTGCCCATTTTATTTTTTCATCAATCGGCCCTTTACGGTTCTGCGAAATTTATCGTTTCTGAGGAAAACGCCATTTCAGAGGACCCTCGTCGATTTCGGGGCTTTTTCGGGCCTTGGATACCTGGGGATCCAGCTGCTGCACATGCTGGCCAGACGTTATCCCACCCCGCCGCCGGCAGAGATTTCGTTGGAACCTTCATTTGGCGCATGGGCCGATGAGATCTGGGAGCTGGCGAAAAAGAACTATGTCATGATTGCGACCAGAGACCAGCTGGCCCTGAACAGACTCTATGACGCTGGTGATGCGCGCTATTTCAGATTGAAATTTCAGGCCGGGGGCAAGCCCGCCGGTTGGGCGCTGTTGCTGGACAGCGCCATGCAGGGACATAAACAGTTTGGGAATCTCAGAGTCGGCAGCATTGTGGACTGCCTGGCTCTCCCCGGTATGGAAGAGCGGATCATTTCCGGCGCAACACGGTTTCTCCTTGATAGAGGGGTCGACCTCATTGTCTCCAACCAGTTGCATAGCAGCTGGGCGTCCAGCTTCAAAAGACGTGGCTATCTATCGGGGCCGTCCAACTTTGTTTTTGCTGTCTCCCCCGAGCTACAGAAATCCCTCGAGCCATATGCAGAAAATGTTACGCAGGTACATATGACGCGCGGTGACGGGGATGGTCCCATTCATTTATAGGCGGATGGGCGCCAAGTCCGGTGGTGATGCCTGGCCGACATTTTCGTAGAACCTATTGTTTAGGTATCGCCCCTCACGGCAGCATTAATTTGGCGGCACATATGAGAGTCTCCAAAAGCGATAGCATGCGCGAGGTCAAAGATCTCGTTCGCCAGGAAAAATACGGTGAAGCCCTGGCAACCCTGAAAGCCATCGCTGCGCCGGAGGATCACTTTCCGCTGCAACATCAGTATGCTATGGCCTACAGCTCGATACCCCGCGACCCAAAGGATCTATCGCCGATCAAGCTGGCCGTGGCTGCAAACAGCACCGTTGATCATTTTGTGGAACTGCTCAATTTCTGGCTGGGGCTGGAAGGCTTTCAGGCCGAAATATATACCGCGCCCTTCAATACGATGGATCAGTCTGTCCTCGATCCCTCCAGCGAACTATATCGCTTTGACCCGGAAATTGTCTGGCTGTTCTCAAGCTATCGGGACCTGGACGATACTGTTATGCCAGGCTCGGAGGAAGAACCGTTAAAGCAGTGGGTGCAAAGCAACGTTGACCGGTTTGCCGGTTTGTGGCAGGCGGTTAAAAGTCATTCTTCAGCCTACATCATTCAGAATAATGCTGATTTTCCCCTGCCACGTCCTTTCGGCAATTTTGAAGTTTCGGCCCCCTGGTCACGGCGGAATCTCCTGTCCCGGTTCAACCTTGGGCTGGCCGCCATTCTGGCCCCAGGCGTGACACTTTTCGACATGGAATATCTGGCAGCCTACTACGGCAAACAGCACTGGACCGATGAGGCATACTGGCACTATTCCAAGCATGCGTTTAATCTCAATGCGACGGGACTTGTGGCTCATCAAGGCGCTCGATTGATTGGAGCCATCAAGGGCAAGGCCAAAAAATGCATTATTGTTGACCTCGATAACACCCTCTGGGGCGGCGTGATAGGAGATGACGGCCTGGAGGGCCTCCAGCTGGGCTCCGGGAGTGACGGGGAAGCTTTCGTGGCGTTTCAGCATTACCTGCTGGAACTGAAGAACCGGGGAATTATTCTGGCTGTGTGCAGCAAGAACGAGGAGGCAACAGCCAAACTTCCGTTTCAGAATCATCCCCACATGATCATCAAGGAGCAGGATATAGCCATTTTCGTGGCGAACTGGCAGAACAAGGCCGATAACATTCGCCACATTGCAGAAACGCTCCGAATAGGTCTGGATGCTATCGTGTTTGTCGATGACAGCCCCTATGAGCGCGGCCTGGTGCGCATGGAACTACCGATGGTCGAGGTGCCCGAGCTGCCGGACGATCCATCGTTATTCGTCCGGACGCTGGACAGGCTGCGCTGTTTCGAGACCACCGGTTACTCTGCTGAAGATAGCCGGCGAAATGAGCTGTATCGCACCGACGCCTTGCGCATGGGCGCAGCAAAGCAAGTGACTGATATCGATTCGTTTCTCAAGAGTCTTGAAATGGAAGCCGTTGCAGGGCCGCTTGGTCCGTTACAAATACCTCGGTTCACGCAGCTGATTAACAAAAGCAACCAGTTCCATTTGACTACTATTCGCTATACGGAATCGCAGATTATGGCCCTGGCTGAGGATGAGAAGAACCTCTGCTTCTATTTTATATTGCGGGACAAATTTGGTGATAACGGCCTTATCTCCGCCGTGATCATGAGAGAGAACGACAAAGCTGAACTCTATATCGATAGCTGGGTGATGAGTTGCAGAGTCCTTTCCCGGGGCATGGAACAGTTTATCCATAACTTTATTTCCCGGGAAGCACGCCAAAAAGGCTACATGCGAATGCGGGGCAAATATATTCGAACACAGAAGAATAACCTCGTGGCTGATCTTTATGATCGTCTGGGATTTGAGAAACTGGTCGAGACAGAAAGTGAATCGGACTGGCTCTATGAGATCGAGGACAGTAACCCGCATCCCAACGTGCATATCGCGCAGGTTGACAGCGATTAACCTATAGAGGGGCTTCTACGGTGGCGCAGGGCAGAGATCAAATAATGGCAAGACTCAGCAACGTCTTTCGTGACGTATTCGACGATGACGATCTCCAATTAAATGAAAAAATGACCACGGCGGATGTTAAGGGCTGGGACTCGCTCATGCATATTACGCTGCTGGTGGCCATTGAAGCCGAATTCGGCATTCGAATCAAACCGGGCGAAGCGGGCGAACTCAGCGACGTCGGGGAGCTGGCAGACTTGATTGCCCGGCGCTCATGATCACTCTCCGATGGTCCCCTGGCCCACATTGCCCTCCATAAGGGACAACCTTTTTTCACCGACTTCGGTCATACCGCTAGGGGAGCGGGAAAGGCCCGGGTCTGTTCCGTCACCCCGGCAGATTCCATAACCACAGGAAGCTTATCGTGAAGAAAATTATCTTGAGAACACTGGCCGTTATTCTGCTCATTTTCAGCTGGTGGGGCTATAAACTGGTCTGGGGCAAACCATTCAACGTCAACCATTTTTTTGAGCGGGCTCTCATCACGTTCGCCCTCGAGGACCCTGAAATGCTCACTCAACTGGGGATGATCGAAAACACGTTTCTCGATTTCCATTCTGACGATCTCACCGACAGGTCCATGGCCTTCGATGAGAAAATGATGGGGAAGATCAAGCAGAACCTGGCTACCCTGCGTTCGTACGACCTTGAGGACCTTAATGCGAGTCAACAACTCTCTTACCGGATTCTTGAATATTTCCTGCAGACGATGGTGGATGGTGAGGCCTTCCAATACCACAGTTATCCCGTGAATCAACTTTTCGGGGTCCAGAATAATCTGCCCTCATTCATGGAGTCGATGCACCGCATTGAGGACGAAGGCTCCGCGCGGAACTACCTCTCACGCCTGAGCCAGATCGACAGGGTGTTCGAGCAGACAATTGAAGGTCTGCAGCACCGCCAGGATATAGGTGTGGTGCCGCCACGATTTGTAATCGAAAAGGTGCTGACGGAAATGCGGGGCTTCATCGAGACGCCGGTGCAGGAAAATATCCTCTACGAGACCCTTTCACGCAAGTTGGCGGAAACGGAGGTGGACAGCACAACCATCGCCGAGCTGCTGGCCGAGGCCGAGGAAATCATCACCGGCGACGTCTATCCCGGCTACCGGGTGCTCATCGATTTCATGGCCGGCCAGCTCGACATTGCCACGACTGAAAACGGCGTGTGGAAGCTGCCCAGTGGTGAAGAATTCTACCAGTACACTCTGAAGCTTTTTACCTCCACCGATTACACCCCCGATGATATTCATGCGTTGGGTCTGTCGGAGGTGGCGCGCATCGAAAAGCAGATGTTGTCGATTTTGCGGGATGAAGGCTTTACTTCCGGAACTGTCGGCGCCCGCGTGCAGGCGCTGCAAAAGGACCCCCGGTTCCAGTATCCCGACACAGCCGGTGTGCGCGACCAGATTATGGCTGACTATCAGGCCATACTTGATGAGATCGACGCCGGCATGGACAGGGCCTTCAACCTGCGGCCCGAGTCGGGGCTGGAGGTATTGCGGGTTCCTGAGTTCAAGGAGGAAACGGCCCCCGGCGCCTATTACCAGCCCCCCTCCATGGATGGCAAACGGCCAGGTAAGTTTTACGCCAACCTGAGGGATATCAGTGAAATCAGCAAGCCGTTTATGCGCACGCTGGCCTATCACGAAGGTATTCCGGGACATCATTACCAAATTTCCATCCAGACCGAACTGCAAAACGTGCCCATGATCCGGCGTCTCCCGCTGTTTACGGCCTACACGGAAGGGTGGGGACTGTACGCGGAACGGGTGGCCTGGGAGCTCGGGTTTCAGGATGATCCGCTGGACAATCTGGGACGCCTCCAGGCTGAGATGATGCGGGCCGTCAGGCTGGTGGTCGACTCAGGGTTGCACGCCAAACGGTGGACCCGCGAAAAGGCCATCGACTATATGCTCGAGAAAACAGGCATGTCTGAAAGTGACGTGGTGACTGAAATAGAGCGCTACATCGTCATGCCGGGCCAGGCGACCGCTTACAAGGTGGGCATGCTGAAAATTCTGGAGCTGCGCGAGAAAGCCCGGACCGCACTGGGCGAGGCGTTCGACATCCGTGAGTTCCATACCACGGTGTTGCAAAATGGGGCACTGCCGCTCACGATGCTGGAGGAGCAGGTGGACGACTACATCCGGAAGACGCTGGAGACCCAGGAGCAGCTCAGGCGGGATTCCTAGGCCAAGCGGTTGATGCGCCGGTGCCCGCCGTTACGGGCAGTGCCGGATTTGGCTGCCGCCAGAGGCAAGCAGGTGTCGTGCATCGATAGGGTCTGCAAGGTGCTAATTATTCCACTCTCCGGTTAATAAAAAGGAACGCGATTATAAGTCGAATACCGGCATGAGGGCCAGGTTATGGCCCGGTTGCCAACGATACCCGGGCCCAATACTTGAATGGTTTCGGCATCTGCTGGCCCGCGCCACCACCACGCATACCGCCGCCCCGCATACCTCCGCCGCGCCCGCCGCCGCCACGCATGCCACCACCACCTTGTCTGCCGCCACTGCGCATACCGCCGCCCCTCTGGCCTCTCATCGCCTGGAGATCCATTGCGCCGGTTTCAAACCCAATGCCGACGGTTTTGGCGAGTGAACTGTAAATGGCATACGGGCTGCCGGGCGTCCGTTCCAATGGAATTCTCAGCTCGTATACAAACCGGCCATCCGGTGAAGATCCAACTTCAACCTTAATCCCATGACCATCGCTGATGGAGAGCCGGGTAATGTCATTTTTGTCCGGACCCAAAACCTCGATCCATAATTGGGACTCTTGCAACGCTTCTATCTGGGATTCCAAATCGGGCATTTCGTTGCTGCCCCGATTGCGTCCTCCCGCTGAGCGCATCCCGGTGTCCGGCCCGCCGATTGGATACTTGATGCCCAGGACCTTCTTCTTTTTGCCACCGGGATCGAACCAGACAGTCAAACCCATTCTCATGATTTGCATCATGGTGCGCCGATCCGAAGTACTCATGGTCACGTACAGATAGGAGTCGTCATTCATGATGCCGATGGCAATATTCTCACGCTTTGGGATCACCAGTTTCCCGGACCATTCTTGCTGATCGCCATCGATGACGATCTCCTGGCCCCTCCAATGGCTGGAGAACTTATCTTTCTTACCGCTGATTGGAGACAAAACCAGCAGGAGTAACCAAGCGAGGAGAAAATAGGTCTTAAAACGCATCATTGGAATGATCCCTTTCGTGGTTCCTCCCGGAAAATACGGGAGGTTGAGCATGTCATCTATGGATTAGACGCGCGCCGGAACCCAAGGTTAATCGTGCCAGGAATGCAAGGGTGATGGCGTGTGGAGGGGAGCGGAATTGCCGTGCCGACGACAGTTGGTGTTAAGACTGTGGCGGCTGACATCCCTGATGGAGTGAGTTGAGTCAAATCCATTGAATGGCCGACAAGCGCTTTACTGTCTTGGGCGCCATCTTGAATACGGAAGCCCGAAATATTTGTAGTAACTTGGGCGGCTATCCCATGTGAACAGTTATGAATAATGGAGTCGGTGTGGGAATATGGTATTAAGAACGTTGAAATCGTCTTTAGGGCTGATGGGCGTTTTGGGGTTCCTGCTGCTGGCGGGTTGCCGCGCGACTTCCGAAACGACCCTGCCTGTCACAACACAGTCGGAACCGGCACGTGAAATGTTTTTGGCCGGGCGCGAACTGTACGAAAATTTGCGTATAGGCGATGCGCGCGAACTGTTCGATCTGGCCATCAAAAAGGACCCGCTGTTTGCACAGGCACAACTTTATCGATCCCTGACCCCCCGCTCGGCGGCTGACGGCCAGAAGCACCGCCGCCATGCCGTGTCATTGGCCAACAAAGTTTCTCCGGGCGAGAAGTTGATGATCGCGGCCATGGCTGGTGAAGGGCTGGGCAATAGCGAGCGGGCCGTGGAGCTGCTCAAGGAACTCATTGGCCTGCATCCCCAGGACAAACGGGCGCACCTGTTTCTGGGGCAAATATACCATTTCAGGATTGACGATAAAAAAAGCGCCATCAAGGAATATAAGCGCGCCATCAAGATTGATAAAAATTACGCCCCTCCGTACAACCTGCTCGGATATGTATATGCTGACCTGGATAAATTTCGCGATGCCGAGAAGGCGCTGGATAACTATATACGCCTGATTCCCGACGAACCCAATCCGTACGATTCGATGGCCGACCTGCTGACGCGCCAGGGACGCCTTGAAAAAGCCAATGAGTTTTTCGCCAAAGCGTTCGACGTTAATTCCCGGTTCACCGTTTCGCAAATGAAGCTGGGCGCTAACCTGATCATGCTTGAAAAATATGACGAAGGCCGCGCTGCCATGAAATTGGCCATCGAGTATGAGCGGGATAACCGGACCAGAGGTGATTACTTGGCTGCGCTGTCGGTCTCTCATCTTTACTCCCGCGATGCGGATGCTGCCTTGGAAAGTTTGCTCGAAGTATCCAGTCTGGCGCAGGAGTTCAACCTTGACGCACTGCTGCACCGCCAGCTGCGCTATGCGGCCACGATCTATTTGTCAAGCGGCCAGTTTAGCGCAATCGCAGCCATTAAAGACAAAATTGAAGACCTCATTGCACAGG
Source organism: Fidelibacterota bacterium (assembly GCA_004124875.1). Taxonomy (GTDB): domain Bacteria; phylum Fidelibacterota; class Marinisomatia; order SCGC-AAA003-L08; family TS1B11; genus TS1B11. The sequence continues at coordinate 424,127 of SCKJ01000002.1, read as the reverse complement.
GTGGGTTTGAAGAAAATTTGCTCAACAGAATACATGCAGGTCAGGCTCAAATGGCCATTTTGGAAAAAGCTGCCCGAAAAGAGTTTGAAACCGCCCAGTCCCTCCTGGCCGATTACAAGCTAAAAGTCGATAGTGAGAATCCGAGCTACGAGCTGGCGAATTATCATACCATTGCCGGCTATCTTGATGTCGAGATGGAAAACTTCGAGGCGGCCCTGGAGCACCTGGAACATGGCGACCTTAAAGCGCTGGACCTGTTCAATATGGCCCGGGCGCATGAAGGACTCGGCCATATGGCCAAAGCGAAAGAGCATTACCGGAAACACACCCAGCTGTACACTTATAATCTGTGGTACGCACTTACCTTGCCCCAATCGCGAGAGGCGCTCACCAGACTATAGGCTGCCGCAAGGCGGAGACCGCAGGCAAGAGGCCCGAGCGCGTCGGCTCAGCGCTTTTCCGGGAGCACCAATGCCAGTGCCGTACCATCGAAATGGCAATATTCGTTGGCGAAAGAGTAGCTCCGCCGGCATTGCGGGCAATGTCTCTCCAGTCCGTAACGACCCGATGAACCTTTTGAGGAGAGCCAATTTCCTCTAAACTTGAGTATTTCCTCCGACAGCCTCATGCCTGCATGTTCGTACGGCACCACCTCCATGCGAGGATCCTGGGCCAGCTTGATCTGAGCCGACCGCTCACCTGACCGGTTGCGAAAAGTAATCTCGACCCGCTCCCCAGGGTTGCGGCTGGCTAACAGCGCCACAAGCTCGCCGGTCGTCCGGGTTGGTTCACCTGCTAGAGTCAAGAGGGTCGCCCCCCGGTCCAGGCCCGCCAGGTAGAGCGGTGATCCTTTCGTCGTAGGGCCCCCTAAAACCAGTCCCTCATCTGTGGAACGCAATCCGTTGGCGCCAATCCACGCCTTGCCGGGGTCCGCCTGCCGCACCAGCAGACCCGCCTGGGAGAGGAGATTAGGCAGATCGGGCAGGTCACCGGAATAGATGTAGTCCTCGAAAAAACGGGCGGCAAAAAAGTCGTCTCCGGTCACTCTGGCCAGTATCGCCTGCAGGTTCATATTGGTGTAAGGAGATTCGTTTCGTCCGTGAGCCTGCCACACCGCCTGCATGTAGGTGTCGAGTGAGAGGTCCTCGTAGTTCTGGCGCAACAGGAGATCCAGAGCCAGCCCGATGATGGCGCCATAGGAGTAGTAGGAGAGAAACGTACTGTGCAAATTAGAGGCTCCGCCAAATTTGGCACGATCAACGAGCGGCGCCCTGCGGCTCATCTCCGCCGGACCATCGTACTCGCGAGCGGGCGAGTTCAGAACGCTGTTGAGAGCACGAGAGAGGTTGCCCGCGAATCTGTCCAGGTGAATGATGCCGGTCCTTTTCAGCACCAGATATTGGTAGTAACTGGAAAAACCTTCGCCGAACCACAGTTCGGCCGACATATTCATGGCGCTGAAATCGAACGGTTCGAGGGAGCGTGGCCGGATACGTTCGATATTCCAGGCATGCATAAACTCATGCGCCAAAGTGAAGGTGATGGGGAGCAGATCCATCTTCAGGCTTGAGCTGCGGGTCAGGATGGTCGAATTGCGGTGTTCCATGCCATCGTTGAAGACATGCGGCAGATAGTCGGCAATAAAGGTGTACGTGCCGTAGTCGAAGGAGGGCAGCTCCCCCCAAATGGCCGTCTCTTCGGTGACAATCGCCTTGATCATTTCGGCAAAGGCATCGGTTTCCTCATCGCTGCCGTTGTGGTGCATGGCTAGGCGAATGGTGGCGCCGCGGGGGTCATTGGCGGTCCATTCACGGATAACGACGGGACCGATCTCCGTTGGCGAATCCATGAAGTACTGCAGGTTCGGCGCAGTAAATGTATCCGACCAGCGGGTGGGGGGCAGCTGCGTCACAATCTGCCAGTCCCTTTCCGGCAGCACAAATGTGACCCTGACGGGATGCGCATCCAGCCCTTCGGCCCAGATAAATGTAGCGGGCATGTTTAAATGCGCGTGGGTTTCATCGATGCCGGTTGAGGTCCCATCCGCCTGATCGCCGAAAAGAGTGTAGGCGACTTTGACCATACCGTCATGACCGCCGATAGTCCACGAATGGGGGTCGGGCCGGTAAATGGGCAGCGCCTTGCCTCTGCCATTCACCGCGGTCAGGTTGTGCACGTGCCGGGCAAACTCGTGCAGCGAATACCGGCCGGGCGACGAGCGGCTCATGCGTAAGGTGAGCGGCTTTGCCGGCAAATTGGAAAAAGTAGCCGTTATGGAGGCTTCATGGTGGGCGCGGTTAGCGAAGGAGATGTGGTAAACGACAGGCTCCTGCCCAGCGACGGGTGTGCCGGCGATGAGCAGCGCCATAACACAACGGGACGGCACCGAAAAAGTTCGAATCATCAGGAACTCCTGAAAATGTGGACCAAGCAGCGCAAAAGTTTATTTGGTCGATCAGGGCTCAGGCAACATGAATCGCTCTGGCCCTGAATGGCGTAGATATTAACAATTAAGTCAATCAGCATGGGCGCCGTCCGCTCCTGCATGCGCGGAGAAGTTTTTCTACACTGACAGGGGAAAAGTTTTTTTGCATAAAAGTGACGCAGAGCACCGAAATCGACATTTCTGGCCCCTAGATTCGCCTTGCGGAAAGGCTTGAATAATATCTGGCGTTTCAACTAATTTAAGTGCAACGTAAAATGTAACAGCCAGGGAGCCCCAAGCACGGTGGGGCAATGAATGATCATGTATGTTAACACCCGCTCAGCCTGCCGTCTCGCGTCAGCTGCTAAATGAGCAGTTATACCAATCATCCGATTCGTCGCGCATGGCGTTATGCCTTCGACAGGGGCATCATCTTCGTTGATGCCATGACCATTTTTGGCGGCGGATTGACGACCTGGTACATTCTGCGCAATAATTATAATGGCCCCGTCCTGTCGCTTAATTCGACTTTGCCTCTGCTGATCTATTTTACGGGGATATTGTTGCTTATTGGCGTGCTCATCGGCCTCTATCGCGCCCCGTTTTACCGTAATGCCCGCTACCAGCTGATCCTGCTGGCTAAAACCTACAGCTATGGCGCGATAGCCATTCTCGCCGCATTTTATTTTTTCCGTGTCCTTTTCGTCCCGCGCAGCTACACGCTGTTGTTTATGATTGTGGCTCCCTTCCACGTCTGGATTGGGCGCAGAGTCATGCTGATGGTCCAGCGCTCACTGGTCAAATGGGGCATGGGCCATTTGAATGTGCTGATGGTTTCCGATGACCATAACGGCGCCATCGAGAGAAATGTAGGCTATGAATGGCTGGCAGAGCTGGGCTATGATCTGCGCGGTTTCGTCTCCATCGGGAACGGTCACGCTGAAAAACTACCCGCAAATGGGAATTATCCTGAGTACCAGCTTGATGAGATGAAACAGGTGGTTGAGCGGGAAGGGATCGACCGCATTTTTATTACCTCTACCTCATTTGTTGTGAAGGGGCTGCATGAGATTGTGGCCATTGGACGCCAGAAGCAGATAAAAGTAAAAGTGGTGGCCCCGGAGGCCACCCGGCTGCTGAAGACCTCACGCGTGTACGATGTGGCGGGGATTACCATATACACGCCGCCGCGGCCCGTTCAAGAAGCCACGCTACGAATCCTCAAGCGGACGTTCGATCTGATCAATTCGATTTTGATCATCATTCTGCTGTCGCCGGTTTACCTGTTGACCGCCCTAGCCATCTTTATAGAATCGGGTCGGCCTGTCATTTACAGCCAGAAACGGGCCGCCATAAAAGGGGGACCGGAGTTCAACTTCTTCAAGTTTCGCAGCATGGTGCGGGATGCCGACAAACTGCGGGAGGAGTTATCGCAGCAAAATGAAAGCTCGGGACCCATGTTCAAAATGAAAAACGATCCACGGCTCACCCGGGTGGGCCGGTTTCTCCGGCGATACAGCATTGATGAGCTGCCGCAAATATTTAATGTGCTAAAGGGTGATATGAGCCTTGTGGGTCCCCGGCCGCTCCCGGTAACCGATTTGGAAAAAGTGGGTTACTCAGATGAGATTTGGGAAGCCATCAGCGACCGCGCCAGGACCAAACCCGGCATTACCGGTCTGTGGCAGATATCGGGCCGCAGCAACATCAAGTTTAACGAAATGGTGCTGCTGGACCTTTATTACGTGGAACACCAATCCCTGGCATTCGATCTGGAAATCTTGTTTGAGACCATTCCCGCTGTTCTTTTCGGGCGCGGCGCCTATTAGGACCGGCAGCAGATGCCGGGCCAGGCCGGCGCTAGGTGGTGGCCCCTTTCGCCCTGCTCCCTGACCGCAACTGATCAATCAACCGGCTGGTGCTGCGTCCCTCCATCAGGGGTATGATGGCAACTTCGCCGCCAGCGGCCTCTACTTCCTGGGCGCCGACGATCTTTTCCTTCTCATAATCCGCCCCTTTGGCCAGCACATCAGGACTGATGGCCTTAATCAGACCGAGGGGGGTGTCCTCATCGAACAGGATGATCCGGTCAACCGACGCAAGTCCCGCCAGGACTTTGACCCTGTCCTCCTCCATCATCACCGGCCGGTCGGGACCTTTCAGCGCCGTGACGGAGCGGTCGGTATTGAGCCCCACAATGAGGGCGTCACCCAGCGCGCGGGCCGCCTCCAGGTAGGCCACATGCCCCGGATGCAGCAGGTCAAAACAGCCGTTGGTAAACACGATCTTGCGCCCCGCATCCTGCCAGGTCTTGACTTCTTTCTGCAGCTCCTCCAGGTTTTTCAATTTCAGGCTGCCGCCGTTGTTTGTTCCCCATACTAACGTCTGCAGGAGCTCATTTAACTGAATCGGCGCGGTGCCAACCTTGCCCACAACAATGCCGCCTGCCAGGTTGGCCAGGTGCATGCTGTCCATGCGTTCCAGTCCCGCAGCGGTACAGGCGGCCAGGGTGGCGATAACGGAATCGCCGGCTCCGGAAACGTCATAGACATCCCTGGCAGCTGCGGGAATCCTGAGGTGCCGGTTGGATTCCACCAGCGCAATACCCTGATCGCCCAGTGTGACCACCATGAACCGCAGCTGCAGATCAGCCGTCAGATTCTGTCCCGACTGGAGCAACGCCTCCAGATCATTGGCGGGGAAATTCATGGCAGCGGCCAGTTCCTGGCGGTTGGGAAAGATGGCGGTAGCGCCACGATATTTACCGAAGTCCAATCCCTTGGGATCAACCAGGACCGGTATATTATTGCCGGCTGCGGCGCTAATCACGTCCTGGCATAGTTGGGCTGGCAAAGTCCCCTTGGCATAGTCGGACAGCAGCACCACGGCTGGCTGGGCGGCTAATTCCCGGTTAACGATGTTCCACAGGCGCGCGATCTGGTCCGGCGGCACCGGCTCGTCTGACTCGCTGTCAAGCCTCAGCATTTGCTGATGGCCGCCCATGACGCGTGTTTTCGTCACGGTGGGCCTATGCTCTACAGAAATGACGCCATCCATGGCAACGCCCATGTTTTCCATGAGGGTGCGCAGCGCTCTTCCGGCGTCATCATGGCCCACGATCCCGGCCAAGGTGACGCTGAGACCGAGGTTGGCGAGATTAAGCGCCACATTGGCCGCACCGCCCCCAGTGGCAGTTTCGTGCTCCAACCGGACGATGGGCACCGGCGCTTCAGGTGAAATGCGCGCGACGGTGCCCCACGCATAGCGGTCAAGCATGCAGTCACCCACTACCAGGATACGGCGCGCGCCAAAGCCTTCTTTGAGGGCCGCCACCACCTGATCTTTATGCTCAAGCATCGTCGCCCTCTACGGCGAATGCCCGCGAAATCTGCCCCTGCACGGCCGGAAGCTGGCCGATGGTATCCGGGTGAGACTGCAGGGAGGCCTGAATATCTGTCATCTCATTGACTCGCTGTGCGGAATTGGAAACTAAATATAGCCCAGCTGCTCGATTTTAAGCAAAATTTGCTGCACCAGAATTTCAGGGTCCTCATAGCTTGAGTTAATAACAATTTCGGCGTCAGTCGGGTCCTCATAGGGATCGTCAATGCCGGTAAATTGCTTGAGTATTCCCTGGCGCGCTTTGGCGTAAAGCCCTTTCACGTCCCGTGCTTCGCACACCGAAAGCGGCGTGCTGACATGCACCTCAATATAGCCGCCGAGCGCTGAGATCAGCTCGCGATTAAACTGGCGGTCAACGGTGTAGGGAGCAATGGGCGCGCAAACGGCGATGCCACCATTCTTGGTAATCTCGCTGGCGACGAATCCGATCCGGCGAACATTGATCGAGCGATGCTCCTGAGAGAAACCGAGCTCACTGGAGAGATGGGTGCGCACGATATCGCCGTCGAGCAGGGTCACCGGCCGGGTGCCGTTCTCCAGCAGCTTCACCATGAGCCCGATGGCCAAGGTTGACTTGCCCGATCCGGACAGCCCCGTGAAAAAGACGGTCAGTCCACGGTTGGGGAGGGGCGGATGAGACTTGCGCAGTTCGGCCACCACTTCGGCATAAGAAAACCATTCCGGGATATCAAGCCCCTTGTCCAGTCGGCGGCGCAACTCGGTGCCGGAGATATTGAGGGTTTTGGTCCCTTCAGGAACCTCATCCACTGGCTGGAATTCAGCACGATCTTCCACATAGACCATCATTTTGAAGGGAATCATGGTGATGCCCAGCTCTGCCTGATGCTCCGCCAGCAGTTCCTGCGCGTCATAGGGGCCGTAGAACGGATTTCCTCGACTGTCCACTCCGGGTCCGGCGTGGTCCCGGCCGATGATGATATGGCTGCAGCCGAAATTCTTGCGGATAATGGCGTGCCACACCGCTTCTCTGGGGCCGGCCATGCGCATGGCAAGGTTTAACAGGCTCAATGTGGCCGTTCCCGCCGGGTAGCGTTCAAGGATGTGCTCATAACAGCGCACCCGGGTGTAGTGGTCCACGTCTCCCGGTTTGGTGAGGCCCACAACAGGATGAATCAGCAAATTGGCTTCCGCTTCCCGGGCGGCGCGGTGCGTAATTTCAAGGTGTGCCTTGTGCATGGGATTACGCGTCTGAAAGGCGACTACCTGTGTCCAACCGTGCTTGGCAAACTGCTCGCGCAGCTCCCGGGGAGTGTGCCGCAGGAGTTGGTAGTCGTAGTGAAAGGGGGGCGTGACGCCTTCAATTTCGCCCGTTACGTAATGGCTGCGGGAACGATCCTTAAGGTAGAAAACGCCAGGGTGTTTCATGTCGTCGCTGCCCAACACCTGCTGGGCCTCGCGGTTGAGGTCAGGCTCCCATATTTCCGCCACATGCAGCACGGCCTGCAGGAAACCCTCCTCGTTTCTCAAGGCCAGTTTATCACCGGATGACAGGCTGTCGGCCAGCTCATCGGCGATATCGAGGGTGATGGGCACAGGCCATAGAGTGCCGTCAGCGAGGCGCATGTTTTCGAGGACCCCCTCGTAATCGCTTTTGCCCATGAATCCGGTGAGCGGGGAGAATGCGCCGTTCATTAAAAGTTCCAGATCGCACTGCTGCCGGGGATTGAGGGTCACCGAGGGAAAGTGCGCGCTTTCTGATTTCAGCTCTGCGCCACGCTCAGAATCGACCAGTAAATTGACGAGCTGACCGCCATGCGGTTCAATGCCGCCGGAGATCGTATGATCATCAAACGTTGTCATTATTGAGCATGCCTTTATTATAAATTGGGAAGCCGGACAATGATGATCCGGCTATGGATCACTTCTTGATTGCGGCGATTGTGCACTTGAAATTCAGTGGAAGTTACGCTCGAAGGATACCTGGAACCCTATCAAGTTTTGCACAATCCTGCTCTCCCTGATTGAACCGCCCACCCCGTCCAGTTCTTGACTTTGACGCCTTGATGCCGTACTCTTTATATTGATGCTTACCCTATCTGCGCCATTTGCCCCAATCAGCAAAACCGCTGCCGGCATGCGGACTGCGCTGGTCTGTCTGGGTCTGCTGGCCTTGGCCTCCTGCGGAGCGCCGTTGCAGCTGGTCAATAGTGAAGATCTGCGCGGTTTGGGCAGCGCGGACCTGAAATCGCTCCAATTCTCCTCCGGCAAAAAGAAGATCATCTTCCGGGCAGAGGCAGATGAAGTGATTAAGGAAGTGAGCAAAGCGACACTCTCCACCACGATCAAGTTCACCGAGCACCGGCTGACCATACCCAAAAAGACGCCGGGAGAGGTGGCCAGATTCGACCCGATCAGTCTGGAACTCCTGTTGAGTTTCGATCCCGATATCCCCGCTCTCACCTATCAGGATCAGGGGGAGGGTCTCGAGCTGGTCACCAATGAGCTGGTCATTGACGGGATCACGTACATGCGAGTGCTCAAGGAAAAGCGTGACCGGCGCGGTCGCCTCAAGCCGGCGGACCGTCGATTTTTGACCGTTAAAAGAAAAGATAAGACCCGGCGTGAACGTAACAAATTGAAGGCGGCGGGGGTCAAAAAGCCCAAGAATTAATAAATGATACCATCGACAATCCTAGATTTTGTTAAAGATTTATTGGGCGGGTCCGATACGGTATGCAGAGCAATGAATTTGGGAGCCTGATAGGGGCTGCCAAATGGATTAGAGGCCGGCCAGTGATAGGGTCAGTCGCAAGAGCCACAACGGGCCAATCGGCCACAACGCTGGGCATGGATGCCCGGTTCATGACACAGGGAGGATGCCATGAGTTTTACCACCATCAGATCCAATACTTACGCCGCGCTGAGCCGTGTCATGCTGGACCGCATTAACCGGCGGGCCGCGCGAAATATGTTAGCCCTCTCATCGGGAAAACGAATCAACTCAACGGAAGATGACGCTGCGGGGTTTGCACTGGCCCGCGATCTTAAGGCCCGCAAGGCGGGACTGCAGCAGGCCATGGACAACATCGGGAACGCCCAAAGCCTGTTGAACATCGCCGCTGGCTCGCATCAGGTCATTGTCGATAATCTGTCTCGCATCAGGGACCTGGTGTTGGTGGGGGCTGATGATGCCTACAACGTCGCCCAGCGCAACGCCATTCAAGGGCAGATTAATGCGCTCATCGAGGAAATGGACGATACTGTCGATGTGACCAACTTTCAGGGGAAAGTCCTGCTTGACGGTTCGTTCAGCGGGCGCTCATTACAGTTTGGGGCAGAGGCCACGGACACATTTATAGTATCAATTGAGGATGTCCGGATATCGGCGTTGGGGTTGGCCGGCATTGACGTTTCCAACAACGCCGTGGCAACCACCAGCCTGGCAAACATTGATGACGCCCTGCAAACCCTGTTTGACGCCATGCAGGCGACAGGCGAAATATTGATGCGACTCGATGCAAAGCTGAATAACCATCAGCGCCAGGTCATTGCGCTCGAGTCCTCCAGAAGCCACATCGAGGATATCGAGTACGGTAATGCACAGTACCGCATGCTCAGGACGCAACTTATTCAGCAGTTGGACTTTAATGCGCTGAATCAGGCCGTTGTGGCACCCCGGCAGGTCCTATCGCTTATAGTGTCCTAAGACGGCACTGCTTGTTGGGGCTCCTCCAGGGAAAGCCCGGCTTAGCGGCCGGGCATTCCTGTTTTTGGGCTAAACGCCGCGGAGATTTGGATCCCAGATGAGTTTGTGAAGTTGCAGCTGCAACCGCGCTTCCGGAACTTCCTGCATGACCCAGTCCGCCAGGTCCTGGGGCGAGAGTTTTCCGAATGAGGGCGAGAACAGCACGGTATGGCCCGTTGACAAGCGGTGCTCACGCATCTTCGCCACGGCCCAGTCGAAATCGAGGCGGTCGCCAACGACAAACTTGATTTCATCGTGAGGTTGTAGCTGGTCAACAATCTCCCAACGGTTTTTGCTCTCCATCCCCGAGCCCGGCGTTTTGAAGTCGACGATCTTGATCACTTCCGGGGGCACCCTGCTCAAGTCGAGCGAACCGCCCGTTTCGAGCATCACCCGGTAACCTCCGTCGACCAGGCGGCGCATGAGATCATGCACTTCGGCCTGCATCAGCGGCTCGCCCCCCGTCACTTCGACCCATTGGCAGCCATAACTTTTCACCTGCTCCAGAATATTCTCAAGCGACATCTCCCGGCCTTCATAGAAAGCGTATTCGGTGTCGCAGTAGGTGCAGCGCAGGTTGCACCCCGTGAGCCGGACAAACACGCACGGCCGGCCCGCGTGGGTCGACTCCCCCTGGATGCTGAAAAATATCTCGTTTACTTTTAACATGGCTGCGGTGCCTAATTTAGGCCCTTGGAAATCTCATCCGGACCCCAAAAATGAGCACGCCACCCGATCCCCAGTCCCCGTTTGGTCCCCAGAGAGCCGGAGAACCGCCCCAACCGCGCGAGCCGCTCGATTTCGGCGACCTGACCCCCGACCCCGGCAGCGCTGACCAGGCCCTGGAGCTGTTCGAATCGTTGCTGCTCATCGCCGCATCCGCTCCGCTGGAAGGTGATCTTTCAAGCCATCCGCTGACGGTGGCCCAGGCGGCCAAGGCCATGATCGGTCTGCGGCCCGATGCGCCCAGCAGCGCCATGGTGGGCGTGGCCATGGAGGTCTGCCGCGATATTCAATGGTCGGCCCCGGATATCGCCGCACTCTCCGGCAAACCTGAGCAGCTGGGACTCACGGTTTCGGTGCATGATTTTGAGGCTGCGCTGGCCGCTGGCGACGCTCCCGCCGCACAGGCCCAGCTGGCCCGGCTGCTCATGGTCTCCGACAGCCGGCAGTACCTGTTCGATATTCTGCTGGACCAGGCGGCCCGTGATCCCCGGCGTGCGCCTGCCCTGCTGCCGTTTGTGCACAGCTGCCAGCGGGCGTATGACTTCAGCGGAACGCTGAACTTTGCCGACTTTATCCTGCCAGCCATTGCGGCCGTTGCCGCCGATCAGCAGGTGGCCCCGCCGGCAACAGCGGAGCCGGTGACCGTATGGGACGTGCTGGACCGGCTCCACACGGGACCTCCCGAGCTGTTGCTGCTGGCAGCCCATACCGCGCAGATCATGGCGGACGAGCATATCAAGGGCCCCGCCCTGGCAGGCCGGTTGGGCCGCACGCTGGCCGCACTGGCAGCAGAGCTCCCCACTGCCCCTTTCGACAAGCGCAGGGTGACGCCTGCCTCTGCTCCCGCTATTGCCACTGCCACTGCTACTACTAAGTGGTCCTCATCCGATTTACTGGCGGCGGCACGGGCGGGGGAGGCGGAGCGCTGCGGCGCTATAGGGCGGCAGCTGGCGGAGACGGGGGAGCGGGTCTGGCTGCTGGAACTGCTGGAAGCGGCCGGCGAGATTACGCCGCCGCTGCTCCTCTGGGGGGACGCTGTGCGTATGCTGCTGCGGGTAGCGCCGGAGAGCGAGCGGGGGGTGGTTGGGGAGGTGGCGGGGGCGCAGCTGGCGGGGACGCTTTCTGACCATGAGAAGTGAGCGGTGAGTGGTGAGCAGTCATCCAATATCCAATATCCAATATCCGATATCCATCAACCAACATCCACAATCCAACATCCACTATCCACTACCCAACAACTGCCAACTGCCACTGTCGTTCCCACCCACTGTCATCGCGAGTCCCGAAGATTCGGGATGTGGCGATCTCAATCAGCGGTATTAGATCGCCACCCTTTGCCAAGCTCAGGGCAGGCTCAATACGACTCGACATCGCATCCCCCTCGCAATGACAAATTACCTTTTTTCACCATTTACCATCCAACTATTGCCAACTGCTACTGCCACTGCTACTGTAAGCTGCTAACTTTCACCCATGCTCGCCACCCTCGCCATCGCCCCTTACACTGTCCACCTGCTGGAGCCGGGCCGCTTGGGCCAAAGTTGTGTAACTTCACGCAACATTAATGGGAGCTCCAATAACCTATAAAGTAAGCATTGTTATTGAGCAGGATGAGAACGGTTACTATGCCTACTGTCCCGAACTCAAGGGATGCCAGAGTCAGGGGGAAACGTACAGGGAGGCACTCATTAACATCAGGGAGGCCATCGCGCTCTATTTAGAAACAGATGATATGCTGACCTCTGATAACTGATAACTAATAACTGACCACCAATCTCCAGCCACAGCCACTGCCACTGCCACTGATAATTTATCCCCATGCTATCCACCCTCTCCATCGCCCCTTACACCGTCCACCTGCTGGAGTCGGGCCGCTTTGGTCTCGATGGCGGCGCCATGTTCGGCTCCGTGCCCAAGGCGCTGTGGCAGCGGTCGAACCCTTCCGACGAGGCCAACCGCATCGAGCTGGCCCTGCGCCATCTGCTCATTGAAGGCGATGACCGCCTGATCCTCATCGACACCGGTATGGGTGGCGGGTTGAGTCAGAAGCAGCGTAAGATGTTCGCCATCGATCAGCCGGGCGACCCCCTCGGCTCGGCCCTGGCGTCCGCCGGATTCAGTCGCGAGCAGGTGACGGACGTGATCCTGACCCACCTCCACTTCGACCATGCCGGCGGGGCCACGCTGGAGGAACACGGCGAGTGGGTCCCGGCCTTTCCCAGCGCCACCTATTACACTCAGGCCGCGCAGTGGGAGCTGGCCAACGCCCCCAGCGCCAAGGACAAGGCCAGTTTCCTGCCCCACCAGTTTTTGCCGCTTCAGCAGCATGGGCAGCTTGAGATGTTGGCCGGCCCGGAAGAGATTATCCCCGGCATGGAATTGCTGGTGGGCAACGGCCATACTGACGGCCACCAGATGGTCAAACTGTCCGGCGCCGCGCCCGATGGCAGCCTCAGCACGATGGTCTTTTTAGGCGACACCATTCCCACCACCACCCATCTGCGGCTGCCGTTCATCATGGGCTACGATCTGCGGCCGCTGGAGACGCTGCAGGAAAAGCAGTCTTTGCTGGCCCAGGCAGCCGACGAGGGCTGGTGGCTCTTTTTCGACCATGATCCCCAGGTGCCGGGGGTGCGCATCGGGCCGGGAGCCAAGGACTACGAGATTGTCGAGCGCTACGGAGCTGGCGACTGATGGAGGGGGTGAAACCCTCGGCGCAACCGAAGCCTGTCTGGCCCGATCCTGTCGGACTGCCGTCGGAAGAGCTCTACGCCATGGGCGTCAGTGCCTTCAACCAGGGCGACTTTTATGAGGCGCACGACTATTGGGAGGAGCTCTGGACGGCGCATCAACTGCCCGACCGCCGCTTCATGCAGGGGCTTATCCAACTGGCTGTCGGCTGCTTTCATCTGACCAACGACAACCTCAACGGCGGCAGGGGCCTGCTGACCAAGTGCCAACCGAAGCTGGAGCAGGCCAGTGGCGGATCACCGGGTGATTCGCGGGGCCTTGATGTGGCCGCCATGTTGAGCTTTATCGATGACGCGCTGCGGCAGATCGCAACGCTGCAGTCGGCAGGTGATTTCAACTGGTCGCGGTTGCCCAAATTGGCCGCCCCGACCCGGTAGCCAGCCAATCTTGCCACGGGAAAGCAAGGCCAACAAGGCCAAACGGGCGGTCGAAATTAACCGTCGCCTCGCTCTGGAATACCCCGATGCCCAATGCGCGCTGGACTACCACAACGCCTATGAGCTGCTGGTGGCGACCATCCTATCAGCCCAGTGCACGGACAAACGGGTGAACATGGTGACGCCCCAGCTGTTCAAAACCTATCCTACCGCCTATGAGCTCGCCACTGCGCCCCAGGAGGAAATTGGCGAGGCCATCCGGTCGACGGGCTTTTATAACGCCAAAGCGCGAAACCTCAAAGGGATGGCCCAGGCGGTGGTCTCCAGGCATGGCGGCAAAATACCTGCTGGCATGGCGGAGCTGGTGGCCCTGCCCGGCGTCGGCCGCAAAACCGCCAATGTGGTGCTGGGCAATGTTTATGGGGCGCCGGGGCTTGTTGTCGATACCCACATGATCAGGCTGAGCAACCTGCTGGGACTGGCGGCAGGGAAGGATGCCGTCAAACTGGAGCGCGAGCTGTGCGCCCTGCTTCCCGATGATGAGTGGACGATGTTCAGCCACAGAATGATCGAACATGGACGGCACATCTGCATTGCCCGCCGCCCCCGGTGCGGTGAATGTGCCGTAGCGGAGCTCTGCCCCTCGGCGCGAGTGCCGTAGATCGTCAACTGTCCGCCGAACATCTGTCCGCCAGATAATCGTCGCCGGGATAGAAAAACAGGTGCGTTACACAAGGGACATTTCTAACTTACCGCGCTCGATTTATGGAATAGGTGCATAATACATGCATATAGGGCCACGCATATGATCATCCTGACAAAAAAGTTCAAGTTCAGCGCCGCGCACCGCTATCACAATCCCGACTGGTCCGAGGAGGTGAACCTGGCGGCCTTTGGAGACGATCACCGGGTCCACGGCCACAACTACGAGCTGGAGGTGAGCCTGACCGGGGCGGTCGATGAGGAGACGGGCTTTCTGGCGGACCTGAGCCTCGTCAAGTCGCTGGTTCAGGAGCATGTTATCGACCTGCTCGACCATTCGCAGATTGAACTGGACATCGCCTGGTTCGCTGACAGACGGCCCACTTCTGAGAACATCATCCGCTTTATCTGGGACCAGATGGAACCGCATATGCCGGCTGACGTGGTGCTGACCCGGCTGAAATTGAATGAAACCCCCTCGATATTTGCGGAATATGATGGCCGGCTTGATGTGCCTGAAGCCGCCGAAGGAGGAACCCTATGACGGAAGACTCACTGGAACAGATCGAACGGATGGTGGCAGGGATATTGAACGAGATTGGGGAGGACCCGCACCGGGAAGGGCTTATCAAAACGCCGGGGAGAGTGGCCAGATCGTGGGTCCATTTCGCCCAGGGATACACTCAGAAGCTTGAGGATGTGGTCGGCGACGCCTGCTTTGACGTTGAGTATGATGAGATGGTGACGGTCAAGGATATTGAATTTTTCTCCATGTGTGAACACCACCTGCTGCCGTTTTTCGGCAAGGTCCACATCGGCTACATCCCCCGGTCCAAAGTGATCGGGCTTTCCAAGCTGCCCCGCATCGTGGAGATGTATGCCCGGCGCCTGCAGGTTCAGGAGCGCCTTACCGTACAGATTGGCGACGCCGTAAAGGAGGTCTTGAATCCGGTGGGGGTGGGGGTTGTCATCGAAGGGGCGCACATGTGCATGCAGATGCGTGGCGTGGAGAAAAAAACCAGTTTTACCACCACCTCGCATATGGTCGGGGAGTTTCTTGATAACAGAACCACGCGGCAGGAATTTTTCAATATCATTTCGATGGGAGGACCCTAATGGCCATGCTGGGAGCGCACGTTTCGGCGGCAGGGGGGGCGGAAAACGCTCCGGGCCGCGGCAGGGACATTTCCGCTGACGCCATCCAGATATTTACCGCCAACCAGAACCAGTGGCGGGCCAAGCCGCTTGGAGATGAAAACATCGACGGCTTTCGCAGCGGCATGGCGCAGGGCCAGCCTTCCGTCTGCCTGACGCACGACAGTTACCTCATCAATCTCTGCTCGGTGGAGGAGTGGAAACTCAAGCGGGCGCGCGACGCCTTTGTGGAGGAAATGGACCGTAGTGAAGCGTTGGGCATCGACTACATCGTCTTTCATCCCGGCGCCCATATGGGTGCGGGCTACGAGGCCGGCTGCGCCACGGTCTCGGAGAGCCTGAACCTGGTGCTGGCGGAGCGGCCCGATTACAAGGTGCAACTGCTGGTGGAGATTACTGCCGGTCAGGGGTCCACCGTAGGCTGCGATTTTGAGCAGATCGCCACTATCCTGGGTGGCGTAAAGGAGGGCCATCGCATGGGCGTCTGCTTCGACACGCAGCACGCTTTCGCCTCCGGTTACGATTTGCGCACCGTGGACGGCTGGAACGATGTCATGCGCCGGTTTGATGAGATCATTGGCCTTGAACGCCTGACAGCGTTTCATTTAAACGACAGCAAAAAGGAGCTCGGCAACCGGGTCGACCGCCACGAAAAACTGGGGCAGGGGCTTATCGGCCTGGTGCCCTTCTGGTGCCTGGTGAATGACGAGCGCTTCGCCGATACGCCGGGGGTGCTGGAAACCCCGGTCGATGATCCCTCGGAATATGCCGAGGAACTTGAGCTGCTGCGGGGCCTGATAGGGGTGCCGGAGCCGGAGCCGGCAACCTCAGACTGATGGAGAGCGCTTACGACGTGGTGGTGATCGGTGGCGGGCCGGGCGGTTATGTGGCCGCTATTCGCGCCGCCCAGCTGGGCAAAAGCGCCGTCGTGGTTGAAAGCAACCATCTGGGCGGAGTCTGCCTGAACTGGGGCTGCATCCCCACCAAGGCCCTGCTGCGCAGCGCCGAGCTTTACGAGCAGATGCAACGGGCGCAGGAGTTCGGCCTGAAAGCCGGGAAGATCGAGGTTGATTGGAAAGCCGTTGTGCGCCGCAGCCGTGATGTGGCCGGTCGCCTGGCCAAGGGCATCGAGATGCTGCTGAAAAAGCATAGCGTCACCTATATCCCGGGCCGGGGCATGCTGGCAGGCGCAACGGAAGTGAAGGTGACCCCCCATAGCGGCTCTGCGGGGAGCCTGAGCGCCGGCAGTATCATTATCGCCACGGGCGCCAGGCCCAGGCAAATTGCCGGCATGGAGACCGATGGCAAACAGGTCATCACCGCCAAGGATGCCATGGTGCTGCCTAAAGTGCCGGGAAAACTTATCGTTGTGGGCGCGGGAGCCGTTGGCGTGGAGTTCGCCTACCTGTATAGCGCCTTTGGCTCCGAGGTGACCCTCATAGAAATGCAGGACGCCATTCTGCCGCTGGAGGACCATGAAATATCAAAGGAGCTGGCCCGCACCTTCAAAAAGCGCAAAATCGAAATACTCACAGGTACGGTTGTTGAGAGAATCGACCGCCAGAAATCGCAGGTGAAAGTCCAGCTTGCGGGCTCAGCGAAGAATGCCATCAGCGGAGACATTGTCCTGATGGCGGCGGGAGTCACCGGCAATGTGGAGGAGTTGGGCCTGGAGGCAGCGGGTGTGGCGGTAGACCGGGGGGCCATTGTTGTGGATGATCGCTGCCGCACATCGTTGCCGGGAGTCTATGCCATTGGCGATGTCATCGGCGCGCCGTGGCTGGCTCACGTGGCCTCCGCGGAAGGCGTGCTGGCGGCTGAAGCCATTGCCGGCCTCAAGCCGCGGCCCATCGATTACGGCAATATTCCCGGCTGCACCTACTCCCAGCCGCAGGTGGCTTCAGTGGGCCTGACGGAAAGGGCGGCCATTGAGGCGGGGTATGAGGTAAAGGTCGGCAAGTTTCCCTTCCGGGCGCTGGGCAAGTCGCTCGTCTCGGGAGAGATTGACGGATTCACGAAAATGGTTTATGATGCCCGGCACGGCGAGCTGTTGGGGACGCACATTATCGGCGACCACGCAACCGACCTGATATCCGAGGCTGCGGTGGCCCGGACGCTGGAAACAACCCGGCACGAAATCCAGGGGACCGTTCATCCCCATCCGACCCTCTCGGAGAGTTTGATGGAGGCTTCCGCCATGGCCTACGATGAAGCGGTGAATATTTAGTGAGCGGGACTAGTCGACTTCGACAGCGGATCCCTCGTTGCGGCTCAGTTTCCAGAGATGGTAAGCCGAAGCCAGGGTGATGCCGGCGATGATAAAGAAGCCCAGCGCAATGAGGCCGACGACAAGTCGCGGCAGACTCAGCACGATGAGACCCGCCAGGCCGAGGCCCAGCCCCACGCCCAGCATGCGGCGCCATGACTGGCCCAGGATCGATTCCAGGCGGGGGGAGAATTCGGTATAGATGGTGCGGGTGATCATGATGGATCCTTTCATTCTGTAACGGTTCGTTCGGCATTGGATGGTTCAAGGATCGTGCCGGGGAAAGATTATCTGCCTGTTTGACGGTTTGCCGGACAAAATGACAGGGCAAGAGGGAGAAAATTCGCGGGGACCCGGTGATCCGGCATAATATGGGGTCCTGGAGAATGCAAAGAATTAACCCATAGGGGGAGCGGACAATGATGAGTTATAAACGGATGCGGTGGCCTCTGCTGGCCTGCGGGGCGGCACTGCTGGCCACCTGCGCGGCGAACCAGGCGGCGCTCAGGGAGGCCCAGGCGGGCATTTCGCTGGACTACCTCACCAACGATATCGCCACCTTGGGTTCGGACGAATTTATGGGCCGCAAGCCGGGCCAGCCAGGCGGGGACCTGGCCGTTGACTACCTGGTGAAACGGGCGCAGGAAATCGGTCTGCAGCCGGGCAATGGTGACAGCTATCTGCAGGATGTCCCCCTGCTAAATTTGACGCTCTCCGATGCCTCGCAGATGACCATTGGCGGCGGCAGTGAGCCAATGATCTGGAAACCTTATGACGACTTTACCGTGCGGATCGGGGGCCGCTTCGACGATATTACCCTCGAGGCCAGCAATGTGGTGCTGGTCGGCTACGGCGTCGTCGATTCCGTCCTGGGCTGGGATCAATACGGCGACCTTGATGTGCAGGGCAAGGTCGTTATCATTTACCGGGCCGACCCCAGTTTCCTCACTGGCGACACATCCGTCTTTAACAGCACGAACTCAGTGCAGCACAATTTATTCAGCACCAAATTCCGGGCAGCCAGGGCCAAAGGCGCGCTGGCCGCGTTCACCGTGTACGACAAGGAAATGTCCGATAGCGAATCCGGCTGGGAGCAGATGTCCGGTGGGCGTCGAGGTTCCGTGAGGCTGGCCTCCGATGAACCGGCTGAGGCCCCGGAATTTATCAGCGGTTTCATGAATCCGGCATCGGTAGAAAAACTGCTGAAGTCCCGGGGACTCGATTACAAGGAGCAGCTGCAGGCCGCCACAGAGCAGTCGTATCAGGCGGTGGAGCTGAACTACTCATTTAACCTGACCCTGTCGCAGAAGGTGCACCCATTTACTTCCTACAACGTGCTGGGACTCCTGCCCGGCTCCCTGCGGCCTGATGAGCTGATCATATACACCGCGCACTGGGACGCGTACGGCATGGACACCACCGCAGAAGACGACCAGATTTTCAACGGCGCGGTTGATAACGGCACCGGCTCTGCCTCGCTCCTGACCCTGGCGCGAGCATTTGCCAACCTGGAGCAACGCCCGGAGCGGTCCCTCCTTTTCCTGTGGGTCACTTCAGAGGAAGTGGGGCTGCTGGGCTCGCGGTATTACGTCAACAATCCCGTCTATCCACTTAACATGTCCGTGGCCAATTTGAACATCGACATGCTGCTTCCTTTCGGTGAGACGCATGATGTGATTGTCACCGGCTACGGCAAATCACAGCTCGATCGCTACGCCGAGCGCGCCGCCAGGAAACTCGGCATGTACGTGAAGGAAGATCCGTGGCCCGAGCAGAACTTCTACTATCGGTCCGACCATATCAACTTTGCCCGCAAGGGACTGCCGGCCCTGGATTTGGGCACCGGCATCGACCATGTCACCCTGGGTGAAGATTCCACCAACGCGCGTATGCAGCAGTGGATGGCCACGCGTTACCACCGTCCCACCGATGAGCTGGACGACACCTGGGACCTGGCCGGTATTATGAACTATCTCAAGATTTCCTTCGATGTGGGCTACACCTTGAGTAACGATTCCAAATGGCCCAACTGGTACAAGGATGACGAGTTCCGCGCCTTGCGCGACTCGACCAGGGCCAATGTCCATTAACGATATGCAGCAGGAGAACATGATGAACCCCAGCGCCAAACGCCTCTTTGCGGCCGTCATCGGAGGATTGATCCTATGGTCCGGCTGTGGCGGGAACGCCGATTTTGACAGGGCCAGCCAGGCCATTACCGCCGCAGGTCTGGCCAGTAACATTGAGATTCTGTCATCGGATGAATTCGAGGGGCGCAGACCCGCGTCACCGGGGGGCCGCATGACCACCGACTTCCTGACGGAGGAGTTTGCCGCCATCGGTCTGCAGCCGGGCAACGGTGACAGCTTCCTGCAGGAGGTGCCCCTTCTGCAGATCACCTCACGTCATGCCACGCCGCTGTCTTTCAGTTCCGGTGGCCAGACGGTCACCGCCGAGATCGGCGTCAACTACACAGCCAGCACCAACCGCATGGATGAGCGCACCCGGCTCGACATGTCCGATGTCATCTTTGTCGGGTACGGCATTGTGGCCCCTGAATTCGGCTGGAACGACTATGCAGGCATCGATGTGCGCGGCAAGACGGTGCTGACGCTGGTGAACGATCCCGGCTATGCCACGCAGGACCCGGATATTTTCTCGGGCAACACCATGACCTACTACGGCAGGTGGACCTACAAGTTTGAAGAGGCCCAAAGGCAGGGCGCCGCCGGGGTGCTGGTGATCCACGAATCCGGCCCGGCCGGCTACCCGTTTGGCGTGATAGGCGGCGGGGCCACGCGACCGCACTCGGTCATCAAATCCCAGGGGGAGGCCCCCAGCAGGCCGCCGCTCATGGGCTGGATATCGGATGATCTCGCCCGCGAGGTTTTCGACATGGCCGGCGTCAGTTTTGACGATCTCAAAGCGGCGGCTTTGGGCGCAGATTTTGCCGCCGTGGCGCTCGATCTCACCACCTCCATCGAGCTGCGCAACAGCTTCCAGCAGTCCCTCTCCAACAACGTGCTGGCGCTCCTGACCGGCACCGAAAGGCCCGATGAAATTGTCGTGTACATGGCTCACTGGGACCATCTGGGCATTGACGCGAGTCTTGAAGGCGACCCCATTTACAACGGCGCCAAGGATAACGCCAGCGGCACCGCCGCGCTGCTGGAACTGGCCAAGGCATTTACGGCGCTTGAGAAGCCTCCGGAGCGGTCGATCCTGTTTCTGGCGGTGACGGCGGAGGAGCAGGGACTGCTCGGCTCGCTCTATTACGGGACGCATCCGGTCTATCCGCTCAACAAAACCGTGGCGGCCATCAACTCGGATGTGCTCAACACGTTCGGGCCGATGAACGACATGATTATTATTGGCCAAGGCAATTCGGAACTGGACGACTACGTGGCCGCTGCCGCCAAGGCCCAGGGCCGGACCGTCATCCCCGATCCCCAGTCTGAGAAAGGGTTTTTCTTCCGGTCGGATCACTTCAGCTTTGCCAAGCAGGGTGTGCCATCCCTCTATGTTGATCCCGGCACCGACCATAAAGAGCACGGTGTCGAGTGGACCATGGCGCGGCTTGAGGAGTGGGAGGAACTGCGCTATCATCAGGTGGCCGATGAGTTCAATCCCGACTGGGACCTCCGCGGCGCCATTGACGATATACGTCTCTCGTTCATGATCGGCTACCGGCTGGCCAACGAGTCGACTTTTCCCAACTGGCGCGAAGGCAACGCTTTCAAAGCGGCCCGGGACGCCATGATGGCCGGCCAGTGAGAGCGTCGGACCTGATGCGATGACATCCGCCAGCGACATGCTGCTCGAGCCGCTGGCGATGCCGGTTGCGCATCCGCCGGCGGATTCGGCGCCGGCGCGCCTCGTCGATCTGTCGCAGGCGCCGCAGGAGCTGCTGGCCGCATCGGTTATCCGTCTCTCCAGGGAGCACGTCCCCGGTTTCTTTTATCTCGGTCGGCGGCCTTACCTGCCTGTGTGGGCCTTGCAAAAGCAGATTCACGCGCTGCGGGTGGCAGATGAACTGCCCGACACGGTGCTCCTGCTCGAGCACGACCCCGTCTATACGCTGGGCAAGAATTCCGGCGATAGGCACCTGCTGCAGAACCGGCCAGGCGATGCCGAGGTGGTCTGGACCGACCGTGGCGGCGACATCACTTACCACGGGCCGGGGCAGTTGGTAGGCTACCCCATCGTTAAGCTGTCCAACCGTCAGGCTGGCGTCAGCCGGTATCTGCGCGATTTGGAGCGGGCCATCATCGCCGCGCTCGACAGTTACGGTGTCAGCGCCGGGCAGATTCAAGGTCTCACCGGGGTGTGGATCAACGGCCGCAAAGTGGCGGCGCTCGGGGTGCGGCTGGCGCGCTGGACAACCCTGCATGGGTTCGCCATCAATGTAGATGTCTCCATGGCCTATTTTGACGGCATAGTGCCGTGCGGCATTTTGGAATATGGGGTCGAGAACTTGAGCGAACTGCTGCCCAAAGCCCCCACGCCGAAAGAACTGGCGCAGAGATTGATGACACACATCACGCCGATGTTGGACGCCTGAGATGGCCAAGTATCACGGCTTTACCAAAACCCAGTTGCTGGCCTTTTACCGCACGATGGCCCTGTCCCGCTCTCTTGATACCAAGATGATGACGCTGCTGAGGCAGGGGAAAGGCTACTTCCATATCGGCTGCTCCGGGCACGAGGCGGCTCAGGTGGCGGCGGCGACCTGCTTCAAACCCGGCAGCGACTGGGCCTTCCCCTACTATCGCGATGCCGCCTTCACGCTGCAATGGGGCATGCAACCGCGCGAACATCTGCTGGCGTTTCTCTCCCGGCAGGCTGACCCCACTTCCGCTGGCCGGCAAATGCCGCAGCATTACGGACACAAGCAGCTCCGCATTCCCAGCCAGTCGAGTCCCACCGGCACACAATTTTTGCAGGCGGTAGGGGTGGCGTTGTCGGTGCGCAGAGAGCGGCTCAACGAAATCATTTACGTCAGCGCTGGCGAAGGGACCACCAGCCAGGGAGATTACCATGAGGCGCTGAATTGGGCCAGCCGCGAGCGGTTGGGGGTCGTCTTCCATATTCAGGACAACGGTTACGCTATCTCCACCCCGATATCAGAGCAGACGGCGGGCAGTTCGGTGTACAATTTGGCCGGTGGATATGAAAATCTGGCCCGGTTTGAAGTGAACGGGAGCGATTTTTTCGAGACTCGCCTGGCCATTGAAAAAGCGGTCGAACGCGCCCGCAGGGGTGACGGACCGGCTCTGGTTGTCTCGGCGGTGCCAAGGTTGCTGGCCCATTCCAACTCGGACGACCAGCGCAAGTACCGCCCCGCAGCGGAGCTCAAGGCGGACCTCAAGCGCGACCCGTTAACGGTATTTAGAAAATCGCTGACCGGTGAGAATATCACCACGGCCGGGGAACTCGACAAGATTGATCAGCAGGCAGCCAAACAGGTGCAGAGCGACGCCGATTGGGCCATGGAGCAGCCGCTGGCCGACCCATCGACGGCCCGCATGCACATCTTTGATGAGGCGCCTCCGCCTGACGGTTCGCCGGATGAAAGTGGAGGTGGGGAGGAAGTGATGCTGGTGGATGCCATTAATCACGCCCTGTATGAGGAAATGGCCCGTAATGACAAGCTGCTGATATACGGTCAGGATGTGGCCGATAAAAAAGGCGGCGTGTTCACTGTCACGCGCGGACTGTCCACCAAATTCGGCCGGGAGCGGGTGTTCAATGCGCCGCTGGCCGAGAGCAGCATCATCGGCTCGGCCATTGGCGTGGCTCTGGCCGGTTGGCGGCCCCTCGTGGAAATTCAGTTTGGTGACTACATCTGGACCGCCGCCATGCAACTGCGCAACGAAGTGGCCGCCATGCGCTACCGCTCCAACAACGATTGGGCATTGCCTATGGTCGTGCGTGTGCCTGTTGGCGGCTACATCCATGGGGGACCGTGCCACAGCCAGTCCCTTGACGGTTTCTTCACCCATATTGCCGGACTGCGCATCGCCTACCCCTCCAACGCCGCCGACGCCAAGGGGCTGCTGAAGATGGCCTGCCGCATGAACGACCCGGTCATATTCATGGAGCACAAGGGACTCTACCGGCAGAAGTACGCCGCCTCTCCGGAACCCAGCGAAGATTACCTGTTGCCATTTGGCCGGGCGGCTATTGTAAGCGAAGGCAGTGACGCCACCATTATTACCTGGGGGGCCATGGTGCGCAAGTCCCAGGACGCGGCGGCGGCCATCGGTGAGCAGTTGGGTAAATCGGTTGAGATCATCGATCTGCGGACTCTCAATCCATTGGACATGGCGGCCATCAACCGGTCACTGGCCAAAACCAACCGGGCGCTTATTGTCCATGAGGACATGTTGACCGGCGGATTCGGGGGCGAGCTGGCCGCCCGCATTGCCGATCAGTCTTTTGAGCAACTGGACGCTCCTGTCAAAAGGGTTGCGGCGTACGACTGTCCCGCCATCCCATTTGCTGCCGAGCTCGAAGAGCTCATTTTGCCGCAAACTTCGTGGATAGAAGCTGCGTTAACGCAGCTGTTGCAGTATTGAACACAGAAATAGTGGGAGGCGCGAAAGATGAAGATTATCAAGCATAGCGGTATAGTGGCAGCAGCGGCGACCGTGGCGATACTGGGTTTGACAAGCGGCTGCCAGCAGAACTCGGCGGCCTGGGCGCAGTTTGCGCAGTCGACGGTGGACGAGTACTACAGCATGAATCCAAACCTGGCGGTCGATGCTGGTCTGCATCAGTATGACGGCATGGTGCCCGACATGAGCCAAGAGGCCATCCGGCAGCGTTCGGCCTGGCTGACGGCCAAGCGCGAGACGGCGCGCAGTTTCGCTGATGCCGATTTGTCTAAGAGCCAGCGCTTTGAGAAACAGCATCTGCTGGCCGTCATTGATGGCTTCCTTTTCTGGCTCGAGGAAGCCCGGTGGCCGGCTGTCAACCCTGTTTTCTATGCGGGCGCCATCGATCCCGGTCCCTACGTGACCCGCGATTATGCTCCCCTGGCGCAGCGCATGATCGCCTTCACATCAATGGCCGCCAAGGTGCCGCTGTTGGTCGAGCAGGCCATAGGCAATCTTGAGCCGCCACTGCCGCGCACCTATATCGCTATGGGGCGCATCGCCTTCGGGGGCCTGGCGAGTTTCTTTGAGGACGATGTGCCCGCCGTATTCGCCGCCGTGGATGACCCAGCGCTGCAGCAGGCGTTCAGCGATTCCGTGCAGGTAGCGGTTGCGGCGCTGCATCAATTTGACGATTATCTGCAAGACCTGGAAACGACCGCCACTGATGATTTCGCCCTGGGCGCTGAGCGCTACAAGGCGATGCTTTGGCGGACCAGCCGGGTCGACATTCTGCTCGATAATCTGGAGGCGGCAGGACGGGCCGATCTGGCCCGGAACCAGGCGGCCCTGGAGTCGGCCTGCGAGGCGCTGACCCCTGAAGGGAGCATCACCGACTGCATCGATCTGGTGATGAATGACAAGCCCAGCGACGGCGCGGTGGAAGAGGCCCGGCGGCAGCTGGCTGGCCTCAAAGCGTTGGTGATATCGGAAAAACTGGTCAGCATCCCCGGAACTCAGGAGGCGCTGGTGGATATCTCGCCACCCTTCATGCGCTGGAATTCCGCCTTTATATCGATTCCCGGACCTTTTGAGCAGGGGCTGCCTTCAATCTATTACATCTCGCCACCAGACCCGTCCTGGTCGCCGGAGGACCAGCTCGCTTACGTGCCGGGTAAGATGGACTTGATGTTCATTTCCGTCCACGAGGTCTGGCCCGGTCACTTCCTTCATTTTCTGCATAGCAATCAGACTGAATCGGTCATCGGCAGGGCCTTCAGCAACTACGCGTTCACCGAGGGGTGGGCGCACTATTCGGAAGAATTAATGTGGGAAGCAGGCCTGGGCGACGGCGACCCGGCGACGCAGATTGGCCAGTTGCTCAACGCTCTGCTGCGCAATGTCCGCTTCCTGGTCTCCATTGGCATGCACACGCAAGGCATGACGGTGGCGCAGGCGGAGACCATGTTTATGGAACAGGCCTATCAGGATCCCGGCAACGCCCGGCAACAGGCGGCGAGGGGCACTTTTGATCCCGGTTTTCTAAACTACACCCTGGGCAAGCTGATGATTCGCCAACTGCGAACGGAGTGGACCGCCTCCCGCGGCGGACGGGCGGCCTGGCAGAAATTCCATGATGAATTTCTTTCCTATGGCGCGCCGCCGATTGCCCTCGTACGCCAGTCCATGCTGGGCGATGATGCCGGACCAGCGCTGCAGCTGCCGTGACGACGAATTGAACAACCTACAGTTATAGGAAGCCTGTCATGCATGTAGTGCAACTGGGGCTGGGAGCCATCGGCCTATCGATGACCCGTCTGCTGGCCGGGCAAGGCGGCTTGACCCTCACCGGCGCTGTCGACCCAGCCCACGACGGAAAATCGTTGTCGCAGCTGGCCGGTCTGGAGGACGATCTGGGCATTACCGTCGCGGCCTCACTGGAGGCAACGGGCGCGAGCGCCGATGTGGCCGTCCTGGCCACCACTTCGCGCATGGAAAGCATTACGCCGCAAGTCCTGTCGCTGGTGAGGGAGGGGCTGTGCGTGGTTTCGACATGCGAAGAGTTGGTCTATCCCTGGAACAGCCATCCGGAGCTGGCTGGCGAAATTGACGCGGCGGCCACCAGGGCGGGCGTGGCGGTCCTCTCCAGCGGTGTCAACCCCGGCTTTCTGATGGATTTTCTGCCGCTGATCATCAGCCGTATGACCACCGGAGTCACCTCTGTGGCGGTCGAGCGCATCCAGGACGCTGCCCCCCGGCGCGCTGCTTTTCAGCAGAAAATCGGCGCGGGGCTCACGCTAGCCGAGTTCGAGAAAAAGGTGACCGATGGCAATTTCGGCCACGCTGGATTGCTCGCTTCCCTCGAGCTGCTTGCCGATGGGCTCGGCTGGGAGCTGGATGATTTGGAGGAGACCATAGCGCCGGTGCTGGCAGAGCGTGATATTGACTACTCCGGTGGCAGCCTGCGCGGGGGCGATGTGGCCGGACTGCACCAGGAAGCGGTAGGTTTCCTCGGCGGCAAGGAGGTGCTCACGCTCACCTTTCAGGCGGCGGTTGGCGAGCCGGAATCGTTTGACCGCATCGAAATTGATGGCGCGGTCCCGTTGATGGCCGTCTTTCCCGGGGGTGTGCCGGGCGACGCCGCCACCGGCGCTATCATCGTCAACGCTATCCCCCTGGTGAAGCGGTTGCCGCCGGGCCTGCGGACCATGGCGGACCTGTGGCCGGCAGTGGAGCAGGGGCCGTGAACGAAATTTTATTGAGGAGCTGGAACTGTAATGACGGTTGATGTTGTCATGCCGAAAATGGGCGAGTCTATCGTGGAAGGGACCGTGATTGAGTGGCGGGTCAAGGTAGGCGATACCATCAAGCGCGATGAAGTGCTGCTGGAAATCGCCACCGACAAGGTCGATTCCGAGATACCCTCTCCGGCCAGCGGAAAGGTTACGGAGATCCTCGTCCAGCCTCAGGAAACGGTGGAGGTGGGCACCGTCATCGCCCGCATCTCGGCCACCGCCGATATCGCAAGCGATATGCCAAAAGCATCCAAGCCGAAAACGGCCACTAAATCCACCGCTGACAGCGCAGGCGCTGTGGAAAAAGTAGAGCAGAAGACGGCGGCCACTGAAACCACCGTGGACCCTCTGCCGGTTAAGGATACCCCGGCGACCCCGCCGCCGCCCGCCCCACCTGTTCCGGCGGCCCCGCTGCCGGTCACCGACGCCCCTGTTGCAGTGCCTGTGCCGCCGTCTGCCGGAAACGGAGCGCCCCCGCGACGCTTTTACACGCCCCTCGTGCGCGCCATCGCCGGAAAGGAAGGGGTCACCGATGCCGAATTGGCCACCATCAGCGGCAGCGGTCACGGCGGCAGGGTGAACAAGGCCGATCTGCTCAACTATCTCAGCCGTCGCCAGTCAGGCGGTGTGCCGCTGCCATCAGCGCCGACACCACCGGCAGTGCCTGCGGGGTCCACGGAGCAGCTCATCGATGAAGTGGTGCCGATGGATCGCATGCGCCAGCGCATTGCCCAGCACATGCGCAAATCGCTGGACACCTCCACCCATGTCTACGCCATCACCGAAAGCGATGTGACCGAAATGGTAACGTTTCGGGACCGGCACAAGACCGGTTTCCTGGCGAGTGAGGGCATCAAGCTCACTTACACGCCCATGATCGCCTACGCCGCCGTGCGGGCCATCAGGGACTTTCCGCTCATGAACGCCCGCATCGAGGAAACCAATGTTGTCAAGCAGCAGCATATCCATTTGGGCGTTGCCGTCGCGCTGCCGGACTACAATCTCATCGTTGCGGTGATCCACCAGGCGGAGGAACTGAATTTCCTGGGTCTGGCCCGGCAGATCGCCGACCTGGCCCAGCGTGCCCGGCAAGGGGAACTCAAGCCTGACGAGGCCGCCGGCTCTACCTTTACCATTACCAATCCCGGCCTTTACGGCAACCTGATCGGGCTGCCCATTATCAACCAGCCCAACGTCGGCATACTGGCGGTGGGAACCATAAAAAAACGGCCGGTGGTATGGGAGCAAAAGGGTGTCGACTCCATTGTGATCCGTTCGATGATGATGATGGCGCTGGGGCACGATCATCGCCTCATCGATGGCGCATACGGCGCGCAATTCCTGGAGCGGGTAGTCCATTACCTGCAGACCATCAACTGGGAGTCCGTGCTTTAAATGAGCGGCCAACTTGTTACTCCGGCCTTGCGGCGTCCCCCGTGGATGAAAGTGCGCCTGAGCATCGGCGAGAATTACCGCCAGCTGAAAAATCTGGTGCATGGCGAGAATCTCCATACCGTTTGCGAAGAGGCCCGCTGTCCCAACATTTACGAGTGCTGGGAGCGCCGCAGCGCCACCTTGATGATCCTGGGCGACACCTGCACACGGTCGTGCGGATTCTGCGCGGTCAAAACCGGCCGGCCCCCGACTCTCGATCTGGCGGAACCGCTGCGCGTGGGCGCCGCCGTCAAGAGCATGGGACTGCGCCACTGCGTCATCACTTCGGTCAACCGCGATGAACTCGACGATGGCGGAGCCTCCGTCTGGGCGGCGACGATTCGAGAAATCCGGCGGCAGGCGCCCGACTGCACAGTGGAAGTGTTGATCCCCGATTTTAAAGGGGATGCGGAAGCGCTGGCCACGGTGATGGAGGCCCGGCCCGATGTCCTGGCCCACAACCTTGAGACGGTCCCAGACCTCTACGGCACGGTTCGCCCGCAGGCCGACTATAGCCAGAGCCTGCAGCTGCTGCGCCGCGCCAGCGAGGGGCATATGGTGGTAAAATCGGGGATCATGGTCGGTATCGGCGAGAAACCGGAAGAGGTCCTGGCGCTGATGCGCGACGCCTTTCATCATGGGTGCCGCCTGTTTACCATCGGGCAGTATCTCCAGCCGACCCCGTTACATCTGCCGGTAGTGCGCTATGTGACACCCGAAGAATTTGCTTCCTACGAAGCGGCCGGGTTGGAGATGGGCTTCGGCGGGGTCGTGTCGGGACCGCTGGTGCGCTCGTCCTATCGCGCCGATGAACAGTTGCTGCGTCTGTCAGATCAAGGGGGCAGCTTTCCGGCGGCAAACAGGGGTGATATCACCACGGCCACGCAACCCGCTGGAGAGAATTAATTGGAACCCAGAAAAACGGCGCTGCTGATCATGTCAATACTGGCCGGACTGGCGCTCATTTGGCTGGTGTACAAGCCATCGCTATCACAGCAGCCCGAGGTAGTGCAATCGACGGTGGGCCTGCCGCCACCCCTATCGGATTTACCTTTTCACGGCGCCTTTATCAACGAGGAAACATGTCTCCAATGCCACGCGGAAGGAAAGGCCCTGCCGACTTTCGGCCTGACCGCCCCCAAAATAAAGCACGAGCCCCGGGAAAACTGCGTCAGCTGCCACGCTCTGCCCAGCCGGACTTAAGGGCGTTCCAGGCCGCCGCGGACTTGAATCCGCCCTGGCTGGCGCTGCCGGTGAATCCGGTGGCAGCGATGCACCGCGCGGGCCACACCGGGCCCTTGCTCAAACTGCTCGACGTGTTGGTGGGCGACTGGCACGAGTCCGCCCGTCGGCTGCGCGGCAAATTGCGCCGTATCGCCTTTGAAAGCGCCGCCGTCAGGGACATCCAGCGCCGCCAGAACTATGACGGCACCTGGCCTGCCGGCATCCGGTCGGCTGAGGATTCCGGCCGGCAGATGGAGTTTATCGCTTCACTTGAAAATTTGCATGCCATGGCGCAATTGGGCGGCCAGCACGGATGGCCCTCGGTCCTGCGGGGTCTCAGGGGACTGCTGCTAAAGCAATACCCCGATGGGCGTTTTCCCGGCCTTTATCATCATCACGCATCGGCGGGAACACTGTTGATGGCCGTGGGGATGGCGCGCTCTCCCGCCATCCATCGGGCGGCCCACTGGATAGCCGACCGGCAGCGGGAAGATGGCGGCTGGCTGCACCCGCACATGCCGACGCGCAAGAACGCCTCATGTATCTGGACGACCGTCGAAGTGCTCGCCTTTCTCTCCAAATATCGCACCACCACCATCAAGGAGAACCTGGGCAACGCCATCGAATTCGTGCTGAGCCGCGCACTCCAGCCGGGAACCACGACTTTGCTGCCGGGCGCAGAACCTTGGAACCACCTGGCCGTGGGCATCCGTGGCGACGGGCTGTTTATGGGCGGCACCCTGAAGGCGCTGGAAGGGCTTTCGTTTGCCGGAGCGACACCTGCTGACGCGCGCTTCAAGAAGCTCTATATGTGGCTCATCGAACAGCAGCTGCCCAATGGGCTGTTCCCCGCCATCGCCGGCCAGGATACCAAGGGTGATCCCATGGTGACGGCCAGATGCCTGGCTGTGATCAAACAGGTGGAGACGACCCGGCCCGTCCAGACGCCATGACGAGTCTGCCGTTATGCCAGTGAATAATGGTCATAATGACAGAAATGCTCCCCGGATTCCAGCTATCTGGCCGGTGGCATGATAGTTGTTGTTTTCTGAGTGCGGCTGACAGACATTTGCCTTGCACAATCATTAACGACTCAGGTGAATTTGATGATAGATGATGAAAAAGACGAGAATCCCGAAAGTTCCGACGAGGAGCGCAGCTCGGAGAACGAAGACGATGGCTTTGATCCGGATGACCAGACCATGAAAGATGTGGGCGATATTCCGCTGGAGGAGACTTATCCGGTCATGCCGCTGCGCAATACGGTGCTGTTTCCGCAGCAAATCATCCCCATATATATTGGCCGTGAGCAGTCGCTGAAGCTCATCGATGACCTGCCCAAAGGCCGGCGCATGTTGGTGGTGATGGCGCAGCGAGACGGCTCCATCGAAGTGCCTACCAAGGACGACTTGTACGAATGGGGCACTCTCGCCGCCATCATGAAAATTTTCGATATGCCCGACAATTCGAAATCGGCCATTGTGCAGGGGATTTCCCGAGTGAAGGTGAAGGACTACGAGACCACCGGACCCTACTTCCGGGCGACTGTTACGCGCATTGAGGAGCCGACTGGAGACGATCTGGAAGTCGACGCCCTGGTGACCAATCTGCGGCAGATTTATCACCGCCTCATCGAGGTGGTGCCTTATCTCACCGAGGAGCAGGCCGGCGTCCTGACCAATATCCAGGACCCTGCCCGTGTCGCCGACCGTGCCATATCGATGATGAACATTCCGAATCACGAGAAGCAGGAAATCCTCGAGGAGATGGATCTTCGCGAACGGCTGGAAAAGGCAACGATCATTATCAACCGCGAAATTCAGCGGGCGGAATTGGGCGAGAAAATCCAGTCTGAAGTGCAGGACGAAATCTCCAAAACCCAACGTGAGTATTATCTGCGTGAGCAGCTCAAGGCGATCCGCCGGGAGCTGGGCGAAGATGAGTCTTCCATTGACCAGAAGGAGATTGAGGAGAAGATCAAGGCAGCCAAAATGAGCGAGGAGGCTCACGAGGTGGCCATGAAAGAGCTGGAGCGCCTGGGCCGGATTCCGCCGCAGTCGCCCGAGTTTACCGTAGCCCGCACCTACATCGACTGGCTGACCGAACTGCCGTGGTCGGTCTCTACCGAGGACAATAACAACTTGCCCAACGCCCTGAAGATTCTCAATCAGGACCATTACGGCCTGGAGAAAGTGAAGCAGCGCATCCTGGAGTACCTGGCGGTCCGCAACCTGAAAAGCCAGGGTGGCGGCGATGGCAAACTGAAAGCCCCCATCCTCTGCCTGGTGGGTCCTCCCGGCACCGGAAAAACCTCCATCGGGCGCTCCATTGCCCGCGCCATGGACCGCAAATTTGTGCGCATTTCATTGGGTGGGCTCAGAGACGAGGCCGAGATACGGGGCCACCGGCGAACCTATATTGGCGCCCTGCCTGGCCGCATCATCCAGAGCCTCAAAAAGGCCGGCACCAACAATCCCATTTTCATGCTGGACGAAATCGACAAACTCGGCATGGATTTCCGGGGCGACCCTAGCTCGGCGTTGCTGGAAGTGCTGGACCCTGAGCAGAACTTCAGTTTTAACGATCATTACATGGAAGTCGAATTCGACCTGAGCAATGTCATGTTTATCGCCACCGCCAACCGCGCCGACCAGATTCCCGGGCCGTTGCGCGACCGCATGGAGATTCTCGATTTCACCGGCTATATTGATGACGAAAAAGTCAACATTGCCAAGAGTTTCCTGGTGCCCAAGCAGGTGAAGGAAAACGGCATCAGTGACAAGCAGATCAGATTCGGCACGACCGGGCTCCTGGAAATCATCCACGGTTACACCCGTGAGGCCGGCGTCCGGAACCTTGAACGCGAGATTGCCAACATCTGCCGCAAACGGGCGCGGGAAGTGGTGGAAGGCCACGGCACGGGGCTGATGAAAGTCAACCGCAAAACGGTGGCTGACTATCTGGGCGCCCGGAAGTTTTATGCCGAAATGGCGGAGCGCACCAAGTTTCCCGGCATCGTCACGGCACTGGCGTGGACAGCTGCGGGCGGGGACATCCTGTTTATCGAGGCGTCCCGCATGCCCGGCAACGGACAGCTGCGCCTGACCGGCCAGCTCGGCGATGTCATGAAGGAGTCTGCCCAGGCCGCCTGGAGCTACGTCCGCTCGCATGCAGACGTGTTTAACATCGACCCATACTTTTACAAGGCGTGGGACGTGCATGTCCACGTGCCGGCAGGGGCGATTCCCAAGGACGGACCGTCGGCAGGCGTGAGCATGCTCAGCGCCATCGTCTCCCTGTTGTCCGGCCGCAGGATAAAGGCCGGCATCGGCATGACCGGCGAGATCACGCTGCGCGGAAACGTGCTGCCCATTGGCGGGGTCAAGGAAAAACTGACGGCCGCGCACCGCGCCGGTCTGAAGCATATCATTCTGCCCTGGGAGAACAAAAAGGACATGGAAGATGTGCCTGAAAAGGTGCTGAAAGACTTGAAGATCGACTTTGTGAAAGAGATGCGACAGGTGCTTGAAATCGCTCTGGAAAAGGAGCAGACCACTGAGCCGGCGAGAGGCCCCAAGAAGGAGGCCGCCAACGGCGCGAGCGGCAGGGACAATCCCGCTGTTGTGCCCGCAGGGATTGCGGTCAGTTAAATCCCTCCGCCGGTGATCGGGGACGCTTAGCTCAGCTGGTTCAGAGCACTGCGTTTACACCGCAGGGGTCGGGGGTTCGAATCCCTCAGCGTCCACAGTGACGGCCACGGGATGAGAAGCCTGTCCCGAGCTTGTCGAGGGGAATCCCTCAGCGTCCACAGAGATGGCCACGGGATGAGAAGCCTGTCCCGAGCCTGACGAGGGGAATCCCTCAGCGTCCACAGAGATGGCCACGGGATGAGAAGCCTGTCCCGAGCTTGTCGATGGGAATCCCTCAGCGTCCACGCCTCTAAATCCCCTGTTTCTCGACAAGAGATTAGGGGTTTTTTGTTTGCAGGGGAGTGCATTCGAAAGCAGACAAATGCCGCTTTGTGTGTCCACTTTGGCCACAATATGGGTACACCATTATCAGGACCCCCGATACGATGATTTTGCGGATGGCCGAAGTTAAGGCTGCCGGGGGCGGCTTCCAGTAATGGCCTCGATCCTCTGGCTGGTTTTCGGATGGGATGCAAGATAATTGTGTACTTCAGGATCGTCGGAATGGGCAGCCACTAGCCGCAGCAGTATATGGGCAAAATGGCTGCTGGATATGCCCTGAGATGCCAGATAGTCCAGCGCAAATTCGTCGGCCTCCCTCTCGAAGGCTCGGGAGTAGCCGGCATTAACAAGCAGGGTGGGCAGGGCGGCAGAGAGGCTTGTGAGGGAAGTCAGGTCGCCGGTCAGGCTGGCCATGACCAGCACAATGGCGGCGCTCTGGAGCAGTTGGCGCAGGCTGTGGCGCTGCACAATATGCCCCGCTTCGTGGGCCAGAACGGCGGTCAAGTCTTCGGCATGCTCGGCCAACCGGACCAGGTCGTCGGTCATCACAATGACCCCGGAGGGAAGCGCCAGAGCATTGGCCCCCAGTCTTCCACTGGCGCGGAACTCCAGCCGAAGGTCGTAGATGTTTTCCATGCCAGCGCTGATAGGGACTAACAACAGCCTGATACTGTCCTGCGTAGCGGGCTCCAGATCAGAGGGCCGCAGCAGAGCGCCATCCAACATGGCCAGGGCCTCCTCCCCCATGGTTTCCCGCAGACCCGCAGGCACAGCCCGGGCTACCTGGGTGGCCAGAAACGGGAGACCATAGCCTATCAGCCCCCACAGGCTTAATATCGTCATGGCCACCATTGGCAGGATAAATCGGGACCGGCTTTCCAGCAGGTGCCGCAACCGTCCCCAGCCACCCGTCTGAATCTGCTCCAGGATGGCATCAATAGCCTGATGGTCGGTGGTTTCCAATTTTGCGCCATCCGGAAGATAAACGGACCGGACGGTACTCCCCAGTTGGCTGCTGAACCGGACTTCCGCCAGCGGATAGCGCAGGTCTTTCTCCAGCCCGCCGATGCGGAGTGTGCCAGGCGGGGAGAATTCTACCTCCGCCGCCCTTTTGCGGGAAGACTTGCCGTCGAAATAGAAGGCCTCAAAGCGGATCATAAGCCGATGTCGAAATCGAAAATCTCGGCGATCTCTTCGCCGGCGGCGCTGGTCTGCTCCTGCTCGCCGGCAATAAAGTCATCCAGATCGCCGTGATGGAGCAGTGTGAGGTGTTCTATCCGATAGCGTGCCATGCGTATGGCCGCCCAGGGGATCATGAGTCCCAGAGAGGCGACGATGACGACCCCATTAATTAGATAAAGTTTGATCATGGCGCCGACTGCCAGATCACTTTTGAGCTTAAACCGATCGTTGGCAATATTCGAGAATACCAGATTGGCCATGGCCGTATTGCGATAAACAAATGCGACCGAGTAGACAGCGAAGTAAACTGCGGTTAACAAAAACGCCGCCAGATATTCCGCGACCACGGAGGATGTTGTCAATAAGAACCCGACGGTGGATGATGTTGCGAAGATAAACGTGAATGCGACGGTGGCTACAGCAAAAAAGATTAGAACGCCAACTAAAACGAGCCCCAAGGCGCGGATGTAAATGCCAAAAAAGTTCCCTGCCGTGGCGCTGAAAGTGAACGGGGTCGTACCATAAGTGGTGTTGGACACGACTAAATCCCGGCGTTTATATTCGAAGTAGGGAGTGCCGAATCCGAGAGTAAGGAGTACGACCAGGCCGGATTTGATGAAAACCGCCGCCGCTTGGAACGGGGTACCCCGGAAGTCGAAGCGGATATTGCGGTAGGCGCTGTTGCGCCATTTAAACCGCGTTGCCATGACAAACAGCCAGGGGTAGAAAACCAGGGCAGCCACGGTCAATAGCAACCCTATCAAGGGGTCAGCAGAGGCAATAAGTATATAAACGCCGAATATGGCCAGTGCCAGCAGGCGGCCTTTAAGTATTTTGACAGGATCGGCCAGATAGTCAAACGGCTCACCCTCGAGCCATGTGTTGCTGTAAAAATACCGCTGCTTGCGCACCTTGGCCCAGGCCGAGTAGATGCCCAGGGTCAAGATCGTCAGCAGCAAATTGACGATCCAGATGCGAAAGTATTCACGGCCATTACCGGTGAACCGGAACGGCGTATGAAAATAAGGAGGGGCCAACAAAATTGCCAAAATTTAGCCTCCGGGTCCGACGCCTCCTCGGTGCAGGCGCCTGGAAAAGAAACAACCGGCACTGCGGCAATCTATGTCAACAAGGCACTAGATACAAGGCCGTTCCCTGTTGCCGCTATAATTGATGCAAGATCCTGCGTGACTCACATTTGACTGAAGCGCAACTTCCGGGATTATTCGGCCCCAGTAATCTGCCCATAATCTTTTGACCGGGTTTAATGTTAAGACTTGTGGGCCAGAAGGGCTCTGTCACACAATGTTTGGTCACCACTGGTCACCGTTGGGCAGATTCCTGCCCCGTTTTCCTGACTCTTTTTCTATCTCACGACAAGCGGTACATGAAATGAAAATCCGCTGGATGCGAGATGCTTATTGAGATTCAATTCAGCACCTTTGGGGCCTAATTAGCGAACATATAGCGATTCACTCGTCATCCCTCGTCGGGGAGCACTGCGTTTACACCGCAGGGGTCGGGGGTTCGAATCCCTCAGCGTCCACAGAGATGGCCACGGGATGAGAAGCCTGTCCCGAGCTTGTCGAGGGGAATCCCTCAGCGTCCACTTTTCGAGCTGTAATTACACCAGGTAGCAGCAGTAGCAGTGGCAGTTGGCAGTCATCCAACATCTAATATCCAATATCCAGCATCGCTCACGGCTCCCCACCCTCGGTTCCGGCTTCCGCCGCTGACCTCACCGTGAACCTTTTAAGCGCCACCCCTGCCCACAGCGCTTCCACGACCATGATGGGGTAGATCGCCTCCAGTGCGCTGTAGATGGCTGTGGCGACACACGCCCCGGCGAACACCAAAATGGTCCAGCGCGACCGCTCCTCGAACGTGTACGCGGCGAACATGACGGTCACCGCCACCGTGCCGAAGAGTGTCAGCAAGCCGTCGTCCCTTTTGCATGATCTGCTGCCGGCAGGTTACAGCCTGTAGACCAGGGTCAGTTTATACAGCACAATGGGCACATCGGCAAAGCCTGTCAAGGTAGGTGGAACCAGTAAGTCACCTGCAACGGCAGTCCGAACACCGGGAGAATTAAAATTCCACCACCTGCTATCCGTCTGCTGATCGCTGGCGATGCGCCGCCGGGTCGTCTGGAAAATCCACTCCAGGTTCCCTAGCCGGGCCACAACTCCGGCAGTGACGCCGGGCTCGCGCCACCAGTTCTGGGGCGTCGCCGTGATGGTTTCACCGGTCACGAAATCCTTGTGATAATAGTCCACGCTATACATGGTGGTGAACCAGCCCCCCTGTAGACGCAATTTCTCGCTAACATGATATTCGGCGCCGACGCGGAGAATTGTATTGACGAAGAAATAGTCGTTGCTGAACAGCGGTTCGCCTGCCGCAATGATGCTGCCATTATCAGCCGTGACGGCGGCAGTGGTATCGCCCCAGGTCTTGCTGTCGATGATTTCCACAGCGGCGTCCATAGCAAACAGAATTTTCCCGGACCGATTGCTGATGCCCAACCCCATGCGTCCGGCGTTGGTGATGCCGGGGTCTCGCGGAATCCTGATTTCAGGCGCGGGATAGTCGGGAATTTTGGGGTGCCATTTTCTCTGGAGCGTCAGTTCGATACCGGCAAGCGCGCCTGTTTCGAGCGGCTTGCGGCCCTTGGCGCTTAACAACCAGCTGATTTCTTCATCCTGGGCATACAGGCTTTCCTGCCAGTCGTAATGGGCGATCTGCTCCATACGGGAGCGCTTGTGCAGCAAGAGAAACTCAAGGTGCTCATCGTTGGGCCGATCCAGTGAAATACCAAGCCGATACTGGCCGATGGCCCCATCCTGAACCAGTTCGCTGGCGCCGGGATAGAGTAACGGAATCCCGTCTACCCCTTTTAATATCACGCGGTCAACCCCTATGCCCACAGAAATTCCCTTATCCGGGAACTGCAGCGCCAACATCCCTGATTGTGGCCAGTTAACTCTCCTGAGTTGCAGGGCACGATTCCATGCCCTGGTGTCGGGATCCTGGAACACCAGTGACAGCGAGCGGTGGCGCAGTTGCTCCATTGACAGCACCAGGCCCGCCGTTGCCCGGATCGAGCCGTTGCGCAGCTCAAATCGCCTGACAACGTCCAAAGGCATGCCCTGGACCATGCTCCCCTGGAAAGTATTGACCGGCACCTGGCCCCATGGATTAAATACTCCCGTGCGTGATGTCCAGCTGTGCTGGTACGGAGCTGCAAAGCTGAAATTGCGCTCAACCAGCGCAAGCAGGGCGGGGTTGGTGAACCCATCCGCCAGGGCATCGCCGAGTCCAATGGAGATGCCGCCCATACCGGCGTTGTATGACGGCGCCATAATGATTTGCTGGATTCTGATCAGCGGGATGGTCTTTACATTGATGGCCTGCCCCCATAATAGAAATGGCATCGCCAGAGCGACGAGAGATGATTTTATATGTTTATAATTCATGATGATCACCCTTTAAAAGGTAATATGGGGACATAATGGCCTAGAGGCAAGGGGTGAATGACATGGCCCCGGCCGGAGCGTTCGTCGCGGCCCAGTAGGGTGATGTGGGATTACGGCAGGTGCGGCAGTTCAGTTGGGCGTGCAGCGAAGTGGGATGGCAAACCCCCCCGCCCTTACCGGATCAGCCACAGTTCTTCCTGCAAGCTCCCCAGCACTTCGTAGCCGGTTTCCGTGATAACCACATTCTCCTCAATCCCCACGTTGATCGCCCCGCCCAGGCGCGGCTCCTCCGTATAGAGCAACGGCTCTACCGCCATCGTCATCCCCGGCTCAAGTTTGAAAAATCCCAAATTGCCGTACCGCTCGGGCCAGTCAGGGGCCAGCAGGGGACCAATATCGTGCACCTGCGGACCAATCGGATGCCCTGCCGCATGGGGGTAGCCCTCGTAGCCGTGCGCCTCAAGGTAACCACGGCCCGCCACATCGACGGCATTTCCGGTGACGCCCGGCGCCATAACTGCCAGTGCGGCGCGGTTGGCCGCTTTAGCATCTTCCCATAACTGCTTCACGAAATCCGGCGCGTCGCGCTCACCTTTCTTCAGCACATACGCCGTCCGCTGAATGTCGCTTGAGTAGCCCATGTACCGGAAACAGACATCGGCCCTGAGCAAATCGCCCCGCTGAATCACCCGGTCGGTGGGATCGGAATGCCCACGCATGGGACCCACCACAATGCTCATGCAGCTCTGCTCCATGCCCAGTTTTTTGGCCCGCTTGCGCAAGTAGTCGGCCACATCGGCCTCGGTGGTTTTCCCCGGTCTCACCACTTTGCGCGATAGCGCCTCGGCAAGCATCATTTGCGTCTGCTCGGCTGCTACCCGCGTCGCTGCGATCTCGGCAGGCAGTTTTCGGCTGAACAGCGAAATAATCAGCTCCTCGGCCGATTCCAGACGACCTTCAAACTCCGGCAATACCTCGATGATATAATCTCTCATGCCCTGCGTCAGTCCGTCCGCCATCGGCACATCCCGCGAGGAGTTTACGACAACTGTTCCGGGGTCAAGCGTCAGCATCACCGACTGCAGGTGCGGCCTGATCCCTTCGCTGCGGTAGGAGATCACGGTATCGTAGAGGCTGCTGCTCATCAATGGTTCGACATCATACGAGGCCGCAATCGCAATTCGCCGAAAGCCGCCCTCCGCCGTGCGGGCGAAGATCAACGCCGCCCGGGCCACCATGTGGTCACTCCCCAGCTGGGCCAACAACGGGTCCGTGGCCCCCTCGCGGGTAAACGTGAGCCACAAATCAATGTCTTTCTCGGCCATGATCTGTGGCAGCAGAACGCTTAATCTTTGCTGAGATACTTGGGCCAACTCCGGGTCTATCTCGCCACCCGGATCCGCCGCTGCGGCAAATGAAATGCCAACCGCCAGGGTTAATCCAACCAAGCCTGCTATGGGGATGCGACGCATTCAAATCCTCCTCGTACTTTAGCCAAATGTAAGCACCGCAACGGGCATGATGGGCGGAGATATACAGCGCCATGCCTCAACAGCACACCCGGCTGCCCTGCATGGAAAGAAGAATATTCGGGAGGGTAAGGCGGTTTAGTTGAGCGTGAAGCTGATGGGGATGGCAAGCCAGACTGCGACTGGTTTGTCGCGTTGCATCGCCGGTTTGAAACGGGTCATTCTTACCGCCTTGGCCGCCGCTTCATTCATGCCGGTGCCGGGCATGCCGTCAAGGATCAGCGTCTCTATCACTCGACCTTTCTCATCGATATGCGCCTGCACGATAACGCGCCCTTCAATGCCGGCTTCCTGGGCCAATGGGGGGTACTTCAGGTGCTTTAAGATGGCCTTGAATCCGCCGACAGGTTCGGGCGCCACTTCGTACGGCACGAACTTGATCCTGGAGCTGGCGTTGGGCACTGGCGGCGGGCCTGCCCAGTCGAAGTCATCCAGACCGGTTTCGTCTATGGTAATGTCTTCCGCTAAATCCTCGTCCTCCGATGCTACCGGAATTGACGGCCGCGAGGGGGGCGGGGGAGCGACGAACTGCTGGGTTGGGGGAATGTCGAAGGTTTCCACTATTTGGTCAATTACCAGTTGTTGGGTGCGGCTGCCGTTTGTGCCGCGCGGAAAAATGAATCCGATGAGCGAGACCGCCAGGATGACGGTCAGCAAAATGACGCGCATCCTCCTCGGGTAGGTCAATATGATCATATCCGGGTGTCGGGATTGTGATCGCGGTGTTGCCGTGTTATGACTAGTGTGTGCGTCCATCTTCAAATGCTCCATGGCTCAAAGCTCCCTTTGCATCTTGGACGGAGCTGAACCGCAGAAGGTTGCTCAAAATCTTGCCCCCATTTCAGTTGCGTCTCCTAGGTCGCCTCAAGTTAATAGAGGCGACGAGCCATAAAAGATTTATTTGGGCCTGACATTGCCCCTAATCTCCAGCTCGTAAGCATGGAGCCAAGAAAGATATTGCACAAACTGTTCTCCGGTATCGGCCACCTGCTGGCGCTGTTTAGAGGCAACCGGTTGCTGGAGTGGTTGGCGGCCCATTTTGGGGCGTTGCGCCGACGCTTTGCCAATGTCAATTTCGACAGCCGCAGCAACGGCGAGTTGCGGGTGATTCAGGCGCTGGAGGTGATCGATCCCCAAGTCGTGCTGGATGTGGGCGCCAACAGGGGCGATTGGTCCGCCCTGGTCAGGCAACGTTATCCGCGCTGCCATATCCACGCCTTCGAGATCTTGCCGGCCACTTTCGTCCAGCTCCAGAGCCGGACGGCCGACTGGCAGCAGGTGACCATCAACAATATCGGTCTGGCGGCGGCACCGGGGACGGTGCTCATGCACACCTCAGCAGATGATAACCTGACCTCCACCGCCTATCCCCTGGAGGGGCTGGCCGAGCATGCGGCCCACTACACCGGCAGCGAGGTCTGCCCGGTCACGACAGGGGCCCACTATATGCAGGAGCATGACCTTGATGCCATCGACATGCTGAAAATTGACGTGGAGGGGATGGACCTGCAGGTCATCAAAGGGTTCGGTGATGGGCTGCGGCAGATCAGAGTGATCCAGTTTGAGTACGGTATTTTCAATATCGCCTCGCGGGACCTGCTTTACGATTTTCACGCGCTGTTGACTTCAGCCGGATTCCGTGTCGGGAAAATCTACCCCCGCACCGTCGAATTTTTCGACTATCACTATTCGCGGGAGGATTTTCTGGGCAACAACTATCTGGCGGTGAGACGGCAGGAAACGGAACTGCTGGCCCGGCTCCAGCGATAGGAATCCCGCGCACGGCCCAGGCAGAGGGCGACGGCCCGAGTCCTCAGGTTATGACGCCTGCTCGTTGGCATTCCATGTGACGCCCGCCGCGAGGATCGCATTTTCGAAGCGGCAGCCGCGGATTTTGGCGCCGGGCAAAACGATGCAATCGGTCAACTGAGAGTCCACCACTTCGCAGCGCTCCATCACCGCTGAGCGCATGAGGAACGACCCCTCTACCGTCGCCGATGGATGCACAAACGATTCTCCGGTCTCCTCCAGCAGGGCGGAATTGGTCTCCAGCAGCGTCTGCTCCGTGCCGCAGTCGAGCCACT
This sequence comes from Fidelibacterota bacterium, assembly GCA_004124875.1. Lineage (GTDB taxonomy): Bacteria > Fidelibacterota > Marinisomatia > SCGC-AAA003-L08 > TS1B11 > TS1B11. The sequence goes on along the minus strand of SCKJ01000002.1, from coordinate 382,326 downwards.
CGTCCAACGCGAAGGATTGGAACTGCGCGCCGCGTCCCATCATCGACTTCAAGGCGTCGGTGAGCTGATACTCCCCTTTGGTGCGCACGTCATTTTCCATCAGGCCTTCGATGGTAGCGAGCAACTCTCCCTGCCTGGCGACCTGATAGATACCGGCAATGGCGAGGTTGGTTGGCGGGTCGGACGGCTTTTCCACCATGTCAACAATTCGGCTGCCATCGGTTTCCACGATCCCGAATCGCTGGGGATGGTCAACCTCGACCACGCCAATATAGTTGGTCCGGCGGTCGAAGAAGCGCGCGTAATCGAGCCTGAAAATGGAGTCGGCCAGCACGATGCCGGCGGGGGCGTCACTGCTGTCAAGTCCCAGTGAAACCGCGTGCCCCAGACCGAGCGGCCGCTTCTGCTCCACAAAGCTGGACTGCACCTGGGGAAAAAGAGTCATGTGTTCCCGCACTTGATCGCCGCCGTGGCCGACAATGAGAACGATCTCATCAATGCCCGCGGCAATGAGCGGCTCAATGATGTAATCGAGCACCGGTTTGCCGCCCACCGGCAGCAGGGCTTTCTGGCGCTGGGCGGTGTGGGGCATGAGACGCTCGCCTTTGCCCGCCACTGGAATAATGACTTTCAATCGGTCTCCGTAGAATGAATGCTGGGTGATACCCTTAAGCGCAACACGGCGCAATGTGGCGCAAACTTAAGGGCGGCTCAGGCGGCAGGCGAGGAGTTTGGGCACACAGAGTGGTGGCCATGTGTGCCTATCGTAAACGCCATGCGAGCCAACTGTGGTAAAGGCTTTTAACCGCTATATGTTTTAACTTCGGCGCGTCCGGCAGGGGATCTGAGGAGTGCAAATAAGAATTATTGGAGATCAATAGCATGGGCAAACGATTATCATTCATCAGCTTGTCAATTGTGATTTTATCGTGCGCTGAAAAGGAAATGAGCATAGACTCCGTGTTAAAAAACTTTGCTGAAAATTCAAAAAATCTAGCCCGAATAGAGTACAATATTGTAAGAATCGACACTTTTGCCAGTGGACCCGTATGGAATAACAGTGGATATGCACTGATTGAAAGAAATAAAGGAGATAAACTTTTTGGATTTTACTTTTTTGGTGAACGTTATGATTGGAACAAACAACATCTTTATGATGGCAAAATGGAATTCGAAATAGATAAAACTGAGAAAACCTACACGCTTTCCAAGCCGCATCAGGGATTTCTAGGCTGGCCTGGAGGGCAAATGGTCGTACGGGAAATCTTATTCCCTGATACGCTGTATACTCAGGTTCGGCTCCTTGGTACTACTGATAATTCCTATTTAGTTGAATATCAGTTCGAAGATGATACTGTGTATAACGTGTTAAATAAAGTTAAAGTAGTTGAGTTAAATAAGAAAAATTTTCTGCCCCAAAAAGTCACATATACTTTCGAATCGCTTGGTAATAGAGCCGTTCACCAGACGATTATAAGTAATCACAAAATAAACGCAGATGCTGAACAGTCTCTTGATCAATTAAAAAGAGAACTTGCTGATTATGAGCTGGTCGCACGAGAAAAATCTGCGCCGCCTCTAAACCTAGTAGATTTGAAAGCACCTGAATTCGATTTGCCATTAATCTTTGATCCCAGTACGTACATGGGTATATCGAGCAACAAATTGACATTAATCGATTTTTGGGAAGTCTGGTGTGGTCCTTGCATAAAATCATTACCTGAAGTAGAAAAAATATATCATAGATTTTCGGGTCGCGTTGATATAATTGGAATTGTGTCGGACGACATTGAAAACGTAAAAAAATTAGTCATGCAAAAAAAGATAACATTCCCCACCTTGATCGGTGATGAGGTTGTCATCAGCGATTATGGCGTAGATAGTTATCCCAGATATGTTCTCATTGATAAAGATGGCATTGTGAGAAATGTGTACTATGGATTTAGTTCACAAATCGAGGAGGATATTGGCAAGCTGCTAAGTGAGTAAATATAATACTGTTAGTATATGATCGATGTACGCCGCACAGGCAATGCGCAGGTCGTCTACTATGGGAACGACACAGGTGTGCACGGTTAATCCGCCCCAACCTGCGCGGTGAGCGTAACTTGATCACTCATCGAAGAGGAATTATGGATGTACGTACGCTTCTAATCTTGTCGGGGGAGGACATCAAGCAAAGGAAGGACCAGGATGGACATGATCTTTCGTCAGTTGAACCCTAACGCTTGCCGCACATATCTGGTGGGCGCCAAGGGCTCCAACGGCATCGTCCTGATTGATCCCGTGTTGGAACATGTGGCTGAGTACATGGAGTTACTGGATCGGGAGCAGCTGCGGCTTACTCAAGTTATTGACACCCACACACACGCAGACCACATTTCGGGCGGGCCGGCCCTGATAGACCTGACAGGCTGTGAATACCTTATGCATAGCAGCGCTCCATCGCAATGTGTCACGTCGCGGCTCACAGATGGTTTCGAGTTCCAGATTGGGTCTATTCCGATAAAAGTGATGGACACGCCCGGGCATTCCAAGGACTCCATCAGCCTTATTTTTCCAGATCGGATTTTGACCGGGGATGTCCTGTTCCTCGATGATGGCGGGGCTGGTCGTGATGATCTTCCAGGAGGAAATGCGGAGGAGCATTGGGACAGCCTTCAGCGGATACTCGGATTGCCGGACCACCTTGTGGTCTATCCCGCACACGATTATCGCGATAGGCAGCCCTCCAGCCTTGGGGAGCAAAAGAAAAACAATCCACATCTAAAGCCCCAAACAAAATCTGAATACGTGGAGTACGTCGGTGAGCTCATGCTTGGTCCGGCCGATTGGATGAAAGATATCGTACAGGCAAATTATGCCTGTGCCCGTGACCCTAATGCCGCATGGGTGCCCTTGGATGCCGCGGCATGTGAAGTGTTGGGCACCTCGGACCGAGGAGCCAACGACCAACAGGTAGCAGAGATATCAGCGGACGAGCTTAAACGGCTGCTCGATGGAGGCCGGGCGCCTGTTCTCCTGGATGTTCGGGAATCGGAAGAACTTCATGGCGAATTGGGCCACCTGTCCGGAATCAATCACCTGCCGGTCGGCGCCTTGAGTGAGCATCTTTCTGATTTGGAAAGGCATAAGGAAAAACAGATCGTGACCATCTGCCGCACCGGAGGACGTTCCCACACAGCGGCCCAGATTCTGATGCAGGCTGGGTTTGATCAGGTCCATAGCCTGCAGGGAGGCATGAGAGCCTGGATACAGGCGGGCCACCCTGTTGATTATTAGTAGTAAGCGTCACGATGAGGTTTTCAAGAAGTTCTTACAAAATTGGCGCTCATTGTGGGCGGAGTATCAGAAACGGTCAGCCTGTTAAAGGTGGGATAGAAGAGAGATGTGTGGTATCGTCGGTTACTGTGGTGAAAAGGGGGCGCGGGAGGTATTGCTGGCCGGGCTGCGCCGGCTGGAGTACCGGGGCTACGATTCAGCGGGGGTGACCATCAGTGCAAAAGGCCGGCTCATCACCTACAAGAAAGAGGGCAAGGTGGCTGGTCTTGAAGCTGTGCTGCCCCCGGATTTCGACGGCCCGGCAGGCATTGGCCATACGCGCTGGGCGACACATGGCTCGCCCACCGACATCAACGCGCATCCCCATCACGACAGCACAGGCCGCCTGGCCCTGGTGCACAACGGCATCGTCGAAAATCACGCCGCCCTGCGACAGTTTCTGGAGGAGCAGGGCCGGACCTTCCGATCCGAGACCGACACGGAAGTGCTGGTGGAGTATATCAGCTATGTGCAGCAGCGCGAGCAGGCCGCTCTGCCCGATGCCTTGCGGTTGGCGTTGGGTCATATCGTCGGGGCTTACGGGATAGTGATGGTGTCGAGCGATCAGCCCGGCGAACTAGTGGTGGCGAAATTGGGCTCTCCCCTGGTCCTGGGTGTTGGCGATGGGGAAATGCTGGTGGCTTCCGACGCCGGCCCCATTGTCGATTATACCCGCAAGCTGGTTTACCTGGCCGATGGCGAGATTGCGGTGCTCAGCAGCGGGAGCTACTCCGTCTTCGAATGGGCCAGCAATACGGCCGTCATCAAGGCCGAGCAGGAGGTCGACCTGAGCCTTGCAGCCATTGAAAAAGGGGGCTATCCCCATTTCATGCTCAAGGAGATCATGCAGCAGGCGGAGTCGATTTCCGACGCCATGCGTGGGCGCGTGGATACAGCCTCGGGCAAAGTGACTCTCGGCGGCATCAATGACTGGCTCGACCGGCTCCTCGATGCTGACCGGATGTACCTCACCGCCTGCGGCACCAGCTGGCATGCTGCGCTGATTGCGGCCAACTATATGGAGGAACTGGCGGAGATTCCCACCCGCGTGGAATATGCCAGCGAACTGCGCTACCGCCGGGCCATCATTGACGGCAACTCTGTCGTTGTGGCCTTCAGCCAATCGGGGGAGACAGCGGATACCCTGGCGGCGCTGCAGAAGGCTTCCGGTCTTGGCGCGTTGACGCTGGGCATCGTCAATACGGTGGGCAGCAGCATCGCCCGGATAACCGATTGCGGCATTTTTATCCATGCGGGACCTGAAATTGGAGTTGCCTCGACCAAGGCGTTCACTGCCCAGGTGATGGTTTCCCTGCAGATGGCGATGCTGCTGGCCCAGCATCGGGGGAAATCGCCGGAAGTGATAGCCGCCATCATGGCAGACCTGACCCGGCTGCCAGAGCTGGTGTCCGACACCCTCTCGGCTTCCGAGGGCATCTTGGAGGTTGCGGGAGCCTATGCCGACAGCAGCAATTTCCTCTTCCTGGGCCGCGGCTACCAGTTTCCGGTGGCGCTGGAGGGGGCGCTGAAGCTCAAGGAGATATCCTACATTCATGCCGAGGGGTATCCAGCGGCGGAGATGAAGCATGGCCCCATTGCTCTCATTGATGAAAATATGCCGGTGGTGGTGGTGGCGCCCCGGGGCCGCACGTACGACAAGATTCTCTCCAATATGCAGGAGATCAAGGCCCGCCATGGGAGGATTATCGCCGTGGTGACGGAGCTGGACAGTGAAATCGAGAAGCTGGCCGATCACGTCATTGAAGTGCCCACCGTCCACCCGTTGCTCATGCCGCTGCTCACCGTGATACCGCTACAGCTGCTGGCTTACCACATTGCGGTCCTGCGCGGTTGCCTGGTAGACCAGCCCCGGAACCTGGCCAAAAGCGTGACCGTGGAGTAGGTTGGGGCTGTCATGCTGAGGCTCTCGAAGCATGGCAGGAGCAAAGTGCCTGGCGGCATCGACATCGCCCGCTTGGGGAAGCCTACCTACACCAAGTCCATCAAGAGGGTGACGCTGAAATAGGCTCAATCCTCAGCTAAACCTTGGAAAGATAACACTGTCTCCCTTAGTTTTAGGCTCTGGAAGTTGACATTGTTATAATGATCGATAATATGATAAATGAGGTCTGCGCCATGCGTGGTAGAATTCTGACGCTCGCATCGATTCTTTTGACCACTACGTCAATCTCGGCGGGGGTCGCCGGGGAGGTCGAGTTTCTACAGGTGCCCAACGGGGGCATTCAACCGCAGGCTGTCGCTGATGCGCGGGGGACGCTACATCTGGTTTACTACCAGGGAGCATCGAAAAAAGGGAACCTCTTCTATGTTACCCGTCATCCTGGGGAATCAGAATGGTCGAGCGCCATCCAGGTGAACAGTCGTGACGGGAGTGCAGACCGCAATGAGGCGATCAGTCGCGCGCAGGTAGCCGTTGGCAAGGAGGGGCTGGTGCATGTCGTCTGGTTCAATATAGATCCTGCCAGGTACTGGTATACGCGGAAAGCGAGCGATGAGCCTGGCTTTGAAAAGCAAAGAAATCTGGTATCCCGGTATATCGATGGAGTTGAGGCAGGCCCCTCCGTTGCTGTGGATGGGAGAGGAGGGGTATTTGTCACCTGGCACGCTGGAGATTTTGCTGAGGAAGATAAGCGGGCCGTCTATATGACCCGCTCCCGCGATGGGGGCAAGACTTTTAGCCGGGAGGAAAGAGTCAATCCCGATAACTCGGGCGCCTGTGCATGCTGTGGGCTGAAAACCATGGTTGACAATCAAGGCTCCGTCTATATCTCCTATCGAGCGGCGGGAGAAAAAATCCGCCGGAACATGGTGCTGCTTAAATCCACCGACGGTGCACAGAGCTTCGTATCTACAACGGTACATGAATGGATGATAAACGCCTGTCCTGTGTCCACTACGGCAATCGCCGGCGGACCTTTAGGATCTGCGGTAGCCTGGGAGACCAAAGGGCAGGTTTATTTCGCTCAATTTAACGATTTAGCTACCGTGATCAGCGTGCCAGGAGAGCCGGCCCTGCGCAGAAAAAATCCGGCGATGGCCATCAACAAGGAGGGGCTCATCCTGCTCGCCTGGGCGGAAGCTATAGGTTACATATCTGGAGGCCAACTGCATTGGCAAATCTTTGATGCCGAGGGCAAGGTAACGGAGGCGAGGGGTCAATTGCAGGAAAGTCTGCCGGATTTCAGCATCCCTGAAGTGTTGGCCACCAGGGACGGGAAATTCGTCATCATCTACTAGGCATACCGAAAATACGGCGTTTAGCCTTCGTGACTGATCTTTGTGCGCGTCCCTACCATATCGCTCCACGGCACCGCGGGATATTGTTCCTTAACTTCCCCATGTATATTAGCCGCTGCCGCCCCAGGAAAATCAGGCGAATTAGCGGCGCACTACCGGGCGATATCGAGTGACTAACCGCCATCGGAGAAGGAGTGTTCAGCGACATGATTGAAGTTCAAAAGGCCCTGGATGACCATATATCCGTGATCAGGAAATTAGAGGCCCTGGTGCCCAAGATAACTGAGATTGCCGGTCACATGGCTGACAGTATTAAAGGGGGTGGCAAAATTCTGTGGATGGGCAATGGCGGGAGCGCCGCGGACAGCCAGCATATGGCAGCCGAATTGGTTGGCCGGTTCAGCCGGGAACGCAAGGCCATTGCCTCCATCGCCCTGACGACTGATACCTCGATACTCACGGCCCTGGCCAACGATTACGGCTATGAGAAAATTTTCGAGCGCCAAATTGAGGCCCTATGCGATCCCCGGGACATCGTCGTAGGTATCTCGACTTCGGGCAACAGCGAAAACGTCATCGCCGCGATCAGGTTGGCTAAGCAAATCGGGGCCACAACGGTGGGATTTACAGGAGGAGACGGGGGCAGATTGGCCGAAGAGGTTGACTTATGCCTGTTGTCCCCCTCTCATGAAATCCCCCGGATTCAGGAGACCCACAGTCTCATGGGACACATTATCTGTGATTGGATCGAATCTGAACTGGCGGAGAATGGCCGGTCGTGAGTATCAAACCAACCAAGCCCTTCGATCCGCCAGTCACCAGGCTCAGGACCTGCTTCTCGTGCCCAAAATCGGATGTCGCATAGTGGCGACCGTCCTCTGCCACCGCCCACTGTTACTGATTTCCAGGGGGGGACTTCCCGAATCGTCCCGAAAAGTCGGGACTCCCGGGACAGGCCCTCCGCTCCAGCAGCTGGCGGCAGGAGTCGTCTAGAATATAGCCGGTAAGCGGCTTCACTGATGGCGTCGGCTATTCCTTGGATAAGCGGAATGTGCCGCTTAGTTTCAGCTCCAATCAGCCTTCATGGCTCTGAGGAGATACCAACCACATAAGCATTAAGGTAACATAGGAAGCCCTATGGAGATTGCCTTGACCCGGCGGAGAACGCCCCTTCTGATTGCAGGACTCCTGCTTGCCACGACGGCGACGGCCCAGCGCGGCGTCGATGTCGCGCGCACGTACCGGCAGCAACATGCGGCGGCGATCCTCCGCGATTTCGTCACCCTGCTCACCTATCCCAATCGTGCGAGCGACACCCAGGACATTGAGCGTGCGGCAACCTACATCCGCGACCAGCTGCGGAGCGTCGGGGTCACTTCCGAGCTGCTCCGCGTTGATGGGGCGGCGCCCATCGTCTATGGCGAGCTGATGGTGAAGGGAGCCAGGCGAACGCTTGGTATCTATGTGCACTACGACGGCCAGCCTGTCGATCCGTCTCAGTGGGCGCATCCGCCATTTGAGCCAACGCTCTACACAGCGGCAATGGAGGCCGGTGGCCGGCCGCGGCCGCTGCCGCTTGAGGGTGAAGCGGTTGATCCGGAGTGGCGCATTTATGCGCGCTCGGCCGGAGACGACAAGGCGCCCATTGCCGCGCTCCTGCCCGTGCTTAAGGCTTTCAGGGAGGCTGGCGTGACGCCCAGCTCGAACCTCATTTTCTTCTTCGATGGCGAGGAGGAGGCTGGCTCGCCACACCTCGGCCAGTACATGCGGCGCTACAGCAAACGTCTGGATCGTGTCGACATTTGGCTCTTCTTCGACGGTCCCTCGCACCCCAGCGGCCGCCCGCAAATCACGTTCGGTGTCCGCGGGGCCATGGGACTCGAAGTGACGGTCTACGGCGCAACCAGGAATCTCCACTCCGGGCACTATGGCAACTGGGCGCCCGACACCCCGGCCCTGCTCGCCCGGCTGTTGGCCTCAATGAAAAACGATGAAGGGCAGGTAACCATCGACGGGTGGTACGACACCGCCGAGCCGATCGGTGACGAGGAACGCGCGGCGCTACGGAATATTCCCGATCATGATGCTGCGCTGAAGCGTGAGCTGGGAATCGTATGGAGCGAAGGCCGGCCGGCCACGCTGGCCGAACGGTTGCTGCTTCCGGCGCTGACCATTCGAGGGCTTACGAGCGCCAACACGGGTGCGCTGGCTGCCAACGTTATCCCCAGCACGGCCGTTGCGTCACTCGGCATCCGCCTTGTGCAGGGCAACGATCCGGCGCACATGCGTTACCTGGTCGTCCGCCATATCCGGAAGCAGGGATATCATGTGGTCAGCGAGGACCCGGACCTTAAAACCCGTCTGGAGCACCCGCGTATCGCCAAGGTGACCGGCGGTGGCTGGACCCCGGCCGCACGCACATCAATGCGAAATCCGTTTGCGAAGCAGGTGATCCGCGCCACCACCGAAGCGGCCAACCGCGCGTACGGGGACGGCGCCTTGATCATCATACCCGGCATGGGCGGCACGCTGCCATTGTACCTCTTTACCGATGTGGCGGGCAAGCCAGCCATTATCGTACCGGTGGCGAATCACGACAACAACCAGCATGCGGCGAACGAGAATCTGCGCATCGCCAATCTCTGGTACGCCATTGATCTGTATGCCGCGCTACTGACGATGGAGCAGTGAGCAGGCAGCCTCGGCGGCTTATTGAACTGTGCCTCCCGGCACACTAAATTTTCCATGAGCTCAAACCGAGGCATCCAATCTAATCTGATGAACTTTTTCAGTTGAGAAGGAGCGAATTAATCGACTGAGCCAAAGGCAAAAGGGAGCATAACCTGGGAGTGGAAGGGAAAATGACTGAAGAAAATCAAATGACCAAAACTCAACCAACACGAGGAGATTACTGCATGACCTCGTGGTATTTCAACTGAAACTTGTCATCGACGCAGTGAGAGATATCATCTTGCTGCCGGTAACCTTGGTAGCCGGAGGCATTGATTTTATTGTTCACCGGAAGAAATATACTGGTTTTTTTTACAGCGTCCTTAAACTGGGCCGTAAATCGGAACGTTGGATAAACCTTTTCGGCGATGCCGACAGAGCTACCCCTTATGGGGATATAATTGACAATTTTGAGGTGCATGCAATTGAAAATCAGTTGGAGTCGATTAGGCGTACGGTCAAATCTGCATATGACGAGGGAACCTTAAACAGGGCCGCCAGGAGTGCGATGGACAGTGCTATTGATTCGGTACTGTCTGTTAAGCAGGAGTATTTCGCCAAAAAATCGAAATCTTAGTTTGCCCGGCCCCTGCTCTTCGAGGGTATCAAGCATAATTTATGCGCAACTTTCCCCTGCGATTATTTCCTTGCATCCGTACTATGGTACGGTGATTAAGTTGAGCATCAGAAATAACAAACGGCAATGGCAGGAGGCATAAGTGGGGGTGACGACAATCGGTAAGGCGGCAAGGCGTGCAGGGGTGCATGTCGAGACGATCAGGTTCTACGAGCGCCGTGGATTGATAGCGCAACCGCCTGCGCGGGCCGTTGGGTTCCGCCATTACGCTGAGGAAACAATAGCCCGCATTCGCTTTATCAAAAGCATCAAACAGTTAGGCTTTCGCCTGAGCGAAATCAGCACACTGTTGGGTTACCTCGATAATGACGATGTCGATTGTGCCGCGGCCGAGCATCTTGCTGAAAATAAAATTATGGAGATCGATGAGAAAATTCTGGCGCTGAAGACCATGAAAACTGCCCTGCTGGCATTCAGTGATCAATGTGCGGCGCAAAAACCGGACGGCATGTGCATCGTCAACGAACTTTACCAGGCAGGACCATCAGAAGAGGCCCTTTCATCATGAAAACTATATCCGGCATATGGGTGCCAGCGGCGTTATTGATCAGCGCCGGATGGATAGTACCCCGCATGGTGGACGACAACCAGATAAGGAACACGGCACCCATGACCACCACAAAAACGATGATCGAAACATTTCCGGCTTGCACCATTGACGAACAGGCGCTGGACGCCGCGCAGCGGGTCCGCCATACAACGGTGAGGCAGCAGGTAATGCAGGAAATTCAGGAAATCAAGGAACTGCCCAACGGCTACGCCCTCAGGCTGCCTCTGGACGCTGTTATGATTCAAGTGGCGGCAGAGTTCATTTCGTTCGAGCAGAAATGTTGCAGCTTCTTTGGATTCAACCTGGAGATCGAGCCCAATAATGGTCCCCTGTGGCTATCATTCACCGGCGATGCGGGTGCCAAGGAATTCTTGCAGGCGGAGCTGGGGGTCAGGTAGGAGTACTTGAATTTCCCTCCCCCCGAAATTATCTTGAATGCCGATCACATATTGGCATGCAAAAGTCTCTTGCCGAAAGGGGCTTTTCTTGTCAGCGCCGAGGGAACTATTCGAGCGTCTTTCACGCGCTCCAAGCGCCCTCTAGGCATCCTGTTCCCAACGTAACAAGCAACACAAAGATTAAGGGAATGAAATTCCCCTTTATAAAAATAATGCCACTCGATATAGATGACAGCGCAATGGCATTTTAGGTCGTATATCATCGCGGGGGACGATTTAGCTAGTAAATTATAGGGCAATACGGGTCTCAGATCACAGGTTTCAAGCGGAATGACTGAGGTCCAATTTCCCAATTGTATATGCAGAATATCTGATTCGACGGAGAGCGAATAAATGACTTATGCCCATCAAACTGCCCTTGTCACCGGCGCTAATTCAGGTCTCGGATTCGAGACATCGGCTCAGCTGGCAGATGCCGGATACGGTCGCATAATTTTGGCCTGCCGGACTGAGGACAAAGCAGCCACGGCCCGCGAGAAGCTTATTGAAAGAACTGGACAAGACGTATTTGAAATTCTTGCGGTCGATGTGTCTGAAATTGAGTCGTCCATCCGTGCAGCTCAAGATCTTATTGAGCAGCCTGGAAATATCGATCTGCTGGTGCTTAACGCTGGGGTTGGCGCACAGTCATTGAGAAGAACGAGTGATGGTATAGAACTAATCTTGGCGACAACCCTATTCGGCCATCACGTACTCACGATGAAACTTCTTGAGGCAGGAAAGCTGACGCCAGATGCCCACATTGTCATTGCAGGCTCGGAGGCCGCGCGTGGGAGTGTGCCCATGCCCGGCATGAGCAACATGTTGTATGATTATGGTGCCATACAGACCGCAGTAGGCGGCGGCCTCGAGGCTGCCATGGACGCAGTGGCGCGCGGTGAAGAGCCAGCCTTCAATTTCAATAACGTCTACAGCAACGCCAAAATCTGGGTGGCGTGGTGGGTAGCAGTCCTCGCGCGTGAGTTGCCTGAGGGTATGGTTGTGGTTGCCATGTCGCCTGGCAGCAGCCCCGGGACGAGTTTCGCACGCGAACTGCCGGCCATAATGCGTTGGCTGCTGATTCCAATTATGAAGGTCGTTGGCCCTTGGTTCAAGATTGCGGGACCTTTGCCGGCAGGCGCAAAGCGCTACCTGGATGCAAGCAACTTTGGGCCGGAAACGTCGGGGCAATTCTGGGCGTCACCTCCCCGCGTATTGGTGGGACCGATAGAGGTACAAACCGAAGCCCATCTATTTGACCTAAATCTGCAAACAGCCGCTTGGGACTCATTGGTTAGATTGACTGGCGTTGGATTGCCCGGTTCAGGGGACGAATGAAAGTAAACCTCTAACAATTTGAACTGTTCAAGCAGGTAAGAGTTTTATTAAAAAGATAATATTGCCCTGACAAAAGGGCTGGCAACGGTAAGTGCCGAGGGGAGGGGCTTCCCGAATCGATTGCGAAAAGTCCGCCCGCTCCCCAAGGCTGGACCCTAACCTTCACCGTTGAAGGGGCGCACTATGTCGATTTCGGCAACATCATCGGCCGCGTTGCAGGGGCGGCAGAGGGTCTCGACCGGCGCGACCAGCCGGAGTTGCCTTTCGTTGAGGGCTACCTGTCGATGACGATGGAAAACGAGCTGTGGAGCGATACTTACACTCCCAGGACGACAGATTTGCGGGGCGATGATCTTGATAATGGCGTCTGGAACCTGGCCATCCGCAGCCAGGATGAGCAGAGCCCCGTCACCCTGCGCTACAGGCTCGACTCGAGCGCCAAGGATGGCTTAACGCGGGTGTTGGTCGATCAGGTTACCCGAGAGCAACACGTTCTTGGCGAGGAGGGCGAGATCGTGCTGACAAGGTACACGGAGGCGTTCCCCCGGCGGCTCAACGTGGTCGCAGGAGACGAGCAGTTTGTGGCCGGCGCGGTGGAAGAAATCTTGTCGGGTTTGCCTGAAGCCTTCGCCCTGGCCCAGAACTATCCCAACCCCTTTAACCCGAACACGACTCTGAGGTATGCGCTCCCGCATCCTGCCAGGGGCTCGCTGAAGGTGTATAATCTGCTGGGGCAGGAGGTCGTGACGCTGGTTCAGGGCTGGATGGATATGGGCCGTCATGAGATCGGCTGGGACGGCAGGGACGGAGCTGGACAGAATCTTGCCTCAGGCATCTACTTTGCCGTCTTCTCTGCCGATGGCAAAATCATCACCCGCAAAATGGTGCTGCTGAAATAGGGGGGAGTGGAAACCAGTTGGCAGTTCCAATCCCATTCTCGCCAACTGCCACTGCTACTGCCGACTATTCTTGTGGCTCGGGACGGCATTGAACTGCCGAGCATGGATTTTCAGATCATTTGGGTCTCGTCGTGAAACTGAAAAAGAGTATGGAAAATGGGGGAGTAAAATGTCCTATGGTGACCACTTCTGACCAGATTACGGGCACGGATAAACAACTTCGTTTCATCTGTGAGCAACTGAATGTCATCAAAAATCAACGAGAGGAAATCAAACAAACTAAGCCTCCCGAGTATCTATCTATCAAGTCTGCAGCAAGTCGTTTTAATTTTACTGAGCAAGCAGTCCGATCAATGGTTGGAAGCCGGGATGTATTTTACTACAAATTGGGCAGCCGGGTATGGACACAAAAGGTATGAGGGAGATTGTGAAATCGGTGTCCTTTGAGGCCGAGTTGGATCACGATCTCCCTGAACGCCTTAGATTATCACACTGGCCGCCGACCTCAGTAATCAGCGTTCCATAGTTCGGGATCGAGGGGAATATCCCTCCTCATTATTTAAAGCCAGGGATATCCATTTTAAATTTTCTCACTTGAGAGCAAGACTCGGATCAGTTGGTTGGCAACCTCTGTTGCTTATGATGCTGATGGGGGTATCAGCGCTTTGCGGATTGCTTCAAGGAGATCATTATAGTTGACTGGTTTTATTAAAATGGCCAAAACTTGCTGATCATTCAGTGATTCAAATTCGTTCTCTTCCAGATAGCCGGAGCAGACAATAATCGGGATGTTAGGTGAAACGTCTCCAACTTTCTTAATGAACTCGGTTCCGGCCATAACTGGCATATCGAGATCGGCAACGATAAGATCCAGTCGGTCCATGTTTTTCATATAGAGTTCAAGGGCCTGCTTTCCGTTAGCCGCACTCATGGTTTTATAATTCGCTTTCGTCAATATTTCGGTCATCATGTCAACCAATTCCGGTTCATCATCTACAATCAGGATCGTTTGACCTTGGCCCGATCTAAGGTTGAGATCGTCCACGCTACTCGCAATTTCAGGCCGATTCAGTTCAATTTTGGGGAAACCGATAGTGAACGTGGTTCCCTTTCCGGGTCGACTATCAACTTCAATCCAACCTTGATGATTTTGAACGATGGTATAGACGATTGATAATCCCAGACCGGTCCCCTTGCCGGCTTCTTTTGTGGTGAAAAACGGACTGAAAATGTTTTCCTGTGTCTGTTGATCCATACCCTCGCCATTATCTGCTACGGTGACGCATAAATAGCCTGTTCCTGCATCCTGGGTGTGCTTTTTGACCTCTTCGTCGCTTGCCTCGTGTACTCCTAAAATTACCTGGCCTCCATCGGGCAAGGCATCGGACGCATTAATAACCAAATTAAGTAAGACTAGATTGAGCTGCTCCTTATCAGCTTTTATTAGATCCTCACCGGTGAACTCTTCAATATCGATAGAGACTGTCTTGGGCAGCGAATGCCGAGCAATTCCCCGGGTGTCATCAAGCGCAGCCATGATAGATACTATCTGATAATCCGGCTCCTTCTTGCGGCTGAAAGTGAGCATCCGGTTGGTAATTGACTGCCCTCGCTTCACCGCCTTAGAAATGAGTGAGAGATAGCTTCCATCACCACTGCCATTGATCTTCATCGCCAAAAGTTGTTGGGCGCCATGAATGACAGCCAATACATTATTGAAATCATGGGCTATGCCCGCTGTCAAGTGCCCCATCGCTTCCATTTTCTGAGCTTGGAGAAGCTGGTTTTCAAGATTCCGTTTTTCAGTAATGTCTCTCAAGATTCCCTGGACGCCGATAGCCTCGCCATCAGAATCTTTTCTCAAAGTCGCTGTTATCAGACAGGTAATAGGGGTCCCATCCTTTTTGCGCATACTAACTTCATAGTCACGCAAGAATCCATCTTTGAGAATATTTTTAAACAAGTTATCTCTATCACCTGCATCGTTGTAGAGTTCCCTGTCATTGAGTTGTGCCAATTCATCTCTAGAGTACCCGAAGAGAGCCAAACCAGACTCGTTCATATCCAAAGTTGTACCATCGAACTGCGTGATATAAATGACATCCCTTGAGTCTTCAAACAAGCTCTTATATTTTGCTTCGCTGATCTCCAGTTTTGCCTGCAGTTCAAGATGCTCTTTTATTTCCTTTTTAAGGGCCGCATTTGCCTTTTCCAGCTCACTGGTCCGATCACTTGCAATCTTATCAAGAATATCCCGGGATTCCTGTATCTCATTCCAGCTGCGCCGGTAAGCAATCAGGGTTTCGACGCGAGCGTTCATGACGGCAGCATCAATGGGCTTGGTTATAAAGTCGTTGGCGCCATTATTGAGAAACTCAATCATGACATCTCTCTCGGTATTAGCGCTTGCCACGACAACCGGCAATTCAGAGGAGCTATACTTCTCACGGATAATCTGCAGAACCTCAGTGCCATCCATGCCTGGCATCATGATGTCGAGAATGACAAGATCATACTGGTCCATTTCAAGCATTTGCAAGGCTTGTTCTCCGCTCTCAGCAGGAATCGCTTCGTAGCCCTTTGTTTCCAGTCTGCGACAAATAATCGCCCGATTATCCTCGTTATCATCGACGACCAGTATCCTGCCCTCTTCAGCCATTGAGCGTTGAGTATGGGCTATCTCCGGTGACTTTTTCTCCAAGTGCGTGGCCGGCCGGGCTCCATTTGCCCGTAACCTGGCGACGGCGCCTCTTAAAACCAACTGCGTCTTTATCCTTGCCGCCAACACGGGGAAAATAAATGGCTTTACGACATGGTCGTTGGCGCCAAGATCGAAACTTCTCAGAATATCCGATGCTTCATCCCTTGGGGTAACCATAATGACGGGCAATTCCACTGCTGGATGATCCCGACGAATTGCTTCGAGAATTTCATGGCCACTCATCTGTGGCATTTCTATATCCAACAGAACAAGATCGACACTACCGTCACTAATGTATTTGAGGGCGAGTTGACCATCCGCGGCACATAGCGTCTGAAAGTTTTGTTGTTGCAGATACTTCTCCAGGATCTTAAGAGTGCTCCTGTCGCTATCAACAATTAGGATCGTCCCAAGTCCGCTTTCCCGAATCATTAAGTTCTGTCTCCCAATAAGGATTCAATTTTCTCAAGCAATTCTGAAAAGTCTACCGGTTTGCTTACATATTCATCACAGCCTGCTTCCAGGGCTTTTCGCCGGTCTTCTGTCATTGCATGGGCAGTCAGGGCAATGATGGGAATATGAGCAGTCTCGGGATCGGCCTTCAACTGCTTGGTTACCACCCAGCCGTCGATTACCGGAATACTCATATCCAGTAGTATGATGTCAGGCCTGTCCAGAGCAACCGCTTCGAGGGCCGATTTACCGTTTTCTGCAATATCTACTACGTAGGCCTTACGAGCCAGCCGCCGGGCAAGCATATCCCTGTTCAGTTCATTATCCTCAACTAATAAGATGGTTGCCATACGCGCGTTCTTGATCCTCCATATCCTACCTGATGCCGCCCCTGGTGCGCTCAATGACCGATCGCAAGGTATCGGCGATCCCCTCATCGCCCTTTGCCAAAAAAGCTTCGATGCCTCCGTTTAACTCGTTGCGCTCTTCCTGGGTAAGATCTTTGCCGGTTAACACGATCACAGGTATTGATCGCCACTCCTCCCTGTTTCTTAACTTCGCAGCGACCTCGAAACCGTCCATTTCAGGCATCATCAGATCGAGGATAACGACATCAGGAATTGTCTGCTCCAGCATCTCCAGGGCCCTAAGGCCATTTTCCGCCAGGTATGCATCCCAGCCAGCCAACGCGAGGGTACTCTTATAAAATGCCCAGAGGTCTTCATCATCATCCACAATCAAAACCGACCTTTTTTCATTCTCCGGCTTATACCTCTCCATTATTGATTGTAGATGCTGCCTGTCTATCGGTTTAATCAGGTATTCGGAAGCACCCAGACTAAAACCGATTTTCTTGTTCTCGAAGATGGTGGTCATGATGACCGGAATGTGCTCAAGCTCAGGATCCGCTTTCAACTGGGCCAGGACTTCCCAGCCGTTCATTCCCGGCATGATTACATCAAGAGTGATGGCTACCGGCTGGTACTCTCTTGCCAATCTGAGGCCTGTCTCCCCATCGCTGGCAGTAATGACTCCAATCCCGATAGAGGCGATATCGCGTGATAACAATTCTCTGGCCACAGGGTCGTCATCAATGACGAGAACATTGTACTGTTGCACATCACCCACGGGCTCAGCGGGGATGGTTGCTTCAACTTCACGACTGGTAAATTGGCTTGGACGGGTTCCGGTGATGCGCAGATCGACAGGAATTTCTACCGTAAAAACCGACCCCTCGCCGGGTTGACTCTGAACGGAAATCCTGCCTCCCATCATTTCACAGAATTGTTTTGAAAGAACGAGGCCGAGACCGGTCCCGCCGTAATTGCGAGTTGTAGTTTCATCGGCTTGGAAGAATGACCTGAATAACTTGCCCAAGTCCTCTGGTCGGATGCCGATACCCGTATCGGACACTACGAACCTGAAGAAGTAGATGCCATCCAGAAGAACACGCTCAGCGGTTAATGTGATCTGCCCGTCCTTCGTAAACTTGCAGGCGTTTGAGAGTAGATTATAAAGCACTTGGCTTACCTTCGTCTGGTCACCATGAGCGTTTCCCAGATCGGTGATCTGATAAATTGAGAATGTGTTGCCATTTTTTTCGGCCAAGGGAAGGATAGTTGATTCAACCTCGTGAATCAGGTCAACCGGTTCAAAGTTGTCAAGGAACAGGTCCATACGACCTGCTTCAATCTTGGAGATATCGAGAATATCGTTGATGAGCGCGACGAGATTCTTACCCGAACCGTGGATTTTTTGAAGATCCGATGCCATATCGTCCAGGCCCTGCTCCCTGGCATCTTCCTCCAGCATCTCACTGTAGCCAATAATAGCGTTGAGAGGAGTGCGCAGCTCATGGCTCATATTGGCCAGGAATGTGCTTTTTGCCCGGTCAGCCCGTTCTGCTTTCTCCCTCGCAGTAACCAATGCTTCTTCATACTGCTTGGATTGCGTGATGTCGGTAAAGGAGAAGGTCATTGCAGCCACTTCACCATCTGAAATCACAACTTTGCTCGATGTGCCCAGGACGAGTATGGGAGTACCGTCGAGCTTCCTGGCGAACAATTTCCCCCCCCATTCCCCTTCCTGGATTGTCTTAGAAAGCGCGTTTTCCATGTCCTGCCATTCGTAGAAAAAGTCAGTGAGGGACTTGCCCAATATGCTGAGCCGATCCGCAAATCCCCACATTTTCATAAACGCCGGATTTGCGAAAGTGATAATCCCATCAAGATCAATGATGATCATGGCGCTTTGAGATGAAAGGAGCGAGGCATCTCGCAGTCGGATAGCATCCTCGGATCGCTTCCTTTCTGAGAGGTCGCGCACAATGCCGGTGTATATCATCTCAT
Source organism: Fidelibacterota bacterium (assembly GCA_004124875.1). Lineage (GTDB taxonomy): Bacteria > Fidelibacterota > Marinisomatia > SCGC-AAA003-L08 > TS1B11 > TS1B11. Next base: position 363,654 of record SCKJ01000002.1, on the reverse strand, counting down.
CCTGAAATTCACTCTCAGAGACTGACAGGTCTATCGGGAAAACCGAGCCGTCCTTGTGCAAGCCGGTGACCTCCCGTCCGATGCCGACGATTTCCTTAATCCCCGAATCGGCAGGGTTGCTAAGGCGGACGTCGTGCTCGCCGCGGTCAGGCTCAGGCATGAGCATCTTAAAATTCTGGCCGATAACTTCCTCTGCCCGGTATCCGAAGTGTTGCTCCGCTGCCGGATTAAAACTGACGATAGTTCCCCGGTCGTCCATGGTGATCAATCCATCCACCATGTTCTCGAATATGGCCCGGAACTCCGCTGTGATTTTCTGTGTTTCGAAGGCGTCGCGGTCGATTTTCTGTCCTGATTTTTCAGAGGCTTTGTAGGTATCGCTGATATCAATATAAAGCCCGGCCAGTACGACAACATAGCTGGCCAGTTTCAGCATATGCGCCGCATCGAACATCCAGTCGAACAGTTTGAAAGAAAAAGGCATAAACAGGGCTTGAGCAAAGAAACCGATAGTAAGTGACAGGATCAACCATTGCACCAGGGAGTTTTTCTTCCATTCCCCGCTGGATAAATAGCCAATCAGGGCAACGAGGAAAATAGTCGCTGATACAAACTCCTCCGGCCGTCCGAAAACGAGCTCAGGGTAGTAGGCTCTGGGCAGGGGCACAAAGGCAAAAAAGAGAAATGAAGCGAGAGTCAATCCTCCCACAGCCAGGTAAATCGATTGCTCTTTGATGCGGCCAGCAGCTCCCAGGCGCTGTTCCCGCCGCCACGCAACCAAGCTCCCTAACATGAGGATCGACAGCAATGTCCGCGAGGCATTCCAACTCCACGGAATCAGTGAGGGAGGCGGAGAGGGAAAGTAGGCGTCGAAGAAAGTGGAAGTTACAATCGTATGATAGCCATCCAGGAAAGCGGCACCCAGCATCGCTGTGCCCACGAATAGGATCATGTTGTTTTTCCGGGCGTAGTACCCGATCAGGGCAACGGTGCCTGCCATAAATGCCAGCAGAGTGGCCGAAATTTCCATCAGGGTGTGAATCTGTTTGTCGCCAACCCAGTCTGAACCGCCAAAAACCAGAAAGATTAGGATCAGAGTCAAGGCTGTGGCAACCTGATAGGCTGCCCTGTGTAATACGGGATTGATCCTTGCCCTCATTTCGAGCTCCGATTCCTCGGTGGGGCTGCCGGATAGTCGTGGGTAATTGGGCATGTAATCACTATGCGTCATGGAATTGGGCGCATGTCCGTCTTTTCGTCGATGTCCCCGTCCCAGCCCGCGAAAGGTTTATAAGCTGTTATCACCATGTCATCATCGCAACCAGGCCCTGCGATGGTACCCGGCATGCCCTATGAGGGCCCGTCGCATGGGATGTGCAGCTGCGGATGAACGCCTTGGCCGGCGGGAGCGTCGAAATCAATGCCGCGAAAAATAGCCTTGCCTTTATTTGACTGCCCGGCATCGAAGGTTCGTCACGAACTGATATTTGCCTGCAGCCGAAATATCTATTTAGGGGTAAGATTGGTCGAGCCCCCTGATTTTCGTAGGGGCAATAGTTCCAGAACGGATTTTGGGGGATCATAGTGGAAACTCCGGTAAAAATCACCAAGTCGCATGCGGTCGTCGGTGTAATAAACTCGAGTATTTTCCCCCATCTATACTCGAATGGTAAATCTGCTTGCGTCTATTTCTCGGCTTTATCGGCCCCTTCTGTTATTTTTACGTGTCCACGAAATAAACCCTGGAGAATACGACAAGATCGAACGGCCGTCCCGGCGAGTTGGATAGATCAATCTACAAGAGATTTGATTGTTTGGGATTGTACCAGCCCCGAGTGCGCCTATACTAAATAGATTGGAATCCAAATTATCACCTTATCATGCCCACAACAAAACCGCGAGGCTGCGGTAGCGAATTTACCTGCGGAAATGTATCATAGAAATTTCGATGATACAAGCATAGTTGAGATAGGAGAGTATCTATATTACAGTTGGGGCATAAATAACGTGCAGAAGGCAATAATATGTGGATCGATTCGTGGGCGTGGGTACATACACCATGATGGACAACAACTGAAAGCCGGTGGCTGTAATGAATCCAGCCAACGATCAATATTACTCGTCGAACTCGAGCTGCCGACGGAAAAATCCTCACGCGCAAAATGGTGCTGCTGAAATAGTATCTTCCGGATACGGAGCGGATACCGTAGACGCTTAATACTAATAAAGTAGTCCCATCATCAAGCCGCAAGTACACTAGGATACGCTCAGCACCCAAATGCTGAGATCGCCTGATTTGGAGTCCCATTTCAATAACCTGCGGTGGAACTCGTTTGGGGTGAGTATAGGCTACCGGTTACTTTCTTTTCAGCCCAGCTTTTCCTTCTCTTTCAAAAGCTTTCCGCAACTCAGAGAAGGTAGAATGGGGTATGTTAAAATCTCTATGTGGGTGGGCGATACGGCCGATAAATCGAGCATATTTCAGCAACAGTAAAACCTTTCTGTATCCCAGTTTATCTCGAACCGATCTCCGGACCAGTTTCTCCATTAAACAACCTTATCATGTTGACTCTTGAATATCTGCGGTAACTGTCCGGGAGGGAACGACGCATCACACCTGGCAAGTAGTGAATTGAGAATCTATTCATTAAGTTCGTCATCGGCGACTTGTTCAGAGCGGGAGACTCAACGACCAAAGCAGTTCCAGATTGGGGTTCAGTTGTCGTTGTCGTTTCCTATGTCTTGCTTGCGCTCCGCGCCATTGCTTCCGTGACCGCCAAAGCAGGAGAAATCGGTTAAGAAGATTACCTTAACATAAGATACAGGATTTTCCATGAAAGCGATTGTTACTAGAAAATACGGATCACCGGATGTTCTACAGCTCAATGAGGTGGACAAACCAACGATCAAAGACGATGAAGTCCTGGTAAAAGTGCGAGCGGCGTCTGTCAATGCAGCCGACTGGCATATGCTGAGGGGTGCCCCGTTCCCGATCAGGTTCGTCAGTGGTCTGCTCAAGCCCAAGAACGCCATCCCAGGCGCCGATTTTTCCGGTGTGATCGAAGCCGCCGGGAGCAGCGTCACCGAGTACAAGCCTGGTGATGAGGTCTTCGGAGATCTATCCAACAGCGGCTGGGGCGCATTCGCCGAGTATGTCGCTGCGCCGGCCGATGCAGTTGTGTTGAAGCCTACCGGGGTCACTTTCGAGGAAGCCGCGGCCGCCCCGATGGCGGGCGCCACCGCCTTAAAGGGCCTTCGTAATCAGGGTCAGATTCAGCCGGGAGACAAGGTTTTGGTCATCGGAGCGGGTGGCGGCGTCGGGACCTTCGCCGTGCAAATCGCCAAGTCGTACGGCGCCGAGGTGACCGGCGTCTGTAGCGCGGGCAAGGTCGGCATGGTGCGTTCAATCGGCGCCGATCATGTAATCGATCACTCGCAGGATGACGTGACCCAGAGCGACAATCTCTACGACTTTATCCTCGATACAGCGGCCTTTCGTGCGTCATCGGACTATCTGCCACGCTTGTCTGACGAGGGCGTTTACGTGTTGGTCGGAGGCTCGACGAAGCGGATGATCCAGGTGATGTTCGCCGGAGGAGGTAAGACACCGGCGGGGCGTAAAAGGATCAGCAATTTTCTCTCGATGCCCAACCGTCCGGATCTGGACACTCTGCGGGCACTCATGGAATCCGGCAAGCTTAAGCCTGCCATTGGCGAACGCTACACGCTGAGCGAACTCCCGGAGGCAATGCGCCGTGTGGAGGAGGGACGCGCGGTAGGCAAAGCTGTAATCGTGATGGAACATAACGACTGAACCCTGTTGCGCCCCTGACAGCGATTCAACTTCCGGGGAAGGGGGTCACCATGGGTCAAATTACCCCCTCGTTTGCCATGCTCGTTTTTGAAACGTCATCAGTTTCGCTGCGAGATTGGCTCCGGATAAGATGGCGTTCGAAATCCGGCCGGTAGCATTCCAATAGGAATATCGTTATATTTCCGGCAGGCGAATTGCCGCTTCACCGCTTAACGAAATAATCCGGCCCGCTGTTTGCTCCAGTAGCGGCTCGTTCCGGGAGACAGACATGAGACGGACCCCAACCATCATCTTGAGCATCACTATTTTGCTGAGCGCCTGCGCCAAGCTCATTCCCGGGCGTGTCGGGCGGGCTGCCGATATTTCGGTCGCGATCACACCTGGGCGCGTTGCGTTAGGCAAGAAATTGGCCGAGGGCATCATGGCCTGCGGATCGTGCCATACGACGGGCAGCTTTGAGGGCGATCCTCAGCAAGAGATGCATCTGGCCGGGGATTTGATCATCAACGCGGATTACGGCAGATTAGCCGCACCCAATATCACACCGGACAAGGAGACCGGCATAGGCGCTTGGACCGATGGAGAAATCATCAGGGCCATTACCAAGGGCCTGGGGCGCGACAACCGTCTACTGCTCCCAATTATGCCTTGGGCGACATTCGGCGCCGTATTGACCGATGAAGAGGCTATGGCCTTGGTGGCTTACCTGCGGACGGGGCCGGAGCCCGTTAACCATACGCCAGACAAAACAGAGTTAACGATGAGCACGAAGATGCTGGCTTCGACGGGGATGTTCTATTACATCTACGCCAAGGAGGATTTCTTCAACGATTATGTGCCCAGTATGACTACAGCCGAAGACCGCGGACGGCGATTGGCCTTTCTTGGCGCGTGTATTGATTGTCATGCTTATGCCCCCAAATTATTTCCAGATTTCGGCGAACCTCTAGCAGGAGGGGTACGTTACGAAGTACCTGATCGGCCCACGGTGATGTGCGCCAACCTGTCACCTGATAAGGAGACCGGCATCGGCTCTTTTACTGACGAAGAGGTTTATAATGCCGTTAAATATGGCATGCGGCTACGGCCGCTCCCCGATACCGAAATGGTCCGCTGGCCGATGATGCCGCGCATGACGTATCACACCTCGCTGACGGATGACGAAATCTCGGACCTGATTGCCTATTTCCGGTCTCAGCCGGCCGTAGAAAACGACATCGATCAGCGGGAAATGGAGCTTGTCGAGAAAGGAAAATGATCGGCCAGGTTGCAGTGGCCACCGCGGCAGGGTATCCTCACTGAGGGGGTTGGGCGAGTGAGGACGGCAAAGGGGCGATTCTAAAATATCCGCACTATTCACGCCTCACTGTTCGCCGAGACAAGAAGCCCGCCCTGAGCCTGTCGAAGGAAGTTTCGTCCCCGGCACAGGCATATCTCGACGGGAGTAGCAACGTGCGGCGCTTGCAACGCAGGTGGCCGCAAATTGCCTGCTATCCAAAAATTCTCCCAATACCCGTCATCACGCTACCCTCGCGGATGGCATGTGATCAAGAGTCATCAAATTACTCGATGCATTGCAATTCCCGAGTCCAGGCGCTCGATAAAGCCAGGATACGCAGCGATGGTCCCGGCGATTTCGCATCAGGCGTCTGAACTGCCGGGTGGCCAGAGCCAGGCGGCGCCACGGACCCCGCTGGCATCACCATGTTTAGGCGGCAGAATGCTTGTTCTGATAGTATCTGAAAAAGCATGATCAACTAATTTCGCCGGGACGTTTTCATAGAGTCTTTCAATTTGCGACAGGCCGCCGCCCAAAACAATAACGTCAGGGTCGATGATGTTGAGCATCAGGGCCAGCGCCTTCGCCAGGCGGTCCTCATATTTCACCAGCGCCGCCTCCGCCCGGGCATCACCCTGGCCGGCGAGAGTTACAATTTCGGCTGCCGATGGGATTTTCCCCGTCGGCGCTTGATAGCTGCGGATAAAGGCGGGACCGGAAAGGAAGGTCTCAATGCAGCCCCGGAGACCGCAATAGCAGGCTTCACCCGGGTATTCATCCGGGTCGGGCCAAGGCAGTGATAAATGGCCCCACTCTCCCGCAATCTGATTTCTGCCCGATATAATTCGGCCGCCTACGACCAGCCCGCCGCCGACACCGGTCCCCAGGATGACACCGAACACGACATCTGCGCCTGCACCTGACCCGTCCACCGCTTCTGAAAGCGCGAAACAGTTGGCATCGTTAGCCAACCGGACCGGACGCCCAAGCGCCGAGGCCAGGTCCCTGTCCAACGGGTGACCAATGAGCCAGGTCGAGTTGGCGTTTTTCACCCGTCCGGTTTGCGCCGAGACGACACCGGGTATGCCGACGCCGATAGAGCCTTGCATGTCAAGCTCCTGTTCCAACTCGTGAATCAGCTCCACGATGGCCCGAACGGTACCGGGATAGCTGCCCTGAGGCGTGGAAACCCGCTTTCGGCCAAGTACGACGCCACTCTTGCTCAGGCCGATGATATCGATGTTGGTGCCACCGACATCAACGCCAATACGCAGTTCCTGCCGGGGGGCGTTAGAATCAGGCACGGCAGCGGGCACGGAGTCTCCCACCCATTCCTACCCCACGATCATGCAAAAATGGTCCACAGCACGACCAGGATAGCGACGACCAATACCGACAGTATGACCTGGCTCTTCGTGGTGGCTTCGCTCGGCTCGCCGTCGGCCAAAGTGCCAGTCGTGACGCCACCTGCGCCTTCGAGGCCGGTCGCATAGGTGAGGCCAGCTATCTGCTCACGGTTGGGTGGCTCCGTCAGCAGGCTAACGACTGTCAGAATGGTTGAACTGACCACGAACAGGAGCACCGCAAAATGGAGGAAATTGATCTCCGCTATCCAGGCCCAGATTGTGCCGTCGGCCAGACCCATCTTATCCGGCCCATTGGCCAGTTCCAGTACGAGGCGGAGCACTCCGAACACGGCCCCGGAAAGGAGCGAGGTGATGGCCCCCTTGCCGTTGAGCCGGGGAAAAAATATGCCCAGCAGGAAGCAGGCCGCAATCGGCGGCGCGATGTAAGCCTGGACGCTCTGGAGATAGATGTAGAGCTGCGATGAGATATGTTTCATGAACGGTATCCAAAGCAGGCCCAGGATCACGAGCACACCCGTGGCTAGACGTCCAACCAGGATGAGCTGGGCTTCCGTTGCCGCAGGTTTGAACTTTTTATAAAAATCCCAACTGATGAGGGTGGAGCAAGAATTGAACACGGAGCTGAGGGAGCTCATAAGTGCCGCCAGGAGTCCCGCTATAAACAGCCCGGAGAGGCCGGTCGGCAAGATATTGGTCGCCAGTGTCAGCAGCGCATTGTCGACCAGTGGGTTCTCGGGCGTGCTGTACAATCCGAATGCTATCACGCCGGGTAAAACAAAAATGAACACCGGCAGAATTTTCAGATAACCGGCGAATATGGTGGCGGATCGCGCAATGCTGATGTTGCGGGCAGCCAGTACTCGCTGGACGATATACTGATCGGTGCACCAATACCACACACCCAGGATAGGAGCGCCAAAAATGACGCCCGTCCAGGGGAAATCGGGATGATTGGAGGGCTTCCACATAGAGAAAAAGTCAGGTGGCACACTTGCCTTCAAACCAGACCACCCCCCCACGGCGTCGAGACCCAGCAGAGTCAATACCAGGGATCCGATAATCAGGATGCCGGCCTGCAACATGTCCGTGTAGACCACGGCCCGCAATCCACCAATGATGGTATAGACACCCGTGGCTATTACAATAATGACCGCACTGGTCCAGACGCTCATGCCCGTTAGTCCGCCAATGATCAAACCGCCCGCGTAGAGCGAGACGCTGATTTTGGTCAGCACATAGCCGATAATGGAAACGGTTGCCAGATAGGTCCGGGAAGCGCCGTTATAGCGCATTTCCAGAAATTCGGGCATGGTGGTTACGCCACTGCGTTGATAGAACGGCACAAATACCCACCCCAGAATCAGCAGCATGAGGGTCGCCAGCCACTCGAAATGGCCAACGGCCAAACCCCCTGCCGCGCCGGATCCGGCCAGACCGATGAGATGTTCGCTGCCTATGTTCGAGGCGAAGAGCGAGGCGCCCACTGCCAGCCAGCCCAAATCCCGGCCAGCCAGGAAATAGTCGGAGCTGGTGTCGCGCTTGGCCAAAGAGGCCCAGTATGCAATACCGAAAACGCCTCCAAAGTATGCCAGAATAACTGTTGCGTCGATGACACCTAGTGAACCCATTTTAAGCGGTCCTCCTTATTCACTCGTAACAAAGGATGCTGTACACACCGCAACCGGCCTGCACGAAAACGGTCCAATCACCGCGACGGGATCGTTCCAAGCGCATACTGCACTGCCAGGTCTGTGAGATTCCATAGCTGTATGTCCGAGCTGGTGGGGTACCGGGTCGGGGCCAGTTGGCTGCCTTCTATCCGGTAGCTCCACAGCTCATTATGCTTAAGTCCTGATGCTTCCACAGCGTCATAAATTTTGTCCAAGGCGTCCCGCAACTGGTCGACATATGCTTCCAGCATGGGGTCCCGGATATTTCCATTCTCGTCAAATGCGCCCGTTATTTGACGAGCCAGACCCAACAGGATAAGGTTGACCTCCCGCCCCCACACAACTCTCGGGGAATGGTAGGGATCGAGGCGAAAGGCCTCCCATACGGCCTCGGAGGCGTACGCGTCATTTGATACCAACGGTCCCAGGCCATCGACAAACAGGCCGTGGGGGTAGGGGCGGGTCACAGCGGCGACTTGCTCCAGCACATCGGTGGTAGATTTCTCTCCCGCGAGAATATCGGCGGTATAATCTTCCAGGAACCATAGCGCGGCAGGATCGGTGCTGACCACGGGTATCGGTTCGCCGGTCTCATCCAGAGCCAGGGCCAGAAATGCCAGGCCGCTCTGCTTTGCCGTCCCGGTCACAGATATGGAGGTCCAAAACGCGCGCTCGTGCTCCGGCAACCGAGCCAGTCTCGCACGTCCGCCGGCCTCCACCTCAGCGGCCGAAAGAGACACTTCAAAGTGGCGCACGGCACCCTGCCAAATCTTCAGATCAGACCGCATGGCGTCGCCATCAACTGCGTATTTGTGCAGCGCGGGCAGGTTCACCTCCGGCGCATGGGACTGCAGATCCTCCAGGGTGAATCCGAGTTCACGAAGGGATGCGAAAATCTGCCCCATCGATTTCAACGCGTGGGGGGCCCAAATGGCGTTGATATCCAGCGCGTAACGGCCGTTGGCGTAACCGGCGCCGCTGTCGCGCCAGCTGCCCGCATGCCACCGGGTCGCATCCCGGCGGGGGAACGACACGAGATTCTCAACCACTGGCTCATCGATGTAGGGCTGCATCAAGCCGGAAATATAGGCCAGATTACGCAGCAGCATTGCCAGCCGGGAGTCGCTGCCGCCCCTCATTCCATCGGCCAGGAGAAATTTGCGCTTCTGATCGATAGAAATATCGGCTCGGGCCAGATAACGGGCGGCCACCAGGGAGAGTTGAAAGTCCTCATCGACCATGTTGTAGTTTTCACGGACCAGCTGGAACCGCTCCAGAACCGCCGTGATCTCATCGAAATGACTGGCCGCCGCGCTGCCCGTCTCTTGCTTGAGCAGGAGATATTCCGGTATGAGGCGATTTAGAAGCGCTGCGTTTTCACGGATGGCCTGGCCGCCCAGCGCCTCTTCATGGCTGACTTTCCCGGCTGGTGATAGCTTCCTGACTGCGGCGGCTACTACCTGTTCGAGCATTTTAGGTGACCAGATAGACTCAAACATCAGCATCGACATAATCATGTCGCGCCCGAAATAAGTGGCAAAGTTGGGTAAACCGGCCATTATTTTTTCTTGGGAGACCAGCAGTTCCACACTCAGCACCTGCCGCCGCAGCCAGGGGAATCGCAACCACTGCTCCTTCTCAACGGAGCCGTCCGCCGCATGGGCATAATCAGCAGGAAGGTTTCCATGCTCAGTTTTCGCCTGCCCGTAGAACCGCAGGAAATCCGCGTTAAATATTTCATCGCGGCGCAGGGGGGTCAGCGATGGGGAGTCGGAGCCTATTTTTACCGCGAGCTGGATGGGTCCGGAAACAAGGGGGGTGATCGACACGACCCCCTCAGATAGAGTCATTTCCGCCTGGCTGCCCGCCACGCTTAACTCGAGCGATAAATGGTTTAGCCCATCAAACGTGGTCAGTTGCACCAGGGCGGTTTCCCTCGATTGCGTCTGGATGTAAGATACCCGGGGCAACAGCCGGCTGCGGAGCTCCGCCAGGTCGGTGGCACGGAGCAGCGGCAGGATGCGGGCCAGCTCCGCGGAAGATAATTTATTGAAATGGGCCATCAGCGTCTGGAGTTCCTGCTCGCTGAACAGTTCGTTGCCGAAGGGGGCCATATTGCCTTTAAAATATTGGTAATCGCGTTCCTGCCGCATGGAGCCCAGGAGGAAAAGTGAGATTTGCAGGCCGTCGGAACCCAGGGCCAAAGTATAGCGAACATATCTCGCGGGCCCGTCCGCGGAAATTTCTGCCCCATCCGATTCCCACTCCATGGCGGCCGGGTTGCCCTGGTTGTCGCGGACGGTGAAGGAGATGCTCTCATTGGCATCATCGGCCCAAATATTGACGACCCTGCCCAGCCGTCGATTGATGGAAAGTTGCACCGTGTTGCCGTCCGTATCCCGCACAAAGCGAGTCGCGTAACCCTGATAGGCGGAGGGGTCATCCATGCCAGACTGGGGAAAATCGAGTATCGGGTCCACCCACTGCGCCTGTGAGCTGTTTCCCAGGCAAGATAACAGACTGAGACCGGTCATGGCCAAGGTGACCATTCTTGCTACTGGCGCACGATTCAATCGAGTCCTGAGACGGTTCACTGTCTAAATCCCCTGTAGTCGAAAGTTGAATATCTCATCCCAGCCCGGATCCAGTTTAAGCTGCCTCATCGTCCCCTCCCACGGCGCGCTTCCACCACAGCGGGAACAGAGCCAGGCCCAACAGCACATAGCCCAACGGCAAAAACGGAGTGCTGCCTGGAGCCGGAACGATCAATTTGCCAAGACCGGTGAGGAGCAGGAACACTGACAATCCGCAAGTCAGCACGAGGACGGCCCCCACCTTGAACTCCTGGCCTGGTATTTCAGGGTCCTGACCCGCGCGCAAGGCCGTCTTGCGCCAGAGGCCGGACGGTTTGACCTGATCATAAAATTTGGTCAGCAGGCCCTCTTCCGTCGGAGGTGTCAACCAGGTCACAATCAGGACCGTCGCGGTAGACAGGACCGACATCAACAGCAGCTTCAGCCATTCCTCCTGTACGTAGAAGATGAGTATGGGCGCGAAAACCAGTGAGGCGACCATTGCTGAGAGTTCGGAATAGAGATTGATCCGTTCCCAAAACCATCGCAGCACCAGCACCGAGCCCATCCCCGCCCCAAAGATAAGGGAGATATGCCAGGCTGTCTGTATGGAATCGAGGTGACTCATAATGACCAGGGCAATGCCCAATATGAGGATATTCGACAGCCTGGCCACCAGCACCAGCTCCTTGGAAGATGGGCTGCGCTTCAGCCATGCCTCGCTAATGATGCGTTTGTAAATGTCATTGCTCCAATAGCTGGCGCCCCAATTCAGGTGCGTGTCGATCGTGGAGGCCATGGCCGCCAGCAGGCCGGTAAGCATCAATCCCATCACACCGACCGGCAGCAGATCATGGATGCCGGTGGCAAACAGAATCTCCCGGCTGGCGATAAAGGATTCGCCCGCGGCTGTGGCGGGATCAAAAGGATAGATGATCAACAGCGCTACGGCGATGGGGAGCCACAACAGGCTGCGCACCAGCACCTGGGCCCAGGTAAAGACCACCGCGGCGATTCTCGCGTCCCGGTCCGTGCGGCAGGCCATGGTTCGCTGGGCCAGATAGCCGGTGCCGTCGCTGTTCATTTGAAAGAACCACTGCAGACCAATGATCATCATGAAGGGCATGAGGGCCTCCCATCCCCGGGGAGAGAACGATAGCATCTCCCCGGCCCGGGAGACGCCGTAAAGTTCGACCAGTTTGTCACCCATACTGCCCCATCCGCCGGCCGCCCTGACCGCGATGACGGCATAAATGAGAGTGGCCACCATGGCGATCGAGAACTGGACGACATCAGTGGCCACGACGCTGCGGAGTCCTCCGGTGGTGGAGTAAAGGGTCGTAAATGTGAGGATGGCGGCAATGCTGATAGCGTTATTGGTGGAGGCAATCTGGGTTTCCAGCCCCGAGACTCCGGACGATAACTCGATCCCCAGGGCGCCAACCCAGCCGTATATGGTTTGATACAGACCGGCCGGAAGCCATTGGTCCCACAGCAGGAACGTCTCGGATATGCGCGTTGCGGCCACCAGCACCATCGCCAGAACGATGCAGTTGATGAGGGTCCCGTAATAGATGGCTTTCAGTCCGCGCAGAGCCAATACGCCACCGCCGCTGTAACGGATTTCGGTCAGCTCCGCATCGGTCAAAACGCCTGCTCTGCGCCATGATTTGCCCAGCATCAGGCCCATCATGAGGAAAGCCAGTCCGTAGATCCAAAGCCTCCAGATCAGGAATATACCGCCACTGGCCACCAACCCGGTCACCAGTAGCGGAGTGCCTGCTGAATATTGGGTTGCGGCCATGCTGATGCCTGCCCGCCAGCCCTTAATCGTGCGGCCCGACAGAAAATATTCCTCCAGATTTTCTGAAGCCTTGGCCCTGGCCCGCAATCCGTTGCTGATACTGTAGACCACAAACGCCAGCACGATCAGCAAATCAATCATAGTGGACATGCTCCTTGCAGTGAGGGAGGGCAGACGACCCGCATCGCATACCGGGACGTTACCAAAAAAGAATGACCACTAACGCCGTAAGGGCCAGGTGAATCGGCGCCCTCCCAGAAAGTAGTCTTCAGCACTGCGGCTCTTTTTCGCAAAACGTAAACCAAGCACTACAATAACAATCAGATATAACACTACAATAGATAGATCGAGTGGCCTTAATTCTAACGGGGTCATAACTCAGCGCCGATCTGCGACAGTGGATGGGATATCCCTCGTGAATTTCAAGTTAACATTGAGATCAACAACAGTGTAATAGTTTATATACGGTGGCTCTACTTCACATGGGCCATCAATTGGATCAGCAGGCTTTCACAAGGTCTCAGTGTCAGGGCGGACATGGAGACTTCCGTTGGCGAGACAAAACGTGTTGAGAGCAGGAGCTTGCCTGTTTTCCCCAGCAATGAATAGTCGACCTGTTGCTCCTTGGATTCGAAGTTGATGATGATCAGCAATCGCCTGCCATCAGCCTCGCGAAGGTAGGCCATCACGCCCGGTGTTGTCTGGTCCACGAAAGCAAAGCTGCCGCGGTGCAGGGCCGGTAACTCCCGGCGCAATTTTAGCAAGGCCTTATAAAATTGCAGCGTGGATTCCGGATCGTTGCGCTGAACGGCCACATTGACTTTCCCGTAGTCAGCGGCCACCGGCAGCCAAGTGTCGATCCCCGCAGGCGAAAATCCGGCATTCGGGGACCTGTCCCACTGCATGGGCGTCCGCTGGGGGTCCCTGCCGATATTCAGGTCAGGAGCATTCAAGCCCCAGGGGTCCACGCACCGCGCCGGGGGGATGTCCACATCCTGCATGCCCAGCTCATCGGCGTAGTACAGGGTGGGGGTGCCCTTCAGGGTCAGCAGCAGCATACCTGCCGAGCGGTGATGCTCCGCTCCGAAGCGAGTCGCCATCCGGTGCACGTCATGGTTGCCGAAGACGAAATTGGGGGCAGCCCCTGTAGGCAAAGCGTTATAGTAGGCCGATATTGCGGCCTGCAGCGCCCCGGATTCCCAGGGCTGTACCGTGCCCAGAAAATTAAACGGGATATGAAACTCATCCAGCTCCCCGCCGTAGTACTCGACCAATTCATCCAGTTCGAACAACCATGTTTCCCCGATCATCACGCGGTCCCCATCGTACTGATCCAGCAGCTGGCGGAAGGCGCGCAACATGGGGTGGATTTCCGGACGGTTGACGGTGTAAACGGGTTCCAGCGTAAGGCCGATCCTCTTCCAGGCGCTCTGGTCCTGGACAGGAGGATTGTCCGGGAAATCCGGATGTTTCATGCACAGCATGACGGCATCCATCCTGAAGCCATCCACCCCTTTATCCAACCAGAAACGAAGCACTTCGTGCATGGCCTGCACTACCTGCGGGTTGCGCCAGTTGAGGTCGGGCTGTTCCGGCAGGAAAAGATGCAGATAGTACTGCCTGGTTGTTGCGTCCCATTCCCACGCTTGCCCGCCGAATATCGATTCCCAGTTATTCGGGGGACCGCCATCGGATTTGCCGTCTTTCCAGATATACCACTCCCGCTTGGGATTGTCCCGGGAACTGCGCGATTCAATGAACCACGGGTGCTCAGCGGAAGAATGGTTGGGCACATAGTCCAGCACGATGCGCAAACCCCGCCGATGGGCCTCGCTGAGGAGCCGGTCAAAGGTCGCCATATCGCCAAACATGGGATGAATGCCTTTGTAATCCGAGACATCATAACCAAAATCCGCCATTGGAGAGGCGAAGATGGGCGATATCCAGATGGCGTCAACGCCTAATTCCACCAAATAATCGAGCCGGTCGATGATGCCTTGCAGATCGCCGACGCCATCGCCATTGCTGTCCATAAAACTGCGGGGGTAAATCTGGTAGAAGACGCCGTGCCGCCACCACAGGTATGAGTCACTCACCATTCGCCTGACCTTGAATATAGATTGAAATTTGAAAAGGGGTAATGAACTGTCACGGATGAAATGGTTTACAGCGGGAAAATTACTGCTGCGATTCCGGTATCGGCAACCTTATGCAGAGTTCGCGGCGGGCAGACACCCGGCAGAAGGCCCCCTATATTTCGTCCTGACGGCAACTATGATTACAGAAAAAGCGAGTGGGCGGTAACGGTGGTGATGCCCGTCAATCCCTGCAGCAGAGTGGCGGCGGTATGGCATTTCAGAGCGGTTGCCGTATCCATGCCGGAAAACTGCGCCACGACCCAAAAATAGCTGTCGTTGACATGTGAGACGGTCATGGCGCCAGACCCGATTGCCAGCACCACAAACAGCATCACCGGGATCAGCAACAGCGGCGCGGTCATGCCCGCTCCCCAGGCGCCCAGGGCATCGCTATGGCCGCTCCACCATCTTCCTGAATATGACGGCGCGGTCATTGTTGCGAGCGACTATCACCAGGGTCCCGCCCGAAGCGGCCCGGACCTTTCTGATATGGCGAATCTCCCCCGTGACTGCAAAGCCGCTCCGCTGGAGGCTTACAGGGGCAAATGCGCCGGAACCGTCACCCAGCAGCAGACTGCCGTAGCTGGCCGTGTATCTGCCCTGCTCGGGTTCCGTGCCGAAAAAATTGCCGCCCAGCAAAATATCCTGATGGCCGTCGCCGTTGAAATCGTCAACCACGATGGCGTAGACGGGCGAAAATTGTGTCTCAGCCGGCAATTTTCTCCTCTGGAAGGTCCCATCGCCACCATTGATGAACAGGGTCGTCGCAAATTCCGTCACTGTCCGCACAGTGGCTGCCTGTAGCTGATCGTGGGGGAAGATATCCCAGATCGACTCGGTCGCATAATCGGCGGCGGAGGTATATCGGGCCCCCAGAGACGGAATCCCTGCCGTCATTTTTTCCAAAGACGCCAGGGGCAGGGAACGCTGGCCTTCGTCCATGCTGAATATCTGCTTCAGTTTGCCGTCGCCGAAAAAATCGTAGATGTGCATTTGTAACGGCTTGCGTTGCGCAGGTTTGAGATATGCGTTTAGCCCCAGGTTCCCCACCAGGAGGTCGGCGAGGCCGTCCCCATTGATGTCGGCGGCGGTCACGCTGTTCCACCATCCACGACTGTCCTGAAGCTCATATTTTTCGGTGACATCCACCAAAATTCCGTTGAGGTTATGGAACACGGTTACCGGCATCCACTCACCGACCACCACAAGGTCCTGATATCCGTCAAGGTTCAAATCGGCCCAGACAGCGCTGGTCACCATGCCGACTTTGGAAAGCGCGGCAGCAATCTGCGAGGTCTCGTCGGTAAATATTCCGCGGCCATCATTGATCAGCAGATAGCTCTGGGGGATCATGCCGTACTGCCTCGGAACCGAGCGGCTGCCCACAAACAGATCCATGTCGCCGTCACGATCTATATCGGCGGCAGCGACAGTGGCCCCATTGGCATAGGCCTCCGGCAGGCTCGCCTCGGATTTGCGAAAGCGGCCACCGCCCATATTCAGATAGAGCCGGTCTTTCAGCGCCACAGATCGCCCAAAAAATTCGTTGCCGCCACTTACCACGTAAAGATCGGGCAGGCCGTCACCGTTGGCATCAAAAAAGAGGGCGTCTACATCTTCCGCGAGGGCGTCTGCTGCAAAAACGGCATCGGCAGTGCTGTTAAAATTCCCTTTATGATCCTGCAGATAAATTGCTCCCGGCTGATGTTTTGCGCCGCCGAGATAGATATCTTCCAGGCCATCGCCATTGATATCCGCCACGGCCAGAGCCGGTCCATGGGTTGACAGAAAATGAGGAATAAACGGTTCCCGGTTGAACTCCACGAACTTGTTCTCCTCATGGGAGAAGTCAAGGTGAACCTCATCGGTCACGTCCCGGAAAAAGGGCGGCTCAGGCAATTCAGAGACAAAAGCGTATGTCCGCGTGGCATCGGATTGCCGCAACGTGATCGTCTGGCTGGCCGGGATATCCTGTAAAACCTGGTATTCACCTGTTGGCCAGATCACTTCCAGAGAATCGAGGCGTTGAATCTTCCCCAGCCCAAAATTCAGGACTGGTTCCACGGAGGACTGAAAT
This sequence comes from Fidelibacterota bacterium, assembly GCA_004124875.1. Classification (GTDB taxonomy): domain Bacteria; phylum Fidelibacterota; class Marinisomatia; order SCGC-AAA003-L08; family TS1B11; genus TS1B11. The sequence continues at coordinate 346,932 of SCKJ01000002.1, read as the reverse complement.
CCGCGGGTGGCGGAGGAGTGCTGGAAGAACAGTTGGTCCCCGTAATGGAGCGTCACCTGAGCGCCTATCCCGAAAGTGTTCGGAGCCCTGCCGACCAGATTGACTTTGAGATAGTTAACCAACCGCAGAGAATCCGGATCGGCCCCATAGAGTCTGTTTCTGTAAAGTGCCGCCGGCGCATTGACGTTATTCACCACCAGATCAAGGTCGCCATCGTTATCAAAATCGGCATAGGCGGCTCCGCTGGAGAAGCCAGGGTCGGCCAGACCCCACTCAGCGGCGCGGTTCACATACGTCATGTCTCCCTGAGATTGATAGGCATAGTTCGCAATCGCCTGACTGGGCATCTGTTCGACGACACGCTGCAGAATTTCCATATCTATGGGAGGCACTGACTGCTGATTATAGCGGAATTTTATGCGGAGCTTGAGATCGTTGTCATTGATATATTTCAGAAAGTCCAGGCTGTTCGGGCGTCGATAAATGCCGTTGGTGATGAATAAATCCTTGAAACCATCGTTATCCAGATCGGCAAACAGTGGCGCCCAGCTCCAGTCGGTGGCATGTACGCCTGCAAACTGCCCAATTTCGCTGAACAGGTGGTATTTCAGGCCAGAAGCCCCTGGCCCCCCGGGGGCAGCCCCACGGTTCAACTGCAGACTGTTCCGGCGTATCTGCGGATGATAGCCAAATCGCAACTTCACATTCCGGATATCCTGGGGATCAGCTCCGACTGATGATTTCCGGATAACCGGGTCTTCCGGCATCATATCCAGAACGGCGATATCCAGCAGGCCGTCATTGTTGATGTCGGCCATGTCGTTGCCCATGGAGGCGCTGCTGATGAGGCCCATTGATTGCGCCATCGCCTCGGCAAAGGTCCCGTCCCCATTATTGTAATAGAGATAGTCATCTTCATGGAAATCGTTTGAAATATATATATCCGGATAGCCATCACGGTTGATGTCACCGATTGCCACGCCCAGACCGTATCCTAAAATGCTCTCCCAAATTCCCACCTCGGCGGATCTATCTGAAAAGTGGCCCTGCTCATTGACGAAAAACTTATCCCCGGCCTGGGGATCCCTGATGCGGCGCAGGCTCGTATCCCCGTAAGTTTCTTTGGCATGCATGGAATGGTTCAACTGGTACATGTCCAGATCGCCATCGAGATCGAAATCAAAGAATGCCGCCTGCCGCGACAGTCCGAAAAAGTCGAGGCCATACTCCTTGGCGCTTTCGGTAAAGGTCAAATCTCCGTTGTTGATGAACAGCTGATTGGCTCCCCTTTTGTCAAGAAAGTTGGACCGGGAAACGTAAATATCCAGGAGCCCGTCGCCGTTCACATCGGCCATGGTCACGCCAGTCGACCATCCCGCAGTGCCACCAGCCACACCCGCGAGGGTCGTAATATCCTCAAACCGGAAGTCCCCTTTATTGAGGTAGAGCCGGTTCGATTGCATATTGGCGGTAAAATAAATATCCGCCAGACCGTCGTTGTTGATGTCACCGACCGCCACGCCGCCACCATCATAGAAGTAGAGGTAGTTGATGCTGTTGAACAACGGTTCCTCGGTGAGTCTGTTCTCAAAAAATATGCCACTTGCCCGGGGAGCAATTTTTTCAAACAGTGGCTGGTCTTGCCGCAAATAATTGCAGCTTGTTAGAACAGTGAGCAGCAGCATCAGCGCGGCCGGCTTGCCCAGTCCAAGGTGACCGGCAGAAACCTCCCTGCGTCTTTGAGGCATCCTCCTCATTGGGTCCCTTTCCCCTGGCGAGTGGCCCGGTACCGCCTGAACGCCTCGGTGGTGACCAGCCGCGTATTATAGGTTTGACGGTAGGCGATATGATCCTCATCATCGGGATAGGAATCAAAGCGGCCGTAAGGGTAGGAACTCATGCCGTGGAACGGTAGCGGCTCTACAGTTTGACCATGCGCCGTATTCAGGTCCCCGTCCTTCAGCCAGCCGTCATTGTAAAAAATAAAGTCCCGGGTCCAGCCGGAAGGCAGGGCGGGCAGACCAGTTGCGTCAAATCCCAAGGTCAATTCATCACCGGCGTTCATGATGACAAATTTGCTGTCTGATGCCCCCAGCAGGGGCAGGACATCGCCATAGCGCGTATACCGGCCGGTCAAGTCCCTCCATCTCGGCTCTGTCGAGACAGTGAGATAGTCGGGTGTGTGGGGAGAGTAGCGTGTCGTCTGCGTCACCTCTGAAAATCCCCGATAGTGCAATTCTGCCGCCACCGGGTCCAGCAGGGTCGTCCGTATGGGGCCTGCATTCATCGCAGTCGTGTAATAGATGTGATCCCAATATATCTGCATGTTGGTGCGTATCCGGATGCGATAGTCGCCGGCAGGAAATTTATTGCTCAGGTCGACCACCAGTGTCTTGTGTTTTCCCTTGGGAAACCCCAGATTTGGTATCAACGTTTTCCATTCCCCCCGTGCATCAACAACCTGCAGAGACGGCGCGATCTGTTGGGCGGCGCCGGCTTGCGCTATGTTCACGTTAATACTGGCATCGGTAGGGAACACCCAGCCATGTAAAAAGAGAAAAATGGAATCACTCTGAGATAAATCGCCAAGGTCCAGAATGAGATCGTGGGGCTTGACGATTCCCTGGTAACGGTCAGGCGTGAGGTTTCGGACGTATTGTCCATCGTGCTGGATAATGGCCGGCAGCAGATCGTTGCCCCGCCCATCTACTGCGGACAGTGGCGCCCGCTTTTCAGCAAACGCGTAGAGACGAAATGGGGGAAAGGGCGGGGGCGTAAACTTGCCGTCGATGGTCATGTTGACACTGTCGGGATGATCGGCCACCAGCAACTTCACCTGATCCAGGTAAGCGGTCTCCCACAGTTCTGTCGTAAACTGCAGTGAATATTGGCCGTTTGTGGGTTGCAGCCTTGCTCCGGGCAGGAATATATATTCATCCGTCGAGTTGGGAAAAGCGTACAGAGGTTCGCCGCTCATGATCCCCAACGGCATGCCGATCGCGCTGGCCCAGAGGACATCGGTAACGAACTCATATTCTTTCCCGTTCCAGACAAACAGGAATGGACAGGAGCCTTTGAGAATCTGGGTTTCCATGATCGTTTGGTTCTGTCCCGGATTGAAACTGTTCTGGCGCACACCGTTGGTCCATATCACCCTCACCACTTCCGCGTTTGCATGCGCTCCCAGGCCAAAATGGGCCACTGGCGTGGTCATGACTCTCATCTGGTACAGGGTACCGGCGTTCACTTCCAGTTTGGCGCCGATGCCGAAATGGTTATTCTTGCTGCTGCCGGTCCTGAGTGCTGCGAGCCGAACGACCAGATGAGGATTCAGGTTGCCACCGTCATTACGCAGTAGATGGACGGCAGCATCCCCGGCGAGAAAAATATCAAGATCGCCATCACCGTCATAGTCGGCTACAGCCAGTTTGCTTACAGGCCCCAGATTATCGGGAAGCAGGGTCGATGCGTCCTGAAAAATCCCATCGCCGCCATTATAGAATAACCAGACACTGCGGCTCCCGGCCGCATCCTTTGCGGCGCCGGCCACCAGGAGGTCCAAATATCCATCATTGTCGGCATCGAAGAAGATCGCATCCAGGACCTGATGTAGGTCTGATCCCTTAAACGCAGCCTCCGAAGAAGTGTCGCGCTCGAAAGTGCCATCACCTCTGTTGCGGAATAAGGCCTGTTGGCCACCAGCACGACCCGGCACGTACAGATCCAAAAGGCCATCATTGTTATAGTCGCCTACTGCCAAGGCTGTGGCGGGTCCCACGCCATCCAAACCGACCTGGGCAGTCAAATCCCGGTAATAGTTCTGCCGCAAATTGTCGTAGTATTTTATGCCAGCGGTTTCATTGACCAGGATTAAATCGATATCGCCATCATCGTCAAAATCACCCCAGCCGATAGCATTAATGACCACTCCGGCCAGCGCGATGCCTACCTCCTGCTCCACTTCGCTAAAGGTCCCATCCGAATTATTTCGATGCATGCGCTTCCCGGATGCGGCGGCGAGAAATATATCCAGATCACCTTCAAGGTCAAAATCGGCAAACAAGACGGCCCGGCTGTTTATGGAGGCCTCCAATCCGGCAGCAACGGTTACATCTTCAAAGGTGCCATCGCCCCGGTTACGGTACAACCTGTCGGCCACGCTGTTACCCACAAACAGGTCCGGATTGCCATCATTGTCATAATCTGCGAAGAGGGCCGTCAGGTCTCTGCCGGCATGGGCCAGTCCGGCCGGGACCGCCACATCGGTGAAAGCGCCGTCACGGTTGGTGAACAGATATTGTCGGCTGGCTTGGCTCCCACTTCGCCACCGGGAGACGTATACGTCCTGGTCCCCATCACCATCATAGTCACCGAGCGCCATCACCACCCGGGGCGCATCGTCGCCCGCGTTGGCGGGAGCCATGGGGGCGAGTTCCAGTCCGCTGTGGGTCACCTTGGTAAATTTAACGGCCTCGGGAACGCCGGAATGTAGCCTGGAAGGCATCTGCACATGGTGGCTGAAGCGATAGACCGGCGGTCCGATGATGCTGCCAACAGTCCCGCTGAGAACCTTCAAAGCCCCGCGATAGATGGGTGTCCCTCTCAGCAGATTGTGGAACATCATCACCGGTTCGGAAGCGGCATCTACGTGGCCTGATCGCATGAGATTCAGGCTCCGCTCGAACAGTGCCAGCGATCCGCCAGGCAGACCGGGCAGGACTTGGTTGATGGCCTCCAAATGTTCCAGCGCCTCATCCGGCTTTTCATTTTGGATAAGCAATTCCACGAGTTGGAATCGCGCCGCTATGTTCGCAGGGCGGGCGTTCACAACTTCGTACAGATAGGTTTCGGCCTTAAGGCGAGATCCGGCCGTCTGGTCCTGCTTGAAATACTGTGACAGCCGGTATAACGACTGCACATGGCGCGGATGCTTTTTGAGCACTCGCTCCAGCAGACGAACGGCCGTAGATTGCCGGTCAGTACGATCATAGAGTGTGGCCAGCAACATAGAGGCGGCCGGGTGTGCCGGCTCCAATTTCAGCGCCTGTTTAAGCGGGGCTTCGGCCCGGCCGTAATCTTCCCGCCGCATTCTAGCCAAACCGATATTTGCATAACCCAGCGGCTCCCGCGACGCCAAATCAACCAGCAACTGGAACTCCCCTTCTGCCTCTTGAAGCAGGTTCTCTTCCAGATATGCCAGTCCAAGATTCCGATGGACCACCATCCGTCCGGCCGTTTCGGGGTCAATTTCCCTGTTCTTCGCGCAGTTGCCGGCCAGCAGGAGGAATCCAATAACTGCTGTGACGAATTTTAATTCGGCTGTGGCCATCATTTCAGGATCAGCGCCCCTCTCACGCTTGCCGGTCTCGCCATTGTGCTGCGAGTAAACATGGATGAAATTATCTGCCCGCCATCGAATAAACCTGAATGGGCGCGTTATTATTCGCGATGATGAATAGCTCCTGGTCACCTCGATATTTAAGTGATAGTATATCCCGCACCTGTCCGGTTATGGCTAAACCGCTATGCAGGATTGAAAGCGGTATAAAGGCGCCATCTCCAGCTCCCTTCAGCAGCGTGCCATAGCTCGCATCCTGGCGCCCAATTTGAGGCCCCACGCCATGAAAGTTCCCCGCCAGCAAGAGGTCCTTGATCCCGTCGCCATCAAAATCTTGAGCAATGATAGCATAGACGGGTGAATACTGAACTTCAGATGGCAACGGTTGCCCGGAGAAGGTCCCTTCCGCACTGCCCAGGAACAGCGTCGTAGCCAGTAAGTTGGCATGCTTGATCACCGCTGAGGCAAGCTGCTGGCTTTCAAATAATTCGGCGATCTGTTTGCCCGCATAATCCGCATGTGTGGGGATTTTCGATTTGAGGTAGGGCAACTGATTCACCAGGCGTTGTCTCAGCGGCATGGGGTAGATTTGCCCCTCATTGGTGAAAGCCATAATCGGTTCTATCAATCCATTTCCGTCAAAATCCGAGATGTAGATCGTCACAGGTTCCGTTACTGACGCCTGGATTCTTGAATTTTCTCCCCAATTTCCCGCCACCAGGTCCAGATATCCGTCGCCGTTCATGTCTTCAACAATCACACGGTTCCACCAACCTTGGGTCTCGCCCAGCCCGGCCTGCGCGGTAATATTTGTGAGGCTATGCCCCGTATTCCGGAAAATCGTGACCGGCATCCATTCGCCAACCACAACCAGATCGGGGCGGCCGTCATTATCATAATCAAACCACTCGGCATCGGTTACCATGCCAACATCGGCCAATCCCGGCGCCCATGTCGCTGTTACGATGGAAAAGGTCCCGGCGCCATCGTTCTGCAGCAGGTAGCTCTCCGGCGTCAGCCCGTACTTCCAGGGGATGGACCGGCTGCCCACAAACAGATCCATATCTCCATCGCCGTCGAAATCTGCGGCGGCAACGCACGACCCGCTGGCGTAAAATTCAGGCAGGGCAGTTTCAGAGAGCGACATGCCGCCCCGGCCATCGTTGATATAGAGCCGGTCAAGGAGCGCCGGAGAACGCGTGGAATATTCGTTCCCACCACTCACGACATACAGATCGAGGTCGCCATCGCCATCCCGATCAAAAAAGATGACGCCAACATCTTCGGACATGAGGCTCTGCCGGAGCAAGGCCTCATTGGTGCTGATGAATTCTCCTTTTGCCGTCTGAATCAGGAGCCTGCCTGCCGATCCCTTGGCGCCACCTATATAAAGGTCATCCAGACCGTCGCCGTTTATGTCAGCCCTGGCCATTTTGGGGCCCTCGATGGACAGCAGGCGCGGTATCAGCGGCTCACGGTGGTAGTCGACGAAATCATTTTCAACATGGCGATGCTGGAGCGGCAACTCGCCCGTAATTTCCTTGAAGAGTGGCCGGGGCGTTGCAGGTGGCGCAGGATGATTAGATGGGGCATCCGCCTGGCGCAGCGTCACGGCCTGATCCGCTGAAATATCCCGGAGGACCTGCCGGGCGCCGTCCGGCCAGTCGACCACCAGGCTGTCGACCAGCGTTATATCGCCCAGTCCAAAGGTGAGGCCGTAGTCCACTGATGACTGAAACACGCGCATTGGCATCTGTTCAAGGGTCAGTATTTGCCCGTCCGCCAGATTGAGCGCAACATTCGCGCCAATGGCGTAAGAATTCTTCCCCGATCCAATCAGGTCAACTTTTAAATAATGATTGTGGCGCAGGGAATCGCTCTCATTACGCAGCACGTAGACCGGTTGATTGACATTATTTATGATCAAATCGTTATCGCCATCGCCGTCTAGATCACCGTAAGCCGCCCCGTTGGAGAAGCTGGGCATATCCAGTCCCCATTCCTCGGCACGGTTTGAAAAGGTTAAATCTCCTTCATTGTGAAAAGCGTAATTGGCGAGCGGCGTAGAGGGCGCTTTTTCCACCAACGCTGAAAAGTCGACTCGTTTGCCGCTCATGATCTGCCGGATGTTTTCCTTTTGCCCCAGGAACTCAATGTAGTCCTGATTGGTGACATCCCGAAATATCCCGTTGGAGATGAATATATCCTTCAGTCCGTCATTGTCCAGGTCCACCATCATCACCCCCCAGGTCCAATCGGTTGCCGCCACTCCGGCCAACAGACCTATTTCGCTGAATCGCACTTGGCCATCCCGGTTCCTGCCCCTGTTCAGGTGCAGCATGTTCCGCGACATTTGATGGTAGTATCCCCACTTCAATTTCTTCCGGGAAAGATCGTCCGACTCAAAGGTAAAGGTGGTTTTAAGCCGGTAATCATCCTCAGGCAGCATGTCGGTTGTGTAAATTTCCGGGAATCCGTCGTTATTCAGGTCCGCAATATCGCTGCCCATGGATGCGAGGCTCACATGCCCCATCAGCTCCTCAAGTTTATCGGTGAAAGTACCATCGCGATTGTTGATATACAGGTAGTCGCGCTCAAAAAAATCGTTGGCGACATAGATATCGAGCCACTGGTCGCCATTGACATCAGCCACGCTTAGACCGAGGCCAAAACCGATCACACTCCCATGGATTCCCGCCTCGGCGCTGACATCGACAAAGTGGCCGTCATCATTACGGTACAACCGGTCTCCGCCGCCAGGATCGCGCTCATGCCGCAAATTTCGAGACAGGTTAAAGGTCGTGAGGGCACGGAAGGAGTTGTTAAGCAGATACATGTCCAGATCACCATCCCGGTCGTAGTCGAAGAAGGCGGCATGAGTGGAAAATCCCTCGTCAGCGAGCCCGTATTCCGCAGCCGCCTCCTTGAAGGTGGGCACGCCGCTGGCGTTCACCCCTTGATTGATGAACAGCTCGTTGGCCCGGTTGTCGCCTTTGATGATTCCCGAATTACAGACATATATGTCGAGCAGCCGATCGCCATTGATATCGACCATGCTGACCCCTGTCGACCAACCGTGGCTGCCCGCCACCCGCGCCTGCCGGGTCACGTCCCGAAACCGGAAATCCCCCTGATTGATATACAGCCGGTTCTTTTGACGATTGGCTGTCAAATAGATGTCGGGTAACCCGTCATTGTTGATGTCTCCAATGGCCACTCCGCCACCGTTGTAATAATTACGATATTTGAACACGTTGAATTCCGGCTCATCAACCAGTCTGTTTTCAAAATCGATATGCGTGTAGCCCGCAGGCATCAGGGTAAACAGCTTGTCAATAGGGGGGAGAGGGGACGCCTCACCGCAGGCGTTGAGCAGCAATAAGGCTGTCCCGCCCAGGTATTTAACTATGCTTGCAATGGCCATGAGGAGGAATTTAGTGGAAAATCGAAACTCTACGGGGATGAATGATACGGTCTACATAACAAAAGTGGGCGGCAGGTTGGCCCTGCCGCCCACACTTTGAAGATCATCCTGATGTCAGGATCGATGCGGTACTCTAATATCCTATGTTCTGTACCAGGTTCGGGTTTGCATCCAACTGGCTCTGCGGGATGGGATAGATTAATCTGTGGGAACCGTCACTTGTAATCTTTAAGGTCCACGCATCAAGAAACTTCCCGTGTCTGATCTGGTCTTGACGTCTGAAATTCTCCCAGAACAGTTCAAAGCCGCGCTCAGCCAGGATATCATCGAGAGTTATAGCCGTCAACGGTTTATCAGGATCAAACGCTCGTTCCCGCACCTGGTTAACCAGGGCGAGTGCGTCCCCTGTGGCACCCAACATGAACTGGGCTTCCGCTTTGGTCAACAGGACCCCCGCATACCGGAAAACGGCGAAGTCGTTACCGGCATCTCCCCCGCTCATATTGGGGTCGACGGGCCACTTGAGAATGCGGACGCCATCTGATTCAGTAGCGCCAAATAAGGGAAAGTCCACTTGAAAGTCCAGCGGATTACCACTACGATCAAATGCCGAATCGCCTGCTGCCGCTCCACCTAGCACGAACTGTTGTCCCACCAGTAGCTGGTCGAGCCGGACGTCATCGGAGTCGAATGCATTATAGAAGTCGGCCAGGATGGAGAATCCGTTCCACGGGTTCGAGGGGATCTGGTTGTAGTGCAAGGTCGCCATGTGGCGGGGAAATCCGACTCCCGGCTGCGCCAGATGGCCAATCACGAATATATTCTCTATGTTGCCGGGCCCCTCATTTTCCAGTGAGAAGATGTCCGGATAATTGGCAATCAGCTCATAGCTCCCGTCATTGATCACTGCATCAGATGCTGTAACAGCTTCGCTCCACATGGTAATCCCGGTATAGACCTCGGCATTCAGGTACAGGGTGGCCAGCATGGCATTGGCGGCCCCCTTCGTGACACGGCCGTAACCGGCAGCCCCCAATGTCGATGCATCCTTGAGACCCAGCAGTGCTGTGTTAATTTCAGCAAGGATGAAATTGAACACTTCCGTTCGGGTACTTGGGGAGGGGGGATTATTTGGATCAGTGGTGGCGTCAGTCACAACCGGCACTCCGCCGAACAAATCCATCAGCCACCAGTAATAAAACGCCCTCAGAAATCGCACTTCCGAGATGAAGACCGGTATGAGGTCCGATTCACTGGTCGACTCCTCCAGTTTCGCCAGCGTAATGTTCGCTCGCGAAATGCCCTGATAGGCAGTCGACCAGGCCCCATTAAGGAAGCCCAGATTGGCGTCCCAGGTGTGTTCCTGAAGTGCCCGCCAGATGCCCCCGTCGTCCCAGTCTCCGCCTCGCGTGGGTACAACTATTTCATCCGAGGAGACTTCCTGCGGGAACATATAGTCACCCCAGGCATAGCCTCTGAGAGTCGCATAGACCGGCATAACGGCAGAGATTAATTCAGCCTCGGTTGCATAAAAGTCTTCAGCCTCCGACTGGCTGAAGATCGTCTCCTCCAAATCCGTGCAGCTCCAGACAAGCAGCGACATCAAGAGGAATGGCATGTGAATGCGCAGCCTGGGGTTGGTAGATATATTTTTCATAGCATGCTCCTTTGTGGTCTTGAAAATTCTATAACCCAATGCTTATGCCGAGGGTGAACGTCCGGGCTCGAGGAACGTTGGTGTAGTCAATCCCTATGCCCCGCCCGGTAAAGGTGTTGACCTCCGGATCATAACCCGTGTATTTGGTCAGCACAATCAGGTTATCGGCACTCAGGTAGAGCCGCAGTTTTCGCACCATGTCCGTCTTCAGCGTGTACCCTATGGTAACATTCTGCAACCGGATAAACGATCCGTCTTCTATGTATTGATCGGTATAGGCCACTGCGGCTTTAGGATCCAATCCGGCGGCCACATCATCCACGGCCCCGGCCATGAGATTAATGCCATTGAAGATATTGGAAGGCCGTTGATATTCCAGACGGGTATTGTTAAATATTTTAAGACCCTGTACGCCTTGAATGAAGAATTGGATGTCTATATTCTTATAGTTGATGATATTCGTGATGCCGAAAGTGAAGGCCGGTCGAGCGTCGCCCAGGACTTGCCTGTCGTCATCGGTAAAGGTTTCGCCTTCGTCGTACTTCCCGTTCAGGTTAGCGTCAACGTAAGACTCACCCGGGTTCCACTTTCCATTCGCCTCTGCTAATATCTCTTCGCCATTGGCATCATAACCTTCGAATTTCCACCCGTAGAATGTTCCTAAAGGGAGACCGGGTGCGATAATCTGTGGGGCCACATCGCTTTGCCCGGCACCGCTGATAAATCCGGTGAAAATTGCCCCTACCAAACTATCCTCTGAGCCCACCAAACTGACCACTTCATTCACATTGCGGGCAAAGTTGAAACTGGTCCGCCAGAAGAAATTCGATGTGGAGACATTCACGGTATTGAGCACAAACTCAACCCCATTGTTGGTCACTTCTCCTATATTAGCTATCCTGGTTCCAACCGGTGCCGGCTGCGGCACGGGAACTTCGAGTAATAAATCCGCAGTCGTTTTGAAATACACATCGAGTGAACCGGAAATTCTGTCGCGGTAGAAACTGTAGTCCAGCCCCAGGTTCAACTGAGTGGTTTCCTCCCATTTCAGATCGGGATTGGGCACCTGGGTCTCCGCAACGCCCGTTATTTCAGCACCCCCGATGACGGCATTGGATCCTGCCGTACCAAGGAGATTTTTAGATATATAATTTCCAATGTCCTGGTTACCTGCTACGCCCCAGCTGCCTCTTACTTTCAAATCCTCAGTGATCCGGTAGCCGACAGAGGCGGCGGGGAACAACCCCCACTTATTGTTCTCCCCGAACCGTGATGAACCTTCCCGGCGCACGACGCCGCTAAGCAGGAGTTTGTCAGCCAAACTGACGTTGACGCGTCCGAGGAAAGAAATCAAGGTGTTCCTATCCCTGAAGGAAAAGGGCTTTTCCCCAAAATTGGCTGCCCCTGCCAGGTTATTGTATGTCCAGGAATCGGTGACAAAGTCTTGAGCAATGGCTCCAAACCCATTATTCTCGAACTCCTGGAAGGTATACCCGGCCGCGACATCAATTTTCGATGTACCCATGGCGGTCCGATAATTCAGCGTCGATTCAAACAGCGTAGATTGTCTTTCGTTATTGCTGGCATCAGCTCGCCCGCCGAAGGCATCCGCATAGGGTAAACTTCTCGGTTGATAAATATTCCGGGAGGCGGAGGTCCGGTCCAAGCCCAGGTTGACCTTTGCAGTTAAGCTCGGGATAATATCATATTCTGCGGATCCATTGAAAAAGATGCGCAGGGTATTGGAGACATCCTCGATTTCATTGAGCAGGGCCACCGGATTCCGGATACCCGGATTCGGAAACTCATAATATGATCCATCGTCTAAATAGATCGGGAGCGTTGGATTGAGCTTATAGACGTTGGTGAACAGTCCGCCTTCGAAGCCTCCAGCTTGCTGATAGGGTGTATTATTTTTCTTGATGTAAGTAGGGTTAACACGCAATGCCACGCGCAATTTCCCTTCGAGCAGGGTATTGTTCATATTCAAACGGACTGAAAAACGTTGCCGCGCTGAATTCAATATGATGCCTTCCTCATCCAGATAGCTCAATGAAACCAGATAACGGGAGGTTTCGGAGCCTCCACCGAAGGAAAGATGATGGCTCTGGGAAACGGCCGTCCTGAAAATGGCGTCCTGCCAGTCAGTGTCGTCTGTCCCAATGTTTGCGAGGGTAAGAGTATCGGCCACCAGTATCGCCGTGATCTTTGGGCTTGTTGCAAAAGCCTTGTATCCCTTGGCGTCCAACAAGTCTATCGTGTTGGATACTGACGAATAGCTGGTATAGCCTTCGTAAGTCATGGGAACGCCCCCGGTTCGCCCTTCCTTGGTGGTGATTAGAATCACGCCGTTTCCTCCACGAGCGCCATAGATGGCGGCCGCCGCGGCGTCTTTCAAGACGTCTATGGAGGCGATATCATTCGGGTTCAGCATGCTCAGGGGGTTATCACGCGTGCCACTGACCACACCGATATCAATGCGCGGCGTTGCCGAGCTGTTATCGATAGGTACCCCATCAATGACAATCATGGGACCGTTGCCGGCGGTCACTGAGGTGCCTCCCCTGATACGGATCACGGGTTCGGCTCCCAGGTCGCCATTGCTCAGAGTGATCAACACGCCCGGCACCCGGGCCTGAAGCAGTGTCGTAACATCGGTGACGGCACCCTGCGTGAAACTCCCCTCCTTCAATGAAAATATGGAGCTGGTAATGTCGCGGCGTTGCTGGGTTCCATACCCTACCACCACCAACTCTTCGCCGGGAAGTGCCTGCGGCGTCAGAGCCACATCGATGACCAATTGGTTGCCCACCGCCACTTCCTGATCCGTAAAGCCTATGTAGGTGAAAACCAGAACAGCATCAGGTGAAACAGCATCCAGTTCATAGTGTCCATCCTGATCGGTCGTGGTTCCTACCGATGTATTCTGAACGACAATGTTGACGCCAAGCAACGGCGCGCGCGTCTCATTAGAAGTCACTGTTCCTGAAACTTGATGATCCTGGCCTGAGACCGGCACCAAAAAAAGCAAGCAGACGGCCAAACCAGTTAAAGTATCTCTGAGCCTCACAATGCACCTCCGTGATTGGTCCGGGTATGTTCAAAATTGGGATTTCGCATGCGGTTGAAGGATTGGATACCGGGGCAGAATTCCGCCATGACTGGCAGAGCGCCATCACTACACCGGAAAATCCCACGACGAGCAAGCTTGATGAAAATAATGCCCCCTCTAGATTAGCCTACAGCTTTCCTGCGATGCGAAATATCTGCCTAACTTAGGCCCTGAGTCAAGCGAAATCTTTATTAACGATTGCATGCCAGGCAGATAATATTTATCGCTTGCGCGCAGTCCCTACGTAATTATAAATATATATGTATATATATTTGAATCGAGCTGGAATGGCAATTCCATCGACTGCCCAGATCAAGGGTGCTGAGGCAACGGCAAAACGTTTTTAGCTTCTTCTGGCTGCCCCCTCATGGGGACTGCCGCAGGCGTACGGATCACAGTAGCAACCCCGGACCTATCCTGAAGGCGACGCTGTCACTCCAGGATGATCCTTTTTTTCAGGCCACCAACCTCTATTTCAAATTCACCCGGTTCGGTCATGCGCGAGCCCTCTCTGCCGATGAACGACAAATCGGCCGCGGACAGCACAAATTCAACGGTTTTGCTTTGGCCGGGCTCGAGGAACACGCTATCGAAACCTTTTAACTGCCTCACCGGCGGTGTAACCGAGCGGACCAGATCGCGGATGAACAGCAGGACCGGTTCCTTTCCGGCCATTGCGCCCCTGTTCGAAACAGTAACCCGCACTTGCAAAGTCTGATTCTCCTGCAACCGCTTCCGGCTTAGATGGAGTTTCGTGTAGTCGAAGGTTGTATAAGAGAGTCCGTGTCCAAATGCGTATTGCGGATTGTAACGGTTGAGGCCCGAAATTTCACTGGTTTTATGGTCGTAGGTCATGAGATCGTTGGGATAGCGGGGATAGGTAATGGGAAGTTTTCCGCCGGGATTATAGTCGCCGAAAATAACATCTGCGATGGCCTGGCCGCCTTCCAGCCCTGGCAGGCCCGCCATGATGATGGCGTCGGTGATGCCTCAAATCAGCAGCCAGATGAAGATTGGCTTTGGTGGCGAAAATGTTTACTTTTCCTCGATTACTTCCCAACCTCAGGATAGCCAGGGAGATGCAATGAAATCTATTCGCTTGTGTAGAGCATTTTCATGCGGTTCGTTTTTATTCTGTATATTAATTCTTCCGGTGACTTTCCTGCCGGGCCAAAAGATGCCCATCGCTGTCCTTGATTTTCAGCCCTTTGGCATCTCGGAGACCGAGGCCATTGCTCTCACCAACCGCCTGAGAAACGAGCTTTTCCGGGTAGGCTCCTTCAAGGTCGTTGAGCGGGGCATGATGGAGAGCATTCTTGAAGAGCAAGATTTTCAGTTGTCCGGCTGTACTTCCGATGAATGCCTGGTGGAAGTGGGGCGGCTCCTGGGCGCTCGGCAGATGGTAGGGGGGAGCATTAGTAAAGTGGCTGGCACCTTCACCGTCTCAGCCAGGATGGTGGATGTAGAAACGGGAGAAGTTCTCAGCGTTTCGGATTATGATCTTAGGGGCGAACTCGACGACATGCTTACTCATGGCATGCGGGCGGTTGTAGCGACTCTGGTTGGATCCGATGAGAAATTGAAGGGTCCTTCGTTGAAAGATATTTATAAGCCCCAAGATGATTCATACAAAGGAGGTATTCAGGCAAGCATTGGGTTTAATGAACATTTGGGGATCGGCGCAGCTTCTGGTGCATTGCGGCGTTTATTCCTGTACTCTTACCATCTTGCTCGCCCTCTGAAGGTTAGGAACCGGGCTTTGTATCTATCTCTATTGTTAACCCATGACAAACTCGAATGGTCGTCGTCAGACCATGAATATGCCCATCAATCCGAAGGATGGTCGATCAGCCTTATGAGGCAGTGGCGCTTTGTATATTTGCGGACGGTCGGCCATTCATATTCCGCGGGAATGGGGTGAGTAAGATGTCTCACCTCTACATGAACAATGCGGACTCCTCCCGCGAGGTAGAGGAAAACGGGGTTGGGTTGGTCTTAAATGCTGGATATTCGACCTACTTTCTTTCACCGCTGCCCGGTGTCCCCAGGCTGTCTTTCGATGTCCGCTTTGCCTATGATTCATTCCTCAAGCAGTATTATAGCGGAGCATCCATAGGGATATTGCTGTTTGGCCGGGCGGATTAACGGGCCAATGCAGCGAATACTCCGTTACCGGTAGCGATTTCTGAGGAGACCGAGGCCAACCGCATTACGAGGCACCACGATGAGGCCTGGAGTGCCTAAGCCGAAGTCACCGCATCCCCGGTATCGGGATGGAACAGCTTGATTTCACCGGCGTCGAAACAGACCTGAATGGGGTCTCCCGGGCGATGCTCCGTATCGGCTCCGACCCGCATGCAGCAATAACTGTCGCCGATGTAGAAATAGATGTAGGCATCGGCGCCCACAGGCTCTACTACGTCAATGGTTACGCCAATTTCAGACGCAACATCCTTGTTCCCTGCCTCAGCGGGATCGTAGATATGCTCCGGTCGCACGCCTACCACGCCCCGGCGTCCCGGTAGATCGCCGAACAGCAGCGCTATCGATTCGGGCAGCTTGCACTTCAGCCCCGGCGATACAAATGTTTGCTCATCATCCAATGCGCCCTCAAAAAAGTTCATGGCTGGCGAGCCAATGAACCCGGCGACAAACTGATTTGCGGGGTTCTTGTAAAGGTTGTGCGGCGTATCGACTTGTTGCACGATGCCGCTTTTAAGCACGACAATCCGGGTGCCCATGGTCATGGCCTCAATCTGATCGTGGGTGACATAGATCATGGTCGTTTTGAGTTTTTTATGCAGCCGGCTGATTTCCACCCGCATCTGCAACCTCAGTTTTGCGTCGAGGTTCGAGAGCGGCTCATCGAAAAGAAACACGTTGGGATCGCGCACCATTGCTCTGCCCACCGCCACCCTTTGCCGCTGTCCACCAGAGAGTGCACGCGGTTTCCGGTCCAGGTATTCGCCCAATTCCAGTATCTCAGCGGCTGCCTCAACCCGCTGCCGAATCTCATCCTTCGGGATTTTTCTGTGCTTTAGGGCAAAACTCATGTTCCCGAATACCGTCATATGCGGATATAGGGCGTAGTTCTGAAACACCATGGCCACATCACGATCTTTGGGAGGCACATCGTTGATGCGGACACCGTCAATCAGAATATCCCCGCTCGTGATCTCCTCCAGGCCGGCGATCATCCGCAGCAGGGTCGATTTGCCGCAGCCGGAGGGGCCCACCAGGACATAAAATTCGCCGTCTTCAACGGTCAGGGAAACATCGTGCAGGGCCACGACCCCGTTCGGGTACTCTTTGCGCAGGTTATTTATCTGTACGGAAGCCAAGGGACGACTCCATTGTGGATTTCAAAATCAGGTTGCGCCGGAGGCATCAGCTGTGATCTTTCAGCCAGGCCAACATCTCTTTTATACTGCCGGTGGCCACGGCGATGCAGCTGTCGCCAGCGCCATAGTAGACGTTGATCGTATCGCCATCGTCATGGACGGTCGTGCCGCAGGGGAAGACGACATTGCCCACATCGCCGAAGAGCTCGTACGGCTGTTCGGCCGCCATGATCCATTCATCCCCCCGGCGGATGCAGCGGGCCGGGTCGGCCTTGTCAAACAGCGCCAGGCCGATCCTGTATATTCCGCCTGAGGCCGTTTCACGGACGCCGTGGTACATGACCAGCAGGCCCTCACCGGTATCGATGGGGGGCGGTGAAAGGCCTATCTTGTTGGCATCCCACCAGCCGCCCGAGCGCGCGTGGAGCATGATCTGGTGCCGGCCCCAATGGATCAGATCGGGAGAATAGGAAATCCACATGTTTGATCCGCTCCCCACAGTCGTCGGCCGGTGGATGAGCACCCAGTCATCGCCCACTTTTTCAGGAAGCACCGCGGCATCCTTATCCCACGGCATGGAGACCGGCCCAAGTCGCTCAAAGGTCTTGAAATCTTCGGTTAAGGCGAGGGAGACCATCGCTCCCTGTTGGCCGTAGGCCGTGTAGGCGATGCAGTATCTGCCCAGCTCGCGCAAAAAAGTGATGCGGGGGTCTTCTATGCCCCACAGTTCCTCGGGATGGGTATCGGGGCTGGGGACCATGGTGGGAGCCGGATCGATCTCCCAGTTATCCAGACCATTGCTCGAACGGGCGGCTGTCAAATGTGACTTGCCCCGATGGTCTTCCACGCGGCACAGCAGCAGTGTCGTGCCATCATCCAGCCGGGTGGCAGCCGGATTGAAGACGGTGTTAACCCTGTAAGGCCAGCTGTCGCGTGTCAGGATGGGGTTCTCCCTGTAGCGCCTAAGCAGACCGGGGCCGCGCGAATGTGGGTCCGTTATGTTCATCAATTTTCCTTTGGCCGTTAGGGTCAGGTCAACTAGCCCTTCAGGCCCGATGTGGCCATGCTTTCAATAAAGTATTTCTGGAAGATCAGATAGGCGATAATTATGGGGACCGCCAGCAGTGTGGCGGCCGCCAGAATATTGCCGACCTGGGCCTCTGCCTGGCCACCCACGGCGAACAGCGCGACCATCTGTGGCATGGTCATCATCGACTGCTCCCGGATGACGATAATCGGCCACAGCACATCGTTCCAGGTGTTCACGAAAGTGATAATGCCCACGGTGATGAGTGCCGGCTTGGACAGGGGCCAGATGATCCTGAACAGAATTTCAAAATCCGAACAGCCATCGAGCCGGGCCGAATCGATGAGGTCGCCCGGAATCGATTTGAAGGACTGCCGGAATATCAGGATGCCGAAGGCGCTCACCATGCCCGGCACAATCAGGGCCTGATAGGTATTCACCCATTGAAATTTCACCATCAGGACGTACATGGGAATCAGGGTGATCTGGAAGGGGAGCATCATGGTGAACAGAAGCAGTCCGAAAACGATATCGCGCCCTTTGAACGTGAGCCTCGATAGCGCGTAGCCAGCCATGGACGAAAGCACCAACACTGAGGCCGTTATCAATGAAGAGACCAGCATGCTGTTGAAGAAGGCCCGGCCAACCGGTATTTTGCTAAAGACAGCGCGATAACTGTGCAAGGTGAATTCGGATGGCCACAATCTGAGGCTGGCGATTTCCGCCTCCGGCTTGAATGTCCCCAGCACCATCCAGAAAAAGGGGTACAGGAATGTGACCGCGCCCGCGACCAGCACAGTATAGAACAGGCCTTTCAGCAGCGCCTGTCTCATGGATACTCCTGCTCGATAACGCGCCGCTCAATCATCACTACCACGAACACTATTCCCGCCAGTATGAATCCCAGGGTCGCGGCGTAGCCCATTTTGTAGAACGCGAACCCCTGCCTGTAGATATACAGGTTCATTGACAGGGTGCTGTTAAGCGGACCTCCGCCCGTCATCACGTACGGCTCAATGAAGAGCGAAAATCCATTGATGGTCGAAAGGATAATGACCGACAGCAATATCGGATTCAGCATCGGTATGGTAATATTGAAAAACTGGCTCACTTTTCCGGCGCCATCCAAAACTGCGGCTTCATACAGTTGTCTGGGAATGCTCTGCAATCCGGAGAGGAGCAGGATGACGTAAAGACCGACGTTTTTCCAGGTTGCCATAACGGCGATGGCCGGCATGGCGATTCTTGGGTCGGTCAGCCATTCGACCCGATCCAGGCCCAAAGCCAGCAAAATGGCATTCAGTGTCCCTGTTTCCGTGGCGTAGAGCTGCTTCCATAGAATCGTCACCACCACGCCCGAGACCACCACCGGCAGAAAATAGGCGGCCCTGAAAAATCCCCTCGCTTGAATGCGCTGATTTAATGCCACGGCCAGCACGAGGGCAACCCCAACCTGTAGCGGGATATGAATAGCCAGGAACCGCAGGGTGTTTCCCAGAGCCTTCCAGAAAAGGGGATCAGCGGCAACCGCGGAGAAGTTCTTGGTCCCGATCCATTGCATGGGAGACAGGAGGTTCCATCGATGAAAGGTTAGCACCAGCGAAAACACCACCGGAAAGGCGGTAATCAGGGCAAAATGCGCCAAATACGGCGCGACCATCCCATAGGGCGCCAGCTGGCCGCCTTTAGACCGCACGGCCTAGTTGTCCTCCCGGGAACTGTACTTTTCGCGCTCCACAAGCGCACTGATTCGACGCTGCATATCGGCCATGCCCTCCTGCGGGCTTTTCGCATTGTGAATACTCGCGGCATCAAATTCCTGGCTGATGATGTCGAAAATTTCCTGCAAGTAGATGCTGTGGTCGGTGCTGACGATATAAGGGATCTGGTCAGCGAATATGCGCATGTCCGGCTTGGCGTCGAAGTACGGTCTGAACAGGTCATCATTGCGCAATCCATCGCGCAGCGGCAGTTGGTCGGTCATCTCCAACAGCTTGAGATCGTTGGCCCGGTTGGTCATGAATTTCACGAACTCCCAAGCCTGGTCAGGGTACCGCGTGGTTGAGAAAATGACCACGTTCTTGGGATCGCCATAGGTGTATACGGGGCCATCATTCGCAGCGGGACGTGGCAGGGTTGTCACGCCAAAGACCTGATAATCGTCAGGCCTGAACCTGCGCAGGTGCGGCAGAAGCCATGGGCCGGAGACGTGGAAGGCCAGTTTGTTGGCGATAAAGATGTCCTCCTGAAAGATCGAGCGCGGGAAGTATCCCTTCTCGTAGGCCTCGGAAAAAAACGAAAGCACCTCCAGGGTTTCGGGTCGGTCCAGGTAGACTTCGCCATCACGAAACATGGTGTCGCCACCGGTTGCCGCAATGAAAAAAGTGTAGAAATCGAAAAACCGCTGCCACCATTCAGGCAGAATATTGGGGTCCAGCAACCACTGGTCGTAGTGGCCGTCGCCGTTTTTATCGATCACCAGTTTCGGCGCCAGCGCCAGGAACTCCGCGTAAGTACCGGGCAATTTTTCCACACCCGCTTCCCGCAGCAGTGCGCCATTATAAAACAGCATCAGCGGATTGGCCTTCCACGGCATTTGATAGACTTTGCCATCGGGAGAGGTGAACTCTTCCCACAACGGCGGCGGCACACGGGAAGCGTATACCGAGTCGAAATCGGCAAATTCGCTGAGCGCAACCACGACCCCGGCCTCACGATATTGCTCAATAACTCCCGGCCAAATGTTCGTGTAAATGTCCGGGGTGGTGCGGCCTACGATGGCTGCCAGTATGACTTCTTCACTGGACTGACCGGCGGGGATAGGCTGGAACTTGATGGGCAAGCGGGTCGTGTCGCTGTTCCATTCCATCACAATGTGGCGTGTGAAGGCGATTTCGAATGAATTGGTTGAACTCCAGAGCGTCAGCTGGTTCTCCGGCGCGGGCCGGCTGCACCCAATAAGCACGAATAGTATTGAGACTGCAAGCCCTCCCCAGGCCCTGTGGGCAACAGTTTGAAGCGCGATTACGGGCAATGATCAATCCTTATGTTGCTGGTATATATTGATTGAGAGGTTTGATTATATCGACAGGATGTTATGTTGTCAATGGGTATCCGCCACAGGGATCCGGCGCGCCCTAATCATCCGCCCGCGCAAATTGGAGCGCCAGCAGCGCTTCGATGGTCGACTCCGCTCCGCTGTTCAAGTTGACTTCCACGGGAGAGTTAATCCCGTCATAACAGCGGCCCGTTTGGGGATCATACATGGCCCGGTTGGCGTGGTTATCGCCCTGAAACCAGCCCAACAGGCGTCGCGCAAGGTGGTGGTGCCGCTCCAGCCCGGTGGTGGCGGCCAGCCGGTGAATGCCCTTGAAGGATGACCCCAGCCCGTAGGCGATTTGCGGGAAAGCCGTCAGGGAGAACTCTGTTGGCTCCGTGACGGCGATCTCCCAATAATAGCCCTGATCGGCCTGCCAGCTGAGGAAACCGTCCGCCCATCGCTCCACGGCCGCCAGCAGCGTGGAGTCCTGGCTGAGGGCAAAACCTTCCAGCAGCGCCAGGGCCTGCAAGTTGCCCCAGTTGTGCCAGATATTCTGCCACGAGTAGAACATCC
The DNA here is from genome assembly GCA_004124875.1 of Fidelibacterota bacterium. Taxonomy (GTDB): domain Bacteria; phylum Fidelibacterota; class Marinisomatia; order SCGC-AAA003-L08; family TS1B11; genus TS1B11. Next base: position 325,420 of record SCKJ01000002.1, on the reverse strand, counting down.
CATCGAGGTCAGAGCCTGCGGACCGCAGTTGGAAGGTCAGTATGCCTGCCGACAGCAGTTGAATCTCCTGGCGATAATCCAGCGGTGACTCCTTGGTCATTTTCGCCAGGGCCAGCAGGAACTCCGCCGACATATCGGGAGCATCCGAGGGCAGCCAGCCGGCCCGGGGACCCTGGGCCGTCTCCACTTTCAGCGGGAATTTGGAGAGACTTGCGTTGAGGTGATGATTGCCCAACTGGAACCGCGCCAGAATCAGCTCCGCCAACGTGCTGTCGGATTCCTTGAAAATATGATAGGCGGCGGCGAGGCCCCGCAGTCCACGGGCCGCCCACCATCCGAATGACGCCACACTATTTTTGTGGGTCGTGTTGATAGCGCCGTCCGCGAAAATGAAATTGTGCCACAGTCCATCGCTGGTCTGCATCATAAGCAAGAAGCGGGTTAGCCCCTTCGCAACCGGCAACAGGTCGTAGCGCTCATTCTCCAGGATCGCAGCTTCCAGGACTTCCAGCAGTCGCCCAACGTCATCCACCGCCGCGATGCCCTCGCCGGGAGCCGTCACTGCATCGTAATCGGGGTATTCAGCGTAAATATTGACATACGCCACAGATGCCCCGCCGGTTTGCAGCGAGTCGACCAACGAAAGAATATGGCTAAGATTGACTGGCGGGGGCGCAGGGGCGTTGCTGTGTGCCGGCTGGTTGCAGCCCATGAGCATGAGCATCAGTGTGGCCGGAATCAGGTTAAACCGGATGGGCGCCGGACTTGACCTCATAAATGTTCTCCAGTATCTCCTGCCAACATTAAAGGTGACGCGAACGCCAGGTAATCTACAGCAGCGGCGCGGTAAAAGGGAATGGCTGATTGATCTCTATGCATCCCAGGCGCTGTAGGCCTCTGGCTCAATGAGCCTTTGGCACTTGAACGGCTTTAGCGGACCGTGTTAACTTGGCTGGATTGACGCCCATACCGAAGGGCGCAGTCCGGCAAAGACTAACCAAACCGTTGGAGAACTTTCTAAAAGGCGCTTCTTGAGAATACCAGAACAATCCGCCCCGTCTCTGCTCACACCACGGCTCAGAAAATTGCTCGTGGCCGCGCTGGCGCTCGCCGCCTTCATGCTGGCCAATTCGATCTATCTGCTGGGCAACCGTCTGGCTGAAACCCTCGATTGGCGCTATTTTTCCAGTGACGCGACTGCTCTGCCGCTCCTGTTCCAAAGCATGATTCTGGCTCATACCGGCGCCGGGCTGCTGACGGTAACGCTCTTCCTGATTTTTGCGGCTACGCATCTGCTCAAGGTCTGGCAACGGAGACACAAGGCCAGCGTGGTGACCGGGCTGCTCTACGTTGCCGCTGGACTGATGCTGGCGGTGACAGGATTATTTATCCTGACCGACGCAGCCAGCCAGGATAACCGGTGGATCTGGTGGCTGCATGTGCTCACTGCCTTATTGCTGCCTGTTGGCTACATCGCCCACAGAATTGTCAGCTATGTCAAGCCGGCTCCGGCCCGGTTCATCCGCTTCGCCGGTGTCACAGGTCTGCTGGCCTTGCTGCTGGTCATTTGGCACGGTTCTACCAGCCGTAACATCAATCAGGCCCACAGGGCGCAACAGGGACTCGAAAAACAATTACCGGCAGGTCCCGGCGCCAGGGACCGGGATGTGACACTTTTCTCCAATAATGCCTTTGTCGCAGCTGGATATGTGCCGCCAGCGAGTCCGTTTTTTCCTTCCGCGGCCACCACCACCTCCGGTGGCTTTATAGGCGCAAGCACCATCACGCAGCCCAAGCCCGGCATGCTGCACGCGCTAAAAAGTGATTTGGACAAATACGGATTTGCCAATGAAGTGCTGATTGGGGCGGCAACCTGTGACCGATGCCATCAGGATATTGTGGCGCAGTGGTCCACATCTGCGCACCGGTTTGCCTCGTTCAACAACCCGTTTTACGAGGCCACCGTGCAGGACCTGAGAGACAATGCCGACGAGTCCAACTATTGGATCCGGGAACACAGCAAATATTTTCCCCAGCCGGAGGGCGGCGTGGGCAGGGTCAAGAGCAAATGGTGCGCTGGCTGCCACGACCCCGCGCTCATGTTTTCAGGGAACATGGACCGGGCCATCGACCGGTGGTCCCTCGATGCGCAAGCCGGGCTGACCTGTATGGCCTGCCACGCCATCGATAAAATTCACGACCAGACGGGGAACGGCAATTACAACATCGCCGACAACCAGGCGGATCCCTATATGTTTTCCGAAGCGAATAAGGGCACGGTAGGCGCGTTCCTGCATGATGCCATCCTGAAGTCGAAACCTCTGGTCCACAAAACACAAATGTTGAAGCCGTTCTTCCGCGAAAGTAACTATTGCGCCACATGCCACAAGGTGAGCCTGACTCTGCCCGTCAACAATTACCGCTGGCTGCGTGGCCAAAATGAGTTTGACAACTGGCACGATAGCGGTGTGGCCCTCAACGCTTCACGCACGTTTTACCTGCCGGCCGAGAAACGCGTCTGTCAGGACTGCCACATGCCGCCGGAACTGGCTTTCCGCGGAGATGTTTCCGCGAGAGACGGTACGGTGAAATCACACCGCTTTTTGGCGGCCAACACGGCACTGCCCTTTGTGCGGGGAGACCATGAAACCATAGCGAGAATCGAAGCCTTTTTACAGTTCGAGAAACTCGGCGTGGACATTTTCGCGCTGCGCACCCCGGGCGCCCGCCCATTGATGGCCTTCGCCCATGAGCAAACCGTCCTGCCGGCAGGCGCAAAGGTTACCGTGGATGTGGTCGTGCGCAACAAAGGCGTGGGTCATACTTTCCCTGGCGGAACCAATGATTCCAACGAGGCCTGGCTGGAATTCACGCTGCGAGATGAAGCGGGGAATCTGTTGGCCATCAGCGGCCAGGTGGGCGAAGATGGCCGCCTCGACCCGCTGGCACATGTCTATAAAGCCGTGATTCTTGACAAGGACGGTAACGGCATTCACCGGCGCAATGCCCAGGATATACATGTGACGGTATTCGCCAACGTTATCGCGCCCGGCACTGCAGACATCGCGCACTTTGAGTTTGTAGTCCCCTCCGGATTGGCCCTTAAAAAGATTCATATTCAAGCGAGACTGCTCTGGCGAAAATTTGATCGCAGCTACACGGAGTTCGCTTATCACGCCAATCCGCTCGGCTTCAAGGCCTTTGACAGGGTGCCCGATCTGCCCATCACTGAGATTGCCCGGCATGACATCACGCTCGAGGTTGCCGCAACAGCTCCATCATCTCCGGCGAATGCGGAACTGGACGGGGATTGGGTGCGCTACAACGACTATGGCATCGGATTGCTGCTCGAGGGAAATACGCGTGGCGCGGCAGAGGCGTTTGCGCATGTAGCCCGGCTCCAGCCCCAATCTATTGAAGGACCGCTAAATCTGGCCAAGACGGCGGTGCAGGATGGCAACCTGAGCAAAGCGACAGGTCATTTGAACCGGTGTGAGCAGTTGTCGCCGGGTGAAGCGCGTGTGGCCTGGGTCTGGGGCCTTGTGCTGCAGGAAACCGGAGAGTACGATAAAGCGGCGCAAGCATACCTTAGAGTGCTGGAACAGTTTCCGGAAGACCGCGCAGCGTGGCGCAATTTGGGACGAACCTACTATCTCGATCAGCAATATTCGGCCGCGCTCGAGGCCTTTGCCCGCGTATTGGCCATTGATCCGGAAGATAGAATCGCCCATTATCACCGCATGCTCTGTTTTCAGGCGCTGGGCAGGGCCGGGGATGCGCAAGCAGCGCGGGAGGCTTACGAGTATTATCAGATTGATGAGTCCGCACTGGAACTGACCCGGGCCTACCGGCTCGAGCATCCAGGCGCCAATTTGATGTCGCAAAAAATTCGCACGCATCGGCTGGTGGTAGAGCTGACCGCGAGACCCTCCGAATAGATGAAGCAGCTGCTAATGAGCACAATGGCCCTGGCCATCATGCTGGGGTGCGGCAAGGACCCCTCGAAAACGGACGTGGCTGTGCCCGGCTACGCCTCCGCCGCCCCCGCTATAGATAGTCAGCAATCGGCGATTGTCTTCACCGACATCACGCGGGAGGCAGGGCTTGATTTTGTGCACATTAGCGGCGCATTTGGCCGGAAGTGGATGCCTGAAACCCTCGGCAGCGGAGGTGGATTTCTCGATTACGATAACGACGGCCTGCCCGACATTTTCCTGGTTAACAGCGCTTACTGGACAGGCCATGAATCGGGCAGCGCTCCCCCGGTCTCCCGCCTTTACCGCAATTTGGGAGCGGGCCGCTTCGAAGACGTCAGCGCAGCGGCGGGCCTGGACTTCACGCTTTACGGCATGGGTTGCACATTCGCCGATTATGACAACGATGGCGACCTCGATATCTATATCACGGCAGTGGGCGACAACAAACTGCTGCGCAACGACTCCGGCATCTTCACGGACGTGACCCGCGCAGCTGGCGTCCTGGGAAACAGCGATGTCCCTGGAGATGCGCCGGCCTGGTCCACCAGCGCAGCCTGGCTGGACTATGACCGCGATGGCTGGCTCGATCTGTTTGTCTGTAACTACGTGAAATGGACGCCCGAGACGGACCTGTTTACCACATTGGATGGCACGAGCAAGTCGTACGCCACACCGCAGCTCTACCAAGGCGAGACCAGCCGGTTGTACCGCAACCTGCAGGGCAAGCGCTTTGTGGAGGTGACCCAGCAGGCGGGGGTCTACAATCCGGAGGGTAAATCCCTGGGGGTTGCGGTGGCCGATTTCAATCATGACCACTGGCCGGATATAATTGTGGCCAACGACACGCAACCCAACTTTCTGTACTTGAACAATGGCGACGGCACTTTTTCCGACGTCGCTTTGCCGGCCGGTGTCGCTTACGATGAATATGGCCGTGCGCGGGGCGGCATGGGGATTGATGTGGCAGACTTGCGCAACGATGGCAACCTTTCTATCGCCATCGGCAATTTTGCCCGCGAACCGCTTTCCCTCTATACCCAGATCAGGAACGATGGTCTCCTCTTTCAGGACCTGGCGGGCAGCGCGCGCATTACGCAACCCACCGTTCTGCCACTCACTTTCGGCCTCCTTTTCGCCGATTTAGACCTGGACGGGTACCAGGATCTGGTGGTCGGCAATGGCCACATCGAGCCGCACATCAACGACATTCAGCAGGAGATATACTATGCGCAGAAGCCGCAACTGTTCCGTAACACGACCCGAGGCCGATTTGTGGATCTGGGCAAAAGCGCCGGTCCGGCATTTGACGAGCCGATGGTGGCGCGGGGCATCGCCTCCGCTGACATTGACAATGACGGTGATATCGACCTGCTGATTACCACCAACGGCGGCACGCCGAAACTGCTGCGCAACGACCTGCCGCAGGGCCCTCATTGGATCAAGATTCGCCTCGTGGGGGCTGCGCTCAATGTCGATGCCATCGGCGCTGCGGTGACGGTCTGGTCCGGCGATTTAAGGCAGACGAGATGGGTGCGCACGGGATCATCGTACCTGTCGCAGTCCGACATAAGCACGTTGATCTTTGGGCTGGGTGAGCATTCCCTGGTTGACAGCGTAACCGTCCAATGGCCCATCAGCGGCAATATCGACAAGCTTAAAGAGGTAAAATCGGGTCAGACTCTCGTGATTCACGAGTAGTTGGGCGTTATATCGCCACCCGTTAGACCCGCCAATGGGCGGCCGGCACGGCGACGCCAGCCCCAAAGGTACGCCGGACCGATATCGATTGAATGTCAAATGAACACGTATATTTTCAGTTTATTGATATTCCTTTTAGCAGGGGATATTTTGGGACAGCAAAACGGGGGAGGAAGTTGACACACGCTGACTCATAGCGCCTGGAAGTTCACTCCGGGATCCAGGGCGTTAGCTCTCGGCCAGGAACTGCACGAACCGTGGGTGGTTCCTTACCGGTCCCCAAATGGGATCGGCCAGGAACCAGTCCATGGAAGTCTGGGATGGGATGGATAGCAGCAACCCCACTTCGTCCAGGGCGGCATCGTAATTGCCACAGAGCACTTGAATATAGGCCATGACCATGACCGCGCTAGGTCCTCACCAATGGCATGCCGAGATAGGCAAGAGTTCCTTGGAGCGTTGGCCGGCCTGAATGGCCTCCTCCTTCCGGCCCAGGAAGGCCATCGCCAGGCCAAGGTCGGCCTGGAGAGTAAAACTATCTGGATTTCCCGCCAGCCGGTTTTCGACCCAGACCCGGACCGAATCGTAATAGGCCGCACTCATTTCCGGCTGCTGGGCTTGGGTGTGGATTTGTGCCATACTGAAGTAGTAAAGCTGATCTCTTGGCTGTGGATAAATGTGGGACAGCGTCTGGATGATCTCCTCGGGGGATTGGTCAAGCAGTCCATAGCGCCAAAACCCCAATCGATAGATCAACTGGCTGCCCAGTCCCATCACGCTGACCGGGTCCATGTAAACTGCTGATGCCCGGATTATCTTGCGGGCTTTGTCGATACCGCCTCCCGACAGCAGGGCCAAGGCGATCTGGTTGGCATAGACCATAGGCATATCCGGCGTCAGCGTCATGAGGTGATGCAATACTTTTTCAGCTTCGGTGTATCTCCTCAAATAGTTGTATATGGTGGCCAGACTGCCCTGGATACCGGGGGACCGGGGACCGAGCTCGGCAGCGCGCTGGAAATTGTCCAGAGACTGCTCCCACTGACCCTGCCGCATCTGGACATGGGCAATTTCCGCTATGATCTCGCTGCTGCCTCGTAGACTGCTCCGGGCAGTGGAGAACGCTTCCAGGGCCTCATCGTAATTACGGTTGACCAGGTTATGATAATATCCCAGCGCAAGGTGCGCCTCCGGCAGCGTGGCATCCAGCTCCAGGGCACGGTCGACGGCGGTTTTAGCGCTTCGGGCAACCTCCGGGGGTTGATTATGATAAAAGTACAGGGAAGTATAAGTGTAAGAGAGACGCGCATGGGCAGCAGCAAAATATGGATCAATGTCGAGGGCCTGCTTATAGACCTTTACGGCCTGTTCCAGCACGGTCTTTCTGCCGGCGATCATAAAGGAGAGATTGCGGATGTAATCGTTGCCCCGCAAGTACCATTCGTAGGCCTCCGGAGAAATTTTCCTGCTTTCGGCCAGTCGGGCCCGCTCGCCCGGTGTCATGGCAATCTTGATCTCTTCGGCAATGGCGGTGGCCACTTCATTTTGCAACGCAATAATATCGTCCAGATCGCGCTCATAGTCGGACGACCAGAGGTGTTCGTCGCTACGTCCGTGGATCAGCTGGGCAGTAATGCGGACCCGGTTACCATCCCGGAATACCGAACCCTCCACAATGGCGTCAACCCCCAGCTCACTGGCAATCTGTGGCATCCGCTTGCCACTGTTGCGGTAGCCCAGGGTGGAGGTACGGGAGATGACCTTCAGGGCTCCGATTCGGGATAGATTGTTGATGAGCGCTTCGTGCATGCCGTCCACGAAATAATCCTGGTTGGGATCACCCATCAAATTGTCCAGTGGCAAGACGGCGATGGACCGGATCTGCTCTCGAGAGCCAGCCTGCCCGCCCCAGCGTCCCCAGATGCCGAAAGCAACAGCAAAAAGGGTAACAGCGATCAAAGCTTTATTACTCGTCCCCGGCTTGCCGGTCGTGCGCCCTTTCGTACGGACGATCCCTTCAGGTGTGATGTCAAAGGCCCAGGCAAGACCCATGGCCACTGGAAAACCCAGGCCCAGCAGGACAATCAGCAGGCGGCTCACCCAGGGTGGAATGCCCATCACCTCGAAGGTGCCGTCGATGATCTGCACGATGACGAAGGCAATGCCGCCGTAGAAGGCCGCTACCCGGAAAACTCGACGGCGGCCGAGCTCATTAACGAAGGTGGATAGTCCTGACTGTTGTGTCATGGTGATGATTCAGTGAACCGGCGAATGTACGGCAGAAAAAGTAGAATAGCAAAAAGACCGACGTCGGCCCGGATGATCGCCGCCTCCTTCAACGATCAGGCGCCGCTGGCCCATCAGCGGCAATATCGACAAGCTTAAAGAGGTAAAATCGGGTCAGACTCTCGTGATTCACGAGTAGTTGGGCGTTATATTGCTGCGTCCCGAATGTTCGGGACTCCCGATGACAGGGCTGCCGAAAAAGGTTCGCCGCCGCCAGCGCCTGGATATGACAAATTTGTCGTTTGAATGGGACTGCAAGGCTAAGTTCCCCGCACCGAAAATCCTATGATTATTCACTTCCGCCAACGCCACCACTCCGGGCTCGCCCGGTCGCTCCGAACTTTGGCTGCGGCCACAATTTTATTGGGTCTGGTGACCGTCTCAAGCGCCCAGAATCTGAAGGTCAGGCCTGTCGCATTTGCCATGTACCGCTCTACTGGCGATTGGTGGATACCCGAATCGGAGCCAGTTCAATATATGGGCGCCGGTATATGGGGCAAGTATACATGGGGCAAATTGGCCATTGAGAGCGAGTTTATTAATGCCCGGTACAGCGGCTTGAGTAGCATCCCCAGCAGGTTTAATCCCGAGCAGGGCTTGAGCTGGGATCAAAAAGCCTTTGATCGCGACGACGATTTTTACGCCGACATCACCACCATGCTCATGTCCTATACGGCAGACAACCTGGTGCTGCGGATGGGCCAGCATCATCTTTCCTGGGGACCCGCCTACCAGTCTATTTTCGGCTCAGAGAAGCCACCCCCTGTGCCAAGATTGAGCTTCGAGTGGCGGCCCCTGCCGTGGCTCCGCTTTTACTACGATCACAGCCAGCTCACCAGTGTCCTGCAGGACTCGTTGGCTTCTGCCGTTGCGCCGGCAAAATACGGCGCCAGGCGTGTGATGCGGAGCCGCAACCGGGTGGCCCACAGATTCGAAGCGCAGCTGCCCTGGGGACTGACCTTGGCGGGGGCCGAATCAGTGGTTTATGGCGACCGGGGCATGGACCTCATCTACATGATGCCGTTCATCTCCTACTGGTCGGCCCAGCATTTCCTGGGCGACCTCGACAACACGGAACTGTCGGTTGATCTCACCTGGGAGCATGCTTCCGGGTGGACCGTCTACGGCATATTCCTCATGGATGAATGGACCCCTGAACTGACGTTCGAATCTCTCAACCGGAACTGGTTCGGCTGGCAATACGGCCTTACCAGGACCGGGCTCCTGCAGTCCGCCGACTATTTCATGGTGGAAGGGACCTGGACCGATCACCGCATCTACCGCCACAAGTTTCCCGTAAACGACTTCTACAGCCACGGCTACCCTGTTGGCCATTGGGCCGGCCCCCATGCCCAGTCGATCACCGCACTTTACCAACTTTCTTTGGGGTCGGGAGTGGGGCGGGTAAAGTTCATCTCAGCCCGCCGGGGGGCCTTGACCGATGAGATGATCGTTTCCCAGTACAAGACCGAGAATTACAAAAGATTCAGCGGCGGAACAGAGACCATGCAAGCGCTGCGGGCTACTTTCTTCTGGCCTGTCCGGGAGGAAACCTGGTTTGAATTGGGCGTCAGTAAAATCGATTGGTGGAACGCCGGCTTTGATCCCGCCGACCCCGCTGGCATCACCCAGGATATTTCGAAGTGGTCCTTTAATTTGGGGATTTACAGCAATTTCCATCTCACCGGCTATGATATCAGCGATCTGTACCGTTAGGCCGGCTGATACCTCTATCACGGCGCTTTAACTTTTTACATGGAGTTTTTTATCCTTCTGATTTTAGCCGTGATCACGGCGCTGTATGCTGGCGTGATTTTTTGGGCTCGCCTAGGCATTGAGAAAGGAGGCGAGCCGGCCGACGCAGAATACCAACCTTTCGTTTCGGTCATCGTGGCGGCGAGGAATGAGGAGCAGAAATTGCCGGGCCTCATGGAAGCCCTCATGGCCCAGACCTACCCCATGGACCGCCTGGAGGTTATTGTGGTAGACGATGGCAGCACCGACAAAACAGGTGAGGTTCTAAATGACTATAAAAAGCAATGGCCCCAGCTGCAATCATTGAGAGTAGATGTGACTCCGCGGGGCTGGTCGCCGAAAAAGTGGGCTCTGAGCCAAGGGGTGGAACAGGCCAACGGCGAAATTATTCTCACCACCGATGCGGACTGTGTGCCCGGACCGGGATGGGTGTGGGAGCTGTCGCGCCCTTTCCGGGCCTCTGATGTGGCGATGGCTTTCGGATCGGCGCCTCTTATCAACCCTGCTGCGGGCTGGTGGTGGAAAGCCCTCCGGCTGGACAGCAACGGCTACGATGCCATTATTGCCGGCTGGACCCAGCAAGGAGTAGCCCTCGGTTGTCTTGGCCGGAACCTCGCTTTCAGCCGGGAAGCATTTATGAAGGTGGAAGGATACAGCGGAATCGAGCACTTCATTTCCGGAGACGATGATCTGCTCATGCATAAAATGGCTGCCGCTCCCGGCTACCGGATAGTGTTCGTTACATCGACAAGGGCCGGGGTAAGCAGCCCGCCACCGCAATCATTCAGGGAATTTATCCTGCAGAGACTCAGGTTTGCGTCAAAGGGGCTGGCTTATTTCGACTTGCCCACCACCTGGGCATTCCGGTTTATCCTGACCCTAATCTATCTGGCGAATGTGGGCATATTAGTCGGGGCGGCCGCCTATCTGCTGTCAGGCAACATCCTGTTTCTGGTCCCATTTTTCACCAAATTTGTGGCTGATGGCGAGTTGATCCGCCGGTTCAACAAGCTGACGGGAGAACCGTTCCCGCTCCACATCTATCTGCTCACCAGCCTTATCCATCCCTTCTATATCGTGGTGATTGGCGCTATGGGGAACATCGTCCCGGTACAGTGGAAAGGACGCACCTTCGACGGAAACAGGGCGGAGCGCTAGCGGCCGGTTATTGCGTCGTCGCCATCTCCTGGCGGCATTGACTATCGCTGGAAATGCCCAATACTCTCCCGTCTATCGGCCGAAGCCATTTATTTGAGCGCCGCCTGCAGGGCCTCACTCAGCCTGGGATAGGTGAATTCGTAGCCCGCCGAGCCCAATACTTGCGGCTCGACGCGCGCACTGGCCAGCAGCAATTCATCGGCCATTTCACCAAACAGGAGTCGCGCCATCAAGGCCGGCAATGGGAAAACCGTGGGCCGCCGCAAGGTTTTTCCCAGCGCTCGCGTAAACTCCCGGTTGGTTACCTGTTCGGGCGCGACGAAGTTTACCGGCCCCTCTACGGCATCGTGATGGATCAGGAAATCATAGGCCGCCACGACATCCGCTAACGCTATCCAGGGCATGTATTGATCTCCGGTGCCGATCCGGCCGCCAAGTCCCAGCTTAAATGGCAGGGCCATGACTTGCAGAGCGCCCCCCTTGCCCAGCACAACGCCCTGCCGGGCATGCACAACCCGGATACCGGCTGCCCGGGCCGGATCTGCGGCCGCCTCCCAGGCGCGGCAAACATCGGCCAGAAAGCCTGCGCCAGCCGAACTGGTCTCATCGAGATTTTCGATGCCGCGCGCGCCGTAGTATCCAACAGCCGAGGCAACCAGAAGGACCTTCGGCGGACGGTCTAACCGGGCCAGGGTCGAGGACAGCAAACCGGTGCTGTCAGTCCGGCTCTGCAATATGCTGCGCTTACGCCGGCGCGTCCAGCGGCCACGGGACAGATTTTCTCCCGAGAGGTGCACGACAACGTCTAATCCTTCCAGGGCAGCCGAATCCAACTTGCCTGCAGCAACGTCCCATACCAGATCGGTTGATTTATTTGCCTTACGGCCAATTTTCAGGACATCGTGTCCCTGGCCTGCCAAGTGCGCCGTCACGGCTGTGCCGATAAATCCGCTGGCGCCCGCTATGGCAATTCGCATGGCACAATTTACGACACTGATCCGCTGCGAGCGTATCGCGCTGAAGCTCAGTTGAGGCGTCCATCAAACCTTGGAAACGCGGAATGTATCTTTTGGTATTGAGTCCCATCTGTCCCAAAGGTTCTGAACTTTTGCACTTATGACATTATTATTACATACTTATGACGATTCCGTGACAAGATCATTTTTTTTCACCCTATATTGCGAACGCAACGGTAATTCAACCTAATATATCATTGAGAACGGACATGGAAAATCTTCATCGCACTATCTCAAGTCGTTCAGGATTACATGAAGCAGGCAAAGCAGCTTGGCGCTATGCCCGATTCATCGTAGGTTTCGCGCTTTGCATCTGCCTCCCCAATATCTATGCTCAGGAAATTCCTGTCACTGAGAGGATTGCGGCGGCGGTTCTCGACGTTATGCCTCAAGGTGTGGCGGCCGGAGAAGCGGCCCTGGTAACGGAACTCCTCAAAGACGAACTGCTGCAGACGAATATCTATGCCATCGTGGAAAAACAGCAGTTAGATGCGGTCATCGCGGAGCAGAGTTTTCAGCATTTCGGACTCACGGAAGCGGAACGTGCTGTCGAGCTCGGGAAAATATTGAACGTGAATATCATCTTTATCGGGACCTTGGGCAAGATTCAGAATGTGCGCATCCTGGCAGTTCGGATGGTCGATGTCGAAACCGGCGAAATCGTGAAGTCCGCCATCGAACGTGATTTCAGCGCTCGTGATGCATATCTCGCAGTTCGGCGCGTAGTTCAGAAGTTACATGGATTCGCGCTCGATGAGGCTTCGATCGTCATCCAGACAGCAGAGCGCAGTGATGTCGGCCGATATGTTATGCTCTACTCCGGGTGGAGTCTCGGCAGTCTCATTAACTATGATGTAGAAAGCGTCTTTAAGTCAGGTCCGGTGGCAGGTGAGCCTATCTGGTCGGGGCTGGCGGCTGAAGTGAAGGCAAAACCTCGCTTTCCGGGCGTGGGGCTCCGTCTTGGCGCATGGAAAAAATGGTTTGGCGGTGATGTGGAAATCTCTGCTCTGAGCTATAGCTCGACCGCACAGTCTATCCACTACGACATAGCCGGCTATGTGAGGCTGAATAACGAATGGTATGAGGTTTTTCTGGATACCTTGGTCATCCCTGATAATTTTCAGCAAATGCTTGCCCTTGGATTTGGCGGCAACTTTTACATCCACATCCCATCAAAAATAGTCCAGCCCTATATGGGTATCGGGGCATCGCTGTTGATGAATAGAGTTACATCGGACTCTGCCGGGCCGGCCAATGTGGCCCTGAAATTGCAGGGGGTCCCCCTCAACAGTACCAGCCTCGGTGGAGCGGTGCAATTCCTGATTGGTATCAAGTACCCTCTACCCAATCAGAGATTTGTTTATGTCGAATTCCGGCCGGCGCGGCACCTATTCTCATTTGTGAGTGGAGACGGTTTCCAGAAGGAGCGAGACCGATTCACCCTGCAAAGTTTTCAGCTCATCCTCGGTTACGGATTGATCTTCAAGTGATAGAAAGAAGGTACCCATGTTACATATCAAAATGATCTTAGTAGTGGCGCTGATGGCCAACTTTGGTTTTGCACAGGCCGATTCAACCCGAAATCTGGCGCAGGCGAAAGCAGCTTTAAGCAGAAGGACTGCCGCAAGGAACTTGTTCATCAATACCGTGATACTGGATGTGTATTTCGCGCCTTACTCATTCATATTCGGCGTTGCACTCGGAGGACAGTCGATCGTTGGAGGAAAATCGCTGAATCGGGCCAATGCAGTTTGGGCCACGACATCCATCGCAGGAATGGCCTTGAGTTTGCTCGCGAGCAATGCTTTAACCCTTGAGATGCGAGAAATGTTGAAGGGAGTCGGCCCTGAAATGGGCGCGAATGATACAAGAATCTATCGGATATTCTCGGGCGGGCTGTCGACCGCGAGTATTCTGGATTTTCAGGCGGAGAGCGTTTTCTTGGGAGAAAACGGCAAGCCTCAATGGGAGGCCGGCGCCGCTGAAGTCAAAACGACGATCTCGTTTCCGGCTGTAGGGCGCCGGATTGGAGTAAGCGGGCACCGGTGGGGCGGTGAATTGGAAACGTCAATTATCGCACATCACACAAACAAGCAGACTGTCTATTACGATGCCACCGGATTCATCCGTGTTCCAGGTCTGGGTGAGGTTCCCCTCGCGTTGAACGACATTGAAATCCCGGACCGCTTCTTGATGATTCATTCGCTATTTATGGGTGCCAACGTTTTTGTCTGGCTACCGAAGGTGAAAGTGGAGCCGTATGTTGGGCTGGGCACGGGCGTCTTGATTAACTCGGTTCAGTCGCAGTACCCGGGGCCGGCAAATTTGATTCAGGAAGATGGCTCACTGGCGCTGGATGCTACCACTGTTGGCTTCGCTTTACGGGGACTCCTTGGGTTCCGAGTCGATATATCGGACAGGAAATTTGTCTTCGCAGAGTTTCGACCGGCGAGATATTATTATACCTATGAAAGTGGAACGAGGAATCTAGCAGAAAATGATCGCTTTACACTGCAAATATTCGAGGTGCAGATGGGGCTGGGATTTTATATCAACTAGAACAATGTTGGATTACCTCGAAAGGATTCTCTCATAAGAGAACACTTTAACGACTGGTCATGGAAGTTGTATGCCGCTGTAAGTCGTCAAGGTAATGTGAAACCCGTAGACGCCTATAAGGGGCAAACAAGCTGATATTGGTCCGGCGTGAATAGTGAGAATAAGGCACTGGCATTTGTAGAAAAACACGGGGTGGTTCTGGTTGCTGCCAAAGGTCCCGTTCCCCGAATGACTGAAGCCATTGCCAATGAACCGATTAAAGGCAGTTGGTGGGCGCACCCGAAAAGTCAGCAAATTTTCGCCACTCTTCAGAAAGTAAGGGACTCCAAAGACATTCTCGTCTGCCGGCTCGTGGATGGTAAGGTGACGCTTGTCCATCGGCGCCTCTGGCCAGCCCTGGCACGAGCCGTTCATTGTTTTCCCCTTGATCGCCTATCGCAAGTGCGGGAGGAGCATACTTCGACAGGCCAACATAGAAGCGTGGAAATCCCCTTCCCTGAATGGGTGCCAGACGAAATAATGCTTCAGTCGAAGACTTTGAGTGAGGAGAAAGCGCTTAGCGCTCTGGGTCCCTGGGCTAAGATGCCTCAGAAGAAGTACCGATTTTGAGGAAGATCGCTGGTTAGAGGTCTTGATCAGACCGCGCCTTGCATTTACGGGGCAACGGAATTGTAACCCGGCAAACCGAGTGAACAGTGTCGCCACCCAATTCCGGAATCCAACTGTAGCCGGATGATATGAATAAGCTCTAACATTCAACATCCAGCATCGACTGACTCATGGCAAACATACAAAAACAGGTTTCTGAAAATGTAGCAGGTGACTTCTTTGTCGATTCCACTTGCATCAATTGCGATACTTGCCGGCAGCTGGCTCCGGCCACGTTTGGTGAGGCCCGCAATTACGCCTATGTGCGGCAGCAACCCCGTGATGAGGCGGAGCGGCGGCTGGCCGTGCGTGCGCTTCTGTCGTGCCCTACCGGGTCGATCGGCAGTTTAGGGAAAGAGGCCATCAGCGAAGTGATGGGTGATTTTCCGCTTGCCATTGAGGATGAGGTCTACTACTGCGGGTTTGCCTCGCCGAAGTCGTTCGGGGGCAGCAGTTATTTCATCCGCCACCCTGAAGGCAACTGGCTCATTGACTCCCCCAAATATCTGCCCAAACTGGTTCACGCCATCGAATCCATGGGCGGCATTCGCTACATTTTTTTGACTCATCGGGACGATGTGGCCGAGGCAGATCGCTATGCCGCCAGATTTGACAGCGAACGGATTATTCACAGGGCCGAACTATCGGCACAGCCCGGCGCTGAGATAATCCTTGAAGGGGACGAGGCGGCCGAGATTGCGCCCAACTTCCTGGTGATACCAACGCCCGGTCATACTCGCGGTCACCTTGTCCTGTTGCATCATAACCGGTATCTGTTCACCGGCGATCATTTATGGTGGAGCAGGCGGCGGGAGCGGCTGGGCGCGTACAGAAGGTTCTGCTGGTACTCGTGGCCCGAGCAGATAGAGTCGATGAAAACACTTCTGGATTATTCATTTGAATGGGTTCTTCCAGGCCATGGGCAGAGGATCCAGCTACCGCCAAATGTGATGCATGAGAATCTGAATCTTCTTATTTCTCACATGGAAAAGTCGTGACCATTATTAAGGGGGTCCACCCTTTGTGGCCGGGTGTCGGTCGAGCGGGCGCCGCAATGGATATTGCCCAGCGGCAGCGCGATTTGAGCACGGGCAGCGCCGATCCCCAAACTTAGATCACGCTGATCCCGGGATACCTTTCAGATCAGGTGGCCATTGCTGCAAGGTTTGAGGCAGGCGCCAGCAATCCGCAGATCAGGTCAAGCTCCGTGGCATTCGTGTAACAAAAGCGGCTATCGACACAGCCTGCATGTGCCATTGCAACGATTCAGGAATATCCGGAACAGTCCATCATTCATCCATTGGGTCATTCTCGCTGTGCCGGACCTTCGGCGAGGGCCTCGCGCACCTCTCGATCAATCTGGTATTTTGCAGCCAGGTTCGACCGGGGTGACTCATTGAGCAGATAATGCATCAAAAGGTCGGGCAGCATCTTCGGCTGAATCTTGATATTATGCTCAGCTTCCAATACGTCGTAAACCGTTCCGGAGCGACGGGAATAGGCTCGGACATAGAAAAAACTTTTGGAGTATTCCATCCAACCAACCAGGGCCGACGCCGCGATACGATGAATCATGTCCGCAGGTTCTCCCGTACTCTCGCCAGTTACAAGCCGCACATCAGATTCGTCGAACTCGAACCGATACGTTCTGGTTTCATCCTGAGGAAAAACGATAGCAATACTGTAGTTTACCTGGTGGTCGCGATATAGCTCTACCACCTTGTCCCCCGTCTGATAGCCTTGCTTCACATATCCGGCCATACCCTTGGTAATGAATTGGGCAATGCTCCGGGTTAGATGCCGGTGGCCATAGCCGTCGGGGTTTGGATCAGTAAGTTCGGGGATGGGGGCGGTGGGATCAAACTGAAGCCGATATGAATCCTCTATTTCCATAACCGCAATGTCAGATGCCCCGGGCTGGTAGCTGACCTGCCCATTCTCAAGCGTAATCGTATCACCGGGATTGATGATCCGACTGTCCAGGTCCGGCCTGAGATTTTTCAGGTCCGATAAAAAGCGATCACGGGAAATGGGAAATAGAAAGGGGTTGAGCCATGCGTGATCGCGACAAAAACGGAATCCTGCCGACGCGGGCGCCACGACCTTCGGATCAATCAATAGGGCCGCTTCCAGGTTCCGGCCATGCTGCGAGTAAGGGAAAAGAGTCGAGCGGCTTTCAAAAAACTCCAGATTCTGGCTGGCATACATGGCGAAAAGCAAGTCGATGCCGCCAAAGCGTTTCTTCACCACGGAGATAGTTTCATTGGATAAGAAAGTGTCCACCTGGTTCCAGAATGTGCCTGTGCGGTCCTTGAAGATCATACCAAATTCTTTCACGGTGGCGCTCTCTGACTGCGTAGGGTAGAGCTCATAGTCAGGCGATAAAATCGGTCCCATAGGGTAAACAGCGTGAATATGTGTAAACCCTAATTTTTCCAAAGCATAGACAATGAGTGGGTCGGCTGGGCAAATCACGTCGGCATCCCTGGAGACTCGTGCCAAGGAGGGAATGTGGAAATGGTCGGGGTGGCGATGAGAGACAATAAGTATGTCTATGGGGGGGAGCCTGTCAGGATAAACTGTCCGCTTCGGGCAGGAGACCACTGCTCCTTCCTCAAAGGGATCACTAAAAACGGGATCCATCAGGCAGGTGCCTCCATCCAGTTCAACCAGGATAGAAGCGTGCCCCAACAGCGTGACCTTCATGGCTGAGCGGCCTCCTCGTAATCTATGGAGCAGTCATCCTTACCAACCAAATAGAAATGATAGCCAGGCTGGAATCTATCGCACTGCAGCTGGAGGCCATATCATTAATTTCCCGGGTCTGACCATGACCGGAATGCTGCCGCGTGCCAGTCCCGCCGGGAGTGATTCTCAACGTGAGTGCCGGTGGGCTGGGACCGTTGGATTTGGCTGAGTCACATGGCTGAGCAATTCTTATTCGCCTTGAAACTGGCGTATGAGATCGCTTGAATCATCAGGGCATCCCATCGCGAGCGGACTCAGAAGTCGCTCAACAAAATGAAGCCTGTTCGTGTTTATGAAGGGAGGCTGCAACAGGTCCTGGGCAAGGGGCATAGTTCAAGCGAAGGTCATTTTATGAACGGCGGCAGCTAAACCTTGGAAACGCGAACTGTGTCTCATACTTTCAGGTCCCAACAGCCACATTGCTTTGACGATGCAGGGTCGAATTCATCACCGGCGGCACGAAGCCGGCAGCGGGAAATAATCCAGGAGGCATCGGTCTGTAGGCGATTTGATAGACCCTGGATATTTGTCCATTTCACCAGGAGCTAGAGTACCGGCGCTACGGCCCGGCCTTAACATTTCGATTATCTCAGGCGGCTGGAAGGACTGGATAGCCTCTTAAAACGGGTGCGTAACCCAAAGGAGACCATGAGTAAAACTGCCGATTCCACCGATGGACATATGGGCCTCGCCGAGCAATATCGTGACGGGACCGCCAGCGCTGGGGCGTTGAAATCAGCACCCGCAATCGACCATCCGGTGGCGGAGTCGCTCGCGGCGGCGGTGCAAAAGGCCACGGCCGTGGAGCAACCGGTGCCCATCTATCTGAGCGTCAGTCTGCCACTGGTCGATCTGCTGCCCATGGCGGCGGCCAACGATGATGTCGTCCGGACCTACTGGGAAAAGCCGGACGAAAATTTCGCTATGGCCACTTTCGGGGCGGCGGTGAGTTTCGATTTCGATTCGCCGGTGAGCAGGGAGAGCACCATGCACCATATCACCCTGGCGCTGGAGCGGGCCATCGATTGTTCGCCCGAGCCGGTGGGAGCGGGCAGCCTGCGCATGGTGGGCGGTTTTGCCTTTGACCTGGAAGGCGGGCAAAACAATCTTTCCCCGGACGGGCCGTCACCTTGGGCCGGCTTCCCCCGGGGGCGCTACCTGCTGCCGGAAGCGCTGCTGATTCGCCGGGAAAATGATCTGGCGCTGACGGTGGTGATACTTGCGGAGCCGCGCAGTGATGTTGAGGTGCTCGGCAACCGGCTGGTGGACCGTCTCAGGTTCTATCTGGATAAATTGGACGATGAGCAGCAGCCGGAAGAACAGGCCCATTGCACAGGTGAAACCGAGGCGCCCGGCCATGAAACCTGGGTGGAACTGGTACGGCTTACCCAGAAGGGGATGGGGCCCGATATCTCAAAGGTCGTGCTGGCCCGGACCCTGCAGCTGACATTCGACGGACCCATTGCCCTATACCCGGCGCTGAATCGGCTGCGGCAGCTCTATCCTTCCTGCATATCCTTCATGTTCCATTTTCCCGGACTGGGGAGTTTCCTGGGGGCCACCCCGGAGCGGCTGGTGCGTTTGCAGGGGCAGGAAATCTATACCGAGGCCCTGGCGGGAACGTTTCCCAGGGGCGCAACCGAACAAGAGGACCAGCAGCAGCAGCGTCTATTTTTACGCGACCGTAAGGAGCGGGCCGAGCACCAGTTTGTGGTCGATGCCATCAGGGACAGCCTGACGCCGGTGACGACGCGGTTGGAGATACCCGGCGAACCGGGAATCCTGTCTCTCAGGAACGTGATGCACTTGCTCACGCCTATCCGGGCGCGGCTGAAAGAGCCCATTCCTCCGTTGACCCTGGCGGCGCTGCTGCATCCCACACCGGCGGTAGGGGTCACGGCCAAACGGGAAGCGCGGGAGGTGATCGGGCGTTACGAGCACCAGGATCGCGGGTGGTACTCGGGCGTATTGAGCTGGATCGACAGCCGGGGAAACGGCGATTTTATCGTGGGACTGCGGTCTGCGCTGCTACGGGATACCACCGCTTACATCTTTGCCGGGGCCGGCATCGTGTCCGCATCGGTGCCCGAGAAGGAGTGGCAGGAGACGAAACTGAAAATGCGTCCTCTCATACGGGCCCTCTGCAATCCGTCCGAAGGCGTCGAATAGGAGCGCCGGTGACAGATCAGGCCAGGCTTAACGCCTGGTGGGGCGATACGATTGTCCGGTCCCTGCACAGCCTCGGCGTGGAGCATGTTTGCATATCGCCGGGACACCGCAGCGCCCCGCTCTCGCTGGCTTTCGACCGCCATCAGGGCGTCACGATCCACACCCATATGGACGAGCGCAGCGGCGGCTTTTTCGGGCTGGGGATAGCGAAGGCGACGGGCCGTCCGGTGGCGCTGGTCTGCACATCGGGGACGGCGGCGGTTAACTTTTTCCCGGCGGTCATCGAAGCATTTTACAGCGCGACGCCGCTGGTCGTGCTGACCGCGGACCGGCCTCCCGAGCTGCGCAAAACGGGGGCCAACCAGACCATTGATCAGATCAATCTGTATGGCGAACAGGTGCGCTTTTTCAGCGATTTGCCGCCGCCCGATGACACGATACTGGGCGCATTGCAACAGGTGCTGGTGGAAGCGGCGCAGCATGCGGTGGGAGCGCCGGCGGGTCCGGTCCACCTGAACATCCCTTTCCGGGAGCCGCTGACCATGCCGGGCGGACTTTCCGGTGGGGGGACAGAGGCACCGGAGCCGGGCAAGGCTGAGAGGGTAGAGCTGACGGCGCCGGATGTGGCCGACCTGGCGGGGTTGGTAACGGCCCACCAGCGCGGCGTTTTGGTGGTAGGGCCGATGACGCCCAGGGAGGGCTTCCCTGAAGCGCTGGCGGCGCTTTCGGATGCCACGGGCTATCCCATTTTGGCCGAAAGCACCGGTCAGGTACGCTATGGCCTCAACGCCTCAACCCTGCGCATTGAGCATTTCGACGCCCTGCTCCAAAACGGCGAGTTCAGGGAAATCTTCCAGCCGGGGATTGTGATTCGCTTTGGCGCGAGGCCAACCTCCAAGGCGCTGGGGCAGTTGCTCGATGCCGATAAGCCTGAGCAGGTCATCATCGATGGGGAGGGGCTGTGGCCCAATGGTGACCGGCTGGGCGCGGAGATTATCTGCGTCGAGCCGGTGGCCCTCTGTCGCACACTGGCCGCCAGCCTGGTCCCGCCGGACACAGATACCGAGTGGCTGGAACTGCTGGGGCGTTGGGATATGGCCGCCGGCCGCCTGCTTCAAAATGGCCTGTCGCCTGAACAGCCTTTTTTCGAGGGACACCTCGCGGCGCTGTGCGTGGAACTGACTCCGCCGGGCGGCATCCTGTATGTGGGAAACTCCATGCCGGTACGCCAGCTGGAGCGTTTTGGTCTGGCCTCCGGCCGCACCGGGCCGTTGACGGTGCACTCCAACCGGGGCGCCAGCGGTATCGATGGCGTGACCTCCTCCGCCCTGGGGGCCGCGGCGGGCTCAGGCCGGCCTGTCTGCCTTTACCTGGGCGACATGAGTTTCTATCACGATCTGCCAGGGCTGGCTGCTGCCACGGGCGGCATGCGCGCCACTTTGGTAGTGGCCAACAATAATGGCGGCAACATATTTGCGAATCTTCCGGTGGCGTCCCTGGGGGAGACATTCGAGCGGCTGTTCCGCATGCCACACGGATTGGAGTTTAAGGGAGCGGCGGAGATGTTCGGCCTGGAATACTACCGCGTGTCCGACCTCGCCGGGGCGCGGGAGGAGATTGGACGAAGCATGCTTGCTCCCGGTGTGCAGATCATCGAGGCCATCCTCGATCCGGCTGAGGAAACGCAGCGGTGGCAGCAGGTTCAGGCGGCGTTGAAAAACCTTCAGCCGTAACATGCCATGCTGAGCGACTTCCATTTTCAGGACGATGGCGGCTCCCTGCCCGCCGTGGTGCTGCTGCACGGTTTCATGGGGTCTCTGGCCGACTGGGACGATCTTCGCCAGCGCCTGCGACCTGCCTGGCGCACCGTGGCCATCGACCTGCCGGGGCATGGCCAATCGCCGCTGGACCCAGGGGATGATTTTCAGCAGACGCTGGAGCGGCTGGAGAGCTGGCTGCGGCAGTCGGGTTTGGAAAAAGCGCACCTGTTGGGGTACTCCATGGGCGGCCGTCTGGCGCTGGGATTGGCCCTCCGGGCGCCGCAGCTGCTTGCTTCGCTGATCCTGGAAAGCGTCTCTCCGGGCCTTGAAAGCGATGGGGCCATCCGGGAACGCCAGGCGCAGGAGGCCGCCTGGGCACAGGCGATGACCGCAGATAAGGGAGCGTTCCTTGCCGATTGGAACAGAGGTTCCCTGTTTTCACGGCAGGCGGCACGCAACCCCCAGGCGGCCAGGGCGATCCATTCCAGGCGGCTGGACCACGATCCCCGCGGCTGGGCTGACGCCTTAAAAGCGTTTGGCCTGGGCTATCAGCCCAATCTATGGTCCCAACTGCCGCATCTTGACTTGCCGGTGCTGTTGCTTAGCGGTCGGGAGGATGAGAAATTCACCCACATGGCGAACCGCATGGCAGGCCTGTTGCCGGGGGGACGAAAAGCAGTCATTTCCGATGCGGGACACGCGGCCCATCTGGAACAACCGGCAAAGTTTCAAGCAGCCGTCTCGGAATTCCTGGCAATGGTCGGCATGAAAATTTGATTGTTCCTGAATCCGCGCTAAACTTGATCCTGTTACCGGTCTGCATGAAGCGGGGTTAAAATCTTTTAGCGGAACAATTTTCACGTTGAATGGATGGAGGAGATCATGGGAGTGGCATGGCAACAGGCCGAAGATTACACGGACATTCTATACTACAAGGCTGAGGGGATGGCGAAGATCGTCATCAACCGGCCGGAGGTGCGCAACGCTTTTCGCCCCCGGACGGTGACCGAAATGGAGGCCGCTTTTGCCGATGCCCGGGAGGACAGCGACATCGGTGTGGTGATCCTTACCGGCGCCGGGGATAAGGCGTTCTGCTCCGGTGGCGACCAGTCCATTCGGGGCGATTCGGGTTATATCGGCAGCGATGGCAAGCCGCGGCTGAACGTCCTGGACCTCCAACGCCAGATCAGGACCCTGCCCAAGCCGGTGGTCGCCATGGTGGCCGGCTATGCGGTGGGGGGTGGCCACGTGCTGCATATGATGTGCGACCTGACCATTGCGGCGGATAACGCGCAGTTCGGTCAGACTGGTCCCAGGGTGGGCAGCTTCGACGGCGGCTATGGCGCGAGCTATATGGCCCGCATCGTGGGACAGAAGAAGGCCCGCGAAATCTGGTTTCTCTGCCGCCTGTACGATGCCCGGCAGGCCCTCGATATGGGGCTGGTGAATACGGTCGTGCCGTTGGCCCGGTTGGAGGAAGAGACGGTGCAGTGGTGCCGGGAGATGCTGGCCAACAGCCCCACCGCAATCCGGCTGCTGAAAGCGGCGCTCAATGCCGACTGCGACGGTCAGGCTGGCCTGCAGGAACTGGCCGGCAACGCCACCATGCTCTTTTACATGACCGAAGAGGCGCAGGAAGGCCGCAACGCCTTTTTGGAAAAGCGCAAACCTGACTTCGGCAAATTTCCTCGCCAACCATAGGCAGAAAATGTTTCCGCGGCTGCAGATCTGGATTCTGGCGGCCCGCCCCAAAACCTTGTGGGCGGCGCTGACGCCGGTGGCAGTCGGTACGGCCATTGCCGCGCGGGAAGGGCACGTCCGGCCCGGCGTGACCCTGGCCATCGCTGTGGCGGCGCTGCTGATCCAGATCGGCGCGAACCTGGCCAATGACGTGTTCGATTTCCTCAAAGG
Organism: Fidelibacterota bacterium; assembly: GCA_004124875.1. Taxonomy (GTDB): domain Bacteria; phylum Fidelibacterota; class Marinisomatia; order SCGC-AAA003-L08; family TS1B11; genus TS1B11. Next base: position 301,735 of record SCKJ01000002.1, on the reverse strand, counting down.
CGCCGATTCAGGCGACCGGCTGGGACCGCCGCGGGTCACCGAGCGGGGCCTGCTGACACCCCAACAGGTGCAGCGCGGCATGGTCATGGTATTTGCCCTAGCCATCGGCATCGGTTTCTACCTGGCCTGGGTAGGCGGCTGGCCCATCGTGGCCATCGGACTGCTGAGCATCACGGCTGCCATCGCCTATACGGGGGGACCCTGGCCCTTCGGCTACCACGGTCTGGGGGACCTGATGGTCTTTCTCTTTTTTGGTCTGGTGGCCGTGGGTGGCACGGTCTACCTACATGCCGATGATTGGCTGCTGTCCAGCCTGTGGGGGGCCATCCCTATGCGGGCGCTGGCGACGACGATCCTGGTGGTGAACAACGTGCGCGATTTGGCGACGGATCAGCAGGCCGGCAAGCAGACCCTGGCCGTTCGTCTGGGACGCCGGGGGTCGGAAATCGAGTATGCGTTGCTGCTGCTGCTGGCCTATGGGACGGTGGGCTTCCACTGGTGGCGGAGCGGCGGCGCGCCAGTGCTGCTGCTGCCGCTGGTGTCACTGCCACTGGCATGGCGCAATTTCCGGGCGCTCACCACCGGCAGTGGAGCCCATTTAAACCAGACACTGGCCCGCACCGCCGGGCTCCAGGCTCTTTTCGGCGTTCTGTTCGTCGCGGGAGTCCTGTTTTGATCCTCTCCGCCGCCCATACAGTTCCCTATCATATTCCACTGACCACCCCCTTTGCGACCGCCACCGGTGAGGTCGGCGTCCGGAGTGGCTGGATCGTCCAGATCGAGGATGAGGCGGGCCGCGTGGGGCAGGGGGAATGGGCGCCGTTGCCGGGGTGGAGTCCCGATGTCACCCAGGACGGAGCAAGGGCTGTGCAGGACGCGTTGGATCTGCTGCGGGTTGCGGCGCAGTCCACGGAAATGGACGCCCTTATCAAGCAGATTCCCGGCATGTTTCCAGGCCGGCCGGCCATGATTTTCGCCCTGGAGACTGCCCTGCTGGACCTCGCCGCCCAAGCATCCCGGCAACCCCTTTTTCGCCGGTTAAACGCCCATGCGCCGGCGAAAGTCTCGCTCAATGCGGTACTGCCTTTGGGCGAACTGAAGCAGACGGTTGAAACGGCAGCGCGGCGGGTCGGCGAGGGCTACCGGACGTTGAAATTGAAAATTCGCGGCCCTGATGACGAGGCCTTGCTGGCGGCTCTGCGCGCGCGGCTGGGCGCTGAGGTGGCGCTGCGGCTCGATGCCAACGGCGCCTGGGACCTCCCCACGGCGATGGCCGTGATGCGCCAGTTCGAGCCGTATGGGATTGCCTACGTGGAACAACCGCTCCCGCCCGGCGACGATCAGGCCCTGGCCGAGCTGCGCCGTGAGGTGGGCATTGCTGTGGCTGCGGATGAATCGGTGTCGGATATGACTTCGGTGAAACAGTTGCTCGAGCAGGAGGCCATGGATGTGATCATCTTGAAGCCGATGATTCAGGGCGGTCTGCGGGCCTGTATGGAGATGGCCCGGCTGGCCGCTGATGCAGATGTTCTGGTCGTCATAACCACCACCCTGGACACCGTGGTCGGGCGGGTGGCGGCGGCGCATCTGGCGGCGGCCTGTGGAACGCTGGACCTGGCACACGGCTTGGCCACCGGCGGTTTTCTAGCGCATGATTTGGCCCCCGACCCGCTGGTTGTGTCTGGCGGAGTGGCCGAGCTGCCTGTAGCGCCGGGGCTGGCCATTTCCAGGATTGAGGGCTGATGGCAACCGTTGAAACCTGGTTGCACCAGCAGGCAGCCGCGCAACCCAACGCGTCATGCTTGCAGGTGGAGCAGCATCATTTCACGTTTAAGGAGCTGGCGCTGGAGGTGGATCAGGCGGCTGGCAAAATCCAGGCCCACGGCTGGCATGCCGGGCCTGTCGGCATCTGGCTACCCGATGGGGTTGCCATGATCCTCACCCTGTGGGCCGTCTCCCGGACTGGCGGCGTAGTGCTGCCGCTGCATGACCGGCTGCAGGTCGATGAACTGCTGGACAATCTTGCGCGGACCGGCTGCAGCAGACTGATCACCACCAGAGAACGGGCCGCCCAGCTGCGGGGCCGGCTGCCGGATGATCTCGTTGTGCTGCCGCTAAAGGAACTGCTCCGGAGCGATGGGCCGCGTTTGCCGGGAGTGATAGGGGACGCTATGCCTCCCCGGGATCACGATCTGCACGCCATAGTGATGACCTCGGGCACGACCGGGCAGCCCAAGGCGGTTCAGCTGACCTACGGCAATCAGCGAGCCGGGAGTGATGGGTGGATATCCTTTCTGAGTTTGTCACCGGAGGATCACTATCTATCGGCGCTGCCGCTGAGTCATGTGGCCGGGATGGGCGTCCTGCTCAGGGGCGCACGTGCCGGTATTCCGGTAACCTGCCTGCCATCGGGCGATGCCGCAACGATCAACGCGCAACTGGATAAAGGCAATATCACCCATGTTTCCCTGGTGCCGACGCAGCTCCAGCGGATGCTCATAGAGCGCAACGGGCAGGCGTTTCGCAGCACCGTAAAGGCGATTATCCTCGGAGGAGCGCCGGCTTCCCCGGCATTGATCACGGCGGCTCTGCAGCACCGGGCGCCGCTGGTGCTGACTTACGGGATGACCGAGACAGCGGCAGGGTTCACGGCGCTAAAGGTAACCGATCAGCCCGGCAAACGGGGATCGGTGGGCCGCCCTTTTGGAGAGGGACAGATCGCCATCGTCGATGATGCGGGCCTCCAACTGCCAACAGGCGAGACGGGTCTGATCAGGGTGAAGTCGTCCGCCGTGATGACCGGCTATCGGGGGCAGCCCCCCTTAAGAGATGGTGTCTATACCACCGGTGACTATGGCCGTTTGGACGAGGATGGATTTCTCTATCTTGAGCCGGGCCGGAGTTTGTTGATCATTTCGGGGGGCGAGAATGTGGATCCCCTGGAAGTCGAGTCGGCGCTCCTGGATATGCCGGGTGTCGCCGATGTCTGTGTGGTTGGCCTGCCGGACGAAGATCTGGGGCAACGGGTTGTCGCGGTGCTGAAGGCGCAAACTCCCGGGACGAACGTTGACTCGCTGGCGAGGCTCTGCCGACAGCGGATGGCCGGTTATAAGGTGCCGAGGGCGTGGGTCATATGGGCATCGCTGCCACGCTCCGCCAGCGGGAAATTGAGGCGGGCAGAGATACGGCGCAGGCTGCTAGCAGGTGATGCGGCAGCGCATCAATCAGTCGCAGACTCGGGCAACAGGTAAGGTTTCAACTGATCCTTCAGGTTCTCCGGCAAGGGGGACTTCTGAAACGTATCCAGTTTTACCCATACATGGCTGGTTGATACGGTGGCGGCAGGGCGGCCCTTGGCATCCATGAATTCGTAGCGCAATGTAAAAGATGAGGTGGAAAGCCGCGACACCGTGAGGCGAACTGTCAGGGCATCACCCAACCGGGCGGGCGCCTGGTAATTCGCCTCTGCATGCACTAGGGGAAACCCTTCTTTGCCCGCTTTAAACAGTTGGGCAAAACTCCAGCCGATATGATCAAAAAAAGCCTCCAGGGCAGCGTGGGCGATCTCAAAATAACGGGCGAAGAAAACCACGCCGGCTTGATCGACCTCGCTGAATCTCACGATATGGCGATATTCAAATGGTTCCATAGTTATCCTTTTTGTCTGCCTGTCGGGCGGAATCTAATGACGTGGCGGATAGGGCGACAAGCATCGCCAGGCCAACGCGGATTCTGCAAGTTGTTGGCTTTTCAATCTTCGCCTTTGGGCTGTATCTGCTAATCTACTCGGGTGTTTATACGTGGCGCGCAACCCGAAGCAAGGCTCAAACCGGGGTGGAGGCTTTGGCCACAGATGGGCCTTATAGAATAGTCCGGCATCCATATTATCTCGGCGGCATCATACTGATCATGGGGCTTGCTATTGGTTTCAGGAGTGTCTGGAGCATTGCCGGAACGCTCCTGCTACTGATTCCGTCAGCGATTTATGTCGCGAGGCTGGAAGATGACGCTTTAGCGGAGAAGTTCGGGGAGGATTGGCGGAGCTATGCGGACCGAACCTACTGCATGTTTCCGCCCGTCTATTAGGAGTCAGGAGGCCGAATGGCCAAGCACAGGCGCGGACCCGGCCTCAGCGCAACTGACATCGCGGATAAGCTGCGGTCCCGCACGGAGGAAATGTTTGGCATGGAGGTGGTCCGCTACTTCGTCGATGCGCGGGTGCGCCGGCATGTTCTGCCGCACCCATAGCCCGCATGCCAAACGGGGGGGAGCACCTTCCTCGCCACCCACAGCCACGGTTCATTCCCCATCCTTCATTGGTACAGGGGCACATCCATGATTAACATGTGCAGAATTTACCAAACTTGGCACAGGAATCGATGGCAAGACCGGCGTCAACCCGGTGGATGTAACCATTAAGGAGGGTGGTTTGGAGACGCTCCATATTTTTAAAATAGCATCTGAGGAATGGGAATTTGAGCAAATTCACCGGCTCAACTACAAGACCTTTGTTGAGGAAATTCCACAGCACCCGCGCAATCCGCAGCAGACCCTGGTGGACAAATTCCACGATGAAAACACCTACCTGATCTGCTTGCGCGGTGATCGGGTGGTGGGTATGGTCGCCGTCAGGCACGAGCGGCCGTTTTCGCTTGACGCCAAGCTGCAGAAAATCGAAACGTACCTGCCGCCACATCAATCACTTTGTGAATTTCGGCTCCTGGCAGTCGAAAAAAATCACCGGAGCCCGCAGGTGTTCCAGGGCATCATGCTGTTGTTGGCCCGATACTGCGAAAGCTGTGGGTATGATCTGGCCATCATGTCGGGGACTCTCCGGCAGATTAAACTCTACAAACACCTGGGATTTGTGCCGTTCGGACCGCTGGATGGTGACGGTCAAGCCCAATTTCAACCCATGTACTTAACATTTGACGCCTATACGGAGTTGAAAGAAGGGTCTGAGGCTTTTGCCAGCGCCCCAGGACTCCCTGATAGCGCCTCAAAAGGGAAGCGGTGAGGAGGGTGCTGTTCAAACGGAGCCATTTCAGCGGTGTGCCCTGAGCCAAGAGCGATGAGAAATGAAGATTGAAGAATGAAAATTGCGTGCTGTCCTTTTATTTAATCGGTAATGGGGCATTGTTTCATTGACCGGGGTCGTTCCAGCGACCCCGGTTCGCTTTGTATCAATTTCTAGATATGTTCCTCGGTAAATATAAGGTCATCTGCATCGGTTCACGCCCGTAGAGTTCTGCTACCTTTTGGCGCAGTTCGCGGATGTTTTCGCATGTCTTGGCAATGCCAATGACTTCGTAGATATGTGGTATTAATGCTTTAAGCCCCAAGTCTTGAGTAAACCATTGATGGTAATTTTGTCCCACTCTGGGGGGAGGTTTATTTTCCTTTAAGTATTTAGCAATATCTGGATCAAGCGCATCATAAATCAACTCTAGAACTAGTTTTCCCCACCACTTAGGCCGGGAATGAAGTGCACCCCTCCAATTAGTTAGGCGACCGAATTGCTCCCAAAGTTCATCGGGGAAAGTTTTTTCCCATTCACGTAATTCATCTGCAATGAATGCCCGAATCTTGACTCTGAGAGCATCCTCCTGTCTCTCGTATTGGAATCCAGTAGCTTCGTCAATAAGCGCAATGAGCCCAATTTTGGCACAAGCACCAAGTAGGATACTACATTGGATCGCGATTTCCTTTTGGCGGTCGGTTGCAAGGGTGTGATCTTCAAGGGCGCGAATGTATGCATTGCATATTTCTAAGAATCCCTCTGCTTTGATGCCTTTCCCCATTAGTTGAGTGCCGGGGATGTGAAACTCTTTGGTTTCCCCCAGGATTAAGTCACTGTTAATATAAGGTTTGAGTACTTGCACCCCTATATATCCCCCCAGGTCGCCATGCTCAACTCCCGCGATTGCTTTTACGACTGACCGAAGGCTCATTACTCTCTCGTCCGTATCCAATACATAAACGTCAATCGGATCGCCTCCAAGACTTAAGGCTCCCTGATATTTGGCAAATGGAGATTTTTGTCCTGATTCCGAATCAGCAAGCGATTTATTTGACGGCATTTTTCCCCATCTCATAGCGGCTGCCTTTTGGGCAATAGCCTTCCGTCTCTCGGATGTTAGATTTTCGGCCCTAGCCTTGCCACCCTTTTTACCACCCTTCTTGCCAAGGGCCACGGCATGGCGGTTTTTCTTCTTCTGCGTTATTTCGATACCTTTTGTCATGTGATTTACCTCATGCATAACCGTTCAAGCATAGGGTAACTTACAAGTTGGTGCATGGGCGGTCAAGCATAAATGCGAGAGTAATTAAGATAGCAGTGAGAAAAGTAGGATTTGGCGACTGGGTTCGGGCCTAGCGGAGTAAATAATTCAAATTAGGACACTACCGAAAATTGCGAACCCGAAACTTGAAACCCGAAACCTGAAACCCGAAACCTGAAACCCGAAACCTGAAACCTGAAACCTCTCTGCCGGCTGCCACTTGCTCCTGGTCACCGCCCGCCCCTCATCGCTCGTTGCGTCACTGGCGCATCCATGATTAACATGCCGGGGTAATTTCGCCCGTAGTTAAACAGGAACCGAGCCATGCGCTCCTTTGATATCGTCAACCGGATCGACCTCCGGGAGGTGGACAATGCCGTCAACAACACGTTGAAAGAGGTGCCCCGGCGCTACGACTTCCGCGACACCAATATCCAGGTGAACCTGAACAAACGGGACCAGAAAATCAATCTGATCGCCGGCAGCGATCGGCAGATGGAAACCTTGCAGGCCGTGGGGCATGCGCAGATCGCAAAGAACCATCTTGCGGCGGCTATAGGCAGCCCGTAAACTCGATATGCTCGCCAGCATCTCTTCTCAAACCTTTTATCAAGTTGTATCCACCGGCAGTCAGGTATGATCGAGGTCGGCAACGTCACCAAGGAGTTCAGTCTCTCCAGACAGTTACGGCGGGAGATGGGCCGGGCCTACAAAGACGCAAAGTCAATCAAGGCAGTAGATGGCGTCAGTTTTGAATGCGCACCTGGGAGGATATTCGGCCTGCTGGGTCCCAACGGCGCCGGCAAGACAACGATCCTGCGAATGATTGCGACCATGCTTAAGCCGACCGGCGGCTTCATCAAAGTGGCCGGTTATGACACCCAAAAGGATGGGCAGCGTGTCCGCGAAAACATCGGCTTCATGACCGGCCAGACAGCCCTGTATGACCGGTTGACACCCAATGAAATGGTCAAGTACATCGCCGATCTCCACGGCATGGAACCGGCTCGTTTCACCGAACGCCGGGATGAACTCTTCACCCTCCTCAACATCCACGAATTTGCCGACCGGCGGATCGGCCGGCTGAGCAGCGGCATGAAACAGAAAACCTCCATTGCCCGGACGATCATTCACGATGCGGAGGTCATGGTATTCGATGAGCCCACGGAAGGGCTCGATGTGATGACCTCGCGGGCCATTATTGATCTTATCAGGTCCTGCAGCAGTGATGGAAAAACCGTCATCTTTTCGACGCATCGCATGGGCGAGGTGAAACTGATCTGCGATGACATCGCTATCATCCATAAGGGAATCCTCTACTTCAACGGAACGGTGGAACAATTTGAGGCCCAAATGACGAAGGAGAGCTACGAAGACGAATTCATCCACCTGGTGGGAGAGGGCTAGATGAGGAGGATTTGGATCATATTCCGCAAAGAGGCGCTGGACACCCTCAGGGATCGCCGTACCTTGATGATTATGGTAGGTATGCCGTTGCTGCTGATCCCCCTCCTGCTGTTGGCTGTTACGAGAATTCAGTCAGCTCAATTCGAAAAGGCTGAGCGGCAACAGCAAAGAATTGCCTTTTTTGGAATCGAGTATGCGCCTGAACTTTACGCCCGGTTCGAAGCCGATGAGCGCTTGCTACTCATAAATGGCATCGAAGAAGACAGCCTCGTCAACATGATTACCAGCGAGGAACTGGCCGGGGCGGTACTTGTGGCACCGGATTTCCTGATCCGGATTGCCGGTGATCAACAGGCCCAGGTCCAGATTATTTTCCAAGGCTCCGATGCTTTCGGCACTGCGAAAGACCGGCTGATTGATCTGATTGAAGCGTATGATCGAGAGATTGTCAACGAACGCGTCAAGCGTCTGAAGTTGGACCCAAATCTGTTTGATGCCATTAAAATAGAGCAGACGGATTTGGCCACCATGCAGGAAAAAATAGCCGAAGCGGTCGGTGGCTTCCTGCCATATATGTTTATCATTTTTGGATTTATGGGGGCCATGTATCCCGGTATCGACCTGGGCGCCGGCGAGAAGGAACGCGGTACACTCGAAACGTTGCTCTCAACGCCTGCCGCGCGGCTGGAGATTGTAATAGGGAAATTATTGGTGGTGATGGCCGCCGGGGTAGCGACTGCGCTCCTCGCCTTGTTGGGAATATTCCTGGCTATGCATAGCTTTCCCGAAATGCCCGCCCACATTTTGGATGTAATCACGGATATGCTCGGCCTCCGGATGGTATTTTTCTTGTTTACCCTGATACTGCCCCTTACCGCCTTTTTCGCAGCGGTGATTCTCAGCCTTTCGATCTATGCACGGTCATTCAAGGAAGCCCAAAGTATCATCACTCCTTTGAATATTGCCATTATTTTTCCCGCAATGATCGGATTGCTGCCTGGAATCGAACTGAATGCCACTACCGCCCTCGTACCCATCCTGAACGTCGCCCTGGCAACCAAGGATCTGCTCGCGGGCAGCATCAACCCGTTCTACCTGGCCGAGGTGTATGTATCGCTGTTGGTGCTGGCCGGAGTGAGTATCTGGGGATGCGTGATCTGGTTCAACCGTGAAGCGACGCTATTTCGATCATAGGCCTGTCCTGAAGCGCTAAATGGGCTGGCCCCGCCGTTCATACTTCATTGCCCTGCGGGACGTCCCTTATTAACATGTCGCTGAAATAATTTTCTAACTGGAACAGGAACCAAGCCATGCCCTCCTTTGATATTGTCAACCAGATCAACCTTCAGGAGGTGGATAATGCCGTCAACAACACGCTGAAGGAGGTGGCCCGGCGCTACGACTTCCGCGATACCAATACCCAGGTGAACCTGAACAGACAGGAAAAGAAAATCAATCTGGTCGCCGGCAGCGAAATGCAGATGGAAACCTTACAGGGCATGCTGGTGGAAAACTTCGCCAAGCGTAAGGTGTCTGGCAAGAATCTCAAATTCGGTCAGGTGGAAGCGACCGCTCACGGCGATGTAAAGTGCGTGGCCGGAATCTCCGAGGGCATCGACAAGGAGTCTGCCCGGAAGATCGTCAAAATGATCAAGGAGCAGAAAATGAAAGTGCAACCGGCCATCCAGGACAACCAGGTGCGGGTGACAGGCAAGAAGATCGACGACCTTCAGGCGGTGATCGGGTTGCTCAAAGGAGCCGATCTGCCGGTGCCGCTGCAGTTCGTCAACCTGAAGTAGTGATGCCAGCAACTGCCCCATCCGTCCACCGCCTCTCTGGCCGCCAGAGGGTTCCTCCCCACTCGGATCGCAAGGAAATCGTGCGATGATCCCTCCAAGGCGCTCATTTGCATGGGTGCCCGTAATACCGCGTGATTAATTTTGCAATATATTTAGCATAAAAACGTCATAACCTATATAGTCGCGTCGGATATGCGATACATATTTTAGAATCGGGAGCAGAATCATGGCGCAGAGAATAAGTCTGACCACATCAATCATAACATTGGTACTCGTGGGCGCAAATCTGTCGGCCCAAACCATCCGCATCGATCATTTCATGGAGCAGGTGCAGCAGAATCATCCTCTGTTTGGGCGGGAGGCGCTGTCTCCCATCATCGAATCTGAAGTGCGCGATGGCTACCTGGGCGGCCAAAACGCCGTGCTGCAGTTTTCGCCATACTATCTGGATCAGCGTCCATTGGCATTAAGCGCCTTTACGCCGACCCGCATCTCGCAGACATCTGCCGGGGGATCGCTGGAAAAACCGTTCTGGAGCACCGGCGGACGCCTGTCGCTCGGCTGGACCTCCGATTTCACGGAACAAGTTATCAAACCAATTGATATTCTTGGTGTCTCAATAACTCCGCCCCCAGAATTCTATCAAAATGCCCTGGCCCTCACCTACACGCAGCCGCTCATGCAGAATTTTAGGGGGTCTCTCGACCGCCTGGGCTACGAAGTCAGTCAGTATACGGTGAGACTGGCCAAAACGCGGTCGCTGGAGAATCAGGAGACTCTGCTCCTTGAGATGGGGCTCAAATTCATCGATTGGGTCGTCTTGACTGAGCAGAGGAACATTGCCGCAGGCCGTTTGGACCTGCTGCGGCAGCAACTCGAGCAGGTGACCAGCAAGCGCAAAGCGAACCTCGTTGACCGGGTGGATGTGCTCCGGTCAGAGGACGCCCTCCGGTTGGCGGAGCAAGGCACCGTGCTGGTGGAAGCGCAGTGGCTCGCCAAGCAGGCGGAGCTGGCGGTCTTGTCCGGGTCCACTGCCCTCTATGAGCAGACACCTGATTTAGATCTCTATAGCCGCGTCGAGCGGCCAGCGGTGGCCGCTTATCTTGAGCGGCTAAAGGCTCAATCGAGACCGCTGAACATGCTCAGCATTCGACGCGATTTGCTCCTTCGGCAGGAACAGGGACTGGTAGAATTGACCCGCCCGCAGCTTTTCCTCAGCAGTCAGCTCTCCTTAAAAAGCGGTGCCCCGGAATTCGACAACTCCATGAGTCTGAACAAGAGCGACGCCGGCCTGTTCCTGCAGTTCCGTTATCCTCTGGGCAATGACAAGGCCCGCTCTGATGTCCGCAAGGTGCGGCTTCAATCGAGACAGTTGGACTATGAGAGAGGCGAGATATTGTTGGCGCTGGAAGCGGCGCTCCGCAGCCTGCTGATCCAGGCTGAACATATGGAACAGGTGCTCACCCTCAATGTGGGCCAGATAGAGACGGCCCGCCAGCGGACGCAGGCCGAACTGGATCGCTATAATCAGGGCCGCGGCGACCTCACCTTCGTCCTCCAGGGGCAGGACAACGAAGAGCGCGCGGCACTGTCATATGCGGAAAATGCCGCTAACTATCACCGGCTGAACCTGCAGATTCGTGCCTTGATGGATGAACTGCTGACGTCACCGGAAGAGGACCAACCATGAAGTCGCTGATACGCTATTTCGCGCAACGCCATCTGCTGGCAAACCTGCTCACTTTCAGCATTTTAGTGCTGGGCTACATGTCGCTCACCTCCATGAAGCGCGACATGTTTCCAGCCGTCGATCTCGATGAACTGGTGGTCACGACCCGGTATCCCGGCGCCTCGCCGGAAGACGTTGAATTAAACGTTACCAACAAATTGGAGAACGAGCTGAAGTCGGTGGATGGCATTGACATCATGACCTCCTACTCCCTCGAGAATATCTCTGTCATCAACATTACCCTGGACTCCGGCGCCGGCGACACTGAAAAGTTCAAACGCGATATCAGGGACGCGGTGAACAGGGTCACCAACTTCCCCCCGGAAGTTACCGATGCCCCGGCCGTGTTCGAAATCAAGACGGAAAACTTCGAAATCATCCGGGTGGGGATGGGGGGCTCTATTCCTTACGCGGAGCTGGCGGCCCATGCCCGCCAATTTGAAAAAAAGCTCAAGGATATCAAGGGCGTTTCCGGCGTTTATAAGACCGGCTATTTGGCCCGCGAAATCAAGATCGAAGTGTCCCAACAGAAAATGGAGGAATACCAGATTCCGCTCAGGGACATTATGGCGGCCATCCAGCTGCGGAATATTCGTGCCACGGGCGGATCGTTTGAATCGTACACGTCCGACAAGAGCATCGTCACGCTGGCGCAGTTCCGGGAGCCGCAGGAGGTGGGGGATGTCATCGTCCGTTCCACGTTCGAAGGTCCGCGTATCCTGATCAAGGATCTCGCCGTCATTCGCGATGGTTTCGAGCCTGAGAAAACCCGCTTTCGTATGAACGGCAAAGCGGTTATCGGCTTCACCATCACCAAGCAGAGCAGCGCCGATGTGATCCGGGTGGTGGAGGAGATCAAGCAGCTGGTAGAACATGAGCGGGCCAACTTGCCGCCCGGCGTGGAACTGGAGTACTCATCGGATGAGTCGCGGTTTGTGCGCAGTATGCTGCAAATCATGATCACCAACGGCCTGATAGGGCTGTTCCTGGTCATCGCGGTGCTGTTCGTATTCCTCGATTTTCGCACTGCTTTTTGGGTCGCAATGGGCATTCCATTGTCTCTCATGGCAGTGTTCATTATCTCACCCTTCTTTAACGCCTCCATCAACATGCTGACCTTGATGGGGCTCATTATTGTGCTGGGACTGATCGTTGACGATGCCATTGTGATTGCGGAGAATATTTCCACCCGCAGAGAGATGGGCGATTTGCCTCTGGATGCGGCCGTCAACGGAACATACAACGTATTGCGTCCCGTGTTTGCCACCATCATTACCACCACACTGGCATTCGGACCCTTTTTCTTCATGTCGGGCATCATGGGGAAATTCATGTGGGCCTTTCCGCTCATTATCATACTGGCTCTGGCCGTATCGTTTGTTGAGGCCCTCACCATTCTTCCGGCGCACGTTACCGGGGGTCGCGCTAATATGAGGGGCGGAGCCAGAGTCACCAAACGCAACTGGTTTATTCCTATTCGCCAAGGGTTCGAGCGGATGCTGATGGGGCTCCTACGGTTTCGCTACCTCGTCATCGCCTTTTTTGTTTCCATGCTCATTGGAGCCTTCGCTTATGCCGGCAAACATATGCAGTTTGTCCTCTTTCCCGGGGACATTGCCGATCAGTTTTACATTATCGTGGAACTGGAGACCGGCACCTCGCTCCGTGCTACCACTGACCAGGTCAATCGCATCGAAGAGCTGCTGGACGAACTTCCCGCAGAAGAAATGGTCTCCTACTGGACGGTGATCGGCAGTCAGACTGGAGGGGGTGGGCCACCCTTTTCGCCCGGCGAGAGTGAGAATTGGGCGTTGTCTGCGGTTACACTGACCCCCTACAACGTACGCGGCCGCAGCGCGAATGAGATTGTGGATGAGCTGCGGACCCGCACGGATGAATTGTTTGGCAGTGAGGTGGTCCGCTACTTTGTCGATGCGGGGGGACCGCCGGTGGGTTCGGCCATCACGTTGCGCGTGGTCGGCAATGACGATGCCCGCCGAAAGGCGCTTGCCGATGCAGTGGTAGACTTTCTGGGCACGATGGAAGGTGTCACTGAAATTAACCGCGACGACAAGCTGGGCAAGGAGCAAGTTTCGATTATCCCCGACCATGTGCGCCTGTCTCAACTGGGCCTTACTGTGGCCGACATTGCCCGCAATGTGCGCCTGGCCTACGATGGCGAAGTGATCACTAAAGTGCGCTACGGCGACGAGGATGTCGGGTTTCGCATCATCATGGAGGAATCGGCCCGGCAGCAGCCCGGATATTTGGGTGACCTGCAGATTCCCAATCGCCAGGGACGCCTGATTCCCCTGAAGGACGTAGCCTCCTTCGAGATCGGGCCGGGACCGTCCGCCTTTTATCACTATCAGGGAGACCGCGCCGTGCGCATTACCGCCGACCTGGAGAAGGGCAGTCCCATGACGCCGTTACAGGCGACCAAAGCTATCGTGGACCGGTTTGACCTCGCCAGCGATTGGCCGGGGATGCGTTTTGTGGTGGGCGGGGAGGCGCAGGAAACCCAGGAATCGATGGTCAGCCTCGGGAAAGCAATGGGCATGGCCGGCATCGGCATTTACCTGGTGCTGGTGCTGCTGTTCAACTCCATGACCCAGCCGATCCTGGTGATGTTCGCTATTCCGTTTGGGCTGATCGGCATTATCGCGGCATTCTCACTGCATGGCGAGCCGCTGGGCTTTCTGGCCATGATGGGCGTTATCGGCATGATGGGTGTGGTCGTTAATGACTCACTGATTCTGGTCAACCACATCAACAGCCATCGCCCGGGCACAAAGGACGAGGATTATCTGAAACTGGTGGCCAAAGGGACAGCTTCCCGCTTCAGGCCGATTCTGCTGACCTCTATCACCACGGTGGCAGGCCTGCTGCCCACGGCCTACGGTCTAGGCGGTTATAACGCCTTCATTGCCCCCATGGCTCTGGCGCTGGGATATGGCATCCTGTTCGCCACACCGCTGACCCTGCTGCTCTTGCCCTCTCTGTACATGGTGCAGCATGATATTGGAAAACTCATCAGGAAAATTCCCGGTTTGGAGAGCTACTACTTTATCCCCGCTGCCGGTGAAGAGCAGGCGGGAGCGCTACTGGAGGAGGCGAAAGTGGAGGTGGAAGGGGTATAGGGCGGAAGTCCGATGTGCGAGGAAATGGAGGAGCGGGGGCGAATTTTGCCGATGATGGGATATTGGCGCAAGCATTGTAGCAGCAGACAGTCCCTGCCGATGTCATAGCGGCCCATGCTGGGAGCGAGACGGGCGCCGTGTTCATTGCGAAATCCCGTGTAATTGGTATGGAATGGGCACATATTGTTAGCCGGATAAAATCTAAAACTCCCTTCAGTACTGGAACAAGATGCGCAAACTGACCGCCAGAAATTACGGTGTCGTGCGGGCCGGACTGGGGAGTCAGGCAGAAAATCGGCCGTGTAAAAGCTGAACACGTTATCCCGTTATTACATCGCAGCCGGGGCAGACGCATTCACGATGCTGACCATCCTCTCCAGGTCCCTTGTGGGAATGCTCTCGTACACCGGTAGATAGATGGCGGTGTCGATAATATTTCTTGAAACCTCGAGCGCTGCTCCCTGACCAGTTTCAGAGCTGACACAATGCAACTGTGTGGAATCCGAGGCGGCGTCAAAACCGGACCGTCTCAGAGAGTCTATGAGCGGTTCAGCATCAGAGGTGAGCAGCGGGAATAACCAAAATGTGTGGCTTGGATTGTCAGCCCCGGGTATGGCGGACCGATTGCCCAAGGCGTTGATCACATAATGACCCGCACTTTTGCGCCCATCCAGATCGCTTTGCCCATAGGACTTCAAGCGCCGCAGCAACAAAGCGAGTAAGGGTGTTGACGGCTGCATCCGAATAAGGTCCATCAGCGATCTGCCGTTGAAGGTCCGCACGAGCTTAACGATGAACGCGTCGTAATCAATGCCCATCGCCTTAAGCATGCGGATAGTGGCGCCATAAATTCCGGGATACGACAGAACCTTCAGGGCCATGTACTTCAGCACTCTTTTGAAAAAATAGCTGCGTCTACGCAGTGGATAGAACGCCAGACGATCCCTCATGGCGGCGCGAAGGTCAGCGCCAGGAACCCTTGCCATAGCCCCTCCGAGGGCAGTGGCGGTCTTGATGGCGCCAAAACTGAACATGCTCACATTAGACCGGCCAGCGCCCCGGTACCCGGAACAGCCAGCAAATGCCTGGGCGCAATCCTCTACCAACAGGATATTTTCATGTTCCCGAACAATTCCGATGATGGGCTCCATTTCCATCACCGAACCAAACAGGTGTGCCACCACCACAACCCTCGTTTTGGGATTGATGGCCTGCGCCAGTTGATCGATGTCAACCTGCAAGGTATTGTGGATGAGGTCCACGGGTACCACTTTCAGGCCGTGGCGGAGAACGATGGCAGACATGTCCGGTATATTGATACCTGACATGATCACCTCTGAACCGGCCTGCAGCTTCAGGACCGATAGCAGGGCGTCAAAAACTGACCTCACGGAAAGGGCCACCAGGGCGTCGTCCTCCCGGGACCACAGTTCCTCCAGCTGCCTGATCAGGCTCGTTCGATCTAGACGATAATCCATACAGTAGAGCAGGGCGGCAACCAGATCCTTGATGGCAATGTCCAAGTACTTGCGTGGATACATTTTCAACCTGCTCAAGATAATTGCCTCCTGGGAGCGACCCGGCAGCATACCACCCGCACGCAGCACGGAACAGCGTGCTGCCTGTCATTGAAATTAAAGGGACTGATACCTTACCTGAACATCTGTATTATAGCGCGGCGTTGATTACCATCATCAGGCCGACGGCCGCAGCAATCGCTCCGAGATAAGCGCTTCTCTTGCGCAACAACCTCCCTTCCACTCCCTCCCGCGGCGGATGAACCTGCCGGAGTGACGGTCCACCACCGGTGAACAGCAGGCGGATTCCGGTCCTCCCCGGGGCTTAAAGCAGCGCACGTAGCTCGACTTCACAGCAGCGCCATGACCATCATCAAGCTGCCGCCCACAAGGATCGTCCCCAGATACGCGCTGCCTTTGCGCAGCGCCTGGGTGCGCAATCTGTATGAGTCCTTGTAGATATTCTGCTTGGACGCCGACACATCTTTCAGCACGACGGGCACGGCAATTGGACCGGTGACTCTCGACAGGGTGCGCGTCACCAGATAGACGCCGGCCACGCTGCCCAGCAGGACTCCCATAGGCGATGAGGTCACGACCCCACCTGCTATGCCGCCGAACATCAGCGCGCCAATATTGGCCATGCCGCCAGCCAGCAGCCACTGTCCTGAAGCGTGGCTCTTTCGGGCATCGTTGGTGGCCAAGCCGATAATGCTGAGATTGCCGGGCCCCCTGTCCAAGGTGAACTGTCTGGTTGCCGTTGACGTGGCGGCCACAGGAAGACCGGTCAGGGGATCATAGGCGGTGGCGACGGGCGCTGTGATGCCGGTCTCATTTTTAGCGGTGGCCGGCAATCCGGTCTCCTCCGGTAGGATCTGGGCCGCCATGATGGGCAGGCCTGTAACAGGATCGAACGACACCGGATTACGCTCCTGGGCCAACACCATCGCCGTGGATAGCAGCGCAAATACGGCTGCCTTTGGAAATCGGGGCTTGTTCATTTTTACTCTCCTTTCAGGTCGTACCTGATTTTGCGGTAGAATGTTCGCAGTCCCCAAACCGTGGCTAAAATACCGGTAACGGCCGCCGCCGTCTGGATCTGCCCGCTGGTTGCAGTGGGTATGGTCAGCTCCACAGCCCCGTACCCCAGCGCGCCACCCAGTATGCCGGCCACCGCCGAAAGCATCAGCTCCGGTGGGCCGGGTCTTAAGATGGCGGCGGACAGGGTGTCGATGGGGAGGACTATCCGCCTGCCGTTTACGTCCAAAGTCAGGGAGTAAAAGGTGGCCTTCACGGGCCGGCCAACAATGTCATCGCCCGACTCGATGATAAAGATGACCTTCTTGCCGCGCCACTGGTCAGCCAGTTTTCGCGCCCTGATCTGCTGGGGGGTAGGCCCCAGCGTCCGCTCCTGCCCAGCTAGACTGAGAGGTAGAAAGGTGAGCAGAAGCAGGATCGCCAGGGATGCCCTTCTTAAGGGGGTGTTCATCTTAAATCTCCTCGTGAGGTCATGTTTCATAGCTCGTAAAATTCCCAGTAGATCACGAAGTACGGCTCCTGGAAATGGAGGCCAAGGCGCAGGTTGTCCTTGAGCGCGTAGAGGACGCCGAAATCGAAGTCAACCGGGCGGTATTCGCCACCGGCGGAATCGAACACAAAGGGCGTGCCATCGGTGAAATAGTCACTATAGGTGTCGCCGATATTGCGGAACTTGTGCCCGTTGTCGGCCCACATCTCCATGATCAGCTTCAGCCGCTTGGACAGGTCGTATTCAAAGCCTGCCCAGGCGCGGTAGGGGATGAACTTCTCATTCCATTTATAACCCTCGTTAAGAGCCGGCTTGTTCACCGCCAGCGAATTGGTCCGCAGGCCGAGATGCCAGCCTAATTTCCCGCGGTCGTTCGACAGCGCCTGCCTGGATGACAGAATCAGGTAGGCTTCCCAATAAAATGAGTTCCGCTGGGACATGGCCTCACTCAACGGTACGCCCAGACTGTTTATCGAACTACCGGTCGAGTCAACAATCTGATTAGAATATTTGGCGCCCAGCGCTGTCACCGGATGGTGATTGTACATGTGGATACCTACGGCCGAGGCCACTTCTGACCGCCCTGTCTGACGATGGTAGAACTGGAATATCGGCTGTAGATTCAGGTCACCCTGGAAATCGTTGCCAAACTTGGAGCGTACCATAAAGCGGTCTGTGAACGCATAACCGATGGAGAGGCCGCTGACATAAAAGGTGTTGGCCGGCAGCGGAAAGGCTGTGGGGTCGTTAAAGATATCGGTCAAGGTCGCTTCGCCCTGATAGAAGCGCTTCTTTTCCTCGGCCCAGGCGACCCGCTTTCCGCCGTAATAGCGGTCCATGTCCTTAATATCGCGCTTGCTGATGACCACATCGCCATACACGGAGCGCAGCACGATTTCCTCATCGGTATCGCGCAGCACGGGGCCGACATAGCGGGTATCATCCTTTTTGCGAATCGTGGCGGTCTCTTCGAGTATCACCTCTGAGGGAACCTGAAGCAGGCCGTCGATGGTTTCGATATGGCAGACGCCGTCAACGATTTTTATAATCGAGCCGTTGATGATGTTGCCATCGAGAAGATGGAATCGCTTGGACATGCCCACTTCGAGTATCGAGGCCCTGATGGGGGCGGCGGGTTCAGGCGGACGCGGCGTTGCCCGCACGGCTGGCGCAGACCGGAAAGCCGCCGTTTGGGGCTTTGCGTCGCCAGGCTTTGGTGGGTTATCTGACTGGAAGCGGCGGATCATGGCCGCGCCCTGAACTGCCGTGAGGTTGTCGATGGAGGCGCCCAACGTCTGGTAGAGGTACCCATTGAGTTCCACGGATGTGAACCCTCTCTCGGTCGCCAACGTCTTGATAGCCACCTTTTGAGACGACAGTATAGAGACCTCTTGCGCCCAGATGACTTGTGCCATGACGGTTATGGCGAACAGCGCCGCCAGGGTCTGTTTTGCGGATTTCATTTTATATCCTCCCTTTCGATTCCCGGTTTTGGAACGGTTGTTATGTTTACTGAAAACTCGCATCATTAATTCCTCCTGTTGCTGAATCAAAAGTAGGCAGCGCTCGACCCGCGATTGTCATGACCATGTCAAAAGAGTGTCAAAAGATTGTCAAAAAAGGGTAACATGGATGCCGGGAAATAATTTTGCAGGCGGCAGGAAAGAGTTGACACGCGGCCTGTGAATTATTATCCTTTCGCATCCCATGGTCTCAGACAAGAATAGTGGTATGCTGAGTAATGCCTGAATTATCCCCTCGCCGGTCATGGATATTCGCAGTCGACGCCCTGCTCATTGGTGTGGCGTTGCTGGGCGTGTACCGGCTGCAGTCCAAGGCCCGGCTACCGGCCATGTTTGTCGAAAGCGAGCAGGGATTTGTCGTTGAAAGGACCCTGACACCACAGGCCGACACCACCCTTATGGCCGGAGATATTCTCGTAGCCGTTGATGGCGCCCGGATCTACAGTTACAACGAGATCGAATTCCTAACCGATCATCATTTGCCGTGGCAATTTGCGGATGTAACCGTGCTGCGCGCTGGCCGCGAGGTGACCTACTCGCTGGCTCTGGTGCGCCATTTCACCCCTTTTCAGGTGGCCATTCACGGCATCGTTGCCGGGCTTTATATCTTCCTGGGCATTCTCGTGCTGGTCAAGCGGCGCGGCAGCGAGCTGTCGCTCGTGTTTCACTGGCTGGTAATCCTGGCTGCGCTGAAAACGGTATCGGTCTGGGCCAGTTATACGATCCAACCGACTTCACTCGGCTATATCCTGCAGTGGGTAAACTTGTTCGCCGATGCTCTTGTGCCGGCGCTGGCCCTGCACTTCAGTTTCATATTTCCTCGGGTGAAAGGCATTGGCGGAACCCGCTACATGGTGATTCCGTACCTTGTGGCCACAGCGCTGATCATCTGGATGTCGGTCACTTTTGCCGCAGCAATCAACCCTCCCGATATTGAGGCCTTCAGGAGGTTTCTCCCATCATTTACAGTCGCCCGAGTGTTGCTCTCCGTCACATTTGTGGGTGTGGGTATCAATCTCGCGCACTCCTACATCACAGCCAGGGAAGAGCAGGATAAAAGGAAAATTATGTGGACGGTGCCGGGTCTGGTTATCGGTCCCATGACCTACATATTCTTATGGGTTGTGCCTATGATGCTTATTTCCGAGTCCCTCATACCGGTGGAGCTGCTGATGCTCACGCTGGCCATATTCCCGATCACATTCGCCATTGCCATTGTCAGGCACAACGCATTTGACATCGTATTGTTGTTCAATCGCAGCACGGCCGCGACGCTCATTTTGGGCGCCTCTTTAGCCGTCTATGCTCTGGTGGTAGGGATTATCTCCGCTCTGGTGCAGACCTTTACGGTACAGTCGTCGTTGTTTGCCACGGGCGCGGCCGCCGCGGTGGTGGTGCTCATTTTCGAGCCGACCCGCCGCATGGTCACCCACTTTGTCGACCGGACATTTTTCAGGACACAGTTCAGCTACCGTGAAGCGCAGAAGCGATTCATCAGCCGCCTGCCCAAGTGCATTGACGCGCGCGAGGTTGCCCAAGTGATCGTTGAGGAGTTGGACGGCTTCCTGCTGCTGCGCCGGATCGCCGTTTTCGGCACTGTGGTCGAACAGGGAACTATGCAGCTGCTCGACCATCGCAACCTGGAGCCACTTCCCGGCGGAAGGCTGCCGCTTGATCTCAACGAGTCTCTGGCGTTTAGCACAAGGCCCATGGCTATTGCCGCCTGGGTGGAAACCGATGCCGATTCCGGAGCGGCGCCGGAAGAGGCATTCGCCCAGATGGGCATGGTGCTGGGCGTCCCCATGCTCACCGAGGATGGGGGACTGTTGGGGGTCATTCTGCTCAGCCGTAAGAAGTCGGGCCAAAAATATTCGCGGCGGGAAGTCGATCTGCTGGAGGTGGTGGGCACCCAGGCCTCGCTGGCGATAGAGCGCATCCTGATGCATCAAAAATTGGTCCTGGAAAAGGCAGAGAGCCGGCGGCTCGAAGAACTCAATAACATGAAATCGTATTTCGTCTCATCCGTGTCGCACGACCTGAAGACGCCGCTGACCTCCATACGGCTGTTTGCCGAAATGATGCGCACTGGAGAGCTCCCTGAGGACAAGGTTCAGGATTTCTGCCGCATCATCGAAGGCGAAACCGACCGGCTGACGCGGCTGATCAACAATGTTCTCGACTTTGCCAAAATTGAAAAGGGCATCAAGGAATACCATTTCTCCGAAATCGACCTTAACGGGCTGGTAGCGCATGTCATGCACTCGCTGGAGTATCAGTTTCAACTCAACGACTTTGTGACCGAGCAAAAGTTGGACAAAAATGAAATAGTAGTGAACGCCGACGCGGATGCCGTGATTGAAGTCCTGGTCAACTTGCTGGCAAACAGTATGAAGTATGTTGCCGACAAGCGGGTTATTCAAGTCGCCACCTACATGCGCAACGGGACAGCCTGCCTTGCAGTCACAGATGAAGGCATCGGCATTCCGCCCGAGATGCAGTCGCAGATATTTGACCCCTTCATCCGGGCTGCAACCAAAAATTCAGCCGGCCCTCCCGGCGCGGGCCTGGGACTGTCCGTTGTCAAACATGTCATGGAGGCGCACCACGGGTCGATTGACCTGGACAGCACGCCAGGGAAGGGGAGCACCTTTATCCTGGTTTTTCCCTCGGAAGCCCCAGCATGACCACCGTGCTGGTGGTAGAAGATGACCGCGCCGTGCTACGCGGAATAACCGAGAGTCTGGAATTGGAGCATTTCGAGGTGGCGCAGGCTGAGGATGGCATCACCGCCCTGGAAATGGCCCAGGAAACCCGCTACGATATCATTATCCTGGACCTGTTGCTGCCCGGTAAAACCGGCGAGGATGTCTGCCGGGAACTGCGGGGATCCGGCAATGACACGCCGATCCTGATCCTCAGCAACAAGCAGGAAGAGTTTGATAAGGTGCTGGGACTGGAGCTGGGCGCCGATGACTACATGACCAAACCTTTTGGCACCCGTGAATTGTTGGCCCGCATCAGGGCCATTTTGCGGCGCGGAGGTGCGCTGACGCCCGATCTGGTGGAATATTCCTTTGGCGAAGTGTGGATCAATTTCAAGAAGCAGGAGGTCACGCGTTCGGGGGAGCCGCTGAAGCTGACCGCGAAGGAGTTCGAAGTTATGCGGTATTTCATTGAACATGAAGGCGAAGTGGTCAGCCGCAAACAGCTGCTGGATGAAGTGTGGGGCTACGAAACATTTCCCACAACCCGGACGGTGGATAATTTCATCCTCTCACTGCGGAAAAAAATTGAAGGGGATCCCAGCAACCCCCGGCACATCACGACGGCCCATTCCGTCGGCTACAAGTTTATCAAATAGCGCCTCCATTGTCCGTCATCCTGATTACCGGCACATCCTCGGGTTTTGGGATGCTGTTCGCCGCCCGGTTTGCCGCGTCGGGCCATACCGTGTACGCCTCTATGCGGGAACTGGGCAAGTCCGCTGACTTGGAGGCCGAGCTCAGGCGCAGAAATGCGTCCGCCACCCTGCTCAGGCTCGATGTCACCGATCCTGAGAGCGTCGCAGGCGCCATCGCGCAGGTGCAACAGACGGATGGACGGCTGGACGTGCTGATCAACAACGCCGGTTACGGACTGGGCGGATATTTTGAGGAGTTGACGCAGGAGGAAATCAGGGCCCAGTTTGACACCAACTTTTTCGGCGTGCAGGAGGTGACCCGATGCGCCCTGCCGCTGCTGCGCCTGACTGCTCAAAACGCCCCGGGGGTCAAGATCATCAACATTTCCAGCGTGCAGGGCAAGATGGCCGTGCCGGGGCTCAGCGCCTACAGCGGTTCCAAATTTGCCCTGGAGGCGTTCAGTGAAGCGCTGTACTACGAATTGCTGCCGTTCAATATTCGGGTGATACTGGTGGAACCGGGCAGCTACCGGACGAAAATCTTTGACCAGAACGCTGTGCGGGCACACGGTTTCGGCGACGAGGAAAGTCCCTACTTTGCGCTCGGTCAGCGGATGTCCAAAAGGATGGAGGCCATGCTTGCCGATCCGGACGGCATGCGGGACCCGGAAGATGTGGCCCGCCTGGTTGAGAAAATAGTCAACAAGCCACGCCCACGGTTGCGCTACGCGGCCGGACGCAGGGCCAAGCTGCTGATCTTTTTATCGCGAGTGCTGCCGGGGCGGCTGTTTCAGGCCATAGTGGCCAGAGGGAGCGGTCACCGTCCTCCAGACCGCCTGCCAAAGCGATAGGCGGCCACTATTTCCCTTTTTTCAGGGTCACTCTCCCGTTGACCGTTTCAATCCTGATTTTGTGCTTACCGCCGGAGAAGGACCCTCTTCCGTAGATATAATTTCTGCGAGACCATCGATCATCAGCGCCGGTTTCCTCGGTAATCGTTAAATCAAAATCGCTTACGATACGGGCGCGATTCGCTCCCCGGCGAGTGAAAGTAATGGTTATATCGACCTCCATGGAGAGGTCTGCGGGCACGATAAGGGTCACATCACCGCCTTTGGACACAATCTCCACCTCGCGATCATACTGGTTGACATCACCGACCATCCTGATATGAATGTCGCCACCCATGGTTGTGGCAGTGACGCTGCCGTCCAATGCGGCGATTTCGATGTCGCCGCCCATGGTCCGGGCGGAAATATGCTTGCCGGCATTCTTTATGGTGATGTCGCCACCCATTGTTTTCACGACGCCGCCGGCGGAGGCATCGTTGAGCTCAATATCGCCACCCATGGTACTGACGCGAATGGGCTCCGACATGATGGCGTCTTTGCCGCCCCGGTAGTGAATATCGCCGCCCATGGTCGACCCTTTTACGCCACCACTGACGTTAGTGAGCGTCACGTCGCCACCCATCGTATGTACGCGTCCCTTGAGGAAAGCATCACTGAGGTCGATATCGCCGCCCATGGTGCCCAGGTCGATTTCACCTTTTAAGTCACTCAGGTCGAGGTCGCCGCCCATGGTCTGCCCTTCCAGGCGGCCTTCAATGCCGGAGATGTTGAGGTCTCCGCCATGCGACTTCACTTCGATATCAAATTTTTCAGGGATCCTGATGATGAAGTCGATGTCCGGACTGTTGGAGCCCCATCCGAACTCCCGCCAGCTGAAGGCAGTGGAGGTCGCCACCAGCACGCCGTACGAAGTCTTTATCACCTCTACATCAATATCGTCGCTGTCGCCCCACTGTGACCGGGCCGTCACCGATACCTTGTTATCCTTCCAGCCCTTGATGGTCACATTGCCGCCGGTTTCAAGGTCCACGCGGAGCTCCTGTCCCGATTTAACCTTGAACTCCCAGCTCCCATCGCTGCCACCCTGCGCCAGTAGCCGCTGACCGAAGGCCATAGCGACGACGATAATGATAATATTTAGCTTATTGCCCAAGCTCTGCATGATGCTCTCCTTACTGGCGGCTGCATAATCGGCTTCCCGAGTTCAGTGGTTTGACCCGATGGCGCAGCTATTGGTTGTCAGCAATAGTGCCTATTTTGATAGACCAGCCTCAACAGCTGTATGCGGCAAGACATCACTGCGCACAGTTGCTGTAGTCGCATGTATCATGAGTGTAAGTTAAGGCATGGTGGCGACCCCATGACCCGCAAACCGTGGACCCCTCTCCCTTCGGAGACATTCGACATTCCCGTGCATGAAATCAGGCGCGGGTACCGCAGCGATGTCTATTTCTGGCGCAGCAAGGTCGCTCTGGAAAATCAACGCAGGCATGCTTCGGTGCTGATGCAGATATTCCAGCGCGGCGACTCCGTTTTGTGTGGCGTTGACGAAGTGTTGGCGACCCTGAAGCTCGGCTCCGGCTACTACACGGACCGGGAAGCCGCCTATAAAAAGTTCGACGAACTGATGCTGGTCAAAAGAAAGGTGCGCTCCCTCTATTATACGTCACCTTCAAAGATGCTTGCCGCCCAGAACGAGAGGCTGAAAATCGAAAAGGCGCTGGATGAACTGTGGACCCAGACCAGTGGGGAGCTGCAGGTAAACACGCTTAAGGATGGCGATGACCTTACGCCCTGGGAGACGGCCATGACCATAGAGGGGCCGCTGTACCAGTTCATTCATCTGGAGACGCTTTACCTGGGTATCCTTGCGCGCCGGACCAAAATCGCCACCAACGTTCGTCGGGTCGTGACGGCGGCGGGGGCCAAGCCGATCCTCTACTTTCCGGCCCGCTTCGACCATTGGCACATGCAGGGCGGGGATGGCTACGCCGCGCGCATCGGCGGCGCATTGACGGTCTCTACCGATGCCCAGGGGGAGTGGTGGGGCGTTTCTGGCGCGGGGACGATTCCGCATGCCCTGATAGCGGCCTGTGAAGGCGACACGGTGGCCGCGGTCAAACTGTTCGCCGAAAACTATCCTGACGCCAATCTCATTGCGCTGGTCGATTTTGACAACGACAGCGTGGGCACCTCGCTGCAGGTTGCCCGCGAGATGGGCGACAAATTATGGGGCGTGCGTCTCGATACCTCTGCTAATATAGTCGACAAATCCGTGGCGAACATGATGGGCGATTTCAAACCTACCGGGGTAAATTCCCATTTGGTGGAAATTGTCCGGACCGCGCTCGACCGTGAAGGATTCGGCCACGTGAAGATTATCGTTTCGGGCGGTTTCAATGCCGACCGGATCGCCGCCTTTGAAGCTGCCGGCGTCCCTGTGGATGCCTATGGCGTCGGCTCAACATTGATGGACGGTATCCGCGATTTCACCGCCGATGTCGTGCAGCTCGAAGGCCGCCCCGTGGCCAAAATCGGGCGCAGCCTGCAGCCCAACGAGCGGCTGGTCCACATTCCGCTGTAGAACAGGAGCACCTTCCCATGGCTGCCACAGCGCTCATAATTGTCGACCTGCAAAACGATTTCTGCCCCGGGGGCACACTGGCGGTCCGGGAAGGCGATCAGGTCGTGCCGGTGGTCAACGCCCTCATCGCCCGGTTCAGCGGGCAGGGGGCGCCCATCTTTGCCACCCGCGACTGGCATGTGGCCGATCACATCAGCTTTGTGGCCCAGGGAGGCATCTGGCCGCCGCATTGCGTGCAGGCGACCCGTGGGGCGCAGTTCCACCCGGACCTGCAACTGCCCGGGGATGCCGCCATTATCAGCAAGGGTGAGCGACAGGACAGGGACGCCTACTCGGGCTTTGACGGCACCGATCTCGCCGACCGCCTGAAAGCTCTGGCGGTGGAGAAACTGGTGGTCTGCGGCCTGGCCACCGACTACTGCGTGAAGGCCACGGTGCTCGACGGCCTCGAGGCGGGCTTCGGCGTGGAGATCATGGCTGCCGGAATCCGGGGGGTGGAGGTCGCGCCCGGCGATAGCCAGGGGGCTATTGACAAGATGGTTGAGCGGGGGGCGGTGATGAGCGCCGCGCCCTAGAATATGGGCAGTATGCTTCCGCTAACGGATTTATTTGCCGTGCGTGCAATTTGCCATACTTATTGGGCTTAATTTGCGCATTCTTATGTTATAACACTGGCCGGGCAACGAGAGCGTCGCAGGCCCGAATGAGGGTAAGTTCAAGGAGGATAAAATGTTTATTCGACTGGTACAATTCAATCTGGGACCACGAAATGGGGCTGCCGCCAAGGAACTGGCGGATGTTTATATGCCCAAGATAACGGCACAGCATGGCTGCCAGTCCGTTGTGATGATTATGGACGATGAGGCGGGTGACTATGGCCTGGTGATCCACTGGGAAAGTGAGGCTGACGCTACCGCAGCGGCAGCGGTTATCGGGCCGGAGATGATGCCGGCCATTGCCGCCAAGGCCACCGCAGAGGCGTCTGTCCGGCTGTACGAGGTCTATAATCCCAACGCTTAGGGGCTGATAATTCTTTGCCCGCGGGCGACCCGGCTGCCGGGCTGCGGCGGAAAGGGTGGAGCGGGGGCGGTGGTGAGCGGTGGCATGATTCCGGGAATCGAGTTTGGGCGCGATACATCAGATAATTTTCACGATTTAATTACTAAATATACGCAAAACTGCTATTCTAACTTTTCAAGCAAGTACTGGACAAGGGCAATGGTAAAAAGTCTCCTAAGCCTACATTCCGGCTCTGAACTTATCCCTGGATGCGAACCATCCTGGCTTGCGTATCCATAAAACCGATTAAGTAGATCCATTTCATCACTCTCAAGAAATCCCGACACTTCAAGATAATTCCTATAATCTCGAGGGGCTAAAAACTTTGGATTTGATCGGGGGATATATGCCTCGCTTCCAGCCTTAATAATAGCAATGTGGTTGATAGTCCCTTCTAGAGCGGAACGAAGCATTGCGTTTGATGCTTCATAATTTTGGTCAATATAATTTTGATGTGCTTGATCCATATGAATTGCTACATCATCCATTCCACGTGATTTTAGTCTTTGTTCAATTACGCTGACTTCTTCGGTCACCTGTTCATCCGGAAAATCAAATCCAACGATTTCACCATTTTGAATATCGTAACCATCAGATCGCAGGCATTGAACCAATCTGACACACTCCTCGTGGCCAGAAAAGTCACTATTTAATAAATCACGACTACGGTATACTGCCTCACTCATCAGGTCATTAAAAATAGCACTAGCATTGGCCACCTGATTATTCGCCAAGTTTATGCAGACATTTAGCGCTCTATCCAATTTGCTGGTCCCATCGTCTAATTCCGATGGAACAGATACAGCGAGAAAAAGACTTCTTATGCCTGGTGTGGAATTATTATTAGCGATGAAATGAGCCAGAGCATCAGTTGTTTTATTGCTGTACTGCCGCGCCACAGTGAGATCCCCCTAATATAGAATACTATCACACTCCCAACCCCTATCCTCATATGATTCATCCATTTACAATTGAATCATAAATTAGACTGCTTGCCTCTACGATTCCCTGGCCGGATGTACTCGCCTCTTTCATATGTTTGCTTAGTTCAGAGAATACTAAAAGCAGAAAGTTCATATTCTCGGCAGTATTTAAATCACCGGAACGACCATGACTTCCGGCATAAAATACGGCCTGAGCAGTATTATTGCCAGCGGCCCGTATTTCCTGCAACCTAACGGATTTACTGCACTCTTTCTCGCACTTGAGAGCCCATTTGGTTGAATCTTCCAAATCCATGAACAGCGATAAATATGGTGCCCAAAGAACCGCCGAGTAACCATCCTCCCGACCAGTACCGCGCGCGATTGCAAGAGCAGCACCATAAAGGAAGAGGCAATACTCGATATTGAACATTCTCGTTGATGCATCCCATTTGGGATCAATAACCCGGATAAATTGTTGGCAATAATCGTCAAAGCCTTCGTATACTTGACGGAAACCCTCCTCAGGTCCTGCATCATCCTTTTTCCCCATATACCAACGTCCTTAATTCTTTACGCCCACGAATCAAACCATCGAAATTTAAACCTAGTTACAAATGCGAAGGAGATGAACTGTCCGCAATTTCCCATCCTGCAGATTGTTATACTAGGCTTAAGCACAAGCATGTCATTCATTTTGATTTGCTGACAAGACTATTTGGGCGCAATGTGAGGGATGGATGTGTCCCCATTGCCAACAACCCAATTTATCAGCAATGACATTTTCCTTCCTCACTGCAGACAACCGAAGCACTCGACATGACAATGTGCCTCCCTGTCATTCCGGTCCCGATTGTTCGCGAGAGGAATCTGACTGGCACCCCATCCCTCTTGTCATCGCGAGCCGGGCGAAGCGATCCTCCCCAGGACCAACCCTGAGATTGCCACGGTCGTCCCTTGCTGGACTCCCTCGCAATGACAGTATAACCCCACCGTTCCAGCCAGCTAGAACACCAAACCGGCCGTCTTCTCCTCGAGGGAATCTTTTTTGGCAACAAAACGGCCGCAGCCCAAGTCAAAAGGCTACAGTGCAACTAAAACGTCAACTATAAGACCAATTTCATGGGCGGTAATATGAAGCAACCCCAGTATATGCGCATGGCGCTCATCATCTCCATGGCAGGCCTGATGGCCGCCGGATGCGGCAGCAAAGCGGAAGCGAATTCGGATGAGGCGGAGAAGGTCGAGCCGGCCATACCGGTCGAGGCCCACGCCATCGTTCGAGGCGATATAGCCAACTATTTTGCCGGACCCATGACATTGGAAACCGAAACGGACGCGATGGTTGTGGCCAAGGCCTCCGGCATCGTTGAGAAAATTTATGTCGAGGAGGGGCAGAGGGTGAAGGCGGGGCAGAAGCTGGCCCAACTGGAGGATGCCCAGGAGACGCACCAGCTGGCCCAGGCCAAAGCCCTGCTGCGCCAGTACGAGTCGGACTTCAAGCGCAACAAGGAGCTGTTCGGCAAAAACCTGATCAGCGCCGAAATTTACGAGAGGTCGCAATACGCGTATGAGGGCCAGAATGCCGCCTGGAAACTGGCCCGCATGAAAAAAGGGTACACCACCCTGCGGGCTCCCTTTGCCGGCGTGGTGGCCGAGCGGTCCATCAAGGTGGGCAATATGGTGGCCCTGAATGATCCGACATTCAGGATCATCGACTACGCTGCCTTAAAGGCGACGCTGTACGTCCCTGAAATCGAGCTCGACAAGCTGCAGGTGGGGCAACCTGCCACCGTCAAGCTCGACGCTCTCCCTGGCCGGGATTTTAAAGGTGAAGTGCGGCTTATCGCTCCAGTCGTCGACCCCGCATCCGGCACGGTCAAGGTGACGGTGGCCATCGATAACAGCGCTGGCGCCCTCAAGCCGGGCATGTTCGGACGCATCGAGATTATGCACGAAATCCACAGAAATGTTCTCCTGCTGCCCAAGGAGGCGGTGCTGGCCGAAGACAAGGAGACCAACGTCTTTGTTGTTGCCGATACTCTGGCGCTCCGCCGCAAGGTGACCCTGGGGCTGATTAATAGCGTCAGCTATGAAATCATTGACGGCCTGCAGCAAGGTGAGCAGGTGATCACGACAGGCCAGTCGGGCCTGAGGGACAGCACCCGCATCTTCGTCGTCGAAAATTAAGCGGTCCGCGCGGCCTCCCCAGCGAACCATGACCCAAGGCATCGCATGAGCATCATAGAAATATCTGTCCGGCGGCGGGTGACCGTGGCCATGTTTACCGTTACCGTCATCTTGTTTGGCATGGTGGCCCTCACGCGGCTGAAAACGAACCTGCTGCCCGATTTGAGCTATCCCACCCTGACCGTTCGCACGGAGTACACGGGCGCGGCGCCGACTGAGGTGGAAAACCTGATCAGCAAACCGATTGAGGAAGCGGTGGGTGTGGTGAAAAATGTGCGGCAGGTGCGTTCCATCTCGCGGTCGGGACAGTCGGACGTGCTCGTTGAGTTCATTTGGGGCACCGATATGAATTTCGCCAGCCTCGATATCCGCGAGAAAATCGACGCCGTCCTGCTGCCGCTGGAAGTGCGGCGCCCGGTGATCCTCAGGTTCGATCCCTCGCTCGATCCCATCATGCGCTTCAGCCTCGCCATGCAGCAGGATGAGTCGCCGGAACCTGCCGATGAAGAGCATAAATCCGACGAGCGCAGCCGTTCCCAGATTGTCATGGCGGCGCAAAGTCTGCCATCGACAGCAGAGGACCTTGAGGACGATTTGAAATACCTGCGCCGGTATGCCGAGGAAGAATTAAAAACGACGCTGGAGTCGGTGATCGGTGTGGCTTCGGTCAAAATCAGCGGTGGCCTGGAAGATGAAATCCAGGTGCTCATGGATCAGCACCGGCTGAGTCAGCTGAACCTCAATTTGGAGGATATATCCGAGCAGCTGCGGCTGGAGAATGTCAACCTTTCCGGCGGCCGCCTGGAGGAGGGGTCCCGGCAGTACCTGGTGCGGACGCTGAATCAGTTCAAGACCGTGGACGCCATTGGGGAAGTGATTGTGGCCTACAGGGGCGGCACTCCCGTCTACCTGAAAGATATCGCCGACATTCGCCGAGGGTACCGGGAGCGGCAGGCTATCACGCGGATGAATGGCAGTGAAGCCGTGGAGATTGCCATTTATAAGGAGGGCGACGCCAATACTGTCAAGGTGGCCTCGGCCGTGGAGCGGCGGCTCAAACGCATCAGGGAAAACATTCCCGATGATCTGGCGCTCGAAAACGTTTACAACCAGTCGCATTTCATCACGCAGGCCATTAATTCAGTGATCAATGCCGCCATGCTCGGCGGTCTCCTGGCCGTTATGGTGCTGTACCTGTTTCTGCGCGATATTGGCAGCACCGTGATTATTTCCCTGGCCATACCCGTTTCAGTCATCGCCACCTTCGGCCTCATGTACGGATACGGGCTCTCCCTGAATATCATGTCCCTAGGTGGCATCGCCCTGGGCATAGGGCTGCTGGTGGACAACTCGATTGTCGTGCTTGAAAATGTTTCCCGGCACCGGGCCCGTGGGGCAGATGCGCGCGCTGCCGCCAGAGACGGAGCCAGCGAGGTCAGCACGGCGGTCACCGCCTCCACATTGACCAGCGTGGCCGTGTTTTTCCCCCTGGTTTTTGTCCAGGGCATTGCCGGACAGCTGTTCAGGGATCAGGCCCTGACCGTCACTTTCGCGCTGGTTGCCTCCCTGTTGGTGGCGCTGACACTCATACCGATGCTGGCCTCGATATCCGCCGAGAAATCTGTCCTGCTGACCGCGCCTGTGCTGGTACCGCCCAAAACACGCCCCGGCAAATGGCTGCGGCATACGCGTCTGTTTCTGCTGACCACCGTCCCTGTGTTTCTGCTCCGGCAGGTGCGGCGCCTCGTGCGCCTGGCCAGCCGTGGCTCCGGCCGGCTGCTGGGTCCCGTTCTGGACCGTTTCGACCGCCTTTATAATCGGCTTGAGCAGGCGTACGGGCCACTGCTGCGCTGGAGCCTCAGTCACCGCGGGCCGGTCATCGGCTCGGCTTTGGCACTGTTTTTGGTCGCTATTCTGGCGCTGGGATCAATGGGGGTGGAGTTGATTCCACAACTTTCCCAGGGGGAATTCCAGATGGAGATTCTACTCCCTCCAGGGGCCCCGCTTGAAGCCACCGATGAGATTCTGGCCAGGGTGCAGGCAGAGGCGGGCAAGCTTGACAATATTGACCACACATTCGCGGTGGCCGGCACCGGAAACCGCATGGATGCCAATCCGGAAGAGGGGGGCGAAAACTGGGGTGAGCTGACGGTGGTGCTCCATCGTGGATCAAGCCGGGAAGATGAGCAGGAGGTCATGAATAAACTGCGCGCGTTCGCTGAAAAGATCCCCGGCGTCAGCTATAAATTTGGCCGCGCCACGCTGTTCTCGTTCCGTACGCCCATCGAAGTCGAAGTGGCCGGCTACAATTTGAAGCAGCTCAAACGGGTCAGTGACGAAATCAGCGCGCGTATGGCGGCGTCGGGCCGTTTCGCGGACATCAAATCGACGATGGGATCGGGGCATCCTGAGATTCAGATCCTGTTTGACCGGAACCGGGCCGCAGCGCTTGGACTGCAGGTGAACCTTATTGCCAAACGGGTCGTGGCCCATGTCCGCGGGGATGTAGCCACCCGCTACGCTTGGCGGGACCGGAAGATTGACATCATCGTCAGGGCCAGGGAAGCGGACAGGTCTTCGGTGGATGACATTCGCCAGATCATCATCAATCCCGACAGCGAACGGCCGGTGACCCTTGACGCGGTGGCGGAGATCGTGGTCAATATGGGACCCGGTGAAATACACCGTATTGGCCAGCAGCGGGTCTCCCTGGTGACGGCGAACATCCGTTATGGGGATCTTGGGGCGGCAGCTGGGGAGCTTGAAAATATTCTCGCCGGCATTCCCATGCCCACCGGCCTTTCCGCCAGCATAACCGGGCAGAACGAACAGATGGCAACATCATTCAAATCGCTGCGAATCGCGCTGCTGATGGCGGTATTCCTGGTCTACCTCGTCATGGCGTCGCAATTCGAATCGCTCATTCATCCCTTCGTGATTCTCTTCACGGTCCCGTTGGCCCTGGTCGGCGCCGTGCTGGCGCTCTGGATTACCGGCTCAACCATCAATGTCGTGGTGCTTATCGGGGTAATATTACTAACGGGCATTGTGGTCAATAACGCCATTGTGCTCATCGACAGAATTAATCAGCTCCGGCAGCAGGGCGTCGAGAAACGGTCTGCCATCATACAGGCGGGACAACTGCGCCTCAGGCCCATCCTGATGACGACGCTGACCACCATTCTGGGACTGCTGCCGCTCGCTTTGGGGCGCGGCGACGGGGCTGAAATTCGCGCTCCCATGGCGGTGACGGTCATTGGCGGCCTGGCGGTTGCCACTCTGCTGACCCTGGTGGTGATCCCCGTGGCCTACGATCTGCTGGACCGCAAAAAGTTCATGCCGCCAACGACAGGGGCCACCGCATGAATGTGACCACCATCGCCCTGCGCCGGCCGGTAACGACCCTGATGATGTTCGCCTCGGCCCTCCTGATCGGCGCCATTGGCGGAAAGCTGCTGCCCCTGGCCTTTTTCCCCGACCTCGAATTCCCCGCGGTTTTCATCGAAATTCCCTATCCCGGCTCCACCCCCGAGGAGGTCGAAAGGATCATTACCCGCCCAGTTGAGGAGGCCCTGGCAACTCTCAGCGGGATACAGAACATGAACTCGAATACGCATGAACAGGGCGCCAACATATTCCTGCGGTTCGACTGGGGGCAGGATGTCTCCACCCTGGCCATTCAGGTCAAGGAAAAGATCGATGGCGTGCGGCATCTGCTGCCGGACGACGTGGAGAGAATCTTTATCCGCAAATTTTCCACGGCGGATCAGCCGATTCTCAACTTCAGGATATCGAGCAATCGCGACCTGTCCAGCGCCTATGATATGTTGCAGCGCAATCTCGTCAGGCGGGTGGAACGCATCAACGGGGTCTCCAAGGTTGACCTGTACGGCGTCGAAAAGCAGGAGATCCAGATAGAGCTGCAGATGGACCGGTTGGTGGCGCAGGGCATTGACCCTCGAAAGCTTATCGAAGACCTCCGGAGCAGCAATTTTATGGTCACGGCGGGACGCATTAATGCTGGCGGCCGCCGGTTGCTGGTGCGGCCCATTAGCGAGCTGTCAACTGCGGACGACCTCGCGAACCTGCCGGTGGGAAATGGAAATATGCGCCTGAGGGACATTGCCAAGATCACCTTTGACAATCCCATTCTCAACTATGGCAGGCACCTGGACCGCCGGTACGCCGTGGGGCTGGATGTCTTTAAGGAGTCAGGCTCCAACACCGTTTCGGTGGCCGAAGCGGTCATCGCCGAAGTAGAGGACATATCGAAGCTGCCTGAAATGGATGGCATCAGGATGATTTTTCTGGAAAACCAGGCTGCCGGCATCGTCACTTCCCTAAGCGAGCTGCTTAAGTCCGGCGCTATCGGCGGTGTCATGTCCATGATCGTGCTCTTTTATTTCTTACGCAGTTTGGCCACTACCCTGATTGTAGCCATGGCCGTGCCGGCATCTCTCGCCACCGCAATGGGCGTCATGTATTTTGCCGATATATCGCTCAATATACTGTCCATGCTGGGCCTGATGCTGGCCGTGGGCATGCTGGTTGACAACGCCGTAGTCGTCACGGAAAATATCCATCGGCATCAACGGCTGAACCCGGATGTCGAGAAGGCGACCAGAGACGGCGTGAAAGAAGTGGCGCTGGCGGTTTCGGCCGGCACTTTTACGACTGCGGTCGTGTTTCTTCCCAACATTATATCTACGGATAACATGCTGTCGATCCAGCTCAGCCATATGGCCATACCGATTGTCATCTCGCTGGCCGCTTCGCTGATCATCGCCCAGACGATTGTGCCCCTGCTGGCATCCAGACTGAGCACAAAAAACCGGACACCCAAACCGCAAAGCGCCAGCATTGACCGGCTGCAAAACTTTCACGGGCGCATACTTACATGGACCCTGGACCATCACCGCGCTTCCATCGGGTTAGTCTTCCTGTTGATGGCGGCAACGGCCATCCCGATAAAATTCGTAAAGACGGAAATGTTTGAAGAGGCGACCAGTAAGACGTTGCGCCTCAACTATTACATTAATGGCAGTTACAGCGTTGAGAAGGTAGAGCAAGCCGTCGACCGCATCGAAGATTACCTGTTCGCACACAAGGAAGAGTTCGAGATTAAGTCAGTTTACAGCTACTACACCCCCGAATATGCCATGTCGACCATCTACCTGACGGATGATAAACTGAAGCGCTCTCTTGATGATATCAAGAAGGCGATTCAGGACAGCGTCCCCGCCATCAGTGTCGGCCGCCCCTCGCTGGAGCGGAAACGTTCAGGTGGCGCTGAGAATGTGGGTCTGCAGCTGTCCGGGAAATCGAGTGAGCGCCTCGCCGAACTGACCCGCGAAGTGGCTGCCCTGCTGGAACGGATCGACGGTTTTGAGACCGTGCGCTCCGCGGCAGAATCGGGCAACAAGGAGGTTCATGTCGTCATCGATCGCGAAAGGGCCAGTCAGTA
This sequence comes from Fidelibacterota bacterium, assembly GCA_004124875.1. Taxonomy (GTDB): domain Bacteria; phylum Fidelibacterota; class Marinisomatia; order SCGC-AAA003-L08; family TS1B11; genus TS1B11. The sequence goes on along the minus strand of SCKJ01000002.1, from coordinate 266,340 downwards.
CGGCTTTACGACCATGGCCATTGCCCAGACCGTTGCGGCGGCCATGCGCGGCATCAATTTGCCCAGGCTGCGGGATAACGAAGGCGAAATTGAAGTGCGGCTCAACCTGGCAAACCGTGACAACCGGACCCTGAAACGGCTCAGTGAACTGCCCATGTACCAGCCGGAAACGGGGCAGCCGATCAAATTGGCCGCATTGGCGGATTTCAAAATTCGCAATGGCCCGCGCCGGATCACCCGCGAAAACAGGATCACTTCTCTCGGCATTACGGTAAATCTTGACGGCCTCACATCAGACGAGGCCCGCGATAAAATCAAGGAGATCATGGGGCTTTACCAGCTGCCCGCGGGTTACAGTTGGAGCTTCGGATCGTCCTTCGATTTCGAAGACGATACGATTAAGACCATGTTGGTCAACACCTTGCTGGCGCTGGCGCTGATCTATTTTGTCATGGCGGCGCTGTTTGAATCGCTCATCTTTCCGGCAGCCATCTGGTCCTCCATCATGTTCTCCATCATTGGCGTCTGGTGGTTTTTCCTGATTACCGGGACCACTTTCTCGCTCATGGCCTGGATCGGCATTTTGATCCTCATGGGGATTGTGGTCAATAACGGCATTGTTCTCATCGACAGGGTCAACCAGCTGCGGGATTCGGGCATGTCGAGGCGGGAGGCCATTCTGCAGGGGAGCCACGACCGTCTGAGAGCCATTTTAATGACGGCGGCAACCACCGTTCTGGGCATGATTCCGCTGGCCATCACCAATACCCAGATTGGCGGCGACGGTCCCCCTTACGCCCCTATGGCCCGGGCCATCGTTGGCGGCCTGACTTTTTCAACTGTCGTCACGTTGGTCATCTTGCCGACAATATACATTGCCCTGGATGACGTGCGGGTATGGAGCCGCCGGATGCTGCAACTTTCCAAATGATCTCCTGACATATCCGCTTTTTTCTTGATATTTCAAGCCATTTACGTTATAAATAGACTATCTTTGCGGTTGCGGATAGTTTTGCTGCTCCGGCATCTGGCCAGGCGGTGATGAGTATAAAAGCCACAAAGAATCGGGCCATCCCTTTGCCTTGGTCATCCTGGACCTGACCATTCCCGGCGGACTCGGCGGAAAAGATACCATCGAGCGGCTGCTGGCATATGACCCCGCCATCAAGGCTATCGTGGCCAGCGGCTATACTGAGGATCCGCTGATGGGCCGTTACAGGGAACCCGGATTTATGGGGGTCATGCCGAAGCCCTTTGATGTAAAAAAGTTGTCGCACGTTGTCGCTGAGGTGTTGCAGTCATGAAAAAATTCCTGCATTCGTTTTGCCTGCTTGGCTTACTGGCGCTCATGGCCTGCGGCAGCCGGATAGATGAGCAGGCCTGGTTGGCTTCGCTGCCGAAACCGTGGCAAATGTCCCGGAGCGAGGTTAGCGCCATCATGCCCCGCTTTCACCAGCGTTACCCTCTGTTCGAGGATCGCTTGCGAGCCCTGGCGCTATGGCGAGTCGGCACACCGTACGCGATATACCAGCTGGGCGAAGAGGTGGAGCCCGACCTCGACCCCATATTCAGGCTGGATCTGTCCGACTGCACCGCCCACGTGCTGACCTCTTTAAGCCTCGCGCAGAGCCATACCTGGGACGAAGCCCGCACGAACATGATCAGCCTGCACTATAAACCTGATGCCAACGGGCAGCAGCGGGCAACCTACAAAAGCCGCTGGCACTATACGGCAGACCGGCTGCTGAGCAACCCGTCCACGGCCGATATTTCCGGCGAACTGGTGGCCGCAGAGAACCTGGCGTCGGTTGACATCACTTTAAACCGCGGAGCCGACGGCAAGGAGTTCCTCGATCTGGCCTGGTCGCGAACCTTGACGGCCAGGTATATTCCCAATGACCAGATTACCCTTGAACTGCTATCGAAATTGCCCCGTATCGTAGGGGTCGCTTTCGTGAAGCCGAGCTACTTCAAAATCGGACTGCTGATTGGGCACGAGGGGATGATTATAGACGGCAGCGACTTGATCCATGCCGGCCAGGAGGCGGGGGAGACGGTGCGGCAAGATTTTATGGGCTACTACTTCCGGGAGGACGGACCGTTGTTCGGAGGCATTATGATTTATGCCTTCAGGCCCTTGGGGGCGGCTGGCCCGGCTTAACTATCTCCGGGGGACTCCCGCTCTCCGGCAGGCTCAAATACCAGTGCGGCGGAGTTGATGCAATAGCGTTGGCCGGTGGGCGCGGGCCCATCCGGAAATATATGGCCCAAGTGACTTTCGCAGGCCCCGCACCGGAACTCGATGCGCGCCATGCCCAAAGACGTATCCTCTTGCCGCTCACCGGCCGAATCACTGAGGGGCTCATAAAAGCTGGGCCACCCCGAACCTGACGCATACTTGGCGGCTGAGGAAAAAAGCGGCTCGCCGCAGCCGGCGCAGTGGTACTCCCCTTCCAGGGAATGCTTGTAATATTCGCCGGTGAAGGCCGGCTCCGTCCCACTTTGCCGCAGCACCTGGTACTGGCTTGGGGTCAACCGGCTGCGCCACTGCGCATCGCTTAATTTTTCCGCTGTGCCCAAGATGGATAGCCTTTCATTATGCCGGCCTACGGCGTCAGCCAGTAGGTGAATTTGATGAGAAAGATATTATCACTCTTCTCCCGTAGCAAAGTTCTGCTGTTGGCGGCCAGATCAAACACGCCGATCGATTCGAAATTGCTGCGGGTCTGCGTCCAGGCGAAGTAAAAGACCGACCCGGGCCGGTACTCCCAGCGCAGGACGACGTTGCCGCGCAACGACTTGAAGTTAAAGTCGGCATCATCTATTGTAAATGATGGCGCCGCTCCAGTCCCGTCAGGATCTATTGTATGGGAAATGTCGCCGAAGCTGTCTGTGGCGCTGGTAATGGTCGAGCCGGCGTCCTGGCCATAGATGTTAAACCTGAAGCTGTTCGATGCCGCCAGCTCTTTGTAGTCCTTATAGTCGATGGCGAAAATGAGCGGCTGGGCGTAAAGCTGCAGCGAAAGCTTGGGGGTAAAAGTCCAGTTCAGGCGGGTCCGGAGGGTGAATGATTTCTGCACCGATTCCGCATATAGGTAACGCGTGCCGGCGGTGGCGGTCGCAGTGGCGTCCTCTATCTGTCCGATCCATGACGCCTCGGTTATATCAACAGAGTATTCGGGACTCAAGTTAATCTGGACGGTGGCGTTGGGCTTGTAATTGATGCCCACGTTGGCGCTGCGGAATACGCGCGTGGCACGACCTTGAAAAACGCCGGCATTGAAAGATAAATTTTTGCGCCTGTCGGAGTTAAAATTCAGGCTGAAAAAATTCTGCGGGGGCTGCAAGGTCAGGACCCCACCCCGGGTGAGGTTTTTATTGATAACCTCAGGATTATAGAAGAGATTAAATGATCCTGACCAGTAGTTCAGGAACGTGGCGTCGGTAAACAGGAAATAACCCTCGCCAAAGAGGTTGCCGCCGTAGTCCCAGTTCCTGAAAGTGGCCAGAGCCACAAACGTGTCGCGAAAGTACCTGCCGGGCTGGTATGTCCGGTAGCCCAGCGCCAGGTGCCAGTTGATCCGGTCTGAATTTGACTGGAAGCCCATGTCGTTCACCTCATAACCCGGTGATACAGTACCCAGGGCGGAGTTAAAGACAACATTACCCTTTTGCTTGTTGATGTAGAGGCGGCCCGAAAGTCCCGACAGCCTCGTGGCGGATGAATCGACGCTTAGGTAATCGATGCCGGGGCGCTGGAAGTAATGTGTGCTTGAGGTCTGCAGGGCGGTGATGACATCCGAATTTCCCCTGACGGTACTGGTGGCAATCCAGCCTGCCAGGACGTAGGTGTTGTCCTTGTCCAGGGTAATCCATCCGTCAACGCCGCTGTCCAGGGATGTGCGGGACAGAGCGCCCTCCAATCTGTCGGAGCGCAGGTCACGCGCCATAAATGCGGAGAGTATGCCCAGACCATGCCGGCCCTCATCGAATTCCCGTTTTGCCCGGATGACGTTGTAGCTGCTGAGCGGCTCCACTTCTTCAGTGAACCGGTCGCCGGCTGAATCGGCCTGAGCAAACTCGCGTCCCGTGACGGCGCTCATCACGCCAATCGACCACTGCTCCGTCAGTTTTCCGGTCAGCTTGGCAGCGCCGAGGATGGAAGTGCCGTCAGGTGTCGATAGATAATCGTAGAGGCGCACCGGCGCCAGTTGCGGCTGGCGGCCAATCCGCCGGGAATAGAAGTGGTTCGGGTCACCCCAATTGAAACTCCAGTTGTTGTTGGTGCCGCCGCGGCCGAACCTGAAAATGTCGCGCCCTTCAATAAAAAAGGGCCGCCTTTCAGGGAAAAAAGTTTCGAAATCCGAAAGGTTGACCACGGCGGGATCCACTTCCACCTGGCCGAAGTCGGGATTGATAGTGCCATCGAGCGTGAGACTGCTGGTGAGCCGCAGTTTGAAATCGAGACCCAGCTGCCCGCTGAAATCGCTGCCGTCGGTGAAAGGGTCGCCATCATCCGGATGGGTCAGTGCGTTTTTGCCCACGCTGTAGGGCAATAGTTCAATGCGGGAGGGGGAGCTGATGTCTTCTATGCCGTTAAGGTGAGCGAACCACGAGACCATGCCGGTGGACGCTTTGGGCACGGCCACATACCACGCATCCTCCCGGTTGCGCTCTATTTGCCGCCTGAAATTGATACCCCAGGTATGCACGGGGCGGTCGGGATAACGCAGCTGCGAGAAGGGGATGCGCACTTCCACAAACCAGCCCTCATCGGTAATCTGAACTGCGCTCTCCCACACGCCATCCCAGGAACCGTCGGTACCGATATCGTTGAACAGGGTGCCATCACGAATGGAGCCGCCGGCGGTTATACCGAAGTAGAATCCGGTGCGGTGGTCGAGCCAGGCATCGATGCCGATGGTGAATTGGTCCGCCGAGACGTCGTCGTCCCGGCGGGCAAGCCGATGAATGATGGAGTCGGGAGCCGTGTCAAACAGCCGTGCACCGATATAGATAGCGTTTTTATCGTATGCCACCACGACCTCCGTTCTTTGGGTCGCCGGCTCGCCTTCCTGGGGATTGCGCTGGGTGAATGTCGTAACGGCCGGAGATTCCCAGATGGCCTCGTCCAGATGGCCGTCAATGCGGATAGCGCCGATAAGCGGGTAAGCGGTGAGTTCCTTTTGGGGATGATCGCTTTCGGCAGCCGGGAGTGGGCCAGTGATTAATATACCGGCAATGAAAAAGGTGGAATGGCGCAGCATATCAGCCTCTCAATATGATGGTCCGGGGAAAAATGTTATTTTACAGGTGCTTCAGATGGTATGACGCGATGCGGGGCCAAAAGGTTGCCCGGTGACCCCTGTCAACGTATAATTAGACTAATGATCAGTCCGTGGTGGCGGCCAGACGCCGGAGGAGGGCCTCCTGGGCGCTGCTCAGCGACATCTGGCGGCGCGCCATGGCCAGGGCGGCAACTTCAAGCATTTTGTCGATGCGGTAGGGCTCCAGTTTGTCCGCCCCACCCCACGAGAAATTGGGCACCACGCCCGTAATCATGCCACCGCCAAAAATATTGCAGCCCACGCCCACCGCCGTGCCGCTGTTGAGCAGTGTCCCAATGCCGGTCATGGTGTGGTCACCCAGGGTGGCGCCGACAAACAGCTCTCCGCTGTCGAGCCATTCCCCGTCAACAGGCACTTTAACACTGCCGTAGGTATTTTTCAGATTGCTGTTGGTGGTGCCGGCCCCCAGATTGACCCAGCTGCCCAGGTAAGAGTGCCCCAGGAAGCCATCGTGCTGCTTATTGGAACAGGCCAGCACTATCGATTGTCTCACCTCACCCCCGATTTTGCAGGCATCGCCAAGGGTCGTGCCGCCCAGTATGTGTGCGCCGGGGTTAATGATGGTGTCCGCGCCAACGTAGACGGGACCCATGATGACGGCGTTGTGGCCTACCTTGGCCCCACTGGCGATGATCACCGGCCCCCCGGTCGCATCAATCACCGCCCCGGCGCCAAGGTTTACGTCATCTGCCAGGATAATGCGTTCCGGCGCAATGAGCTGGGTACCGTTCGGCCTGGCGGAGATATCACGGGCCAGGCCCGGCTCTCCGGCCGCATCGGCAATGATCTGCTGGCCGTTTTCCCGCACCAGTTCCCAGGGGTAGCGAATGACGGTGGCCTCCACCGTTGTGATGGGCAGCGAAGAGGGGGCCAGGGAGAGCGCATTGGAGAACTTATCCGCAGCTTGGGGCGATTCACTCAGGCGGGCCGCCACGGTATCGTTGCCCGACATGTACACTCTGTCGGGGCCGTCCAGGGGAATCTGTTCAGCCAGTTTAGCGCTCCACAGCGCGCGGCCATTGATGATGAGCAAGGCACCTGCGGGCCATTGATTGACCGTAGAGCCAGGGAACGATTCGGCCGTCACAGCGAGAATCTCATCGCGCACGCCCAGGAATGACGATGTGACGCCGTAAGCGGCCTCTATCCTCGATTTGAGGGACCGGGCGCCGCACCATAAATCGAAGGTGGCGCGGGTGTGGGTCAATGGAAACAGACCCGATTCACGCCCCCCTTCGCAAATGAGAAGGTCCATGTCAGGTTTGCCCGGCTGAAGTCAGGAAATGCATGGCGTTTCAAATTACAGCCGGAACATCAGGCTGAAGCAGGGGAATTTTGGGTCACGCTGGAACAGCTGATCGTTCGTGAAAGGCAGTGCCACTGGCTCATAGGATGGCGTGATAGCTCGATCCATAAAACTATAGTATACAATGTGATAGCGGCAGTATTCCAACCATTGCAGCAAGGTGGTGAAGGCCGTAGCAGGTGGCGCGCGGCAGACTTGGCCCCATTCTTGCCTTAATCTTGACAGGGAGCCATCCAATCCCGAGTTATGATTTCCGGGATGGCGACTCCGGAGGAAAATGGATGGGGAATACGGAACAACTATTTCGAGACATTTCGGCGGGCACTGTGCCGGGGCCGCCGGTATTTCTATCCGCGAAAATAGCCGACTATCGCCAGCGGGCCATGGGGCACGGCAGTCATATTCTGCAAGGCGGTATCCCCGGTGACGGAGCCATCATCCTCAGCTCCAACGACTACTTGTGCCTTGCCGCCAACCCCGTGGTCACCCGGGCGCAGGCGGATTACCTCGTCGAACAGGGCCGTGGTCTCATGCGCTCCGATGTCTTCCGCCATGAACTGGGTCCATTGGCCAGTTTTGAGCAGAGGATGGCGCAGTGGACAGGCATGCCGTCCGCATTGCTCACGCAGTCGGGTTGGAACGCCAACGTGGGACTGATTCAGGCGCTGGCCGATAAGCAGGTGCCGGTCTACCTCGATATGGAGGCGCATATGTCCCTGTGGGAAGGGACGCACAGTGCCCAGGCCAAACCGAGGCCTTTCAGGCATAACAGCGCCCAATCGCTGGAAAACATGCTCAAGCGGCATGGTCCCGGCATCATCGCTATCGATTCCGTCTACAGCACGAGCGGGTCTGTCGCTCCGTTGGCCGATATGGCTGAAGTCTCCAGCCGCTACGGCGCCATACTGGTGGTGGATGAATCGCACTCACTCGGGCTGTTCGGGCCCATGGGAGCGGGCATGGTAGCGGCGCTGAACTTGCAGGATCAGGTCGATTTTATCACCGCCAGTCTATCAAAGACATTTGCCTCCCGCGGCGGCATTATCATCGGATCGAGTGAGAACCTGGAGTATTTCCGCTACAACGCCCGGCCGGCCATATTCTCATCCTCAGTCATGGATCATGAGGCGGCAGGTTTTCTGGCGACGCAGGAGATCGTAGCAGGGGCGGCGCTCATGCGGGCAGAGTTACAGGCGAAAGCGGACTACCTGCGCGAAGGTCTTGCAGCCGCCGGATACAACGTGTCTGCCAGCCAGAGCCAGATCATCAGCCTGGTTTCGGGGGCAGATGGCCGCACCATTCGGCTCCGGGATGTCCTCGAAAAACGGGGCGTATTTGGATCGGTATTTTGTTGGCCCGCAACTGGCAGGAAACGGTCGCTGGTGCGATTTTCGCTGCATGGCAACCTGACACAAAGCCAGCTCGACCGCGTCATTGATGTATGCGCAGAAATTGCCCCGGAAGTTGAGCCGCAACTCTGGCCAGTGCCCCGCAGCTGAACCGGACGCCACTAGGCCCTGGCAATGGGCGCAGGTTTGACGGCCCGGTTTCGGGCAGCGGCGAGCATGGGCTCCATCCCCCGGATGACGGACCGCACTTTCATTTCGACATCGTTTTCATCATACCTGCCGGGAGTATTTGCGGTGGAGAGGACGATCCGCTGAGTATCGCCCTCCTGAATATCGTAAACCATATCGTTTAAGTGCCCCGCGGCATAGTCTTCCAGAACGCGTCCGGACAGGTCGCCAAAATCGATAAGTATGGTCCAACTGGTATCGGGACCACTGCCTTGGGATTCATAATAGTAAGGGATGTCGTGATAGCGGCCCGCTTCCACACCTGAGCCGCTTTCCGACAATTTCTCGCGCTGCTGCCGGACATGCATCGCTGCCTGGTTAAAGAGGGTGGCCGCTGAAGCGCTCGACAGGGCAAATATCTGGTCAATTTCGGGGAAGTCCCTGACCGACAGTCCCATTTCCGGCAGGTCGATGGCCATAAGACGGTGCCGGCCTACTAGTTTGTGGCAATACGTCGCCGCCTCCGGGGTGATCAAAATAGCGTTGGGGCCAATGATATTCTGCAGGGCAGGAGCCTTGGTCAGCTCTTCGAGCCGGGCGGTTAGATTGACATTCAGACCAATGATCGTCGGATCAATAAGCGTATCGCTGGCCAGATTGCCGTACACGGCGTTCCCGGCGTGAACGGCAATGCCGAAATTGAGCGGCGCGCCCTGCTCCAGAATGATGATCCGGTTGATTTCCTCGAGCGACTGCACGAACAGGATGGCCAGGGCCAGCACATTGGTGACGGCCAACTCCCGGCCCTTGCTGTCATCGGTGTAAATAAACAGACTGTCGCCCACAGGTTTGACGACCGACAGGTCTTGCCCGACGGAAGTAATATCACGGAAGCAGCGGCTGATAAGCTGGGCCACTTTCTGCTCTGACTCGCGTCCCAGCATCTGGGTAAAATTGCGGATGTCGGCTTCCATGATGCCGCAAAAACGCTGCTCCTGCCGGGTGATCATGGAGATGGCTTTCTCCAGACCAAACTTTGCTTGAAACTGGCGCAGCCGCAGCACAATGCTGTTGCTGACGAAAAGGCTGAACAGCTGATTCTGCTCATTGATCATGCGGGCATTTTCATCCGATATTTTGCGGATTCTGCTGTGTAGCGTTTGCTGGGCTTCCCTGTAGCGGGTCAGCTGGTAACTGAAAATGGCCCCGAAAGAGAGGGGAAACAGCAGGACCGCCACATAAGAGGTCAAATCCGTGGATATCGCATGCGGGGGTATCATCTTTTCAAGGGACTTCCAGCCCAGGGCCCCCACGAGGTACAGCATGCCAACGGCGCGCCACTCTATTAAAAAGGTGAGCACAAAGGCCGCCCCCAGGGAGGAGAGAACCCAGATGAGATTGAAGTCGTTGCGCACCAGGAAGTAGAGGAATATGAACGGAAGATGGTACAGCACCACAACATGAAAATAGAGTGGCCGAAAGCGGATGGCCCCTGCCGGCCAGCGACGCCAGAATACGAGGGGGAGCGACAGGAGCGCCCCCAGCAGCCGCAGGGTAAAATTTTCATACGGTTGGGGGAAGACATAAGTCCAGATGAAGTAAAAGCCGATCTGCCCGGCAATGCTCATGAGGGCCGCAATCGTGAGGAACGGAGCGACGTTGGCAAAGCTCCTGCGCATCGAATTGACAATGGCGGCGACAAACCGTGAAGTGAGGGACGAAATCATGTTTCCCCATCCGGGCCACAAGCCCAGCACACACAGTTCCGTCACGGCTAGCGGAAACTGCGCTCGATTTTCCGGCAGTTCATAAGGGGGAACTGCGCCTCATTTTTCAAGCAGGACCAAAGGTAAGCAGGGATAGGGGGTATTTCAAGGCCCATGAACGGAATGACAGGCATTGTCAATGGAAGATTGATATTGGATATTGGATGTTGGACAGGTTAAAAAAATAGTTTGTCATCGCGATCCGTCAGCTGGCGGAGTGGCAATCTCCCGGTTGTTCCCGGGGAAGATCGCTGCGCGTGGCTCGCGATGGCAAAGATTAGGATGGTGGATAACTGCCCCTGCCACTGCCGCTGGTTTGTTAGCTGCGTCACATGCCGCGCGTCTTCCGAGGGAAATCGGCAGGTGGTACCGGAAGGGTAAAGCTTGTCCCCACCGCTCCCGTTCTGTAGATTCATGCGGTGGAGCTGAGAGTCTTCCACGACTTAAAACGATAATCTGCGCCACACTTTCTAGACTTGAAACAGGATTGGATGGGTCATGTTCAGCATCGGGAATAACTCAAATTTGCATTTGTCCCTTTCTCGCAGCGTGGTCATATTTGTGCTCCATATAGCGCTGTTGGCCCCTGCTGGCGGCCTTCTGGCCCAGGCCAAGGAGTCCGTGGCGGTCATGGATATGGAGGGCCGCGGCATATCCGCCATTGAGGCGGCCACCCTGACTGACCGCATGCGTTCCGAGCTCGTCGCCACCGGCGTGGTAACCGTGGTTGAGCGGGGCGCCATGCAGGCCATTCTGGCCGAACAAGACTTCCAACTCTCCGGCTGTACCTCGGATGAATGCGCCGTTGAAGTGGGACAGCTGCTGGGCGTGACGATGATGATCGCCGGGACGGTGGGCAAGATCGGCTCGACATACACTCTCGACTTGCGCACCATTGACATTGAGACCGGCGCCATTTCCGGCACCATGACCCGCGACTACCGCGGCGAAATTGACGGTTTGATCACCGAGATCGAGTATATCGCCTGGGAACTGGTCGGCCTGGTTCATCCGGACCAGATTCTGAGGGATTTGCAGACCGAGCCGTCCGGCATGACTCTGGAAGATATGGCCAAGCGCAGAGGGGCTGCTGGGCAGGGGCCGACGACTGTCAGCGATGGCGAGAAGAAAAAAGGGGGCACCAGCAGGTTGCTGCTGTGGACCGCTCTTTTGGCGGTGGCCGGGGGCGGCGGATATTACGCTCTGGTGCTGCTCCCCGATGACGGAACTGTGCTGGAGCCCATAAGCAGTCCACCTCCTTTTCCGAATCCCTGACCTTATAATGCTGAGTCGTAAAACTTGCACGGTCCCCACGTGCGATGGCAGAGCACGCACAAAGGAGCATTCATGACACGGTCCCGTTCATTATACACCTACCTGGCCTCACTGTTGTTTGCCACCACGGTTTGGGGGCAGATACCTGCCGCCATCACCTACCAGGGAGTTTTGCAGGATGACAGCGGTGCCCTGCAGCCAGGTGATCCCGTCAGTCTGCGATTTTGGATATTTGTCGATAAATCGGCGGGGACGTATATCTACGAGGAATTGCACTCCATCACCGATGGCAGCATCCCCGATACCTTGGGAGCAAACGGCGCGTTTACATCCATCATCGGCAGCCAGGGCGACCTCACCGTGCTGGAATTCGACAAACCGTACTACCTGGAGATCGCCGTCTGGAGTGGCGCAGGGTGGGTTGCCATGAAGCCGCGGACCGTGCTGACATCGGTGCCCTACGCCATCGTGGCCGGCAGAGCTTTTGCTGCAGATACAGCCGCCTTTGCCCTCACCGCCGCAGGTGTCGACTCGGTCACGTTTGCCTTCGATGCCGACACGGCCGATTTCGCCTGGGATGCCGACTGGGCCGACTCTACCGATTTTGCCTGGGAAGCGTATGAGGTTGCGGGAGGCGCCAATACGTTCCCCTCATCAGGAACAGTGCACCTGGGGACTGCGATTTTTCCTAATTTGGAAATCGTCAGTGACTCAGTGATGGGGATCAGTTTGACTAATTCCTCCAACGGATTCAGACTGGGAGCATTAATTGGTTTTCCAGAGGCAGGAGGCGGAGGCGCGCTCGCATTACGTGACGACATTGATTCACTTACCCTAGTGCTCAGAGGGTACACCTTGGGCAAAACCCAAGCCTATTTCACGGGCGGAAACGTCGGCTTCGGCACCCCTGGGGCACAGTTGCGCATTCACGTTATGGCGGCTGAAGCCGATGTGACGGGGCGCCAGATCCGGATAGAAAACGTTCAGCCCGGCGGTCGCATCTTTGACCTGCAGGTAGGCGCTACCGGCGCAGACGAAAATCAGGTGCCACCGGGCGGCTTCTCCATTTATGATGCCACCAGTGGCGTAGCGCGACTCGTTATTGATGCAGTTGGCAATGTGGGCATCGGGACCGTCACTCCTAACGCCAAGCTGGAAGTGGCCGGCAGTATCATAGCAACTTCGCTGGATGTAACGGGATCCCTCACCGCGAACAGTCTGTTGCTCCCGGGGCAAAAGCGCTACTACTCTATCCCCGCCGTGGAGTTTACGTCGATGTCTGGCATCTCCAGTGTTGACAGCACTGAGTATTACCTTTACAGCCCAGACAGTTTTTTCAGGACGAAGGTTGTGGCGCCGGTGCACTTTCCGCATGGCGCTTTAATAAGCGCTATCCGCATCAGTTACTACGATAATGAATTCAGCGGGGGCGACAGCTCCGATTTCACCGTTAATTTTTATGAAATAGATCCCGGAATTGCGCCCAGAGCCATTTTGACCGAATTTGTTACGACCGTGGCGGGGGCTACCGCCAACACCCATGAGGAAACGATTACTGGCACCACCGTGGACAACAGCAAATTCTCATATATCGTCACGGTCATGTGGAAACCCTACTCATTCTCTACCTTGAAAAACCTCAGGTTTTATAATGTCCGCATTACGTACACGATAACCGAGCCGCTGCCGTAACATGGGCAGACCCACCGCCATGCAAGCCCTGTCACACAGAGTGGCCGGGGTGATGATTCTGGCCTCGCTGGCCCTGCCCGCACTGGCCGCAGCCCAAACGATTGAAGTCCAGGGCGCCATTACCGGCGGCGGTGGGACATCCAGCGCCGGCAACTTCCAACTCTCCGGCGCCGCCGGTATCCATGCCGGGGGCTTCGGATCCGCCGGCTCATTCGCCATTGCCGGTGGCGTTACCCATTTCCTGCGTCCACCCGGAGCCGCACCCAACGCCCCGGCCGGCCTGACGGCTAACGCCGGCGTCAATAAAGTTGACCTGATCTGGCGGGCCAACAGCGAACTCGATTTTGACCGCTACCGCATCTATCAGGGTCTGGCCGGAAGCACTCTCACGCTGGTCGATTCTACCGGACCTGTGGCAGCGAACGATACGACCTACGCTAGCACGGGTCTGGATAACGGCATCGCCTACGAGTTTTACGTCACCGCTGTAAACCAAGCGGGCCAGGAGAGCGACCCCTCGGCCACGGTCAGCGCCACGCCTGCAGCCATTCCACCTCCCGCCGCTCCGGTTGGCCTGATAGCAACCGCTGGCGATGCAAAGGTTGACCTCATCTGGAGGGCCAACAGCGAATCAGATTTTAGCCGCTACTACATCTATCGGGGACTTGCAGGGGCGACCCCCGTATTGGTCAGTTCTACGGCGCTTGCTGCGACCGGTGATACCTCCTACACGAGCGTCGGTCTGGACAACGGCACGGCCTATGATTTTTATGTCACGGCTAAAAATCTTTCCGATGGTGAAAGTGGCCCGTCGGCCACAGTCACTGCCACACCGAGGGCGCCAGCTCCTGCCGCTCCGATCGGCCTTATCGCCACTGCCGGCGACAAAATAGTTGATTTGATCTGGCGGGCCAACAGCGAATCCGATTTTGACCGCTACTACATTTACCAGGGACTTACAGGTGTGACCCCTGTATTGGTTGATTCGACGGGACCTCTGGCAGCGAACGACACGAGCTATACTCGCACAGGGTTGATCAATAGCACGACCTACCATTTTTATATTACCGCCGTGAATCAATCAGGCGCGATAAGTGGCACGTCGGCCACGGTCAGCGCCACACCTGAGGGGATCCTGCCACCTGCCGACCCAACCGGACTGGTGGCCACAGCGGGCAACAGCTCAGTGGCACTGATCTGGCGGGCCAACAGCGAGTCCGATTTTAACCGCTATTACATCTATATGGGGACGACAGGGGGCGCCCTACCCGTGCGGGTCGATTCGACAGCGGCTGCCGCAGCCGGTGATACATCCTATACCCGCGCCGGTTTGAACAACGGCACGGCCTACGATTTTTATATTACCGCTGTGAATCTCTCAGGCGTGGAAAGCGGCACTTCGGCCACGGTTAGCGCCACGCCTGAGGCGCCGAGCACGGCAGCGCCCAATATCGCCTCGCTCTATTTCCTGGGACATGGGAGCTATGCTGTCGCGTATGATGACGCCTTCGATGCGGGCGCGGCGCCGGGGCAGTTGCAGATCACCGGCAACACCATGACGCTCGAAGCGTGGGTCTACCCCCTCGATCTGGCTGCCGTCGGCGGAACCAGTATTATTGCGGCCCGCCCGTCATTTGTCGGCGAGGCGCTTTATTCCTACGCCCTGCGGCTGGTGCAGACGGGCAATGTGATCTACGCCGAATTTCTCATTGGAGGGGCCGATGGCAGCGAAGCCGTCGTCGTCAGCACGTCAATCATAAACCTGGCGGAATGGATTCATATTGCCGGCGTCTATGACGGCGCGAAAATTACCATTCATATCAATGGCGTCGCGAACGGCTCCATCAATGTCACCTTCCCGCTTGACGCCGGTGGTGTCGGCCTGTTTGTGGGCGGTCACGATTTGTTCGACGATCCATTTTACGATCTTGACCCCCTGTATGGCTTGGTCGATGAGCTGCGCCTGTGGGACGTTGCCAAATCGGCCGTTGAGATTGTTGACGGCATGGGGAAAACCTTGCTCGGCAGCGAAGCCAACCTGCGCGGCTACTGGCCCCTTGACAGTGAGGCCGGTTTTGGCGGAGTGGAACAACCGGTGGCCGTCGATTTAACCGGCAACAAGAACCATCTGCTGCTGGGGTACGACTTCGCCGAAATCATAGCCATCTACGCTCAGCAGGAGGTGAGTATACCGCCCATATTTATCGTTGAAGACCTCATTGCGACGGTGGACCAGTTCCTTTCCCACGAATTGATTGTGCGCGGCCATCCAAGGCCTGATGTCACTCTTAATCCTGACGGAAAACCGGCCAATCTGACGCTGACGGGAAGCACCATTGAATGGACCCCCGCGCAGGGAGTTGTCAACCGATTCTCGTTCGAAGTGGCCGCCTTCAACAGCGCAGGTAAGGACACGGCCTACTATGACATCTGGGTGAACCAGGTACCCATTGCCAGCGACACTCACGCCAATAATAACGCCATTTTGTCCGTGCTCAACAACGGTATTCTTGGCGGCGGAGCCAACTGGGGAATCGGTACCGGATTTTCCTTCGGGCCGGGTGATCCGAACGCGCTGCTTGAAGGCACCCTGGTCATCGGCGTATCGGCCGGCCAGGTGTCAGGAGAGCTGCAGGCGGGTCCCATTTATGATGAGTTTGCTCCCCGTAGCGGATTCGAGGTGCCAGAACTACCACCGGGATTTGAGAAAGGCATACAGCTGTTCTATGATGATGCCAAATCGTACGACCCCATCGGCGTGGCCGTTCGCCAGACATCGCTGTCCAAGTCAACTGCGCCTGACAACGATTATGTCATTATCAATTATGATGTCGAGAACCTGTCCGGGGCCAATCTGACCGGCCTCTATATCGGCTTGGCCATGGAGTGGGACATCGGGTATTGGCATGACAACCTGGGCGGTTTCAACCAAGACCTGCTGCTTAACTATATGTATGAGAATCCCTCGGGCTTTTCTCCTGCCCCCTCCTCATCGCCATTCTCGCCACGTAAATATTTTCCCTCCAGGGCGACGACAGCAGTTGAATCCTTCCACAACTTCTACGGCGTGGTTCTGCTCAGTGGACGATTCGGGGGCCAGGCAGTTGGCGATGTCGATCTGTTCAGTGAAGCCGGCCTGTACGAGAGCATGACCACCAACATCAACAATGGCGCTATTGCCGGCGATGGCAGGACCATGTTGGCGGCGGGTCCTTTCAACCTGCCCATCAATGGATCTGCGACAGCCACATTTGCGGTGGTGGGGGGTGCGACCCTGATTGATCTGCAAGCCAACGCTCAGGCAGCTCACGAGAAATACAATGAACTGATCACCAACTTCGTCAGAACTCGGTTGGCGAGCAACGTCACCAGCACCTCGGCGGATATCAGCGCGTCCGTGAAAACTTCCGACCGGCCCTGGAGCATCGGGTTTCAGGTGAACGTCAGCGGCACGCTAGATACGCTCCTGGTCGCTGGCAGTCCGGCCAATGTGGCGGCCTATGCGAGCGCGACCTCATCCGCCTTCCTGACCGGGCTGACTGAGGGCACAACCTATAACTTCCGTGCGGTGGCCCTGGAAGACGGGAGCCCCGTCGCTGTGGGGCGCAGGCAATCATTCACCACGCCGGCGGTAGCTGGGGTCGTCGTCGACCAGCAGGAGGTGACCGGTGACGGACCGGTGAGCTATCCCAACGCCGGGGTCGTGATGGACTTCACTTTCTTATCGGGGGCCGGGGGCGATACGGTGGAGGTCATCGCTTTTTCATCCGATCCTGACGGCGCGCTACCTACAAATCACACCGTGCTTGGGGGGCAGTTCTGGGAGTTTAACTTCTATGGCACCGGCACATTTTCGGTAGATTTTACGCTGTCATTTGCCCCCGGCACATTCACGGCAGCGGACCTGGCAGACTTGAGCACCATCGCTCTGATCCGGCGTGGAAGCGGGGGGACAGGCAACTGGACGGCAGTACCGGGAAGGGCTCAACAGCCCGCTACCGATGCTACAATGAGTTTCGGCGGAGTCAGTGGATTCAGCCAGTTTGCGGTAACGCGTATCGAGGCCATCGACACTGCCGTGCCGACCATTTCAGGCATTAATTTATCTCCTCTCATACCCGCTCTGGGAGTGCCTCTCACTGTGAGCGTTAATGTGGCCGATAATGATTCCATAGATTTCGTCGATCTATATGTTGCCGGGGGAAACGGGGCCGCTTTTACCGCCATGCGCATGACTTTTGTCACAGGCACTACCTTTACAAACACCATTGCCGGGCAAAACATTACTCTTAACGGCGTTGTCTCCTTTATCCGTGCCGTGGATATATCTGGCAACGCCGCCGTAACCGATACGACATTTATTGGCACAAATTTTGCCGAGGCAGATAACATCGGGACCGCTTCCGTATCCGGTCATCCTTATACGAGCGGTTATCCCAAAGATCAATGGCGGATGATATCCATACCCGCCACCTTGAGCAATGCGTCGATATCATCGACGCTTGATGAGTTGGGAACACAGTCCGAAACGCTGTGGAAAATGTTTGCGGCCCAGAACGGAAGCTATGTGGAGAATCCCTCAACACTGGTTACAGGCGAGGCCTACTGGCTATACCAGCGTGTGGAAGAAAACCTGCATTTCGTTATCGGCGCCGGGCGTACCAGCGGGCAAGCTGCGCAAACCAAAACCCTGGCGGCGGGCTGGCATTTGATCGGCAACCCCTATGCGTTCGAGGTCGTCGTTATAGCGCCCTCGGCCGATTACTATGGACCTGTGGAGTACACCGGCACCAGTTGGGGTGCGCCGGTAACGGCAATGATGCCGTGGACCGGCTACGCCATCTTCAATCGTGGGGCGGCCGGCACGATAAAATTCGTGATCCCCACCCTCAATAAGGGAGTGCTGGGGAAGGATACCGAAGAGATTGCCGGCTGGCAACTGAATTTGAAAGCGCAGGGACCGACCTATGGCGATGTCAATACGTTTATCGGCAGACTTGAAGGCGCCACCGAGGGTTACGATCATTTTGATAATCCCGAGCCGCCGTACATTGATAAATATGTCTATCTTGCCATGGATAGATCCGATCTGGATGAAGACCTGCCCCTGCTGACCTCCGATATCAGATCATTGCAGGAGGAGAACGGTTCATGGGACCTGGCCCTCTACACCAAGGGCGAAAAAGGTCCTATCGCGCTGAGCGCAGATATTATGGGAAATCTACCGGCTGGGTCGCAGGTCAAACTTATTGACCATCAAAGCAGAATGGTTCACAATGTGACCCACGGATTCGGGCCTGTGCTTGTCCGTGACTACAACGAAATGTTCCCGTACCGGTTCACTTTAGTGGCCGGCTCGGCCGCTTATGTGGCTCAAGCCGCGGAAGATGTGCTGGCTGAGTTGCCCCTTGCATTTGGTTTAGCCAACAACTATCCCAATCCGTTTAATCCCGCGACCCGCATTCCTTATACATTGACCCGTCCAGCCAGGGTATCGCTGAAAATTTACAATCTGCTGGGTCAGGAAGTGGTGACGCTGGTTAGCGGCTGGGAAGATCTGGGTACCCATGAGGCCATCTGGAACGGGCTCAACAGAGCGGGACAGCCGGTTGCATCAGGCCTTTACTTCGCGGTGTACAGTGCCGAGGGCAAATTTTACACCCGTAAGATGATGTTGATGCGCTAACTGATGATGCCGCGTCCGAGGGCAAATTTATACGGTCGCGTAATACTGCTGGCAGCCTGTATGTTCATGACCCCTCTTGCCGGGCAAGAAGGGGTTATTATTTTTACCGGAAGCGCCAACGGGACTTACCAAAATTGCCTGTGCCCCGACAAGCCCCTGGGTGGACTGGAACGCCGGGCTCAATTCATATCCGATCTGCGGGTTAAAGCTCCCCATGCCATTGTGTTGGACGCCGGGGATAATTTTGTGGAGTTTCTCTCCGAACCTATCCAGTCGATTTTACTTCAAGGCTTTGAGCTCATTGACTATGACCTGATAAATCTGGGGGACCAGGATATCGCCTATGCGCCGCAAGGCTATGCTCAGGTGAGCGGCATGGTGACGGCTTTTGGCACCCCTATCGAAGTGCAAAAAGGAGACCTGACTTACTCGATCCTCCCCTTGCTGCATCCAAGGACATTTCGATTTTATCCTGAAGGTCTGTTTGACTCCTATTCGTTAAACGCCTGGGATGCCTCTGTGGAAAAGTGGCTTGAGATACCGGCTGACAGGAAGACCGTGCGGATTCTCCTTTCACATGCCGGATTTGAGACCGATAAAAAAATTGCAAAACGCTTTGGAAATATCGATATTATCATTGGCGGCCATTCGCAAACGGTGGTAGATAAACCGGCAAAAGTCAACGGCGTGGTTATCGTCCAGGCTGGGGGGAATGCAGGCTACGTAGGAGAAATCAACCTGAAGGTGCGCAGAGGCAGAGTCCGAATTACAGGTTACAATCTGCATCCCATGACTTTAAGTTTGCTTGGCCATCCGGACATGCTCAAATCGATAGATAAATTGATAACCGGCCATTAACGATTCAAGGTAGTTACCCACTATGCTGACCACTTCATTGAAAATTCTAATGCTCAGCGCCTTGGCCGCCACGGTGGCCCATGCCCAGGAAGCTGCTGACCCCGCGCCCGCGACACACGACATTGTTCAGGCAGGAGAAACGGCGCCCACATTTTTCCTGCGCCAAGCGACGGGGGAATCATTTTTCCTGACTAAAATAGTGGGACCCAGGGCCAAGGAAGCCGTACGCAAGCCCATCGTGCTGAGCTATTTCGCGACTTGGTGCATCCCCTGCAAGAAGGAGATTCCCCAGCTCGAAATTTTACAGAAGAAATATCCCGGCGTGGGCATTTACCTGATCGATGTCAATGAGCCTCCCGATTTACTCGCCGCTTATATAGAGGAGTACGAGATCGGTCTCAAAGTGTTGATGGACCGCTATGGAAAGGTGGCGACCAAGTACGGCGTGGTTAATGAGCAAGGGGTCGGCAATCTCCCCACACTGTTTATCATTGATGAGGACGGAACCATCATTCTGTCACACGTGGGTTACAAAGAAGGCGACGAAAAAGAGTATGATGAAATCCTGTTGGGGCTGACAACTCACTGAAAGAGATTTTCCCGCCTCCCATTCATTAAAACCGGCTTTAAACCAGCCGGTTTTTTGTAATATGACAATCAATTGATTATAAAACATAGCCGCGCGACTATGTTTTTAGTCTCCGAAAAAATCAGTTTTCAGAGTCCACCGAGGGGAATGATCCTTTTTCCAGTTTGGCACGGCATTTGCTTTCTATAGTGTGCGCTAAGTTGACGCTCTTTGAAATTCGCGGCTTATGCCCAAACTACTTCCGGTATTGCAATGAGAAACCATGCTAGAGATGATGACTGGTCTATGAGTATATAAATACTGGGCGTAAGCCGGAACATTGGCTTGTGCTGCTCTTGGTCTCCTGCTTATGTGTGTGAAACGTGAGACGATCTATTCAAGTTGTAGAACTGGATCCAGGGACAGCGCAAGCCGAAAATATTAGTCCACTCTTGTCTCCCGCAACGGCGTCCTGCCACTTCGGTGAACAAAAGTCCCTCCTCGACTATCTTCCTTCGCTTCCTCCGGGCAAGGTGGGCGACATTTTTCTTCAGTGCTACACCCCAGCACTGGAGAACTCAAAGTGGCACCCTTCCCCCAAGGGTGCCACTTTTATTTAAAGCCGAAAAACCGGCGCAGCCGGTGTGGCAGTGGCAAGCGAGCAGTCCCTGGCATAACTTCCCTCGTGATCACCCTTCTTCCTCGCGCACTCAGGTCATTATTGCCTCGCAGCCGAAGGCTGCTGCTGTCATTACTATTATTAACCGGATCGTGCCGGGGTTCACTTACGGAGGAGCCCTTTCCGCTGCTCTGGGCGCCGGACGACAGTTTTAAGCACCGATCCATGCATCTGTACAGCGCCTCCTCCCGCGCCTACCCTATCAAGGCATGGTACGTCGTCATTGAGCCAGGCATCCACTCACATGTCATTATCTCCCCGGCGGACAAACTTCAGTCGCCGGTGGAAATGGCGCAGGAAACGCAAGCCTGCGTCGTTATAAATGGAGGGCAATTTCGTAACGATTACGATCCACCGCGCCATGTGGGGCTGCTGAAAGCCAGAGGCAGCGTTCATGAGCAGGCCATCCCATCCGTGATCTGGGAGGATACGCGCTATTATGTGGCCCGGGGCGCATTCGGACTGACCGATGCCAACCGTCCCACCATTGCCTGGATCCTGGGTGGCCGCGACCAACTGCAGCAGGTCACCGAGTTACCCCGGCACCGCTTAGGCGCCCCCGACGCCAAGCTGGCCCGGCAACCGGCATCTGCGCCCTGGCTGGTGGTGGAGGCCATTGGAGGCGGTCCAGTCCTGGTCCACAATGGCCAGGCGAGGGTTACCGCATCCGAAGAGGGGTTCTGGGCGGCCGGCATTGGCCAACCTCATCCGCGGACGGCCATCGGCTATACGCGCGATGAACGCGTCATTCTGATGGTCGTGGATGGGCGGCAGGAAGGCAGCCCCGGCGTCAACCTGGCGCAGCTGGCGGACATGATGGCCAACGTGGGCTGCGTGGCGGCGATCAATCTCGATGGGGGCGGCTCATCGGCGCTGGTCGCCAATGGCGTGCTGGTCAACCGGCCTGAAGGGACGCATGAGGCACGCGCCGTCATGTCGGCCATCGGCATTTTCTGTAAGCTCCATGTCCCGCCTCCAGGCGGATAACCCGGCTACCGGAGCGGCACCTGCGCTTTGTGCATATTCCGGATGCCGTGGAGTTCATAAAACTCGCGCACCTGCGGCGACCAGCGAAAACCAGCGCTCACCAAGGACTCGAAGAAGGCCTTGACAATCTGCCCGCTGAGCGTATCACTGTGCCGCTTCGCCATGTCATCATAGAACCTGATCAGCTCCAGCTGCAGGATGCCGTCATCGCCAAATACGGGCGATTGCGACAGGCCGGTCAGTAACGTGCTGAGGTAGGTCACGTAGTAAAAGTGGGCCCGGGGATAGATCATGTCGTGGGGATAATTCACCAGGTGGCGTTCCCATTTCATGGTGCGCTCCGCCACCTCCTCGAATGATATGACCAAACTGTCGTGATCGGAGAAACCTACCCTGATTTCGTCTGCCCTGAGCGCCAGGAAGTTCTGGAACGCAGCGGAAAGGGACGGCCCGAACGCATGCAGCAAAAACTCGGGCTGCTGATCAACATAGTAAATCCGGCCGTATGAATAGAGCTGCAGGCCGTTTGTTTCCAGCGCCGCATAAAATGGAGCCAGCGCGGGGTCTTTTCGACCATCATCAGCATGAAGTTGCTCCACAAATGGAAGGTTTTCCCACATGCGGTCATTGTGGAATGCAATGGTGGCAAAGAAAAAAGTCATAAACAGGTCAGCGAGCGTGTCAGCAAGTGCAGAATTCCCCGCAACAATAAGAGTATTATATTGCTCCAGACCGTTTTGGATGGAATTCAGATCGATATTATCCAATGAATCCAGATATCGGCGAAAATTTTCTGCGGTCGTGGTTGAATCGGGACGCAACTCGTATGAAATTTCCGCAATCGCTGCCGAATCGTCCTGGTGTGGCTGGGATAATGGCCCCTGCAACAGCGCGGCAAGCCATAAAACAGTGATAGTCGTTGGATGCACTCTAAAATTTCGGGCCGATGTGGCATTCGGGCAACCACAAACGGCAATTTAGCCTGAATGTCCACATCAATCCTTTTGTTCTGACATTTGCGTCGCTAACTTTCCCTCGGAAGAGTGACACAATGACAGGTTTTCACATAACAACCGACTATTCGCCATCTGGCGACCAGCCTGCGGCCATCAAGGCGCTGGTCAACGGCCTCAATGAGGGCCGGCAGGGGCAGACCCTGCTCGGGGTCACCGGCAGCGGGAAAACATTTACCATTGCGCAGGTTATTCAGGCGGTGCAGCGGCCGGCCATCATCCTTTCGCACAATAAGACGCTGGCGGCTCAGCTTTTTGGCGAGTTCAAGCAGCTCTTTCCTGAAAACGCCGTCGAGTATTTCATCAGTTATTACGACTATTACCAGCCCGAGGCCTATCTCCCCGTCAAAGACCTGTTTATCGAGAAGGACTCATCGGTCAATGAAGATATCGACCGTCTCCGGCTCAAGGCGACGTCTGCCCTGTTGGAAAGGCGCGACACCATCGTCGTTGCGTCGGTCAGCTGCATATACGGCATCGGGTCGCCTACCCTGTACCGGCAGTCGCTGGTCCATATTAGAGTGGGGGACGAGTTTAAACGCCGCGACCTCCTGCACAAATTGATTGATATCCATTATGTGCGCAACGATGTCGTGCTGGAAAGAGGGAATTTCCGCGTGCGGGGTGATATGCTCGAGATATTTCCCGCCTATCTGAGTCACTGTGTCCGCATTGAGTTTTTTGGCGACACAGTGGAAAAGATCATCACTTTCGATCCGCTGACGGGGGAAATCCTGTCGCCCGGCGATGGACTGGAGCGGACCGGCATCTATCCTGCCAGGCATTTCGTCACCAATGAAGACAGCATTCAGCGCGCCGTGGAGGAGATCCGCACGGAACTGGGCGAACGGCTCGACTGGATGCGCACTGAAGGCATGCTCCTTGAGGCGCAGCGGCTCGAGCAGCGCACGAATTACGATATTGAAATGCTGCTGGAAGTGGGCTACTGCAACGGCATCGAGAACTACTCCCGTATCCTCGACGGCAGGAAGCCGGGCGAACGGCCCCATACGCTCCTCGATTTCTTCCCGGACGACTTCATTATGTTCGTGGATGAATCGCACGTCACACTGCCGCAGGTACGGGCCATGTACAACGGTGACCGCAGCCGTAAGGAGGTCCTGGTGGAGCACGGGTTCCGGCTCCCATCCGCCCTCGACAACCGTCCCATGACGTTTGAAGAATTTGAGCGCAAACTGAACCAGGTCATTTACGTTTCCGCCACGCCCGGACCGTATGAATTGGAGGCCTCCGCCGGTGTCGTCGTCGAGCAGATTATCAGGCCGACGGGGCTCATGGACCCTATCATCGATGTCCGGCCTACTGCGGGGCAGGTGGATGACCTCATCGGCGAGATCAAGGGGCGCGTGGCCAACAAGGAACGGGTGCTGGTAACCACACTCACCAAACGAATGTCTGAAGACCTGACCGATTATCTCAAAGGGATGGATCTGCTCGTCAACTATCTGCACTCCGAGGTGGAAAGCCTTGAGCGGGTCAAAATATTACGCGATTTGCGCCTGGGGCATTTTGACGTACTCGTCGGCATCAACCTGCTGAGGGAGGGGCTCGATCTGCCCGAAGTTTCCCTCGTGGCCGTGTTGGACGCCGACAAGGAAGGTTTCTTGCGCTCAGCCACTGCGCTGATGCAGGTGGCCGGCCGGGCCGCGCGAAATATCAACGGCCTGGTCATTTTCTATGGCGACAAAGTGACCCGCTCCATGCAGGAGGTGATTGACGAGTCGAGCCGCCGCCGTGAGGTGCAGCGGGCCTACAACGAACTGCATGGGATCACTCCGAAGGGCATCTACAAGTCGGTCGACGAAATCATGATCTCCACGTCGGTGGCCGACGCCCGGACGACTCCCAGAAAGGTATCCGAGGAGCGGGCGCCCTACGAGCTCGGCTCCCTGGGTGAAGAGGACCGGGCCTACACGCTCGATCTTCTGCGCAGGGAAATGAAGCGCACGGCCGAAAATCTGCAATTCGAAGAGGCGGCCCGTCTGAGAGATGAAATTGTGCGGCTGGAGAAAGAGCAGGAGCAGCCGGCCTGAGGGCCGCAGCATGATGTCACGGCTCATGGTACTGGGGAGCGGGGGCCGCGAGCATGCCATCATCTGGTCGCTCTCGAGGGAAAACAGGGGCCATGAGCTCTATTGCGCCCCCGGGAACCCCGGCACGGCCCTGCTGGGCGCCAACCTCCCGGTCGACCTGTCCGACGCCGCCAGCGTGCTGGCCCTCTGCAGGGAGCACAACATCGATGCCGTTATCGTCGGCCCGGAAGCGCCCCTGGTGAACGGTCTGGTCGACGACCTGACCGCTGCGGGCCAGAGCGTGCTGGGACCGACAAAATCGGCGGCACGCCTCGAGGGCAGCAAGCTCTATGCGCGCGAGTTTATGGCCGCGGCCGGCATCCCCCATCCCCGTTACCATGCCTGCCATACGATCGACGAGGCCCGGACAGCCGCTGAGCAGGAAGGCCTGCCGGTAGTCCTCAAGGCCGACGGCCTGGCCGCCGGGAAAGGGGTCGTTATCGCCACGACGGGGGCCGAGCTTGAGCAGGCGCTGCAGCGCTTCTACATCACGCGAGATTTTGGGGCGGCAGGGAGCTCCCTGTCCATCGAGCAATGCCTCACAGGCACGGAAATGTCCATCTTCGCGCTGTGTGACGGAGAAAATTATACCGTTCTGGGGACGGCGCAGGATTACAAGCGCGCGTTTGATGGCGACCGTGGTCCCAACACCGGCGGTATGGGGGCCATCTCTCCGTCACCCCTGGCCACGCCGGAAATGATGAACCAAATCGACGCTTTAGTGCTCAAACCGACGATGGCAGAGCTCAAAAAAAGAGGGATCGTTTATCGTGGCTTCCTGTATATAGGGGTGATGCTGGTTAAAGGAATACCTTATGTAATCGAGTATAACGTTCGCCTGGGCGACCCCGAAACACAAGTTGTCCTGCCCCTGATCGATATGCCGCTCTCGGAATTGGTCGATTCGGCCCTGGCAGGCCAGCTCCCCCCTGCCGTCGCTCTGAAGCCGCTGTCGTCCATTTGCGTGGTCATGGCGGTTAAAGGTTACCCTGAAGGGTATAAAAAGGGCCTTCCCATCACCGGATTTGACGATATTATAGACGGAGATACTCACCTTCATGCCGGCACCCGAATGACCGGCTCCGGGCTGGTCAGCGCAGGCGGGCGCGTGTTGAATATCATCGCCACCGGCAGCAGCCTCAGCGTTGCCCGCAAGCAGGTTTATGAGCGCATTGGCGCTGTAAAGTTTCCCGGTTCCTTTTATCGCACGGATATAGGTATTTGAGCATGTCCATGACCCTGGACGCACTGCAGCGCAAGTCGGGCCTGATTGGCGAATCGGACGTGATTCGCGAAGTGCTGCAAACCGTCGCCCAGATCGCCCCCACCGACATTTCCGTGCTGGTGCTGGGAGAATCGGGCACCGGGAAGGAGATGGTCGCCAAGGCCATCCACACCGCCAGCAGACGCAAGTTTGAGCCGCTCATTACCGTCAACTGCGGCGCCATTCCGGTCGGCATCATTGAAAGCGAACTGTTTGGACACAAAAAAGGCTCTTTCACGGGAGCCGACGAGGCCCGCAAAGGCTATTTTGAGGCCGCCCACAAGGGCACCATCTTCCTGGATGAAATCGGCGAGACCCCGCTGGAGACCCAGGTGAAACTGTTGCGGGTCATTGAAACGGGCGAGTTCATACCGGTGGGGGGCACCCAGACCCAAAAAGTTGACGTGCGCATCGTTGCGGCGACCCATCGCGACCTGCGCGAGGAGATAGGCCGGAATAATTTCAGGCAGGATCTCTACTACCGGCTTAAGACCGTCACGATAACCATGCCCCCGCTACGGGACCACGTGGAGGATATCGCGGTGCTTGTCGAGCGGTTCGGGCTGGAATTCGCCACCCGCAACGACCTTGTCTTTCGCAGCATTACCCCTGAGGCGGTACGGACCCTGAAATCGTACCGCTGGCCCGGCAATGTGCGCGAGCTGAAAAACGTGATCGAGTCAGTGCTGGCGCTCAATCCCGGCGAACGCATCACCCCTGAACTGTTGGCTACGCACCTGCAGCTGGAGTCGTTTCAACCTAATCCCGCACTGCCGGTGTTGGTGACTACGCCGCCGGAGCAGTCCGATCGCGAATTGGTGCTGCGGCAACTCCTGTTCATTCGCCAGGACCTGCACGATCTGAAACATATTGCCGCGGGGCAACCGCTGGCGGCCTCTCCCGTGGACCCCTACATGCCTTCACCACCGCCCCCCAGCGGTGTCCCGGAGGTGCTGATAGGCGATGTCTCCGCGCTGGACCAGCGGCCGCTCATTGAGCCCGATGCCATTGGCGAGGTGACGATGGAGGAGGTGGAACGCGAAATCATCGCCAAAACCTTGGCTAAATTCAATCACAACCGGCGGCGGACCGCGCAGTCGCTGGGCATTGCCGAGCGCACACTTTACAGGAAGATTCAGTCCTATGGCCTGGACAAGAAATAGCCCTCTGGCCCTGCTGGCGCTGGCCGGATTGTGGGGCTGTGGGGTCTACTCGTTTCGAGGCAGCCTGCCCGCCCATATTGACAGTATCGCCGTATCCAATGTGATCAACCAGACCTCCGAGTTTGTGCTCACCGACTTGACCAATGAGCTCATCACCGACCTTTTCCTGACGGAGAATGTCCTGCGGGTAACGGACCTCAGCAATGCCGATAGTGATCTGCAGGTTACCATCAACCGCATTACGGATACCCCTTCAACCTTTACCGCTGGCGAGTCGGTGCAGGAATGGCAAATCAACGTCAGCACAAAAGTGATCTGGTACGATCTCGCCCGCAACCGCCCCCTGTTCGAGAAATCGTTTTCAGCGGTATCGCACTACGCCCCCGGCGGCGATGAGGGCAGCGACCAGATCGATAACGACGGCGATGGCGAAGTGGATGAGGAGGACGAATTCGGCGATCCCCGTGAGGCTGCCTTGCGGCGGCTGCTCGAAAAAATCGCCAATGATATCCTGAATGAAATTGTATCAACCTGGTAAATGAACATCAACTCCGGAACGCCCAGGTGACCCGCACGACCATTAACGAGCTCAGCAACCATGTCGGCCAGGAGGTGCAACTGGACGGCTGGGTGTACAATTCACGCTCCGGTGGCAAACTCGGCTTTCTCATGCTGCGCGACGGCACCGGGATTGCGCAGTGCGTCCTGTCCAAAAGCGATGTGGGCGACGATGCCTTTGCCCTGTTCGGCAGACTCACGCAGGAGTCTTCGGTCACCGTTACCGGTACTGTTTCCGCCGATGAGCGGGCGCCGGGAGGCTACGAAATACATGCCCAGAGCCTCAGCGTGACCCAAATGGCCGAGGAGTACCCCATATCGCCCAAGGAGCACGGCACGGCCTTTCTCATGGACCATCGGCACCTCTGGCTGCGCAGCCGCCGGCAGCACGCCATTATGCTCGTCCGGCACGAGATCATCAAGGCCTGCCGCGACTTCTTCGACAGCAACGGCTTCATCCTGATGGATACGCCCATTATCACCCCCAACGCCGTCGAAGGCACAACGACCCTGTTTGGCCTCAACTATTTTGATCGCTTTGTCTACCTCACCCAGAGTGGGCAACTATACAGCGAGGCCGCCGCCGCCGCATTCCGGAAAGTCTACTGCTTTGGACCGACATTCCGGGCGGAGAAAAGCAAGACCCGGCGCCATCTCACCGAATTTTGGATGGTGGAGCCGGAAATGGCCTACTGCGACCTGGAGGAAAACATTCACTGGGCCGAGGAGATGGTCGCGTTTATGGTGGGCCGCGTGCTTGAAAGCCGCAGGGAGCAGCTCGATATCCTTGAACGCGACACGGCGCCGCTGGAAGGCCTTAAAACGCCCTTTCCACGCCTGAGCTATACCGAGGCTGTTGACGTGCTCAAGCAGGCGGACGTCGATTTTGAGTGGGGCGGCGATTTCGGCGGCGGCGATGAAACCATCATCAGCGAAAAATACGACCAACCGCTGGTGGTGCACCGCTTTCCTGCGGCCATCAAGGCATTTTACATGAAGCTCGACGCGGACGATGAGCGCCTCGCTCTGGGCATGGACATCCTGGCGCCGGAAGGTTACGGAGAGATCATCGGTGGCGGTCAGCGCGAGGACGATTACGCGCTCCTGCTGAAGCGTCTTAAGGAAGCGAATTTGCCGGAGGATAAATACCAGTGGTATCTCGATTTAAGGCGCTACGGCTCGGTGCCGCACTCGGGCTTCGGCATGGGCATTGAGCGCGCCGTGGCCTGGATCTGCGGACTGCCCCATGTGCGCGAAACCATACCGTTCCCGCGCATGCTCAACCGGGTCGAACCTTAGCCTGGCAATAGTGACTCCTCCTCTGAAAATAGCCCTGGCTCAAATCAATCCCACGGTAGGGGCTATCGATGCGAATGCGCAGCTCATCCGCCAAATCATGTCCAGCGTCGGCGATGACGTCGACCTGCTCATCTTCCCCGAATGCGCGCTGCCCGGTTATCCTGCCCAGGATCTGTTGCTCAACCCGCGCTTTATTGCCGATACCCAGTCGGCGCTCCAGTCGTTGGCCGCCGGAACCGGCCCCACGGCCGTCATTGTGGGCACCGTCAGGGAGGAGGAGGGCCACCTCTACAACAGCGCCGCGCTGCTGCAAAATGGGGCCGTTGCAGGCTACCGGGACAAGACCCTCCTGCCGACCTATGACGTGTTTGACGAGGCGCGCTATTTCACTCCCGCCAGTGACAACCGGCCCCTGCCTGTCGACCTGCCCTCAGGCAAACGCATCGTGCTGGGGCTGCACATCTGTGAGGATATGTGGGATGATCGCTATGCCGCCCAAGTCTGCCGCCAGTTGACCGAGGCGGGCGCGGAGTTGCTGGTGAACATCAGCGCGTCGCCCTTTCGGGACGGCATCGCGCAGGAACGCCACGCGATCATGATCCAAAAAGCGGCGGACGGAAATGTGCCTTACCTCTATTGCAATCTCGTGGGCGGGCAGGATGAACTGGTGTTCGATGGCCGCTCGGCGCTGGTGTCGCCCGATGGCCGTGTCGTCAAACAGGCGGCCGCCTTCGACAGTGGCCTGCTCCATATCACCCTGCCTGACGATCTGGCCGGGAGCGGGCAGGTGCAGCCTCCCCAGCGCGAAGTTGACCTCATGGCGGCCATTGAACTGGGCATCGCGGACTATTTCGGCAAGACCGGACATGCGCGCGCCATCATCGGCCTCAGCGGTGGCATCGACTCTTCTCTGGTGGCCGCTCTGGCCGCCGCCGCGTTGGGACCGGCCCATGTCACCGGGGTCATCATGCCCAGCGTTTACAACGCCGCCGCCAGCGCCGAGGACGCTGCCAAAGTGGCCGGCGCTCTGGGTATCGAAGCGTTGCAGCTGCCCATTGAATCATTGCGGCTGGAAACCATGCAGCAGCTGGCGCCCCACTTTGACGGTTCCCGGCCCGGTGTGGCCGAAGAAAACCTGCAGGCCCGGTTGCGAGGCCTGCTGTTGATGGCGCTGGCGAACAAGCGCGGCGCGCTGGTGCTGTCGACCGGCAACAAGACGGAGATTGCCCTGGGCTATGCCACACTTTACGGCGACATGGCCGGAGCCCTCGGCCCGATTGGCGACCTCACAAAGCCTGATGTCTATGCCTTGGCCAGGGCCGTTAATGAGCGCGCCGGGAAACCGGTCATTCCCGACAGCGTTCTGACAAAAACGCCCAGCGCCGAGCTGCGTGAAAACCAGACCGATCCGTTCGACTATGACCACATTGCGCCCCTGGTGGAGCAGCTCATCTCCGATCCTGACTCCGCCCAGCGCCTGATTGCCCAGGGATATGACCGTAAAGAGATTACCAGCCTGAGCAAAATGATTACCGCCGCGGAATACAAACGCAGGCAGGCGGCCCTGACCATCAGGGTCACCGGCAAAGCGTTTGGAGCGGGCCGCAGGTATCCGGTGGTGAACGCCTATGAATAGCCAGGGCCGGTGGGCGGCGATCCTTCTGACCTGTGTGGCCCTGTCCCCGCTGCTGGCGCAAAGAGATGTGACCGGGACTCAATGGGAAAGCTGGAAACCTGATCGCCGCATGGGTTACCTCATCGGTTTTTATGCTGGACTCAAGGCGGACTACGCGGGTTTCCAAGCGGCAGAGCGAGGTCAAAACCTGGCCCAGCCGGGGATGACAAATCCAATGGTTACCGCGCGTTATAAGCTTGAGCGGTCGGAATATTACTCCCGTAATATAAAGTATGACTTTAAGTTGCTGGCACGCATGATGGACGCCTTTTACGCCGACGCGGATAACCTCGCTATACCCCTGCCGGAGACCATACGCATCCTGCGCTTGCGCGATGCGGGCCAAACGGAGCGGGCCGATTTCCTGCTGCTCAGGGAGCGCCGAAAATCGCTGGGTGGCCGCTGAATAACCTGTTGGAGCCGCTTTTCGCGTTCGGGCGCCAGCTCAAACGCGAGGCCCTGAAGCGACCCCCTTTTGCAAAATCGCCGTTATTTATTGCAGGCATCGTCCTGGCTGCCGGAGTCTTCGTTGGCAGTCTGACGACGCTTTCTCCCTGGGTATGGGCGGTAGCCGTGCTGGCGGGCCTCATTGGGGGACGGCGCACAGACGCCCTGCTGTTGATGGCCACCTTTGCATTGGGCGGTTTCATCGCCGAGCCGCTGCCGTCTGTCGTGCCGCAAGCGCCTATCAATGCGCGTCTGCCCCGCGCGTTCAGCGTCACCGTGGAGGAGGTCCGGCAGCGAACTTATTCCGTTGATCATGTCTTGCGGCCGTTGCGCTCAGAGCTGTCAAACCTGAACATAGCGAAACTGCTATGGCGCGCGGCCCCTGACGCTTATGCCGACTCCGTGTTAATGCCGCATTACGGGATAGGCGATACCCTTGAGCTCGTGGCGCGGCTGCGCCGGCCCCGGGAGCGCCGCAACCCCAACGGATTTCGCGAGAGTCTCTATCTGTGGACCCGGCAGATAGACGCTCGCACCACCGGCACCGTGTTCGTGCGCGAATGGAAACCGGCCAACCACGTATCGCTGGCCCGCAGAATTAATGTCATCCGCCAATCGATTAACGGGCGCTTGGAACAGTGGGTGGGGCCACACGCAGGCTTGGCCAAGGCGCTCCTGCTGGGCGACCGGTCAGGCCTCGATTGGGAGTTCATGGCCAGGGTCCAATCCGTTGGAGTGGCCCACGTGATGGCGGTATCAGGTCTGCATGCGGGCTTTATCGCGCTGTTCATCGCCACCCTGCTGCGGCTGCTGCTGATGCCCGCTATGGCCAGAGTCGTGATCACAGTCATCATCCTCGTCATGTATGCCGCCGTTACCGGCGCGCCAGCCAGTGTCATCCGGGCCGTTATGATGATATCACTCTACTTGCTGGGCGCGGCGCTGGGCAGATCGGGCCGGAATTGGAATATTTTGGGCGCGGCGGCCCTGTTCAGCCTGATCCTTGACCCCCGGTCACTCTTTACCCCCGGCTTTGCGCTTTCATTCTCGGCAGTGGCTGGCATTTTTGCGTTTCACCAGCCGATGCTTGATGCCTGGCTCGCCACCCGGCCAGGAAAATGGCTGCGTGAGCGGCCCGGCGGGAGAGGCGTCGCCAGCCTGATGCTGTTGACGCTCGCCGCCCAGCTCGGCAGTCTGCCGGTGACTCTGGCCCTGTTCCATCGCGTCCCGGCCCTGGGATTTCTTGCCAACTTGGTGATTGTTCCCGTAGCCGGACTGGCTATTTTTGCGCTGCTGGCGGCTCTGGTCTGCACCTTCGTTCTGCCGCCTCTGGCAACGATTTTTGGTCATGCTGCCTGGGGTTTTTTGTCTGTGGTGGGAATTTCTGTGGACCGGCTCGCCGCTTTGGGCACGCCTCAAATCGTCACAGGACGGCCGCCGGACATTGTGCTGGTGATGTTGGCGGTGATCCTGTTCCTCCTGCCGCGCATGTCTGCGGAAGGGCTGCGCCGGGCGGTTGGGAAATGGGCCCTGTCGCTCCTGGTCCTGGCTAACGGGGTCATCTGGACGGGCGCATTTTCAGCGCCGGGGCTGCGGGTAACGTTCCTGGATGTGGGACAGGGGGACGCCATCCACATCTCGACCCCGGAGGGCCGCCATATTCTCGTGGATGCCGGTCCCAGGCAGCAGCAGTGGGATGCGGGCCGCATGATCGTGGCGCCCTATCTGCGCAGCAAAGGGATCACCCGGCTCGATCTGCTGATTATCAGTCATGCCCACGCCGATCATGCCGGTGGACTGGAAGCGGTGCTCGATAACATCCGTGTGCGGGAAATATGGCATCCGCCCACTGGGCGCGGTTATCCGCTCTTCGGGCGGGCCATTGAGCAGGCCAAGAGCCGTGGCACGATCATTACAACGCCGCCGCCAGGCACCACTTGGCAGCTGGGCGCTGTCAGTCTGGACGTACTCGCGCCTGATTCGGTGATGATGAATAACCACCTGGGAGCCAATGAAGGTTCATGGGTGCTTAAATTGCGCTATGGGAATACGTCACTGCTGCTTACCGGGGATATTGAGTCGCGGTCCGAGTACCGGCTGCTCTCATATGGCGATGCCCTGCAGGCCGACTGGATGAAAGTGGCCCACCACGGTGGCAACACCAGCAGTTCCACCCGTTTTCTGGAGAGGGTTGCCCCCCAGGGCGGGGTGATCTCCGTCGGCGCCCGCAACCGCTACAACCACCCCTCTGATGAAGCCCTGACCCGCTTTTCGGCGGCGGGCATCCCCTTGCTGCGCACCGACTTGAGCGGGGCCATCACGCTGTTTTCAAATGGGCAGGGTTGGAGCGTTGCCTCCATGCTCGGCGAGCGCTGATTTGGGCAGCGACTCGACGGCCACGGTCAGGCGCAATGCTGGCATGCTCACGGCCGGCATTGACGAAGCCGGGCGAGGCCCCCTGGCCGGTCCCGTGGTCGCCGGAGCTGTTATTCTTGATCCCCAACACCCTATTGAGGGGCTGGGGGACTCCAAGCAGATCTCCCCCGGCAAGCGGGAAGCTCTGTACGAGGAGATCGTCTCCTGTGCGCTGGCCGTGGGGATCGGCAGAGCGGAGCGGGCAGAAATCGACCGGCTCAATATTTTGCAGGCGACGATGGCGGCCATGCAGCGGGCGGTGGATGAACTGCGTCCCGCGCCCGGCCATCTGCTCATTGATGGCCAGCACATCACCCTCCAGCACCCCTCGCAGGAAACGATCATTAAAGGTGACGCGAAAGTGGCTGCCATCGGGGCCGCCAGCATTATCGCCAAAGTCACCCGGGACCGGCTCATGCTGCAGTATCATAAAATCTTTCCCCGCTACGGATTCGACCATCATAAAGGCTACGGCACTGCCGGGCACATGCGGGCGCTGAAGCAATATGGAGCGACCCCCATTCACCGGCAGTCATTTTCTCCGGTGCGGGAGCATCTGCCGACGTGGAAGTTGCATAAATCAAAGGAGGCGCTCGGTTTGCTGGGGGAACAGATGGCCGCCGTTTACCTCGTGGAAGCGGGATACGCCATCCACGACCTGCGGTATAAAGTGGCCCATACGGGGGAACTCGATATCATCGCCGGGATGGACAACACGGTGGTATTTGTAGAGGTCAAGAGCCAGGTGCCTGGAGGCTGGAGTAGCGGAGAGGGCCGCATCGATGCACGCAAAAGAGACCGGATCATGGCCACGGCCCAGCGATATTGCGGGGAAAAAGGGATCGACTCTGCGGTCAGGTTTGATGTAATATCGGTGACATTCACCAAGACCGGACCCGACATTCGGCACATAAAGAGCGGAATTCATGCGGATTAGGATTTTCATATTGCTGGGCGCTATAGCCACCAGCCTGCTGGGGCAGATGCCCACGGCGGTGGGACGCAGGGGCATGGTGGTGGCCGGCAATGAAGTGGCCGCCCGATTTGGCCTGAACATTTTGCGGCGCGGCGGTAACGCCATTGACGCAGCCATTGCCACCGGATTCGCCCTGGCCGTCATTCAGCCGCGCGCCGGCAACCTCGGCGGTGGCGGGTTTATGGTCATCCGCCTGGCCAATGGCGCCACGACCACCATTGACTTCAGGGAGAAGGCGCCCCTGGGCGCCACCCGCGATATGTACATCGGCAGCGATGGAAACGTGATTGATGACCTCAGCACCGTCGGCGTGTTGGCCAGTGGCGTGCCAGGGACCGTGCGGGGCTACGGCCTGGCGCACGCCCGGTACGGCAAACTCCCTTGGGCGGCGCTGTTGCAAGAGTCGATTAATCTGGCCGACAGAGGCTTTGCCATCACTTACCAGATACACAGCGATTTAGCCCGCCAAGCGGACGTTCTCACCCAATTTGAGGAAACCGCCAGCATTTTTTATCCCGATGGCAAAGCCCCCCGTCTCAATTCACTGTTCCGGCAGCCTGATCTGGCCGCTACCTTGAGCCGCATTTCTCTGGCCGGGGCGGATGAGTTTTACACGGGGCGGACAGCGCATCTGCTGGCCGACTTCATGACCCGGCACGGCGGCCTCATCAGCCTCGGGGACCTGGCCAACTATCAGGCGGTTGAAAGGCCGGCGGTAGAGTTTGATTACCGCGATGCGCACATTATCACGATGCCGCCGCCATCCGCAGGGGGAGTCGTACTGGCTGAGATATTGAACCAATGGGAGCAGATCGATATAGGGGACCTCGGCTATCACTCTGCGGCCCATATTCATGCCATGGTCGAGGCCTATCGCCGCGCTTATGCCGACAGGGCAAAGTTTGCCGCCGATCCTGACTTTGTCGATGTGCCGGTGGGCCGCCTGATTTCAGATGGGCATGCGGCGACACTGTGGAAATCCGTATCGCCGGCCTGGGCCAGCGCAAGCGCCGATTTTGGCGGCAACCTCATTTCCAGCCGCAATGAAGGCGGTCAGACTACCCATATCAGTGTCATTGACCGGCAGGGGAACGCTGTGGCGCTGTCCATAACCCTCAACTCTCTTTACGGATCGGGCATGGTGGTTGCGGGCGCCGGATATTTCCTGAACAATGAAATGGACGATTTCGTCTCCAAACCGGGTGCGCCGGACATATATGGATTGATCGGGACGGAAGCGAACGCCATTCGTCCCGGGAAGCGGATGGTCAGCTCCATGACGCCCACCATCGTGACCCGCAACGGGCAGCCGCTGCTGATAACCGGCTCTCCGGGCGGGGCGGCCATCACCACCACCGTGGCGCAAATCATTTCGGGCATCATCGATTTTAACATGAGCGCTCCCGCTGCGGTGGCCGCGCCGCGCATTCACCACCAGTGGATGCCAAACATTATCCGGACCGAACCGTGGGCCGTATCCGCCGATACACAAATCCGGTTGCAAAGGATGGGGCACGTACTGACTGAAGGGGGCCCCATGGGAGCCGCCCACACTATTTACATCGATCCTGAGACGGGCTGGTATCACGGCATTGCCGATGTGAGACGGGAAGCGGACGCTGCTGGCTACTAGGAAAACAGCATGACTCAACAGCAGAAAAAAAAAGATGCGAAGCCCGAGGAGAGCACGGTTCTCACGGAGCTAAAAGCGCTGGGGCTCATTGTGCTTATTGCGCTGGCGCTGCGGGCCACGGTGGTGGAGGCTTACATTGTCCCCACCGGCAGCATGGAAAAGACTATTATGGTGGGCGACTTCCTTATCGGCAATAAGTTTATTTACGGCATGCGCACGCCCGACCGTATTGGCATTCCCTATACCACCCTCGGATTCGATATTCCCTGGATCAGGTTTCCAGCCTTTCGTCAGCCTAAATCAGGTGATGTGGTCATTTTCAAGTATCCCCATAACCCCCTCGACAAATATGTAAAGCGGCTGGTGGCCCGGCCGGGAGACACCGTTGAGGTGCGCAACCGGAAAGTGCTGGTCAATGGCATGCCCTTCATGATCCCTGATCATCTCCAGTTTTTCGACCGGAATCCGCAACCTCCCAACTGGGACGACCCCAATATTTTCCCCCGGGGTAACGGCAATAAAGATCATTTCGGCAAGATTCGCATCCCTCAGAAAGGTGACATTCTCAATCCCGAAAGTGATCGGACCATCTTGTGGTATGTGGCCAGTCTGGACGGGCACAGCGTGAGGCTCGATGAGGGCCGGATTCTCATTGATGATGCGCAAACCGATGGCTACCGGGTTGAGCAGGATTACTATTTCATGATGGGGGACAATCGCGATCTGAGTTACGACTCCCGGTTCTGGGGATTTGTCCCCGACGACTATATTTTGGGTGAAGCGCTGTTCATCTACTTTTCAGCCACGAAGCGATTTCCGTTCATCACCTGGACCCGTCTCAAACGGGTCGGCACGGTCATAAAATGATGGATCGGCATTCATCTGGAGCACCCCGGCGTGGACGGCGTTATGGATAGCGATTTACAGTCACTGCAGGAAGTGCGCGACCTGGTGCGCAAGGCCGCCCAGGCCCAGGCCGGGTTTGCCACCGCGACGCAGGGGGAAGTGGACAAAATTTGTCTGGCCATGGTTCGCGCCGGTGAGCGCGAGTCCCGCCGGTTGGCGGAATTGGCCGTGGAAGAGACCGGCATGGGGCGCGCCGATGATAAAATGCTCAAGCATGAGCTGAGTACGCGCGTGTTGTGGGAGCGCTATGCTGGCATGACTACCGTGGGGGCCGTTAAAACGGACCGCCGCAATAAAGTGACCACCATTGCCGTGCCGATGGGGGTCATTGCGGCCATTATCCCCACGACCAATCCCACCTCGACGGCGCTGTATAAATCGATCCTGTGCGTCAAAAGCCGCAACGGCATGGTGGCCTCTCCCCACCCCAATGCCGGGCGCTGTACCTATGAAACCATCCGGGTGATGGCCCGGGCTGCGGTGGCCGCCGGAGCGCCGGAAAATCTGATCGCCTGCATTTCAATGCCCAGCATCGATGCCGCCACCGCGCTGATGAAGCATCCCCAGATCAGCCTCATTCTATCGACAGGGGGCAGTGCCATCGTCCGGGCGGCTCACAGCACCGGAAAACCGGCCATAGGGGTCGGTCCGGGCAACGTTCCGGCCTTTATCGAACGGTCAGCGGATGTGCGCCAGGCGGTAAAAGATATCATTCTGGGTAAATGCTTTGATTGGGGCCTGGTCTGCTCCAGCGAACAGGCCATGATTGTGGAGCAACCCATTGAGAAAAAGGTCACCGACTACTTGAAGGATGAAAAAGTCTACTGGGTCCGCGATGACGAGCGGGTGCGCCTCGAAGAATTCATGGTCAAGCCCGATGGCCGCCTGAACACGGCCGTGGTGGGGCAGCCGCCCGTGCGCATTGCGCAGATGGCAGGCTTTACAGTGCCCGAAGACACGCGAGTGCTGATAGTGAAGCAGAGCGGGGTCGGCGCCGATTACCCGCTGAGCAGGGAAAAACTGTCGCCTGTGCTGGCCTACTATACGGTGCCTGACGCGCGCAGCGGCATCGAGCTGGCCACGGCCATCGTCAACTTCGGGGGTGTGGGCCATACCGCCAGCATTCATACGAAAAACGAGCAGGTGGTGGAGCAATATGCCGCGTCAGTGCGGACTTTCCGGATACTGGTAAATACGCCCTCGCCCCACGGTTCCGTCGGCTTTACGACAGGGCTTGATCCCGCCATGACGCTCGGCTCAGGCACCTGGGGCGGCGCCATTACCGGCGATAACATCACGCCCCTGCATCTGGTAAATCTGAAGCGGATCGCCTGGTCACTCCATTCTGTCGAGGCAGGCGGTAATGGCGAGTTTCAATCGAAGCGGGGCAACTACTCCCGGTTTGATGAGGCACCGTCGAAAAGACCTGCTACCGACAGTGAGGCAGGAAAAAGCAGCGGATCGACTGAAGAGTTAACCCCTGATGAGGCGAGCCATATCGCCCGGAATTTTGCCCAACAGATGGAACAGGGGCAGGAATAGGCGAAAAGCCCTATTTAGATGTTGCAATTTTGATGAGAATTCAGAAACTTTGACCCCGAATCGCAAGGATCAATCCCAAGACTCATGGATGGCAATCTAGATGACAGACCCAAAATCAAATCTATCAGATCAGGAATCATATGCAAAGGGGAAAAATGACGCCCTCGTTGAGAATCTTAATCCCGGGTTTGGGGTGGCCCTCATTGATCAACTGATTCACCGGATAGAGTACACCACGAGGGAGTTTGACGCAGAACTTGCCGGTATGGTAGAGCGTTTGCAGCAGAATTCGGAAACCAATGAGGAGCTGCTGGAGCGTATTCGAACGCAATATCGAAATGTCAGCGACACCGGCACGGGAGTCGTCGATGAGGAAGATGACGGCATCACCGAATGGGAAAAGCGTCTGGCGCAGATTGAATCTTCTTCCAAGTAATACTTTTTCTCGATAACGGAGCCTACATGCAGAAGTTTATTAACATCCTGGTTATGGTCCTTGTGGTTTTCAGCGTCTACTACGGCGTGTTTGTCGATTACAGGCACTCCCGGATCATGAAGCAGCTGGCCGTCAGCGACACCGAGCTACAGAGCCATAAGACCCTCATTGATGAGGAGTACCGCCGCCTTTCGCTTAAATTTGACGGACGCGGCAAACATATGCAGCGCATGTCCGAAGATATCGCCAATTTGCAGGCGAGATTGCAGACCGTGACCGACAGCTTGGGTAACCGGATCGAAGATCTCAATTTCCTCATGACCCAGATCGAAGAGAACTTGCGCGCAGAAATCAGGTCTGTGGAAGGGGATGTACGTGGCCTTGACGATGATTTGAGTACCTACAAAAGGAACACCAACCGGTCCATCCTTGATCTGCAGGAGCGTCTCAACGTCTTCGAGAGTGACCTCAAGGCGCTCACCGAACCCGAGGAGGGCGAGGAAAAGAATTAGGAGCCGATTTCATCCGCGCGTCACGTGCGTGACAGGAAGGCTGCCGGTTATGCCGGTGGCCTTTTTATTTCAGGTCATGTTCACCTGAATGGTGAGACGCCCCAAGCCTTGCGGCCTGGGGCGTTGTGAGAGTGGTTTGAGGCAGGTACGCTCAGGAGACCATGCCGAAACTGATGCAAGTCATCGCTTCTCTCAGGAAGATTCGAAACGATGGCCTGTGTGAAAATCAATCCTCGACCGGCATCCCAATGGAGATTGTCAAATCAGATTGCGGGAGAAGTGCCAATCTCCGTTCTTCTCCCTTTTCGGTTATTAGACGCATGACTTTTGCAAAAAGTTGCCAATATTATTGAACTTGTGAGATGCGTCACATGATCAGCTGGTTACGGGGTCTTTTTCTCGTCAATCTCATCGATAAGGTCGTCCAGCGGCCTGTCACTGCGTTGCAGTCTGGCCGCTGTTTTCTCATTGGCCCGCATGACGCGCAGCATATTTTCACCGGCTATTTTCTTGAGGTCCTTCCTGCTATATCCTCTGGACATGAGTTCGGCAAACAGCGCGGGAAAGGTAGAGACGTCTTCAAGGCCCTCGGGAACAGATTCTATGCCATCAAAATCGGAGCCGATGCCGATGTGATTGACGCCGATGAGTTTGGCGATATGGTCGATATGGGCCGCAACATCAGCAAGCGAGGCCCGTGGCATGGGATGCGCCGTCTTCCAGCTCTCCATTTGCCGATTAAAGGCCGTCGTATCGTAAGGATTTTGGGACTTCGCTCGCTGCTGCTGCACCTGTAAATCGAGGTAATACCCGCGCACATCATCGTTGATGAATGGGGTCACGAAAGTGACCATCACGATGCCGCCGTTTTTCTTCAGACGCTTCAGGATGGCGTCCGGCACATTGCGGGGGTGGCCGGTAACCGCCCGGGCTGAGGAGTGTGAAAAGATCACTGGCGATTGGGCCATGTCGAGCACATCGGACATGGTTTTTTCCGAAGTATGGGACAAATCGACCAGCATGCCCAGGCGATTCATCTCCCTAATGACCAACTTCCCAAAGGGCGTCAATCCGTTATGCACAGGAATTTCAGTGGCTGAATCGGCCCAATCTATGTTTTTGGAATGGGTGAGAGTCATGTACCGGGCACCGGAGCGGTAGAGCTCGCGCAGCACCGCCAGGGAGTTTTCGATGGCGTGGCCCCCTTCAATCCCAATGAGCGAGCCAATTTTGCCCTGTTTATGGATGCGAACGATGTCATCCGCGGTGTAGGCCATTTCAAATTGCCTGGGGTAACGCGCCACCAGGCGGTGCACCACATCAATCTGCGTGTAGACCTCTCGAACCGCTCCGGGACCTGCTGACGTGGCCGGGATGTAGACGGACCAGAACTGGGCCCCCAGGCCCCCTTTTTTAAGGCGCGGAATATCGCTGTGCATCGGGGGCTCGAGCGCTGCGGTGCTGACATCAAATCTGATCTCATCCATGTGGTTCTTCGCGCGCGACAGATACTGCCAGGGCACATCATTGTGTCCGTCAATGAGGGGCGTTTCCTTAAGGATCTGCCTGGCTGTGGCCAGGTTCGCGCTATTTTGGGCCCGCAGATGACCGCCAATCAGTGTCAGCAGGAGGGCGCCAGTCAATAGATAATGACTGCGCAGAGTTGATTTCATGGGTTTATGTCCTTACGGTTGGGGGTACTAGTGGCGTCGCGCCCGCCAGGCAGTCGCGAGAATGGAGGTGCCAGGATCGGTCGATGGCAAATTTTACTAAAACACCTTATTTACAAAATAATTCGTCAGTCGGCGGATTATAAAAATGAATTATTCGGTATCGGCCGAGAGTTTTGCCTCGATGTTCTCCAACAACGCCACCACGCGATTGATCTTCCAATACCAGCAGAAGAATTCTCGCAATACCAGGAACAATAGCGCGAATACCAGGATACCTGTCAACATCTCTCCCAACCCCATGCTCATAATGCCTCCTTTTTAATTTGTGACTGCAGCGGGTTTCGACCGCGCCGGTCATGCCGGCAAAAACTGTCCCAGATAGCTATGCAGGGCCGCATTGAACTGTGTGGGGTTTTCCAGATTGCTCACGTGTCCCGCCCCTTCAATGATGGCCAGCTGCGCATCCGGCAACGCAGCGGCCATGCTCTGCCCCTCGGTCGGGGGCGTGACTTTGTCGTGTTCTCCAAAGATCAGCTGGACCGGAAAATCGAAGCGGGCGAGCGCCGGGGTGGTGTCAGAACGGTCGCGCATGGCCTCCAGCGCGCCGGCAGCGCCTTCAGGCGCGGTGGACAGCATTATCGTGCGTAACGCCTGCACCCAATCTGCATCGGAAGCGAAGCTTTGCGGCGTCATCAGGTTGGGCAGCTGCGCCTCGACCAGACTTTCCATGCCTGATTCGCGCACTTGTTTCGCCGCCGAAGTGCGACCAGCCTTGGCCTCAACGCTGTCAGCGCCGCTGCGCGTATCGCACAGCGCCAGCCCCCTGACCAGTCCCGGATTCCTCGCTGCGGCATGTAGAGCGACATAGCCACCCATCGACAGGCCGCAGACAATCGGCCGCTTTATATGCAACAGTTCGAGCAGTCCTTCCAGATCATCGGCGTAACCGTCCATGCTTACTTCACCCCCGGTGGCCTCGCTCTGGCCCAGACCACGCAGGTCGTAAGTGACGGCGTAGACTGAGGGCGGCAGAGCCTGTAAC
Organism: Fidelibacterota bacterium; assembly: GCA_004124875.1. Taxonomy (GTDB): domain Bacteria; phylum Fidelibacterota; class Marinisomatia; order SCGC-AAA003-L08; family TS1B11; genus TS1B11. The sequence goes on along the minus strand of SCKJ01000002.1, from coordinate 224,011 downwards.
TGCCCGGTCCAAGTGGCCTGGCTGAAAGGGAACCCATGGATAAACACCAGTGGCAGTCCCCCGGGGTCACCTTGGGTGAGATAGTCGCAGAGATGCCCGCTGATCTTCGCCCGCGGCATCGCTAACGGATCAGAATTGCTTTATGGGTGGCTGTGTAACCTCCAGCCGCCGTCATGCGGACAAAGTAGATGCCCGATGGCGCAGCGCGGCCGGTCGCGTCAAAACCGGCCCATATGGCCCGGTAGCTGCCTGGGGACATGGAGCGGTCGATGAGTTGTGCTACCTCCCTGCCGGTAAGGTCATGCACCGTAATCGTTACCAGGCCGGCGGTGGCCACATCAAAGGGAATAACGGTCGACGGATTGAACGGATTGGGATGGTTCGGGCGCAGGGCGAAGCGTGCCGGGACGCCTGACTGGTTCCCGGTGATTTCCAGAAATGTAATCGACACGGCATCTGCCGCGGCGCCCTGGTTGCCGGCCTGGTCCACCGCCAGCACGGTTATATGGACAGTCCCTCCCACGGCAGGTGGGGGAATGGTGTAGGTGGTATCGGCCGTCGCGGCAACAAAGGTTGCTGTATCGGGCACCACCGGATCGACATCGGCCAGGTATACTTCATAGGAAACCGGCTCTGAGGTAATGGGGAGCCATTGCAAAATCGCGCCCTTGGTGTCCAGGTCAACCGTCAAACCCCGCACCGTATCGGGGGGCAAATCATCCCAGGAGAAGCCTGTCGCCGGATCGGAAAATGTCATATGGCCGTCGGCATAATTGGCCGAGACACGCAGCTCGATAATCGTGGCCCCGGTAGCGGATAAATCATAGGCGGTAGGCACTTCCACAATGTACTGCCCGGCAGCAGTGGCGGCAATCGTATCGAATGGCACCCAGCCGCCGTCGTTCAAGAACCGGCGGTAGTCCACGCTCGCGCCGCTGACCACCGCATATTCCCACCACACGGTATAGGAATCCAAATCAGCACTGTTTACAGTGTCGGCAGGGACCGGTGGCCAGTGGAGCACAAAGTACCCGCCGTTGTCATCCGGCCGGTCGATCACTGAATCGATGGTCACTTCCGCGGGCAGCAGGCCAAATCCGTAGTCGGCCCAGACGGTGTCGCCGGTATCGATAATGTTGCTGATGGATATGCCGCTCAACGCTCCGGAATAGGTGCGCGCGCTGGGGGAGGTGTGGTCGCCAAAGGCGGTGTTGCCGGTCCATCCGGGATAGGGATCACCTGCGTCGTCGCTGAGGCTGCTGAGGCTATCGCGTTCCAGATGATACTGCCCGTCAGCCTGCATCAGGGCGACGAGGTAGTGCTCCTGCGCGCCCTGGCCTGGGATCCACTGCTTGTCGTTGCCGAAATGGCCCATGGCTTCATCGATGTAGTAGATCAGCATGCCCGCACCGAGCAGGTAGCTGTCGTAGCCCATCTGCTGACGATTTTCAACCAGGTAGTACTGATCGCCTGTGGATATGCCGCCGGTCCACAGCCTGTAAATGGTGGAATCGAGGGTGGCCGGCGCCAGCGGAAGATGGTTGGCCCCTGCGGTAATCACCTGAGGCACACCGTAGCCCATGCGGATGCGGCTCCAGGCATCCGGCAGGGCCGGGGAACCGCCGGCAAAATTTGTGTATCCGGCGCCGGGACCGAGCCAGGCGCCCGCTGCCAACAGCGTCCAGTACCCGAGCCCCCTTGAGGGTAGATCGTCACGATCGTACAGGTCGGGCACATCAAATGCGGTGTGGGCCAGCTCGTGGGCAAACACGCCGAGGGTCATATCGCCCGGCGTTTCCCAGTATTCAGGCTGCATGGCATAGGGCCGAACTTTTACGCTATCTACAAGCATATCGTAAGTGGTGGCCCACGCATGCGACCAGAAATGGTCGCTGCTCCCGGTCCATTCGGCCCCGGTACCGGCATGCACCACAAACAGGGCGTCGACGTAGCCGTCGCGATCATTGTCAAACGGCGTAAAGTCGATGAGCGAGTCCACGGCGAGCACCAGGTCTTCAACGAGTCTTCGAGCGTCGCGGGGATAGGTGTTCCCTAAGCCATTTTGACTGTTAACATAGTAGTCATGTGTCGAGTCCGCCCGGGTCCAGCCGGTGACGCCAGGCAGCGTGACGGTGGTAATGTTGAGCCGTCCGTATGAGGTTTCCAGAAAGTAGTCTTGCACAGACGGGCCGGTGGTGGAGTAAATAAGGGAGTCAAAAAAAGTGGCCTCGGTCTGGCTCATGGTATCGGGAAAGTCCACCAGCAGCACCAGGACGTTCCAGTCGCCGGTGGGTACTGCCAGGGCTCCCCCGGCCGGTGAAAGGCCGCCCTTTTGCAGCCTGAAGCTCCGCAGAGGCGCTTCGACCCCCAAGGCCCGCAAACGGGCTTCATGCTGCATGTAGTAGGGGGGCGCAACCATGCCGCTGGCGATCTTCGCCCGCAACATGGGTGAGGGATCGATGCCGTACAGTGCGCCTGCGAGGATGAACAGGCCGCCCGCAAAAAGCGCCGTCAAACGCATACGGGGAAGTTGCGGAAAAAGGGCTCGGCTGATCGTGATCTGGCGCACGCGGCTGCCTCTACTCGAAAAACGGACGGTTGGGCGTAGGGACCACTATCTTGTGGGGACCATCCACACGGTATCCGTTGGGGCCGGCGCTGTCGGGCGTCAGGTGCCACCAGAACACGGCGACATCCGCGCCGGGGTACCACCCGGATATCAGCTCATAGGGCAGATCGCCGCTCATGGCGGGCTTGATGCCGCGGTCGCCGCAAAGTTGCGGATTATCGCACGGCTGCCATCTGGTAAAGCGACTCTTGCGAACTTCCATGATGGTAAAATTGAGCGTGTCCGCCGTGTTGTTGTAAATGACCAGCTTGGTAGCGCGCTGCTCAACAAGAACCTGGTCATCGAGCAAAGGTGTGGCCACCATGGTGATGAGCCACAGCAGCGCAATACCCAGCAGGTGCCGGGGGCTCAGCACGGATCTACTGCTGTCAGATAGAGTTCCATGGAGGCACCCAATATAGCGCGGCTATCAGGCCGTTGGCTAGCAGGAGATTTTATCGAGCCGTCGATTATCGGCTCGATTCTATTTCTGGCAACACCGGACGCGGCACCTTAATTTTTCCACTCTGGTTATCATAATCTTGAGGGGGTACCCCATGAGTTACCGAACCATTTCTGAAATGTTTTATCAGACGACGGAAAAGTTTGCTGACAAGCATCTTTATTATGAAAAGAAACAAGACCGTTGGCAGGGCTTGCGGGGCAAGGATATCCGCTCCACGGTGGAAGAACTTGCCTTTGCCCTGAAATCACACGGCGTGCAGAATGGCGTCCACGTGGCCATTGTGTCGAACAATTCCCCACGCTGGGCCATGTCCGACTATGCCATTTTGTGTGCCGGGGGCACCACCGTGGCCATCTATCCCGTCCTGCCCCCCGATCAAATCGCCTATATCCTGACCAACTCGGAATCGAAAATGATTTTCGTTGAGAACGAAGAACAAGGCGCAAAAATTCTTGAAATCTGGGACGAATGCCCCAACTTGGAATGGGTCGTGGTCATGGATGATTCCAAAATAACCGGAAAGTCCCCCGATGGGGACCAACGACACATTACAACCTATATTGAGCTCCTGGATGCCGGAGCGGAACATGGCCGGGAGGCCGGGCTCGATTTTCAGGCCATGTGCATGGAGGCAACCCCGGACGACCTGCTGACCCTCATTTATACCTCCGGCACAACAGGCAAACCCAAGGGCGTGATGCTCACGCATTCCAATCTGGTTACCAATATTGAAGCAGCGCTGACCCATATCAGCATCAACGATGAGGACGTCCTTTTATCCTTTTTGCCCCTGAGCCACTCCTTTGAGCGGATGGCCGGCCACTTTCTCGCTTTCAGCCGGGGCGCCGTTACCTATTATGCCGAAAGCATCGAACAGGTTGGCGCCAATATGCTCGAGGTTCACCCCACGGTGCTGCTCGGCGCGCCCCGCTTTTACGAGAAAGTGTATAACCGGGTGCTTGCGGGTGTCGCGAAAACCCCGGCACTGCGCCAAAAAATATTCTGGTGGGCCATCGGGGTTGGTAAAGAGGTGTTGGCGCTCAATCTATTGAGAAAAAAGCCGGGCGCGTGGTTGTCGTGGAAACACGGTCTGGCCAACAAACTGGTCTACTCCAAATTGCTGGAAAAGGTGGGGGGCAGGATCAGATTTTTCGTTTCCGGCTCTGCGCCCCTGTCAGCGGCGATCGCAGATTTCTTCGGGGCCGCCAACATGACTATTCTGGAAGGGTATGGCCTGACGGAAACCTCTCCCGCCGTGACAGTGAGCAAATTGGAACTGTTTAAAACGGGCAAAGTCGGCCCCCCGATACCGGGCGTGGAAGTGCGCATCGCCGCGGATGGGGAAATTCTCGTGCGCGGTCCCAACATCATGAAAGGCTACTTTAAAAACGACGAGGCGACGCGCGAGGCCATCGATGATGACAACTGGTTCCATACCGGCGATATCGGCGAATTTGACGATGATAACTACCTGAAGATTACCGACCGCAAGAAAAATATCCTGGTCACCTCCGGCGGCAAAAATGTCGTCCCCGCTGCCCTGGAAAACGCCCTCGCTGTGCTGGCGAATGTCGATCAGGTCTGCATTCTGGGTGACGGACGCAACTTCATATCTGCGCTGGTGGTGCCCAACTTTGAGGCGCTGAGCGCTTATGCCGCTGAGCGGGGCCTCAACATTTCCGGCAATGAGGAACTCGTCAATCATCCTGAAATAATCGGGCTGGTTGAAAAAGAGGTGGAGCAGGCTATGGAGCCGTTCGCGCGCTACGAAAAAATCAAGAAGATCGCCTTGTTGCCACAGGAATTCACCATTGATGGAGGGGAATTAACACCGACACTTAAAGTTAAGCGTAAGGTAGTTCTTGAGCGCTACAGCAGCGTCATTGAAGGCATTTACGCTGGCGCAATTGCCGATGCCCCCACCGGTTGATCCTGCCAGCGCGAGTACATATGCCGATGCCGGAGTCGACATTGACGCGGCGCAAGATTCACTTAAACGGATAAAATCGCTGGCCGCCAAAACTCATGGTCCCGAAGTGTTGGAAGGCCTGGGTGGATTTGGCGGCCTGTTTGCCTTTCCCACCGGCAAATACTCCGAGCCGGTCCTGGTGGCCAGCACCGATGGTGTCGGCACCAAACTGAAAGTGGCCTTTTTGACCGGCCGGCACGATACGATCGGGCAGGATCTGGTCAACCACTGCGTTAATGATATACTGGCCACTGGCGGCACACCGCTCTTTTTCCTCGACTACTACGCGGCCGGTAAACTCGATGGCGATGCGTTTGTGCAGGTTATCGGGGGCATCGCTTTGGCCTGCGAGCAAAACGGTTGCGCCCTGTTGGGCGGCGAGACTGCCGAGATGCCCGGCTTTTACGAAATAGGGGAATACGACCTGTCAGGGACCATCATCGGCGTGGGTGAACGCGATCACCTGTTGACCAAGGGCGGCGTGAAAAAGGGTGATTTACTGGTGGGGCTGCCATCCACAGGATTGCACACCAACGGCTATTCATTGGCCCGAAAGACGTTGCTGAAGCAGTGGGACGTAGGGTCCCAGCTACCGGAATTACAAGCCACGCTGGGTGAAGTGTTACTTGAGATTCACAGGAGTTACCTCCATATTGCCGGCCCCTTATTGGGTTCTTCGTGGCTGCACGGAATGGCCCATATCACCGGCGGGGGCCTCGAAGGCAATGTGGGCCGTCTGCTGGATGACCGACTGCGGCTGCGGGTTGATTGGACCGCCTGGGAACCGCTGCCTATTTTTAGACTCATCCAATCTGTGGGCGCTGTGAATGACGCCGAGATGCGCCGCACGTTCAATATGGGCATCGGCTGGGTGTTTGTTATCGCCCCCGATGGACTGCCCCTGCTGCAGGCGGCGCTCCACGAGGCAGGCGAAAAAAGTGCCGTGATTGGGGAGGTCCAGGCGGCGTGAATGAGATCTTCACCGTATTGGGGGCGGGAACCTGGGGCTCGGTCATGGCCAACCATATTGCGCATGCCGGGCACAGGGTCAACATATGGCATTATAAGGATCAGTTCGCCGCTGAATTTGATCGCACCCGTACCCATCCCCACCTGAACGGCTTCATCCTTGCTGAGGGTATCGCCGTCTCGTCCAATTTGCCCGAGGCCGTGGCCGAATCCGCCTACATTATGGTGGCCGTGCCATCTCAAAAGGTCCGCGAAGTCATCGGACAGCTCCGGGGTGGTCTCGAGGGCAAATCGATCGCCAACCTGAGCAAGGGCATTGAGCAACATACCCTGAAGCGCATGTCGGAGGTCATTTGCGAAGCGGGCGAGATACCGGCCCAGCGTGTGGCCTCTATTTATGGTCCCAGCCATGCTGAAGAGGTGATGAACAGAATTCCCACAACCTTGGTCACCGCCAGTACGGATATGGATTATGCCCGGACTTTGCAACAGCTGCTCAGCACGAGTGACCTGCGCGTCTATGCCAACAGCGATATTATCGGTGTGGAACTGGGGGGCAGCGTGAAAAATGTCATCGCCATCGCTGTAGGCATCAGTGAGGGCATCGGCTTCGGAGACAACACCGTGGCGGCCCTGGTGACCCGGGGGTTGGCTGAGGTGACCCGGCTGGGAATCGCCATGGGCGCCAACATTTCCACCTTCGCCGGCCTGAGTGGCATTGGCGATCTCGTCGTCACTGCATACAGCCGCCACAGCCGCAACAGGCGCCTGGGCCTGGCCATCGGCAATGGCCGGTCAGCCGAAGAGAGCATGCAGGAGATGGGCATGGTGGCCGAGGGCATTTACACGGCGCAGTCGGTCATCGGCCTGGCTGACAAATTGGGAGTCGAAATGCCCATTTGCAGGGAGATTCACCATATATTATTCGATGGCAAAGACCCGAAAAAAGCAATTACCGCATTGATGACGCGCGATTTACGGGATGAAACGCCGCATTAAACTCCTCCTTGCGCTGCACCTGACGCTTACCCTGCTACCGGCCCAAATCACTCCTGAGCAGGTTTGCGGACTGCCGCACATCTCGGCGGTGCCCACCGGCACACCGGTGCGTGTCCAGCGGCTGGCGAAACCAGGCGCCCTGACGTTCAAGGTCAGGAAAAATATCCTCTCGGACGAAAACGATTTTATCGATGTGGCCTTCACGCGCATCTATTCCGACGCCAATTTCGAAGTCTACGGCGAAACGGCCCAGATCGATTCCGGCCGGATAATTACCGCGAACGTCGACACCCTTGTTCGGGTGTTCCGGGATGCCACATTCCCGGGGTCGATCGATTCCACCAGGGGCATCAAGTCCATTGCTGACGGCATCTTTGGCCCGCCGCCGGATATTAACGGCGATGGCAAAATGGTGATCCTGTTGCTGGATATCCGCGACGACTATGAGGAGGGGGTATCCGAATCTTTTGTATCAGGTTACTTTGATCCGCTAGATCAAATCGGCGGAGCCAACAATCAGGACATCGTTTATCTTGACGTGTTTCCTGCCGACCTGTCCGGTTTCAGGGCGCAGAATGTTTACAGCACACTGGCGCACGAGTACCAGCATCTGATTCACTTTGGCCGCGACCGCCAGGAGCAGCTCTGGGTCAACGAAGGGCTCAGCGAGCTCTCGCCTGTCCTGATGGGCCTGCCGCACAGGTCTTTCTCCCACTACCTGGCCAATACGAATTTGAGCCTGACCCAGTTTACCGGCTCGCTGGCCGACTATGCCCGGTCGGCCCTGTTTTTCCTGTACAGCTGGATTCAGCTGGGCACTCCCTTTATCCAGGATCTGATAGCCAACACCGGTACCGGTACCATCGGATTTGCCTCCGCTCTGTCCAATCATACCACTTTGGGTTTGGTGGAGCTCGTGCGGAACTGGCACCTGGCGAATTTCATTCACGGCAGTGGCGAGCTGGGCTACGGCGACGAGTGGGCGATTCCCGACCCACTGATGCAACGCTCCCTTTACAGCTTTCCCACAACGGTGTCTGCCACGGTCAACGCCTATTCCGCCCATTGGACCCTGGTCAGCCACGGGTCGAACTTGATGTTGACCGGCAGTGCGACGCAAAATGTAAAAGTCACCGTTTTCAAAGGGGCGGACCGGACACCGCTGGATGGCTCCTCAATTTTGTCCGCCGGCTTTACCGATGACGATTATGGCGTCACCTACAAGGACCTGATCGTACTAACTTCTACCGGCAATCTGGCCTCCATTTACAATTTGGATGTCGTTGCAGAAGGCAATTTTGACGAGTTCACGATCAAGTATGATAACAACCTTTCGGTTTTTGATCAACTGTTTATCGGTTTCGGCGATTTTCAGGCGGTGGTGGAGTTTAATATCCCCTCCATTGCCATCGACCTCACGTCCATTTCTTTTTTGTCTTTCAACTCACGGCCAGTGGTCCTCCGTCTCTATGCCGATACGTTCACTTCGGCCACCCTCTTTTTCCTCGATACCATACCCTCCGCGTACCAGCTACAGTGGGCGCCGCATAGGCTGCCGGCGGAGCTCGACCTGGCCGGCAAAACCCTCTTTGTAGGGCTGACCGGCGTGGCCCTGGCCTACAACGAGGCGCAGGATCAGCAGTGGAGTTATTTAGGAGATGCGGCGGCTGAGAATCTGGACTCGCTAAAAGCGTTTTCCATCGATGGAGGACAAAGTTTTCTGGTGGGGAACTGGTCGGTGCGGGTCTCCTATCTGATTCCTGGGCAGCCGCCAATCGTGGTTCCGGAATCCATAGTGGGAAATTTTTACGCCAATCCGTTCATTCATGATGGCACACTGGCCTCTGTGGTGCGCATTAACGTGGACCATGAGGATGCCGTCAACCTGCGCATTTACAACCTGCTCGGCCAGCAGGTCTGGCACAGCATGCGGCCTGCAGGTGATTCTGCGCCCATTGCCTGGCGCGGCATTACCAGTGAGGGACGGCCACTCCCCAGCGGTGTATATTTTGCCGTCATACGGATTGGAACGTTGATCGAGAGCCGCAAATTAGTGCTCATCCGCTAAAACTGAATCCTTCTCCTCCTGCCCCTGAAATGGTAATTTCCCCGCTGAACCCTTGTAGCTCAGCTGGATAGAGCATCCGCCTCCTAAGCGGAGGGTCCCCGGTTCGAATCCGGGCAAGGGTACCCATGACTTCTGCAGCGCCTGCTACCTATTCAGGGCACGTTCCGCCCAGCAAACTGTTGCGCTCCATCTCCCTGTTTCTAATGGCAGCGCTCATGTCCGGTTCCTGCGCCTACTTCAACACCTTTTACAATGCGCGGGATTATTACCGTCGGGGTGTCAAAAGTCTTGAAGCGGCGGGACTGGAATCTCAGGATGATCTGCTGCCGTCTGCCACGCGCTCAGCCTTTGAGCAGGCCATTGAGAAGTCGCACAAAGTGGTAGACGATTACAGCGACAGCAAATATGTCACTGAGTCGCTTTACATTATTGCCAGAAGCAATTTTTATCTGGGCGAAATGGGGCTGGCCGAGCGCTATCTGAGCCTGGTGCTCAACGCTTCGCCCACTGACAAGCGCGCTGCGGAGGCGAGACTGTTCCTGGCCAAAACCCACTATCGAATGGGACTCCTGGGGGAAGTTGAAAGTGACCTTGCGCCGCTGCTGGAATCAAATCGAACCCCAGGCAGAATACTGGCTGAAGTCCATGTGCTGCAGGGCGAGATCGCCATCGGCACAGGCGATGCGCAAGGGGCTATAGAGCAGTTCCAGCTGGCGGCCCAATATGCCCCTCGGGATGCCATCAGGGCGCAAATCTACTTCCGCCTGTTTACACTGCTGCGGGGGGAAGGACTGCTCAGGGAGGCCTTGAATATTCACGACAGCTACCGGCGCTACACCCCTAACGTTAAAGAGCGGCAGGAGGCTGTGCTCACGAGGATACAGTTGCTTCAGGAACTGGGCGACCTGGAAGTGGCCTATGAAGAGACGCGCGCGATGCTGAATTTGTCTGAATTTAAGGACGTAGCGCCCGGGTTGCAGTTGGAGCTGGCCAAAGTTGAACACGCGAGGGGCAACGAGCCGGAATACCTCAGCCAACTCGAGAATATAAAGGCGGAATTCCGCAATTTACCCGTGGCGAGCGAAGCGGCCTTTCTGCTGGCCGAACACGCTCTCCTCAGAAGTCGTGATTTCGAGGCAGCGAAGGTCTATTATGCCAGTGTTAAGCCGTCGGCGCCCAGTTATGCGCAGGCTAAAGCCAGGCTGAAACAACTGGAACGGCTGGCGGCGCTTAAGCGGCAGTTGAGTAGCCTGGTGGCAGAGTCTCCATCTGCAGCGGCCGGGGCTGACAGCGTCAGTGGGGCCAGCGCCGGTGCCCCCCTGCAGAAGTTGCCCATTTCCGGGGATGCCACTGCCGTCGCATCACTGCTCTACCGCCTCGGAGAAATAGCCTTTATTGATCTGGCCGATACGGTGCAGGCGATGGAGTACATGGCCCGCATTTATCACCAATATGACGAGACGCCCGCCGCTCCCAAGGCGGTCTATATTCTCTACCTGCTGACCCCTGAAATTTCTGATCAACACCAATTCTGGGAAAGCGTATTGCTGGAATCGTATGGCCAGAGCCAGATAGCCGGTATGCTTGCAGGCCGGAAAGCTGATTTCTACCGGTCCGGCATTGACCGGCTGGCAACCCTCGCTGATGATGCTCTGCAAACGAACCCTGCCGAGGCGTTGCGCCTGTTCGAGCAAATTCGCGACCGCTACCAGACGGAGCAGTCCACGTTCGCCATCGCCTACATTTACGATGTCTATCTGGCCAACCTCGAGCTCGCCATCAGCGGATATGAAGAGCACCTGGACAAACATGCAAAGGGACTCTACAGCGAGGTGGCACGAGAACGGCTTAATTTGCTCCTGGCAGTCAAGGCATCAGCAAATTAATCTGGAGACTCACCGGAAAATTCCCGGTAACCCATGCGCTTTTCCATTGCCGGCTGCTGCGGCAGCGCGCCATAAGTGACTTCGCTCCCGAAAAGAATCATCACCACCGCCCCTGTCGTTGAGCATAAGGAAGTGGCAATGGGCCTCTACCGCCTGGTGCTGCGCGTGGGTGACATGGCCGCTCTCGCCAGACCGGGGCAGTTTGTCAACGTCCTGACCGGGGCAGGCTGGGACCCGCTCCTGCGGCGCCCCATGAGCATCGCCGGCATTGACGGACGGGAGTTGCAGCTGTTGTATAAGGTGGTGGGAAACGGCACCGCGGCCATGTCACGCTGGCAATCTGGCGATGAGATCGACCTGCTCGGGCCGCTGGGCAACGGCTGGGACGCGGCGGCAGATGGATTTCCCGTGCTGTTGGGCGGGGGGGCCGGTATTGCGCCGGTCTACTATTTGCACAAGGAGCTGCTGCGCTCATCCACTGCGCATCACCTGATTATGGGGTCGCGGTCTACAGAGGAGCACTTCCTGCAACATGACCCCCATTCCGGCATTTCGCTGTCCACCGATGACGGCTCTGCGGGCGTAGCGGGAACGGTGCTGGACGCTTTGCATGACCTCATGGAGGCCGCCCTCATCCCTCGAAGTGGCCTCTCCTTGTACGGGTGCGGCCCTCCGGGCATGATGCGGGCGCTGGCAGATTTTGCCGGTCAGCACGAAATGGATTGCCAACTGGCCCTGGAGGAGATAATGGCCTGTGGCATTGGGCTGTGCCAGGGCTGCAACGTGGCCATGCGCCTGCCGGGCAACACGCCCGAACATAGCTACCATCAGCGGTACCGTCTCTCCTGTATCGATGGACCCGTTTTTAAGGCTAAGGAGCTGGTCACGTGGCAAATTTAACCATCCAGTTGGGGCGTGATGTGACGCTCAGCAACCCGGTCATGGCCGCCAGCGGCACTTTCGGATATGGCGATGAGGTGCCTGATTTAGTCGATGTGAACCAGTTGGGCGGCCTCGTCACCAAGTCGCTCACGTTGCGCCCCAACGAGGGCCATGCGCCGCCCAGGATTGTCGAAACACCCGCAGGACTGCTCAACGCCATCGGTCTGGCGAATATCGGTGTGGAGGCTTTTTGCGCCGGCAAGCTGCCGTTTCTCGAAACATTGCAGACGCAAGTCTTTGTCAGCATCGCGGGCGCGACCGTGGGGGAGTACGTCGATATTCTGACCGCTATCGAACGCAGTGGGAACAAAATTGCCGGATACGAGATTAATATTTCGTGCCCCAATGTGGATGAGGGCGGCATGGAATTTGGCGTCAGCGCTTCCATTACCGAGACCCTCACCGCCAAATTGCGCCAACTGACCGGGCGATTTATCATGATCAAACTGAGCCCCAACGTGACCCATATCGACGCCATTGCCAAAGCAGCCGAGTCCGGTGGCGCCGATGGCATTAGTGCCATCAATACCGTGGTGGGCCTGGATATGGACCCTCTCACCGGCCAGCGATCGCTCAGCAACCTCATCGGCGGCCTCTCCGGCCCCGCCATACGTCCGATTGCATTGGCCGCGGTTCACAGTATCGCGGGCGCTGTCAGCCTGCCGGTCATCGGGATGGGGGGCATCAGCTCGGCGGAAGATATTATCCGCTTCGTCCGGGCTGGCGCGACGGCGGTACAGATCGGCACAGCAAACTATCGCGATCCCGCCGTAGGGGTTAACTTGTTGGCGCGGCTTGAGCAGCTCATGGAGCAGATGCAGATCGAAACATTGGAGGAGATCAGGGGGGTGATCCATTGAGGAAAATGTCTGGTTTGCTGCTTTTCGGATTGACGGCCTTGCTGGTCGGCGGCTGCGCATCCGAGCCCCGCTATACAACGGGGAATCGCCCTGCCGGAAAACGGACGGTCACGCGCTCGAATCCACGTGCGCTCTCCTCCACTTCAAGAGTTCGCAAAGGCATGGTGTTGAGCGGCATCTCATCCTTCTACGGTCCCGATTTCCACGGCAAAACGACGGCCAACGGAGAAGTCTATGACATGTACGGCCTGTCAGCGGCCCATAAGACGCTCCCTTTCAACACGATTGTCAGGGTGACCAATTTGAACAATAATCGCAAGCTCATTGTCAGGATCAACGACCGGGGTCCCTATGTCAGGGGGCGTATGCTCGATCTCTCCTACGGCGCCGCGCTGAAGCTCGGTTTTGTGAATGAGGGCACCACGAAGGTGAGAGTCGAAGTGCTGGAAGTGGGCGATGGCCTGTACATGAAACGCCTCCCCAGCAACCCGTAGGATAGGAGGGCCGCCCTGTCCGTGAGTATATTTGCGGCATGACTCAAGTCCCCGAAGCCGCACGCGCATGAAATATCGTCTGATGGTCAGCCTGGTGGGGATTCCCGGTCTGCTCCTGCTGATCTGGCTGGGCGGCTGGCCTTATTTCGCGCTCATTACGGTCGTCACCCTCATCGGCATCCATGAATATTTGAAAATGCTCAGGGCGGAAAATCTCGCCACGCGGGATATCCCGCTCTACCTCGCCGCCATGGCGATCCTGATCCTCGCTGCGCAGGGCAGCGGCAGCCTCACCTCGTCCTGGGTGCCCGGATTCGACAGCGGGGTCATTCTCCTGACGGTGATACTTGTCCTGACACTGCAAACCTGGGATGTCCTCAAGTCTCCTGACAGGTCATGGCTTGGCATGGGGGCGCATTTGGTGGGCTTCATCTGGATTGCCGGTTTCATGTCGAGCTTCCTCATTATTCGCCAGCTGACGAATATATCCGGCTATCAAACGAATGTCGATATCGGCTTCCGCCTGACCTTGGCGCTGTTCGTCTCCGTCTGGGTCTGCGATTCGGCGGCCTATTTTTTCGGCAAAGCTTTCGGCAAGACCAAAATTGCCCCGCAGGTAAGCCCCAACAAAACTGTGCTGGGGACCGCCGCAGGCCTGCTGGCCGCCATCCTCACCATGCAGCTGTTTGCCTTAAGAGCTTGGCTGCCCGGCTTTAATGTCGCCGATTATCTTGTGCTGGGCGTGATTACCGGCGCATTTGGCCAACTGGGAGACTTGGCTGAGTCGCGGCTCAAGCGCGACATGGGCGTGAAGGATTCCAGCAACTTCTTGCCCGGTCATGGGGGCATTCTGGACCGCTTCGATTCGTTGCTGTACGTCATGCCAATTACCGCTATGTATATTCGACTCGTCCTGCAACGGGGTTGAAATGGGCATATTTTTGAATCATAAAATCCGCCGCAGGGTCGTCATTTTTGCTATCGGCATGGCTGCGGTCAGCTGCCAGATAGCCGAGCGCGCGAATGATCGATCCCCCTCGGTGCGCGAATTGACAATCCTGTACACCCATGATGAACATGGCTGGATGGAAGGCGTGGAAGCGGGTCGTGGCGCGGCGGAAATGTTCGGTCTTTGGAAGGCACGCGAAGGCTACAGTTCCGATGGGCCCTATCTCATTTTATCCGGCGGGGACATGTGGACGGGGCCTGCCATTTCCACCTGGTTCGGAGGCGAGTCGATGGTGGAGATCATGAACGCCATGGGCTACAATGCCGCCGCGCTGGGCAACCACGAGTTTGATTTCAAGACGGAAGGTCTGCTGAGCAGGCGCGCCGAGTCGGCCTTCCCGTACCTATCGGCGAATATCCGCCTGAAAGAAAACGGCGAACCGCCTGAATTTGTCACGCCCTATATCATTGAAGTGGTCAATGACCTGCGCGTCGGCATCATTGGGCTGACCACCACCTCGACACCGTACTCCGCATTTCCCGACTACGTGGCACCCTATGACTTTATCGATTATCACCAGGCGCTGGCCGATATTCTGCCTGCAGTGAACGCCGATTCGCCTGACGTAATTATCGTTATCTCCACGTTTGCGGTAAGGAGTTAGAGGCGCTTTCCGCCTTCGCCGGGGACAATGGCATCATATTGCTGGCTGGCGGCCATTGCCATTCCAGCTACGAATCAAGGGCCAACGGCGTCCAGGTAATTTTGGCAGGGAGTTTCATGAAATCCTATGGACGCATTGATCTGGAATACGATATCGGGGAAGACCGACTCCTGTCCATTTCGACATCGATTGAGCTCAATGAAGGGGGTGCGCCAGATGCGGCCGTCGCGGCTGTTGTTGCCAAGTGGTCCCACCGGGTGGACCTCGAACTGGCGGAAGTGATTGCTTTCAGCAGTAGTGGCGTCGAGCAGCATAGCGATGCCATGCATAATCTGGTGCCCGATGCATGGCTATGGCGATTTACCCAGGCTGCTGTTGCAACGACCAATTATGGAGGCTACCGGCAGGGATTCCCCGCAGGCGATATCTCCCTGGCCGATATGGTTGGGCTGCTCCCTTTTCTTAATTCGCTTTATATGATAGACTTAACAGGGCTGGAGCTGATAAATTTTGTCTCGTCCCAGGGTGTCGCCATGGGCGGCATGACGACTGTGGGCGGATTTGCCTTGAATGATGAATCCGCCATTATTAATGATTCGGTTTACACGATGATGGTGACGGACTACATGGACAGTGCGTTTGATGAATTAAGAACCTATGACGCAACTCCGGTCGAGACCGGTATCCACTGGCGGCAACCGGTCATTGACTGGCTGATAAACACCCACAGTTCACAGGCCGTGCCGCTGGAAAAGTTTCTAGACTCAGCTGCGAGACGCTAGACTTAGTCGGCGAATTTCAAAACAAGTCAATGAGTTCCCCTAAGCCCTACATCATGGTAATTGAAAAGAGCTCCGCAGCATCAGAATTGCTGGTGAAATTTTGTAGCGCTCTGGGTATCGATTCGGATAACGTACAAACTCATTCCAATGCCACCCGGGCCTACGCATCCCGGCCAGTGAGCGCCGTCTTTTTTAATCCCACCATGAATCTGATCGACCCGCGCGCGCTATTGGAAGAATTGGGCGGCATTGCCAGGCAGTTGGGAGGTCGTCTGCCACCGATCATATTTACGGTGAAAAATGATGGCGAACTGGTCCGGGCTGGACTCAAAGGGATGCCGGGGACAGTCGCCATGGAAAGTCCGCTGAACCTTGAGAAACTTTTCACGCTCTTTGAGAAACTCAAACTCACGGGCCAGGAAGCCCCCGAAGAAGAGCACTCAGTCCGCAGCACGATTGATACCTGGCGGCAGTATACGGACGCCTCAACGGCCTGGGTCGATAAATTGACTTCACAATTGGGCGGGTAGCGTTGATGGGCGTGATCAAAAGATCAGTCAAACTTGATGCAGGTCTCCTGGAGTTGGTCATTCTCGGAAACGACCGGCTTGCTTTGGCCCGGCTGATTTCCGGCGTCACCACCCAGGGCGAAATTATTCACCGCCTGGCCGCAAACGGTGTCAAGTCGGGATACCTCGAGGATGGCATCATGCATTTGGCGGAGGGCGGCAAAGTTCAAGTGCCCGTGGCTGCGTCATATTTCAGACGCGTCCCGGGAAAAAGTTCCATGCCCGTGTATGACGTGCCACTCCCGGATAATGCCGCCGACTGGGAATCATGGGAGGGGGGCCCGCTGGATAAGACCGTCAAGGCAGGCGAGGTCCTGGTGCATGTTGAAGAGCCGCCGCGGGTTTTTCTGGTGCCCGTGAACGGCGCACGCAAGGAAGTGTCAAGAGGTGATCAGATAGACGCCAACGAATTCGTTGGTCCCGGCACCGAAGTGAATGGCGATGGCACAAAAGTCCTGGCCGCCAGGGAGGGATACCCCCAGCGTGGCCTGTTTGGTCAGGTGTCGATACTGGCTATGGAGACGCTGCCCGCTATCGCCCGGTCCCACGGAAAAATTCGCAAAGAGAGCGCTGTTATCGTACGCGGAGAGATAGGCCCGGAAGCGAACGCGAACATCTTTGGCTCCCTTATGGCGAATGACCATATCACCGGCGCAAGACTTGAAATTGGCGGCAATCTGAACGTTAACGGTTATATCAGGGCGGACAACAAGCGGCAAGCCAACCACATTACCGCGGGACAGTCGGTGCGGGCCAAGGGCATATCCGATGCCACCGTCTGGGCCGGTCAGGATGTGCACATCCAGGAGACGGCCAAAGATGTGACGATACACTGCCTCGGCAACGCGGTGATGAAAACTCTGGATGGGGGGGAAGTTCGCGTGGGGCATCGCTTTATTGCCCACGAGGTCTCCGCCGGTTCGAGCATTTACCTTGGAATGAGACACATCGAAATCAAGGTGCTCAAAAAAGTGCAGCTCTCCATGGCCCAGCTCTTAAATAGACTGACCGACAATGAAAATGCCATGTCCAACAACAAGCAAGATTATGAGCGTTCAAAGGAGAGGTTAATGCTCGAGATCGAACGCATGCGAAATCAGAATCTTTCAGGTGCGCTGCGGCAGAAATCGATGCAAGCCCTGCAGCGGCATCTCGAAATGATGAGTGAGGCTATCAAGAGACTGCGGAAAGGCCTGGAGAGTTACGAAGAATCGTATTCCATGGTCGAGAAGGATCGCGCGCGCATCAGCTACTGCGAGAACCGCGTGGATTTCTCTGAGGCGCCCGAAGCGATCATCACAGGCAAAATTGATCCTGGGGTCACGATCTACGGACCGGGACAAATGCTGGAGCTACCGGGAGGCCTGGAAAACGTCCGTATTGTGCCCGACCCTTTGACCGGGCTGCCGCAAGTTCACTCGCTCTGACTATTGCGCATAAAATATCTTCCTAATCAGCTCTCTTTACGTACCCGCTTGCCCTTAAATTTTCATCCCTGTTGGCAATATCTTTTCAGGCATCAGGCAATTCAGCAACACCATGGAGTCATCCCTATTTGAAGGATTCGAGGCATGAGTAAAGATTTTCAAAATTTCATCGATGGGCAGTGGTGTGATTCCGCCAGCGGCGAGAGATTCGATAATATCAATCCGGCGGACAGCGATGACAAAGTCGGCACCTTTCCGGTCAGTGATCCGACGGATGTCTCGCGCGCTGTCGCTTCAGCCGCCTCGGCGTTTGATCACTGGAGAAAGGTGCCGCCACCGGAGCGGGGCGACATTATGAAACGCGCCGGCGATATTATGACCGCCCGCAAGGAAGAACTTTCGATATTGGAAACCCGTGAGATGGGCAAAGTGCTGGACGAAACCCGGGGCGATGTTCAGGAAGGGATCGATACTGCTTATTTTGCCTTTGGGCAGTCCTCGCGCCTGTCAGGCAAGACCATCCCCTCGGAAATGCCCAACAAGTTTAACATGACCACGCACATGCCCATCGGCGTTGTCGGTGTAATTACGCCGTGGAACTTTCCTCTGGCGATACCAACCTGGAAAATCTTCCCGGCGTTGACCAGCGGCAATACGGTGGTTTTCAAGCCGGCGTCCGATACCCCGGCCACCGCTACCCTGTTTGTGGAAATTCTCCTCGAGGCAGGCGTGCCTGAGACGGCGATTAACCTGGTGCACGGTCCCGGCAGCTCGGTGGGGCGGGCCATCGTGGAGCATCCCGATATCCGGGCCATCTCGTTTACCGGCAGTTCGGCTGTGGGCAAAAACATCAACAGCACGGCGGGGGCGCAGCTCAAACGGGTCTCGCTGGAGTTGGGCGGCAAAAACGCCCAAATCGTGATGGACGATGCCGACCTCGAGCTGGCCCTGGAAGGGGTTCTGTGGGGCGCCTTCGGCACGACCGGACAACGCTGCACCGCCACCAGCCGGTTGATCCTGCACGAAAATATTCACGATGAGTTTTTGGCCGAGCTCAAGATCCAGGCGCAGGCGCTGCGGCTGGGCAACGGCCTGGATCCCGATTCGCAAGTCGGCCCGGTTATTAACGCAACCGCGCGGGACACCATTCACGGCTACGTCGAGGTGGGCATAGGTGAAGGCGCCCTGCTGGAAACCGGAGGCGAAGCGGCCAGCGGCGGCGCGCTCGACAAAGGCTTCTTTTACAAACCGACCCTGTTCTCGGGAGTGACCCCGGGCATGCGCATTCACGATGAGGAAATTTTCGGTCCGGTGCTGTCGGTGATCAAATCGACAAGCCTCGGGGAGTCCATCGATATTCTCAACGCCACCGAGTATGGACTCTCCTCGGCCATCTACACGCGCGACATTAACGCGGCCTTCACCGCGATGCGTGACATCCAGGCCGGTATCACCTACATTAACGGTCCCACGATTGGTGCGGAATGCCACATGCCGTTCGGGGGCGTCAAAAACACCGGCAACGGGCACCGTGAAGGGGGTGACGGCGCTTACGAGTTTTTCACTGAAACCAAAACCATTTACGTCGATTTTAGCGGCACACTGCAACGGGCCCAGATCGATAATCGCTAAAAGGAGCTACAATTTATGACAGCAAACGTTGATTTATTCGATGTCCGGGAATCGCTGGCAAAACACATTCTGGCCGATGGTTACGATGTCATTATCGACCTGGAAAAGAGCCACGGCTCATGGATCGTCGACGCCGGCAGCGGCCGTGAATACCTGGACCTGTTCTCCATGTTCGCCTCCATGACGGTGGGCTATAACCATCCGTTCATGGTGGAGCATCAGGACCGCCTGGCCCACGCAGCACTGCACAAACCAACATTATCCGACATCTATACGCGGGAATATGCGGAGTTCCTGGACACGTTCGCGCAGACGGGCATTCCCGACTACCTGCCGCACGCATTTTTCATTGAAGGGGGCGGTCTGGCCGTCGAAAACAGTTTGAAAGCGGCGTTCGACTGGAAGGTGCGCAAAAATATCGCCGCCGGCAAAGGGGAGCGGGGGAGCCGGATCGTGCATTTCAAAGGCTCCTTTCACGGCCGCACCGGTTACACCATGAGCCTCACTGACTCCCCCGATCCCCGCAAAACGCTCTACTATCCGCAGTTTGACTGGCCCCGGATCACCCATCCCACCGTGCAGTTCCCCCTGGATGACAGCTCCATTGAAGCCGCCCGGGCGCTGGAGGACCAGGCCATCGGCGAGATCAAGTCGGCTCTTCACGCCGCCCCTGATGATATTGCCGCCATCATTATCGAACCGATTCAAGGAGAAGGGGGCGACAACCACATCCGGCCCGAATTTGCCAGGCAGCTGCGGGAGCTGTGCGATGAACAGGAGCTGCTGCTGATCTACGATGAGGTGCAGACCGGAGTCGGCATTACCGGCAAGTTCTGGGCCCACGAGCTGTTCGGCGAAGAGGCCCGCCCCGATGTCATCTCCTTTGGCAAAAAGACGCAAGTGTGCGGGATGCTGGCCGGCCCGAGGCTTGACGAAAATGAGCACAACGTATTCACCGAATCGAGCCGCATTAACTCCACCTTTGGCGGCAATTTGGCCGATATGGTCCGGTTTGACCTTATCCTTCAAATCATGCGCGATGAAAACATTCTGGAGCAGGTGCAGTCAAGCGGTGAAGTACTCATGCCGCAGCTCCACGGCCTGGCCGAGGAGTTCCCCGGGTTTGTGACCCATCCACGGGGCGCCGGGCTGTTCGCGGCGTTTGATCTGCCCTCATCTACCGAGCGTGATGCCGCCATATCCAAAATCATGGAAAATGGCTTGATCATCATGGGTTGCGGGCCCCGGTCCATTCGCTTCAGGCCGCACCTGAACATCACCACTGCGGAGCTCGATACGGCCATGGAGATCATCACCCGGTCGATCCGGAGTTGCCTGGCCTGACCTGTGGCGGGGACCCTCTACGTCGTTGCCACACCCATTGGCAATATGGACGATATATCGAGCCGCGCCAAAACTGTCCTGGCCAGCGTCGGCCGGATTGCCGCGGAAGACACCCGGCGGACGGGCCTGCTCCTCAAACGCCTGGGCATCAAGGGTGACATGGTCAGCTACCATGAGCATAATGAGGCGGCCCGCACGCCGCAGCTGCTGCAGGCGCTGGAGGGCGGCATGGATCTGGCCCTGGTGACCGACGCCGGCACCCCTGCCATTTCCGACCCCGGCTACCGCCTGATCAAGGCGGCCGCGGATGAGGGTATGACCGTTTCCCCGGTGCCGGGACCTTCTGCGGTAACCGCCGCGCTGTCGGTGAGCGGCCTGCCCTCCGACCGGTTCCTGTTCGAAGGCTTTCTGCCGCGGAGAAAAGGCCGCCAAACCCGGCTGCGCTCCCTGGCCGGCTTTGAAGGCACGGTCATCCTGTTTGAGTCGCCGCTGCGCCTCGCCGCTACATTGCGTGACGTGCTGGAGCATTTCGGCAACCGCCGGGCTGTCGTGGGCCGCGAGCTGACCAAACTGCACGAGACCCTCTTGCGCGGCACCGTGCAGGAACTGTTGGAAGCGGTGGAGACCCGGGCCCCCAAAGGGGAATGCGTACTGCTGGTGGCCAAGGAGGGACTTTCGTGAGCGGGATGCTGATTTCCCTGGAGGGCATCGACGGCTCGGGGAAATCGACCCAGGCGGACCGGCTGCTCAACCATCTCAGGGCGGCGGGGCATACCGTGACGCGGGTCCGCGAACCGGGCTCGACCGGGCTGTCGGAAGCGATCCGGGGCATGCTGCTGGAACATACCGATCTCAATCTTTCCGACAGGGCCGAAGCCATGCTGTTTTCGGCGGCCAGGGCGCAGCTTGTGGACGAGGTGATACTGCCGGCCTTGTCCCGCTCTGAAGTTATTATTTGCGACAGATTTTCCGATAGCACTATTGCATATCAGGGCTACGGCAGGGAACTTCCACTGGAGCAAATCAGTAACACTCAGGAACTGGTTACCCGCGGCCTGGTGCCCTCGGTATCGATCCTCTTTGATCTGTCTGTGGCTGATTCGCTCGCCCGCCGCGCCGAGTCTGACGATGACAGAATGGAAGCGGCCGGTGCTGCGTTCCTGGAGCGGGTCCGCAACGGCTATCTGGCCTTGGCGGCGAAAGACGCGCAGCGATGGCTGGTGGTTGACGCCACCGGGTCTATTGAGCATATTAGCGGAGAAATCATAGCCCATGTCGAGTCAAGAATTGAACGCCCGTAAGCCCCTGAACCTCAAACGCCTCCTGGCCAGCCTTACTTTTCTGGTCGTTTTGGGGTTTGGCGTCGCCATGGGCACCGACCTGTTCCGGTCGCTCTCCGCCGATATCCGCACCTATAACAATGTCGTCAAGAACCTCCTGTCCGAATATGTGGACGACATTGACAGCCGCGCCCTCATCACCTCCAGCATAGAAGGGATGCTGAGCGGGCTCGATCCGTACACCGTCTTTATCCGCGAAGAGGACCAGCCCAATATCGACATGCTCACCTCCGGCAGTTACGGTGGCGTCGGCATCCGGCTGGGCACGCGGCAGAAGATCCTGACTGTGATTTCTCCTATGGAAGGGACGCCCGCCAGTAGGGCCGGTGTCCGGCCCGGTGACATGATCATAAAAATTGACAGCATTGAAACCGCAGGATACAACACCGAAAAGGCGGCCCGCCTCATCCGTGGAAAACCGGGCAGCAGTGTCACTCTTCTGTTCAGGCGCCCTGGCGAGGATGAAACATTTCCGGTCGTATTGGTCAGGGAG
This sequence comes from Fidelibacterota bacterium, assembly GCA_004124875.1. Lineage (GTDB taxonomy): Bacteria > Fidelibacterota > Marinisomatia > SCGC-AAA003-L08 > TS1B11 > TS1B11. The sequence goes on along the minus strand of SCKJ01000002.1, from coordinate 201,550 downwards.
CAGATTAAAGTCAACGACATGCCTTTCTATGGCGTTCTGGAAGGGACCGGCTATATAAATCTCACCCGATTCTCGAAGAATGCCGCCAGGGAAATGTCGACGGCCATTTTGGAGATGCAAAAAGAGGGCATCAACGGACTGGTGCTCGACCTGCGCGGCAATCCCGGTGGACTGCTCCGCGATGCGGTGGCCATGGTGGATGCCATGGTGCCGCCGGGCCGCGACATTGTGAACACCAAGGGCCGGACCAAAAGATCAAAACGCAACTACAAGTCGGAAAAGGCGCCGGTCCTCGATGAAAATATTCCGCTGATCATTCTCGTCAACGGTGGGTCGGCCTCCGCCAGTGAGATCGTCGCCGGGGCAATACAGGACCTCGACAGAGGCGTCATCATTGGAAGTGAAACGTTTGGCAAAGGGCTGGTGCAGTCGATATTTCCGCTCAGCAGAAACACCTCCATCAAGATGACCACAGCCAAATACTATATCCCCTCCGGGCGGCTCATCCAGAAGGAAGATTACCGGGGAGGCGATGTTTTCACCGATGGCGACCCCAACCGCGACTCGCTGTTTACCACCAGCAACGGACGTGAAGTCCATGGCGGCGGCGGCATCACCCCCGATATTGAAATCAAGCCTGAATCTTTGGGACCCCTGACCCGGCGGCTCTGGAGCGGCGGCCATTTTTTCGGCTTCGCGGCGGCCAACCAGAAAAATTACGATCTCACCCTGCCACTTACAATCACCGCTGAGATGGTCAGCGGATTTCGCGGCTATATCGCCACTCAGGACATCGACTTGACCCTGCCCGGCGAAAAGGACATGGGGGCCTTTGAGGAGACTGTTGAAGGTCTGGAAAAGTTCGGTGGGGTGGTCGACTTCAGCGAGCTCAAAGCTCATTTTGAAAGGGCCAAAAAGAACGCTTTCGATGATGAGATCGCCTCCATTCGCCGGGGGCTGCTGCTGGAGTTTTCTGCCGTTTCAGGCGGTCTGCCGGCGCGTATACAAGCCTCGCTGAGGGACGATCCCGTATACAGGAAGGCCCTGGAAATCCTGGCCGACCCGATAGCCTATCATGCTGTCCTGTCGCCGCCTGATGACGATACGCAGCTCGGCAGCCGGAATTGACAGCTCTGACAGACTGCCCATAACTTTGTCGGCGGTCGATTAGCTCAGTTTGGTTAGAGCGCTTGCTTGACATGCAAGAGGTCACTGGTTCAAGTCCAGTATCGACCACTTTTTTTCCAATTGCAGTGGCAGTTGGCAGGTCTTCTGCCGATCCGTTGATACGATCACGCTTGGTTAGAGCGTCCCGACTGACTTGGGAAGGTCACTGGGTCAAGCCTGACCGGCGTCGCTCTGCAAAGACGGTTCCAGTATTGTCCTCTAAATAATTTTATTTTCGTAAAGCAAAACGGGAACAAGTTGAAACCTGCCCCCGCAACGCTTACATTTCCCTATGGGGGAAATCCGATATCCAACAGTTACTCATCGGATTTTTGTCTATTCGACTTCCAGTTTAGGGATCTAAGGTTTCGCAAATTGTCTGTTCCACCTTTTGATACGGGGTTTTTGTGATCAATTTCCCAACCCATATCGGAAGTTTTTCCGTATGAGTCTCGGTATATGATCTGTCCTGTATCATCTCGGCGGTGAGTGTCCGCATTTTGGCCTCTCACCGCCGAACTTTTATCCCACACTTTTTGGATTATGAGTTTTGAAAAACTCATTATTTCTCCTTTAGTTACGGGGTTTGTTTGATTTGGCAGTGACATCATGCACTGCCTGTGATCCCGAATTTAACTTGATGGGCCGATTTATGTAAAGCTTAAAATACCTGAATACACAACATATTGGGGTGCAGCTAGGTACGTGCCCGATATTTTGTGATTTTCTTTTTGAGTTAAAGGAGGTGGCTGCGCTCCCGCCCCAATTCCCCATAGCCAATCGACATCATGAAGATGTAACTTTCTCCGCGGCCACCGCCCGTCGGATGGTCGTCTCTTTTTCGGCCGGGAAAAACGACCATTGTTGGCATGGGGGAACCCAAGGCGGCGGCTTATTGATGGCCGGGCATGATATAAAATGACTCACATTCAGATGACACTTCCAGATGGCTCCATCAAGGAGCTCCCCGCCGGCTCAACGCCGCTTGAGGTGGCCGAATCGATAGGTCCGCGACTGGCGCATGATGCCGTCGCCGCCGTGGTGGATGGCGTCACGATCGACCTGAATGTTCCCCTTGAGCGCGACGCCACGATCTCCATCCTCACGCCACGGGATGAGCGCGGGCATGAAGTGCTGCTGCACAGCACGGCGCATTTGATGGCCCACGCCGTCAAAACCTTGTTCCCGCAAGCGAAATTGGCCATCGGCCCGGCGCTGGAGGAACGCTTCTACTACGATATCGAGCTCGAGGAGCCGGTGACCCCGGAGCTGCTGGAGAAGATCGAGGCGGAGATGAAGCGCCTGTCAGACGCCGATTACCGTGTCGAGCGGCGCGTCCTGTCCCAGCCTGAGGCGGCGCAGCTGTTCAAGGGCAGGGGCGAGGACTACAAGGTCGAGATCATCAGCGAGATCAGCGCTGGGGACACCATCTCGGCCTACAGCCAGGGCGATTTCATCGACCTTTGCCGCGGGCCGCACGTCACCTCAACGGGCAGGATAAAGTATTTCAAACTGCTCAGCACCTCCTCAGCCTATTGGCGCGGCGATGAGCGCAACAACGTCCTGCAACGGATTTACGGGACCGCGTGGGGTTCCAGGAAGGAGCTCAATACCTATCTCCACCGGCAGGAAGAGGCCAAGAAACGGGACCACCGCAAATTGGGCCGGGACCTCGACCTCTTCTCGTTTCATGCGATCGCTCCCGCCCACCCCTTCTTCCACCCCAAAGGCACCATCATCTACAATGAGCTCGTCGAGTTCATGCGCTCGCTGTACTTCAAGTACGGCTATGACGAGGTGATCACGCCGCAAATATTTGGCGTGGAGCTGTGGAAAAAAAGCGGCCACTGGGAGCATTACCGCGAGCACATGTACATCATTGCCGACGATGAAGACCCAGAGCGCTGGAAAGGGGTCAAGCCGATGAACTGCCCCGGCCATACCCTGATTTACAGCGCCAAGCACCGCAGTTACCGGGAGCTGCCCCTGCGCCTGGCAGATTTCGGCCGGCTGCACCGATTCGAGAAATCGGGTGTGCTCTCCGGATTGACACGCGTGCGGAGTTTCAGCCAGGACGACGCGCACATCTTCTGCACGCCTGAGCAAATCGGCGCGGAGATTCAGAGCCTGTTCGCCATGGTGCAGGAGGTGTATGCTGTTTTTGGCTTCGAGGATGTGGAAGTAAAACTTTCCACCCGACCTGAAAAGTCCATGGGCGATCCCGAGTCGTGGGACAAAGCGGAGGTGATCCTCAGCGATACACTGACCCAAAGCGGCATCAATTTTCAGGTCGAGGCGGGGGAGGGGGCGTTTTACGGACCGAAAATTGACTATTTCATTCGCGACGCGCTGAATCGTCGTTGGCAGCTGACCACCATCCAACTGGATTTTTCGCTACCGGAACGCTTTGGACTGACGTACATTGACGACCACTCTCAGGAGCAGCGGCCGGTAATGATCCACCGGGCCCTGCTCGGATCCCTGGAGCGATTCATAGGGGTTTACCTTGAGCACACGGCGGGCGATTTTCCGCTGTGGCTCGCGCCGGTCCAGGCCATTGTGCTGCCGGTCTCAGAGAAGCGCCTTGAGTACGCCGGACAGGTAAAAAAGGCGCTCAGATCGCGGCGTATCAGGGCGGAAGTCGATCAGCGAGACGAAAAAATCGGAGCCAAAATCCGGCAGTCGGAGCTGGGCAAAATTCCTGTTATGCTGATTGTCGGAGAGAAAGAAGAGCAGAGCAACACCGTTTCCGTGAGACGCCGGCATCAGGGGGACCTCGGGGCCGTTGCGCTGACGGAACTCATTGAATCTTTAAGTGAGGAAATTGACAATCGAACAAGGAGTAATACCCAATAGCTAAAGGCGCACCCGTTCTTCGCGTGAACGATGAAATAACTGCGAGCGAAGTCCGCCTTGTGAACGGTGAGGGTGAGCAGGTCGGCGTGGTGTCTCTGGAGCGGGCATTTGCTGAGGCGGATGAAGCGGGCCTGGATTTGGTGGAAGTCTCACCCGATTCCAACCCGCCCGTTACCAAAATCATGGATTTTGGTAAATTCCGGTACGACCAGCGCAAAAAAGACCGGGAAAATCGAAAGAAACAGCACACTGTTTCACTCAAAGAAATCCGGATGCGGCCCAGCATCAGCGATCACGATCTGGAGACCAAGATCAACCGGTCAATCAAATTTTTGCAGGCCGGCAGTCGATTGAAAATTTCGGTACGCTTCAGAGGCCGCGAAATGGCCCGGCAAGACCTGGGCGCGGCGTTGATGGATCGCGTTACCGAACAGCTCGAAGAATATGCCAACGTGGATAAGTCGGCTTCAGTGGAGGGACGGGTCATGTCCCTGCATCTGGTGCCAAAATAATTGGAAAAAAGAACGATGCCAAAAATGAAAACCAGACGCGGCGCAGCCAAGCGCTTCAAACTGACCGGTCGAGGAAAAATCAAGCGCCATAGGGCCAATGCCAGCCATATCCTGACCAAGAAAACCACCAAACGGAAACGGGGGCTCAGGAAAGCCACTATTCTGGTTGCAGCTGAAGTGAAACGCGTCAAAAGAATGCTAGCCCACTAGCAAGTTGGAGATATGCCAAGATCAAATAGCAGCGTGCCGCGCCATCGCAGGCACCGCAGAATTGTAAAACAGGCCAAAGGTTATTATGGAACCCGCTCCCGCAACTATCGCACGGCTATGGACGCCATCATCAAGGCCATGTCGTATGCCTACCGGGACCGCCGGCAGCGCAAACGCCAGATGCGGCGGCTGTGGATAGCCAGGATTAATGCTGCCACACGCCAGCACGGTATGAGCTACTCGAAGTTTGTCCACGCCATGAAAGCGAATAACATCGAGCTGAACCGCAAAATTCTGGCCGACCTCGCGATTACCGAGCCACAAAGCTTCGAAAACCTCATCAAGGCGCTCTCCTAGCCAACGATGGATCTCACCGCCGGCATTGCGTCGGTCCGTGAGGAGTTCGCCCGTCGACTCCAATCCCTGCAGGAGGGGGACGCGGAGCGGCTACGCATCGATTTCCTGGGGCGCAAAGGCCTTGTGGCCGCCCTGTTCGCGCAGCTGGGACAGCTACCCAAAGATGATCGTCCCCAGGCCGGCAGCCTGCTCAACGCCCTCAAACAGGAGCTGGAAGAGCAACTGGGCGCCACCCGCACAGGCGCAGCCGCTCCGGATTCTGCAGGGGGCGCGGCCGTTGATGTCACCCTCCCTGGCGATCCGGTTCCGGTCGGCGCCATTCATCCTGTCAACCTCGTCCTGGGCCAAATCAAGGACATCTTCAACAGGCTCGGATTTTCCGTCTATTACGGCCCCGAAGTAGAGACCGACTTTTACAATTTCGGAGCGCTGAACTTCCAGGACGACCATCCCGCCCGGGATATGCAGGATACATTCTATACCGGGGATAACCTGACCCTGCGGACGCACACTTCAAACGTGCAGATCCACGCCATGGAAAATTTGAAGCCGCCCATCAGGATTATCGCTCCGGGCCGGGTCTTCCGCAATGAAAGCATCAGCGCGCGCAGCCATTGCCAGTTCCATCAGGTGGAGGGCCTCGTGATTGATCGCAACGTCTCCATGGCCGAGCTCAAAGGGACGCTGGCCCATTTTGTACGGGAATTTTTCGGCGCTGACGTGAAGTCTCGTTTCCGGGCCAGCTATTTCCCTTTCACCGAGCCCAGTGCCGAGCTCGATATCTACTGGGGCCTGGAGAGCGAGGCCGACTACCGCATCACCAAGGGTACCGGCTGGCTGGAAATTTTAGGCTGCGGCATGGTCCATCCCAATGTGCTCAAGGCGGGGGGCATCGACCCCCACAAATGGACCGGCTACGCATTTGGCATGGGCATTGAGCGGACCTCCATGCTCAAATGGGGGGTGGAAGATATCCGCCACTTTTTCGATGGCGACCTGCGCTTCCTGCGGCAGTTCCGGTCATGAAAGTATCCGTCGACTGGCTGACCGATTTTGTCGAGATTGATCAGTCGCCCGAAGAGCTGGCCGATATGCTCTCCCTCATCGGGCTGGAAGCGTTGGCCGAAAAAGAGCGGCACGACTTCAGCGGGGTCGTTATCGGCGAGGTCAAGTCGATTGAGCCAGTCCCCGACTCGGATCATCTCACCCTGTGCACGGTCGACACCGGCGTGGAGAGCCTCGCCATCGTTTGCGGCGCGCCCAATGTGCGAGTGGGGCAGAGGGTGCCCGTGGCCGTCGTGGGCGCCGTTCTGCCTGGCAATTTCAAAATCAAAAAGGCCAAGATTCGTGGGGCAGTCAGCCACGGCATGATTTGCGCGGAAGATGAGCTGGGCTTGTCCACTGACCATGCAGGCATCATGGTGCTTGACCCTGACGCGCCCCTGGGCCAGGACTTCAAGCGATACTTGAGCAAAGGGCAGGTTGGGGTGCTGGACCTCGATCTCACGCCCAACCGGGGTGACGCCTTTTCGCATCTGGGTGTCGCCCGTGATATTGCCGCCAAACTCGACCGTAAAATCACCATGGCCAAAATCACGCTCACCGAGTCCGGCCCACCCATCGACACCCTTGCGCAAGTGAGCATCACCTCACCGGAAGGGGCGCACCGCTACGCCGCCAGAGTGGTGCTTGGCATCCGGATCGGGCCTTCGCCGCAGTGGCTGGCAGACCGCCTGAGCGCCATCGGCATGCGTCCCATCAACAACGTGGTGGATGCCTCCAACTACGTGATGATGGAGCTGGGCCAGCCGCTGCATGTGTTCGACTATGACCGGTTGGCAGAGCACCGCATTGACGTCACCTTTGCCAAGGCAGGCCAGAAATTCACGACCCTCGATGGCGTCGAGCGCGCCTTGGGCGGCCATCATCTGCTCATCGCCGACGGCAACGGACCGGTGGCGCTGGCCGGCATTATGGGCGGCGAAAACTCCGAAGTCACCGATGCCACCACCAATATCCTCATTGAAAGCGCCTATTTTGCACCGGCCGTCATCCGCAAAGGGGCCAAGTCCCTTGACCTGTCGACGGAGGCCTCCAAGCGCTTTGAGCGCGATATCGACATCGACGGCGTTATTGTAGCCCTGGACCGGGTGACGCAGCTCATTGCCGACTCGGCTGGAGGCGAAATTGCCAGCGGCAGGATCGATATATATCCGGTGCCGCATGCGCCGCAGATCGTCGATATTTCTACCCGTTTCACCAACCGGCTCACCGGCCTTGAGCTGTCACAAAGTGAGATTGCCGACGCGTTGCAGCGCCTGTCCATAGCGGCGGAGGTCGCCGATGACGACGTTTTGCGGTGCACCGTGCCGCTCAATCGCCCTGAAATAAGGCTGGAGGTCGACCTCATCGAAGAGGTGGCCCGGATGGTTGGTTATGAGACGATCCCGCCGGTCATGGGCATCGACGTGCGCTTCGATGGCATCATTGCCGACAGTCAGGCATTCATGGAGCCGCTGCGCCGCTCGCTGGTGAACCTCGGTTTCCACGAACACCTGGCCGTTACGCTGACCGAGCTCTCGCTCACGAGGCTATTCTCGGACGCGCCGCCGGTGACCCTGGCCAATCCGCTCACCAGCGAAATGAACTGTCTGCGCAATTCGCTGTTGCCGGGACTGTTGCAGGCGCAATCTTTTAACGAAAATCGGCAGCAAAAGGGTATCCGGCTGTTCGAAATCGGAGCCATCCATGCAGCCGATGACTCGCTCTATAATCGCGACAGGGAGCAATTCCGCCTGGCCATACTCGCCTCGGACGGGACCGCACTGCCGCATTGGAAGCCACAGCCGCCTGCCGATATATTTTTCCTGAAAGGGGTTGTCCAGCGCCTGCTTGAGGACGGGGGTCGTCAGACCGTGACCTGGAAAGCGGCCCGGGTCCAAGGGTTGGCCGATGCGATGGTCGCTGAACGTGGGGGGGAGATCATCGGCAGGCTGGGGGTGGTCTCCGCAGAACTTCGCCAAAAGTTCGATCTGCAATCGTCAGCAGTTTTGGCCGATATTGATCTGCAGGCGCTGGTTAAAACGGCTACGGCGGAGATCGAATATCAGCCGGTTATTCCGTTCCCCATTGTGGAGCGTGACATGGCCCTGGAGACGCCGCAGGAGGCCCCGGCGGGCGAACTGCTGTCAGCTATTTGGGATGCGGGCAGCAAAATTCTCCGCGATGTGAGACTTTTTGACTTATATTCGGGCGAACAGGTCGCCGCGGATCGTAAAAGCCTGGCCTATCGGCTCTACTTGCAGGCCGACGACCGCACTTTGACAGACGCCGAAGTGGACAGGGAAATGGAGAAAATCGCGGCACATCTGGCCCAACGGCACCAGGCCCAGTGGCGCAGAGCATGAACAACCGGAGGAGACCATGGCTGAAGATTTAGAACATAACATGATCCGGGTATCGATCTATGGCCACGAGTACACCGTCAAGGCGGTGGCGGATCGCGGCTACATTGCCGATGTGGCGGCCTACGTCGATGAGCGCATGCGCGAAACCGAACTGAACCTGCCGGGCGTCCAATCGACCACGCGGATCGCCATGCTGGCGGCCATGAGCATTACCGATGAGCTGTTTACCGAGCGGCGGAAAAAATCGCTGGCTCTCAATCAGATTGAGGAGCAGGCCAAGGCCATATCCAACCGCGTGGAGGAGGTCCTGGACTCCTCCTTCAAAGACTGACTCACCCCTGCTGACAATTTCCGGCAATCCCTATGACCGCTAGGGAGACGACGCTGCTGCGGGGCAAACCTGTGGCGGACGGGGTTTATGCCAAACTGGAGCCGCGCATTGCCGCCCTGGCTGACAGGGGGGTCGTCCCGGGACTGGCCGCGATTCTGGTCGGCGAGAATCCCGCCTCGCAGGTGTACGTCCGGAGCAAGAGCAAAGCTTTTGCCCGCCTGGGGCTGATGGCGGAAACGTTTGCCCTGCCAAGTGATACCTCCGCATCCGACCTCGGGGCGCTGATAGACCGCCTCAATGGTGACGACCGGTTTCATGGGCTGCTGGTGCAGTTGCCGTTGCCGGCGCATCTGGCGGCCGACCGCCTGCTGGACCGCGTAACACCGGATAAAGACGTAGACGGTTTCCACCCCTATAATCTGGGACTTTTAATGGCCGGCCGGCCAGCCCTCATTCCCTGCACACCTCAAGGAATACTTGAACTGCTGCAACATTATAAAATCAAAACTGCCGGACGTCACGCGGTGGTGGCCGGGCGCAGCATGATCGTGGGCAAGCCGCTGGCAGCGCTGCTGAGCCTGAAGCGGCCTACTGGAAATGCGACGGTAACCCTCTGCCATACGGGGACAGAAAATCTCTCCGCCTTCACCCGCCAGGCCGATCTGCTCATTGTCGCAACGGGTGTGCCTGGGCTGATTAGCCCTGATATGGTCAAGCCGGGCGTCGATATTATTGACGTCGGCATGAACCGCGTGGAGGACGACAGCGAGAAGGGCTACCACTTGGAGGGGGACGTCATCACCGGCGACATGCTGGGCAGGGCCAATTCCATCACGCCCGTGCCTGGGGGGGTGGGCTTGATGACGGTGGCCATGCTGGTGTCCAACACGGTGCTGGCGGCGGAAATAAGTGCTGGGGTAGCGGCGGGGCGCTAGGTTAAATTCACCTTCAATATGAAAGCCATGACGACAGCGGAGATAGTGGGGGACATCGTGCAGGTGATCCTGACCGATGCCAAGGGCCTCGAGTCCATCGGCGTGACCACCGGGTCACCCTTCCTGAAAGTCATCGGTCTGGACGACCTGGGCCTGTGGGTGGAGCATCCGCGGTATATCCTTATGAAGACCAACGATGCCCATGGACGCCCCCTGCCGGAAGATCAGCGGGTGAAGACCCGCCTGGAGGCCAATTTCCTGCTGCGTTGGGATAAGATCGCCACGCTGGTCCATTTCCCCAACCGGGAAGGGTTTGATTTTCCCAATCCCATGGATGATAAACCGATTGGCTTCGTGCAGCCGGAGGAGAACAGTTAGCAGGTGCAGTGGCCGGCAACCGTCACCCTGAGCTTGTCGAGGGTCAAGGGGCAGTAGCAGTTGGCAGGGAAAAAAGGCCAGTGGCCAGAAACTTGCAACCTGAAACCTGGAGCCAGTTGGCGGTGGCAGTCGCCAGGTCCATCAGTTCCCTTATAAATTATGCCCCGGTAGCTCAGTTGGATAGAGCGCTGGCCTCCGAAGCCAGAGGTCACAGGTTCGATTCCTGCCCGGGGCACTAGATTGTCTAGAGCGTCCCGACTTTGCGTCGGGAAGGTCACAGGTTCGATTCCTGCCCGGGGCACTAGATTGTCTAGAGCGTCCCGACTTTGCGTCGGGAAGGTCACAGGTTCGATTCCTGCCCGGGGCACTTGAGGAGAATCCCCTTCATCCGATGGGAGGTTGGTTTTTCCGTTCAGGCCCGGTTACCGGGGATTGCCCTATATTGCCGGCCGAATTACGAATTTAAATAGAATCAGTCGTCCATCGGTAAATTCGTGCCTCCGGCACCTTCGAGCTTGAGGACGCCCTCCGCCTTGCTCTGATACCTGATCACATTGTGGTTGCCGCGCAATAGGGACCCTCGCGGCTTTACGCTCCCAATTCGGTGCTTTGCGAATCGGTCTTCCCTGCGCGCTGCCATTTTCTGATATCTCTACCCATTGCTCTTACTCCATAGGCGCAGACCAGCATGAATATAAACGTCAGAATCTGTTCTCCGGTGTCGCTTAGCTCGATACTATACTCAATTAAATCAATGACCATGATTACCTACCAGTTCCCGAAACAATGTCGACGGCGATGGCCTCCAGCTTGGCAGGCCATGAGCAAGCCGCCAATGGTAAAGCCTGGAGAAAGCGCATTATAAAAGCCCCTCTCCGCACCTATGGCAGACCACCAAGGTTAGCTCCTCAATGGCGTCCTCAATACTGTAGAAGGCGTTGCCATGTGCCAGGCACCGCTCGTTTTTCTCGTTGCGGTAGAACGGGCCGGCATGGTAGAGCCACTCGTCGACAGGCTTAAAGTATACCGCCTCTACTGTGCGGATCTCATAGGAATGCGGACAGGTCATTATTTGCCCTTAAAATTCCCGTCTAACAGATGTTGTTGAATATGTTCCGGTAATCCCATTTGTTCAGCCTCTAACCCCCTTATCGGCTCCGCCAGTGGCCCACTTTAGCTTTAATAACCACAGGCGTGATGCGGGTCACATTTGGGAAGAAAATCGAGGTTAAGTCATATTGTCATCGAGATCAAAGAGGCCTCAGCCGTGCCTCTACAGCATCCAACAGCGATACGAAATCCAAGGCTTTCCGGCCCTACGCCATTGGATATTCCACATGGGAGTGGGGTGTTGGCGCGGCTGATAAGTGTGGCTACAGGGATGAAAGTGCCTTGTAGGGAATTTTGGGGGGCTGCCACAACGCTACTTTTATAATTCCATGACAACTATCTCGGGCAGATGCTCTAACTTTGCGCCGGCAATCATCATTTGCTTACCGAAGGGGGGAGCGGTGGCATGAGCCGGGTGCTGTTTATTGTCCTGCTCTCTATCGTCGTGCTGGACGCGATTCGTTATTATGCCGACATCCCGTCCTGGCGAGAGTACGGATGGACCAGGCCCATTTATATCCTGGCCATAGGCACCATGACTGCCTTTGTGCTGGGTATATTGATGCTGATTGAGTCCTAACTGCCTCGATATGGAATTTGTAGCCGTGGTTGACTATGCAGGCCTAACCACTAATTTATAGCGCATCACTCTTTATCTCCCATCGGTAGGTTCGGCCTGCCGAGCCGGTGGTTGCCGGTTCGATTTCTGCCCGGGGCACGAAATTTCCTTAAAAAAAACGCCCCCAGTCATTGAATAATGACCGGAGGCGTGGTCTTCTGAGCGTACCAGAATTGTTAGCTGCCAATGGCGCTGTCAATATGCGGCAGATAGCGCCTTGGAGTCAATGAAATTTATTGCTGCCTGAAGCCGACCAAACAGTTGGCACTTAATTTGCCGCCAGCCTACATTACCGGCATGAAACCAACCTATAACAAACTCCAGATTATCATGACCACCCACGATGATTTAGCTCAGGCGGAGCAGTTGGCGCGGCTTTTGGTCGACAGCCGCAGCGCCGCGTGCGTCAACCTGCTGCCCAATGTGGTATCGGTGTTCAGGTGGGAAGGGGAAACCCAGTCAGAAACCGAGATCATGATGCTTATTAAAACGACGCTTGAAAATACGGCCGATGTCCAGGCCATCATTGAAGCCCACCACAGTTATGATGTGCCGGAGATCGTCCGTTTAAGCGGGGAGGTGCTGCATGAGCCGTATATGCAGTGGATTCGTGACTGCTTGGCGCTGTGAGTCGCAATAAATAAAGTGCGCAGAATATATCTTATGTATAGTTAGACTGACGCCCCAAAAGGTTAATCGACGACAAAATTGACGAGGCGGCCGGGGACCACGATCTCCTTGATCACGTTTTTGCCGGCGATCCGGCTCTCAACGGCCGGTATTTCCTTGGCCCGCCGCAGCAGGTCAACTTTTGAGATGTCCACCGGCACCACCATTTCAGCGCGGCGTTTCCCGTTAACGGTGACAGCCATGGTTACCTGGTCGTCCGCACACAGCGCGGGATCGAACGCAGGCCATGTGGATGCAAATATCGAGGCCGGCTGCCCGGCCAGTTCCCACAGCTCTTCCGCCAGGTGTGGCATGAGCGGCGCGAGGAGCTGGATAAAACTGTCGCGCACAGCGCCGCTGAGGGGCTCCAAGCCAGACAGTCCGTTCGACAGTTCCATCAAATGAGCGATAGCCGTATTGAAGCGCAACTGCTCGAGCTCACGGGTCACATCCCTTATCGTCAGGTGTAGCAGCCGCAGTTGCTGTGGGTTGCCTGGCGCGGCGCCTGTAGCGGCATCGGATACCGGTTGCTGCAACAGCCGCCAAATCCGCTTCTGGAACCGCGAAATACCGGTGATGCCCGAATCGCTCCAATCGCCCCCTTCATCGTACGGCCCCATGAACATGAGGTAAGTGCGGAATACGTCCGAACCATATTTTTCCAGAAAGGGATCCGGCGAAACCGTATTCCCTTTCGATTTTGACATCCTGGCGCCATCTTTGGTGATAATTCCCTGGTGGTACAGCCTCAAAAATGGCTCGTCAAAGTTAAGCAGTCCGGCGTCGCGCAAGGCTTTCACGATAAAGCGGGCGTAAAACAGGTGCATGACGGCGTGATCGATCCCGCCAATGTACATATCCACCGGCAGCCAGGTTTTCAGGCGCTCCGGCGTGAACGCGGCATCCGGGTTTCCACTGTCGGGATAGCGCAAAAAATACCACGACGAATCGACAAACGTGTCCATGGTGTCGGAGTCGCGGCGGGCGTCATGGCCGCAGTTTGGGCATGGGACATTCATAAATCCGGGCGAGGTGGCCAGGGGCGACACCTCCCGCCCCACGGCCGCAGCCAGGTCAACGTCTTCGGGCAGTTTTACCGGCAGATCCTTTTCCGGCACCGGCACCTCACCGCAATCGGGGCAATGGATAATCGGTATAGGAGCGCCCCAGTATCGCTGGCGGCTGATGCACCAGTCACGGACTTTGTACTGTACGGTCCGCTCCCCTATCCCCCGCTGCTCAAGCTCGTCAGTCATGCGCCGGGTCGCTTCATCGGTTGCCATGCCGGTATAGGGACCGGAGTTGACGGCGATGCCCTTGCCGGTGTAGCAGATGGGCGCGTCATGCGTCTGCCCGTCCGGCGATACCACTTCGATAATGGGCAGGTTAAACAGCGTGGCGAACTCAAAGTCCCGCTCATCGCTGGCAGGCACAGCCATGATGGCGCCGGTGCCATAGGAATAGAGCACGTAGTCGGCAATCCAGACCGGCACCTTCTGCGCGGTAAAGGGATTGATGGCATAGCCGCCGGTAAACTCGCCGGTTTTCGCCTGCCCCTGGGAAATGCGGTCGAGCTCCGTCTGCGCGTTGGCCCTGGCTTGATAAGCGGCGACCTGCGCGGCCTGCGCCGGCTGAACCAGTTTTTCCACCAGCGGATGCTCCGGCGCCAGCACCATGTAGGTTGCGCCATACAAGGTGTCGGGCCGGGTCGTAAAGACTTTAATCGCCTCACCACTTTCATTGGCGAGAGGGAATTCGATGGTGGCGCCGGTCGATTTTCCGATCCAGTTGCGCTGCATGGCTTTGGTCTTCTCCGGCCAATCAAGTTGGTCTAAATCTTCCAGGAGCTCATCGGCATAGCGGGTGATCTTGAAAAACCACTGACGGAGAATTTTCTGCACCACCGCCGTGCCGCATCGATCACAGCGGCCATCGCGCACCTGCTCATTGGCCAGCACGGTTTCGTCCTTTGGGCACCAGTTGACCGGCGCTTCTTCCCTGTTGGCCAGCCCCATTTCGTACAGTTTGAGAAACAACCACTGGGTCCATTTGTAGTACTCTGGATGGCTGGTATCAAGGAAGCTTTCCCAGTCGTACATGGCGCCTATTTCGCCCAGTTGGCGTTTCATGGTGGCAATATTGGATTGCGTGCTCTGGGCAGGATGCACCCCATTTTGGATGGCATAGTTCTCGGCCGGCAGACCGAACGCGTCAAATCCCTGGGGATGGTAAACATCAAAGCCCTGCATCTTTTTAAAGCGGCTCCAGCTGTCGGCAGGACCGTAATTATACCAGTGCCCGACATGCAGCTTATCACCTGAGGGATAGCTGAACATGGTCAGGCTGTAGAGCTTACGGGCCGGAGAGTCCATATCGGGGCGGTGCGCCCGGGACTCCGCCCAGCGGCGTTGCCACTTCTGCTCTACCTGTTGCGGGTTATAACGGTCCGGCATGCCCAATCCTGTGTGGCGCTGATGATCCTATCGGCCGGTTAAAAGAAATAATGGCCCAGCCTGGCGGATGAGCCTGTGTGGTCGGGGCAGGGAGATTTGAACTCCCGACCTCTTCGTCCCGAACGAAGCGCGCTACCGGGCTGCGCCATGCCCCGCTGCATTATCCTGCAGGGAAAATTACGGGCCGCCCCCGTCGGTTACAAGCCTATTACCGCCGCTACCACGGCTCCCTGCCCCCATTACGGTTAAAAAATTTGCCGCTGTCACTCAGGGTCAGATGGTCAACGACATTGAGCATGGCGCCGACCGACTCTTCAATGCTGAGGGTTGCGCCGCTGCCACCCATATCGGTCCGCACCCACCCCGGGTGCAGCACCACCGCCCCGATCCCCTGTGGCTTCAGATCAAGCGCCAAATTCGCGCATACCATATTCAGGGCCGCCTTGCTGGTCCGGTAGGCATACCAGCCTCCGCCCCGGTTGTCGGCGATGGAGCCCATGAGCGAAGTAATGTTAACGATGAATGGACCGTTCCCCTTTGCCAGCAACGGCGCGAATGTCTGCGCCATCATCAGCGGCCCGGCCACATTCACGCGGTATGTCTGCAGCATGTCATCAGCATCTATGTTGCCCAGGGCCGTTTGATCTCCGCCCACGCCGGCGTTATTGATTAACAGGTCAAGGTTGCCGCCGCTATCGTCCACCACAGTTGCCGCCTGGGTAATGGATGCCTCATCCGTGACATCCAGGGGCATCACGACCAGGCGTTCCCCGGCCTCAGGCTGCAACGCCTTGAGAGCGGCCGCCCCATCGGGATTGCGGCAGCCGGCGAACACGACATCTCCTCCGCCAAGCAGGTGTTTTACAAAGCCGAGGCCGATGCCCCGATTGCTTCCGGTGACCAGTACTTTACGCATAAGGAGGCCTCACATAAACAGGAAATGAATCTGGATGACGGTCAGAATTGCGCCCAAAACCGCGCCGGCAGCGACTTGCGAAATAGTATGGCGGCCGAGATAGACGCGCGAGACGGCCACCAAGGGAACCAGCCCCCACCACGGATAGACGGCCGCGCCGAAAGCCATTTGGCAGGCCGCCAGCGGTCCGCTGATGCCTACTGCGTGAATGGATATTTTCCACCACCTGGTTATGACCAGCACAGCCATCGTATTGGTGGCATAGCAGAACATGAGTCCCAGCGGAATCCCCCGGGCTCCGGCCAGGGCCATCAGTCCGAACCCGGCGAGATAGCTGCCGATACCCCAGGCCAGCGGCTTGAAGCGCAGATCCTTTTGCGGCACATCCCATTCGGCAATATCGCCCCGTCTTTTCAGGCGCATCACATAGAGCGCCGGGAACAGGCTGCCAAACAGGATGCCAATCAGCAGGGGCATGCCCACTATTGCGCCCGTCACGCTGCCTGCGCCGCCCAGAAACAGCACGGCCAGCGCCGGAGTGAGATTGGTGAACGGGTTAACCAGCAGTGAGACGGCGTGGGCAGCTTTGGATAGCATCGGTCAGATCAGCCACTTAAGAAGCGCAAAACCTCCCACCAAAAGCACGGTAAAGACAAGTGCCACCCGGTTGAAGTTTTTATCGATGAACGATTTAATGGGCGCGCCGTAGCGATAGATGAGCGCCCCCACGGCAAAAAAGCGTATACCGCGACCTATTATCGAAGCGCCGGCAAACGTCAGCAGGTCGAACTTGAACACCCCCGAGGCGATGGTAAAGACCTTGTACGGGATGGGCGTTATGGCAGCCACCAGCACCCCCCAGAAACCTCTGGCGTCGTACTGCGCCTGTATCCAGTCCATGGTGGCTTGTCCGTGGTAGAAGTCAATGATCGGCTGTCCCACGCTGTCCCAGGCGAAATAGCCAATGGCGTAGCCGGCGAAGGCCCCCGCTATCGACCCAACGAGACAGACGAAGGCAAACCAGAATGCCCGGGTGGGCGCCGCTACCGCCAGGGCGATGAGCAGCACATCGGGTGGAATCGGAAATATAGACGATTCGGCGAACGCGAGGATCAGCAGCGCTGGCACGCCATATGGAGTTTCAGCCCAGCCAAGGACCCAATCATATAAGCGGCGGAGTGATTTCATGGGCCGCAAGTTAAAGGGACGGCGGCGGGCATGGGTGCTGAATCAGGCGGACGCTGGAGAAGAAGTGGCAGTGGCGGTGGCAGGAGCAGCGGGCAGGGGCATTGAAAATTGAAGAGGCGCGGCTGTTGCCAGGTATGGATAATTGAAGATTGTAGAATGAATCAAATTTTCATCATCCAACATCCACTATCCAACATCCATTAACTCCTCCATAGCGGCCTCCACTACGGCCTTCAAATCGCCCCCTGCCCGGTGCCGGCTCACCTGCCTGTCGCCCGGCGCCCCTCACACGTTCAAAACACGGCCGGCCCCATCGCGGCAAGTCTAATAACCGAGGCCGGTGCCGATGACCATCCACGCCACTCCGGCCAGAACAGCGCCGATAGCCACCTTAATCAGCAGCTCGACCGGCGGAGAGAAGGCCGGCGGCAGCTCCGTCCCGCCAATGGAGGGATATTGGTCGCTGATATCGATCCCTCCCTTGATGACCCGGAAAATATCTCTCGATGAAATCTCCTGGCTGACGCGGTTGGAATTATGCAGTACCCACACCTCGCCAGTCTTGACAATGAGAAAATTTTCAAGCGACATGCTGTTGGTCAGAAAGATGGTGACAAGACTGTCCTGAGGCACGCGCAGGCTTTTTCGCACGGGCCTAGGGTTGTCCTGGGACCACAGCGGCAGACACAGAAGCAGAGTGAGACAGACGGATTGAAGTAGGATTGGGCGGTAGATCTTTTCCACAAAGTGTTCCTTCCGGCTACGATTGGCAGGCAATGATGGGAAGTTAGCGTGCGCACGGGAAAATCGCAGGAATTGATTTCGTCACAATCGGCTCAGTTCCAGCATTGCGGCCCCCACTACGGCCTTTAAATCGCCCCCTGCCCGGTGCCGGCTCACCTGCCTGTCACCCGGCGCCCCCGTGGTGGCAACCTCGTGCAGCAGGGCCAGCTCTGCCCCGCACCCCAGCCGGTCGGCCACAGGCGCGAGTCGCGCCAGGAGCTCGGCCAGCGCATCTTTTAACGGCTGGCGCTTCCCTTCGTCATCAATAATAATTTCCGCGCCCAGACCGTAACGGACGCCGCGCCACTTGTTTTCACGCACCACCCACTCGGGCAGCAGCGGCAACTGTTGCGCCGTTTCGTAATCATCCAGCAGGGCCACCACCAGGCATTGTGCCAGAGCGGCCAGGGAGACCATCTCGCCGATGGAGGGGACGGCGTCCATGAGCCTGATCTCCACAGTGCCAAAACCGGGATGCGGCCGGATATCCCACCAGACTTCGCTGACGGAATGGATGGCGCCGGCTGCCTTCAGTGTATGCACCAGCTGCCGGAACTGATTGTAATCGGTTAACCTCGGTGGCAAGCCCCCGGTGGGCATCCCTTCGAAGACTTTCATGCGCGTCGATGCCAGGCCGGTGAGTTCCCCATCCCAGAATGGCGAATTGGCTGACAGGCCGATGAAATGGGGAATATACCTGAGCAGCCCGTTCATGACGGCAATGGCCCGTTCGCCATCGGGAACGCCAATATGGACGTGCAGACCGCTGATGAGCAGCCGCCGCACCGGAAACTGCATCCGCTCGAGGAACCCCTGGTAACGGTCGTTGCGAGTGACGGAGGCGTCAGACCATCTCCCGAAGGGATGGGTGCCCATCGATACAAGTCCCAGATGCTGCTCAGCCGCCACGCTGGCGACGGCGCCAATTTTGGTCTGCAGATCGGCTTTCACTGCCGAAACATCTTCGCAGATACCGGTGTTGACTTCGATCATCGACTCCAGCAGCTCCGCCTTCACATGGGGGTCGCCACTGAACCGGGACAAAATAGCCGGAGCGGCGTCAACCAAGTCGTACGACTCAGGATCGACCAGGAACAGCTCAGCCTCGACCCCAATGGTGGCGTGGGGCGAGCCGTTAAAACGGGTCTGTTCGCTATGGGAGGATCGCGCCATCATCGTTTAGCCGCGCCGGTGTTCAAGCGGAGGGGCTTGGCTGCCGGTCGGGGCATCAGCGGGGCGCTACATGATGGCGGCAAACCCACCGTAATAGGCCTTGGCCAGGTCTGCTCTTTTGATATCAACGATATCATTGATCTTCAGCCGCGCATCGGCGGTGACCCTGCCTATGGTCACAACCGGTATCTGTTCCTGCATGGCCAGTCGCTGCAACGGCAGCAGATGATCTTCTGAAATGGTGACAATGATCGTGCTTTGGCTCTCCCCAAACAGGATTTCGTCATTGCGCAGGCGGCGCGACAAATGGATTTCGACGCCCAATCCATCGGTCCCGCCAAGCAACGATTCAGACAGACAGACGGCCAGACCCCCATCGGAGATATCGTGCGCCGAATGGATCAGGCCTTCCTGGATGGCCGCCAGGCAGACGTTCTGCACGTGCAGCTCGGTATCGAGATCGATGAGCGGGGCGTTGCCCGCCACCTGGCCATGCTCCATTTCAAGGTATTCGCTGCCGCCCAGGTCCCCGTTGATGGATCCCAAAACCACCACAAAGTCGCCTTCAGCCTTGAAACCGGGGGTCGTCAGATGTTCGATATTTTCAATAATCCCGAGCATGCCTATAACGGGCGTGGGATAGATGGCGCCGCCGGGGTTCTCATTGTAGAAACTGACGTTGCCGCCTGTAACGGGCGTGTTAAGCGCCCGGCAGGCCTGCGTGATGCCGACGACCGCTTCAGTGAACTGGTAGTAAATTTCGGGATCGTTGGGATTGCCGAAATTGAGGCAGTTGGTGATGGCCACAGGTTTGGCCCCGGCGCAGACCACGTTGCGGGCCGCTTCCGCCACGGCAATGGCCCCACCTGAGCGCGGATTAAGGTAGACATAGCGTCCGTTGCCATCGGTGGAAAAGGCCAGCGCTTTGCGCGTCCCTTTCAGCCGGATCACCGCCGCGTCGCCACCGGGACCCTGCACCGTATCGGTCCCGATAGTGCTGTCGTACTGCCCGAATATGGCTCCCTTATGGGCAATGGACGGTCGACCCAGCAGCAGCAGCAGGGTGGCGTTCAAATCCCTAGGCTCCTTCAGAGCCGAAATATCGAGGGTCAAATTGCTCAAGTACGCAGGCCTTTTCGAAGGCAGATTGTACTGCGGGGCGCCGCCCCCCAAAACCAGATCATGGCAAGGGACGTCCGCGACCTTATGCTTGCGGAGGTACAGTTCCAGCCGCCCGGTGTTGGTGACCTCTCCAATGCGTACACAGCCCAATTCCCAGCGATGAAATATCTCCTGCAACTCCTGCTCAAACCCCTTTTGAATGACCACCAGCATCCGCTCCTGCGACTCCGACAGCAATATTTCATAGGGGCTCATGCCCGGTTCGCGCAGGGGTACTTTGTCGATCTGCAGGCGCATTCCCGCGCCCCCTTTGGCGGCCATTTCGCTGCTGCTGCAAGTGATGCCGGCTGCGCCCATGTCCTGCATGCCGACTAAAAACGACCGGCCGGCCAGTTCCAGGGAGGCCTCCATGAGCAGCTTTTCAGTGAAGGGGTCGCCCACCTGCACATTGCTTTTGCGGGCCGCCGATTCAGAGGAGAGTTCCTCGCTGGCGAACGTGGCCCCATGGATGCCGTCGCGGCCGGTCTTGCTGCCCACCAGGTAGACGGGATTCCCCGCGCCTTTGGCCACGGCGCTGGCCACTTTGCCATGCTCCACCACCCCGACTGCCATGGCGTTGATAATGGGGTTGCCCTGGTAGGCGTCGGAAATGACAACCTCTCCACCCACGGTGGGGATGCCCAGGCAGTTGCCATAATCGCCGATGCCCTTGACCACCTGGTCGAGGAGAAAACGGTTGTGCGGATCATCCAGGCTGCCGAACCTCAAGGAGTTGAGGGAGGCCACAGGCCGGGCGCCCATGGTGAAGATGTCGCGCATGATGCCGCCCACGCCGGTCGCCGCGCCCTGGTATGGCTCAATGGCTGAGGGATGGTTGTGGCTCTCAATTTTGAAGGCCACCGCCAGGCCGTCGCCAATGTCGACCAGACCGGCGTTCTCCTCCCCCGCCTCCACCAGCAGGCGCTCACCTGAGCGGGGCAATGTCTTCAGCACTTTAATGGAACTTTTATAGGAGCAGTGCTCGCTCCACATCACGGAGAAAATGCCGAGCTCGGTGTAGTTGGGGTCGCGGCCGAGAATGTCGCAGATGCGGTCGTACTCATCGGCGGAGAGGCCGTGCTCCAGTGCCAGTTCGGCGGTGACTTCAGGCTCTTTTATTTTTGCAGCAGCAGGCAATATGGCCCCATAGCGCTGGTTAACGTGATCGAAATGAAGCCGCGTCTGGCCGCTTCAATGTGCGGAATTTAATAGAGAAGGGTAGGCCTTGGCACCTATGAGCATAGCGACAAATTAAATCATTAAAAGAAGCCGAACTCGAAGATAGGTCCACTCGGTTTCACTACAATCAGCCCTATATTTTTCTCGTAAGGTTTGCCTTTCAATTTCAGGACATCGTAGGTCGCATAGGCCAGCATTCCGGCGTATCCTTTGAAGCGCAAGCCACTTTCGATCAACTTGTCACGCCCTCGACCAGGCTGGGGAAATATTAAGGCTATGCCGATTCCTGCCCCAACTGCAATAGCGGATAACTGCACATCCATATATACGGTAGTACCTTTTTCCTGCCAACGCATGCCGATGGTCGCACCTGGATACCCGCGATTATCATCCCCGAACGCCCCAACGGTGATTTGGGCAGAAACGAAATTTCCCACTCCCAAAGTGCGACCTATCTGCACCCCGGGGCTGACGTAATCTAGCCTTACCTGTCCAATAAGTGGCCGGCCAAAAACCAACATAAGCATGAGGGCAATAAATCGGCTACTCATCCTAGAATCGTGGTGGTGGCGCATCATAGGCTGCCTCTGTTTAATGCCCGTAGTGCCACGGCGTGTCCCGCAACGCCAGAGAGTCCAGCGCATCGCCGTTGAGACCCAGGTCGAGCACATCAGCGACGAATATGGTGTGGTCGCCGCCTTCGATGCTGCCGTTGATCTGCGCCTCCAGCCAGCCGGGGGCGTCATCCAGGATCGGCGCGCCGCTGAGTGCGCCATCGTGGCAAGGGTAACCGCTGAGTTGTCCGTCACTCCATTTGGGCGGTTTGAAGAATGCCGCGGCTATTTCCCGCTGGTTCTGGCCGATCAGGTTCAGGGCAAACTTGCTGCCGGTTTGCAGCATTTCGTGGGCACGCCCCCCCACCTTGACGGCCACGGTGATGCGCAGGGGCTCGAAGGAGGCCTGGGAGACCCAAGTGACGGTGGAGCCAACCACTTCGTCCTTCTGCCGGGCCGTCAGCACGTAGACGCCGTAGGTAAACAGGCGCATTACCTGCTTGCGAATGTCAGAATCCATAGGTCGATTCCCGTGCCGGGTAATGGAGAAATGGGGGGCTTAGCCCCACGAGTCGGAACGGCGAGATTTGAACTCGCGACCCCTTGACCCCCAGTCAAGTGCGCTACCGGGCTGCGCCACGTTCCGTTACAGCTATCAATTTACTTTTCGACTGAAGCGATTGCGTCACTTTTCCTTGCGCACGATATTCAGCAGGTCTCCCAGGGAGGCATGAATTTCCTCCAACACCTGGCGGGCCTCATCCCGGGCACGTATGGCGCCGGAGCCGCTGAGCGGTTGGCCATCCTCGCCCTGGCGGCCTTTAAAAAAGTTGCGGGCCCCCTCAATGGTAAAGCGTTCCTGGTACAGCAGGCGCTTGATGGCCAGGATGATGTTAATATCTTTTTGGGTGTAAGCCCTGTTGCCGGTGGGGTTTTTGGAAGGGGCCAAATTGGAGAACTCTGTCTCCCAGTAGCGCAGCACATACGGCTTCAAGCCGGTGATTTCACTGACTTCGCCGATGGAATAGTACAATTTCTTAACGTCAAGCGCCAAGGCAGCCCCTGCAAAGTTTATAAATTAAAGTACTACTTTAGTGTAAGTACAGATAAGTGAGGATGCAAGGACTATATATCGCTACAGTATCGAGCTGATTATACGTCTGAAGATGACTAATTCAGCGCCGCCGATGGCTCCACAAAGGTCATGCCGAACGCCTCGGAAACCCCTCTGTGGGTGATTTTGCCGTGATAACTGTTCAACCCCTTCAGCAGAGCTGCATTCTGGCGCAGCGCCTCTTCCGCGCCCAGATCAGCGATTTGCGCCACGTAGGGGAAGGTTGAATTGGTCAGCGCCTGAGTGCTGGTATTGGGCACGGCCCCGGGCATATTGGCCACGCAGTAATGCACGACACCGTCAATGACAAATGTGGGGTCTTCATGGGTGGTCGGGTGGCACGTTTCCACGCAACCGCCCTGATCAACGGCCACATCTACAATGACCGAGCCGGTGCGCATCAGCTCCAGCATGTCGCGCGTTACCAGTTTAGGCGCTTTGGCCCCCACCACCAGTACTGCGCCTATCAGCAGGTCGGTGCGGCCAAGGAGCTCCCGGATGGCTTGCGGATTGGAATAGATGGTGGTGACATTAGGCGGCATCACGTCCTCCAGGTAGCGCAGCCGGTCGATATCGACATCCAGGATGTAGACGTTGGCCCCCATGCCGGCGGCGATCTTGGCGGCGTTGTAGCCCACCACCCCACCCCCCAAGATCGTCACCGTTGCCGGTTGGCCGCCCGGGACGCCCGACAACAGGATACCACGGCCGCCGCTGCTCATCTCCAGTATGCGGGCCCCTTCCTGCACAGACATACGTCCCGCCACTTCAGACATGGGCGTGAGCAGGGGCAGTTCACCTGAAGGCAGCTGCACCGTTTCGTAGGCGATGGCCGTCGCTCCGGTATCCCTGAAACGCTCGGTCAGCTCTCTGTCAGCCGCGAAATGAAAGTAAGTGAAGACGACCTGCTCCTCGCGCAGCATGTCGATTTCGACCGTCTGCGGTTCCTTGACCTTAAGAATCAAATCCGACCGTTCGAAGATTTCATTGGGCGACTGAATCAGATCTGCGCCGGCTTGGCGGTAGACCTCATTGTCATACCCACAACCCAATCCGGCATCAACCTGCAGCAACACCTGATGCCCCTTTGCCACCAATGTTTCAGCGCCGAAGGGGGTCAGGGCAATGCGATTTTCCTGGGACTTGATTTCGCGTGGAACACCAATAACCATTTTATTACCTCTACCGGCAAATGTGCCAGCTGGTGCAGATTACCGCCTCCGTGGGCCGCCCCTTCCGCCGGGCCTTCTGCCACGGTCAGGCCGGCCATTGCCGCTACGCCCGTCGTTTTCGTTGCTTCTCTCGGGCATTCCGGCCGGACGTTCAAGCAGCGCCTTGCGGCTGAAGTCGAGACGGCCCATGTCATCGATCTTGATCAGCTTGACTTCAACCTTGTCGCCCATTCTCACCACATCGGTCACTTTGTTGACCCGCTCATGGGCCAACTGGGAGATATGCACCAGCCCTTCCTTGCCGGGGGCGATGCTGACAAAAGCGCCGAAGTCCATGATGCGCACGACCGTACTCTCATAAGTCGACCCTACTTCCGGATCGGTAGAAATAAGCTTCACGGCGCGTTTGGCCCCTTCCAGATCGTCATCTGCCGAGCCGCTGATAACAATGGTGCCATCATCTTCAACATTAATGTCGCAACCGGTCTCTTTTTGGATCTGCTTGATCACGCGTCCACCCGGACCGATAAGGGCGCCAATCTTCTCCGGGTCGATGGAGGTATGGAAAATGCGGGGAGCGTACTGGTTGATCTCGTCCCGATGTTTATCCAATACGGCGTTCATTTTCCCCAGGATAAACAGGCGTCCCTCACGGGCCTGCTCCAGTGCCTCACGCATAATATCAACCGAGATGCCCAAGGTCTTCAGGTCCATTTGAATGGCGTTGATCCCCTCAGATGTGCCGGCCACCTTAAAGTCCATGTCGCCCAGATGATCCTCGGTGCCCAAAATGTCCGACAGGATAACGTATTTGTCGCCCTCCTTGATCAGGCCCATGGCAATACCGGCAATGGGCGCCAATATAGGCACGCCGGCATCCATGAGCGCCAAAGAGCAGGCGCATACTGTGGCCATGGACGAACTGCCGTTGGATTCGAGAATCTCCGACACCAGTCGAATGGTGTAGGGGAAATCCTCAAATGCCGGCAGCATTTTCGAAATCGAGCGCTCGGCCAGATTGCCGTGCCCTATCTCACGCCGGCTGGTGCCGCGCATCATGCGGGCCTCTCCTACCGAAAAGGGCGGGAAGTTGTAGTGCAGCATGAAGTTCTTGTACCAGGTGCCCAGCAGGTCGTCGATGAGCTGCTCATCCCGCTTGGTGCCCAAGGTGGCGACGGCCAGCGCCTGCGTTTCGCCCCTGGTAAACAGGGCCGAGCCGTGGGTGCGCGGCAGGACCGAGACTTCCGCGGAGATGTCGCGAATTTCATCATTTTTGCGGCCGTCAGCCCGGACGCCAGCCAAGGTTTTGGCCCGCAGGTCATTTTTGATCAGCTCATCCGCATGGCCCGCGATCACTTTTTCCTGCTCGGGATACGCCTCAGCCAACTCTTCCTGCAGCGACAAAATGAAGGCGTCGACCGCCCCATAGCGATCTTCTTTCATCTTGGGACTGTTCAGCTCATCGAGTTTGGGCTCCACCTTTTCAGCTACCGCTTTCAACAGGTCTTGATCAACCTCGGGAACGGTGAACTCACGCTTGGCCTGCCCCAGCTCGGCGACCAGCTCGTCCCCCAGGGCAATAATATCGGTAATCGCCTCCTGCGCATATTGCAGAGCGGAGATCAGTTCCTCCTCGGAAATTTCGTGAGACTCGCCCTCGACCATGATGATGGACTCCTGCATGCCGACCACGACAATCTCCATGGTGCTCATTTCGAGCTGTTCATTGGTGGGATTGAGCACCAGTTTGTCGTCGACTTTTCCCACGCGCACTGCGGCAATGGGTCCGTTCCAGGGGATGTCCGAGATCGATAACGCTATCGATGCGCCGATAATGCCTAAAACGTCAGGCAGGTTATCCTCATCCATCGAGAGGACGTTGACGATAATCTGGGTTTCGGCCATGTAGCCGACGGGGAACAGCGGCCTGCAGGGCCTGTCAATTTGGCGGGCGCTTAAAATTTCCCGCTCGGTGGGCCGCCCTTCACGCTTGAAAAATCCTCCAGGAATATTCCCCGCCGCGTAAGTTTTTTCCCGGTACTCCACGGTGAGCGGAAAAAAGCCCCGGTCTACCCCGGGTCCCCTGTTGGATACCGCTGTGACCAGCACAACCGTGTCGCCGTAGCGGACGGTGACCGATCCATGAGACTGCTTGGCCATGCGGCCTGTTTCGATGATGAGCTCCCGGCCCGCCAATTCTAGTGTTTTGACTGTCATTATTGTTTCTGACTCTTTCTGTTGGTGTTTTTTTTTGTGCTTCTACTTGATGATATCTTATCCGCGCAGACCTAGATCCTTGATCAATGTGCTGTAAACATCCGCATTGGTGCGCTTGAGATAGGTCATAAGCCTGCGGCGCTGGCCTACCATTTTCAACAGGCCACGGCGGCTGTGGTGATCTTTCTTGTGGACTTTGAAATGCCCGGTCAATTCGCTGATCTGCTCAGTGAGCAGTGCGATTTGGACCTGAGGCGCCCCTGTGTCTTTATCGTTGGCGCCGTATTTCGTAACGAGCTCCTGTATTTTTTCAGACGACAAGGGCATGAACTATTTCCCCTTCATGATTTTCGTTGATCCATTCCAATGATTTTTTCCTGTCCTGTCCTAACTGATCGACCAGGGCATTCACGCTTTCAAATTTTTTCTCGTCACGCAGGCGATGCAGAAAGGCCACCTTTAATGTGCGGCCATAAAGGTCCTTCAATCCGCTGGTGAACAGGTGTATCTCCATGACGATATTGCCGCCGCCAAAGGTCGGCCGGCTGCCAATGTTGACCATCCCATAATGGACATCGCCATCCAGCTCCGCCCAGGCCACAAATACGCCCCCTTGCGGCAACAGCTGATCAGGTTCAACCGGCGTTAAATTTGCGGTTGGGAAACCGATCTCCCGCCCCCTGCCATCGCCCTTGACAACCGTCGCTTTAACGGCATATGGGCGGCCCAGGGCGGCCCCCACTTCCTCGCACTGACCAGCGCTTATCAGGCGGCGGATGCGGCTACTGCTGATGACTTCTTCAGCTGGGGAACTTACTTCCGTTACCTCAACGACTGAGTAGTGAAATTCTGGACCTAGTTTCTGTAGAAAATGGGCGTCCCCTTCGCGATTATGCCCGAACCGGTTATCGTGGCCCACGACAATGGTCGACGGATGAAACGGCGCGATGACATAGTCCTCCAGAAAGTTTTGCGCGCTGAGGAGGCTGATCTGCCGGTTAAACTCAACCACCAGAGTGACATCGACGCCTAGCTCGCCGAGCTGCTCCAGTTTGTCGGCCAGGCTCAGTATCAACTGCACAGGCGAGTCATCGTCCGGGGCTAGCACGCGGCGCGGATGGGGATCGAAGGTAATCACGACGGCAGGAACATTTTTATCCCGCGCCAACCGGCAGGTTTTCCCGATCACCTCCTGATGACCCAAGTGGAGGCCGTCAAAAGTCCCGATGGTCAAAATCGAGCCCTTAAGAGGAGCCACTTCGCTCAGTTGGCGATAGGTGTCCATCGACCTATTTGCTCCATGGTGATGGCCTGCTCCCGGCCGTAAGGACCCACGCGGGTCCGGCAGAGCTGCTTTAAATGCCCCACTGTCCCCAGCGCAGCAGCAATATCCCGGGCCAGAGATCTGATATAGGTCCCTTTTCCACAGGTGACCCTCATTGAAAAAGTGTCCGGCGGTGACCAGCTGAGCAGCTCGATGCTGTCCACACGGACAGGCCGCGGCTGCAGGTCGACCTGCTGCCCTTCGCGTGCCAGCTGGTAAAGCCGGCGGCCGCCCCGTTTCAGCGCCGAGTACATGGGCGGTACCTGTTCAATAGTGCCTACAAATGCCGTCAGGGCCTGGGTCAGATCGTCTTTTGACAGCGGGGGCACAGCCCCGGTTTGGGTCACCTGACCTGTAGGGTCGAGAGTATCGGTGAGGGTTCCCAGCAAGACGGTGCCCTCGTATTCCTTATCGAGGTCCATCATATCCGGCGCGCGTTTGGTCGCCTTTCCGAAGCAGAGGATCAGAATGCCCGTGGCAAATGGATCGAGAGTGCCGGCGTGGCCTATTTTCCGGGCTCTCGTTACACGCCTGGTTTTACGGATGACATCGAAAGAGGACCAACCTGCCGGTTTCCAGAACGGCTGGATGGCATCATTGAGGTCAATATCATTGAATCCAATGTCGCTGAGATCAATCTTCGGGGGCGTCACCGTGGAGTTCCTCAATAATGGCGTTGATGCGCGATGAGCGCTCAGTGGACTCATCGATGAAAAACTTGAGCTGCGGCACATACTTGGTCTGCAGTATGGATCCCATCAGGTAACGAATCTCTTTTTTCTTGTGGCGCAATGCGCGCAGGACTGAAATCGCATCGGGAGATGGATTAAGCAAGCTGACATAGACCGCGGCATTTTTCAGATCCCGGCTCAGCTCCACCTGGGTGACCGTGAGCAGATCGACATTCCAGGAGCGCAATTTGGAGTCGAAAATAGGCCCGAGAATGCGTTGGATTTCATCGGCAACTCGCAGGGCTCGAGGGGCAGCCGACTTACGATAATCAGGCAAGGGTCCGCTTGATTTCCTTCACTTCGTAAATTTCGATGAGGTCGCCATTTTCAAAATCGGTGAATCCTTCCACGCCAATGCCGCACTCGAAGCCAGACTGCACTTCCTTGACGTCATCTTTAAAACGCCTCAAGGAGGTGAGCAGGCCTTCGTGAATTATTTCATCATCGCGTTTGACCCGCAGGTAAGCGTTTCGGACGGCCACGCCTTCATTGATGTAAACCCCGGCAATCACCCCCAGCTTCGGCACCTTAAAGGTATCGCGCACGACCGCCACACCCAGTGCGCTTTCAACTTTCTCCGGCTCCAGAAGGCCTTCGAGGGCCAGTTTCACCTCGTTGACGGCATCGTAGATGACATCATAATCCCGGATTTCGACGCTCTCATTCCTGGCCAGCTCCTTGCCCCCGGCCGAGGTCGCGACCCGGAACGCGATGATGATCGATCCAGACGTTTTGGCCAGCAGAATATCGCTTTCGCTCACCATGCCCACGCCCCGGTGAATGATGTTGACGGCCACTTCACTGGTGCCCATTTGGGAGAAGGAGTCGGTAATGGCTTCTACGGAACCGTCCACGTCGCCCTTGACGAGGATGGAGAGATGCTTAACGGCGCCTTCCTGAATCTGCTTGGATATTTCGTCGAGCGTCTGCACCGATTTACGGCGATAAACCCGTTCACGCTTGATGCGAGTGCGCTCATCGCTGATCCGTTTGGCCTCGCGGTCATCCTTGAAGACAATGAACCGGTCACCTGCAGGAGGCACGGAATCAAAGCCCAATATCTGCACAGGGTCCGAGGGGTTCGCTTCCTTGACCCGGACGCCATGCTCATTCATCATGGCCCTGACTTTGCCCAGCTCCGTGCCGCACAGGAAGGTATCTCCCTGCCGCAAGGTCCCCTTCTGTACCAGCACCGTTGCCACGGCGCCCAATCCTCTATCGAGGCGAGCCTCGATGACCGTTCCGTTGGCATGGCCGTCAGGCACTGCCTTGAGGTCGAGCAAGTCGGCCTCCAGCAAGATTTTATCCATGAGGTCGTCAATGCCGACGCCGGTTTTGGCGGAGATTTCGGCGCTCTGAATCTTGCCGCCCCAGTCTTCGACCAGCAGACCCAGTTCGGAGAGCTCGCGCTTTACCTTTTCCGCATCGGCCTCAGGCTTGTCGATCTTGTTGATGGCCACGACAATGCTGACGTTGGCGGCCTTGGCATGGTCGATGGCTTCAATGGTCTGTGGCATGACAGCGTCATCGGCGGCGACAATCAACACCACGATATCGGTGACCTGGGCCCCCCTGGCCCGCATCGAAGTGAATGCTGCGTGGCCGGGTGTATCTAAAAATGTGATGCGCTGGCCATTATCCAATGTGACGGCATAGGCGCCGATGTGCTGCGTGATGCCACCGGACTCGCCTTCCACCACATTGGCGGAGCGGACAGAGTCGAGGAACGAAGTCTTGCCGTGGTCCACATGGCCCATCACGGTCACGATTGGGGGTCTGCGCACTGCGGGCGACTCCTCGGCTCCCGCCGAAAGTTCCTCGAGAATCGTCTCGTCATTCAGCACGGCATCTTCGGTGATGTCAAAATCGAATTCTTCGGCCACCAAGGTGATGGTGTCCATGTCCAGGCGCTGGTTGATGGTGGCCATGATGCCGAGCTGCATGCATACGGAAATGACCTCCATCGGTTGGACGTCCATGGCGGAGGCCAGTTCGTTGATCGACATGAACTCATGCACGTGCACGACGGACCGGGCCTCATTGACGCCTGCCGTATCCTCCGCTTCCACGCGATCTCTGCGCGCAGGCCGGTGCTTTCTTTCCTTGGTGGATATGGAGGCCAGGGTTTGGCGCAATGTCTGTTCGACCGATTTGGGCTGTCGGGGCGATTTATCCTTGCTTTTCTGTGCGGGCCGCTTGCGGCCTTGTTCGATTTTCGATTCTATATCGATGAGGTTGATCCGCGTGAGCTTGGCTTTGGGTTCCTGCTCCGCTGGGGCCTCTTTGGCCCCCTTCTTTCTGGCTGTTTTTGCCGTTATCCCGGTCTCCCCCCGGGCCGCCCGCTTTTGTTCCTTAGCCGTCGTTCCGGCCGCCGCCACGGGCTCTTCGCTCTGACGCGTTAGCTCCTCGCGGGCAAGTTGCTTAAACTCTTCCTCTTTCCGCTTCTCCTCAGCTGCCACTTCCTGTTGCAGGATTTTGGCCGCTGCCTCAATTTTTTGCTTCTCGGCCTCCACATTCTCAAGATCACGCTGTTCATCCAATGTCAATATTCGATCAAAACGGGCGGTTTTTGAAGCACGTTCGGTACGCCGCGCGGTTTCGATATCAATGCGATTTTTTTCCTTCTGCCGCCGTTCAACCAGCACCCGCTCTTTGGCGAACTCGCCCAGTATCTTTTCGTAGATATCGGGCTCAACCGGGGACATATGGCTGCCTACCGCCTCGCCTTCGCGCTCTAAAAACGCCATAATCTCCGTGTGGGAGATGTTGAGCTCCTTGGCTATGTGGAATACTCTTTTTTTCGCTTCAGCCATGCTGCCGGTTGTTTCTACGAATCCTCTGCTGTCACGTCAACCGACTTCTTGCCGGCGCTGTCGATCGGCTCGCCTTCCGGCTGGGCGGCATCCGCTTGCACCGCAGCGCCCTCTTCTTCGCCTGTCCCCTCATCGGGCGCGACGGCATTATCATCAACCGCGACGGCTTCCCCGCTATCGGCATCAGTCGTTTCTTCCGTCGCCTCATCAGGTTCAGCAGAGCCACTTTCAGCTTTTATTTCCTCTACCGCCGTTTCTACGGCCCGCCTGAGTTTTTCAACGGTTTTCGGGCCAAAGCCCTTAAGCGCCACCAGTTCCTCATCTTCAAGCTCTGCCAGATCCACTGCCGTATGGATATCGATCATGGCCAAAGTATCAACCTGCGTTTTACTGATTCCCGGCACCTCGTCCAGATAGACCGTCATTTTCTTGGGCGCCTCGTAGTCGGACTGTTTCACCGCGTCGATGGTGTAGCCGGTTACCTCTGAGGCGAGGCGGATATTCTGGCCGCTTCGACCTATGGCCGTGGGCAATTCCTCATCGCTGAACACCGCCATAACGTAGGGCCGTCCCTCCATCAGCAGCAGGTTCACTGGCTTGGCCGGTGATAGCGCCCGGGACACCAGTATCTCCGGCTGGTCGCTCCAGTTGATGATGTCTATCTTCTCTCCGCTCAGCTCACGCACGACAGACTGTATCCTGCTGCCGCGCATGCCTACGCAAGCGCCGACTGCGTCAATCCGTTTGTCATGTGAGAAAACCACCACCTTGCTCCTGTCCCCTGGAGCCCGGGCAATGGCCTTGATTTCGATGATACCGTCCTCAATTTCAGGCACTTCCATCTCAAATAGCCTGATAAGAAAATCATCGCTGGCTCGTGAAATAATGATATCGGGTCCCTTGGCCGTGAGTTCGACAGATTTAATCAATCCGCGAATAGAGCTGCCACGACGGTAGCGCTCATTTGGAATCTGCTCAGCCTTGGGGAGCCGCATCTCCACTTTATCAATATTGACAAAAATGTTGTCCCGGCGAATCTGGTGAATATCTCCGCTGGCGATAGTGCCCACCAACTGCGAGTATTCATCGTAAATATACTGCTTCTCGATCTCCCTGATTTTTTGGCTCAGGAACTGTTTGGCGGCCGAAATCAGGCGGCGGCCGAAATCGGCGGGGTCAATAATGACGATAAAGGGGTCACCGATGGTGAGCTCCGGCTCCACCTTCTGCGCCTCCTCCAGAGAAATCTCGATGACATCGTCTGCGACCTCGGCAGTCACCGTTTTTTCCTGATAGATCTCAATGGTCCCCTTGTCCATGTTCACAATGACGCTGAAGTTGTCATAGTCTTCGCCGTACTGCTTTTGCATGAGGGTCATGAAGAGCTCTTCAATGATCGATCCCAAATGGGCCCGGTCTATATTTTTCTCTCGCGCTATACCCGCGAAAGCATCTATAATTTCCTGCTGGATCAAGACTTGCTCCCTGCTTACCAGTCCGTTATAACCACTGCTTGTTCAATATCGTTCCAATTCAAAGTTCGCTCATCGCTGCCTATTGCAAGCACGATGCCGCCGTCGACCACTTGCTCCAACACCCCTGCGACTACCGCAGCCACCGTGTCG
The DNA here is from genome assembly GCA_004124875.1 of Fidelibacterota bacterium. GTDB lineage: Bacteria > Fidelibacterota > Marinisomatia > SCGC-AAA003-L08 > TS1B11 > TS1B11. The sequence continues at coordinate 168,596 of SCKJ01000002.1, read as the reverse complement.
CTTCCCGCCGGACCTTTCAGCCGCACTTTAAGCGACTTTCCCAGATGCCGGGGGAACTGCCACGGCTGGCGCAGCCCGAATCGCTCACCGGGGGAGGAGACCTCAACTTTAAAGTCGTCGCGGCCCAGGGCCAATGCCAGATCGTCACTCTTTTGCAGCGCCTTCGTCAGGCGGGTAATCGCCCCAATGGTGACGCCCTCGGGCGTATCGACGGTCAATCTGATCCGTGCGGGAGCTGACTCCGGCTCAATGTCCATTTCGAGGATGATGATCCGCAGTTCATCTGCCATCGCTCTCACGGCGCTATGCAGCGGCTCATTCAGAAAAACTTTCCCCCATAAAAAGAAAGCGGGTCATCCGACCCACTTCCCAGGCCGGATTTTACCCCTCTCTGCCCGTCGGAGCAAGGAGATAAAAACCTTACATCCGGCCCAGGACAACTGCCGCCTGAGCGATAATTGCGGCCGCTTCACCCAGCAGCTGCCGGTTAAACTGTTCATTATCCAGTAAAGGGCGCAATATTTTTACCGCTTTTTTGGGCTCGTTGGCCAGAATAAAGCTGCGGCCCGCATGCACGGCGTTACTGTGGCGCAGGAAATCGGTTTCAGCGGCTTGCGAGGCCCGGCGATAAAAGTCGCCCGCCTCAGCATGCTGGCCCCTGGAATCGGCAATGATCCCCAGGCCGGTATAGGCGCCAGCCCGGAGCACTCGATCATCACCATAATCGTCGATGTAGAGCGTAAAATGCTCCTCGGCACGTAGCGTATCGGATACGATCAGCTCGCTGCGGGCCAAAAAATAGACTGCGGGTCCAAAAGCGGGCAGACCACCGAATTCTTCCATCTTTGACGGCACCCGGTCAATGATCTGGGTATACTGCCGCTGCGAGAAATCGATAGCCACCATACCCGAAACGGCGGCGGCCTTCTCGTTATCCAGGCCGTCCAAATAGAGTCCAATCAATATGGCGATCAGCAGAATCAGTCCCCCGCCACCGTACTTGAAAATTTTGGCCCTGTGCTCGATTCCAAATTGGCGGGCATTGTAGACAGCTTCCATCAGCGGATCGCGCTTCAATTCTGCCCTGGTAATTTTTTTGCGAGGTGTCAGCATTGCTTTCCTGTATCTTCTTTCAGCAAGGAAAATTAGTGCCACAATTATAGACTCTCCAACCTTTTGAGCACAATATCTTCGCTGGCCCCTGGCCCGTGGGCATAATAGTTGGAAGTCATACTTTCGGCAACAGCAGAGGCGTTAAATTCTCAGCACGCAACGCTGGCCGGACGAACTCTTCGAGCAGGAAGCAACATGGACCCACCAAGCATTCACGCGACCCCTGACGCCGGAGAGCTCTATCACGATCCAGTTTGCGGCATGACGGTCACCTCTGAAACCGCCGCCGCCCTGGAGGAGTGGGACGGCACAACCTACGGTTTCTGCTCGGACTACTGTCATGAGACTTTCTCCGCCGATCCGGATAAAATCATCACGATGGCCAGGGAAACCTTCCCCCACATCTTCAGCGACCAAGCCCGCCATGAGGTCCATTCAGGCCACAGCGACAAGCATCCTGAGGAGCGCCAGCCCGTCTCGCCGCCTGATACCCCTGCCGATCGAAAGGCTGGCGCGTGGACCTGCCCCATGCACCCGGAAATCCTACGGGATGAGCCCGGCCCGTGCCCCCGCTGCGGTATGGCGCTTGAGCCGCTGGTGGTCAAGGCCGGTGATACCGAGAACCCGGAGCTGGCCAAGGTGGCCCGCCGGTTCGGCATCAGCGCCGCCCTGACGGTCCCCCTGCTGATCATGACCATGGGCGAGATGCTGGCCGGTGGCCCCCTGTTGTCCTGGCTGGGGGGCCAGACGGGTCAGTGGCTGCAGTTGCTCCTGGCGACTCCGGTTGTCATGTGGGGCGGCCAACCCTTTTTTCAGCGGGGCTACGCGTCCATCATCCGGCGTAGCGCCAACATGTATACGCTCATTGCCCTGGGCACCGGGGTCTCCTACCTCTACAGCATCATCGCCACGTTCCGGCCGCAACTGTTCCCCCCGGCATTTGTTTCCGCTGAAGGGGTAGTGGCGGTCTACTTCGAGGCGGCGGCAGTCATCGTGACGCTCGTCCTGCTGGGGGAATATCTGGAGCTCCGTGCCCGGCACCGGACCGGTGAAGCGATTAAAGCGTTACTTGATATGGCGCCACCTAACGCCATCCTGGTCAGTCCTGATGGCACTGAAAGGACCGTGGCGCTCGAAACCGTTCGGGTGGGCGATATTCTGCGGGTGAGGCCGGGCGATAAAATCCCTGTTGACGGCGCTGTTGAGTCGGGTTCCACCGCCATTGACGAGTCGATGGTGACCGGAGAGGCGATGCCGGTGGTCAAGAAAAAGGGTGACCTTGTAACCGCCGGCACCGTAAACGGCAACGGGATTTTCATGATGGTCGCTGAGAAAGTGGGCGCCGATACCCTGCTGGCGCGCATCATTGATATGGTGGGCCAGGCACAGAGGAGCCGGGCGCCCATCCAGAGCATGGCGGACAAGGTGGCGGGCTACTTTGTGCCGGCCGTGGTGGCTATCTCTATCATGACGTTTATCCTCTGGGCCGCCTTCGGTCCCCCACCTTCCATGGCCTATGCCCTGGTGAACGCTGTCGCTGTTCTGATTATCGCCTGCCCCTGCGCGCTGGGTCTGGCGACACCCATTTCCGTGATGGTCGGCGTGGGCCGCGGCGCCCTTGAGGCCGTCCTGATCCGTGACGCCGAGGCGCTGGAGCTGCTGGAGCAGGTTGATACCCTGGTGGTGGACAAAACCGGCACGCTCACCGAGGGCAAGCCGGTCGTCACTGTGATTGAAGGCGCGCCGGGTTACAGCGCTGAAGATGTGCTCACGCTGGCCGCCTCTCTCGAAAAGGGTTCGGAACATCCCCTGGCTGCCGCCATTATCAATCACGCCGAAGATAAAAAATTGACGATTCCGGAAGCCTCCCGCTTTGAGTACCTCCCCGGCAGGGGTCTGAAAGGGCGCGTCATGAGCGAGGCGGTGCTGGTCGGCAATTCAGCGCTGATGGAGTCTTACAGCATCGATCTTACGGCGCTGGCAACAGTGGCTCAGCGACACCGCCAAGCGGGTGCCACGGTCGTGTTTATTGCCAGCCACGGACTGCTTCAGGGGCTCATCGGCATCGCCGACCGGATCAAGGATTCAACCCCCGAAGCCATCAAGCAGCTGCAGGCGGCCGGCCTCCGGGTGATCATGCTGACTGGCGACCACGAAGGCTCAGCCCGCGCCGTTGCGGATAAGCTGGGCATTGATGATGTCGTGGCTGGCGTCCTGCCCGATGGAAAAGCGGAAGCCGTCCTCGAACTGCAGGAGAGTGGCGCCATCGTGGCTATGGCTGGAGATGGCGTTAACGACGCCCCCGCCCTGGCAGCGGCGCATGTGGGCATCGCCATGGGTACGGGAACGGATGTGGCCATGGAGAGCGCCGGCATCACGCTGGTAAAAGGGGACCTGCGCGGCATTATAAAGGCTCGCCGTCTGAGCCAGGCCGTCATGCGCAACATCCGGCAAAATCTGTGGTGGGCCTTCGGTTACAACAGCCTGGGCGTGCCGTTGGCGGCGGGCGTACTCTACCCCTTCTTCGGGCTGCTCCTCAGCCCCATGATTGCGGCCGCAGCCATGAGTTTCAGCTCCGTATCGGTCATCATCAACTCTTTGCGTCTGCAACGCGTCGTCATTTAAAATACCCTGGCTGCAGCCGCAAGACCGCTCGTCTATAATGGAGGCAAGGTCTTGAAATAGCGCAGGTAGCGCCGCAGATACAGGGCCCAGCTGACCAGCATTAAGAAGATGGAAAACATGAGCACCCAGAACCCGGGGACCGTCCATTTCACAATATACAGGATCAGCGCGAAAGTGGAAACGCCCACGAACCACTTGCCGACAAGGTTTGATTCGAAAACTTCCTGGCGGCGCTGCATCAAATAAGCGCCGATGTTCACAATGGTGATATCGCGGACGCTGAGAATCAGAAAGAAAACCAGCGGAAACTGACGCTCTTCATCCATAATCAGAAAGACGAGCACCCCCAGCATAATAAACTTGTCGGCGATGGGGTCGAGGAGCTTGCCCAGATCGGTGATGGCGTGTGCCCGGCGAGCGAGAAAGCCGTCAAAATAATCGGAAAGTACAGCGGCCCCCGTCAAAATCAGGACCAGGCGCATATCGTCCTGCTCCAACGCCCATATCAGGGGCACTGTCAAAAACACCCGGAACAGACTGAGGGCGTTCGCGATCGTTACTATACGCTCCCTGCCCGGGTTATTTGATTTTACCATGATCCATGCTGATAATGATGTGACACATACGAGACAGAAAGTTACTGTCGTGCGATATCACCAACAGAGGTCCCGGCCCAAAATGCCGCCGGGCCGCCAGCAGGAACTCGGCCACCTGAGCGGAGGGCAGGCCGTAAGTCGGTTCATCCAGGATCACCAGGCCGTAGTTGCCGGCCATGAGCGCCAGGGCAATCACCAGTCTGTATCCGGTGGCCCGGTCACCGTCGCGCAAGCTCAAATAGTGCCGGCTCTGCTCAAGGAATTCCAACACGTTCGCCCGGCGCGCTACGGGCAGCCGGCCCTGATCAGCGAACAGGCCGACAATTTCGACCGCGCTCATGCCGTGGGTCGGATGGGATCGCATTTGCGTCAGGTAGCCCGTTTCAGGCAGCGGCTCATTACCCCGCGTCAAAATGATCTCGCCGGCGTAATCGAGCAGTCCGGCAATGCAGTCGGCCAGCGTTGATTTCCCCGACCCATTGTCGCCCTCGACGCCCAGGACGCCACTCCCGGTAAAGCGCCACCGGGGAATTTCCAGGGTAAAATTGCTCGCGCTATGCCGCACAAGCAGGTTCCTGAGCGATAACCCCCATTCTTCCTGGGGCTCCCTACCGTTGGATGCGGCGGCGCCGGCATCCACAGAAGCGGCCTGATGGGCCGAAAGCGTTTGATCCTCCCACTGCCAGAAACCGCCGGAGGAATGATGCGTCAAATTCAGGATCCGCTTGCCTCCCGCCACCGCTTTGCCGGCCAGTCCCGCGGCGTTCTGTGGACTGAGGTAATCACAGGCGTTGGATGAAATGAAATAACTGTGCGGCTGCTGGAGGGCTTCGACCATGGCCAGGAGTTGCTGCTCGCCGCCCGAAAGGGTCGCTATGGTTTGCGTGTAGCGCTGGTCAAATGGCCCGCCTGCCGTGACCCGCTCTACCCGCTGCAATATATCTTCCCCATAAAGACCCGCGTTCTCGTGATCGAAGGCCAGCTCCCGCAGCACCGTTCGACCGATCAGATAGTCTTCCACCGGTTGAGGAAGTCGCACGGCCCGCAGACCATGCGCCTGCAAATGGGCCAACAAAGCAGAGCCCACACCGGGGGCCGGATGAATGTTATAAAGTCCAGGCGGAAGGTCAGCGAGGGGCAGGCTAGTCGGCAAGGATGGCCTGCACAATTCGCGCGGCAGCCCCCAGGTTATTTTCGATGACCCGGTAAGCCTGCAGGCCCATTTGCTCCCTCGATTCAGGGTTGCCCAGGATCGCAGTCAGCTGCCTGGCGAACTCCTCCCCGCCCGATATGGAGATGCCCCCGCCTGCAGAAAGGAGCTGCTCGGCCTCATCGCTCTTGTGATGCCGGGGGCCAAAGAAGACGGGAACAGAGGCGATGGCTGGCTCCATGACGTTATGGATCTGGGCGCCGAAACCTCCGCCTACATAGGCAACGACGCCGTGATAGTAGAGCTCAGCCAAGTATCCGACGCCGTCAACGAGCAGCACCTGGTCATCGCCAAACTGGCCGTTGCTGCGGCCATAATACGAGCACTTGACGCCTGCTGATGACAACCGTTCCGCCAAAGCGTCGATCACTTCCGGTTCAGGATCGTGCGGCGCCCAGATGACTTTGAGGGATCCATTATTTTCCAATAAACGCAACAACGGATCGTAGATAACATCCTCGTCCTCAGGATGGATGGAGCCCAGCACAATGGTATTGGACCGCTCGCCGTTGGCGGTCAACTTGCCCCGCTGCCGTGCTTTGACCCGGTCGTAGCGGGGGTTGCCCAGATTGAGCACAGTGGTGGATGATGGCGATCCCATAATGGCGCGCAGCCGCTCTTCGTCCCCCGAGGATACGGTGTAGATGGCGCTCATGGACCTGTAAAGGGTGCGGTAAAAACTGCGCAACACCGGCCACTGTTTCGAGCTGCCCGGTATGATGCGCGCGGCAAACAGGATGGTCGGGATGCCGGCCTGCTGGCAGGCCCAGATCAGATTGGGCCAAATATCGTAGCTGGCGAAAAGGACCCGGTGCGGCTTCAAGATTCTCAGGATTGAGCGCATGACCCAGGGGAAATCGAGGGGCAGGTAAAACTTGAAGTCAATCATCTCGTGGTGACAGTTTTCATATCCGGAAGGTGAAAAGAAACTGACCACCACCTGCGCGTCCGGGGAGACCTCCTTGAGGCCTTCAATGATCGGCCGGGCCTGCTCAAATTCTCCCAGCGACGCGGCGTGAAACCAGTACAGGGGGCCGTACGCGTCTACGCTGCGCTCCTTGAACTGCCGTACCCGCTGCAATGTTCTCCGGCGGCCCCGCAATCCACGGCGCACCTTGCGGTTAAACAGGACCAGCGAGTAGGCCAGAATCACCACAAAGGGGAAAAAGGCAATGTTGTAGGCCCAGGCCCCGAGCCGTCTCATGCGAGACCACCTACCATGGGTAATACGGACGTCAAGACCTGCTTGGCTGTCGTGCCGGTGAGGCAATATTGTTCCCTCCGGTAGCAGCGCCTGCGACCGTTCTGGCTACAGGGGCGGCACCAGAGCTGCACTTCGTGAGTGACGGAATCAGGATGCTGCCGGGCCGCGCCGGTTTGCCACGACGTGGGTCCCAGGATGAGCGCGGCAGGCACACCCATGGCCTGGGCGGCATGGACCAGACCGGTGTCCGAGCCGACGACCACCTTGGCAGCCCCAAGCAGGGCCAGCGCCTCATGCAGACTTGTCTTGCCCTTAAGATTGACCACTCGATCCGTTGAATAGTGGCTGGCGATTTCGTCGCACACATCATCACCGGCAGCGCCGAACAGAGCGATGGAGGCCGGTCCCGCAGCCAGCAGGCCGGTGAGCAGCTCCCGGTAGCGCCCGGCGGGCCAAATCTTCTGGGGCACCGCCGCCCCGGGCACCACGGCAATAAAACCGGGCACGAGGCCATTTGCCGCCAGAGCGGAGTGCTCATGCTCCTGGTGCGGGGTCATTTGGGGATAGACGCGCTGCGTGCCCTTGCCCAGCTCGGCATAGCGCAGATATTCATCCACGACAGAAAAGCCGCTTTCAAAGCGGTCCATCCACAGGTAGAACAGCAAGAACCGCTTCTGACGCGGTTTCAAGTAGATGCGCAGGATCTTGGCGGCGACTATTTTCCGCAGCAGCTTGCTCCTCAAGGAGTCGTGCAGATCGATCATCAGATCATAGCGCTGCTGTGACAGATCACGGGCGAACCCGGGTAGCTCCAGCGCTCCAACAGAATCCGGGAAAGGGACGATGGCATCAGGGCTTGAGGCGAACCGCTGAACCACAGGCGTAAAGCGGGCGTGCGTGAGGTAGTCTATATGCGCCTCGGGATACTTGACCTTGAGGCCCGCGATTACAGGCTCGGTCAGCACGATGTCCCCCAGGGAACTGAAACGGACGACCAGAATGCGCTCCAAGGTTCACCATGTGCGCTGGGTATTGTACTCCACTACATTCCCCAGCGCCGCCTTGTAAGGAGATTCAGGATAACTCTTGAGCGCCAGTATGGCCAGCCGGCCGTAATGGTCCAGCCGTTCCTGAGCGTAGGCGCTGCCGCCGCTGTCTTCAATAGTACGGCGCAGGCTATTCAACTCTCCACGGCTTGCCTGAGATTGCAAAGCGCGCAGGAACGCCCGGCCCTCTCTGGGCGACTGCTGCTTCAGCGCATAAATGATAGGCAGGGTGCGCAAATTGCGTTTGACATCAAATGCGACAGGTTTGCCCACCGACTCCCTTTTGCCGAGCAGGTCAAACAGGTCATCCTTGATCTGGAAGGCAATGCCCAGGTTCTCGCCAAACTCGCGCATCTGCTCCCAGTCCGACTCATTCTCGGAGACGGTAATGGCGCCCAGCTCACAGGCTGTTCCGAACAGACTGGCGGTCTTGTCGCGCACCATGGTGTAGTAAATTTCTTCCGTCATCCCGCCCAGCAGGGCTTTCTCCAGCTGCAGAATCTCACCACTGCTCAAACGCTCGGCTGTTTGCGAAAGTGATTCCAGGGCCTTAAAATTCTTCAGGCTGACAATGCGGCTCAAGGCCTTGGCCAGAAAATAGTCGCCGATGAGAACGGCCTTCTTGTTGTTGAACACCCTCCGGATGCTGGGCCATTTATGCCGCAAATCGGAATCGTCCACCACGTCATCATGGACGAGGGTCGCTATGTGCAAAATCTCAACCAGCGAAGCTGCGCGAATGGAGTCCATGTTCATCCCGCCGGAGACGCGGGCAGATAAAATGGTCAATATGGGGCGCAGGTGTTTACCTCTGTTGCGCACGATATATTTCACCATGGTGTTCACCAGCCGCACCTCGGAACGCAGGGCATCCCGGAATTCAACCTGGAAAAGTTTGAAATCATCGACGATGGGTTCAATAATATCTTTTAGTTTCAGGGGCATGGAAAAAATTAGGGGCAAGCCGAGGCACTATCAAAGGGAAGAGGCTGGCTGGAAAATACGGGAAATCAGCACAGACAATTCGTAAAGCCCCAGCAGCGGAACGGCCATGAGCACCTGGCTGACAGGATCGGGAGGGGTCAGAACAGCGGCGAAGATCAGAATTGCCACGGTAGAGTACTTGCGATAGTGCTTTAAAAAGGCCGGCGTTAACAGGCCGACACGGGTTAAGATAAATGAGATGACCGGCAACTGAAACACCATACCGGTCGACAGCAGCATCCAGGAAACGTAGCTAAAATAGGCCAGTATGGAATAATTATTGGCGACTGTGCCGTCCCCCAATCCGGAAAAGAAGCGCAGACTCATCGGCAGAATGACCGCGTAGCCGAACGTCAGACCGCCCAGGAAAAAGAATGTTCCAACCAGGACGACAAAGAGTCCGGTGCCCCTGGCGGAACCTGCCAGGGCCGGACTGACAAACTGCCAGGCCTGATAGAGTACGATGGGAGTAGCCGCCACAAGCCCCACCAGCAGGCTGGAGATGAGCTGCACCATGAAAATATCCGACACATTAATGGCCTGTAGCGTGATGGGCACCTGCTGCATTTCGGCGGGCCGGGCCAAAAAGATCATGATGTCATCGATGAAGACATAGGCTATTATGGCAAACAGCATAATGGCCGCAAGCCCTTTGATGAGCCGCCAGCGGAGTTCCTCAAGGTGCTCCAAAAATGTCATTTCGTCACTTGCCATCGACGGTCCCAGCCATAACAATATCCCGAGCGAGTTGATAAGGCGACGCGCTGCCCAGCAGGCTGTCGAGCATGATGCGCCGCTCGGGGGTCCAGAACCGGCCTGCAAGCACCGACGCAACTTGGTCCTGCACCCTTAACTTCTCCCGGTCCAGCCGCTTATGCTCCTTGCCGCCGGACTCCGACAGAAAATTGTGATGGCGCTGTAACTGCTGGTACAGGTCATCGATCCCCTCGCCCCTGGCGGCGGAGGTCTCCACTACGGGCGTCTGCCACGCTCCTGCAGGCTCTTTGTGGGTCAGCATCTGATCAATCAGGTGATGCAACTGTCCGGCGCCGTCACGGTCGGCCTTGTTAATGGCGAAAACGTCAGCGATCTCGATGATGCCGGCTTTCATCAGTTGGATGTCATCCCCCGATTCGGGCACCAGCACGACTAAAGTCGTATCGACGGCCTGCATCACGTCGAGTTCGGCCTGGCCGACCCCTACCGTCTCAAAAATGATGATCGTGAAACCTGCGGCATCGAGCAAGTCGCCCACCTCCTGGCTTCGGCGGGCCAGCCCTCCGTGGTTGCCACGCGTGGCCATGCTGCGGATAAAGACCTGATCATCAAGGTAGTGCCGCCCCATGCGGAGCCGGTCGCCGAGAATGGCGCCACCGGAAAAGGGGCTGGATGGATCGACGGTGATAATGCCGACTTTTTCATCTGCCTGGCGGTAACGGATCGTCAGCTCATTGACCAAGGTACTTTTTCCCGCTCCCGGCGGACCGGTAATACCGAGGCGGTAGGCCGAACCTGTATGGCTGTAGATCGCTTCCAGCAACGACTCGGCATCGGGCGCATCATTTTCCACCTGGCTGATGGCATGGGCCAGGGTCCGCGCAGAGCCGTCTACAATATTTGCGACGCGGGAATCAGACATGGGGAACCGAAACCGGGGCGGAGGTGTGGCGCCAGAACCGCTGTAGATTAGCCAAACAGACGGGTAAAGGCTGCGTAGTCATAGATGATCAGCTTGCGGCCCTCGCGCTTGAGCAGACCTTTTTTATTGAGATTTTTCAGCATGCGGGAGACGGTTTCCCTGCTGGTGCCGGCCATGTTGGCGATATCCTGCTGGAAAGGAAGCTGGGCTATAATCACTTCGCCTTTTCTGAAAATGCCTACATCTTCAGAGATCCTGTGCAGGGCAATGCCTATGCGGTGCTCGGCATCAGAAAGTGACAGCGATTTGATCTGTTGATCGGATTTCCTCAGCCGACTGGTCATTTCCCGCAACAGCTGAATGGAAATGGATGGATACTGGTTGAGCACATCGAGAAAATCCCGCCTGGAAAGGGTCACCAGAGCGGTATCTTCCAGCGCCATCACATTGGCCGATCTTCCCTGGCCATCAAGGAGTGCCATTTCGCCAAAAAACTCCGATGAGCCGAGCATGGCGAGAATGACCTCACGGCCCTCTTCGTTCAGGCGTGTAATTTTCACAGAGCCGGATTCAATGATATATAGCGTTTCAGCGCGGCTCTCTTCCAATACAATCAAAGTGCTCCTGGGAAAGCTGCGCCGGACGGTAAGTTTGGAAATTGTGAGCAACGCTTCCTCTGTCAAATCGCCGAATATGGGGACTTCACGCAGAAGATTAATGTCGGCGATTGCCATTCAAAAAATTATGTAACGAAACATCAATAGGCAAATTTATTTATAGGCTGAACAGAATTGGCAACTTGCCCATCCTGCGCGTAAGTTTGGCCTTGTTTAAAAGAGGATTTCGAAATTTAAATGGACAGGCATCAATCTACAATCAAGCGCCACCGGCAGTCGCTCAAGCGACGGGATTTCAACCGGGGCGTACGTTCAAAAATCAGGACGACCATAAAAACAGTCGAGTTGGCCGAGACCAAGGATGAGGCCGCCGCCGCGCTGGCGGAAGCGGTCAAAGTGCTCGACAAGGCCACCGGGCCCCGTTTTCTCCAGCGCAATAAAGCCGCCCGGTTAAAATCGCGGCTGACCAGGATGGTCGCCAGCAAATTTTCCGGCTGACAAGGCCACTACCTCTACCTGACAAAGGCCGCCTTTTCGGGGCGGCTTTTTTTGATCTCTCCAGCCAGGAGCTCGCCTTAACCGCCGTAGTTGGGAGATTCCTTGGTTATGGTGACCTCGTGCGGATGGTTCTCCCGCGTGCCGGCTGCTGTGACGCGGATAAACTTCCGCCGCTTCTGCAGCTCTACAATATCTTTCGCCCCACAGTAGCCCATGGCCGCCCGCAGCCCGCCGGTGAGCTGATGCACCGTATCCGATAGGGGTCCCCGGTACGGCACCAGCCCCTCAATCCCTTCGGGCACCAGTTTTGATTCAGCGGTCCCTTCCTGAAAGTACCGATCACTGGACCCTTTGGCCATGGCGCCCAAGGAGCCCATCCCACGGAATGACTTGAACCTGCTGCCTTCGTGGAGCACGGTCTCGCCAGGGCTTTCATCCATGCCGGCGAAGATAGAGCCCAGCATGACGGCTGTTGCCCCGGCGGCCAAAGATTTGGCGATGTCGCCGGAAAACCGCATGCCGCCATCGGATATAATGGCGATGCCCGCCTTGTGCCCCACTTCAGCGGCATCCAGCACTGCCGTGAGCTGCGGCACGCCGATGCCGGCCACGATGCGCGTGGTGCAGCTTGATCCGGCCCCGATTCCGACTTTCACCACGTCAGCGCCTGCGTCAATGATGGCCTGCGTCCCGTCCGCCGTGGCCACATTTCCGGCCACCAGGTCCACGCCGGCCTGGGCCTTTATTTTGCGCACCGTCTGCAACACGCCTGCGGAGTGTCCATGTGCCGTATCGACGAACAGGATATCGACCCCCGCCGACACCAGGGCCTGCGCCCTTTCGATGGCATCGCCGCCAGACCCGAGAGCGGCGCCCACGCGCAAACGGCCACGGCCGTCCACACAGGCGTTGGGATGGCGCTCCTTTTTCACAATGTCTTTGACGGTAATCAGCCCCTTCAGCGTCCCATCTTCAGAGGTCACCAGCAGCTTTTCGATGCGATACTTCTGCAGCACCACTTTGGCTTCATCCAGCGTCGTCCCGACCGGCACCGTGCGCAGGTTTTCCGAAGTCATGAACTGCGACACCAACTGGCTCAGATCCTCGACGAAGCGGATATCGCGGTTGGTGAGGATGCCCAGGAGCCGGCCCTCCTGCACAATGGGCACACCCGAAATTTGATACTTGCGCATCACTTCCAGCGCATCGGCAATGGTCTTGCCGGGCGGCAACGTGATGGGATCGAGGATCATCCCGCTCTCGGAACGCTTCACGCGCTCGACTTCAGCCACCTGCACATCAATGGGCATGTTGCGGTGCAGCACGCCCAGGCCGCCCTGCCGGGCCAGGGCAATGGCCATGGCCCCTTCCGTCACCGTATCCATGGCAGCGCTCAAAAAGGGTAGATTGAGCCGCAAATTCGGGGTGAGCTGCGTGGCAAGGTTGACTTCACGCGGCAGCACCTCCGAATGGGCCGGAACCAGCAGCACATCATCAAATGTCAGCGCCGTTTTGAAGTCGGCCGTATTGAAATCCGTCGTCACGCTCCCCGCTCCTCATCATCTATTTTTTGGATTTTTTCAATGCGTTTCAAATGCCGCCCGCCTTCAAATTCAGTCCGGATAAAAATGCGCACAATTTCCGCCACCGTCCGTTGCCCCAGATATTGGCCGCCGAGAGTCAGCACATTGATATTGTTATGCGCCCGCGCGTTGATGGCCGTGAGGGTGTCATATACCATGCCTGCCCGAATCCCGCGAAATTTGTTGGCGGCAATGGCCGAACCGATACCTGCGCCGTCGATCACGATGCCCCGCCAGTACGTGCCGGCTTGGACTTTTCTGGCGATTTCGGCCGCCTTGTCAGGGTAATCGACCACCTCGGACTCGGAGTTCACGCCGTGATCACGGTACTCCACACCCAGTTCCTCCAGCACGGCGCAGACCCATTTCTTGACCCCCACGCCGCCGTGATCGGTGGCCACCCCGACAACCCTGAAGGCCGGCACATGTGGCGCGCTGCCGCTGGTGCTGCCGGGACGCACAACCTGAACTTTGAAATCGCTTATGGCCTCCCGCGCCGATGGGGTGAAAATGGCGTCGTCGCTGGCCTGCAAGGGCCGGCCATCCCGAGCCGCCTGGCGCACCACCTGCTCCGTAATCACCTGGCGTTTCACGACAAAGGCACCACCTTTTCCACCGCCTGCACCAACGCGCCGGTCGAGAGCAGCTCTCGGGCTGCGGAGAGATCGCCCGACAGGGCGCGGTCCTGCTCCAGGGGATCGACTTGCTCCCGCAGCAGGGCGTGCGCCGCCATGGCCCCGTCACCCCCGCTGAGACCTTCGCGCAGGTCGACGGCCTGTGACGCCGCCAGATATTCAATGGCGAGAATGTTCTCCAGATTATCGGTAATCTGGGACAGTTTGCGGGCCGCCCAGGTGGACATCGGCACGTGGTCCTCCTGATCGGCGCCTGTGGGTATGGAGTCCACAACCGCCGGATGCGCCAGAGTCTTGTTCTCTGAAACCAGTGAAGCCGCCGATACCTGTAACATCATGAACCCTGAATTTAGACCGGGCTTTACGACAAGGAAAGGAGGCAGACCCGACTGGCCGGCCAACAGCGCAAAGATTCGCCGTTCACTGACGCTGCCCAGTTCCGCCGCCGCGATAGATGCAAAATCGGCGGCCATGGCCACCATTTCTCCGTGGAAATGACCCGCAGAAATGATCTCATCTTCCGCCACCAGCACCAGCGGATTATCGGAGACGCTGTTGGCCTCCCCAATCAAGGCCGTCACGGCATAGTCGATGGCATCGCGGCAGGCGCCGTGAATTTGCGGCATGCAACGCAGGGAGTAGGGATCCTGCACCCGATCATCATCCTGGCGGTGGCTTTCCCGCAGAGTGCTCCCGGCCATCAATGAGCGCAGGTTATGCGCTACTGTGCGGGATCCGGCATGGGTCTTCAATGCGTGAACTTCAGGACGGAATGGGGTCGGGGACCCCAGGAGGCCCTCGACGGTGAGGGCGCCTATAACGTCAGCGGCTTTCATGAGATTCTCCAGGCGCATGACGGCCGTCAGCCCTATGGCTGTGGAGACCTGTGTGCCGTTGATCAGGGCGAGGCCTTCCTTGGCCTGGAGCACCAGCGGCGCCATCGAGAATTTGTCAAAAATTTCAGTAATCGGCCGCAACATGCCGCGATGCATGACGTTCCCCTCACCCATCATGGGCAGGGTCATGTGCGCCAGTGGCGCCAGATCCCCTGAGGCCCCTACTGATCCCTGCGAGGGGATGACCGGCAGAATATCATCAGATAAAAACCTGGCCAGCATCAGGGCGACTTCGAGCCGGACTCCGCTGGCGCCACGGGCAAATGAAATCAGTTTCAGCAGCATCGTCAGACGAACCACATGCGGCGGGAGTGGCGCGCCGACGCCGACGGCATGGGACAGAATCAGGTTGCGCTGCAATACGAGCAGGTCAGCGGCAGCAATACGCACATTGGCCAAGCGTCCAAAACCGGTGTTGACGCCATAGATTACACTGTCCGGTTCCCGCATCTTTTGCTCAAGGTAGTCCCGGCTCCGGGTTATGGTTTTTTGCGCCTCAGAGTCAATTTCAACATCGGGAAGTTCCTTCAAGTAATTATTGAAGTCACCCACAGTATAGGTTTTGTTCTCAATCTTAAAGGTGCTCATAATTAAACCGTTTCATCATTGCATGCAGAGCGATTCCTGGCGCATCACAAACCCTGCTTTAACTGCTGGAACACCTTACCCTGAGCTGCGGATACGATGGTTTCCGCGTCCCTGAACGGCTTTGCTTCCAAGGGCAGTGCATCCAAAAAATTCCCGCCATAGCGCTTGCGGGCAACCCGTGAATCGGCAATAATAAATATGCCTTCATCATAAGTTGTACGAATCAGGCGCCCAAAACCCTGCCGGAAGCGGGTGACCGCCTCTGGTATCTGGTAGTCCATAAAAGGATTCATGCCCGCATCGCGAAAGTATTCGATCCGCGCCTGAACGACCGGGTCAGACGGATTGGCAAACGGCAGCCGGGCCATGATGACGATTTCGAGCAGTTCGCCCGGCAGATCGATCCCTTCCCAGAAGCTCGAGGTGCCCAATAATATCGCCCGCTGGTTCAGTTTAAACGCGTCCAGCAGGCCCCATCGGCTGCTGCGCGCGTATTGGGTCAGCAGCTCACGGCTGGTATGGCGAAAACGGTTCTTGAGCACTTCGTGCACGGCCCGCAGCTGCGCGTAGGAGGTAAACAGCACCAGCATCCGGCGGTGTATGCGGTCGGTCATGGCATCAATGAGATTGGCCAGCTCGAGGGGATAATTCTCATCATTCACATCGACACTGCTGTCCCAGAAAAAGGCCGTGCACTGCTCCTCGTACATGAAGGGCGAGGCAAATTCCTGCTCCCGCACCTCCCAGCTGTCAAAATCGCTTTCCAGCCCGATCTCCCGCCGGAAATAATCGAATTCTCCGTTCACCTGCAAAGTGGCCGAGCAGAGCACAGTGCCGGGACGTTTTTCGAAGAGCCTGTCACGCAAAAAATCGTTCACCCACAACGGGGCGGCCCGGAACAGGAGCCGCAAGTTCCCGGCTGATCCGCGCAGCTCCCGCCAAAGCACCTGCGCGCCATCGGCTTCATTAACGGCGATGATCCCAAAGGTAGCCTGCAACGCCAGGGAATCCTGATAGTCCGATTCGATGTCGCTTAACAGGCTTTCCGGCAGCGACATATCGGTATCCGCAAGGAGTTTCTGGATTTTTTTCAGCGTGACCGTCATAGATTTTATAGCTGCGCCCACAGCCTCAACCTGCGTTTCAAGGCCCCTGAACTCTTCAGAGGGTTGGATATAGCGGCCCTGCTGGAAAAGTTGGCGGCCGTCAGCTGGGGCCAGCAGATTTCTCTCCTGCAGATACGCCTCCATCAAACCCGCCGCCGCCGCTTTCAGCTCCCGCGCATCCTCTATAATTCTGCCACCCAGACCGCCGTCCTCATCCACCGCCATCAGGGCATCCTTCAGCAGGCCGCGAAATATGCGGCGATGCCGCCCACCGAGAAAATTTTCCGTCAGGTCACGCACCGCCTCGGCGCTGAATTCGACGGTCAGCTGTTCAGTGGCTACTTTGGGGAGGTTATGGGCCTCGTCCAGCACCAGCCGGAATTCCGCCGGCAAGATGCCCCCCTCACCGGCAGCGTCGGCCAGCAGCAGCGCCTGGTTGATAACGATGAGGCCGGCCTCTTTAACCGCCCGTCTCAGCGGCCCGACAAAACAGCCCCCATAGCGCTGGCAGATGTGCCCCAGGCAGTAACCGCGCTCGCTGCGCAGCAGACGCCAAAGCCGCACGTTCATGCCGGCCGTGAAGCCGGGGCACTCCTCGATGTCGCCGCTACGGGTAAATTGCTCCCACAACAGGATCGGCAGGATGCGCTCGCAATCGTCACGGCTGAGCAGGCGGCGGGCATTGTCCAGGGCAAACTGCAACCTTGTGCGGCACAGATAATTCGTGCGTCCCTTCAGCATGACCGCTCTCACCGGCGCATCCAGGAGCTTGACGGTCCGGGGCAGTTCCTGGCGAAAGAGCTGGTCCTGCAGATGCTTGGTGTGGCTGGCGATCACCACCGGCACGCCATGCAGATTCGCGCTGTTGATGGCCGGCAACAGGTAGGCCATTGATTTTCCCAGTCCGGTCCCGGCTTCCGCCAGCAAAATGGCCCCGTCTTCAAGGGTCCCGGACACATCGCTGGAGAAGGCCATCTGCACCGGTCGCGGCTCGTAATCGTCCCATTTTTCATTGAGGATACCGCCCGGCCCAAAAAACTGCTCTGGCGTTTTGGGGACATAACTCTCCCCCGCGCCATCATGGGTCAATATGGGCCGGGGCAGGTCAAACTCGATCCCGGAATCCGTCAGGCCAGTGGTGCGGCCACCGGCGCTCATGGCATCTATGAGCCGGACATACAGCTGCTTGTTGGGGAGCTGCACGTGGTCCTGCACCGCCAATAGAGACTGGACAACCGGTAAGGGGTAGCTGGCCGCCTCATGCAGCAGTTTAATGAAGATATGGCCGGTATTCAGGGCATCGTGGTAGGCCCGGTGAGCGCTGGTATGCTCAATGCCAAAGTAAGCGCAGAGCGCGCCCAGTGAATAGCCGCTCCGGTGAAAGAGGTATGTCCGGGCCAGCGGCAGGGTGTCGTAGAGCTCGTTGGGCAGCTGGTCATCGCCATGCACCTCCCTCAGCATCACTTTAAAAAATGAGAGATCAAACGAAATATTCTGGGCCACGATGGGGCTGCTGCCAACAAACTCGATAAAGCTGGCCGCCACCGCCTCAATGGCCGGTTCGTCAGCCACCATTTCATCGGATATGTTGGTGAGGTCCACAATTTCTCCCGGTATGGCGACGCCGGGATTGACCAGCTGGCGGAAGTCCGCCGCCGGCTCTCCCCCGACAAAACGGACGGCTCCCAATTCGATGATTTTATCCTTCTCCGCTGAAAATCCGGTGGTTTCAAGATCGATAACGACGAATTCGTCCAGTTTAAGCAGGGCCAGCAGGTTCGCCGTGGTCATCAGGCCGTACCGTTATCTCGGGCAGCTCCGGCGAACATGATCAGTCGGCTGATTCAGGGCCAAATGCCGGAAATTCGAGGCCATAGCGGCGGGCATAGTAGAATCGAGCAATGTAATAAAGCGCCAGTATGGGCAGGTAAATATGGGGATACCGCGCGCCGGCGAAAATGATCAGGATCATGATAGAGTACCGGACCCCCCTTGACAAATCTCCGGGGCGGCGATAAATATCGGCAATGATGTAAAATGGCAGCGAAATCATGGCGGCGGTCGATATGACCGGATCGCGATTGGCATAACCTGTATAAACTGCCAGCATGACCAACGCCGTGGCAACCATCAGCAGGACCCAGCCGTAGGGCGACCGGGCATTCACCACCGCCGCCTCACTGACCGGTTCAAGCGGTTCCATCACCAGCAAAATGATGACGGCCATAGCGGCCGCCATATAAGGGACCAGCATGCCCCAGGCCGCGCCAAAGCTGCCATCGGCCAGCTCCCATCCCAGCAGCAACAAAAGCAGCGCCATGGCCGCGTATTCCAACATGCGCAGAGGCTTGACCGGGTTGTCCTGCCCAGCAGTGATCCCTTCGATGCCCCCGGAGACGAAAAACAGGGCCGCGCCATAGACCACGGCAAACGGTCCCGACAGCGCCATGCCGGCCAGGCCGGCCGCCAGCAGGCCCCACGCGATAATCCCGAGGCCCCGGCCATCGGATTTTAACGCGCTGAGACGGTTGCCGGGTCCGGGGTCCAACTGGCTGTCTTTTCGCGAAAGTTGACGCTTGAGAGCGCCTGCGGCCAGGAGCATGCAGATGGACAGGTAGTGCCCGAAAGTGCCCAGGCTGTAACTGATGTGCCAAAACAGCTCCTCCTGATAACTGCTGTGCACAGCCGCCTGTCCGGCCGCCACCAGGGTGAGGGCCAATATCCAGCGTTCAGGCTCAAAGATCATCAGGCGGTCCCATAGGGGCATCAGCCGATCCATGGCTGCCAGGACGAGCCGGGCCACCTGGCCCTGTCCTCCATCGGCCTGCTCCGTGGTCGCCACCACCGGTTACGTCGCCGTCACAACGACAGGGACAGACTCCAGGGGCAGTTCGAACATATCCTTGCTGGGAATTTCCTTCACCTCGAGCGGATAGCGGCCGGAAAAACAGGCGGTGCAGAAATGATCGCTGTCATGGTCCATGGCGTCCAACGTGCCCTGTAGCGATAGATAGGCCAGCGAATCGGCGCCCAGAAAACGGGCCACTTCCTCGACGGTCTGTTGGGTGGCAATCAGTTCGCTCTGCGTCGGAAAATCGAGGCCAAAATAACAGGAATTTCTGATAGGGGGCGACGAAATCCGCACGTGGACTTTCTTCGCCCCGGCATCCCTGATGAGCTTGACCAGGGTCTTCATGGTAGTGCCCCGGACGATGCTGTCATCCACCAGCACGATTTCCCTGTCTTCCAGCACACCCCGCACAGGATTGAATTTCAACTTGACCGTCAAGTCCCTCAATTTTTGGCGTGGCCGGATAAAACTGCGGCCCACATAGTGGTTGCGGATGAGGCCAATTTCATGCCGGATGCCGCTCTCCTGGGCATAGCCAATGGCCGCGGTGTTGCTGGAGTCGGGCACCGAAATGACAATATCGGCCGTTGGCGCAGGCGCTTCTCTGGCCAGCTCCCGGCCCAGCCGCCGGCGCATTTTATCGACATTGGCGCCGAAAATGCGTGAATCGGGCCTCGAAAAATAGATATACTCAAAGATGCAGTGAGCCGGTTGCACGGCGGGAATCTGATGCACCGACTCAAGCCCCGACTCGGATATGAGCAGGATTTCTCCCGGCTGAACCTCCCTGAGCTCCTGCGCCCCAATCAGGTCCAGGGCGCAAGTCTCCGAGGCCAACACCCAGGTGTCATCCAACTTTCCGATGACAAACGGACGCCATCCTTGCGGGTCGCGCGCGGCGATAAGCCCTTCTTCGGAAAGAATCATCAACGAATACGCCCCCTCAACCTGCAGGAGCGCCTCATGCAGCTGATCGACCAGTCTCTCGTGGCGGCTTTTGGCCAGTAGATGGATGAGCAACTCCGTGTCCGTAGCCGTCTGGAACAGCGCGCCCTGCTCCTGCAGGTCGTGGCGGATGGTGCTCAGGTTAATCAGGTTGCCGTTGTGCGCAATCGAGACGGCGCGGTCGCGCACATTGAACATGAGAGGTCCGACATTTTTCGATCCGATGCCACCGGTGGTGGAATATCGGGTGTGGCCAATGGCGGATGCGCCGGGGAGACTGTCGAGAAGATCAGGATTGTGGAATACTTCGGAAACCAGACCTTCGCCCATATGGCGATGGATGGCGCCCTGGTCCACCGTCACAATCCCGGCGCCTTCCTGCCCGCGGTGCTGCTGCGCGTAGAGGCCCAGGTAGGCCAGGGTCGCCGCTTCAGGGTTACCGTATATGCCGACAATGCCACACATTGGGCGAACTTATCTCCTTACCCGAACAGGTCGATAACGGACTCAAATATAATGTAGACGACCACCAGCGCCGAAACGATAAATGCCGCCATCACAGCCTTGGCCGGTACCGGAAATCCACTGCTGCCCACGTTCATGTGCTCAATAAAATTAGGCACGCCCCACTTGACCAGGACGAACAGGGCCGTAAACAGACCGCCCACAGGCAACATGTACTTGGATGACAGGCCATCCATGAAATCGAAAAAACTGAGGTCCGTCAACGGCGCAATGATATTGAAATTGCCAAAGGAGAGCGAAATAAATATGCCCACGACAGCGATGATTCCCCCAAAAGTGTACGTGGCACGCACCCGGCCCCACCCTTTTTCATCGATGAAGTAGGTGATCACCACCTCCAATATCGATATGGCGGAGGTCAGGGCGGCCACCAGGAGCAGCGAGAAAAACAGAAATGCGAAAAACGTGCCGCCCGGCATGAGTGGAAACAGAGATGGCAGTACGACGAAAATGAGACCGGGACCTCCGGCAGGATCCTGACCCAGTGCGAATACGGCCGTAAAAATGGCGATGCCGGCCAGTAGCGCGATACCGGTGTCCAGGACCACGACCCAAATACCCGCCCGCAGGAGATCGCTCTTATTATCGAGATAACTGCCATAGGTGATCATGGTGCCCATGCCGAGACTGATGGTAAAGAAAGAGTGTCCCAGGGCCAAGGCCACACCCTGCACATCCAGATCGCCCCATTTCGGCTCAAACAGGAATCTCAGCCCTTCCCCGGCCCCTTCAAGAGTCAAACCCCGCACCACGAGGATGAGCAGGATGACCAGCAGCACCGGCATGAGGGTCTTGCTTGTCTTTTCAATGCCGCTTTTAATGCCGCGCACAATGACCAACACGCACATGCCCATAAATGCCAGGTGCCATAGTATAGGCTCTACCGGCTTGGAAATGAAGGCGTCATACGCCAGTTGCGGTCCATCCGGCGTCGCCGCATTGGCGGCAAATTGCCCGCTGAGCGCCATCCAGGAGTATTTGATGGCCCATCCACCGATGACGCTGTAGAAGGAGAGGATGACGAATGCGGAGGCGACCCCCAGCAGTCCCACCCACTTCCAGTTGTTATTGCCGGCCAACTTGGCGAAGGCGCCCACCGGATTGCGCTGGGTGCTGCGCCCCATGGAGAACTCCGCCAGCAGGATAGGCATCCCCACTACCACGATGCAGACCAGGTAGACCAGCGTAAAGGCGGCGCCTCCGTGCTGGCCGGCCATGTGGGGAAATTTCCAGATATTGCCCAGCCCCACGGCCGAACCGGCGGCGGCCAGGATAAAGCCGGTCTTGCTGCTCCAACGTTCACGCGGTTGATTCATTGTAACTCCTGAAATTGGGTGGCGGGTATGTCCCCGGCCGGCTCAACGGTCTCTTCCGGGAAAGTGATCAGATGGGCGTCGACATACGCCTCGACCATGCCCATGACATAATAAATGCCGACCCACCAGGCAAATTTATTGCGCCGCTCCAAGTCACCGTTGCAGGAAACGCCAGATGTCTCCACGCAATCACGATAGCTATTCCTATTGGTCTCCCACTGGCTTAAGTAATATGCTTCGGCCCCGGCAAAGAAAATGGCCTTGAGCCAGCGCCGGTTATAGAGTTGCCCACCGCCTGGAATAAGCCCGGCCACAAGCGCCAGGCGCGGATTGGGTGGCCTGGTTTCGCTTTCCTTTTCACCGGTTTGCCCCAACGCCGATGCGGACAGCGCGGCGATAAGCAGGGCCAGCTTGATCATCGCCCCACTTTAATGTTTACCGTGGCCATCAATGCAGCTGTGCAATGGCATCAATTTCGACCCGGGCGCCGAGCGGCAAGGCAGCCACTTCGATCACGGAGCGGGCCGGGGGATCGGCAGGGAAGTACTGGCTGAACACGTCGTTCAAGGCGGCATAATCATCCATGCTGGCAAGGTAAACGGTAAACTTCAGCACATGATCCAGATCGCAGCCCGCCGCGGCAAGGATTCCCGAGAGGTTTCTCAAGACCTGCCGGACTTGATCCTCAAAAGGACCATCAAGGAGCCGATTGCTTTGCGGATCGAGCGGAATCTGTCCCGCCGTAAAGATCAGACTGTCGTTATGCACCCCCTGGGAATAAGGCCCGATAGCTTCGGGCGCCTGGTTGGTATGGACTGTTTTTCTACCGCTCATCGTAACTTATCCGCCACGCGGATAGCCCTCCATTTGTGCTTTAATCCGGCGATTGGGAAGTTCAAATATAACCCGCCACAACCTGCGAGCGGCAAGACAATGTGTCACTCGGCCATCCAGTGGACGTCAAGTTCGCGGTTGGCGGTGGTTTCATCCAGGCGGCGCACGGGCGTGTTGCGCGGGGCAGCACGAATGCCGTCGGGATCCGAATCCACCAGCCCGTCAATTTCCCTCAAAATAGCGCTGAAGCGGTCGAGGGTGCTTCTGGTTTCGGATTCCGTCGGCTCGATCATCAGCGCTTCCGGCACCACCAACGGAAAATAGACGGTGGGCGCGTGCACGCCGTAGTCGAGCAACTTCTTGGCGATGTCCAGCGTCTTGATGCCGCGCTCTTTCTGCCGCCGCCCCGACAGCACAAATTCGTGCATCGTGCCATCGCCGTAAGGCAGATCGTAAATGTCGGTGAGGGTCGATTTGAGGTAGTTGGCGTTCAACACGGCCCGGCGGGACATGTTCGCCAGCCCATCGCCGCCCAGCGCCAGGATGTAAGCGTAGGCCCGTACCAGCATGCCGAAATTTCCGAAATGGCCATGCACCCGGCCGATGCTCTCAGCCTGGCCCTCATCCCAGCGATAGACACCGCTGATATCTTGCGCCACCCTCGGAGCCGGCAGGTAGGACGACAACTGCCGGGTCACCCCAATGGGTCCGGAGCCGGGACCGCCGCCGCCATGCGGGGTGGAAAAAGTTTTATGCAGATTGATATGGGTGATGTCAAAGCCCATATCTGCGGGACGGGTGAGGCCGATGAGAGCGTTCAGGTTCGCGCCGTCCATGTACATGAGTCCGCCGGCTTCATGCACCAGGCCCGCAATGGTCTCGATGTGATCTTCAAACAGGCCGAGGGTGTTGGGTTGGGTCAGCATCATGCCGGCCACTTCGGAAGAGAGTTTTGACCGCAGGTCGGCCAGATCGACCCGGCCCCTGTCATCTGTCGCCACTTTAACGGTCTGGTAACCTGCCATGACGACACTGGCCGGATTGGTGCCGTGGGCCGAATCGGGGATCACGATAACCTTTCTGTCGTCATCTCGGGCTTGATGGTAGCGGCGCATCATCAGCACACCCACCAACTCGCCGGACGAGCCGGCCGGCGGTTGCAGGGTAAAACTGTGCATGCCGGTCATGGCCTTTAGGGCTTGCTCCAGATGAAACATCAGTTCCAGCGCCCCCTGAATTTGCCCCTCCCCCTGCAACGGGTGCAGCTGGGCGAATCCAGGCAGCTCCGCCACGGCGTCATTTATTTTGGGATTGTACTTCATTGTGCAACTGCCCAGGGGATAAATGTCCTTGTCGATATGATGATTGCGGGTCGACAGCGTGACGTAGTGCCGCACGACTTCCGGCTCGGAAACCTCCGGCAGGTGGGCGGCCTGTTGCCTGAGCATGTGCCGCTTCAAGACCGATGTGGGTTCGGTGGCCGGCACGTCCCCACTGGGCAGTTTGTGCCCGATGCGCCCCGGCACAGACCTGGCAAAGATGGGCAGCGTCGCGTTGTGGGTGGCGGTCATGCGCCGCCTTTTGCGAGATAGGCCGCCAGCAGCTGCGGCACCTTGGCCAGCGCGCCATCCATCAGCGTGGCGTCTTTCCCGCCCGCCGTGGCCAGAATGGGTGACCCGCCGCCGCCCCCTTTGAGCTTGCCGGCGACGACTTTGATAAATTCGCCGGCCGGAACGGATGCCTTCAGGTCATCGCTGACGGCCACCACCAGGTTGGGCTTGCCATCGATGATGCTCCCCAGCACGACCACGCCCGATCCCAGGCGCTGTTTAAGAGCGACGGCCAAATCCTTGAACGCGTCCATATCCCCGGCGGCAACCTTTTCGGTAATCAGGGTGACACCGCCGACATCTGTGGCGCGCCCCAGAATCTCTTTGAGCAGGTCAGCGCTTGACACGCCCGTAGCGGCCTTTACCTTTTGCTGCAACTCCTTGATCTGCAGGCGTTGGCTTTCCATCCGCTCGGCAATCTGGTCCGGCGATACATTGAGCTGCCCCGACAGACCGGCAATGAGTTCGGCCTGGACCTGCGCGTGTGCCAGCGCCCCTGCGCCGGTCACCGCTTCAATGCGCCGCACGCCTGAGGCGAGGGCCGATTCCGAAACGATCTTGAACGCGCCAATATCGCCGGTGCGGTCCACATGGGTGCCGCCGCACAGCTCCTTGCTGAAGCCCGGCACATCGATAACCCGCACCCGGTCGCCGTACTTTTCCCCGAACATGGCCACCGCCCCAGTCGCCCTGGCCTCGTCAAACGGCATTTCCGTGGCCGACACGGCGCTGTTGTCACGTATGATCCCGTTGACCAGCGCTTCAATTTCCTTTTTCTGATCTGGCGTCATTTTTTCGTAGTGCGTGAAATCGAACCGCAGCCTGACCGCATCGACCAGTGATCCGGCCTGCTGCACATGGCCGCCCAGCACAACTTTGAGCGCCTTGTGCATCAGGTGCGTGGCCGTGTGGTTGAGGCGGATCGCCTGCCGCCGGGCCGCATCTACCTCCGCATCAAGGGTCGCGCCGCCATCCAATTTTCCCTCAGCGAGAATGCAGTGGTGGACAATCTCCTCGTGGCCTTCAACGGCGGCCTTGCGGGTGTCGATCACATCCAATACGAGGCCGTCGCCGCGCAGAGAACCGGTGTCGCCGACCTGGCCCCCCGACTCGGCGTAGAACGGAGTCTGGTCGAGGATAACTTCGTACAATTCTTCACCCATCGGCCGGTAGCGCCTCAGTTTTGCAGTGGCGCTGGTCGTTTCGTACCCCAGGAATTCGGTGCCAATCCCCTCATGCACCGTGGTCCAGGCCACCTGCTCCTGCTCCGCCGTACGGCTGCCACCGGCGCGGGCCCGTTCGCGCTGCTGCGCCATGGCGGCATCAAAGCCAGCCATATCGACCTCCAGGTCGCGCTCGCGGGCCATGAGGGCGGTGAGATCGGCGGGAAAGCCAAACGTATCGTATAGCTTGAACACCTCAGCCCCCGGCAAGGTGTCGCCGGGCTTCATCGCCTGCGTCATGGCGCTGAAAATCTCCAGTCCACGGTCGAGAGTTTCGCTAAAGGCGGCCTCCTCGGCTTCAATCACCTTTTTCACATGCTCCTTGCGCTCGGCGAGCTCCGGGTAAGCCGCCCCCATCACCTCCACCAGGGTGTCGACCAGACGATAGATGAACGGCTCGTGCTGCTCAAGCATCCTGCCGAATCGTGCCGCCCGCCGCAAGATGCGCCGCACCACATAGCCGCGGCCTTCATTGGAGGGCATGGCCCCATCGGCCAGGGAGAAGGCGATCATGCGCACATGGTCGGCAATAACGCGATGGGGTGTGCCGGACTCGCCCTCGCTGTACGGTTTGCCGGTAAGGCTGACGACCTCCTCAATCAGGGGCGTAAACAGGTCGGTGGCATAGTTGGATGAGACGCCTTGCAACACCCCCACAATGCGCTCGAGGCCGGCGCCGGTGTCTACATGTTTTTGCGGCAGGTCCTCAAGAGTGCCATCGGCCAGGCGGTTGTGCTGGATGAACACGAGGTTCCAGATTTCGCGGTACTCCTCACTGGCATTGACCCCGGAGGCATCCATGTTGCCCAGGTCGTCACCGATATAATAGTGAATTTCCGAGCAGGGACCGCAAGGGCCGGTGGCGCCCATTTCCCAGAAATTCTCCTTGGCGCCAAAGCGCAGCACCCGCTCGGCTCCGATGCCGGTCTGCTCAAGCCACAGCTGGGCGGCCTCGTCATCGGTCTCGTACACCGTGGCCCACAGCCGCCGCTCGTCAAATCCCCAGACCTCCGTCAGCAATTCCCAGGCCCAGGTGATGGCTTCCTTTTTGTAGTAGTCACCGAACGACCAGTTGCCGAGCATCTCAAAAAACGTGTGGTGATAGTGGTCGACTCCCACCTCTTCCAGATCGTTATGCTTGCCCGATACGCGAATGCACTTCTGGCTGTTGACGGCCCGTGGCTGGTCTGCTTTGCTCTCGCCCATGAAAATCGGCTTGAACTGATTCATCCCGGCGTTGGTAAACAGCAGGGTGGGGTCATCCAGAGGCACGACAGGACTCGAGCGGACAAAAGTATGGCCCTTATCCTTGAAAAAATCGATGAATTCCTGCCGTATCTGTTTGCTGCTTTTCATGGGCCTAACGGGTGGATGGGTAATCTCTTAAAGGGGTGAAGTTAAACACCGCAGGAGCGACGGCAACACCCGGCCGGACTTTATGACTGCAATTTTTCCAGTACCGGACCAATGACGTCCCAACTGTACCCCCGGCGCTGGAGAAATCCGATGAGTCTCTGCTTGCGCTTCCGTATGGGCAACCCTGCGCTCGTTCGCCACCGTTTCTCGGCCAGCGGCATCACCATCTCAAATAGATCGTCTTCGCCCACAATTTCCCGGGTGATGCGGTCGGCCAGTGACCACTCGATGCCTTTGCTGGCCAGGGCTGCCCGCAGCCGCGATGGTCCCCATTTGGCGTTGCGCCATTTTTCACCGGCATATTGGCGGGCGAAATCTTCGTCGGATTGATAGCCTTTCTCCTGCAAATCGTCCAGCGTGGCGTCAATGAGCTCAGCGTCGAACCCCTTCTGCTTTAGCCGTTCGCGCAGCTCCCTGCGGCTGCGGGCCCGGACGGCCAACAATCGAAAGGCCGCGTCCCTCGCCTTTTGGCGCTGGTCCACGGCCGGGCCCGGCTTCACCATGACAGGGCGCTCTCGCAGGGGGTCAAGCCTTCTCCGTCTCCGGTTCCTCCTGCCCATTCTCATCTTCCGGGAGCAGGTCGTTGAGGCCCAGGTAGTTGCGCACTTCGACGGCGATCTTATCGCGCATTTCAACTTGTTCTCTCAGGAGCTGCTTCGAATTTTCCCGGCCCTGACCCAGCCGTGTGTCGCCGTAGGAATACCAGGACCCGCTTTTTTGAATGACGTCCGCCTCCAGGCCGATGTCGAGCAGGTCCCCTTCATAGGAGATACCCTCGCCGAACATGATGTCAAACTCCGCCTGCTTGAACGGCGGCGCCAGCTTGTTCTTGACCACTTTAACACGCGTCCGGTTGCCCACCGGCACATCGCCTTCCTTTAAAGTGGCAATGCGGCGGATATCCAGGCGCATGGTGGCATAAAATTTCAGGGCGCGGCCACCGGGCGTGGTTTCCGGATTGCCATACATGACGCCGATTTTTTCGCGGATCTGATTGATGAACACCACGGAGGTGTGGGATTTCGACACGGCGCCCGTCAATTTTCGCAGAGCCTGGCTCATCAGGCGCGCCTGCAGACCCACATGTGTGTCGCCCATTTCGCCATCGAGCTCGGCCTTGGGCACCAGGGCCGCCACTGAATCGATGACGACGACATCGATCGCATTGCTGCGCACGAGGGCTTCGGTGATCTCCAGCGCCTGCTCACCCGTGTCGGGCTGGGAAATGAGCAGGTTCTTGATATCGACGCCGAGACGTTGGGCATAAATGGGGTCGAGGGCGTGCTCTGCATCGATAAAGGCGGCATAACCGCCCGTTTTCTGGGCCTCCGCGATAATATGGAGCGTCAGGGTCGTTTTGCCTGAAGATTCCGGCCCGAATATTTCAGTGACCCGCCCCCTGGCAATGCCGCCGATGCCCAGAGCGGCGTCCAGCGCCAGCGAACCGGTTGAAATACAGGCCACTTTTCTGAGCGGCTGATCTCCCAAGCGCATCAGGGAGCCTTTTCCGAATTGGCGGTCAATGTAGGTTATCGTCGAATCGATAGCCTGGATGCGCTCCTGATCTGTCATGAATTCTCCTGGTCAGATATTTCCAAAGGAAAGGACGCCAGGGGAGTGTAGATAATCCCTTTATCCCCCATGCTGCTCTCGTACAAATGTAATACTTTCAAGGTGCAATCAACAGGCTCATACTGGGCGCCCAGGTACATGGTCACGTCGGGCGTCACTTTTTTGACATAACGAACTCTGCCCAGCGTAATGTGTGGGACGAACTCGCGCTCCTCCCGCGGGTAACCAAGCGGCTGTACCGCCTCATGGATTTCCGCTTCGACCCGCTGAAGTTTGGACAGCTCGCCGGTGACGCCCAGCCACAGCACGCGCGGCCTTGCCGGTTGCGGAAACACGCCCGTCTTCTCGATGCGCAGCCGTATGGGGCCTATATCCGCGCACCGCGTGCCGAGGCTGCTGATGATCTCGGACACCATGCTCCACGGCGAGGGACCCAGAAACCGCACCGTCAGATGCAGGTTCACCGACCGGACCCAGCGCACCACTTTCTTGGGATCGGTGACGAGCGTGCGCAATCCTGCTGCCCTCTGGCCGATTTCACGGGGCAGATCAAATCCGAAAAAGAGCCGGATGATGGGCTCCGGTTGGCCGTCAGTCATGTGACAGCAGCTCCAGCCTCAGCATGTTCAGCGCCGCTTGCGCCGTCATCTGCTTGTGGGCAAGCCGTCTGGGGACCAGATGATATTCCCGCGCCTCGCTCCGCTTGTCGCCGGCCACAGCGATATAGACCAGACCCACCGGCTTCCCGGCGCTGCCCCCGTCCGGCCCCGCAATGCCCGTGGTGGAGAGACCCCAGGTAGAGTCCATAGCGGTTTTTACGCCCACGGCCATCTCCAGGGCCACCTGCTCGCTGACCGCGCCATTGCGGGACAGAGTCTGGGCGGAAACGCTCAGGGCGGACTGCTTGACGGCGTCACTGTAAGCCACCACGGCCCCGAGAAAAGTGTCCGAACTTCCGGGCACATCCGTCAGCCAGCTCGCTGCCAGTCCCCCACTGCACGATTCAGCCAAGGCAACCGTTTCGCCGCGGCCTTTAAGCAATGCGCCCACTGTCTCCTGCATCGTCTCAGCATCCCGGGCAAAAACGTTGTTGCCCAACAGGTCGGCCATCTTTTCAACGAGGGCTGCAACGGCCTGGGCTCCGGCCGGCCCAGGCTGCTGAGCCTGAACACGCAGATCGGTGGAAATGAGACTCGGCAGTATCCCGATGGTCACGCCTTTAGCGCCGCTGATGATCCCCTCCAGCCTTGTGCTCAAGGCGCTTTCAGTTAGTCCCGTGACGCGCAGTGTTGTTTCAGCAATGGATTGGCCTTCAATGGCAGGCAGCACATGCTCGCTGACGATAGCTTTCATTTCCGCCGGGACGCCGGGCAGAGAGATAAAGATCGTTTTTTCGGAGGTGAATTTCATGCCCATGGCGGTGCCGACGGAGTTGGAAAGCGGCTGGCACAGATCGGGCAGCTGCGCCTGGGTTCTGTTGTTATCCGGAATCTCCAGGCCCCGTTTTTTGAACCGCTCCACCAGCACATCCCAATACCGCTGATCGAAAGTAAGACCGCTGCCAAAATAGTCGCAGAGGGCCGCTTTGGTGATGTCATCATGCGTGGGACCCAGGCCCCCGGTTATCAGCACCATATCGTGCTGCCCATCCCAGGCAGCCAGTAAGGCGATAATATCCTCCCTGGTATCGCCCACGGTCGCTTTGTGGGTTACGGAGACACCCCGCGACGCCAGCTGCCGGGACAGCCACGCGCTGTTGGTATCGACCACGGCGCCACCGAGCAGCTCATTGCCGATAGTGAGGATGGCTGCGTTCACGCCATCAGTCCCGGCAGGACCACCAGCCCTCCGGCGAGAGCACCGGCGGCGACATCGTCCATCATCACGCCCCAACCTCCCGGCAGATTCTGGAGACGATTAATGGGGCCCGGCTTCCAGACATCAAAAAGGCGAAACAGAAGAAAGGCTGCCAGCATTCCCGGCCACGTGACAGGAATGCCGATGAGCGCAAGCCACATGCCAGCCACTTCATCAATGACGATTTCGGAAGGGTCATGACTGCCGGTCATGGTTTCCATGACCCCTGCGGCCCATACCCCGGCAACCAGCGCCAGCAGCACCATGATCAGTCGCAGGAGGAAACCGGCGGGCGCGACGAGCCACCAGATGAGCAGCGCGGCGAGGGAACCCCAGGTACCGGACGCGGGTCTTAAATAACCGACAAATCCGAAGGTACCGATGAAGGTGGCCAGTCTGTTAATGGCAGCGCGTCAGTTCAGGCGCACGAGAGCGCGGATGGAAGTTCTGTTGGCCACCATGTAGTCAATGCCGGTATAGAGCGTAACCGCCATAGTGATCAACATAAGGATCAGTATGGCATGTGACTGTTCGATCAGGCCGGTAAGCCAGGTCAGTTCGTAGGCTTTAAGGGAGAGGTAAGAGAGGGTAAAGACGATAGCAACAATCTGAAGAGCGGTTTTGCCCTTGGCGGAATTGGACGTGGCCATGGGCATATCGCGATATTCCAGGACGAAGCGGATGACCGTAATGACGATATCCCGCAGCACGATCAGGGCGACAATCCAGCCGTATACCAGATCGAGCGTAATAAAACTGATGAGCGCGGAGAGGACCAGAATTTTATCGGCCAGCGGATCGAGAATTTTCCCCAGCCTCGATTCGACTCCCAGCGCCCGCGCAAGTTTGCCATCAATGATGTCGGTCAGTCCCGCCAGCAGGAAGATGGCCAGCGCCAGGGTGTAGCCGTGGCCGTTGCCCCAGAACAGAAAGTAGATGAACAGCGGCGTCATTATGATGCGCAAAATGGTCAGGATGTTGGGCAGTTGGTGCATCAAAAGTCGACCCTGCCACTATAGGCGCTGGACAGGGTCGCCTCATCGGCGTACTCCAGATTGGCGCCCATCGGCAGACCGCGCGCCAGGCGCGTCACTTTAACGGGCAGCGCAGAAGCGAGTTGCGCGATGAACATGGCCGTGGTGTCCCCCTCAATGCTGGGCGGGGTCGCAATGATCAGCTCCTTGATGTCCGGCAGCCGTTTTTCCAAACTATCCATGTGCAGGTCCTGCGGTGAAATGCCGTCGAGCGGGGAAATAACGCCGCCCAACACATGATAATGGCCGTTGAATTCCCCCATGCGCTCGAAACTGAGGACGTCAATCACTTTCCCCACAACGCAGACCGACGAGGGATCCCGGCCGGGATTGGCGCAAATCTGGCACAGGTCGCCCTGCGCAATGTTGTGGCACCGCTGGCATTCGCCCACTTTATCCTTCAGGTCCAGCAGCGCGTGAGCCAGTTCATGCACACTCTCCCTGGGAACATCGAGGAGGTGAAAGCCGAGCCGCTGGGCGGTTTTTCTGCCGATGCCGGGAAACATGCCCAATTTCTCGATGACCCGCTGCAGAGTTGGTGGCAACTGCTCCAGTTATTCCTCCGGAAACGTGAGGCCGCTCAGGGCGGAACCGGTCAGTTGGCTCATTCGTTTCTGCGACTCCTCTTTCGATTTGCTCAGGGCCTGCCTGACAGCCGCCACAATCAAATCCTCTACCATTTCGGTATCCTCAGTCAGCAATTCGGGGTCAATATGGACCTGCAACAGCTCCTGTTGCCCATTAACGGTAGCCGTTACCAGCCCGCCACCGGCCTGACCTTCAAGTTTGAGGCCGGCCAGCTCGCCCTGCAGCTCTTCTATCTGTTTCTGCACCTGCTGGGCCTGCTGCAGCAGCCCGCCAAGCGCGAATCCTTTAGGAAACATGGCCATTAGTAGTCCTCTCCATCAAATGTTTCGATCAATTGCTGTACCGCTGCAGTGCTTTCACTATCAGTTTTTTTTGCGGCCGATCCGGCGGCAGTCTCCGCAATGGTGGGAATCAGGGTCACTTGCTGCCCCACCTTTTCAGCGATGATATCCTGAATCATCTGCTGCTTGTCAATGACCATATCGAGGTGAATCGCTTCGCTGGCCCTCAGATTCAGCGCCACGCGACCCTCATCCAGCGCGGAAATTCCGGCCCCCTCAAGAATCGCCGCCGTGGCCCCGCTGCGGGCCGCAATGGCCGTGATGATGTCGGGCCATTGCTCCCGAAGTTTCGCCAGCACTGCGACGTCATTCTGCTCCTGCCTGGGCGGGGCAGGCAAATTCTCGTCAACATTCGGCCCGGATTGTGTCTGCCGCCTGAACGAACGTTTCGGCGAGATCATTTCATCTGCCGTATTACGATCAGCCATCACCAGGGGCTTTTTTTCCGCGGCCTGCTTGACCTCCTGAGCATCACTTTTGCCATCCGGCGCAGTTGATTGGGATGCCGGCGGCGCTGGATTGGCCGGGCCGGAGGATACCTCACCCCTGCCCAGCGTTCCGAGCAGCTCCTTAATGGAGACCGTCCGTTCCAGTGAGGCCATTTTCAGCCATTGGTGTTCCAGCAGGACCCGGGGCTGCCGTGCATAGCGGAGTTTCGATTCACAATCGAGACTGATTTGGATCAGTGCGATCAGGTCACCCGATTGCAGGCCAGCGGGAACCTCAACAAGGATCCCCTTGGAGGTGAGTTCACCTTTGCCCGTCTCCAGTGAAATCAGCGCGTCCCGCAGATAAAGAGTGAGACCCTGGGCCATCTCCTGCATATCGTATCCACGCTCAAAAATAGCCTCAATGTGTCCCAGCACCGCTTTGAGGTCGTAAACCCCAAAAGACGCCAGCAGGTCCCGGTAAAATTTGTCATCCACCAGCCCCAGGACCGAAGAGACCGCCTGCTCATCGATATTGTCGGTCCGGTAGGCGATGACCTGGTCAAGCAGGGAGAGGGCATCCCGGATGGAGCCGTCGGCTTTGCGCGCCAGCAGCTGCAGTGCGCCAGCGGAATGGGTCAGTTCCTCATCGGCGAGTATGATGGCTAAATGCGCGGCTATGTCCTGCACCGAAACACGCCGGAAATCGAACCGCTGCGTGCGGCTGAGAATCGTCTGCGGCACTTTTTGCGGATCGGTCGTGGCCAGGATAAACTTGACGTGCGGAGGCGGTTCCTCCAATGTTTTGAGCAGCGCGTTGAATGCCGGGGTCGTCAGCATGTGCACTTCATCAATGATGTAAATGCGATATTCGCTGGAAATGGGCGGGTATTTTACAGCCTCGCGCAGCTCCCGGATTTCGTCGATTCCGCGGTTGGAGGCTCCATCAATTTCCAGGACATCCAAAGAGTTGCCCGCGGTGATCTCCACGCATGCGGTGCACTCATTACAAGGTGTGGCCCCCTGCCGATTGCTGCAGTTGAGTGTTTTGGCAAGAATGCGGGCGGTGGTAGTTTTGCCTACCCCGCGAGGTCCGGTAAAGATATACGCGTGCGCGACACGCCCCCGCTCGATGGCGTTTTGCAGCGTGCGGACGACATGTTCCTGGCCCAGCACATCCTCGAAGCGTTGGGGCCTCCATTTTCTCGCTAGAACTTGATAACTCATGTCAGCTCCATACCCTGCAAATCCTTCTCCATGGCCACCGGGGAGGCCGGCCCAACTACCGTTGACCGCGCAGACCTCGAGCCTGCCGAATGGAGGCTGCCCGTCCGGGGAAAGGCAATTGTGGAGTTGAAGGGGATCGAACCCTCGACCTCTACGTTGCGAACGTAGCGCTCTCCCAACTGAGCTACCACCCCATGATTGCAATCCGGCATCGGGAAATTAAGGAGACTCTCCCGACAGGCGCAAGACGGAGTCAACGTCTGGCGCCCCTGGGCGCTTCTAGCCCGCATCATCCGAGGAGTCGTTTGAGGTGCCATCTGCCGGCCTTTCACCGGCAGTCCCCTCAGCTTTATCCATCCCTTCCAATTTGCGCTCATATTCGCTCATGGCCGCATCTTCCGGCGCGGCAGGATCGGCCGTTCCACCCTCAGACTCACTGGTATCTCTTTTGAGCAATCCCATCAGGCGATCATGGTCCACCTTGTCCTGACCCACCAAATCGTTAAATAATGCCTGTACCTCGTCGGTAAACTCGCGGACCACCCGTTCCAGCCTTGAGTGGAGTTCGTCGAAAGCGGGCTGTCCGTATTTTTCCAGAACGGGCAGCGTTAACTCTGCCAGCCTTTTGCTTACCTTGGCCCTGTTGACTTCCACGCTATTTTTAGCCTCGACCGATGTTGTGTCGCCGGTTTCATTTTCAAATTTCCTGGCGCCACGTGCGCTGCGCCGCGATCTGCTGCTTTCAGCCATGCGTTCCCTCTAATTATTTTTCTGATGGCTTGCCGATAGTGTCCCGTAAGCTGCCAAAGCGCTTCCGATTCCCATGAAAGGTACAGCCAGATAGGCCCAGAATCTCGATTCCGTCTGCCACTGGAGATAGACGCCCACCACCAGCCCTATTGAGAAACCAAGCAGGGCCATGCCGAATAATATGGATGAAAACGATCTAAATGTCATAACTCACCATACTCTATAAACAGATATGTCCTGACTTTTTCCAGGTCGCCGGAATTAAAATTCAGTTGGTGGAGCTCTCCGCGGAGCAACCTTACCTGCCGGACAGGGAAAGGGGCCAGCGCCAATCCAACCAGCCCACCCATGAAAAAATAGCCCGCCCGCGCATTAAAGCCGTCAACACCGGCAAGCAGACTCAGTCCCAATGCGCCCCCCATGCCCAGCGCCGAAGTCACCGCAAAGATTCGCGTGTCCCCGACAATATCGGCGATGGGCGGATCGCGATATTTAAGGCGCGTCACCTTGCCGATCGATACCCGCGCTGCGCTGCGCGACCTCTTTTTCTTCAGCATGAAGTGGTGGCCGTCAAGACCCGCATAGCGCCCTTTCACGTGACCGTTATCCGCCAGATAGAGCGTCATGCTCACGTCCACAGGCAGCTGCTGCAAGGTGTCCATCACCCGCTCAAAGTTGGGCGCGCCCTTAAGCCGCGCGAGCACGATGGGATCGATATCGCCGAGCAGATCGATGGACAGCCCGAGATCATAAAATTGCCGCGCAGAATAGTTGCGCTTCAGCCAGCCATTCGCGGTGCGAATGCGCGCCTGAAAGGTCGAGTCCCTGTGCACGAAATTGGCAGAGAGGAACCCCTCAATGTTGTCAAAGACCTGGTAGTACTCCTGCTCAGGAATATCGATAGCGGTGCCAACCCGCTTGCTGACCACCGGTATTTCCCAATCGGGACGGTCCTGTGCGCACAGGATGCCCACGAGCAGCATAGGTTTAAACGGCCTCAATAATCGAGAATATCTCGTCATCCTCCGGGAAGCGCCCCAGGCTCTTTTTAGAAAACTGCAGGTTCCCGTCAATGGCAAATTCGAATACGCCCCCTTGTCCCGGAACCATGGTAAAGCTCTTTATTCGATCCCCATATCGTTTCAGTAATCGCTCCGCCAAACTGGCGGCTCTTGGAAGATAGTTTCACTGCTGGCAGTATTCCAACTCAATCTTCATGATTTGCCTTTCTCCTTAGATCAACGAAATTCATTTCCCAAACATGTCCCACAGGAACAGGCCTCCAACTGCCGCCACCAGACCTGCCCAGATCAGGAGAAACCAGGCGGCCCGTTTAAATCCGCGAGCCCCGCTGTCGTATTTGATGACATCGCGCAGTTCCTGCCGTTCCTCCCTTTCCATCACGGCCATTCAGGCTAGAACCTGAACGCGGTCTCAATGGTCAACAGGCGCACCTCCTCAATCTCCCCGCCGGTCGTCCACCGGTAAGAGACCTGCTGATTGTAAACCATTTCGACATTCGGCGCCAGGGCATAGGCCACCCTGAAGCCCCAGGTCGTGTTGGGGCTTGGCTTGTTAAAGGCAAACACATCAGGATCATTATTGCGGATATAGTACGCCATCGCCTCGGAGATTTTGGGAATCGGGTCCGTGTTAATGGACAAACTGGCGATGAAACTGTTGCTCTCCTCGGCCGAGGTGTCGGCCGGTATCAAATTCTGGTAGGCGGCGCCTAATGTGACCAGGTTGAACAGATTCGCCGAAGCGCTGCCGTAGAAGCCGGACAGTGCGTAAGGATTGTTAATCAGCACCTGATCCTTGGTCTTCACCGTCTCAATGGCGCTGCCCAGAGAATCGGTCCCGGAGGCAGCCTGCGCCCGTTCGAAATCGTACGTGCTGTTAAAGAAGCCGGGCAGGAACAGCGAGGAGGTCCTGCGGTATTCCAGCGATGCGTCAATGAAGCCGAACAGCCGCCCGCGAACGCCGGGCCCCACCAGACCCCAGCCGCTGTTGGCCTTGGCGACAGTGTCAATGATTCCATTTTGCACTACCAACCCGAGTAGTTCATCCTCGCCGTAATGCAGCATGCCATACTCGCTGTAGGCCGTCAGCGTTAACAGTTTATTGGAGATGATGGGATAACTCAGATCAAGGCTGACACCCAGTATAGATTTCTCGTTATCCTTCTTGTTAAAGGGCACGCTTTTTCGATCAACAAACGAATCATAAGGCAGACCGGGTCCGGGTAGCCCGTCACCATTGGTATCCAGCAACTCTGTGCCGTCGATAATTCCATCCCCATCGTTGTCCGTCCCAAAATCGAGCAAGTCATCCCCATCAACGTCGCTATCAAACTTATCAGCAATTCCATCACCATCAGAATCGAGCCGGAGCCGTTTATCATCGGGGAAATCGTCCACGAAATCGGGATAACCATCGCCGTCCTTATCTGTCAGACCGTTATACTGGTTCAGGTCCGTTACCAGGTTCAAGCCGAGAGTCAGCGGGAAATTCCTGGACAGTTTATAGCTGCCGCGCAGTCCCACCAAGCCCCCGTCGCTTGCGAATTCCTTGAGGTCGGCAGCAAAGACCCGCAGGCGAGCCCGGTCTGATACATTTCCGCCAATTTCAAAGCCGACTTTGCGGACCTCGGGGAATTGGGCCATATTGGTATAACTGCTCATGATGGCGCCAAAGCCGTACTGGACATTCGGCAACGCGCCGATCTGGAAGAAGAACGGATCCTTCGCTGTGCCCCATCGCAGGTACATGATCTTGTCCATTATGTCGGACGGCTCGTCCCACTCATCATCGCGGAAATTGCCCTCAGCGTCCATGTAGGCGACGATGTCCAGTCCCACGCCGAGTTTTCCGACTGAAAATTCGGGCCGCAAAGCGATAGA
The DNA here is from genome assembly GCA_004124875.1 of Fidelibacterota bacterium. Lineage (GTDB taxonomy): Bacteria > Fidelibacterota > Marinisomatia > SCGC-AAA003-L08 > TS1B11 > TS1B11. The sequence continues at coordinate 130,836 of SCKJ01000002.1, read as the reverse complement.
GGTGTAGGTGACGCCATCAAGGGTCACCGAGCCCAGACCCAGACCCAGACCGGGACCACTGGGCGTTTCGGCTTCCGGCTCTTCGGCCGGTTCCTCCATATCCTCCTGCACGGTGTCCGCAGCAGCTGCCACAGTCGCGATGTCCTGGGTCAGCCCTTCAAATACGGTCTGCTGGGCCGGTTCACCCGCGCCGGGATCGGGCGCCGGTTCGGTGGGCGTCTCAGCGGGAGTTTCATCCGGCGTCGCCTCACCTTCACCCTCAGGTTCCGGCTGCGGCTCAGGGGCGTCATCGGGATCAACCGGCATCTGTGCAGGGGTTACCGGCACCGGCGGGGTGATTTGCCCATTGGCAAATGACTGGATCAACGTGCCAGCGGTGAGGCTCTGGGTCAATCCACTGATGGTGTTGAGCACCTCCACAAAGCCTTCAATGCCGTAGAACTGATCGACGCCGGCGGTAGCATCGGATACTGTCCAGAAATCGGTCCCCTTTACGGACGCCACGGAGTTGGGTGTGGCCACGGAGAAATCTTTCAAAGGTTGGTCGAGCTTCGAGCGCATCGTCCCGAACTGCATCTGAATATTACGGGTATTGGCGCTTTCGATGATTTCAAGCTGGCTGTTAGCTTTGATTTTGAGCAGGGTCCGGTCATCCAGAAACACCAGCGAGACGAATCCGTCGTCGCCGGATGATATGGCGTCTCCATTAAACAGCTGCATGGCTGCGAGCAGGGCTGTGCCAAATGTGGCTTCAGTGCGCCGCTTCAGGGTGACAGTCCCCGTCGATTTCAAGACGCGCGCCAAGGCATCGGTCTGGGCCGCAAGCGGCAACGCCGCCGCCGTTAAAAACAGTGCTATCAGCAGTTTGGCCGAAACGGCACGGAGTGCGTCTATTTTGGTGTACATAGGGTATCCTACACTAACTACCTGATAAAATGATCTGGCGCATATTTACTTGCAAAACAGGCGACGTGCCCATGACGCGCATCACACAATCGAAATTTAATCCCCCAAACAATGGTCATGCAGCAGTATTTAATGCTTATGCCGCCCATGGCGCGAAGTGTCAGGCCCGATGCGGAAGCGCAAGAGCCCCTCGTTCGAGGGGCATTTGCAATCGCGAGGCGACTTCATAAGGTGGTTCGGGGATCGGGTCTGCCCATGCGCCACGACCAGCGAGGTCGGCGACTCTTTTACATCGAATCTGCTTCGTATATCCTGATGCTGGTAATGATTGGGCAGGTTTTGGCAATTTTTTCTGCCTCATCAATGTCCGCTGCATTAATAATTGAGTAGCCGGTTAAGGCCTCCAAATCTAGTGTCAATTCTTTGGTTCCGGATTTTGTGATTTCTCTTCCATAACCGAATGGGTTACCGGTATCGACAAACTTGTCTCCAACCGCTTCAAACCATTTACCCCAGGCCGCCCCTATTTCCTCAGTAGGGGTTACAAACCCGTAATACAAAAATAAAAATTTCTTCATTTTTTCTCCTTTTTTTTGTTTTGCGATTTGCCCAAAAATTGAGCATAGTTTTCCAAGGTTTCCTCGTCACTACCCCAGTAAGTGTGATATTGCATAAGCCAATTTTGAAGCCCCCGCAACGAATGCCGGTTGAGCGTCAGGTAGTTGGTACGACCCATCTTTTTGCGAATGATCATGCCTGCGTCCTCCAGAATCTTGATATGCTTGTGAATCGCCGGCAGGGATAGCCCGCGCATTTGTGCCAGAAAACTGATGGAGCAAGGCTGCAGCCCGAGCACATAAATAATGTCGCGGCGATGCTTGTTGGCGAGCGCCTCAAACACGGTATCCAAGTCTTGGGGTATGTGGATGTCAGTGATGATAGTTAATTTCCAGGTTAGGTTAACTGATTCAAATGATCCGGTCAACGATTAAGTTCGTCACCGTCAAACGGGGTCAGCCGCCCCCCTTGAATACGCAATAACCCCTCTCCTGAGGGGCCTTCACTATCGGCAGATGCACCCGGTCCAGATGCTCCGGCGTTGGGAGATGATCTCACGAGTAAGGCAGCCCCGGATCGACGGCCGTCATCACATCGTCATCGTTTCGTAGATACGCAGGGAGTGGTTGATCGGGCTGCCTTCAGCGATCTTGACCGCTTCGTCCATGTCGGCAGCCTTCACTATCATGTATCCGGAAATCGCCGCGTCATCGAGGGGCAGTTCGCCAGTGCCCGATTTCGTCAACTCGCGTCCTGACACCGTGGGAGCGCCTTTGTCGACGATCTTGTCGGCATTGGACTCGAACCATTTTTCCCAGGCGGCCATAGCGGTGTCGGTCTGTTTTTCGAACCCAATGGCTAAGAATAAGAAATTCTTCATCATTTTTCCTTTCGTGTTGTTGAGGTCCTGCTCATCTGTTGAGCAAAGTTTTCCAGGGTCGCATTAATGGTACCCCGGCAAGCGTGAAAAAGCAGAAATCAAACCTGAAGCGCACCCACATAAATGGCGCCTCGCCCCCGCTTCCCGCCTTGTGCGGCAAGCAATGGAGAAAAGACTTGATCGACAAGTGGCTCATCCCCAATAGTTAACATCTATGTTAAGTTTAAGGACATAGACCGGCCTTGTCAATAAGTTTTGATGGGCCGTGGTATTGGGTTAGGGGGAATGAGGAAGCCGGTGGCACGCTATGGCCATCAAAACGCCCAAGATAGTTAGGTGCGGACCGCTGCGCGGTTTATATTTTGTTAACGGGCCAATATTGTGCCAGTGGGCCGCTTATTTGTCCCGGCACAACAGGCACGTTTCTGACGCGTCTCACTATACCTACTCGTCCTAGGAACTGTTATTACAACGCTTAAAGACACATTTGCGGAGAGGGTGGGATTCGAACCCACGTGGGGCTGTTAACCCCTACTCGCTTTCCAAGCGGCGCACCTCCCGTCGACATTCTCATTATCCGGTAACACATAGGCAACACTCCCTACTTCCACCAGACCCTATCGATAGTCCTTCGGCAGTGCCTTCCGCAGATAGATCGGTATCAGCGGCGCCACGATCGTCAGCCCCATGGCCAGCGCCATCTTGACGATCGGGCTCAGGGTAAACAACTCCTGGGCATCCGCCTGCAGCAACAGCCCCATGATCAGCGCCAGCACTGACAGCAGGTAAGTCCGCGATCCCGGCACGAATCTAATTAGTTTTAACATACCAACCTCCTCATTAAATGGCAGCCAGTATACTGCCGATGATGGTTCCAATTCCGGCGATCGCCCAGATCGCCGCTGAAATCTTATTGATCCGGGCATGGGCCCCGTTCACTCGACTATGCACCGCGTCGATCCGGTCGTGGAGTTTTGCCTGCTCCAGCCGCATATCCTTGATGTCATCCTTCACATCGTCCGTCTTGGTGTTCAGGGCTACCAGCAGGTCGTGGTCCTTCATGCGATCATAACCGGCATGGTCCGTCACAGCGGCACCCCCCGCAGCGGTATAACCACCTCCCACACCGACCCCGTCCGGCGGACCTGCGGCGGGCCATCAAACCAGACGGCCCGGATCGTGATCTCGCTGGCATCATCCGGATCGACGAGCTTGGCATACAGCGGGAACTTCGCCTGATGGATATCCCAGGCCTCGATGACCTGGTCCTTCACGGCATCGCTGAGGCCCCGGAACAGCGGCGCCATGGCCTCCCCGCCCCTCTCGAAACTGCTCACCTGCATCGATCCTGGGCCGCCCCCTTCGCCGACCTCCAGCGCCTCCTGCGGCAGGATCATGTTCAGGGCTATCTTGTTGCTCCAGTAGACGCGGCCCATCAGCAGGTCGGCTGCCGGCAGGGCGTCGTTGGGATTGAAGTCAAGGTAGGCGAACAGCGCATTGACCTGCGTGAACTCAACCAGGGTCGCCTCGTACTCAGTGGCGCTCTCCGGCGTGTGGTAGGCATCGGCGCCGGTGATAGTGCCATCAAGGTTATTGCTGGAGGCGTCGTACAACTTCCCATCAGCCTGGTTGATCCCGTCCGGCCCCCACTCTGCCACACAGCCGAGCGGCACTATTTTAAAATTAGCCAACGTATATTCAGCAGCCGCTGTGTTTTGAAACTGAAATGCCCCAGTCGTGGTCTGGGTGCATAAAAAGGTGAGGTTTTTATTGAAGCCTGGCGTAGCCGTTTGCGGCCCTCCGCCAATGTCATTGCCGTTAAGAGCGTCCACCAGGAATATGGTAGGGTTCTGCCATAACGCGGCGTTGAGGTTGAAGGTGACGTTATAAGTGACACCAGCCACAAGCGCCATTTCGTCAACTGTCCCTGCTCTGTCAGTTCCCGCCCCCCATATAGCATGAAAGCCGGTAGCGCTGGCGCCATCGAATGTGGCATAACCGGCATTAACAAAGTTAGATGTCTGCAGCGCTGTTTGGCTGCTCCACTGATCCGCCGTTGCAATAACGCCGCCATCATACCAGGTCGTCACCTCTGCCGAAGAAAGGGAGCGGTTATACATCCGCGCGCCCCTCATGTGAAGGCGGAAATAAGTTGTGGTATGATCGTCGAAACCAAACTCCATCGCTTGCGTCAGGGCTATGTCGCCACCCGTGGTCGTATTGGTGGATAGAGTTTGCGAAACGCCATCGATGTAAAGGGCGTTGGAGGTGCCGTTGACAAACGTCCAGACAAGGTGATACCATCTATTCGCTGTCGGCGTCCAGGATACTTCGGCCCGTTGGAAATAGATTCCGCCGATATAAGCCGCCGCCTGCAGAATCCCGCCGCCCTTTTGGTACATAAACCAGACGTCATTATTGCCGTCAACGTGGCGCGTAATAAATCTGACATCCCCTGAGACATCGGGCATGTAGAACCACCCGCCCAATGTGCCGTCCCCCTTCCCGAAATCAAGCTGCGGCGAATCGGCCACGCTCACCTTATCATCCACCCCGTCAAGATCAAGGAACGGCGTCGCTTTGCCCAGCAGCCGGGACACGTAACTGTCGGCGGCCACGTCACTGGCCGAGGCATGGCTGGACGAGGTGTGTGTCTTGGGCTCGATCATCTGCCCCAGCTGGTCCGGGTAGACATTGCGCAGGTTGTGGCCGTCAATGACCAGGCTATCGAAGTCCCGCCGCTTGTCGAAGCCATACTCCAGGTAGTAGCCGCTCATCGGTGTGATCGACACATTGTCGATAGCCAGCTCCGAGGCATCATCGGCGCTGAGAGTTAGCGTCGTGTTGCCGGCACAGGTGATGATCTCCGTATAGGTGGCCGGCGCAGTCCGGACTGTACCGGCGGCGGTGCCGAGTTTCACCTTTACATCGCCCGAAACCTGGGTAAGGATTGTAAAGGTCACCGAGTAAGTCACCCCGACTATCATGGCGGTTGCGCGGGTCAAATCGCTTGTGCCGGCGCCACTGTCTGTGCTGGCCTTACCCCCGCCAATATTCCAATTACCCCCCGCCGTCCAGCCGGTGGCATCGTCAAAGCCGCCGTTGATGGACAGGGCCGCCAGGGTGATCGTCGACCGGGCGTTGCGGTCCCGGTCCATCAGGTTATAGAGCTGGCCATCCTGGGCAATCGCCAGGTTGTTGGCCGCGAACCCGGTGGCCAGCCGCAGCAGGGGATGGCCCGTCTGCAGGTACTTTCTGCCCAGGTCAGGATAGAGCGTGATGGTGCGGGCGCCCAGCATCAGGTCGTCTTATGCAGCTGGATGGCTTTCGCCGTTTTGGCGCCGCCACCCCACGGCGTCTGGTAGATCCACCAGTAAGGGTAGATCGGCTGCCCCGCCCGCGTCACCTCTACGGTCACGTCCTCACCCAGGCCGGCCGCTTTGCCATCCACATTGGTCAGTTTGTACACGTCGCCCGGCGCCAGGTCCCAGTCCTCCACCGGCAGCGGCACCTCCAGGAGGTTATGCGGCTGCTGCCGCCACTTGAGTATCCGGTCGGCGATATTCTGGGCCGTGGTAGTGTGGCGAACTTCCGGCAGGTCGAGCGTCAGCGTGGTCTCGGCGGCCGTCACGTTGTACTTGGTCTGCATGGTGGTCGACTCAGCCGTCACCTGTGACGCATAGTTCCCCGAGACATAGTTCCAGTTGTAGTTCACCACCACTTTGGTGATGATGTCCTCGATGCTCGTCCGGCCAGGGACGATCTTGCCCAGCCGCTCCAGCACTTTCCAGTCGAGTGTGCGGTCCACGTCGCTGTCGCTGTAGGTGTCGGCGATGGCCTTGATGGTCAGCTCGTTGTCCAGGTTGTAGAATATCGCCATGAGCGCGTCCTGGCCCCACTTGGTGAACAGCTTCCGGGCGGTGGCACTGTCATTGATGCCGTAGGAGAAGGCGTACTTCCAGCCACTGCGGGCGGTCCGGGCGGTGGTAAAGGCGGCGGTGTCGATGTTGGCCACAGCGCAATCGTTGGCCAGTATCTGGCGCATCACATCGGCTGGGTTCTCAATGAGCGCGCCCGCCGACCCGGTGTAGGTGCCGGAGCCATCGTCCTTGCGGCCTTTGAGGTTGACCAGCCATTTCCATTCCAGGGCACCGGACCCACTGACAAGCGTTGCATAAATAGTCAACTCGTACAGCGTCGATGTCGCCTGTTTGGGCGAGGGATTGTTGATCACTTTGGCGCGGTAGGTGAACTGCCAATCGTCGAGAAAGTGACTGCTGCTGAGCTGCTTGTCGGTCAGCCCGTCCGGCCCGTCGATGTTGTTGAATTCCGTCGACGAATTCGCCACCGTCTCCTGGACGACATTCACCGTCAGGATATTCCCTTCAAGTGTAATCGTGAGCGTGCCAACAGACACTGCGTCGAGGGCCGCCTTCACCCGGCACAAGGCATAAGTGGAAGCGGTTTTACCGGCCAGTTTTTCGCCGGGGTGGGGCACGATGATCTCGAGTGTCTTATCGTAATTGCCCAAACTGTTCTCCACGGTTGAGGTAGCCGTGTTCCCATCGATGGCATTCTCCGGGTTGGCTGCCGTCCAGCCGTCCTCGCCGATCGGCGCCGGGATGATCCTGATGGTAAACGTGGACGCGGCGCTGGCGTTTAGCCTGATCCTGCAGTTTGCCTTCTCGTCGGTTTCATTGATGTTGGCTTCCTGGTTAACGGCATCCCCGGTCGCCACGTACAGCGGCCCAAAGGTCTGGCCGTACACCGTTTCCGTGATGAAGGAATGCAGCCCGTCCGGCGCATAGGCCACATCGTCGAACTGCACCCGCTGACCGATCCCACCCGACACATCGCCCTTAGTGAAAACGCCCGGCGCCCGGTCAATGGCCCCGATGCAGATAGGCACATACTTGCCCAGCTCAAAGGATGGCGCGTCCGGGTGGTCCGTCAAGTTGACCTGGCTGCGCGGCAAGGTCAGCTGGCTCAGCGTCCCTTCGCTGTCGTCCTGCAGCAGCACGTTCATCACCCCGAGCCCCGGCTTCACGTCGCGCACCTTGCCATAGAACTGCCGGAAGCAGTCGGCCCAGGTGGTGATCCCCGGCGTCCAGAGCCGGATCTCCGCCACCCGGTTATGGAAGCCGCTGGCGTTGCCGCCGTCCTCGAACCAGTCGCTGGCCCGTTGCGTCTCATGTATCTTGCCGTTGTTGATGGGCAGCCGCGCGTTGCTCACCAGCGGCGCGAATGTCTTGACATTGAGCCCACCGTTGCCTGCGGGCCAGGCCGTGAGCAGCCCCAGATAGTTGTCCCCGGCCAGCTCCATGCTGGACCCCTCCAGCGTCAGTCCAAGGTAGTTGGCGCCGCCATCGAAGAGGAGGCGCACCAGTGGCACCACGATGCCGGTAATGGCCGCCTGCGCCCGGAAGGTGCTGGACATGGTGGACGGCATCAGTCCCCCACTGCGGATGAGCGAATGGTTATTTCACCGTTGCGGATGGCGTCATCCACGGGGCCGTCGAACATGGAGACAATAAAGTTGTACATATCGGCCGGGACCACCACGGCGTTCGACTGATTGGCGATAAGTTGATCGAGGCGTTCTTCTACACCCCCCATGTCGGCTTTGACGCCCAGGTCGCCACCGGCCATGCGGGTCAGCGGCATAATGGCCTCCGTGCCCGCCTCGCCCATGATCCCTACGCCACCCCCATGGGCAAACATCGTTGGCCGGCTGACGATGCCGCCTGATCCAAACCGCTGCAGACGCCCGCTATCGAACACGCCACCCTGGGCAAACCCGAACAACCCCTTCACGAAACCAGCCGTGGCAGAAGAAGCCGTACCTCCGCCGCCCGTTATGGCTGCCATGATAGCCTGAAAGACCAGCGCCTTAACCACGATGATCCCCAGTTCCACCGCCATCCTTTCAAATACTTCGACGACATCATCCCCTTTAGCGATCACACCAGAAAAGGCGTCACCGGTGACCCGGCCAGCGCGGCGGGCGGACGAGGCCATAGCATCAAGCCCATCAGCCGCGTCGTCAGCGCCACCACCAGCATCGTCCGTGGCCCTCTTCATCTCACGCAGCTTAAAAGTGAGGCTGTCAACATCCGGGATTAGGAGCGCAACGGCGGCATCATATTCTGCAGTGGACGTCGCCACCGCAGGCAGGTCTGTCTGGGCCAACTCCTGGCTCTCATCGCCCAACGCATCCATCTGCTTTTCTAGTATCTCTATATTTGCCGTAGCCGTCTCAATGTTAGTGGAATAATGTTCTAACTTCTCCCGGTTCGCCTCCGTGTCCTTACCAAACTGATTAATCTGTTTTCGGACATCAATGAACGCCTGCTTATTCACACGGAGAGCTTCTGCTTGTTTCTGGTACTCCGCCTCCAACTTCTCCATTTCCGTAGGGGTCTCTTTGACCAATCCCACAAATTTGGCAAACTCCTTCACCCACGATATCAGCTTGGGCAGCCCCTCCGCCAACTTCAGCGTCAGATCCTCGATAGCTTTAGCGTTGCCCAGGACGGCTTTCGTGAAACCAATTTTCACCACCGCAGTGAGATCACTGATGGCATCCTTGGCCCCTTCAGCGTCTCGTACCATATCCTCGCTCAGCACCAGGCTGAGATCCCGCGCCTTCTGCCGCATCTCATCCATGCCATCCCGGCCCAGGCGCAACAGGTTCACGAGCGCCGCCCCTTCGCTGTCGAACAGTTGGAAGGCGATGCGCAGTTGCTCCTGCTCACTTTCCGTATTCTTAATCACCTCTGCCCAGTCGCCCATAATATCCATATTCGAGCGCATCCGGCCTTCATTATCAGTGACTTGGATGCCATACTGCTTGGATACCGCCAGAGCGGACCCCATACCCTGTGCCACCTCGCCCATCCTCCGGCTGAACCTCTGCATGCCCATGTCGAGGGCCGTATGGGCCACGCCGGCCCGGTTCGCGGCGAAGCGCATTTCCTGCAGTTCATCGGTATGGAGTCCCACTTTGTCGGCGGTCTTGGCAATAGCGTCGGCCGTATCCAGGGAACTGACAATGAGTGCTCCCAGCACGGCGGGACCGGCCAGGGCGATGATGCCACCTTTCAGGCTGAACAGGCTCTTGCTCAGTTTCTTGACCTTGCCCCTGAGTGTTTCAAACGAGCGTCCCGACTTGCGCGAAAACCGCCGGACCTCCTCCCGCCCCTTCTTGAAGCCCGCATGGAACTTGGCCGTCCGGGCGGACAGCTCGGCAAACATCCCGACGACCGGTTGGCTAGCCACGCGGCTCCTCCTGCTGCTTACCCATCGACTTTATGAATTCGCCGAACATGGCCACCTTGGCACGCAGTTCCTTTTTGCCGGGCAGCTTATGTTTCACCTTGAAACCCATCTGCCGCAGGAAGGCATCGAGCCCGGGGAACTTCTTGACCTTGCCCAGGTAGGCGGTGGCATAGGCGGCCGTCATCCGGGACTGCCTTTCATCACGGAGACCTTTAAGGAACAGGTTGGTCTCATAGGGCGTCAGTCTCCAGAATCGGTCTGGGGAGAGGCCACCGGCGGCGCATCCGCTGAGCGACCATTCAAGCCAATCATCGAAAGCAACTTTCTCACCAGACCCGTCTGAGGGTTTTCGTCCTGCTCGGGATCCTCCTTCCCCGAGTTGATCAGGTTCAGCGCCTTGCGGACGGCGTCGAAGGTTTCCAGCACCGGCGGAGAGGCGGCAATGATAGCCTCAGCGGTCCACTGGCCATCCTGCTCCAACTCCAGCCCAACAGCTAAGTATCCCGCCATCACCTCAAGGTCGAGGTTCATATAGGCGACGCCAAACGCCCCCTCATAGTTCTCACCGAACTTGTCCTTGAGGGTCCGCAGCGCCTGCCAGTCGTACCGCACCAGCACCTGCTGGCCGTCGATCTCAAAAGGGACCGCGGCCCAATGTGGCCGGCCCATTACGGATAGGTGATGGCAGCCGTAACCACCAGCGTCGCGTTCATGATCATGATGCCGTCATCGTCTACAACCACATTATCGAAATCGATTTCCGAGATATATCCGGCAAAAGTGAAATAGACGCTGGACGATTCCGGCATCTGAATTTTCCAGTTGCCGACCGTGGTCGTGGTAATGGCATCGTAGATCAACCCGCCGGAGGCAAACTTGTGTGTTGCCGCCGCGGGATCATACCCGACCTTAATGGCCACTTCGCCTGGATGTTTCAGCAGGCTCGGGATAGAGGTCTCCCAACCCGCGCCATCATGGAACGTCGTGTCCGTTTTTCCCAGGCTCATGCCAGGTGGTTTGATGTCCAGGAGTTGCACGATCTCGGTAAACACCTCCGGGGAGGCCCCGTCTCCGCGCTCCAGCTGGATGCCATAGTTTCGTTCTACTGCCATGTTCAGGTCTCCTTATATCCTACGTTGTAGTCACGGACGACCCGGTGCTGCTCCCGGCCGTCGTCATAGCCGACAGGCCCGCCGCCGGCAAACTTGATGAACCCTATCTTGCGCGTAGTGATCGTTCCTTGAAAGCCATCGAGACTCGATTCGATAGCGTCCGCCAGGGTCTCGGCGTCGGCGTGGTCATCATCAACGCTATCGATCTGCAGGCGCACGGTCCTGTCACTGAGCGGCCCGTCATGGGCATGGAAGCCAACCTCCGATATCCGCCGCAAAACAAAGTAGGGCACGGTCTCCCCCTGGGGAACCCGCTGCCCATAACCTCGAGTTGATACTATGCCGGACACAGTCCCGTCCGCCAATAGCCTGGTGATGATTTCCCCCTCGATGGCCATCACTTGCCCATCAATGTCTTGAAGCCGCGCTTGCTCAGTTTGCCCGAGACCGCCTGCTTATGCAGCCGCTTGCCCAGACGCTCCAGGCCTTTGGCAATTTCCAGGGCGAGGTCCCGCAACAACCGGCCCTTGCCCGCATCCCATGCCGGCCGCAGCATCGGCTGGGGATCTGCCCCAGGGTGATGCACCACCTTGCCAAACACGTCCTTACCTGAGGCAAGGACCTGCTTCTGGTCTCTCTCAATGAGATGGGGCTCCGTGCCAAACTCCACCAGGTGGGCCGTCGGATCAGCAATAACCAGGTACATACTGGCGGCCCCCTCCAGTGTCGATCTGCCCCCTTTCCCGGGCCGCCGCGGCGTGATCTTGACCTTTTTTGCCAGACTCCCATCGCCCACCTGGGCGGCCCTGGCCTTCACTGCGCTTGCCATCGGCTTCAGCGCCTTCCTTTCGGCCGCCTTCACCACGCTCTTGCCCACACTCGATGGCAACAGATCAAGCCCCTTGAGCAGCTCGTCATAGCCGTACCAGTCCAGGTCGATCTCGAGAAATTTCTCGGCGGCGCTCATGTCACCACCCGCACCAGCAGCTCGAGACCTTCACGGCGGCCGATCTCCTGGATACCCATGATGTCATAGTTATTGCCGTCATAAACGATGCGCGCCTTCCGGTCGAAGTCGGTGCGGTGGCGGATCGTAATCACCAGGTCGTCGCTGCCCACATCCTGATTGTTGCGGTAACTCTCACTGGAGGAGGCGGGCATCACCTGGGCGGGAACGCTGGCCGACAGGTTGGCGTAGGTCCGTTTGGGCGTGCCGAGACTATCCACCGACCCGGTAACAGTCTGAATGTCGATACGTCTGTCAAGCTGGCCAGCCTGCATCGGTTACCCCTGTCCCTCCGAATGGTCATCCTGAGGGCTTGTCCTGAGCCGAAGTCCTGAGCCCGTCGAAGGGTTGCCGAAGGGCTCTCGAAGGATCTGCCGCAGGTGCTCCCAGGCGGCGCCCGAAATGATCTCAGCCTTGCTCCACTGGGTGTAGGCCAGATCGTTCAGCCACTGCTTACGGTCGAATTTGAGGGCCGCCAGATCGGCAACGGCCTGCAGGTCATGGCCGGCCACAGGCCAGGCGTGGGACCGCTCGTCAAGTGTGATCACCGGCACACCGGCCAGGACGGCATCGACGCCGGTGCCGGAGTTGTAGGTCACCACCACAGCCGCGCCAGCCAGGGCGGGCTCCAGGTCGCCACCCAAATAACTGACCCCCACTTCACCGAGAGCAATCCTCGGATCATTCGGATGCGGCCGGTAGACGATGCGGCGGTCGGTGATCTCGCTCAGTTGGGCCACCACATCCCGGCGCCATTGATCGATGTCCATGCCGGAGAGAGAGTTATCACCGGGCATCTGACCGATGACAAGGACGTAATCCTGCTTCTTGGCCCGCCGCTGCGGCTTCAGCAGACTGGCGTACTTCTCCGCGCGGTCCGGAGGCGAGGCGCCGTTGCAGAAGTTGGCCAGCGCTCCCTGTCCGTCCCAGCCCAGTTGCACCATTTCCATCTGTGGGCCCAGCACCGCCCGCTCCATCACCAGGTAACGGTTGCCCTCCGCCTGCTGGCGGGCACGGATGTCAGCGGTCCGGGGATGGAAACCCCAGAAGACCGCCACGTCACACCGGCGGGTCACGAAGTCGGCCTCGATGACTATGTCCTTTTCCTTTATGCCGTGCATCTTCAACCCTGCGGCGAACGCTTCCCCATACTCCCGGTGATGGGGCAGCTGCGGCGAAGGTGATATCTTGATATGAACTTTCATTATGTACTCCTATTGTTTAAGGTCCCTGACAATCACGGCGATCGGGCTGATTGCCACCACAACCGAGCCTTGGGCGCTCACCTCGAATATCCGGTGCAACACGGCGTACCGCGCATTTATCGTCACATCGAATCTCTTTGTGCTGATGTGGTTGAAGTTCCAGACGACCTCTTTGTTATCCCAGGACCCGCCCGGCGCCGGAATTTCAGTGAGCATTATCTCGAGCACCTCACCCACATTGTCCATTAAGTCCGGGTGGAAAACAGTGCTTTCAAAAAAGAGTACGTTACGGGTCCCGGGTCCAAAGTAGCCCACCGTGACCCACCCCTGTATCTTGGCGGTGCCGTCCACAAAATCCGGATCGGTCCATCTTTGGGTAAACATCGCGCGGAAGTGGCTATCTACGGCAACAAGCACCGTATCGATCACGACCAGGGGCTGCCTGGCAGATTCCACCGGGGACTTCACGCAGCCAATGAACACGAGTAATACCATCAGCCCCACGCCCAGGTACAGGGTCGCGTCGCCGACGATTTCCTTGCGGCGGCAGGCGCTCATCCTTCCGGCCTCCAGCGGTAGTAGTAGACTTCACGGGCGTCGAGGCTGGGGACGCTGAGCAGCTCCACATTGCCCCCTTGGCTACGGATGAGCAACTCCCACCAGGCACTGTCCCGACGGGTCACATGCAGACGGTGGCCCAAACTGTCGCTGGGGTAGTTCGCAATCTTGAAAATGATCTCCTCGCAATGATTGCCGACGCGGGCCAGGGTCTGCGGCACCTTTTGCTCAGGGATGTGTTCCATCACATCGGCGCAGATACCAAGATCGAAATGGCGGCCCAGGTCCAGGTCCCACAGGCAGGCCTCGATGAAGCGGTAGCCCAGAACACGGCGGACAAAGGGGTCGAGACAGTTGGGGGCGAAGTCCACTCCCCAGGCGTCGATGCCTTCGCCCAGCAGATGGCGGTAGAGCAGACCCAGGCCGCAGCCGATATCCAGGGCCGTCGCCGGCGCTTCGGGAAACAGGTCGCGGTGGTTGCGCCAGAGATCGAGACCGTGGCACTTCTCGCGGTAGGCCGGTATCTGCCAGACAGCCAGGTACTTCTCGCGCTCAGCCTGAGCAATGGCATCATAGGTGAGGGTGGCCGTCACAGCACGTCCTCCAGGTTGGCCATGGGAAAGCAGGTCAGGGCGCTGCCGGGTGAACAGTTGAATATCTCGATGCCGAGATCCCGCAGCGGATCTACCAGGCTGGGGAAGTGCGGCAGCATATTGACATCGTACAGCGGCGCCACACCGTTGGGATGATCGCCAAACCAGTGATGTTTGCCGTCCGGGCCCGGCTGCATGTCGTAACCGATTAGGATGATGCGGGTCGCTCCCAGATGCGCCGCCAGGTTGATGGCCTGGTAACCACCATTGCCGCCTGTGCGGAGTCCCCAGGGCTTGCTCTCCAGTCCCTCCTCACCGGTGCTGGCCAGAGTGTGGACTTGAGGGAAAGGGTTGCCATTCCATTCATCATGCCACCGGTTCAGATCGGCCCGCCACTTGCAGGCTGCCCTGATGCCGGCAAACTCCAAGGCGTCAGGGTGCCACCCCCACCACTTGGCATCGGTGGCATAGAGCACGTCCGCACCAGGCGCGAGGATGTAGGCATCGTTGATGGCAATCGTCCGGGCACGGTCGACAGCGGGATTCAGCTGCTCCGGTGTCAGGCTGGGACCGCCGCCAATGATGACAATCGTCTCACCCCGGTAGATCGGTGCCACGTGCCAGAGGGTCCGCAGGACCTCCACAGGCACACCAGCGGCAACAGTTTGGGCGAGGGACATCAGAAGTCCCGCACCTTGAACTTGTCAACGATCCAGTCAAAGGTCTGCGGGAGCTTGGTGGCAATCGTGCCTATCGGCTCACGGGTTAAGTAGTAGTGGCCCACCAGCAGCCGGACAGCGGCAATGCTGTCCTCATCCAGGTCGGTAGCGGCATCGCCGTAGCCAGCCACAAAGGTCACCTTGATGGAGTTGCTCTGCGTCCGGGCGCTGGGCCACGAGTTGCCGTAGGAGGGAACGATCATGGCCGGCAGACTTTTGGTGTCAACTCGGTAGTCAGCCGCCGTCACGGTCTGATTGTTACCATCGGTATCATCGTAGGTAATGGAACTGATCGACTGCACTGGATTGACCGCCAACAGGATTTCGCTGTCAGGTGGCCACCGATCCATCGTCTGTTCCCACGTCTGCGTGATCAGGGCCCGGCCCGTGTCCCGCTCGAATACGAACCTGGCCACCTTGATCAGTGACGCGATATAGGTATCATCTGCCGATCCCGTGACCCGGAGATGGTCCTTGGCCTCGGATGTCGATAACGGCTCAACCGAAGGATCGCTGGTGCGCTCCAGTGCGAAGTGGTATTGCATCGATGGCTTGGTTTAGGTTTTGGCCTGGCGAGGCTTCCGGCTGCGGGGCCCGGCTGCTGGCTGGGTCGTGGTCTCCGGCGCCGCCGTCGATGTCGTCTCGGGCGCATCGCCTTTAGCCTTGGCCTTGCGTTTGGCCTTCGCGGCTTTCTTCACCGTAGCCAGAGCCTCGGCCTGGCCGGATTCAATCAGTGCCCGGCCTAATCCTTCAGGGACGCGGATCACGTCGCCTGGCTGGCCGGTGCCTGTGGGTCCCGCAAAGATTGTGCGTAGTTTTACTTTCATGGTATCCTCCAAGTTTGGATCGGCGGACTACCGCAGTAATCCGCCTCCCGGTGTTATCAGACAACTTGCCGGCACTCAGCCGATGATGACGTCGAACTGGCCGCTTTTGACGTTCCCGCCACTGGAAACAACAATCTTCACGCGGTCCTGCGCCAGCACGATATAGTCCTCCACCGGCTCGCCAGAACCTGCATAGAGCGAAGCTGCACCCACATTGTCGTGGGTTGGCTGCCGGGGCGCCCTGGTCGCCGAGGCGTTCACATCGGACTCGGTCCAGATGCCTTCACCGGTGGCCTCCGCCGTTATGGCAAAGTCAACGCCGGCATCGTAGGTGTCCTTGGTGTAGACGATGGCGATCAACCGCCCGGTAACCGCTGGCGTATGGCCTGTGACATCTCCGGAAGCATCGGTGACCAGCGTCAGTCGATGGCGCTCTGCGTAGCTCATTGGGTCGCCTCCTCACCGGCGCCCTTTAGTTCCTTTTCAGGCGCGCCGTTGTGGGGCCCGTCCTGAGCCTTGTCGAAGGGCTGCTCAATCTCCGCGATCCGGCCCTCGACGTACGCCTTGGCGCCTTGCACTCCGGTCAGCGCAGTGGTGTTTCCTGCAAGGGACTGCTTGGCCTGGCCGATGAAGCGCAGCAGGTTATGCTCCTGCTTAACCATCTTCTCAAGGTCCGCTTGCAGACGCAAATACTCATCACTGTGTGGCGGCATAGGCCGCGGTCCGCCAGCCATTACAGACCCTGCGTGACGAGGATGTAGTCCACGTCCAGGTTGTGGGCGGACCCGCTCTTGTTCTGAACGCACACGGTCGGAGTCAGCGCAGTGGCTGCCGTGATCGAGTTGACCGTTGCCGAACCGTAGGCCACGCCATCGATGAAGTATGAGGCGCCACCGGAGGCATCCAGTTCAATGCGGATGATCTGGTAGGTGTCGTTTACCGGGGCCGTGCCGGATCCGATCAGCGCGGTATCAGCGCCGGCTTTTACGCCAATGCCAAACCAGGTGTCGGTGTCAGCATCGGTATCAAACACGAGGCAAACCGCATCGGTAGCGGTCGAGGTGATCGCATCACCACCACCAATATTGAATGGGATCGCCTGTGCGGCCTCAGCCTTCGCATCAGTCAAACCTACATTGATGGCTACGTTCGTGATGTCGTCCACCTTGATGCGCGTCTCGAAGATCACCACATTCTGGGCGGCCCAGTTAAGCTCATGGCTCAGCTGAATGCGGTCCTCGTCCGTGGTGTCCGTGGTCAGGCGTACCGTTCCACCCGCGGCAGCGACAATCGCGCCAGCTCCACCGGTGTCGATATCAACTGCCCAGGCAGCGTCGAGCAGATCTCCGAGGAAGTGGTCCATGAGCGTGGGCGCCTGCGCGAACACATAGGCGTCGCCTTCAAGCAGGAACCCATGGCGGCCCACATCGAAGGCCCCGAAGTCATTGGCGGTGCCCAGGAACACCTTTAAGTCCAGGTCCTTCGTGCCATTGCCAATGTTGATAGCGCCAGTGTCATCGGTCGCTGGCAGAATCTCCAAGACGCTGCCCGTCCAGCGCATCGTCACATCGCCACCGGCGGCATCACCAAATTCGATGTAGTCGTTATCGCCGAAGTGAACGTCGATTCCTTCAATATTGAGCTGGCCATCGCCCACATTGAACTCGGCATAAGCGCCGGCGCCACCCAGGAATATCTTGACGTCGAAGTCCAGGGTGCCGTTGCCGATATTAAACGCGCCGGTGTCATTGGCCAGTGGGAGCAGCTCCAGGTTGGTGCCGTCCCACTTGAAAGTGGCGTCCTTGTCCGTGCCAAAGTTCAGGGTGGCGCCGTCCTTAAAGACGCGCACCGACCCACCTTGCTCGGTGTATATGTCAGGTTGGTATGTCATTTTGATTTCCTCCAGTTGCTACCCCGTAACCGGGGGCGGAATGACACCGCCCCCGATCCGAGTACCCCGATGTTCCAGGGGACAGAGGTAGATTGATTATTACGGTTACGCTGTGCCTTCAGCCGGGCTCACATGGACCTCGGAATCGATGGTCGAGCCATGCGACACGGGAACCTTGCGGGCGCCATACTGGAGGGCGAAGATCTCACCCACCACGGTGTTGGCGCCGCCGCGATCAATATCCACCCGGAGGTAACGGTCCAGCGGCTTGTAGATATCAATCATGAATTGGTCGCCGGCGTCGCCTGGCGTGACCTTGGTCCCTGCCAGGTCGTTGAAACTGGAGTCGTCAGCTGACTGCGCCACGCTTGCGAAGTTGCTGGCGTTGGCCGTGACCATCGTGCCGATGAACACCACCCCCTCGAATCCCTGCATGTCGACAGAGTCAGAGTTGATGGCGCCTCCGCCAGAGGACTGCTCCGCTTTGACCAATGTCACCTTGACGTTTTTGGTTAGGTTTGAACCTGTCATTTGGTTTTCCTCCTTTCGGTGAGGTAAATGGTTAGCCCAGTTTTACGCGGGCAAAGGCGTTTTCCAGCACCGGCATACCGTCACCCTCGAACTCGGCAATAAAGCCAACCTGGTGAGTGGCTGCGTACAACTCATCCAGGCGCTGGATCACGAGGTCCAGGGAATCGGCAATCCAGTAGTATTTAAGATCACCAATCAGGCCCACGTAGAGCCCGGTGGTTAAGGTGTTGGGCGCGTACTCGCTCTGATTGACGGGACGGTTTAGCAGTGTGTCAGGAGTTCCATCGACAATTGACTGTCGCCAGATATACTGGCCCTCGCCGTCTTTGATCTTGGCGAGCAACTTCACCACATCTCGGTGGAATATCCATTCCGCATTCTGCTGATGGGCCGACACGAGACTGTAAAGGGCATTGATTAACCCATCAAAGGTCGGCGCAGTTGTCGTGTTATCGGTAGAGACATCACGGCCAGTGCTGATCCCCTGGTCAGAAGCGGTGAACAGACCCAGCGGCTGGTTTGCGCCAGACCCCGTCATGTAGGCTTTTTCCTCGGTGATGCCTTTCTTGTAGGCCAGGCGCGCCCGGACCAGGTCCTCCGCCGGAATAGCAGAAAGCCGCAACAGCTTCTTGCTAACCTTCACCAATTTGGCTGCCGGATGGGTGCTCAATTCCCGGGCGCCGAACGCCATCTGGGTGTCCTCATCTGCTGAGGCAATCTCGGTCGTCCAGGTGAAATCCTCCACATCCGCATCGAGCGATGGAGCGCCCAGCGAGTCGGAAGAGGTTAACTGATGAATCGTCGCCTTTTGCCGGATGAAGACCATATTGTCCACATCCTGGATGAGTTGGTTGATAAACTCAATGGGTGGCTTCATATAGCCACCTGAGATATCGATGTCCGCCTGCAGGGCGCGCACTTCAGGTGAAGCCTCATCAGTGACTGCTTTGCCAACTTGTAGCCATGACCGGAAGGCCAAAACCCTTGCCTCGGCAGCGCGCTCGGAGTCGCCACCCGGTGCTGCCACCTGATGCTCCAGGGCCGTCTCGGCGGCCTCGCGTTCGGCCTCCAGCTGGCGCTCCTGCATCACGATAGTGTCGCGGAGTTTGTCCGAGCCGTCAATGAGCTTGCTCCACTGTTTATCCTCCTCCTCGGTGACGACTCGCTTTTCCTCCTCGGCCTTATCGAGGATATCGCGGGCCTGTTTGACTAGCGTGCCGCGCTCCTCTCTCAGATCCTTCAGATTAGGCATGACTGCCTCCTTTCGTTTTACTGTGTTTCAGCCAGTAGCTGTCTCCGTCGCATGAGGTCCATCTGCCAAGGTTCAAGCGTTGGCCGATGCTCATCAATGAAGCGATCAAGAGACCGCGCGGCGACTGAAGTGGTTCGGTAGGCCGGATAGGTCACCGGCGATACGTCGAAAAGTTTTGCCCGCGTGATCAGGCGGAAGGGCTCACCGTCCTTGGTTGACCACTCGTCATCGAGAGTGCGGAAGGCGAACGAGGAACCAATCACGTCCTTGCGCTCGACGCTGGTCACCAGGTCCTGACCAGCCTGGGTATCGGGCACGTCAAACTCGTAGTGCAGTCCCCGGTCGTCTTCCACCAGGCGCAAGGTGCCACCAGAGCTGCGGCCAAGAAGCAGATTAGGATCGTGATTGAAGAGAGCCACCACGTCGTCCTGGCGGAGCGATTCCGCAAAGGCTCCAGGAGCGATCTCCTCAGTGTAGTAACCGATGTCCGCGGGCTGATTGAATACGGCCGCATAGCCGGAGATCGTTCGCGTGGGGTGCTCGTCATCGCCATCCATGCGCAGTTCGCAGGCGCCGCCCATGCGCAGTTCGTGGTCACCGTTCTGGTTACCGGCTGCAGATGGCTCCGCCTGGAACCGCTCGGCGGCTTGGGTCAAGGCTGCAATATCAGGTGGCATGGTTGTTCTCCTCGTTGTCATTGTTGGATAGTTCAGGCACGAGCCCATCGGATGGCTCGGGGAGCCGCAGTCCCATCCGCTGCAGGACCTCGCGCATATTCTTGTCCGTCCCACCGATCGGCTTCATGCCGGCAGCCAGCATCATGTTCATGGGCACCATGTGGTCATCATCGCCCCACGCCACTGGATTCATATTTTCACGATGTAGAATATCGTTGGTGGAGAGCCAGCCCCATTGCCGGCCTATGGCGTAGGACTCAAAGCGGGCCTTTTGATTACCGCGCAGGAGGGCGTCCACCAGGTGCTCGACGTAATGGGTCCGGCGGGAGGCATCAGACAGCAGGCTCATGTTGATGCTCTGCTCCCAGGTGATCAGCCACGGCATCAGGGAGTCGGTGACGAATTCCAATCCCTGCTCCTCGATATTGCTGTAGGTGGCATCATCCAAAATCTGGACCTTGTGCGGTTGCATACCGAAGATGCGGCAGACATCCAGGAGGGTCAGCTTGTTGGACTCCAGATCCTGTGAATCCGCCGGCGAGAACGATAGAACTTTAGCGATCACTCCCTGCTCCAGGACGCCAGTCCTGCCGGTATTCTCCACACCTTGATGACGGCCGGCCCACGATTCTTTCAAGTTTTGCAACGCCGTCGTTGACAACTTGCCAGGCGTCTCCAGGATCAGGCCGGGCATCGCATTATTCTTGTAGTGCCGCCCGCGCTTTTTCTGGAAGGCCACCCCCAGGCCAACTGTCAGGCGGTGGTATTCGATCGGGTTAAGACCCACGATGCCGTCCAGGCTGGGCCCCATGATGTGCAGAATCTCATCCTGCAGGTAGATCTTCTGGCCGCCTGTATCAGTCTGGTAGGCATAGGCGCGCTTGCCATCAGGCGCCAGGAAAGGCCGCATCCGATCGGGATCCAAGGGCCACAGTTCCTCTACCGGGTTGCCACCGCTATGGATGATCCGCGAGTAGGCGTTGCCGCGCATCAGCACATGCCACTGGCACAGCTGCCGCCACTGGATCGAGGTCTGCCGGCGGTTGGGGCGGTCATGCAAAACAGGGTAGAGCGGATGGCTAGGATCGCGTTCCTTGCCACCATTGGGCAGACGTCGATAAAGGATCAGCGGAAGCATGGCCACCTGAAAGGAAAGCAGCTTCACGCAGGCATAGGCGATGGCCAACTTGGCGGCCGAGTCGGAGTTGATCAGCAGGCCCGTGTCATCATCGGCGCCGCCAAACATGGCTACCAACTTCGGATCGCTCGGATGGCCGCTCCATTTGAGTGCGCGGAAAGCGTTGGCGATACGGGTGCGCAGGGTTAGTTGTCCAGGAATACCACACCTCGATTCTCATAGACGGATGGGCCGTAACCGCGCAGGGTGGCCATGCCGATTGCCATGACCAGGCTGATCACGCCATCGATCTTGTCGGCGCTGCGGGAGCGATCGGGCTTGATGTTTCCATTGGTGTCCTGGACCTTCACGGCATTGCCGATCATCCAGGTGAGGACAGGGTTGCCGTCGTGCTCTATCTCACCGGAGAGGATGAGGCGCTCAAGTTCCATGCTCGGCTCACTCATAGACTGGACGCCCTGCCGGAATTCCTTGGGCTCGATGCCCGCCTCCTGAAGTTTGAGGGCCGTGCGGGTGGCACGGTATGGATCATAGGCCATCAGCCCTGTGCCGAAGTATTGTGCGTTGGCGATGAGCTCCTGGTCTACCTGCTCAAAGTCGATGACGCTGCCAGCAGTCAAGGTGAGCCAATCCTGGTCTGCCCAGGCGCGCAACTGATCACGGATGGCGGGATCCTGCCGGCGATCGATACTGCCTTTAGGAAGCCAGAAGTAACTGGTGATATAGGGCTTGTCGCGGCCACCCTCCGGATCAGACGGGAAGTAGAATACCTGCGCAGTGAAATCAACCTTCTCCGCCTGGTCCAACCCGAAGCAAACAGCCGGGCCCAGGTCGCCCTCCTCACGCTCGACATACAGGGAGGCCCACTTCTCAGAGTCGAGCCACTTCTCATCGGTCTGGGTCCACATGCAAAAGTTGAGACGCTTGACGTTGTTGGCCTCGGAGGGGATATCGTTGGCCATCTTGACGCGCTCCGCCAGGTACTCATGGGTGACCGTCACACCGATCAGTGGATTGGTCTTGATCCAGACATCGGGATCTGTCCAGTCGTCATCCTTATCCAAAGCGCAGATGTAGAAAAACCAGCGGTCATTGGAGATGGACTTCTCAAGGATCTGCAGGCCATAGTTGTGATGCTTGAAGCAGATCGATTGCCGATCCGATCCGGCGTTGGTGATTTCGACGATCAGCGGTTGGCGCCGGCCCTTTGTTCCGCTGTGCATCCGCTCGACAACCACCGGTGACTTGTGGCGATGGAGTTCATCGATCGAAACGAAATGTGGCCGGAAGCCCTCCATGGTGCTGCCTTCAGATGAGAGGGGCTTGAAGGTGCTGCGGCTCGGCAGATAGGTAATGCTGTGCTCGTGAATCTTGACATGCTTGCGGAGCTCAGGGGAGCGTGAGATCATGCTCTTGCCATCCTGAAAGGCGATGCCAGCCTGGTCGCGGGAGACGGCAGTCGAGAATACCTGGGCATCCTGCTCATCGTCGGCCATCAGGCCATAGTCACAAAGCCCCGCGGCCATAGGTGTTTTGCCGGCGCCTTTACCCTCCTCGATGTAGGCGTAATGAAAACGGCGGAAGCCATCTACGCCATACCACCCTAATAGTGAGCCGACGATGAATTGCTGGGAAGGCTCAAGGATGAAACGCTTGAGGCCGCCGTCCTCTGACGGCAATACCAGAAACTCGAAAAACTCGAAGCCGCGTTGGGCTGCCTCGATGTCGAAGTGGAGCCCCCGCTCGGCGCCGTTCTCCAGATCATCCATATGGCGTTGACAGGCCTGGCGCACATACGGGCCAGCAAGGATAGTGCCATCCAGGACATCACTTGCGTATTGGGTCGTGGCATCCATCAGTTCCGATGGATCCTCCAACCTGCGAATAGGTCACCTTGCTCAGCACCCACCACCACTTTGATACGGGCCCGGGCAGCCGGGCTCATCCCAAACTCTACCAGGAACTTCGCCACCTGATCCATGGCCTTATTCTGAATGGCCAGCCAGGTGCTCATGGCAGGATATCCATTGGGAGTTACTATCGTGTAGCCCTTGCCCTTCCCCGCGCCCTCTAATTGTTGGGTAGCCTTCTTGAGTTTGGCCCATGCGAGGCAATAGGAGGTGAAGGCGGCGCGGTCGATTTTGCCAATGAGACCTACGTCTTTCAGCTCCTTCCCCATGCGCTTCCACTCGGCGGCCGCTTCACCCTTGAGCCAATTGGGCATGGCCGGAATCGCCGCTGACACAGATGGCTCGGAGATGGCGGGATCGATCCGCCGCCGGCCAGTGTCGAGGAGCTTCTTAACAACAGTGGGCTGTGGTGTTCTACCCCTGATCATACCCCCCCCCTCCTCTATTAGTGCGCTCCGAAAAGCGAAATGGCACACGGTCTTGGCTCCAGGGGACGTAGAGATTTACCCCCCCTACCCCGTCAGCGCCCGAAACCACCATCTTGAGTGGCCGTTTTGCGATCATGGCAGCGCTTGCACAGCGCCTGATGGTTTCCAGGATCCCAAAACCTCGGGTCATCAGGCCCTTGATGCGGCACGACATGGTCAACCACTGTCGCCACAGTCTGCTGGCCATCAGCTTTGCACCGGACGCAAAAGTTGTGCTCTCGAAGGAACCCCAGCCGGTAGCGCCGCCATCGGGGCCCGTACCCGCGGCGATGTGCCGACGGCCGTCCGTCGCCACCATGGCGTTGACGATTCTTTTCTTGCAGGTAGGACGGAGGTAGGTCTGGCATGGCAGGCCTCGCGCGTGATCATTAGCGGGCGTGATTCTCATTACGCGCGTAAAGGTGACCGGCTATTTTGGGTAAATCACCCTACTTTTCAGTAGGGTAATTACGGTAGGTTGGTAGAGGAGCAGGGTAGCTGATTTACCCTACTGGCAGGTCCGGACAGATCAGGTGGGCGTTGATTCCAAACTTTTAGGCCGCTTCCGGATGGCCTTCTCAATGGCTTTTATTCCCAAAAGAAACTCGTCGGCCAGCACGGCCACCTTTTCATCATAGGTGAGCGACGGTTTTGCCACTGTCATCCCTCGGTACATATAACGTATCTTGATATTCTTCAGGTAGGTATCGTTTACCAACGCCGCTTTATCCTCCTCGGCTTCCAGTATAAATTTATATGGTCCGACGCCGCTCATCGCAGGGCACCGGCATGATTTCGCGCCCGGGTGATCTCTCTCTGCTTCACCTTCCCCTTCTTACCGCGGCTGGCCAGACCCGTATTGATTCCCGCCTCTATCCCATTATCGATACCTTTATCATATCCGTCCATATACCTGTGGTAGCCGATCGTCCGCACCACCGGTAACCGGTAGAGCAAGCGGTGATACCACCGCAGTCTCGGCTGTTTGGTTACCTTGATATCCTGCAGGCTCCCATTGGTAGCATGACTCAGCGGCGTCAGACCTTCGGCCACCCGTATCTCATTCATGGTCATCATCCCCAACCTTAGGGCTTTCTTATACCGCCGCAGTCGTAGCCAAAACGGTGGATCGAGCAGCAGGTGTATCACCCATAGGATAACCCCAGCCATAGCCAGCGCCGCCAACATGGCCAAGGTGTCAGTCATTATTAAAATGAATTGTGGTCTTGGGCAATGGTCGGCGCACTGATGACGGCATGATACCAGCGTTTCGTGCTGCGATGATGCCGGCCGCTTCGAGGTAATTCTCCGCGACGGTCGTGAAAGAATGTCGCTCATCATAAATGGTCTTATTCTCTTTGACCATGATGACTTCTATCCCGGCGGCCAGTGCGTTTCTGTGCGGAAATCCCCAACAGCCGTCAGGAGAGACCAGGAAATCGATGTCGGAGTTGGACAATCCTGGCCCGATCTGCGGAGCACGATGCAGTCCCTTGAGAAGACAGTGGATGTAACACTCAGAAACGATCTCGGCAGCCACGCGAGGGTCAACGATCTCCCGGTAATCCCCCAACGTGCCGGTCTCGATGGGCGCGTGAGCAACTGGCTTCGGTATCTCCGCCGAGATCAACCGCGAAGCCTTGGCTTCCACGCCGCCCCAAGGATTGACGCCTCCGTCGCTCAGATACTTCATCGCCACGGACTTATCTATCTCGATCTGGGTGGCTATGGCGAGCGCATCGAAATCCAGATCGCGGACCTGATCGACCAGTTCCTCCCAGCCGGAAACATCACCGGTCGCGGATCCGTCATCGTCATATTCGGCAATCATTCTCAATGGAGTGTTTAATTCTATAATTTCATAATCCGCGCCAATGGTAGCCCGGGCGGCAGACACCGCGTTGACCGTCTGATTCGTCACGGGATGATTCACGGCAACCAAAATCTTTCGGTTATATCCTGGCTTCAGGTCGATCTCCCCAGCGATGAATCCATCCAGCATGTAGCCGTCAACGTACAGGGCGTTCGCAGGCATTTCATTGATGTCCGAAGCATTAACTACGTTCGGGTGAACGATCAAAAGATCGCTCACTGCCCCCAGCAGCTTTGCGGCAGGGTTGGCATCACCAGCATGGCCGCCGATCTCAGCGCCAATCCCTGTTGGTACTATCATTATGACATTCATTAAAACCTCTCAGTAATGGAGTGATTAACTACCTTACCACCAAACCAATTTTTACAGAAATAGATAACATCTGTGGCACTGAAAGTGCTACATGAGAATAAATCTATATACACAGTCCCCAGATCATCAAGTGTGTGAATAACAATTGTGCTGGTTTGGATAAATTGCACAAGTGATGTTCCTTTGAGGTGCGCGGGGGCTTCACGTTTTGCCCAGGGACTCCAGCGATAGTCCCACCACACGCGCTTGGCGGGAGTCATTTTGATATAATCACATAATGCTAGAACAAACTGGCGCAGCTTTCGCCTGGTAAAATCGTCGGCATTGCAACCGTGTAAGTCAATAGATATACTTTTCCCGTAACTCATTCCCCCAACTCCCTATCCGCCCACGCCCCTAGCGGCCCAATTTCAAAAGGTCCCATCACCCCACCCTTCTATCTTTACCCTTCAGCTCCGCCTTGTTGCTCCCTACGATGCCGGCGATGCGGCTCAGTATCCGGTCGTTGTAGCCCGTCTCGCCGATCTTATGATTGCTCGTGAACCCCGTGTACAGGCCGTTGTTGTAGCGCGCCTCCAGCAGCCGCAGCAGGATGTCGTCGGCATACTCGGACTGCAGCCCGGCGCCCAGGTCATCCAGGATCAGCCGGGGACACTCCTCCAAGCGCTGGGTCGCCCCCTCGAGGTCGGCCTGGTCGTTGCCCACCATAGCCCGCAAACCGTTCATCAGGTCCGGCATGTACTCGATCCGCACCCCACGCGGCCATATATGGATGCCTCTCAGGCGGCTGAGGTGGACATACTCCGACAGCCATTGGTGATAGATGGCGTAGGCGGCGTGCGTCTTGCCCGAACCGACATGGCCGCTCAGGTACCAGCTCTTGCGCCAGTTGATCGGCAGCTCACTGGCCGACAGCCGCCCCAGCCGGGCCCCGCGAAACCGCTCCGGCACCCTGGACCATTGCCTCAGCGCATCCCGGACCGTCATCCGCACGGCCTCCCGGCGATTGATATCCGCGAGCTCAGTCATAGATAGACGGGTCGCGTTGCCGTAACCCGCGATGCCCAACTCCGCCATGGCCCCGGCCAAGGCCTCGCCGAGCCGCATCACCCCTTGACGTGCCTGCATAGCCTGCCTTCCGCTTCACCTGGTTCCAGAAAAATTGCCTGAACTGTTTGTAGCGCCCACCTGGCCTATTGGCGGCATACTCCAGCGCCTCATCCAACACCTTCCGCACCTGCACCTGCGGGTAGTCATGCTGCCACTGCCGCCGGCAAGCGCGGCCATCGGCGCTGTTGAGCCAGTCCTTCATCCGCTGCAGGTAGGCCGCCCGGCTTTCACGCGCCATGCTGGTCACCCTGGGTCCGGCGGTCATGCTGAGGGGTCACCCTGAGCTTGTCGAGGGGCTCTCGAAGCGCGCCAAGGTTCCTTTCCCTGATGGTTTCCCCCGGACCCCCTTCCTTGACTCTATCCTCCGAAGGCAGCTCAGCTGGTCTGTTATTCTCTGAATGAGGGTAAGCTCTGACGCCCGCGCGAACGGCGTCGGACGGCGAAAAAGCGCGCACGAGGTCGCCCCCTTCGGCCAGCTGGTAACGGATAGAGTCGTCGTTCATCACCACGGCCAACAGATCCCACCCGCCCCAACCCTTGCGCTTGTCCCTGAACGAAATGGTATTTTTCCGGCGGTAACCCCGCCCCACTCTGACGCGGTGCAACGTTGTACCGTCCGGCGACATCACCACCAGGTTACACGGCACCGACACGGTGAGCCGGGTGAACAGATGCCACCCCTGCTGCATCAGGTCGAAGGCCACCAGCATGTCCAGGGCCCCGCCGATGGTCCCTTTGGCAACCCTTTGGCGCCATGGCTTAACGGGCTCGGTGGACGGCTTGGGCAGCGGCTTGGTTTTACTCATGAATCGCGGTACAACGTTGCACGGGCATTATTGGGCCTTGCGGCGGTAGGTAGGTCGTTAAATTCAGCCATGGGTCTGCCATGGGTCGAGATTATTGCCGGCATCATTATCCTTGTAATCGGTGGCATCCTGCTGGACACCCTCCTAAACGGTTCCAAAAGACGAACTGCCCAAGACGAATCCAAACTTGAGACTGCCCGCAAAATCGAACGCGATAAGGAAATCAGGGTGGCACTCCGGGCACTTCCACCAATTTTGCAATGGTCCTATGAACAAGTCAGAGAACACGTGAACAAACCAGGCGATATTGATCCCCAAATGATCGAAAAATTTGACCAACAAGCCGGACCATTGCTGATGGATATTCCAAATCAGTTTCACCCGTACATGCTCCTGTATCTCGACAATCTGATTGAAATGAATACCACTATTGAATTATCTCTGGATGTTCAAGATCAACTCGTCCGCTCGGAGGACACCAAAAAGCGCAGAGAATTACTCGCCTCATTAGGCAGTATCAAAAACGAATTAAATACTGCTATCAAATCATACCTCGATTCATAGCCCATCACACCCCCAGAGACCCTGCAGTTCCTCCGCGATCCGCACGCCGCCAGCGGCCGTTGGCGCAGTAGAGGGTGGTTAGCATGTAGTCACTCGCATCCGGAACAACGGTGTTCTACAACTTTCTGCGATTCCGGCATGTGCGGGTTTGTTAAATTGGGTAATGGATTTGCCATGGACCAAAATTATTGCTGGAATTATCATCACTGTGATCGGTGGTTTTATACTTAATACGCTTATGGACGGACTAAAACGCCGTGCCGCCCGCAAGGCCGAGCGAAACAATGAAATCCGGACAGCACTCCGAGCGCTCCCACCTATTCTCCATTGGGCATATAGCCAACTCGAGTCACCTCTAAAAACCCACGGCAACCTTAATCCCCAAATTCTCGAGATATTTGATGGCAGAATTGAATCGCTGCGGGTAGATCTCCCCGAGTACATCGTGAATGAACTCAGAACCTTCCGAATGACCCTAGAGAGCATGATTACTGACATTGAGGCGACCATGGGAAAGGACGAACGATTAACCCTCTCCAAGGATGGCGAAGAACGCACGGCATTCCTCATTCCGCTGTACAACAGAAAGTTCCTTGTGAACATTTATGTCGAGTCTTATCTTGATAAATAGTCATCACACCCCCAGCCCCATGCCTATGGTCACCGCTGGCGCCGGTTTCGTGGGGAAAGTAATCGACTGACTGTTTGCGGGGTCGGCCCATCAGGTAAAACTCAGCTGCTGGACCTGAGGCCGTAGTGCAGTATCTTCCTCGACAATTTCCACTCCGGCCAAATTCTTCTTGACCATATCGATATATTCAGGTGACCCCTCACCACCTATCCATGATCTGCCATGGCCTTTGGCAACCAGGGCTGTAGTACCCCTTCCCAGGAACGGATCGAAAATGGTCGCCGGCATCGGCTCACCCGCATCACAATGACACATTGGCGCCCATCCTTTTGTTCTTCTGATTACCACTGCGCTTGAGTGGCGGTGACCGCGGGGATGGTCTTTGCGATGCTCTTTCGGTTGGTCGCGTTTCCGGCCGCTGCGGGTGACAACATGGGACTGCTCAACGATCCTCATATAGGGAGCGGCGCATGCGGGGCAGACGCCCATATGAGAACTCCCGGAGAGAATGAATATCCGCGCCAGATCTTCCGGAAACCCGGCCGAGTGCATTTCCTTGTACTGCGCGACCGGAATTGATACAACTGACCTGAGCCTCCTGGTTGGTCTGGCCATCACGCGATTGCCCTTATACCGTTCGCCCCCGATTTTCTGATGCTTCTTCCCCCCGATCGGTGGCATGAGACCCTTGGTAAATTTGGCCGGCACAGCAATTGCGTCCGGATCGAAATAGTATTTCGGCTGCTTTGAGAGCAGGAAGAACGGTTCATAATCGATAGTCAACCGATCCTTAGCCGAGTCAGGAAACACGTTCGGCTTGTGCCAGATCCCGCGCTGGCGAACTATCCAGCCAACATCCTGTAGGGCCATCATCATCCGTTCCGGGAAGAAGAGCATGTTCTTCTTTGGTAAGCCGAATGGTTCCGTAATTCGTTTCTCCCCAGGCGGTACTATCTGAGAGCCGCCGGCATAATTATCGCCATGCACCCACCACATGCAGCCATCGTCCCTGAGAACCCGGTAAAACTGCAAACTGAGTGTGGCCAACCGTTTGATATACTCCTCCGGTGAACTCTCCATCCCAATTTGATCTTCAAAATGGTAATTTCGCTGGCGAAAATAAGGCGGCGATGTAACAATACAATGCACCGACTTGTCCGGCAGGTCCATAATCGTCTCTTCAATGTTCCCTTCCAGGATCACGCCTCAACCTCCTCCACCACGCAATGCACCGACTCATCGGCCCGCGTCGCCAGCTGCTCCAATACGTCCCCGTTCAATATCACGGAGCCTGCCCTGAGCTTGCCGAAGGGTCACCCTGGAGGATCACTTGCTCAGATCCACAAACATGGGAAGTAATGGCTTGAAGGCGGATCGATTGATCCGGTAATTTTGGTTATGTTCTCAGACATTGATTGGTCACAGGTGCCTACTGGAGTAACGACCGGTCTGATTTTAGCCGCCATTCTTGGCATCGTATCTCTCGTTCGTAAATTTTCCATTAAATCCAATCCCCGTATCATTGGCTTGAATCCCCGCTTGGGACGCTCACTCCCAGGCAACAGGCGTGTTCTCCATTTCAGCATTGGTTCGTCTCAACCAGCAAATTTCAATGGGGCAACGCTCTATAAGAAAAAATGGTTTTGGTACTCCAATATTGCAGCGCCGATACTTAGTCATGCTGACGCCAGGCTGCACTATCAGGAAGGTTTGCCAACTTCGCTCATGGATGGCCACTACTACGAGGTTCAGTTTGGCCAGAGACATAAGCCCGGTAAGTACAAACTCGTCCTGGATACTGACCGAGGGAAGGCTGTCAGGAAATTCCCCCTGCCGATAAAACGCTAATTCCATGGCCCTGCCCCATCTGCGGCGCCGAGGTCGACGTCCCTGCCGGCACCATTGAGAGCGGGGCCACCGTCACCTGCCCCAACTGTGGCGAGGTCCTGCAAGTGATCTACTCCAACGGCTGGCGGCTCACCATAGATGATGATCCGGAGGATAACCGGGATGAAGGCCGCGCACCCTCGTAGGCTCATCCCCTCAACCCCCCACCCTTGCGCACGGGCGTTCCATGCTGATCTATCCTGTAGACACTCTGAATCTTGCCGCAGCGGGGACAGACGGTTTTCTCTGTTCTATCATACGCATGATGGCACCTGCCGCAGTAGTAGGTGTGCATCATTTCTGCTCTAGACCTTCTCGTGTTCATGCTGCTTGATGTCATCTAGCACCTCCACAATGTCCTCCCCCAACGCCCGGTCCGGGCAGAACATGCCGTAAAACTTCAACATTCTCCGCGCCACGGGATCCTTGAAACTCAGAACTATCTTCCCCGGCGGCAGGTCGGGGTACTTGTCCGACTGGAACACCTTGCGCCCGCCAACGATAATGATATGATGTCCCATATTTATCCTCCCACCCGCTTCAGCAGCCAACCCTTGACGAACCTCCGCTGGCTCTTTTTGGTCAGACCCCGCTCGATATAGTGGTGCCCCTGCTCTGAGTTCATGCCAATCAGTAGCGCCTCCTCGCTGCCGTGTTCAAGATAACCGCTCAGGAAAGCAACGGTTTCGGGACCAATGATGCCGTCAATTTTTAGGTCCGGCATGACCCACTTATTCAGCGCATTCAGGCAGCGTTGGAGGATCGTTACCGCGTCCTTCGGGGCCATATTCACCGCCGTATCAAACAGCTCGGCCGCCACCGCTTCGCTCTCAATATCATCGCCGTGGACCTTATCCCAAAACTCAGTGCGATAGAACTCGCGCACCAGTCCCTGCAAGGACGCCCGCTCATCAAGACATTTCGGGAAGTCATTCCGGCCCATCATATCATCCACCAATATCCAACCGGGCCATTCCGGGTGCCACCGCCGGCTGATACCCCGGTAGGTTTCGCGGCCCAGGTCGTCGGGATCGTTCACGTAGCCCCCTTCATGGGCGCTGGTACGGGCAAACACGCGCAGAAATCGTAGGTTGGTCATGGGGTGGTCACTCGGAGAGTTCTTTTTCTGCATCTGCCTCTGCCTCTGCTTGTCGCCACGCCTTAGAGATTGTTTTATCGACCCTGTGCATTTCCCATGAAATCCTAAAGACCTCCCCAACAGCCCACGGGATAGCGGTCAGGACAAACCAAATTTTTCTGAGCATTCGCATCATGCCGCACCCTTATCCATTCGTTCGTAGAGCGGAATTGGGTAAACCTTCATACCAATGGGTATTCCCATATCATCATATTTTTGGTTCTCCCGGCGCCACCGCGCCCAATGGTCGGTGCAAGCCTTCGACGACAAATACCTCAAATTTTTATGCCGCACAGGTAGATTATTGAGTCGCTTCATATGCTCACTTCGACTGATCATTTCGAGGTTGTCAATCCGGTCATCCAAGTCGTCCCCATTCTTATGCATGATCAGGCACCCCTTGGAAATAGGCCCATGATGCTTTTCCCACACCACCCGGTAAAGCGGCAGCCATTGCCCCCTCGCCACCTTTACATGATTTCGCACCACTCCATGGTTCTTAATGAATTGTCGGACCGTGCCGACCGGATCAGCTTCTTTCCCGTGTAACCAAGGCATCCGTCTACCCCGCATGGCCATACCCATACATTTAGTGGAACAGAATTTCCTCGTATTTGATGGAAGCAGCTCCCGTGATATGCCGCACCAGGCACACACCAATGTTTTCCTGGGTCCCATAGGGCGACCCATCATCCCACTCCCACATTCGCTCGCACCAGCGCCTCGGCCGGATGAGGCGACACGGAGTTACCACACATCTTAATCTGCGCCGTCTTGGTCAGCGGCTTACCCTCAAAGTCAGGATCAATGATATAATCGTCAGGGAATCCTTGCGCCAGGTAGAGCTCCCGCGGCTGCAGCATGCGCATGCCGATATCGGCGATCTGGTAGTCCTGGCCGTGTATGGTCACCAGCCCCAGCCTGGCCTTGGAGGTAATGGAGTGCGCCGGTTCCCTGAGCGATTGGCCTGTAGCAGTGCCGTAATACTTGATCAGGAACGCCCGCACTTCACCGATATGGGTCCCGCCACCGGTAATCGTTGGCATCGGTTCCCGCACATCCTGGCCATGCCGGCAGGTGCCGCGCAGCTTGATCAGGTGAGAGGTTACTAGCCCGGTCTTGCCCCCACCTCCGGCAGTCGTAGATGGCGCCGGCGCTGCAACATCACAACCCACACTCTTGCCGAACCAGCGCGTCAGAAAGGCCGTCAGCAGCTGGTTTTGCGTGTTGCGGCCCATGATCGTAGGAAACGGCCGGGCAATGTCGCTCCCGGTCGCGCCGGTGTAGTGCTTGATCACGTAAGGCGTCACTAGATAATGCTCCGGCTGGCCCATAATGGTTGTCAGCGGTCGGTCCAGCGGGTAGTTCCGCCTGGCATCCCCGCGCCCCGCGTGACTGCTCACCATGACAAACGAGTCTGCCGCATCGATCACAAACTTCTGCAGCCCTCGGGCGATCCGGCGCAGCGTGTTCTCCGCCAGCGGTTTCTTGCGGGAAAAGATGGATGGGCAAGGAATCGACCAGTCGATGCACTCGGCAGCCGTGCGATACGGTAGCCGTCCCTCACCGTGGGTTTCCTCTGGCCAGACGATTGGCCGCTGGTCCAGCCGCGCTACCAGGAACAGTCGCTTCCGTGAAGTCGGAGCCCCGAAATCAGCCGCAACCAGACTGCGATGTTCCACCTGGTAGCCTAATTTTCGTAGTTCCTTTTTCCAATTTTGGAATGTCTGGCCCTTCAGATTAGGGTCTGGCTTATTGCCCTCCAGCGGGCCCCACTCAGCGAACTCCTGCACGTTCTCCAAAAATATCACATTGGGTCGAACCGTTGCTGCATACCGGATTGCCACCCACGCCAGGCCGCGGATATTCTTTTCAACCGGCATCCCACCTTTCGCCCGGGAGAAGTGCTTGCAGTCCGGACTGAACCAAGCCAGGTCCACCTGCCGGCCGCCAGCCACATCGCGGGGATCCACGTCCCACACGTTCTCGCAATAGTGATAGGTGCTCGGGTGATTCGCCTTGTGCATGGCGATAGCCTGGGGATCATGATTGATGGCGTAGTCAATCGGCCGGCCAATAGCCGCTTCGATACCGGTACTGGCGCCGCCACCACCTGCAAAGTTGTCAATGATGATGCCGCTCACGCCTCACTCCCCGGTGTCGGGCGCGATGTCAACCCCATCAGCACCAGGGCGACCACCACCAGCCAGGCGATGAAAAACTTGAGGAGTATCATACGACCGGCCCCTGTCCGGGCTTGCCCGGCGTAGCGTCAGCGGAGACCGGCCATGCCTGGTGCGCTACCCCGTCCAGCAGGTGACCCGCCGCTTTCTTGCCGACCTTGTAAAAGAGCCAGCCATCAACTTTAGTACAGGTCTGTTTTGCATGATCAAATTCAAGTAGGTTTTGCCCAATCCACTCCCCCCACTGCTTGAAGAAAAACGGCACCCCTGCCGCTGCGCATTGGTCTCTTGTGGTACGGAACCAGTCGGGATGCGATGGCCTGGCCCGGGGACCGCTCTCACCACCGGCAATGATCTGGTCTATGTGTTCCTTTACGAGATTGCCCGGCTCAAGCGCGGAGTAGGCAACCCCGTCCGCCTGCAGGCCGTTGAAATTCACCGGCCCCAGCGCAGGCTCGTAGCTGACAAACCGTACCGCCGCCGGGGTCTGCAGGAGGTGCCATATCCGCTCGTCCGCCGTGGCCTGGTCCTCCACGCTCACCCCCAGCCAAACGTTGGGCAGCGGCCACACCTCGATATAGCGCGGGAAACTTCGACCCTTAGGTAGGCTCACCCAATCGGGCTGGTCCATAATGCTGTCAATCAGATGTTTCCGGCCGACCTCATCTAACAGTTCATCGATATGCCACTGCATCCGCTCGGGACGCTTTGTCAGGATCATATAGATATGCTGTGGTGTAAGCGCCGCCACTGCTAACACCTTATCAATGAACTCAGCGGATATATTCTCGTGGAACAGGTCGCTCATCGAATCGACGAAAATCGCCCGCGGTTTCTTCCACCGCAGCGGCGTCTCCAGCCGGTCAGGCCGCAGTATCACCTTGTCGAAGCCGTCAGGATAGATATGCTTGAGCCGGCCATTGACCAGCCGCTCGGCGTAGCAGTTTGTGCAGCCACTGGAAACCTTCGTGCAGCCCACGGTGGGGTTCCAGGTCTCGCCTTTGTAGCCCGGTATGTGGGTCCACTCAATGGCGGTGCCGTGCTTCATTACGCCAACTCCCCTATTGCTTTCTCAAGTAGTAGTATCCTGTCATTTTCATGGATTCCATTGCTGAAAATATCAATGATGTCTTCCCCGTCCTCGAGTCGCGAGAAAACTACGATCACGGCTTCCCCTCCCAAATTGATGTTGACGATTCTCTCGGTTATTTCCCGGATAGACTCCATCTTGGAGATATTTTCCGTTGTGCCGTGCTTCACCGTGCCCACCTGAACACCTTGCGCCGCCCTTTACAGTGCTCGATATCTTTCACGGGATAGAAACTGCCGGCATCCCGGCCTTTCCAGCCACTGGGGATCATCACGTACCAGGCGCCACCACCAAAAAAACTGACCACCGCCGGTATCCGCCGGCCATGGCGCACAATCCATATCTTTTTGCCGGGTGTCAACTGCGGTTCCTCCGCTTGGAGGCATTTGCAATCGTGCGCTTGGCCTTAGTTTTAGACTTATGCGATCGCTGATTTTTTGAACTTGAGGTACTCCCGTGATCATGGGGGTTATTGGAACCGGCACTAATCGACAGCCCATTCATCCAGCGAAAAAATAAGGGGGGCCAAATCATACCTCCACCTCTCTCTTTTTGGTTTCCACTCGCTCCAGTTCACCGGCGGCGTTATATCGGTAGAGCGTGTGCGGCAACTTTTTCAGATACTTCAGCGCCTCGATAGGCCCCTCCTTCAAGGTCATCTTGACCTCTGCCATCCAGGCCGCCGGCAGGACATATTCGTAACGCACACCGTTGATGGTGACGCAGATGACCCCTTCGCCGTGATACTTCTCGAAGCTGATAAAACGGATATCCACCGGGTACGGCATCATCCCAACAACTCAGGTTGCCGCCATAGCTGGTATATTTTCTGCACACCGGACCGTTCCACCGCCTCCCACAGGCCGTGATGCCCCAACACCCGGGCGAACGGTTGGCCATAGAGTTGCCCGATGATCGCCAGCAGTTCCAGCCGGGCACAGCCGATGGCCCTGATCTCGGCCTCCCCCCCATGAAACGGAAACAGCGCCAGCAGCGCCTCGTTCGCGCCGGTCCGCCGGACGGCATACCCTTCCGGCTCCGAAGTCACCGTAATGGCCAGCAGGCCGTTGATCTTGTAGGTCACCAGCGCCACCGGCTCATCCAGCACGGCATACAGGCGATGCTTACCCACCCGTGAGCCCATCAGCATAAGTCACCCTGAGGCTCTCGAAGGGTCAAAAGGTGACGGCGCGCCTCACCTGCTCTGAAGCAGGAAGGGGCAGATGGGCTAGTAGGCACGCCGTCTGAAGTTTGCGGAGGTGGATCTGCGTGCGTCATGGGTACAGCAACGCGATCCGTTCTTTGATATATCGATGTGCTTCCTGAGGTTCAAACAGCGCTTCCCCGTTCGATGTCACCAGGCCGGTCGGGTTGAGTTTCCCCGCCTTGATGTCGCGGAAATAGGTCTTGTCCGGCACCACCCCCAGCTGCCGGATCAGCCGCCCGCGGATCAACCCCTCGTACCTCTCCAGTTCACGGATCACTTTGCTCTTGCTGGGCCGGGTCATCAGGCCGCCTCCTCCTCTGCCAAAGCCCGCCGTGCATACTCAATGAGATCATTCATCCAGGCGATGCGCTGTTGCCGGGCCTTGGACCCGGGTCGTTTGCGCATATGGACGAACAGTCCCAGGCATTCCATGATCCCCTCCACTTCTTCACGCGTAGAGCCATTCAACAGGGAGGTATCAATAGCGCCGGTGAGTGGGAAGTTGCTGCGGGTATTGGCCCGCCGAAGCCAAGGCGTCCGGAGGTATTCCGGCAGGCTCGGTATAATGAAAGCGGGCATGTCCTTGTCGGAAACATTGACCCACCCGTTGACCAGGCTGGGCGCCACCAGCAGATGCCGCGCCAGGCTGGTCTGGCTCTCCAGGTGTTCCAGCAACCAGAGGCTCTCCTGCTCCCGGGCCACCTGCAACTCATCAGATTTGTATTCGTATCCCATGAACGGCTCCAGTTATTTCTTCACGCGGACTGTGATTGCCCGGCGCCATTGCCGGCCGGTATTTTGGCACCATGACCCATATCGTCCAGCACCTCCACACCGAGCGTATCGCCCAACGCCAGCAGCACGATGCCACGGGTGAAGAAGTTGACACTGGGCTCGTTGCGCAGCGCCCGGCTGATGATCGATATGGAAATAGGTGGGCGGCTATAAGGCCGGGAGGCCTCGGAAATATGCCTCAACAGGATACGCTGCTTGCCATCCACGGCGCGATCGACACGCATTTTCAGAGCCGCTGTGAGGGCGACTCGAGGTTTGCTTTCCTCTATGGTTCGCGTTAGATTTGCGGCTGTGGTCATTTCTCGTCGGGCGTCTGTTTGCGGTTGTAGTTCAAACAATGCTTGGGGTCAAAGATAGTGCCAATAATAATGCTTACGCAAGCAGTATTGCAGTAGAATGGACACTATTAGAGAAATATTAAAGCGCCTGGGCGGTGAATTTGGCATTTCCCACTACGCCGCCATCGGGGTTTTGATAGGTGTTAGTAAAAGCACTATGGATAATTGGAAACGCCGCGGCAACATCCCTTACGGTGCCCTAGTTACCTTATGGCTTAGAGAGCCATTTGATCTGATCTATGTTCTCACTGGCCAGCGGGACGGCCGTTGGGAAGTGGAGCGGGAGTCGCTGCAGTTGCAGCTGGAACTGGCCGGCAGCGAGCTCGCCACCGCCATGCAGCGCTACGAACTGGCCCGGCGCCAGGTGGCGGAGGTGTTGGGCGAGCAGGAGACGGCCAAACTGTTCCCCGAGCCGCCCACCTGGCAGGTGTCGGAGGTCCACGCCCCGCCGCCTGAGAGGGTGCCGCGCGTGCCGGGCGCCGTCGCCGAGAAAAGGGTCAAGTCGCCGGACTGATCTGCCCCCGGCGACCCGTTCAACGTGGCCAATCGCCAGGGGGAGAGAGCATGGGCACGCTATTCATCTGCCTGTACTGCAATGACCTGATCCAAATCAACAATGGAGGGGTGCCATGAGCATGCCAAACATTCGTCCGGCCTTGAAAAAAATTATCCCGCTAATGTTGCGAGCGCAGGAAAGAAACCTGAATGAAGCAGATACACGTTTAAGAATTTTAAAGGTTCTCTCGGATGTGCTCGGATACGATGAAATGCGCGAAGTGACCAGTGAGCAACGCCTGAAAGATAAATACGTAGACTTTGCCGTTATAATCGACGGTGATATTGAATTTCTAATTGAAGTCAAAGCGGCCAACGTTAAGCTGCGCTATCGACAAATCGAGCAAGCCGAAATGTACGCCGCCAAAAACAATTATAATTGGGTGTTACTCACAAACGGCGTTGCCTGGCATCTTTACCACCTCACGTTCAGCGAAGGAATCGAATATGAAACTGCGTTCATTGTCGACCTCGCCACCGACACGCTAGACACTGCTACAGAGGCATTGTGCCTGCTGCACCGGCAATCAATCGTTAAGGGCTATCTCGAGGATTTTTGGCAGGAAAAATTGGCCTTGGGGCCAGCATCTCTTGGCCGAGCAATCTTTACGGAAGATGTCTTAAAATCTGTCCGCAGAGAGGTTCGACGCAAAGATGGCATCCTGATTGACATTGAAGATTTGGCCCAGGCAATACGAACCCTGTTTACGGCTGAAGCACGTGAAAGCATGGGTCCACTGAAAATTCGTAAAGCGTACAAACCGAAGGGGAAAAAGAAATGAAGCAACTCCCCGCCATCCTGCTGCTCCTGGTGGCTACCACCTGGGGGCAGGATGTTGTCCCTATTACCGGCGATTTTATGCAGATGAAAGACGGTACTATTATCTGGGGAGAGTTTATCCGTGAGGATATGAGCCACATCCTGTTTTACCGCGATGGCGCTAGTTCCATTGACCAGCGTAGTTTTCCAAAATCGGCAGTCAAGCAGGTGGTCCTTGATGATAATTCGGTGGTCTGGCCCCCGCCAAAGTCAAAACCACAGCCACGCACGACACCGCGAAGTACCCAGAATGTCAGCGATAACTACGAAAAATCCCTGCAAAAAACAAGGGCATCCCGTCAGAGTACAACCACACAATCACCGGCAGACCGTGTGATGGCTCTAGGCCTAATCTCTCTGATTATTATAATAGCCACCTATCTTATTCCCACCATTATTGCCGGTATTAGGGCCGCTAGCCATAGTGGCGCCATTTTTGCGCTCAATCTCCTACTGGGCTGGACCTTCATCGGATGGGTAGGTGCCCTCATCTGGGCCATGGTTGCCGACAAAAAACAAAACCAACCAACCACACAGGCAGAACCGGCCAAAGCCAAGGAGGTCACGGGGTATCACTGCCCACATTGCGGCGCCAAGGTAGAGGTGGCGGGATCTGCCTTCTGCCATGCCTGCGGCGGCGCCCTGTAGACATGGCCAGCATCCACACCAAGACCGACAGCAAAGGGCAGGTGGTAAAGCATTATCTGCACTACCGGCACCCGGTTACCAAGATTCAGAAAAGGGTTCCATTCCCAGCCGCCGGCCTGGCCGCCGCGCAGAAAGCCAAGGCGATCATCGAAGCACGGATCGCGCTGCACAAAGCCGGCGCCCAACCGTTTGACGATCCGGAGCCGACCATCACCCTCGACGAGGCCGTGGATCTGTTTATCAAAGCCCGCAGTGGCTACCTTTCTGCCAGAACGGTCGAGATATACTCTGGCGCCTTCGACCATTTTATGGACTTTACAGGGGGATCAACACCCGTCGCTACCCTCTCCCAGGCTGACGGTGAGGCGTGGATCCGCCACCTCTCGAAAGGCTACGCACCATCCAACGTCGACATCCATCGGCGGGCAATCATCACGCTCCTAAAGTGGCTCATTGCCGATCGACAAATTGAGAGGATGCCGTTCCACCTGGCGAAAACCCCTGGCATGGATAACAGTCTGCCCGTCTTTTTCACACCACCGCAAATTGAATCGGTGCTACACCAGCTGAAATCCCCCGGGCTGCTTGCCACTATACAGTTCATCCTGGCCACTGGGTTGCGCAGGGAGGAAGTTGCCGGCAGCCGCATCAGAGGGGAGCATCTCCACCTGTCAGATGCCAAGTCACACCAGGAGAGAATTTACCCACTGCCCATGTCACAGAAGATTCAGGGGTTCCACGATGCAGCCATTCACGCGACCAGGCGGGGGCCACTGCGGGCCACAACCATTACCAAGGAATTCAATGTGGCACGGATCGCCGCCGGCATCACCCAACCTGGCAAGTCTGTCCATGCCCTGCGCCACACTTTTGCCTGCCGGAAACTGATCGAATCCCGTGATATCTACCTGGTACAGCAATGCCTGGGGCACGCATCCGTAAAGACCACCGAGCGCTATCTAAAGTTCCCCCCAGGCTACCTTGCAGAAGTATTCTCGGGCACTGAATAACACCCAAAAGTGGTAACATATAGGCAACACTTAAGGCCCCATAAGCCATGGATTACGTCTTTTTCGGCGAAAGTATGATCATAATAAGGTAAGAAAAAACCCCCGCACCAGCAGGGGTTTCTCGTCGGGATAAAGCGGAGAGGGTGGGATTCGAACCCACGTGGGGCTGTTAACCCCTACTCGCTTTCCAAGCGAGCTCCTTAAGCCTCTCGGACACCCCTCCGATAACCGATTATCGCCAACGGGCCAGGCCCGCATTAATTGCCGATGGGACCCTTCGCGGCGGCGGTTCTGCCCTGGCCGAAATCCCACCGGCTCTGTATGCTCTGCAGACGCCGGTGTGCTTCGCCTATCGTCTCCAGATGTTCCAGATGCAGGATTTCAGGGTGTACGATCCTGTTGGGACCCTCTTGAGAAAAAAGATCACTAAACCGCGAGCGGAGGTCGGTTGTAACCCCCATGCTCTGGTTGCCCGTGCGCAGGCATTTTAATATGTACAGTGTGCACTTCATTTTCTGTCGTCCAGGCAGGGGATAGCCAGCGCCTGCCGCCCAACCCAAAAAACCATCAACGACGGTTTCGCGGAGGCTCGTTGGGGCCTCCAACCTCCCACTCAGGAAATTCAGATTCAGCCCCCACCGGGACCAGCGGAGGAGGAGGGATTCGCTCGCCCGGCACTCGCCGGACTCCCAGGTCTCCGCTCACAAAATTCGCTTCGGCTCGAACCGCAGTATCATTCACCGGGGGTTCTCATCCCCGAGCACCCTCGACGGCAAGCCAGCGGAAGCCCCCACCGGGGCCAGCGGAGGAGGAGGGATTCGAACCCCCGGACCGTTTGACCGGTCAACGGTTTTCAAGACCGCCGCATTCAACCGCTCTGCCACTCCTCCCGACTTCATATATCGTGGACTTACCGTGTCCCTATGCGGCCTGCGAATCCGCAAGCTGGCGGATTTTAACGCCACTGCGCCACTGCCTACAGCGCAGCCGTGGCAATTTACTCTCGGTTTACAGGGAATGGTAGCAACGCGTAGCGCCCGTTGGCTTCAGTCCCCCAGCCACTGGCGCAGGGCCACCACTTGCGCCTTGATGGAGGCCGCCGAGCTGCCTCCGGCCACGCCACTGTCGGGAATCGACCACTCCCCTCGCAGCAAGTCCGCCGCCTGTTGGCCCAGGCGGTCGTCAACTTTCTGTAGATCAGCTACCGTCAGTGCATCGACATGCAGGCCCTTTTTATCGGCAGCCAGTGCCACCCGCTGTGCCACCCGATAGGCTTCCCTGAATGGGACCCCTTCAGAGACGAGCCGCTCACACAGCCGCTCAAGCTTCAGTTCAGGGACCATGCGTTGCTCGATCACAGTTCTGTTAAACGAAAGTCCCTTCAGGGTATCCGCCAGCGCCGGCAACAGGGTTTGCAGCGTCTCAGCCGTATCGAACATGGCCTCCTTGTCTTCCTGCAGGTCCTTGTTGTAGCCGCTGGGCAACCCTTTCAAGGTCACCAGTACGGCGCATAGGTTGCCGATGAGACGGCCGGTCTTGCCGCGGGCCAACTCGAACACGTCGGGGTTCTTTTTATGCGGGAGCATGCTACTGCCCGTGGCCGTGCTGTCATCCAAGGTCACATAGCCAAATTCCTGACTGGACCACAAAATGAAGTCCTCGCTCATGCGGCTGAGGTGCAGGCCGAGGCGGGCGCAGGCGTAGAGGAAATCGGCCACTTCATCGCGGCTGCCCACCGCTTCAACGGAGTTCGCCGATGGACGCTTAAAGCCCAGGTCGCTGGCGATCTGCTGGCGGTCAACATCAGCCGCAGAACCCGCCACCGCGCCCGATCCCAGCGGGCACCGGTCCATGCGGGCCAGGCAGTCGGACAGCAGTCGGTCATCCTTTTGCAGTGCGGTAACGTAGGCCAGCAGCAGGTGGCCCAGACTGACCGGTTGCGCCTGCTGCAGATGGGTGTAGGCGGGAAACGGGGTCCCGGCCTCGGCCTGGGCCCTGTCCAGCAAGATGCCGGCAACCCCTTTGACCTCAGCCTGCAGGCTCTGGCACGCATCCCGCAGGTAGAGCAAAACATCGGTGGCCACCATATCGTTGCGGCTGCGGCCGTAATGCAGCTTCAGGGCTGGCTCGCCGGCGAGCTCCAGCAGGCGCCGCTCGATGCCCATGTGGATGTCCTCGTCATCGGGCGTGAGGAAATCCCCTCCCTGCTGCGCGAACTCTTTGCCGATCCGGTCCAGCCCGTCGACGATCACTGCCAGGTCATTCTTAGTGAGATTTCCGGCGCTGTGCAATGCGCTGGCCCACGCCCGCGATACCGCCAGGTCATGCGGCCACAGCTTCCAGTCGAACGGAGCGCTGCGGTTGAGCCGGTCGACGGCCTGGGACAGCGGCGCTGAAAAACGCGCCTGCCAAACTTTTCCTGCCATGGTCAATCCCTCTTGAATGACTTGAAGTAGTCGGGAGCGCGATAGCTCCCTTTCACCACGCCGGTCTCGGACAGCAGCGCCTCCACCTTGCCCGGCAGACCGAAAAGATTGATGAAGCCCTGGGCATCACTCTGATCATAAACGTCCTCCATGCCGAAAGTAGCCAGGTCTTCGCGGTACAGGGAAAATTTTGAGCGCCGCCCGGCAACGAGGCAATGGCCTTTGAACAGCTTCAGGCGAATGGTCCCGTTCACGTGCTTCTGGAACGCCGCTACGAAGCTGTCCAGGCTCTCCCGCAGGGGCGAGAACCACTGGCCGTTGTAGACAATGTTGGCATACTTTTCGGCGATAATATCCTTGTAGTGCTGGGATTCCTTGTCGAGGGTCAGCGACTCCAGCTCGCGGTGGGCGGTGGTGATAATCGTGCCACCGGGCGTTTCATATATGCCCCTGGACTTCATGCCCACGATGCGGTTCTCCACAATATCAACCACGCCCACGCCGTGCCGGCTGCCCTGAGCATTGAGCTCCTTCAGCAGCTCCACCGGCGCAATCCGGTCGCCGCCTAAAGCAACTGGGCGGCCTTCCTCGAAAGTGATCTCGACGTAGGCCGGCTCATTGGGGGTCTCGCTGATGGGGGTCACCCACTGGAGCAGGCTGTCCTCCATCTCGTTCCACGGGTCTTCCAGCGGCCCGCCTTCATGGGAGATGTGCCAGATGTTCTCATCGTGGCTGTAGATTTGCTCCAGGGTGGCCGTAATCGGTATGTCGCGTTCGTGGGCATAGGCGATGGCATCTTCACGGGAGGACAGTTCCCACAGCCGCCACGGCGCGATAATCTGCAGCTTCGGCTCCAGCGCCATGTAGGCCAGCTCAAAGCGGACCTGATCGTTGCCCTTGCCGGTGCAGCCGTGGGCCACTGCGTCGGCGCCCACTTCCCGGGCCAGCTTCACCTGCTGCTGCGCGATGAGCGGCCGGGCCATGCTCGTCCCCAGGAGGTATTTGCGCTCATAAACCGCCCCGGCCCGCATGGTCGGCCAGACAAAATCGGACAGGAACGTCTCGCGCAGGTCTTCCACGACCACGTCGTCAGCGCCGGTGGCCAAGGCCTTTTCCTTAACGGCCGCGAAATCCTCATCCTGGCCCACGTTGGCCACATAGGCGATGACTGCGCAGCCGTAGGTCTCCTTCAGCCACGGAATGATAATGGAAGTATCCAGGCCGCCTGAATAGGCCAGCACGATTTTATTGATGGTTGGGGGCGTCATCGG
This sequence comes from Fidelibacterota bacterium, assembly GCA_004124875.1. Taxonomy (GTDB): domain Bacteria; phylum Fidelibacterota; class Marinisomatia; order SCGC-AAA003-L08; family TS1B11; genus TS1B11. The sequence goes on along the minus strand of SCKJ01000002.1, from coordinate 86,664 downwards.
TTGTCCTTTGCGCTAAAAATGAAAATGCCCCAGGATCTGTTCCCGGGGCAAATGGTTGGCCGTAAAATAATCCTGATGGTCAGTTATAAAAGGGTCCCCGTGCCAGCGGAGAGCCGGGATCGTCGTCGGCTGAATTCAACCATGGTCGGAAGAGTCCGCAGCATGTCGTTCTTTCGGTTTCTTTATCAGGTCAATGACGCGGCCAATTTAAGGCGCAATGGCCTCAAACGGAAGCGCGGAGGTCCACCGGCGGACTCAACATATCTGCCCTGCAACTTGGCACCCCAAATGCCATGAGGGGTCTCTATCACTCCTCCCAAGAAGATTCCTCTCCCGAAGTATCGGGATCGGAATGACATGCCCCCGCAAAATGTCACCCCGAACACGTTCGCCAAGCTCAGTGCAGGCTCCGTGAGGGGTCTGCCCTTTCTAGTGGAGAGGTTTACCAGGCATAATTATTATGGCACAGTTGGGTCGTTATGAATGTAAACGGGAAGGGCCATATTAGTAAAAATCATTCCGGCAGATTGCTGCTCCGTAGCAGCTCGGTGAATCGGGGGTCCTTTCGCATCGCATCTGGAAAGACATTGGCATGAGCAAAAGCGCTTAAATAAGCCATTGCTGGATCATGAACATCCTTGGCCTTATTAAACCATTCGAAAGCCAAATCATCTACCCGGCTATGCGCATAGAGATAGCCGATTGCAAATGGCTTTATATATTGATTTTCAGCCTCAGCGGCAAGTTTGTCCGCCGCAATCCGCATGGCGCCCCTATAGCCCTCCCTGGCGAACCCTTCCGACATATCGCCAACAATAGACTCATAACCCAGCACATGCAGGTATGCGGTAGCAGCCTCCAGACCGTCATCAGGTTCGCCCATCGCCATATGCGCTGACCATTTCGCTAAATACGGCAGAGGGTAATTGGGTGCGACGTTAATGGCCATTTGTGCTTGGGTAATAGCGCGCTCATATTTTTTCATCATGTTCAGATGAATAGCATACAAGCCGCGGAAAAAGGAGTTGAGGGGATCCAGAAGCATTGCGCGCTCCATGTGGACACTGGATTCCTCCGGACGCAGCATCATATTAAGGAAGTGTCCATAGAAAATGTGTGCGTCGGCATTACTGGGATTAATAGCGATGGCCTTTTTGAAGGCGGCCTCTGCTGCGGGCCAATCCCAATCTGTCCAGGCATGGAGGATCGCCATTATTCGATGGGCCTCAGATTGTGTGCTGTCCATCTTGACGGCTGCTCTGGCCGCCTTCCGCTCCTCGCGCATAGCCTCGAAAGGAGAGCCTATCGCGAGAACTTTCCGGCTTGCCCAAATCATGGAAATACCTGCCTGAGGCTTGGCAAATTTTGGTGCGATGTTTAACGATTCCTCGTAATACTTGATGGCCAGTTCAAAGTCTGGGGCTGTGAAGCCGTAGGAGTGGAAGCGGCCCCTCAGGTAGGCCTCGTAGGCGGCAGGGTTCACTTCATCAGCATTCGCCAGGTCGGCCTCCTCTTGGTTGGTTAATTTTATGCTGATTTTCTCAGCAAGCGCCAACGCAATCTCGCTATACATGAAATACGCCCTGCTGATAGTGCGGCGGTACTCCTGGCTCCACAAATTTCTTTCGGTAGGCCGGGTCTGAACCAGCTGGAGACGAAGCCCTATGCTATCGCCGGTTTGAATCACGACGGCTTCAAGCAGGGCATCGACGTTTAGTTCTTTTGCGATTTGAGTGATCGATTTATCACTGTGCAGATATTGCATTGCAGATCGTCTGGAGATAACCCTGAGGGCGCTTATCTTGGACAGCTCACCGAGGAGTCCGTCGTACATGCCTGAGACCAGGTACTCTTGCCCTGCCAGGCCGGTCTCATCAGCGAAAGGAAGGAGAGCGATGGAGTTAATTTTCGATCCACGTCCTGCGACCAAGTAAAGCATCAACGCAAAGGCCGCCATCGCAGCTGGAGCTATGAATCGCCATCTTTTGGGCTCCCGCTCAAGCTTTGCGGCCACATCCGCCAGCCGCGTCTCCGGCAGGCCATGCGAAGTAACACTGTACACTCCAACGTCTTGCTTGACCCCTTTGAGTTTGGGGCGACCGAGATAAGTGGCGGAAAAATCCGTGTCGCCAGAAATGTCTCGGTATACCTTGTCCGAAACCGCCACTCCGCCCACCGCCGCAAATGGCTCGATCCTGGAAGCAATGTTGACATCGTCACCGAGTACATCACCGTCTTGCTCAATGACATCGCCCTGGTGAATGCCTATGCGCAAGTTGAGATTTTCAATATCCTGCACCGCCTCCTGAATACGTACAGCACAATCAAGCGCACGATGGGAACTGGAAAAGCTGATCAGCAAGCCGTCTCCCATCTCCTTGAGCCAACTGCCCCCGTACTCCTCCACAATCGGCTTGAGAAGTTCGCGCTGTTTATCGAGGAGGACCAAAGCTGCGGCTTCATCCTCCGCTGATAGAGCTGTGAAACCGGCAATATCAGTGAACATGATCGCGGTAAGTTTGCGCATTTGAATCCCGTATTTTATCAGTGAACGGGCGAAATGTACAGGATTTCAGAAGAGATAGCAAAACATGCTGGTCTTATTAATGGGCCAGCCCCCCGACGGAAGGAGAGAGCAAACTTCTCGGAACTGCTGAGGCAGTGCCTCGAACGTTGGGATTCTCATCCACGCCCAGAAATGGAACGGCCCCTGCATTTGCCAGGGCTCTTCTATTTGCGGAGAGGTTTACCCGGCGTAATTACAATGTAGCCGGGGAGGGATCAGGCTGCTCCCGAAACATCGGGATACGCCTGACAAGTTCATTTCGCTACGCTCAATAGGTCTTCGGTCGCTACGCTCCCTTCGGCTCGAACCCTAAGATAGGGCTTCTCATCTGCCTCCCTGAAATAGATAACCCTCCGAAGAGGGATTATCTATTTGCGGAGAGGGAGGGATTCGAACCCTCGATAGAGCTATAAACCCTATACCCGCTTAGCAGGCGGGCGCTTTCAGCCGCTCAGCCACCTCTCCTGTGTCCATTTGCAGCAGCAAAGTTATACCGCCTGCGCAGGATAATAAAGCTTTGGCCCCTGCGTAGAGGCTCGGGGACAGGAAACCGAGGCGCGCCAAATCGGCGCTACCCGGAATCGCTTCCGCTAAACCTTTGAATACCGCTTGCCGGCGCTTTGCACCACCAGCCCCTGCAGCTCCATCGTCATCAGCAGGCTGAGCAGCTCCGATATGTTCCAGCTCAGGTCTTCGGCAATCTTGTCGACAATGACCGGCTCCCCGCTCAGGTAGCCCAGCACCTTCTGCTCAGGTTCCGGCAAATCACGAATGATCTCGATCTGCTCGCCGGGACCGGCCGAATAGGGCGGCTGCAACTCGTTAAATATATCTTCGACCCGCATCACCAGTTTGGCGCCATCCTGAATGAGCGCATGGCAGCCGGCGGACCGTGGATCATCGACCCGCCCTGGCACGGCAAAGACTTCGCGGTTCTGATCCATGGACCTCAGCGCGGTGATAATGGCGCCAGATCCTTTGCCCGCCTCAACCACGAGGGTGCCCATTGACAGGCCACTGATAATCCTGTTACGCTGGGGAAAATGATGGCCGTCCGGTTTGGTTCCGGGTGGATATTCCGAGATGAGCACGCCGCGCTCCACAATTTGATCAAACAGCTTTCTGTTCTCGGAAGGATAGACCACATCCACACCCGTGCCCAATACCGCGGCGGTCATGCCGCCAGACTTGAGAGCCGCCTGATGGGCCGCCGAGTCGATGCCGCGGGCCATGCCACTGACAATGCCCAGGCCCGATGCCACCATGCCGGCGGTGAGCTCCTGGGTGGCCTGGCGGCCATAATCCGATGCCCGGCGGGTGCCCACCACGGCGATGTAATCGGCGTCAAGCCTGCCCGTCCCGCGGACGTAAATACCACTGGGAGCGTCATACAGTTCTGCCAGGAGCGCCGGATAGTCTGGATCCGTCAAGGCCACATACCTTGCGCTTAGCTTGTCGCACTGGTCAAGGATCTGCCGGGCCTGGCCCGTGTCCGCCTGACGGATGCGATCATTCAGGATTTTTGACAAGCCCTCAATGATGGTCAGATCGGCGTTGAGCAGATCGGGCCAACTGCTGATGGATGGATAGGTGTTGAAGATGTTGCGCACCTTGCGCGGACCCAGACCCGACACCTGGTCCAGGGTAATATAGACTTCCGCAGGGATCACGTATCGGCCTGGCGCGCAGCCAGCTCCTCATCGGCCGCCGCCTTTGCCGATTCGAGGTGACGGGCGACGGCGTGGACCAGTTCCTGCAAGCCCATGCCGGTGGCTGCGGAGATGAACAGCAGCTGTTCCCCGCGCTCCTTGAGCAGGGCCACATCAGGCTCCGCGTTCCAGGCATCTTGCTTGGTGAGCACAACCAGCGCCGTTCTGCCGGCCAGATCCGCAGCATAACTCTGCACTTCGTTTTTAAGGATGCCGAGCTGCTCCGCTGCAGGCTCCTCAAGCGAGGCATCGATAAGGTAGAGCAGCAGGCTAGTCCTTTCGATGTGCCGCAGAAATTGCTGTCCCAGTCCTTTGCCCGCGCTGGCCCCCTCAATAAGGCCGGGGATGTCGGCCATCACAAAACTTTTATAGTCGCCGTACTTGACAATGCCCAGGTGCGGATCAAGCGTCGTAAACGGGTAGTCTGCAATCTTGGGCCGTGCCGCCGATAGCGCCGCCAGCAGGGTGCTTTTGCCGGCGTTCGGGAACCCAACCAGCCCCACATCGGCGAGCAGCTTGAGTTCCAGCCCGATCTCCCGCTGCTCTCCCGGCTGACCATCGCTGGACTGGTATGGCGCCCTGTTGCGCGATGATTTGAAGTGGGTGTTGCCAAAGCCCCCGCGGCCTCCTTTGGCAGCGACAAACTGCTCGCCCTGCATCGTCAAGTCGGCCAGTTGATCGCCGGAGGGCAGATCCAACACGACCGTCCCCGGCGGAACTCTGATCACCACCGATGCGCCGTCTTTGCCATGTTTCCTGCTGCCTTGGCCGTGGCCACCACGAGTCGCCCGGTAGAGCCTGTTGTAGCGGATGTCCCGGAGGGTGGCCAGCTGCGCGTCGGCCTGGATAATCACGCTGCCCCCATGGCCGCCGTCGCCGCCCGAAGGACCCCCCTTCGGAACGTAACGCTCGCGCCGGAAGGCGATGATGCCGTTGCCGCCATTGCCGCCCTGCACTGTGATAACTGCTGAATCGATAAACATGGTGGTTATAGATGCGGCAGCCTCGCTCCCAGGCAGAGAGCTGGCCCGCCTGCTCAATGGCTACATGCGCGAGATGAGGGTCTCGCCAAATTCGGACGTTTTAAGCAGCGTTGCGCCCTCCATCAGGCGATGGAAATCGTAGGTTACCTGCTTGTCGCCAATGGCCCCTTCCAGGCCCTTCACGATGAGGTCAGCCGCTTCGTCCCAGCCCATGTACCTCAGCATCAGTTCGCCGGAGAGGATGAGCGATCCGGGGTTCACCTTGTCGAGTCCCGCGTACTTGGGGGCGGTGCCGTGGGTCGCCTCAAAAATGGCCCTGCCGGTGATGTAGTTGATGTTGGCGCCCGGAGCGATGCCGATGCCCCCCACCTGTGCGGCCAGGGCGTCGGATATATAGTCGCCGTTGAGGTTCATCGTCGCCACCACATCATACTCGGCGGGCCGGGTCAGAATCTGTTGCAGAAAAGCGTCGGCAATGATGTCCTTGACGATGATTTTGCCGCTGTCCACCGCTTCGCGCTGGGCGTTATTGGCGGCCGTCTCGCCCAAAGTACTTTTAATGCGGTCATGTTCAAGCCAGGTAAATACCTGATCACCAAACTGCTGCTCGGCCACATCGTAGCCCCAGTTTTTAAAGCCCCCTTCCGTGAACTTCATGATGTTGCCTTTATGCACCAGCGTCATGCTTTTGCGGTGCTGCTTAACGGCATATTCCAGGGCGGCCACAATGAGCCGCTCCGTGCCTTCACGGGAAATGGGTTTGAGCCCAATGGCACTGGAATCAGGGAAGCGAATCTTGGCAAAACGGTCCGGGAACTCTGCCTTGAACAGCTTCAGGAACCGGTCGCGGTCCTCACTGCCATCTTCAAATTCAATGCCGGCATAGATATCTTCCGTGTTTTCCCGGAAGATGACCATATCGATAAGGTGCGGCCGCTTCACCGGCGAAGGGACTCCGGTAAACCACCGGATCGGACGCAGGCAGACATACAGATCGAGCTTTTGCCGAAGGGCCACATTAATGGACCGGATGCCGCCGCCCACAGGTGTTGTGAGCGGACCCTTTATGGCAATGAGATGGTCTTCTATGGCGGTCAGCGTTTCATCAGGCAACCAGCTGTTTTCACCATAAACTTTGTTCGCTTTTTCACCCGCGTAAATCTCCATCCACGCTATTTTCCGCTGGCCGCCGTACGCCTTTTGAACGGCCGCATCCAGCACCTTGACCGTGGCTCTCCAGATATCAGGACCGGTGCCGTCACCCTCGATAAACGGCAACAGGGGATGGTCGGGAACTGACAGACCGTCGCCATTCTTGGTGATCTTTTCACCCTCTACGGGCGGACGAATATGCTGATAGGAACTCATGGGCGGGCCCTGGTTGGCGCTGCAGGTTTAATCGGCCGGCTTCGTGCCGGGTGATTTGTCACTTTTGGTGGTGGAACCGTTGGTCTCCTTTTTTATGGGAGTCTGTTTTTTGTCTTCACCGCCGGAAGACTTTCTGGCGTAATCGGTGATGTAGAATCCGCTGCCTTTAAAAATCAGGCCGGCGCCGGCGCCAATAAGGCGCTTCACTTTTAATTTTCCGCAACTGGGGCATTTTTTAACCACCTTATCGGTCATCGATTGGAAACGTTCAAACCCATGCCCGCAGGCCTTGCATACGTAACTGTAAGTTGGCATACTCTTTATTTATCCTGTCGCGCCATGATACGCGGTTAACTGGTCAGGCTGCGAATTTAAGCAGTTCCGGCGCTCTGGAGGGCAGCAATAGCGACTATTTGCTCAATATCATCGGCCGTGCAACCGCGAGAGAGATCGTGCATTGGTTTAGCCAAGCCCTGCAGGAGCGGTCCCAGGGCCGTGTAGCCGCCCAACCGCTCGGTGAGCTTGTAGCCGATATTCCCTGCATTCAGATCGGGAAAGATCAGCACATTTGCGAGACCCTCGAGGGCCGAGCCGGGAACTTTTATGCGGGCGACCGATGGCACAATGGCGGCGTCTGTCTGTAGTTCGCCATCGGAGCGGATATCGGGCCGCAGCTCTTTAAACAGCCGCGCCGCCTCGCCCGGTTTATCGACCATTTTATGGGTGGCGCTGCCGTGGGATGAAAAGGAGAGGAAGGCGACCCTGGGCTCATGCCCCGTCAGCAGACGATGAAAGTCCGCAGCATCGGAGGCAATGGCGCAAAGTTGCGCCGCATCGGGATCGGGCACAACACCGCAATCGGAAAAGGTGAGGGCCGATTCGCCATCGGGGGAAATCATCAGGAAAATGGAAGAGACCAGGTCTGCCCCCGGCGCCAGGCCGACAATCCTGATGGCGGAACGAACCACCTCGCTCGAGGACGTGGCTGCGCCGGCAACCATGCCGTCTGCGTGACCCAGCGCCACCAGGGCAGCTCCGAAATGAACGGGTTCGACAGCATAATTGTGGAGTTCCTCATCCGACATCCCCTCCGCAAAGGAGCGTCGCCCGAGGCTCTGTGTGACGGCGCTAAGCTGTTCGGACTTGGCAGGATCGATCGTGGTAATGTTGGCGAGACTGACGCGGCAGTCATCGGCTATTTGCCGCAGCGCCATCGGTTTGCCCAGCAGGATGACTCTCGCGGTGGCTGCAGCGTCAATCTTCCCCGCTGCCCGGATGACGCGCTCGTCCATCCCTTCCGGCAGAACAATGGTGGCGCGGGACCCTTTGGCGCGCTCCTGAAGTTGCCCGACGAGATCAGTCACGGTCAAACTTGCTTTTGAGCCGTTGCGCCACGACCTCCGGCACATAGGCGCTTACGTCCTGCCCGAAGCTGGCGATTTCGCGAATGATGCTGGAGTTGAGGTGGGTGTACCGCTCGTGGGGCATCAGGAAGACCGTATTGATGTCCGCTGCCATATGGCGATTCATGAGGGCCATCTGAAACTCAAACTCAAAGTCGGATATGGCCCGCAGGCCGCGGATAATCGCCACGGCGTTGTGCTGCCGGGCATGGTCGACCACCAGGCCGGTAAAACTCGCCACCACCACCCCCTGCATGTCGGCGGTAGACTGGCGGATCATTTCCTGCCGCTCCTCGATCGTAAAAAGGGGCTGCTTGGCCGGGTTATCGGCGACCGTCACAACCACTTTGTCAAACAGGGACAGCGCCCGGCTGATGACATCGAGATGTCCATTGGTAACAGGGTCAAACGACCCGGGATAGATGGCCGTAGTCATCAGGCGCGCCTCCACATTGCCAATTTCGATTTGCCGTACTCTCTCACATCGAGCCCTTCGGGGAGGGTCGCCTTAATGTCCATTTCCATCACGAAAAGACCTCCCTTCTTCAGGATCGAGGCACAACGCCCTTGTAACTGTTCCCAGGTCACCGAGCCATAAGGCGGATCGGCCATGACCACGTCAAACGTTGCTGTCGTCGACTGCAGGAATTCATGGGCATCAGCGTCAACGACGATGGCCTCCTGCTCATGGGCGCGGTCAAGATTGCTTCTGAGAATCGAGAGCGCCACAGGAGAGTTGTCGATAAACGTCACCTTCTCCGCCCCCCTGCTGAGCGCTTCAATGCCGACAGACCCGATTCCGGCGTACAGGTCGCACACTTCACGGCCGAGCCACGGCTCGAGCCGCTGAAAGAGCGACTTGCGGACCCTGGCCTGTGTGGGCCGAATGTTCCCGTCAACCGATTCGCGGAGCTTCAGTCCGCGGTGCCGGCCTGCGATGATCGTGGTTGCGATGCGACGCCCTCCAGCACTAAATCGAAAACGACCCGGAGGAAATATTGTCTCCTGCTGCCCTCTGGATTTTCAAGCAAAATAACCCGGTGATAATTGGCGCGAATGGGTTCGGAAAGCACCCCCCGAAGATGGGCGCGGACCAGCCCCAGATCACCGGCAATGACATATTCTCCCGGCCTCTGCGAAGCGACCGACGTGTGCGTAACCTCGCCGCCCCTGGCGCTGATGCTCCGCCTGAGGTTATTGAAAAACCGGTCATAGACGCTGCTTTCGGGTCGCCAGATATCCATCGGTTGCTGATCTCTGTAGGTCACGGCGCCGACGAGTTTTTCTGCCCGCTCGCCCGTTATCGAAAGGACGTCGCCCAGCTGGTACCCCTCAAGCCCGGCCTGAACGCCTTTGAGCAGATCAATATCGATGCCGCCCTCAATATGGTAAAGCAGCAGACCGGCGCCGGCTTCGAGGTAACTAATGTTGATGTTATTGGGCAACGCATCCAGGAAGGTTGCGCTGATCTGCATGACCTGTGGAACGGGAGCAGGCCGCAGAGCTCCGGCGCTGATAGTCCCTGCCGCCCAGCCAACTATCCGGTCTACTGCCGAGCGAACCGGCGTCAGCGACTGATAGCTCAAAAATGCCAGCTCCATGATCACCGCGGCAACCACCAGCCTGACCAGCCAGGGCCGGCCAACCGGCACCGGCAGCGCCACCCCAACTTCGGCCTCCAGTGCGATGGCAACTTCGCCGCCCCGCGAAACGAGCCTGTCGGCCAGAGCCTCATCCGCATCGACCTGGGGGACTTCCGCCTCAGAGGGTATTTCCACCACCCCCTGCAATCCCGGTCTCAGCAGAAGATTGATTTCAAACACGTTGCTCCATCCAGACGGCATCGGCCAGCTCGGCAAAGGCAGACTGGGTAAAACGGTTATCCGCATCGGGCACGTCTGGCCAGTTCCAGCGCCAGAACGGGTTCATCAGCGCCAGACTCGATTGCTCGCCGGAAAACAGCTCTTCCAGAAAGCGGGTATCGCCGGAACCCTGATAGACGAAAATGTTGTCCACTTCGGGAAAGGGCGCGTCTTCTCCCTCCATAAGTTGTTCGACCAGGGCGATGATCGGCCTTTGCAGCGTATCGTCCCCGATGGTCCGGACTTTGATCAGGTCAGTGCCCCGATCCATCTGGTGCAGGGCGAAAAATTCCCCATCGTGCACTTCCAGGAATTGATCCTGCCCGGAACCTGATACCCGCCAGAATAGGTGCCGGCCACTATTGAGCGCGGGCACCACTCTGCTCATGTAACTGTAGGAGGAAAAGAGGCCCAAAGTCAAATAATGGTTTTTGGAGTGATTCCCCGGCAGCACGCCCATGATAGCCCTGCGCAGCACAATGGGACAGTCGATATTGAGGTAGCGCCCGGCGGCCCCCGCCAGCGGATATTGAAAGCTGTCAAACAGAGGCGCCTGACCGATGCGGGAGCTCTTGATATACTCGAGCTGCTCGCTTACCCCATAAGTGGGGTCGACTTCAACGAGAGAATATTGGCAAAAACTGGCATCGAGCGTCAGATAGGTGGCCTCGCGGTCGCCGGCCTCGATCTCGGTGGTGATCCGCTGAATCATGTCACGAATGGTGGCCACGTTATGAAACCCGTCCACTTCGGAGCTCCAGGGAATCACTTGACACGCCTTTAGGGAGACATCCTCCCCCCTACGCTCCCAGACAAAATATCTTAACTCGTGTCCCGATACCGATATAGCCAGCATAACCAGGCGCAGCGGGCCGCCGGCCTATCGCCCCTTCCAACTCGGGATGCCCTCCGCAATGCGGCCGATGTTACGCGGTTTATAACGGAAAAACAGATATCTGCTCTCGGAATAATTTATCGGCAGAGGATCAATGATGGACAGTGTCCCCGTGGAGTCGATTTCCAGAATGAAGCGCTCACCGGTGACGGGACTGATCAGCAGGTCGGGGGTCAGGCGGTATCTGTTCCAACTGTATTCGTTATCCACTTCGATATGGCTGCCGTAAGCGGTGTCCGCGATGCTCCGGAAAGCGGGATCATCCTCAAACTGTTCCAGTGATTTTATGCCGGTGAGATAAATGGTGTCGTGTGAAGCCAGTTCAGCATCCCAAAGTACCACCGTGTAGGTCGTGTCCATAATCTCATTTCGGACCGGCCGGGGAGAAGAAAAAGTGGTATCCATCTGATAACCGAGACCTCCGGGAATGTTGACGCTCCGCGGCAGTCCATTCACCATGACGATCTGCTTTCCGATGAATGTGGTGTCACCGGTGAGGGTGTCATGGGCCTGGCTCATCAGCTGAAACAGGTAGTCGCCATCGGTGGTCCATTCACTGGTAATGGTGTGAAATAAATCCTGAGTCTTGCTGATAATGGCTAGGCGACGCCGGGATTCAGCCATTGCTGAGTTCTCCTCGGCCCATATTCCCTGAGGGATATAAATCACAACAATGAGCACGAGTGACGCGCCCAGCAGCAGCCAGTCCAGGATCACCGCAGCGGTTTTTTCCGGCAGACTTTTCCACCATTGATAAAATCTGGCCCACAACTTTTTAATCTTATCCAAATTTAACCTCGAAGATCTCTTACGGTTTTACAATGAATCGGATGAAGCCGCTCCGCTTTGGGCCGTGCTATCTGAAACCACCAGCAGCTCGCGCCACTGCGCCAATCTCTTGGGGCCCACACCGTCCACATTCATAAGTCCCTCAACGCTCTGAAAGTATCCGTTTTTAAGGCGATAGTCGATAATTTTTTTTGCCATCACCGGTCCCACGCCGGGAAGTTGCCGCAGCTCCGCGCCCGACGCATTGTTCAAATCGATGGGCGCTAAAGGCTCATCAATGCTGGTAGCCCGGTAGGCCTCGGCGCCAGCCTGGAAAAGCTGCCCATATCCCTCGTCCGCCAAAGGGTAGTGGGCAGCCCGATTTTGCCGCACATAACGAGACGCTGTGCCCACGGCCAGTAATATCAGCAGATACCAGAGCGCCTTTTTTTCTTGAGGTGTAAAAAGCTGCACTTACTGGCTGAATTTTGTAAAACGGTCCTTGCCGGCAATGGGCGTCTCGGCTTTGCGCAGCTGCTCATAAACTTTGCTCTGCGCCGTCGTGAGATGCTGCGGAGAAACGACCTGGATATTGACCAACTGATCCCCTCGCCCGCGCCCTCTCAGCCCCGGGAAACCCTTGCCCCGCATGCGCAACAGGTGGCCCGATTGAATACCGGGAGGAAACTTGAGTTTGGCCTTCCCATCCAGCGTTGGCACTTCCAGGGTCGTGCCGGTAGCCGCCTCGGCAAACGAAATATTGACGGACAGCAGCACATTATTGTTGTGCCGTATAAAAAGGTTATGAGGTTTCTCATCAAACAGCACCAGCAGATCACCAGCGGCAGCCCCCCGTGGCCCGCGATTACCTTCACCCTTCAGGGTCATGTAGTTGCCGGCGGCCACTCCCGCGGGAATGCTGATCTTGATCTCCCGGGACTGCTTCGTGCGCCCGTCACCATGACACGTCCTGCAAGGCCTGTCGATAACCTTACCCGAGCCGTCACAATTGCGGCACTGGGTGATGTTAACAATCTGCCCCAGCAATGACCGCTGAACCTGGCGAATCTCTCCCACCCCTTGGCAGACGGGACAAGTAACCACACCGCCGCTGTCAGCCGCGCCATTTCCGCCGCATGTGGCACAGGTCTCATGCCGCTTGATACGAATTTTTTTTTCAGTGCCGGCAGCGATTTCTTCCAGGGTGAGAGCGATGGAAACCCGCAAGTCGCTGCCCCGCATGGTGCGCTGGCGACCCCGTCCACGGCCGCCGAACAGTTCGTCAATGCCGCCGCCAAAGCCGCCAATGCCTGACATGAATGTGCGCAGAGCATCGGAGATGTCAAAATCAAAAGGCGCCGCGCCGCCACTGCCGTTGACCCCAGCCGCTCCGAACTGGTCGTACCTCGCTCGCTTGTCGGGGTCTTTCAGCACTTCGTACGCCTCAGCGGCTTCCTTGAACTTTTCTTCCGCGGATTGATCGCCAGGATTTTTATCGGGATGAAATTTCAGCGCCAGTTTGCGGTAGCTTTTCTTGATCTCATCCTGGGATGCGCCGCGATCAAGGCCCAGGGTAGCATAAAAGTCAGCCATCGTTAGCCGCTCACCACCACTTTGGCATGGCGAATCACTTTGTTGCGATAGGTGTAACCGCGCTCATATTCCTCGAGAACAGTGCCCTCTTCGTGGTCCTGCGAGGGTCGCCGCAGCATGGCGTCGTGCAGTTGCGGGTCAAATTTTTGCCCCACGGTATCCATCCGTCTCACCCCTTCGGACTCCAACACCTTGGCAAATTTTTCCTGGACCATTTCAACCCCGGTGAGGAGCGCGCCGGCGCCGCCGTCTTTGGCCTGCCGGGCATGATCGATCGATCGTTGCAGATCGTCAAGAATGGGCAAAAAGGCCAGCACGACCGATTCTCCACCATAAGCGGCGAGTTGAAACTTCTCGCGGGCAGTACGCTTGATGAAGTTGTCGTACTCGGCGCGCAGCCGGACATACTTGTCCTCCAGCTCCTTCAGCAGATCGGTGGGGGACTTTTTCGGCGCTGCCGGAGGCGCAGCCGCTCGGGCCGCACTTACCGGAGATTCAACGGTGGCGGAATGATCCATGGACTTATCGCGCTCGCCTTTAGCAGTATAGGTTTCGTCCAGCGCTTTCTGCTGAGCTTCACCCTGCGCCTTTTTGGGCGGCTTCGTCTTTTTGGGGACTTTGGTTGTTTTAGTCGCCATGGCGCTAAAGAGTCCGTTCCCAATGTTCGCTCAGCGCGGTTCCCAGGTATTCGAGCAGCGCACACACCTGGCGATAATTGACCCGTTTGGGCGCCAGCACCGCGAGAGTGCCAAAGTTTTCGCCGATGTAGTAGCCTTGCCGGATCACCGACAACATATGCAGCTCTTCATCCCCGTGTTCGGCTCCGATGGTCACGACCTGCGCGTGCATGGCCTCGTCGTTGATGACCAGCGTTCGCAGACGTGGCACATCCTCCAGCAAACTGGCCAGCCCGGCGGCGTTTTCACTCGACAAAAATTCAGGCGTCTGCAACACCTGGTGCAGGCCATGGCTGGAAATCTGTTGCGTGCGGCTCTCCTCAAGCAGTTCGCCTGCGTGCTGCAGGATGTAGCCCGCCAGGCCGTAATCATCCGCCAGCGTGCCTCCCAGACGAACGCCTACGGTTGCCAGAATTTCCTCGAGCGTCAGTCCGCAGAGCCGATCGCGGAGTATTTCTTCAACGGCGGCCAGCTGAGCGCCGGTGATCTCATTTTCAATCTGGATCACAACGGTGCGCAAGTCTGCGCTGTCGGTTTCCAGCACCATCAGGATCCGGCCCCCTTCAGCCGGCACCAATCCTATGGAGATGAGCCGGGCATTGGGACTGACGGGCCACACTGCTATGCCGACCGATCCTGTCAAACGAGAAATGAGGTCCGCCAGCAACTGCAGCAGACTTTCAACATCGCCCGATATTTTTTCCAGCTGTTTCCGGATGACATAAACGTCATGGCGGCCGACCCGCTCGATTTCCATCAGGTCATCGACGTAGGTCCGGTAACCCACATCCGTTGGCACTTTACCCGCGGAAGTGTGGGGGCGGAACAGGTGACCGGAATTCTCAAGATTGGCCATGATATGGCGTATCGTGGCTGAGCTCAGGGACACCTGAGTCACCTGCTTAACGCGTCCTGAGGCCACCGGCTGGGCCAGGTGGATGTAGTCCTCCACGATGGCGGTCAGAATCAGCTGTTCCCGTGATGTTAGTGCGTGGTCCATTTTGCAACCGAAAAGTTACCTTACCCTCTCAGGCAATGCAAGATAGCGCGGTGGAAGACTTTTTCGAATTTACGGACAGGGTTCTACGTCTCGAGTTTCATTTTCAAGTTTCAGGTCCCGCGTTGAAGGTTTCGGGTTTCTATCCCCGTTCCCCCACAAGAAACATGTCATTCCGGGCAGCACGAGAAATCTGACTGATAGCCCAAAACCCCTTCGAACCGCCAGTCATGCTTCGAGAGCCTCAGCATGACCAGTGGCTATTTCAGCAAGACCATCCTTCGGTCCTGCTACCCTTCGACGAGCTCAGGGCAGGCTTATTTCAGTAAAATCATCTTGATCGACTTGACGTATTTTGGTGTCACCAGCCGGGCAATGTACAGCCCGCTGGGCACAGGCCGTCCGGTGGCATCCCGGCCGTGCCAAACGGCCGCATGGTAGCCCGGGGCCATATGGCCCTCAGCCAACCGCACCACCTCGCGCCCCAACAGGTTGTAGACTATCAGCCGCACCTCGGCCGGTTCCGGCAGCTCGTAGCGGATGGTGACGGTGGGGTTGAAGGGATTGGGGTAGGCGTGATGCAGGGCGTAGACGGATGGGAGGGCGGGGTCATCTGAAGCCCCATCATTGGCCGCGGTACTATCGTCTCCTGCGGCAAGCGGACCCGAGGTGCTTTTCGGGAAACTGCCCCCACTTGTGTAAGCTCGGAACGCACTTCCCTCGACCGCCCTAAACCCCGGCTTCAGCGTGATTGTACCGTTGGATCGAAAAGTGACATCGCCGGAGCTCGCAACCGTGAAGTTGGGGCCGGCGGTGATGGAATTTGTAGCGGTGTAGACTTGCTCTCCACCAATCGACATATTCGCGAGGGTAAGGTCCGCTGGCCAGTCCGTGAGAAACTGAAAATCCTGCTCAACATAATGGAATTTGCTGGTATCGTTGTAGACGTAGGCCCAGATTTTCAGTGTATAATCCCCCGGCTGCGGAGAGCTTTGCCACACATATCCGCTTTGCTGCCCGCTGGGATAAATGCCGTCATAAAAGCCAATATATTGGCTGAATATCTCCGTCGTATTATAAAAGACCTTAAGCACAATCCGCCCGTAGTTGGTGGCCTTGAAATTAAAATAAGTGAACGTCTTGCCTGGGTTGACGTAAAGGTCGTTCACGTGTGCGCCGTGGGTGTAGGTCCGGATACCCGTTGAATTGCTCCACTCCTCAGTAACAGCCATGTAAAGGTGATGTTGTTTCGATGAGGAGATACTTAGTGGATAATTAAAACCACCTATTTCATCAAGATAGTTTAAATCCCAAGTATATTTAATAGCACGACTTCCATTCTTGTCCACCAGCCACACATCTCCAAAGAAATCAGATTCAATATCCTGTAAGTTCGTATTCCCGCTAATTGATAACTCTTTGTAGACCAAATATTGTCCATTCGAGTTGGCATCTGCTTCCACCAAAAATGCTTTGCTTAATTTTCCATCAACGAGGTATAGCCTACGATTAGATGTACTATTCCTTCCGGTGGAGGGATTTTTCCTGATTGAAATACTATTAATCCCACTCAGATCTGAATATGTAGTATTAGTGGAGACGTTGTATAACGATGTAACATTGCCAAGTAAGGCCCCATCGGCAGACAATTTGAAGATGCTGCTGGTCATTTTGTCCACCACCCAAAGATAATCATCAGAGGAAGAGGGGGTCCCTCTGTCATCAATGTCTATATCCCAGGGCATCTGCAAAATACTTGCGGCTAGAGGTGTAAATGAGCCAGATGAAATTTCCTTCGCTATTGGGTCGTATTGCAACTTCACCAGGCGGCCATTGTGCGTATCCGCAACATAAATGTTATAGTTACCATCTGTTGAAATGCTGTAGGGGTGCGCGAATTGCCCAGTGCCAACCCCAAAGGAGCCATAAGATTTTACCCACTTGTCAAAATCGCCATATACTATCCTATCCCATTCTGAATCGACCACAAAAGCGAGCAACTCGTCGCTCGAAATATAAACTGCTTGACCATGCTGCACTTTGGCAAAAAGATCAATTGAATTATCAAGTGAGTGAATATAATCTTTATCCAAGATATATTCAGTCCCATCAAACCTTAAGACTTCTAAAAAACTGGAATTTTGAGCCATAACAGGGCTGAGAATGGGACTAAAAATAGCTACTAAGATTAGTTGTCCAGGGCGTGGCTTCATGATCAATTACCGATTATATCAGAAAGGGTGTAATATGTAGTGCCGCCAGGCCTATTAACGATGACCATCAATCCGGTTCCAAGTGTTGATGTACTGATTGCAATTCCTTCGATATCCGAATAAACACGCCCGCTAGGCAATGTATCAGCTGGGACGAGGATCGGTGAGTAGATTTGTTCAAAATCGGCAGCATATAAATAAGGCACCCGAGGGGGATTTGTGCCCTTCATTACTCCGGGTTTAAATGCCGCAAGGATATTGGAGTTGAGCCAAAAAAACCTTATTCTCCCTACTTCGGAATTATTCTCACCGATCACTTGCAGAACCACCCTGGCTAGTATTATTATGCCGTAGTTTTCGAATATGGTTGATGTCTCCTGTACATCATCACTTTTATTGACTGATAAAACTAAAATGCCTTTAGGCTGGATTTTCCCGGTTGCGAACCCTCTATTTCCGAATATCCCTTTTTCATCGCGAGGATAGTTCAGTGGGTCCAAGACAGATTCAAATACCGTGAAATGGGAGTTACTTCCGACAAGAATCTCGTTTTTTCCATCACCGGTAAGATCGCCAATAAAAAGGCCACCCTTTCCTTCTCCATAGAGCCGAGCGTAAGTATCTACCAAATGCAATTTCCCGCCAGTCCAATCATAAACGTTTATGGCAGAATAATACTCCCTGCGGAATGATTGGGACTCCCTAGCGTAGATTAATCTATTGGTTAAAACTAATTCATTATTCCCGTCGTTATCTATATCACCAATCGCAATTTGTCCCCCAGCCCTGTCCTCAGTGGAAACAAAAAGTGGCTCTCCATGAACCCACGCCAATGAGGGGATGTTTCCAGGTTCGCTGTCAATCCGAATAGGGTCATAAATATCTACCTCGGCGACAATTTGGCCAGATCCATCTCTATCTCCATGCTTATAGATCAATATTGATCCAGAGGTAAGAACGGCCAGATCTTCATGACCATCACCAGTAATATCTCCAAGAATTATGTCCTTTATTTTGGTGTGTGGGACTCTTACTACAGAGCGCGACTGATTAGACCCTGTAATTTCAATATCAGAAAACATTGTGTTGGTTCTGGACCCATTAGAAACAACGGCTATTTCACCATCTTTTAATGGATAACTCACTCGCTCTGGTATGTACAGCGTTTGTGCTGATAAATTGAACACAAGCAATAAGATGAAATAGAACCCCGTCCAACATATCTTACACTCGCTTAATACAATTTGCATCAATACTTCTCCCTTCACCTCTAAGAATAAGTGATCACTTAACGCGATCACCAGCCCGAATGGATCCATTTCGTTGGCCCAGCAGCATCATTAGCAAATGGCCGGTATGAACGATTACCGGGGTCATTAAATAATTGTGTGCTTCCAGCTAATAAAGCAGCGTCATATACTTGCTGACCTTGAATCAAAGTATCATCAGTATCCCAGTCGATCGCCCTGCCAGACATGTGAAGACTATTCCAGACCGCGCCTTGGATTCCACTGTTGTGGACGGGGTCACGATATGCACTACTGATCTTAATGATTGGTTGTCCGTTTGTATCCAAAACATAATTGCCCATCACTTCATCGGCCTTAGCATCCAATTCTACGATCCAGCGAATAATTGCTATGTCCTCAAATTCCCATCCCGATGTATTCAATGCATATCCGTTCCCTGCTCCTAAATGACCACCATCCCAAAAAATGTATCGGGTGCTGTTTTCGTGCCCAGTAAATGCAGTTGTTGGGGGCACCGGAATCCCTGCGTCATAATAATCTGATATTAAGGCTGCAAGGGTCTCGTCAGAGAAGAATCCAGTACCATCATCTGGTGGGGGGGTAGAACCGCAACCAGAGAAATACAGGCCCACAATGATCGGAAATATCCCACGGTTAAAATGCAAATTATTATTCACAGTTTACTCCGACTTGGGTCGTACAGTAATTGACTGGAAATCAAAAAGAGAGCCAATCTTTGATATCCGCCATTCTCCGCCGGTCTTTTGAAACCGGATCGTCACTTGGCGCTTCCGGCCCAAAGGCCATTCGCTGCCAGGGTCCGGCTCGGCAGCCGCAAAATAGGTCCAGGCTTTGGCCTCGGCAGTCCCGTACGCATTCACCCAATCATCATTGTAGTTTGCATATATTATTCTGTTCCAAACCGGATCTACAATAAAGGTCAGTAAATTATTTTCGTCCAGGGCCACGATATTACCCTTAAAAGGAACTTGAAATAGCGTTTGGTCAGGGTCGGTGACAGAGTGAATCAGATCCAGATTAAGGATATAATGGTTTCCGTTCACTCCCCAATACCAGTTCCTCAGGAAGTTCTCGTTCTGGCCATGCAGGCTCCCCAGGATAACCAGGTGGAATAATACATTAGCGATCTTCACTGCTTAACCCTGCCTCGCTTCCTTACAATTTCCTTCTCGATATAACGGTGAGCCTTGGAGCCGGGATATTTTGTTTCCACAGTTGACAGGATCGATTGCAACCGATCCACATTAGAACCTTGCAATAGAGAATGGATGTAGGTCCTGTCGTGGAACAGGGCCAGCTGCTTCTCCAGGTCGACTTTATGGCCTGCCCTTGAGGCAGTATAACCTCTGAGCGCATCGTAAACATTAATAAGATACGCACTGGTGGGATATTGCGCAGCCATCTCCTTGTAAATTCCGTAAATCTGGTGGTGGACGGTAGAACCTTGCGTGATTTGATAATCCAGGCGCCCGGCTTGCAGCAATTTTTCATGCACTTCTCTTTCAACGCCTTGGGGCTCGATGAGTTCAAATTCAACCATGTTTGACCGGATGGTTTTCCGGTCCACCTGTTGTCGTGCTGCCTCCGGGCCCATCTGCCGGGCCAGCTCGCCATATTCCACGTGCCAGCCATAGCGGCTGTGCAGCAGCACCTGAAGGGTGTAGCTCCCTGGTGGCAGATAGAAACTGAACCGATGGGACTCATCCCGCTCGCCGAATATCCCATGTAGTTCCTTCACCAAATTCCTTTGGTCGCCGGGGTGCAGCTCATGGCCGTTCCAGCGATCGGGACGATAGCGCATAGTAAATATCATACCTCTGTAGGGTAAGGTGTCACTCTTGCTATCTACCAATATTACTTCACAGTAGGTTGGCGCTCCCGGGTGAAGCACCGAGCTGATGACCAGCTCGTCCGTCAGGTTTTCCTCTATGGCCTCAAACCAGATGTCCTCATCGACCAGATACTGCTCTTTTTCCAGGCTCAACACGATCCGGTGCTGGCCGTAGATGGGGGTGAGCAAGGCCATAAGCATAAAGCCCAAGATGCGCTTATGGCTGGCAAGCCCATTTACGCCGATCTTAAAAATTATCATAATTGGCCTCAAATATTTGGAGACAGTGGGTCGTTTGAGAGCTAGAGTCGTCGATTGTCCGACAAAATCTTGGGGTCAGGGTTTCTGGGGTGGCATAAACCATTACGCATCCGCCGCCATGATACAGGGAGGGAGCGTTAAATGCATCTGTCAGGCCGGCCCGCTGGTGGCCCAGTTCATGCACAGCTGTGGTGATCAAGGCGGCAGCTATGCCCGGTTCATTATTGGCGTTCTGATAATCAACCGTGATATCGTACGTGAAGATCATTGAATAACGTTCTTCCGGTGGTGAGGGCGGGAGATGTATCCCGTTATTCAGACCAGTTGCTACGCCGTATATCAGGTCGTTGCCGGGGCCATTCAGTTCAAATTTATCCACACTCAACAAGTGCCAGGGGTATTTGCCATTATCATGTGCCAAAGCGTAAGTCCTGAGTTCTACATCATTATTCGGAAATGGCCCTGTCACCCCGTTAGCATCCGTATACTTGGGCAAAATATTGGTATCATCGTCAACCATCCTTACAGCAAGCCCCACATCTTCGAACACCGCGATAACATAATCGGTGGCCGAGCTAACTCCAGAGCGAATGGACGCAGCGGCATTAATATAATTACCTGATATATAGTCATGCTCAAAGACCAAACTGGCGGAATCGGTGGCGTTCACGTCGTTGGCGTTTCCCAAGTCAATATATTCTTGGGTACAACTTGCGAACATCAGCACCGATATTGCTGCTGCGAATAATCTCTGCACTATGCCCCATTGCATGTAGTTAGCCATCAATTCACCGCACTGCTGATGAACGCCAGCAAGGCATGCATGCGAAATATGCGCCATTCTCCGCCAACCTTTTGGAAGCGGACCGTCACTTTTCGCTTCACGCCCAAAGGCCATTCGCTACTTGGGTCCGGCTCGGCAGTCGCAAAATAGATCCAAGCGTTGGCCTCGGCAGTCCCATCGGCCAGTATGCGCACGGTGTCGATCTCCAGCGTGAAGTCCCAGGTGCCGGTGAGGTTCGCGCCGGGCGGGGTCAGTTCCTGGAAACGGGCGCTTTTCCGCCGACTCTCAGCGCCATCGAAGGCCGTCCTCAGCATCGTCTCGTATTGCCCTCTGGTCGCCGTGGTCGAATCATCGATAAAGACCACAGAGGCCAGGCCGTCGGTCATGAGGAATAGGTCCTGCTGCTTGATGCCCTGGGTCATGCGGTGCAGGAGTATGCGTAGTGACTCCTCATCGGTGAGGTACCGGGGAGGCGGGATTGACCTGCTGGCGGTTTGGGCCTGTAATGATGCCGCTGCCAACATGATCCCCAACAGATAGCCACCCAGTCGAAAGGCCCCCATGTCACTCTTCCTGTTCAAGAGTTGCCACGCGCTTGCTGAGGAGCTCATTCTCCTGCTGCATCGCAATCATGTAGAGCGTCAACTCCTCGATCTTCTTCAGCAGCAGCGCCTGGGAAGCGCCTAGGGAGAGGCCGTCGGTGGCGACATCCTCCGAGGAAGGCACCTCCGGCAGCTGGCCGTTTGAAGCAATATAGGCGGCTACTTCATTCAGTGGCATAAGATTGTAGTCGTCATCAAAGACATAGTCGGGCCAGCCGGTGGAGGTTACCTTGACTTCCTTGGCGGTGACTGTGCCGTTCACAGCCAGCTTCGATTGAGGGTTCGTCGTCCCTATGCCGACGTTGCCGGTCTCCGTGTCAACTATAAAAATTTTGTTCGTCAATCCAGCGTTTGTGATTTCGAATTTTGCGGTTGCCTCGGACGGCACCAGATACAACGATCCTTTATCTCCCCCGTTGTCTTGGGAAATTCCAAAAAGCCAACTACCCCCAACAGTAGCCTGAGTTTTCCTAAGGCGAAATGGATAAAATGCTGTGTCATCTACGTCAAGTCGATAAGCTGGAGTTGTCGTTCCAATGCCGACCTTGTCAGTGGTGTCGGTGAGCGTCACCGTTGCGCCATTGTCTTGCCAGCCCTTCTGCGCGAGGAGAGTCGTGCCATGCATCATCATAAAGCAGATGGCAACCATTTTCAGAGCGTCGATTTTGCGGTGCAATGCCATGATGGACCGCCCCAAGGATGTGAGCAGTACGATGTTCAATTTTAAAAGACTTGTGCTATAGTATAGACAAAATTTACTGTCCATGTCAAGAAATTATTATATAATTGGAGGAGGCGATTGGCAAAAATGGCGGTAGGTCGTGAGCGATGATAACTGATCCGCCAGTCATGCTGAGGCACTCGAAGCATGGCGGACTGACGACTCTTCCCTGCTACTGCTACGGCCACTGCCACTGTTACCCTTCGAGATCAGGGCGGCGTAGCGCTTAGCGGGTACCCAATTCCCTTGGACTGATGAATTTGCGGATCGAGCGGTAACTCCCCACGATCCCGAGAATCATACCGAATAGCAACAGACCCGTGGTTAAAAATGGCGGCCTGATAATGCGATAAAGGACGAACTGTTCAAGAATGTAATTCATGACATCCAGAATGCCCAAAATGGCCATGGCTGCCAGCACAGCGCCGAACAGACCCTGCAGCGTTCCATCTATGAGGAACGGCAGGCGGATGAACTGGCGTGTGGCCCCCAGCAGATAGAGGGTATCTATCGAGTCGCGCTTGGCATAAATGGAGAGCTTGATGGTGTTGGATACCAGGAATATGGTGCCCAGCAGTGTCACCGCGCCGATGACAAGCCCGGCCAGCAGGGCGAACTGGAGGTAGCGCTCGAGGATGCGCACCAGCTCCCCCCGGTAGGTCACGTCCGTGGTCCTGGGAATGGCCAACATCTGGTCGGCGATGGCATTAATCCTGTCCGCGGTCCGGTAGCCCCTGGCGACTAAAACAATCGCCCCGGCAGGCAGGGGATTGGTGCCCAGCACATCGACCACGTCCTCACCAAATTCTTGCTTGAATATATCCGCCGCGCGCTCTTTGCTGACAAACTCGGTGCTGGCAACGCCTTCAATGTCTTTCAGCCGCTTGTAATTCTCATAGGCTTCCTGATTGTTAAGCAGCGGATCGTAGAATGCATCAATGCGGTACTGGCTCTGCAGGCGGCGGGTGGCGCGGTCAAAATTGCTGAATATCAGGTAGGCGGTGCCGAATATGATCAGGGTCAAAGCAATGGTGAACATGGATCCCAGCGCCGGCAGTTTGTCGCGCCAGAGAGACTTGATGCCCTCCCCGGCCAGGAATGTGAATTTGCCCATCAATTGACAATCTTCCCCTGATCAATCTCAATCAGCTTGCCCGCTTTGTGGCTCATCATGTCATAATCATGGGTGGCCACCAGCACCGTGCTGCCGTTTTCCTCGGCCAAAAAGGTGAGCAGATCGAGAATTTCATAGGCCGTACCGGCGTCGAGGTTGCCGGTAGGTTCATCAGCCAGGATGATGGCCGGGTTTTTCACAATGGCCCGCGCAATGCCGACCCGCTGTTGCTCGCCTCCGCTGAGCTCACGGGGCAGATGATGGCCGCGGTCCGCCAGCCCCACATCTTCCAGCACCGAATAGACTCTTTCGCGGATATCTCGTCGTGGCAATCCCAGAATGTGCAGCGGCAAGGCGACGTTTTCGTAAGTGTTGCGGTCCGGCAACAGCCTGAAATCCTGGAATATAAGCCCCAGCGTGCGGCGCAAATAAGGGATATACTTGCGCCGGGTCCGGTGCGTGAGGTAACCGTTCACCAGCACTTCACCTTCATCGGGCATGAGCAACATGTAGATCAGCTTCAGGATGGTCGACTTACCGGCGCCGGATGGGCCAATCAGGTAGGTCAGTTCACCGGGCATGATAGAGAAGCTGATTTGGGCGACACCTGGCCCTCTGTCATAGGTCAAACTGACATTATCGAGATGGATGATGGCCTCATCCGGGCCCTCGTTATCGTCTTCCCATTCGCTCAAGGAGTAACGCCCCTGCTGTAGATGTAAATCGTAAATGTGATGTAGATGGCCAGGAGAAACAGGCCCACCCCGCGGCTGACGCCACCGGAATATTTCAGGACCGGAATCAGAAGCACCAGGAGGGCCAGCATCAGGGGCATCTGGAGGGTGATGGCGTCACGCGCCACGGTCACCGGCTTGATGAGCGGGATGACGCCCAATACAGCCATGAGGTTAAACACATTCGAGCCGAGAATATTCCCCAGCACGATACCCGACTCCTTGCGGAAAGCGGCCACGAGGGAGGTGGCCAGTTCTGGCAGCGATGTGCCTACGGCCACGATGGTCGCGCCAATAACCAGCTCGGGAACGTGAAAAAGTTGAGCAATATAAATGGCCGAATTGGTGAATATGTTGGTGCCCCATACCAATATCGCCAGACCTAATACCAGGGCAGAGAAATAGTGGGACAGCCCGAAGCGGTCTGGGGATATTTCCGTCTCGACCCGGCTGCTTTTGACCAGGCGATAGAGGTAGGCAGCCATCCCCGCGACCAGCAGTCCGCCATCCACCCGGCTAAGCAGGCCATCCGCGGCCAGCAGCATGAACAGCGCCGTGATCAGAATGACCACGTAAAGGTCTTTGCGAACCTCGGCGTAACGGCTGGAAATGGGAAAGATGATGGCACTTATAGCCAGGATCAGAGCAATGTTGGCAATGTTTGAGCCGGTAATATTCCCGATGGCAATATCCTGCATGTCGTTGAACGTTGAGTATAGACTCACGGTAAATTCAGGCAGGCTGGTGCCGAAGGCGACAACGCTTAGACCAATAACGATGGGCGAGACTTTAAAGCGGTGCGCCAATTTACTGCCCCCCCACACCAATCCTTCCGCTCCGACGTAGATGAATGCTCCGCCAAGAAACAACAGCAGCAGGTGACCCGTCACCGGTAGAGGCCCTTGCGCTTGATGTAGGACAACATCTCCGGCATCAGCAGACCGGAAACATCCTCACCTTTTTTTATCATAGATCTTATTTTCCTTGATGAACCACCCTCGTCCAGGGCAATTTCGCTTCCCTTGCCTGTCAAGACTGCTGAAGGAATGTAGCCGACGCGGGTAAACCAAATTACGTTAACAACGGACAAGAGTTGCTGCCAATTTTCCCAGCGCTCAAATTGGGCGGCCTGGTCGCCTCCTATAATCAGGTGGTAGTCAGCTGCTCCCTGCTCGGACATGATCTGCTGAACGGTTTCCCAAGTGGATACTTCCCGGCCTTTGTTGATTTCGGAAAGGTCAATCCGGGCTTCAGGGACGGATAGGGCGAGCAGTTGCAGCATATCCAGCCGGTGCTCTACCGAACTTGCGGGAGCGGACGCTTTTAATGGCGCCCGGTAGGCGGGAATCAGCAACAGGAGGTCGAGTTTCAGGGCGGCAACGGCTTTGCGGGCCATCAGATAATGGGCCTGGGTCGGCGGGTCGAAGCTGCCGCCAAATATGCCCATGCGGCTCATCGATAGAGATTAAGGTAGTACGCTAAGTCGAACTTCTCCTGGGTGGCGGAGGCGATGTAACTCTCGGCCCGGTTCAGTATTTCGGCGTCGTTAAAGTTCGCCGCTTCGGTGGCATAATAGCTCCTGGCGCCCTGATAATCTTCAGCCACAATATACGCCACGATCATACCCAGCCGGGCCGAATCTGCATAGGGGGTGTCATAATAAGCGACCAGTACGCGCTCGAAGTAAAGTTTGGCTGAATTGCTTTCTCGCCACTTGAGGTACTGTCGGCCCGATTCATAGAGCTTCCTCGCCAGTTTGCTGCGCAGGCCGAAAATCAGCGACTCAGCCTCAGCACTTTGTGGAGTCCCGGGGAATTCATCAATGAACCCCTGGATTTCCACGAGGGCATCTTCAGTGGCGGCCTGGCTGTAAAAGTATTTTGGAGACTGTGCCACCAGGCATTCCACGATGCGGAATCGCGCCTGAACCAGCCGGTCGGTCGCCGTCCACCTTCGCAAGAACCGTTCAAACTCCAATTGGGCCTCAACATATAGCTTGCGCTGATAGCTGCACTCGGCATACAGATATTGGGCCTCAGCCGCCATATCGCTTGCTGGAAAATTCAGCACGACCCAATTAAACTGATCGGACGCCTTCAGCCATTTTCCATCCGCAAACAGTTCCTCTCCCCGCGCAAAACGTTCCTCGGCGGTGCCGATGTCCGTATCTTTTCTCCCGGCGCATCCCGCGACGTAGAGGGCAGCCAGCAGCATGAGCGCTATAAGCCGGACCCGGCCCGCCTGGCGCCTGTGGCGGTATTTTACCACGTCAGACTGAGCTCCACTCCTCCAACCCCAAGCTTTGTGCCGGGGCTTCGCAGGAGCCTCCCCGAAACCACCGCCGCGTGCTTTCTATTCCATGCTGAAGAGCCAAACAGCGCATCTACAGCGCCGATGACATGGCTGAAAAGAACGGTCGAAATCGTGTACCCGGCCAAACTTTTGAGCCGGTTGGCTTCGCCCCGGTATCCGACATACACCCGCCTGTAGGGCGACCAGGCCACGGCTCCGGATGCCGTCTCCTCAATGTCGGGATTCAAACGGTCTGCATCTGACCAGCCGGAGAAGAACTGGTTATACTTGCCGATATTCTCGTAGTATTCCCCCGTTTTGCGAACCCGCACGAAGGCAGCAGTATCATTATTGGAGGTAAAAAAGTCCTCGAGGCGGCGGTCGGCATCCCCGGTGGAGCCGCTGTACTCAACCCGGCCATCCCCATTCATATCCAGCACAATGAAGTCCAGCTCATGACTACCATATCGCCCGACGGAAACCTTGTCCCAGCCCGGGCCTCCATAATTATCGGCGTCATCCCACCACCGCCTGAAATCCCACGTCGTGTCGGCGAACGCGCGGTACAGGGCGACCTGCTTTTCGCCCTGCGCATTGTATTCCTGCCAGACAAAATATGCCGCCACGTCAACTGCGGCGAACAGGGCCCCCTTTAGCGGTTTGTGGATGTAGACCTGCCCCAGCCCCGGCACCAGAAACGACATCAGCATGGCCCGCCCCGGATAGCGATAGCTGGGGTGCTCGGTATCGACCAGGATACTGTCGGGTCCTGCAACCAGAGTGTCGCCAGGGGCTGCTTCGGAGGTCAACCATCCCCGGACCAGGGGAAGGGACGTGTCGATAGCGCCTGGCGGCCCATTTTCGCCTGCCTGCAGCGTGGAGGCGAACGCAATTAAAAAGATCAGCTTCTGAATTCTCATTGGATGTATAAGGCCCATAATTATTGGTTTGAGTTAGAAATCAAACAGCCAACTCATCATATGTCTCCAACTGCCAGTTTCGTAAATGGGTCTGTGTAATTCGTAGGTCAGGGCAAAGGGGAAAACATAAAAATTGTACCCGCTCAGCCGAAACTCAATCCCGGCAGACTGCTTGAAACGCCGCCGCCGCCACGGGCCGTTAAAACCGTCGCCCACTTGCCACACCGCCCCCACTGAGGCATTCTGCAAAGTTAATTGGCCCACAGTGAAATGTTGCTCAATAAATAGCGGTAATCGCAAAGTCAACGTGTGAAGCATGAAATTGGTTCCCTGCGCCGTGCTGTCGTAATAGGTATATCCCTTGAGTCCCGGAGGTCCGCCGCCGAAAAAGTAGAAAAAGTCATCTACATCGGGGTTGGATAGCCAGCCCAGCTTGCCCTGGTAGGCGAGCCCGATTTTCCGGCGCGGCGCAATGGGCAGGAACTGCTGCGCCTCAAACTCCACCCGCAAGGTATTGTGGGGCTTGGTGACAGCAACAATGGTGGCAAAATCGCTGATGCGCAGGCTGTCGACCAGATTATTCTGCTCAGCCCGCACCGAGAGCGACAGCGTGGCGCCCCGGGTAGGAAACATATTGCCGCCATATTCAGGCCGCCGCGTCGAAAAGTGCCACCTGGCAGCCAGCGCGGTGCCGATAAAATACGGATAGGAGATAGAGCCTGCATCCATGCCTGCCACTTTTTGCGCAAACTTCACGCGGTACCTGCTGTGGACTACCTCAAACCATAACTTTTGCCCACGTAGCGACTGGCGCGCGCCGATGACGATTTCCATCAGGTTAAAGCGCAGGTCACTATCGACTTCATAATCGTAATAGCGGCTATTCTGGGTGATGTTCCGCTGGGCCGTGTAAATCTCCGCATAGAGCGTGGGCCTGAGCTTGCTGAATTCCGTCAGCAGGAAAGTGTCGGTGTCGCCCAAACCATTGATGCTGGCGCCGCCAATCAGGTTCATTCTGCCGAGCACTTCATTGGCGTAGGCGAAGAATCCGGGCTTCCAAATACCATAGTCGAACATGATCCGCGGCAGCACGAACAGCTGCGACATCTCCTCCTGGTAAGGCTCCGATTGCAGGGCATAATCGGGACTCTCGCGGGGCGATGTGGGCCGGGACTGCCAATGCCCGGGATCATATCCCACCAACTGCAGGTCTATGGATGGGGAATCCGACAGCAACGCGATCTTGTAACCTCCACGGCTATACAGGGAGTAGATTATCTCCCCGGTCTCACTCACCGAGGGCATGAATGCGCCCCCCTCCACATTGGTCACATACCCGGGTGACGCGCCGCCGAGATGGTAGAGGTTAAAGATGCCACTGGCGTCGACACTCAGCAGCAGCTCCCGGGAGCCACCTGCGGCGGACAGACGGTGCGGGTCACGTTGGTCGCCCCCCAGGCCGGTGGCAGGCGGAACGAGGCGCGTGGCGCCTGTGCGCAAATTAATCTCCAGCAGTTCCCGGCCATGGTTAAGGGTGGCGTCACAGATCAAAGTTGTATCGCCCCTGCTGTAAGCGATGGAATGCAGGAAGGTGCCATCATCCAGAGCGGTCAGGGGCGTCGCCTCCGATGATTTCAGATCCAGCACCATTACATTGGAAGTGCCGTCTGAAACGGTGAGATAGGCGACCCGCCCGGTGTCGAGCAGCACCGGTGAGGTGGCCCTGGCCCCATGGGTCAGCCGCCGTTCCTTATCCGCTTCCAGATCGTAGGCATACAGGTCGTTCCACCTCGATCCGTTGGCATCCGGCTTGCTTTTGGCGGCATAGTAAACCGTTTGACCATCGCCGGACCAGGTGGGCGCCGAGCGGGCTTGATCGGACAGCTTGCGGCTCTTGCCCGTGGCGAGATCGTGCAGGTAAAGGGCCGTCTGGCCGAAAAAGTCCGCCCCCCGGCTGGAGAGATAGGCGAACTGCCGCTTCCCGGGCCGCCATACCGGGTGCAGGTTCGCCACGCCCTGGGAGACGACAATCTCCCCCTGGACCGGATGGTCCTCCACCGACCGCATTTGAGCGGCGTAGGACGCCCGCAGGTCAACTTTCCAGTCGCGATAGAGCTCGACGCCGGAGCTGCCGGTCACCTTCTTTATGACCCGGCTGACCGACACGGCCCACGGCGCGGCCATGCCCCGCGAAATGGCCTGCAGGCTCTCTTCGCCGAACCGGGCGGCAATGTAGCGGACAAAGGAAAAACCCTGGTTGTAGGCCGACTCGTTGCCGATGCCCCGTTTTCCAAAACTGTTCATGGCGGCAAAACTGAGCAGATTATGATGGCGGACCCTGTCCCGCAGCAGCATATCGCGATGGCTGTCCCAATAGTCGTAGTTGGCGCTGGCGTACATATACTGGGCAACCCCTTCAGCGAACCAGGGCGGCACATTGGCGCCGGGATAGGGATAGGAGACAATGGCGTTGGGGTAACCGTACAGGACATCTTCCCGCCTCTCGTCCTCGTAATTGAGCAGCTGCAGATAGATGCCCGGCACCCGCCGCTTGAACTTCATGGCCGTGCCCAACTGCACGATATGGACAAACTCGTGGGTCAGCACGTCCTGTATCCAGCGATGGCTCCCACGCAAATCGTAGTCCAGCGGCAAGGACCAAATCTCTATCTTGTTGTCATAAAAGTAGGCCAGGCCGTTGGCCTCATCGTTCACGTCCTTGATGATGATGTGGGTCTTTTCGCCGGGCTCGAAGTTGTAGAGCGCGGTGACGGGGGCATAAATTTTTTCGGCAACCGTGGCCGCTTCCCGTGCGGAACGCTCGGTCGTCTCGTGAAAATGGATCAGGAAGTGTTCTGTTTCGAATGTCCGCCAGTCGAGCTCAGGGTGATTGTGCCACACCTGGCCGGTAGCGACATTGAGCAGCCCAGCCGCCCATAGCAGTAACGTCATTGCCGGACTGATGTACCGCATTCGTCAGCGCACTACGGCAATCTTGATGAGCGTAGATTCTTCGGTTGCCCCTTTGACCTCCACCAGTCCGTAGTAGAGGCCGCCGGGATTTTGGCCAACTTGCCACACCCACTCGTTGTAATTATTTTGCCAGAGAGCAGAGAGTTCCACTTTGGCGACAGTATGGCCGTCAATCGTGTAGATGCGGATGGTGGCGCTGCTGCCCGCGCCCACGTAAAAGCGGATCGTAGTGCGGCCGCCCGTCACCGGATTAGGGTAGTTATAAACCCGCGACTTGTCCAGGACGGCCGGTTGGGGACGATCCGCTATGCGATCGTTGCGTGAACGATAGCCCCGGCTGTGGCTGCCGTGCCGGGTGACCCATTGCGGGTTCTGCTCATCCGGTGTGAACCAGTGGATACGGTCGCCATTGGCCAGCCCCACGCGGCCGTCGGAGAGATGCATCAGGAATCGATTGCTGAACAGGCTATGCAGGCCCAGCCGCGACAGTTCCACGCCGTCGTGGCTCAGCAGCACTATCTCTCCACTTTCCACGGCGACAATCTCCGGCAATATATCCCCCATGAGATTGGCCACGAGCAGGTAGCTGGTAAAGTCGCCCTCAACGGGGAAGCCATCCATGACCAACAGTCCAAGCGAGTCGGCATACACACTGGACCAGACGTCGGAGGATGCGCTATGTTGCCAATCGGCGCTGTAGGCCGTGAGCTGACGCGCAGGACTTTCCCCGGAATAGCTCAGCCATTCTTCACCGCCATCGCCATCCAGGTCGGCCAGGGAGGGGTAGACGAATCCACTGTCCGGAACAGGGGCATGATGGTGTATGCGGGTCGAATCAGGCGTTGGGGCTGCATCCATTATCGTTATGTGCAATATGCCGTCATTATAGTAAGGATATTCTTTCGGATTAGGGGCAATAATAATACCGTCGCCGGATTTCTGATAATCGATTTTCCCCGACGGATCGAGCCGATAGGCCGTATAGCTGTCGGGAACGTTATCTATCAGCCAAATGCCGCTGCCCGGTTTCAGCGGCGCGTCGTGCTCACTGATGGCGATAGTCGCTCCCGCCACCTCAATGTCGATTTTGACGGCCCCCAGCCATACCGAGTCGGCCAATCTCCACAGATAGTCCTCGCCGTTAAAGCCCAGCAATCGAGCCCCCTCCGGCAGACGGGTCACGGATGCCGCATCACTGACCGTAAACGTTAGAACGCTGCCGGCTGCTCCGATGTCCAGGATTTCGATGCCTGTGCTGCCACCGGACGCCAGGATCAATGGAGGGTTGCTGGTGGCTGTCAACATGAGCGGCGCGCCTGGCCCAAGTTGCAGCTTAGGATTGGCGTCAATCCAGGCAGGGTTGCCGGCGTACCACAGGTCCCATCGCCAGCCCACCGACGGATCGGCAAACAGGGCCGTCGTGGGAAAGCCTATATCGATGGCGCCGTCGGCTTCAACAAGGGAAACCGCCCGCCTGTCGCGGTCATTATTGATCCCGCTCATACCGGTGTTGTAGCGGCTCTCATCAATGTGCCAGATCAGCAGTCCGGAGCCGGGCAGCCCTATATCGTAGTTGGGCACCGACAGGATCACGTTCGTCTCGGCGTCAACGGTGGCCTCAGCCGAATCGACGAGGTAATCGAAGTAGTTGGGCAGATCATAGCTGCCGTTTTCCTGAAGTACGGCATTGCGAAAACGCAGCGAGTCCATATCGACACCGGGCAGTATCCAGTTGAGCCGGTTTTCCACGAGCAGATACTCGGTGTTGCCAAGCGTCACCTTTCCAATTTGAGCGCCTGGCAGATGGCGGGCTGTCAGGGAGCTTGAGCCCAGCAGTTCCCCGGCGGTTTCCCAGCCCATATAGGTCCGCATCCACGCCGAAGGCGGCGCCGGGATGACCCCCTGCCCATTGCCGGAACCCACGTCCATGAGGCCAAATTGACCCACCGCCGTCTCACCTGCTTCCGTGTCAAACAGGGGCGGCAGACCGAGGGCATATCCAACCAGCAAGGCCAGCGTTCCGGTGAGGCCGATTTGTACGTCACACAGGTCGGTTTGTCCGAAGATGTCGAGCGCAATATCGTAGAAGATGTGGTTCTGGCCCTCCGGCACAATCAGGGCGGGCCGACTAAACTCTGCTCCACTGGGCAAGATCAAGACGGAGCTGCCAGTGGCTTGCTTGATCATATCGCCGTCAACGAAGGTGGAAGGCAGGTCGCGCGGCGTCGGATCGAGGATCGGGTAGTTGAAATCCTGACCCAGCCCTGCATGAAAAATGATGACCAGATCGTAATCCTGCGGCTGGGCTCCCGCATTTTCCGCGGCGGCAAGAGATTGCTCGAGGAATGGCACAATCAGCGCGGCAGTCGAATCGTCCGCTCCCGAGCTGGACGTGTAACTTGCCATGGGACCCACCATCAGCGGCGCGCCCACAGCCGGGAAGACCTGGCTCGCCGTCATATCGATGGCGATATTGTCCCCGGTGACGGCACTGAAATAGTTGGCCAGGGCCTGCAGCTGGCTCTGAAAATAAGCGCTGTTATGCGGCGGCGGATCGACGAGAAAAGCGTCACCGTCACAGGGAACGGAGCCAACGCTGAGGGATTCCAGGGACATTAAAAAGCTGCCATTGCCGGTAGTGGACAGATTGCTGTCCTCTTCGAACGCCACCCGCAGCGCCAGTATTTTCAGGGACGCCAGCGCGGCCCGGCTGGGGACAGTGGATGCCGCCGGCGAAAGTCGGTTAAAGCTCAGCGCGGGCGCGGCCGGCTTTTGCGCGACTCCCGTTGCAGGCCAAAACAGACTAAACAAGAGCATCCCGCACTGGCGCCAGCGCGGGATGGAATGCGTCGTCATTAAAGCGAATTAAAGGGCGATATTCAGGGAGAAACGCATCGTGTTGGTCAACGGATGCCCCTGCTCACCATAAATGTAGCCGAAATCGAAGCCGTAGCCGCCGTAATGGATCCCGGCCCCAAATGTCGGGTGATATAGTTTACCATTGCGGTCATAGATATATCCAAGGCGGATGGCAAAATATTGCGAATACCAGTACTCCAGACCCATGTTGTGAACCATGGCAATCAATTCACTGGAGAACTTATAGTCGGAGAAATTCCCCTTTTCATCATCACTAATGATGCCATCGTGGTCTTTATCTATATTTGCGCTATAATACCAATCATCAAGCCAGGAGGTGAACACGGCCTTGTACCAGGGGTCGGTATGGGCCGCCTCATGCTGCCCGTTCTCGTTATAGCCGCTGGCATCGTCGTTTTGGCCATCTTTGGTAAAGCCGCCGATAATACCGTTGTCATCCAAGTCGGTCGCAAGCCAGGAAGCGACCAGCATCTTGTTGACGTCATAGAGGAAGGATAGGCGATTGAATTCAGACTCAATGATCCGCCATTTGATCCCGATCTTCATCAGGGTCGGCGCGGGGTCGGCCTGGTTCACGTCGATAAAGGAAATTTTATCGCCCACATTGGCAACCATCATCCCCAGGTCCAGCGAATTGAACAGAAAGCCCCGCTTGTAATAGGCCAGGTCAAAAGCAAAGTCGGTGGAAGCCCCCTTGCCTTCCTCGGCGCCCGCCCCGAAATCAGACAGTTTCTGGTGAATCAGTTTCACATTGAAGCCCACCGATGAGGAATTAGAAAGCCGTGTTCCGAAACCGATGCTGGCGGCAGCCATGTAGCTGCTGAACACTTCCAGTTCCTCACCGGTCTCGTTGGTGCGAATCTGCTCACCCAGATCGAGAAAGATCAGGTGGGCGCCAAAGGTGCCGATGCCCAGCACTTCACGGCGCACGCCAAGGAAGTTGTAGCGAATGTCATCCACCAGGCCCGGCAGCCATTGCGCCGTCTGGATGACCAATTCCTGTCCGGGGATATAGGCGAGTGCGGCCGGATTCCAGTAGCTGGCGTAGGCGTCGTTGGCCACGGCCACGCCGGCTTCACCGGTGCCGCCGGCGCTGGCTCCGGGAGCAATTAACAAAAATATTGCGCTTGCCTGATTTTGTGCCCACAGGGACGGGGCCGAAAACAACAGCAAGACTGCCAAACTAATAGAACGTTTCATCTGTCCAGATCCTTCTCGTCACATTTGAGCCCTGCGGAATTTACCCGCAATAATTGGGCCGAAATGTATTTTATGTTTCTCCGGCGAAATTCATGATCGCCTTAGTTTCAACCTGTTAACGTTCTATCTCGAGCATTCTCCTGCTATCTTGGAGGGAATATAAGGGAGCCTGACAAGTATGTCAAGTCACTGTCCGTCAGATGGGGTATAAGTGTGAGCCCGATCAAGTAACATGATGGGAATGTCCTTGTAAGTGGGATAAATCAGCTGACAGGTATGGCAAATAACCTCGTCATTGGACTCACTGACGTGCGGCTCGATCTCCCCTTTGCATTGTGGACACACCAATATCTTGAGCGTATCGGGTGAAATTCTCATACCCGGCTTATCGGTCAGGTAAGGTAAAACTTGAGGTCAGTCCCCGGTTTTCCCTTCAAGCTGATCGATTTCTACACGGAACGCGCCAATATCGGCGAACTCCCGGTACACCGACGCAAAACGTATATAGGCCACCTTGTCCATATCTTTAAGCTGCGTCATGACCATTTCACCGATGATGGCTGACGACACTTCCGCCTTGCCCAGCTCCTCAATCTGGCCCTGCACCCGGCTTACGGCATCCATCATCTGCTGGGCCGGAACCGGCCGCTTGTTGCAAGCGATTTTAATGGACGCCTCAATCCGGGAGCGGTCAAATTCTTCGCGCTCGCCGTTCTTTTTTATCACCAGCAACGGCTGGCGAACAATGTACTCATAGGTGGTAAACCGTTGACTGCAACTGAGGCACTCCCGTCTGCGCCGCACGCTGCTTTCACGGTTGACGGTGCGGCTGTCCACCACCTTGCTTTCTGAGGACCCACAGAAGGGACAGTTCATATTGCCAGCTCCGCGTATAGGGGAAAAGGACGGCTCAGCTGGGCGACTTCGCTTAATACCGCGCCCGAAATTTTCTCGTCATCCGGGGCCGAGATGACCTGATCCATCAATGCTGCGATCTGCTCCATCTCTGCGGTCCCCATGCCCCGCGTCGTCAGCGCCGGCGAGCCCAGGCGGATGCCGCTGGTGACAAAAGGGGAGCGCTGGTCAAACGGCACCATATTCTTGTTCACCGTTATACCTGCCCGCTCAAGGGCCGCCTCGGCTGCCTTGCCGGTGACATGCTTGTTGCTCAGATCGATAAGCAGGACATGGGTATCGGTACCGCCGGTCACCACCTTATAATCGCGGTCCAGGAATGCCTGCGCGAGAGTGGCGGCGTTGTCGATGACCCGGCCGCAATAGCTGCCGAACTCCGGAGTCAGCGCCTCTTTGAAGGCCACCGCTTTGGCGGCAATGATGTGCATCAGGGGCCCGCCCTGTATCCCCGGCATGATGGCGCTGTCCACCAGCTCGCCGACCGTCTTGACCCGGCCGCTTTTGGGCGCCACTTTACCCCACGGGTTCTCCTTTTCTTTTTCCATCAGGATGAGGCCCCCCCGTGGTCCGCGCAAGGTTTTGTGGGTCGTGGATGTCACGAAATCGCAAAATGGCCAGGGCGAGGGATGATGCCCGGTGGCCACCAGTCCAGCCGGGTGCGCAATGTCGGCCATGAGGAGGGCTCCCACCGCATCGGCGACCTCTCTGAAACGCTCAAATTCGATCTGCCTTGGCACGGCGCTGCCGCCGCAGACGATCAGTTTCGGCTGGTGCTCCCGGGCCAGTTTCAGCAAGGCATCAAAATCGACACGGCCCGTCCCTTCGGCCACCCCGTAGGACACGAAGTTGTAAAGCATGCCTGAAAAATTAACCGGGCTGCCGTGCGTCAGGTGCCCCCCATGGGCCAGGTCGAGACCCATAACCGTGTCGCCGGGGTGCAGAAACGTAAAATATATGCCCATGTTGGCTTGGCTGCCGGAGTGCGGCTGCACATTCGCGTACTCACAGCTGAACAGCTCCCGCGCCCGCGCCCTGGCCAGCTCCTCTGCCTGGTCGACGTATTCGCAGCCGCCATAGTACCGGTGGCCGGGATACCCTTCGGCATATTTGTTGGTCAAGATCGTGCCGGCAGCGGCCAGCACCCTTGGCGACGCGAAGTTTTCTGAGGCAATGAGTTCGAGGGTGTCCCGCTGCCTGTCAAGTTCGCCTTCAATGGAGGCGAAAAGGTCGGGATCGTATTGCGCCAATGTCTCCATGTGCCTGTTCAGGTGATATCAGCCGCCGGGCTCGAAGGAGGATCAGCGACAAGCGGTCCGGGCCGCGCCAGCAGGCGGCGGGGAGCTGTTGCGGGAGTGAGGGCCTGTATCGGTTTTGGACAACGCCACACGATGGCAACGGCTGCTATTACGGCCTCCGGATCGTCCTGGTGACCCAGCCGTAGCAACTGCCCTGCGGTTTGAATACCCGAATATCCGCCGACTGGAGGAACCAGTCCCCCTTGCTGGGTATCAGATTCTTGCCCAGAAAATCGGCCCGTGACCGGCCCCTGCGATGACCCCGATCAACAGCTTTTAAATAGTCTTCGTGTGCCATCATGAAGACCAATTTGTCATCGAATCGGGCCACGCCATTCTCGTGCTGACCGGTGCATTCATCGGCGACATTGTAGTAAACTTCAGCTCTGGCGTAGTAGGCCTCACCGCTGTTATTGCTGACGCGGAGGGCGGTTTCGGCCCAGGTGAGGGCCTTATCATAATCCATTTTCTGCAGATAAGTCCGGGACAGATCGATGGTGACTTTGATGTTGGTCCTGTTGAGATCGTACAGCCGCTCATAGGCGGAAACGGCCCTGTCGAGATCATCATCCTCAACGGCGGCGCTGGCCAGCAGTTCATATGCCCGGGTGGATGAGGGCGATCGTTGAATAACCGCCTCGAGCTCTCGAAACGCTTCGAGAATATTGCCCGTTTCAATCAGTTTGGCCGCGTAGTCCATACCATACTGCGGGTTATCGGGATTATCGAGCGCCCGGCTGCGGAACACTTCCAGGGGATCGCCGCCACTGAGCTCCGTTGCGCTGATCAAATCGCTCGTGATGCGGCTGTTGGTGGGATCGACCTTCAGCCATTGTTTCAGCAGATAAATCAAGTCGTCAAACCTTTTTTGCTCGCGCAAAAGATCGGCCAGATCCGAATAAGCCTGCCCATTGGTGGAATCGGCCTCGACCCACCGCTCGTAATAGCGAATCTGTTGGTCAACTTGCCCCAATCGGCCCATGGTGTAGGCCGCGTTTTGCAGCAAATCCTTATCCTCAGGCAGATAACGCAAGCCCTGCTGAAATGCCCAGATGGCGCTGTCGGGGTTGGAAAGCTCCAGGTATGCCCGTCCGAAGTAGACGTAGACATTTTGGGCATAATCCTCGCCGCAGCCTAATTCGATCAAATTAAGGTAGTTACGGACGGAGGAGTTGTAATCACGATTCTTGAAATACTCCCATGCGTTGGAGAGCGCAATATCGCACTTGTGTTGGATCCGCGCCCGTTCCTCCTCACTAAGTGAGGGTCCCTCATCTTCAGCCGGAGGTCCCGTTGCGCAAAACTGCACGGTCCCAAGCATGGCCGCCACGACTGCAAAATATTTCAAGTTCGAATAATATCGGCTGTTCACATTTAATTCCAATTTTTCTTAGGCCGTGCAAACCACATCTCACCCATCGTGACTCCAATGGACAGACGACCGAAATTCTCACTGTCCAGATCGTCTAGAGCGTCCCGTTGGCCTATCTGTAGCGCAAAATCCAATTTGTGATTGGTTCTCAGGGAACGGATTCCAAATCCCACACTGAAGGCAACCTCGCCCAAAGGTTCTTTTTCCCGGTCGGAAAGGTAATAAGATTTATTATGGAATCCCACCCGATAAAACATTCTGCCGGGGGAGGCGCTGGCCAGCGCAGCGGGCTTGGAAGTCCACGAAGCAGCCCACCCCTGCACTTTTTCAAACTGGCGGCCGAATATGAGATCGTTGTCATCGGACTTGCTCCACTGCTGCTGGCTCCATTCCGCCAGCAGCCGCTGGCGCTGCCCCAATTTGATGGCGTATCCGATATTCAGGCTTACCGGCAGCTGCATCTTTATAGTGTTCACTTCAGTAAAGGGCGCTGCATTAATAAATCTCGTTATTACCTTGGTCCGCAGGGAGAGTGGCAGATTGACGCGGATGCCCAACTGGGACCGGCTGACGGGAAAGGCCCCTGTGGTGAGATTCAGTTCCAGGCTCCTGCCGAGGAAGTTGACGGTTCGCTCTGCCCCCAGGTAGGGGACCCAGCCAAGAATATCGACTCTGGAACCTTTTGAGATGAATTCCAGCGTATCATTCTGAAATAAGGTGCCAAACAATAGGTCCAGGGCGACACCCACCGAAATGGATCCTCCCAGCTTGCGCGAGTACCCCACCTGCAGGCTCGATACGCCGCCCGATATAGAGCGGACCTGGCGGTAGAGTAAGGTGTCTGTGCCCAATTCCAAGGAGCCGGTCGTATCGTTCAGGGACAGATCGGTTTGGGTCAACGGAGACAGGGCAAATCCCAGGGCCGATCTGTTGTCGAGATGTACCATGAAAATAATGCGCCTGAGACCGGTTTTATAGCGCGGATCAACATCAGCGGGTGCCATGCTCATTTGAGTCGCCAGGGTCGTCCGGAGCTGCGTGCTGCGTAAATGATGCCACGAGGCGACGCTGGCCGGGTAGGCGTCACCTTCAGTCAGCGGCAGGGACCTGATATTTCCGGCGCCATCGCTGGCGACATCCTCCGCGCTCTGCAAGGCGCCCAAACCGTAGAGGTTCAGGGGCGATTGCGCCGACAGTGGAGCGAGCGCCAACAGCGCTAACATAAGTTTCAGCAGCCTGGTCATGGGCGCCCCGCATAGGGAACTGCATAGACCAATTCCAGGGTCGGCTGCACTGCAGCATCGGCATAAGGACTGTAGAAAATGAGCGTGTCAAAATCATGGTTTGATGGCACGACCCGAATGTCGATGCCAAAATTCTCACTCCTGCCGCTGTTGATCTCGTCGGCTAAACGTCCGATGATGACTGTCCACTCAGTCTCATCGCTTGCGTAGTTCACTCCAGTGAACAGAACTTCCGTTTTTAGGCTGTCATCAATCACGCGATCGAGTCTCAAGGTGACCGTGGATGCGATCAGATCGTCAGGCAGCTGTGGACTATAAAATTTCAGTTTGGCGGCAACAATAAGCCGCGATGAATCGGGCTTGAGTGAGGGGCTGAAATTGACATGGGCTCCCCAGCCGTTGTAATAATTAAATACCATCAGGGTGGAGTCCGTCGGCGCAGGCTCCTGCGAGGGTGGATAGATGCCGAGATCGGCCACCAGGCCCGAGTAGACCGTGGTTAGATCACCGCCCTCGGCCGTGTCCGTATATGTAAGCGCAACGAAGGGCGGGCGGGTGGTCAAACGGGCATGGAACGCAACGGCGTCAAGGCCGCCGACCTGGCGCAGCATGAATCCGTTGAGGGCTGTGGTATCGTTGAGCCAGTTGTCAAACGTCTCTGCAAGGATGGGAAACGTGATGTGCTCAATGCCAACCAGGGTCTCCGTGGAGTCGCCCAAAGGCACCGTGACGCTCGCGGTGGTCATGGATGCCTCAACAACGCCCGTTCGCAGTTGCAAGCCGGGCGAATCGACGGTAAGGCCGGTGTCGGCTGCTGACCAGACGCTGCTGTCCGCTACGATAACCGATAACTCAAACAGTGAGCTGAGATCGCGCGTGCTGTCGCGGAATACTCTGCGGAAGATCACCAGCTCGGCCGACACGAAATTGGAGTCTGCGATGTGGAGGCTGTCAAACAAGGCGGGCCGCAGCAGGATGACGGACTCCTTGGCCGGGTCGCCGCCAATGGGTCCCGCGTAGAGGGTCCTGCTGCCGTTGCTGAATGCCGACACCTCGATCTGACGGAATGACATGGCCGACAAGGTTGTGTCGGAGAGTTGCCATTGGCTGCCCGGCAGCGGGGACAATATCGAGGCATTATCACAGCCTGTGGCCAAGACCAGCGCCAACAGCGCGGCAACCGTAGTCCTATGCAGCCTGCGTGGCCTTGTCAGGGAATCGTGATGGGGCATGTCGAATGCTGGTACGGGAGCAGCTGCTAAAGGTTCCGCAAAATCGTTTCCAGCGTATTTGCCGCTTTGGTCCAATCTTCAGGGGTCACCCCTTTGATAGTCAGGC
Organism: Fidelibacterota bacterium; assembly: GCA_004124875.1. GTDB lineage: Bacteria > Fidelibacterota > Marinisomatia > SCGC-AAA003-L08 > TS1B11 > TS1B11. The sequence goes on along the minus strand of SCKJ01000002.1, from coordinate 45,883 downwards.
CTCTACTGCCCCGGGTGCCTTTAACCAGCTTGTCAATGGCCTTTTCTCTGGCAAGCTCGGTATCAAGCCGCCCGTCCGCACCATGTACATGAATGACCTTGTCGGCAAATTTCATCGCCAGCTCCAGGTTATTAATCTGCGCAGTCATTTTCGGCAGCCGTTTGTCTTTCACATCCAGCAGGTCAACCGCGCCGTACGCCTCCTTGGTGAAAGTCGCATTCTCTTTACTGGCCGAGTGCATCAGGTAGACGGTCTTGATATCCTTATAGAATTCGTCATCGGCATACTGCAACTTGTACAGAGCCGGCACGAAACTCATCTGCCAGTCGTTGGCAATAATGATGTCGGGTTTCCAGAACAGGTGCTTCAGGTTTTCAAGGGCCACACGGGCGAAATAGGCATAGCGCTTGGGGTTGTCCTTCAGCATGCGACCGTTGCGGGCCTTGTAGAGCAGATTGGTGACCGGCTTGAAGAATTCGTCGTCCTCCAGAAAGTAGACCTGCACTTTCGTGTTGGGAATAAAGGCCGATTTAACGCTGCCAATCCGGTCCTTGCCATCAAACACAATGGGCATATCCCGCAGGCGGATGACTTCACGCAAGATGAACTTACGCTCGCTGATATAGCCGTACTTGGGCTGGATCAGCCGAATGTCAAACTCCTCATTCTCCTGGAATATCGAGCAAATTTCTTTTGAAAATTTCCCGAGGCCGTAGGTGTCGGAGAAGGGCGCGATTTCAGACGCAAGATAGTATATTTTTAAAGGCATAAAATTTGGGGTACCTGTTGTAAAGGGCAGTGCTGGACTTAATTATTGTAAATAGCGCCGCGCCTGATCGGCCAGGCTTGTTTCCGGATAGTCGGCCAGCAATTTTTCCATGGCCGATTTCGCCAGGACATAATCTCCGGCACTCCAGTAGCTCAATCCGATTTTGTATTGCGCATCATCAGCCTTGTCAGTTCCGCGATAGGGCATCACTTTTTCAAATTCGTCGATAGCCCGCTTAAAATTGCGGGCCGAGTAATAGCATTCGGCCAACCAGTATTGGGCATTGTCGGCCAGCTCATGGTCCATCCCGATTTGGGTCAACTCGGTGAACTGTTCACGAGCCAATCCGTACTGTCCATTCTGATAGGACGTGAGAGCCTTAATATAGCGGCCACGAAATTCTTCGTCCGTCATCTTTTCGGCGGACATCGAGCGACCCGGCTGCCGCGCCGCCATGACATCATTAAAGCTGTTGGCCAGGGAGACTATTTTATTTTCCACCAGCACCAACTGCGTCAGTATCTCAAAGTTCGTGCTGTCGATGTAGCCGGCCTTGTCCTCCAGCAGCGATATTTTATTAAGCACCAGGCTTAGCTGATTCACCAGCGCGAGCTCAGCGCTGTCCATGGCCGCCCTGGTGCTCATGGTTTCTCCGACAGCTCTTCTCAGGTCCGGCACCACGGTGGAAAACGACTGAAACGCGGCTTCGAGCTGTGCAACCCGGACTTTGAGACTGTCATTCTCCGCCTTCAGTGAGACGGTACGGTTGTTCAATTTGCGCAGCTCCGAACTCGTCGTCGGCCGGCTCTGCTGGCTGCTCCTTGGACGGGAGGTTCTGTTCTGGCTTGATTCCGCGCTCCCTTCGGTAGGGGCGGCTCCCAGCGTAACGAGGCAAACTGCGGCAGTTGCGATCCATCCACCGGCCTTCAGGCGTTCCATGTTATCTCCAGTCAATTCAAGCACAAATTGATAAGCCTGAATTTACGATGGAGGAAGGGCCGCAGCAACGCAGCAGCCATCGGCCCGAAAAATCGGTTTTTACGGCGACTTCCGCAGGTCAAAGCGGTTCACCGGCCAGAAGATGCTGGGTCAGCCCGATCATGAGAATACAGGTAAGCAGGAAGGAACCCCCGTAGCTGAGAAACGGCAACGGGAGTCCGGTAACGGGCATCAGTCCGGTCGACATGCCCATGTTCACAAATATATGCACCAAAAATATGCTTGCAAATCCGACCACGCTGAGTGAAGCAAACCGGTACTGGGTTGTGGAGGCCCGGTCAATGAGCCGCAGCAACAGCCAGACAAACATGATCAGGATCAGCAGGATGGCGATAAAGCCAAATTCCTCACCGATGACCGCAATAATAAAGTCGGTGTCCGTAACCGGAAGGAAGCGGAGTTGGGTCTGCGTTCCCTCCCCCAAACCCTTGCCGAACAGGCCCCCGGATCCAATGGCTGTGCGGGACTGCAACACCTGATAGCCGGCGCCGTGGGGATCTGCGGTGGCGTCGATCACAGTCATAATCCGCTGCTGCTGGTAAGGTTGCAAAGAATTCCAGAGGAACGGCGCAAGGGTTCCGAACATGGCGTTAATCAGGAACACGGCCGTTTTCCAGCGAATCTTGATTCTGGCAAGATAGAGGACCACTATCAGAAATGCCATCCAGAACGAGAACGCATAAAACCCAAAACCGGTTACGATGCTGATCAGGGGGGCGATGATGACAAACAGGTAGAACAGCGAAATACCGGACCAGTACATCATGCTGAAAGCGACCATCATGATGATCAGGGCGGTCCCCAGATCGGGCTGCCCGATGATCAGCACCGCCGGGATAATGGCCATCCCCAGCGGTACCAGCGCATAGAGGAACTCGTCGAGCTGCTTGCGGTAGTCTGTCAGATATTTTGCCATGGCGAACACAATAATGATTTTCCCCAGCTCCGAAGGCTGCATCCGCATGGGCCCCAAAAAAAGCCAGCGGTGGCCACCGGAAACAGTCGGCATGAAATAGGTCAGGAGTAACAGGGCCAGCAGGGCGGCGTAAAACCGGTAGGCATGCAGGTAGTACGTACGCGGATCGACCCACTGGAGCGTCCATACCAGTCCCAGCCCTACGCCCAACCAGACCATCTGGCGCATCAGTGAGGTCCCCATAAACGGCGCTCCGTGGGCCGTACTGTAGAGGGCCAAACCGCCCATCAGCAACAGGACCGCCATGGGGATTAACAACAGGTAATCGAGGCTGGCCGTTGAAATTTTCGCATTAAGGAACTTGCGCAAAATCGTTCCTCCGGCTTGGCAGATAGCTCTTCAGGTAGTACTCGAAAATTTGCTTCGCCATGGGCGCGGCAATCCGCGAGCCCAAGCCGCCCCCCTCAACCAGGACGGCAACAACGAGTCGGTCGCCTTCAGATCCCACAGCGTAACCGGTGAACCATGAGTGTCCCGGTCCGTGCGGATTTTCGGCGGTGCCGGTCTTGCCGTAAATGCGCTCTCCCGGTATCCGGGCGCGGAAGCCGGTGCCTTTAAAGCCATTAACGACCTGGTACATCGCCTGCTGCAGGTGGTCCCAGACCTCATCTGGCAGATCAACTTGCGGCGCCTCTGCAAAGCGGTTCCGCGCATCGTGAATCAATGTCGGGCGCACCAACTTCCCCCGGTTGGATATGGCGGCCGTCATGCGGGCAATCTGCAGTGGGGTCACCAGAATGTCTCCTTGTCCCAGCACCAGATTCAACATGTGGCCCACCGTCCAGCCGACGTCGGCATACTTTTTATCCATGTAGGCGCGGCTGGGGACCAAGCCTCCCGATTCAAGCGGTAATTCGATGCCCGTCTGCTGGCCAAACCCAAATTCGCGCACGATGCGCTGCCAGGGGTCAAATCCGACTTTTTGAATCAGCTGGTAGAAATAGATATTGCAGGATTGGGCAATGGCCTGCTCAAGATTGACCACACCATGACCCGCCAGCACATTGCATCTGAAGTTCCGGTCGCCGAAGAAGTAAAAGCCGGTGCAAGTCACTGTATCGCTGGTGGCGGCCATGCCCTCGGATAAAGCGACGGCGGCGGTGAGCAATTTGAATGACGATCCCGGTGGGTATAACCCGTTGATGGGCCGGTTCAGCAGGACCTTATCCGGGTTGTCGCGCCACTGGTTCCAGAGCGATTCGGGGATTGAGCCGGTGAACGGCTCGAGCACATAGTCCGGGGCGGAGACAAAAGCGAGCAACTCGCCGGTCTCAGGGTCCAGGGCCAGAAGCGTACCGCGCTTGCCTTCAAGCAGCTGCTCCCCCAGGGCCTGCATGTCAATATCGAGGGACAGGCTGATGGTGCTGCCCGGCAGCGGCTGCTTAGGCGGACGATCCGGAATGGCGCCTAAATCGCGCAGGAGGTTATCGACAAGATGATAACGGTAGCCTTCGGTGCCGCGGAGCTCCGGTTCCAGTTGCCGCTCCAGTCCCACCGCGCCGATCTGATCGCCGGGCCGGTATCCACGGTCCTTAAATGCCCGCATGTCATCCGGTGAGATGGCCCGCAGATATCCGATGACATGGGTCGCCCGGGCACGGCTGGGGTAGTGCCTCACGGTGCGGTCCATAAAGAAGATACCGGGGAATTCGATCCGGTGCTCCTCAATGTGCGTCAGTTGTATGAAGTTGAGACTTTCATACAGCACCATGGGCTGAAACTGCTCGTACACGTCTGTGATACGCATTATCCTGGCGGAAATGGTATCGGGGGCAATATCGAGATACTTTCCTATCCCGGACAGTTGCTCCAGCGACGCACGCACTTCAGCCGGGACGACCCCCAGACTGTAATACGGGCGGTTTGTCACCAGGTAATGGCCATTGCGATCAAGCAGAATGCCCCGTGGGGCCGTCAGGCGTATCGAACGGATGCTGTTTCTTTCGGCATAGGCCTGAAATTGGCTGAAGTTGAGAATCTGGTACTGGAAGAATCTGACGCCCAGGATGCCCATCAGCACAACCACCGTGGCGGCCATGAAATTCCGGCGAGAGTTCAGCATGGGCGCTCCAGACTGGTTCATCATCTGCTCCGCACCAGGGGAATCATATAGCGCAGTCCGGCGATCATCAGGGCGGCGAGGCCGAATTCCGTCAGGATGCGTTTAAGCAGCTCCAAGGTCGCGATGCGCAGCCCCAGCACCATCACCAGCTGGTAGACAATCGCGTGCAACGCCAGGCTTCCGTAGATATAAATGTTGACTATTCGCGAAGTCCAGATCGACAGGTTTCCGTTGAGCGTACCCGCGACGTAGCCCACGAGGGATTTGCTCATGGCCGTTACTCCCAGGACAGAGTAGGAACCGGTCACATCCTGCAACAGGCCCACCGTGAATCCAACAACAACGCCGGCGAGCCGGCCATATCGCGCGGAGAAGTAAACCAGCAATATCAGCATGAAATCCGGACGAATATCCCCAATCTGCAACAGGGGCGCAACCAGCAGCTGCGCTGCCACGGCCAGGGCCGTCACCAACAGGTTTTTAGCGATTGCCATCATCACCCATAAGCACAAACAGGTGCTCCGCTTCCGAGGGCCGGGCGTACAGCCGCACGCGCACCATGCTGAAGTTTTCGCCCGGCTTGTAGGCCACTTCGCTCACCGTTGCGACCGGGAGATTCCGAGGGTAGATGTCGGAGAATCCCGAGGTCACCACTTCGTCCCCAATGGCCACCGGAGAATTGGGGGCAATGCCGTTAATCACGCCCTTCGTGTCAGATTCCGGACGCAGTATGCCCCGGATGGCGGTGTTGCCCAACTTCACCGACACGCGGAAATTCTTGTCCGTTATGAGATGCACCACAGCGGCGTTGTTGGACACCGAAAGCACCTTCCCCATGAGGCCGTCGAGGGCCAGTACGGGATCGTTTACCCTCACGCCATGGACACGCCCGACATTGATGGTGACTGTGCTGAGCAGCGCCGCTGCCCCCCGGCTGATGACCTCCGCAGCCTGAAGATGGTGCGGCGAGCGCCGGGCGAACCGCAACATAGCGCGCAGCTGCTCGTTTTCCCGGGCCGTGGCAGCCAGCTCAGCGTTGAGCAGACTGTATTGCATCAACCTGTCCCTCAAGACGGCGTTCTCATCCCGGTAACTGAACAGGTCGGACAGGCCCAGCGACGGTCTGGGAATCAAGGCGGTCAATTCGGCGTAGGATTCCTGCAAAAACACCGATTGGCGGCTTTGATTCGTAATGAGCAAAGTCAGTGACACCAGCAGGGCCAACAGCAGCGTCAGCAGCTCGCGGAGTTGATAGAGCAGTTCGAACAGATTGCGCAAATTGGGCCGCCTGTTTAGAACATGATTGAAGCGTAATGCTTCAGGTCTTCCAGGACCATGCCCGTGCCGCGCACAACGCTCAGCAGCGGTTCCTCGGCCACATGCACCGGAAGGTTGGTTTCCTCCCGCAAGATTTCATCAAATCCTTTGAGCAGCGCTCCACCCCCTGTAAGGATGATGCCACGATCAAGGATATCGGCGCTGAGTTCCGCCGGCGTGCGCTCCAAGGCCCGCTTCATGGCGCCGATGATCTGCTGCAGTGTCTCCCATAACGCCTTGCGAATCTCCTCAGGCGGGATCACCATGGTCTTGGGAATGCCCGATACCATATCCCGGCCCTTGACATTCACCGACACCAGTTTGCTGCCGTAGCCGGTGCCAACCTCTATTTTAATCCTTTCGGCCGTGGCGTATCCGATGTCCAACTTGTGTTCATCATGGAACCAGTTCATAATGGCGCGGTCCTGCTCGTCCCCCCCCACTCTGATAGCCTCCTTGGCAACAATGCCGTTTAAGGCAATAACAGCAATTTCCGTGGTGCCGCCGCCGATATCGACAATCATGTTGCCGACCGGTTGTGATATGTCCAGGCCAATGCCGATAGCGGCCGCGACCGGCTCCTCAATGAGGAAAACTTCCCTGGCGTTGGCCCGTTCGGCCGACTCACGCACGGCCCGTTGCTCCACGGGGGTGATGCCGGAGGGAATGCAAATGACCATGCGCGGACGGGCGATGCGGGAAAGGTTCATCTTGCGGATAAACCCCTGAATCATGCCGTCCGCCATCTCAAAATCGGCAATCACGCCATCCCTGAGCGGCCGCACGGTGGTCAAATTATGATGGGTCTTGCCCAGCATCTCCTTGGCCTCATTGCCGACGGCAATCACCTTATTGGTATCGATGGTCTTGGCCACAATGGACGGCTCGTTAACCACGATCCCGCGCCCTTTCACCCAGATAAGCGTATTGGCCGTACCCAGGTCTATGGCAATATCCTTGGAAAATATCTGCGAGAAACCTCTGCTTTTACGCTGACCGTCTTTTATCATGGGCTATAAATTCCTAATGCCTGAAATGTCTGTTATGGGTCAGCACCATGGCTAACCCCTGTTCATTTGCCAATGTGATAACTTCTTCATCCCGTATGCTGCCGCCGGGTTGAATCACGGACGTCACGCCTAATTTTGCGGCTGTCTCCACACCATCGGGAAAGGGGAAAAACGCGTCGGACGCCATGGACGCTCCCGCCAGGTCCAACTTGGCCTGGGCCGCCTTCATCCCTGCGAGCCGCACGGCGTCGATGCGCGACATCTGTCCCGCGCCAACCCCCAAAAGCTGCTCATGGTTGCCAAAAACGATGGCATTTGACTTCACGAATCTAACCAATTTCCAGCACAGACGCAGTGCCTCTGTTTCCTTCCGCGTCGGCTGCCGCTCGGTGGCCACAGTCCAGCTCTGTTCGCCCTGCCAGCTGTCCGCTTCCTGCGCCAGGTAGCCGCCAGCCACCGCTCGAATCTCAAAGGCATTGCCGGTCGGCCCACTGGCCGCTTCCAGCAGCCGGATATTCTTTTTGCCCCTCAACAACTCAAGGGCGCCGGCCTCGAACTGCGGGGCGATGACACACTCAAAAAACCGGTCAGTCAGCGGTTTCGCTGCCTCAGCATCCAGCGGACGGTTAAAGGCGACAATCCCGCCAAAGCTGCTCTCAGGATCCGTGGAGAGGGCGCGCAGGTAGGCCATGTGCGGGTCCGGACCCAAACCAAACCCGCAGGGGTTGGCGTGCTTGACAATGGATACCGCCGGCTCATCAAATCCCGAGACGATAGCCCAGGCCGCGTCAATGTCAGCATAATTGTTGAAGGAGAGCGCCTTGCCATGCAGCTGTTTCCACGGCACGGAGGCGCCCGCCGGCAGATAAAATCCGGCAGCCTGGTGCGGATTTTCGCCATAGCGCAACATTTCCTGCAACTGCGCGTCGATATGCAGCGTGGCCGGCATGGTGTCGCCAAAGCCCCTGAAGTGGCCGGCAATCAGACTGTCGTACTTCGCTGTCAGGGCAAACGCCTCCCCGGCGAGTGCTTCGCGCTCATCGAGCGGTATGTCGTCGCCATGCTCCCTGATAAGTCGCGAGACACCCTCATACTGGTCCGGATGGGCCACCACCAGCACATGGCGGTGATTTTTCGCCGCGGCACGCAGCAGGCTGGGTCCGCCGATATCGATGTACTCAATCATTTCGTGCCTGCTTTTGCCATCCGCCAGCATGCGCTCAAACGGGTAGAGGTTGACCACCACCATATCAATGGGCGGCTGCCCGAGTTCGCGTAAGTCGCTGACGTGGCCCGGTTTCCCGCGATCGAAAAGGATCGGGCCGAATACGCGCATATCCAGTGTCTTCAGGCGGCCGTCCATGAGCGCCCCTTGCCCGGTGATCGACGCTACGGAAATGACCTCGATCCCAGCCGCCTCCAGTTGCCTCGCCGTGCCTCCGGTGGAGACAATTTCGTAGCCCCTGCCCGATAGAAAGCGGCCGAAGTCATCCAGCCCGGCCTTGTCCCACACCGAAATAAAGGCCCTTTTTTTTCCTGCGGTCATGGGGCCGGGGCGACCCTGCCGCTGGCGCTGTCTGCTTGTGTAGACTCTAAGAGTCTCGGATGGCCCTGGGCATCCCAGACCACGCGATCATGGCACAGCGCGGCCACCACGCGGGGATAGAGGATGTGCTCCTGCTCCAGCACCCGCCGGGCCAGCGAGCGGGGATTATCATCCGGCAGGACCGGCACTGCGATGGACGCCAGAACCGCGCCGTGATCATACTGCTCATCGACAAAATGGACTGTCGGGCCGCTCACTTTTACGCCGGAGCGCAACACCTCGTCATGGACTTTTCTGCCATAGAAACCTGGCCCTCCGAATTGGGGCAGCGGCGCAGGATGGATGTTCACGATGCGCCTGCGGTAGGCTGACACCACCAGTGCCGGCACCAGCTTGATATAGCCGGCCAGCACAGCCAGATCGATGCGCGCGGATGTCATGGCACGGAGCAGCTCTTCCGCATCGGCGCCGCCGGGATATTGGAACAGCGGCAAAGCCTTGTCCGCGGCCCAGTGCGCGGCCTCGCAGGCCAGGTCATGTGTCACAACCAGGGCAATGGTTGCCGGAATCTCCCCGGCGCCAATGGCCTCATGGATCGTGCGGAAATTGCTGCCTCTTCCCGAAACGAAAACAGCCAGGTTTTTCATGTCGTGGGTCGGTTGCAGGGAGCCATGTGTCAGGCGGTGACCGCCTTGATGGACAGCCGCTCCGCGATGGTATGGAGAATGATCGCCACCTGCTCGCCGTCGTCGAACACGTTCAGGCGGTTGGTATCAATCGTCAGCACCTCCTCGCGAGCGGATATACGCTCAATCCATTTGTCATAGGCGACATTCAGGCGGAAGAGATATTCAGGATCGATGCTGCGCTCGAAATCCCTGTCGCGGCCCCGGATGCGCGTGAGCAGCGTATCGGTAGAAGCCTTCAGGTAGATGATCAGGTCCGGCTTGCGCAGGAAGGAGGTCATGATTTCAAACAGGTCGACGTAATTCTCGTAATCGCGTGGGCTCATGTGCCCCATTTCCCGCAGGTTACGGGCGAAAATTTCCACATCCTCATAGATGGTCCTGTCCTGCACGGTGCCGCGACCGTTCTCCGACATGGCCACGTGCGTCTTGAACCGGCGATGCAGAAAATAAATTTGCAGATGAAAACTCCAGCGGCTCATGTCGGCGTAAAATTCCTCCAGATAGGGGTTGTCGATGACCGACTCGAAAAAGGGATCGAGACCGAAATGGTCAGACAGCAGCTGCGTGAAAGTGGTCTTGCCGACGCCGATATTTCCCGCGATGCCGATGAAGACGCTCATGCGGCCAGTTTTCCGGTCACGATCCCGCCCGAGAAACGGGTCAGGGTTACCGGCATATAGCGGGCCGACAGATCATCGGTGGCGGGCGCCAAAACGCGCAGATAGTTGTCGGTTAGACCCGACCAGACCCCTGCACTGGATTCGCTCTCGAACAACACGGGGCGGGTTTGGCGGAGATAACCGCGGGCGTACTCGGCGCGCCTGCGCTCCCCAATCTGCCGCAATATGTCGCTCCGTCGCTTGCGTTCCTGCGGCTCCACCCTGCCTGCCAGCGCCGTAGCCAGCGTACCTTCGCGCTCCGAATAGCGGAAAATGTGGTAATAGGCGGCGGGCAGGTCACCGAGGGCGCGGGCCAGATGCTCAAAATCTTCCTCCGTCTCTCCGGGGAAGCCCGTGATCACGTCCGCACCGATGGCCAGGTCGGGCACCGTCTCCAGGGCGAGCTGCGCGATGCGCTGGTAGTCACCCCAGGTGTAACGCCGCCGCATCGCCTTGAGCACTTTGTCGGAACTGTGCTGCAGTGGAATGTGCAAATGGGGGCAGATGTTGTCGCGCTCGGCCATTAAGGCCAATGTGCGCCGGGTGACCAGGTTCGGTTCGATCGAGCTGACCCGGATGCGCCGCAGACCCTCCACCCGGCTGATGGCGTCGAGCAGGTCGTCAAAGCGGGACTCCCCCGCGCGCCAGTCGCCTATATTGACGCCGGTGAGGACTGCTTCGGTGTAGCCTCTGGCCACGAGTTGCCGCGCCTCACGCAGGCAACTCTCCAGCGGGCGGCTTCTGCTGCCGCCCCGCGCTGAGGGGATGATGCAGTAACTGCAGGCGAAATCACAGCCATCCTGCACTTTGAGGAATGCCCGCGTTCTTGAAGTCGCCGATATGAATGGGGTATCGTCAAACTGCCGCTGCTCGCCATAGGGGGTCACCAGCACGAGCGGGCCGTCCGCCGTGGCCTGCGGAAGTTCGTCCACCAGGGAAAGGACGTCAAACTTGTTGCCACTGCCCAGCACCACATCGACCCCGTCAATGGCGGCAGCTTCGCCGGCGTGCATCTGCGTGTAACAGCCCATGGCCACCACCCACTTGGCCCCGGACAGCCGCGCCGCACGGGAGATCGCCTGTCTGCTTTTGGCGTCAGCCTCGCCCGTCACCGTGCAGGTATTTATCACCGCCAGGTCGGCCGGTTCCTTAAAGGGCACCAGGCGGTAACCGCGGGCGGCAAACTCGGCGGCGATGGCGTCGGTCTCGGAGCGGTTCAACTTGCAGCCCAACGTCTGAAAACTGACGCTTTTTATCTCATCTTGGAGGACCGGCAATGGACCGGACCGGGGAGAATTATGGCTGTTCAAAGTTGCGCGTTCCAACGACCATTCAAATTAAACAGGGGGTTTGATGCCACGGCACCGGATCAAGCGGCAGAAGTTACCGGCATGGGCAGGAAAAAGGGAGCGATTTTCAGTATAGTGGGGTGTAAAAACTGGCGGGTACAACATCTGGTGCGGTTCCGGCAACCACGTTTTCACGCAAGTGGGGCATTTCAGCGGTTAATCGGCCCTTCTGGCGGGATGCGTCTGCCCCACTTTGGCCGGGCAGACATGCCAGTAGTGACACCAACCGCAGAGCGGCGATTCCGTGGGCGCCAGGCCGTCGGGGTCGTTTTCCGCTTCGATGAGGGCGTTTCCCTTGCGGATCAGCGCTCCGGTCAACCGCTCCGGATTCCACTGTACATCGGTCAGCGCCACCTGCTGGTTGTGCTGCAGGTAGTGCCAAATCACATCGATTCTGCGAATGCCCTCATGATGGGCGTGCAACGCCAGAAAGTAAATTTGCATCTGCATGTCGTTCCGCGATTTCGCCTCAGTCAGCATGCGCTTGCCCGACTTGTAGTCGTTGATGACCCAATGGCCCGGGGCCTCGCGGTCCAGCCGGTCAATAATGGCGACCACGGCCAGGTGCGGCGCCCCCTCCAGGGTAAAGGAGATCTTTTGCTCTACCGCCTCCACCGGCTCATCAAACGGCGCGTGCCGGCGATAGTAGGCTGCCAAAGCTCGCTGGCCCAGTTGATAGTAGTCGGCCGTAACCCACCCGCTCCGGGCGATCATGATTTTATCATCCCAATGCTGGGCCCAGAGCCGGCGAAACCGGCCCAGGACGGCGTCGAAGGCCGGTTTGGGGCTGCCCTCTCCCGGCGCATAGAGCCACTCCAGCACTTCATGCAGACGGCGGCCAAGATAGGCCTCGATGGAGGTGCCTTCCTCGGGGAGTTTATCAAGATAGTGGAAGCGGTACTGGGCCTTGCAGTTTTTAAACGACTGCAAACGCGAATAGGAGAGCCTGAAATCCCGGGTTGCTGGTGACCCTTGCATTAATGCCACCGGCGGGTTTGCGCCTCTGTTGAGTCACCGCGTGACGCTGGTGGTGGCCTTTTAATTAACTCGACCGACAGGATATAGCGGCGTGACCAGCTGGTAGTCGCCAAACATATTTACATCGACAAAAACGAAGCGCCAATTTTTTTTGTAATAATGCCACACCGTCGTGGGCCGGCGGTCGCCAAAGGCAGGATTCTGAACGATTTCATCGGGAGGCCCATAAATGATATGTACCTTGCCCCGGTCCGATTTCCACCCATCCTGATAGGTTTCAAAATGACCGTTGCTGAAGGCGACACGTCCGTAGTACTCGTCCATCAGCTCATTGTGAGGCGTGCCGGGCGTTGGGTCAAGTTCCTTCCAGAATTTAAGGAATTCGTCCCGCTGTATGTCCCCCTTCAAATCCCTCATGGCCTTCAACTGTTTTCTTGTCGCCACATATCTGGCCTGTTCAATGGCTGAGTCCAGATCCATGATGTGCTGGGAGAAGCCGGCCCACTCCACCGAAATCTGAAACGTCTGTCCGGCGGACAGTTCGCCCGATTTCAGGCGCACATGCAGCGTATACTTGCGGTCAACCAGGTCGGCGGTGGCGAAAGGCATAACGCGGTAGTTAAGGCCCGGCTGCAGATCGAATTCACGAGATCCGGCCAGCACGCTGTCCTTCCGCGATATCAAGTTGTAGTTGAGGACGGCTGGGAGCGTCCGCTCACCTGGACTGCGGATAGTCAGAAGCACATAAAACGAATCTGCCGTGTTGGACACTTTCCCATCGACCACCGGCAATATTCCTGCGAGATCGGTGAGATCGTGCCGCTCCTGGGAGAGCAGCATCAACTGGCCCAGAAGCAGACTATCCGGATCGTAGGCTTTCACCTCCAACTGCTCACGGGCAGTGATGCGCTCCCGGGAGTCCAAATCGGTCATGTGGGCGACGATGCTGTACTCGCCTGCAGGCACGTTAATGGTCGCGTGGGCATGGGCAATGGCGTCACTTTCACGTGTTTCGGAAAACGTATTTTTAACGACTTTCTCAGTCCAGATATTCGTTCCGGCTACTTTCTCCTCCTTGTTGAGGAAGAAAATCGAAATTTCATAATTGGCTTCAAATGTGTCGCCCTTGTCGAGAAAAACAAGCCTGCTCAGGGGAATTTGAGTATAAATATGCACGACCGATGAGTCCTCTGCCACACCCGGCAGCTGACTCAGCACCAACTTGAACGGCGAGTTACGAACGTTACGTTCCATGGCGCCGGTGGCCCTGTTTCTGCGTCCCCTTTCCTGAGCGGCAAGATGCGCTGTAGCGGCCGAAAACAGCAACGCTCCAAGCAGGCAGAAGCGGATCATCTTATTCAAAATAAGGCCTCCAGTTAAATCGCGCCACCCCGCCACGAGTGATAAACCATACCCAGTCTTCCTCAGGCAGCGATTCAAACACCCAGCCGTCCGGCAGCCCGTTGCGCCGTCTGAATGTGGTATGCCTGTCACCCTGCTCGTCATATACGACGACGCCTGAAGTGGTCGCAAGCCAAATGTACTGTCCATAGCTGCCAATGTCCAAAATTTTGCCTTCAATCTGCACGGGCAGTGACAGCAGCTCAAACAGCCCACTGTTGCCCGCCCGCCTGAACAGCAACCGGTCCTGTGATGCGTAACTGCTGTGCTCGCTATAACGCACGACATCGGCCTGCAGATTAGATATCAGCGTCCAGCCCGCGCCCTTGCCTCTTTTATACTCAAATATTCCGGCGGTAGTTCCAGCCAGAAGAGCGTCCTTGGAGGCGTGCAGGTCAACCACCGTTACGCGGGGTGACAGGGCCAGCGACGGCTCCGCCACAGCAGTATGTTTGCGGGGATGAAAGACGCTGACTCCCCCGCGCGTCGCTGCGAAAACCAGACCTTTGAACTCCACCAGGTCATGTACGATGGGATCACTCAACCCGGCGCTCATGCCCAGAAAGCTCCACTCTCCGGACCGGGTATTGAGGATGACAATACCCTCGGTAGTCGCCAGCCAGAGTTCTTTGCCGACCCTGAGCATCCTGTTCACCCCGGTGCCACGGATCGATTCGGATTCCGCAGCGCGATAGTGCCGCCAGCGGCCGGCTGATTCATCCCAGGCAGATAAAAAGTAATACTCACCTCTGGCCCGGCTGCCGAGACCCATTTTGAGGGGGTTCTGGGCAAACCAGATCAAATCCCCATCGCGATAGGCGGTGGTGACAAAGGGTGGGGAGATACCCAATTTCACTTCCTCCAGCTGGCGGGAGAAGGTGTCTCCCACGAACAGGATTCCTAAATCGGTGCTGATCCACAGTCTGTTGGTTCGGTCGATAATTTGGAACTGGGGCCAGGCCACAAGGTCTCCCGGGCCGATAAAGTTTGCCACGGTCACCATCCAATCGCCGGAGCCAAACCAGTTGATGAGATTCGGGGGCGGAGCGTAGTCGCTTTGGCTGACGTTCCAGGAAACCAGGCTGTCAGGGGGATAGATGCTGCTCTCCATCAACGTGCCGGTTAAAGCGTTGAGGCGGGTGAAGAGGCCGCCACTGTCAAGCCAAATGCCCGCCGCTGACCCTCCCAGACGGATAATATCGGGGGCCGAATAAAAGTCGGGCAGGGCGAAAGAGGGAACCGATCTCCAATAGTTGTCAACCGGCAAGCGGAAGGAGATGCCCATATCGTGCGCCACCCAAATGCCGAGGGTTTCCGGATGCTGATAAACCTGGTAAATGCGCCGGGAAGGGAGTCCGGCATTCAATCTCCCTCTCGGCAGCAGCCGGTGCGCGAAATGATCATACCCGATGAGGCCATCGAGCGTGCTGAACAGCAGCCATTGATCACCGTCGGAAGCGGAGGTGATGGTGGTGAGATGCCCAATCACTTCCCAATCTTCCTCAAGAAATCCAATTTCCTGTGCGGCCAGAGCGTTGCAGGTGACCGTGATTTGCAGCAGAATCAGCGCGGGAAAAAGGGGACCAAAGAGGCGGCGGCCTGCTGGCAGGCTGCGGGATCGCATCGCGGCGCTAACGCTCTTGCACCAGGCGGCTCTGCCCGGTCATTTCATCCGGGACCGGCAACCCGATGTATTCCAAAATCGTGGGCGCGATATCTGCCAAACGGCCCGCTCCCCTCAGCGTGAAGCCGTCGGGATTATCCATCAGCGCCAGGGGCACATCCAATGTCGTATGGGCGGTGTGTGGGCCATGAGTATCGGGATCGATCATCATTTCGATATTGCCGTGATCGGCGGTTAGAAACAGGGCGACGCCTTGGTCGCGTGACACTTCCATGAGCCGCCCAAGGCATTGGTCGATGCACTCCATCGCCAAGATACCGGCAGCCAGCTGGCCCGTATGGCCCACCATATCGGCGTTGGCCAGATTCAAAATGATGGCATCGGTCTCATCGCTCCTCCACGCATCGACTGCAATATCGGTCACGGCCACGGCGCTCATTTCAGGCGCCAGGTCGTAGGTGGCCACTTTTGGCGATGGCGCCAGCCGCCGGATTTCGCCGACAAACGGCTCTTCGCGGCCACCGTTAAAAAAGTAGGTCACGTGGGCATATTTTTCCGTTTCGGCCACCCGCATCTGCCGGTAGCCGGCCCGGGAGAGAAGCTCCGGCAGTATGTTGCTGAGGCTGCGGGGTGGGAACAGGACCGGATAGTCGAAGCCCTCCTCATAGGATGTCATGGTCACGATGTCGAGACCCAGCGGCTCCGTGGCGAACTCTGCAAAACTCTCTTCACCGAGGGAGCGAACGATCTGGCGCATACGGTCGGGCCGAAAATTCAGACAGAGCAGGGTGTCGCCAGCCCTCAGGCGGCTGTCCGGGTTGATCACTGCCGGCAACACGAACTCATCGCCCAGCGATTGGGCATAGGCCGCCTCCAGCGCGTCATGCGCCGAAGGGAATCTCTCCCCCTGGCCATGCGCCAGCATGTTGTAGGCCAGGGCGGTGCGGTCCCATCTTTGGTCGCGATCCATGGCGTAATAGCGCCCGGTGATGGAGGCCGTTTCGCCCACACCGGTCTCGCGCATCATCGCTTCTACCGCGGTAAAGTACCGCGCTGCCACCCTGGGGCCCGTATCGCGGCCATCGGTGATGGCGTGATAGGCGACCTTTTGCAGACCTATTGACCGGGCCGCTTTGAGCACCGGCTCCAGGTGATCGATGTGGCTATGGACGCCGCCATCGCTGAGCAGGCCCATGAGATGGTAGGTGCTGCCCGCATCCTTTGCGCGGCGCATCTGCTCCAGCAACGTGGCATGGTTGGCGAACGATCCGTCCCCCAGCGCCTCGTTAATGCGCACCAGGATTTGCTGCACCACCCGCCCGGCGCCCATGTTCATGTGCCCCACCTCCGAATTTCCCATGACGCCGGGAGGCAGCCCCACATCAGGGCCGGAGGTCTTCAGGGCAATGGCGGAGTGATCATTCAGCAGTCCATCCAACACCGGGGTATGGGCCAGACGATGGGCATTGCCTTCCACCTCCTCGCGCATGCCGAAGCCATCGAGGATGATCAGCATGAATTTTTTAATCTGAATCAGTCGCCGGACGGTTCGAGATCGCCGGCCGGCTTCTTTTCAGGCAGGGCAATCATCAGGATGGGATAAAGCAGAACCGTTGCGCCATAGAGCAACGCCCCGGCGACCCAAATGACTCGCACGAGCGTAGGATCAACTTTAAAAAACTCGGCCAGTCCCCCACAAACACCGGCGATTTTTCGTTGATCGCGGCTTCTGTAAATGCCGTGGCTGGCATGTCCGTGGCCCGCAGTTGGCCGGCCAAAAGTATACAGCACGTAAATGCCGACAAGGATGAGGATGATCGGAACCAGATCGCGCGACTGAATACTAAGAAAGGGAATCTTGGGCCAGATGATAAAACTGAACTGGTGGCTGCCCCAAAGATAGACACCCATAACCACCAGCAGGACGCCCCACCAGAATCGGCCCCGGCCGGCAACCCTGGCCGCCCGTTTGGGACGCGCCTGTGTCAGATCGACATTTTCGTCTTCAGGGATAATAAGCCAACCGACCAGATATAGTACCAGGCCAATGCCGCCAAACGGGATCAGAATAAGCCACACCAGACGCACCAGGACGGGGTCGACATCGAAGTAGTCTCCGAGGCCACCACAGACCCCGCGTATGATCCTGTTATCTGCTGACCGATATAGCCGTTTCATACTCATTCATGACTCCAATTGGCAATATCTCAATTTAGGTGGTAATCATCGGTATCGCCAGCTCGGTAAGGTGCCGGGCTACGGAATCAGCCAGCGCATCCAGATTGTAACCCCCTTCCAGGAACGAAACGATGCGCCCATCGCAGATCTCATCCGCCAGTCGTTTCACGTGGCGCGTCAACTCTCCAAACCCATCGCTGGTGATGTGCATGTGCCCCAGGGGGTCATCGTCGTGTGCGTCAAATCCGGCGGAGATCAAGACCAGCTGGGGCCTGTAGGCCTGCATCAGGTCCGTAATCTCTGAGGTCATGATCCGCAGGTAGAGCGCATCATCTCCACCAGCGGGCAAGGGATAGTTGCGGGTAAAGCCGCGGCCCCGGGCGCTGCCGGTTTCGTCCTCTCGCCCTGTACCCGGGTAGAGAGGGTGCTCATGGAGCGAGACAAAATAGAGGTTTTCACTTTCGTAGAATATGGCCTGCGTGCCGTTTCCGTGGTGGACATCCCAGTCGATCACCATCACGCGGTCGATATCGTGGCTTGTCAGGGCGTGTTTCGCGGCCAGTGATATATTGGCCAGCAGGCAGAATCCCATGGCGCTGTTGCGCAGAGCGTGATGCCCCGGTGGCCGTCCCAGCACAAAAGCGGTTTTGCTCTGCCCGCTGAGCACCCGGTCGACCGCCTGCATGCCGGCCCCGGCCATTTTAAGCGCTGCCGGCCAGCTGCCTGTGGAGACTTCCGTATCGGCCGAATCTACGCTGCCGGCGCCCGCTTCAATCTCCCGCTGTAGGCGATCGATATAATTTTCAGGATGCACCTGCAACAGGCTTTCCAGCGAGGCCGGCGCCGGATCGACAATATCCGCCCTGTCCCATATGCCGTCCAGCTGCAGCCGGCTCACGATGCTCTCGAGCCGGGCAGGAGATTCCGGATGCCCGGGTGACACAATATGGCCCAGGAAATCGAGACTCCAGAAGATAGTCAGGGGCTGCATGAGACTAGTCGGTCGCCTCAGGTTCGGGCGGACGGGAAGCATCACTCGCTTCGCCGGTTTTTTTGGCTGCCCGTGGCGTCCCTCTTCCCCGGCCTACCCGGCGTGCTGGCTGCTTTGCGGCCTCGCTGCCCGCCGTCGATTTGTCGCCGGTTTTGCGATTTCCGTCAACTTCCGGCGGCGGCGCGTTGTCGGGCTTAGGCTCAATCTTGACATTGCCGTCAACCTCTTTCGGTTCCCGTTTCACTGGGGATCGTGATGACGGCGTGTCCCCAGCGCGGACCGCCTCATCACGGCCGGCCGCTTTCTGAGGTCTTCTCGGGGACCGGGGAGCGCGCCCCCGGCCGGCCGTCGGCTTGGGAGATTCCTCCGAAGCCGCCTTTTCTGGCCTGTCACGCTTGGCCGCAGGCTGCTTACTTTTCTCCGGATTCACCTTTTCCCTACGGCCACGGTCCGGCCGCGTATCGGCCCTTTCAGGAGATCTGCCCTGGCGGGGTGGCGAGGAAGGCGCATCGCCGCCGCCATTGCGCGTGCTGCCACCGCTCCTGCTAGCGCCACCGCTGCTGCCCCGTGGGGCGCCGCCCTGCTTGTCTGCAAAGTCCCGCCTTCCCCGTCCGCCCCCTCTGGGCCGCTCGGAACCCCGGCTGCCACCCCGGCCACGGTCGTTGCTGGCGCGCGTCCGGCCTCCCTCCCGCACAGATCTGATCATGGCGATCTTCCCGTGATCAATGGCCACCGAAACGCCGGTCATCTTGCGGATGGTCATGGGTGAAAGCGTGCCTATAATAATCGTCGTGCCCTCAAAATTGCATTTGCGCTGCAGCAGCCTTTTCACGTTCTCCAGCTCATCGTAACCCAGGTGCTGCTCAAGCTCATCGATGATGAGAACGCGAACGTCGCTGGCCACGCAGATGGCGAGGTCGATCCACCATTTCTCGCCTGGCGACAGGGTATTTAATTTGCGCGGCAGTTTTTCAGCCAGATTCATCTGCCTGACCACGTTTTCAAGGCGGTTCTCGGCAGTCTCGTTGGACCAGTCGGCCGTTTTGATGTGTTTGAGCATATGCCGCCGGACCCCGCCTCTGCCGCCCAATGAAGATTGGGGCAGATAAAACATTTCCGACCGAAAAATTTTCCTGACCGCACTGGAGGTTATATCGTCCTCCTCAAACGTGACCACCCCAGCCGGGATTTTCACTTTGCCTGCCAGAACGTCCAAAAGAGTTGATTTGCCGGACCCGGACGGACCTGTTATGGCATAAATGATTCCGCGATGAATTTCAAAACTTCCAATCGAGAGAACCTGGCGTTTACCTTTTTCGTATTTCAGGTTCTGGATTTTATACAACGGTTGTGTCATCTTTTGCTCCTTCAACAATTTGAGATATAAAGTTACGCAACGTCCGTGATGAACCGTTCCCCCCGTCCTCTGGCCAGGCAATTTCCTGGCGCACCTGATCGCGGCGGTAACGAGTGTAGGCCCGTGCGACATCGAGCGAAAACTCCGGGTGGAACTGCACCCCATAGGACTTTTCCCCGACCTTGATTGCCTGCACTCCAGCGCTGTTTTCAGCCAGCAACACGGCCTCTGGCGGCAGACTTACAACGGCGTCCTGATGCGATGCATACGCCCTGAACGTGGCTGGCATGCCGTTCATCAGCGGGTCAGCTTGACCCTCATCGGTGAGCTCGGCGCGCACCTCGCCCAGCTCCCAGCCTGCCGGATTCCGGGTCACCCGGCCCCCTAACGCCTGAGCCAGCAGCTGGTGCCCAAAGCAGACGCCGAGGATGGGATGGCCGCTAACGGCGGCGGCGGCGATGCCGGTCTCGACCTCAACCAACCAGGTGATGTCATCATAAACTGCAGCGGCGGCGCCCGATATGATCCAGCCGTCTGACGCCTCTTGGTCGGGCAGCGCTTCACCGGCCGACAGGTCGGTCGACTGAAAGCGGATGTGGCCGCTATTGCTGGCGGCAAACCAGGCGTCAAAGTCGCCATGGGCGTGGCGGATGGAGTCGGGGGCGTGGCCGGCTAACAGCACCTCGATGATCAGGGGACGGCTCAAGGTCGCGGAGTTTCCCCGTCGTCACCAGGTGAATTCAATCGGCTGTTATCTGCTGTTCGCGATGGCACGCTCTGTTTTTATCGTGCCTCGAAAGGATGCGTCGGCTAACTAGGCCTGTTCTTCCAGAAAATGCTCGGCGTCGATGGCTGCCATGCAACCCGACCCAGCGGCTGTCACCGCCTGGCGGTAGACCGAATCCTGTACGTCTCCGCAGGCAAATATGCCCGGAATGGTCGTGCGGGAAGATTTGCCCTCCGTAACGAGGTAACCTTTCGCATCCAGGGGCAACTGGTCTTTAAACAGGTCGGTATTGGGATAATGCCCAATGGCAAGAAACAGGCCATCGAGGGGATAATCGCTCTCCGACCCGTTTTGGGTATCGGTCAGCGTGACGGCCGTGAGACCCCCATTCTGGGCATTGCCATGTATTTTCGTCACCGCGGAGTTCCAGCGGACATCGATTTTGGGATTCTTGTTGATTCGCTCCTGCATTATTTTGGAAGCGCGGAAGGTATCCCGGCGGTGAATAACAGTGACCTTTGAGGCAAAGCGGGTCAGGAAGTTGGCCTCCTCAAGGGCCGCATCGCCCCCACCGACCACCAGGACCTGCTTATCCTTAAAGAAAAAGCCGTCGCACGTGGCACAGGCGGAAACGCCGTGTCCCATCAGCTCCGTTTCATTATCCAGGCCCAACAGCTTTGCCGTTGCGCCCGTGCTGATAATCACTGAATCCGCCAACGTGAGTTCCTGATCGCTCCACACCTTGAAAGGGCGCTTGGAGAAATCGACTTTCGTGACGTGCCGGAATTGGGTCTGGGCGCCAAATTTCTGCGCCTGTGTCCTGAACAGTTCCATCATATCCGGACCCATCACACCCTCTGGAAATCCTGGGTAGTTTTCCACATCCGTGGTAATCGTTAACTGGCCCCCCGGTTGTATGCCCTCGAACACCAACGGCTCAAGGTTTGCTCTCGCCGTGTAGATGGCGGCGGTCAGGCCGGCGGGACCGGAACCGATTATAAGTACCTTTCGAGACTCTGACATTTCTTCAGTTTTGGGTTATAGTATCTGGTCCAACATGGACGTGAGTTGTGCTTTGGGAACGGCGCCAACAATCTGCTGGCTCACCTCGCCCCCCTTAAATAACAAAATGCTGGGGATCGAACGGATGCCGTATTTGGCGGCAACACTCGGATTTTCATCCACGTTCAGTTTTCCCACTCGAACCCTGTCCTTGTACTCAACTGCCACTTCATCCATAATAGGGGCTATGATGTGGCAGGGACCGCACCATTCGGCCCAGAAGTCGACCAGCACCGGCTGGTCTGACGCCAACACCTGCTCGTCGAAATCCTTATCGGAAAACTGCTCCGTATGCTCACCAACTTGCATTAAGGTCACTCCTTAGTTAAAACGCGCCTGCCGGCGCATGATGATGCCATCCAAGTTAGTGCGGTGATCGCCGGGAAGGCAATCGGTAGCAGCCTGCGCCGTATGGTTGGATGTCAATTCGGACGGCCAGGTTACAATCTGTCGATTAATCGGGGCGCAAGATGCTGACATGCAGGCCAGATCAAGTGCGAATCCAGCGGATAATTTCCGGCAGTGCCACCCGCTTGCCAACCATGAGGATGGTGGTGCGCAACACAACGCCGGCCCAGCGCATCATCACCCGCGCATAGGCTCCCAGCACCGCCGCCCTGGCGGCCACTATTTTTTCTGCCGCAGGTACTTGAGCATGATTTTGCCCACATCGGTGTTATCGATAATACCCTTAAACAGTCCGCTGCCCGGGCCAATGGCGAATACGGGGACCATATTCCCCGTGTGGCTGCCGGTGGCCCATTTCGGTCTGCCGGGATTGTCTCGCTTTTCCTCCAAGAACCAGCCTCCGGTCTCGTGGTCGGGCGCCACCACCAGCAGGACCTCGGGGTGGGCCGCCTGATAATCGAGCAAGTAACGGGTGACCCGATTGACCGCCTGCACCGCTTCCAGTGTTGCGGCGTCAAGATTGTTGTGCGAATGGCTGTCGGTAAGCTCCTCCTCAATGAACAGGAAAAAGCCATCAGGATCATCTTCCAGCCGGTCCAGCGCGAACTGCGTCATTTCCAGCAGCGTCGGATTGCGGCGGGCAACATCCTCCATCTCCCCCATATCAAACAGTCCCAGTATCTGCCTGGACGGTTGCAGGGGGTCCTGCAGCGATGCAAGCACCTGCACGGCGTCGCCGCGCTCCAGTTGTCCCAGATAGTCGCTGTCATTCTCACCGCCGTCGCGCTTGGACAGGAACACTTTTCTGCCGCCGCCGAGCATGACGTTGAGACCCGAGCGGATCATTTTCCGCGCAATAGCCGTCTGTTCGTAACGGCTGGGGTGCTGCACCGAAAATGCGGCGGGGGAAGCGTCGGAAACGTTGGCCGTGGTCACCACGCCGGTCGCCATGCCCGCTGCGCGGGCCACTTCCATAACGGTCTCCAGCGGCTTGCCCTCAGGCGACATGGAAATGACTCGCCGCCGGATTTTCTCGCCGGTCGCCAGGGAGCCAGCCCCCGATGCCGATTCGGTGACCCGGTCGCGGCGGTGCGGGTGGGTCGTCATCAAGGCCACCTGGCCGAACCGGGCAAAGGGG
The DNA here is from genome assembly GCA_004124875.1 of Fidelibacterota bacterium. Lineage (GTDB taxonomy): Bacteria > Fidelibacterota > Marinisomatia > SCGC-AAA003-L08 > TS1B11 > TS1B11. Next base: position 22,643 of record SCKJ01000002.1, on the reverse strand, counting down.
TAATCATCGGTCAGGTAATACGCCATGGAATGCTGGCCGATGCCCATGCCGTCAGGGAGGAAAAAGATGATGGACACAGGCCGGTCGGGGAGACCCTCCTCCGCAGCCGGGAACAGATCTCTGGAAAATAAAATTACGACGATTCCAACGGCAGTCAGAGCTAAGACGCGACTCCCAAATGATTTGAACATGGCACCTTTCCACGAGGCGAACCTCATTGATAGCGGTTAGTGTTTAGTGGATATCGGATGTTGGATGATGGATGTTGGATGACTGCCAACCGGTTTCAGGTTGGACGTTTCAGGTTCTGCCACTGCTACCTGCTTCTGCCGCAACCCTCCCAACCCTGTCATCGCGAGTGAAACGTGGCGATCCCTATTAGCGAGCTCATGAGATTGCCACGTCCCGAATACGCGGGACTCGCAATGACAGAAAACCGGAACCTGCACTGTCTGCCACTGCCCATTATTCACCGCAACTGCTACCGATTCCGTATAATGTGTCACTTTAAGTCCAAACTATTTAGTTTAGCCTCTAACGTCTCTTCCTCGCCTTCAGGTGCTGTGCCACTATAAATCGCCGACGCCCAGCTGCCGTACATCGGATTGGGCAGCATAAACCAGCTGCGGCCCCACCGGTGGGCATGCTTGCGCACGGCGGAGGCGCGCTCGTCACGACTGCCGTAACCCAGGTCCGTGGCAAAATCGTTGCCGTCATCGCCCAGCAGCAGCAGCACCCGATGGCCGTCCGCCACCCGCTTGCGGCGGGGCGCTTTATCGCGCACATCGGTGCGGGTCAGCACGTTGCCGTCGTCCGCTGCCACCGGAAATCCATGAGCCCGCAGTGCCGCCCCTATCGCCTGCGTGAGCTCTTCGCGGTTATTGGTCACGTAAAAAATTGCCACCCCTTTTTCCGCGGCATAGCGGCAGAATTCCAATGCGCCGGGCACCGGACGGCTGCCGTGCTCCATGATGTAATCTTTCCAGGTCTCGTAGGTGTAGCCGTCGCCAGCCAGCAGCCGCTGGGCGGTGTAGGTGGTGCTCTCCAGCACCGTATCGTCCACATCCAGGATCACGGCCGGTGGCAGCCCGCCATAATCGCCAGACTGCTCCAGGGCGGCGGTCCATTTGGGATCGCCGAGCGCCCGGTCCAGCTGCTGCCGGGCGGCCTCATAGGTCTGCGTGGCGATGGCCCAGTACTCGGCCGACTGCTGCATCCACAACGTGCCATCGAGCTGGGTAGAGGCGGGGGCCTGCCGCCCTCCGCAGCCCGGCAGAGCCGCCAGTGCCGCCAGCATCGCAACGGCCCCGTTCAATCTGATTCGATCGATCATTTTAACCTCGCTCTGTTGCCTGGGAGTCCCGTTTTACGACACCAATTTCAGAAATCGCCGCTTGCCCACTTTCAGGATACCGGCGTCGCCCCGCTTCACCAGCAGGTTAGTATCGGTCACCAGCTCATCATCCCACTTGACGCCGCCCTGGGCGATGAGCCGCCGCCCTTCGCTGTTGGATTGGGTCAGGCCGCAGTCGTGCAGCACCTGCACCAGCAAGATCTCGCCATCGCCCGGTGTGTACTCCGGCATATCGTCCGGCAGGCCTTTATCGATAAACAGCCGGTCAAACGCCTGCTCCGCTGATGCGGCGGCCGGAGCGCCATGATAGATGGCCACGACCTCGCGGGCCAACCGCCGTTTGAGGTCGCGTGGGTTGACTTCACCACCGGCCAGCTGGGCATCGATCTGTTGCAGCTCGCCTGCGGGGAGATCCGTGCAATGGGTAAAATAGGAGCCGATAAGCTTATCGGGTATGGAGAGCAGCTTGCCGTACATATCGTCGGGGGCGTCGGTCAGGGCGATGTAGTTATCCTGCGACTTGGACATTTTCTCGACACCATCGGTGCCTATGATCAACGGGGTGGTGACCACCACCTGGGGCTCTTGCCCGTGCGCGCGCTGGAGGTCGCGGCCCATGAGCAGGTTAAAGGTCTGATCGGTGCCGCCGAGTTCCACATCGGCCTGTAGGGCCACCGAGTCGTAGGCCTGCGCCAGAGGATAGAGCAGTTCGTGCATGGAGAGGGGCGTCCCGGCCGCCAGGCGCTTGGAGAAGTCGTCGCGCTCGAGCATGCGGGCCACGGTGATGTGGGCCGCCTCGCGAATGAGGTCGGCAAAAGTGAGGAGACTGAGCCACTCGGAATTATAGACGATTCTGAGGCGATCCTTTGACAGCACCCTGGCGGCCTGGTCGAAGTAGCTCTGGCCGTTAGCCCGGGCCTCCTCCAGGGTCAGGGCGGGACGCGTCTTATTGCGTCCGCTGGGATCGCCAATCATGCCGGTGAAGTCGCCTATCACCAGAATGGCCTCGTGGCCCAGCTGCTGAAAATGCCCCAGTTTGCGCAGGACCACGGCGTGCCCGAGGTGCAGGTCGGGCTTGCTGGGATCACAGCCCAACTTCACCTTGAGCGGCTGGCCGGTCTTTAAGGAGCGCTCCAGCTTTTTGGCCAGCTCTTCCTCGGGGATAATGGCTTCGGCGCCCCGGCTGATGAGGGCCAGCTGCTCTTCCACTTCAGGAAATTTGTCCGGCATTCAGCCGCTTCTGCGCGTTTTGAGGACCCGGTCGAGCAACCGTTTGGACTCCCGCTCGGCAATGTCGCGCCGCTTGTCGTGGAGCTGCTTGCCCTTGACCAGGGCCAGTTCCACTTTGGCCCACCCCGACTTGAAATAGAGCGACAGAGGAATGATGCTCTGGCCCTTGGTGGCCACCGCCTTTTTGAGCTTGGCCAGCTCCCGGTGATGCAACAGAAGCTTCCTCGGATGCACATTCAAGTGCCCCCTTTGCCCGGCATGTGAGTAGTCGCCGATGTTGATGTCGACCATATACAACTCGTGGCCTTCGAAACGGGCGTAGCCTTCAGCCAGGGTGACTTTTCTCTCGCGCAACGCTTTCACCTCGGTGCCGGTGAGCACCAGACCCGCCTCAAACGTATCGAGGATATGGTAGTCGTGGCGGGCTCTGCGATGGGTGGCGACAATCTGTTTTTCCACGGAATCTCCACCGGCAATTTAGATGGCCGTTTGAAGGGGCTTCAAGGTTAATTGCATCTGCTACAGTGGCAGTGGCAGTGGCATTGAGCAGAACCTGAAACTTGCAACCGGGAACCTGAAACCTGTTATCAGTTACCAGTCGTCAGTCATCAGTTTTTTGCACTCCCGCCACCTTTAGACTTACATTCGGAACGGTAACCTGAATCACCGCCATGGCACAACAGTCGCAACTCTCCACCTTCATCGCCGAGCTCCGCCGCAGGCGGGTGCGGGTGCTGGTAGTACCAGCAGAATGACTTATGATCTTGCTATTTCCCAGCGGTGCCCATAGATTATCCTCAGCGATAAAGCAAACTCTAGCCTGTAATTAGGCTTTGAATCGATAAGCATGAAAGGAACCGCAAGATGTCCAAGGCGCCCCTGTTCCTGACCATCTCGTGCGAAGTTCTGCTTCTACTGCTAATGCCCGCATCTGCGGCGCCCCTCCCTGCCCCAGAGTCTGTAGGAGCTTATAGCAACGACCCCCAACATAGAGAGACGAAGGCCTTGGTTGTCCTGGATTTTAAGGGTCGAGGCATCTCTCGAATTGAGGCCAGGGTAATCTCAGATCGATTACGGTATCTCTTCCTGAAATCTGGGACAGTGCGCGTATTCGATCGTGGCATGATGGATGAGATTCTCGCGGAAGAAGATATTCAGTGGACGGGGTGTGATTCCAATGAGTGCGCTGTGGAAGTAGGGAGGCGCCTTGGCGCCCAGCTCATATTGACCGGGTCTGCGGGCAAGGTTGGGGATATCTGGTATATTGAAGGCAAAGTCATTGACGTCAAGACCGAGCGTGTCACAAAACCAATCCGCTATGAATTTCGAGGTGATATAGACCTTTATTTTAGCGAGGCCTTGCCATTTTTAGTCCAGCGCGTATCGGAGGTCAGCATATTGGATTTAGCCGCCGATGCTCCCTAGAGCCATCAAGTCAGGTTGGTTTAGCTCCTCATCTTTATGAGACAGACACTATTTATACTCTAAGAACGTGTCCTCCTTCCAAAGGTAATGCAGGAACAAGAGTTAAGATTTTGGAATGTTCTCGATGAAAATACTACTGTGGAAATCGAGGAGGCTGTCCGGGATGGAAGCCATAATAACCGGCAACTTTTTGAAGTTCAGGAGTACTCTATCGGTCGTTGCAACCCTCATTGACATTAGATCTGAAAAAATGGTCGGCACGGCAGATTTAATAACTAGAGAGGTAAACGGCATTCCTGAACCGGCCCCCTAGCTGGGCCGGAAAGTGTCGATGTAATTCGAGCTGTAAATGTTGCTTGTCGCATTGTAAATCTTTGAGACCCCCGACAGGTGCAGGCAGTGCTGGAACACGTAGAATGGAGCACGAACTTGGAATCTGCCCTCGGCGCGTCTATCATTATATCAGCGGCGAAGCGAACTTTACATCGTAGCCAACAATTGCATGGATAGGCATACAAGGACACACCAAATGCTCAAGGCGGAACGCTTTCTAAGCACCATCTATCTATTTATATTTCTAAATATAATTTCAATATGTTCGGCGTTTCGCCCTGGCTCAAAGACCGTTTCTAACCCTCAGACCATTGTGATCGCAGATACCCACGTTGACTCCGCCGAGGGGATGATCCTGGGTGTCATTGGTTTTGAGGGCAGCAGCCTATCTCAACGTATGCTATGTAATATCTCGGAGCGACGAGGGTATTGCTTCATCAAGTTTGGCGCTTTCAGCCTCTTCAATCAGCGAACGATGAAGGAGCGTTTTGCGGAACAAGAATTTCAGCGGATGGGGTATGCTTCCAATGGGCTCGCCGTAGAGGCAGGGATGTTTAAAGGTGCCGCACTCATGTTAACCGGGTCGATAAACAAACTTGGGAGCCTCTGGAGCGTTGATAATAGAATTATTGATGAAACGACAGAGAATTTCGTGTTATCAGTCCTTCACGAGTTTCGAGATGGGGTTAAGCGGATTAGAGAAAAGGCCTTACAAGCGGAGGTACGGGCTTTAAAGAGTGCAAGGGCGTTAGATAATGACGAGGCCAAACCTGCACCCTCACCAGCTCATTCGATTGTAAATGTGCAGCAAGACGTTTTGAAGGTTGCCGTAGTGGCATTCCAGGAAAATGGGGATTTGAACATCCCCGATGCCGGCGCCATTGTAACGGGTTGGATGAGCGCCTCTCTTTTCCAGACAGGCGTTTTTGACCTCTACGAACGAGTGCTTCTTCCAAAGGTATTAGAGGAACAAGAGTTAGAGTTATCGGGCATTCTCAATGAGAAGACCACCACGGAAATCGGGAAGCTGTACGGGGTGGAAGCGATCGTAACGGGCAGCATTTCAAAGTTCGGGAACACCCTATCCATCGTTGCGAAGCTCATTGACACAAAAACCGCGAAGCTGATCGCTATAGCAGACGTAAAGACCAAAGATATTGATGCTATTCCGGGCGCTGTGGACGAGCTGGCCTGGAAGCTGGCCAATGCGCCCGAACCATAGACCATACTTCCTGCCTACTATTTCTTTGCCGCGCAAACTGCAGGCGCAGGTGTTGGAAAAATACGGGCTGCCGGAGTGATGCCCATCGAAGGCTGGCAGTTGCATGAGCGGTAGCAGTGAAGGTTCAAGTTTCGAGTCTCGGGATTGACGTTTCCAGCAGGCGCTCTGTCAGCGTGAGGCTCTCGAAAGGTGATTTTACTGAAATAGACAGTTAGTCATCCCGAGACGTTAGACGTCATGCTGAGGCCCTCGAAGCGTGGCGGATCGAAAGGTGGTCCTGTTTAGATAATTTTCCTTTCACTTCTCGTTCCTTCGAGAGCCTCAGGATGACTCGGAGTGAGTAACTGCCACTGCCTCAGGTCCCCTATATCCCCTTGACACAGTTTGGCGTCCGACGTAAGATCGTTCCGCGTCACAGGTGGCGCAGGGTCATTGACAGCCCGGGTGGCGGAATTGGTAGACGCGCTAGGTTCAGGGTCTAGTATACGCAAGTATGTGCTGGTTCGACTCCAGTCTCGGGCACGCCCCAGCGCGGCACCGCGCCGGCATCATGACTGAAAATAAAAATGTCCGGCAGTTGCCGGACATGACAGGCCGTCGATATGGGAATGGGCTACAAAGCCGCCTGGATCGGTTCGACGGGCACGGAGCGGTAACCCATGGAGGTGAGCAGATACGCCAGTTCATCCATCGTGATCTGAGACTTGTCGTAGCTGACGAACAGGATACTGTTGGATCGATCCAACACGGCGGCCACAATTCCGTCAAATTCTACCAGGCTGCGTTCAATCAGGTCAGGTTGGGCCAGCGGGGTGGGCGCCAGATGCAGCGAAACTTCCACTATTTCACTCTGGCTGTAGGTCCCTCCCACCATAATAGACAGAAAGGCGCTGAACAGGAATAAGGCTCCGAAATACTTCACTTAGTGCTCCCCATAGGCCCCTGAATATATAAAATAATATTGGTGATTACAACCGTTAACTCTGTAATTACTAGGCTTTAGGGGATGCAGTTCAAGGACTGCACTACATACCTAATCACCACTACTGATGGTATTTATTCAATTTTATACCACAAGATGGTGTGTTTGACCCTTCCGGGATACCGGCCGGAAAATCAGCCGCGGGATTGCTCTTGAGCGACGGCAATACCTTCGGCTTCGTCCACACCGCGCAGCAGCCAGCCGCCCAACACAAACAGCACAATCACAACCGTTATCCCGGCGCGCTGTGACTGAAATATATCAACGAGGATGCCCAGGAGCAGCGGTCCCAGAAAGGCCGTGGCTTTGCCGGAGAAGGCATAGAAGCCGAAAAACTCGCTTTTCATGTGGCTGGGTGTAAAGCGCCCCATCAACGACCGGCTGGCCGCCTGATTAGGCCCTGAGAAGAGGCCGATCAGTATCGCCGCGATCCAGAAATGCAGTTTGGTCGCAGCCAGCAGCGCCAGCGTTGTGGCCACGATCAGGCCGATCAGACTGAAGGTAATGACCCATTTGCCCCCCAGGCGGTCATCAAAATACCCCATGAGAAACGCCCCCAGCCCGGCGCCAATGTTGATGACAATGCCGAAAATCATGATTTCCTCAAAGGTGAAGCCAAACGTACCGGCCGCATAAATGCCGCCAAAGGCGAAAATGGTGGTGAGGCCGTCGTTATATATGAGGCGCGCCAGCAGCAACCGTGCCACCTGCCGGTAGGCGCGTAACTTCCGGAAAGTGCCTATGAGTTGCTCTTTTGACTGCCGAATGATAACGGCCAGGGCCTTCCGCTTGGGCCTGGGTGGGTCTTTCAGCAAAAACAGGGCGGGCAGACTGAACAGGGCGAACCAGGCCGCCACCAGCAGATTGGTGGCCCGGATATTCTGGCCGGCCTCCTTGCCGAATCCCAGCCACGGTACTTCCGGGTTGACCAGCGCCACCATGGCCAGCACCATGGCCGCCAGACCACCCACATAGCCCAGGCCCCATCCGAAACCGGAAACCCGTCCGATCTCATGTTCCTTGGCAATGTCGGGGAGATAGGCGTTGTAAAAGACGGCGCTGATCTCGAAACCGATATTGGCGACAATAAACCAGAACAGGGCCTGCCTGATCTGACCCGGTTCGGGAAAATAGAGCAGCACGCTGCCCAGCACGCACAGCGCCGTCATCATCACCAGGTAACGTTTCCGGTAGCCGCCTTGGTCCGCGATGGCCCCCATGATGGGCGCGAGAACCGCAATAATGATGGCCGAAAGGGTGACCGCCCGTGACCATAACACTGTGCCGGCGATTTCATCCCCCACGATGCCCATGACGAAATAGGTGCTGTAGACGAATGTCACCACCAAGGTGGTAAACACCGAGTTGGCAAAATCGTACATGGCCCAGGCCCAGATGGTCTTGCGGTCTGTGGCGCTGTCAGTCATCATAGATGAGGTACGGTTTGCGCAGCTTGAAAAAGGCGCCCCTGTCCTTGCGGTATGTGGAGGGGTGGGCCTTCAGGCTGCGGCCGTTGTCGATGTAGCGGCGGAAGCTGTCCGAACCCCACAGGCGGTCAATGGAGGCGCTCCACTTAAACTGGTGGGGGTAAGTCTCTTTGATGACGTGGATCATCACCGCAGCCGTTTCAATGGGCCTGAACTTCAGCCGGTCGGTGATCTCGAGCCGTACCCCACCGAGCTCTTCGTTGGCAAATTTGGGAAAGGGCGCCATGCCGGCAATGGGGACGGGAGTGTAGGTGGTATCGTGGAACATGACACCCGGAAGCTGCCACTGCCGCAGTTGCCGGGCCAGCGACGCCCCCTCGATCCACGGAGCGCCGGCCAGCACGAAAGGCGTATGGGTCCCCCGCCCCTCCGAAATATTGGTCCCTTCGAGCAGGCAGGTGCCCAGATAGGCCAGCGCTATTTCAGGGGTGGGGATATTGGGTGAAGGGGGAATCCAGCTCAGCCCGGTATCTTCCCACCAGTCATACCGGTTATAGTTGACCACGGGGATGACCGTCAGCTCGGCGTGCCGGTTCCCGGTGAGCCAGCCTTCCTCGTTGATCATGACAGCCAACTCGCCCAGCGTCATGCCGTGGCGGATGGGCACAGGATGCATGCCGACAAAACTGCTGTAGGCCGGGTCCAGCAGCGGCCCAGCGATGATATCTCCCCGCACAGGCGTCGGCCGGTCAAGGACCCAGATCGGTACGCGGTCCCGGGCGCAGGCATCCATCACCAGGGTCAGGGTGCTGACGAAGGTGTAATACCGGGCCCCCACATCCTGCATGTCAAACAGCACCACATCAATGCCGGCCAGCTGGTCGGGTGTGGGCTTTCGCGAACTGCCGTAAAGCGAGTAAACGGTGATGCCGCTGAGGTTGTCCCGGCTGTCTTCCACTTTCTCGCCGGCGGCGACGTTACCGGCCAGGCCGTGCTCGGGGCCGAAGGCCACTTTTACAGTGATATCGGGATGCTCCGTGAGCAGATCGAGGATGTGGCGCGCTTTCATGTTCATGCCGGTGTGGTTGGTCACCACGGCCACAGTCAGCCCTTGGAGCGCCTGGAATTCATCGTTTTCCAGCAGGTCGAGCCCCGGCAGGGCGCTGTAAAACTGGCTGGTGGGATTGGTTGGCTGATAGAGCCTGGAGTAGCGCCAGGGGGCAGCCCCACAGCTCGCCAGGGCGGCAGTTACCAGTAGCGTTGCCGCCCAGCTTGTACGAGCGTTACCCATCTCCCTCGACCTTACGTGCCATCACCCATTGATACAAGACATTCAACCCCCAGGCGACACCCATGTTTGCCGCCGTGGCCACCACGATGTACCAGGTCCAGGCAATGCCCATATTGCGCAGCCAGAGCACGACGGCGGCGGCGGCCAGGAGTCCAGCTATCAAGGTGGCGGGATGGAAATCGCCCTTGAACCGTCCCAGCAGGAACAGCCCCAGCAGGCCCCCATAGGTGTAGGAGGCGATCTGCAGACCTAGGATGGCCACGGGCGTTTCGCGCGATTCGAACATGACCGCCACCAGCATCAGCACCAGCCCCCATCCAAGGCTGACCCAGCGCGACAGCCTTAAATCATCGGGTTTGTTGAGCCAGTCGTTGACAGTGGACGAGGCCAGCGAATTGATGGAGGAACTCAGCGTGGACATGGCCGCGGCCAGCACGCCCGCCAGCAGAATGCCACGCAGCCCGGCCGGCAGGTAGGCCACAATAAAGCGGGGGTATTCCTGATCGACCCCGAGCTCGATGCCGCCAAACAGCACCCATAGAAATCCACCGATGAGCAGGAACAGGGCAAACTGCAGGACGACAAACAGACCGCTACCGATCAGGGCCGTGCGGGCTGCCGAGATGTTGCGGGTGCCCAGCACTCTCTGCACCATCATGTAGTCGACGCCATGAGAGGCAAAGGAGAGAAAGCCTCCGCCCAGCACGGCTACGGGAAAAAGATATGCGTTGGCTGCGCCTAAAAAATTGCCCTCCACGTGAAAGTTGAATATTTGCAGCTTGTCCGCGTCGGCCAGGGCGGCCCAACCTGCGGCGAGCCCGCCGTCCAACAGGCCGTTCAGGTAAACGAGGGAGATAATGCCGCTGCCAAGGTAGAGGATAAACTGGAAAGTGTCCATCCATACGACCGTCTTGATGCCGCCGGCCAGCGTGTAGACCAGCGTGACGCCGCCCATGAGCAGGACGGCCTGGCCCAAGCTAATGGGCAACAGGACTTGCACTAAAAAGGCCGTGGCAAAAAAGCGGACGCCGTCGGCCAGGATGCGGGTCAGCAGAAAGATGGCCGACGTCACCTTTTGCACCTGCGGAGAGAACCGCTCGCCGATGTACTGGTAGATGGAGGTGTACCCCTCCTTGTAGTACAGGGGTAGCAGCAGGTAGCTCACCGCCACCCGGCCAATCACGTAGCCCATCGCCAGCTGCAAAAAGTGCCAGTTGCCCCGGTAGGCGAGACCGGGCACGCTGATAAAGGTCAGCACCGAGGTCTCCGTGGCGACAATGGAGAGCATGACCGTCCACCAGGGCAGGTTGCGGCCGCCGAGGAAGTAATCCCGGGTCGACCGGTTGCTGCGTCCCTGCCACAGGCCATAGGCGACCGTGCCCCCCAGGAACAGGGTGATGATCAGCAGGTCAAGTGGCGCGACGGAGGCGGCAGGTTCCACTCAGTTGATTTCCCCGGATAAATGTCGATGATGGTGCCCGATGTCCAAAATGAAGGGGAAAGGTAACCAGATTGGAGATTGGAAGAAACCCCGGATCACCGGGCATTGATGATTGACGATTGATGATTGATGATTGTAAGAGACGCTAGATTGCCGGGTATTGAAGAAGGACGAAGGAGGAAGGCAAGAGACACCTGATAGCAGGGTAGTGATGAATGATGATTGATGATTGGAAGAGCGTCTGGATAGCCGGGTAAGGAAGAAGGATGAAGAAGGAAGGCAAGAGACACCTGATAGCAGGGTATTGATGATTGATGATTGATGATCGGAAGAGCGCCTGGATAGCCGGGTATTGAAGAAGGACGAAGGTGGAAGGCAAGAGACACCTGATAGCAGGGTAATGATGATTGATGATTGATGATTGTAAGAGACTCTAGATTGCCGGGTATTGAAGAAGGACGAAGGTGGAAGGCAAGAGACACCTGATAGCAGGGTATTGATGAATGATGATTGATGATCGGAAGAGCGCCTGGATAGCCGGGTATTGAAGATTGATGATGGATATTGGATATTGGATTCATCCCTCAATCTTCAATCTTCAATCGTCAATTCCCTTTCATCCTTCAAACTTCGTCCTTCAATCTTCAATACCCTGCCACTGCCATGCTCCGAGAGCCTCAGCATGACAACTCCCCTTACCCCAGCATCAACTTGCAGACGTAGACCGCGGCCAGCGCTCCGGCCCCGTCGGCCAGCAGTCCGGCAACCACGGCGTGGCGGGTCTGCCTGATACCGACCGACCCGAAGTAGACGGCCAGCACGTAGAACGTCGTTTCCGAGGAGCCGTACATGGTCGCGCCTATCTTGGTGAACAGCGAGTCGACGCCATACTCGCCGATGAGGTCCGACAGCAGCCCCAACGATCCACTGCCCGACAGGGGCCGCATGAGCGCCATGGGCAGGTTCTCAGGGGGAAATCCCAGCAGCGACAGCACCGGGCGCAGGCCGTTTACCAGATAGTCCATGGCCCCCGATGCCCGGAACATGCCGATGGCCACCAGAATAGCCACCAGGTAGGGGATGATGCGCACGGCGATCTCGAAGCCCTCCTTGGCCCCCTCCACAAATTCCTCATACACCTTCACTTTTTTCAGCAGCCCGTAGGCGGGAATTCCTACAATAATAAGGGGAATGAGGGTTGCGCCCACCCGGTTTGCCATATCGATGATCGACACTAGGCTGCCTCCCCGTCATCAGCGTGGGTGGTCTGCACGGCGAATCGCGGCCGTTTCTGCAGCCATTTCGCGGCGATAATGGCCACCGTCGTCGAAATGGTCGTGGCCACCAGCACGGGAATAAAGATGTCCCCGGCGCGCGCACCCATGAGTCCCACCACGCTGGCCGGCAGCAAAATCTGGACGCTGGAGGTGTTGATGGCCAGAAACATCACCATGGAGTCTGTGGCTGCATCTTTCTCCGGATTGAGCTCCTGCAGCTCCTTCATCGCCTTAAGCCCCATGGGCGTGGCGGCATTGCCCAGCCCCAAAATGTTGGCCGCCATATTCATCACAATGGAGCCCAGCGCCGGGTGCCCATCGGGAATATCGGGGAACAGACGCCGGGCAATGGGCCGGATGCCCCGCGCCAGCACAGCCACGAGCCCGGCCTTGTCGGCGATGCGCATGATGCCCAGCCACAGGGCCATGGCGCCTACGAGACCGATGGCGAGCTCCACCGCCTGCCTGGCCGAGGCAAAGGCCGCGTCAGTCACCGCGTCAATGGTGCCGTTAAACAGGCCGGTGACGACGGCAATGGCAATGAGACCGAACCAGATATAGTTGAGCATGGCGAAAAACTCCTAGAGGGTTACCAGCAGTTCGCACAGACGGTCGGCATATCTGTCCACCTCTGCGCCGCTGGTGAGGTAATCGTTGATCATAATGGAAAAGGCAACGGTGTCGCCGCCGGTTTGGATCAGGTATCCACTGAGCGTGTGCGCGTGGGTCAGGGTCCCCGTTTTGGCAAAGACCCGCCCCTGGGCCGGACCATCGGCCATGCGCTTTTCGAGGGTCCCATCGACCCCGGCAATGGGCAGCGATTTAAAGAACGTCGTATCGCCGTGCATGAAGCGCAGCAGGCTGACGGTCGCCCTGGGCGTCACCCGGTTGTAGTGCGACACGCCGGAGCCGTCGCGCAAAAAAATGGTGTTGGTATCAATGCCCATAAAGGCCCACACCGGCCTCATTTTCTCCAGCCCCGCTTCGGCGCTGGCGCCACCTTCCACTCCGATGCTCACGGTCCGGAGCAGATTCTCCGCCATGAGATTCTGGCTGTCCTTGTTCAGGTAGTAGACTATTTCGCCCATGCGCGGTGAGGCAAAAGTGAACAGGGTATCCCCCACAATCTCCAGCGGCTCGCGGCCCGGCGCAAACCGGTAGCGGGCCAGTGGTTGCCCGTCGACCTTTATCCCTGCCGCCAGCAGCGTCTCCCCAAGCACGGTGGCAGTGAACAGGACGGGATTCTCCACGGCGACAGCGGTCTCGACGGTGTCCGGCGGAGAGATGCCGTCCAGCCGGGCGACATTGGACCCGCGCGGGCGCGTCAGCTCAATGTCGGCCACAAGCGAGTCGGGATTGTTCAAAGTATCCAGGGTGGTCAGGTTGTTGACAATTGTTACGTAATCGGTGACAGGATCAAGGATAAGCTGCGGGGTCCCACCGAGATTGGGCACGATGGTGATATCGACGACATTTTCATTGAACATGAGGCCGGATATAGGCGCGCCATGCCAGAAAGGTTCGTCATCCCACATCCACCCCGCGCCATAAGGGATGCCGTCAGAGGTGCCGTCAATCCCGATAATATCGCCGGTGATGCGGTTAATGCCCCTCGCGGCGAGAGAGTCCGCCCAGCCCCTGAAGACGGACGCCCCATCCTCCTCGCGCATGCGGGCGGACCAGCTGGGATCGCCCACGCCCATCACAATCAGGTCGCCATCGAGGACGCCGTCAGTCACCGGGCCGTCGGCCAGAATCGGCGTGAGATAGCGGTAGTCGCTGCCCAGCAGAAAAAGAGCTGCCGCCGAGGTGTACAATTTGGTGTTGGAGGCCGGGGCGAAATGATGATCGGCGTAAAATTCGATGAGGGTTTTGCCGGTGGCGAGGTTCACCGCCAGCACGCCCCAGTTGGCATTGGCCTGCCTCGTCTCAGTGGCCAGGGTGTGTATGAAACGCCCCACTCTGTCCATGGGCAGCCGCTGCACCACCTTCGGGGCGCAGGCTGGAAGAAGTGGCAGTAGCAGAAGCAGTAGGCAGCTTGCCCGGCGTAGCGGAGCGAAGACGGGTAGCAGAAGCAGTAGGCAGCTTGCCCGGCGTAGCGGAGCGAAGACGGGTAGCAGTGGCAGTCGCTGAACCGATCCGAAGATATATAAAGTGCGACCCATCATTGATTGCTGCGCAATTCCGCTGCCGCCACGAGAGCCTGAAACGGCCTGAAGTGGAGCGCATCGCTGGCCGCCAAGCGCTCCGGGTGCCACTGCAGGCCCAGAATAAAATGGTCGGCCATGGTGGCTCCTTCCACCGCTTCGATCACGCCGTCGGAACTGCAGGCGATCACTTTGAGGCCCGCCCCCACCCGGTTAATGGACTGATGATGCGCCGAGTTGGTCATGGCCCGCGATGCCTCCGATGATTCATTCAGGGCCGACTGCGGCTCCAGCGTCACTTCGTGGGCATATTCGCCGGCGCCCGACGGCATGCGGTGATCGATCTCCGGCCCTATCTCATCGACGATGTCCTGAACGATTGAGCCGCCCCTGGCCACATTGATTGCCTGGCAGCCGTGGCAAACACCCAGGACCGGCAGCCGCAGGTCAAAGGCCCGCTCCAGCAGCAGGCGATCCATGGCGTCGCGATTAGCGTGCACCTCGCCCGCCCTGGGATGCGGCATCTCGCCATATCGTTGGGGATCCATGTCGTACTTGCTGCCGGTCAACAGCAGTCCTTGAATGGTGGCGCTGATCTGGTCAGCAAAATCAGGCTCAGGATTGAGCGGAATGGCCAGCGGGGCGCCCCCTGCGCGCCACACTGCGTCGGCATACTGCGGATTCAGATTATAGTAGGATGAACCGTCCTCCGGTGGTGAGATGACGATGCCGATAAGGGGTCGTTGCCGGCCCATTACTTCGCGCCCACTTTATCCCAGCCGATGCGCGACAGGTGCATGTAGATAACCACCGCTGAGACGGCCGCAATGCTGATGGAAATGAGCGCCGCGCCGTAGTTGGCGAGGATGAGATGGCCGATGCCGAACAGGGCGCCGATCACCATGAAGCAGCCGGCAAACCAGTCGATGAGCAGCTGGCCGTAGCCCGTGTCACCTTCGATATGCGACATCCGCAGCGCTACGGGTCCCCATAGGCGTCCGCCGGGATGGACCCTTTCATAGAACTTGTCCAGGGTCGCATTATCAGTGGGGGCGGTGAGAAAGGTGACGATAAGCCATATCGTTGTCGACCACGCCACCAGCACAAACAGCGAATTGGGAAACACAATTGTGCCACGTATAAAAGGATAGAGCGCCAGCGGCGCAATCATGGCTGCAATTTCGGACCAGGCGTTGATGCGCCACCAGAACCAGCGCAGAATCAGCACCAGGCCTATGCCGGCGCTGGCCTCGAGGATAAACTGCCACGCTCCGCTGATGCGGTCCATTTTTGAAGTCACCAGCAGCGACAGCACCATCGTCACCACGGTGGCGTAGCGCGCCGCTTTCACGTATTCCTTCTCGGAGGCGTCCGTGCGGATGAACCTTCTGTACAGATCGTTGACCATGTACGACGCGCCCCAGTTCATCTGCGTGGAAAGGGTCGACATATAGGCGGCCAAGAAGGCGGCCAGCAGCAATCCCAAAAGCCCGGCGGGCAGATAGTCGCGCATGACCATGATGAAGCCCTCACCCTGTTGTTCCGGCGGCAGGTCGGGATACAGGACCATGGAGACCAATGCGACGATGATCCACGGCCAAGGGCGCAGGGCGTAATGGGCAATGGTGAACCATAAAGTGGCGAACAGAGAGTGTTTTTCATCCTTGGCGGACATCATGCGCTGCGCTACATAACCCCCACCCCCCGGGTCGGCGCCAGGGTACCATGACGCCCACCACTGCACGCCCAGGAACGCGATAAAGGCCGAGACCGTCATGGAGAGCGCCCCGCCTGCGCCCGCCGACGCGCCGGATCCCCCGATGGCAGGGGTGAACTGAAATACCCACTCAGGCAGTTGCGCCTTGAGGCCGGCGATGCCCCCGATGGCGGGAATTTTGAGGGCGGTGATGGCCAGGACGATGGTGCCCGTCATGGCGATGAAAAACTGGATGGCGTCGGTAATGACGACGCCCCACAGACCGGCCATGGAGGCGTAAACGGCGACGAGCGCCATCATCACGCCCACCACCAGCAGGTGCGAACTGAAGGTAAAGCCGAGCAGCGACAGCTCCGTCAGACCAAAAAATGTCAGCTGCGGGAATATGACCCGCAGGATTTTTTCCATGGCCAGGTTCACCCATCCGAGGATCACCAGATTCATCACCAGCCCCAGGTAGACCGCGCGGAAGCCCCGCAGGAAGGCGGCAGCGGGACCGGAGTAGCGCAGCTCCACAAATTCGACATCGGTCATAATGCCGGCCCGTCGCCACAGCCGCGCGAAGAAAAACGTCGTCAGCATGCCGCCTAAAAGCATGTTCCACCAGAGCCAGTTGGCCGCAATGCCCCCGGAGGCGACCAGCTCGGTGATGGCCAGCGGCGTGTCGGCGGCAAAAGTAGTGGCAACCATGGTCGTTCCGGCAAGGTACCAGGGGAGTTTTCTGCCTGAGAGAAAAAATTCATCTGTGCTGGCTGAGGCACGCCTGGTGTAATACAGGGCAACGCCCATGCTTAAGGCCAAATACCCCGATATGATCGCCCAATCGATAGCTGCAAGCCCCATGCATGCTCTCCTTCTGCGGCGGCGTCTGGTGATGATCTGCCAGTGGTCGATCTGAAGCGAATGCGCCGGTCCGTGGCCCTATTCGAGGATCACTTCTGGAAGTGGGCAATATAACACCTTGGCGAGACCATCGGACCTGTTTGCCGTGGGCAGCGCAATCCGCATCAATAGGTGACATCAGTTGCCCGCTGGCCTAAATTTACCGCGCTTGAATCACAGCAGAAAAACCCGATTAACAATCCGGAGTATTTTCGAGAGAGATGCCGCCAGAGAAACACCATGCTGATAGACCGCTCCGGGTTCTGGTTACGGGTGGCGCCGGATTCTTGGGGTCCCATCTGTGCAGGACCTTAATCGGGCTGGGGCACGAAGTGATTTGCCTCGACAATTTTTTTACGGGGCAGCGCCGCAATGTGGCGGATCTGATGGGTCATCCCGCTTTCGAGCTGATCCGGCACGATATTGTAAATCCCGTTTTCCTGGAGGTCGACCAAATATACAATTTGGCCTGCCCGGCCAGCCCTGTTCACTATCAGTATAACCCCATCAAGACGATAAAGACTTCCGTTTTGGGCAGCGTCAACATGCTGGGGCTGGCGAAACGGGTCAACGCCCGCATCCTGCAAGCGTCCACCAGCGAAGTCTATGGCGATCCCCAGGTGCATCCTCAGAAGGAAGATTACTGGGGTCACGTCAATCCCATCGGTATGCGGTCATGCTATGACGAAGGAAAAAGGTGCGCCGAAACGCTCTTTTTCGATTACCACCGGCAGGAAAAGGTCGACATCAAGGTGGCCCGCATCTTCAACACTTATGGTCCCGCCATGGCCGCCAATGACGGCAGAGTGGTGAGCAACTTTATCAGGCAGGCCCTCACGGGCAAACCTCTCTCCATATTCGGTGACGGGAGTCAGACGCGCAGCTTTTGCTACGTAGATGACCTGATTGGCGGCCTCATGGCGCTCATGGACTCTCCCCCGGATGTAACCGGACCGGTGAATCTCGGCAATCCCGATGAGATCACCATCGCGGAGCTGGCCCGGATTGTCATCGAAATGACCGCCTCCAAGTCTGCCATCGAATCGCATCCGCTCCCCAATGACGATCCCGTTCAGCGGCAGCCCGACATTACCCTTGCCCGCGAGCGCCTGAGTTGGGAACCCACCGTCGATTTACAGGCAGGTCTCCAGGCCTCGATAGATTACTTCGCGGACCTGCTCGACATAAAAATTAGCCGGACGGCCTGATGAGAATATCAGTTATTGGCACCGGCTACGTGGGCCTGGTGACAGGCACCTGCCTCGCCCATATGGGCAACAATGTCACCTGCATGGATGTGGACGAGGGCAAGATCTCGGGCCTCAGGCGGGGAATTTTGCCGATTTATGAGCCAGGGCTCAAGGAGCTTCTGGACAGCAATATCCAGGAAAATCGCCTCCATTTCACCTCCGACCTGCAGGAAGCGGTTGCGGCCGGGGAGTTCATTTTTTTGACCGTTGGCACCCCCGCAGATGGCGATGGCAATGCGGATATATCCTCGGTCCTGCAGGTGGCCGCCCAACTGGGGGATTTCATCGAAGATTATTGTATCGTCATTGTCAAATCGACGGTACCCGTGGGCACATCGGCCAGGGTGGCGGGCAAGATTCAGGAGCGGCTGGCAGCGCGCAACGCCACCGCAACCGTGGATGTCGTATCCAATCCTGAGTTCCTCAAGGAGGGCAAGGCGGTGTCTGATTTCATGAATCCGGACCGCATCATCATCGGCGTTGAGAGTGAACACGCCAGGGAGCGCATGGAAGCGCTCTACGCCCCGTTCGTAAGGACCGGCGAGGGGAGCGTCATGTTCATGGATATTCCCTCAGCCGAGCTGACCAAGTACGCCGCCAACGCCATGCTGGCCACGCGCATATCCTTTATGAACGAAATTGCCGCTATCTGCGAAGCGACCGGGGCGAACGTGGACCAGGTGCGGGCGGGCATCGGCAGTGACGACCGTATCGGCAGGCGATTTCTGTTCCCGGGTGTCGGGTACGGCGGTTCCTGCTTCCCCAAGGATGTAAAGGCGTTGGCTCGCACCGCGTCAGATTTAGGGCTGCAGATGAAAGTGCTAGAGGCGGTGGACAGCGTCAACGTCGCCCAAAAAAAGATCCTCGTTGAAAAGATCAAGGATCATTACAAGTCGGACGATTTATCGGGCAAAACCTTCGCCATTTGGGGATTGTCGTTCAAGCCGGAGACGGACGACGTGCGCGAGTCGCCCGCCGCTGTCATTATCGCCGGCTTGCTGGACGCCGGCGCCAAAATACAGGCCTACGACCCGGTGGCCATCGAATCATTCAGGCAACATTTCGATCTGGACATCGATTACCGCGATGACATGTACGACTGCCTGACAGGGGCCAACGCTGTGCTGCTTGTGACGGAGTGGCACCATTTTCGCCGGCCGGATTTCAGCCGTGTGGCGGAGCTGTTGCAGGAGCCGGTCATTTTCGATGGGCGCAACCAGTACGAACCACAGTATGCGGATGATCGCGGCTTCACCTACATTTCCATCGGCCGGCCGCCGGTGCTGAACTCGGCGGGCTGACAGAGACCGGGTCCCACTAAAAAATCTTTCGAGGCTTATTGCAGCCCCCACGGGGCCTCGAAACCACACTCTGAGAATTCAAAAACTGAGACTGGTCCGTGTCAAAGCAGGCCAATTTTCCATCCCGGGCAACATAATGACACTGCCCACCAAGTTCGCCTTTTGATGATGGATACCCTATATTCGGGATCGTCCCAACAGCATTTTTTTGGAATCACTTTTCAAAGGTACGACAATGAAATTCATCAACCATATATTGACTGCTACGCTCCTGCTTTCAACTGCCTTGATCGGCGAGGAGAAAGAGGAAAAGGTGACCATTGCGGACAAGTTGAAGAACACCCGGGAGTTCAAAGGGTTGTTCGACCTCTACCAGGATAACGAATCCGGGGATCTGTTTTTGTTGCTCAACACCAGCCAGCTCGGCAAAACCTATCTTCACTTTGCCTACGTTGAGAATGGCGTGGTGGAAGCCGGACTTTTCCGCGGCCGGTTCAGGGGCAGTAGGTTGGTCGAGTTGCGACGCCATTTCGACCATGTAGAGTGGGTCCATAAAAATGATAAATTCTATTTCGATCCGGACAACGCCATATCCAGGGCCGCCAAAGCCAATGTCAGTGAAGCCATTCTGGCCTCAATGAAAATTATTGCTGAGGATGCGGGCAAAAAGCAGCTGCTGGTTCAGCTTGATGATGTTTTCCTCAGCGAGGCCATGCTGCAGGTGAAGCCGTCCCCCGATCCAGATGCGAAGAAGGACGCTTTTACCCTGGGGGAACTCAACAGCGACAAAAGTAAATTTGAGGAGATTCGGAGCTATCCGGAAAACACCGACTTGGTGGTGACCTATGTGTATGACAACAAGGCGCCGACCAACCGAGGCGGCATCGGCATTACCGATGCCCGGTCCATCAGCATTACGGTGCAGCATAGCCTCATCGCTTTGCCGATGGGTGACTTCACCCCGCGTGGGGATGACCCCCGTGTGGGCTATTTTATGACACAGATAAATGATATGACGTCGACCAGTTACACCCCCTGGCGGGATATGATTCACCGCTGGAAATTGGAGAAACAGGACCCGTCCGCTGAACTGTCGGAACCAAAGCAACCGATTGTCTGGTGGATAGAAAACACGACACCGGAAGATTTGCGCTCTGTCATCAAGGATGCCGTGGAAACCTGGAACGTAGCTTTCGAGGCGGCCGGTTTTCGCAACGCGGTCGTGGTAAATATTCAGCCCGATGATGCCGATTGGGATGCTGGAGACATCCGCTATAATGTGCTGCGTTGGACGTCCTCGCCTCAGCCGCCCTTCGGGGGGTACGGGCCCAGCTTTGTAAATCCGATGACGGGGCAAATTCTTGGCGCCGATATCATGCTCGAATGGGTATTCCTGTCTAACCGCGTGAAGTATGATTTCCTGTTTGATGACGCGGCGGGACCGGACTTGGAGCCGGAGTACCTGACTGATGATCCGTATTTCTGCTCGGCGGGACATGAATTGCACCTGTCCAACATGCTGGGAGTCAGTGTGTTGAACCTGGATAATGCCGGCGTTGACGCCAAACGGCAGCTGGTCGAGGAGGGATTGCGCTATCTGCTGATGCACGAAGTGGGCCATACCCTCGGGTTAAATCACAACATGAAGTCGTCACAGCTGCATCCGTTGAGCAACATCCATGATGCGGACCTGACCCGCAGGGAGGGCCTGACAGGTTCTGTGATGGATTACCCAGCCATCAATGTCGCCCTGGACAGGGACCAGCAGGGACAGTATTATAATTCTACTCTCGGACCATACGATATCTGGGCCATCACATTCGGGTATGCGCCGGGCCTGGATGATGCCGAGGCCCGGTCTGCCCACCTGGCCCGCTCAACGGAGCACCAGTTGGCCTTTGGTAATGATGCCGATGATATGCGGGCGCCTGGGCGGCATCTCGATCCGCGCGTCAACACCGGTGACATGACCAGTGATGCCATCCCGTACGCCGTTGAGCGCATCGAGCTGGTCCGGCGGATGATGGGCGAGATTCAGTCGAAATATAGCGAGACTGATGGCAGTTATTCAGACCTGCGCAGTACTTTTAACCTGCTTACGGCCCATCACCAAGGCGCGGTGAATGTGATTTCCCGCTATATCGGTGGCCTGTATGTTGACCGGGCCTTTGCGGGTCAGTCTGGAGCCGAAATCCCGTTCCGGCCAGTGGAAAAATCGAAACAGAAGCAGGCTATGAAAGCGCTGGAGCAATACCTATTTGCGCCGAATGCATTCAGTGAAAGCGCCGATTTGTTGAGCTACCTGCAGAACCAACGCCGGGGCTTTGACCATTTTGGCGAAAATGAGGACCCCCACCTGCATGACCGGGTATTGGGTGTACAAAAACGTGTGCTCGATCATCTGATGCACGCCAATACCTTGGAGAGGGTCACAGATACCCAGCTCTATGGCAATGAGTACCCTGTGGGGGAGCTGCTCAGCGATCTGAGCGTGGCAATTTTTAAGGCAGATGTCAGGGGAAATGTAAACAGCTACCGCCAGAATCTGCAGATAGAATATGTGCAACGGCTCATCGATATCTTAAAGGGCGATAGCTACGACTACGTTTCCCGGTCGGCGGCCCTGCAGGAGATAGCCCGGTTGAGGCGCTTGGTGGATCGTAAGAGTGGCAACGCCCAATCGCAGGCCCACCGTCTGCATCTGGCCTATATTATCGATCAGGGCCTGGACAAAGACTAGCGGAGGCAGACACTGACTCCCGAGCAAAGGGAGCAATCTGCTGAGCGCCACCGGTTTTCCAGACAAAGTCGGGTGAAACTTCCCGGCGCTCCGGGCACTTCAGCCCGAAGGCTCGCCGTAGGCTATGCCGAGGCCCCAAATCATGGATCGAGAATTCTCATCGCCTGGCATCTTGCGAAACGGGAATGTCACTCCGGGCAGAGTGAGGAGTCTCAACTACCTTGATGAGGAGATTCCTCTCCGCCAACTGGCGAATCGGAATGACATATTCTCCGGACCCTACGACCACCTTATTATAGGGATGCCAGCTGAAGCCTCCACCGGGGCCTCATCCCGAAATCGATGCGGAGAGGGAGAGATTCGCGGCGCGCCCTTAAGGTCGCTTCGCAGGTCTTCATCCCGAAACTTCGGGACTGCGGCTCGAACTCTAAGATAGATATTTGCATCGGCCACCCAACGATAAAAAACCCTCGCAAAAGCGAGGGCATTTCATTGCGTGTCTCGTCCTGAAAAAAGTTGACTCAAATAGAGGAGTTCAACATGGCAGGACATCCACCTTACCCCAGCCCCGGTTCCAGTTACGCTGAGAGTTTTAAGCGGATGGTTGTGAGGGAGTTTGAACAA
>SCKJ01000001.1 GCA_004124875.1 Fidelibacterota bacterium | reverse complement strand
TTGTTCAAACTCCCTCACAACCATCCGCTTAAAACTCTCAGCGTAACTGGAACCGGGGCTGGGGTAAGGTGGATGTCCTGCCATGTTGAACTCCTCTATTTGAGTCAACTTTTTTCAGGACGAGACATTTAAACAAAAAGCCCCACCGATCTCTCGACAGTGGGGCTTCCTGTCAGGTTGGCAGATACCAACTATTTCAGTAGTACGGTCACGATTTGGTCACGTTGGGCTCATAAGCTGCTGTTTTTTCAGAACCGACCGCGGGCTCATAACCCGAAGGTCGCCACCATTAGTCACCGTTTTTTGCCTTTACTTTGGTTTTCTCCTCGGGAGAGCAGTGGACTGAAAATCGATCCCGAATCGCTTCGGTCTCGGGACAAGTTGTGTCGGCAGTTCAATTCTGTCCCGAGCCACAGTCGGAAATCCTTCATTGTCGTCAGGCAGGGAAAGGCTTTTTGTATCCATTAGTGAACTGCTGCCGAAGGTTATCAACAAGACCCTCTTTGCCACCGATGATCCGAAATCCATCATGCAGAGCGAATATGTCGTGGTCATCACCGGCACGCCGGTCGACGAGCACCTCAATCCCCAAATAAGGGACTTTAAAGCATTTATTGAGCAAATGATACCCTGCCTGAGGAACCATCACACGGTCATTTTCCGCAGCACCACTCAGCCGGGGGCGACCAAGATGATCCACAATTTGCTACTCAGGTCTATCCTGAAATTGGGATTGCTTACTGTCAGGAACGGATTGCCGAAGGCCAAGCCCCGGAAGAGCTTCATTCATTGCCCCAGCTCATCTCCTCATTCACTCCAGCCGTAGCCGCCAAAGCTCGGATTTGCCGTTGGCCCGTGCCTGCTCGAGGATACCATGCAACTCTCCCCGTTCGCCAGCGACAAGTTCTTCTTTGGCCACAGCGCCGTACTGGGCAATGAGGGAATTCCAAACTTTATCCTCACGGGGCTGAAATTACGATTCCCGGACCTCCCCACCAAGACGGTCGGCATTCCGGGAATGGCCTTTATAGCCGAGATTGACGACACGCGCGAATCTCTCTCTTACAAGCTCAAGTGGCTGTGCGAAGTGACTGCCGCAAAAGTATTCTGCTCTGACCCCCATATCGAGGTCGATGATTGGGTCAGCCCTGAAGTACTCATCGACCGGTGTGACATCGTGAATATTTGCGCGCCGACCATTCCCCCTGAAACCTGCGCTCACTGTAGCAAAGTGGACAGTTTTATTCACTTGTGGGTGCTGCTTATTATTTTGGGATTTGGGAGTGGCAGAATGTAGTTACCCTTGTACCCTTTCTGTTCAAGCTTAGGAATGAGCTCGTCCGCTATGTGCCACGATAGAATCAAGGCATATTCTGGCTGGTCTTCGAAAAGTTTCGACTCTTCTACGACTGGAATGATTGTCCCTGGCATATATTTTCCGATTTTATGCGATCCTTTTATTTCCAGGACACAGTCGATAATGCCGTCATCAATGCCGGTATAATTAATGAGTGTGCTTGCACGGGATGGCGCGCCTATGCCATATATGCGTTGCCCCTCCTTTTTAATATCCCTCAGGAGAGCATGAAGTTCGAGTTTAGAAGTAATAATTTTTTGCCTGAATTTTATTAGCTGCTCTTTATCAATGATCGTATTTTTTTCTTTTTCAAGCAACGACTCGACAGCTGCACTTACAGGATACTTGCCTTTTCTTGATGCATACACTCTAATTGAGCCACCGTGCGTCGGTATACGCTTGGCATGAATAATCTCCAGGCCATGCCGGTTGAGTAAATAATCCAGGCTATGCAACGAATAGTATCTTAAATGTTCATGATATATGGTGTCATATTGAACGGTTTCCATAAGTGGAAGCAAATAATGTGACTCTGTGATAAAGACGCCGTCTTCTTCCAACAATTCAATAACACATTCCACGATTTCATTTATGTTCTCAATATGAGCAAATACATTGGCAGCGGTCACGATTTTTGCTTTGCCATATGCCGAAATAGCTTTTTCAACAACCGATCTACTGAAAAAATCTATTATTGTCTGTATGCCACGTTCGAGGGCTATTTTTCCTGTTTCTTCAGGGGTTATTCCAAGAACTCTGTGATTATTCTGAAAATTGCTCAGCAACGTTCCATCATTCGAGCCGATGTCTACAATCAGATCATCGGGACCCAACTCCACTATGGTTTTGCATTCCTGATACAGTTCGCCAAAATTTTGCCGCAATATTTTTGTGGTGCCACTTGTATAGGGGTAATCAGGAGGAAAGAGAACTTTAGGATCTACAATCAGGCCAAGCTGCACGAGATAACACCGGGGACAAAATAATAATTGCGCAGGATAGCTGGGTTGCTCGTGCGGTTGAGCGCCGATCTCTCTCATTTGGTTAACCGGTGGTAAATATCCCAAAAAGAGGATCCGTTCGAGCTGATCGTAATCACATATCTGGCATCGCTTTACAACGATGCTTGAACCTGTTCCATAGGCCAGATAGGGGGTTTTCATAGCAGCTCCTCTCCTACCGTTGCTTTCTTATGGGCATTTTCGTCATACCATTTCGCAGCAATTTTCAACCCCTTTTTAAAAGGAACCCCAGGGTTATATCCCAAGTTTTTTATTTTAGTAATATCAGGACATCTTCTAAGTGTGCCACCTTTTGCCGGTTCACCGGGAACAAGTGTCAGCTCTCTGCCAAAATATTTACC
Organism: Fidelibacterota bacterium; assembly: GCA_004124875.1. Lineage (GTDB taxonomy): Bacteria > Fidelibacterota > Marinisomatia > SCGC-AAA003-L08 > TS1B11 > TS1B11. The sequence goes on along the minus strand of SCKJ01000001.1, from coordinate 569,644 downwards.
CACTTCATCAGCAACCTCTTTTATTGAAATTTCTTCAGTCGTTCCAATATGATAAGTTTCAAGGTGCTTGCCTTTTCCCAAAATAAGCATTAATCCATCAATGAAATCATCAATGAAAACAAAAGCGCGAGTTTCTTGCCCCGTTCCTTGAATTTGGAAATCTACTTTTTTATCCTTCGTATTTGAACAAATTCCTTTCATTCTCAGCACAAACTGCGGTATGACGTGTTCCCAGGCCATGTCAGGTCCATACACATTGTGCGGGCGAACTATAATGGCCCTGTCAAAATACTTGCGACCGTAATTAATAGTCATCAGTTCGCTAATAATTTTCCCGCCCGCATACGAATATCTGGGATTTAACGGGTCTGGGATAGACAGCGTGACAGTTTCATCTGTCGGTATAACAGTTGGGGTCGCATATACTTCCGAACTTGATAAGAGCAGTAATTCCTTAACGCCTGCTTTGATGCATCCATCTATCACATTGATCATCCCCTTAACCCCAACCTCCAGGACCAAGTCAGGCATAGTGTAAAACAGCTCTGTCCCGTTAATAAAGGCCAAGTGGCATACAATATCCATCCCTTCACATGCTTTTTGCACTGCCTCTCCATCTCTAATATCCCCCTCAACAAGATCGATTTTACCGGCGATATTCATTAAACGATCTGCGGATCCCCTAAAATGATTATCAAATACTCTGACCGAATGATCCTCTTTGACTAAGCGCTTAACAAGGGCGCTGCCAATAAAACCTGTGCCGCCAGTGATAAGGTATTTCATTTTAAAGCTTCTCCAAACCTACAAATAACGGCATATCATCGCTATTTTTTCGAGCAAGATTAACGGGTTTTTCTTACGGATTCAGGCGGTCGTCTAAGATATTTTGTAGAAAATCCATAGAGATACCATCGTATGTAATGCGGCAGCCACTGTGAGATGCGAAAACGACTTTTACCGCTGGTTCTTTCAAACCAAAGAGCAGGCACTTCGGCAATTTTCCAACCCAATCGATGACATTTAACAAGGAGCTCCAGGGAGTAGGTAAAGCCGCGGTCCGATTCAATGGCAATATCATCTATTATTCTGCGGGAAAACAGTCGAAATCCATTGCTGGCGTCCCTTATGGGAATACTTGCCAACCAGAAGAGAGTAAAAGATGCCGCTCGCGCTAATATGGACTTTAGCACAGGCGCCCCTACCATGCGACCACCCTTAATAAAACGGCTTGCGGCAACGATGTCAAAACCTTGAGAGAACTTTTCGTACATCTGATCAATAATCCCCGCATTATAATCATCATCGGCAGGAAATACGAGAACAGCGGGTGCCGTAGAGGTCTTAAATCCAGTGACAATTGCCCCATGAACTGCTTGACCCTGATTCTTCACCAATAAAATATCGAAGTGTGTCGGCTTGTATTCGGAGACGACTGGAAGTGTATTGTCATAATCGTGGTCATAGCAGATTAACACGCGGAACGAAGTTTTTACAGATTGGTTCAGAGCATCAAGAACTTTAATTATGTTCCGTCTCTCATTGTAAACTGGAATAACAATATCAAGATCGTACGCTTTAACGACTTCCTCTTTCTTTCTTCTCAATCTGTTCCCATAAGCTGCTGTTTAAGGAAGCATTATTGGCCAACTTGAAAGGCAAATCTATCATAATATCATCAAGTTTGCATGGTTTTAGCTGGGGCTTAAACTCTTTGTACCGGTCATAATCAGACTTTTTGCTACCGCCAATATTGATTGTGCCGATAAAATCACTGTTCAGCATCGTTCCGATTGCTTTGACCAAATAGGTGGTGGTTACTTTAGATGAATACGCGTCGGTTGCAGAAGCATCAAATGGTATATTGTTGGGATCAAAGAAGCTCGTACGAATGATACAAAAATTGTCCAGTAAATTTACAGCGCCTTCTGCCCCGAGTTTCGTCCAACCATATTTGTTGTATGGTATCGTTTCATCGTGTTCGGTGTAATTACCTCTTATTCCCGGATACACCCCGTCCGTTGAAATGTAAACGAAACGTATAGACTCTCCCAGTTCTTTTTCTTTGATCATCGACTCCATCACCAAATTGCATGTACCGCTCATGTTCGCTTGTATCGCTTTGCGAGGCTCACTTTCACATTCAGCCATTCTCGCTAGGGCCGCGCAGTGAATAACTGCATCAATGTCATGCCCCTTAAAGAACTGCCGGATCGTTTCAGGTTTGGTTATATCGAGGCTATCCCTGGAAGGAGATAATAGCCCTGAAAAAGCGCCTGATGCTAATATTGCCTGCCCCAGCGTGCCGGAATGCCCTGTCAAAAGTGTGTTTTTGTATCTCATCCGTTATGAGGATTTGCTGAAACCAATGCTTATAATCTTAAGCAGATTCTCAAAGACTATCAGTTTTGGTGGTGATACCCCAAAGATCGACTACTTCAACATTTTCCGGAATAGAGAGCTTCCTGTAAGCTGCATGAGGAACACCAATAATTGCAATGTCAGATAATTTTACCAGCTCTTCTTTGGAAATAAAGTCCGGGTTCTTAGCATATTCATCTGAATAAAAAACTTCGGCCCCACGAAACCGTAATATTTTTCCGAGCTTAAAGGATAATGAATCTCTGATGTCATCAATATTAGCCTTGAATGCCATCCCCAAAATACCGACTTTGGTTTTATTCAAATCATACCTTTGCCGCAAGCGCTCCACAATGAAGTTGGGCAAGCCTTCATTCACCATCATTGCTGAATGCCCCAATGAGAAGTTATTGCTGTTGAATGCCACCAATTGCATCGTATCCTTAAGCAGGCATGGGCCCGCTGCAAACCCTGCCGTAGGCAACGTTGCTGCCCGGCCATATCCTTCGGTCATTGCATCACGCACCTTGTCATAGTCTACCATATAATCTTGCGCAATCATGTAAAATTGATTGGTCGCAGCAAACTGGATATATCTCCAAGCATTTGAAAATAATTTGACCAGTTCTGCCTCACCCATAGAGGTTCTAATTATCTTGGGAGAAACAATGCTAAATAACTCGGAAGCATCCTGCACTGCTTTTTCGCTTAACCCTGCAACAATTTGGGGTAATTTTTTTAGCTCCTCAACGGAGTAACCTTGCGCGATACGTTCAGGGCAATAAGCAATGTGCCATGCTTTATTATCTCCCAGTAATTTCAGGACTTGCTGACAAGTGTTCGGATAGACAGTGCTACGGATGATGATGGTTTGCTCGGCAAGCAGGTAATTCTTAAGATTGCTGATGGATTCGAGAAAAGCGCGGGTTTTCGGATTGAGAAACTCATCAATTGGAGTTCCTATTGCAATTATTACATATCTTGCATCAGAAATACTGGTAATGTCTAATGATACCTCAAGTTTTTGCCTGAAAAGCGCCTCCTTCAGCAGTGGTTCCCCTCCATACTCAATGAAAGGCAATTTCCCTTGTCTAACAATATCGGCACTATTTGAATCTATATCATAAAGACAAACTTGCAACCCTTTGGAAGCGAATACGATGCCCAGCGGGAGGCCTACATGCCCTAGGCCGCCTACGATGCATATATCGTACTTGAAATTTTTTTTATCGACAGTTTTTATTGATTTTCTCCTCGTTGCCATGGCGGCATCCAATCCCCGGCCAATTTAAATTGCGTCAGCCAAAGTATCAATGCAAGTTCGGCAGGCGCAAGTATATTTCGGCGGCTGCCCAACTGTACCCTCATATAACGCGTGATCCAATTTATATAACATTCGACTCTATTCAGACGGTTACTTATTTGGCCCCATTCAATGTTCAAGGAGTCACTATATTGTGTCCATGGATGGAAGAGCAAATCCGCATCGGCGGCATCTAATCGCTCACTGGGCGTGGCTGCCTCACTATCTCCATTGGTATATTTACGCTCTCCGGCACCGCCATGAGGCCCGGGACAGCCGTCGCGATTGAACCAGACTTGACTCGTCCGCCCCGGCCATACCGATATGTCTGCATAATCTCCGCAATATCGGGATTGGCAGGCTTCCTTGGCGGCATCGTATTGCGGGCAAGCGAGACCTTCAGGGCTTTCCTGCTCGCTTTGGCACAAGACCGGGTTCGGACTCCCGAGGCAGTTGATTGGGACGTTTTCTTTGATCAGATCGCAAATCGCGGGATGAGCTATGGCGTCATCCTGATGTTTGCCTCCTGGTCAGGGTGGCTTCTAGCCCGCCATTGGGACAGGTTGAGCCTGCCGCACCCCGCAGCGCCCAGGTTTCTGGTGTTCGCGACCTTCGGAATCGGCATCCTGACGCTGCCCGTGTTTGGTTACCCTCTAAACGCAACACTGGACTCTTCGTGGCAGTATGCCTTAAATCACTTTTGGCAGACCGGCGCCCAATTTGGCGGCGACACGTTTTTCACGTACGGCCCACTCGGATTCTTCATGTATCCCATGCAGGTAGGCGCCGGATTCTATCTGGCGGTCCTCTTCAGAATTGCCCTTAAACTGGCCCTAATCGGCTCTCTGCTCCATCTACACCTGAAGGCCAAAGCGCCCCAATCGATGAATCAATCCGTGTCCGCCATTGTTGTGGTTTTTCTGGTCAGCGCCCTGCTTAATTATTCGCCCTTGGCATTTCAGATGCATTATCTGTTCCTCATCTTGGCTCTGCTGATCATCCATTTCATTACCGATAAATCACCGGCCCTATGGCTGGCAGTAGGACTTTGTTCCCTGCCTTTACTCATCAGTACCTCGATGGCCTTGAGCTGCTATTCAATCATGGGTATGTATGCGCTGGTCCGCCTTGCGTCGGATCGGAATTTTTCCTCTATTGTGTTAATCAGCGTCGGCCTGATGATCGGATTCCCGGTGGCCTGGCTCCTGGCAGGGCAGCAACTTGGAAATATCTGGCCGTTCATTCTGCGCTCTTATCAAATAACCGCCGGATATTCGGAGGCTATGGGACTGGCAGCGGGTAATTCATGGGTCCTGCTGATCATCGCCGTGGGCGCCTTCATCGCGGTACCGTTGAAGGCGAAAAACAGGCTGGTCGTCCTCATCTTTTTTGTCACGCTCGGCGCTTCCCTCATGGTTTGGAAGCACTCATTTACCCGCCAGGACAATTCCCATTATTACATATTCAGCATTTATATGCTCATCCTTTATGGCCTCGTATGGCTGGCCAGCAGAAATATCAAACCTGCCACCTGGCTGGCGATGCTCATCTCGCTTATGGCCTTCGAGAGCAACATGGTGCTGGCCGGTCATACCGACAGATTTACCCGGCTGCCGGATATGGTCTTGCTGAAAGTCCTCGGGGGTATCCATAACGGTTTTTCAAACCTGGCCCTTACAGTTGCCCGGACGGCAAACCTAAGCTCTTCCTTAAAGGAGCAGTCTCATGTCAATCTGGCTGAAAGGAGACTGACCGGACGGGCCTACCAGCAGCTCAGAGGCAGAACCGTCGATATCTACCCCTGGAAAATTTCCTATATTCCAGCCAATGATTTCAACTGGCTGCACCGGCCACTGATGCAATCTTACACATCCTACACGCCCGAGCTTGACGCTCTGAACGCCAAACATTTTGCTTCCGCAAAGGGGCCTGAATTTATTCTATGGCATTCGGCCAGATACACCATTCATGCTTCTGCCGATGAGGACTACCGGGGCATTGATAACAGGTACCTGTTGAACGATGAGCCATTGTCGATAATAGAGATTATGCGGCATTATGATGCCATTCACTATGATCCGGTAAATCGGATGACAATCCTGCAGCGCACTGATCATCCACTGCTCAATGAGCCCGAGGTATCTGATACCCTTGAGTTGGAGCTGAACCGATGGATCGTTACACCGGGGCATCCCTCTGACACGATACTCAGGGCGAAGGTATTTCTGGAGAAAAGCGGCCTTGGCCGGCTGCGCGTCCTTTTCTCGAAGCCACCTCCCCTGGCAGTGGAATATCGCCACGCATCGGCCTTGATAGAACGCTTCCGGCTGGTCCCCGCCCAAGCGCCATCCGGTATCTGGATCAGCCCGCTCATGCGGATGATGGATCCGGCCGTGACGCCTGATCCCGTGTCGGCTTTCAGGATCGTTGATGATGCGCATGTCTACAGGGATCGCGCCGCATTGGTATGGGAAACAATTGCGCCGGCCTCTGTCGGCAGCGACCCATCGGCTCGGTAGCTCAGTTGGTGGAGCAGTGGACTGAAAATCCATCCCGAATCGCTTCGGTCTCGGGACAAGTTGTGTCGGCAGTTCGATGGAGCTTGTGCCGGACGCTGGCAAACGGAGGGATCCCGCCGGTCCCGGCCTTGCGTCGGGGAGCCACCTTAAAAAAGGCCTTGAGCCTCCAGGTTTAAGGCTTTTTTACTTGCCGATTCGCCTACCGGCTATAAATATCGGCCCAAATTTCCCGGCCATTCAGCGGCTGCGTCGGGCGGGTGCTCCTGGGAAAGATGTCGACGAATTGCCGGACCTGGCTCCGCGATACACTGTGTGGGGCGAGCATGACGAACCAGCGCACGCCTTCGGAACAGGGAGGTGTCGTAAGCGAGCCGGAATAAGCATAAAATCCACTCAAATGGGGAACAAGATCACTGGCATCAACAGTGACACCGCGGATGGAGTGCGCCGCGCCTTCCTTTTTTGGCATATGGGACCAAATATCTCCAATGATCTCGCTTTTCCGGCCCGCCTTCATCAAGATGCCGACCACTGCCAATTCGCCGTCTCTGCTGCTGTGAACCAGATGGGCCACCATATCATAGGGCGCGCCGTCAACGGTATGTTCGCTGGGACTATGAAAATGAAACTGCAGGAGATCGTAGGTTTTCCTGCCAATGGTCACATAACTACCCTCGGCATAGTTGACCTGAATCGTGTGTCCATTGTTTACGATATTCAATGGCGTGGGGGCGTAGGAAAAATGAATTTTCTCCAGGGAGGCATCCGTGCCACTCGAGATATTGATAGGTGACTGGCTACGGCCGGCAAGACATTCCTCAAAAGCGTGATCAAGATCGCCCCAATATCCGGGACCAGTGCGTCCGTCATAGGTCCAGTGTGGCGCAGAGTGTCCGCTCTGGGCAAAGGTAGAATCGCTCAGCAAAATTACCATTAACGAACAATATAGTATTGGTAACACGCTCTCAGGTTTCATCATATCATCCTTCCGTGTTTCATCCTAATCCTCGCCAGGTGTGACGATCCCATAGACCATCACGGGCAAGCCCCGTGCCCCTCAAAAATAGTTCCGGGGCAACGAGTGCAAGCCTTCTATCCTCTTGAATCAGTGACCTTCGATTACCAGCTATTAATCAGCCTCCACCTTAAACTGGCCGATCAGCTCGTTCAGCCCCTCGACCTCCCGATTAAGTTGCTCGGCAGAGGATGCCATTTCCTGGGCGCTGGAGGCCGACTCCTTGGCTACCGTGGTCACCCCCTCGATGTTCTTGGAGATCTCCTCGGCGCCGCTGCTCTGCTCGTTCGCTGAGGCAGCAATCTGCTCGACGGCGCTAATAACCGTTTCAATCGAAGATGATATGTTTGACAGCGACTTATCAGACTCGGAAACCAATTCGAGTCCTTCCTGCGACTGCGACTGGATGTTTGTCATGGAGCCGACAACTGTCTTAATATCATTCTGGATACTTTCGATCATTTTGCCGATTTCCCCGGTGGCGGTCACGGTCCGTTCGGCCAGTTTGCGGACCTCATCAGCAACCACGGCAAAGCCCCGGCCAGCGTCCCCGGCCCGGGCCGCCTCAATGTTGGCATTCAGCGCCAGCAGATTGGTCTGATCGGCGATGTCGTCAATCACCTGGATCACGTTGCCAATCTCTTCCGACCGTCGGCTAAGTTCCTGAATCTGGCCTGCAGCTTGCTCCACTGATTTGGCCATCGTTTCAAAGCCCGAAACGGTCTTGCTCACCACATTGCGGCCCTGGTTAGCGGTGGCGCCGGTACCCTGGGCATTCTCTCGTGTCTCTTCGGCATTCTTGCTGGACTCCAGGATCATGGCGCTCATCTGTTCCATGGTAGTGGCCACTTCCGACAACTGTGCTTGTTGCTCTTCGGCGCCAGCAGCCAGCTCCTCGGATGCCGAGGAGATCTGCGTAGAGGCAGAGGATACTTGATCGGATCGCTCCGCGATGCTCTTTATTAAGGCTTGCATTTTTCCCATAAAGGAATCAAACAAGTGCCCCATCTGACCAATTTCATCTTTGGTCGCAATATTCACGCGCTTGGTTAAGTCGCCTTCGCCTTGTTCAATCTCAGTAAGCATTTGAATCATATTGATAAGTGATCTGCCTATGCCGTTTGATATGAACAATGTGAGGAATGTCGCCAGTAGTACTGCGACGATCGTGAGGATGATCACCGCCGTCAGGGCCGCCTTCTCCTCGGCAGACAAATGCGCGCTGAGTTCTGCTGTGCGCACTTCAACGCTATCAAGGAACACCTCAATCTCCACCGCGAGCTGCAACCCTTCCTCCTCAACTTTCGCTTCCAACACGCTTGCTTCCCTCGTATTGCCAGCGGCGATCAGAGCGAAAATCTCCAGGCCGCCGCGGTCGAAATCGTCGTGTTCCTTGTCAATGACCTTCAGGTGTTCCAGGGTTTCCTCCATCCAGGCCAAGTCGGCTTTATCCTGGGCGTATTGCTCACCCTCCTCGACGATCCTCTCGGCCTCAAGGATTTCCGTCTTGACTTGCGTCGCCAAATGCTCGAACTCTTCCTCGTGCTCCAGCATTGCCCGCTCATCATGGTCGCGCTCCGCGATAACCACTTGCAGCAGGCTGATCTCCTGCTCGAACATATGTGCTTCGATTTTGGACATGATTCCGGTGAGAGGAATATAGACCTCTTCTACTTCCCGGAAGCCATCACCCATACTGGCGATCTTGGCACTGGAGTAAAACAATGCAACGGAGAATACCACCGCGATGCTCCCGGACAGGGTCATGATCTTGTAGCGTATCCTCAAGTTGTCCATCTTCCAGGCGGTCTTGGTGAGCACAAAGAAAAGTCCGGCTACTCCCAGCAGTACCATGCCGATTATCATAATGAGATCCATTGATATACTCCCTTCGGTGGCTGCACTTGCGTGCGCCGTTTCTCCCCGCGCTCTTGTTGATGATGCGCTTTGGGTTGATCGATTATTGCGATTTCTGGTGTCAGCCGCAGCGCTATGGCTCGCGGTTTGGGCAGGCGCGTGGCTCGCGGTTTGGGCAGGCGCGTGGCTCGCGGTTTGGGCAGGCGCGTGGCTCGTGGTCGCTGCTGTTGCGCGCCCACTCCCGCCGGTGGACGCTATCAGGCTTGCCTGCGCGGGATGTTCGCCCAGCCATTCAACTTCGCCTGTTTCAAGATGGTATACACCCCCCAGCACAGCGAGGGCGCCGCTGGAGACCAGGTGCGCTGTCTCGGCGCTGTTGTTGATGAGATCGGCGATGCTCTGCCAAACGTTCTCCTCCACGGCGTAATTAATCAGCGCCGCCCCCCGTGCTCGCGGATATTTAGAGCGAGCGGAGGCAACAGCCGGAATGATATTATCTACCAGCAGTGGAATATTTCCATGCACATCGGCATTTTCAACCACGGCCGTCACAGCGCCGCAGCCAGTATGACCCAGAACGAGCATTACCGGTGTGTTGACGTGGCCCACTCCGTATTCGATGGAACCGATTTCATCCACATCAGACACATTTCCGGCCACCCGGATAGGGAAGATATCGCCTATGCCGGCATCAAATATGATTTCAATGGGCACCCGGGAGTCGGAGCAGCCTATAACAGTTGCAAAGGGATACTGCCCCGAAGAGGCGTTCTCCAGGAGCCGGGCCCGGTCAAGATGGGGATACTGCCGCGCCGATTGGTCGGTTAAGCCATTTACAAAGCGCTGATTGCCCATCATGAGCGCGTTCAGGGCTTGCGCTTTGTTCCGTGCGCTTTGCCCTGACAGGTTGACCACTATCAACAGTCCTATGGTAAGCGTCGTAAAAATTCGGTGTTTCATAAGAATCTCCAATTGCCCTCATTCACACATTTCCGGTTCAATAAAGATGTTTACTTCCATGGCCTTGGCAACGAAGCCGATTTTGATAGCCAAAGTTTCCATTATTCTCAGTGACCTCCGCGCGTTCCCGTACCGCCGCTGTATCTCAGAAGGGAACGCTGATCGGGGTGCTGACCCAGCCATTTGACCTCGCCGGTCTCCAGTTCATACACCGCGCCCTGTACATCCAGCGAACCCGATGACACCAGGTGGCGAATCTCTTCGCTTATTTTGAACAGGTCGTCAATACCCTGCCAGACATTTTCCGTTACGGCATAATTTACCAACTCTTTTCCACGGGCTCGAGGGTGCCGTGATCTGGCACGATCAACTGCAGGGATAATATTATCGACCAGCGCGGGGATACTGCCATGAACTTCCGCGCCTTCAACCACAGCTGTTACAGCGCCACAGCCGGTATGGCCCATAACCACCAACAAGGGCGTGGAGAGGTGACCCGCTCCATACTCAATGGAGCCGGCTTCGTCGATATCGCAGACATTGCCGGCAATGCGGATGGAGAAGATGTCGCCCAGGCCCGCATCGAACACGAGTTCTACGGGCACCCGGGAATCCGAACAACTGATGACCGTTACGAAGGGCTGCTGCCCGCCAGTGGCATTCTGGGTAAGGCGTGACTTGTTCTGATGCGGGTACTGCCTCGCAGTCTGGTTGGTCAAGCCCCTTACGAAGCGCCGGTTACCGGACTTCAGGGCATTGAGATCCTGGGCGTTGACCGCCGAAGCAAGGCCGCCAATGACCGATATCATAATGAGCATGGCCAACAGCACAGAGTTATACTTACTCATAGGATTCTCCTTCATTACATAGAACAAGTGAAAGCCATACTCATCATGATATCTCCAGAAAAATGCTGCCGATCTTTTAAAAACCGAAGCCGGCGGCCAATCCATAAACGACCGATAGATGTCCATCTATAAAATCTGCATTAACCGCAGGCGTGAGGGTTATGCCGCCCATATGCAGATCATAGCCAGCGCCAAGCCGTATCAGGGTCGCTTGATGCGTGCCACCGTGACCATCGTCAGCAAAGGTGCGGGCGATGGCACCAATCAGTTTGATTTCATCTGTCGCATGATAAAATAGTGGCGCCCCCAGGATGAGTTCAGTGTGCTCGGCCAAAATTGCTTCGGCTAAGATACCGATACCAATTTTGCCATGCATGAGGCCCAGTCTTCTTTCGGCATCAATGCCCAGCGTCAGATCGGTATGCTCACCCTCAATATTGGTGGTTGCGCCAAAGAATGCCGCCACATGGTAGTGATGTCCTCCGCCATGATGAGAATCCTCCTCAGACACCCCACCGGATATTTGAGGTGGGTCTGCGGCCAGGATGGGTCCGGCGCCGATAAATATTACCAGCATACTGAGTGAGAGCGCTTGGTGCAGCCTTTTATGTGGGCTATTTGATTCAACTCTTAACATGATGTCACCTCTTTTATTATATTCTTGGCATTCCTGTTGATTCATATGTTGACTCAGGTCTTACTCGGACACCTGAATCACCCCTGTTCAGGCACTCTCGATGCCGGTCAATGAGTTTGAGAGAGGCGCCGGCTATTTCAGTTTTCTCATTGATAGGTCCTCTATTACATAGAAAAAGTGAAGGCCACATTTATCAGTTGCTTCTCACCGTTTCCAAATGTTTGCTCTACGCCAATAACCACCAACACTTTATCATTGGCGGCGAATGTAAATCCATAACTGATGCTGGGATATCTTTCCTGATCGACCGCCATCTCTATTATAGGTTGGAACCGGCCGGTAATGAAATAGCCAACGGCGGTCATGATGGCCCATTCGCCGGCGCCTATGGCCACTGCAAATACGTCGGTGGAGAGTTTGTCGCTGAACGGATGGCTGTAAAGTATCCCGGCGGCATAATGGTGGAAGGTGGTGTCAAATTCCACGCCGGCGGTAATCGCCAGCCGGTCGGGGATCAGTCCATACTTGAGGCCGACAGCCTGATTTGCAGCGGCGTTGTCCAGACTCACGCCCACCTCCAATTTTCCAAATCCTGACGAAAACCGATAGCCAACCTCCCGGCCATGCCCCTGCAATTCATAAGCGGGTTCAAATTCAAATACTCCACTGTCTAAGGTGACAGCGTCAGGCGTAAACAACTTGCCTCCGGTGATTCCGCCTATTTGAGCCCAGCCCGGCGATACGCTCATCGTGATAAGCACCACCAATCCTCTAATGTTGCAACGCCGCATCCAGCTCCAACCTTTCATGGTACTTTGGCGGCGACTGCACTGTTTGCCAGACAACTCCAATTTCTGCGGGTACATGGTATCCTGTGCTAGAATTTAAATTCAAAATTGAGTTGGAATGCGGCGAGGCCGAGGTCGCCAGAGGCCAAATCTCCAATTTGGAGGGTGGGCGCGATATGAAAGGTCTTAACCGGGGAGAGACTGATCCCCGCCAATATGCTCATTTCATTGCCATCCGCTTCCGTATCCTCATCAAAAATTTCGACGCGGCCGAATACGTTCATGTGGATTTTATGAATAGCCGAGATATGAAAGTCCACATAGGCCGCCATGATCTGTTTGGTATGCACGCCGCTATCGATCCTGCGATCAAATTCGCCTCCGATCCGTAGAGATTCGGTAGCGAAAGCGCCGAAGACGGTCAGGACCGACACGGATTCGGTCGTGTCAACGCCAAATTCGTACGGCTCATAACTGAATGCAGCGCCGGCATTAAAGCCCGTGTGGGCGGCCAAAGACTTTTCACCGAATACTGCCTGAGCCGCGAGTTTCTTGTGCTTGCTTTCCTCCACATGCTTGTATCCTTCGCCATTGGTGACGGTGAAGTGCAAGTGCACATTTTCAGCAAAAGTAGCGGCGTAGCCCAACCCCATGTCTGCCGAGCTGGCGAATTTGTGAGCATCCATGGATGACTTGGCAAGGAAGCGGTAACCCCAATTGCTTTCGGTAATATTGAAAACATTCATCCCCTGCAGTCCGATGAACGCTTTGCCCATTCCCAGTTTATAGCTGAGATAGGCATATTTTTGATAAGCAACCCAAGCTGTCCCATCATTCAGGATGTCGGTCGTGAGGGTGATTTTAATTGATTCTGAGAGATTTTTCCCGTAAGCCAAATAGAGCCGCGTAAGGGTGAATTCATTATATCCCGCAGCGTCCGGATCGGCGTCGTATGTCCAATTGTAATATATCTTGCCGGAGATTCCTTCGTCGGATTCTGCGCCATTCACTCCCGGGACGAGAAGAAGAACGGACAGAATAAGGGTGACTAATGCCTGTATCCGGTGCATATCATCTCCAGTAGTATATGCTTCATTTCATGACTGAATACATACTTGCCGACCAACGAGGTCCAGCATCCGGGCGGATACTAAGCATAGTCATTGTTCGTGGCTCACACTCAACAGCGCCTGCCCCAGGCGGATACTGCAGTTGCCATCCGGTCTGGTTGAGAGGTGGCCCTATTTTCTTGGGAAGTCGAAAACGGCGGCGTGTGCCACGCAACACCCAAGAGGGACTAATCAACCGATCATGCTGGTCTGCTCTTTACCCACCAACTGGGTGCCGAACCTGCTCATCGAGCCGGTCCAGCGTACTTAGAACCACCCCGCAGTTAATCACCTAATTTATGTCCCCCAGGTGAGATGACTCGCCTGCTACCAGAAATCTACAAAGATCGTTTGCCCACAACAAGAGCTTTTGAGAGCCATACCCGGTATTTATTTTCCCACGCAGTTTTTCTGACTCACGCTTTAGCCATTTCACCATGATTGGTCCACGGCGGCGCCCCGGACTTTTGTTAAATATGACTGAACCGATGGCCTATCGTCCGCAGCTGAGTCATGAGGGTCTGCCGGTTCTATTCCACCTTTTGTCTCGTGCTTTTTTGATCTGTTGATGGTAGAGCAGCGGACTGAAAAACCACATGCCGGCGGTTCGATGGAGCCTGTCCCGAACACGGCAGGCGGAGGGGTCCCGGCTGTGTTAAATTGCGCGGGGCAAGATTATATTCATGTTTAAAATAATGGAATGATAACGGACACAGGGCATTGGTTAACTATCCGGTTCAAACAGTTTTGAAAGATGGCACTCCCATATTGATGCGGCTCCTGGGGCCTGACGACAAGGAAAATCTGCGGCGCGGGTTCGAGGAGCTATCCGTCAGGACTCGGCGGCTGCGGTTCCTCACTCTCCAGGACCGGCTCACCGAAAGCCAGCTGAACTACCTCACAAATATGGATAACAAGAACCATCTGGCGCTGGGCGCTTTCGATACGAGTCATGGTGAGCAAAAGGGAATAGGCGTCGCCCGCTATATCAGAATGTCAGCGGAACCTGAAACTGCCGAATTCGCCGTGACCGTCCTTGACGCCTACCAGGGGCGCGGCGTGGGCCGGCTCCTGTGTGAACTGTTGATCGAGGCAGCGCAGGAGAACGCCATCAAGACCTTCAGGGGCTATATTGCCCAGGAAAACGCTTCCCTGGTCGAGCTGCTTAAACAGCTTGGCGCGCGCAGCAGGATGGAGGAAAGCCATTTGCTGCGAGTCGATCTCGATCTGCCTCCCGTCGCCGCCTCCTGACTCTCCCCTGACGTGGGCCGGATAAAATGGCATCGTGGCGGCGGATCGATGATGCTTACCGCGATCTGGCGCTTCGACCATCTGGGCCCGGAGGCCACCGGTATCGACTGCATCAACAGCCTCGCCACTGCCCAGATCGACAGCAACCAGGTGCTGCCGGGCGGCCATGCGCGAGTCTCCGGAGAGCACCCGGGCAGCAAGCCATCAGGAAAGCGCCAGCGTGCGGGCAGCGGTCCGGGCGGTCTGGATTGTCTACCGGAAAAATACCCGCAACCTCATCATCGGCCGCTGAGTGAGCTGAGACAGGCCGGGAGTGAGTTCCTGCCTGACCCCTGCGCACCGAAGTTTCGGGGGCAGACGGACATTTGCCAGCCCACCACTGTTGGCCCTATATTTTGCCACTTCACTGAACCTTATCCATGCGAACCATCCACAGTTTCGCGCCTATTGGCGATTCGAACTCCATGATCCTCATTTTGGGCAGCATGCCGGGGAGGATGTCCCTTGAATACGGTCAATATTATGCGCACCCCCGAAACGTATTCTGGAAAATCATGCACGATCTGACCGCCATCGATCTGACCCAGCCTTATGACACCAGAACAGCAGGTCTCAGGCATAAACGAATCGCAGTTTGGGATGTTCTCAAGGCCTGTACAAGGGAAGGCAGTCTTGATTCGGCTATCGATGAGTCTTCAATTGTTCCCAACGATTTTGCATCATTCCTGGCGGATCATCCCGCTATCACCAGCATTTTTTTCAACGGTGCAAAGGCGGACAACGCTTACAGAAAGCACATCTGGCAAACACTGTCGGATCGCAGCAAGGGCTTGAAATACCAGCGGCTCCCATCAACAAGCCCGGCGAATGCTGCCATGCCGTACCCTGAGAAACTGGCCCGGTGGGAAGTGATCCTTCATGAGCCCAAAAGTTTTTCCTGAAACCTAAGTATGGGGTCTGCCGGAGGTTTGCCCCCGCCTGCCTGGTGGGACTAACTGGTCAGAATGTATGGCAGACAGGTAGCCGGCACTTAGGGGGGCATCCTTAAAATGGGGACGTCGCCGCTCCGGTCCCCGCTGAAAACCACCCTGGCTGCGATCACAACGCTGGTTGGCCGTCGCCGCTTCCTGACTCTCCCATGAGGTGGGTTGGATATAAGGAAATCATGGCGGCGATTCGATGATGCTGACCGCGATCTGGCGGCGGGGAACCGCGCCACAGCCTCCCAACCTGCATTCCGGCCGTCGCTTTTTCGTCGATCCAGCAAGGGGCCGCCGATCACTGGGCAGGCGGGAAATATTCGCGGAGCCGTTTGATATTCGATGCTCCGGCGTGTACATTTAGTGGGCTCCAGCAGTCATACTATGAAAACATGGCAAGGAATAGTTAATTCTGGCGAAGGGGATGATCTGAATAAACCTCCCTTGCTCAATAAAGTTCGCGTTCCCGCCTTAATCATCATTTTGATGACGTGTCTTTCGGCACAGAATTCTGAAGATTCGACAGCCATTCTCAATCAGGAGACTACAGTCAGTGAGTCAGCTAATCGGATAGACGCCCTTGAAGAGAGTTTGAGTGAAGTTCGGGCGTTTTTAAAGCAAGCCACCGATAGCGTCGCCGCTCTGAGGGAATCGCAGAAAATTGCCTCCGCTGCCGGTGAGGGCCAGGCGGGGCAAATCGCGACCCTCGGCGATTCTCTGGCTGCCGCGAAACTCGCCAAGGACCAACTGGCCCGGCAGATCGATTCCCTTGCGGCCAGGCAAGCCTCAATGGAGAGCCAGTTAAAGGGGACCACCGACAGCCTGATCGTGGTGACTGCCCGGCAACGGCAGAGCGTGGCCACAAGCCGGCAGCAGGGAGCTGAGATTATTCAGTTGGCCGATTCACTCGCCGGTACGCTGCAGAGCCTGAGGAACCTGGAGAGCCGGCACGATTCGCTGTCGGCCCTCAAGGAATCAACGGCGCTCAAACTGGCCTCTTCCAATGACAGTTTGAACACGATAGGCATACTCTATAAAAGTGCTGCGTCTATCACCCGGCAGCAGATTATAAAACTCAGTTCGCTAAGAGATTCCCTCGCCCGCAGCACCAGTGCAGGCCGCGAAATGGAGGCCCACTTTGATTCGCTTTTGGCCCTGCAGGAGACGCTGGTGACGCAACTGGGACAAGCGGTAGACAGTATTGCGGCCCAGGTTGGGGCTATGGCGAACCTTCGGGGAGAGATACAACATAGGGACTCGCTGCTGACAGGCGTTCGCGATTCTCTCTCAACCAGTGTTGGCCGCGAGGCGGACCTGCAGGCCCGGCATGATGCGTTAACCGCCCTCAAGGATTCCTTGGCGGCCAGCCTTGACCAGGCCGGCAGAGAGTTGGCCACCGCAGACTCGCTTGAGCAAGCCCTTACAACTGAAATCAATGTGCTCGAGGTGGTGTTTCAGGACTTTGAAAATCGGCTGGCATCCGGCGAGGAGCCGCTCTCCGGCATCTATGACCAGGTTAAAACGGCTGTCATTGCCGTGGAACAGGCTGCGATAGATGCTGAATTAGATACCCGGTATCTGGCCCATTTGAAGGATCTGGTCGAATATAAAGGCAAGAGCCGCGGCATGGGACGGTTGCTTGCCGGCGGCGGCAGGGGGGTGCTGACCCGTTACAAGATGGAGGAGTTCCACCACTATTTGTCATGGGCTGCATTGCGCGGCAGGACACCCGAAGCGCTCAATCTGTTGGCGGCAGAATATTATGGCCAGAAAGATGAAGTTCGCGGGGCCTTGACCTATCTAAAGACTGTTTTTCTCTACGCTGAAACACCTGCGGGTGAGTTCGCCACCGGGAGACTGGACGAGGCGGTCAAGGAGGGTAGTGAGATTGCCCGGTTATACCGTGATGTGGCGCTTAATCCGGACTCCATGAAAGTGGTGAACAAGGTTGTCTACCGCTACTATCACTATTTGGGCAACATCCGCCGGCTCCAGCATGTCGACGCACGACGCTACTTCCTTGACGAGGCGTACCAGTTCCTATCGTTTTACCCGGATGTCTACAGGGTTGATTTATTGCATGCATGGACGGCCGATACCTACCATGCGTTGGGCGAGTACCATACGGAAATTCTGACCTACCTGAAAACTCGCAGTCTTTTCCCGGACAGTAAGCACCGGGCTCAAATCACCTTTAGCCTCGCAGAGGTCACAGCGACAGACCTGAAGAACCATCAACTGGGCGCTGAACGGTACGCCCTGTTTTTGGAGGAATTTTCCGAACATGCCCTTGCGCCGCAGGCCCTGCTCGCACAGGCGAGGCTGTATGTATCCAACTTGAAACAGCCCGCTAAAGCCGGTGAACTGTATCGCCGTCTGGCAGATAGCTATGCCGGACATGAGTTGGCGCCAGTGGCACTGCTCAGTTATGCCGAGCTGCTGCAGGGCAAACTCAAATTGCCCGCTGAGGCGCTGACGGTGTATGAGGAACTGCTGTCAGATTATGGGGACGATCAGCGCGTCGGCGTACGCGCGCTCGAAGGCCTGGCTGCCGTTTCCCAGAAATCCCGCCAGTATGAAAAGGCGGCGGGCTATTATCTTGAACTGTTCAAACGTTTCCCCGGGGCAGCGGACCAGGTTGTGGCAGGCCTCATGGAGGCCGCCGACATTTACGAGGCGAAGCTGAAGAATCCAGGTGAAGCTTTGCAATCGTTGCAACTGGTGCTCAGCAATTACCCCCAGCACAAAAAGATTAAGGCGGTTCAGAAAAGAGTCCAGAAACTCAAAAAGAAAAGTGGCTGACTCTGGCCGACTCCCTATCCATACGAGGAGCGGAACATGGCCGGCCGGCTGCGCTGAAGGGCCGGATTTGGGCCTATCAGCCAGCGCCATTGAGGTGAGTCCCTGCGACTCCCCGCTAAAGTAGGCGGCGCCTCCTGCGTTTAGTCGCTGGTGGCTGGCCCTGCCTCTTCGGCTTCCTCAACAAGCGTGGCCACAAAATTGACTTCCGCGATGGCCGCGGGGATGAGTTCCTTCGCCTCAGATTCTGTGGCGATGGTGACCGTGGCCGTTCCCGTCGAATAATCGACCGCATCCACAGAGATGATGCCCTCAACATCGAGCAGGGCCGTCTCTACCCGCTTGGTGCAGTAGTTGCAGACCATCCCGGCCATATTCTCACTGGATCCGCTGATTTTATAAACACAGACCTGGGTCTTTTCCTGGACCACTACAGCCGTCGTGATTTTCACGTCCTGGGTCTGAGCCTGGGCGGTGCCGGTGAACATAAGCGCTACGGCCAAAATGCTCAGCGTTCGGGTGATGAATGAAATGTGCGTCATTTGTCTATCCTTTCTCGCGTTCGGTTCCACCGCTCTCAACCGGGCGGCATGGAAACCTTGCTTCCGCAGTTTAACGATAATTGGCTGCCCTAATTCCATTTATCTTACTTTCCGTCATCTTGCGCAGCTACCCTTTTCTCACTGTCACTGCCAACTTCTACCGCTACCGGCCACTTCCCCCCTACTTCCTCAGCGACGGCGACAGCATAACGCTGTTCATGAACAGCTTGCTCAGTCCGCGCCAGTAGCCCCGGACGTTGGGATCGTCGGCAAACAGGATCACGTGGCCCCGGCCCAGCGGCTCGTCCACCAGGTAGGCTTTGCCCGACAGCTGCTTCTCGCCCCCCTCCCAGGCGAACCCGCTCACCAATCCCCCACCATCGGGGAACAGGGCCACATTGTGCCCCTCCTCGCTGGGCAGAAACAGGTAGCTGGAGCGCACCTGCACATGCACCTTGTCGCCATAGCCGTAGGTCAGGTAGTGGTGCGGGTTGAGGTCGACCCGGAAAATTGCGCCGGGGATGTTTTTGGGGCGGAACTCCTTGGGCACGGTCTCCCCCTCTTCCTTGCGGTCGGCCATTTTTTTGCGATCCTGCTCATCGGGCCGCACGTCATCTGCCAGCAGCACCGAGGTGAGTTCCTGCGACTTCCCGGTCAGGAACGCCGCGCCCCCTTTCAGGCCGATGAGGGTGCCGCCCTCACGGACCCACGCCTTCACCCGCGTCATGGCTGAGGCATTGAGGACTCCGCTATAGCTGCCCCGATTGTCGGGCAGGATCAGCACGTCGTACTCGGACAGCCGAATGTGCCCCAGCGATGTGGGCGCAATGGGGGTAAAGGCCAGCCCGTAAGCCTCCTCCATCAGCCAGGCGATCGCGCCGTAACTGTAGGGCGCCACCGGGCGGTCGGCATACAGCACCAGCACTTTGGGCCGCTTCAGCAGGGCCACGTTGGGGCTGCCCAGATCGATGCCGCTGCTCGTCAGGCCCGAGGTCACGCTCACCAGATCAACCTTGAATTGAGCCACCATCTCGTTCAGGATGGGGACCAGATCCTGCTCGTTGGAGGCCGGCAGAATAGCGAACGTGCCCCGGGGGAACGGTCTGCCCGAATGCTCAAAAGATTCCCGTATGGCGTGCACCTGGACATCGCGCGACCAGAGCCATGCCAGCGCCTGCAGCGCGTGGTGACTTTCGTACGGCAGCAGGTACGCGTAGGCCTTGGGCTCGACGTTGCTCTGGCCGACAGGTTGGTCGGGGTCATAGGGTACCGTCTGGGCCTTGATGTCGGCCGCGGATATGTACATGGCCGTGTTGTAGGCCAGTGGCAGCGACCAGGCGGTGACATCATAGATGGTGGAGGAGAGCTCCGCCTTCTGGCGTTCCAGCTCCTTTTTGATGTAGGCGGCGTCCATGGGTATATCGCGGGTGAGCAGCGTATTGATCAACAGGTGCCTGGGCTGATCACTACGGACCAGCAGCGTCCCTTTCCCGAAGCGCCGGTTGCTCACCGGCTTGCCGTTGATATCGGTGGACTTTTTCACCGTAACCGATGACTGCAGCTGCTGCACATCAATACCCAGCTGCACCATAATATCCGCCAGGTCGAAGTTGATCCGGTGCTTGGCATCGGCGGGAAAGATATAGACGCGCTCCTTGCTGGCGCGGCCCAGCCGTGAGCCATCGCGAAAATGCCCGGCGAATTCGAGCAACAGTTGGGAGCGGTTGTCTGCTGCAGTGGCCAGTGTCGTCACGCTGGCGGTAAAGTGGCGCCGCGCAGCGTCGGCCAGGGTCAGCAGGGTGCCGTCGGGCCGCAGAATGTTGAGACCCTCGGCGCTGGCCTGTTCATAGGTCATGCCGACCGCGCCCAGAAACACCGGAGCCGAATCGCCATAGCCGGGATAGAAGGCGTCGAATAGCTCATTGGTAAAATAGAGCCAGCCGTGAGCGTCGAAGGCCGCAGCGTTGTTGTCTCCAAACAGTTTCCACCACTTCCTGATGTTTCCGGTGACATTCTTATTAATCGCATCGGCCGGCGGCGCAAAATAGTAAGACGACCGGTACCCCATCTCATGCAAGTCGACCATGACCTGGGGATACCACACCTGGTACTCGGCCATGCGGGCCCGGGTCTCCTTCTGGGTCAGGGCGAACCAGTCGCGGTTGAGATCGAACATATAGTGGTTGGTCCGGCCTGACACCCAGTTGAGCGAATGCTCTTTCGCATTGGGATCAGGATTGGCGGGAAACGAACGCAAATTTTGCCAGTCGTTGACGTAGCGCATGCGGCCATCGGGATTTTGCATCGGCTCGATGACGGCCACCACATTGTCCAGCGTCTTGCGCGTTGCGGCAGACCGGTCCGCCGCCAGATGATAGGCGGTGAGCAAGGCGGCCTCGGTGCTGGAATGCTCATCGCCATGAACGCCGTACGCCAGGTAGACAATGGCCGGATTTCCGGCAACGATGGCGTTGGTGGACGAAGCGGCTCCCCCCAGGGTCAGCTGGCGGTTATCGGCGATGATGGCGTCCAGCCTGGCCATGTTTTTCGCGCTGCTCACCACCACGGTCACCATCTCGCGATTCTGGTAAGTCCTGCCAAAGGACCGGACGGCTACCCGTCCGGAGGCCTTCTCCAGCGCCCGCAGATAGGCCACGGCATCGCGCGGCTGGGTCAGGTTTTCGCCCGGCGCATAGCCCATGAAAGACACATACGTCGGTACATCAGGGTCATAATCGGCGCCGGAGTGCCACTGGGCAAACGGCACCTGAGCGCCAAGGGCGCCGGCCAGGCTCCAGACCATCAACAGTGCAGTGAATCTCATCTGCCTCTCCTTAAATGAAAGCGGCTGTGGCATGAAAATATGATCAACGGGGATGCCAAGTTACGAGGAAGGGGCGATCATCTGAAGTGATTTGCAGGGCGCTGGACCCACCCGGTCTGCGATCAGGGCGCGCGCCTGTCGCAACTCGATCTGGATATGCTCAGGGTATTAAATAATTAACTGCGGGAACCAGTACCCGGGAATATCGCCCACTTTACGGCAGGCCCCCGCCCACCCGAGGCAATATCCAACAAATCGATGGTGACCAATCCCATAAACAGGAAATTATCGGTCTGATCGCCCGATTATCAAAACTGGGTGTGCGGCAATACATTGATCTGATCCCGGTGGATGCGTAACAAGAGCATGCCTTTGGTATCCTTGGATACTATTTCAACAGAACCATCTTGATAGATTTTGTGAGATTCATAGCGGTTAAACGGGCGATATAGATGCCTGAAGGGAGGTCGCGGGCAGCCCCATCTTTACCATCCCACGCAGCGGTATATTCCCCCGTTACGTGCCTGCTATCGTTGAAAAGCTGCCTGACATTCCGGCCCGCCAAATCGTAAATCTCTAAAGAGACATTGGCTGTAACTGGCAAAGCGTATTTTATTGTAGTGCGATTATTAAAGGGATTCGGATAGTTGACTGAAAGACTAAGTTTGGATATGACCGACCGGGCTTTTGTTCCATTCGTAGAATTACGCTTCGGCTGTGGTAATAATTTTACGCCTCCTCGCCGACTGCTCCCAAACAAGTAGATTGAATCGGCTAACACAACGGCAAGATCGTGAATAACAACTCCATGGGCAACCTGAGATAATGCCGACCAACTCTGCCCGTGGTCGTAGCTGACTAGGATTTCTTGCGGAACTGCCATCGTGGATGCAAATGACGTTTGCGCATCAGCGGGGTGGACTACCAGATCATGAAATCCAGGGGACGTGGATTGAAAAGTCCATGTAGCTCCCCGGTTATCGCTCACATAGAATTGAAGATCAGGAGCCCCGCCTTGGTAATACAGGTAGGAAGGGTTGGTCGTATTCAGATAAAAGGAATTCACGTTCTCTGCAATGATATTCCAATGGGTGCCTCCATCAGTGGACTTGACAATAATGTTCTGATCCACACCGCCCCTTAGCCAAAGTAGTGCGTAAAGAATATCCGCATTTGAAGGATCCACCTCGATTTTCTCAATCCAATTAACACCTTCGATACCTAAGTCAAGCAGGTCCCATGAACGGCCGCCGTTTGAGCTCATTATTATTCCACTGGTGATCAACCCATCGATGTCCCCCAAAAATACGCTGCCATAAATTATATGGCCGTCAAAACTTATGTCGAATATCCTAAATCCACGCCAACCTATTCTCAAATACTCCCAGGAATCACCTCCATCATCACTTACAGCTAATCCTCCAGTCTCAGCCCAAGTAGGATCGGCACTGTAGAGAGTTGACGGCAATGCGTCAGAGTATATGAGAGAAGGATTGCTCTGGGATATGACAACCTTCCCTGGTGTTGTGGAGGTATTATCAATTATTATGTCCCAGGTATTTCCCCTATCTCTAGTCCGCATGATTCCGATATTACTTACTCCAGCGTATATGTGATCCGCCGAAACAGCGGCCATGGAATACACATCCGTCATATGGAGACCACTAGTCTCCTGATGCCAATTGATTCCGCTATCGGAGCTTTTAAAAATGCCATAGGGATAAATCCCAGCATAAAGTGTACTAGATTCCTGTGGATTGATTCCCATGGATATGATCGAAACGGCAGGAGAGACAATGCCGACCTCATCCAATGTTAGGCCACCATCCATGCTTTTATAAATGGACTGCTGATCCCTTTGCTCAGATTCAAATACTCCATATAAAACAGAAGAATTGTTAGGATCGATAATTAAACTGGCTAATTCTGATGGGAATTGTTCTGTGGGAATACCAAACCATGTTGTTGCGCCGTCAATTGTTTTTCGCCAGCCATCATATGTATGTATGTATAGCACTTCCGTGGTTTGTGGATCAAATTCAACGGATCTAACGCCATTGCCACCGATCTCATTCAGTTTCCAATTACCCCCGCCATTCGAGCTGACATATACGATTTGTCCGTCGATCACATCGCCACCATATGAAATGAGTTGTTGAGCCATGATCTGGTCGGGATGATAAGGATTCACCCAAACTTGAATTGGACCCAGGGTTGTATCGATGCCGTTACTAATCTCTACCCATGTAAATCCGCCATCCGTCGTTTTAACGAGCGTATGCGGCCAAGGATCATAAAGCCCCCGATCCAATGTCTTGTAAGCAATAAAATAATCCAGATCATGGGGACTGATGAAAAGAATCTGAATTACCGAATCCAGAAAATATTTGGTCCACTTTTCGCCTTCATCGATACTCTCAAGTAGCTTTCCCTTACCTCCAATAAGATAAAGATGTCCAGGATATTCAGATGAAATAACAAGACGGGGTCTTGAATAGCTCGTCAGGCCCGTAGGAGAAATATTTCGCCAACTCTCTCCACCGTTTTTACTCTTGAATATTTGGCCGCGACCGAGAGCATAAACGGTGCCCGGCTGGTTTGGATCAACAACGATGGAGGAGAGATATCCTCCGTAAGGACCGATACTTTTCCAATCATCTCCATAAGCCGGGCCTATGAATAAAAGTAGACAGGCCGGTAACAAACAAAAGGGAGTTACCCTCTTAGATTTTAGTGCTTTTCGTAATAATTCCATTCCCTTAGGTCCTTAGGTTTTCGCTACATATTGGAACAATTGCTGGGAAGGTAAGTTATTCAAATCTTTCATCCAAGGAATACCTGCCGCTTCACTTGCAGCTCCTGTGATACCATCCGTTGACGCTGTAACGATGGAACCGAATTCCCCTGATTCCAGTCCACCGGAAGCCTACCTTTGGCGCATTATTTACGGAGGGTGCACAGCATGACGCGCAGCTTATCAACGGTCCTTGCCGCCTGCCTGTTGGCGGCGGGACTCCAGGCCCAATCGACATCCGGCTTGTCGGTATCCAAAATCATGGCCGATTCCAAATGGATCGGCGTCAGTCCCAGCAGAATAAACTGGTCGGAGGATGGTAAATCCATCTATTTCCGGTGGAATCCCGACGCTGAAGATGACGACGCCCAGTACCGGTACGATCTCGCAGCGGGAGAGATCGTCAAGGTGAGTGAAGAAGAGGAACGCTGGCTGCCGTCATCCGGCGGCGACTACAGCGATGACCGCCTCTGGAAGACCTACACCAGGTACGGCGATGTGTTGCTGCTGGATATCGGCTCCGGTCAGGTGAGCCATATCACCACGACCCAGGCGCGGGAATCGGACGCCCGCTTTTACGGCAACGACATCGTCTACCGGCAGGGCGATAACCTTTACCTCTGGCAGCGCGAATCGGGTCAGACACGACAGATCATCGATTTTCGCAAAGGTGAGGTCACCGAGGACAAAAAACCCGAAGGCTTCAAGGGCTGGCTGGCCCGCGAAGAACGCAGCCTCATCGGCATTCTCGATGAGCGGCTCGACCGGCAGGCCAGGGATAAAGAGGAGTCGCAAGACGATCCGCCCAACATTCCTGCCGTCTACAAGGGCAAGTCGCGGGTGCAGAGCGTGCAACTCTCGCCTGATCAGCGCTTTGTCACCTTCATTAAAGTGGACGAACCGGGTGACCGGGCCGGTACTGTTGTGCCCAATTACATTACCGAGAGTGGGTACACCGATGACCTGGAGGCCAGGCCGAAAGTGGGATCGCCAGGCGCCACTTACCAGCTGGGCATTTTCGACATTGGAGCCGATAAAGTCACCTATCTCGAGCTTGACGGCGTCCCCGGCATTGATGATTTCCAGAAGTTCACCGGCGCCAAGCAGGCGGAAAAAAAGTCGGACCGCCGCAAAGGCAAGGCGGCCAAGCGGCGCGAAGTCTACTACCAGGGACCGCTCTGGTCGGACGATGGCAAAAGGGCTGTCGTGCAGTTGCTGGCGGTCGATTTCAAGGACCGCTGGCTTTTGCGCGTCGATCTGCCATCGGGCAAGCTCACCGTCCTGCTGCAC
Organism: Fidelibacterota bacterium; assembly: GCA_004124875.1. GTDB lineage: Bacteria > Fidelibacterota > Marinisomatia > SCGC-AAA003-L08 > TS1B11 > TS1B11. The sequence goes on along the minus strand of SCKJ01000001.1, from coordinate 543,767 downwards.
GAACATGACGACGCCTGGCTCGGCTCCGTGGCCGCCAGATGGTGGGGCACGCCGCGCACGTGGGGCTGGCTCCAGGATAATCGCACCATCTGGTATCAGTCCGAAGGCACCGGCTACGCCCATCTGTACACCGTAGGCAGCGACGGTAAAAAACGCAAACAGCTCACCAAAGGCAAGTTTGAGGTCTACGATCCCATCCTGACCCCTGACGGCTCCAGTTTCATCTTTACGGCCAACCCCGATCATCCCGGTATCCGCCATGTCTACCGCATTGCGGTGAGCGGCGGGAACATGGAGCAGTTGACCCGCCTGCCGGGCCGGGTCGATGTGTCGCTGAGTCCTGACGGCTCGCAGCTGGCGTTGCGGCATTCGGTCAGCAACCGCCCGTGGGAACTCTACCTGCAGGCGGCCATACCGGGAGCCGAACCGCAGCGCATCACCACCAGCCAGAGCGACGCCTTCAAGGCCTACCCGTGGCGTGAGCCTGAGTTTGTCATTATACCAGCCAGAGACAAGGCCAAAATCTACGGCCGGCTGTACAAGCCTGACCCCGCCAAGACCAATGGAGCCGGGGTGGTTTTTGTCCATGGCGCCGGCTACCTGCATAACGCGCATCAGTGGTGGAGCACCTACTTCCGCGAGTACATGTTCAACAACCTGCTCACCGATATGGGCTACACGGTCCTTGATCTCGACTACCGTGCAAGCGCAGGTTATGGCCGCGACTGGCGTACCGCCATTTACCGGCATATGGGCGGCAAGGATCTGGACGACAATGTGGACGGCGCCGCCTACCTGGTGAAAGAGCATGGCGTCGACCCTGAGCGCATCGGTTTGTACGGTGGATCGTATGGCGGCTTCATTGCTTTAATGGCCATGTTCACCGAGCCCGGAGTCTTCGCTGCAGCTGCCGGGTTGCGATCGGTCACGGACTGGGCCCACTATAATCACGGCTACACATCGCGCATCCTGAATATCCCGGTCGCGGACAGCGTGGCCTACCGCCGCAGCTCACCGATTTACCATGCACAGGGGTTGGAAGGGGCGCTGCTGATCCTCCACGGAATGGTCGACACGAACGTCCATTTCCAGGATGTGGTGCGGTTGACCCAGCGGCTCATCGAGCTGGGCAAAGACAACTGGGAACTGGCCGTCTACCCCATGGAGGGACACGCGTTCAAGGAACCGAGCAGCTGGACCGATGAGTACAGCCGCATCCTCAAACTTTTCGAGGACAACCTGCGCTGAGGCCGCCCCGGTCAGGGTGGCATCAGGCCGGTTTTGTCGCCTTGACCGAAATCCCTATCGTACCGAATTTCAACGCGCTTGAGGGGTCGGCCACATCTTCGAATATGTTGTGCTTCCGGATAATGGTAGCCCCTTCAAATCCGGCTGTCGTCATGGCAAGAATGAGATCTGCTTCCAGCAGACCGCCAGCGATTCAGCCGGTCCAGAGTGATATGTCATCCAGCGCCGAATCGGGTATCTTGCGCGCTACCAGGATATCGCCAAACTGTAGACGGCCGCCCGGCTTGAGCACCCGCAGCCACTCGCGCAACGTTGCGACCTTATCCAGAGTGAGGTTGAGGACGCCGTTGCTGATGAGCACATCCGCATGGTTGTCGGTGAAGGGCAGCTCCTCTATCAGGCCGTTGACAAACTCAACATGGCCGGCGCCCATCTCCTCCGCCCCGGCAGTTGCCTTGGCCAGCATTTCGGGGGTCATATCGACACCGGTAACCTGGCCTTCCTCCCCAACCATCGTCGCGGCGATGAGGGCATCGAAACCGGAGCCGGAGCCGGCGTCAATCACCGTTTCCCCCATATTCAGCTCGCCGCCCAGGAACGGGTTGCCGGTGCCCGCAAATGAGGCGATACTCCCCTCCGGCAGCCGGGCATACATCTCCGGCGAGTACATCAACCGCTCGGCGGCGTCACGCCCGGTGTGGAAGTGAAACCCCTTCTCCGGGTTTCGGGCCACCTCGGCATATTCACTTTTGACGGCGTCGCGCAGATCGCTCTGCGAAAGGGCAGGTACTGCTTGGGACGTGCTCACAGGCTCCTCCTCAGGTAAAAGGGATCGCGCCTCTCCCGTTCGTGGGGAGAATCCAACCAGCGTCAAACTAACTAAAAAACCGGCGGCACACAAGCCAAACCAGCCCATCCAACCCGAGAGGATATGACCTGGAACAGCGCATCCCGCGATTTCCTGCTGAGATAATCGAACAATTGTGTCCCCATCAGACCGGCAACGGTGCGTCGGCATGGAGGTTGCAGCCTAATTGCCGGTGGGCACCACCGCCGGCAGCCGTGGACTGCCGCAATGATGACCAAACCCTTTGAAGTAAGGTGGCGCTCCGTTAGTTTTCCGACCGTCATTCAGCGACTCAGTCCAACCGTAGCATGAAACCCCGCCCATACATCCTTATTTGCCTTCTGCTTGCAGGCTGCACCCTGCAACGGCCGGATGAAAGCAAGCTGCCCATCTGGTCGGCCTCTTTCGATATGCCCCTCATCGACATGGAGATTACCCTGGATGTCCTGCTCGAGGATTCGCTGATCACCACGGCCCCTTACGGATCGGGGGATGAAAGAATTTACGTCTTCAGCAAGAGCGTGCAGCTGGAGCGGATCGCCATCGGGAACCATCTGAAAGCAAACCCCGTTGAGCAGACGTTTGTCCACTACGCCAGCGCAGTGAGCCTCGACAGCACGCAGACCCGCTTCAGCATCGGACTCGATCCGGCTACCTTGAGTGATATCACCAAGGCTTACGGCGCCGATATCGGTCTGATCCGCCTCGACAATATCTCTCCCGAGGAGACAGAGGACTTCCTGTTCTCGGAGATCATGCCCGAGGCGCTGATCAGCGCCCTCGACAGCGCCATCATGGCCGATGGCGGGGGCACTACTGTGCTGATTGATACGCTTGACCTGGTTCCGAGCCAGAAAGCGCTCGCATTTGATTCGTTCCGTTGGGCTGATGTGAGTAGCGGTTTCCTCGATGTGACCCTGATCAACGATATGTTTCTGCCCCTCGGCGCGCCCATCGTAATTGATGTTAAAGACAGTCTCGGAGTCCTCCTGTTCCGCATGACCTGGCCGGATGAGATTGCCGTTGGCGACTCCGCCACCCTGACACAAGACCTCAGCGAGCTCGTGGTGGCTCTGCCGGGCAACCTGCTGATTGAAGTGTCGGGCAGATCTAACGGCTCCGGCGGATCGCTGGTGACAGTCACCAACGAGGACCTTAGTTCCTCCTTCAGGACCCGGGTGACGGCCCGTGAGGTCCAAGTGACCCGTACCGATGCCAAAGTCCCTGCGCAGACCATCACCGATTCCAGCGCCAGCGCCCTGGATCCCTCTGATACCGTGGTGGAGGAGGCGCTCCTGCTGACGGCGCAAATGGAAATTACCGCGGAAAACGGCACCCCCCTCTCCGGCGCCGTCACCCTGCATATGCCCGGCCTCTATTTCCAGAGCCGGGATTCGCTGTTTACCCTGACTTTTAATCTGGTGCCAGGCCCCAACACCACCATTCCCACGACCGATCTATCGGGCTGGAGCATTGTTATGGACCCCTCCAATCAGGAGCTAAAGTTCAATTACAATCTGGTCACCGAGGCCACCGCTCCGGATTTCGTCATCCTTGACCAGTTCGACAGGGTGGACTTTAACCTCTCCATCACCAACATTTCCATCAGCGAACTGACCGGAACGCTGGCCACGCAGACCGTCTCCGACAGCGGCGACATAGCCATAGAGTCAGACTCCCGCATCCAGACCGCCTCCATTTCCGCAGGCGCCCTGGTGCTGTCCATCCTGAACCGTGTCGGCGGCAGCGCGGATGTCCACCTGGTCGTGCCGGAGTTGCTGCGCACCGGTCTGCCCCTTGACACCGTCCTGTTTATGGGATCGGCAACGACAGTCCACACCATTGGCCTGGCAGGTTATATAGTGCAACCGGTGAGCATTGATGACCAGCGGGTCACCTATACCATGCAGATCACCACGCGCAACGCAAGTGGCAGCTATTTCCTGCTCGATTCCATAGATGTCAACGTCGCCCTGGATGGACTGGAGTTTGACGCCATCACCGGCTTTATATCGCAAGCGGTGAATATCACTGAAGACTTCATCAGCCTCGATTCAGGCACGGCGGTGGAATCGGCCCGGATTGACTCCGGCGCTATTCGTGTGACCATACGCAACGAGATCGGCCTGTCGGCGGAGCTGCTCATCGAGATTGATGACATGGTGAAGAATGGCGCCCCGCTCTCATTCGTGATTCCGGTCACCTCGGAGACCACGCCTCAAACCTTCAATTTGGACGTTTCCGGCTATACTTTGAGCCTCTCTATCAACGACCAGCGCCTGCGCTATAGATCGACGCTTACCGTGCCGGACACCACACTGCTTACGCTGTCGCTGGCCGATTCCATCACCGCGACCGTATTGGTCGATACACTCTGGTTCGGCTCTCTCACCGGCATCATCGACACCGTGGAAATCGAAATAGACACCGTTGAGCAGAGGCTCCCGGAACTCCCTTCGGCCCTCGATTACTTTGACTTCACCGAGGCTCAAATCAGGCTCAATTTCGATTCCGATCTGACCTTGCCCGTCTATCTCAGCACGACCCTTACGGCTTACGCCGGCGACGGCAGCGTAGAGTTGACATCCGTGGAGAACTGGAACATTACCGACAGCGCCTCGGTTAATCTGCCTGACGCGAGCCGGCTCATCAATATCCGGCCGGAGCGGATAATTGTGGTCGGCACGGCGCGGCTGGGGGGCGATGGCACGGTGGGATCCGTGGCGGCCGCGCAAAGTCTGGGTGGGACCTTTAAGCTGACCGCGCCGATGGTGTTGACCATTGACTCCGGCGCAACCATCACCACCACCCCATATCAAGTCACCGGCATCAATTCTTCGCCGCAGGTCACCGAGGGAATTGAGCAGGTGCAGCTGTTCATAAGCTACCGCAACGATTTTGACTTCGGAACCTCACTGGCGGTCTACATGAGTCTCGATACGAGCCTCCTCGCGGCAGGCTTAGGCAGCAGACTCATTGATTCGCTGACCCTCAAACCCCGGTATGAAGGTCTCGATTCGTTGCTGCTGACCGATGAGCGCCTCGACCTGTTCAACCAGAGCGGCATGTACATCCAGGCGCGCCTGCGCGTGCTCTCCCTGACCGATAGCGATGGCACGGCCTTGCCTATCACTTTTCTCAGTACGGACACGTTGAGGTTGAATCTTTCCGGCCGGGTTCAGTATTTGATGGACGGCGCCAAACTGGCCGGAGGCAGCCGGTGACGCGGATACTCGCGTGCCTGGCGGCGTTTGGGATTGCCCGGGCTGACGGTCCGGCTCAAGGGCTGCCACTCAGGACCGCCACTGCCGGCGCCTATTTCGCCCGCCTGCAGGGCAGCCACGCCATCAGGCTGAATCCGGCGGGAATCGCATATCGCCCGCTCCCGGCCGACACTCTCGCCAAAGGACCGGCCACGGCGCCATTTACGCTGACTCTGTTCAGCGTGTCAGCCGTTGCGGCCAATAACGCCATCGACACCCATTGGCTCAACAACCAGCTCTATGCCGGTCTTGATCTCAGGGAGCCCGGCAGCAAGGAGCGCTTTCTATCGGTTTTCCCCTCCGATCTGTGGCGCGTCAATATGGCCGCTGATGTGCGCTCACTCATGCTGACTCGGGGGAACTGGGGCCTTGCGCTGCTGGGCTACGAGGGGGCTGCCGCGTGGGATATTCCCGCCGACCTCATCGACGTGTTGTTTCGGGGCGTGAGATTTGATCAACCTAAAGACCTGTCAGCCATTGAAATCAGGTCGCACCGGATCGCCCCCCTGTCGCTGGCTTATGGCCGTGAGGTGGGCGCAGGCAGCCGGCCCGCTGCCATCAGGAGATGGTATCTCGGCGCTGGAGCCAACTTGCACTTGGGCATGGACCGTTACCGGCTGCAAACCGACTACCTGCATGTCCTTTCAACAGCAGACAGTCTGCAAATTCGTGGTCAAACCATCGTCCACTCAACGGATCGTCCCGCTGGGTCCAGGGCCGCCATTCAGGGGGTAGGCTTGAGCTTTGATATCGGCATCATTGCTGAGACCAGAGGCGGTCTGACGCTCAGCCTCGCCCTAAAAGACCTGCTGGGGCGCATGGTCTGGCGCAACAGTTTAGTGACACTCAACCGGTTTACCCTCAACTTGCGAGCCCGAGAGTCCGGCAACATACTGGCCGATTATAACGACGCCCTGACCGCTTTCGAGGAGATGATCGCGCAGCCCGACAGCAGTTACACCGTCACGGCCACGACCTACCCCTTGCCGGTCCTCCTGATGGTGGGCGGGTCGTACGCTCTTACGCCCCGGCTGGTGATTGATGTCGCCGGTCAACGGGTTTTGCGGCGCGGGGATATCCCTGTCAACGGTCCCGCCATCTCCCTGGGCTTGCAGTACACCCCGCTCAGGCGCATCCCGATTTACGCCGGCGTCGGGTTTGGCGAATCGGCCCGGTTCAGCTGGGGCGCGGGATTTTCGCTGCACATCCGTCGCCTGCAGTGGAGTTTCGGGTTTGGCCAAAGTGATGGCGTTTTTAATGGCGCCAGGGGTGCGAGCCTGTCAACGGAGCTGCGGCTGGTGCGCTGACGCCGGGCGCGTCCCGAGATTAGCCGGAAGAGAGCAATGTCCAGACGCCAATGGCGATGAATCCCACCCCTGCCACGGTGTTCATTATTTTTTCACTGACGTGAGCTCCCAGCCACCCGCCGGCCAATACCCCCAGGGCCGAAGTCAGCACCAGCGCCAGGGCAGCCCCGATAAAGATGGCCCACTTGCTCACCTGGGCATCGCTGGCAAACAGCATGGTGGCCAGCTGGGTTTTGTCTCCAATCTCCGCCATAAAAATGACCAAAAACACGGTGGCAACGGCCTGGTACTGCATGGTGGTTATCCTCCTGATCGGGCCATGATAAACTGACGCGCCGACTGCCCCGTATGGCGCTGGCTGTGGGCGCGGTTCATGGGCGGGTGTTACGGGGCGCCAAACAAGTGCACGGTCCACTCCTCGTCCAGCCACAGACCGGCAATTTCCAGATCGGGATAGCGGCGTCTGAGATGAACCACGCAACTTTCCACCTGGTGCTGTTGGTCGCTGTCGGATATGGGATTGCCCGCGCAGTTGGCGTGGGCCACGATGGCCAGAGCGGTCGACAGGTGGGCCGTCACCGATATATCGATGCGGTCGTAGATCGATCTGGACGCTGGGGATTCAGGATCGGCAGACAAAATTCCCACCGGCCCAGCCTCCGTCACCGTATCGACATATTCTGCGGCGAAGTGCTCCCTTAAACAGCGGTTGACCGGCAGTTGAACCCGGCCATCCATACAGTTGACTGCGGTGCAAAATAGCACGTCGCCCCCCTGCCTCTCCGGCAGATTCTATCTTATCCGGCCAAGTCTCCCGGCTTGCCCACCGGCAGCAATGTTAATCGTTGTGTGACGATCAGGCCACATGGAATATGGTACCCACCCCGGCTCGCAAGAGCCAAGGCGGGATCAAGGCAGATTACTTCAGGCCCTTGAGGGCCGTCAAGGTCTGGTCGCACCAATCCGCGAGCGCTATGGCCGCCGCTGTGCCACTGCTGGCGGTGATGAGCCAAAACGGTAGGTCGGGGTTAGATTCATGCTGCTGCTTCAGTGCCTTCCCGGCGGCAGCATGTTGGTCAGCGCGGCCCTGGGCCCACGCCTTGAGCTGCTCAACCTGCCGGGTTCTCATATTTGCTTCCGAGAAGCGGCCAAAAAACAGGCGCAACATCACCTCCCGATCCAGGTTGGGCGACTCCGGATCGAGCGGGGAGTGCAGCCAGTTGCGCAGCTCCGACTTGCCCGCAGGCGTAATCTTGTAGAGATAGCGCGGTGGCCGCCCCTTTTGCGTCTGCTCCTTCACCGACGCGAGATTGGCCTGCGCCAGCACCTTCAGGAGGGGATACACCTGACCGTAACTGATTTTCCAGAAATGGCCGATTTGCTGTTCAAGGAATTTCTTCAGATCATAACCCGAGGAGGCCCTGCTGGCCAGGGCGCCCAGGATGGCGAATGATGTTGTGTTTTTCGTTTGCATATATCATATCCTTTTATTCTAAGGATGAATATATCAATATGATATATGTGATTGCAACTTTTTTTTGCCCTGAAGTTGGGACAGTATTCCTGACATTGAACGACTGGGGGCGTTACTCTTTACAGGCAGCAATGATTTCGGCCAGGACCCGATCACCATCTTCAACCGATACCTGGCAGGCGCCGGCAGCGGCGTGTCCACCGCCTCCAAACTTCTGGCACAACGTTCCAAGATCAATCTCGCTGGTCCGGACGAAGAGAGAACGTCCTAAGGTGATGCTGCTGAATTCACTTTTTTTTGCATCGGCAATACGAACCGAAATATTCCCTGTTTCGAGCTTCGGGATGAGATAAACAATAAACCGGTTACCTATCGGCGTTTGCAACCCACGCACATCCGTTACGATAACATTACCGTCGAGGTAGGAGTGCTCGGCATAAAAGATGCGGGATTCCTCCTCGCCAAGCATGAATTTTCTGATGCGCTCCAGGGAATCGGGCAGCTCCAGAATTTCATCTACGGTATGCATCGTTAACAGTTCGGGAATTTGCGTGGACCAGGCATAATTGCTGATGGCAAAGTCGTGACGCAAGCCAAGGCCGGTTCTGGGGTCGAGTAAAAACGCCATGAGACGCGCGCCATCAGGGTGCAGAATCTGCTCCCGGGTAATGTCGGCGCTGTCGTACAAATCGACTTCCGCTACAAGATCCTCGAACTTACTCAGGATCGGGAAATCGTCCTTAAAATATTCATAAACCAGGCTCGCGGCGCTGGGCGCATATCGGGTAAGACCTTCATAGGTGGTTGGAAAGTCCACACGATTGAGTTCGCTGGTGTGGTGATCAAACCACATATGGCAGTCCGGGTGGTAGGGGACATTACATAAAATGTCCTGATCGGTTATCTCGATTTTGCCGTCTTGCACATCTTGGGGATGAACCTGCAGGAGCTCGTCGCACATATCGAGCTCAAGCAGCATCGCCGCACAAACAGTACCGTCAAAGTCGCCTCTGTAAACTACTCGCATTTCACATCCTGCCCAGATTGGATGATATTCAGTCTGCCCAAAAGTAGCACGGCCGGAAAATAGCACTGCCAAATTTAATCTGAAAGGTCCATTTTACTGCGTCAATCCCTATAATCGCACCTACTTCGCCGGCAAAGTAGAGGTGAAACCGAGCCCTTTTTCCAGCCAGGCCTACAAATCGCCGTCGTCTTCAATGCCCGGTGGATCCACATAGATCATCCCGCGCATGGGTCGCCCGGTAAAGTCCATCTTCCGGGCATGGGGCTGTGATATGGCCGACTCATGACGCTCCGAGCCGACCCGCACCATAAGCACATCGCCCATGACACCAAAGACCATATTGCCCCGATCGAGAAACGCCAAACCGCCAAACATTTTTTTTTCGTCCAGTCCCTCGCCGCGCGATTCACGGATCCGCTGGGCCAAACCTTCATCAAAAGCCATATTTCCCCCTTCGCGAGAATATCCCTACAGATAAGGCTACCCCCTCGGCCTGTCCGCAAATTAATTAACATAATTAACAGTTGTTGGAATTGTAGCAAAGGCTTCAAATTCCCGCATTGAACCAACGCGAACATTTTAGGGGATTATCCAGATGCAATCAAAAATGGTGCGGGCAACATTGGCCAGTTTCGTCTTTATGTACAGTCTCAGCTTTCTCTGGTATGGGGTCGTTGCCAGGGCCTTCAATGATGATCAGTACATGATGGTTCTGCGCGGACCGCAAGACTTCTCCCTCTTTAGTATCGCGGTGGGCTACTTCCTGCTGGCGCTGCTATTATCCTATATCTATCCCTTTGGTTACCGGGGTGGACGTGCTGGCTCCCAGGGGCTGCGTTTTGGGATCATGATGGGACTGCTCATTGCCCTGCCGGCTGCGCTGATCCACAGCGGCGCGTACAAGATGCCCCTGGCGGCCAATATGGTTGACGCCGCCTATCGCGTCGTGGAAATTGGCGTTGGAGGGTTGATTATCGGCCGGCTCTACGGCGCCACCGCTGCGGACTAGGTTAGCGGCCCGGTCTCTCGCCGGTCGCGGCGCTGTCCGAGGATGACGGCGGCGCTACGCTTCCCCGCGCCTTATAGGGCACAAAGCCAAGGATCGTTGTGGGCCATTTGTCGGTTACAATAAGGAAGCCACGCCCAGCCAGCCTGACGATGCCTTCCCAGTTGCGCGCCTGGCCATCCGCCCGCAGCTTAAGTTGCAGGGGCGGCTCCGCTGTCAGCACAATCCGGCGCCCATCATACCGCAGCTGAATCAGCCGTTCGACCGCATCGTTTGCGGCATGGCTGGCGCCCTGGCCAAAACGGGGCGGGAAGGGGTCGCTGACATTGGGGTAAATACTGATATCCCTGGGGAAATGGTAATTGATGATCCAGAAGGTGCCGTCGGCAGCCATGGCGGTGGCATCGGTGACCCGGTAGGGGATGTTGGGGAACGGCACTGTGCCGGCAGGCGCGAGGCTCAGGTCGAATCTGCGCGCCACTGGCTTTGGGTTAAGCGAGGCGCCGTTGAGCTCGAATATCGTCAGGACCGAGTCGCCTGCAACCAGCAAAGTCTCGTCCGCATGATTTTTAACCGGCACTTGGGCCACTAGGGTCTCGGTGATGGTTCCATCGAGGTCGATTCTGGAGAGGTCCCGCCGCAGGTAACCGTCCAGCAAATAACCTTCGCTCTGCATGCTGCTCAGATCAGCCTCCACGGTCAGGAACAGCTGCTCGCCACTGAACGCTATCGCTTCGAGTCCATCGTAAGCTGAGTCCTTCACCAACTCCGCCGGCTTGGTCCCGCCGAGTTTGATGGGCCGCGGCAACAGGGGACCCTCCAGAACGCCATCCAAAAAACCAATAATATCCCCTTTCGATAGGGCGAACAGGTTTCCGCCAAATTTGTAGGGATATTGGGGCAGCAGGATCAGCTGATCGCCATACCAGGCCATGCCCGATATTTCAGCATCGCCTTGCGCCATAGGTCCGGCCAGCGGCAGCTGCACCACTTCGGTTTCCGGGGCCCGGGGATAGACAGGGCGGGCGACTGCCTGCTGGGCCGCCGGAGCGCAGCCAACCATAAAAAATCCGATGGACGTGAAAGTGAACCCGAAGAAACGAATGGCCCCCTAAGCCCCCAGCATGAATGCCGCCGCCTTGCGGATTGCGGCGGCCAGCCGGTCAATCTCTTCGACCGTATTGTAAATCTGGAAGCTCGCCCGTGTAGTTGCCGCCACACCGAGGCTCTGCATCAGAGGCTGGGTGCAATGGTGGCCCGCGCGCACGGCGATCCCTTCCTGGTCCAGCAGCTGCGCCATATCGTGCGGGTGGACCCCTTTCATCGCGAACGAGAGCGCTCCGCTGCGCGTATCGGCATCCCCATAGAGGGTAATGCCGGGGATTTCGCCCAGCGACCGGGCGGCATAGTCGCTCAAATCGTCGATGGTTCGCTGCACCCTGTCCATCCCCAGCGCGGTCAAGTAGTCCATGGCGGCGCCCAGCCCTACCGCCTGGGCGATTTTGGGAGTGCCCGCTTCAAACTTCCAGGGCAGCTCATTCCATGTTGAGCCTTCCAGCGTCACCGTATGGATCATTTCGCCGCCACCCAGGAACGGGTCCATCTCCTCTAGAATCTCGCGCCGCCCCCACAACACGCCGATACCGGTGGGTCCCAGCAGCTTGTGCCCGGAGAAGGCGTAAAAATCGCAGCCCAACGCCTGGACATCGACGGGAAAATGGGGCGCGGACTGGGCGCCATCCAAAAGCACGAGCGCGCCAACATTCTTTGCCAGGGCCGTAATCTGTGCGACCGGATTGACATTTCCCAAGGCATTTGACTGATGGCCCAGCGCCACAAGTTTCGTCCGCGGGTTGATGAGCTGCGCCGCAGCCTCAAGATCGAGCCCCTGATGTTCCCCCAGGGGAATGTACCGCAATTTCGCCCCGGTCGCCTTGGCCACCAACTGCCACGGCACGAGATTGCTGTGGTGCTCGCTGACTGACAGGACGATTTCGTCACCGCTGCCAAGCTGCTGCCGGCCCCAGGCATAAGCCACCAGATTAATGGCCTCGGTGGTGCCGGAAGTAAATATAACCGAGTGCCAATCGCTCGCGTTGATAAACTCCGCGGCCTTTTGGCGCGCCCCTTCAAAGGCTTCGGTAGAGCGGTTGGCCAGCTCGTAGATGCCACGGTGAACGTTGGCGTTGGTGTGCCGGTAGTACCCTTCGACAGCCTCAATAACCGCCAGCGGCTTCTGGCTGGTGGCGGCATTGTCGAGGTACGCGAGGAGCTGGCCGCCGGACTGTTGATCCAGCAACGGGAAATCGGGCCTTATATCGGCAGGGTCGAGGGGCGCGGCAGAGGTCAACGGCTGGCTTCGATTACATGAATCCGAGTTGCAACCGGGCCGCTTCCGTCATCATCGACTGGTTCCATGTCGGATCCCACACCAGCTCCACTTTCGCATCGGTTACGCTCGGCACGGATTCAACTTTCTGCTGCACATCCTGGGCGATACTGTCACCCATGCCACAGCCAGGCGCGGTAAGAGTCATTTTTACGGTCACTTCGGCGCCCCGGCCGTCATCGGCAGGAATAATCTGCAAATCGTAAACGAGACCCAGGTCTACAATGTTTACTGGAATTTCAGGGTCGAAACAGGTCTTGAGCTGGTCCCAGATGAGCATCTCGTCGACCTTGCCGAGCTCCTGCCCATTACCACCGGTCTGGGGTTGGGGCCTATCCGTCGATTTGCCCAGCGCGTCGCCGTTGCTACCGTCAATCAGGGCCATGTTGCCCAGCACGATGACGGTGTAGTTTCCGCCCAGCTTCTGGGTAATGATGACCTCCTGGCCCTTCTTCAGCGTGATCGGGTCGCCTGAAGGAACCAGGGTGGCGGAGGTATCCCGCTTAAGATTTACCAGTTCACGTGTTTGGGGTTCACTCATTGCATTATCTCAGTATTTTACATTCATTCCGTGGATACAGCGACGGTCCGCCGCTCCAGGCTGGCCTCCATGGCCCTCCAGGAGAGCATGGCACATTTCACCCGGGCAGGATATTTATGGACATCGGCCAGTGCGGCCAGTTTTCCCAGCTGTTGAAGCGAGCCTTTGCCCGTAACCATCATACCGCTGAATTTATCCAGAAGATCGCGGGCATGGGAGACAGAATCACCTTTGAGCACCGTCGTCATGATGGACGCCGAAGCCTGTGATATAGCGCAACCGGTGCCTTCAAATTTGATGTCCACAATTTGATTGCCGTCGAATTTGAGGGCCACGTCAACTTCATCGCCACATAGCGGATTGCGCCCCTGCGCCGTTGTATCGGCATCGGGCAGCGGTCCCTTGTTCCGCGGACTCTTGAAGTGGTCCAGAATCAGCTGCTGATATAAGTCCCGCATATCACTCATGCGAGGCCTGCGGTTTCAAGCCAGCCGTCTATCGCCGATTCGGCGCAGTCGCGCAGGGCTGCGTTGCGCAAGGTGGCCACCACCTCGTGGGTAAAGCCGTGAATCAGCAGGCGCCGGGCTGTCTCCTCATCAATGCCCCGTGTGCTGAAGTAAAACAGGGCGTCGCGGTCAATCTGGCCTACCGTCGAGCCGTGGTTGCACTTCACGTCATTGGCAAATATCTCCAGTTGCGGATCGGTGTGCACCCGGGCCTTATCAGAAAGCATCAGGTTGCGGTTGGTCTGCCGGGCCACGGTCTTTTGGGCCTCGGGATGGACCACCACACGGCCCGTAAACACCCCTCGGGCGGTATCGGTCAGGATACCCTTGTAATTTTGCGCGCTGGTGGTGTGGGGAGCAATATGGTCAAGCCGTGTATGGTTGTCCACATGCCCGGAGCCGTCCACCAGATAAAGCCCGGACATCTCCAACGCCGCTCCTGCTTCTGCCAGACGGCCCTGAATATCATTACGAATCAGTCTTCTGCCCGTGGAAATATCAATGCTGCGAAGGTGGCTGTCGCGGCGCAGTACAGCGCGGACTGAGCCGATATGGTCACCTGCTCCATTTTCATCATGCAGCCTGAGATGCTCAACTACAGCCGACTGCTGGCACAGGATATCCGTTTCCGGGATCGTGAGTGATGGTGACTCGCCCAAATGGATGTAACGCTCAAGAACAGTCAGTTGCGTATTCTCACCCACCGTTATCAGCAGGCGCGGAAAGCTCACCGTCGGCCGGCTCCCCGTGGAAATAACGAGGATCTGAGCCACGCCTTCAAATTGAGTTCCCGGCTGTAAATTGAGCCAGACCCCATCCCGCAGATGGGCCAGGTTCAACGCGGAGAAGGGATACTCGTCAAGCGCCTGCTCGTCATCCAGCTGGGCCAGCGCCGACGTGTCCCCCGCCTGGAGCGCAGAGGCCAGACTGCTCAGCGTCATGCCCGCGGGCAATCCGCCTGTTGCAGATAGTTCGGGGCTGAAAATGCCATCGACGAGAACGGCCACCGGGCCGTCCGGCAGGAGGTAGGGCTTAAGCTGCGCCTGGGTAATATTGTGATCGCCGCCGGCCAGCTGAAAATCGATGTCGATCAGGTGCGCCAGGGATGTGTTTCGCCACGCCTCCATGCGGGTGGTGGGAAACCCGTGGCGGCTGAAGGCGGCATAACCTTTGCGGCGCAGATTCGCCCACGCCTCTGTCTGACCGTCAAAAGAGGCCGCATCCGGCTGGGCGGCCCACTGGGGAACCGGCGGCGCCGGAGAAATTTCTACGCTGGAGGACATATCAAAGCGCCTTCTCGGCCAGTTCTTCCTGAATCCAGCCGTACCCCTTTTCCTCCAGCTCCACAGCCAGCTCCGGACCACCTGACTTGACGATGCGGCCGTCGAGCAGAACGTGAACTTTGTCGGGAGAGATATAGTTCAGCAGCCGCTGGTAATGAGTGATGAGCAAAATGGCCCTCTCGGACGAGCGGTATCGATTCACCCCTTCGGCTATCAGTTTCAACGCGTCAATGTCCAGGCCCGAGTCGGTTTCGTCAAGAATCGCCAGCTGTGGCTCAAGAACCAGCATCTGCAGGATTTCATTCCGTTTTTTTTCGCCACCGGAGAAACCATCATTTACCGGCCGGTGCAGAAACTCTTCATCCAAATCGACCTCTTTGATGCGTCCCCGCACCAGCTCCAGGAAATCGATGGCATCGAGGGGCTCCTCTCCGCGGTGCTTGCGGATGGCATTGAGGGCCGCCTGCAGCAGGTAGATGTTGTTCACGCCCGGAATGGCGACAGGATATTGGAACGACAGGAACAGCCCCTCCCGCGCACGCAGTTCAGGGGACAGCTCCAGCAGGTCCGCCCCTTTATACGTTACCGTTCCGGAGGTGACCTGGTAAGTGTCGTTTCCCGCCAGAACCTGAGACAGGGTGCTTTTGCCCGACCCGTTAGGCCCCATAATGGCGTGCACTTCGCCCGCGGAGATTTCCAGATTGATGCCGTGGAGAATCTCCGCTCCGCCGGTGCCGGCATGCAGATTTTTAATTTCCAGCATAAATAATATTCCACATAATAATAGTGTCGATAACGGTCATCATCCCACGCTGCCTTCCAGCGATACCTCCAGCAGCTTGGTGGCTTCTACGGCGAATTCCATGGGCAGCTGGCGGAAAACATCTTTGCAAAAACCGTTGACGATCATGGATACCGCATCCTCTGGCGACACACCCCTCTGCTGGCAGTAGAAAATCTGATCCTCCCCAATTTTGGAAGTGGACGCCTCGTGCTCCATCTGTGCCGATGAATTGCGCACATCAATATAGGGGAAGGTGTGGGCGCCGCATTGGTCACCAATAAGGAGCGAGTCACACTGCGAGTAGTTGCGCGCCGAGGTAGCGCCCGGCATGATTTTGACTCCGCCCCGGTAAGTGTTCTGGCCATGGCCGGCCGAGATGCCTTTGGAGATGATAGTGCTGCGGGTGTTTTTGCCCAGGTGGATCATCTTGGTGCCGGTGTCGGCCTGTTGGTAATTGTTGGTCAGCGCCACGGAGTAGAACTCACCGATACTGTCATCACCTTGCAAAATGCAGCTGGGGTATTTCCAGGTAATGGCCGAACCGGTCTCGACCTGGGTCCACGATATCTTGCTGCGGTCCCCTTTGCAAATGCCCCGCTTGGTCACAAAGTTATAAATGCCGCCCTTGCCGTTTTTATCGCCGGGGTACCAATTCTGGACGGTGGAGTATTTGATCTCGGCATCATCCATAGCCACCAGTTCCACCACGGCGGCATGCAGCTGGTTTTCGTCGCGCATGGGAGCGGTACACCCTTCCAGGTAGCTCACGTATGATCTCTCTTCCGCTATAATCAGGGTGCGCTCAAACTGTCCGGTCTGGGCAGCGTTAATGCGGAAATAGGTCGACAGCTCCATAGGTGAGCGAACCCCTTTGGGGATGAACACAAAGGAGCCGTCAGAGAAGACCGCCGAATTCAGGCTGGCAAAAAAGTTGTCGCTGTAAGGGACAACGGACCCGAGATACTTGCGCACCAGATCGGGATACTTTTGCACCGCCTCGGAAAAGGGACAGAAAATAACGCCCGCTTCAGCCAGCGTCTCCTTGAAGGTTGTCGCTACCGAAACGGAATCGAAAACGGCGTCAACCGCGACATTGGCGAGCTTCTTCTGCTCCAGCAGCGGAATGCCGAGCTTCTCGTATGTCTCCAGGATCTTGGGATCCACTTCATCCAGACTGCCCAGTTTCGGTTTCTGCTTCGGCGCCGAATAGTATACGATATTCTGGTAATCGATCTCCGGGTATGAAACATTGGCCCAATCTGGTTCGCGGCCATCCTTGTGCAGCTGAGCCCAATGGCGGTAGGCCTTCAAGCGCCACTCCAACAACCACTCGGGCTCGTCCTTTTTAGCGGAAATCAGACGGACAACATCCTCGTCGAGGCCGGGCGGGATGGAATCTTGCTCTATATCAGTGACAAACCCGTACTTGTACTCCTGATCGGCAATATCCTGGATGGTTTTCAGCTCGTCTTTCATGAGTTCACTATTCATTGGTCGGAGAATTTACTGCGAAATGGAGGCGTTAATAGTGTTGAGGCCGACGCTCCGGCGCCTACCGTAAAGTGGCCCCGTCGGCGGCGCTGGAAAGCCCAATGGGCCGGCAATGCGGTCCCACATTAAAATGATCTGAAGAAAAATAATCGGCGCTCCCATTCATATTGGTCGTAACGTCGTCAGCACTTTTCGGGTTTCGGAGATCCACCAAAACCGTTATAAAAATGCTTCCCATTAAACTATGATAACATCATCGCGCTAGGGTTTGGTGCTCCTAGAGACTTGTACCAGATATAAACGGGGCGCCGAAAGAATTGGAGGTCCTGCCCAGGACATCATTGAGTTTCACCCCATAAAAAAATTGCCGGATTGAACGATCCAATTCGTGGAGAGGCGAGCGTATTGAGCAGAATTCGAGCTGTTCGCAGCTCGCCTCCATGAAGCAGTCCGCTAATCCTTGGGGGCCTTCCATCTCTTCAAGAAACTGCCACATGTTGGTGGTCATGGCCTGTTCATGAAGCTGATAGCCACCCCTGGCCCCCTGTATCGGTTCAATATAGTTGTGCCGGGCCAGACGTTGCATCACTTTGGCCAGCACGGGAAACGGAATCTGGTTGTGCTCAGCAATTTCACGAACTTTTGTGACATCAGCCTCGGCCGATACTGAAAGCTCGTGAAGGGCGAGCAGCGCGTATTCCGTTTTGCGAGTCAGTTTAAACATTTTATACCCGACCTTTTCGGTCGTGTTAAATTACGACCAAATTGGTCCTATTACAACACTCTTGCGCCATTAGCGCCTGAGCGCCGCTTTGGAGAACATCGCTTCCGGAATGGTCACGTTGAAAGCAATTTCATCAATGATCCACTCGGTCCCTCTGCTGTTGCGTTTCAGCTCATCCTTAAACAGCCAGACCTTCGGATATGTGCGTCCCTGCACATTCATCACCTCCTTCACGAGGGCGGACTTGAGCAACTTGCCCCCTTTGGCGTACATCTCCTCTTTCATGGGCAGCATCCACTCCTTGTCGACCCACGCTCTGCGGGTGGGATAAGCCAGGCCCAGCTTTTTCGCCGTGAGCAGAATAACCCAGCTGTCGCGGCCATCAAGCAACTCACTGCCCTCAAGCTCGGCATGGTAGGCCTCCTGCAGGGACTGATCCTCCATCATGTCCTGGTAGGAAAAGTCCGAGCCCATCACCGACTGCCGCAGCATGTGACCCGAAATTTGCAACACCCGGTCAGTTTGGGGCGAATAGATGCGCAGCTGCTTGCCCACCTTCAGCATTTTGGTGCCGGCTTCGCGCGGTGGCGACAGATATTCGGTAAAGGCCTTCTCCGTGCCGACCACCCAGCTTTTCGACACGATGGTCCGGCTCGCCCGGCGGCCATGCACCACCATGCGGCTGGTGAACACCTGGTTGTCCGACGAGAGGTTCCTGTCGACAGCGTCCAGAATTTGCGCCGCCGTTAAGCCCTGGCTCCTGAGAATAGAGGTGGCTCCCAGGACGCCCATCAGCAGGAATGAACTCATGCGCTTGCGAATCATGCTTCCAGCTCCTTGAAAAGTTGTGACATTTCCCGTTTAAAGATTGCCCGTCCCGCCAGCATGGTGCCCACCACGGGAGCCACCACACCGGGAAACAGCCCCAGATAAAAACTGTCAGGGGTTATTTTCCCCCGCATGACGTGGCTGATGGGCATATTGAAGTCTTCCATCATCGCCCCATAATCGATGCCGACCTCCTGTAGGTAGTAAACAACTGCCAGACCGATGGCTGTACCGACAAGCCAGCCGCCGATGCCCACGACCGTCGACTCAATGACCATGGAACCGAATACATGCGCCTTGCTCTCCCCGATGGCCAGTCTGACGCCCAGTTCTCCATAGCGCCTCAGGCTGTTCATAATGCCCAGGTTCCACAGCACGATGGTGATCACGATGAAGAACACGCCGATGAATATGACCACCGCCACATCCATGTAATCGAGCATGGCGCCCATATTGTACTGGTCTCGCAACGGCACCATGTAGGGGGCAAATTCGTCACCGGTTCCGTTCCGGGCGGCGTTATAATCCGCTGCCCGGGCAACGGCGGCGTCATCGTCATAAAACATATCAGTGTAAAAGCCGAGGATCTCGGTCGCGCCGTCTGCCATATCGAGGGCCTGCCGTGCGCCTGATATATCCGTCAGCAGCAGGTTTTTTCCCAAACTGCCGACGCCGATGGCAACCGTGCCCACTATCGTAAAATTGTGCGTCGTAAATGCGCCGTGCATGGTCGATCCAATGAGGGTGACGATGTCGCCCGGCACGACCATCAGCCGTCTGGCGTAGACATCACCGAGTAGCGCTTCGTCGGCCGACTGCGGCAGCCGGCCATCCACCAGGCGATTCTCCAGGTCCCACAGCTCGACCTGCCGGCTGCCTGACGAGAGCAGATCAATGGCCATGGCGGCGACGGGTCCCTGCTCGCGGGTGACCCCTTCTTCGTCAGGGACATCAATGAGCCCCCCGAAGACGATCCGGGGCGTGAAGAACATACCCGGATAGTCGGCCGAGAGCTGCTCCATCGTCTCATCCACCCCCAGGAGGGCCAGATCCATGGGCAGCAGAGCCGCCTCTTCGGCATAGGCGCGAGTGGTCACCTTGACATGGCCCGTCATCATGATGGCGCCCTGGCGCAGCATGTCATCGAAAATGCCGGCCACGAAACCGCGGTAAACCACCGCCAGAAAAACGCCGATGGTGATGGCTATGACACTGAAAAGTGAACGTGAGCGGTCCCGCAGGACCCCTTTAATGAGAAATCGTATCATCAGGCCGCCCTCCCTCGTAAAGCGTCTGTCGGATTCATTTTCGCGATGCGCCGCGACGGCAGGTAGCTCACCAAAGTGACAATGAGCGCCACCAGGATCACCGTCCCTCCCAGCAGGCCGGCCGAATAGACGGGCCACATCCGCTGGCCCATGACGATGCCAATGTCGGCGCCATCATAGGGAATGGGGATGCCTCGCGTCGCCACCAGATAGAGCACCGGCGCGCCCCAGATAATGGTCAGCAGCAGGGCGTAAACAGAGTGCAGCGCCCCCTCCATCGTAAACAGGCTCACCACCCGGCCCCGGTGCATGCCCAGCGACATGAGGGTGCCGATCTCTCTACGCCGCCTGAAAATTGACAGCACCTGGCTGTTGAAAATGCCCATGGCCGCCAGAGCCAGCAGCAGTCCGTACAGCGTCCAGACGTACGGTTGGTCCGCCTTGACGGCGTTGAGAATGTCCTGCAGCAAAAAGATATGATCCCGCGGCACCCATTCGCCGCTGGCAGCGGTCAGCGCTTCGTCCGCGCCGATAACCACATATGTGGCATGGCCAGGCACATCGACCATGGTTCGCAACAGCTCCAGCGGCAACCAAACCTGGCCGAGATCGACTTTGAAATTTTCCACATCCATAATACCCACAACTTCTGCGTCCCGTGCGTCGTACGATCCGTGGACATCGCGCCACCTGAGGACAAACCGGTCGCCTTTTTCAAGCTCGCTGAGTCTGGCCATGCCCTGGCCCATGAGCACCGGCAGAGCCCCGTCGGGTTGGGCCTGCAGCACCTGCGTGGGCAGATCAATGATGCTCTGTTGGGGCGGTATCCCTCTGATCATCACCGGCAATACCCGGCCGGCGGGATACGCCGCGCCCTGCACGACCAGTATCGGCATGGCCTCGCCCCGTCGCACAATTTGGCGGAGTTCATCGGGCAACAGTCCGTGGCTGTCGTCAATGGAGAAGGGATCATCGGGATCGTAAGCCGGATGCCAGTACTGGCCGCCGCCAATCTCCGTGGCCACCGTCACCCGCTTGGTGTAGGCAATCATGCCGTCGTACATACCGCTGGCGAAGACGATCATAAAGAGTGCCAGTGATGTGGTTACGACGTTCAGCCATGTGCGCGCGCCGGCGCCGATCAAATTTCGTTGGGCCAGTTTAGGGATCAACATCACGCTATTTTTCCTCTCAATGCTGCTGTAGGCTCCATTTTCGCAATTTTCCTTGACGGCAGGTAGCTGACAACGGTTACAATCGTTGCAACCAACAATGTTGTGCCGGCAACCAGCCAGGGACCATAGACCGGGAACAGCCGCTCACCAATTAGAAAGCCCGAGTCACTATAGTCCATGGGCAGCGGCAGCCCCCTGGATGCAGTCAGGTAAAGCAGGGGCGCGCCGTAAATGAAGGCCAGAATCAAGGCCAGGACCGAATGGATGCCCCCTTCCAGCGTGAACAGCCCGACGACGCGCTGACGCGACATTCCCAGAGCCATCAGCGTGCCTATTTCCCTGCGCCGCTGAAATATGGACAGGACCTGACTGTTGAAGATACCTAAGGCCGATAGCGCCAGCAGCAAGACGTACATAATGGCCGCACTCGACTGCTTGGCCTGCACCAGGGCAATCATATCTTCCATCAGTGACATAACCGTTTTAAGGACCCACGGTGAAGCGGTCTCCAGCAGCGGTTCGCCCTGCCTCACGGTGACGTAGGTTGCCTCTCCCGGCATGTTGGACATCTCCTGCAGCACAGCCAAAGGCAGCCAAAGAATGCCAAAGTCGACCTTGAAATTCTCAACAGACATGACCTTGGAGATCTCAACATCTGCCGCATCGTATGTGCCGTAAGCATCCCGCCAGCGAATGGTTATTGCGTCCCCTTCACCTGCGCCCAGGAGTTTGGCCATGCCGGTGCCGATCATAACGGGTATGGCGTCGCCGTCATAGTCCGCCAGAGAAGTTGTGGGCATGGCCACGATCTGCTGAGCGGGATCGATACCACGCAGCTGCATTGGAATCATGCGGCCATTGATATAAGCCGCCCCGGTCACCAGCAGCACGGACATCGCTCTCCCCTCAGCTATCTGATCAAGCACTGCCTGCGGTGGCGCACCATGGCTGTCGTCAAGCGTAAACGGGTCGTCCGGATCATAAAGCGGGTGCCAGTAGATTCCTCCCGCCACCTCCGATTCAACCGTGACCCGTTTGGAATAGGCCAAAATCCCCTGGTAGAGGCCACTCATGAATATGATAATTACAAAGGTGAAGGAGGTGACCGCCACGTTCAGCCAGGTACGGGCACCCGCGCCAACGAGATTCTTAAGGGCAAGCCTAAGTTGAGTCATCATTCACTTCCTATGGCGCGGAGGGTGTGGTCACTTCATCGGAAGTAATATTGCCATCCACAAGATGAATGGTCCGGCGCAGATAGGCCATCACCTTTTCATCGTGCGTGGAAAAAAGAAACGATGTAGAATTATCCTCATTCAGTTCGACGAGAATCCGCATAATGTTGTGCGAATTTTCCGCGTCGAGGTTTGCCGTCGGTTCGTCCGCCAGAATGATACTGGGCTGCTTCACGATGGCCCGGGCAATGGCCACCCGCTGACTCTCCCCACCCGACAGCGTGGCCGGCCGCGCCTTGGTCTTGTGCGACAGACCGACCCGTTCGAGGGCCTCGTCCACGGCCTTCTGGCGCTCACCGTTGGTCCGGTTAAGCAGCAGCAGGGGAAACTCCACGTTTTCAAAAACGGTATAGACCGGCAGCAGATTGAAGGTCTGGAAAATGAAGCCAATATGCTCCTTGCGCAAATCGGCCAGCTGCTTGTGGGTTTTATTGGCCAGGTCTTCCCCCAGCACCCGTACGGACCCTTGCGTGGGCGAGTCAAGCCCGCCAATGATGTTCAGGAGTGTCGTTTTTCCTGATCCCGACGGCCCCACCAGACCGGCAAACTCTCCCGCGCCAAGGGCCAGATTGACCCCTTTTAAAGCTTCCACGACGCTGCCCCCCATGGGGAAGTGTTTCACGAGCGATTCAATTTGTATGGCACTGTCAGCTGACATATTGACCTCTTTATTCTGCTTAGTGATGAAAGACGAGCAACAGTTGAACGCCGTTACCAACGCCAACAACTGATGGAAATGTGTTTCCTGATAAACCGAGCTCGGACCGTGGCGGATTGGCGAACATGAGCACGCTCAGGCTCCAAAAATCGTAGGTTCGCTGCCACATGAAAAAATAGGATGAAAATTTCAAGTCGTGCAAATAATAGGCCACCACCGTGAGCCGGTCGAACAGTCCCAGCGGCAGCGCGCCCAGCACCGCCGTCGCTTGGGTGCGGGTCGTGGATCCTCCGGCGGTAGATACTTTGCCGGTATATGGGTCAAATACTTGGATGGTATTTACTGAGCGGCTTTGCAAATGCTCGGCCATGACCAGCACGCCGCTGCCGATGGGTAAGGTATAGTCAACGCCCACCATCAGCACATCGGTTCTGCTGATCGACGCTTCATCGTCGTTATCCCGCAGGGCATACGCCTCAGCCCACAGTCCGATAATTTTGTCCGTGCGAAAATCAAGCGCCATCCTCGAACGGGCCGTTGACCGCCCGCTGAAGTTTTCCTGGTGAAAAGTGAACCCCAACTCTACATCGCCCAGCAGATACTCGGCGCGGCCACCGGGCGAAAACTGGTCCAGATTGTACGCCAGACCAGCGCTGTTCTGCACAATTCCCCAACCCCATAAGGACAATCTGTCGTTAGGGAAAAAACGCGCTCGCACTGCGTCGACGCCCACTGTCTGTCCCGTGGGATCGCGCAGATCAAGGGTATCGAACCAGGCCAGGGGCCGCAGGAACTGGCCGGGACCAAAGGCGATCTTCTGCCGCCCCAGGCGCAGTTCCCAGCGCGTTGAGCGCAGCTGCATCCAAACCCGGTACACTCGCACGGAGTCGGCCGTTTCCCACCGTTTCGGCGAGAGTTGCTGGCGGTAGAGGAAGGACGACCGGAACGCGAACAGCGCTTCTATTTGAGCGCCGCCAGGCTGCCCGGCTTTTAGATTCAGCTCCGGGATATAGCCGGCCGTCGCTTCGGTGCTGGCATAGTTGTCAACAGGATCATTGCCGTAGGCGCCGGATCCCCAGGCCTGTCCTGAAAACGTGAGCTGGCCGACCTGCGCGGAGGCGGTGACCGCCAGCGACACCACGGCGCTCAGCAGAATGCGGGAAGCGCGGATCACGACAGCACTGCTTTCAAATCATCGCGGCCAAACATTATCAGCGACCGGTCCGGAGCGCCCATCATTTTCTCCGCCTTGCGCTCATAAACCGTCAACCAATGCTCCACCTGCGCATGCACAGATTCTTTGGGCAAGTCCGACAAAATGATATTGACGACTTTGCGGTTAATCACATTGCCAAGTTCCATGATGAGTTCCGCCGTTTCATCGGGATACCGCGTGGTCAGCTCTCCCTCGCCAATGCCGCGCCGGATCAGGCCCGATAAGATCGGAGTCATCAACTGCACCGAGCGGCGGAACATTTTGCGCCTCAGCAGAAGATTTTCGTCCCGGTAGAGGGCGCGCATAACCGCCAGGGCCCCTTCCCTGTGGGCCTTCTTCCAGTTGCTGAGAGCCAGAAAGAGGCGGTTGATCTGATCGATGGCTGAAGGCCCCGGAACCTCCAGGACCATGCCAATCACTTTGAGCCCCTCGTCCGTCATCTGCGTTACCAGCTGGTCAAGCAGATCTTCCTTGGAGTTAAAATAGTGGTAAAACGTCCCTTTGGCGACGCTCATGTAGTCGAGGATGGCGCTCACCGGGGTTTCATCATAGCCGTGCTTGAAAAACAGATGCTGGGCCGCGAGAATAAACTCGGCGCGTCGGGCTTGGTGTGCTGGGGATACTTTTGCCATGGCTGATGCTCAATAGACCGTTGGTCTAGACCGACGGTCGGTCCATGTTACCGCACCGAGGCATGCATTGACAAGTTTTATTTATCCAGTACCTAAACTATGCGTTAAATTATGCCCTGAGGAGGGGTTCCCTCCATATAGCCGACGCACAGGCGGAGTCGCGGCAACGCCCGGCCCTTCCGAAAACGATGCAGGTTCAATGCCTATGACTCACAGCCAGACGATTGCCAGCCGACCCGCAGCGGCAATCCTGTTAACCGCCATGCTGTTCCACCAGTTCGCCTTTGCCCTGAGCGCCCAGGATAATAAAGTGATCATTGCCATTGTCGATTTCAAGAATACCGGCGCCAGGACCGATGGCGGCAACGATGATGATGCCGCCGATGACGGAGATATCTACCTCAACTGGCGATTCACAGCGTCATTTAACGGCGAATCGCCCAATCAGTACTGGGGTATTTACATCATTGATGATTTAGTAGGAGATACCGGTGTTCTCGACTATTTTCAGCTGGAAATCTACTACTCGTCCGCGTCGTTGCTGAAACAGGCGACCCCTGTAACCGGCAAATCCACCCTGGCCTTTAACCGCGGAGCCGGGTGGACGATCAGCTCCCAGTCTGAAGACAACCGGCCGGTTGCAACAGCCTCCGGCGCCGTTGAGATTGGCCAGACCCGTTTGCCCACAGGTAGCGGCCGCACTGGAGCCAAGCAATAACCGGCCGGCCGCCGCTCTGCCTCAGCTCCCGTATATACGCACCTTGGAGGAGCGATTTTAAAGGTTGGTTCGCACTGCATCATTTCTTGTTGGTGGTTTCAAATTCGATTTATATTCGGGCATCAATGAAAATTGCTCTAGAGATGTTTAGGGCCTTGCGGCTCATGGATACCAACTGCATGGCTGGCAGCTGGCGTCGTTCACCCAGCTTCAGGCGTATCTCGGAATTTGTCACTGTCATTGACGGTTCACTATGAAGTACCTGCACTTTCAACTCAATCTTGCCCGGAATGAAGTCATTCAGGCTACGCTTCAGCAGCAGTCATACCTCCGTATCATGGATGACGAGAACTATGCCAATTACCGTCGCGGGGATCAATATCGCTACCATGGTGGCGTGGCTACCGGTTCTCCTGCGGTTATCAAGCCGCCGATGGCGGGGGATTGGCACTTGGTTATCGATCTGGGCGGAGCCGACGGTGAGGTGAAGGCGACGGTTCACATTATCCAGGAAGCGGAACAAAAGCCGGGGACGAAAAAGAAGAAGCGGCGCTTCTTCTAAATTTCCACAGCAGCCAGGTTAGACTCTCGTTTCCAGCACATTAACTTGACCCTTGGCGCGCCTCTTTTTTATGCCGATTCCAGATGGCATCCATCTCTTCGAGCGTTGACTCTTCCAGCTCCTTACCCCTGCGCCTGAGCTCGGATTCCACCTGGCCAAACCGGTACTCGAACTTGGCAATCGACCGGCGCAACGCCCCTTCGCTGCTCAAACCATAAAACCGGCCCAGGTTCACCACGCTAAACAAAACGTCGCCCAACTCCTCCTCGATGGCATCGTCATTGCCAGCCAGTTGCGCCGCCTGCAGCTCCTTGATTTCCTCATGTACCTTGTCCCAGACGGGCTGAATGTCCTGCCAGTCGAACCCGGCATAGGCCGCTTTTTCCTGTAGTCGTCTGGCGCGAGACAGCGCCGGGAGCGCCTTGGGCACCCCCTCCAGTCTCGAAAGCCGTCCTTTCTCGCGCTGTTTGACCGCCTCCCAGTGCTGCTTGGCATGGAACGCCCCGTCAGCCCGCTGGTCCCCGAACACATGCGGATGCCGGCGGATCAGTTTCAGGTTTATCCCTTCGAGGCAGTCGGCCAGGTCGAAGTCACCACTCGACTCCGCCAGGTGGGCCTGAAAAACGATGTGCAGCAGCAGATCCCCCAACTCTTCCCGCAGCGCCCCGGCAGCCCCTGCATCCACCGCTTCCATCACCTCGTAGGTTTCCTCCAGCAGATAAGGCAATAGACTCCGCGGCGTCTGTTCACGATCCCAGGGACACCCCTCGGGACCCCGGAGCTGTTCCATAATCGCCATGAGCTGCAGCAGTTTTTCCGCGGTGGCTGGCCGGTTTATCGGACCGGGGATAGCTGCGCCAGAAGTTGTTCCGGTCACCCTTGCGTCTCCTTTTTCTGCTTGCCGATGTGAACTTTGGTGATGCGGTTTCCCTCGAGCGACCTGACGGTAAAACGGCGC
Source organism: Fidelibacterota bacterium (assembly GCA_004124875.1). Lineage (GTDB taxonomy): Bacteria > Fidelibacterota > Marinisomatia > SCGC-AAA003-L08 > TS1B11 > TS1B11. The sequence continues at coordinate 516,627 of SCKJ01000001.1, read as the reverse complement.
TCCATGAAGTCGACCGACTGCCCGGCGCCGGGAACCTGATTGAACTGGTCAAACAGGAAACCGCCGAGGGTTTCGTAGTCCCGGTTGGAGGGGAACTGCCCCCCCAGATGATCCTCAAGATCGTCCAGCGGCATCGATCCCTCCACCAAAAACTCATCGTCCCCAAACCGGATGACTTCGGTCTCCTGCAGATCGTAGGGGTCGCGCAGCTCCCCGAGGACCTCTTCCACCACATCCTCAAGGGTGGCCAGCCCGGCGGTGCCGCCAAACTCATCCACGACGATGGCAATGGAGGTGCGCCGTTGCTGAAACTCTTGCAGCAGCTCGTTCACTTTCTTGCTGTCGGGAACAAAAAAGGGCGGGCGGGCGAGAGGCAGCAGGTCGACATCCGGGAACGTGCCGTTAAGGTACGGGAGGATATCTTTGGCATATAGAATGCCACGCACATCATCAATGCTTTCCCTGAAGATGGGTATTTTCGAGACCTGTGAGTCACGAATCAGATCGCTGGCGGCGGCCAGACCGGCGCGGGTTTCAAGAGCCAGAATATCGACTCGGGGGGTCATGATTTCATCTACGGAGGTGTCCCCAAACTCGAAAATGGAGTGAATGATCTCCGCCTCGCTTTCGTCCAGTGTGCCCCGGTCAGACCCCACCTGAGCAAGGTCTTTCATCTCCTCCTCGGAAGTGAACATTTTCTCCGGCCGGATGTGTAGCAGCCGGATAATGAGATGGGTCAGGCCGTATATGAGCCCCCCGATCGGGTAGAGGACCCACACCAGCATGCGCACGGGGCGGCTGGCGAACCGGGCGTACGCGGGCGCGTTCCGCATGGCCAGCAATTTGGGCATCACCTCACCAAACAACAGCAATACGGCGGATATGACAATAGACTCCGCGATGAGCAGCAGCTCCACGTTGAGCGACCACGCGCGGGCCAGGTCGGCGGTAATCAGGGCAGCCAGCGATGCCATGGATATGTTGACGAAGGTGTTGCCGGTCAGCAGGCTGATGAGCAGCCGGCGGGGGTTGTCCAGTACAGCTTTGACGCCGGGACTGAGCAGCTCATCATCACCGTAGTCCTTCAGCCTGCTCTGCAGACGAAAGAAGGCCGTCTCGGCCCCGGACAGGAACGCGCTCGCCAGCAACAGCGCCAGCATGGCCAGCAGATCTAGCGCGACACGGCTCATGCGGTGGGGGTTATCGCGCTCAGAAAGCGTTCTTCCTCGGTGCGCATCCGGGACTGTTCTTCCATTGAGGCATCTGCGTGACCCATGAGGTGCAGCGACCCATGAATGACCAGCCGGCACAGTTCGCGCTCCAGGGTCTGATTGTAGGTGACGCTGTTTTCGGCGGCACGGTCGACACTGATATAGATCTCCGCCTCCAGTGGTTCACCAGAATCGTTGAGTTCAAATGCGATAACGTCGGTGTAAGCGTCGAGGTGGAGGAATGCGCGCTTGAGCTCCCGCAAATGCTCATCATGGGAGAAAATCACCGTCACCTGGGCTGCGTCTACCCTATGATCGGAGAATACTTCCGTCACCAGCCGTTGTACCAAAACAGGGGGCAGAGGAGGGTCGTCAGCGGTGGCTTCAACCTCGATCAATATCATTCCGTCGGCGTCCCATCGAACAGTTTATCCTGGGGAATTTCCTCCAGCACGGTGGGCTCTTCCTCCTGGGACTCCGGTTCCGCTTTCTCACCCGTGGTGGGATAGGGGATACGGACATGATAAATACCCTGCAGCACGGAAATCATGCCGGTGCCCTCCCGAACATTGCCCTTGATCATCTCAATCTCCCGCAGTGTCAGAGGGCATTCGTTTAGCTGCGAGTCGGTCATCCGAATTTCAATGATCCTGTCCATCATTTGCTCTATGCGCTGTAGCGTGGGCTTCTTGATGGAGCGGGTCGCCGCCTCAATCGCTTCGCACAGCATCAGAATCCCGGTCTCCTTCGTGTTGGGCTTGGGCCCCGTGTACCGGTAAGCGTTTTCCTTTACTTCGTTTTCGTCGCTTGCCTTTTCGAGGGCACGCTGATAGAAATATTCAATTCTCGCGGTCCCATGATGCATGGGAATAAAATCGGACACTGCCGAGGGAAGGCCGTATTCACGGGCCAGTTCGAGTCCGTTTTTAACATGATTAATCACCACTTTGGCGCTCATGTGAGGAGCCAGGCGGTCATGGGGATTGTCCTGCTTGAACTGATTTTCGATGAAGTATTCCGGCCGACCCAGTTTGCCAATATCGTGATAATATGCGCCGACCCGGCACAACAGGGAATTGGCCCCGATAGCAGCGGCCGCCGCCTCTGCCAGGTTACCGACAATGATGCTGTGGCTGAATGTGCCGTTGGCTTCCCTGGACAGTCGCCGGAGAAGAGGATGGTTGAAGTCGGACAACTCCAGCAATGTGAGATTGGTGGTCAGTCCGAAAATGACTTCCAGAACCCCGATCAGTCCGTATACCATGATGGGCGAGAGGACTCCGTTAATCGTCGCGTACATCACGTGGCTGCCGATGGCGCCGAGGGTCGTGTACTTCAGAAACTCGACAGCGGTAATGCCCAATGCGTAGGCCAAAACGATGTAGAAAATGGCGGTGAAAATTTGCCGGCGGCGGCGCAGCTGGCGCACCGAATAGATGGATATCGACCCGGCCAGAAGATTGACCAGCACAAAATCTATCCTATTTCCCACCAAAAATCCCATTAATATCGCGAGGGTCACTGTGCCGATTATCGCGGTGCGGGCGTCAAATAAGATAGTGAAAGCCATGGCTGCAACGGTAACGGGTATCAGGTATTCCGAGAGACCGATACGCAAGTGGAAGAAACTGCCCATGGCCAATATAAGAATGAACAGCAGATTTATCAGCAGCAGAATCCGGTTCTCCCGGTAAAGCGGCCGCCTGTAGACATACAACCAGGCAAAAAAGAAGGCCAGCGAGAATGTCGTAATCATGATCATGCCGATGCGTGGCAACCAGAGCTGAATGCCGCCTGCCGACGCCAACAGCTGCGTTTTCGCGGCGGCGAGCGAGCTGAGCTTGAGCAGCACCTCTTCGGTAACGCGGGTATTGGAATCGACAATGCGCTCGTTTTTGCGGACGATGCCTTTGGAGATCGGCACCCTGTCCACCGCCCCCTGCTGGCGGCGTTGGGTGGTCTCTTCGTCATAAACCAGGTTGGGCAAGATGAAGAGGATGAGCACCTCACCCCCTGTGGCCCGCTCTACAGTCTGATTTTCGGAATAAATATTCTGCAGCCGGGTAATGGCTTTGGCCCAGGCCTCGTCGCGGTCCATGAGAAACTCCAGCTCGATGATTTCCTCTACGCCGCCACTGCTCACGGCGACCGCAGCATCCCCGATCTGTCGCTTCGAAAGTTCGAGAACGCCTTCCGATATCACGTCCCGGATAATCCGCTGAAGATTCCGCTCCAGTCGACCCACATTGATGGTCCGCTCATCTTCGGTCACACCGCTGAATATCGCTCCCCACTGACTGGAACTCAGATCGAGCGGAAATTGCTGGACCAGCTCCGTCTTCAGGGCCACGACGGCGCCGCTGTCACGGGTAACGGCCTGCTGGGAAGCTTCAGCCTGGTCATCAAACCGGTGCCTGAACGCGTTGGCCCGGCCCTTCTCGAGCTTGGTCTCCCCCTGCTGCACTCCCCGCACCTTGGAGAACAGTTCTACCAGACCGGCCATTTGATCCACCGCTATTTTCGCCTCGCGCCGGAATAACAGCGGCACCGATCGCCTGGCCAATTCGCGCTCATCTTCCAGGAAATCCGCCCTCTTGAGCACGGGGAAGTTGAAGGGGGCGATGACGGCTTCCCGGGTAATTTCGTTCAGATCGTAGCGGAACTCGAACTGCTCACCGAGCGGATATAGCCAGGAAATCGTCAGCACGGTGCCGATCCAGATGGCAATGCGCACCGTCCGTCTGGACTTGAGCCACGGCAATCCTTCAATCAGATTGGTGAATTCTCGACGGGCCATTAGGTCCCTTGGGCCTCCTCCAACAGATGGCGAGAGATAACTATTCGCTGAATTTCACTGGTCCCCTCACCGATTTCCAACACTTTGGCATCGCGGAAGAAGCGCTCCACATGATACTCCCTAATATACCCATATCCGCCATGAATTTGGATGGCTTCGATGGTGGTCCGCATGGCCAGCTCACTGGCGTACAGTTTTGCCATGGCCGCTTCTTTAAGCACATCCTCACCCTGATCTTTCAGCCAGGCGGCATGATAAACCAGGTGGGTGGCAGCCTGCAGCCCGGTAGCCAAATCGGCCAGCTTGAAAGCAATACCCTGCAGTTTTCCGATTTTCTGCCCGAACGCTTCACGTTCATTGGCGTAGTTCAGCGCCATTTGGTAGGCCCCTTGGGCCGTTCCCAGCGACAGCGCGCCAAGGGAAATGCGGCCGCCAGTCAGCACAGTTAAAAACTGCCGGAAACCTTTCCCGGGGATTCCCAGAATCTGCCCCTGGCTGAGTTCCAAATCCTCGAAATATACTGAGCGGGTGTCCGAGGCGCGCCAGCCCATTTTCTTTTCCGGAGGACCCAGGCGGATTCCCGGTGTGCCGGCCTCAGCCATAAAGACGCAGATACCCAGATCCTCGTCTCCGTCGATGATTCGGGCGGTAAAGGTAATCAGTCCTGCTTTGCCTGCATTGGTGCAGAATATTTTCTGGCCATTGATGACATACTTGTCTTTGTGCTTTACCGCTCGCGTCGCTGTGGCGCCTGCATCGCTGCCGGCGCCCGGCTCCGTCAGCCCGAACGCTCCCAACATCTCCCCGCTGGCCAGACTTGGCAGGTATTTCTTTTTTTGTTCATCGGTCCCAAACATCAAGATTGGCATCGTACCCAGACTGGTGTGCGCCCCCATGGTGATGGCCGTGCTGGCATCGGCCACGGCCAGCTCGTGCACAGCTATAGTGAAGGCGACGGTATCCATGCCCGCGCCGCCGTACTTTGCCGGTATCGGCACCCCCATGAGCCCCAGCTCCGCCATCTGTTTGACCAACGCGTCCGGAAATTTTCCTTCACGGTCCTGCTGCTCCGCCACCGGCGCCACTTCGTTGCGCGCAAAATCGCGAACCATCTCCCGGAGCAGAGTGTGCTCCTCCGTAAAATATATTTTGCCCAAATTGTCATTCATTAATGGTCACCATTTCAATAGCGCCGCAGCCCAGGTAAATCCGGATCCGAACGCCGCCAACACCACATAGTCGCCCGGTGCAATTTTCCCCTCACGCACAGCCTCGGCCATGGCAATGGGGACGGTCGCCGCAGTTGTATTGCCATAGCGCTCAATGTTGGAGTAGAGCAGCTCCTCCGGCACCTTAAGCCTTCTGGCCACTTCCTGACTGATGCGTAAGTTAGCCTGATGCGGGACGATGAGCTTCACCTGGCTGATGTCAATTTCGTTGGCCGCGAGGGCCTCACGGATCACCTCGGGAAAACGGACCACGGCATTTTTAAAAACTTCCTTGCCGTTCATCTTCAGCCAGTGCCGGCCGGCATCAATGTCTTCCTTGTTGAAGCGCTGCTTGGCGTAGCTCGATGCGGCCCCAATCCACAATTCCTGGGCATATTTGCCCTGCGAATGCAGGTGTGTGCTCAGCACCCCGCGCCCCTGTTCATTGGCCGACAACACGGCAGCTCCGGCGCCGTCCCCAAAAATAACCGCCGTATCACGCCCTTCATCGGACAGGTCCATCGCATTGGACTGCACTTCAGCGCCCACCACCAAAACATGCTCGAGGGTGCCGGTGCGGATGTACTGGTCGGCGATGGATAGACCGTAGAGAAACCCGGAGCACTGCACGCGGATATCGAGAGCGCCAATTTCCCCAAACCCCATGCGGTCCTGCAACAGGCAGCCAGAGCCGGGGGCGTAGTAGTCTGGCGTCGAGGTGGCGAAAATGATCAGGCCGATCTGCTCCACAGTCACCTCGGCGGCTTCCAAAGCCTGCTCAACGGCCGGCACCGCCAGGTCCACGGTGCCTTGGCCCGGGGCGGCGTATCGCCGCTCTTTAATGCCGGTTCTGGCCGTGATCCACTCGTCGCTGGTGTCCATGATAGCGGCCAGCTCGTCATTGGTCACCACTCTTTCAGGCAGGTAAAATCCGGTACCGGAGATGTAGGCGCTCGTCATGCCGGCGCTCCTATTTTAATGTCTTTCAACTGCAGCTGCACCCTGGTTTGTCCCTGCCATTGGTTTTCTTCCACAACGTAGGCAATATCAAGGGGCCGGTCCAGAAGAAGTTTTTCATAGTGATCGGCCATATCAAATCCGATGGCATCCAAAGTTACGCCGTTTTGGCTGAAGGCGCATTTCAGGTGGGCCGATCTGTCGCCCACCAGACGGGGAGAGCCCGCGGCGCGCACACCTCTGCTGGCCATGACCGGCCGACGGTTGCCGGGACCGTAAGGTTCGAGGGAGTCAAGCAGGCGGATAAAGCGGCGATCTATGATGGACAGGTCCATGTCGCCATCCAGCAGCTGCCGGGGCCTCAGCCGCTCAATCGTCAGCGCCTCGTTGGCCACGCCGATGAATCGTTGGGAGAACTGTTCCAGTTGATCGGCAGCTATGGACAGCCCTGCGGCGACGGTGTGGCCGCCATAGCCCAGCAACAAATCGGCGCAGGCGGTGAGCGCCTTGTACAGGTCGAACCCGGCCATAGAGCGCAGCGACCCCCGGCCCACCCCGTCAGCCACGGCGATGATGGCCGTTGGCCGGTTGAACAGGTCCCTGATTCTCGCGGCCACAATGCCGATGACCCCTTGATGCCAGCCTTCCTGCCACAGCACCAGCGCCAGCTCGTTGGCCGGATCGTGCCGGGCATGGACCTGATAGATGGCCTCTTCAACGGTCTGTTCCTGAATTCGCTTGCGGCGCTCGTTTTCGGCCATCAGATCGCGGGCGATGCTGACGGCATGGTAATGGTTGTCGGTGGTGAGCAGCTTCACGGCCCGTCCGGCGTCGCCCAGTCGTCCGGCGGCGTTAATTTTTGGCGCCACCCCAAAAACGATCCGTCCAATGGTCACCGGTTTACCGGCGTGGCCCGCCACCTGCCACAGGGCGGCCAGACCGGGCCGGCTGTTCTGGCGCATCAGCTTGAGGCCTTCGTGAACGATGATCCTGTTTTCATCGAGGATCGGCACAATATCAGCCGCGATGCCCAGCGCGATAAGATCGGCATGCTGCCACACCAGGTCTTCATCGTGGCCTCCCTTGCCAGCCACGGCCAGCGCCAGTTTGAAGGCCACGCCACCCCCGCACAAACCTTTGAATGGGTAGGGGCAGTCGCTCTGCTTGGGGTTGAGAATGGCTACCGCCGCTGGCAGCTCATCACCGGGAACATGGTGATCGGTAATGATCACCTCCACCCCCTTGGAGTGGGCATAAGCCACCACATCGATAGCGTTGATGCCGCAGTCGCAGGTGATCAGCAGGCCGGCGCCAATGAGCACGGCATAATCGACGCCGCCACGCGAGAGGCCGTAGCCTTCGGATTCCCGGCTGGGGATGTAGGTGGATACCTGCGCTCCCATGGCCTTGAACGACAGCCACAACATGGAGGCGGCCGTCGTGCCGTCGACATCATAATCGCCAAAGATGAGTATCGGCTCGCCGCCGGCGACCTGGCTCATGATCCGCTCAACGGCTGCCTCCATCCCTTTCATCAGGTAGGGATCATGCAGCCGGTCGCGGTCGGGATTAAAAAAGGGAATGCCGTCCTCACGGCTGACGATGCCTCGCGCTACCAGAATGCGGGCATAAATTTCCGGGACATCAAAAGCCTCGGCGGCAGTGGTGACGTGCCGGGGATCGGGTTGGGTGTACTCCCAAATAAGGTCTGACTCAGGCAATAGGGCCATCCAAGTTGAGACTGAAGAAAAATTTGGAGACTGGCCTGTAAGCCGAATTCTGTATCCCGAAACATCGGGACGATGGCTATTCATCTGGGCCTGACCTCACGGCCAGGCTCGAGCGACCTACCCGCTCCGCAATCCGATAAATCGGATTACCGCCGGATCAGCGGCCCATTGGGCGAAGCTGCTTGGTCTTGCTCCAGGCGGGGTTTGCCAGCTCTGCGATTTACACCGCAGACTGGTGGTCTCTTACACCACCGTTTCACCGTTACCGCGGCGAGCCGAGGCAGTCTGTTCTCTGTTGCGCTTTCCGTATCCCCAAAAAGGGGATCCCTCCCGTTAGGAGGCGCCTTATCCTGCGGAGTTCGGACTTTCCTCCCTCAACCCGGCTGAGCCGGGTCAAGGGCAGCCATCCGGCCAGTCTCCGCTGAGAATTTAACGATTTTGGGCCGCAAGTGGTAACCGCCGATAAAGCGGCGCCGGTCCGCTGGGACTTATTCGGCAGAATGGTACAGAATGACACCGCAGGTCGGGCAGGAGATAATGGAATTCATGGCCCGGATATCGGCCGAGAGCTGTGCCGGGAGCTCGGAGAAACAGCTGCCGCACGATCCACGGCTCATCTCCACCACCGCCTCGCCATTGTGGGCGCCCCGCATACGCTCGTAGTTCTGGTAAATCGAACTGTCTATTTTACTTTCTACCCGCTTGCGCTCGCCGGCAAGCCGGGTCGCCTCCACTTCCGTCTCTTCAATGGTTTGCTGCAGGCTTTTCTGATGCTTGGCAAACAGCCCTGTCTTTTCCTTCAGCGCAATTTCATCGGCCTTGACCTGCTCCGTTAGATGCTGAATCTTTTCCTCGATCTCCAACGCCTGCATGCCATCGGATTCGGCGGATCGCTTGGCCGTGTCAATCTCCGCCATCAAGGCGTCATAGGCACGGTTCGTGGAGACAAGTATCAGCTGATCCTGGTATTTTTTAACCGTTTCCTCTGTGTCAGAGACTTCGGCCTCCAGCCTTCGCTGTTTGCTGCCGAGCTCCTCAATCTCAACCTTCGACTCGGAAATTCCCGCGCTGAGCGAATCGAGCTGCTTATCGAGCCGGGCCACTTCAGCCGGGAGATCCCCTTTCAGCTCTTCAATATCCATCAGCTGGGAATCGATCTTTTGCAAATCTATCAATTTTGACAGGACTTCACGCATGGGGGTATAGTGATCCGTTCTTATTTAAGATATGAAAAACGCACCCGATGAGGTGCGCACATTTTGCAGTACATCCCGTTAAAATCATAGCAGTTGATCGCGTGGAGATCATAGGTTATTTGCGGATCCGTTGTACCATGTGGGCGATATCCGACTCGAACGGATGACCTCTGCGATGTGAACGCAGCGCTCTAACCAACTGAGCTAATCGCCCCTCAAATGGCCTGAAAGTTACATTCGCGACAACCATTACAAAAGCACCTGATGAACCGTGCCGGTCCGAGCGCTGGGAAAGCCTTGCCTCGCCAGATGGCCTATCATAATTTGATCCATGCGGGATGAAACAACCGGGCTAACCCCAAACACCTAAATCATTTTCGTGAATGCCATCGGCACAGCGATTCTACTGTTCATCGCCTACTTCGGGTACCGCGGATTTCAGCGCGGTCTCGTTGAAGAAGTCGGCCGTCTGGTGGGGCTGGTCCTGGCGGTTATCCTCGCCGACCGGCTAACACCCGCCGTCGCCTTGCTGCTGAGGATGGAAAATGAAATGGCCGGCAGCATCCTTGCGTTCAGCGGCATATTCATCGGCACTCTGGTGGCCATGGCCATCCTCACCCGCACGGTGCGCTCCCTCGTGGAACTGGTGTTGTTGGGCTGGCTCGACCGGCTTGGCGGCACCGTCTTCGGTATCTTGAAAAGCTTGCTGGTCCTCGGCGTCCTCATTTACATGCTACAGAATTTTGGACCGACCAGGGGCCTCTCCCAACGGATGCATGAGGAGTCGGCCATTTTCAGGCAGGTGGTGGCAGTGCGCGACGGCATGTTCAAACTGCTGACCCTAGACACGCTGCTGAAAGGGGTCCAGGAGAAAATCGAACAGGTCGATCCCGAGGATCTCGTCCGTCCCTTACTTAATCAAATCTAGTCCCCGCATCCATGGGTCCTGTCCCCCGTAGAGCTCCCATGACCCCCACTCCCCAGACGCCGCGCTGGTCTCCCGATCTGGCCCAGTTGCTCCATTTTGACCAGGTGCTGGCAGACATTGCCGACTTGACGCTTACGCCGCCGGCCCGGGAGCTGGTCCTCGCTCTGTGGCCTGTCGAAGATGGCGAGCTGCGAGAGGGCATGCTGGCCGACACGGGCGAACTGCAGCAGCTGTTGGAGGGGAGTTCACCGCCCCCGCTGACCCCCTTTGACGATCTCCGCCCCGATCTGGCGGGACGCGAAAAAGGGGGCGCGCACCTGTCGGCGGACAAGTTTGGGGCGTTGCGCGTCATCTTGCGGATGGGTGTCCGGCTGCAAAAATATTTTCACGGCCACGCCGCGCCGGTCCGCTGGCGGCAGCACGCCGCCCTCCTCCAGCCGTGGGCAAAGGGACCCCAGGCCATCAGCCGTATCATCGATGACGACTTCAGCATCAAGGACTCCGCCAGCGCCGGACTCGGCCATATCCGCACATCGATCAGGCGCAAGGAAAAGCAGGCGCGCAGCGCTCTGGCAGCCATCCATAAAGGTGCGATGGCGAAAGGTTGGGGGCAGGATGAGCCCATCGCCTGGCGGGACGGGCGGCTGGTCATTGCGTTCAAGGCCAGCCACAAGCGCAAGGTGAAGGGGCTGATTCACGGATATTCCGGATCGGGGAACACCGCCTTTGTGGAGCCGCTGGAAGTGTTCGATCTGAACAACGAAATTGCCGGACTGCTGGAGGAGGAGCAGGCCGAAATCGACCGCCTCCTGTCCGAGCTGACCGACGAGCTCCGTCCGCTCATCGGGGCCACCACCGCTTGCATCGAAATCCTCTACCGCCTCGACCTGCATCTGGCCATCGCCCGCTGGGCCGATGACGTGCATGCTGTGCGGCCCACCTTTTCAGGCGAGGGTGACCTCCATCTGATGCAGGCCGTCAACCCGCTGCTGTCCCGCAAGCGCGTGGCAGTCCCCCTGGACCTGGCCCTTTCGGCCACAGAGCGGGTGCTGCTGATTTCGGGACCCAACACCGGCGGCAAGACCGTCGTATTGCTCACGGTGGGGCTGCTGTGCATGCTGGGCCACAGCGGCCTGCCGGTACCCGCCAAAGCGGCGCTGCTGCCGGAGCTCACCTCGCTTTACGCGGACCTCGGCGACCATCAATCGCTGGAACACGATCTCTCCACATTTTCGGCCCATCTCCTCAATTTGCAGTCCATTGTCAGTGCGTGCGGGCCGGGTTCTTTAGTCTTGCTGGATGAGCTGGGCACCGGCACCGAGCCCGATTCAGGCGCCGCCCTGGGGCAGGCGTTCCTGGAAACCATACGTGACAAAGGGGCCCTCTGCCTGGTGACGTCCCACCTGAACCGGCTGAAGGCGTGGGCCCAGGAAGAGGAGGGCATTCTGAGCGGCGCCATGACATTTGATCCTAAGCGGTTGGCCCCCACGTACATCTTGCAGCTGCGTCAGCCCGGCGCCAGCTACGCGCTGGAAATCGCCCAGCGGTTGGGGCTGGACCGCACCATTTTAGCGCGCGCCCGGGAATTGATCCCCGAAGCCGCCCTGGAACTGGAGGAACTGCTGGTGACCCTGCAGGCGCAAAAGGCGCAGCTGCAGGAAAAAGAGGCCACCCTCACGGCAGAAGCGGCTCATGCGGCCCGGCGGGAGGAACAGCTTCAGCGCAAGGAGGACCAGATTCTTGCCGCCCATAAGCGGGCAGAAAAAGATGCCCTGGCGGAGGCCCGGCAGTTGGTAGGCAGCATCAACAAGCGGCTGGAAGGGGTGGTGTCGGAGATTCGCTCCAAAGGCGGCGACCTCACCGGGGACGACATCCGCCGGGCCAAGGGGGCCATCGCGGCTATGCGCGATGAGCTGGACCAGCGCGCGGAGCGGGTCGATCAGGCGCTCCCCGCCACGCCGCAACCGCAGAAGTTGGCCATCGGCAGCTGGGTGGAACTGCTCTCCCAGGGACGCCGGGGCCAGGTCCAGAAACTGTCCCGCAATGGGCAGAAGGTGACGGTGGAAATCGATGGGACCCGGATCACCGTGGCCCCTGATCAGTTGGCTCTCGCCAACCCGCCGGAGGATGCTGAAAGCCAGCCCGTCACGCAGACGCAAACAGGCGTCGTATCTGCGGCTCGCCACCAGCTGGATGTGCGCGGTGAGCGCGGTGACGCAGCCGTCATGGAGATGGAGCGGTTCCTCGACCAGGCCATCCTGGGCGGGCTGCGCGAGGTGGAAATTATCCATGGCAAAGGGACCGGCATCTTGCAAAAGCTGCTGCACGAACGGCTGCAGGACCATCCGCAGGTGGCAGCGTTCAAGTTTGCCGACTTCGACGCCGGCGGCACGGGCGCCACCCTCATAAAGCTGAAATAATTGAAATTATTTGCCGCGCATGGGAAGCGATTTCTATAGATTGCAGAGTCCGGAGATTGCAGGGTCCGGCCACACCACCAATCATGGGGGCATTGACAATGACTATATACGGGCAAACGAAGCATTGGGCCATCGCGACGACGCTACTTATAGTGGTGGTCATTGGCCTGGTCCCGCTTCAGGCTCAGCAACGCGCCCCCCGTTTCATAATCAGCGTGGGCGCCGGACCGGCCCTGTTCCCCATGAGGGAATGGAGCGATTATGCCGGCGAAATCCGTTACAGCCGTTATGAATATGCACCGATATCCCTCACGGCTAAACTTTCCGTTGGGCTGCATCTCAACGAAATAAGTTCCCTCAATCTGGAAATAGAACAACTTGTGAGTTTTGCGAGACTCTTTTACTATCCAATTGTTGAAGACCCGTCAGGGCCAAGCCTGGGCGTAATTCAGCTCAACACAACCCAATGGATATTTACAGCAATACCGGTTACACTGAGCTATCTCCATCACTTTCGCAACAGTTCTGCCCCCTGGGTGCCCTATCTCGGCTTGGGCATGTCATACTACTCAACGGAGGTTGAGGCACGATACACACTGCTCTACGATCCCTGGAATATCGGTTTTCCTGTCGCGGAGGAAACCGCCAGAAAGGATTCAGGCTATGGGACCGTGGCCGTGGCCGGCATGAATGTGCCCATGTTTGGCCGGCTTCACCTTACGCCCCAGCTGCGCTATCGCTGGGCGGACGCTTCCGCCTTTGGTGATCCTGACAAAACCACCATCTCCTTTACCGGGTACGATTTTAGCGTGGGGATATCGTGGAACCCCTAGCTGCCAGCCGCGCGACATTCTGACTGATACCTGCCCTGTTGTGCCACACCCTAGGCTAATATCGAGCGCCCATGAATCGATTCGCCACATTGCTGGTCCTGATTGCGCCACTCGTGCTGAGTGGACAGGGACTGGCCGCCGACACGCCTGAGAATATTCGGCCGATCCTGGTTGGGGCCACCATTCCCGATCTGGCGCTGGCCAACCTTGACGGCGAGAGCGTGCGTTTGATGGACCTGGTGTCCCGCAGGCCGACGGTCCTTATCTACTACCGTGGCGGCTGGTGCCCATTCTGCAGTCGCCAGCTCCAGCAATTGCAGGGGTTGGAATCGGTGCTCGACAGCCTCGGCTTCCAGATCATCGCCGTGAGCTCCGACAGACCTGCAAAGCTGAAGAAGAGCCTCGACAAACACCAGCTGAACTATATTTTGCTATCGGACAGCGCCATGTCCGGCGCGATGCAGTTGGGCCTGGCCTGGCGGATGAGCGAGAAACAGGTGCGGCGCTACAAGCTCCTGAGAATGGATGTGGAGGCCGCCTCAGGCATGGACCACCACCTGCTCCCTGTGCCGGGCGTGTTTATCCTCGACCGGAAAGGTGTTGTCAAGTTCCAGTATGTGAATCCCAATCACAGGGAACGGCTGAGCAGCGCCGTGTTGCTGGCCGCCGCCAAAGAGGTCCGCTAGCCGCCGCATTCCTTCCCTTTGCCATGCCCGGCTTATTAGATTCAACCCGCCCTACTCCCTCAAAATCCGACAGTTAGGTTGAGCATGACACACCGAATTTCCTCCGGCTTGGCGGCCGGGCTCCTCACTCTGCTATTTGCCTGTGGACCCGCGCCTGATGTCGACACGCTCATTCTGCGCGGCACGGTCTACGATGGGTCCGGCCATGAACCTTATGTCGCTGACCTGGCCATCGCCGGGGATACCATATTTGCCATCGGGACGCTCGATACGCTGAGCGCCAGGCGGGTGATCGACGCAATCGGCCTCGCTGTGGCCCCCGGCTTTATCAACATGCTGAGCTGGGCCAACGTGTCGCTGATTCATGACGGCCTGTCGCAGAGCGATATTCGGCAGGGGGTGACACTGGAGGTGCTGGGCGAAGGTTGGAGCATGGGTCCCCTCAATGAGGCGATGCGCCGGAATCGCATCAGCAACCAGCAAGACATCAAGTATCCCGTGGAATGGACCACTCTGGGCGAATATCTCCAGTGGCTGGAAGAGCGGGGCGTCAGCACCAATATCGCCTCCTTTGTGGGCGCCACTACGGTCCGCATTCATGAGGTGGGGCACGAAAACCGCGCCGCCACGGATGCTGAAATGAAGCGCATGAAGCAGCTGGTTGCCACCGCCATGGAAGAGGGCGCCATGGGGCTGAGCAGTTCACTGGAATATGCCCCTGCCGATTACGCCAGCACCAGCGAGCTCATTGAGCTGGCCAAAGTTGCCGCCCGCTATGATGGCCTGTATATCAGCCACATGCGCCACGAGGGCGACCACATCGATGCCGCCCTGGACGAGCTGTTCAGCATTATCAACGCGGCTGGCATACGTGGCGAAATTTATCATTTCAAGATGTCCCACCGGGAAAACTGGGAGCGTATGGATGCCGTGATTGCGCGCATCGAAGCGGCCCGCAGCGGCGGAATGCCCGTCACTGCTGATATGTACGCCTATCACGCCAGCTCCACCGGGCTGGACATCAACTTTCCCACATGGGTCCAGGAGGGCGGCGTCAGCGCCTGGCTGGAGCGCCTGCGAACCCAGGAGATTCGCGCGCGGATGCAGGCGGAAATGACGCTGATTCCCCCGGAAGACATTATGCTGGTCAGTTTCAGCAGCGATGAACTGAGGCGCTATATCGGCCTCACTGTCGCCGATGTCATGGCCGAACGGGGCACCGGTATCCACGACACCATCATCGATCTTATTCTGGAGAATGGCGGCAATGTGGGCACCATCCGGTTCACCATGTCCGAGGAAAATATCCGCAAGAAAATGGTTTTGCCGTGGGTCAGTTTCGGTTCCGATGCCGGTTCGCGGAGCAACACCGGGTTGGCGCTGCAGACCCACCATCATCCCAGAGGCTACGGCAATTTTGCGCGGGTGCTGGGAAAGTACGTGCGCGAAGAGCAGCTGCTCACCCTGGCGGATGCCGTGCGGCGGCTGACGGCATTGCCGGCCGAAAATCTGAAATTGCGCCGCCGGGGACAGTTAAAGCGGGGCCATTTCGCCGACGTGATTGTCTTTGATGCCGCCACCATTTCCGATCACGCTACATTTGAAGAGCCGCACCGCTACGCCACCGGTGTTCACCATGTGTGGGTGAATGGGCAGGCCGTCATCTCCGGGGGAGAGCATACCGGCGCCACCCCGGGCCGGTTCGTGCGCGGACCCGGCTACACCATGACCAGGGAAAAAGTTGATGCCGCCAGTTAAAAGACTGACCGCCGGCCTGTTGGCGCTGATCGCGTCGTCGTGCGCCCCGGACGTGGACACCCTGATCGTCGGCGGGACCATTTACGATGGCAGCGGGAATCCGCCCTACGTCGCCGATCTGGCCATCTCCGGCGATACCATTTTCGCCCTTGGCAATCTCGATACGCTCTCTGCCGCCACAACCGTTGATGCCCACGGCCTGGCGGTTTCGCCCGGCTTCATCAACATGCTCAGCTGGAGTGTTGAATCGCTGCTGGAAGATGGCCGCGGCCAAAGCGATATCCTACAGGGGGTCACGCTGGAAGTGTTCGGCGAGGGGTGGAGTATGGGTCCCCTCAACGAGGACATGCGGAAGCAGCTGCTGGCAGACCAGGGCGACATCCGATTCGAGGTGACATGGACGACCCTGGGAGAATATCTGCAACACCTTGAGGATCGCGGTGTCTCGCCCAACGTGGCCTCTTTTATCGGCGCCGGGACTGTACGCATTCATGAAGTGGGCTACGATGACAGGCCCGCTACCCCCGAAGAGATTCAGGGCATGAAAGCGCTCGTGGCCGCAGCCATGGAAGAGGGCGCCCTGGGGGTTGGGTCATCCCTGATCTACTCGCCCGACTTTTTCGCCACCACGGAGGAGCTGATTGAGATCAGCAAAGTCGCCTCCAGCTATGGGGGCATGTACATCTCTCACCTGCGCAGCGAAGGCAACGGTCTGCTGCAGGCTGTCGAGGAGCTGCTGACGATTGCCAGGGAGGCCAATATCGCCGCCGAAATCTATCATTTGAAGGCGGCAGGCCGGGACAATTGGAAAAAACTTGATCAGGTCATCAGCAAAGTGCAACAGGCACAAAAGGAGGGCCTGGCCATCACGGCCGACATATACACCTACACGACCGCCGGTGCCACAGGGCTGGACGCCGCCATGCCCCCCTGGGTACAGGCCGGCGGCGACAGGATGTGGGCCCAGCGGTTGCGGTCGATTGCAATCAGGTTCAAGCTGCAGGAGCAGATGAGCACACCCACCGATGAATGGGAGAGCCTGCTGCTGGCCGCCGGCAGCCCATCGAACGTCATTCTGACCGGTTTCAAATCGGATTCCCTGAAGTACCTCACCGGCAAAACTCTGGCTGAAGTGGCGGAGATGTGGGACATCACTCCGGAAATGGCCGCCATAGAATTGGTCCTTCGCGATGGCAGCCGGGTTGAGGCGGTCTATTTTATCATGTCTGAGGAAAACGTCCGGAAAAAGGTGGCCCTGCCGTGGGTGGCCTTCAACTCCGATGCCAGCGCCCAGGCGCCGGAAGGCAACTTTCTCAAATCCAATCCCCACCCCCGAGCTTACGGCAATTTTGCCCGCTTGCTGGGGAAGTACGTCCGCGATGAGAAGATTGTGTCGCTACAGGAAGCCATTCGGCGGCTAACCTCATTTCCGGCTGATAACCTGATGCTGCGCAAACGGGGACGGCTCGAGGTGGGGCGTTTCGCCGATGTGGTGATATTTGATCCCGCCACTATCAGCGACCATGCCACCTACCTGGAGCCGCATCAATATTCCACGGGTGTTTCCTACGTCTGGGTGAACGGCAGCATGGTGCTGAAGAAAGGGCATCATACTGGCGCGACGCCGGGACGTTTTGTGAAAGGTCCGGGGTGGTCAGGATGGCAAAACTAGCGCCACAGCCACCGCATGCGCTTCCATTTGCCCAAGGGCCGCAGTAACATCAAGGGCTCCCATGGCCCGCATTCCTGAACAGACTATCGACCGCATCCGTGAGGCGGCAGACGTGCTCGACGTCGTGTCGGATTACGTGCAGATGAAGCGCAAGGGCCGCAACTACTTCGGCCTCTGTCCCTTCCACCAGGAAAAGAGCCCCAGTTTCAGCGTTAACCAGGATCGTCAGATATTCCACTGTTTTGGCTGCAGCCGGGGAGGCAATGTCTTCAGCTTCATCATGGAAATTGAACGGGTCGATTTTGTAGAAGCCGTCAAACGTCTGGGTGAGAAAACCGGCATCGAAGTGGAGCTCTCCGGCGCTGTCGACCCCAAACGCAAAGCCCTCGTGCAGCAGATTATGGACCTGTATGAGCGGGCCACCTCCATATTCGCCAAAACCCTCGCAGGGCAGGAGGGCTCCTCGGCCCGCAGTTACCTTCACGACCGGGGTTTCACCGATGATACGATCGAGCTGTTCCGCATCGGCTACGTCCCCGACCGGTGGGACCACCTGCTCAAATTGGCCGGCACTAAGGATTTTTCAAATGAGGCCCTCAACCAGTCCGGCCTGTTTATGGCGGGGCAGAAAGGTCCTTACGACCGGTTCAGGGGCCGCATCATGTTTCCCATCGCCAACGCTTCGGGCAGAACGGTGGCCATGGCCGGCCGGGTATTCGGCACCGATGACGCAGCCAAATATATGAATTCGCCGGAGTCGCCCATATACCACAAGGGCGAGGTGCTCTACGGTCTCAGCCACGCCCGCCAGGCCATCCGCGAAAAGGAGCAAACGATAATCGTTGAGGGGTATCTGGACCTGATCCAACTCCACCAGGCCGGGATTACCCATGTTGTGGCCGTCTCGGGGACCGCCCTCACGGAAAGGCACGCCCGGGAACTGCGCAAACTCACGCCCAATGTGTTCCTCGCTTACGATGGCGACGCCGCGGGAATTCAGGCGGCGGTCAGGGCGGGATACACCTTGCTGCAAGGGGGGCTCGATCCCAGAATTGTGGCGCTGCCCGGTGACACCGATCCGGATGACTGGGTGAAACAGGCAGGTCCCAGCCCGTTTCTCGCGGCGGTGCAAGGCGGCAGCCCGTTGCTCGATTTTCAGCGCAAGCATTTCAGTGGCGACCTGCGCCAGACCGGAGATATGCGCCGCTTCCTGGACGAGGCGCTCAGGGGACTGGCGCCCATTGCCGACCCGCTGGTGAAAGAGCTGCACCTTAAGCGGCTGGCCGAACTGACCGGGGTCAGTGAGGCGCACCTGCACCGGTCGATCGAGGCGCTGCCGAAGATAGCCCCGCGGCAGAGTGAGACCGGCCCTGACGAGCTCAAAGTGATCCTGGTAGAGCCGACCCGTTCCCATAAGGCCCAGATGACCCTGATACGCCTGGCGTTTCAGGACCATATCGAAGTGTTGAATCTGCTGGTCGATGAAGTCACGCCGGAACTGTTCACCCACGCAGCCCTGAAACGGATCTGGGAGCTGCTGGGACCGACGCTGGCGGACGCCACTATTCCTGAAGTCGGCCAGGTGATGACGCGTCTGCCCGATCAGGCCCACCAGCAGCTGCTCAGCGGCATGGTGATGGCCGGCGATGAGTCCGGCGATTTGCTGTCACTGGCCATCGACTGCCTGACTGCGCTCTACCGTGACTCGCTGCAAAGCCGCATCGAGGAACGCCGGCTCGACCTGCGGGCAGCAGAACAGGGCGCCGGAGTGCCATCCCAGGATATCCTGAAGGAAGTGGCAGCCTTGCGGCAAAGCCTCACCGAATTATCTCACCAGTTCGATAAATACAGGGCGTGAGTATGATTAAACCGGCCCTCGTGACCAGCGTAGCGCTGCTCTCCTCCCTCCTGGCGCAAGTCAATACTGAGGCCATGCGGGGCGCCGGCGCCGCCCTGGGATGGAGCGGCGCGCTGGGGGGGGATTTCGGACTGCTGGTGGGAAACTCCGAGCTGCTGACCATCAACAGCTCCATGCGTGTCGACCATCGCAGCAGTTGGGGCCACAATTTTGTGGCCGCCAAACTAAGCCAGGGAAAAAGCGGAGACGCCGAGTTCAGCAACAAAGGATTTTTGCACGCGCGCAGCGTGAAGGCCATCAACGAAAAACTTTTTCTGGAAGGATTTCTCCAGCAGGAATACGACAAATCGATTAACCTCTCCAACCGGCAGCTGGCGGGGGGTGGCGTGAGACTGAAGTCGTACACTTCCAGGCCCGATACGGCCAAAGGCCGCTCGCTAAGTTTGGTCAACGGCTTCGGCCTGATGTGGGAGCGCGAGGTAACCAACATACCGGGCGGAACCGACGCCACAGAGGATGACATGCAGTTGCTGCGGTCGACCAACTACATGGTCGTGAACTACAAGATTGACGATCGCCTTGCGCTGGCGGCCACAGGCTATTTTCAGTTTGATACGAGGGATCCAACCCGCGACTACCGGGTGCTCCTCGAAAGCAGCGTGAACGTGAACATTACCAGGAAACTCATCCTGGTAATCACCCTAAATCTGCGCTATGACAGCGAGCCGGCTGCCGGAGTTGCCCAGTCCCTTGATCTTTCCGTCACCAACGGGCTGGCCTTCAGCTTCTGACCTGAGGCCCTTGACTCTCCCCCCCGATTCGGCTAGATTGCTTCGGGAAACCGTGATGATTCGTCTGCTACCGATATTGACCACCCTCTGTCTGCTCAGTGGCCCGGCACTGGGCCAGGCGACTGTTCGCGAGCCGACGGTCGGCTATCTTGACATCACCGCCGATGTCGATTTTGTGGAGATTTTTCTGGATGGCCGCTCCCTCGGACATACCCCCCTCGCAGATACCCTCATCCTGATTCCCGGGTGGTACCATGTGAGCTTTTTTGGACCGGAGTTCAAATGGGTCCCACTGGACCCACCGCCAACGCAGGACCATCACCAACGTGATTGAGGCGGGAACCTATCAGGTGCTGGTGAAGCCCGGCAAAACGACAAGCGTGGAAATGGCCTGGCTGGACCTGGAGCGCCAGTTGGCCGCTTACGAGCAGGGCACCGTATTTACGGCCCTCATCGGACTGGGCATGATTTCCTCGGCATTTTTCCTCCTGAGCCGGGTCAACTGAGCCGTGCGGCAGTTTGCGCCCCTCATCGCAATACTGGTTTTTTTCCTGCCGGCTGCTGGACAGGATGAAGTCGAGGCAGATAGCGCCGCCCCCGCCCCCGCCACTGCTACTGCCACTGCCACTGCCACTGGCTATTACGAGCCACCGGACCTCCAGCGTCACTGGGAGGCGGCGCGCGAACTGTTCAAGTCGGCCGGCCCGGAGGGGTTGACCGAGACCAGGGCACTGGAGATCATCGATGCGCTGGCCGAGGCCGTGCAGGGCGATGTCGACTCACTGATCATGAGAGTCCGCGGCTTTGAAGGTCAGGAGGGCGGCGGCTACACCCACAAATACTTTTCCTCGCCCCTCACGCGCGAGACCATTCTGGGCCGGGAAATCACCGTTAAGGCGGCGGCGCGGCAACCCCATTTTCATGCTGTCTACGGACCCCACGGATATCTGCTGCGAGTGAGGTATGTGGAGCCGGGCCGCTGGCGCGCGCGTCAGGCAGCTCTGGCGGGAGGTAAATTCCAGCCGCCATCGGGTTCGCCACCGCTGGTGCGCTATTTTCGCCAATGGGATTTCAGGAATCTCAAAGGCAAAGGGTATGTGCGCAAGAAAAAAAGGCTGGAGGGGCGCTCCTATTTCCGCGCGCTGCATGATGCGCAGGATATTATTCAGCAGGTGCAGCATTACAACACCGGTTGGCAGCTGCAATATACCCTCAATTATCGTCGTGACGCAGAAGGTGGCAGCCAGTACGTGGAGTTGATATTTGAAGGCGACGGGTCTGGCTCGCTGATCAATGTGCATCCTTATCTCTTTATCAGTTCCTACAGCCTGGTAAAGCCCGGATGGCAGGTCGCCATCACCACCGGGGAGAATGACACCCTGCGGTCAGTGCAGGTGCTGAACGGACACGGACAGATCTCCTACTACTATACTTACAGCAGCAGCGTCGACGAGGAGACGAAAAAAAGGACCATCCGCGGTACGGTCCTTTCGGCGGAGGGGGAGATCAGGCAGGTCTTTGCCCTTATTTATGACAAAAAGGACCGGCTTGTGCGGCAGGCATTTTACACCAGCGAGGGCGAGGTTGTGGAGAGCACTACCTTTAAATACCCCCGGCTGGGCGCCGATGTGCTGGCTGTCCGCCGGAACGCCTCGGGCATTGTGACCGATCAGTGGGTGGTGCTCGATCCGGTCATCACGGACCGATGAACCATGACGGCGGGCCGCATGAGGAAGCCAGGCCGACTTCGGGGAGCGCTCGCCGGAATGATCTATGGTCTGATACTGGTGGGCTGCGGCGGCGATGATAAAGACACCATACCCCCGGCCATCCGCTTCAGCTTTCCCGCCGAATTCACCATTTTAAGCGGCGTGGAGACCATCCGCGCCATTGCCAGCGACAATGTTAAGATTAAACAGGTGAAATTCGCGCTGGACGGCGAGACGCTCGAAGTTCTGGTATCCGCCCCGTATACGCTTCTGTTGAACACCACTGCCTATGCCGACTGCACCACGGTCTCCAGCGCCGTAAGCCTCACGGCCGTGGCCGAGGATGAGACCGGCAACAAGGGGGTGGCCGAACGTCTGTTTTACCTCGACAACGAAGGGTTGCCTCCGCTGGCGGTGAAAATGCTGCCAGCCGGGACCATCACCAAGCATACCGCGACACTGGCGTGGGAGCAGTCGGTCGATTTCGATTTCTCCCACTATATGCTTTACCGGGATACCAGCGAAACGGTGACTCAGGCGTCCGACTCGGTGGCGCGCATCGAGGATCGGAGCTTGACGATTTTCACCGACAATGGGGACGGCGTCACCCCTTTTGGGCTGGACGAAAACAGCGGCTACAATTATCGCGTTTATGTGCATGACAAGTTTGGACGCTCCACCCCCAGCGATTCTGTGACACGCGTCCATACCTTGCTGCCGCAACCCGTCAGCCTGACCATCGGCACCGCGCCCACCAAGTACACGGCGTTGCTCAGCTGGACTGCCGGCTCGATTGATGTGCTCTATTACCGGCTGCATCGCGGCCCGACGGAAATGGAGGCCGACCTCGATTCCATCGACCGGATTGAGCCCACGGCCAGCGCCTACCTCGACACGGGCCTGACGGCCAGCAGCGATTATTTCTACTACCTCCACGTCATTGATTCCGCCGCCTACGCCGACACATTTTCCGTTACTAACGTGCTGCCCGTCAGGACCGACTCGCTGGACGCGCCGATCCTGGTGCCATCGGCCCAGGGGGTCAGCAAATACTCCGCCACGTTGCAGTGGCTGCGGGTCCCCGTGCAGGAAGATTCCAGCTGGATTACCCTCTACCGGTCAACCACCGGCAGTGTCGACTCAAACAGCACACAGGTAGTGCGTCAGAATGTGGCCGGCTCCGGCATCCTGTATACCGATGATGGACTGTCGCAGGGGCAAAACTATCAGTTTGCCATGCGACACCACGACAGCCGCAACAATATCCAGTGGAGCGATGTCGTGGAACTGACCACCTTGAACATAACCGATGTGTGGAGCGGCGGACTGGGGGTCAGTGACCAGCAGAAATACTCGCTGGGGCTCTCCTGGACTCCCTACACCTACCTGCCGGACGACTTTGCCGGCTATGCGCTTACGCGCGACGGGGGGGGAGAAATTTTCACTGCCAGCGCGTCAGGTCTTACCAGTTACACCGACACCGGCCTGCAGCGCAAAACCACCTACCGCTACACCCTGACCGTCACCGATACAAGCGGGGCCCAGGACAGCGCCACGGCGGAGGCGACCACAGGGGACATCCTGCCGGCGAAGATCACGCTCGTGGAGCCGACCGTGCTATGGTTTTTCAAGGTGGCCTGGCTCCCGTCCGCCGAGCCGCCTGTCGAATTCGATCATTATGCCGTGGTCCGGTCCAATAACGAAAATGAAATCTTCGATGATAAAGATGGCGATGACATTGCCGACTGCGTCACCTCTGGCGACTGCGCCCTGGTCGCCGTGATTTCCGCCCAGCAACCTGCCCTTGGAGATACCATTACCTATGAGGACAACGACCCCAATCTGATTACCGCTGACCTGACGGCCCTGCCGGTCTACCGTTACGCTGTGCTCACCTACGATATCGCGGGCGGCTACAACGCCAGCAATATTGCCGGCGACACCCTGTATGCCGAGCCGACCGCGGTGACCCTCAGCCCTGGTGCGGGCGCCACCGCCACGACCATCCCCCTGACCTGGACCAAAGCCGACTGGAACTTTCCGGTCCTCAACACCCTGCTGTTTTCGCGCTACGAGGTGTGGCGCAACGATGTGACGGCCGGAGAGTCGCCTGGTGATGCCGGGACGACCTACCACCAGATCGGCTCCGTGGAAGACATTGACATTACCAACTTTACTGACGCCGGAGACGAATTGGAAGGGGGCCGTCAGCTTGCCTACCGCATTGTCCTGGTCGATAAAGTGGGGCGGTCGGCCATCAGCAACGAAATAACCCCCGCCACTCTCCCTTGATGCGCCGCCTGACCCTCGTGGCCCTCCTGCTGGCCGCCTGCCAGGCGCCGGAGAAACCGATCCGGTCGCTGCTGCTGTCGGGCGGGTCTTACGTGCGCATTGAAAACCGCCAGGCGGCCGGAGAGGTGCGCGACAGCACCAGTCTCGGCTTTTTCTCCGACGATCTGTTTT
The DNA here is from genome assembly GCA_004124875.1 of Fidelibacterota bacterium. Taxonomy (GTDB): domain Bacteria; phylum Fidelibacterota; class Marinisomatia; order SCGC-AAA003-L08; family TS1B11; genus TS1B11. The sequence continues at coordinate 492,410 of SCKJ01000001.1, read as the reverse complement.
CCGTCGAGATTCGCGCCGCCGGAGACTCTCTGCCGTCATCCGTATCGGAGGTACTACCCACCCTGTTTATGATTGGCGATGAGCAGGGCGGCGCCGAGGTCGGTATTTTCCGGGCGCCGCTGCAGGATGACCGCATACTGGTGACCATGGGCAACCAGTTTGTGCTCAGTTTGGAGGGAGAGAGCAGCCTGGAAGTGCCCGGCTGCGACTGGAACGATCCCGGCGTTTTCACCCTGATTGTGCTGACCTACGACGGCGTTACCGTTAAAGTGTTTGGCAACGGGACCTTGCTGGCCTCCTCGGACATCAACTTCGACATCGATGTGGCCGGTACCGACGCCCTGATCGGGGCCAACTGGGGCGGAGCGCCTAACGATGTTACGAACCTGAGCAATTTCTGGTACGGCGCCATTGATGAGGTGCGTCTGTGGCGCAAGGTGATCCCCACCAGCGAGATGCAGTTCCGCTACGAGAACCCCGGCAAGCTTACCCGGCGTTACTCCGCTACGGGGCTGGACCCGCTGATGGGACTGTGGCGCTTTAACGCACTGGCAAGCGCCGGTGAGACCGAAACCGACCACTCGGACAACGGCAACGATGGAGTGCTGACCGCCGGGAGTGGCACCATAGCCTTTTCTACGGCGGGTCCCTAGAGGTAACTTTCACCGCTGAAACAGCCGGGCCCTTAGCTCAACGGTTAGAGCGCCGGACTCATAATCCGTCGGTTCCAGGTTCGAATCCTGGAGGGCCCACTCAGTAGATCGTCGATGGCCGTATCAGATAGTGTGTCAGGATCGACCACTCTCGACCCCTCATTGTCAGCGTTTTTTGTCAGCGTTTTTGCTGCATCTTGAATATGCTCACCCAAGCTGCTGAGCATCTCCCTGCGCCTGTCTTCCAACTGCTTGAAGTAGTGTTGCTCTGTCACTTTTATAGAGGAGTGGCCTGCCAGCTTGGAGACATCTTCGAGGTTAAATCCCAAGTAGATTAGATGTGAAACGAAGGAATCTCGAAGATCATGTGTAGATGCATCTATTCCAGCCTCAGCCATGAGTCTAGAGATTTTATGAGATATATAATCCGGTGTAAAGGGAAAGGGATACTGGGAGTCCGCCTTGGCATCCTTGGTATTGTACTTCTCATAAGGATTTTGCTTCAATTCTCTGAATATTTCCAAGAGAACTTCGTCTAATGGGAACTCGGAAGATTTATTCCCCTTCCTGATGGGCAGCCTGAATCGTTCATTCTCAAAGTCAATGTCAGCCCATGAAAACTTCGGCATAAGGATTTCAGACAACCTCGCGCCGGTCAGCATATACGTCATCAGAAATGGATACCACTTACTGCCGGGTGGGTTTGCCTTGAAGAGCCGCTCAAGCTCAACTGGTGATAATGGTCGCGGCTCAGGGTCTTTTGTGGGAAACTTGTCAACCACCGCGAAGGCGTTACTGATTACGATATTCCGCTTGAGCGCCCAGGCAAACAAGGCTTGGAGGGTTCTCAGATCCGTATTGATACCCCCTGTTTCCCTGCCTAGATCAAGACGGTACTTGATATACTTTTCTACGACTGCAGGCGTGACCGTAGAAAGGACAGGGTTGCGTCCTATTGCCGTTCTAAAGCCGTTAACAGATGTTCTGGTACGGATCTATAGTCCCCTGCGATCTGGCCTGTCTATTACGCAATGAAGGCTCTGTTTTCGCCTCCTCGTACTTTTGAAACAGATCGCCCAGAGTTTTAATTTTGTCTCTCATGATAAGTATCGGGAGTGACTCATTGCCATCCGCTTGAAGGGCCTTCAATTCAGTGTAGGCTTTCTTAGCTGTCTGATAGTCCTCCTTGATCCTACGCCTAATTCTAGTCTGCGATTCGTTGTCCCAAAAATCAAGGACGAACCCGGCGCATTTAACATATCGTTGGGTCTTGTCATCCCACCAATCAAAAAAATTCTTTTGGGGCAGCTTGGAATAGATGGGGCTTATTGGGAGACGTTTAGCCATTATTCACTCGGACTCGCACCCAATCATTGGGATCTTTCGTGATCTGTCCATGATACGAGCGAGTGTTCTCAAAGGCGAATTTTTCTATCGCCTTGTTGCTCGATCCAAATGTCTGCAGACATTTTGAGATTATAATTTCAGTCGGTGAATTTGCTCTTGGTTCTGGCATTTTAATTGCATCCAATATAGACGGCCTGATTCCTTTAATCAAACATCCAATTGCGGCACGATCTCGCGCACCGATGAATGTTTGACCAACAAATTATCCAAATCGGATTTCGCGATCCGGGTACGCGTTCCTATCTTGTAGTATGTTATCTCTCTTCTTCTCAACATCCCGCGAATCCCCGCCGAGCTTATATCATAGATCTTGGCTGCGGAATCAACCGTAAGGTACCGCTCCTGGTAATCTCCGCAGCAGGGACAATATTTGGCACGATCAGTCATTGTCTTTATTCAAAATGGAATATCATCATCGGGGCTACTATAGTTAGGCTTCGTACCATAGGCGGTGTTCAAGAACCTCGAATACATATCTCGTTTAAGAAATTCAAATAAAGAATACACGCGCCATTTGTCTCCACGAATTTCTAACTCGGCAGTATAATTGTTGATTGCTCCTTTAAGACCGTCTAGACCTTCATGCTCTAGTGCTTCATGTATCAAGACAGAATCATGTTTATCTGGTGTCTCACTGTTCGATCCTAATAGCTGCATATATGCCCGGTAAATCTGTAATACTTCTTCCGTTTCAATACTAACATCTGCAGGGATAAACTCATCATCCAAATCGTTTTTTTTCTTTCTTACCGGCCCCATCATTCTGCTCTCTCCGTCGTCCCCTTTCTCGTCTAATGTATTGTCTTTAATAGGCGCACCATTATTGGGGGGAGCCATAACATTGTTGGAGCTCACTTCCCCAGATCTAATCGCGGGTGCATTATAATTGGTCAGAAGATCGAAAAATGACGGATTCAGGATCAGTTCAAGGTCTGATTTGGAAACATTGTTAATATGCGCTCTTATGGAAAGAGCGAGTTGAACTTGCTTGGGAGTCGCTTTCAGCTTCGTATGCTTCTCCGTTCCTATCACGAACCATTGTTTCATAGAACCCCACACTGTTCGCGTGTAGATGAACCCAGCTTCCTCCAATCGCTTTCTATACCGCGCAAGTGTGTTCCGATGAATACCAAGTTCCTCTGTGAAAAAATCGTCCTGAAGTGGTTCACCCCCGTATACCAATCCGATTTTATCAATCGATTTTACAGTGGTATCGAGAAGGAACAATAGTAGCCAAACTGATTTGCCGAGTTCTCTGACGACTCCTGAGAAAATCCAATCTGATGGAAACGGTGCGAAGTATTTTGCCATTGGTTATTCTCCAGATTGGAATTATTGTGCTCGCTATTTCAGCCTATTTCACCCTACCAATGAGATGCGGGCACTGAGATCGCCTGCGCAGTTGAGTTAAGTTGGAAAATACAAAAGTAGATAGATGCTCAGAAAATAGATCGGGAGTGGGTCGGGGAGAGAGAAAAACTAGTCGGGATTGCTGGGAGGGGAGAGAATTCTCAAATCATCATTTTTGTGTGTAAACCAAGAAATCTTGGGGGACACCTGAATCATCAGAGGGTATTTGTTTCACACTAGAGATCCTAAATCCAGGTGCGTGGTTCGGGTGATGATAAACGACATGCTCAAATGAGTTTAGTAGGTAGATTGCTTCTTCCATGTCATTTGGAATATTTTCCTCGGGGTATATCCGGCTTTGTTCAAGGAGACCCATTTTTATTAACTCGTTTGCTAAATCTGGGAATAATTTTTTATGCTCCTTGAGATGAGAATATTTATCTATGTTACGGATGCCTTTCTTGCCTGACTGCTTCATCGGGAGGTGCCCATACTCGCCAAAGCACCAATTTTCAATAGTCTCACTTAAAAGTTTGGCGTATTTCATTTCAGCTAGCAGGATGCTGTTATCGCCTTGGTTCCTGATTATTTTCTCATTTTTCGATATTATTTTATCAAGTTTTCTCAACCTCTTCTTAATTGGGATCAAGTGCCAATTCTTAAGGTCATCGTGATAATTTTTCCACGCATTCTCTTCATAGACTCGCTTGCCAGGCCCGTCACTTCCGATTGACTTCGGCTGTCGAGGCCTATCTGCTGGCTGAGGATATTGTGTTTTAAGCTCGTTGAACTTGTACTCTACTAATTCTTTCAATTCAGGACACAGATGTTCATTCAGGCAGCTCTCAAGAATCCCAAGACTATGTAGGTCCAGATGGAGTTGTAATGAAAATTCTTCTGATATGAGATTAGACATTTAGGCTCTATCGATCACGGCGATCTCCAGCTCCACATTGTGCGTGTGGATATACTCCTGCAATGGCCACAGCGATCGATCGGCAGGCAGGTGCATCTGCTTGACAATTTGTGTTTCAGTGGACTCCACTCTCATTCACCTGGCACTAGAGTCCAGACCCGCTTAAGGTGAAGTTCCGCCTTCAAGTCGTCAGGCAAACTATCATAGTTATCCTGAAGTGCTCTGATCACATCGCTCAAATCCCATAATCTGACCTGAAAAAAACGTTTCGAACGTTCTGCAACAACAGATCTCTTGAATCCATCCATTGAAACATACAAACCCTGATCCGCTCCGAATTCTTTCATGACACCCGTCAGGGCACGTATTTCAGTGATGGGCTGTTGGCCACCGCCCGATTTGACCTGCACGCAAAGTCTGGGTGAGCTAAACCCAAGCGTGCCCTTGCCTGCCATGATATCTACCCCACCATCTGCACCAGGAGGTGATAGTGCAGTGTTGTAGCCTTGCGCCTTCAGAATGGATGCAATCAATCTTGCGAACTTATGACCTTTGAACTCTTGCCGTATATGCACTTCAATGGCATCGCGACCAATCTCCTCGAGGTCGATCATTGCGGTTTCATCGGAAATATTACTATCATCACTTAAATCAGGTATAACAAGCGACGATTTGCCTTTCAGGACTGCGCGAATTCGTTCTTCGGCGTTGTTGCGTTGGATCCGACATACCGTCATGAAGGCACCAAACGAGTAAAGCAAATCCTGGCTAAATTTGCTGCGCGGTATCGCCTTTGATAGCCATTTTACCGGTAATGTATGCATTGCCCCTTCTGGATTATTAGCGACATACTTATACCCAGAAACAACTTCACCAATTGCAATCCCACTCTCCAACTTTAGTGGAAGAACAATAAGATCATGAACTTCGATCGACTTGGCGAACGCCCAAACCTGTCCTGACCAGTTGGAGATGGCCCCCTTTTTCTGGCCAGGGCCTGCTTCACGCATGATATTCTTGAGTTCATCCCAAGAATCAATTTTGTTCATATCAGGAACATCATCAAAACCGATGACCACAACATTGTTATCGAGGGCAAAGGTTTCTCGCTCACCACTTGAACCCGCTCTTACCATCCAGACTGTCATGTTCAACTTCCTTTCAGTTTTTTACAGCCGCGCTATTAAGCGGGATTCGTATCGAAGTTGATTTTTTTTCAAAACATCCCCAAAGCCCACTTCGCAAATCCAAGAACTATTCCAACTATTCCTGCTATGGCAATCAAGTTATTTACCCAATTAGGCAAGCCCGAATGCGTTGCATAAAACGTGATGCGATGGATCAAATTTGCAGGCTTGATGAGTAGGTGAAGCACTTCATCTGGTCGCGGTAAGTTTCCGTACATCCGTCGTTTTGATTCAGTATGTAGCCCGATCTCATCAGATTTCAATCCAGTGTTGGCCAGCTTCAGTTTGCGGGTAATAGAGCGGCCACTATCAAGAGGCACAATTCGTACAATCATACCAGTAAATAAGTCGGAATCCTCTTTGGTCTTTCTTAAAAGCACATTGCCCTCAGTGACCTGGTTTGCAGACTTTCTATCGATTGGAAAAGTGACGAATTGTCCTTCAATCATTGTCTCTGCTCCGTTTCGGCTGGCCACATGTATCTCATATCAAACGCCGTAGCTCGAATCCCCATCTCACCCTCCCCCAGATGCGTAATGGCTGAATATCTTCTTTACTTGCTCTGCCCAAAATTTTAAGATTGTTGGCTCATTAAGATCTGTCAGAATATTTATTTCCTTCATCCAATCGAAGAAGAAGTCGCTTGGCTGGTTCTCATATTTTCCAATCACAATAGCACTAAGCATGAAGCCGTGATCAATGAAGCTTTGGCCAGAAAGTTTACCCAGAAAGTCGCCAATAATTCGACGGTCTAGTCCCTGCCACTCATCGGTTTGAATCTCGTAATCCCGGCCCTCATGCACGTTTGGTAGGTGGAAGACAACACCGGTAACTAATTCCGAATAGAAATGCATCTTCCGGATCCTGGCAGCAGACTCGATCCGATCGCGGATAATGCTCAGTGCCACTGGATCCTTATCTGCATATGTCCATGTGTAACCTTGCAAGATTTCTACTATTTTATCTCTATCGTCGTTTTCTTTCACTGGCGCTCCTTTTGTTGTTCTACCCTTTAAGCAGAATTTGCCGCGAAATTGACTTTTTCTATAAAATTGATATTGGCAGCATTCCACTGGTCATGGCCTACTCCTTCTGTCCGAGCCATATGTATTCCCCGTCAGCAGTTATGGCATGGAAGCCTAATTCACCATCTAAACGCTGTTGGAAATGGATTCCAATAATATCATCGATGCCATATTGATCTCCAATGAATTTTAGATAGTCAGGGAGTAGGGCCATGGTAGTTACTCGGTAGCCAATTCTTCCAAATAATAGGATGTACACCTCGGTCATCCCGCGATGGGTATGTAGTTCTATAGTATGAATGGGAACGAATTCATTTGAAAGCGGATCAAGTCGCAGAAAGTAGGCGGGATTATCGTCAGTTTCACCTTGGATGGCATTAAAAAGCGGTTCAGCAACTTGTCGGTTTATTAAGAACTCTCGCCAACCGATAAAGAACAAGAACTCGTAGGCTATTTTGGCCATCAGTCTATGGATTTGAGGAGTTTTCCGTGACTGAATTCGAATAGTTGTTTTCCCCTGCCTCCTAACCAGTTTCACACCCAATGCAGGCCAGTCTATCACGTCACCTGGATTGGACTGATTATATGCTCTGATTAGATTCTTCAGCTCTGCCTGTATTTGTGCTGGAGTTAATCCAGCCTCAATTAGTCGCTCATCTCTCATGACCCTTCTAGTTAGATCTTCAATCGCCCTATCATCAGGAGTGAGCAAACTTCCGTCCGGCATTTGCTGAGGGAGAGGTTCGAAACCGCTAGCGGTAGCTCTGATATTTCTTGGCCCTTCCGGGCTCTTTCCCTGAACATCATAGTATGAACGCAGAATACCTTCACGATTGTAAGGTATGTTTAGAAACTCCAAAGCCTTCAATATCTCGGGAATTTTGAGAATGTCGACGTCGACTTGATGTCCTAACTGATCATTGCATTCTTTGCAAACTTGATCCAGCACAAGCCTCCCGCCTATGCTTTGGGGAATAATGTGTTCCTCAGAAAACTCAGTCTCCAAATCAGTACGAAAACAGAAGATGCACGCCTTCGTGTGCTGTTCGGTTGGCTGTGCTTCAGTGTTCATCTGGCATGTCCTCACTCCACCCCATATTCATCCCGTATCGCTTTCTGAAGCTCGCCAAAAGCCTTATTCAAGCTCTTTGCGCCCGAGGACATCATCTTGCCGCCCTCTAAGCTGTATTCGGGATCATAAGGTGGATCCCATCTCATATCTTTCCCTCTTTTATATTCATGGATTGATTGGAAAATCGTCTGGGCTGGTTCCCTGATGGTATTTGGCAGATTGATTGATTCGTTGGTCAAGAACTCATCGTAATCCTGAAGATTGCTTAAATACCCATCGATTCGGTCTTGGGATTTATCTCCACCTGGCCATAATTCTTTGAAGTTTTTGGCTAGCCAGACAGTTCTCTCCCATAGTTCCTGTATCGACCAGCGCGCTTCTAGGTTTTGATCGCTGGCCAGCTTTAGAGTTTGAGCCGCTTTTTCCTGCAATCGATCATTCTCTCTCTCCACAATTCTATCGTGGTGGGCTATTGACCGTGATAGTATCTCCTTGATCTGCCAGATTGCTAATGCAAACACTGGTAGACTAAAGATTGGCGCAGGCAATGGTAGCGTTGAAAGACGGACCGCGATCGCTATGCTGACAATCGTTGTTAAGTAAAGCCACCATGGATTTGCCTTCATCAACTTGTTTCCCCATCCCCAAACAACTCTCCCAGCTTCTTCAATGCCGTGGCGATATTCTCGCCCGAGAACGGCTCCTGGTCCAGTTTGGCTGCCCATTCAGGTTCGCTGGCGATAAGGTCGCGTACGGTTATCACTGAAATAGCATTCCCCTCTCTGTCCAACTCGAGGGTGGCAAAGTCCACGGTTGAGAGCAGCTCAAGGTCCGCTTTGGAGGTATTCCGTAAATCTTCTTCAACCCATTTTATAGTCTCGAGAAGTCCGTACTTCTTAAAATATTGGAGGGCTCTAGGTTTGATTAATGCCATACTCTTTCAATATTTTCGACTCCACCTTATCAATCTGTTCTCGGAGCAATTCCATGGCTAAATGTGGTTTCCCAAATCCGATTGTAAAACCACATGAGCCGCAAACCATTCTTTGAATTAATACATCCCCCAAGTGAAGGTAATCCATGTCGATTGATCCAAGCACTGAGTCAACATCTTGGCATACGGGGCAGTTAAATCTTTCGTAATCTCCAAACAAGTCTGAAACTTTGTTAAGAATTAATTCCATCGCCCCAAATTTTGTACCAATGTTCTCCGATTTGATTAGCACATCCTCTTCCCAATCGGGTAAAAAATTTCCCTTTAATTGAAGCCGGAGACATTGAGCGAAACTGTCAAAACAGTATTGAATTTCAATATTATGGAGATTTTTATCCTTTCTTACAAGCTTGTATACTCTATTTGCGATTTGGAGATGCTCATTCAACTCAACAATGAGTGCATCCATTAGATCAAAGGAATGCAATTCGCGGTAACAGAGCAAGAGTAACGGAAACCCTACTTCGATTAGTAGTCGAGCCGATTCATCATCATCCTTTGGACTGAAGCCTTCATGCGTTATTCGATTCCGAGCTACCCTGAATCTTTCAAATTTATCAGAACTAATCTCGTTGAACCCATTTCGCAATTTCCTTGCCTTTTTAAATCCATCTTGTAACGAATTTTTAGCCGTCATCATCAGAGTTGAAGAGGCTTGCATTGCGCTCTCAATGGAGATCGCACAGGTCGTCAGTGCATGAGGAAATCTACCGAGAGCAATTAAGAAGTAGCACGTTTCCAGCGCTTGCAGTGAGCTGAGAAGCTGTTCATTCAAAATCTGGCTTTTAGGGTGGTTTCGAAATAATACGAGCGTCGGCGGATTATTCAAGTTTGTTCACAAATTAAACGTAAGAATTGTGGTGCCTATTATTATAAAAGTACGGTTCGCTCATTAAGGAAAACAGGGGAATTCCGATCGCCAGCTCCTGAAGCAGCATAAGCAATAATTCGATTAATCCCTTCCTCGTGGCGGATTGATTTTGTTATCATATCGCTCCTTCTTCCTCAAGAGGATCGGGATTTTTCCTTGCAATTTGGCCTTTTGAAACTGCCTGTTCATCCACAGTACTTCGGATCGTGCGTAACTTTTCCCTGAAGTATCGCGCGTGTGGGTTTCAATGATCCACTTCTTCCACCCATCCTCCTGAGTCAATTGTTCATCATACAAATCGTTCTCGTATCCGCTAATGAGTAGCATGCAACGGGCCCTCTTGCAGGCCTTAAGCAAATTCAAGTGGAACTGCCTATCGTTTGCATCAATCACGTACTTATGATCGGTTTGAGTGTAGTAGGGTGGATCAAGATACATTAGGGTTGCAGGACGGTTTCTGAACATCTCAATTAGTTCAAGGGCATCGCGGTTTTCTATTCGTATCCCACGGAGTCGATCTACAACTTTCTCAAGACGTGCTGGCAAGTTATACCAACGATTCACACGGGCTTCTTTTCCCTCCCTTGCATATGAAGAAGAATAAGAAAATCCACTTCCTGATGACCCATATGTGCCATTTACGGTCATCATGGTCTTGACAAGAAATCTCCGAGCGCGTTCAAGAGGATCGAGATCTGCACCAAATGGTGCACGTGCCTGCTCGAATTCTTCTCGCGCATAGGGTGTGAGTGCAACTGCCCTACAAAGAGCCTCGCTATTATTACGAAGTTGGTTAAATAGATTCACAATCTGTCCATCAAGGTCATTGATAACTTCTATCGGAACCGGATGCTTAGCAAGCGTAAGCGCTGCAGAACCGCAGAATCCTTCCACCCATGCATTATGTGGTGGAAGAGTGTTGATTATCTTTCGGGCAATATTTTGCTTAGCACCATAGTAGCCAAATGGTGCTTTGACGGGTTTTGCCATCAGTGATTCTTCTGTATGGGTGGGCGATATATATTCAGTTGTCATGGGGAGAATCTTTTCAAAAGTCAATTATTCTTCTCGAAGACAGCATAGTAATACATCAGGTTCGACAAGCCAAGTGCCAGGTGTTCGAAGAACCACAGAATGCGGATTGGCAATAATTTTAATCTCGCGGCTGATAAAGCGAGAATGGCCCTTTACGGGGATCAAATACAGAAAATACCAATCTGCTAACTGTCTTGCCACATGGACCTCATTTCGAGTCCAATGGAATTGAAAAGATGAGAACGAAACGGCTTTTACTTCAATATATCTTGGGATAATGACACCGCCATCCTCAATCGTTACACTTCGTATATCATAGCCGGCCGAGGAATTCTGTAAAGCAACATGCTTGACACGATTAGCAAAGTTACTACCCAATCGGCTTTGTTCGAATAACATGACGGCTTTTTCCGCTGCCAAACCAATTAATTCCCTGGAGCGGATCGAGGCACGCAGTGTTTCGGGCTTCTTAATTTTAGCGCTATCACATGCCAACGCATAATGGTCAAAATATTGATTTGATATTTGATAGGAGTCATGCTTTTCATCATATGATACGATTCCCAGTTCCATAAGGACGTTTCTAACATGGCTATCCTTGTGTCGGGATACAGACGGGGGACAGTATGTAGGTTGCCCATCTGTAATACAGAACAAACGCAAGTATTGGAATATCCGTGTCCGGTAGCGGCTTCGGCGTTTTAAAATACGCTTAATAAACCAATCGTGAATTTTAGCCTCATTGGAAGATTGAAATATTTTGAGGGATCGAACACGCCCATTCTCTTCTTGTATTGCGCCGAGCGAGACGGCAAAAGCAAGCGTTTCACTAAAATTTGATGCTTGTGAACTATACCTCTGTTTGATATAGTCCTTCTTATTATATTTATTTCCTTGAAGAACCTCTAGCAACTCAAGAACATTGTGCCATTCAAGTCCTTGAAATGCATCGAATTTATTTGTTAAAGATTCTCGCATAAGCCCCCAGCTCTTCATCTTCCTCAAACATATCAAGTGAATAGATAGCATAATCCAGATCAATTACTTGGCTCATATTTTCCGCTTTCGTCCTGACATTCGATAAGATATCCGCATCAATGCTATTCTCATATTGGAGGAATATGTAATTCGCGGATTTGTCTTCCGATCCGCCGACGCGATGAATTCGATCAAGAGATTGTAAGTATTGTGCACTGTTATACGAAAGGTCGTAGTAGATCGCATAAGAGCATGACTTGTGCAATGATATAGATTCTGCACATGCCGCAGGGTTTGCAACGAGCACATCCACCCCACTATCAGGGCGCAAAAACTGCTGGATGATTTCTTCCCGTGTCATCTCATCACTGAAATTTGTGGATTGGATTGGTGTCGCGCCGTAGATCAATTTAGAATGGTGATCTGAAGTATTCGCTCTTTCACATAACAATTCCAGGGTTTGTACGAAATTTGACCAGATGACTACCTTTTCACCACGATCCAATAGGTTCTGAAGAATTGGTAACAACGTCTCAATTTTCCCCGGAGTCTCAAGTTCATCGTAGCGCATTATAACATCAGAAAGCGCCATATCGCCTTCAAGAAGGTTTTCAGTGTACTCAGTTATGGCTGATCTAAGTAGTGCTGAGTATGAAACACATTGACGCAGGCGTATCATTCTACCCCTGCGTAAGCGCATGAGCAGATCAATATCTCGGAAATAATCTGATTGCGAGAGTTCCTGTATTTTATCCAGGATCGAGTCATATACGAGTCTTTCATATTTGTTCATTTTTATTTGTATCGGTGCATGAAATATCTGAGGTGCAAGCCCTAAATCGGGTTTGCGTACTCGATAGAATAACGGCCCAACTGTTTCTTTGAGGATTTCGGCAGCCTCAGGCAGGTGGTTTTTCTGTGTGAGATACTGCACCCTGTGGCGATCCGTGGCAGATATAGGAGGGCGCTCCGGCCATAGAACATCAAAGAGATTAAAGGCATCAGCGTAGGATTGGGGGTATGGAGTACCAGTCAGAATTGTTCTACGCACCGCATGACTCGCCACGTTCAAAACTGCCTCTGCCCAAGCACCGTTAATTTGCTTGATGTAATGGGCTTCGTCCACCACCAAATAGAATTTGACACCTTGTTTTTCGAAAAGTATGCGCACTTTCTCCCAATCCCGTTGGAGCGTTTGGAAGGTTGTAAGGTATAGGTCACAAACGGAGTCCGGATTGACTAAGTACTTTGTGCGGCGATCATCTACGTTGCCTCCAGCAAGTATTTCATAGGTGGGCGATTTGCCTAGCGTTTCTTTGTATTCGGTCCGCCAAGGACCAAAACAGGCTGGTGGACCAACAACAAATAGAGCATCGACTTCTCCGAGATGCCGGAGTAGATGGAATACAGCCAAGACGACCGTTGTTTTACCACTTCCAGGCACCGAAAAATTCGCACCGTTTTGAACCGCCAATAAGTGGAGGGCCGCTTTTATCTGATGTTCTTTCAACCGTCGTGGCAAATTCATTTTTAGATAGTCGCTAAACTCCTGGGCCTTAAGCATGTCGACCGCCCCATCTTTAAGTTTCATTCCGGCATCAAGTGCCATACTCAGAGCTATTTCGGCAGTCTTTATTCTTTGGAGGACTGACTCTAATTCTGCACTGAGTCGGGGAGAATGCCCAGATTTTTCCAGATAAGCAGTCACTTTTTGTAATAATGTTAATTTGCCTGCTTCAGGCGCGGTATACCTTCTTCTCTTTGAATCATACTCGAAGCCCCAATATACAAATTGACTGGCATGACGTGGCTCCAGGTCTCCTTCCTCTACTTGAATCACCAGTTGATCACCCTCAGTCAGAATCTTGATCACGACTTTTTATTCTTAAGGCGTTTTAAATCTTTCTTGAAGTGATATATTTGGCTCTCTAAGTCGCTAGCACGATTTTTAACTTTTACCGCCAACTTCCGGGCCTTATCAAGATCATTGATCGCTATTGACTCCAGATCCATGTCTTCATGTGTGAGTTTTTTATACGCTGCTTCTAGTAACTCAAGCGGTGTTTCCCTTTCCTTCAATGATTCATGGCTTCGCGATGCAGTCTTGATGTGATAGGTGATCGTCTCGATGTTTTTGGCAGCCCATTTTGCATCAATTTCTTGGATCGATAAATGTTTGCCGTTCTCATCAATTGATTCCTCACTTGATAAAATGGGGCCTACTTTTTGCGCTATCGATTTAATAGCATTCTTGCCTTCGTTGGTGCGACAATACTTGGGTAAATTCCGCATAATTGTATGAACCTTAGGCATGTCAGGCACTGTTCGGAGTCTAATAATATCAAAAGCAGCCTCCTCAATTTCGCCGATTTCATCTTCCTCGATTCCAAACTTTAAAAGATTTTTTGGATTGCTGAAAATGCTCATATAGGCATTGCTGTAGTCAATAAATGCCTGCCAACGGCCTTCGGGGTCCGACATTCCTGTCGAGATTGTTCGATAAAGTCCTTCACGTCCAAACTGGGCAAGGTATCGATCAACACATCTTAGCGGCTGAATATATTTCTTTTGATATTCTTTAACTGCTATCTTGATTTCCTTGGGTGTGCCATTCACATATTGTGGATCGTCACGCAACTGAGCCTCAAGAGAGAATCCAAATTCAATTTTCCTCTCGATAGATAGGGCACGATCGAATCCGTAATATTCTGATCTACCGTCACTCTGGAGTTGGTAGCGGTTTTCAATCTGTTCAATTTCGAGTAGTGTCGGTGGGCCTCCCTCTTCATTTTTTCCTGGCAAGATTACGACGTTCATAAATCTGTACTCATCCTCGTTGGGGAACTCATGCTGGAGCATCTGAAGCACCATTTTTCGGCGATTGCCATTGACGAGGAAACCATCACAAGTTATAATTGCGGGTTCCCGTTGCCCCTTATGAATGATGTCTTTCTTTAGGACTTCCGTGCGCTCCGGGTCTTTCTTCTCAAGAAAATCTCTTATCGTCTCTTGGGAAAGTTCATCCTTTTCATCCAACATACCTACATTTCGCTCGTGATCGAGAACATCTGAGGCTATACGCCCATTATTCTTCCTGTATCGAAGAATTTCGATGGGGACACTAACTATCGGTCGTTCACGCTTTTCTTTTGTTTCATTTCTAAAATTGATCACTTCCATGGATGGCTTCGGAGTTTTTGTCAATCGATGCTGAATTTCCTGCGCGAAATCATCGATTATTTCACGCGTTGCTGATGTCGTTATTGCGGGCATTTGACTCTCCTTATTTGCGGCTATCCTTCCCTCAAAAATCAGATTCGGTATTCATTTTGTCGACAATATATACACTATGGGTACGAAGGCGAATCTATTACTTGGATATGAAAATTGGAAGTGACAAATGAATCCAATCATGGATGCCACCTTCCTACCGATGGTGGCATCATATATGAACGTACAGGCTCAGATCGACCTAGTAGATCCACTTCATAGCTTGCACAGCACCTCTCTGCGCTCTCAAAATTACCTTTTGACCCCACAGTGCTGGGTATGCTTCTAGGCCCCATCTCGAAGATAAAAAAAGCCACCCAATCATTGATCAGGTGGCTTTAATTGCGCAGCTTTGGGCGTACCTTTATTTTAGCCTGTAGAGGTCCCCTTCATCAGTGTAGACGATGAGTCCGTCTTTAGAAAGAGTCGGCGATACTCGAATAGGCCCACCGACGTCGACGGTCCATATTTTTTGGCCACTGTATTTATCCAATGCGTGCACTACCCCATTCATATCTCCAAAGTAAATAACATCACCAGCAACAGTTGATGAGGAGCGAATGAGAGTGTCAACATCGTAAGACCATTGTAAGGAGCCTGTCTGTTTCTCAATGCTTACTAATTTTCCTCCCGCATTGCCCACATATATTGAGGTCTGGTCCACGGCAAGAGATGAAGAAATCTCACTCCCAGTGTTATACTTCCATAACAGTTCGCCATTTGAGGCATCCAGCGCAATAATGTCTCCCTCGCCTATTCCATAATATAAATGGTTGTCGGAATAGACGATGATTGTTACTATGTGGTAATTGGGAGTATGCCAAACTTCTGAACCGTCTCCAACATTTAAGGCATAGGCTCCTGCCATTGAACCGACATAGACGATATTGTTATTATATGAGGCTGAAGTGTATGACTTGCCATCGAGCGCATGCCGCCACAACAATCTTCCGTCATCTTGGTCAAATGCCAATACGGTTGATTCCGATGTTGAGATTATGACTCTGCCATCGACAACGAGGGGTGAGATGACCTGCCAAACAGGCGCCACTTTGGTGGACCAGAGTTTCTCGCCATCCTTCAATCTAAACGCACTCAGATAGCTTTGGCCGGAGAGGAAAAATATTTGCTTACCAGAAATAATCGGTGTTCCGGTAACGAACCGACCGGGGGCATTCTTGCTCCATTTAAGTTCGCCGTCCGTCGCTTTCAGTTTTGAGATGGTCAAGCCGCCGCTTATGATAGATCCGCCGGATATTACGGGGGATGCCATCTGCTCCTGGGTCCATAACCAATCACTCAAAAGACTCACGTTGGGATTATCACCAATTGGATCTTCTATCGATACTCCAGTCCTTTGGAGATTCTCGCGATAAATCGAATCGGTGCTTCCCATATCACATCCAATTATCAGCAATAAAAAAATAAAATTACTAGGTGTGTGTTTCATGAGGGTTCCCTCCTTATAGACAGTATTAATTTTTATCAAGTATGTTGAATCAATCTCGATTTGAGATAATAATCTTGGGATTAAAACAGATTGGTCATCTTCGACCAGAAATCCTCAATCGAGAGACCGAAAGTGAAGTAGAGGCCTCCCACGGATATTTCAGGGTAGGGGATCATGCCAGGATCGAGCTCAAAGGATTCGGTTTCATCATTTCCAGAGTCATCCTTTTTGCCGGTGTTCACATCATAAGACCAACTACTGATGTTCCAGAGGCGGTAGGCGATGTCGCCGGTGATGGTCAGGCTCCCCATCTTTGCTTGCAGGCTCACCTGTGGCGTGATCGATATGCCGCCGGAGGATAAGGACGAACTGACATTGTCGCTGATTTGGGCAACAATTCCGCCTGGCAGATCCTGTGAGGCAATACCGTAACCTATTGTTAGACCTGGCGAAATCGTGAGCCTATCAGGCACCAGCGCAAGGTCATATGTGGCCATTATATCCAGTGCCCAGGCGCTCACATCGCCCGTATAGCTGAAATAGTTAAAGGCAAAACCAACCGAGTACCCCTGCACCAGGTCCCGGCGCACGCCTGTTAGTTGAAATACCAGGCCACCGGTAATGGGTTCATAATCGGAGTAATCGACAATCACCTCATGGATGCCGGTGAACTTGTTATTAACGGTGAACGTGTCGACAACCGTGTTGGGCGCAAAATTGGCGCTGAGGAGCCCAACTGAAAGAGATGCAGAGACGCTGACCATGGCCGTCTCCCGCTCCAATATCCACATACCTGCATCAATCTTTTCCTGACCCTTGATGATCTTCGCCTCAGATGAACGAGTGCCGGGATTGGTGATGTAGATGATGCCGACTTTGACTGGTGAAGTACGGAATACCTCGCCGGTCATCGGGTCGGTGATCTCCCGGCCAGCGGTGACAACATCGAAAGTCATGCCTGCTTTGATGCCTAGATCGATGCCCGCATTGATAATGACCTGCTTGCCGGTCTTGTCCAGTACCATGGCCAGGGTGTTCACCTCAGTCTTGGTCTCCCTAATAAGATGGCCGGCCTGCACCTTGTCAAAGCCAGCCATTATTCTGCCAAGGGCCGATTCGCTCTCGGCTGAGATGATACGAACAATGCCAATGGACTCGTTGCCTGATTCGATTGTCGGCATGGCCTGGCCCGGCGTAATCGGCAGGTCATAAACCAGAAAGTCCATCCCTGCTTTTACGCCGCCCATCGAACCGCGGTTCAAGGTGACCCTGGCCTTGTCTACCGATGTGATCACGGCCTGGATAGCGAAGTACTTCTCAAAGCTCGTGATGACCGCTGCAGCAACTTCATCAAGCGCATTGAGCAGAGCATTGCGTTGGTCCGAGCTCTTGCCCGTACCTTCGGCTTCAGCTGCCTCCAGGTAACGCCCGCTCTGCACATCGAGCAGTTTGATGGACGTCTGTACCACTGCCGAGTAGTAGGCGTCAGAGATTTTTTGTCCACTGGAATAGACGGCTTTATGTAGTTCCGTGCTGCTGCGGGTGAAACTGCCGATAATGAGCTTGTTCACTCCCGCTATTTTGCCCATTTGCACAGCTGTGGACTCATCTATGAGGCCAGTCAGATGCAGATCCTGCTCGGCAAGCACCTTGTCCAAGTGGGTCCGGTCGATGACGTTAAAGCGGTGAGACTGAATGATCTTGGTGGCGATTTTATCGGTGAGAGCGTTCTGATACTCCTGCGCAGATCTGGCATTTCCGGTCCATCCGCTAAAAGGCAGGACAGTGATGTTCTCTAGTTTCTGGGCCGCGACAGTGTTCAGTAACAGCAGGGACAGCAAGAAATCTCGGCGTTTTGGTTTGATGATCATGATAGGACTCCGTTGATCGTGTTGCAAGAACTCACCATCAGAAACCGGAGCCATTTGCAGGAGAATGAAAAATCCCCTGCAGCCAGACCCAGGTGTATCGACAGTTGTAACACGATCAATAGCCCGAGCTACCCATTACAGGCGGCTGCAGAGGATTCTTCCCCCGAGTCTTTCTGTTATGGGTAATTGCTCGGTACTATCGTAGACTACTGATCGTGTTACATTGGCAAGTTATGATTGAGGGGCAGGCTAGACAAGCCCGCCTGATTTGAATTAGCGTGAGAAGAAGAAATTGAACAGCTCTTTGGCAAAAGTGATGATCACCTGCACGATGCAGAAATGAAGGAAGATCATCAACACCCAGGAGGGCCAACTCATATCTGCAGAACCCCTGCCGAGTGCTGTTTCGATAAAACCGACATCGTCTACGATTTCTTCCTCAGGCTGGACAAAGCCAATCTTCATAATTCCCTCCTATTTATAGGATGTTTTGGTCAGCAAATGAGAAGTAGCCGTCGCCCACAATCACGTGGTCCAAAAGTGGGATGTCGACCAGCTCGCAGGCGCGCTTAAGCTTCCTCGTGATCTCCTGATCGTCGGTGCTTGGTCGAGTCTGCCCGCTCGGATGATTGTGCCCAAGAATGAGGGACGCTGCATTTTTCAGCAGCGCCACTTTAACAATCTCCCTGGGGAAGATCACCGCTTGGGTCACCGTACCCTCAAAGCAAATCTCGCTGCCGATGAAGGCGTTCCTTGCATCCAGGAATATCACCACGACAGTCTCCCGGGTCCGACCTGCCAGCATGGCCTGTAGATGATCAGCGACCTGCTGACTGCCGGTTAAGACCTCACCCATTTTCATGGAGAAGCGGGCCGAATAAGCCTTCCGCAGATCCTCATCTGAAACCCGATTCATCAGATAATCATCGACCATGATGCCTCCTTTCTAGCTTGCCATAGCCGGCAGTAGTGGCAACAACTCGACCGCTTTGGGCAGGCAAATTTTGCTTGCTGTTTCAGAAAATACCGCCGCATCGAACTCGCCCAGCTGCTTTTCAACCTCGACCATTTGCTCGCGAACGAGCAGGTAGGACTGCATCATTCCTTGCGGCATTTTGGTCTGCCTGGCAAGGGCTTCGGCGAACAAATCTTCCGATATAAGATTGGGCTCAATCGGCTCCTCAAAATGATCAGCCATTTCGCCTTTGAGAACGGCGCATTGAGCCTTGATCCTACCCAGTTCTCGTTTGAGTTGGGAAGCATCAAAGGCAATGCCCTCCATGTAGGCGTTGGCGGAGATTGATTCGATCGACTGGAAGTCCTCAGCCAGGCCGTCAACTCGGATCTCCTGATCCTCCAAAAACTGCGCTGTCTCCTCATCCATAAAGAGCGACATCTTCTCAGAGTGGATGTCAGACAGTGGCGAGTAGTCAGAAATGGTTGGCTTGTGGGCCAACAACGAATCCTGAAACTTGGAGGTGATGGCCTCGTCAGCTGCCGCCCCGAACTGACCCGGCACGAACGCCCTGATCAGGTGCCGTCTGGCAAATGGGTCGTCCGGATTCTTGAAGTTGCGTGAGAGTTCCTGGGAGTAGAACAGTACCGGCTCGTGGCTCTGCGAGTCTCTGCAGAGGCGCAATCGTGCCACCGTGTAGTTCGCTTCCGCGTCGATGGCATCGAGCCGGAACCCTTCAATTTCATCGCTAAGCTGCTGCGGTTTGTCGATGATCACGTTTTTCGTTTTCATGAGTTTTCTCCATTTTTAGTCGAATAGGCATTATGATGGTTTGAGCGCCGGACTCCCACTGCTCACCAATCTCGGTAAACATGGAGGCGCTTGATTGATTCGTAAACTGCCAAAGGACGGTTGGTGACTGCTGCAGCGACAGCACTCGCTCGAGCAATTTTAAGTTGAAGCCGATGCGCAGAGTGCCACCTTGTTGTTCAGAGAGCTTCAGGGTCGCCTCCCACTTCGTCTCTACCTGCTGGTTTTCAACGGTCATGATCGCTGAACCTTCTCCGGTCTCGAGCATCATCAGGTTGGTCTCTTTATCTGCAAACGGCGTGGCCGCATTGACCAGGGTCAGCAACTCCTCCCGATTCACAACAGCGCTACCGGTGAACGCCTTGGGGATGACGCTTGCCACATCCGGGTATTTCTCGCTTAATAGGCGGACGTAGAGCGTGATTCCGCCGGGGAGTGAAAAGCGCAGATGATCGCTCGACGCAGCCACGGTGGTATTGCCTTTGGCGATCCGCGCCAATAGCTGTAGCGGTTTCACCGGCAGAGTCCCTTCAAACGGTTTGCCGGCACTAATCTTCAGGCCACGGCGAAAGCGAAGGACATGCGAGTCGGTAGCCTGAGTCTCGATCTCGTTGCCGATCTGCACCAGATGAACGCCTTGAAGACTCGGTTTTAATTCATCTGTCGAGGTAAACCGGCTCTGCAGCAACAGCTCTCCAAAGAGCTCCCGAGGCCACTTGCCAATCTCATTGAACTTCCCGGATGGTATCTCCGGAAAATCGTCTGTTTGTAGCCCTTTGAAGCTCAGCCGCCGGCCATCATGGACCAGCACTAGACGGGACCCGGACGGCTCGATCTGCAGATTGGCAGGCTTGGATTTAAGCAGCTTCCTGAGTAGATCAAGAGGCAGACACGCAGAGATACCATTGTTGATCGGCACCACCAGCGTGCTCTCCAGATCGGTGACACGAGCCATCTTGTTTTCCAGACAGATGGTTCGCAGTATCTGCAGCGATGACCTTCGGTCCACGATCTTTTCGGCCATGGGCAGCAGGCGTTTGAGTGTGGCCAGCATAGGGCCTCCTTTCATTTTTTGGTTTAGTCATCAGGGTGGGCTCCGAAGCGCAGTGACGTGCGGGGACAGACCGCCTGGAACGGCTTCTTACTGCAGTAACTCTCAGTGCAGAATCCGCGGTCGTCTAGTTTCACCGGCTTCCCTTTGTAGGAGCAGAACTCGTGCACCTTGTTCTCTTTTTTCAGGTAGGCGGTGTACAGCTCGAAGTAGTCTTTGAGGCCGCTGGTGCGTCCCAGAGACCGTTGATGCAGGTAACCTTCAGCGAGCCGGGTGAGCAGATCATCCGCCACTTTCTGGCTGGAGATCGTGGCGTACCACTCCGGCAAATAAGGACTTTTAGCCATAGCCTGACGGATATCCTCCACCTGGGTGATGTCCTGCAACGCATGGCTCTCCCACGGCCGCTGGATGGACAGGGGGGAGGCCGCCGAGAATGGGCGTGGGTTGATAGTACTCAGTGGATCCGATGACACCACAGGCGCCTGCTTGCCCGCCAGACTCTCCAGAAAACCGTTGATGCCTCGCACCAAACTGCTGAGTGTTCCCAGGGGATCGTTGGCCTCAGAAGCTGCCTGAACTTGAGCGCCGGAAGCGTAGGCCTCATCCTTGAGCGACAGTTCCAAGGCATCCAAATCGAGCTCCATGGATGCGGGCAGCACAAAGCTGGCTTCAGCCACCAGATGTTGACCCTGCTTGGCTGAGGTCACCACCGGCACAACATTGTGCCCCTCCTCAAATCCCCGCGGCCAGAGAGCGCGCCACTGGCGGGTCAGCAGCAGTTCCGGATGCTTGGTCTTAAGCTCCCCGACCCAGTTGTTGACCCCTTCCTTAACTCGCTCGGTGATTTGGGTTTTGTAGTCGCCGTTCATAGAGCCTCCAATGCTTTGCGCTTGCGGTCTTCCTGCCCGGTGCCCGCCGGCTGAAACTGGACCTGAACATCATCACCCCCGCATTCGGAGCAGGTGAGATTGAAGGATGATTTGCCCTGATCGATCAGTTTTTCCTCCAGCGATTCAAGGGGCTTGGTATGCAGGATTTTGATGTCACCGCTCTCCTCAATCATAAACGTCACCTTGGCCCAGAGAGGGAGCACGAAGGACTGACTATTGCCGCAGGGGCAGTTGATTTCCATAGCGCTGGCGCTCCTTTCTGAGCCACAACAGCTCATTACGGTTTTGGGTGATTTCTTCATCGAGAGACAGGTCTGGGCGTGGGGGCTGCCATGACCGGTAAGGGACGCAGACAGATCTGCTGCCACAGCGGCCGCAGGTGATGCGGGGGTTGATGAGGCGTCCGGTGGAAGCATCTTTGACCAGCGCGCCAAGGTCCTCCCGGCAGCAGTAGTCAACGAGTTCTTCGATCCCCATGCGCACCCAACTGCCGCTGTCAAAAGTTCCGTCCCGGTCCCGGTCTTTCACCTGCAGACCCGATGGCGTCGGCTCCACGATGGCGATAGATTCCACATCGCAGACAAAATGCCGATAGTTTCCGCAGCTCGAGCAGATCAGTCTCATTTAAAATCCCTCCATGAATGAAAAAGGGCCAGAAGCGTAAAGCCTCTGGCCCCGGTTGGGCATCCCGCCTGCCGGCAGATTCGACCTTCAACCGGCAGGGGGATCAGGGTAGCCCAGTTGTTTTCTTAAGGAATCCAACGATATTCCGTAATGATCGCGGACTTGGGATAGGCCTTGGTCGTAATTCGGGCAGCTGTAAAGGCAGCCTTCCTCATTCACCTGTCCCTCATTCTGTACCAGACAGTCGCTGCAGGTCTCGATGAGGTCATCCTTGGGGATGAAGTTTCCGCAGTACCAGCAGCCCGGGCAGCCTTCCATCCAGCAGACATCGAGGATGCGTTCGACCATGTCCACCGTTTCGCCCTCCTCACAGTTAGCGCAGTGGATTCGGGGGTTGTCGCGGTAGAAGCCGCCATCAAGAACCTTGCAGAGATTGCGCTGGAGGGCCTGCAGGACCTTATCAGTCTTGGCCCTATCCAGGCTCACCTCAATACCTGCCGGCGTTACCTCTACCTTGTGGCGTAGGCGCAGATCGATGGAAAAGGAACGGGTGTTGCCGCAACTGTAGCACTGCAGGTTGTTCGAGAACAGCCGCCTGTCACCCGGCTCATAGATTTTAGCTGCCCGAACCATTATGGCGTTCCAGGCTCTGCCCGATCACCCGGGCCAAAGCGGCCAGGCCGGCTGCCAGCTCCGCAAAGCCCTGCAACCTCGATGCCGTCTGCTGCCTGCGCCTGTTATCCGCCTGCTCTTTCAGGCCCGAAAAGACCAGGAAGGCGTTGCTCGCCAGCAATGCGCCCCCGGCAACGATATCGACCATCTGCCCCAGACTCTCATTGGTGATGGTGAATCTGATTTTACCGCTCACGTTGATTTCCCTCTCTCTTTTAGCTGTTGAATCATTGCGAGCAGCGCCTGGGCGCCATCGAGCAAGTCCTGCTGCCTGCGGATGCGGCCCCGTTCGACCACGATCTTGCCGCCTACCGAGATCAGGGCCAGGATGGCCCCCACAGCCAGAAGACCTAAAACCAGGTGGCGAATCTGAACGTCCACCACCTGGTCCTTACCTTTACGAGGCAGCCGGGGTTCCGGCATGGCTCCCTGCCCCGCGGCCTTTGAGCAGGCTTGCGATTTGGAGGATGAGCAGAGCGATACTGAGCACCATCTGGCCTCTACTGGCCGCTTTGATGATTTGAGATTGGGTCATGTTAACTCCTTTGGTGTTGGCTTGTTTTCTTGTTTCAAATAGTTGTAAATCGTCGCTCGCGAAACACCGAGTGTCTCTGCAACCTCTTTAACAGTGCCGGAGGGGTCTGCCAGCATCGATTTAACCAGGGCCACATTCCGCTTGTTCAAAACGCGAGGGCGCCCTCCAATCCTGCCCCGAGCTCTCGCGGCCGCCAGTCCCGCTTTGGTTCTCTCCCGAATCAAGGATCTCTCAAATTCGGCCAACGCGCCCAGGACATGAAAAATCAACTTCCCGGTTGGCGTTGCCGTATCGAGGCTTTCCTGCAACGACTTGAACTCTTTTCCCTCTTCATTTAGGTGTGTGATGATTTCGATTAGATGCTTCAATGATCTGCCCAATCGATCGAGTTTCCAAACGACGAGCGTATCGCCCTCACGTAGATATGCCAGGGCATCGTCAAGTCCGGGGCGCGCAATTTTAGAACCGCTGATTATGTCCGTGAATATCTTCGAACACCCGGCGTCCTCAAGCGCATCAATCTGCAAATCGATAGTTTGGTCAGCCGTACTGACTCGCGCGTAACCGATCAGCATAGGCATTCCTTTCGTATCTGTCCAACAAACGGATGTGAACCGCATTTGCTGGACTTTGATTATTAGATGAGTTTTTAGGCGTTATTCAGCCAGATTTGACAGGTTATTGAACATGGAAGCCGTGGCCGATCAAATGAAGGTTTAATCGAAGCAGGAAATTCAGCTCCACGAGGGACTAAAATTTCTCCGCTTCATACTACATATACGAATTTTAAGAGGCAATTTTTCCGAATTTGAGTGTGAGGATTGGATGGTTTACAGATGTCTGCAGAGATTTGGATGGATTGCTTGACTCGATTTAGTGTTTGCCAAATCTCAATGTCAATGTTCTCAACAGTTCTAATTGTGGATGAAAACTGTGAAAATATGGTTTCAAAACACACAATTGGCGGCCTGGCCTGATTTCTCCGCCAACCGTATGATTAGCTCTGGCTATGATTATACCCCTTAAAATCGATCTTCTCTCGGGAAAAATAGCAGACGGTTGATAATTCACGCCTCTTTTGCCTCAAAATGAGGTACGTCGTCACGTTATGAATACGCGCTTATTCATGGAACGGGGATAGATATTTCACCCTATGACGGCCAAAAACTGGATGATCCCAAATATCTGCAGCGATTTCACCCATCTAACTGAGGTTTGTTGGGAATCGAAATTGGGGCGATGCGAGGAGTTGGAGTCCCCGCATCTATATTACATATACGAATTTCAACAGGATTATTCTGGAATATAAGGGCAACGGGAGAGGGAGAAAACTACTTCAGCAGCACCAATTTTATCGATTTGGCGTATCCTTGCGTAGTCAATCTGACTATGTAGATACCAGAGGATGCTGCTCGCCCAGAGCGGTCCCTGCCGTCCCAAATAACCTGATGGTACCCCGGTCCCAGATCTTTATCCACCAGCCGAATAATCTCCTGCCCCAGCAAATTATATACCCGCAGTTGGACTCTGGAGGCTCGCGGTAGCTGGTACCTAATGGTCGTGGTAGGATTGAAGGGATTCGGGTAGTTTTGGTGCAAAGCATATTTAGTCGGCAGGAGATTCTCAACCTCAAGATTAATCGTTCCAGACTCGACCGGCTCGCCTTTGCGGTTCCAAAGCGTGTAGTCCATAGATAGATTTTGGGTACCTGGATCAGTCAGATCAACTTCGAAGACCATAATCGGGAGGTCTTCTCCCCCAGCTTCATACTCTCGTACTCCAAGGCCGGCTAAGGCAAAGATATATTGGCTACTATCTTCCGAGGTCTGCATAAACAGAGGTACTGATGACCAGTGTTCAGCCATCGCCCCGCCATTTGAAAAGCGTGCGAGTCGCATCTGCGAACCATCCACGGAGAGAAGCCCCTCAACCATCATCAGACTAGACGATAAATCTCCTTCAAGCCTGATGAAAATCCTGCCGTCCCAACTCCAGATATCATCCGGTATTTTCTGAATCAACCTTAAAGAGGATTCCGAAGTAATCGTCTTTGCCAAGGTTGGGAACGATTTTGCGAAGCCGGTATTGGCAAAACTCCAATTCCACATTTGCGCGAAGACAGCAAGATCCTCAATATTCATGATGCCATCAACTACAGGTATAAGATCCGGAACGGCTCCCGTTGCAGGACCTAGCTCATACGTCAGGTATTGTGGATCTGCATTCCACGCGGCTGCGAAATGTACCAAATCATCAACGCCAATTATTAAATCGCCATTGTAATCTCCGGCGTAATTCAAAATCGAAACATTCTCGATACTCGATGAAATACCCACATCCTTGTCAGCAGGCGAAAAACGGAGCTGGACTCCAGTGCGACGATGAAAACCGATATCGGTGATGAGATCCCAAGTTGTCACGTCAGAATAACCGGACTGAGATACATTGGTACGATCTCCTGTTAGTGTCGATACACCCCAAGTTTTGCCATCAAGTGAATACTCTGCAAGAACGGAAATCGTGTCATTTTCTGCATCGCTGATGCTGTAGCTGATGTCGGCATAGGCAGAAATTGTATCGCTGGGAAGTTGAATTGATATACTTGGTGGCTCATTATTATCCAAGTGAAAATCACTGGTTTGATCGCCCAACCCTTCACGAGAATCGGAGGGTACAAGACTGAACCGGGCACTAAATAAGTCCCAACCCGGCGCATCAATATTCGAATGCCAAATTACCCCACCAGCGTACTGAGTCGAACCTGCCAGAGCGGTATCGCCTGAAACCGTGGCGCTAACCCAGGTCGATCCGGAATTAAGGGAATAGCTTGCCATCAGGAAGATCGGATCTCCTTCATCATCATTGACAGAAAACCCAAACGTGATATCGCCCGAAACTTCTTCAACGGGAGTCCCTGAGAGACTTAGTACGGGCGCTCCAATGTTGTCAATTAAAATCGTGACAGTATCGGCCCTTCCTGGGTCATTATCCTTAGGCGAGATTCGAAAATCGTAGAACCCCAGGCCGTTAGGCAAATCGTTCAAACTGTTCCAGAGGATTGCGCCACCATATTGGGTGATACCTTGAGTGATCCCAGTTGTCGCAGCCTTTACCCAGCTCTGCAGGGTACTGTTGTAGTATTCTGAAAGAATGTCGAGAGAATCTCCCTCCGCGTCTACTAGCTGGTATGGTATTGTGATATCCCCAGATTGTTCGCCCACCAGTTCATCCAGAATGATGCCAGGAGGCAGGTTATTGTCTATTTGGAATACAAGGGTGTCAGCTACACCGGTGGTATCGGTGTAAGGGCTGAGTCTGAACTGAATATCTGATTGGTCAACTCCGGGCAAATCTGTAACGGTGCTCCAGATCAACTGGCCGGCATAATTAGCGAAGGCAATTTGGGAAGTATCTCCCGAAACAGTCGCTATGTTCCACGAGCCCTCAACAAGCGAATACTGTGCAAGGAGCCCCACTGGTGTTGGATCTGTGTTTGATATGACGAAATCGATGGGGATGTCCCCTGAGACCTCGCCAATGCCATTTGATGATATCCGCACTGCAAGCTGACTTCCAAATGGCGATCCTATCTTCTGCATAATATTGTCGTAAGACCCAATGTACACATTTCCATCAAAATCAATGCCGGGTGAAGACAGTTGAACTGCTCCGCCTAATTTTCTCTTAAAGAAAAGTGCGCCACTTGTATCGACAGCATATAGATTGCTATCACCCGAGGCAAAGTAAACAAGACCATTGCCTGCTACTAATGGTGATGAGCGAACGTCCCCTGCGGCTGCATAGGTCCATTTACCGACGCCATTTTTCAGGTTTACCGCATGCAATTTGTTATCATCGGACCCCACATAGACTGTTGAGTGCAAGCCTATTGTTGGGGATGAGTAGAATATTGCAGCACCCGCGGAATATTGCCACAGGAGAGTATCCACTGGGCTTAATGCATACAAAATTCCATTTGATGAGCCAATCAGGATATTGCCATCTGGATCCACTGCCGCCGCCCCATAAATAGGACTGCCCGTAGATCTTGACCACTTCACTGTTCCCGTTTTTGTACCAACAGCATAGATTAGCCCATCATATCCACCGATATAGAGGGTCGAGTCATCATGTGAGAGAGCCGGCGACCCGTATATCCTGTTTCCCAATGATGTCTGCCAGATCAATTCACCTGTCTCGGCATCAAGAGAGTACAACACTCCATTGATTGAACCGAAAAAGAGCTTTCCGGTATGGTCCACAGTGGCTGATGAGATAATCTGATCGCCCACCTGGTAGGTCCACACTGTGTCGCCAGTTTCTCTGTTAAACCCGTAAAATATGCCACTTTTCGAGCCGACATAGAGCCGGTTCAGCGTGGCGACTAAGGGAGATGCCGAGACTCCCCCGCCAGTTTGATAGCTCCACTTAAGGGTCCCCGTAGGATCAAGAGCATAAACGTATCCATCCTCTGAGCCAAAGTAAACGACTCCCTCCCAGTCGATTGTGGGTGAGGAATTAACCACGCTCAATGTGGGATACTCCCAGATGACCGAGTCGGTCACTGTTCCCGGAATCGATGTGTAACCGCTGTTTTGCAGGTCGTGATGGAACTTACCCCAAGGTGATCGATCCGACAGCACAGGTAAGGCATCTGTTAGACTGCTTACGACATTTGAGATCGATGAGGCATTGCCTTTATCATCAACCGTTTTGATCGTCAGGTAGTAGGTTGTATTGGCGTCCAAGCTGGTCACCGTATAGAGTTGGGAGATCCCAGCTGTATCTGGCGCAGGGACATCGGCTGTGACGCGTGTTGCACTATCGAAATTTTGATCGTCAATGGTCGCTGACGAATAACGCAGATCATATTCTGTGGCCCTTCCAGTCGACCCATCATCTCCTGGCGCTGTCCAACTGATAGAAATCGATCTTGACGTCTGGCTGGTAATCGTTAAATCGGTAATCGCTGCAGGAGGTGTTTGATCAGTCGGCCGGCCTGTCAGCTGATCGCTCACCGCGCTTTTATTCCACAAACTATCGACAGCCACAATGCGATAGTAGTAAGTCTGATCATTCACCAATCCCGTATCGATAAAACTGGTTTGGGGATGGAGCGTGATGCCTAGCGAATCGTTATCTGTGGCAGTGAAATTGATAACCTCACTGCGGTAAATGATGTATCCCTCGATATCGGGCTCGGTGTTGGCTGTCCAGCTTAAAGTAACCTGTTTATCACCATCGGCTACGGCTACATTCTGGGGAGGCTCTGGCGGAGTAAAATCTCTCGGTTCACCTGTAACCTCGGCGCTTGCGAGGCTTCTAAATCCGGTTAAGTCGACGGCTTTTAATCGATAGTAAAAAGTGAGCCCATTTATTACCGTACTATCTTGGTAAGTCGTTGCAGGCTTGGCAATAAAGGTCAATGAATCGCTCGCGCCAGGTACGAATCCTGCTTGATCGCTGCGGTACAGAACATATCCTGCCAAGTCCCGATCAGTATTTGCCGACCATCCCAGTCCAACAACTCCATCTCCGTTGTTGGCGACGAAGTCGATCGGAATTCTCGGCGGCAAATCAGTGGGTGTAGCTCCAACTTGGGGCGTGGCTGCACTTCTATTCCCGGCAATGTCCAGGGCGACCAGGCGGTAGTAGTAGCTGACATCATTGACGACTGTCGTATCCCAAAATGTCGTGTCGCTTTTTCCAGGCAGTGCGAGTGAATCACTGCTCTGGGGCGTGAATCCGTCCGAAGTGCTCCTATACAGGATGTACTTCGACAGATCGAACTCTTGGGCAGATGACCAGGTTAGCGTGACTTCTAAATCTCCACCTTGGGCGGCAAAGTTCTGGGGAACGGCAGGAGGAATCGTATCTGTTGTGCCCACCTTGTACATATAGTTGTCATAGGCGCCCACATAAAGGTTCCCAATGGGGCCAACCCCAACGGATGATAACTGGACCGCGCCGCCGATTTTCCGTGACCATACAAGGCTACCAGAAGTTGAAAGTCCATAGACGCTACTGTCAGCGGAGGAGAAGTATATGTTGCCCTCAGCGGTTACAGCGGGCGCGTTTCTAACAACCCCTCCTGTGGCATAAGTCCATAGGCTGGTTCCATCGCTGCGCTTTATGGCGTGTAAACTCTTGTCATCAGAGCCAATATAGATTTGACCGCCTGTTCCAAATGCGGGTGAGGAATAGAAGATGGCGCCACCTGTGGCATACTGCCATTTCAGCGTCCCATCGCCATTGATGGCATACAGATTGCCGTTGGCCGCTCCCACATACACAACTCCTGAAGAATCAACGGCGGCTGAGCCATATATCTGGCTCCCGGTCGAGTAAGACCACCGTACACCACCGGTATCGACGCTGACTGCATAAATTTTCCCATCGTACCCGCCCACATATACAGTCGAGTCATCGATTGATAGCGCAGGTGAGGCATAAATACGGGTTCCAATGCTCCTGGTCCAAAACGGCGCCCCGGTTTCACTGTCAAGGCAGTAAAGTGTGCCGTTAATAGAGCCGAAATAGACCCGGCCACCTTGATCAATGGTGGCAGATGAAATGATCTGATCACCGGCATTATAGCTCCAGATGGTGTCGCCTGTGGCTCGATTAAAGGCATAGAATCGCCCATTCTTCGAGCCCACATAAAGGAAGTTCAAGGTTGCAAGCAGCGGCGCTGCGGATATGCCTCCACCGACATCATAAGACCACTTCAGCGTGGTATCAGGATTCAGGGCATAGAGGTTCCCGTCCTCTGAGCCGAAGTAAATGGCGCCTTCTGCATCAAGGGTGGGGGAAGAGTTGATCACGCCGCCTGTGGCGAATTTCCACAGTATCGTATCTTGCGCCGCGCCATTAACCGGCGAGCGACCGCTGTTTTGCCGGTCCTGATGGAACTTGCCCCATACCAGGTCAGGCGAAAAGGACGGCGCCTCGGCGGTACTACCGGTAGCGATATTGGAAATAGCCGATACATTGTCAGCCTCATCGCTGGTCTTTATGGCAAAATAGTAGGTGGTATAGGGTTCCAGCCCGGTGATGAGCAGTTGCTCACTGCTGCCTGATACCGATGGCGCCGGCACATTTTCGGTAATAGCCGTAGCCGCAGCAAAATTATTGTCATCAATGGCCGACAATGATAGCCGCACATCATAACTTGCAGCGGTGCCGACGGCATCGTCATCACCGGGCGCACTCCATTGCAGCGTTATCGTTCGCGATGTGGCCTGTGATAGAGCCAGGTCGGTTATGGCGCTGGGGGCGGTCAGGTCCGGTGGCGCAGTCGTGCTGTTGGTGACGTTGGAAAGGGCCGATACATTACCGGCGCCATCACTGCTCTTGATGGCAATATAATAGGCCGTGCTGGGGCTAAGGCCGGTCACCGTCATCTGCTCCGTGGCGCCTGCCGTGGCTGGGGTCGGCACCCCAGTGGTTACTTGCGTAGCGCTGCCCCAGTTGGCATCATCGATGGTTGAACTGCTAAAGCGCAGCTCATAGTTAGAGGCATTGCCACTGGCCCCATCATCGGCGGGCGAGGTCCATGTCAGGTCGATGGTATTAGACGTCGGGTTGGAGGCTGACAGATCAGCAATAGTTTCAGGCGGCAGAATATCGGTGATGTTGACTTCCATTGATAGCCACTGCCCATAGTTAACAAACCCGAGAGTGGCATCATCATACAGGTCGTAGATCTTGGCAATGTTCTTGGGGTTGCCGCCGGCATTGAAGGCTGTGGTGGTGGTGGTTCCCCACCAGTTGAAACGGGCATCGATGGTCTCCAGAGTAGAAGCTGCTATATTGCCGTAAACATCGTAGGAAGCATTATCGTGGAGGTTGTTGTACTGCAGCACCGGCCGGGTGTAGCCGTTCAGGTAGATGCCGTAATAGGGTGCCCCATTGCCGGTGATGGTATTGTAAAGAATGGAGTCAATCGAGGTATAGCCGAACTCACCTGTCAGGTAGATACCACCTCTGGTATTGTTCTGCACGATGTTGCTGTCAATGATGCCCGAGACCCGGTTTAGATACATACCTGGGGAGTTGCCACCGGTGATAGTGTTGCCCCGGATCACCGCCTGGGTCGAGTAGATATCCCAGTTCCAGATATAGATGCCGGCATAACTGTTATCATTATTGCGGCCATTCGTAATGGTGTTGTTGCGGATGGTAATATTGGGAATTTGCTGGATCTGTATCTGGGCATAATAGACACTGTCCAAACTGTTGTCGGCGATCAGATAAGATCCACCATACGCACCATAAACATTAATTCCATACTGTGTACTGGTAAGGGTATTCCCGGTAATCTCTGCACCCCTGCCCCAGCTTATATTAATAGCCCATTCAGAGTTATTCGGACCAATGCCGTTAAAACTGTTGTCTCTGATCTGCACCGCACCGTCTGGAGAACTGAAGTAAATGCTCGACTTATTAAAAATGTTCCGCTGGATCACTGCCCCTCGAATCTGGTCAGGATAATAGATGCCGCCACCGTCATCCACCAGGTTATCGTTAAAGACGATGTAGCGTTGGCCACCATTCTGACTGCTGATCACCCGCCCTCCCTGGCGGAAATGGCTATGCTCAACCCTGATCGTATCAACAACGCTATAATCAGCATACTGGTAAACCTTGATGCCGACAGAGTGATACTCGAAGCGGCTGTAGGTGATAATGATATGGCCGTTAATACTGCCATTATTCAGGCTATCCTGGACTATGCCGTACCAGTCACCGGTACCGGGAACTTCAGCGTTGGAAGTAAAAATGATGCTGTCGGTGACTGTGCCCTCAGCCCGCAAGGTCCCCCCCCGTATGCGCAGCTCCGTACGGTTGGCATCGAGGCCTCCGCTCTGGTCGTCACTGACAGGTTGGAAGCGCACCTCCACCCCCGGCTCGATGGTCAAGGTAATATTCGGGTTCACCGTCACATCACCGGTGACCAGGTAGGGCGAGGTGGCCTTGGTCCAGGTGGTGTTCACCGCGATGATCCCGCTGGCCAGGGAAACATTATAGTAGGCGTTGTCTGTCAAGATGCTCTGGTTGCCGAAGTCATCCGCCGGATCGGTGTAGCTGACGGTAAGCTGGTTGCCCTGCTCCACCTGCAGCACCCCATCAGTCACTGCCAGGCCACTCACCGCGTCAAACAGCATCCAGCCCATGAACAGGCCGCTGGAAAGGTCCGTCTCGGTCAGGGTCAGGCTCTCAGTGGTGGACTCAAAGGCGCTGCTCAGGCTCACCGACACCTGGTCGGCGATCAGGTTGTCCAGGTCGCGGTCGCTGTCCACTAGCTTAACATACAGCGTGTCTCCTTCCGGGAAGTTGAGCGCCTCCGTGCCGGTAACGTCCGTCAGGGTCACGAAGCCGGTGACGGTTTGGGCAGAAAGGTGTCCTAAAGTGAGAAACACCGCCAGAGTTATCAATAAGGCGTGGCGGGAATCAATCACTTGATGGTCACCAGTGCTCCTACAAATTCAGTGATCGTGATTTCATTGTTGCTGGGATCGCGAATAGAGGACTCCTCCGCGCTGATAATGAACTGGCCACTTCCCTTGGCTGTAAAATAGATTTTGGCGATAGCGCCAGTACCTGAAACCCCGGCCGGAGAACCAGTGACTGTTGCCACATCCACCGAGGCTGTTCCGGCAGAGTTGTCGATAGACCAAAACGGGATAACCGTGCCCCCAGAGGTCTTCAGGATCGAACGCTCGTCAACATATACCTCGATCTGATTAACTTCCAGCTTGGCGGGATCAAAGGAAAGGGTCACCGCTACAATCATAACATCAGTCACCTCTTCAAGCATGATTTCGAGAGAGTTTGACATGAACAGGCCGGTCTGTTTCAATCTTGGGTAGAGCCGCAGGGCAGGCCCGTGAATGTCGTCGATTGTGAATGCACGGCTAACGGCTAAATCTTCCTCGACGCCAGAGATATATCGGCCTTTAACGGCAAATGTGTATGCCCCCTCATCCAGATACTGGAGGGCCATGCTTGTGTCAGTATTCCATCCCGACCAGCTTGTCTCATTCAGCTGATAGGTGAACTGCATCTCATTCCTGTTTCCCGCCCAGACGAACGTCACCGTGTGGGAGTCAATCACTGAAGCCTCTGCTGGGCCCGACAGAATAGTTGTTTGAGGAGCCTCATAGTTGGGGTCACCAGGGATGACGGGATTGTCAAAGCCGGGTTCCGAGGGATATTTTGCACAAGTTGCCAGAAGCACTACTCCGCACGGAATCAAGTATCGCAGGGGTGCCATCAGAAAACAATGTCCAGAATATTGATGGTCCACAGGCCACCTAAACTGGTGATGTATAGATCCCGCTGACGCCCGGCAGTTAGCATGGCATCGAATCTGAACTGAGCGAGGGCACGCTTCTGTAGGGCGGCATCGATATCGGTCTCGTTGTTATACTCTTGCAGATAGGAGAGATATCGGCGCTCGTTATCCTGTAGTATCAGATGCTCATTATAGCCTAGGTATGCTAGCCCTACTGAGGCAGCCAGAAAAAATAATCCTCGCTTTTGACCGTGGTAGAGTTGGCCACTTCCAGGCAGAATAGTAGATAAAACTACGGCTGGCGCCTTTGGTATTGTCTTCAGCACATAATCGACGGTGGTGATATGATCATAAAGCACTGTAGCATTGGCCCTGAACGTGTAGTGTGCGGGTTTGCTGATGGCCAGAGCATAGGTTCCCATCTGCAACTCCTCATTAGGAATTGGCGTTTTGCCTATGGCCCTTCCGCCAATTTTCACTAATGATCCTTCTGTGCCATCGAAGGCGATGTATCCGTTCATCGGTTTTAGAGACAATTTTAGAATCAATAGTTCTCCAGACTGGCCTGAGAGCGTAGTATCAACAGGATGAAAACGATCAAGACGTGCCGTGATCTTCTGATTGCTGCCGGCAGGAATTACGAAGGCGTCCATTGGTGTAACACCACGGTCTATATCATTCACAAAAATGACTGCGCCCACAGGATTGGTCTGAATGCTCACCACAGCCGGCCTTGGTGTGGGGGCATCTATTGGCCCAGCCGTAACTGTAGATATCTCGACAGCATCGAGACCTGATATTCTGCGAGCTGCAGACCCCATTCCCTCGGTGAGCACAATATCTATTGATCCTTGCGTATCATAGAAAGTTGACTTAATTGCTTGACCCGTCTCAACATCCACCAAGCGCATCTCAATTGTCCAGGTATTGCCTACCTTTCCAATACTGCCAGAAAGCATAAGTTGGACGCCCAATAGTTGGCCGATCTCCACGGCACATTCATCTGAAGTACAGCCTGCAAGTTGAAAATCCTGCTCTTTCATTATCTCAATCATCAAACCACGTTCTACAATCCGGTAGGTACCGAGTTGTGTCATGTTGGTGCGCAGACGATTTGTTAATGCAGCGATTTCGGGTGCAGAAATACCAAAGCCATCGAATTCAAGTACAGCGAGGGTAGGTTTTTCTTGTGCGAGAAGGGTTGTCGCAAATATTAGCAGAGACAACGATCTTTTTATAGATCTCGCTGCTGAAGCAGGTTGCCTCGCAGGACTGTAAAAGGCAAAAATTTCCGTCTCCCTGGAACCTGTTTAACAACAATACTAAATTGTTCCGGCCAACTACGCGAATGTAACTCATACTTATCAACAGAGCAATCAAACTGCGAAGCCAATGTGATGGGGCTCACAATTTCTGATGAGAACGGTACCCTGTGAATTGTGAGTACGTATTCAGTGTGAATAACCATAATTAAGTCGCCAAAAAATGAGCCACTGTTGGCACAGATTCGGCCCTTCTCAGGAAAAAGAGGAAAGGTTTGCGGGCTCAGGAGGCCCATCTATCAAGACCAATCTTCCGATAGAAGAAATCGCAGGTGGCCCGATGGATTCATTCAGGTTCCGGTTTATCCCAAGGAAGGACAACGCGAGGTAGATCTAATCCCGGAAAATCCATCGGTACATTGAGTGGGGCTGGAGGTGGGTCTTTCGCTGAATCCGTGAGGTTGAAATGCATTTTAACGTCCGAAAGGCGGTGGTCGAAATCTAGCACTCCCTCGGGTATGCGTGGTGGATGTTCCCGATAGTGGGCTAGGATTCCGTCCAGTTTCTTCGAGATCTGGGCATACGAGTCGCCGGCCTCTGTCCGATCACGGATTTGCACGATAATCTCTCGGCGGGTTAGGGCCATGATGTTCCGGCATTCGGCAACTTTTGACATCAGGATAAAATCGATCTCCTGCAAATCAGTGATCCAAAAGCCACATTCGACAACAAGCCGCTCGAACACGCGGTAGCTTCGTGATAAGGATCGTCTTGACATCCGGGGGTAAGAAAATGAGATAATTCTCAGAAATTGCGCAAGTGTGTATTTGTGCTTTTTCATATTCTTGTTGATCGTCTGAAATGTAAAATACAAGGTTTGGCCGAGTTGCAGTCGAGCCCCGATCAGGCTCGAGATTGCTTCCCTGAGATCAAAGGTTTGGACGTTGATTGGATCGATGATCTTCATGCTCATCTCCCTAGTCTGAATGATTCACTCATTACGATTGGGGCATCTCAAAAACACCCCTCGCATCATTGAGGCGTGAGATGAGAATTTGGTAGAGTACATCGTTTTCGCCCTGCTGCGCTTCATCGTGCGTCACCTTGAAGGCCATCAGGGACGCGACTGGCCTTCCTGCGGCAGCCAAGAGAGCCTCAAGAAAATCAGCGACTGGCCCGAGGTTTTCGTTGAGTTGCTCCGAACGAAACTCGAAATCATCGATATCAGAATAGAGTGCCGGGAAGAGCGGCTCGTCGTTGGGTCTATCCTCGGGGAACAGATTAAGGAAATTGGGTGGCACTGATACTTCCCGATGCTCCGTTGTCCCTTGTCTGTAGTACCCGATGTTGCTCCCCTCCCGGTTGAGATTCCACTGGCATAGCATCGCCAAATCCACAGGCCGAATTCCTGTAATCACGAGAGAGGCGTAATACAGCGACCAGAAACTTTTGATTCTAAATATGGCCTTCAGGTCCTCGTCCGTCAGCGTACGGTGGAGCGTGCCTTCGATTATTCTGGGAAGCGTTGCTATGTCATCCATCGGTAGGTCCTTTCAGATTGATATTGATTGATCTCCGGTTCCTATGGTCCACATCCATTTGGGTTTCCATCAAAATATTCGTGTCGAAAATGACATGCTTTTCATAGAGCATGTCGAATCGGACAGGTTGATCATTCATCAGCCAAAGGTTCATCATAATTAAAACACACGCCCACGAAAGTATTGCTGAATATCAAATATCCCGTCCCTACCGCACCTCAACATCTGATAGGATAGTTTGATTGTGGGGATACCAATCGTGAGACCCTCAGGCGCATCCTCAGGTATCACACCCACAATCCTCTCTGCACGAATTAATAATCGCGTAATAGTTTTTTTACTGATTACCAATTCGATCTCATCAAAATTTTTTCCCTGGAAATACATTGCCCACAGCGCTTCTTGAGCATTCGCACTCCCGGCCGACTGTATTGACTCCATTGCATCGAGGAGCCGGTTCATGGTTTCCGGCTTGAGAACGAAAATATGTTTGCCGCGGCCTGGACGTCTTGCGTTACTGGCAACCTCTCGCGACCATTGCCGGTACAAGCTTCTTCTCTTTCTAAACCGATGCTTGAGTCCATCAACGGTCTTCATCGAAAAGAACCGCGGGAACTGTTCGATTTCACCGTCTGTTACGGGAAAAGTGATTGGTGGTGGTGGATAGAAGTTGTAGAGCAATCGTTGATGCGGGTCCCGAAAGATAGGTGGGATCGCGTCCAATCGACTCTCCTGGAAGTGCTTTCCAGGCGTTTTCACCTGCTCGTCCTCTTCTTGCGAGCTGGCAGTATTTGCAGGGAATGTCCGCGGGTGTGTCAATTTATTTTGCCGTTTCCAAGCGAGACTCAAGATCCCATTTCCATTCGAGCCAGTCCGTTAGTTCTTCAGGACTACTGCTGGGATTTGCCTGCTTGGGCTCATCTGCAAGTATGGGCTTAACCAGCTTCTCTATTTTCCATGGGCTTAAATGCTGGTACACCTCCAGAAAGACTGAGCGATCCTCTGACAACTCATAATAGGTCTTCAAGTATTTGGCGATGGTGCGGGGGGAGAAATTGTATCGCTTGCACCATTTTGTGAAGCTTGAGAAACCCAAGTATCGGAAGAATCCACGGTAGCGAAACTCAACAGTTTCGATAGCAAAATCATACCCGGTTTGGGTTGGATCAATTGAAATACTAATAAGACGGATGAACGAGCTTTTTGCCTCAGCAGCCTGCTGTCTGGACCAGTCGTCTTGTTCCGACGGGACATTTGGTAGATTAAGCATCGCAGCTCTCATCTGTTCTGCTTCATCAACAGTTAGCGTGGATGGTGTATTATCTGTATTACTCATGATTGGTTCCTTCGTTAATCAAAATAGTTCAGGACCATCGATTCGGTTCTTGAAAGCAATTCAATCCACCAAGCTTCGCGTGATTTTTACGGGAGGAAATAGTAGCTTAAAGGAGAGTGGGGGAGGTGGCGTCCAAATCTTTTGGTAATGACGTCGAGTCCCTCCACCGATCCGAACCCCACTACTCGAGCTGACCCAGGGCGAATTGCATGCCAATAGCGACGCCATAGCAACCTGCTCGTCCTCTTCCATAGACAACAATTGTCCTTTCAAGCCGTAGCCCGCATGTGCTGGTCTTGAGCCAGAAATCACAATCCGATCTAGAGGCTTGGTTGTCATCCTTTTTTGTCGCTATTTTTCTTTTGTCGAGGAGAAGACTTGGAACTCATAATCCGTCGGTTCCAGGTTCGAATCCTGGAGGGCCCACTTTCCAGTAGGCAGCGGCAGTAGGCAGCAGAAGATCGGTTATCAGAAATATTCCCGACGGATTCGCCGGTTCCAGCATTCGAGCCGGAGAGCGGCTGTTCAACCTCGATACGCAGCTGCTGTTGGGCTTCGACATAACGCTGTCGCCCCGCCTGGCCCTGCGCAGCAACATCTATGTCGGGCTGAGGGACGTAATCGCCAACCTCGATCCCGAGTCAAACTACAAGAACCAGTGCGTCAGCATGGCGCTGCTGTACAGGCGGTGAGGCCACCGCAGGGCGGCAGGCTACAAGTTGCTCGTTTCGAGTCCGGTTATCGCAGGGGAATGGCAGCGAATTGCCGGGACGCTGAAATCTGCGTGCAGAAACAGGTGACCGGAATATTTTCAATCTTCTTTCCTACTCCGGCCCCAATCGCCATGACCCTCTTTTTACAATTTCTTGACACCGCCGTGACAACTGTTTCCTGCTGCAAGGCTACATTACCTGCGGACGAATCGGCAATTCGTCATTCCACGATTCATCAGACAACCTAAAGGGGCTGATCATGGTTAAAAGAATATTACCCTTCGTGCTGGCTGGCATGGTTACGGGGCTCGTGGCCCAACCGCCCAACCTGAGTTTCAAGCGCGGCGCGCCCATATCCCACGCGCAGATCCTGTTGGGCGCCAGGTCCATGGGGGGCAGGACCATCGTGCCCAGCGTTGCGCTCGGCTATTTCTCCCTGTCATACAAGAGCAGCTGGAGCGACGACTACGATTCGGGCGATTACGACTTCTCCATCCACCTGTTCATACCCAAGGTTGGCATCCGGGTGCTGGGCGCCCGTAACGGCGACCTGCGCAGCTACACGCTGGCGGAGGTCTTCTACCTGCTGCCGGTGGTCAACGGCTCGGAGTTTAGTGAGTCCGACAAGAAGGAGCTCCGGGACGCCCTCGACCTCATCGGGCTGACCTTCGGCTTCGGCGCGGAGTATTTTCTCTCCGACCAGTTCTCCGTGGGCAGCGAGGCGGCCTTGAACATGATATATCACTCGACGGAACGCACCGACGACTTTGCCAACTACTTATCCGAGAGCCGGACCATCCTCTCGGCCCTGATGACGAACTTCACCCTGAACTACTACTTCAGGGAGTAGGGGGGAGTTCCAAGTCTCAGGTTGCAAGTTTCGAGTTTGGCCAGGGGTGGTCCATCCTGTCGGCGCTGACGGGGAACATTTTACGGAGCGCTAACTTCAGTCAGTTGCCTCCCCTTGCGCCCGACTCCGCCAGGCAGATAAATTGGGCCGCGCGGGGTAAAAAACATGTTAATTTCCCCATCGTCCAGAGATGATAACTGACACCCGCAGATTTCCCACTGAAAGCGACCCGACATGATTTTTACTTCCCCGGCATCTGAGAGCAATTTCCCCAGCCTGGCCGAGCTCAAGCAGCAGCTGCATGGGGCCCCCTGGCAGGAGTGGCTGGCCAAGTACCAGGCGCCGACGCTGCCCAAATCGCTGTGGCAGCTGCTCAGCACGCTGACGCTGTACGTCATCGGGTGGGTGGCGCTGTACCAGTTACTGGCAGTGAGCTACTGGCTGACCTTGGCGCTCATGCCCCTGGTGGCGGGATTTTTAGTGCGCATCTTCATCATCAATCACGATTGCGGGCATGGGTCGTTTTTCAAGGAAAGATGGGCCAACACGGCCGTGGGCTTTATGACGGCGACGCTCACCTTTACCCCCTATTTCCGGTGGCGGCACGAGCATGCCATCCACCATGCCAACTCCGGCGACCTCAACAAGCGCGGCACCGGCGGCGATGTATGGACCATGACGGTGGAGGAATACCTGGCCGCCCCACGGTCCCGGCGGCTCGGCTACCGCCTTTACCGCCACCCGCTGGTCATGCTGCTCATTGGTCCGGCGTGGATTTTCCTGGTGATCTACAGGTTCCGCATCAAAAAGCAGCGCTCGCGCGAGCAGTGGAGCGTCATCTGGACCAACCTCGCCCTGGCGGCGGCCATTACGGGCCTGTCATTGTGGATTGGCCTCAAAGCGGTGCTTATCATCCAGCTGCCGCTGTTTATCATGGCAGGCTTGGTGGGGGTGTGGATGTTTTATGTGCAGCATCAGTACGAGGGCGCCGTCTGGGCCCGCAGCGAGGAATGGGACTACGCCACCATGAGCTTCTACGGCAGTTCCTACTATAAGCTGCCCAAACTGCTGCAATGGTTCACCGGCAATATCGGCTTCCATCATATCCATCACCTCGCGCCGAAAATTCCCAATTATCTGCTGCAGAAGGCCTACCGGGAGAACCCGTTTTTCCAGAAAGTCACCACCTTTACGTTCTGGCAAAGCCTGAAGTCGGCCCGGCTGCACCTGTGGTGGGAGCTGGAGAACCGGCTGGTCGGTTTCCGCGAGATCAAGCACCTGCTCAAGGCCCAAACGACCTAGACTGCGCCTCTCGGTGCAACCGGACGGAGCCTGGCAAGGAGCATCGGGCCGTCCCCCTCGCCAACCTATCTCACGTATCTGGAGGCCGACACGACCTGGGTCATTCTGGACGAATCCTGATCCGTTCGCCCCGCCGCGTGCGGGTTGCGCCTAAACAGGCCTGTAGGCAAACTGAACCGCCAGGTGGCAGTGAAAAATCCCTTAATATTGTAACGACAAGCGCGATCCCCTAACTTTGGGTGGCCCTTGACGTTTCTCCTAGCCGGCAAATAGTATGACAGGAACAGGCTTCAATGGCCCTGCAATGACATGGCCACTGACAGGCATTCGATGCATGTTATGCGGAAGCCACGTAAAGAGGTGTTAGGCGGCAAAACAGGGTAATTCGCAATTGAGAAAACAGTATTACTTTCGTCCATCTAGGCAAGGTTATTACGCGTGGGACGTTGACCGCTTAGTAACGTTAACAAAGAATTTTGAACGCGAAAGGGTGAAGCTCGATTCTATCCGAGAAATAGATGAGACAATTTGGTTTGGTGACAAGGATGGTAAATCGACATGCCGAGCAATTGTGGAACATATGCGCTTGATTGAAGAGACTGATTTGAGATACCCAATAATTCTGTCTTCGGACGGCCGCGTTATGGATGGCATGCATCGGGTTGCAAAAGCCCTGTTAGAGGGCCAGGAAACGATCGAAACTGTTAAATTCAGCCAGGACCCTGAGCCTGACCACAAGGATGTGCACCCAGACGATCTGCCATATTAAAGTGCCGCCCAACAAATCGCTCGTAGGGACGCTTCTCCGCGGAGACGCAGATTACGCCCCAATACCCTAGTCGGCAATCCTATGGCTTCGAGATGGGCCTTGACAGCGAGCCGGCAAAAGGTTGGCTGGACAACGCAACAAGCCCCGGTCGTGCCGGGGCCTGCGGGACGCCATTAGGGGTGAGCTGGGACGCTGTCGCGGCGTCCCTGGATAAGATTAAAAGGTGATCTCTACGCTCTCGCGCAGGAACATTGCCGGACTCACCAGACCCGCTATCAACTGCTGAAAATCGTCGCGCTCGAATATGAGGTGCATCGTCTGGGGGACATATACACCGGCGCGAATCTCCACATCCAGGGTGGTCAGGTTCTCCGGCAGCTGGTACTCGATGTTGGCGACATTGCCCAGGGCGGTCCAGAGCGCTTCATCGAAGCTGCGGGCAGACAGCCCTTCCGCCACGCTTAAGGTCACCGTGGTGGACAGGTTCGACTCGACGCTGCCCGGCAAATGCACTTCAACATCGAAGGCCACCGCCGTTAAACTGGCAGTGAGTGCGAGCGTTAATAGAACGGCTAGCTTTTTCATGATTTTGATCCCTTCTAAGATTTAAAACCGTCAATTTTTCCAATTCTGACAGTTAGACGGCGCATAACTCGAAAAGGTTGCCTACGGAACGGATTCCGCGGCAGATTATTGATGATTCCTTTGCGTTTGTGGAAGGGGAACGGCGCTTCAGCGACAGTGCGGATCAGGTCTCAGCTTTTCAGCAGCGACGTAAATTTCTGCCGGAATTTGACCACTTTCGGGGCGATGACCATCTGGCAGTAGGGTTCTTTGCCGTTGGCCTCAAAATAGCCCTGGTGAACATTTTCGGCCGTGTAAAATTTATCAAATGGCGACAGTTCCGTCACAATGGGATCATCCCAGAGCCCCATCTTGCTCAAGCCGTCCATAACCGTTTTCGCCACTGTTTGCTGCGGACTATCGTGATAAAAAACAGCTGAGCGATACTGTGTGCCAGTATCGGCCCCCTGCCGGTTTAAGGTGGTGGGGTCGTGGATGGTGAAAAACACCTCCAGCAGCGTGGCATAGGAAACTTTGGCCGGATCGAATATTATCTGCACCACTTCGGCGTGGCCTGTAGTGCCGGTGCAGACCTCTTTGTAGGTGGGATTTTCAGTCTGGCCGCCGCTGTAACCTGCTTGCACCTGCCCGACACCTGCCAGTGCGGAAAAGATCGGCTCGAGGCACCAGAAACAGCCGCCCCCCAAGGTGGCAGTCTGCATTTTATCATTGGGCACCGCTTGAGTGTTGTCCATCTCCAATTCGTCTCCCTTTACATATCCGGACCGCCTCCGACTGGAACGGCTCCCCTCTCCGGCAAGTGGACTCCTGTAATTTACCGCTCCCTGGCCGACCGAAAATTTAACGGTGGGATACGGCCGGATACCATGCCTAAGGCACACTGCCGGCCCGCCTCCAATGTGGCGGGGATCACATGCGACTCCAGCGGGTGATATTCGTCACGGCGCACGGCGAGCGACAGGGGTAGATTAGGATCAGAATTAATGGCGCCGGAGCCGATCATGAGATCTTCCGCGGCAAGATCCCCGGCCACGCTTTTTAAATCGACCCTTTTGGTGCTCCTGACTGTCCTCGCAGACATGTATGCCCAAGGTCCCGGCGGGAAGCCCTGACTGCCCTCAAATTCCCCCGGGGCCGCCCCTATTCTCTCAACTACAATAGCTGCAGACCCCGGAATACACGTCATTATAAATTTTTCATTGGAAATTAATATATCGTCATAATGATAAATTTCAGCGGAATATTTTGATATAATCAACATTTAAGCTTAAACTCCCCACAGTCAATCCATTATTGGGGGAAAATGAAGAAAGCCTTG
Organism: Fidelibacterota bacterium; assembly: GCA_004124875.1. Taxonomy (GTDB): domain Bacteria; phylum Fidelibacterota; class Marinisomatia; order SCGC-AAA003-L08; family TS1B11; genus TS1B11. The sequence goes on along the minus strand of SCKJ01000001.1, from coordinate 448,818 downwards.
TCTACCGCAGTGGTCACCGGCTTGCTGCTCACTTTTGCTTCAGGTCTCCACGCCACCAGCGCTCCGTTGCAATCGCAATCTGCCGACGCGCAAAACTTTCGAAAAAAACCGCGCATAGCAGTGTTGCCGTTCCAATCCGCCAGTAAAAAAGTGAGAGATATGGGCCTCGCGGAGGCGGTGACGGCCATGATCGTTACGGAGATCCGCAACAATTCCAATTACGTGGCCATCGAACGCAATCAGCTGCGCGCGGTCATTGATGAAAAAAACCTCGTTGAGCTGGGTCTGACTCAAAGCACGTCGCGGAAACTGATTGACGTCCTGGATGTGGAAGTGCTGCTACTCGGCGAGATCGCCTACCTGGAAAATACCATCCACATTGACGCCCGCATGGTCGACATTCGTTCTTCCAGAGTCGCGGAAACAAATTTCGTGCAGACCAGCAATTTGGCCGACATCCGCAAGGCCACGGTGGTGCTGGTTAAAAATATGCTGCACAACTATCTGCGCCCGTGGATGGGCAACCTGGAGATCAACTCCATCCCCGCCGGCGCGGAGGTCTACCTTGATGGTCTCTATATTGGCACCACTGCTGCGATGCAGCCGGTAAAGATGACCAACCTTATCGAAGGCCGGTACGAGATTAAAGTCATGGCCGGCGGCTATGTGGAATGGCGGGACCATATTGAAGTGTCGCCCAAGATGACCCAGAAGCTGAACATTCCGCTGATTGCAAGGCCGGGCTCTATGACCATCAGCTCCGAGCCCACGGACGCAGAAGTCTACCTCGACAATAAACTTGTGGGGCATACGCCAGTGACACTGAAGGAAGTCGCGGAAGGCGAGCACGAACTGCGCATCACGAAGGAAACCTATAAGGAGTGGACCCGCAAAGTGGTTGTGCGCAGTTTCCAGCCTACCGATGTAAAGGTGACCCTGGAAGTCCAGCCTGCCATGCTCATTGTCGATTCCAACCCGCAAGGGGCAGCGGTCTACTTTATGGGCCGGCAGAGGGGCACGACACCGGTTACGTTGAGCAACCTGACACCCGGAGAGGTGGTGCTGAGGATCACGCGGCAAAATTACAATGAATGGGTTGGTTCAATCTTGCTGGCGCCAAACGAACGCAGAGAAATCGACGCCGAACTGGTGCCCCAAGTCGGACGGCTGAGCATCGCCTCCCGGCCCGATAAGGCCTCCGTCTACATGACCAACAACGCTGGCGGACCCCGCAAAATGATTGGCACCACACCGGTCTTCAATTTTGAGACCATCGTAGGCGCTTACACCCTGTCGCTGGAAAAGGAAAACTATTTCCCCTCCAAAGTGATTGTGAATGTCCGCCCGGAGAGTTTGTCGGAAATCACCCGGGACCTGCAGGAAAAACCGGGCAATATCTATGTGATTTCTTCCCCTGCCAACGCCCGGGTCTACCTGGATGGTGCCTTTGTGGGCCGCTCACCCATCAACATTGTGGATGTGGACCGGGGGCAATATGTCATCAGCATGAAGTTGCCGTACGCCTCAAGCGAGCAGGAAGTCACCGTCGCTCCCGATCAGCAGGCGGACGTTTCCCATCAATTTGCCAAGCCGCGGAATTATGCCACTTCAACGCTGCTGTCGATGTCGTTGATCATTGCACTATATCTGACGACAGGCCTCTGACATGCATTTGCACCAACATCAGCCCCAAACTCACCGCAGCCGCCCACTGCTGCAGGTACTCCTCGGGATAGCCGTTGCCGCAACGACCCTCATGGGCCAAGCCAGCAACTCCTATTTCGGCGTGACGGGACTTTCCTTTATTCCCACTTCAACGTTGCAGGTCCCTGGGACCGTGGCGCTCAGCTATTCGTCCAAACCGGCCATCAAAGAGAGTATATCCCTCGACCCCCATTCATTCCAGATCGGATATACCGGCAAAAGCGGAAAATGGGAGGTTAGCCTAACGAGCACTTACCTATACGCCAACTTAAAAAATGGCGTCGCGGCTCAGGATAGTGTCGGCATCCCCATTCTCATTCCTTCGGCAAAATATCAGCTGGTATCGTATCGCGAAACCGAGGGCAGGACCGCCGTGGCAGCGGGATTTGCGCTTCCTTACGGCGTGTTTTACACTTACGACAAGCATTTGAGACTCTTTGGAACCCATACCACCATCCATACAGGCGTCGCCACCAAACTGACCACTTTTCATGGTTTCGCCGGACTTTCAATATTCTTCGGCGCCGAAGATGAAAATTACCTGCATTCAGGACCCATCCGCCTCCATCTGGAAGGGAGCTGGGGTGGTGTCACGGAGAACCTGAAGAAGAAGGAGGAGTCGTTCTTCGCCATTACGACCGTCTATCGCTGGACAGACAGCCTCAATCTGGAGACATGGCTGCGGTTTGACTCGGAATACGGGCTAAATGATGAGCTGCCAGCCGAAAGGAAGCTGGGCATTCGGTTGGCCTACTTCATCAACTGACTAAAATGACCCTCACCAACATCAAATCCACCCGAATCCTGATAGCCGTAGCATGGATGCTCATCCTGGCTCCTAAGCCGGTTATTGGGCAGTCAACCAAGGATCTTATCAGCAGAGATTTCGAGTACTTTGGCAGGAAATCTACGTTCACGCTAGGCTCCGCCTTCAACACTCTGGCCATATTTTCTCCGTTCGACAACCCCGCCGGTCTCGCCTTTACGACTGATAATCACATTTCATTTGATCTGGCGACCACCGTCACCGGCTCGGGCCACCATATAACGCTGGCGGCCCCCAATTTTGCCATCTCCAGTGGAAACCAAACACACGATACTGCTGACGATGAGTACCGTGAAAAATCATTTTTCCGTCTTGCTTACGGACTTGGCTTTGGCAGTGGCGGCCCGTCCGAAGGCCTTTCATTTGCCGTTGGCGCAGCCCTGAACCGGAAGGTCGACAGTGTCTTTGTTTTCGACTCGTCTGCCGACACCACCCAGTCGGGCCAAGGAATCCGGGTTCAGGCCCTTATGCTTGAGGCAGGCGCCATCGTCAACCTTGGCGCGCACCGGATATCAGTCTACATGCATGATATCTTTTTAAGCGGGGATAGCGCTGACGTTTATGTGCCGCGGTTCGTCATCGGGTACAGCACGGTGACCAATTTTGGCACGCGGGTTGCCGTCAATATCCTTCCCGGCGCCGGCTATGTCGGCAAAAATATAATCGAAAATGGCGACACTACTGCCGCAATAACGACCTTTGGCTTCCAGCTTGGGGTGGGGCAGTCATTCTTTGATTCGCGCCTGGATACGCGCATACAGCTGAGTTCCTTCTTCTCCGATTCAGGGAAGGCCACGATGCAGAACATCACCGGCGGCATCGGCTACCGGTTGGCGCCCCGCAGGTCCAGCAGACTTGCCGCCATCATCCTCGATACCGAGTTCAGCTACACCCTCAGTTTCCTGGCGCTGCCCAACAGCATCGGCGGGCATTTGTTTGGGTTGGTGAAGCACTTCTAGGCAGCCCCTCCCCAGCCATCAATCTACCGCTGTGCTGTCAACTGCCTGGACGTCGTCTGTCGGCGCCATCAGGCTGTCGGCCATCGCGGCGGAATCAGCCGCGGCGCTTGGCGGCACTTCCAGAAACGGCGGCTCCTCGAAAGGGAGCAGGATGATCTCAATGCGGCGGTTGCGCTGACGCCCTTCATCCGTCGTATTGGTGGCCACCGGACGGAACTCCCCAAATCCCGCGACGGAGATATGGCGCGGATCGAGACCGAGGTCGTCAATCATGAAGCGGGCCACATGGGTTGCCCGCGCCGCTGAGAGCTCCCAGTTGGAGGGATACAGCGCCCGCAGGCGGCGGCCAATGGGCACGTTGTCTGTGTGGCCGATGATCTGGATCTGCTTCGCCGAAATTGCCTTCAATACGACAGCCAGGCTGGCGAGCACATGCTGGCCTTCCTCTTTCACCGATGCCTGACCCGACTGGAACAGCACCTGATCCACGATATTGACCGTCAGTTTGTCCTTGAGTGATGTAATGACGATTTCACCTTCGGAAATCTCATTCTGCAGCCCGGCAACCAGATCCAGGTAGTTGGCATCCACCTCCGCCAGGGTCTCCTTGCTCTGTTTGCCCAGCTCTTCCAGGTCGGCCTCCAGCTGCTCAATCTCCGCATCCGCTTCAGACAGGTCCTGCCGCAGATCACCGATGACGTCATCCTGCTGCTGCCGGGCCTGGGTCATGGCGGCAATCAGTACGTCTTTCTCGGTATTGCTCGCGCGCAGGGTGGCGGCCAAGTCGGCATTGTTGGCTTCCAGACTGGCGATGGTGCTGCGCAGCCGCGTGGTGTCGCGCTCCAGCACAGTTCTGGCTGCGGTCTGCTCATCAAGCTGGGCGCCGGTGCTGCTTAGTTCGCCGAGCGTGGCCTGATGCTGGCGCGCCAGTTCCGCCACCTCGGTCTGATAGCGGCGCGCCTCGTCTTCCTTGGCGCGGAATTTACCGGTGGTGACACAGCCGCTCACCGCCAGCAGCGCGAACCCCATGATACCGAATCTCGTCGTCGCCCTCATCACTTTTCCCCTTTCATTACCTGATGATCTGACCTGCTCTGAATGAACAACCCATTTTCCTGCAAACATAGGATAATTTCTCCCGCGGCTCAAGCCGAAATGTCACATCCGGCCACCAAGCTGAACTTTGAAGCCGCTTGATTTCAGGGCCACCAGGCCTTAGTTTGACCACTACATCGATGCAAACCCCTATACAAAATTGGCTGAATCAATATCCGACCATCGGGACCTTTTTGGGTCTGGCCGCAGCCATCGCCGTTGCCTGGGGGGCCTTCTTCGTTACCCGCCTGGTCATTAACCGTGCTCTGAAGCGCATCATTACTCGCAGTGGCACGCAGCTGGACGATATGTTGTTCAGCCGCTCGGTGTTCAGCCGGCTCAGCATCCTTGTTCCGGCCCTGATTCTGTACAATTTTGCCTATCTGCTACCTGTGTTCAGCGGCGCGGCGCGGCAGCTCATTATGGCCGTCATCGCCTGGATTGTGGTTATCAGCACAGGGGCGACATTCAGCGCCATAGGCGACTATCTGGAACATTCCGGCTATGGCAAGCGGTTCGGCGTGAAAAGCTATGTCCAGGTAGCCAAATTGATCCTGTATATATTCGGCGCGCTGGTGATCATGGCCATCCTGGTCGGCCGCTCTCCGTGGGTGCTGATCAGCGGCCTGGGCGCCCTCACGGCCGTGTTGCTGCTGGTCTTCCGGGACACCATCCTGTCATTTGTCGCTTCCCTGCAGATCAGTTCCACCAATCTGGTGCAGGTGGGCGACTGGATAGAGATGCCGGCCTTCGGCGCGGATGGGGACGTGATCGACATTGCCCTGCACACCATCAAAGTGCAGAATTGGGATAAAACCGTCACGGTCATTCCCACGGCCAAGCTGATTGACGGCTCATTTAAAAACTGGCGCGGTATGAGCCAGAGTGGCGGGCGGCGCATCAAGCGCGCCATTTTCCTCGACATGTCATCCATAAAATTGTGCGATGAGAAGACCCTGGACCGTTTCGCGCAGATTGACCTCCTCGGCCCGTACATCCGGCGAAAGCGTACCGAAGTTGCCGCGTACAACAGCGAGCATAACATTGGCGACGAGCTGCTGATCAACGGCCGGCGGCTGACGAACCTGGGGACATTCCGGGCCTACATCGAAGCCTACCTGCGCCATCATCCCGACATCCATCAGGATATGACACTCCTTGTGCGGCAGCTCGATTCGGGACCAGATGGACTGCCCATCGAAGTGTACGCATTTACCAGCGATACGAATTGGGCGCGGTATGAAAGCATCCAGGCCGACATTTTTGACCACCTGCTGGCCGTGCTGCCCCATTTCGGCCTGCAAGTTTTTCAGCACCCCACCGGATCGGATTTCACGGCACTGGTCAATTCGGCCGGCTAGACGAGCTCAGGCCGCCGGTTTTTGCGCCAGGTAGTGGGGATAGACCGTATCGCCCGATTCGAGTCCCCGCCAAATCGCTGACCCTTCCACACCGGCGAATGTCTCCAGCGGTTCCCACAGCCACTTTGGCGCCACCTCGTGGATGTAGTCGAGCTTCATCGCATTGTCTTCGCGCAGGGCCGCCAGCACGTTTTCGGCCAGGTCTCCCCGGTGGAGGATCGTCATGCCGGTGCCCTCCAGTTGCCTGTGCAAAACGGCGGCGCCATCCACCGTGCGCAAATCGGCATAACAGAAATATCCGCCAGGCCGCAGGATACGTGACACTTCCGCCAGGAATTTTGGCATTGATCCGTAGCAGTGCGATGACTCCACGTTAACGACCACATCGCAACTGGCATCCTCGAGCGGCAGGGCTTCGGCGTCCCCCTGCATGTAAGTGAGGCCGTCGGCGCCGTGAACCCGGTTGGAAAAATCGACGGCCCTGGATGCCAGATCAATGCCCAGCATGTCGGCCGGCTTCAGATAACGATGCAGATAGGCCGCCCCACCGCCGCGTCCCGAGCCGACTTCGACCACCTGCTTGCCGGTCATGTTTGCCTTCGAGGCGACATGGTGATAGAGCTGAATCCAGTTGCGCTGGGGCTCATGCTCTTCATCTAAATCGGGGGCAACCTCACTCCCATCGAGGATGCGATAACCGTAATTCATAAAGACGAAATCGCTCTGCTGTTGACGCTTGGTGAGGGCCTGATACCAACGGCGCCAGAAGAGTCTGCGTAGCGGCGGCCATCTGAGCAGAACGCGCACCAGCCAGGTGATCATGTTATTCTCTCCCTGCGGTGAGCCTATGTTATGCTCTTTCCGCAATGAGATTGAGGCAGCTCAACTGACGAGCACCCCGTTCTGGTAGTCGAGAAACGCCTGCCGCAATTCGCCTTCGGTCGACATCACGAAGGGACCCCCGCGCACAATGGGTTCATTCAGCCGCTGACCGGCGATAACCAGCATGCCCGCGCCTTCATCACCCGCGGTCAATGCGAGCAAGTCCCCGTCACCCAGCAGCACCAGATCACCTTTGGAGGCTGCCGCGCCATGATCTGGCGGCCCCACCTGCGCAGACCCTTCGTAGAGGTAGATGAAGCCGTTCATATCGACCGGCATGGGCTGGGAGAAGTCGATGCCCGCTTTGAGCTGGACATCAAAATAAATGACCGGGATGCGCGTTTCGGAGGCCCCTTCCTGCCCGTTGTAATTGCCCGCCATAACCTTGACCCAGCGCCCCTCCTCTTCGACGACAGGTATCTGGTCCGGCTGAATATCCTGGTAGCGCGGCTCGATCATTTTATCTTTGGCCGGCAGGTTGAGCCAGAGTTGGTATCCCCAGACCAGACCATCCTCAACCTCCGGCATTTCGCTGTGGATGATGCCTTTGCCCGCCGTCATCCACTGGATCCCTCCGGAGGTGAGCAAACCTTCATTGCCGATGGAATCCTTGTGCCGGAAACGGCCATGTTTCATATAGGTGACGGTCTCGAATCCACGATGGGGATGCGAAGGGAACCCGGCGATATAATCTTGCTGGTCTTCACTTCGGAATTCATCTAAAAGCAGGAACGGATCATAGTTCATTAAACTGTGCGTCCCGAGAATGCGCGTGAGTTTTACGCCCGCGCCATCGGTGGCAGGAACGCCCTGCCTGATTTCAGTTACAGGCCGGATTACGGGTTCAGACATTGCATGGAATCCTTCATTATTACCATCACCACCGATCATTATCCATTTCCGGCATCAATTTAGAACATTCGGATCACTCTGTCCACCCCCACAGGAGCATATTTATGGTCGGGCCAACGACAGTTCACGAACCGGGCTGCGTTTATCGACCGATTATGGCATTATTCGCCTGCTGACGGATGTTATCATTCGCGGATAAGCGGGCTTGATCTGGCCCAAAGACTGGGGGCCGGGCGCCCGGAGCTGCGCGTCCTGCACATGTCGGAGCATACTGAAAAAATTGCCCCAAGTTTGGCCGGCCATCAAAAAGAATACGCCTTCCTGCAAAAGCCCTCTACCCTTGAAGAGCTAACGAGCAAGACGGCAGAACTGCTCAATATGCTGTCGGCCCGATGCATTTTCCGACGGCAATCCGACGGCAATAAGATTATTATTTGCCGGAAATTACCCACATTGGCCCAGTTCCTGTCGTAGATTTACTGTCCGGCGCTCAATATTCCCCGTGATAAATATCACAAATGGATTGTGGGCGCCTTCAGCGAATTACCACTTTACCGATATTGGGGGCAGTGATTAGCAACTGGAAATGCAACGCTTGGCGACTTGTGACATTAGTCACATGAGGGTAAAACCTGTGACATCTGTCACTGCAATTGGCCGGAATCAGCGGTATCCTTGCGCTGAAACCGGGGTGAAGTCCGCCCTTATTCAAGGAAGATTCGGGTTAATGATGAGCACAACTTTTAAAATATCAAAAATCTATCAGGGTAAAGCACAAATAGCGTCCAAGTCACACCCTTGGCGCATCGCACAGCTGCTGGCTCTTGCAGCAGTCCTGCTGCTGCCGTGGACGCCGCTTCGGGCAGACGACGACAAGCTCGCGGCTGTTGACATCAATGTGGAGACCTTGCAGGATGAGGCCGTGACCATCGATGTGCTGACCCCCAATGCCAAGGACGGCGTTGACGGTGGTGTTGATAATAATAAAGGTAAAGGTAAAGGAAATGACAAGGACGACGGTCTGGCCCTTGACTCTTTCACCCAGGCTGGTAACGGCACCGTCACCGACAATGGTGATGGTACACTGACCTATACGCCCGATGCCGGTTTCAACGGCGAGAACAGTTTTACCTACACTATCCGCGAAGGCAAAAAAGAAAAGAAGGGCAAAGGGAAAAAAGGGAAGGACGATGAAAGTGACGAGAAGCATTACGCCACCGGCACCATAACGGTTACCGTCACATCCGGCGATGTGCCCAATCGCGCTCCGGTGATCACCTCTGCCACCACGGCCGCGGCCACTGAAGATGAACCCTTCAGCTACACGGCCACGGCCACCGACGCCGATGGCGACCAGGTGAGTTTCTCCTTCACCGGTCTCCCTGCCTGGGTCTCCGCTTCGGGTGCGACCGTTTCCGGTACGCCCGGCGAAGGTGATGGCGACTTCAGCTTTTCTATTACTGCCTCCGACGGTAACGGCGGCACCGCTGAAGCCACCGTGAATGTGACGGTGACGGCCGTCAACGACGCGCCGGTGATCACCTCGGCCACCACGGCCACGGCCACTGAAGATGAACCCTTCAGCTACACGGCCACGGCCACCGACGCCGATGGCGACGAGGTTATCCTCTCCATCACCGGCCAACTCCCCATCTGGGCATCCGCCTCAGGCGCGACCATCTCCGGTACGCCCGGCGAAGGCGATGGCGACTTTACTTTTGGTATTCACGCCGATGATGGCCACGGGGGCACTGATGACGCCACTGTGAGCGTAACCGTCAGGGCTACCAATGATGCGCCAGTAGCCGACGGCCAGTCCGTTTCGACGGCTGAGGATCAGGCTGTTGCCATTACTTTAACGGGCAGCGACGAGGACGGTGATGCCCTGACGTTTACCGCCGCCTCTCCTGCAAATGGCTCCCTCTCCGGTAGTGGGGCGAACCTCACTTACACTCCCGATGCCAACTATAACGGCAGCGACAGCTTCACGTTCACGGTAAATGACGGCATAGTAAATTCCGCCGCCGCCACTGTATCCATTACGATCACCGCCGTAAACGATGTGCCGGTTGCGAACAACGATACTTACACCGTTGCAGAAGATTCCGATCCTGTTGTGCTTGACGTACTGGCCAATGATTTTGACGCCGATGGCGATGCGCTGACTATTCAGCCTGTAAAACAGGCCAGCGGTATCGTCCATATTCTTGACAATGGCACTCTCACCTACGAACCGACCCCTAATTTCAGCGGTCTGGATGAGTTCATCTACGCGATCACCGACGGTTTCAGCGATCCCGTGGAGGCGACGGTCACTGTAAATGTGACTGGCTCTAACGATGCTCCCATCGCTGAGGGGGCTGATTTCTCCGTTGACGAAGACGCCTCATTGAGCGGCCAGCTCTCCGGCAGCGATGCCGATGGCGACCCGTTCACCTTCTTGCTTGAGGATGGCCCGGCCAACGGCTCGGCCAGCGTCAAGGCCAACGGCTCCTTCACTTACGAGCCCAATGCCGATTTCAATGGCAGCGACAGTTTCACCTTTACGGTGAGCGACGGCAGCCTCTCGTCTGCGGCAGCAACGGTGACCATCACCGTTAATGCCGTCAATGACGCGCCGGTGGCCAACAGCCAGTCTGTGGAGACGGACGAAGATACCGCCGTCCTGGTGACCTTAAGCGGCTTCGATGCCGATGGCGACGTGGTGACATATAGCGTCGGGCAGCCTGCCGGCGGCTCCCTGTCCGGTAGCGCGCCCAACCTGACCTACACGCCAGACAAAAATTTCAACGGCAGCGACAGTTTCACCTTTACGGTGAGCGACGGCAGCCTCTCGTCTGCGGCAGCGACGGTAACCATCACCGTTAGCGCTGTCAACGACGCGCCGGTGGCCAACAGCCAGTCGTCTGTGGAGACGGACGAAGATACCGCCGTCCTGGTGACCTTAAGCGGCTTCGATGCCGATGGCGACGTGCTGACATATAGCATCGGGCAGCCTGCGGGCGGCTCCCTGTCCGGTAGCGCGCCCAACCTGACCTACACGCCAGACGAAAATTTCAACGGCAGCGACAGTTTTACTTTTACGGTGAGCGACGGCAGCGCCACCTCTTCGGCTGCGACGGTAACCATCACCGTTAACGCCGTCAACGACGCGCCGGTGATCACCTCTGCCACCACGGCCACGGCCACTGAAGATGAACCTTTCAGCTACACGGCCACGGCTGATGATGCCGAAGAAGACGCCGTGAGTTTTTCCTTCACAGGTCTCCCAGTCTGGGCATCCGCATCGGGTGCGACCGTTTCCGGTACGCCCGGTGAAGGTGATGGCGACTTTTCCTTTGGCATTCACGCCGATGATGGGAACGAGGGCACCGCTGACGCCACCGTAAATGTGACGGTGACGGCCGTCAATGATGCTCCGGTGATCACCTCTGCCACCACGGCCGCGGCCACTGAAGATGAACCCTTCAGCTACACGGCCACGGCTGATGATGCCGATGGCGACCAGGTGAGTTTCTCCTTCACCGGTCTCCCTGCCTGGGCCTCCGCTTCGGGTGCGACCGTTTCCGGTACGCCCGGCGAAGGTGATGGCGACTTCAGCTTTTCTATTACTGCCTCCGACGGTAACGGCGGCACCGATGTAGCCACCGTGAATGTGACGGTGACGGCCGTCAACGACGCGCCGGTGATCACCTCTGCCACCACGGCCACGGCCACTGAAGATGAACCTTTCAGCTACACGGCCACTGCTGATGATGCGGAGGGCGATGAGGTTACCCTCTCCATCACCGGCCAACTCCCGGACTGGGCCTCCGCTTCGGGTGCGACGGTCTCCGGTACGCCCGGCGAAGGTGATGGCGATTTCTCCTTTGGCATTCACGCCGATGATGGGAACGAGGGCACCGCTGATGCCACCGTAAATGTGACGGTTAATGCCGTCAACGACGCGCCGGTGGCTGATGCTCAAACGGTCACGACGGGTCAGGATGAAACTGTGGATATCAGCCTTACAGCGTCTGACGTTGACGGCGATGACTTAACCTTCACCGTAAGCGCCGGTCCCAATTACGGATCGCTCAGTGGCAACGCGCCAAACCTGACCTACACCCCTGCTTCCGGATTCAGTGGCTCAGACGTATTCACTTTCACTGCCAGCGATGGCAACGGGGGTGAAGATTCAGCGCAGGTTACCATTTACGTGAACGTGGATGAGGTGGCGGTCAGTGAAGAGGTGGACGAAAACGGCGGCACGGTCAGCTGGGACAGCGATGGCACTGGCGAAGCTGTTGCCTCCATCAGCATTCCGGGTGGAGCCCTTGATGGCAGCGTAAATATTGAAATATCGCTCTATTCATCGCCACCCGAAGGAGCAGAGCTCGCGGGTCCCTTGTTCTTCTTCGGTCCATCCGGACTCCAGTTTGATGAGCCGGTCACGATAACGGTGCCTTATGATCCCGATCAGGTTCCAGACGGCGTCAGCGAAACAGACCTTGTGGTACTTCGTTACGATGAGGGCGAAGGATCGTGGACGGCATTGATACCGAGCGTTGTCGATACCGGCAACCATACTGTGTCGGCGCAGACGGACCATTTCTCCGGATTTGGCGCAGGCATCCCGGAAGGCACCAATCATGCCCCGGTTATCATCGGGACGCTGCCATCTGTATCGATCGACGAAGATGAAAGCTTCGCGGTAATCATCACGAATCTGACGGACTTTTTCAGCGACGCGGATGAGCTCGACGACCTCACCATTGTCGTTTTAACACTCGATGACGGGTTGGACACGGTGTTTATTTCCGATGACAATCTCATTGTTATCCCCAGCGAAAACTTCTTCGGGATCGTCCACATCCGGATAACGGTGTCCGATGGCACGGCATCGATATCCGCTGACATTACCCTGACCATTAACGCAGTGAATGATGCGCCTGAGATAGTGACCATAGCCGATCTGACCCTGATTGAAGATATGGAAGTGTGGATTCCGCTACGCGCCACTGATATTGAAGGGGACGCCATCAGCTTCTCAGCGCAGAGCGATACCAGCGCCGTTGTGCAACAGGTATTTGGCGACACTACTCTGCTGCTGGTGCCATGGCCCAACTGGTCAGGCACGGCCGGAATTACTGTCACGGCAACGGATGCGATAGGCGCCAGCGAAACCTCCCGCTTCAATGTCACGTTTGCCGCTGCCAACGACAGGCCATCGGATTTCGATCTGCTTCTGCCGGTCGATGCACACGAGATACAATATTCCAGTGAGTTGGCCGGACAGAAACTGGCCTTTTCATGGGAAGTCAGCACCGATGCCGACGGCGAAAATGTGTCTTACATCTTCATACTGGAAGATGAGCAGTCAACCTACCTGTTGCGCGACACTGTCGGCACCGGGATTGAGGTGCCTTACACGGATCTCATTGCCATCATGGACGATCTGGGCGTCAATAATCTTAGCCTCTGGTGGTCAATCTGGGCCCTATCGGGTGCAGATTCAGTTGAGGCGTTGAATGGACCGTTTGAGATAATCATCTACAAGACTCTGGCCGTGGAGAGTGATAATCACTTGCCCCAGATGTTCGCGTTGCACCAGAATTATCCAAACCCGTTCAATCCTGTCACGACATTGCGGTACGAAATGCCGGCCCGGACAAAAGTGAACATTACGATCTACGACATCAGGGGACGCAAAATCGTCGAACTGGTAAATGGATACATGCATGCCGGATACAACAAAGTAATTTGGAACAGTTCCGACAGCATGGGGCACCCAGTGTCAACCGGTATCTATTTCGCCCGAATGGTGACACCGGAATACACTAACACCATAAAGATGTCGCTCATTAAGTAGCGATGAAGGTTGCAGCCCACCGCGTGGCGCCTCAAGGTCCGCGGTTGCGCTAACCAAAAATGAACCCCGGCGCCCTTTAATGAAGGTCGCCGGGGTTTTTATTTTACGGGCTCCAGCGCGCGCCGCATAAAAAAAAGGACCGACTTTTATCCGGTCCATATCTTTTTCACGGCTCACTCAATGGGAGGGCATATCAAGCGTGGCTAATCGACCCCCCCTGGCAGGCATGCAATACTTCCGAAAGCACTTGTTCAACATCATCAGAACTCGGTCTGCAAACGCCTACGGCGCGGTGCCCGCCTCCACCATACCAGCTGCAAAGGTCGCCCACATCAACCATAGAAGTCCTGTTGAAAATGGAATGGCCGATGGAGATTTCATACCAAACATCCGGTTCACCGTCCGATACTTGTACGGTTATATTTCCCGCAGAAAATTCGGGCATGGAATAAATGATAAATCTGTTCGCTGGGGGCACTGTCAGTCCTCTGAAATCGCTGTAAATGATATTGCCCTCAAGCCGGGTGGTTTTTCTGTAAACTTCCATAGCGGCGGCCTGATTTTCCATGTACACCTTGACCCAGTGCTGCGTCTCCTGAAGCGATAAAATATCCTCTATCCCTTCATGAATCAGCAAGTCTGGAATCCTGGCGCGCCATTTCTCAAAACGAAGACGATTTTCACCATCGCCGGGCATCCGGGATCGTGGATCCAGAAGGAACCCAAGCATGACGTGGCTCCGGGGGTTCAGGACATCATCTTTGGTCAGATCGGCCCGGTCAAACTTGTCCACCTCCTCTACCAGCTTAACATATTTTTCAAGCTTGGGATGGAAAGGAAGAAAATAGTCATATACGACCCGGGCGGCACTGTCAGCCAGCACAAAGGCTCCCTGAAAATTAATGGGAATCGGCGGCGTTTTGCGCGCCTCGCTGGTATGGTGATCAAACCAGAGGTAGCAGTCGGGGTGGTAGGGCAGGTTGCAAATGATATCCTGATCGGTAATTTCGATATTGCCATCAACGATATCTTTAATTTGCACGACGACCATTTCGTCGACCTGCTTTATTGCTATGAGCAATGCGGCCGACACGATACCGTCCAAATCTCCTCTGACAATTGCTTTCACGGATGCATTCCTGCAAATCTGAAATCGTTTAATGCCGGAACCGTCTCAATACTCATCTGCAGCTTCGGAATCCAATGCGCTGCACCAGAACCGGCTCTAAGTTAAACCTTTTGCCACATCTACGCCATATTGAGGTGGGAGAGTTCCTGACATCCATATTAGAATATAGACATAACGCCGGGGACCACCTTTGATCAATATCACAATCAAAATGAAATTTACCATCATACTGTTGGTTGCCTGCTGCCGCCCCCTTTTAGCGCTGGATCAGCTGCCTGATTGGGAATATCACACTTCCCGCGGCAATCAGGCCATGGCGGACAACGCACTCGCGTTGGCTGCGCGGCATTACGAGCAGGCACTGGCCATGGCAGCTGCGTTCCGGCCGGAAGACCTGCGGCGTCCGACCTCCATGCGCAATCTGGCCCACGCCCTGGCATTGACCGGCGTCTACGCTCGCGCTGATTCACTCTATGGACGGGCCATCGCGCTGGGCGCCGGGCTGCTGCCTGCCGGCCATCAGTATCTGCGGACCATGACGGAGGAACATGACCGGCTGAAAGAGGCCATGTTGCGTTCTTCGCTACTGGATTTGGAGACGCCCGAGCCTCTCACGCTGTATGAAAAACTGGTGCGGATCGCCGAGAACGTCCGCAATATCACCACATTCCAATCGGGGCCTCTTATGGCAGTCACAGACACCATCTTTGACTCCCACAACCCTACGCTGGCGCACATTCTGATCATCCGGCGACCCATATGGACCTCCGGCTCCCTCGCACTGACAGCGAACCTCTCCAGGGTTGGCGTCAGTCTGCCGGCGGACAAAAACCTCTTTCTGCCAAACTTCACCTTTAGAGGATTCGGCCTGGGCACGGGGTTCAGGGCCGGAAAGTGGGTCATCGATGCCGCCATCGGGCCTTACAAAGTCCGCACCTCAACCGGCAGAGAAATCCGCCCCGTGATCACTGCCGGAATCACCCGTAACCTTTGGGACCAGTCTTCCGGCAGGACACAGTCGGGCTACTATCTCGATCTGGCCGTTAATTTTATCTCGGTTCCCACGGCCCCGGGAGCGCCGGCAGGCGCCATTATGATGGGCGCAGGTATCGCAGTCGGCTTTTTCCACAGGTCCTATGACTGAAGCAACGCGGATCGATAAATGGCTGTGGTCGGCCAGGATGTTCAAGACCCGTACTGCGGCCACCTCCGCCTGTGTCGCCGGCAAAGTGAAATTGAACGGCCAAGGCGTCAAGCCGAGTCGCGCGGTCGCGGTTGGCGACACTATCCAAATAACCCGTGTGCACCATCGCCAGCGGATCGAAGTCAGGGGGTTGGCGATTAAGCGGGTGGCGGCAAAATTGGCGGCGGGTCTCTATGAGGACGTGACGCCGGAAGAGGAGCTGGAGCGGGAGCAGCAGGCCAAGCTGATGAACGCCGCGTTTCGGCAGGCCAGGGGCACTTATAAAGGGCGGCCGACCAAAAAAGAGCGGCGCACCATGCAAAAATTCAGAGATCAGCGGTAGCCGCCATCAAGCTGCTAGGGTAGCTGAACAGCTCCGCTTGCAGGGCCCGATGATGTTACCTTTCCCCCTTGAGTACCGACGCCGTTGAACAGGACCACGACATGAGCAGACCTGCACATCACCCTGACCGGTTGGCCGGCTCATCCAGCCCCTACCTGCTGCAGCACGCGAATAATCCGGTTCACTGGTATCCCTGGGGAGAGGAAGCTTTTGCGGCCGCCGCCGCGGAAAATAAGCCGGTTTTTCTCTCCATCGGCTATACCACCTGCCACTGGTGCCACGTGATGGCGCACGAATCCTTCGAAGATGACGCCGTGGCCGCGTTGCTCAATGATCGGTTCATTGCCATCAAGGTTGATCGGGAAGAGCGGCCCGACATTGATCAGATTTACATGGCCGTGTGCCAAATGATGACCGGCGCAGGCGGCTGGCCGCTGACCATCGTCATGTCCCCTGACAAGCGTCCGTTTTTCGCGGCCACTTATATTCCCCGGGAAGCCCGCTTCGGCCGCTCCGGCATGCTGGAGCTGCTGCCGAAGCTGGCTGATGCCTGGGCCGGCGAACGAGACAAAATTGAGGCCACCGCCAGCGCCGTGATCGAGGCCCTGTCCAAAGGGACCCGCCTGGAGAGCGGGGACGACCTCTCGGCTGCCGATCTGTCACTGGCCGCGGCGCACTACCGTGAGCGGTTCGATGCCCGCAATGGCGGCTTCGGCTCCAAGCCGAAGTTTCCCTCACCGCACCAGCTCATTTTTTTACTGCGCCAATACTACCGCACCGGCGACGGCACCTTGCTCGAAATGGTTGAATCGACCCTGACCGGTATGCGCCATGGCGGCCTGTTCGACCAGGTGGGTTTCGGGTTCCACCGCTACTCCACCGACGAGTTCTGGCTCGTGCCCCACTTCGAAAAAATGCTTTATGACCAAGCCATGTTGCTGATGGCTTATACCGAAACCTACCAGGCCACCGGCAAGCCGGCCTACCAAAAAACGGCTGAGGAAATCATCACCTACCTCTCCCGCGACATGACCTCACCCGAGGGCATGTTTTATTCGGCGGAGGACGCCGACTCCGAAGGCGAGGAGGGCAAGTTCTACCTTTGGCGCATGGATGAATTGAAACATCTTCTCACGCCAGATGAAGTCGACTTTCTCGGCGCGCACCTGAACCTCCGGGAGGGGGGCAATTTTGTGGATGAGGCCACGGGACGGCAATCGGCGACCAACATTCTGCACCTCACCGGGGTTCTGACGGACGAGCAGCACCAGCAGTGGAAACCTGTGCGGGAGCAGTTGCTGGCCCACCGCGCGAATCGGGTGCGCCCGGAGCTGGACGATAAGGTGCTCACCGACTGGAACGGTCTCATGATTGCCGCCCTGGCGCAGGCGGGTCTCGCTTTCAACAATTCCGCATATATTCGTATGGCGGAGAAAGCCACTTCAGCCTTGCTGGCTAAAATGCGCCAGAACGATGGCAGGCTGCTGCACCGGTACCGGCAGGGGCAGGCCGGCATTGATGGGCACCTCGATGATTACGCCTTCCTGGTCTGGGCCCTGCTCAACCTGTACGAAGCGACGTTCGACATTGACCTCTTGGGAATCGCCGTTGACTTGACAGAGACTGCCGTTGAGCACTTTTGGGATGCTGATCAGGGTGGCTTTTATTTTACCGCCAACGATGGCGAACCGTTGCTCATCCGCAATAAGGATTTTTACGATGGCGCCATTCCATCCGGGAACTCCGTATCGGCCATGAACCTTTTGCGGCTGAGCCATATCACGGGACAGGCTGAATATGCCCGTAAGGCTACCGCCATAGGCCGCCTGGTTGCCGGGCAGGTGGCCCAGGCTCCCAGCAGCTTCACCTACCTGTTGTGCGCCGTGGCATTCGAGGTAGGTCCGCAATTTGAAGTGGTCCTGGCCGGGCATCGCGAGTCTGAAGATATGAGCGGCATGCTGGCAGCTCTGCGGCAGTCGTACCATCCGCAAAAGGTGGTTTTATTCAGGCCCGAAGACAATCCCGCGCCCCTTGCGGAGCTGGCCCCTTTCACGGCCCGGCAGGCCGCCGTAGACGGCAAGGCCACCGCCTACGTCTGCCATAACCACGCCTGCGAAGCTCCCGCCATAGGTACGGATGAAATGCTCGCCGCCCTGGACCGCAGCCAGGTGGCCAGCCCATGATTTCCGCTGCGCCGCAGCTCCAGGCCAGGGAGAACCCCAGCGCGCTGCATGCCTCATTGGGATTTTTGCTGGCGGCGGCGGCGGAACGCGTTTTCCCGGATCGGGAATTTTTTATCGAGCACTCGTTTCTCAGCGGGTACTATTGCCACTTCGGCGTGGATGCGCCCCTTTCCGGAGATGATGTGGCGCTGCTGGCCGAGACACTGGGCAGCTTTATGGATGGCAAAGCCCAACTGGAGCTGCTGGACCTGCCACGGGGAGAACTGCAGGCCATTTTTGAACATAAGAGACGCACCGATAAGCTGGAAATCCTGCGCCGGCTTGGTCTGGACCCCATTCCCGCAGCTCGATTTGAGACCTACTGCGACTATCGATTCGAGCCGATGGTTACCGACATGCAGCGGTTGGCCAACTTCAAATTGACCCCCTACGACCACGGCTTTGTGCTCCGGTTTCCCAGCCTGCTGCCCCCCTTTGAGGTGCCGCCGTTCAGGGACAGCCCCAAACTCTACCAGTCCATCCGCCAGCGGCACGACTGGGGACGCTCCCTGCGCATCACTAACCTGCGACAGATGAATAAGGTGCTGGAGGGAGAGAATTTCCGCGAGATGGTGTTGGTGGCGGAGGGTCTTCATGAGAAAACCGTTGCAGAAATAGCCGACGCCATATCGGCCCATCCCCAAAGCCGCGCCATTTTTGTGTCGGGGCCCTCCTCATCGGGAAAAACCACTTTCGCCAAGCGGCTGGCCATACAACTGAAAGTCAACGGACTCGAAACCGTGAGCCTGTCGATGGATGACTACTTTTTTGATCAGGCCGACATGGCGCCTGAACCCGATGGGAGCCTCAATTTTGAGGGTCTGGATGTGCTCGATGTGGAGCGCCTCATCGCAACGGTGAAATCGCTGCTGGCCGGCGAAGAATCTCCCGTGAGGCGTTACTCCTTCAAAAAGGGCAAGGGCGCCCAGACCGATCAGACCATCTCTTTGCCTGCCGGCGCATACCTGATTGTCGAGGGCATTCACGGCCTGAATCCTGTTTTTTCCACGCAGCTGGGTGATGACCAGCTGCAGCGGGTTTACGTCAGCGCCATTACGCAGCTGAGTATCGACAACGAGCACAGAATCTCCAGCTCCGACAACCGGCTGCTGCGCCGCATGGTGCGAGATCAGCAGTTCCGGGGCTACGACGCAGAGGATACCCTCCTGCGTTGGCCGTCCGTGCGATTGGGTGAAGAGCAGCATGTCTTCCGGTATCAGGAGGCCGCCGACTTCATGTTCAACTCGGCCCTTATCTACGAGCTGGCGGCGCTGCGGCCTATGGCGGAGATAGTCCTCCGAGGCGTTCCTGAGGAGAGCCCAGCCTACCCAGAAGCCAGCAGACTCGCAACTTTACTCTCGTTTACCCAACCGATGGATCTCGATCCGGTGCCCCGCAACTCGATCCTGCGCGAGTTTCTCGGCGGCAGCGCCTTCAGGTATTGAGCCGTGTGCAGAATGGCCATATATGCCGGAGAACCCATCACCGCCGCAGGCGTGCTGCTTGATGGCGAACATGCTCTCCATCACCAGAGCTACGCCCCGAATGAGTTGCTGTCGGGATCTGTGAATGCTGATGGCTTCGGCGTCGGTTGGTACGACCGCAAAGTGAGCCGCCAACCGGGCTGCTACCGGCGATCATCGCCCATCTGGGCCGACCGGGACCTGCCGGGTCTGGGGCGCCTGCTAAGTAGCGAGATACTCCTGGCCAACGTCCGCAACGCCACCGACTCCAGCACCTCCGGCGTCCACTCCGCGCAGCCCTACAATGAAGGCGACTACCTGTTCATGCACAACGGATTTGTTGAAGGTTTCCGCGAGAAAATGAAGCGGCAGCTGCGAGGCCGGTTGTCGGACCGGGGCTACGCCGCATTGCAGACCTCCACCGACAGCGAAACACTGTTCCAGCTGCTGGTGGACGCTCTCGATGCAGGAGACGATTTAGCGGCGGCCATGGTCGCGCTCATTGGCGATCTGGATCTGCTCACGCGCGAGGCCGGATTGACGCTGCAGCTCAATATGGCCCTGAGCGATGGTCAGCACGTGGTGGTGTCGAGATGGTCCAACGTGGAGCGCTCCAATTCCCTCTATCTGCTGGACCGCGACGGCGCATTCCCTGAAGGGAGCATGGTCGCTTCTGAGCCGCTGACACCGGGCGATGCCTGGGCGGCGGTCCCCCATCAGTCGCTGGTGACGCTATCCCCCGGCAGACCGGCGGAGGTACAGCCGCTGCAGTTGCCGCCCTCCTGAGTCATCGATTCCTGCGCTACTGCCGGACCCCAAAGCCTGACCCGCCGACCACTTCCCCGGCGGGCGAGACCACAATACCGGTTACTTTGGCGAATGGGGGACCGCGACGGGCCCAGGCCGTCATCTCATCAAGTTTTCCCGATTCCCCGGCGGCAACGATCTCCACTTCACCCGCAGGGAGGTTCCGGACCCAGCCGTCAAGGCCCAGGCGCTCGGCCTCGCGCTCCGCGTAGTGGCGAAAGGCGACCCCCTGGACCCGGCCGGAGACAATGATGCGGATGGACGGCATGGGGTGGGGTTACGGCGATAAAAAGGGCCACCGCGGGGCAGCCCTTTTCATCAAACCTTACCCCTCGGTAGCGCTGGTGTCGGGCGCTGGCGGTGGCTCGAGCCAGAAATCCAGGCCGGTGCCTAGGAAAGGATGGATGTTGCGGTCAGTCATGTAGACGACGTCCTGATCCGCTGCGCGCACAAAACCGGTCCGAAAGTTGCTGCTCGACTGGCCCACGAACCAGTGGCCCCGGAGGTCCCCTTTCAGGTCGTATACCATAATCTGCCGTCCGTTGGACCCGACGCCGTAGGTGCCCCACTTGGCGGGATTTTCGGAGATGAGGCTCTCACGCCGGGCGCCCAGCACGCTGGCAAATATGGCATTCATGCGCCAGTTGATCAGTTGCCTGGTTTCGTGCCCCGCCATAACCCATAAAGTATCCAGCCGCACCAGTTCAGCGCGCTGGCCGCCTTCGATAATGACAATCCGGCCCACTTCATCCTCTGCGAGATCAATGAGCGAGGAGGTTTTCATGCTGCGCCCCGCCTCCTGTATCTGCGTGAGCCAATAGACGCCCAACAAGACTACCAGGATGATTCCCAGTGTGCGCCACTGCTTAAGTTGCATAGACATCCTCCAGGTATTTGCGCCGCTTCCGGTTGCCCCGCCAGCGCCACAGACCCATAGCAATCACCAGCATGGACGGTCCGAGAGTGTTGAGCCATTTGATGCTTCGGCGAGCGCCATCAGACAGGTCGTTCAACGGCCGGGTCGTCACCTCGCGGCTGCGCACGGCAATGAGTTCGGCGTCTCCCACCAAATAATCGACAGCGTTGATGACGAAAGTCAGATTTTCCGTCACCGAACCGCCAGCCACATCGTCGAAAAAGTCCTTGTCGCCTACGATCAGAATCTGGAGTCCTCCGGTGGAGCCGATAAACGCCCCGGCATCTTGCGGTCCGTCGCCAGCGGCAAAATAGCTCGTTGCCGGCCCGCTGATCAAGCCAGCCAGAGCCCGCGGTGGACCGTTGAGCATTCTGGTGATCGGATTCCTCTCGTAGCCCAGGTTAAACGGGGGTGACGGCACGTGGCCGGTGTTGTTGCTGGTAAACGCCAGCGGCACAAAAATGGCCCCTGAATCGGGCAGATCGTCCGCCGCTGAAATTTGGCTGGCGAAAAACAGCCGCAGCTCTTCCAGGCGCGAGGTAATAATATGATCATCGTTGAAGCTGCGCAGAAGCGGAAAAAACGGATAGACGACAGCGTTGCGCACCCGGAAAATGCCCCGCTGCGTTTCAATCCCGATCTTGCTGGCGAATTTGTCGGCCACCAGACCCGGAACAATCGACAGTCCGTAATGGTCCAGGGCACCGAAGAGATTGGATCGAATTTCCGTGGCAAATCCCTGCTGCAGATCAGCGGCGATTTTACCCTGCGCCAGAAACAGCGGTCGGCCCGACATGAGGTATTGATCGAGATGGTACAGCTCCTCTGAGGCCAGCGAATCGGTGATGCCATTCATCAGCAGCAGATCAACATCGGACGGCACCGGACCGGCCAGAGTAGCGGTGGTGACGTTATAGGTCTGCCGCAGCTTCTCCTCCACATTATTGTTACTGTGCCGGGCCTCACCTTGCCGCACGACCGCCACAGTGCGCATGTTAACATCGGTCAGTTTTTTCACCGCGGAGGCCAGATCGTATTCCAGCCTGGTGGTCGATTGAATCCTCGGTATGGTCTGTTGCCGGTCTGCATACAGCAACACCAGCCCCATCCAGACATTTCTGATCTCCATGCGGTCGTTCTCGATGACCTGCAGTTGGGTCGGCGGGATGCCATACTTATTCGCCTGGCTCTCCAGCTTGGAATCGTCTTCAGGCCGATAGATTTCGAAGCGGAAATTGCCACCTGAATACGCCTGAAACTCTTCCAGCAAGTCTTGCAGGTAACGCCTGGTATTGGCGTACTGGCCGGGGAGATTGTCGGAAAAGTAGACTTTGGCGATCAGCCGGTCATCGAGCTGGCCCACAATGTTGCGGCTCGACTCCGACAGAGTGTAGATATCATTCTCCGTCCAGTCCCAGCGAAAAAACAGATTTCGCGAAGTGACATTCGCCAGGATGAGAATCCCCCCCACAATGGCCAGGTAGGTCAGAAAATCGCGCTTGTTGGTGATGGAGTTCATGTCTCTATCTCCACTTCCGCATTTCCAGCACCCGCACGGCCAGGGTCAGGAACAGGAAAATCATGGATCCGAAGTAGACCAGATTTCGTGAGTCGATAACTCCCCTGGAAATATTGGTCAGGTGAAAGTCGATACTGATATACTGTACAAAGGCAGACATGAATCCGGGCACGAATATGATCACCTTGCTCAGGACAAACAGGATAAAGACGAGCATGAAGCTGCCGATAAAAGCGGTGATCTGATTATCGGTAATGGCGCTGCAGAATATGCCGATGGCCGCATAGACGCCGCCCACCAGCAACAGGCCCAGGTAGCCGCTGAGCAGCGCCCCCACATCCACGTTGGATGACACGAACACCAGAGTGATAAAGTGCAACAGGGTAAACAGCAGAGCCACCCCCAACAGGGCCATCGCGGCCAAATACTTGCCCAGCACGACAGCTCCATCAGCGATGGGCAGGGTCACCAGCAACTCTATGGTCCCGGCGCTTTTCTCGCGGGCCAGCAACCCCATGGTGATGGCCGGGATAAAGAAAAGATACATAATGGGTATCATGCTGAACAGCACTCGCAAGTCAGACTCGTTGATCAGGAAGAACGAGCTGGAAAAAAACCAGCCGCTAATCAACAAAAAAACCACCAGCGCAATATAGGCCACGGCGGAATCAAAATAGGAGGCCAGCTCCTTGCGGAAAATCAGAATTGTCTGGCGCAGGTAGATGGTAAATGCTTCAGGCATCACGCCCTCCTTCCATCAGCGTCAGGCTGCGGAAGACGTCTTCCAACTGCGCCTGCTGCCGTGACATCTCCAGGATCGTCCAGCCCGATTCTACCGCGTACTTGAACACCTGCTCGCGCAGATCGTGCCCAGTCGGATATTCGAGCTGCACGCGCCGGACGTTTCCGTGTGCCGATTGTCCCTGAATCGATATGTCCGGAATCTTTTGCGGCAACGCCTTGATGGAAGCTGCGCTGGCGTTTTTAACCTCCATGATCAGCTGCGCCTTACCCTGGAAACTGGCCATCAGTTCAGCATTGGTGCCATCGGCAACCACTTCGCCATTGTTCAGGATGATCATCCGGTCGGCCACGGCCTGCACTTCCTGCAAGATATGGCTTGACAAGATAACCGTTTTCTCCTTGCCCAGGTCCTTGATGAGCTGCCGTATCTCTACAATCTGGTTTGGATCGAGTCCCGCCGAGGGTTCATCCAGAATCAGTATCTCCGGATCGTGGATAATGGCCATGGCCAGGCCGACCCGCTGCTTGTACCCTTTGGAAAGTTCCCGCACTGTCCGGTGCATGACCTCCCCGATGCCACACACGCCCATCACGCGCCCCAACGCAGACTTGAACGCCTTGCCGGTGATGCCCCGTACGCCGGCGACAAACTTCAGCAGATCATGCACTACCATATCGCCATAGAGTGGATTCAGTTCCGGCAGGTAACCGATGCGGCGGCGTACTTCGGTGGGATGCTCGTGGATGCTGTAGCCATCCAACGTGACGGTGCCTGAGGTAGGCGCCAGGAAGGTCGTCATAATCCTCAAGGTGGTTGATTTTCCGGCGCCGTTGGGTCCGAGAAATCCGAGAATCTCGCCGTCGTTTACGGTGAAATTTATCCCCTTTACCGCCTTGATCTCGCCGTAATCCTTGGTCAGGTTCTCAACATGTATCAACCGGGTACCTCCTGTTTACTCCTGGAATTCTGCACCCATGATCCTGGCAACTTCGCGATCCGGGCTTGCGGCTCCTCGCGCTGTTAAAGCATCTATGGGCTGTAGGTTCCGAAAAAATTTCGTGGCGAATATAACCATGAATGATGTCTTGTGTGCACAGCATACCGGCGACATTGTTTGGCATTGCGGCCCCGGCCACAACAAATTACGCCATGGAGGCCCCCACACCCCTGCTCATTTACGACGGCGAATGCGGACTTTGCATGCGCCTCGTCCGTTGGTTGGATGGCGTCAGCCCACCCGGCTCCCTTGACCTGAAACCGTTCCAGGAGTTGCCCCTTCCCACCCGGCGCCTCATTTTAGCCCGGCGCACGGTGCTGCTGGTCATGCCCGGCGACCGGATCAGGGTGCGGGGCGGGGCGGTGGCTGCGGCGCTCAGTCTGGCCCTGCCCCGTTGGCGGTGGCTCTGGTGGTTTCTGCGCCTGCCGCCGCTGCGACAGGCCGTCGACCTGGGGTACTGCTGGGTGGCCCGGAACCGCCAAATGGTAAGCCGGTGGTTAAACCGTTAGCAACCATCCCGGCGCAGTCATATTGGTTTGCTCTTTTAGTTTGCGCTCATTGCCACTACCTTTCGTGTCGCCGTAATTCGATACCCAATGCGTAAACTTGCCGCTATAATGTTCACCGATATCGTGGGCTATACATCCCTGATGTCTGTCGATGAGCAGCGAGCCATTGCGCTGCTGCAACGCAATCGGGACCTGCATAAACCGATCATTGAGAAACATAACGGCGACTGGCTGAAGGAGATCGGCGACGGTACCCTGTCTGCATTCGATAGCGCGGTAGATGCCGTCAACTGTGCCCTGGAGATTCAAAAAACCGCGCGGGATGTTCCCGATCTGGTTTTACGGATCGGTATTCATGTAGGCGATGTGCTGTTTGAGCATGAGGATGTCTTCGGCGACGGCGTAAACGTGGCTTCCCGCCTGGAGCCACTGGCCCCGGAGGGTGGCATCTGCATTTCCCAGCCGGTTTACGATGCCATCAAAAACAAGCCGGAGATAACATCTCAGGAAATGGGGGCGCAAGCCCTTAAAGGTATCGCGGAGCCGGTGAAAACATTCCTTGTATCCGACAGCTCCAGCGGCGCCAGGCCCATCACCACTACCGGGTGGCCGGCCACTGTGCGACGCTTCAACTGGCTGCCGGTTGCAGGCGTTGTCCTGACGGCGTTGTTGGTCTATTGGCTCGCCAACAGATTCTTTGACGACGCCGGTTCCACTCCCCGCCTCGGCAACCGTTCTATTGCCGTCCTGCCCTTTACCAATTACAGTGGCCAGGAGGAAGATGAGTTTTTCAGTGACGGCATCACCGATGTTATCCTGAGCCACCTGTCAAAAATAAGCGACCTCAAGGTCATATCACGCACGTCAATCATGCAGTATAAGGGGACCCGGAAATCCGTTCGCGAGATCGCCCGGGAGCTGGGGGTTGCTTCTATCCTGGAGGGCAGTGTTCAAAGGTCCGGTGGCCGAATACGGATCGTGAGCCTGCTGATCGATGCACGAACCGATGAACACCTTTGGGCAGAAACATACGATCGCGAAATGGCTGATATTTTCGCCATCCAGTCTGAAGTGGCCCAGCAGATTGCCCGCGCTCTTAAGGCCAAACTGCTGCCTGAAGAGCAGCAGCGCATCGAGAAGCGTCCCACGGACAACCTGGAGGCTTACGAGTGGTACCTGCGAGGCAACGATTATCTTTACAAGGGTTCTTTTGATGTATCCGGCCGCAAATCCGAACTTCAACAGGCCATAAAGGTTTATCAGCAGGCCATCGAATTGGACCCCGGCTTTGCTGTCGCCCATGCGCGCCTGTCCTACGCCATGACGACCTACTATTTCAATCATGAACAGTTACCTGACCTCGCCCGGCAGGCCGAAGAAGCCGTAGACCATGCTTTCGCGCTGGACAGGAACTTACCGGAAGGGTATCTCGCACTGGGCTACTATTACAACCTGGTAGACCGTGACTATGATGCCGCTCTGGAGGCCTTTGCCACGGCTCAGATTGGCATGCAAAGTAACAGTGCGCTGGTGGCAGAAATCGCCCTCGTCCAAATGCGCCAGGGTAAATGGGATGAAGCCCTTGATAACTTCAAGCAGGCCGCCGATTTGGACCCCCGCTCACCTAAAGCCAACCAGCTTCTCGCGGCTATTTATCTCTACCAACGCGAATATACTAAAGCGGAAAAAGTTCTGGTCTATCTCCTGACTTTGACACCAGATAACCCCAGTCTGTACGCCATGAAGATAGAACTGGCGTTACTATCCGCAGGCGATATTAAGAAGGCTCGAGAAGAGGTCCGCAAGTCGGCCACATTTGTGGACCCTGCCGAGGTGCTGGGGTTAGGCGGCCAGTTAATCAACCGGCTCGGATATTGGCGTTTTGGTTTGCTCGATAAAACGGCAGAAGACCTGACGCCGGCCGTGCGCCAAATTTACCCATTGCCTAGAGATCAGCTCTACTATTTCACGTTGGCCCAAATCTACGGGCAGGACGGAAATGCCGGCCTGAGCCAGGCCTATTACGACTCCGCTCGAATCTGGCTGGACAATCGCATATCAGCGAATCCTGACGGCTGGATGCTGCAGGCCGACTATGGACTCGCTTGTGCTTTTTTGGGGCTTGAAAATGAAGCCCTGGCAGCCGGCAATCTGGCCAAAAAGTTGATGCCCATAACTGAATGTCATTGGTGAGGCCCAACCGCGGTCATGGTCATGGCCTATATTCAGATTTTAAGTGGCAACCATGATGCGGCCCTTGACGAGATAGAGTTATTGCTCTCCATTCCGGCCCTCACGACCTTGGAGATGCTCAAAGTTGACCCTATTTGGGAACCGGTGTGGGATCACCCCCGCTTCTTGCAACTGCTGGCTGAGGGCTAGCCTGCCACCGTTCACGCCTTGCAACTGTGACGCCCAATTGTGAACTTCAGGTGTTGTGATCCTCAACCGTCCCCAGCCATCGACCCTGATCGCCCATGTGGACATGAACACTTTTTTCGTCTCCGTGGAGCGGCTGAAAGACCCCTCCCTCGAAGGCCTCCCCGTAGTAGTCGGCGGCCAGCCGGAGGGACGCTCGGTGGTCTCCTCCGCCAGCTATGAGGCCCGGCGCTTCGGTGTTCACTCCGCGATGCCCATGAGCCAGGCGGTCCGTCTGTGTCCCGAGCTGGTCATCGTGGTCCCCGGCTTCAGCGACTACAAGCATTATCACGATCAAGTGCGGGAGATTCTTGTGCGGTTCACGCCGGAAGTGGAGATGTCATCCATCGACGAAGGCTACCTCGATCTTACCGGCACCGGCGCGCTGTGGGGTCCGCCGGCCGAAGTGGGGTCGGCCATCCGCCAGGCCATTTTTACCGAGACCGGACTCCCGGCATCGTTGGGCCTCTCTTCCAACAAACTTATCAGCAAGGTGGCCAGCGATGAGGCCAAACCGTCCGGCGACCCACGGCTGGGTGATGATGCCACGGCGCCCAAGGCCAGCGAAAAATATCTCGCCGCTGATGGGGTGGTAGTGGTGCCTCCGGGAGAGGAGGCAAACTTCCTGGCGCCGCTGCCCATCAGCCACCTGCCCGGCTGCGGACCGGTAACGGTGAAGCGGCTCAACGCCGAAGGGATAGCCACCATTGGCGACCTGGCCGCCCTGTCGCGGCAGCAGCTGGAGCGCCGTTTCGGTGAGCATGGGCTGTCGCTCTACCGCAAATCTCAGGGCATTGGCTCTACCGGGCTGGGTGGTCGCGCGAAGCGAAAATCGGTCAGCAAGGAGCGCACGTTTGACATCGACAAGACCGACTTGGCCACCCTGCGATCGACGCTGCACCGGCAATGTGGGGAAGTGGCCGCCACTCTGCGCGAGCAGGATGAAATGGGCCGGACCATCACCTTGAAGTTGCGCTACGCCGGGTTCGAGACCCATACCTACGCCCGCTCCATCGACACGCCTACCCACACCACTGAGGCCATATTCGATGTGGCCGTAGACCTGCTGACCATCAATCTGGCGCCCGGGAGACCGGTGCGGCTCATCGGGATGGGCGTCTCCAATCTGGGGCATGGTCCCGCGCAAGGTGACCTGTTTGATACCGGCAGACAGACCCACGATGATCAGGTCGACACGACGGTGGATGCCATTCGCAAGCGGTTCGGAAAAGGGGCTATCCTGACGGGGGAAAGCATCCACCTTATAAATCGGAAACGGTAATGATGCCGCTGCCGGGTTAACTTTCGCGCGACATGAGCACGGTGCCCCATACCACGCCTCCGGCGGTCATATTCCCTGAAGATTTATCCCGTGCCGGCGATCCCCGCCTCAAGCATCGCATTTTGCCATGGACCGGCGACCCGGCCGATGTGGCCCTGCTGGGCGTGCCCTACGATGAAGGGGTGGCCCTCAATGGTGGCCGTGTTGGGGCTGCCGAGGGACCGCAGGCGTTTCGCCAGGCCGTGCTGCGATTCGGCACCACATACGACGCCGGACGGGGGCTCAGCTTCGACCATCTCACCATTGCCGATGCCGGTGATCTCGACGTCATTCCCGGCGACCCGGCCGGTACCCATCAGCGATTGTCAGAAGCAGTTGAAGTGATTACAGGGTCAGGCGCCATCCCGGTCATTATCGGCGGGGGCAACGACGCCACATTCGGCTCGGCACAGGGCCTGTCGCTCACGTACGGGGACATCGGCGGGGCCAATATCGACGCCCATCTCGACATGCGCGAGGTGATTGACGGGGTCTGTCACAGCGGCACCCCCTACCGCCGAATCCTGGAGGAGCTGCGCGTGCCGGGGGAACGGATTGTGGAGCTCGGCCTCCACAGCGCCACCAACAGTGCGGAACATTTGCAGTACGCGGCCGAACATCGTGTCGGCTGCTGGGGACTGGAGCAACTGCGCGAAGCGGGTCCCGCCAACATTCTCAACGGGCAGCTCAATCGCCTCTCCGCCGGCGCGGACGCGCTTTTCGTCTCCATCGACCTCGACGTATTTTCAGCGGCATTCGCCCCCGGCGTCTCTGCTCCGGGCACCGAAGGGCTGACACCCGGCGAGGGGCGAGCCATGGCTTTTGTGGCCGGACGGCACAGAAGCGTCAAGCTGTTTGAGCTGATGGAGTTCTCACCGCCGCATGACATCGACCAGCGGACCGGGCGGCTGGCCGTGCTGCTTTTACACGCCTTTCTGTCGGGTCTCGCATCGAGGAAAAATTGACGCCAACCGATGGCCAGATCGTTTCGTCCGAGCAGACCAAGTACGGCTGCAGCTGCGATATAGCCGCCGAGCTGCGCACCTACGGCCGGCCCATGCACATGCAGGCCCGCCCCGATCGTCCCCCTGCCGCCACGACCGGCGCCTCCAAAACCGCCGCCACCTGGGACGCCGAAGCAGCCCGGCGCATGCTGCATAATAATGTCAATCCCGCCAATGCCATCGATTGGGAGCAGCTCATCGTCTACGGGGGCACAGGCCGGGCCGCGCGGAACTGGCATGAGTTCCATAAAATTACCGAGGCCCTCAACAATCTCAAGCCCGATGAAACGCTCTGCGTACAGTCGGGCCGGGCCGTCTATGTGGCGCAGACTCACCCTTACGCCCCACGGGTGATCATCGCCAACAGCAACCTGGTCCCACGCTGGGCCACGCAGGAAAAATTTAACGATCTTGATCGCATGGGCGAGATGATGTACGGCCAGATGACCGCCGGGTCGTGGATCTACATCGGCACTCAGGGCATCTTGCAGGGCACCTATCAGACATTTCTGGCGGCGGCCGAAAAGCACTATGGCGTCCCAAGTCTGAAAGGGAAACTGGTGCTCTCATCGGGACTGGGCGGTATGAGCGGCGCCCAACCGCTGGCGGTGACCATGAACGAAGGGATCCTCATCGCTGTGGAGGTGCGCCGGTCGCGCATCGAGCGCAAGGTGGCCGAAGGTTACTGCGACCGCATGACGACCTCCCTGGATGAGGCGCTCAAGTGGGCCGACGAAGCCCGGGGCGCTGGCGAGAGCCTCTCTATCGGTCTGGTGGGCAACGCCGCCGAAGTTTACCCCCAGATGGTGCGGCGGGGCGCCATCCCCGACATGGTGACCGACCAGACCCCGGCGCACGACCTGGGCGCCTATGTGCCCGTTGGCGAGCTGGACGAGCTCGACGCTCTGCGCGCCAGCGACACGGCCGCCTACCATCAGCGCAGCCTGGATGCCATTGGTCCCCATGTGGAGGCGATGCTGGAGATGCAGCGCCAGGGGGCGGTGGCCTTCGACTACGGCAACAATCTGCGGGCCCAAGCCGAACATGCCGGCGTTTCCATGCGCGACGGCGATGGCAACTACCACTATCCCGGCTTTGTGCCGGCGTACATCCGACCGCTGTTCAGCCGGGGCATGGGACCGTTCCGCTGGGCGGCCCTGTCGGGCGATCCCGCCGACATCCACACCATTGACGCCGAGCTCATCAACCTGTTTCCCGAAGACGAAGGCCTGCAGCGCTGGCTCAAACTGGCGGCGAAAAAGATCCCCTTCATGGGACTGCCGACGCGCATCTGCTGGCTCGGTTACGGCGACAGGGCCAAGTTCGGCGAGACCCTTAACAACCTCGTGGCCGATGGCAAAGTCAGCGCCCCCATCGTGATTGGCCGCGACCACCTCGACACCGGCAGCGTGGCTTCACCGGATCGCGAGACGGAAGATATGCTTGATGGCACGGACGCCGTGGCCGACTGGCCGCTCATTAATTTTGCCCTGAACACCGCCTCTGGGGCCTCATGGGTCTCGTTCCATCACGGCGGCGGTGTCGGCATCGGCAACGCCCTGCATGCGGGCATGGTGGTGGTGGCCGACGGCACTTCCGAGCGGGCCGAGCGCCTCAACCGGGTGCTGACCGTCGATCCGGGCATCGGTGTGGCAAGGCATGCCTTGGCCGGTTACCATGAGGCCAGGGAGACTGTCACCAACAATGGCATCCAGCTCCCTTGACCGGCGTGCGGCTCATCGTCAACGCCGCCGAAGTGGTGACTTGCGCCGGATTCTCCCAGGCGGCTGCACGGGGTAAAGATCAAGGCCGGCTGGGCATTATCCCCAACGGCGCGGTGGCCATCAGTGACGGCAAAATAGTAGCGGTCGGGTCCGAAGCGGATCTGAAAAAGTCGCACCCCGTGCCAGATGACCGCACCATCGACGCCGGTGGTGGCGTGGTCTTGCCCGGCTTTGTCGATCCCCACACCCACCTCCTGTTCGGCGGCGACCGCTCGGCGGAGTGGGAACAGCGCATGCTCGGCCGCGATTACCTCGACATTTTACGCGCCGGCGGCGGCATCCAGACCACCGTTGCGGCGACTCGCGAGGCGAGCGAAAAGGAACTCCTCAGCCACGGCCGGCTGTGGCTTCGCCGCATGCTGACCCTGGGCACCACCACCGTAGAGATCAAGTCGGGCTACGGCCTCGACCGCGACACCGAGCTGCGGCTGCTTAAGGTGGCCCGGCAGCTGGGCGCGGAGGGCCGCCAGCGCATCGTCACCACCTACCTCGGCGCCCATGTGATTCCAGAGGAATTTCGTGCCAATAGATCTGCCTATCTGGACCTCGTCATGGAGATAGCAGCTGAGGCTAAAGAGGAAGATCTCGCCGATTTCTTCGACGTCTTCTGTGAAAGCGAAGCTTTCAACATAGAAGAAACAACGATGTTGCTTAAGGGAGCCAAAGCGCTCGGCTACGGCCTGAAGATCCACGCCGGGCAGTTCAGCGATTTTGGCGGCACCGCGGTGGCTGCCGGGCTGGGCGCGGTCAGTGTCGATCACCTGGACTACCTCAATGATGATGGTTTGGACGCCCTGGCCAAGGCGGGTGCCATTGGCACCCTGCTGCCGGGGGTCGCCTTTCATCTCAGCCTTGACCACTACGCCGACGGCCGCCGCCTGATTGACGCCGACATTCCCGTGGCCCTGGCCACCGACTTTAACCCCGGCTCGTCCTTTACCCCCTCCATGCCGATGATGATCGCCCTGGCGACCCGCCACCTGGGGATGACGGTGGCCGAAGCGATTGTCGCCGCCACCATCAACGCCGCCCATGCTGTGGGACTGGGAGGTGAGGTGGGTTCGCTGGAGGTGGGCAAACAGGCCGACGTGATTATCTGCGACATCCCCGACCACAAATGGCTGGGCTACGGTTTCGGATGGAACCCGGTGCGGGAGGTTATTTAAAGACGGTTTCGGGTTTCAAGTTTCAGGTTGCGAGTTGGAATCTGGCAAGCGCTTCTTTCGGTAACACGCAATGTCCATTGGTAATGAGCAGTTCTTTCCCCAAATGTGCCTTGTACGCAAAATGATAAAGGTTCAATTCGTCAACCTGCATATCTTTATATAGATTTAGAATCTCCGGATGATTGTCATACGAGAGCACCCACTTAAATGAGGTCTGGGCCTTAATAAACTCCGCAAGTTCACGGTGATTATCGTCATTATAGTGGTTCAGATATAGCTTCTTCCCATTTTCATAATAGGGCGGATCGTAATAGACAAATAGAGCCTTGCCCTGTTTTGCCAGCGGCAGTATATCTTCTGCTAGAAATACCAGTGCATCTTTGTTGTGAAATTCTATGTCATCGGCCCTGGCGGCAATTTTTTCGATCTTGGCCTTAAGTTTATCTTTTTTATAGCGGGCGTCCAGTTTCCACTTCCCATTTTGCTGGAGCCCGCCAATAGGTCGAGCATAGAGGATGCCTGAATGGTTGGTGCGATTGAGGAAAAAGGTGGCAAAGCCTACTTCAAGAGGCGAAAACTTGTCCGGCTTTGTATAAATCCGCTGCTGCTTGTGCCACTCCTTAATCGTAACCGGAGTATCGGAAAGGAGTTTTAAAAAGCCCTCTGGTTCCAAAAGAATCCCACGCCATATCTGGTATATGAACTCGCTCTTGTCATTCAGGATAACCTTGGCTACTTGCCCCCCAAATAACAATTTAAGGGCCGCCCCTGCCCCGCCTGCATAGGGTTCAACGTAGATTGCGCCTTCAAGTTTATTCGCGCTAATAGTTGAGCCTAGAAAATTCCCCAGGATGGCTTTTCCACCGGGGTAGCGGAGGGGGCTGAGAGTAACTCCCACGCTAGGATGGCTCCGTCAATAATACTGTAAATATATTCTCCAACCCATCCCATATTTCTCTTATTTTTTCAGAGGTGCTACTGTAGTGGATATTATGAGCAAACAGATTCAATATATCGATAGAGAGAATATTCCCTTTTTCCTTTATCATGTGCCCTAATACTCTTTTTGCTTGCGGATCACCAGCCATGATTTCATGATGTTCACTAACAAAAAGTGCCATTGGCCTTAGTCCCGGTGCCCAACTTCCCTTGGCATCCTTTGGCTTTTTAATTCTAATTAATTCATCCATGTATTTTGTTTTCACTAAAAAGTAACTCAATCCCATCTCTAATAATGCCCTCAGTCCAATGACAACAATATCCCTATGAGAGCGATACGAAATTGTTTTGAGCGATTTCGTTAGCGCTTGAATTCGCTTATTTCGAACAGTACACTCAAAAGATTCCGGAATAATCCCAGCGCTGCCTCTTGGTCTATATGGTTTTTTTCTGCTCTCGCTCCCATTTTTTTTATTTTCGTCATCTCCGAATGGAGTAACCCTAGTTTCCTTCCCCAAATCTTCAACATCACTGGTGATATTATTATCATCAAGATATTTCTTTACATCTTTTAGGCTATTGATTTTTCGTGATGTCAGTCGATCCATTTTCACGGGGTGCGCAATATCTGATACAATTTGACCCCACCATAATTGGAATTGCGCCGAATCCGAATAAATAATTAAATCGTTCTGATCCCATCTTAAGCCAACCCGATCCATAAATAAATTATACGAAAACAGTCTTTCTAATACCGTGATTTTAAACTTACGTGGATTTAATATTCTACTTTTTCTATCATCGGGAACGTTTGCTTCACAAGCTAATTTGTAGATTACATAGCGTCGCACCAAGCTATTGAAATCATCGCCGGTTATATTAAGATTGTCTAATGTTGCGTCCTGATCCGCTGAATTCTTCAATATATTGAACAAGTATATCGATTTGTTAATCGCGCCCCACTCTAGCATAGCTCTATTGGCATGTCGGTTCATAATAATCGGGATAGTGGATTCAATATCCGGTGCAATGACCGCTTCTATCGTTGCGATTTTTTCGGGGTCAATTTGGCTTGCCATATTAGAGAATTTCTTTTTTTTGCCGGGCGGCGCTTTTTCCGGGTCCAGCAAAAGTTTTAACGATGCGATTCTCCTGTTTCCCTCAACAACCGTGTAAGTCCCATTTATTTCCACAGCAATAATGTTTTCACCAGGGTAAAGCCCTTGAAAAGAGATGATACTTTCAGCGAGTTCTGTTATTTTCTCGTACTCCACAAGATCGTGGATTATCTCATTTTGTTTGGGTGCATCATATAGCGGAGGTATCCGAGAGTTATTTGCATCCAAGTTGATTTCATCAACGGTCAGTATTTTCCTCTTCCAAGCCATTTTTGCACATCCTTTTTTTAAGAATTGCTAATGTAGAATGGTGGGATAAACAATACAAATGAAATTGAGATTGGGACTCTCATTATTTTATGCTCTCGGCGTCCTCTCTACCTCTATAATTCACCCTCCCATCATCCCTACAAACTCCCCAAACAGATACGCCGCATCGTGGGGCCCCGGCGACGCCTCCGGGTGGTACTGCACGCTGAAGGCCCGCTGCCGCTCCGCCCGCAGTCCCTCCACCGTGTCGTCATTGAGGTTGATGTGGGTCAGCTGCAGCTCGCCCTTGATGGAATCGGCATCGACCGCAAAGCCGTGGTTCTGGCTGGTGATCTCCACCTTGCCGGTGGCCAGATTCTTGACAGGATGGTTGATCCCCCGGTGCCCGAACGGCAGCTTGTAGGTTGTCGCCCCCAGCGCCAGCGCCAGAATCTGGTGCCCCAGGCAGATGCCGAACAGGGGCAGTTGGCCCAGCAGCTCCCCCACCGCTTCAATGGCGGGCGTCACGGCGGCCGGATCGCCGGGACCGTTGGAGAGAAAGATGCCGTCGGGCCGCAGGGCCAGGGCCTCGTCGGCGGATGTGCTGGCAGGGACGACCGTAATGGCGCAGCCGAGGTTTTCCAACTGCCGCATAATGTTATACTTGATGCCAAAATCATACGCCACCACTCGAAATTTTCCTGCGCCATCGCCCCAGGTGTACGGCTTTGAGCAGGTAACGGCGCTGGCCAGATCGAGGCCCGTCATGTTGGGGGCGTCGGCGAGCAGAGCCTGCAGCTGAACATCTTCGATGTCGCCGGAGGCAATGACGCCGTTCATAGCCCCTTCGCTGCGGATTATGCGCACCAGCATGCGCGTGTCGATGCTCTGGATGCCGACAATGCCGGCGTCAGTCAGGTAGTCGGGCAGGGTCTGGGTCATGCGGTGGTTGGAGGGGGTCGCCGTGCCGTCGCGCACGATGAAACCGGCCACCTGAATGCGGCTCGACTCCACATCGGCCTCATTGACGCCGTAGTTGCCAATGTGGGGATAGGTCATGGTGACGAGCTGCCCGGCGTAGGAGGGGTCGGTCAGAATTTCCTGGTAGCCGGTCATGCCGGTGTTGAAGCAGACCTCGCCGGTGGCGCTGCCCAGCGCTCCGAAACTGAGGCCATCAAAGCGGGCGCCATTGACCAGCAGCAGGGTCGCCGGTGAGAGCTGGGGAGGGGTCACTCGCCGCCGCCGGGCGGTTGAGCAGTGAACCGCAGAAGTCCGGTGAGCCGCCAGCCGATGATCAGGATCACGAAATAGACCAGGAAAATGACGATTGTTACCCAGTAGCCGGTGAGTGAGTTGGCGAAGTTGGTGAACGGCAGCTTGAGCACGATCAGCAGGGGAAAGCCCACCATCAGGGCCATGCCGCTGCCGTACACCAGGTCTTCGGCCACGGGGGTGTCGAATTCGGGATCGGTGACCCGCACCAGCACAAGCCCGGAATTGATGGTCCCGGTCATATCGCCAAACACGCCGATGAAGCGTTCGAAGTGATAGTCGTCGAACGCCCGGTACATCAGCCAGCGCACGTAGAAATAGGTGGCCAGGCCGCCGGAGAGGGAGATAAGCGCAATGGGTTGCCAGTAACGCCAGACAACGGCGACGGAAATGGCGGCTATGGAGGCGGCCACGAGGTAGTCCATGAAGACGCCGGCTGAGCGGGTCATGAGGCCCTTGTCGATCAGGTAGCCGCGTCCCGCCATGTCGACCGCTTTGCGGAACAGCATGGAAACCACCGCCGCCAGAATAAACTGGAACGACCACAGGGTCGCGGTGTACTCCTGCAGACCGGCGTCGATCATGAGGCCGTTGAGCCCGTATGTGATGGCGTAGGTGAACAGGTAGAGCGCGCCGATAAGCCCCAGTTGAAACGCCATGGGCTCCATGGCCTCCGATGCAATGGTCAGGTTGCCGGCCGACCGCAGCGGTGGCGGCTCCTTCAACACGCCGCGGCGCACATCGTCGCTGATGGCATCGGCGCCTGAAATCAGAGTGGTCGTTCCTCTCGCGATGGCCCGGTTCACCAGCGGAATGCCGGCAAAATAGGCGATGAGGAAGCCGATGGCCGCAAAAGTGAGGCCGACCGCGCCGCCCCCGCTGAAACCGTAGGCCTCCCAACTGTTGCCCATGGTGTAGGCCAGTCCCGGCCCCATGCCGAAGCCGAGCGGCACCAGCAGGCCAATACCGATGAACAGGTCGGGCCAGAGGGTAGCGGCCATCAGCAGCGCCACGCCGAGTCCCACGGTCCCCTGCACCAGGTAAGTAGTGACAAACGCAAGCCCCATGCTGACCGGTCCCGAGCCCCAGCTCGATTTTTCCTGACGCAGTCCCACGGCGATAAACACCAGTGCCAGCAGATGGTAGACGTACACGACGAGGCGCTCCGGCGCCATGCCGCTGATGCCGAGCAGCTGCGGGCCGATGATCAGCCCCACAAATCCGGCAATGATATTGTTGGGCACCAGGTAGCGCTGGAAAAAGGGGACATAGCGGCGCAACACGGCGCCCACAATAAGCAACAGGCTCAGCCAGGAGAAATCGAGGACCACATCCTTCAGATTGACGTCGAGGTTCCAGGGGATATTCATGCGTCATGCTCCCGTTGGGTCAGCCCGTGACTGTTGGCATAATCGGTGTTGCGCGTGAGGCCCTCCTCCAGGTGCGGCAGCATCCCTTTCAAGTAAACCTGCCACTGCAAGGGGCTGCCCTTATCGAAGATGAGTTGGTACAGATGATCCTGCGTGCGCAGCTGGAATTTGACTTTAAGCTCCGCGCTGAAGGAACGTAAATCTGCCAAAGGGATGGTGATTGGTTTGTCAGTGGCGGTAGCAGCGGTTACCCTGAGCTTGTCGAAAGCGGCCGTGGCAGCAGGCAACAGGTCGATAGCATCTGATCGCAGGATGCAGTCCCGGCGGCCCAGCGACTCGTAGCCGGGATAGGTCGTCTCCCGATAGACCGGCAGGTTCGCCGTGCGAATGAGTCCCACTCCCTGGGCACCAAAATCGAGCGTCTCCCTGGGCATTTTACAGATGGTCTGGAACAGGGTGGTGGAGAACTCCCGCTCCGCCGTGGCGGTGTCGGTGAGCCAGCCGTCGGCCGATACGCGCCAGCGGCCGGAACAGTCGCCGCAGCGGAGGTACTTTCCGCGCAGCTCCTGCAAGTTGCCCGATCTGCCGCAGCTTGGGCAGCGGAACAGCAGCCGCGTAATGCCGCTGGCCGTCCGGGGCGACCATCTGCCTGTCCAGCGTAACGATTCCGGCTCCCACAAGGGGTGCCAATGAACGGCGCGGTCTACCCGCTCGGCCACCTCATCATCCGACATCTCGGGGGTAAAATGGATGGGCGGGTGAAACTCGATGGTCACTTTAACCGGCCGGGGCCAGCGAGCCCACCGGGGGAAGGCCTGGTAGCCGTTATGCAGGGTCACCGGGTAGACCGGCACTTGCGTTGAGCGGAACAGTTTGCCCGTGGAGGCGACGGTCGGCAGGGTGACCCCATCCCAATTGCTCTCGCCTTCGGGCATCAGCACGATCATGCGCTTGTCGCGGATCAGCCGCAGCAGCTCACGGACAGGGGTCGACTGAGGCTGAAACTTGCGGGTAGCGACCGTGCCCAGCCGGCGGAAGAACCAGGGCAAGATGCCGCTGCGTAAATATTCGTCGGTCATGATCCCGGCCAGGGCCTCATGGCGGATAGGGTAGTTCATGAAAAACATATCATACATGCCGGAGTGATTGGCAATCAGGAAGCAGGGGCCGTGGGTCGGCATGTTTTCCCGGCCGATAACGGCGGGACGGTGGTACAGGCGTAAAAGCGGCACCAGAATGAGGCGCATGAAGCGGTAGGCCCAAGGGCTGAAAGTCCGCTTCTCACGGCGGCGTCCTATCAGCATCCCCTACTGTCCGCGGGCCCAGACGGGACTATGTGCCGGCCAGCGGGCGCCCATCAGCATCGATACTCCCCGCGGCAACGATCGTCAGCCGGTCCAGGCTGATATAGCGGCCAATGACGCTGTTTACCTGCTCAAGGGTAAGGGCGCGGATTTCCTCCGGATAATCGTCGAGGTAGGAGAGGGGCCGGCCACGTTCCATAATGTCCAGCAGCGCCCCGGCCACCCCTTTGGTCGAAGCCAACCCCACCTGGTAGGAGCCGGTGATGGTCGTTTTTTTGGCGGCCAGCTCGTCAGCCGTGGCGCCGGAGCTGAGCCATTTTTCAAATTGTTCCATGGTGGCGGCGCGACCCTGCTCCAACAGATCTGGGGCAAAAGTGGCGTAGATGGTCCAGTAGCCGTCCTTGCCATCACTGGCGCCACCAAGGGACGATCCAATGCCGTAGGTCAGGCCTGCCTCGTCCCGTATAGTGGCCATCAAGCGGGCGGAAAAGTTGCCACCCAGAATGAAGCTGGCCATCATCAGGGGACGATAATCGACATGTTCGCGGTCGATACCCACGGCCATACCCAGTATCAAATCGACAGAGGTCTTTTCAGCCATAGTGACGAAATGGGTGCCTCCGCTGCCATTCGTGCTGGCCCGCATGTCGTCCAACGGTCTGGGCGTCACCTCTACGGAGGGCCAGTCACCAAAGTGGGCCTTAAACTGTTCCTCTAAAATGGCCCGGTCAATATCTCCGGTCACCGCTATCTGCATGTTGCCCAATCCGTAGTGGGCCAAATGGAAGGCTTTAAGGTGGTTCGGAGTCACGGCCTTGATGTCGGCCATCTGGTCCTCAATGGAAGGAACATAGTTGGGGTGCGTATCGGGATAAAGATGCTGACTGAAGGCAATGCGCGCCTGTTCATCGGTGCTTTCCCCCTGCCGCTGCAAGTTTGCCTCGGCTCTTTTTTGCAGGGAGGCCACATCCTTTGCGTGAAAGGCCGGCAACCGCAGCTGCTCGGCCAACAGCTCCACAACGAGCGGGATGTCTGCTTTGAGGCAACGGGCGTTGAAATTGATGCGGTAGTCGTCTGAGGAAAAGCTGATGGACGCTCCGACAGATTCCAGTGCCGCGCCAATTTCGAATTTGTCGCGCCGCTCACTGCCTTTGTCGAGCATGGCAGCCGTTACTTCCGCTGTGGCGCGCTGCCCGGTGGGGGAAAATGTGTCACCGGCATAAAAGGAACCAGTGAGCGTCACAACATCTTGCACTCCCATAGGCAGGGTAACCAGGCGCAGACCGGGCAGCACCTCGCCATCGGTGAGCCGCGCGGCCATCTGTCCGGGGGCCATTATGCCGCCCCCTCTGCGGTCGCCGACAGGGGCACGAACCAGCCGGTCGTGCTCTGATCCTCCACCAGATATTTTTGGGCCGCCGCCTGCACCTGCTCAGGGGTCACTTTCGCGATGCGCTCCTGATAAGTGGTATAGTGGGTCCAGTCTCCCATCGCTATGGCTTCGTTAAGCGCCGAGGCTACCGCATAGGAGCCGTCCCGGCTGAAGGCCAACTGCGCCCGTGCCTGTGCTTTGGAGCGCTCCACCTCCTCCTCGGTGACCCCCTGCTCCTGGGCGACGCGGTAAATATCCAGAATCACGGCTTCTACCTTCTCATGCTCCGTATCCGGGGTGAGGAAGGCGTAGGCCATGAACAGTCCATTGTCCCGGAAGGGATGGTCCGACACTGAGATGGATGAGGCCAGTCCAGTGTCGACCAGTTCCCGATAAAAGCGGGCTGTTTTACCGCTGCCGAGGATATTCCCCAGCACGGCGAGGGCGTCCTTGTCCTCATCCAGTCCCGCGGGCGACTTGTGAGCCACCCCGACGATGCCGGCCTCCCCGGTCCGTTTAATACTGAACCGGCGGGGACCCTCCTGCTTGGGTTCAGACGTATACATGTCGGGAATCGGCTGCGGAGAGGCGCCGAAACGGCCGAAATGGTGGCTGATCCAGCCCAATGTCTGCTCCGTGCTAAAATCGCCGATAACGGTTACCGTGGCATTGTTGGGCCAGTAATAGGTGTCATAAAAGGCTTTCAGCCTCTCGGTGGGAACCCCTTCAATATCGGAGCGCCAGCCAATGGTCGAATGATGGTAGGGGTGCGCCTGGTAGGCCGTGGCCCACAGGCTCTTGTCGAGCGCTTCCATGGGGTCGTTTTCCCCGCGTTCAAATTCGTTGCGCACCACAGTCATCTCTGACTGCCGGTCCTCGTCATGCAGGAAAGCCTCCCGCATGCGGTCCGCTTCGATGGCGATGGCCGTTTCAAGATGCTCGCTGGGCAGCATTTCAAAATAGTTGGTGCGGTCGAGCCAGGTCGTGGCGTTGAGACGGGCGCCCACATCCTGCAACACCGTCCAGATGGACCGGCCGTTATCGCGATTGTAATCGGTGGACCCTTTGAACATAAGGTGCTCAAGGATGTGGGTCGATCCGGTGTAGCCGATGGCTTCGTTGCGCGAGCCCACCAGGTAGGTGACCATCACCGTCGCCACCGGCGCGGAATGTTCCTCCATGAGCAACAGTGTCAGTCCATTGGCCGTAAGGCGGAACTCCGTAATTCCCCCTGAGCTGCGAATTTCCTCAAATCCCTGCATCTGATCGGGGTCCCGTATTTATTTCGATTCTTTGGTTTTACCCTCGTCCGTCGGGGTGTAAATCTACAATAATTTTCCCGCCCTGACGTGAATCAAGGCAGAAAACGGGAAAAAGCGACCTCAGAGGTG
This sequence comes from Fidelibacterota bacterium, assembly GCA_004124875.1. Taxonomy (GTDB): domain Bacteria; phylum Fidelibacterota; class Marinisomatia; order SCGC-AAA003-L08; family TS1B11; genus TS1B11. The sequence continues at coordinate 406,747 of SCKJ01000001.1, read as the reverse complement.
ACTCAGCGCAAGTTTTTGGCCGAAATGTGGGGCAGATCACAACTTTTTGAACATTGTGTGGTTTAATTGGCACTGAAGTTCATTTTCCCCTGTCGCAAATCGTATGGGTGGGAACACCACCGGCGCCGCCGGGTTAAAGACCCGATGTAGCATAAGTACGAGCGACGCAGGATAAAGGATACGATTATGAAGTACTTTCGTTTAGCACTCTTAACATTGGCAGGAGCCTTCCTGCTGGCCGGATGCGCCACTGAAGCCGTTGACCAGGGCCCCTCGCCCACAGCTGCGGAGCCAACACCAGCGCCCGCGGAGGAAGTGACGGCAACAGATGATGCCTCTGCGGCAGACGAATTGATGTCGTCAGAGGATGCTGAGGCAGAGGACACCATGGCCATGGATGAACCCCGGGCGGCCGATATGGAAACGAGCCGGGAGGACCATCACGATGCCATGGCTGAAGCGCCTGTAAGTAAGGTCATCCCCAGCAGCGATTACCAGGATATTGAGCAGCTGCCGCCAGGTTCCCTGCCGCGGGACAGCGTGGCCTACTCGTATATCATCCGGCCCAACGATTATCTCACCAAGATTGCCTTTAAGGAGTATGGCAATCCCAATGAGTGGCGCAACATATACAAGTGGAACCGGATGCGTATTGGGGATGATCCCGCCCGGATCTTTCCCTACCGCGACCTCGAGCTGTACAAACCGGCGGCAGAAATAACGGAAATTTCCTTCGAGTACTTGACGCATACGGTGGTGTCGGGGGAAAACCTGTGGGCCATCGCCGGCACGGAGTACAAGGATGAGCGGGCCTGGATTGTGATCTTCTGGGACAATGAGGCGCTGCTCACCCAAAACGAGGGATTGATCAAGCCGGGCATGGAGCTGCGCATTCGCACCCGTCTCTGGTAGGCCCGTGGAGCCTAACTTTGCCTCTGGCTGAAATGAAAGTGCCCTGGTTAGCGCCGGGGCATTTTTTTGTGGAGGACTTGATCTCTGAATATATGGTAAATATGTATTATTAAAATATACTATCTAGAAATTAACCATGCTATATCAGTATACCACCCATCGATATCGTTTAATCGAAAAGCACCCAAAACATGAATTCATCACAGTTACACAATTGCCTTTTCGATAGTACGCATACACTCATCTATGTTGTGTCGCACCTCATATTCCCATAGCCTGACGACCAACCAGCCCCGCCCAACTAATTCGGACGTCACCCTCCTGTCGCGCTTTTTATTTGAACTTATCTTTTTCTCCCAATAGTCAGTGTTAGTTCTTGGCATTTGGAATCTAGATGGATTTCCGTGCCAGAAATCGGAGTCGATAAATATTGCAACCTTTTTCCTTTTGAAAACTATATCGGGTTTGCCCGGTACATTTGCAACATGTTTTGTAAAATATAAGTCACGCTTTCGGAGTTCTTGAAAGACGATTCGCTCAGGCTGCGTATTCTTTGATCGAATATTCCTCATATTCTTCCGGCGCTGTTCGACCGTCAAATTATCCATTGATATCGATGGAGAAATCCATATAATACGTTTCTTCGTCAATTCGATAGAAATCTACGTGGGTTCTCCCGTATTGGACTAAATGATCTAGCTCAACGAGCGCGCCATTTGGCAAACCGAGTCGATACCTAAAGTACTCTCCTAGAAGGCTGTTGTTGTGCGGCGTATGGATCGCCTTTGAACTATCCTGAGCCCTTGAGCATATAAGTACTTTATCATCATCCGTTAAAACAGTAAAATGGATAGGACGCACCGGGAAGAAACTAGAATTATAAATGTCCGCGGGCAACCGAATGTATGCCTGATTTGGCTCTCTTGCATACTCTGGTCTCTGTCCCCAGTTCAAGCCTGAACGCGGCGGTAAGCGATTGGACCTATCCAGAAAACTAACACGAACATGCGGTGACTTTGTAGAGGCTACAGATTCCTCATCACTTGTATCAATACCTCCCTCCTCCTCTTCTTCGATTTCAGAAATGTGCTGGAAGTCATTCTCCTTGATTTCGATAAAATCTGCAATATTATTGTCAACGCAACTAATGGTTTGGTCAAGAATTGCGCTATAATAATCCATTAAAGATGCTGGAGAATGAGAAGAAAATGCCTCTCTCTGGTTCCCACTAAATCCCATCTGCGTATAGTTACCCGAACCAATATATCCAATTGCCCCATCCTTACCCTTTGACCAAACGTAGAGTTTGCTATGAATCGCCGGGGGTTTAATTAGATAATTACAGTTAAAAAGGCCCAGAGAGTATTTTTCGGTTAACGCCTTAAAGGCCATGTGCGTCTTTCGAGAAATACCATCAATAGTGCACATGCCAACTATCAGGTTAATGCTAACATTCGCAAGATTGTTCTTTTTTAATAATTCGAAATGTCGATAGGCCATCGTCGCGGTAGCGTAACCTGATACTATGTGCAGAGTATCAGCTCCCTCCTTAGCAGGTACAAGGAGAATTTTCTCAAGAAGATTATTTGACAATACGGCGTCGCTCATTTGTTGGCTATTTCCTCTCTCACGCCCCATTACCAATAGTAGGCTCAATCGATGGGTATTCGATACCAGCCATTGTCATCAAAATGGCAAGAAAAATTCTTTGTGCGCCAGTTACAGGCACAGCCATTCCTATTTGTTTTCGCACACTTTCTTTTGAACCGTAGAACACATAATCATCTGGGAATGTTTGCAACCTGGCCCGCTCACGGTTTGTCAAGGCGCGATTCTCGGACCAATGGTACATATGAGTACCCCCACCTCCACTCCCAGTAACTGTATATGAAGGTCTATCTGGATGTAATCTTTTGTATATTACACTAATAGTCGCTCCCTTTACATTAAGGCGTAAGTGCTCCGGAAGGTCGGCGTTAAATGCGTTCTCTCCGGGCTTGATATGTTTGAGTCTGTCAATTACTTGCTGTGATTGACGGGTATATTCGTGATTTGGAGCATTCTCGAGTATCGGGGGTTCTTCAATTGCTTCTCGTGAAGTTATCTCTACATCTTGTTGCGGTTTTGGAACGCCGAATTTTTTTTTAAGATCACTCCTGATGCCCACAATGATTAACCTGTGACGTCGTTGAGGCACTCCATATCGCTCGAACCGATATAAATGAGCAACAATATCATAACCGGACTCTTCCATTTCAGTTAGAATTAGTTTTAAGGCCATGCCTTGATTCGCATATCTAAGTCCGGAAACATTCTCAGCAAGAAACCACAATGGTTTGAAATGCCTGAGCGCCCGTATTCCGTATGAATACAGTGGCCCAAATTCTCCATAAATCCCTTTTTTTTCCCCTATGGCACTGAAATCATTGCAAGGAAAGCCAAATGCAAGAGCATCTATCGGCGGCAATTCTTCAATATTGAGTTTTCGCACATCCTTGCAGTGAACAGAATTAGATGCTTTCCCGATAATATTGCGCTGATATGTTTCACAACTGTCTTTGTCGTAGTCTGTTGCCCATTGATGGGAGATCGAATACACCTCTCCATTCCCCCTCACCGTTGATCTCAGCGCGGCTAGAGACAATCCGCCTGGACCAGAAAATAGCTCGCCATATCGAAATTTCACGTTATTGTTTGATAGTGTATCATTGTTATTGTCTAAGCTCCATCATCTGAAAAATAGAACTGTAGTGGGATATCCGATTTATTCCTAAATTTCATTGAATTTAGCCTTTTTATAATTGCCCAAGGCCCTCTTTCAAACTCGCTAGAAAGGGTTTGAATTGATTCTTTTTTCGTGCGGCCTTGTTGATACAATTCAAGATACCGGTCCTTCAGTTGGTTTAATTCTCCCTCACGCCACGGTTCGCCTGCTTTTAAGGGCGTGTCATCAGTCCCAACTTTCACATCACCAGCGATTTCATTAACTCTTATTGTCTCGACTTCTTTATAATGATGGTCAAAACTGATTTTATTGATCTCGAATCCGATTGCACTTCGGCCCAGTCCCTTGGCGATTTTAGCCGTGGAAAATCCCCCGAGGAAAAAGTCACATATAACATCCCGCGGTTTACTTAGGTATTGGATCAGTTTGATCAGTAATGCGGAGGGGAGCTCATTCTTATTTTTGATCTCGCCTGGTTTGTATTCCCGGTTTATGATCCAAACGTCCTCCAGGTCTTGGTACAGGAGCGACCGGTTATTACCGTTTCTCTCGCGTGAACCGAATCGAGCAAAGGTGTTGAATGTCCGTTGACCACCTGGCTTGAAGTAATAAAGGATATGGTAATGAGAGGAAACAAACTTGGACTTGGTACTGACACCGAAGTTGTATTTCCAAATTATATGATTGATCTCCTTGAGAGTAGTGCCCCGTAGCGCGTTAAGTATGTCAATTAGGTTTGAATATCCAGAGACAACAGCCAATGCTCCACCCGGCCGAAGAACTCGCTCTGCTTCAGTTATCCATAATTTGGAGAAATCAGCATATTCTTCCCTGGCAATCTCCACATATCCATCGATTACAAATGTTTCCTTCCTGTTATAATGCTTGTGGAGTTTATCTCCCTCTATTGCAAAAGGCGGATCAGTGATAATCAAATCGACGGAATCATCTTCCAAGTGCTCCTTGGCCCCTAGGATGCAATCTTGGTTATAAAATTCGTAGCGCATAGCGGCTTCTTTCATGCCAGTAGGCCCCCCTAAACCCTTTTTTTCTGCAGTTTCTGCACCTGTTTCTGGACCGACTTGATGCCCGCGTAGTCGGGGTAGTTATCGAGAATCATGTGCAGCGTGTGAATGGCCGCGTCCAGATTTTTCAGGTTATCCTCATAAATTTCGGCCGCCTCAAGAATCGCGGTGACACTCCTGTCGTCAGCGTCCGGGTATCTTTCCGGGATGTCGAGATAGTAAACAATGGCCCCGTCATACTGGTCAAGGTCATAGGCAATCCGGGCCAATTTCTCCAAGGCCGGAATACCGGTGTCCGGGTCGTCGCCGTAATGCCTGAGGACCTCCTCGTACACCGACGCTGCCCCCGCGGGGGACCCCAGCCGTTTCTCCAGCACAAAACCGTAGCGGAACAGCCCAATCGGCACGACCGGGTCGCCGGGATACTCGTCCGCCAGCCGGCGGTATAGGTCTCCCGCCTGATGGTAGTCCTTGAGTTCCTCCTCGTACAGGATCGCTTGCGCCAGCAATGCCCTGGGCGCCTCGGGATGGTTCGGATACCGGTCCATAAAAGTTTTGTACCGCTCGATGCCCACTTCCGGCAGGCCCAGACGATGGGAGGCTATGTCCGCCAGATTGAGCAGAGCCAGCGGCAGATGGCTGCTCGCAGGGTAAAGTGTCTCCAATTTCTGCCAGGTGAGTGAGGCCCGGTGAATCTCCTCGAGGCCGTCATATGCCTGGGCCATCCAGAACAGTATCTGGTCGGTTTGCGCCACGCCGGGATAAAGGGCCATGAAGCTGCGGCACTCCTCGACAAACCAGCGCAGGGCCACTTCGCTCGTAAGACTCCGTAAATGATCCAGGTAGTGCAGCATCCGCAGGAAGAGATCGTCACCGACTTTCATCGAATCGGGCACCAGCACAACCTCATACAGCAGGCGCCCTTCTTCACTTTCGCGTTCCACCAGACCAACGATTTTAGTGCGGGCATCCGCCCATGAGTCGCCCCGGGGGTAGAGGAAAAGGACTTTCAGGTAGGCCAACGCTCCCTGAGCGGGACTGCCGTTGTCTATCAGCAGCTCAGCCAGCAGGTTAAGCGCATCGTCGGCTCTGCCCGCCTGCCGGGCCTGTGCAAGGTAAAGCGTTAATTCCTCCTGCTTGAACCCGGCCAAAACATCCCTGCCCCCGCCCCAAAAGCGCCCGATACCGGACCGCGGTCCATTGTAATCGACCAGATGGTCGAGATAACTGAGATTCCGGCTTTCGAGTAAAGTATCCAGGCTCAACCCCGCGCGCGACATCATTGAGGATTGCAGCCGCTCCATTTGTGTCGCAATGCTGGCCTCATTGGTGGCCATGCTGCTCTGTAATCGCCAGAGGGCCGCCCGCAGGTTCTGCAGGGAGTCGCTGACAACCGAATCATTCTTGCCGGCAGAGCCCAGGAAGTCCTGTGTCTGGCTCAGGAGGACCAGGAGGGAATCGTTGAGGTCGCTCAGTCCCTGTTCACGAATAAAGCTCTGGGTCAGGGAATCACTCAGCGATTTCAGCCTGTCGATATTGAGGGCGTTTTCTGCCTGCTGACTATCGGAAAGTACCAGCAGACTGGTGACGCTATCTGCCCACTGCCGGGTGGCCGCCTGCGCCTGGCTCAGCGAATCTCGCACCTGGGTCGCCTCCCGGGAAACTCCGCTGTTGAGAAATTCCGCCGCCTGTAATCTTTCCCTGGTAATAAACAGCGAGTCCTGCATCAACGCAATACGGCTCTGGTAAACCTGCTCCAACAGAGATTTTTCAGCTGCAGCGTCGTCCTCCTGGCTGAAAGCCATGACCGGCAGCAGGCACAAAATGGGCGCCCACCTGCCACAGACGGCTGAAATGCGCCTGGGAGCCATGGTCAGGCAGACTCTTTTTCATGGCGGCAACTATCGCAGTCGCACAGGCGCCGTAAATGCTCAAAGGTGTAGATGCCCGTATAATGGGAGTCGCCCCATGTGAACTGTATCCCGTAGTGACCCACGGGACTCATGCTCCGCAGCTGAAAACTTGCGTCTGTATGCTCATCCCGTTGAGCCGGCATCATGATCCTCCCCAACAGGTCCGGCTCCCCCCGGCAATGGGCACAGGGACAGGCCTGCCGCAGCATTTTCAGGGCCAGCATCGACTCATGGCCGTCATCCCAGTTGATGGCCAGGAAATCACCGAACAGCTGATAGGTGGTTGGTGCGGATATTTTCGTCATCCGTCAAGTTAGCAACCTTGCCGCCAGCATACAACCTGTGCCGGGTGAAATCGTTACCATTGAATGCGAAAAAACCGGGTATGATCTGGGTCACACACTGCCAGGGCAGACATGATTGGGCTTGCATTTGTCCCTCCGAGGGGCCTACAATCGCGCTTTCAGGGGGTTCATAGCGCCCGGTCTTATATGTTGTGTCGAATGCGGGTACTAACTGACTGTGCCCGAAGTAGGAAGAAGGAGATATCATGCACGGACTCAAACCACTAATAGCTCTGCCATTGTTGTTTGCTCTCTTGATACCGGCAAACGCACAGGATGAAAGCCTTGAGGATAAGCTTCGCGAGATGGTCTCCGATAACGCCAAGGGCTACCTGGCGCCCGTTGCAACGGCATTCGGAACCAGCATGAACTCCGGCACCTTTCGCAAAGCCAGGCCGCACAAACTGTTCGGTTTCGATGCGACAGTGAATTTCTCATTCACTGCCATACCCCAAACAGCACTCACATATGATTTTATTGTGATCAAAGATCTTACATTGCCTATCCCCCTCGGCACGACGACCTATCAAGTGCCCCTGGATGGCGACCAGCTTTATCCTGTGGATAACCGCGCGACACCGACCTTTTTCGGTAGCGATGCAGGCGTCACTTTGGCGCCGGATGCCGATTACGCCTTCAATGCGACGAAGACCTATCTCGTAGGCCAGGGTGTGCCGGGCGCCAGCGTGGATGCTATCGAGACCGATATCCGGAATTTGATCACCAGCGAATTGACTTTCAATACTATCGGCGGAATTAATCTGGAATTTTTGCCCATGGTGATGCCCCAGATTGCGCTCGGACTGCCTTTCGGCCTGGAATTCATGCTGCGCGGTTTTACCGTCCCTTTAGGGGACGGGGGCGATGAGCTCAAATTCTCCGGCTACGGTGTGAAGTTCTACCTTAATAAGGTACTGCCGACCATCCCGCTGGTCTTTCCCGCCATGTCAGTCGGCTACTATCGCACGAACATGGACCTCGCCGGGGTGATCACCGCGAGCAATAACATTATCAACTTCCAGGCCAGCAAGAGCATCCCATTCATCACGGTGTACGGTGGCATCGGCCTCGAGAATTCCAGCATATCGATAATGGTTGACGATGCCCAGGGTAACAATCTTCTCGATTTCAAGCTGGACGGAGAGAACAGATTCCGGACAACAGTAGGCGTCAGGCTGAAACTGCTGTTGCTGAGTATTAATTACGACTACAATGCCGGGGAATACGTCGCCCACAACATCGGCTTGGGGCTCACGTTCCGTTAACCATCCTTAGATTAGGACAGACTGAAAAAGGGGCGCCACTGGAGCCCCTTTTTTGTTTTGGTCGCCACCGGCCTGGCCGCCGGGTTACATTCACCGGGCCGATGTTTTCGCCAAAGGTTACCATATCGCCCCCTGTCGTCCCGGAGTGGAAGGATCATCCCAAACGTTGGGGGCACCCGTTCCACCCCATGTGCAGTTATATGGCCATGTTTCCGCCCCGCCTGCCGCACTATTTTATCCAGCGCTTTACCCATAAAGGAGATACGGTCCTGGACCCCTTTTCGGGCCGGGGCACCACGCCGACCCAAGCCTGTGTGGAGGGCCGGGTAGGGCTGGCAAGTGACTTAAATCCCCTGGCATATGTGCTGTCGCTGGCCAAAGTCGACCCCCCCACCTATGAGGAAGCGGCCCTGCGGCTGCAGGAGCTTGAATCCGGCTGGAGCGGGGCGGCGGTCAGGGAAGAAGCTGCCGGCCATCCCATACGCGTGGTATATCATCCCCACACGCTCAAGCAGCTCACTTACTTGAAGCAGGCCCTCACCGATAGCCGCGCCGATACTTTCTTAAAAGCGACCATTCTCGGCATTATGCACGGGAAATACCGCCGGTCGCGAGACGACTCGATCTACCTGAGCATTGATATGCCCAACACCTTCAGCATGAGCCCCGGCTACATCAGCCGTTACGTGCGCGAGAAAAAGATTCAGCCCCTGCCGCTAGACGTTTTTGAGAAAACCGGAGACAGACTGAAGCGCCTGTTCCGCGAGAGCGTGCCCGTCGCCAGGGGACGCGCCTACCAACTCGATTTCCGCCAGCTGCACCGGAAAATCGACCGCGGCTCCGTGCAGTTGGTGGTCTCCTCGCCACCCTATCTGAAAGTGGTCAAGTACGGCCTGTACAACTGGATTCGGCTCTGGTTTTTAGGCGTCCCCGCAACGGAGGTGGATGAAACTCTGGACGATGGCCATGATCTGCCTCCTTACCTCGCCTTTATGGACGAACTGCTGCTGCAGATGGAACGGCTGCTGTCACCGGGGGGCGTTTGCGTCTTGGTCATCGGAGATGTGGCCCAAAAGGGACGGCCACCCATCAACTTGGCCGCCGCAGTGTGGGAGCATGCCCAACCCCAGCTTGGCCTGCAGCTCATCGATCTTGTGGCCGACCCCATCGCCGACAATCTGAAGGTGACCAAAATCTGGAACAAAACACGGGGCCAGGCGACGACTGTCGACCGCATCCTGGTACTGTGCAAAGGTGACCGGCCGGCAACGAATAACGCCCGCGTCGACTGGAGCCGCTAGGCCGGTGCATCGCGCGGAACTGATGAAGCTGCATCCCTGGCTGGCCCGGCGCGACTCGGCCATGATCGTCTCCGCTGATTTGGAAGGACTGCTCTGCGCGGCCCTGTTGCACCACCACCTGGGCTGGACCCTGGCCGGGCTGGATGACGGTGTCCACAGCTGGATCGATCCGGCCATCGGTGTCGATGATGTTGTTGGCGTTCACCTGACCGCCCCTAGATACTTGCCTGGCATCAGTCGCCACGGCGAGGCGTCGCCGGCGAATCTCAATCCAAACTGGGTTGACGATCTGGGTCGCCGGTTGGGCAATTTTCCCTTTTCGACGCCGCTGTTCCTGCTGTGGCTGCATGATCTCCCCGTCCGGCGGGAGCTAACGGCCAGGCTGCTGCTGCTGTCAGTTGGGGATACCTGGCAGTCGTCAAAAGCTGACCCTGACCGGGTTGCCCGCTGGCTCAAAGAGCTGCCGGGATACGATTGGGAGTGGCTGCTGGCCAAAATCGGCACCAATACGCTGGAGCGCCGTCTCCAGGATCAACTGCTCACGCCCCTGAAAAGGCTGCTGGCTCTTGATCGCAAGGATCGTCTCGATAGCATCCGCGTTAATCCGGATTGGGACTCAGATGTCATCATGAACTATTTTGCCTTTGTGGGCACCTGGTTAAAGTGGTCGCCTCCCGCCCTGCCAGCGCTTGAGCCTGTCGAATGGGAGAGGGGGTCGACCTTTAACGATCCCGCGCCATAACCTGCTTACGACCCGGCCCGGACGCAGTAACTTTCGGGGCTACCAAGCCTTATATGATGAGCTACCGCACCCCGCTTAACCCCGACGACCCCATTGTCTATTCAGGCGGCAACTGGATTCCGCAAAGTGAAGCGACCGTACCATTTATGGATAGCGGCTTCTGGTATGGTGACGGCCTGTTCGAAACTCTGCTGGTCTCCTCAGGCAAACTGTTCCGGCCCCACAAGCACCTGGAGCGGATGCGCGCAGGCATGGCGATTCTGGAAATCGAATTTCCGGTGAGCGAAAAGGAACTCATCGGCCTCCTGGAGGAGATGGTCCTGCGCAACCGCCTTACCGAATCGACTTTGCGGCTCATGCTGACACGGGGCACAGTGCCGGGCGCGCCGTTCAAGTTTTCAGGCCCGGCGAATTTATATATCGGACTGAGGTATACGCAGCCTGAGCCGGCCTTCCCGGTGAAAGTGATCTTCGCCAATGAAGCGGATTACCCCGTTGCCCGCAGGTCGCCGGCCATCAAGTCGATGACCTATCTATGGAATATGCTGGCGATACGTGAGGCCAACCGCCAGGGAGCCTTTGAGCCGGTGTTTGTCAATGGCGAGGGGGTCATCACCGAGTGCGCCGTGAGGAACATCTTTTTCATTGACGGGGATATCCTGCGAACGCCCGACCTGTCGCTGGGTATCCTTCAGGGGGTGACCCGCGATCTTGTGCTGGAGCTCGCACCGGCGCAGGGCCTCACTATCGACACCTCGCCCATTACGCGCGAGGCGGCCAACCACATGGATGAAGCCTTTATCGCCAGCACCGGCATCGGCATCTACCCGGTGACCTGGGAGGGCTATGGTCCCCGGGAATATCCCCGCACCAGCGCCATCAGGGATGCGGTGGAAAAACAGGTCCTGGACGAGCTGGGCGGTTAAACCCCGCCGCCAGGCCGGGAAGGGCTATTTGCTTGTGCTCCCTTGTCCGGAGCCGATCATCTGCCTAAACTCTCAGGTCCATGCTGAAGAAAATACTTATTGCCAACCGGGGCGAAATTGCCGTGCGCATCATCCGCGCCTGTCGCGAGATGGACATCCCCACGGTGGCCATTTACTCCACGGCTGACCGGACCGCCCCCCATGTGCTGATGGCCGATGAGGCCGTTGAGATTGGCCCGCCACCGGCCACGGAATCTTACCTCAGGGGAGAGGCTATCGTTGATATCGCTGTGCGATCCGGTTGCGATGGCGTCCATCCCGGTTACGGATTCCTCTCTGAAAACGCAGATTTCGCCGATCAGGTAACGGCGGCGGGCCTGACCTGGATCGGTCCGCCTGCTAAAGTCATGGCCCAGATGGGCGACAAACTGGCCGCGCGAAAATTGGCTGTACGCACAGGGACAACGGTTCTCGAAGGGCTTGATGATGCGGTGACGGATTTCGACTCCGCTCTGGATGCGGCGGACCAGATAGGATACCCCGTGTTGGTCAAGGCGGCGGGCGGTGGCGGCGGCAAGGGCATGCGCATTGTGCGCCAGAGGGATGAGCTGGTCAAGGCTATTGAACTCGCTCGCTCCGAGGCTGGGCACGCTTTTGCCGATGACCGGGTCTTTCTGCAAAAATATCTTCATGGGCCACACCATATCGAGGTGCAAATTTTCGCCGATCAGCATGGAAATATTGTCAGCCTCGGGGAGCGGGAGTGCTCCATTCAGCGGCGGTACCAGAAAATTGTGGAAGAGGCCCCCTCGCCCTTCATCCATGACGCCCTGCGGGTGCAGCTGGCGCAATCGGCGGAAAATATTGCCCGCGCGTGCGGCTACGTCGGGGCCGGGACCGTCGAATTCCTGGTTGATGAGGAGCGGAATTTTTACTTCCTGGAGATGAATACCCGGCTGCAGGTAGAGCACCCCATTACCGAGATGGTTACCGGTTACGACCTGGTCGCCGCGCAGCTACAGGTGGCCTCTGGGGAACCGCTGCCATTCAGCCACGATGATATCGTGCCCCGCGGCCATGCCATCGAGTGCCGCATCTATGCCGAGGACGGATTCGACGGCTTTGCTCCCTCCATCGGCACGATAGTTGAACTGTCCGAGCCTGGCGGACCGGGCGTGCGCCTCGACCACGGCATCCGGGCCGGTCTGGAGATCACTACGCACTACGATCCTCTGCTGGGCAAACTGTGCAGTTGGGGCCGCACACGGCAGGAGGCTATCAACCGCATGAGCCGGGCCCTGGAAGAGCTGCGCATTGTGGGGCTGCGCACCACCATCCCATTTTGCCGGGCAGTGATGCACAGCGAAGCATTTACCAGCGGCCGCTACAACACCCATTTTATTACTGATCACCAAGCAGAACTGGAGCAGTTCAGCAACACCCGGGAAGACCATCTGCCACAAGTTGCGGCCCTGGGCGCGGCCCTGTTTGGCGATCATGAAAAACCCCGGCGAATGAACCGGCCCGAAGGTGATGGCGGAGACTCGGCCTGGCTGGCGGAGGGCCGGCGGAGGCAAATGAGGCGGTGATGATTCAGGCCACTGTGGGCGAGCGCACCATCGACCTCGACCTGCGCGCGGATGGCAAGCATCCCGTAGTACGGCTTGATGGTGTCGACACGAAAGTTGATGGGGTCCAACTGTCGCCCTATTCGTGGTCGCTGATCATTGACGGGCAGTCGCACCATTTATCCATTCGTCCCAGCAGGAACGGCTACCAGGTGCTGCTGCGGGAGCAGACCTACCAGGTGGAGCTGCGTAGCGAGGTTCAGCAGACCGTCGCGCGGCTCGGTATCGGCATTGTGGCAACCTCGGACCACGGAGAGATCAGAGCCCCCATTCCGGGGCTCGTGACGTCGCTGGCTGTGGCCTCAGGCGAATCAGTATCCAAAGGCGACACGGTGATCGTGCTGGAGGCGATGAAAATGGAAAACGAAATGACCGCCCCGTTCGCTGGAACGATTGGGCAAATCTTTGTAAAACCCGGAGATACGGTGGAAAAAGAGACCCTGTTGCTGGTCATTGAAAGGACGCCTTAGCCGTGGCGGGTCATTTTTCCGGGCAGAGGGTTGTGATCACCGGGGCCTCAAGTGGCATCGGCGCCGAAATGGCCCGGCAGATGGCTTCCCAGGGGGCTCGTCTGGTGCTGGCAGCCCGCAGGGAGCCGGAATTGAAGGCAGTGGCGGAGGAGTGCCGCCAACTGGGCGGAGCGGCCACTACGGTGGTTACCGACGTGACGGTGAGGTCGCAATGCCGCGCGCTTATGGAATCAAGCGTGGCTGCCCTGGGCGGAATCGACGTTCTGGTGAATAATGCCGGCATATCCATGCGCGAGGAGTTTGAACATATCGCCAACCTGGACATTTTCGAGCAGCTGATGCGCGTCAACTATTTGGGCTCGGTCCACTGTACCCACTATGCCCTCCCGCAGCTCCTCGAATCACGCGGCTCCATTGTTGTTGTGTCAAGCCTGGCCGGCAAAACCGGAGTGCCGGGACTGACCGGTTATGCCGCGTCAAAATATGCTCTGCACGGTTTTTTTGAATCGTTGAGAATTGAGCTGCTGGACAGTGGCGTGACCGTCACTATGGCCTGTCCGGGACTGGTCAAGACCGGCCTGATCCGTTATGGCGGGGAGCAGGGGACCATTCGTAGCGGCATGTCCGTAGAAACCTGTGCGCGGATCATTGTCCGGGCGGCCGGCAAAAGGAAACGAGAAGTGATCATGACCCCCCTCGCCAAAGCCGGTCAATTCATCAAGCCTTTCCTGCCGTCGCTCATCGACCGCATCGCCCGCAGAAAAGTCCGGCCGACTTAGCCTTCACCATCTTTATGCTTCGCCGACAAAGCTATCCACAGACTGGCGACACCATAAGCTATGGGAATCAGGCCCACGGATGCCACGGAAAACTCACCGGTCAAGGCCCAGAGGACCCGCACCATCACCAACCCCAGGGCAATCCACACAATACCCCGGTTGCGATAACTAAGGGTGGGCGCCTGCGAGGCGAACGGCACGTCGATCCCCTTCTCAATAGCCGCCATGACTTCCTTTCCAGTCAATACTCGCTTCCTGTAGTTCAGAAACAGGGCCCACGCAATCAGCCCTGCTGTAAATGTGATCGCGGATAACCCCAAATAAAGGGGAATTGCATCGTCTCCCATGGTACGTTCCTTCTCATTTTCCGCATGAGTTATTGGTTCCTATTTCACCCTTACGACTGAGTGGCACAGGTAAATGTTGCATCACAGTGCGGATATTGGCAAGCTGGCTTGTGCAACAATTTAGCGCTTTAATCGGTCTGATGTAAAATGGCACCCTCTTCCGACGCCGCAATATTCGATCTTTATCGCGCGGGCCACATAGAAGAGGCCTTCAGGAAATTGGTTGCCGAACACGGAGACAATGTGTACAACACGGCCCTGTTTACATTGAACGACGAAATACTGGCGCAGGATGCTTCGCAGGAGGTCTTTCTGCGCGTTTACCGCAACCTGAAGCGGTTTAAAGGGGATGCCCAGCTCTCAACCTGGCTCTACCGCATCGTAAAAAATGTCTGCTACGATCTGCTTAAAAAGCGCAAACCTGAGCGCCTGGAGGAAAGGCAGGAGAGCCAGCTCCGCGACGACTCCCCCACCCCGGAGATCGAGGCCATGGCCGATTGGGAACATCACCAGCTGCACGAGGCGGTAGCCAAACTTCAATATTCCCAACGTTTGGCCCTGACATTGTATTACTTTCAGGAGCGGTCGTATGAAGAGGTGGCCGAGATCATGGAGCAACCGTTGGGGACGGTCAAGTCCCACCTGCATCGCGGGAAAGCCGCCTTGGCCCGGTTGCTGGGAAACGATGAGCCTGACGAATGAATGAACGGATGAACGATACCAACCTGCGCCAGATGTTCCAACAATCCCGCCGGACCATGCCGCCCGGCCTGGAGGCTCGGCTGTTGGATATCCCTGCCGCCGAAACTACCGCCCTGCGATGGCGGTCAGGAGCCGTGGTCCTTGCGGCATCGGTGTTGGTGATCTTCATGTCGGGCCAGTCGTTGGTGAGACTGATCAGCCTCGCCAGCTACACCTTGGGCGTCTGGGGCCTGGAACTGGTCCACTCGGCCCGTTACGCCCTCTACGAAACGGTCATGCGGCAGGTATCACCCTGGATAGAATCTGTCCCCCTCGGCTTTACCGGCGCCCTGATTGCCCTGATGGCGATGTCGCTGGCCCTTTCCCTGTGGGTCATCGTCAGTAAGCAGAGCGATGCCGGTCTGCTGACCTCCCTGCGCAGCAGTTAGACGGCTAATTCCCGGACAATATCCGCACCAGCGCTTCCTGGGCCTCAGAGGTCCCGATTTTTCCCAACGCCAAAACCGCCTCGGTGCGCACTTTCACGTGGACATCGGTCTTGGCAATAGATTCCAGAGCCTTGATTGTAATCGTGATCGTCTCATTTGACCCCCGCATTCTACCGATGGCTTTGATGGCTGACAAACGAACCTTGGGATCGTCGTCCGTGGTGGCCAGCTGCCTCAGGACGACAGCCGCTTTGGCCTGGTCCGAACGGCCCAGCGCTTGCAACGCCGTGGAGCGAACCTCATCATTGGGGTCATTAATAGCAATTTCAGCCAGCTTATCGACCACCAGCTCCCCGTCAAAACGTGCCAGCGTGGAGACCACGTTTTTGCGCAGCTCCTCGTTGGCAGTTTCATCGTAAATGCTGATGATGGCCTTCAATGAGGTTTCATCGCCGATGCGGCGCAGCCCGTAAAGCGCTGAAATGGCCACTTTGATGTCATCATCTTTGCGCAGAGCTGCCATGACAGGCTCATATTTAGAGCGGTTCTTCCGGTCGCTTTTGACCAGCACCATTCCCAGGCGGATCAGGTTGGCCTTGGCGTCATCTTCCCAGCTGCTCGAAGGATAGAGCGACACAAAGGCATAGTAAGCATCAAACACCTTTTCGGAAGCGCCATCGATTTTTTCCAGCGAGTAAGCGAACCAGAAAGTGGCATCGTCCGTATAGCGGTTCTTGTAGTTGTTTTGTATAAATGCCTGCAGCGCGTCGCCCGCATCCCGCCATTTCTCATCCAGAATCAGGCTGTAGGCCGCCTGGTAGGCTTCCTTGGTTCTCGCCGAAGATGGCGCCGGGGCGACGACCACCCTGTTGTTCCGGCCTCTCACCCTGCTTCTGGGATCTTTGGGAACAGGCAGCACGGAGAGATCGGGGTCCTGCCCTGTAACAAGCGCTTTTTTTGCCCGCATAACCGAGCGTGCCATACTTGCCGGGGCGACGACAACCGGGCCGCAATCGCAGTCATCAAGTAGACCCTGCTCCAGATCGTACACCTGCATTTCAAGGTCGAATGCATCCAGATCCAGATCAAGGGCATCGAGCTGCAGCTGTTCAAGGGCTTCAAATTGCAAGGCCTCCTGTAAATGCTGTAGCGCCCCCACATTAAATTGCTCCAACTCCTGCAGTCTCAAATTTTCTTCTAAATCCTGAAGGTAGCCAGGAACGCTCTCGAGCGCATCTTGCGGCGCATATATTTGTGGCAACACAGGCAAAGTGGGGAAATCAATTTTGATGACCTCACCCTTGTCGTTGATGGAGTAGACTCTGGGAGGCATGATCTGCCTCGAGAGGGCGTCCCTCGCGGAGGCTTCGGGGTCGGCGTTCTGCGACAGGCCGATGAGCGGCACAGTTACCGCCATCAACAGTATTGCTCCGGCTATGGAGCGAATGATGCCGCCTGCCATATCGTTAACCATCGTCTCTGTCCTTCCCGTAATAGGCAATTATTGAAGATGTTTTCAACTGGATTTCCAGCTGCTCCCGGTGAATGCGGCTGAGCTCTGTTAAAGTGATTTTAAGCAGCACACCATTGCGCTGCATGCCCGACTGAATGATCTGAATGGTCACCTCCAGGTCCCCGTCGTCACTGTTGGCCAACTGCAGCAGGATGCGCTCAATATCATCTATCAGGTAGCCGACCGATGCATCGGAAGAAATTGCCGCATGCGCTTTAAGGTCTCTACCCTGATGAAGCAGTTCCCTCGAAATGGCCCGTTGATGATCCAGATTATCTTCGCTTGGACCCTCATCCAGCTGGTAGTTGTCCATACCGAGCAGGATCATTTTAGTCCGCTCGAGGTAACTGCCGAACTGCTCATTAAATTCCGCCGTCACGGCCGGATTCAGCACTGCCGCCGCCTGGGGTTGGACGCCGCCCAAATTCTGGGGATTGATGCGGCCAATGAATATGCCCACAGCCACAAGCAACAGGGCGGCAGCGGCGGCCAGGGCAGGACGGCTGGTCCAATCGGCAAGCGCCAGGCGCACGGGTGCCAAGTTCCAAACCGGCGTGGCCGGGGTGCGCTCAAGATGTGGCTCCAGACGCTCCCAGAACCCTTTCATGGACGCATCATCAGCACGCGCCAGTTCGCGCCGGTCCGTTACGGCCAGCGTCTGCTGAAATTGGAGAAACATGTCAGTGCACTGAGAGCAGCCTTGAAGGTGCTCATCAAAGCGCGCACGTGCTCTCGGGCCTAATTCACCGTAAAGGGCCTCGGCCATCATATTTTCACATTTTTTGCAATTCATACTCATGATGATCCCAATCCTAATTCGTGGCGATAAAAAGCGAGCTTTTCCTGCAAATGCTGGAGCGCCCGAAACAACTGACTTTTAACCGTACCCGTCGTCACCCCCAGCGCCTGGGCGATCTCTTTCAGGGGCATGTCCTTGTAATGGCGCATGACGAAAATGGTCCGCTGTTGCGGGGCCAATGCCTGGAGCGCTATTTCGATGTCGGCGCGCATACTGGCCGCCTCCGATTGCGCCTCGGGATTGTGGGCCGATGACGTGTCGATGAAAAGCTCCTTTTCATCGCCTTCTGCTCGATGGACCGGAGCGACCTCCCAGCCACCGCGACTGAGCCGCTTGCGACTTTCATCTATGTGGCTGTTGACCATAATCCGGTAGAGCCACGACTGGAACTTGGCCTGCCCTTTGAATCTTGATAATCCTTTGTACGCCTTGATAAAAACAATCTGCGCGAGATCATCGGCGTCGGCCCCATTACCTGTAAGTTCCATGGCCCTATTAAAAACCTGTTTCTGATTTTCCTCAACCAACTGTTTGAACGCCCCAGTGTCTCCGCCCCGGGCACGTTTTATCAATTCATGTTCAATTAATTCCATAAAATAAACATGCCGGGTAATAGACGGGTTCTTCAGTCGAAAGGTTGGCGATGCTTGGGAATAATTTCAACCATTTTATTTACTGATGATTTTACTTGGCAGCACTGTTCGCGAGACTAAATTTTCCGCATGCCGTTGAATGATTCCCTCACGCGCCGTTTCCGGAAAATCGTCGGCCGGCCAAATGTCGATACAGGGACTGCCGAACTGTTGACATTCGCCTCGGACGGGCTGACTCTCCATCAGGCGGCGCCCGAGTGCGTCGTCTATCCCCAATCGACCGGCGAGGTGGCCGCCATTGTTAAAGCCTGCAATCGGGCGGGCGTTCCCTTTGTCGCCAGAGGGGCCGGAACGGGCCTGAGCGGCGGGGCTATTATTGACGGGGGCGTCATCATACAGCTGAGCCGCATGAATCAGATTATATATCTGTCGGCAGATAACCGGTTTGCCATCGTGCAGCCTGGGGTCGTGAACAGCTACCTCTCTCTGCAGACCCGCCCTTACGGCCTTGAGTTTGCCCCGGACCCCTCCAGCCAGGCGGCCTGTACCATCGGCGGTAACGTGGCCGAAAACGCCGGCGGCCCACATACCCTGAAACAGGGCGTCACATTGAACCATGTGCTCGGCCAGACCGTGGTCATGGCCGATGGTCAGGTGGCCACATTTGGCGGCCCCTATCTGGCCCAGACGGGACCCTCTTTCTCCTCCTTCCTGGTCGGCTCTGAAGGGACCCTTGGCATCACCACCGAGGTGACGGTCCGCCTGGTCCCGGTAGCGGCAGGCATCACCACCATGCTGGCCACTTTCGCCGATCCGGCCGGGGCCACCGACTCCGTAACGGCCATTCTCGCCGCCCGCATTTTGCCGTCGGCCCTTGAGTTCATCGATCAGCTCTGCATCCAGGCGGTGGAGGCTCATCTTAAAGTCGGCTTCCCAACCGACGCAGGGGCCATCCTGCTCATCGAGCTGGACACCGATGATGAGCGCTCCAAGGGGCAGGCGGAGACCATTGAGGCGCTCTGCCGGGAGCACGGCGCCATCGATTTTACACTCGCTCAATCTGAGGAGGAGCGCCAGAAATTATGGCTCGGGCGGAAGCATGTCGCGGGCGCCATGGGCAAAATATCTCCGGCCTACTACACCAACGACGGTGTCGTGCCCCGCAGCCGTCTGACCGACATTCTGCAGGCGGTCTACCGCATCGCCGGGATCCACAAACTGAAAGTGGCCAACATCGCGCACGCCGGAGACGGCAATATCCACCCGCTCATCCTGTTTGACCCGGACACCCCGGATGGTGCCGATCGCGCCTTGGCCTGCTCGGAGGATATCCTGGCCGCCTGCCTCGAAATGGGGGGCTCGCTCTCCGGCGAACATGGCATCGGCCTGGAGAAGCGGGAGATGATGGCCCGCATGTACTCCGGCGCGGACCTGGCCCACATGCGGCGATTGCGCAACGGCCTGAGTCCGCTGGGCCTGCTGAATCCCTGCAAACTCTTGCCCGAGGGCGCCCGCTGCGGCGAAGTGAAAAATGGCGCCACCCTGCCTGAGGGCACCTGGCTGTGACCATGGCGCGCACATGGCCTCACGCCGGGCAACCCGTTATCCCGGATTCATCCGGCGATCTCGCCGCATGGGTGCAGCGGGCCCGGGAGCAAAAAGTATCCATCGGCGGGCCTCTCGCCGAGCACAGCATCGATTTTTCAGCGCTGCGCCAAACGTCCCCCTTCAATCCTGCCGACATGGTGCTGACAACCGGGGTGGGTCAGACGCTCGACCAGGTGAAAGCGCATGTCGCTGCAGAGGGGTTATGGCTGCCGCTGGACACGCCCATGGGGGGCTTCATGCCGCTGGCCGACTATCTCGGAAACGATCTGTCGCTGAGCTGGCTCAGCCATCGCTACGGCACGGCCAGGGACTGGGTCATGGGCATGACGGCCATTGATGACAGCGGATCGCCGGTGACCTGGGGCGCGAAAGTGGTGAAAAATGTCGCCGGCTATCTACTTTCACCCCTGTATATCGGGTCCCGCCACGCGCTCGGCCTGATGGTCGAAGTGTCGCTGAGACTCATTCCGCTCCCCACCGGCCTGTGTCGCGTCAACATTGCGGCGTCAACCCCGGAGCCGCTGCTGAACATCTGGCGGGGGACGGTCAGGCCGCGCAGCAGCGGACTGCAAACCGACCCCTGGGAAGCGATCCGGCTTAAGGGACAGGCCGGCGAGTGGCAGTTGGAAGGCTTGACCTATGCCCCTCGAGGCGAGATCGATGGATGGATCGGACTGACGGAAGGGGTGCGCGGGGTTGAAGTGACGCCTTGTGAAGGCGTTCCAAACGAGCCGGTGACCACCAGCCAACCGGTGAGAATAGGCCGCTTTCTGCCCGCAAATCTGGGCCAGGCAATAGCACTGGAGACCGGCCGGGAGAAAGAACTGATCATCTACCCGGCCACCGGGGCAGCGCTCTTCTTTGGCGCTGGAGCCTCGCCGCTGGCAGCCTCCATTGAGGCTTCGGGGGGTCAGGTCGTCGAGGCTGGCGATTGGCAGCGTAAATCATCCGTGCCAGGGGACGATACGGCCCTTTACATGCAAAAAGTTAAATCGATCCTCGACCCCGATTCCATTTTCGGCCCATTGTGGGAGGCATCATGACGGCGCACCTGATGTTTCAGCCTGACCAGGCGCGGCAGCTGCAAACCTGCATCCACTGCGGCCTGTGTCTACCCAGCTGCCCCACGTATATGGTGACGGGACGCGAAGCCGACTCTCCCCGTGGACGCCTAGTGCTGATGAATTCGATCGACCGCCACGAATGGAGCGACCGCTCAGGCCATTTCGTGCACATTGATCGCTGCCTGGGCTGCCTGGCCTGCGAAACCGCCTGCCCCTCCGGGGTCCCCTACGGCAGTTTGCTGGAGCAGGTCCGGTCGTTTCAGCGGAGAGAAGTGACGCCCTTGAAGCTGGGCAGCAGAACGATATTGCGGTGGACCACCGCGCCTGTTCTCAGGCGGCGGCTGACCCGCCTGCTGGCCTGGCTGCAGAAGCTCAGGCTCGATCGCCTGGCCGTGCGGCTGCGGTTGCTGCCGCGGCCTTTGCGGATGCAGCTGGCAGGCCTGCCGAAGCTCCCGGCAAAAAGTTTTACTGCGGCGGCGGAGCAGCGCTTCGAGCCGCGCCATCCTGAGGGGATCCATCGCGAGACGGTCGCGCTGTTCGCCGGCTGCGTCATGGACAGCTGGTTCGCGAATGTGCATGCCGCTACCGTGCGGGTTATGCAATGGAACGGCTATACCGTTATTGTGCCAGCCGGGCAGCACTGCTGCGGCGCGCTGCACGCCCACGCCGGTATCGACACGGCCACGGGTGCGAAAGGGGAACGGGTGGGCGATATGTCTGCGTTCAGCCAAACCGGCGCTGCAGCTCTCATCGTCAATTCGGCTGGCTGCGGTGCCCATCTGAAGCATGCAGCCGCGGACGGGCTGCCGCAGGTAGTCGATGCAGTCGAATGGCTGGTGGACAACGGCCTGCTGCCGCCGGTCCACAAACTGCCAGAGAAGGTCACCTACGATGCGCCGTGCCACCTTTTTCACGCGCAGAAAATCGTCCAGCAACCGGAGGCGCTCCTCCGCGCGGCCTGCGAGAATCTCATTCCGCTGCCGGAATCCGAAGTATGTTGCGGCAGCGCCGGCCTTTACAGCCTGACCGAGCCTGACCTCTCGCGGCAGATTTTAGGGCGCAAGCTGGCCATGCTGGAAAAAGTGGATGCCGAGATTGTGGCGACAGCCAATCCCGGCTGCCAGATGCAGATTCAAGGCGGACTGAAATTGGATGGCCAGCGGCGTCAGGTGCGCCATACCCTTGAGATATTGGATGCGGCATATAGCCTGGACGAAACCTACCGCCGCGTTTTTGCCGAATAAATAACGCCGGGCGCGGCCTTGCTATATTAGTAGGGCTACTTCATTTAGGGAAGATGCGCAAGGGCGCCCGGCAATGGAGTCCGGCGATAGGCGCGGGATGGACGATCATCAAGATTGCCCGTAAGGGCTTCAGGTCCCAGTAAACCACCACGAAGGATCAGGGCTGGGAGCCCTGATTTTATGAAGCAGAGTGAGCAATCCTCCATCGACGGCGACCCACCGCCGGAACAAGCATTGTAAAAGAGCGGCGCAAGGCAGCTGAACCGGCCAGCCCGGCGCAGGCCCAGTTTACGGCTAATTACTGGATAATTCTACCTGTTTGTATTTTTTTCTGATGGACGGCACATCATGCCCGGTTATTCCGTGGGGCTCACTTCCGGTCCCGGGTTGTTCAATCAGCTTTTGCCGCCTCCGCCGTCAGAAAGCAAGGCCAGCTGCCGCCGTTTCCGCTGCATGCCAATAGCCAGATCTTGCAGGGTCTGACGATGCAGAGTCGTACGTACTTCCTCCCGGATACGCTTCCATTGATTATGCAGCGGACAGCAGGCGGTGTCTGAACAGATGTCGAGGCCGATCACGCACATTTCATTCTCCGGGGGCGGACCCTCGATGGCGTGGACCACTTGCAGGAGCGTGATTTTGTCTGCCGGCCGGGCCAACCTGATGCCGCCTGTGCGACCGCGAAAACTTTTGATCAGGTGGTGGCGGGTCAGGGTTTGCACCAGCTTGGCCAGAAAATGCCGTGGTATATTGTGGTCCTCGGCGATGGCGCTGACCATGGATAAGCGGTCCCCATCCTGCTCGGCCAGGTAAATCATCGCCTGTATGGCATATTCGGCAGATTTCGAGTAGATCACGCCATCTCCCTCGCTGAGAAAAAGTCAGTTAATTGGATATGTGTGTCCAATATTAAATGATTTCGATCTATCAGGCAATTGCTAATGTTTTTGCGCAGTTCATTTGGGTCCGGCAGAGAGAGAAGGCGTAAATTTGTGCGGTCATATTTTCTACAACAATTAAGGAGTGCGCCTGGGCACTAGTCAGGTAGTCGCCGGCTATATTGATGTAATCGGCAGCGCGGCGTATCGGTAGCCGCCATTTGGAACTCAGCCCACCTTTTCGGCGATTATCCTGAGCCCTTGCACCGTCAGGTCGGGATCGTGAATGACCGCGGTGCTGAGCAGCGGCGCAATCAGGTGGCTTTGGCCGCCCGTCACCACCCGCTGCGGATGCTCCCAGCCGGTCTCGTTGGCGATACGCCGCAGCATCCCGTCAACCTGATCGACGGCCCCGAAGATGATACCGGCCTGCAGATTGGACTCGGTGTCGCGTCCAATGGCTGAAGCGGGCACTTTCAGTTCCACCTTGGATAACAGGGCCGCAGCAGAAAAGAGCTGCCTCGCCGATGCCTCGACGCCCGGCATGATGCTGCCGCCGATAAAATGCCCCTGTTCATCTATCACGTCAAAGGTGGTGGCCGTCCCCAAATCGACGACGACACCCGGCGTGCCATAAAGCTCGCGGCAGGCGACAACATTGCAGATGCGGTCGGCGCCGACACTGTCGGGGTGCGTCACATCGAGACCGAGATCAAGCGGCAGGTTGGCGTTGATCTGCAGAGGCTCGCCAGGCAGATGCTCGGCGGCCATGGCATGGATGGCGGCGCCCACTACCGGCACCACAGATGAAATGGCTACCCGCTGAATGCCGGATTCATCCAACCCGCTTTCGGCGATGAGCGTCTTGAAAAGTTCCCACCACCTGAACGGGGTGACACTGGCATCAGCCGGCAGGCGGCCGGTATAGAGCAGGTCGGCGCCGTTAAAAAATGAGACCACCACATGGGAGTTGCCGATTTCGATAGCCAGCAGCACGCCGCTATTCTCGGGGCATCGACTCAGCCATCGCCCAGCGCAATATCGCCGGCGGAGAAGGCCACCGCGCCGTTGCCGCTGTTGATCAGGGCATGTCCGGTATCATCAAGTCCCTCAAAAATGCCTTCAACCGCAGCGCTGCCGGAATGAAACGTAACTGCCTGATCGACATGCGCGCACAGGGCCATCCAGCGCGCCCCGATGTCCTTGGAAAACGGTCCCAGCATCGACTCCAAACCATTGATAATATCGGCCAGCAGCCGTTCCCGCTGAATCGTTCCGCCGGTCACCAGCAGCACCGAAGTGGCGCCAGCCTGAAGTTCATCGGGAAAATCGGTCAGCTGCTCATTGACGTTGACGCCGATGCCGAGCACCACTTTGTCCGCCCGGTGCTCAGCAAGAATGCCGGCAATTTTTTTGCCTTTGCAGAGGACATCATTGGGCCACTTAAGGGACGACTCCACATCAAAATCGAGCAGCGCCTCGCCCACCGCCACCCCCGCCGCCAGCGATACCAGACCCAGCTGCTCATCGGGCCAACCTGGCTCAAGCAGCACCGAGAATGGGAGCCCCAGTCCGGCCGACTCGTACCAACTGCGCCCTTGGCGGCCCTTGCCTTCGCGCTGATGATCGGTTAGCACTATATGACCCGTCTCCGCTTCGCCATCGCCCAGCAGCTCCCACAGGTCGTCATTGGTGGAATCGGTGTGGGGGTAATAGGTGATTTCCCGTCCGAGTTGGCGGGTAGTGAGGTTCGCCTGAATGAGCTGGGTAAAAAGCATGGGGTTTAAGTTACCAGTATTGAAAAATTAAAATTGAAAATTGACCGTTCTACCATTCCACCTGTTTCAAATCATCAATATCATAATCGCCTGATTGTATCTTCTTATGTTTCTCCTCGGCATATGTTAAGCCTGTGTTCATAGCGTGCAATAGAACATACATACCCATATTGGATTCTAAATTATAACCAAATCCTGTCGATGCATCCATGTAATACTTTGAAACTTCGTTAATAACTGCCGAGAGAGCTTGCATTACATCGACCACTTTTTTAAGAATATTGAATAAATCCGGTGAGCCCGTGACACTTTATGCCGGCTCATATTCGCCAAAGACGTTTTTCAGGGCGGCGGCGATTTCGCCCAAAGTCGCATAGATTTCCACGCATTCCAGGATGGGCGGCAGCAGGTTTGTGGCCGGGTCGGCAGCGGCCCTCTCCAACAGTTCCAGGGCGTGGCGCACGGCGTGGCGCGACCGTCCCGCTTTTACTTCCGCCAGCCTGCGCAGTTGATCCTCAACGGTTTTGCTCGCTGCTAACGGCTGCCCGTCCTGTGGCGGCTCATCCACCGCAAAGCGGTTGACGCCCACGACAATCTGTTCGCCGCTGTCGATGGCCTGCTGCGTGGCAAAGGCCGACCGGGCGATCTCCTCCGCCTGATAGCCCGACGCGATGGCTTGCACCGCCCCGCCGATCTCGTCCATTCTGGTCAGCAGGGCCTGGGCCTCGTCACAGAGCCGGTCGGTGAGGGCCTCAACATAGTGGCTCCCGGCCAGGGGGTCGGCGACCTCGGGTATGCCGGTTTCATGGGCGATGATCTGCTGGGTCCGCAGCGCCGTGCGCACCGATTCTTCAGTGGGCAGCGCCAATGCCTCGTCCTTGCTGTTGGTGTGCAGACTCTGCGCGCCCCCCAGCACCGCCGACGCCGCTTCCAGGGCCGTGCGCACCACGTTGTTTTCGATCTGCTGGGCCGTGAGAGACGAGCCGGCCGTCTGCGCGTGAAAGCGGCACATCATCGCTCTGGGCTCCGTCACCCCGAAGCGCTCTTTCATGAGGGTGGCCCACAACCGGCGGGCGGCGCGGAACTTGGCTATCTCCTCGAAGAAATTCTGCTGGACGTTGAAGAAGAAGCTCAGCCGCTGGCCGAAAACGTTGGCATCGAGACCGGCGTCGATGGCCGCCTGGACATAAGCGATACCGTTGGCCAGGGTGAAGGCAAGCTCCTGGGCGGCGGTCGACCCGGCCTCGCGAATATGGTAGCCGCTGATGGAGATGGTGTTCCACTGGGGGATTGCTGCACCGGCCCAGGCAAACAGGTCGGTGGTGAGCCGCATGGACGGCTCCGGCGGATAGATGTAGGTCCCCCGGGCGATGTACTCCTTCAAGATGTCGTTCTGCACGGTGCCGCGCAACGCCTCTCCGGCGACCCCCTGCTTGCGGGCCACAGCCATGTACATGGCCAGCAGTGTCGAAGCGGTGGCGTTGATGGTCATGGAGGTGGAGACCTGACCTAGGTCGATATTTTTCAGCAGCAGCTCCATGTCGGCCAGCGACGAAATGGCCACACCGACGCGTCCCACCTCCCCCGAGGCCATGATATGGTCGGAATCGTAGCCCATCTGCGTGGGCAGGTCGAACGCCACCGACAGGCCGGTGCTACCCTGCTCCTGCAGGTAGCTGAAGCGGGCGTTGGTCTCCTCCGCCGAGCCGAACCCGGCATACTGGCGCATGGTCCAGAGCTTGTGGCGGTACATGTCAGCATAGATACCGCGGGTGTAGGGGAAGTCGCCGGGGCGCTCCTCGCCATCGGGACCGTAGAAGAATTTGCCGTCAGCCATGGGGGAAGTTAGGGAATTAGGTGATGGGTCGCAGTGTATTGAATACTGTCAATTGAAAATTGAGGAAAGGAACCGGAAGAGTGATCAGTTAACAGGATTAACTCGCCCCCCGATTGCATCGTCCCCCTCGACTTTAATGAGAGGGGGCATAACGGCAGTGAAGGGGGTGAGTTCTGCGCTCCTCGGGTCCACCGTCAATCCAGCGGCCTTAACTTCATAATCTCACAAGGGATTTTCTGAGTCAATATAGCCCATTCAAACCAATTCATTTGGTCTTGAGATAGTTTATCATGTTTTGTTTTCACCTCTACAAATCGGAATTCGTTCATTTTGTAAACTAATAAATCGGGCCACCCTGCTCTCCTCGCCCAGAAGTCCTTTATTACCCAATGCAAAATATCAATTACAAGGGCTGCTGGAAGTATATCCAAAGTTAATCGAGCTCTCAAAATGTCCTCGGTGTTTGCCGCCTTAAAGTAATCTATAAGATTGTAATTAGAGCCCCACGAATCATCGAATAGTTCCCCGAGATTATTTGCTTCAGCAATTGCGGACATTGCGGAAATAATATCACCCTCCCGCCTCTTGTAGTACTGTGCACGACCGATATCCGGTGGAAAATTAACCCAAATTTGTATTGCTTTTGGGTTGTTGGGTTTCCAGTTAACGGACGATCCAGTCATACCAGGTCGCGCCAAAGGATCATTTTGATCTTCAATAACTTTTCCAAGAAATGCCCCAATCCAAGCTGATATGATTTGTCGTTCAAATCGGAGAACTTGATACCCCAGATTTGAGTAATATTCTTTTGCAATATCTTCCGCCCCAACGACTTGGCCTGAATTATCTAGCCATCTCCCAATACGATTTCCACCTCTAGTAATTTGGACATACTGCGCATGATGCTCGCGAACAGGAACAGCGATTTGTGCTAAGAATTCAGCTTGGGTGCGTTCCTTAGTATCATACTTAGGTTGAATCTTATGCTTTTTCTGCCAATATTTTTTTGCCTCGTCTCGCAACCTTTTTCGTAGAGATGGTTCATTGTGATCGAGACTCACAATGCTATCGTAAGGCAGATTGCCACCAAAATGTTCCAACATAAACGAGCAATATGTTCTGAATATCTCTCGCCAGTAAAACCGCTCTATTTTTCCCTTTCGGCTAGGGATTGCGGCCATAGGGCGCAGCAACCACGCGACAGGTCGCCAAGCAGATGCTAAGAGAGGGCAGGAGGCCGAGGGACAGAAGCGAGCAAATGATTGCGAATAACTACCATGCGATGCTATTCATCCAAGACATGAGGGAGGAAAAATTAGACCCTGAGAACATTTTCGAACTACAGCGAATCTTAGTTTCAAAAACATTAGATGATGAAACAGGTGCAGGACGATTTCGTCGCAGGGATGAGAATATTGTTGTGGTTGATCCAAATGATGGAGTAGTTCTACATGTGCCGCCTGATGCCAATGAATTACCTGGCAGACTAGCGAATTTTTGTCAAATAGCGAATGCTGAGGATGGAGAAATATTTTTACACCCAGTTATCATGGGTATCCTATTGCACTTCGCCCTTGCTTATGATCATCCTTTTATTGATGGTAACGGTAGAACGGCAAGAGCCATTTTCTATTGGTACATGGCCCGTAGGGGGTATTGGCTAATGGAATATCTATCGATCTCAAACATCCTAATGCAATCTCCAGCTCAATATGCACGGTCATATCTGTACTCAGAGACTGACGACAATGATCTGACTTATTTCATCACATTCCAACTGCGTGTTATCCAAAAAGCAATCGAAAAATTGCATCGTTCACTTGATCGGAAAATGGACCAAGTGCATGAGACCGAACTACTGTTAAAAAGAAATCAAAATCTATTTGCCTCCCTTAATCATCGGCAAGTGGCTCTACTTAACCACGGCTTGCGAAACGAGGGGGTGAATTATTCGCTAAAGACACATAAAAATTCAAATAGCATATCTTATGAAACGGCTCGCAAAGATCTATTAAAAATGGTGGAACTAAAATTGCTTGAGAAATTTAAAATCGGTCGGGCATTTTTCTTCCGTCTTCCACGTGATCTGAAGAAGAATATTATGAAAATCGATCTTTGACTAGGGGTTAAGAGAATTCACAGCTTTCTATCTGTAATTTTAATCGGGGCTGAATCTCGGCACGTGCGTGCCCTATTTAAACCATCAATTGTCAATTTTCAATATTTCTTCAACCTCCACTATCCTCTCGCCCCCAGCAGCCCCCGCCCATGCTCATACACATCGGCAATCTCGGCGGCATGGTCGATGGAGAAGCCGGCGCTCACCAGCAAGTAGTGGAGATCGTCCCGGTCGATGTTGAGGTTATGGGCCGCGGCGTGGCGGATGAAGCGGTAGAACCGCCGCCAGTCGGTCTCCCGGAGGCCGCTCTTGTGGGCGTCGATGGCAAAGGCGTCGAACAGCTCCCGCGCCATGAGCGGCAGTTGGGGTTCGGTCTCCGTTTTGGTGGCGATGCGCAGCTTGCGGTTGGACCGGTGCGCAAGGTTGTAGCGGCGCAGGAGCGGCTGCAGGAGCTCCCGGGCGGCGGCCACGTAAGTATCGTAGGTGGGGGGTTCAGGGTTCCAGCGGTGGGCACGGAGGTCGATCCGTATGCGGTCTTCGTCTCCCGATATGCCGACCAGGCGCCCTTCCAGGTCCCGGTGGGGCAGCAATGTCAGCGGTTTGAGGGTCAGCGTGTGGGCGCCGTCCTGAACCCCCAGGTCGACCAGATATTCGCCCAGCTGCCGGGCTTCGTGCGCCAGGCTCTCCAAGAACTGCTGCGGAGGTTGATCCGTTTTGACGCTGATGCGAGGGAGGCGGTCCCTCACGATGGGCTCCTTTCGTTCCTACGCGGTCAATTTAATAAGGCGTCGCCCAACTCCTGCAATGGAATCTCCATGTCCTCGCTGCAATATCGACAATCCTCGATTCTCACTCCTCATCACTCACTACTCATTACTTCATCCTTCATCCTTCATCCTTCAATCTTCAATCGACAATTATCATTACTCGGCAACATCACCTTCCCCCTACTCCCAGCCGCGCTGCTCCTTGACGGTCTGGTAGGCATCGTTGATGGCCTTGAACTTCTCCTCGGCAATCGCCCCAAAGTCCTCACCCAGGTGGGCGACCTTGTCGGGATGGTACTTGTTGGCCATTTTCCGGAAAGCCTTTTTTACCTCATCCTGACTGGCATCGGTATCAATCTCCAAAACCGTGTAGGCGGCTTGTGTGTCTTTGATGAACATGGCCTGGATCGATTCGAAATCGGCGGCCGAGATGCCCAGGTATCCGCTGATGATACGGATGACATCGACCTCCGCCGGATCGACCTTTCGGTCGGCCTGGGCGAGCCCGAACAGCAGATGCACCATCTCCAGCCGGGCGGGGTGGTCCATCTGGCGTTTGATCTGCGCACAGACGTCACGCAGGGGGTAGTCCTGTTTCAAAATATCCTGGAAAAGGATCATCAGGTCGCGGGTATGCTCGGAGCCAAAAGTGCGCAGCATGAACTCCTTGACGAAGTTGAGCTCCGACTTGAGCAGTTTGTCGTCTGCTTTCATGACGGCCGCCAAAAGCACCATCATCGACACGCCAAAATCTCCGGCGCGAGTCTGAGGATAGTGCGCGTCCCGGCTGTAAGCGCCGTAGTCGCTGTTGTCCTTCATGCTGCCCAGCGCATACCCGAGGATGCCCCAGACGGGTCCGAACAGCGACCACCCCAGTCCCCCCCAGAGCCATTTTTCCCAGCCGGCCATCCTCAGATGGCCTGCTCTGTCATGTGCATCATGCTGCCGCGATCCCTTTTGTTGGTGAGCGGGAAATTAGAGACCTCATCGACAGGCCACAAGGGGCCGGGCGGATTGACAATCGTCCATTGATGATTGGAATATTGACGACTGATAACTGACAACTTCCTGCTCTGCCACTGCCACTGCTACTGTTGCTGCCAACTGGTTAACGCCTGCCCTAAATTCACCGCCTGATGAGCGCCACCTGGATTGCCTTCCTGCTGTACTCTCTGGCCGCCGTAGCGCTGGGCCTGAAATCCTACCGCAGGGGCACCGCGGGCAGCGACTACTGGACCGCCGGCAGAAGTTTGAGCGGCGCCTCGGTGGGGCTCTCCATATCGGCGGGATTCATGTCGGTGTCGTGGTCTTGCGTCTATGCCGTGCAGCTGTTTTACTGGTACGGACTGGGCGCCATCTGGCTCATTACCATCCCCTGGCTGATCACGCTCATCATCATCTATTTTCTCGCGGCTCGCTACCGGGCGCTGCCGGCGTTCAGCCAGCCTGAGATGGTAGGCCAACGATTTGGGCCAACCGCCCGAAAATCGGTTGCCGTAGCCCTGGCCGTCGTCTTCCTGGTGTGGGGTGGCGCGGAACTGTATGTGGCGGGTCTCTTGCTGGCGCCGCAGCTCGGCGTTAGTCCGCCGGTCATGATCATCATCATAGGGATCATCGTCGCCATATACGCCACTTTGGGCGGCTTTGGGGCAGTTGTCGCCACCGATAAGTTGCAGTATCTGCTGGTGGCCCTCTACATCCTGACCATGGGTTATCTGGCGATCCAGGGATTGAGCGAGACAGCCGGCGGCTGGCCGGACCGGCAGGTCCATGCGGCTAAATCGGGCAGCAGTTGGACCAGCCTGACGTCGCCGGGCATCGCCATTATCTTCCTGACATTCGTCGCCTATCTGCCGGGATGGGTGTTCGAAACCGATCTCTGGCTGCGCGTTCAGGCGGCAGACACTCCCGCCTCGGCCCGCAAAGGGGTGGTTATGGCCATCGGCAGCGCCTTGCTGTTCGTAGGCATTCTGCCCCTGTTTATTGGCATCGGATCGCTGGCCCTCTACCCCCTGGAGGCCGGCAGCTTCCCCAGCGCCGTCGGCATGGAGGGGGAGGCCATTTTCGCCGCACTGGTGTCGAGCTACGCGCCCCCTTACCTGGTAACGCTGGTTGCGGTGG
This sequence comes from Fidelibacterota bacterium, assembly GCA_004124875.1. Classification (GTDB taxonomy): domain Bacteria; phylum Fidelibacterota; class Marinisomatia; order SCGC-AAA003-L08; family TS1B11; genus TS1B11. Next base: position 374,919 of record SCKJ01000001.1, on the reverse strand, counting down.
GACTGGTGGCGGCGGCCATGAGCACTATCGACACGTGCGTCAATGTCATGGCGCTGTCCATCGGGTACGACCTGACAGGCAAGGCCTCAGGCGGCACGAACCGGCCACGCATTATCACCTTGCTGTCGGTAGGGGCAGCCACGCTTTTTGCCCTGTATACCCAATCGCTCTGGGACATCTTTTACCTCTCCTCCGGCATCCTGACCGCCGCAGTGGCGGCGCCGGTGGCGGCCGTTTTCTGGCCCCGGGCGAACCCGCGAGGCATCACCGCATCATCGATAGCAGGCTTCGCCGGCGTGGTGTTGGCCTACTTCTTGGAGACCTATGGCGGACTCGGCCGGTGGGAGCCGCTCTGGCTGGCCGAATCGGGCCTGGGGTTCATCATCTGGGGAATCATGGCCGCCCTGGCCGGTTACTGGGCCGGTTCACGCCTGCCTGCGCAACCGGCAGCATCCCGTTGATAATACCCGACCAACCTCGCAGCTCCTCGGGCACCTTGGCGCCCGATATGGTGCTCCTTTCAGCGGCGCTGGTCTGGGGCAGCACCTTTTCCCTGGTCAAACAGGCGCTGGGGCATACGACTCCGTTCATGTTCCTGACGATGCGCTTCGGTCTGGCGCTGGCCATTATCACCATTCCCATCATCTGGCGTGGTTTAGCGGCCACCCGCCGCGGACATTCCTGGCTGCAAATCACGCGCCGGGAGTGGATCGGCGGCATCCTGACCGGGGTGGCGCTGTTTGTCGGCTTCACTTTCCAGACCTGGGGCCTGGTCTATACCTCGGCCAGCCGGTCGGCCTTCATCACCGGGCTGAATGTGCTGCTGGTGCCGTTTTTCCTGTGGGGCCTCGGCCACCAGATCATTTCCACCAAGCGCTGGATTTCCGTCGCGCTGGCCGCCGGCGGTCTCTATCTGCTCATTGATCCCGCCGCAGGCAACAGCATTAATTTGGGCGATGGTCTCACTCTGGTTTGCGCCGTGGCTTTCGCCGGGCAGATCATCCTGCTGGGTATCTATGCCCCCACGGTCGATACCCTCAGATATTTTTGGGTGCAGCTGCTGACCATGGTGGTCCTGTCCGCGCTCTCTGTCCTGGCAACCGGCTCCGCGCAGCTGCGGCCCGATCCGGCGCTCTGGTGGGGATTGGTCATCACCGGCGTGCTGGGAACGGCAGGCGCTTTTTTGGGGATGACCTGGGCCCAGCGCCGCGTGTCACCCACCCGGACGGCCCTGTTTTTAACCACCGAGCCCGTTTTCGGCGCCCTGTATGCCGTTATGCTGGCTGGGGAATATCTGTCGCCCACCGCCTGGCTGGGTGGCCTGCTGATCGTGACCGTTGTCGTCTGGGCAGAGCTGGGGGCAGTCAGTCGCCCTGCCGGGCTAGCAGAGCATGGAAGCGGGTAAAGGCCGCGGCCAGGTCAGTCGCGCCGTTGCCGGATGCTTTCAGCACGGCAATATCCTCAAATAGCGATGGCGCCTCAGCCGTCCACGGCCCGCCCTCAGGCAGCAGCTGAAACAGCGCCAGCGGTATGCCGATCATGCGCACGGTTTCCTGTAGCTGCTGGCCGGTCCGGTCCCAAATGCCCGGCACCAGCAGCAGACCCGCTATCTTGCTGCGATTGCGCGCCACCAGCTGGCAGGCTTTTACCTCGTCATTGAGCTGCGCCAGAACGACATCCGCGCCCAGACCGTTGGCGGCGGTGCGCACCGCTTTTTCCAGCCGGTCCAGTGTCAGCCGCCGGCCGGTTGACCGGCTGATCCAGCCCAGCAGATTCAGGTTGGGTCCCAGCAGGGTCAATATCCGCATGGATCAGCCCGCCTGATTGAAGTAACTGTCGATGAAAGCCATATGGCAGCGAAATGCGATGGGCGGCAATGCGGTGAGAGGAAAAAATTGCACTTCGGAAGCGTCGTCCCCTGCCTCCGGAGTCCCGTCGAGACTGTCGGCAATGTAGACCATAACCATTACCTCGCCGCTACGGCCGCTGGGAAAGGGGCAAAACTGGAAAAAACTCAGGCTGTCTGCGGTCAAGCCGGTCTCCTCTTTCAATTCGCGCAGGGCGGCCTGTTCGGGCATTTCCCCCTGCTCAACAAAGCCCCCCGGCAGGCACCACTTCCCTACCGCTGGAGGCGCCGCCCGCTTGACCAGCAGCAGTTCGCCATTACGCTGGCCAATGACCGTGGCTGCCGGCACTGGATTTTCGTAGTGAATCGTTCCGCAGCTGGGACAGACGACTCTATCCCGCCCCTCGGCGAACTGTACGCTGTTAAGGCTGCCGCAGTTCGAGCAGTATTCCAAATGTCCCATTTATCAAATTAGGCCGCAGCTATGAAGTTTCAAACTTGCTTTTTTCCTGCTCAGCCCTATAAACTGCCCAGTTATGAAAACCCGGTCCACACTTGCCGTCGGATCCATAGCGCTGGACACCGTAGAGGCCCCTGCCGGTCGCCGGGAGAATATCCTGGGCGGCTCGGCGACCTACTTCTCCATCACCACGGCTCTGTTCTCACCGGTCAATCTGGTCGGCGTAGTCGGTTCCGACTTTCCCGATGAAGCCTGGCTGCTGCTCAAGGACAGGGGTGTCAATCTCGAGAATGTTCAGGCCGTGGAGGGCGCCACTTTTCGCTGGGGGGGACGCTACCATGCAGGCTTTATGGGCCGCGATACCCTGTTTACGGAGCTGGGCGTGTTTGAAGGCTTCAAACCGGCTATCTCCGAGGGCTACCGGTCGCCGGATATTGTCTATCTGGGCAATATTCAACCGCGTCTGCAACTTGATCTTTTGGCCGCACTGAGCAACCACCCGCTCGTCATCAGCGATACCATGAACCTGTGGATCAATAACAGTCGCGACAGTCTATTGGAAGTGCTCGCAAAAACTGACATCTTTCTGATCAACGATGAAGAAGCCGGGATGCTCACCGGCATTGCCGATCTGGCAGCGGCCGCTACGGATCTGCTGGGGCGAGGGCCCGAAGCGGTGATTATCAAGCTGGGCTCGAATGGGGCGCTTATCGCAGAAGGCGGAAAACGGACCCACGTCCCGATCTACCTTGACGCCGAAGTGGTCGATCCCACCGGGGCGGGCGATACCTTCGCCGGGGGATTGGTCGGGCATATTGCGCTGCATGGAAAGGACGATTTGCTGGCCGCCGTAGTAACAGGCACCGCTGCCGCATCGTACACCATACAGGGGTTTGGCCTGGAAGGGCTGTTGTCCGCCACCCGGGAATCGGTAATGGTCCGAGCCTCTGTCGTGGCTCAAACAATGGAGTAACCCTTTTTTAGAGGTCCAACCCGGCTTAATTTTAAATCGTTGACCGGATGCCGATCACGAGGGGATGTTACGGGGATTAAAGGAACGATCATGAAGCGATCCAAACTCATTTTCATAGCGATGATATTATCGGCGCTCTTCCAGGGATGCGACAGCGAGGAGTTCGCTTCTGCCAAGACGTGGGTCAAAAGCAATGACCTGGAAAAAGCAGAAGAGTTTTTCGTTAAAGCCATGGCCGTTGAACCGGAAAATGCCGAAGTGCCTCTGCTCCTGGCCAGCGACGTTTACGTTCCACAGAGACGCTGGGCTGAAATGAATGAGGCCCTTGATGAGGCCCTGCGCCGCAACCCGCAGCAGGTAACCGCCACAGGCACCACCATTGCCCAGGCGGTGGAAACAGTGCGGGAGGTAACATGGGGAGAGGAGTACCAGAAAGGCGCCGTACTTTACAACGAGGTACTGGCAGAGACAAATCAAGCAGCCCCCAACGAGGCCCAACAGGACAAATTACGGCAGGTGGCCAAACATTTTCATACGGCTATCGAGATCTACCCAGGCAAATCGTCCACCTACGAACCACTCGTATTCACCTACCGGCAGCTACGCGATGAAGAGGGTGAGCTGGCGGCCATCGAAACGGCGCTTAAAAACAATCCGGACAACGGACTGGTGCATGCCCTGGCCGGCCAGAATGCCCGTAAAGCTGGACGTCTGGCGGAAGCGGTGACGCACATGCAGCGGGCCAGCGAGCTGATGCCGGATGCCCTGGATATTTTGACGATACTCACCGGCGTTTACCTGGATATGGACAATTCCGAAGCGGCTCTTGAGACCTTGGAACGGGCTCGCGCGACAGCCCCGCGAAACGCGGAGGTTTTTTTCAATATGGGCGCTATATACATTAATGTAGCCAATGTTGAATTAACCAAAGGTCAGAGTATTTACGTTGCGGCGGCAGGCGAGGAAATGCCTTCAAAGGCGATCATGGCGCAAGAAGCGCTGGCTCATTTTGCAAAGGCTCAGACGGGCTATTCCGAAGGTCTCTACTTTATGGATAATGTCTTGGCGCTCACTCCCGATGATGACGACGCAAATCAGGCTATCAAGGATATTCGCGACCGGAAAAAGCGGCTCGGCACTCTGCAGCGCGCAGCACAGGGATTGATCGAGTAACCTGAAGCGCGCAGCTTCTATTTTCTCTCATCTGGCCGTTTACTCGACGGCCGGACTTTTCGTTGCTCTATTGATCGCGCCGGGAGTGCACGTCTATGGCTATGGCAAGGGGGCTAAACCGGCCAGCACCAATGCTCCGGGCGAGACGTCCTGCCAGGGCTCCAAATGCCATGCGCAATATCCCCTCAACAGCGGTCCCGGCACCCTCACTTTGGGTGGAGTCCCTGATCAATTTATCTCTGGGGAAGCGTACTCGCTCGACATTACGCTTGAGCAGAAAGGCCAAAAAAGATGGGGCTTCCAGATAACGGCCCTGACGGCCGATTCGCTCGCCGGAGGCCACTTTGCCATAACGGATGAAATATGGACCCAGCTCCGGGAAGAGGTGATGCCCGAGGGCTACCAACGGTTCTATGTGGAACATACATTGTCCGGCTCGCAGATGGGGACCAAAGACGGCCCCGTATCGTGGACCGTTGACTGGGTGGCGCCGGATGACGTCAGCGGTCCCATCTATTTTTATCTGGCCGCCAACGCAGCGAATTTTAATAAAAAGCCGTTGGGCGACTATATTTATACGCTGACCGATACATCCCGCGCTGCCCGGCCGTAGCGCCCCGGTGACCCGCCCCCTCCCGGCCGATCCATACCCCCGCTGATGCCCGCGCCACCTCGACCCATTCTGCAATGGACCACCTTTGCACTGCTGTCTTTGGCCTGGGGCAGTTCCTTCATGTTTATCAAAATCGGCGTGACCCACACCGGCCCGATGACGCTGGTAGCGGGACGGCTCCTGATCGCCTGGGTGGCTGTGTCGTTGCTGATGTTGCGCGCGAGGGTCGGTCTGCCCCGGCAGAAGGCCGAGTGGGGACATCTCCTCTTTCTCGGAATGCTCAATTCGGCCCTGCCCATTTTCCTGATATCGTGGGGCGAACAAAAGATCGATAGCGGCATGGCGGCCGTTGTAAACAGCACCGTGCCAATCTGGACCGTGCTGCTGGCCCACCTGATTCTGCATGATGAAAAACTCAAGGCCGGCCGCCTCCTGGGTGTGGGCATCGGGTTCGGCGGAGTGCTGGTATTGGTAGGTCTGCCTGAAGTGATTATTGGCAACCAGGTCCTGGCGGGACAGGTCGCGGTCATTGTCGCGGCAATCAGTTATTCTCTGGCTGCCATCTATACCAGGAAATTTGCGCCGGACCTGCCGTATTTGCGCATCATTTGGGTCTCATTGCTGTCAGCCTGTCTGCTGACGGTAACGGCGGCACTGGCCCTGGAAAAACCGGACCTGCTGCACCTGCACCGGGCCAGCCTGATTGCCATGGTCTGGCTGGGCATCATCGGCACCGCGCTGGCGTTCCAGCTCTACTACCGCCTGCTGGCCTGGTGGGGCGCCGGCAGAGCAACATCGGTCACCTACACCTTCCCGGTGACCGGTTTGGTATTGGGGATCATATTCCTGGATGAGCAGCTCACGCTCCAGACATTTCTGGGATCCGCGCTGGTGCTGATAGGCGTTATACAGACAAATCGCAGCTGAGGAGCAGATGGCGATTCAGTGCCATCAGTGCGCAGAATGTCCCTAAATTATATCCCGTCCATTGGATTCATTTGATAGAGGTAAAATGCCCCAAATTCAGAATATACATGGACGTGAAGTTCTTGACTCACGCGGGAATCCCACTGTTGAAGTCGAGGTAACCCTTTCGGATGGCTCTCTGGGGCGGGCCATCGTCCCTTCCGGCGCCTCGACCGGCGAACATGAGGCGGCGGAGCTGCGCGACGGAGACGGCTCCCGCTACCTTGGCAGAGGGGTCCTGCAGGCGATTGCCAATGTAAATGGCGAACTGGCCGACGTGGCCACAGGCAGAGAAGCGCTGGACCAGCCGGGACTTGACGAAGCCCTGATCGCTGCCGATGGAACCGCCAACAAAGGGCGCTTGGGAGCCAATGCCATATTGGGCGTTTCGCTGGCGGCCGCCTGCGCCGGGGCTCATTCGACAGGCCAACCCCTATACGCCTATCTCGCCCCGGATATCAATTCCGCACAACTGCCCGTGCCGATGATGAACATCCTCAACGGCGGGCAGCACGCCGATAACAATGTCGATATACAGGAATTCATGGTTTTTCCGCTGGGCGCCGCGTCATTTTCGGAGGCTTTGAGGATGGGCGTGGAAATCTTTCATTATCTGAAAGCGGTGCTCAAGTTGCGCCACTTGAACACGGCGGTGGGCGATGAAGGGGGCTTCGCACCGGATTTGGGCAGCAATAAAGAGGCCATTGATGTTATCCTGGAGGCGGTGGTGAAAGCCGGCTATCGCCCCGGTGAGGATGTTTATATTGCTCTGGATGTCGCCGCCAGCGAGCTCTACGACAGCGCTTCAGGCCGCTACCGCCTGGCGTCCGAGGGCAAGTCGTATAGCGCCGGAGAGATCATCGACTATTATGAGAGGCTGGTCGACGAGTACCCCATCATTTCCATCGAGGACGGTCTGGCCGAAGACGACTGGAGCAACTGGGCCGAGATGCAAAAGCGGTTGGGTGGGCGCATCCAGATTGTCGGGGATGACCTGACCGTCACCCATCCTGACCGGCTCCAGCGGGCCATTGACGAGCAATCCATGAACGCGATCTTGATCAAGCTCAACCAGATCGGCACCGTGACCGAAACCCTGCAGACCATCCAGCTGGCTCAATCCGCGGATTTTGGGGTCGTCATCTCGCACCGCTCCGGCGAAACCGAAGATGTCTCCATCGCCGATCTGGCCGTGGCTGCCGGTGGGGGCCAGATCAAAACCGGTTCGGCCAGCCGCACCGACCGCACCGCCAAGTACAATCAACTGCTGCGCATTGAAGAGATCCTGGGCAAAGAGCGGTTTGCGGGACGCAGCGCACTGGGCGCTCTGGCGCTCAAGGAGGCCTCATGATTCCCGGAGCACATCCGTCCCGGAACCTGACCCTGCGCAGCGGCCGGCCGCTCTCACCGCTGAAAAAACTGCTGAGCATCGGCATTGTGACCATCGTGCTCACCTTTATCGTTGTCAACCGGCAGGGCTTGATCAAACTGCGCCAGCTGCAACGCGATCAACAGGCTATGGAAGAAAAATTGGTCCGCTTGCAGATTGAGACGGATCAGCTGGAGTCGACCCGGATACAGCTTGAAGTCGATATGGCCTACATCGAGCAGCTGGCTCGGGAGAAGTATCGCATGGTGCGCCGGGGTGAGAAAATATTTCGGGTAGTGCCACGCCCAACAACCGTCGATAACCTGCCACCCTCCAAAGGCTGAACCATGCTGAAACCGCCGCATTTCCAGCCCTTGCAATTTCACCGCCCGCCAAGACTGGTGGCCGCGTTAATCGCGGCCGTGATCCTGGTTCCGGTATTGCGGGCCGGCGAAATCAAAGTGATACTCCCGTCCCACCCCGGCACGAAGGGCGTCGTGGACACATTTATGCGCGGACCCATCGAATATTTAAATGTCGAGGACCTGGCCGCAGCTTTCTCCATCGGTTTCTACACCAACTCCGATGTCGATAAAAACGTGCTCTACTTTCGTGGAGGGGAAGTCAAAGTGACCGCGTTCTCTTCATTTATCGTGGTAGAGGATCGGGCCTACCAAATGACCACACCTTCCTACTTCGACGGCAAAAGTTACTTTGTCCCGGCCAAATCGTTCTTCGATATTCTGGGACGTTCCGTTCTGCCGGGATCGAGGTACGATGAATCCCGGCGGCTGTTTATCGGCGCCCCTGCCAGCGGCGCGTTCAATATTCACAGCGCTGTGGTAGAGTCGAAATCCAACGGCACCCTCATCCGTATTAAAACAAGCCGGCTGTTCGATGGCAAAAACATTGTCCGCTATATCACCGACAACGGCTGGCTGGTCGTGCAGGTGCCCGGTGGAAAAGTGGACACGCTGGCGCTGGCCCAATCGCAGCTGGGGGGGCTGATTCGCTCGGCCCGGGGCCGGCAACTGGAAAATTCCGGTGAAATACGCTTCCGGCTGACCGACCGCGTCAGTCTGCCCGAAATCTATCAGGTCGACGACGGCGCCGAGCTCCATATATCCATACGTAACCCCGTGGGCGGCAGTGGAAAGCGCGCCGATGACATTCGCAAGCAGTGGTACCTGGATACCATCGTTCTGGATCCCGGCCACGGGGGGAAGGATCCCGGCACCACGAGTCCTGGCGGCCTCAAGGAAAAAACCATCACGCTGGATGTGGCCCGGCGGCTCGGTAGACTGCTGAGGCAAAAATCTGACATGCGGGTTGTTTATACCCGGGACGAAGATGTGTTTGTGCCCCTGTTTCAACGCACCCGGTTAGCCAACGAAGCTGGAGGAAAAATATTCATTTCCATACATGTGAACGGCGTGGAAAATCGATCCGCCCGAGGCTTTGAGGCATGGTTGCTGGCCCCGGCCAACACGCCGGAGGCCATTGAAATGGCGCGGCGGGAAAACAGCGTGATTGCTCTTGAAGAGTCGAACCACCCCTACACGAGGTTTTCCGATGAATCGCTGATCCTTTCGACCATGGCTCACAGCGCCTGGATGCGCGAGAGCGAGTTTCTCGGGGCCGCCATGCTCGATAAATTCACGTCACGCCTCGACACCCCGAACCGCGGCCTGAAGCAGACTGAATTAATTGTCTTAATCGGCGCGGCCATGCCCAAAATCCTGGTGGAGATCGGCTTTATCAGCAACCGCCTGGAGGAGAAAAAACTGGGCCAGAGTGAGTATCGGCAGAAAATTGCCCAGAGTATGTTTGAGGCCATCATCGAATTCAAAAAAACATACGACGGCACCCTGCGCGCCGATAAATCCTGATGGCCAACCGGATCATCTTCGGGCCCGGACAGCTTCGACTCTTGTTTTCGTGATTGCAGAGAAACTTCTCGCCAGACTCTATAGCCTCGAGCGCAAAGGCATCAAATTGGGGCTTGAGCCGACCCGGAGGCTCCTTGCGCGCTGCGGACATCCGCAACACGATTTTATTTCTATCCAGATTGCGGGTACCAACGGCAAGGGTTCCACAGCGGCGATCACTGCCGCTATCCTGCAAACTCACGGACAGGCGGCCGGCCTTTACACGTCGCCACATCTGCTCCGATTCAATGAACGTATCCGCGTCAACGGCGCCATCATCCCCGATGAATATATTGTTTCATGGATGGAGCAACACAGCGCCGATATCGAGGCGGAATCGTCAACGTTCTTCGAAACGACAACCGTCATGGCGCTTTGCTATTTCCGCGATTGTGGGGTGGCGTGGGCCGTGCTTGAAACCGGACTGGGGGGACGGCTTGACGCAGTGACAGCGGTGGAGAGCAGCTGGTCGGTCATCTGCCCCATTGCCATGGACCATGTCGAAATCCTGGGGTCTACCCTGGGCGCGATCGCCACGGAAAAGGCCGGCATTTTGCGGCCGGGCGTGCCCTGTTTCTCCGCCCCGCAGCGGGCCGAGGCGCTGGAAGTGCTCACCGCCAAAAGCGAAGATGTTGGCGCGCCGCTAACGATTGTAGACGCTCAACCAGGCGTTCCCCGGCCGCGGCATCTTTTCGGCGCGCATCAGCATAGCAACGCTGCTCTCGCCTGGGAAGTGACGCGGGCAGCGCTGGGGGACGATTTCAGCGCCGAAACGGCGGGCATTGCCCTCCGGCAGGTCACATGGCCGGGACGCTACCAGGTCTTATCAGAAAGTCCCAGGGTGATCTTCGATGTGGCCCACAACTTGCATGGCATGGAGGCGTTGCTGGTTGCCCTGGGAGAAGAAAAGTCTCGCGGTCAGCGGACGGCCGTACTGGCTCTGCAGCAGGATAAAGGCGCGGACGAATTGGCCCGGCTGATGGCCCCGTCTTTTGATGCCATTATTGTAACGCAAACCGGCATCCGCGATTTTTTGCCCGCGGGAGAGCTCCTGCGCAATATGGCGCCCTTTCATTCATCGGTGATCACTCATGAAGATCCTGCCGAAGCCATTGGAGCAGCCATAACGGCGGCCAAGCGGGACGATCTTGTGGTCATCCTCGGGTCCCATTATCTGGGGCCAGCGGTGGCCGGGCATTTCAAGATTTCATTTGACAACATCTGATAATTACCACAACTTCAGGCACAAGTCCCGTTTCTTAAGCAGATTTTCCCCAAAAGCAGGCATTTTAGCGAAGACAAACTGGTTTTTTAGTCGCGCAAGAGACGGAATTGGGGCCAGGCATACCCTCCCAATCATTTGAAATGTTGATCTCAATTGCCACGATACATCATGTGCACGGTTGGCAGGTGCTGCTTGCCGGACCGATGAAAAGGATACGATTCAAGCGAACATAAATCGCGCGGTGGGTCGTTGCGCCGGAAAATCCCCGGTCGGGATGACCAGCAAGGTTGATGCTACACCTTACGGCCACCCCCTTTTGCCGATGGCAGATAAAATTCCGGACGATCATCCACAAAATATAAACGCATAAGGAATACGCATGGACATCAGTGAACTTCAATCCTTGAGAGTCAAGGACTTGACCAAGATCGCCACAGATCTTGATGTGAGTGAATTTTCAGGCCTGAAAAAGCACGATCTGATTTTGAAAATTCTTGAGACTCAGGCGGAAAAAGAGGGCAACGTATATGCCAAGGGCGTTCTGGAAATTCTGCCGGACGGTTACGGATTTTTGCGCTCCCCCGACTTCAACTACCTGCCGGGACCCGATGATATATACGTCTCACCCTCGCAGATTAAGCGGTTTGGCTTGCGCACAGGCCATCTTATTTCGGGACAGATCAGGCCACCTAAAGACAATGAGCGATTCTTTGCCCTATTGCGGGTCGACGCGGTAAATGGCATCGGTCCCGATGAAATCAAATCCTATCCCCACTTTGTCGATTTGACGCCGGAATTCCCCGTCGAGCGGATCGTGCTGGAGACCACGGCCAAGGAGGTCTCCGCCCGCATCATTGATATTGTGGCCCCCATCGGCAAAGGGCAGCGCGGGCTCATCGTCGCGCAACCCAAAACCGGCAAGACGGTGCTGCTCCAGAAAATAGCCAACGCCATCACGCAAAACTTTCCCGAGGCGTATCTGATCATCCTGCTCATTGACGAAAGACCTGAAGAGGTGACGGAGATGAAACGGAGCGTGGACGCTGAAGTGCTGTCGTCCACGTTTGATGAACCGGCCGAGCGGCATGTGCAGGTTGCGGAGATGGTCCTGCAACGTGCCAAGCGCATGGTTGAAGTGGAAAAGGATGTGATCATTCTGCTCGACTCGATCACTCGACTGGCCCGGGCGCACAACACAGTTATTCCCCATAGCGGCAAAATTCTCTCCGGTGGCGTTGATGCCAATGCCCTTGAAAAACCAAAGCGCTTTTTCGGCGCCGCCCGGAAAATCGAAGAGGGCGGCAGCCTGACTATCATCGCCACAGCTTTGGTGGACACAGGCAGTCGTATGGACGATGTGATCTTCGAGGAGTTCAAGGGCACCGGCAACATGGAGCTGGTGCTTGACCGCGGCCTCGCGGACCGGCGCATCTTTCCGGCTATTGACATCAATCGCTCGGGCACCCGGCGCGAGGATAAACTCCTGTCGCGGAAAGACCTTTCGCGCATCTGGATCTTGCGGCGCCTGCTCAACAACATGAATCCCAGTGAATCCATTGCCTTCCTGCTCGACCGTCTGCAGCGAACCAAGAATAACCGGGAGTTCCTTGACTCCATGAGCACCTAACCGGGCGACCTAACACCACCAAGAGTGTCCGCGCAGCAGCTAGAGAGCATCCCTGCCATTTGCGTCCGGTTTACTTCGGACCGACCCATTGATGTCACTCCCTATCTGCTTAAAGGCGCCATTATCAATGACTATCCTGCCCACGGTATTCTACCTTATATCAACGGCGACTTGAGAGGCCAGGTGAGCTATCCGCGCGTGCAGGTAAAGGTGTTGCGGCAACAGCTCTGCATATTCGGGGTGGCGGAAGGGTATGATCTCGTCATGTCCTTTCGGGATGTCCTTAAGCAGCTGCAGATCGATGACAGCCGGTTTCTTATTGAAGGTCATGAGTCGCTGCCTTCGGAGTTCGATTTTCAGGTCCCCAAGGAGACTTACTACCGCTACAAGTTCATCACCCCGTGGGTCGCCCTGAACCGGCGCATCCTGGCCCAGTTCACGGCGCTGGTGCCCAGCGAGCGGGTCACGTTTCTCAATCGGCTCCTGGTGCAGAACATTCTGTTCCTGGCGCGGGAGTTTGGCCTGGTGGTGCCCTACAATCTCAGCGCCAGGGTGAAACTGCAGTCGCTCTCTCCCCGCGTTGTGGAGGAGCAGGGTAGCGGTTCGTTTAAAGGATACTTTACCACCAATGTGCGGCTGCCGGACTATCTGGGTCTGGGCAACGGCATCACCAAGGGCCTGGGGACTATCGTCGCCATATAGGCCGTGCGCCGTGGCCCCCTTGCATTGGGCCGTCCGTTCAGCGAACTTCAGCCCCACGGATGAACCTTAAATGATCAAATTTGCCGACAGAGTCGCCCGCGTCAAAGGGTCGGTCACGCTGGAGATGACCGCAGTGGCCCTGCAGCTGCGCAACGAAGGGAAAGATGTGCTCAATCTCTCCGCCGGCGAACCGGACTTTGATACGCCACGCCATATCGTCGAGGCCGGCAAAAAAGCCATGGACGACGGCTTCACCCGCTACACGCCGGCAGCCGGACTGCCACAGACCAGGGAAGCGGTCACCGCCAAGCTCAAGCGGGACAACAATATTGACGTCACCCCTGCGCAGGTTATTGTCTCCAACGGCGCCAAACATGCCCTGTTCAACGCCTGCATGGCCCTGTTTCAGGAAGGCGATGAGGTGATCATTTTTGCGCCCTACTGGGTTTCGTTTCCGGAGTTTGTCCATCTGGCGCATGCCACGCCGGTGATACTGGGCAGCGACCCCGAGAGCAACTTCGAGCCTCATTTCGATGAACTGGCCGCAGCCATCACGCCACGCACACGCGGCATTATCATCAACTCCCCCTCCAATCCGACCGGAGGTGTCTGGAGCCGCGAGGCCATAGAGCAGACCATCGCGCTGGCCCGTGAGAGCGATTTATGGATATTTTCCGATGAATGTTATGAGCGTCTCACTTATGACGCCCCTTTTGAATCGACTGCAAGCATAGACCCGGCGTACGAAAAGATATTAACTTTCCAGAGCTGTTCAAAAACCTATGCCATGACAGGTTGGCGCATGGGCTACATGGCCGGACCCGTTGAGGTGGTCAATGCGATGGCCAAGATTCAGGGGCAGAGCACCTCCTCGCCCAACGCTATCGCTCAAATTGCGGCCATCGCCGCCCTCACGGGTGACCAAGGCCCGGCAGAGGAGATGAAAGCGGCCTTCAAGCGCCGGCGCGAGCTGATGGTCGACAGACTGTCGGCCATACCGGGAATTTCTTGCGGGAACCCTGGTGGCGCTTTTTACGTATTTCTCAATGTAGAGGAGCTGTTCGGCAAACAGGCGCAGGGTGTACAGATTTCATCGCCCCGCGATGTTAGCGCCTACCTGCTCAAGAAGTATTACGTCGTGACCGTCAGTGGTGAAGGATTTGGCGATGACAAGCATATCCGCCTTTCCTACGCTCTTGCGGACGAAGATATCATCAAGGCTACCGGGCGCATTGCCGCTGCGGTCAGCGAACTGGAATAGAAAGCAGAGTCAATTATGAGAAAAGGTATCCATCCTGAATACAACGTCTTGACGGTGCACTGCGCTTGCGGAAACAGCTTTGAGACCCGCAGCACGGTGAAGGAGCTGCGCGTTGAAATCTGTAACGTGTGTCATCCGTTTTATACCGGCAAGCAGAAGCTGGTCGATACGGCCGGCCGCGTCGAAAAGTTCCGGCGCAAGTACAACGTTTCCGTAGCGGCGGAGTAGACCGGGCCGTGGGCTTTAAACACCGGCTTTCCATCAGCCTGTTGATGGCGGCGCAGGCGCGCATCCTCGTCGGCGGCCAAGCGGTCATTGAGGGCGTCATGATGCGAGTGCCCGGATTTTGGGCTGTAGCGGTTCGCGATCCTGACGGCCAGGTGCACACCAGAAGGGAAGCCTTTACTTCCCGGGTCGAAACCTCCCGGTGGCTGAAGTTGCCTGTCTTGCGGGGCGTGATCCACCTGTTTGAATCGCTGAAAATCGGCATGGCCACCCTCAACTGGTCGGCCGACATTGCCTTTCCGGAGGAGGCCCGTAGCGAGCCGTCAAAATGGTCAACGTTTATTGCCAATTTTATGGGGGTTGCCCTGGCTATCGGCCTCTTTTTCGTCGCCCCACTGTGGCTCACCACGCGGCTCCTGTCCATTGAGCAAAGCGCCATCGGCTTTAACCTGGTGTCAGGCGGATTCCGGATCATATTTTTCCTGCTCTATCTTATTCTGCTGTCAATGATGAAAGATGTCCGCCGGCTGTTTCAGTACCATGGCGCCGAGCACAAGGCCGTGTACACCTTTGAAGCCGGCCGGCCGCTGACCGTCGAGGATGCGCGCCCATTCCCGACCCAGCACCCCCGGTGCGGCACCAGCTTCCTCTTTATTGTCATGCTGGCCGCCATTGTCACCTTCGCCCTGATAGACACCCTGGTCATGGCCTTCATCGGTGAAATGAGCCTCGGCATGCGGCTGCTGGTTCATCTGCCGCTCATACCGCTGGTGGCCGGCATCGGCTATGAAGCGCTGAAACTGACCGCCCGGCTGCAGCACATCTGGTTTTTCAGGTGGCTGGCCCAGCCCGGTTTGTGGCTGCAGAATATTACCACCAAGCCCCCGGATGACGACCAGATGTCCGTGGCGCTGGAATCACTGGAGACAGCCTTCGGCGACCAGTTGAGCCAGTATCAGGGGCGATCGTTTGTGGCCGATGCCATCGCCTGACGGCCGCCAGGGGACTCCCCGATCATGATTGAGAAGCTCCGGGAAATTATTAAGCGGCGTGACGATCTGGCCGACAGGATGGCCGCCCCCGATGCCACTGCCGACACCAAAGCCTACGGCAATCTTGCCAAAGAGCACTCCGAGCTGGTCGAGGTCGCCGATAAGGCCGAAATCTATAGCCAACTCCACGACCAGCTACAGGAAGATGAAGCGTTGCTTAAGGGCAACGATGCCGATCTCAAACAGATTGCCCAGGAGGAGCTACCGGGCCTGAGGGAGCAGCTGGCAGCCTTGGAGAACGAGCTGAAAATCCTGCTTGTTCCCCGGGACCCCAACGATAATAAGAATACCATCCTGGAAGTTCGCAGCGGCGCAGGCGGCGAGGAGGCGGCCCTGTTCGCCGGAGACCTGCTGCGCATGTACAGCCGCTACGCCGAGCGCAAAGGCTGGGAGACAGAGATTATGTCCCTTTCCGAAGCGGAAGCGGGTGGCATTAAGGAGGTGGCCATGGCTGTGCGCGGCCGTGGCGTGTACGGCGAGCTCAAGTATGAAAGCGGTGTCCACCGGGTGCAGCGGGTGCCGGCAACCGAGTCGAGCGGTCGCATTCATACCTCCGCGGCTTCCGTGGCGGTGCTGCCCGAAGTGGCCGCAGTGGAGGTCAACTTGCAGGAATCCGATTTAAGAATTGATACTTACCGGGCCTCAGGCGCCGGTGGGCAGCATGTCAACAAAACCGAGTCTGCCATCCGCATCACCCACCTACCCAGTGGGATTGTGGTCACCTGCCAGGATGAAAAGAGCCAGCATAAAAACAAGGCCAGGGCGCTCAAAGTGCTGGCCGCGCGGTTGTACGCCGTGCAGATTGAAAGGCAAGAGAAAGCACGCGCCAAACAGCGCCGCAGCATGATCTCCACGGGGGACCGCAGCGCGAAAATCCGCACGTACAACTATCCTCAGGGACGAGTCACCGACCACCGCATCAATCTGACCCTGCACAAATTGGCGGATATCACCGATGGAAATCTGGGCGAGCTCATTGAGGCGCTACGGATTCAGGACCGAATGGACCGCCTGGCCGACGTGTGACCGCCATAGATCAGCCTCATCGCATCTGGCGCATCATCGACCTGATCCAGTGGGGCCGGCCTCATTTCGAGGAACGGGGGATTTCCAATGCCCGTCTGGAAATCGAATGGCTGCTGGGGCACCTGCTTCAATTGGACAGGGTCGACCTGTATGTGCAGTTCGAACGCCCCATGGAGCCGGATGAGCTGGCCCAATTCAAACAGCTGGTGCAGCGGCGCACGGCTGGCGAACCGTTGCAATATATCATCGGCACGGCCCCCTTTTACGGCCGGGACTTCAAAGTCACTCCAGCGGTGCTGATCCCGAGGCCGGAAAGCGAAGTGCTCATCGAGCAACTGATCCGCGGACCCCGGCCGGAAACCATTCTCGACATCGGCACCGGCTCCGGTTGCCTGGCCATCACGGCCGCGCTGGAACTGCCCGGCTGTCAGGTCACTGCCGTGGATATTTCTCGGGAGGCCCTGGCGGTCGCTGAAGATAATGCCCAAACGTACGGCGCTGATAACATCCGCTTCGAGCAGCGCGACATCCTCGAGTCACGACCCGAGGGACCCTTCGATGCCGTCCTGTGCAACCCGCCCTATGTGGCCGAAGATGAGCTCCATACCCTGGCGCTGGAGGTGCAGGATCACGAACCGCGACTTGCGCTGTTTGACGGTAGCGATGGGTTGAGGTTCTACCGCCGGTTGGCCGAGCTGCTGCCCGATCTGCTCTCGCCGGAAGGACGCCTTATCACCGAATTTGGCGGTCATCATCAGGAGGAAAAGATTAAGGAAATATTCGGCGGCTCGGGCAGGGAGGTCACCATCCACTCCGATTTGCAGGGCGACCCCAGAGTCGCGGTTATTAAAGTCACGGCAGCTTAAACAAGCCTGGCGCGGCTACCTTACGAACTGCGCCGTGGGCATGGCGAGGTGCTTAAACAGGATGGATCTAGAGGATGTCGGAGACGGAGGTTGCTGCATTTCGCCGGTCTTCATACTTCCGGCGATGATTATCCCGGCGCATACTCTCCTCCCGGCGGTTTTTTTCGATTTCGATTTCTTGCGCCCGGCGCTCATCATCATCGCGCCTTTCATCGTCAGTGCGGCGTGCATTGCCACTGCGTTTATCTATCATAATGCTGATTGCTCCGAATTAGGGCCAAAAACTTTGGGGGAAAGGTAGAGCTCCAGTGGCAAATCTTCAACTGTTAGATGCCGCTTTGCCGCCTGCGTGCGCTGCGTCACACAATTATTTTACATCGGCGGGGCTCTCTTTTGGTATCGTACGCCGGACATTGAAGCACCTAATTTCAGGTCATGTCCACCCTCGTAGCCATGATCGGACTTTTGCGGCCGCTCAACCTGCTGCAAGGGGCTGCTGCCGTTTTGGTGACGGCGGCCCTGATGCCGGCGTGGCCCCCAACGCTGCAGGTGCTGAAAACGGTGGCCGTTCTGCTCGCTTTCACCGGCGCCGCCAACAGTCTCAACGATTGGTTCGACTTTCCCATTGACCGGATCAACCGGCCCCTTCGACCGCTCTCCTCCGGCGCGGTTCCCCGGTCCGCTGCCCTCGCCCTGGCCCTGGTCCTCTTCGCCACAGGCGCCTTAATCGCCTGGAGGTTGCCGGAGCAGGCGCGCTTTATCGCTCTGGCCGTTGCGCTGCCGCTGCTGGTCGTCTATACGCCGTGGCTCAAGCGACTGCCGCTCGTGGGCAACATGGCAGTCGCGCTGGTTCTCGGGCTCGCCTTCCTGTTCGCCGGCGCTGCCTTTGGCCATCTGGGACTGATGTGGGTCCCCTTTGGTTTGGCGGCGGGCTTCAACCTGGTTCGCGAACTGGTTAAGGACGTGCAGGACGTGAAAGGCGACCGGCTTGATGGCGCTCGAACTATCGCCGCAATATTCGGCGTCAATCGCGCTATAATTTTGGCTCAATTTCTCACTTTGGCTTTGATGATCGGCGTTCTAATTCCGTACATTCTGGAGGTCTATGGAGCCTATTATTTGGCGACAGTCATCGCCGCAGTTGAGCTCCCGCTTCTTTATTCGTTCGCCTATCTGAAAAAACATCCTGATCCTGAGGGGGCCGCGTGGATCGCAAAAGTGTTGAAAGTCGATATCTTCTTCGGGCTTCTGGCCGTATATCTATCCAAGTTTGATGTCTGATTTTGTTCATCTGCACAACCACTCCGACTACTCCCTGCTGGATGGCGCTCAATCTGTAAAAGCGTTAATCGATGCCATGAGCGACCTGAACATGGGGAGCGTTGGCATCACCGAACACGGCAACCTTTTCTCCATGCTGCCGTTTTACAAGGCGGCTAAAAAAGCCGGCATCAAGCCGATTATCGGTTGCGAGGTCTATGTGGCCCAGGGGGATCATCTCGATAAAACTTCCACCCGCGCATCGGGCTGGGGTTACAATCACCTGGTGCTTCTGGCACAAAACCAGACGGGACTGAAAAACCTTACCAAGCTGGTCTCCATCGGCTACCTCGACGGCTTCTATTATCGCCCCCGCATCGACAAGGCGCTGCTGCGCCGCTACAGTGAAGGACTTATCTGCACTTCCGGCTGCCTGAAAGGCGAGGTGCAGGAGAACGCCGTGCACAAAGGATTCGACCAAGCCCGCGACAGCGCGCTTGAGCTGGCGGAAATCTTTGACGGCCGATTTTACCTGGAGCTCCAGCGGCACCATATTCCCGAGGAGGACGCGGCTCGCGAGGTCAACATCAAACTGGCCAGCGAGCTGAACCTGCCCCTGGTGGCGACCAACGACTGCCACTATGCGCGCAAGGAACATTGGGAGGCTCACGATATCATGTTCTGCCTGGGCACCGGCAAAGACCGCGACGATCCCAACCGTCAGCGCTACGCGACGCCGGAGTTCTATTTTAAGTCGGTGGACGACATGCATGCCCTGTTCAAGGATGTGCCGCAGGCGCTGGAAAACTCTGTCGCCATCGCTGAGCAGTGCAACGTAGACATCGAGCTGGGCAAGCTGCATCTGCCCAACTTTCCCATTCCCGAAGAGTCGGGCGCTGCCAACGCCGATGATTACCTGCGCATGATTTCCTTTGAAGGTCTCAAGGCCCGCAGCCTCGACACCCCCGAAGCCCGTGACCGGGTGGAGCGGGAGCTGGGTGTTATCAGCAGCATGGGCTTTGCCGGTTATTTCCTCATTGTGACTGACTTTATCCGCTTCGCCAGAGGCGAGAAAATCCCTGTCGGCCCCGGCCGTGGGAGCGCGGCGGGAAGCCTCGTGGCCTACGCCCTGCGCATTACCGATGTCGATCCCCTGCGCTATAACCTGCTGTTTGAGCGTTTCCTAAACCCCGCCCGCGTCTCCATGCCCGATATTGACATCGACTTTTGCCAGGACCGCCGCGGCGAAGTGATTGATTACGTCAAGCGCCAGTATGGTGAAGAGGCGGTCTGCCAGATTATCACTTTCGGCAAAATGAAAGCCAAATCGGTGGTGCGGGATGTGGCCCGGGTGCTGGGCATGTCCTACGGCGAGGCCGACCGTATCGCCAAACTCATTCCCGATGACCCCAAGGCAACTATTGATGGCGCCATGGCAAAAAATCCCGAGCTGGCCCTGGCGGAGGATATGGACGAGCGGCACAGGGAACTGTTTGCGTTCAGCAGGGTGCTGGAGGGCATGAACCGCCACGCATCCACCCATGCCGCCGGAGTCGTCATTGCCCCCGGCGACCTCACCGACTACGTGCCTCTCTATCGCCATCCGAAAACGGGCGAGATCACTACCCAGGTCGATATGAACGGTCTGGAGGAGATGGGGCTGCTCAAAATGGATTTTCTCGGTCTGCGCACCCTGACAGTCATTGACCGCGCGGTAAAAATGCTGGCGGCCAAGGGGATTCACGTCGACATCGAAAAGTTGCCGCTCGATGATGAAGTCACCTACAAGATTTTTGCCCAGGGCCGCACTATCGGTGTGTTCCAGTTTGAGTCATCGGGTATGCGCGAGTTCCTTACCAAGCTGCGGCCGACCGCCATCGAGGATCTGATCGCCATGAACGCGCTCTACCGGCCCGGACCCATGGCCTACATTGATGATTTCATCGACCGCAAACATGGCCGCAAAAAAATAGTCTATATGCATACTGCCCTCGAGCCCATCCTGAAGGAGACTTACGGCATCATGGTCTACCAGGAGCAGGTCATGCAGATTGCCCACGACATTGCCGGCTTCACCCTGGCCCAAGCCGATCTGATGCGCCACGCCATGGGCAAGAAGAAGGTTGAAGAAATGGCCAAAATGGAGATCGATTTCGTGAAAGGGGCGCAGTCCAAGGGGGTTGATGGCGGCGTCGCTCAGGAAATCTACGCTCTGATGGCCCGCTTTGCGGCCTACGGCTTCAACAAAAGTCATTCCACCGCCTACGCCATCGTGGCTTACCAGACAGCTTATTTGAAAGCACACCACCCCGCGGAGTTTATGGCGGCCAATCTTTCCTCGGAGATGAGCAACCCTGACCGCATGCCGGTCCTTATGGCGGAGGCCAGGGCGCGGGGCATCAAAATTCTACCCCCCGACGTCAATCTGTCAGGCCGCAATTTCCGCGTCGACAGCCAGGGCCGCATTATCTTCGGACTCAATGCCATCAAGCATGTGGGCCAGAAAGCGGCCGACCACATTCGCGACGCCCGCCTGTCCGATAATCCGTGGCGCACATTGCCACAGTTCCTCTCCGGCATCGATCTGACGGTGGTCAACAAAAAGGCCGTGGAGTGCCTGGTCCGCTCAGGGGCGTGCGATTCTCTGGAGGGTAACCGTCAGCAGCAGTATGAACTCATTGAGCAGGCCGTCCACTTCGCCCAGGGGATGCAGGCCGGCGCCGGATCATTGCAGGAAGACCTGTTCGGGGCAGCCGCTGGCGGCGTCGTATCGGAGCCGGCACTTCCTGACGTGCCCGACTGGCCCGAGGAACAGCTGTACAAAATGGAAAAAGAGCTCACCGGCTACTACTTGACGGGGCATCCCCTGAAGCTTCACGAAACGGATATTGTAGAGTTCACCAATTACGATTTCACCGATGCCAGCCGGGCCATGCGGCTGGATGTGCTGCGACTGGGCGGCATGGTGAGCCAACTTAAAAAGCATCACACTAAAAAAGGACGCCCCATGGGCTTCTTCACCCTGGAGGGGTTGCTTGGGCGGGTCGAGGTGGTCGTGTTTTCCGACCTTTTCGAGAAAGTCGAAAACCTCCTGACTGAAGACAGCAAAGTGTTTGTCATCGGGAAGCCAACGAGCCGGAATTCCGGGGGCGGGGGCTCTATGGTGGACAACGGTTCCGGCAATGACGTGGCCAGTGGTGGGGAAATCAAGCTGCTCGCGGAGGACATTATCCCTCTGGAGACGGTGCGCCAGCGCCTGGCCCGTGTGGTGTACGTCCGGCTGGCCCAATCCCGGCTTAACCCGCGCCTGGTGCAGCAACTCAGCGAGCTGGCCAACCGCAGCCGGGGCAGCAGTGAGCTCCGCTTCCAGATTACCCACGGCGAGGACGAGGCCGACATTCGCCGTATTCGTGTGACAAAATTGCGTGTGGCCGCATCCGATGATCTGCTTACGGGGCTGAGGGATTTAGTGGGCCAGAGCAATGTATGGGTTGCGCCCAGCTGATGATTGCCCTCCTGCAGCGGGTCTCCCGGGCCAGCGTTACCGTCGAGAACCGGGTGACCGGAGAGATCGGTCCCGGCCTGACGATCCTGCTGGGGGTCCATCAGGACGACAGTGAAGTAGATTGCAATTTTCTCGTGGAGAAGACGGCCACCCTTCGTATTTTCAACGACAACAATGGCCGAATGAATCGCTCGATTATAGACACCGGTGGCAGCGCGCTGGTCGTGAGCCAGTTCACCCTGGTTGCCGACTGGCGCAAAGGGCGCCGCCCCAGCTACACCCACGCGGCGGCTCCGGAGAAAGCGGAGCGGCTCTATGAGCGCTTTTCCGATGGACTGCGGGCGTCTGATGTCCAAGTGGAAAATGGTGTTTTCGGGGCGCCGATGGCCGTCAGTCTGGTCAATGATGGGCCGGTCACATTTGTACTCGACAGCAGGGGGAAATAGGTGCCCAGAGCCGCAAGAATCGTTATGGCGAAACCGGGCCTCGATGGTCACGACCGGGGCGTCAAAGTGCTGGCTCGCAGTTTTCGGGACGCCGGGATGGAAGTCATCTATCTGGGACTGCGGCAAACCCCGGAGATGATTGTCCAGGCGGCTCTGCAGGAGGATGCCGATGTGATTGCCCTTTCCATTCTCTCCGGAGCCCACAACACCATTTTTCCGGAAGTGCTCAGGCTGATGAAGGCCGCCGAAATGGATGACGTGTTGCTGACCGGCGGTGGCATCATCCCCAAAAAGGATATGCAAAGCCTCATCGCGCAGGGCACTGGGGAGCTGTTCGGGCCCGGAACGCCGGTGCCTGAAATTATCGACTATATCAACGGCTGGATGGCAGAGCACCGCCCCGATGCCGATTCCGGGGCCGCGCCGTAATGGCCGAAAGCCTACAGACCGGGGCCGCGACGCTCGAGGAGATGCGCAAGGAGGCGTTGCATGCCGGCGGCGCCGAGCGCATTGAAAAACAACATGCCAAAGGCAAACTCACGGCTCGTGAAAGGCTCGATCTGTTCCTCGATAACGGATCATTCACCGAACTTGATATGTTTGTCAGGCACCGGCTGCACGATTTCGGCATGCAGGATAATCGCCCTTACGGCGACGGCGTGGTCACCGGCTATGGCACGGTGGACGGGCGCAAAGTGTTTGTGTTTGCCCATGATTTTACTGTGTTTGGCGGCTCCCTTTCGGAAACTTTCTCCAAGAAAATTTGCAAGGTCATGGACATGGCCATGAAAGTTGGCGCCCCCATTATCGGATTCAACGACAGCGGCGGCGCCCGCATCCAGGAAGGGGTGGTCAGCCTCGGGGGCTACGCCGACATTTTCCTGCGTAACACTTTGGCCAGCGGCGTCGTGCCCCAAATCAGTCTGGTGCTGGGTCCCTGCGCCGGCGGCGCGGTCTATTCGCCGGCCATTACCGATTTCGTGATCATGGTGAAGAATATCAGCCACATGTTCGTTACGGGTCCGGGCGTCGTTAAAACGGTGACCCATGAAGATGTGTCGTTTGAGGAACTCGGAGGCGCCAACACTCATGCCACAAAAAGCGGGGTAGCCCATTTCGCCGCCGAGGACGAGGTCACCGCTATCAAACAGGCCCGGCAGCTGCTCAGCTATCTGCCCTCCAACAATCTCGAATCCCCACCCGTGGTAACGTCGGATGATCCTCCAGACCGGGAACTGCCCGATCTCGACAGTCTGGTGCCCGACAATCCCAACAAGGCTTACGACATGCGCCACGTCATCCACGCGATTACCGATCATGGAGTGTTCGAGGAAATCCATGCCGATTTTGCCCGCAACATTGTTGTGGGACTGGCGCGTATGGGCGGCAAAAGCGTGGGCATCATCGGCAATCAACCGGCTCATCTTGCCGGGGCGCTCGATATTGACGCCTCCATCAAGGGGGCGCGCTTTGTCCGTTTCTGCGATGCCTTCAACATTCCCCTTATTACCCTGGTAGACGTGCCCGGCTTTCTACCCGGCACCGATCAGGAATGGGGGGGCATTATTCGACACGGGGCCAAGCTGTTATACGCCTATTGCGAAGCCACCGTACCCAAAATTACCGTCATTATTCGCAAGGCGTATGGCGGCGCCTACGACGTGATGAGTTCCAAGCATATCCGCAGTGACATCAATTTGGCCTGGCCCAATGCTGAAATTGCCGTCATGGGATCCAAAGGGGCCGTGGAAATTCTCTGGAAACGGGATATCGCCGATGCACAAGACCCGGAAGCCTTGACGGAACGGCTGAGCGAGGAATATCGGCAGAAGTTTGCCAACCCCTATGTGGCCGCCGAGCATGGATTTATCGATGACATCATTGCCCCGCGGCATACCCGCAGCCGGCTGATTGATGCGCTGGAGATGCTGACCAATAAAGTCGACTCCAATCCGGCCAAAAAACACGGGAACATTCCCCTGTGACCATCCAGGCATCCATACTGCCCCAGACTGATAAATCGGACCAGATGCGTGCGTTGGAGGAGCACTTTGCCAACGATTTCAGCTCCTTAACCTACACGCTGCTGGCAGATGCCTATTTTGAAGAAGGCGACCTGGAGAAGGCCCGCAAAGTATGCGAGATCGGCTTGGAGCACCACCCCGAACATGTGCCGGGACTGTTCCTGATGGCCCGTCTGCTCATTCGCTCCGATCAGATGGCCGAAGCCGAGAAGTGGCTGGTGCGGACATTGGGCCGCGACCCCTACCATGTGGAAGCGTCCGAGCTGCTGGTGGGCATCAGGGAGCGGATGGACGTCCCCCCAGCGGTGCTGGAAGAATCCTACCGGCAGCTGCTCAAGGCCAATCCGTTAAGCCGGGGCGCGCAGCGGCGCCTTAAAACCATTGACGCCGAGCGGGAAATGCTCAAGGAAGTGCGCAGACAGTTGGGCGGCGAAGAGCCGGATAACGGTTCACCCCCACAGGGGGCTGAGACACTACCTCCAAGCGAAGATTTTCCCCCTATCAGAACGCTGTCCGCGACTGCGGATGCTATATCCAGGAAAGCGGAGGATGTGGAGATAGAGGATGCGCCCCCTTCCGCGGAGTCGACTGCGGCCGGAACTGACGAGCCACAGGAGGATGCCTGGGGTGAAAACCTCCGCATGGTGGCCGAAGCGATGGCGCACGAAGCAGCTAAAACGGCGGACCTTGAAGAGCAGACCCAGCCAGATAATGGGGACGATGAAACTGAGGGTGACAGTCATCCCGAAGCCACCGCCGCCGCAGAACCTGAGCCTGAAGAGCAGCCTCCCGCCGAACTGCCGCAGGCCACCATGGACGAAACGGCAGTCGATGACGATGCAGGCGCATCAGAGGAACTGGGCAACGGCTCGCCGCAAAACGCTTTTGCATCCATCGAGGAACGTCTGGATCCGGATGCCGACCGAGAACACGAAATTGTCCCCATTGAAGAGCGGCTGCAGCAGCCACAACAGGAGCCAACCGGCAGCTTGGAGGAGTCTACGGAGACCGCGGACGAAGCTGCTGAGCCAATGCCCCCTGCTGACCATGAGATGTGGGAGGAGCTGCGGCCTGAACCGGAGGCAGAAGAGGAGGATATTGCGGCGCCTGATGACAGCGATGATATCGATCTATTCGATGCGGAGTCTGAGGGTGTCGGGGAGGAATTGCCCGGTTTGGCGCCTGAATCCGAGCTAGCGGAACCCGATCAGGACACGCCACCGGTCAATGAGGCTTCCATCGGCGCGTTGCCACAGGCGCACGATCCGGCTGCCGAAATTTTCCGTGAGGCGAGTCCTGCCGATGACACCGCTGACGACAAGGAAGAGAATATTTCCATTGCCGATTTGGCTGCAGATGCGGAGAACAGGATTGCCATCCGCCGGCGCTACAAGCAGATCATGCACCCACCCGAAGCGCCAGCTACGGATGCTTCCACTGATGCCGGCCTGGCACCCGCCGCTGAGCAGCCACAGCCTGTCCCGGTGGCGACGCCGGAACCGCCGGCAATCCCTGACCAGGGCGAGCCCGGCCCCCCAGAGTCTCCACCAACAGCGCCGGTGCAGGAGACCTCCGCCGCTGGCGATACATCGGATCCCGACAAGTACCGGCTGACCCTGCTGAAGCGGCTCAAACGGGCCTTTGTCGGGACAGAGAAGGATACGCCCCGGCCCTCTACCGCCCCTATTTCTCCAGCAGCCCCGGATACTCCCTCTGAAGGGCCAGATACCGTTAAATCGGCGCTGCTGGCCGAAGAGCCGGACGAGCCGGCTGAAATTGACTTGGATCCGACTACAGCATCAGCCCCGCCGGACGCCGGGGATGCCGAGGACGAGCAGCAGGAGCAGCTTACCCCGCCGGACGAAGATAGGGAATCTTCGCCTGGTGGTGATTTTGCCGCCCTTGTTGACCACCTGAGAGAGAAGGCCCCTCAAGGTGATGACCGGTCCGACCCCTCGACTCCTGAGCGGGAGCACACCGCACCGCAGCTGGAGACGGAAAGTGGAGCAGCCCTCGATGGGACGCAACCGGAACCGGCCGATGAAGCGGATGAAGCAGAGCCTGAACAGATCGCGGCGCAGGAACAAGTGGCCTTGGCTGAGCAGAAAGACGTCCGTCTCACCAGCACTGAGACACGGCTGGAAAAAATTGAGGAGCTCCTCGAGCAGGTCGACAGCCGTGCGGCGCGAGAGAGCGCCGATGCCCGGCCCGACGGTACCCCAGCGCCTGATCTCGCTCCCTTGGAGAACCGGCTGGCACGGATGGAAAGTTTACTGGACCGGGTTGACGCCCGTAGCGCCGTAGCGCTGACCGGTGAAGCGCCACAGACCGCCGAAGTCGATCTTTCCCCGCTCGATGAACGCCTCAGGCAGATCAACGAATCCCTCGCCAAGATAGAGGCCCGGGAGGCGGGTCGCGAGGCAGATGATGCGCAGACGCAATACTCCCCACTGGACGAGCGGCTTGAGCGTTTTGGAAAGCTGCTCGACAGCGCAGAGGCGCAGGCACAGGCGCGTACGGCACAGCCTGAGCAACCCGCACCTGAAATCACCAACCTGAGCCCCTTGGAAGTCAGGTTGGAAATCATTGAAGGATTCCTTGAAGAGGCCCAGTATCGGGCTGATGCGGATGCTGAAGCGCGCATGGCCGCGGAGAGTGACGATACTCCCGATCCATTTGAGCAGCGCCTGGAGCGCTTTGCGTCGCTCATTGATAAGGTTGAAGCAGGGGAATCAGAAAAAAATCAGGCGGAACCGCGGCAAGTCGATTTAACGCCTCTCGATGAACGGCTGACCCGGTTTGGCGATCTGATCCGCGAGGCTGAGCAGCGCGAGAAAGAGGCCGCGGAGCAGGGTTCCGGGACGACGCAAACCGACTTGACGCCACTCACCCAGCGCTTGGAGGCCATTGAGCAGTTCCTGGATAAGGCCGAGCAGCGCGCGGCCAAACAAGCGGCAGAGGCCTTGGAAGCCGGCGATTCAGAGCCCGGATTTGCTGGCCCCATGGATGATCGCCTTGAGCGCTTCGAGGCCCTCATCGCCAAAGTGGAGGCTAGAGAGGCGGAGAATGCCGCGCAGCAGACCGATTTAACACCCCTTGATGAACGTCTGCTCCGCTTCGGGGAGCTGCTTGACAAAGCGGAGAAGCAAAGCCTGGACATTGACGGTAGCGCAACGCCAGCCACCGACCTCGAACCTCTCGCCGACCGTCTTGAAAAAATTGAATTTATGCTCAACAAGGCCGAAGAACGCGCCGCCCATGAAGCGGCAACCGCTCTGGAGGCGAGCGAGACTGAATCGGGAATCCATCCTCTCGATGATCGCCTGGAGCGCTTTGAGACGCTCATTGCCAAGGTAGAGGCCAGGGAAGCGCAACGGGAGGCCGCGGAGGAAAACAGTGAGGAAATCGCTGAGGCGCCGCAACCTGATCTCGCCCCTCTCACTGACCGCTTGGAGACCATTGAGCAGTTCCTGAATCTGGCCGAACAGCGCGCGGCGGAGGAGGCGGCAGCGGCATTGGCCGAGCGTGAGGGCGAGCCTGAGATCGATCCCCTGGATGAGCGGCTCGAGCGCTTTGAGGCCCTCATCGCCAAGGTGGAGGCGCGGGAAGCGCAACGGGAGGCCGTGGATAAAGAGTTCGAGCCACTGCAGCCCGACTTTACCCCCCTCACCCAGCGCCTGGAGACCATTGAGCAGTTTCTGGATCAGGCCGATCAACGCGCCGCCAACCAGGCGGCTATGGCCCTCGAGATCAGCGTGGACGAATCTAATATTAATCCTCTGGATGAGCGACTCGAGCGCTTTGAGACCCTCATCGCCAAGGTGGAGGCGCGCGAGGCGGAGAGAGAATCCGCTAGCGGGGACGAGGGTTACCTCTCACCGCTGGACGAGCGGCTAACACGCTTCGGGGAGCTGCTCGAAAAGGCGGAGCAGCGGGAACGGGAGGCGGTCGAAGAGCAGGTGGAACCGCCGCAGCCCGATTTCGCGCCCCTCACCCAGCGGCTGGAGACCATCGAGCAGTTCCTGGATAAGGCCGAACAGCGCGCGGCAGAGGAGGCGGCAGCGGCATTGGCCGAGCGTGACGGCGAACCTGAGATCGATCCTCTGGATGAGCGGCTCGAACGCTTTGAGACCCTCATCGCCAAGGTGGAGGTGCGCGAGGCGGAGAGAGAATCCGCCAGCGGGGACGAGGGTTACCTCTCACCGCTGGATGAACGTCTGGCGCGCTTCGGGGAGCTGCTCGAAAAGGCGGAGCAACGGGAACCGCAGGCGGCCGAAGAGCAGGTGGAACCACCGCAGCCCGATTTCACGCCCCTCACCCAGCGCCTGGAGACCATCGAGCAGTTCCTGAATCTGGCCGAACAGCGCGCGGCAGAGGAGGCGGCAGCGGCACTGGCCGAGCGTGAGGGCGAACCTGAGATCGATCCTCTGGATCAGCGGCTCGAACGCTTTGAGACCCTTATCGCCAAGGTGGAGGCGCGGGAAACGCAGCGGGAGGCCATAGATAAAGAGTTCGAGCCACTGCAGCCCGACTTCACCCCCCTCACCGAGCGGCTGGAGACCATCGAGCAGTTTCTGAATCTGGCGGAACAGCGCGCGGCAGAGGAGGCGGCAGCGGCATTGGCCGAGCGTGAGGGCGAGCCTGAGATCGATCCCCTGGATCAGCGGCTCGAGCGCTTTGAGACCCTCATCGCCAAGGTGGAGGCGCGCGAGGCGGAGAGAGAATCCACCAGCGGGGACGAGGGTTACCTCTCACCGCTGGACGAGCGGCTCACACGCTTCGGGGAGCTGCTCGAAAAGGCGGAGCAGCGGGAACGGCAGGCGGCGGAAGATCAGGAGGAACCGCAGCAGCCCGACTTCACGCCCCTCACCCAGCGCCTGGAGACCATCGAGCAGTTCCTGAATCTGGCCGAACAGCGCGCGGCAGAGGAGGCGGCAGCGGCATTGGCCGAGCGTGAGGGCGAGCCTGAGATCGATCCTCTGGATCAGCGGCTCGAACGCTTCGAGACCCTCATCACCAAGGTGGAGGCACGCGAGACAGAGAGAGAATCCGCCAGCGAGGAAGAGGGTTACCTCTCACCGCTGGACGAGCGGCTCACACGCTTCGGGGAGCTGCTCGAAAAGGCGGAGCAACGGGAACAGGAGGCGGCCGAAGAGCAAGAGGAACCGCAGCAGCCCGACTTCACGCCCCTCACCCAGCGGCTGGAGACGATTGAGCAGTTCCTGAATCTGGCGGAACAGCGCGCGGCAGAGGAGGCGGCAGCGGCATTGGCCGAGCGTGAGGGCGAGCCTGAAATCGATCCTCTGGATGAGCGGCTGGCACGCTTTGAACTCCTCATCGCCCAGGTGGAGGCGCGCGAGGCGGAGAGAGAATCCACTAGCGGGGACGAGGGTTACCTCTCACCCCTGGACGAGCGGCTCACACGCTTCGGGGAGCTGCTCGAAAAGGCGGAGCAGCGGGAACGGGAGGCGGCCGAAGAGCAGGTGGAACCGCAGCAGCCCGACTTCACCCCCCTCACCCAGCGGCTGGAGACCATCGAGCAGTTCCTGGATAAGGCCGAACAGCGCGCGGCAGAGGAGGCGGCAGCGGCATTGGCCGAGCGTGACGGCGAGCCTGAAATCGATCCCCTGGATGAGCGGCTGACCCGCTTTGAACTCCTCATCTCCCAAGTGGAGACGCGGGAGGCGCAGAGAGACATGGCCAGCCAGGACAGCAGCTATCTGTCACCGCTGGATGAGCGTCTGGCTCAGTTCAGCGAGCTGCTCGAAAAATCTCAACAACAGGAGCTGGAGGCTGCCGCCGCTCTGGAAGCGGATCCGCCGCAACCCGATTTCACGCCTCTCTCCAGGCGGTTGGAGAGGATCGAAGAGGTCCTGGACCGGTCAGAAAAACGGGCAGCGGAAGAAGCCGCCGCGGCCTTGGCAGCGCTGGCAGAGATACCCGATGAGCCTCAAACGGACCCCATGGATGAGCGGCTGGCCCGCTTCGAGGCCCTCATTGCCAAAGTCGAAGCCAGAGAGGCGGAAAAAGAGGCCGCCAGTGAGGATGATGGTTACCTGTCGCCGCTGGATGACCGGCTGCAACAGCTCGGAAATCTCATTGCCAAAGTCGAGTCGCGGGAGGCGGAGGAAGCGTCACGGGAGCAACCAGATTTTGCCCATTTGGAAGAGCGGCTCGGAAAAATTGAAGTCATCCTGCTCGCTGCGGAAGAACGGGCCGCCAGCGAAGAGGCCGAGCGCTCCCAATCCGGCGACACTGCCGGGGACGACCCATTGATTCAGCGGTTCAACCACTTCGAGGAACTGTTGGCCGCAACGCAGCAAGCTACCACGGGCGCGCTTGAGGAGGCGGCAGCGCTCCCCATATCTTCCGAACTGGCCGGCCTGACGTCACGTCTTGACAAGATGGAAATCCTGCTTGAGAGGGCAGAGCAGCGCGGGGAAGTCAATTCCGATGAGGCGGCCACGGGCATGGCCAAGTTGCCCGATTTTGCGCCCCTGGCCGACCGTCTTGCCCGCATTGAGGCGGTCCTGGAGCGGGTTGAGCAACAAGGTACCGCCCAGGCATCTTCTGCGCCTGCCGAAACTGCCCCTGCTGATACGGCCGCGCCCACGGCCCCCGGACTCCAACCTGAGCCCACCGCCATGGAGGAACCAGCTGCGGTGGCGCCTGAGACACCGCTGGATGCGCCCACCGCATCTCAAGCTCCGGCGACGCCAGATGAAAAATCTGCGACTGTGGCAGCCCCTGTTGCGGCTGGGAAACCCAGCCCCCCTCTTACCGATGAATCCGATGCACCCGTTACTGCCGCTGCAAAGCCCGCTGAAAAAAAATCCCGCCTCGGTTTTGTTGTCAATCGTCTGAAAGAGGTGGTCTTGGGAGAGGAAGCAGATAGCGTTGCTCCCGGGCCGGCCCCGGATCAGGCAGAAACGACGCAGACGCAGGTCCAGCCGCTGGAAGGGGATGCTCAGGAGACGGATACCGAGCATACTGCGGATACCGGGGAGGCCATAAGTTCCACCATTAAAGCAAGTGGCGCGGGATTTGTCGATATAGAAGAGCGCCTCGAAAAAGGCAAAGCGGCAAGCAATGATCCCGATTTTGCTCCCATCGAAGACCGTCTTGAAAATGAGGCGGACAACGGTGGCAGCGATGCTCCGTCAGTGGCTCAGCCCGATCTGGATCAGCTCGAAGGGGTCGATGTGGAGCAACGCCTGGAGATGGCTGATAACGGAGGCCAGTTGCCGCCCACGCCGGACCCCGAAAGCGAGCCCGATATCAAGCCCATCGAAGACCGCTTGGAGGAAGACACTGATGTGAGCCACAAGCCCGATTTCGATCCGATCGAAAAACGACTCGAGGAACCCGAATCGCAGGAGTTGGAACAGGGCGCGACCGATGATATTCCCGTGGTGGACATCAGTGCCGAGGAATCCGGGACAACCGGTGATCCCCCGCCAACTGAGGCCGCACCTGCCGCCCCTGATCAAGTGGCTGAGGAGGAAGTCGCAGAAACTGGTGACGCGGCTCCCTTTACCTGGCATGTGGAGACCGGGAAGGAAACGGAGACGGCCGCGGAACAGCCTGAGCCAGCGGCCAAGGCTGCTGTCGAAAAGACCGTGCAAGCCACAGAGCCGGAGACGCCTGCTGTGGAGGAGACCAAAGGCTCAAAGGAGGGCGACGAGCCAGCCGCTGGAGCTGCGGCAGAGGATGCGGCTGAGGCGCATCCCGAAGCGAAGTCAACACCTGATGCCGTAGACTCGCCCGATAAAAAGGAACCGGAACCGGTTGCCGAGTCCCCGGAAGTGGAGGAACCTGTCGCTGAAGTGACAACTGAGGCAGCGTCCGGGGAGGAAGACCTTGCAGCTGCTGCCTCCGAAAAGCCGTCTCCCAAACCCGGCAAGGAGCCTCGCTCTGAAAAAGGACCGCTCACCAGCGATCTGGCCATTGACGCAAAATTGGCAACCTTCACATTGGCGACCATCTATAAAGTCCAGGGGCTGTACCAGCAATCGTTGCAAGTCTTGGAACTACTCGAAGAAAAAGGGGCGGACGGCGTTCGCATCGCAGAAGAGAGAGCAGCCATTAAGAAGATGATGACGGTCGGGTATAAGCCCGAATGACCCCGTCAAATAACCGTCTCGACCGGCTTCGCTCCGCTCTGGCCGCTGAGCAGTGCGAGGCGATGGTCGTTTCAAATCTCACCAGCATTCGCTATCTCACTGGATTTTCGGGATCTGCGGCGTTGCTGCTGGTGCTGCCCAGCGCGGTTCATTTTTTCACGGACGGCCGATATTTAGAGCAGGCCCCGCAGCAGGTGTCCGGCTGCGACATCCACTTTGACCTGCCCACCATGGCCCCGCGTGAGCACCAGGGGCTGTTGGGACTGCTGCACCAACTGGGACTTCTGTCGCCCCGCACAACCGTCGCGATAGAGGCCGACTCCTTAGTAGTGAGCCGATTCCAGCAGTTACAGACCCTCTTCCCCGAGGTGGCATGGAAGCCGGTCCATGGACTGGTAGCGCGGCTGGCCATGATCAAGGATGCGGCGGAGCTCGCAGCACTGAAGACGGCCATTCGCATCACGGACGCCGCCTTTACTGAGATTGTCCGGGAAATGAAACCGGGGGTTACCGAGCGGGAAGTGGCCGCCAAATTGAGTTATTCGTTGCAGATGAACGGCTCAGAAAAGGACAGTTTCCAACCGATTGTCGCCAGCGGAGAGCGTGGCGCGCTGCCCCATGCCCGGCCGTCAGATAAACCGCTGGAGAGTGGTGATTTTGTGGTGCTCGATTTTGGGGCCGTCACCGATGGTTACCACGCCGACATGACTCGCACAGTATGCATGGGGCCGGCCACCGAGCGTCACCATGAAATCTACGATATCGTGCTGGCCGCCCAACTGGCCGGGATAGCGGCTATCCGTGCAGAGGTTGAGGCCAAAGAGGTGGACCAGGCTGCCCGCTCCCATATCACCCGGCATGGATACGGCCACGAATTCGTCCATGGCACAGGACACGGCATAGGACTGGAAGTGCACACGCCGCCCCGCCTGAACAGCGAAAGCACAGACATTCTGGAAGCGGGTATGGTGGTTACGGTAGAACCGGGGATTTACTTAAAAAAATGGGGCGGCGTGCGCATCGAGGACGACGTCCTTGTCCTCCTCGATGGCAGCGCCCCTCTCAACCAATCTACAAAAGAGTTGTTGGTTCTGGGCTAAGTCCTTCCGGTTGATGGAAGGCGCCCCAGGGCAACTCTCCGGCGGAAACTGAAGCAGCCTCCGCATCGCTATCCGGCCCGGGTTCAGTTTTGCCAGGGATATCCGGAACCGAAATAATTGCGGCGATGGACGAGCTCGGTCCCGGGCGCAAATCTCCGGCCGCCGCCATATGCTCTACGGGCACAAATGGAGCTTCCGGGACCGGAGGCGCCAGAGGGAACGAATGGATAGTATATAATGTCATTGGTTGTGCCAATTTCTACTCTTAAAACATCGGCGAATTAGGCGAAATCTTTAGGTCACACCGAGAATAAAAGGCGAACCTAAATTGACACCATGATGATTCCCCCTCCCGACGACTTTAGCGGCCCCATTTACAGGGATGCCCAGCGATACGACGCCGAACATTGGTGGAAAACGGACGACATCATGTTCTGGCAGCGCATGGCCGGGCGGTATGGTCCCAAGGTGCTGGAGCTGGCTTGCGGCACAGGCAGACTCGCGCCCGGAATGCTGGAGGCCGGCGGGAGCTATACCGGCGTCGACGCCTCCCAGCCATTTCTGCAGCTGGCGCAATCCAAACTCTCACCGTGGGGCAATAAAGTGCGGCTGCTGCATGGCGACATGCGTGATCTGGCCCTGAAGGAGACCTTTGATCTCATTGGCATCGGCTTCAATGCATTTTTGCACCTGCTGACTGATGAGGATGCGCTCAGGGCATTACGGACTGTTATCAGCCATTGCCACCCGGAAACCCGGCTCGTCATCGATATATTTATTCCCGATCCCATCTTCCTATACAGGCCGGTTGACCAACGAGTCGATTCCATGACCTATGTCGATCCCAAAAACGGCGAGACCGTTAAAGTCACGGAAACGAACGACTACAATCCGGAGTCGGGCCAGAACAAAATCACCTGGTATTATTCCCTGCCGGGGAAACCCGATTTTCTCGTTTACGATTTTACGATGCGCATGCTCTACCCCGACACCATGGACAGGCTGTTGTCTGAGGCAGGCTTCAGGATTGAAGCGAAATGGGGCGACTATGAAGAGACGCCCATGGATGCGGAAAGTGCGTTGCAGATTTACGTGGCCACTCCCGCTCAGGCTGTCGGCGCTTGAGTGACCTTAAAGACGTGTCTGACTGACATGGGCGGCAGCCATCGTCTCTAGCAAGTCGTGGTCAGCCCTGAAGCCCGGCTGTGGTGGCACAATCTATCCCGTATTCAGCCTCAATAGCGTGCACCTGCCTGTGGTCGAGCAGAGGGGTTCCATATGTGAGCCGTCAATCGCCTGGGTCCACGTGGCTCTGATCCCCTTCAATCGCCGTATAAACTTTGCATTGACAAAGAGATGGCGGACGAGTATGATAAGGCCCAATCCGTTGCCCTGTGCTTTGGAGCCGTTCATGGTAGAGATGAAGAGAAACTTGATGCTAGCCAGACGTGGAATCTTAGGTTTCATACTTTTAAGTCGATTTATCTCCGCTCCCATTGAGGCTGCTCTCCCGTCTCAGGATTTTCCATTATTTTCCGATTCCAGTGGTTCGGTCAAAGGCACCATTGAAATCTTCGTCGAACGAAACCTCAAGGCCGGTAAAACACCGAATCGTCTCATCAGGGAAAAGAGTCCCTATCTTCTGCAGCATGCCTTTAATCCCGTTGACTGGTATGCCTGGGGTGACGATGCGTTTGACACCGCCCGTAAAGAAGACAAGCCTATTTTTCTCTCAGTTGGCTATTCCACCTGCTATTGGTGTCATGTCATGGAGCGGGAAGTGTTCGAGAATGAATCTATTGCCGCCTTGATGAATGAATTCGTGGTAAGCATCAAAGTAGACCGGGAAGAGCGCCCGGATGTGGACCGTGTTTATATGGCGGCGCTGCAAGCGATGACGGGCGGCGGCGGTTGGCCCATGTCATTGTTCTTAACCGCGGATCTTAAACCGTTCTATGCCGCCACTTACATTCCCGCAGCCGCAAAATATGGTCGACCTGGATTTCCGGACATTCTGACAACCATCCACGAGACATGGGTGACGGACCGCTCGCAGATCAACCAGATCAGCCAACAACTCGGAGAGTATCTAAAGAAAATCGCCGACCCGCAAGTCCAGCTCACACCTCCCGGCGAACTGGCGCTTGAGCGAGGATTCGATGCCTTCGCACGCAGCTATGACACCAGCGATGCCGGTTTCGGCGGGGCGCCAAAATTTCCCCGACCCGTGTCTCTGAATTTTCTGCTTCGTTATTACAGCAGAACGGGTGAGCAGAAGGCCCTCGAAATGTCGCTCGAGACACTTAAGCGCATGGCCGCGGGTGGCCTGTACGACCACATCGGCGGCGGCTTTCACCGTTATTCAACGGATAAGCAGTGGCATGTCCCTCATTTCGAAAAAATGCTCTATGACCAGGCGCAGTTGGTCATTTCCTATCTCGAAGCGTATCAAATCACGCATGAGAGATTCTACGCCGATGTGGCCCGGGACATCTTGGCCTATGTACAGCGCAACATGACCCACGCGGATGGCCGGTTCTATTCTGCCGAAGACGCAGAAAGTGCCGTTGATCCCGCAAAGCCGGATGAAAAGGAAGAGGGCGCGTTCTATACCTGGACCAAGAGTGAAATCGAGGGCCTCCTGCCGCCACAAGAAGCAACGGTGTTCAACTATTATTATGGAGTCAAGGATAACGGAAATGTTCAATCTGATCCGCATCAGGAGTTTGTGGGCGAGAACATCCTTTTTGTAGCCCATACACCTGCGGAAACGGGAAGGCAGATCAATTTTTCTGCCGGGGATGTGACCGATATTTTGGCAAAATCCAGGGCAAAACTCTTTTATGCGCGAGAAGCGCGCCCACCACCGCACCTTGACGACAAAGTCCTGGTCTCATGGAATGGATTGATGATTTCCGCGTTTGCCCGTGCGCATCAGATTCTTGGCGATGAGAAATATTTAAAAAGCGCTGAAAAGGCCGGTCAATTTGTTTTGGATAATCTGTATAATTCGAAGAAAAAAGAGCTCCTGCGCCGGTATCGGGACGGTGAAGCGCGCTATGACGCGCACCTCGAGGACTATGCCTTCTTTATACAAGGGTTACTGGATTTATATGAAGCCTCGCTCAACATTGGTTGGTTGAAAATGGCTATTTTACTGACGGAACACCAAAACATTTTATTCTATGATCAAGAGCAGGGTGGGTTCTACGATATCTCCGGCGAGGACAAATCTATCCTCACTCGCACGAAAGAATGGTATGACGGAGCCGAACCGGCGGGCAACTCTATCGGCATTCTAAATCTTTTGCGACTTTCCCAGATGACGGACAATCGGGAATGGAGAGGTATGGCAGATAAATCGCTGTCCTATTTCGGCGCTCGGATGCTGAAGTCACCCAGCACCATGGCGCAATTCTTGGTGGCAGTCGATTTCAGTTTGACCAAGCCCAAGCAGATTATTATTGCAGGCAGGCCGAATGCCCCTTCCACCAGGAAGTTGTTGGAAGAAGTCCATGCGCGCTTTATACCGAACAAAATCATATTGCTTGCAGATGGCGGGGCAGGGCAAAAAACGCTTGCGTCGTATCTTCCCTTTATTCAAAGCGTGCGGATGATCGACAACAAGGCCACAGCCTACATCTGTGAAAACTACGCCTGCGATCTGCCCACGTCGGACCTCGCCGTTATCGCCCGGCTTCTGGAACAGCAACCCACCTATGAATAGCTGAGGATGCAGCCCAACGGTAATCGGCATGCTGATGCAGGCAGATGGGTATACGAGTTGCATGGTTTTCGACCCGCAAATTGCGCAGGCGCCTGTTGCGGATAAATTCCGCGCCAAAATGAACCACGTTTTACCGGCTAAAGGACCTATCCCGATTCGCTTCGCATCCGCGGCAAGCTGAGCGGAAATGTGTCGGAGCGTACGCTTAAGCCTGGCGCCCTCTATTGCAATCGTCAACGGAGGCATGTTACTTTACCGGCACTTCGCAGGAGAAACCGGGAGATCATGGCAGAACTGACTATCGTCCGTAAACCACTGGATAGAGGCCGCCGGAACGCCGCCCAAAGGCAGGCAGCGGTTTTGCGCCAGGCCCGCCGGCCGATGAGGCATAGCGCCGTTCTGGGCGCGGCTCTCTTCCTGTCCATCGCCCTGTTTGCCCCCGGGTGCACCAGCCGGGAAGATTTGGCCTGGCAAACGGCAGACGGCTACCGGGTGGCCGAGCTGCACGTCAAGGAGGGTGGCCGGGCCGGCTTCCAGCAACTGGCCCCCAAGACCACTGGCATCGACTTCGTCAACAGCCTCACCCCGGCTCAGATCGACAGCAACCAGGTGTTGCTGGACGGCTCCGGAGTGGCCATCGGCGACGTGGATGGCGACGGTTGGGCCGATATCTATTTCGCGCGTCTGAACGGCCCGAACGTCCTCTACCGCAACCTGGGCAACTGGACCTTCGCCGATATCACGGCCGAGGCAGGTGTCGCCTTGGGTGACCGTTTTTCCACCGGCGCCGTGTTGGCCGACGTGGATGGTGACGGGGATCTCGACTTGCTGGTCACCGCCCTGGGAGGACCGAACGCCCTCCTGTTCAACGATGGCACCGGCCGCTTTACCGAACTGCCCGGCCGCCTCCCGCCCGCTTCCACCTACGGCAGCACTACCGCCGCACTGGCCGATATTGATGGGGACGGCGACCTCGATCTCTATATCGCCAACTACAAACGCCGGCGGGTCCGGGACATCTACGGGCCAGGGGAGACCACTTTCGAGAAACTGGTGGTGCAAACCGGTGATACCTATGCCATCGCAGCCAAATTCCGGGACCACTATTCTCTGGATATCAACGGCACCATCCTGCGCTGGCATGAAGACGCAGAGCCGGACCATCTCTACCTCAACGACGGCAGGGGCAACTTCGAGCAGGTCACAGTGGCCGGGGAAAGATTCCTCGATGAAGACGGCAATCCGGTGCCGGCCTTCAAGGATTGGGGCCTGACCGCCCGGTTTCAGGATATGGATGGGGATGGCGATCCCGACATCTACGTCTGCAACGATTTCGCCAGCCCGGACCGTATCTGGATCAACGACGGCAGGGGTTATTTTCGGGCCATCGGGCGTCTGGCACTGCGACACACCAGCCAAGCCAGCATGTCGGTGGCATTTATCGACGCCAACCGGGACGGCCATCTCGATTTCTTCCTCGCCGATATGCTGAGCCGGGACCACCAGCGCCGCAAGACCCAAATGGGCGACATGCAGCCCACCCCTCTGACTATCGGCGAAATCGACAACCGGCCACAGATTATGCGCAATACCTTTTTCCTGAACCGGGGCGACGGTACCTACGCCGAAATTGCCCGCTACAGCGGACTGCATGCCTCCGAATGGACCTGGTCGGCCATCGCCGTGGATGTCGATCTGGACGGCTACGAGGACCTCTTAGCCAGCACCGGGCACGCCTATGATGTCATGGATTCGGACACCCAACAGCGCATCGACAGAATGTTCACCGCCGGTCTGCTGCCCCACCGTAACGCCATCACCCTCTATCCCCGGCTGGAGCTGCGCAATATGGCATTCCGCAACAATGGCGACCTGACCTTTCAGGAAATCGGCGCTGATTGGGGCCTGGGTTCCATGGACATTTCCCACGGCATGGCCCTTGGCGACCTGGACAATGACGGCGACCTGGACCTGGTGATTAACCGGTACCAGGCCCCGGCGGCGGTTTACCGGAACGTCGGTTCAGCGCCCCGGGTCGCCGTCCGCTTGAAGGGAGAGGCCCCGAACACCCAGGGCATCGGCGCCAAGGTCCGGCTGCTGGGGGGTGTGGTGGCACAGGAGACGGAAGTTGTCAGCGGCGGAACCTACCTCTCGGGCTCCGAGTCCCTCACGGTCTTTGCCGCCGGGAACCGCCGTAGTGACCTATCGATCGAAGTTACCTGGCGCAACGGCCGCCGGACCATCATAGACGGCGTTGAGCCCAACCACATTTACGAGATCGCCGAAGCCGGTGCCGTCGATTCCGCGCCACCACCGGCAGCGGAGGTCACACCTTTTTTCGAGGACCGCAGCGATCTTCTGCGCCACGTTCATCACGAGGATCCCTTCGACGACTTTGCCAGGCAGCCCCTGTTGCCCAATCGGCTCAGCCAGCTCGGTCCCGGCGTGGCCTGGAGCGATCTGAACGGTGACGGGTATGACGACCTGGTCATTTCCAGCGGCAAGGGCGGCCGCCTGGCCTATTTCGAGAACGATGGCCAAGGGGCGTTCCGGTCCCTGAGCCAATCCTTGCCGGCCGGGGAATCGAGCCGCGACCAAACCGCGATCATCGGCTGGGCGCCTCAGCCCGGAGCCACCTCTCTGCTGGTGGCACAAACGAATTTTGAGGACCCCGATTCCGGACCCTCTGC
Organism: Fidelibacterota bacterium; assembly: GCA_004124875.1. Classification (GTDB taxonomy): domain Bacteria; phylum Fidelibacterota; class Marinisomatia; order SCGC-AAA003-L08; family TS1B11; genus TS1B11. The sequence goes on along the minus strand of SCKJ01000001.1, from coordinate 334,732 downwards.
AGTCGCCCGGTATGACCGGACCGATGGCCGGTTCCGGGCTGTCGACCCGGTTCCTGGTGATGTGGCCGGCGCCGGTCCTCTGGCCCTTGCCGACGTGGATGGCGACGGCGACCTGGACCTGTTCGTCGGCGGCCGCACCATTCCGGGCAGCTATCCGGCCCCGCCCTCTTCACGGCTCTACCGCAATGCTGGCGGCCACTTTGCCTATGACGCCGATCTTTCCCGGCCCTTGCGCAATATCGGAATGGTGACCGGGGCGGTTTTCAGCGATCTGGACGGCGACGGCGATCCCGACCTGGTACTGGCCCTGGAATGGGGTCCGGTGACGATCCTGCGAAACGAGGGGGGCCGCTTTGTCGATGTGACGGCCGACATGGGGCTGGAGGGGTACCGGGGCTGGTGGAATGGGGTCACCACTGGCGATCTGGATGAAGATGGCCGGCCGGATATCATCGCCACCAACTGGGGCCTCAACAGTAAGTACCGCGCAGACCCCGACCACCCTTTGCGCATCCTTTACCGCGATTTCGACGTCAGCGGTTCTCTTGACATTGTGGAGGCCCACTTCGATGCGGGCATGAATGGGATGGTGCCGGAGCGGGGGCTTTCCTGCATGATCGACGCCATGCCCCTCATCCGGGAGCGGACCCCCACCTTCCGGCAGTACGGCGGCTCCACCCTGAATGAAATCATGGGCGACCTGCTGCGGAAGGCCCCTGAAGTGCAGGCATCCACCCTGGCCCACACTGTATTTTTCAACCGTGGCGACCACTTTGAGGCCGTTCCTCTCCCCGCCGAGGCCCAGTTCGCCCCCGCCTTCGCCGCCAATGTGGGCGATTTTGATGGCGATGGCCATGACGATATTTTCCTGAGCCAGAATTTCTTCGCCTCCCAGATCGAGACGCCCCGCATCGATGCCGGCCGGGGCCTTTGGCTGCAGGGAGACGGCACGGGCCGCTTGGTCCCGGTCTCGGGGCAGATATCCGGTGTGAAAGTCTACGGCGAGCAGCGGGGCGCTGCTCTGGCCGACTACGACCGCGACGGCCGGGTGGATCTGGTGGTGACTCAAAATGGCGCTGCTACCAAGTTGTTCCATAATCTGGGGGCCCGTCCCGGCCTCCTTGTCAGGTTAGCCGGGCCGCCGGAAAATCCCTGGGCGGTGGGCGCCGCTGTCCGGCTGATCTATGCCGATGGCGCAGGCCCATCCCGGGAGGTGCACGCCGGTTCGGGCTACTGGTCCCAGGACTCACCGGTCCAGGTGCTGGGTACCAGGGGCCAGCCCCGCTCGGTACGGGTCACTTGGCCTGGAGGCGAAACCACCGAGAGCCTGCTGCCCCAGGGGGTTTTGGAACTGTCCATAAGCACGGATGGCGCACTTGAAGTCATCTCCTATCAGTCTGAACCGTAGGAGGGCCACCGTGCTGCGGTCCCATAAAATTTTCGGGTATTGTGCCAGGGCAACCGCGCAAGGCCTCCTCAGCCTGGCGCTCTGGGGTTGCGGCCAGTACCAGGCCGAGAGCACCCGCGTGATGGTCGACCACTTGGCCGACCTGGTGGAGGCTATCGCTCCACTGCAGGACATCTATTCCAATACCCGGCGGGTGGCGGTGTATGACACCCTGACCCCGCCGGACGATCCCCATGACCTGGTGCACCACTACGTTACTCACGCCCAAGAGCTGCTCCTCGCAGGCTTCAATGAGGAGGCCCTGGCCAAGCTCGATGCGGCCCGGGCAGGAATCGCCGCGGGGGATTGGGTGGAAGACTCCGGGTTCCTGGCTAACCTCGCTGACATCCGGGCCCTGACTTATTTCCGGCTCGGTGAGCAGGAGAACTGCTTGCAGAATCACACCGCCGCGTCATGTCTCTTCCCTATCACGGAAATGGGTTGGCACCGTTTGGAGCGCGGCTCCCGCGGCGCCATCGACGAGTACACCCGCATCCTCTCCGCCGATCCGGACAACCGGATGGCCCAGTGGCTGCTGAACTTGGCCTACATGACCTTGGGGGAGCATGAGGCCAAGGTGCCGGCGGAATGGCTGATACCGGCAGCTGCGTTTGCCGCCGAATATGACATTGGCCGTTTCCATGACGTGGCCGCCAGCGCCGGCGTGGACCAGCTCGGGTTGGCCGGCGGGAGCGTATTGGAGGACATGGACCTTGACGGGGACCTCGATATCATGGCATCGTCCTGGGGGTTGAGCGACCAGTTGCACTACTTCCGCAACAACGGCGACGGCACCTTTACCGACCGGACGGCAGCCGCCGGACTGGCAGGGGTGGCCGGCGGGTTGAATCTGCGCCGGGCCGACTATAATAACGACGGCTACCCGGATATCCTCATCCTGCGGGGGGCCTGGCGGCGGGCAAACGGCAAGCTGCCCAACACCCTGTTGCGCAACAACGGCGACGGCACCTTCGATGACGTGACCAAGGAGGCGGGACTGCTGAGCTACCATCCGACGCAGACGGCTGCCTGGGGCGACTACAACAATGACGGCTGGCTCGACTTGTTCATCGGCAACGAGTCGTTCCCCGGCAGGCATTTCAGCGAACTCTATCACAACAACGGCGACGGCACTTTCACTGAGACCGCCCAGCGGGACCGGCTGGTGGTAAATGGTTATGTAAAGGGGGTCGCGTGGGGCGATTACGACAACGACGGCCTGCTGGACCTGTACGTATCCCTGCTGGACGGCCCGAACCTCCTTTTCCATAACGATGGCGAACAGAAAAACGGCCGCTGGAAGTTCAGCGAAGTCTCCCGGGAGGCCGGCGTGGGGCTGCCTCTGGTCAGTTTTCCCACCTGGTTCTGGGATTTCGACCAGGACGGCTGGCTCGATATCTTCGTGTCCGGCTACCAGGCCAAAGCCGGGGATATGGCCCTGGAATATCTGGGACTGGAAACCGAAGCCGAAGCTCCCCGGCTCTACCGCAACAACGGCGACGGCACCTTCAGCGATGTGACCGCCGCATCCCGTCTGGACAGGGTCATGTACACCATGGGGTCCAATTTCGGTGACCTGGACAATGACGGCTGGCTCGATTTTTTCGTGGGCACCGGCGAACCTGACTTCCGGATGGTGATCCCCAACCGGATGTTCCGCAACGCCGGAGGGCACTTCTTTCAGGAGGTAACTGCCTCAGGCGGCTTCGGACAGCTCCAGAAAGGGCACAGCGTCTCCTTCGGCGACATTGACCAAGACGGCGATCAAGATATTTACATGGTTCTGGGGGGAGCCTTCAGCGGGGACGCCTACCGCAATGCCCTCTATCTGAATCCGGGACACGGCAACCACTGGGTTACCCTGCAGCTGGAGGGGATCAGCTCCAACCGCAGCGCCATTGGCACACGGCTGCATTTGATCGTGCGCACACCGCAGGGGAGCCGGTCCATTTATGCCACCGTGGGCCTCAACAGCAGCTTCGGCAACAACAGCCTGCAGGAGGAGATCGGACTGGGGGAGGGCGACCTGATTATGGTGCTGGAAATCTTCTGGCCCGCCTCGGGCAAGGTCCAGCGATTCGAAAACCTGAAAGTGGACCGGGTCTACCACATCCGGGAGGACGACACAGAGCCGCAGCATGTGGCCGTCACACCGTTCTCACTGGCCGGCCCTGCGCAACACCCCGGAGAGCACCCGGAAAGCCAACCATGAGGAGACCGCCGGCGAGCGGGCGGCAGTCCCGGCTGATGTGAGGTTCAGGCCGTCCGCCAGCTGGCGGATGACGTCTAAGCCACTGCCCCGTTTTTTGGGCCCACTGCTCAATCTATCCCGTATACATCTCAAATGCCAAGGGTACCATTTCCACTTTAACCCAACCCGTCCCCCGTATCTCGCCGTCAAAATTGAGCGGGTCGGGCTCGTCGGGATACAGCTCAAAGGCTTTCACCTGCCGGTAGTCGAGCAGAGGGGATTCCATATGCGAACCGTCAAACACCTTGGGCAGCAATTTTAGAATTTGTAACCGGGGCGCCTTGCGAACGATCACCAGGTCAATCAATCCGTCCGACAGATCAGCCTTCGGGGCCATGCGCATCCCTTTACCGGTATACTGTGTGTTGCAGGCCAGTATAAAGCTGAACTGCTCCCGTATCTCCTCGCCATCTATCACCAGCCGCGCGGCCCGGTTGTGCCCCCTGAGCACCTCAATGACTGAGGCAATGGTATACCGGCTTGTGCCGGTCCACCGGTAGCGCTCCGAACGCTCACCGATATCGGTCACCAAGCCCCAGCCGATTATGTTGCAGACACGAGTGATCCCCTCGGCCGTCTCAACCCTGGCCACGTCAATGGACCGCGGGGGGGACGAGCAGATGGCGGTGGCGGCGTCTATGGGGTCAAGCAGGCCAACCGTTTCCATGAAAGCGTTGCCGGAGCCGCCCGCGATCATCCCGATGGGCACCCGGTCCTCCCGGTTTCGCTCAAGCATGCCGTTCATCGATTCGTGCAGCGTGCCATCGCCGCCAATGGCGCAAAAGCCGTCCAGACCGGTCAGATCGAGCTCGCGGGCCAGCTCCTGGGCATGTCCCGCCCACTCCGTTTCGTGAATTTCCAGCGTCACGTTCGCGGCCTCAAACACCGGCCGCGCCTTTTCCAGCAGATGGCGCGCTTTCTTGACGCCACCATGTGGATTGACGATCATCACCATTTTGCGTCCAGTCATAAGCGCTCACTCCCTCTCTGTCGCGCGATCTGCAAATCAAACAGCGGGATCAGGTGCCATTGGGTGCCCCACGGAAAAGGGGTGTAGGTCAACTTGTAGCCGAACGACAGCTGCAACCGGTCCGATTTATTCCACTGCATCATCCCCTTGTGCTCCCACGCGGGACCGTCCAAAGCGGGGGAGAAAAACAGATCGGCATCCCCCAGCAGGACCAGCCTTTGCGACAACTGGGCGCTGACATCGAGGCCAAAGTTGAGCTGGTATCCGCTATGATACAGCGCCAGCCGGGGATAGATCACCGGCAGTTCAATCTGCAGCCGTGAATCGATATCGCCTGCGCCCAGAGCAACCGCGACGCCCCCCTTCAGGGTCACCAGACCTCGGCTCCAGGGACGGCTCAGCAGTACCTCCTGCCGGATCATCACCATCCACGGCACTTCGCCAATGTCTGGATCATCCGCCAGGAAGCCGCCGGTGCCTGCGCGCTGCACCATCCTTAGCAAGGGCGTCGGCGAGATGATCCCGTACCGGTAGGCGCGCTGCCAGCCTCCCACGGGGCGGCGCGAAACCTTCAAGTGGATATGCGGGGCCAACAGGCTGATGAGCGGATTCAGGCGCAGCTCCTTCGTATCGCTAAGTCCGAATCTCAGCGGCTGGAACAGGCCCTTTTCCCAACGCCCCTGGGGGAGCGTATGGGCGGTGCCACTGCTCCACAAATTTTCCCCCTCCTGCCCGAAGGTAACACTGACGGCCAGCATCACGGCCGCCATGACACTGGATAATATCGCTGTCCGCTTCATGGCGCCACCCACTGGACGGTAACGGGGCAGTGGTCCGAAAGCGCTCCGCTCGCGCTGGCAATTTCCTGGTGTGTTCTGTGTGACCCGCCAACCCAACCCGCTGAGCTGTTGGTGAAGATATAATCGAGTTTCCGCTTGTAGCCCTCAACCGGATCGGTGCTATGGGAAAAATAGGCGCTGTTGTTAGCCAGATAGTCGGCCAGGGGGACGGCGGGAAAATAGCCGCCAGGGAAGTCTGCGTAAAACTCGTTGAGCCAGTCCACCTCTTCACTGTGATCATCAGCAGCCTGGAATTCCTCTGCTTCGCAGACGGAATCGTCAAAATTGTTCAGCTGAGTCGATCCTGGTGGGAGCGTATTCAGATCGCCGCCGGCAAAAAATGTGACCCCCGCACTATGCAACTGATCGAGCTCCAGCTTGAACCGGTCGATGTGCTTTTTTTTGGTGCCATCGGTGGAGAAGGCGGCAGCATGGATTGACAAAATCTCAATGTTGCCGATGCCGGGCACAGTAGTAGTGGCCCGAAGAATATTTCTGCGCAGGTAAAAGTACTGTGTCAGGGCGTCCTGGTCGCCGATCAACTCGAGGGGTATTCTCTGGGCATCCGCGACATCCCATTTCGACAGGACAGCCTGCCCGGTGTTCATCCGTCCCAAACCTTCAGAAGGGATATACTGCACCTGCCACATCGAAGCAAAGGCGCCGTAATTCAGGCTGGTGTTATCGAGCAGAAGCTGCAGCTGATCCACGTAGGCGCTCCGTTTCGAGGAGATATCCACCTCCTGAAGCAGCAGGATATCAGGATCAAGCTCGCGAATTTTCGCAGCCAGCGCCTGCATGTTACCCAGCACCTCCGTTTCGGTCATGATCACCCTCTCGCCGTGGCAATCGAACCAGAAATTGATGTCTCCGCCCCCGAACTTGATGTTCCAGGTCATCACCAACAGGGTGTCCGGTGCGGCCACTTCCGTGATGGAAGCCGCCTCGTAATAGACCGCCGGCTCAACTTCGTCAAACGTGGTCACCAGGGGTTCGCAGCCCAGCGCCAGCATTGCCAGGGAAATGAATGGCTTATTTTTCATGGGAATTGTGCCTCATCCTTTTTCTGACCATCGATCTGGCCGCTTCTAAAATCTCAGCGTCAAGCTCAGGCCGGTCGCGCGCCGTGAACCGCATCCAAGCGGGACCATCGCTACTTGAGCATGGTGATTTTTACGCTTTTGCTGTAACCGGCTTTCGTGGTCAGACGGGCAAAGTAGATGCCGCTGGGCAGTTCTCCCGCGTCCCAGGTCACACTATGACGGCCTGCGTTGTGCCAGCCCAAATCGAGGCGGCTGACCTCTCTGCCCAGCAAATCGTGCACGGTAAGCGTGACGACATCATCGCCGGGCAAACCAAATTCCAGGGTGGTGGTGGCGTTGAACGGATTGGGATGGTTCTGCGCCAGGTAGAACTCGTCCGGGCCCGATTTCTGGTCATCCCGGATCTGCAACGTCTCACTCAGCTTCAGGACAAACAGTCCCGATATTAAATCGGAGACGATGAGTTTCCCCGAGGCAAAATACGGATAGACGGACCACGCGCCGTTGAAGCGGTCTCCTCCGCCCGGATAGGTGTCGTAAAAGGCCACCTCAATGGGGTTGGACTCGTCGCTGATGTCAATCACCCGCAACCCTTTTTTATAATGTGCGATGTAAAGATAAGCACCCAGAACATAACTGTTGTGGGTCGTGCCGTTTGGGTCGACAATAATCTCAGCCACCATAACGGGGTTGGTTACATCACTGACATCGAATACGCGGGTCCACCGGCCGTTGGTTCCGTTTTCGTCTCCTACAAACAGGAAGTTGCCATCTTCGGATGTGGCGGTGTTATGTACCCAATTGCCATCATAACCGAAAGTATGGATGCGCACTGGACTGGACTTGACTGTCAGGTCCAGCACATCAACCCCGCTTGTTGTAGCTGCGGCGAAGGCCGTGTCGTTGCGCACGAAAATGTCATGGTAGTAAATTTCATGGAAGCCTCCCAACGCCACTGGCCGTGAAGGATCAGTGAGATCAAAAATGGAGACCCCCTGGCCTAAAGGTCCCTCGCCGCCTGTCACGTACAGATACGGCCCCTCAATGTAGGCATTGTGTGCGCCCCCCAGATTGCTTCCGCTGCCGCCGATATGAAGGCTATCCACAGTATAGGGGGCCGTAACGTCGCTCAGGTCGATCACCTGCACCGGCGCATACTGGTTAACGAGATATGCGTACTGGCCGTAGACTTTTACATCCTTGGAATCGGGAAACCCGACGCCGCTGGTGAAAATTGCAGCAGCAAAGCCGACCTCCACCGGCACATTCCCATCGATATTGATGATACTCAGGCCTTCGCTGCGGACATTAAGCAGCGCATACTCGCTGCCATCGGGCGCGGTATAGCCCCAGATATCCCCATAGTTAAGGTTCCAATTGGTGGGGTTTCGCCCGTTCCATACGCCCAGCGAATCGATGTATTGCGCATGATTTGCAGGGGCCGTGGCCATCTGCTCGCTCCTGCCACTTGGCATTCTGGCGATATCGACGGATGCCACGCCATGATTACCGCTCGCAAACTGAGCGCTGCTCCCGGGGACGATCCCCTTGCCAGACGGGGTCAGCGTGGCCGGGACAGAGTTTGAGACAGGCACGGCACGAACGGAATCAGTCAGACTGTCGGCGCGGGTCTCGCGGGAGATGCCAGGCCCGGCATAAGCGGGCCGGTCTGGAGCTGGGGCTGCCTTCCCAGGTATGGGCAGTGCCGATAAAATGAGGCTCAGTAAATAAACGGGGGCGCGCAACAACCTGTTCAGCATTCCATATAGCCTCTTTCCGCTTCCCGCCTACCTCTCGTGGAATCGTGGACTCAAAATAAATTTACGTTAGATTTAACCTGTTTCAAGAGTAATTCTGATGCACATGCCAAAACGAACTGCTGCGGGCAATCTACTCACCAATCGTTTAACTTTCCTGCAACCCGGAGACCAGCATTGAAATCACTCATAGGCATTGATCAGTTCAAAAAGCTCGATTTTCGGGTGGGCACCATCGTTGAGGCGGAACCTGCAAAAGATGTGAAAGTGCCGGCCATCTGGCTGAAAATTGACTTCGGTCCGCTGGGCATTAAAAGTTCCAGCGCCCAGTTAACCGACCATTACACCCCCCAGGACCTCATGGGGCGTCAGATCGTGGGGATCGTCAATATCCCGCCTCGGCAAATTGGCAAGTATTCCAGTGAAGTCCTGGTGCTGGGCGGATTTGAAGAAGGGGGCGCCGTGCGACTCCTGAACCTTGACAAACCGGTCGAAAATGGGGCGCGTTTGAAATGATCAAAGCCGTGCTGTTCGACCTTGATGGTGTTGTTGTCGATTCGGAACCGTTGTATCAGGTGGCTGAGCGGCGTCTTTTTGCCCGCTACGGCATCACCATTCCCGATGAGGACTGGGCCCTGTTTCGCGGTGTGTCCGAAGATGAATTTTGCCAGCTTGCCCGGGACCGCTACAAATTGCCCCTCCCCCTTGAGCAGTTGCGCGCTGAAGGGCGTAAGGAAGTGCTGGAGGTTTTCAGCGGCGGCCTGAAATTCATGGAAGGCTTTGAGACGCTATACGGCCAACTTCGCCCCGATTACCAACTGGGGCTGGTCACCTCCACGCCAGAAACAATATTCAACATGATGGATGGACGGCTGCAACTGCGCAATCTGTTTCCGCTGGTGTTGATCGGTGAAATGACGGCCCATAACAAGCCGCATCCGGAACCCTACCTGACCATGATGGCAACTATGCGCATCAACCCGGAAGAGACTGTCGTTATCGAAGATTCCATCTACGGCCTCCGGTCAGCGTGGCAGTCCGGGGCATGGACCATCGCGCTCACCGGGTCTATCCCCGTGGAGGCAATGCCACGGCGCCACCTCACGGTGAGCCACCTGTCGCAGCTTGATGCGGAATCAATCTTCTCTCTACCCGGCCGGATTGCCGTAGCAGCAGGATGACAACGGCGGCGGCAACCGTAGTGAAACTGGAGCCCCTGGCTGATACGCACATCGACAGCCTGGTGATATGGCGCTCCCGCAAGGAAGCACAGCTGCACCAGCCGATTGCCGACCTCGGGCGGGAGCAACTCGAGCGTTTCATTCACTCCCGGATGCCAGGTAATTTTTCAGACCTGCTGGATCATGACTATATTCTTATCATCGCCGATGCAATGTCTGGAGAATACGTGGGCTGGATGACCATAGAAGTCACCTCCCGGCTGCACGGACTTGTGCGCATTGGCTACACGGTGGACAAACTTTACTGGGGGCGTGGATATGCCACATCCGCAGTATCCGAGCTGTCCCGCCTGCTGTTCAGTGAGTCGGCCACTGCGCGCATGGAAGCCGACTGCTCCGTTCACAATCCGGCCTCCAAACGGGTGCTCGAAAAGTGCGGGTTCAGGCTCATCGGCATAAAAAAAGATTATCTGATCATCCACGGGGAACGCGTGGATCATTTGTATTATGAGCTGCTTAAAAAGGACTACCTTGCCTCAGCCGCCCCGCGCTAACAGCACCATGATATATGGAGCGCTACATTGAGATCCACCTATTACGACGCCCTTTTGCAGCTGCGCGCTACAGGTCCCGAGTTTGGCGGGGGAGAGGCAAACCACGGTCAAATCCTCGCGGCGGCGCTGGTCTCGCTCAACCGGCCCGGTGAAGTGACGCCATGGTTGACGCGATATGCGCGGCAACTCGAGCAAAGGCCCGACTTGCAGGGGGTGCTCAACCGGCAGAACTGGAAATCCGCTATGGGAGACAGGCGCCGATACTGGGACTGGAGCACTTTCTTGCACCGGGAAATATCTGACGTTGGCTGGGAAGCCATGCTGAAGGAATGGGCCCCGAGGTTGATCGCCGGTCTGTCCGGGGCAGCCGCGCACGGCATTATCCGCACCGCTGCGGTGGTCATACAGATGGAGCGGCATGTCAGTGACCGGACGCTCGCGGAACTGTCCGAGGCCATCGCTTACTGGGCCGTCAGCTACTACAAGCTCCCCGGAATTGGCGCTCCCGCAAAAAATCCCTTGAGACCCCAGGACGCCCTGGCCCACGTCAAATGGATGCACAAGGGCCATCCGCAACCGCCGGGACCCGTTGATGAAAAGCTGCGCGCCCTCAGCGGCTATCCCCCCTTTACCGGCGTCCTAAATCTGGTGCGGATACCGGACAATGAGGATGACGCAGTCAGTGACATCATAGACTCAGCAGCCCGCTTGCAGCTGTCACACGGCTCCTATCCGGATACGCTGTTCCCCTACATGCGCGGCATTATTTCCGCTGCCGCTATCCGCATTTTGCTGCCGTATCTGAAGCCTGAAGACCGCCCGCGCATTGTCCGTTACGGGTGGCAGTTTCTGGGGGCGCTTTATACGGTGTACGGTCAGGTTAATCCGCTGGACCACATCGAGCCCCCATCAGAGGATCTGCAGGCGCTCATCGATCTGGCCGTTGATTCGGGCAACGAACACGCCGTTATTATGGCCGATGTCTGCCTGCGGGAGCTGCGGCACAAACCGCAACTGTCGATGCTGGCCGCCACCTGGGATGCGGTGCAGCGGCTCTCGCCCGACTATGAAGCGGCCTCAAACCGGGCGGGCGATGCAGCGGACATGGCCTCTGCCCCAGTCTGATAACAGGTTTCAGGTTTCAGGTTACTGACAACTGATTACTGGCTACAAATTTCAGGTCATCGCGAGGGAGTCCCGACTGTTCAGGACAACTGTGGCGATCTCTATCATCCTTCGAGAACTTCAGGATGACGGGTTATCCAACATCCAATATCCAGTTTCTGGTTTCGGGTTACTGACAACTGATTACTGGCCGCATGCTCTCATGTCACGCCGAGTGGATTGAGGGGTCTGGTCTGTGGCAGGAATTGAGATTCTTTTCCCGAGGTATCGGGCCCAGGATAGTCAGGGGACCGCGGGGCGAGTTACTTCAAAACAGGACCGCCCTTCCATTCGAGGGGACTTACGCCACAGTTGAACATTTCCCTGCGCGGACCCTTCGAGTACCTCCGGACAGGACCTTTGCGGACGAGACTAATCAGACGTGAATTCGAATATTTCCGGATTGGGGTAGAACAGGTACCAGGCAAACCAATAGGCTAGAAATGCGGTGGGATGGCTCAGTTGCTCTCCGGTGCGGGGACCGCTGACGGCCCTGCCCAGCAGGTCCCAGTCGTTGCCCTCCTGGTCAACCATCACGACGGGAAAGCGATCCTGGACGGCTCTGAAATCGAGCCGTGTGCCATCTTGCAGCCGGCGGTTGAAAACCATTATAAAATTATCTGTTTCGCTGCCGACGACCACCAGTGAGTCGCCGCCGTAAACATCGTTCAGCGTGCGCACGCTGTCCGCAAATGAGGCGAACCGGTAGACCCGGGCGCTGCCATTGGCAATGACGCCCGCCACCCGTTCCTTGGCGTGCAGCCTCGAATCTATAAGATCCGCAGCGATGGGCTGTAGCGTTTCGCTGCTGGTTTTGTAGCCTCCATAGGGAAATTGTTGGTATCGCACCGCAGGGTAAACGCCGGTGGCGTTGCTCATGACACGGCTGTCCGGAAACATGCTTTGCCAGGTTTGCCACGTCGTTTCAACGACCTGCATGACATCGGCGCGGGTCTCGATCAGGTCGCCGTGGACCGCATCCATACGCATCTGCGACCAGTAGCTGTCCGTGGCCCGGTCATAAGGTATCAGATTGTTCCGGTAGAGCAGGCCCGACACGCCGAAGGTGGTCGTCTCGCCATTAATGACGCGGCTCCAGGCCAGCGCCGAACCGGTGAGGGGGCAGTAGGTCACGGCCAGCTGCTGCCCCCCAATCGTCACATTGGCAATTTCGTGCCAATCCAGAACCCGGTGGGGATAAGCCCGGATGTCAGTTCCAGATCGGTAACCCACGACCAGATCATCCGGCGAGAGGTAATCTATTTCGGATGCGGCAACCATAGGCGGGTGGGTCAGCGCGGGAATGCCATCTTTGCCGGGGCCGCCATCGGCAACCTCGCTCGTATTAATGAGCCATCCCTCGCGGCCGGCGGTAATCCTGTCCCGTTCACATCCTGTGATCAACAAAAGCAGGATCAGCCAGCCCCACATTAGCACATACGAGGGTCGATGAACCGATTCGGTCACAACACGCATATTTAACGGCCCCCCATGCCCTGGCGGCTGCCAAAGGTGTAGTTCACAAACATGCTGAAACTGTACCGCGTCGTCAGCTGAATGGCGCCGTTGAGCTGGTGGTAGATGGGCAGTTGCCCTGAAATGCCCAAGCCTACATTCTCCAGCAGACTCCAGTTGAATCCCAGGCCGGCAAACAGCCATTGGCCACCTGAGTTCGGTAGCCGATAGGTCCCCAGCCGGTCCGCATCCGTACGGCGGTAGTTGAGTTGCACATTGACCAAACTGCGTAATCCCAGACCGTACCGGAGGCCAAGACTTGCGACAGTTTCATTGCCAAAACGGTAGTCGCTCTGGGTGGTGGAGTAATCCGGATTCGCGGAGGTCCATCTTTGGGATGCCGTGAGCAGCAACGTTGCCGGCAGGGGCGGCAAAATCTCAGTGGTGAAATAAAGTGAGGCCAGCCCGTCCCAGCCGCCGGTCGTGGGCTGCATGTCGGGGGAGATGCGGACGCCGCTGCGCGTGAGGTCGGCAGCACCCAGCGGCGCCTTGAATCCCAAGCCTATCAGCAAATCCCGCTGCGGGTAGCTTAGCTCTGGCAGGAGGTTCACCTGTACCAGCACAATGCCATCGCCAATGCCCGAGGTTTTCACGACATCGGAGACGGCGCGCTCCTTGGCGACTGCCGTCACCAGGACGCTCAACGTGACCGATCTGCTCAGGCCGTAGTTCAGGCGGATAATGGTCGACTGCGACAGCTGCCGCCGGCCATCGCGGGCGAGCGTCGAGCTGCCGGCGGCGAGGCCCGATATATCGTTGTAGTCGTACTGACTGCCGAGCTGCCACTGCCCGATGCCTGGAGGAGCGCTGCCCAAGGCGCCCAACATCGGTGCGCCGCCACAGCTGCACGCCTGTCCCGCCAGCGGCTGTGCCGATCCAAAAAGGGCCATCATCAGCAAGGCGGCCGGGACTAAATTTCGCGAGGTTCCCATGTTAGGGTGAAGTCTACTAATATCTACCGGGCAATTGCTGTCAGGCAACTGACAGAGGAGGCATGATTCCGTAGTGAAAAAGATGTCTGAAGCGCGATTGGAAACCCATCGTTACCGTTTTGATAAGGTGGTGCTCGCCTTTTCAATGCTCATATTCATCGTGAACTTCATCAACATCGGCAACGGCTATCACTACCTGTTCGCCGCTCTGGGCAACCTTTTTATCTTCCTGATGATTTTAAAAATCACCTACCGCCCGCCGCCCGCCGGTCTCGGGTTCAATTTGCGTTGGCTTTATCCGCTCCTGCTGCTGGTGCCGCTTCAGTACCAGATTGAACTTGCTGCCACCCTCTTTCATGGCGGCGAAGTCTATGATCCCCTGGTGCGCATCTGGGACAAGGCGCTGTTTGGCCCCTATGTGCACCGCTGGCTGCCCGACGTGTTGCCGGGAGCGTTCTGGCGCGAAGGATTCCACCTGCTTTACGTCGCTTACTATCCCCTGATTGTGGGCAGCTATATATTCGTCTGGAATCAGGGCCGCTCCGGGCAGGCCAACTTGAGCGAGGGTCCCGATCCCCGCTTTCTCCGTTTTGCGTTTGTGATGATGGCCTCGTTCGTCAGTTATCTGATCGTTTTTATTTTGTTTCCTGTCATTGGTCCTCTGGATGACCGTTTCCTGCGCTTCGATGGGGTGGGTCTGATCGGCCCCATGATTGACTGGCTCTACGCTCAGGCCCACAGTGCAGGCGGCGCCTTTCCCAGCTCCCATGTCGGTGAAGCAGTGATAGTTGTTCTGCTGCTGCGGCCACGGGGATACCAACGCCTGGCGTTGTGGCTCTTCATCGGCGGCATGACGGTCGCCACCATTTACGGCTCATTTCACTACGCCATCGACGCTCTGGCAGGACTCCTCAGCGGTGGCGTCCTGTATCTGCTATGGAGTTGGCTCTACCAGCGATGGGGTCCTGAGAACGTCAATAATGACCCGGCAATATCTGCCTGACATGCCTGGTTCGGCGCCAGCTCCTATCTATCCCACCGACGCCGTCCAATATGTCAAGGGCATTGGGCCGGTGCGGGCCGAGGCGCTGGCCGCCATCGGCATCGATACCGTTCTCGATCTGCTGTACTATTTCCCGCGCAAATATCTCGACCGCCGGAATATCCAACCCATCAGTGAGCTAATCATCGGCGAACAGGCTACTGTGCTCGGCAAAGTGATGGGGCTGGGTGAGCGCAAAAGCCGCAGGGGACGGGTTTTCCAGCTCACCGTGCAGGATGATTCCGGCCTGCTGACTTGTGTCTGGTTCCGGGGCGGCGAATGGATTAAGGATAAATTTCAAGTGGGCGATCAGGTGGCCCTGTCGGGACAGGTTGAATTTTACCGCCGGCTGCAGATGGTCCACCCCGATTTCGATATCCTCGAGGAAGAGGACAATCCCATCAACACCGGCAAGATCGTGCCGGTCTATCCCGGTACCGCCGACCTGCGGGCCAAAGGCCTGGAAAGCCGCCGGTTGCGCCGCATCATGCAAAGCCTGCTCGAGCGCCTGCCCCCGGTCGACGACCCCCAATCTGAGCCGCTGCTATCGGCCGGCGGGCTCATGGGACTGGACCAAGCGCTACGGGAGATGCACAGTCCCACTGACGACGAGACTCTGGCCACCGCTACCCACCGGCTCAAGTTTGACGAGCACTT
Source organism: Fidelibacterota bacterium (assembly GCA_004124875.1). Lineage (GTDB taxonomy): Bacteria > Fidelibacterota > Marinisomatia > SCGC-AAA003-L08 > TS1B11 > TS1B11. The sequence continues at coordinate 319,380 of SCKJ01000001.1, read as the reverse complement.
TTATCTGCAGCTGCTGATGGCGCTCCGCCGCCGGGCGCTGGGCGCTCTGCCGGGCAGAAAGATTGTCGATCGGGGGCCGCTGGTCAAGCAGATTTACCGTGATCTTGATTTCGAGCTGACCGGCGCCCAAATCCGCGTGCTGCGGGAAATCCGCGCCGACTTTCAATCGGGCCACATGATGAACCGCCTGCTGCAGGGCGATGTGGGCAGCGGCAAAACGGTGGTCGCGCTGCTGGCGGCGGCTATTGTCGCCCACGCGCATGGGCAGACTGCCGTCATGGCGCCCACGGAAATACTGGCCGAACAGCACTACCGGGCGTTCACCGCTTTCAGCCGTAAAGCTGGATTGAGTTTGGCTCTGCTCACCGGCAGCACCCCGCCAGATCGCCGCAAAGAGATTCTGGGACAGCTGAAATCCGGCGATCTGGCTCTGATTATTGGCACCCATGCCTTGATCCAGGATGATGTGACGTTCAAAGACCTGGCCTTCATGGTCATCGATGAGCAGCACCGGTTTGGCGTATTGCAGCGCGGTAAATTGATGGAAAAAGGGGTCTATCCCCACGTCCTGGCGATGACAGCGACACCGATCCCGCGAACCCTGGCCATCACCTACCACGGTGACATGGACATCTCCATCCTCGATGAACGTCCGGCCAACCGGGGAGCGGTAATAACCACCATCTTAAGCCCCGATCAGGTCGGCGATGCCCGCGCCCTGATCAGGCGGGAATGCCGGCAGGGGCACCAGGCGTTTATCATCTACCCCCTGATTGAGGAGTCGGAAAAGGGCGATCTGCAGGCAGCCAAGTCGGGATTCACGGCCCTGAAAAAACAGCTGCCGGGCCTGCGTATCGCCTATCTGGACGGCAAAATGAGCGGCGCCGATAAAGACAGCACCATGCAGCTGTTCTCGGCCGGGGAGGTTGACGTGCTGGTCTCCACGACAGTCGTGGAGGTTGGCATCGACGTGCCCAACGCCACCGTCATGGTGGTGGAAAACGCGGAGCGGTTCGGTCTGACGCAGCTGCATCAGCTGCGTGGACGCATTGGCCGGGGAGCTCTGCCGGGGCACTGTTTGCTGGTTCAGCGGGGCGGTGGCGATGAAACGACCGCGCGCCTGCAGACGCTGGTCGAATCGACCGACGGGTTTGAAATTGCCGATGCCGACCTTAAATTGCGCGGCCCTGGACAACTGTTCGGGTCCCGGCAGCACGGTTTTGAACGTCTGAAACTGGGAAATCTGGTAACGGACGGGCCCATCATTCGATCCGCCAGAAAGGCGGCCTTTGCAATGGTGCAGAAAGACCCTGATCTAAGATCGGGGGAACACCGCTTGCTGAGGCAAGTACTTATACACAGGTACCAGGACCAGCTCGATTTTGTGAAGGTAAATTAGAGGCCGCATGACGTCATCGAACACAGGCATATCCGACGATCAGCTCTTTATGAGTCTGGCCGCTGATCTAGTGACTCAAGCCTGGGTGGCCATGGGCAAATTAAAAAACCCCATCACCGATAAACTGGAGTCCAACCTGCAGGCTTCGGCGCTGCTGATCGACATGCTTGATATGCTCAGCCGGAAAACGGAAGGCCGCCGTTCCGATGAGGAGACCCAAATGCTGAAGGATAACTTGCAGCAGTTAAAGCTCAACTATGTCGCCGAGCAGCAGACGGTCGACAGTAAACCAGCGGAGGAACCACCCCTTGTGGATACCACAGAGGAAGCCGAAAAAACGGATACTGAGAGCGATGGCGATGACCCAACGGATGAGGCTGCCGAAAATGCATCCGGCAGTTAAGGCACACAACCAGCTATGACCGAAAAAATTCACGGCTATACCGCGGCGGGCATTTTCGTGATGAGTTTCATGCTCTATTTCATGACCATGGCCCCCACGGTCTCATTCTGGGATTGCGGCGAGTTTATCGCCACCTCCTATATCCTGGGCGTTCCCCACCCTCCAGGCAGCCCCCTGTTCCTGTTGATCGGCAGAGTCGCCACCATGATCCCGCTTATGGATGACATTGCCGCCCGGGTCAACTTGCTCTCCGTCATCTCCAGCGCGCTGGCGGTCATGTTCCTATACCTTATCATTGTGCAGCTGATTCGCAAGTGGCAGGGGCCGGTCTCCAGCAACGGACAGGCCCTGGTCGTATACGGCTCGGCGGTCATCGGAGCCATGACCTTCATGGCGTCGGACAGCCATTGGTTTAACGCGGTGGAGGCGGAAGTCTACTCCATATCGACTTTCCTGACTGCCTTTGTGGTTTGGCTCATCCTGCGCTGGAGCCAGCGGGACCAGGATGGGAGCCACCTGCACTACATACTTTTATTGGCCTACATTCTGGGACTCGCCACGGGCATCCATCTGCTGAACCTGCTGGCGCTGCCTTTCATCGCCATGGTCATCTACATACGCCGCAAAGAATTTTCCTTGCCAGGACTCATCGTCACGGCCGGGATTACCCTGATGCTGTTTTTTATCATCTATCTGGGCATCATCAAGGGGCTACCGCGCATGGCGGAGGCGGTGGGGCTCTACTCGGTGGTTATCGCAGTGTTGGCGGTTATCGCCGGTACCGTTTGGGCGATCATGAATAAAAGGCGTGAGGCCAGGATCGTTTTCACCGGCCTGCTGCTCATCGTTCTGGGCTACTCCACCTACGCCACCATTTTCATCCGCTCCAACCAGAACCCCGCTATTGACGAGAACAATCCTGATACGACCCGTCGAGCGCTGGCCTATCTGGAACGCGAGCAGTACGGCGACTGGTCCCTGTATGACCGCGCCCGCTGGACCCCTGCGACCCAGAAGAACTACTCCAGCGTCAGCAATTTTTTCTGGACCTACCAGATCAAGAAAATGTACGTCCGCTATTTCCTGTGGCAGTTCGCGGGGCGAGGCCCGTCCGGCGCTCCCGGGGTCTCTTCCATGGGCGCCCGTCCTGATCAGGATGGCGTCAACTGGCGGCAGTTCGGGCTACCGCTGGCGCTGTTTGTGGGCCTCTTCGGGGTGTGGTTCCACTTCAAGCAGGATTGGCAGCACGCATTGGCCGTCACCTCTCTCTTTATGGCAACCGGCCTGCTGATCATCCTCTACCTCAACCAGGCCGATCCCCAACCCAGGGAACGTGACTATGCATTTGTCGGCAGTTATTTTTCCTTCGCCATCTGGATTGGAATAGGTGTGGCCGGTCTGCTTGGAAAGCTCCAGGAACGCTTGGACAAATTTGACAGTCGTCGACTGGTCATGCCGGTGGTACTCTCCACTGTGCTCCTGGTCATGCCCATTAACATGCTGCGCGCCAACTACCACACACATGACCGCACAGGAAACTATGTGGCCTGGGACTACTCATATAATCTGCTGAACAGCTGCAAGCCCAACGCCATCCTATTCACCAATGGCGATAACGACACCTTTCCCCTTTGGTACCTGCAGGAGGTGGAACATATCCGCAAGGATGTGCGCGTGGTGAATCTGAGTCTGCTGAACACTGACTGGTACATTCAGCAGCTCAAGGATTTGGAACCCCGGATCCCCCTGACGCTCACGGATCAGGAAATCCTCGATCTGACCCCCGTCGGCTGGGAAACCGCGATGGTCAGCTTGCCGCTCAACCACCCGGACCATCCCGATGGTGTTCTCAAATGGGAGCTCAAGCCGACCTATGCCGGTCGTTTCCTACGGGTGCAGGACCGCATGGTGGTGCAGCTCATACGCGACATCGCTTGGAGCAGACCCATATACTTTGCGGTGACCGTTGCACCGACCAGCCGTATTGGTCTGGATGATTACCTCGATATGCAGGGGCTGGCCTATGAGATCAAACCGACAAAAGGGGCCTCCACCAATTTCGTTCTACTGGAAAAAAATCTACTTGAAGTCTACAAGTATCGCGGCCTGAATGACGAATCGGTCTATTTTAACACCAATATTCAGCGGCTGCTCCAAAACGTGAGGGGCAGTTATCTGCAATTGGGCCTTGACGCTCTCTTAAATAATGACAGAGCGCAGGCGCAGCGAGTCATGAAGGCGCTGACCAAAAATATCCCCGAAACCACTTTTCCCGTGCGCAACAAGCAACTCTACCGGCAGATGAACTACCTTTACTCGGAAGCCGGCGACACGGCCCTGGTGCGCCAACGGATAACCAAATTCCCGCAACTGTTCACGCCCAGTGCCAGGGATTCGTTGGAGATGGGTTATGAGCTCGGCTATTTCCTGGGCGACTGGAGCAAGGCTGACTCCATATTTGAGGCCATCTATAAAGGGCACGGAGACAACGGCCAGCTGGTGGGCCGCCTGGTGGAAATCAACGCGCAGGCGGGGCGCACAGCACAGGCGCGGCGTTATCTTTCCGGATGGTTGAGCAGACACCCCGGAGACCCACAAGCCAGCGCGCTTCTGGATTCCCTGAAATAGCAACCAACGGCGGCCAGCTACCCGCAGGGACCATGTCCCCACCTTTTGATAGAGAGCTCACCGAATATGTGGATTATCCCGTTCACATGGATCGTCTCCTCTGGCTGTGGGACCGGGTAAAAGAGGTGGCGGAAACCGGCCGCCAGGTCAACGTGCTGGACATAGGCTGTGGCACCGGCAATATCACCATTCCGCTGGGCGCCATCAAAGGGAGCCGCATCCTGGGCATCGATATTCACCAGCCCAATGTCGACATCTCGACCGCGCGCAACCCGCTCTCCAATGTGCGCTTCGAAAATCGTCCACTCCAGGAGGTGGACCTCGCCGAATTTGATCTCCTTATCATGACGGAAGTGCTGGAACATATTGGCCCCTACCCCGAGATTCTACAGTACATCGCCCGGCATATGAACCCGGCGGCGCGTTTCCTGGTGACCATCCCCAACGGCCGTGGCCCGTTCGAGATCAGTCAGATTCCGGTCTACCTGCTGCGCCGGTTTGGAATGGGGGGCATCGTCTCGGGCGTCAAGCGATTGCTCGGCAAGGAGGAGCCCTACTCACAAAATTATGAGACACCCCACGTCAATTTTTTCACCCTCTCCCGAATGCGGCGCGAGCTGCTCCAGTACGGCCTGCAGTTACGCGGGGTGCGCCATTCATTCGTGGTGCTGCCCATCATCGAAACATATCTCCCCTTCTACCGCATGCACGGCGGCCTGGTACGGGCAGACCGCGCCCTGGCGCAAAATCTGCCTGCCGCGCTGGTGAGCGGATGGTACCTGGAAATCGGCCTGGACCCAAGGCGGAGGCCGGCATGAGCGCCACGCCTTTGGTTTCGGTGATCGTCCTCAACTACAACGGGAAGCAATTTCTCAAGACCTGTTTCGATTCCCTGCTGCGCAGCGGCTATCCTGAGATAGAGCTGATCCTGGCTGATAACGCTTCGACCGATGACAGCCTTGCTTTCATGCGCGAACATTACCCCACCGTTGCCCTTATAGAGACCGGCAGCAACTCGGGCTACAGTGGCGGCTATAACTTTGCCGTCCCCCGGGCCAACGGCCGCTACGCCGTGCTGCTCAATAACGATGTCGAGGTAACTCCCGGGTGGCTGCAACCGCTGGTGGCGGAAATGGAGGCCAGCCCCCGAGTCGCTGCGTGCCAGCCCAAAATCCGTCATCTGATCAACCGCGACCAGTTTGAATACGCGGGGGCATCCGGCGGATTCATCGATCGCTACGGCTTCCCCTTTTTGCGCGGCCGGGTGCTCGACACCCTTGAAACAGACAGCGGGCAGTATGATGATCGCAGCGACCTTTTCTGGGCCTCCGGGGCCGCCCTCATGGTTCGGGTCAGCGATTATGCCGCCGCCGGGGGCCTGGATGCCGATTTTATCCATCACATGGAGGAGATCGACCTCTGTTGGCGCTGGCTGCTGACCGGCCATAGCCTTAGAGTCGTGCCGGATTCACTGATCTACCATTTTGCCGGCGGCACCATCAAGCCCGACAGCTATATGAAAATGTACTGGAACCACCGCAATTCGATCATCATGCTGTGGAAAAACTACTCCGCCGGCAATCTGGTCCGCGTGCTGCCGGTACGCATGGCGCTCGATCTCGTGCTCATCCTCAAATCGCTGGTGACTCTCGATTTCAAGCGGCTGCTGGCGGTTCCCATGGCCTACCTCTGGCTGCTCGGACATCTGCCGCTGCTGTGGCGCAAGCGGCGCGGGGTGCAGGCCATGCGTACGGTAACCGACGGCGAGATCGCCCCGCTGATGCTCCCTGGTTCTCTGGTGATTGCCTACTACCTGTGGGGAAAAAAAACCTTTTCCCAACTCTGGCGGGGGACACAGTAATTTCATGTCTGCCATGACGACCCGGCGCCTCATCGACCCTGCGAAAGTGCTGCTGACAGGTGGCAGCGGACTGCTTGGCCGTGAACTTTTGCATCTGGAGCCCCGGCTTCTGGCCCCTGGCCATGATGAATTCGATCTCACCGACCGCGGCCAAATGGAGGCCTACCTGGCATCCTACAATATAGATGTGGTCCTGCACGCCGCCGCCACAACCTCCCCTCCGGCCGTGGAAAAGAGCCCGACCACGGCCATGCGAGTGAATATTGCCGGCACGGCGGAATTGGTGGCGTTGACCGTCCAGCGCCAGTTGAAGCTGGTGTACATTTCGACCGACTATGTTTTCAAAGGCGACAAGGGCCGGTACGCTGAGGGCGATGAGCTGCTCCCTCAAAACGCCTACGCATGGTCGAAGCTGGGCGGCGAGTGCGCGGCGCAGATGGCGCCCTTGGCCCTGATTATCCGCACTTCCTTTTGTGAGCCTGAGTTTCCACACCCCAAGGCGTTTGTCGATCAGTACACTTCGCGTGATTCCGTAGCGGTGATCGCGCCGCTGATCCTGGACCTGACTCTAAACAGTGACATCAGCGGCGTGGTGCATGTGGGCACGGAGCGCAAGTCAGTCTACGACCTCGCCCGCAAACTGGGCCGGACCGACATTGGCGAACTGCGCCGGGATGACGTCGACTTTCCCGTCCCACGCGACACCTCATTCGACCTCTCGCGTCTCACCGGATTGCGTGACGAAAACTGAAATGATCGCCAGATCAACCACCCGCCGGTCCGCCGGTAAGGAGAGCAGACTGCATGCAGATTGAGCCGGCGCCGATAGAGGGCGCCTGGATTATTACGCCCATAGTCCACGGGGATGACCGTGGGTTCTTTTACGAGAGCTATCGCCACGACATCCTCGCCAACCATGGACTCGATCTTCATTTCGTGCAGGATAACCACTCCCTGTCGGCAGCCAATGTGGTGCGGGGCCTGCACTTTCAGTGGGAACCGCCTATGGGCAAACTCATGCGGGTCACTGCAGGCCGGGCCTTTTTGGTGGCGGTGGACATCCGCATAGGCTCACCCACCCTGGGACAGTGGTTCGGCGTGGAGGCCAGCGTTTCCAATCGCAAGCAGGTATACGCTCCCGCCGGGTTTGCCAGGGGCTTTGCGGCCCTGGAAGAGGGCACGGAGATTCAGTACAAATGCACCGGCACCTATAACGAAAACCATGAAGGGGGAATACTCTGGAACGATCCGGCTATCGGCATCAAGTGGCCCCTTACAAATCCCAGCCTGTCTGAAAAAGACAGCGTGGCCCCACCACTGGAGAGCTGGCTGGCAAAACCGGAGGCGCAAAACTTTAAATGGAACGGATGATGCAACTGTTTGACTCTCTCTGCCTGCGAGGTAAATTCGCGGGCGTAAAGAGCACATGAAAGCATGATCCGTTCTACCGCAGCGCCCTGACTAGACTTCCCCAACCGGCCCCAAGCCCCATTTAATTAGAGAATAATTCCATGAACCAGACCAATCCGTTTGCGATAGCACAGCAACAGTTTGATGAGGCCGCCGAAATCCTCGGCCTTGATGATGGTATGCGTCAATTTCTGCGCATGCCACAGCGCGAGTTCCGGTTCACTCTGCCGGTGAAGATGGACGATGGAAAGGTGCATGTCTTCCAGGGCTACCGGGTGCAGTACAACTCAGCCCGGGGACCCACCAAGGGGGGCCTACGCTGGCACCCCGATGAAACCATCGACACCGTGCGGGCGCTGGCCGCCTGGATGACCTGGAAAACCGCCGTGGTGAACATCCCTTTAGGCGGCGGCAAGGGCGGGGTGACCTGCAATCCCAAGGAAATGTCAGAAGGTGAAAAGGAGCGGCTGGCCCGCGCTTATATGGGCGCAGCGGCAAGAATTCTTGGCGTCACCAAGGATGTCCCCGCGCCGGACGTCTATACCACGCCGCAGATCATGGCCTGGATGATGGATGAGTACGAAAAAATAACCCTCGAGAGTCATCCCGGCGTCATTACGGGCAAGCCGATTCCACTGGGCGGCTCACAGGGTCGCACCGACGCTACGGCCCGTGGCGGAATTATTACGGTCCGTGAGACCGCCAAGCGGCTGGGCATCGACATACAGGGGGCCACTATGGCTGTTAACGGCTTCGGTAACGCGGGGCAGTACGCCGCCCTGCTGGGCGAGGAGCTGCTCGGCCTGAAGCTGGTGGCTGCCAGCGATTCGCGCGGCGGCATTTACAATGCCAGCGGATTTTCAGCCCGCGAAGTTGTCGATTACAAGCTGTCCAACGGCTCCTTATCCGGCTACCCCGGCGCGGATGCCGTCACCAATGAGGAGCTGCTGGAGCTCGATGTGCAGGTCCTGTTCCCCAGTGCGCTGGAAGGGGTGATTACCAAGGACAACGCCGCCAATATCAAGGCCAGGATTATCTGCGAACTGGCCAACGGCCCCACGACTCCCGAAGCGGACCTGATCCTGCAGGACCACAATGTTTTCGTCATTCCCGATTTCCTGGCCAATGCCGGGGGGGTTACCGTTTCCTATTTCGAGCAGGTGCAGAACACGTATAACTTCTACTGGGAGCTAGAAGATATTCACCGCCGACTCGACGCAAAAATGACGCAGGCATTTGCCGATGTTTACGGAGAGTTCCAAAGCCGTGGCAATGTGCACATGCGCCAGGCGGCCTATCTGGTATCTATCGCCAGGGTCGCAGAAGCCTGTCGGCTGAGAGGCTGGGTGTAGGCTTTCACCCACGCCACCGGCTCGCCGCGCAAGTGGCAAGCGTCGGTCGGTCCCTGAAAGGGCGGCAGAAATAATGACCTCGAAGGCCAAGCCATCGACCCGGAAATCAAGGGACGCAGCCTATCGGTCCCTCAGGGAAAAAATCGGCGCCTATTCCCACCTGGAGGAAAAGATCATCCTCCAACTGATGCTTACCCTGCACGAAAAGCATCTTTTTTCCATTGACGAGATATATGCCCTGGCCCGCAAGGAGGCCAAGGATTTTAAATACGATCAGGAGAAGGGCAGCCCCAATGTGAGCCCGGACCAATGGTCGGGCAACGAGCGCCGCATCCTCCGTCGGCTAACCCTCAAAAGCGCGCTTGAGCATTTTACCACAGATGAGATTGAGGTCCTTATTATGTCCGTCGTTAAGCGCGACTACATCTTCTCCCTGGAGAATATTGCCAATCTCACCGATATCTCCTTCGGAATCCTCGCTGATAAAGTCAGGGAATACTCCGCCATTCCACTGGGGACGCCGCTGCCCAAGGAGGACGTTATGGGGCTGCGCGTATCACTTCTGCGGCACTTTATATCCGATCAGCTGGAGTTCCTGCGGGTGGCCAAGCATCATCTGACCATTCGCGACATGGCCCCGCTGGTCGATACCACCATCGGTTCGGAGACGGGGCACGGCCGCATCGGCGGCAAGGCGGCGGGCATGCTGCTGGGCTATAAAATCCTTACTGAAACGCTCACAGAAAAATATGGCGACCTGATCCGGATTCCAGAGTCGTACTATGTGCGCACCGATGTGTTTGAGGATTTTCTCACCCTCAACGGCCTGATGCGGTATCAACACCAGAAGTATAAAACGGGGGAGGAGGTGCGCAACGAGTATCCCGCCATCCAGGAGGTTTTCCGCAACGGCCAGTTCCCCGATTATATGGTTGAGCAGTGCCGCGCCATGCTCAAGAAAGTAGGTAAACATCCCCTTATTGTTCGCTCGAGCAGTCTGCTGGAGGACAATTTCAAGGCCGCCTTTTCCGGCAAATACCTGAGCGTCTTTCTCGGCAATCAGGGGCATCTGGACCGGCGGCTTTCACAGCTGCTGGCAGCCATCGGGGAGGTGTACGCCAGCGGCCTGGCGCCTGACCCGATCACCTACCGGCAGGAGCGGAACCTGCTCGATTACGATGAGAAAATTGGCATCCTCATCCAGAAGGTAGTGGGCTTCAGGTATCGCCACTATTTTTTGCCCGCCTACGCCGGCGTGGCCCTGTCGCGCAACGATTACACCTGGTCTTCCCGCATCCGGGAGGAAGATGGGCTGGTGCGGCTGGTGATGGGCCTGGGAACCCGGGCCGTCGACCGGGTAGGGGACGACTACCCCAGGCTGGTGGGCCTTTCGGCGCCCACGCTACGGCCGGAAACCACCCTCGCGGCGCAGAAAAAGTATACTCAGAATTTCGTCGATGTGGTCAACCTGAAGACCAACAGCTACGAAGTGGTGCCCCTCAAGGATCTATGGGGGGATGAGGAACTGCCGCTGGCCGAGCAAATGCTGTCCATCGAAGAGGACGGCTATCTCCAGACGCCGTTCGCCAATCTTGCGCCCAAAAGCTATCCGTCCGGAGTGATCACATTCGACCGGCTGCTGCGCCACAGCCCATTTCCCGAAGTGATGCGCGATATCCTGCGGGAAGTTGAGGCGGCTTACGGCTGCCCTATCGACATTGAGTTTTCGCACGACGGGCAGCATCTCTATCTCCTGCAAACCCGGCCCATGGCTCAGCGCATGCCATCGGAAACGGTCGAAGTTCCCAGCGATGTGCCACAGGAGCGAATTCTGTTCAGCGCGAAGGAGCACATCCACAACGGCCGCATCGACAACATCGAGTATCTGGTCTACTGTGACCCCGTGGCTTACACCCAGGTGGCCACACCGGAAATGCGCTATCAGCTGGCGCGACTCGTTGGTAGGGTCAACAACCGCCTGGCGGATAAAAACTTTATTCTCATGGGACCCGGACGCTGGGGCAGCAGCAATATCAATCTGGGCATTCCGGTGCAGTACAGTGAAATCAATAATACCCGGGCTCTGATCGAAATCGCCCACAAGGAGGGTGATTATACTCCGGGGGTCTCATTCGGCACACATTTTTTCCTCGACCTGGTGGAGAAAGGGATTCACTATCTGCCGCTCTATCCCGATGACAGCGAGGGCAGCCTGAACAAGTCCTTTTTTGCTGACAGCCCCAACGAACTGACTGCCATGATGCCGGACTGCGGGGACTTCTCCGGCTATCTCAAGATCATTGATACGCGCATCGCCGGCCCGGGTACCGCGTTGAATCTCTGGATGAACGGCAAGACGCAGCAGGCCCTGGCTTTCTACGAGCATCAGGGTTGAGGCCAAACACCCGGCGTAGCCCCCATTTCTACACCTGTCTCACCTTTGTAACGTGGTTACATTCCGGGGCTCGCCATGCCCAGAGACGATAACCTGCAATCCATCCTGATCATCGGGGCTGGTCCTATCGTGATAGGCCAGGCCTGCGAATTTGACTATTCGGGTACCCAGGCTTGCCGCGCCCTGAAAGAGGAAGGGTACCGGGTCATCCTCGTCAATTCGAATCCGGCTACCATCATGACCGACCCGTCACTGGCCGACGCCACGTACATTGAGCCAGTGACTCCGGATATCGTCAGTCAAATCATCGCTCAGGAAAAGCCCGATGCCCTGCTGCCCACCGTGGGCGGACAAACAGGCCTCAACTGCGCACTGGAACTCGACTCGCGCGGCGTCCTGGCGGAGCACCATGTCGCCCTGCTCGCTGCCGATGCGGAAGTGATCAGGCGGGCGGAGGATCGCGATGTCTTTAAGCGACTGATGGAGACCGAAGGCATCGCAACGGCCAACGGCGGGCTGGTGCGCTCACTCGAGGAGTCCGAAACTCTGGTGGAGAGCCTGCGGTTTCCCCTGATCCTGCGGCCCTCATTCACCCTTGGCGGAACCGGCGGTTCACTGGTGTACAACCGTGAGGAGTATGCCGAGAAATCGGCCTATGCGCTCGCTGCCAGTCCCATCGGCGAAGTGCTGATTGAGGAAGCCCTCATGGGCTGGAAAGAATTTGAGCTGGAAGTGATGCGTGATGGGGCCGACAACGCCCTGGTGGTCTGCTCCATTGAAAATATCGATCCTATGGGGGTGCACACGGGAGATTCGGTCACCGTGGCCCCGGCGCAGACGCTGAGTGACCGGGAATATCAGCAGATGCGAGACTGGGCCTTGCGCTGCATCCGGGCCGTCGGCGTGAAAACGGGCGGTTCCAACGTGCAATTTGCGGTCAATCCGGACGATGGGCGCATGGTGATCATCGAAATGAATCCGCGGGTCAGCCGGTCATCGGCGTTGGCCTCCAAAGCAACCGGCTTCCCTATCGCCAAAGTCGCCGCCAAGCTGGCCGTGGGCTACCTGCTCGATGAAATCACCAACGATATTACGGGACAGACCCTGGCCGCCTATGAGCCGGCGCTTGATTACGTGGTCACCAAAGTGCCCCGCTTCAATTTCGAAAAATTTCCCAGGGCCGACGGCATACTGGGGGTGCAGATGCAGTCGGTGGGGGAAGTGATGGCCATCGGGAGAACCTTTCAGGAGAGTATTCAGAAAGCGTACCGTTCGCTTGAAGAGGGGCTCGATGGCCTGGAGCCCCGGTCCGCTGAGGCGACCCGCGCGCTCGACCTGGACAAAATGCGCTTCCCCACCGCTTTCAGGTTGCTCAAAGTCCAGCAGGCCCTGGCCCAAGGCAGGCCGGTGGATGAGGTGCACGAGTTGACAAGCATCGATCCATGGTTCCTGCACCAGATTAACGAGATCGCGCAGGTCAACGGTCAACCTTTAATAACGGCCATCGGGGAGGAGGCCGATGACGACCAGGCGGCGGCTCTTACGGCGCTGAAGCAACAGGGATTCAGCGATGTCCAGATCGGGCGGTTCACCGGGCAGAGCGAAGAGCAAATTCATGCTCTGCGCCTGCGCCTGGGGGTTGTCCCGGCGTTTAAATCGGTCGACACCTGCGCCGCCGAGTTCAGCGCCAACACGCCTTATTGCTACAGCAGCTATGAGACGGAAAATGAGGTGCGGCCGCTGGAGGGGGACAAAGTCATAATTTTAGGGAGCGGTCCCAACCGCATAGGCCAAGGCATCGAATTTGACTACTGCTGCGTCCAGGCGCTGTTTGCGCTGCAGGAGATGGGCTACAAGGCGATCATGCACAACTGCAATCCCGAAACGGTCTCCACCGATTTTGACATGGCCGACAGGCTCTATTTTGAACCGTTGACCTTTGAGGACGTCATGGCCGTTATCGACCAGGAGCAACCACTGGGAGTCATGGTGCAGTTCGGGGGCCAGACCCCGCTCGCCCTGGCGGGCCGCTTGGCGGCGGCAGGCGTCAATATCCTGGGCACCTCTCCTGAGGCCATCGATCTGGCGGAGGACCGCGAGAAGTTCGGCGCTCTGCTCGACCGCCTGAAGATCGCCCGCCCCGATTACGGTATCGCCCACAACCTGGATGAAGCCACCCGCGTTGCCGGGGAGGTCGGCTATCCGGTGCTGGTGCGGCCCAGCTACGTGCTGGGCGGCCGGGCCATGGAGATCGTCTACAGCCAGGGAGACCTTGAATCGTATCTGCGCAAACATACGGGCAGAGGCTGGGATCACCCGATCCTGATTGACGTCTTTTTAGAAGACGCCTACGAATTTGACGTCGACGCACTTTGTGACGGCAGCGAGGTATTCATCGCCGGCATCATGCAGCACATTGAAGAGGCCGGTATTCACAGCGGCGATTCGGCCTGCGTGCTGCCCCCTTACCACTTGACTGACTCCGAGGCCGCCGCTATTGAACAGGTGACGACGCAGCTCGCTCTGGAGCTGGGCGTTAAAGGCCTGCTGAACGTCCAATTTGCCGTCAAGGATGACACGGTTTACGTTCTCGAGGCCAATCCGCGGGCCAGCAGAACCGTGCCATTCGTCAGCAAAGCCAGGAACATCCCGCTGGCGAAATGGGCCGCGCAAATCGCCGCAGGGCAATCACTGCCCGAGGTGGTGGGATCGACGCTTTCAGGCTCGGAGGCCATGGCCAGGCAGGAAGTGGTGGCCGTAAAGAAACCGGTGTTTCCCTTTTCCAAATTTCCGGCCGACGGGGTCTACCTCTCCCCAGAGATGAAATCAACCGGGGAGGTGATGGGTATCGATCCCGGGCTGGGTGGCGCTTATGCCAAGGCGGAAATGGGAGCGGGGACGGTGCCCCCTGCCAGCGGAACCGTGTTCATCTCCGTCAATGATCGCGACAAATCTCAAGTGGTTGATATTGCCCGCGACCTTCACGAACTTGGATTCAGCATTATCGCCACTGCAGGGACTCAGGCAAAATTCCAGCAGAGCGGAATTGCCGCCCGGTCGATCTACAAGGTGGGGGAAGGCAGGCCCGATGCCGCAGACGCCATCCGCAACAGGGAGGTGCAGCTGATCATCAACACGCCCCTGGGCGCGCAGTCGCGCCACGACGAGTATGCCATCGGTACGAGCGCCCTCCGGCATGGGGTGCCCTTTGTCACCACGCTCAGCGGCGCACGGGCCATGGTGAGGGCCATACGCAGGGTCCAGACAGGGCAGTTTCAGGTCCGCTCGTTGCAAAATTTGTTCAGTCATTCAGACTGATAAACGAAGGAGCCAATATTGATGCGAATGGTCCTGCGCTATTTCACCCTGGCGGCAATGATATGTTTGCGCGCTGGTCTATGGGCACAAAACGCCGACAGCTTGGCCTTGGCCGACAGTTCTCAAGACGACGACAGCGAATGGGACATTACGCAGGTCCACGGCCCCAGCCACGATATTGAGTTTACGGTTGACGAGGGGACCTGGATGAGTGTCGATATTTCACCGGACGGCGCGACACTCGTTTTCGATCTGCTGGGCGACCTCTATACCCTGCCGGCCGGGGGCGGCCAGGCCACGCCCCTCACTACCGGCAGGGCCTATGATATCCAACCTCGCTGGGCTCCCAACGGGCGGGAGATCCTGTTCACCAGCGACCGCGGCGGCTCGGACAATATCTGGACCATCAATGCCGATGGCAGCCAGGCCCGCGCCATTTCCAACGAGGAGGACAAGATCACCAATTCGGGCGCCTGGGACCCCACCAGCACCTACATCGTTACCAAACGGCGGCTCACTGACCACAGCTCTATCGGCACCACGGAGCTCTGGCTCTATCACCGGGCTGGTGGCAACGGGATACAGATCACCAAAAAGGACGATTTACAGGAAGTGGGCGAACCGTTTTTTCATCCCGATGGCCGCCATATTTATTTTAGCGCCCGGCCCTCCCGGTTCCGGTACGACAGCGATCCTCACGATGGCATTTATCAGATTCACCGGTTCGACCGCGAGACCGGGGAATTCACGCAGGTGACCAACAGGCCTGGCGGCGCAGGCCGGGGTTTGATCAGCGGCGATGGCAACACTCTGGCATATATCACCCGGGAAGGGGCGTCGACCGATCTCATTCTCCACGACCTGCGAACCGGGTCGGAGCGCACCCTTACCACGGGGCTGACTCACGACATGCAGGAGGCGTTCGCCTGGACGGGCATTTACCCCGGCATGGCCTGGACCCCCGATCAGTCGGCCATCATCCTCAGCAGCAATGGCAAGTTGTGGAAGGTGAATGTGGCCAGTGGAATCATGACGGCCATCCCGTTTACCGCCCGAGTCAAGCAGACGGTGCAGGAGGCGTTGCGTTTCAGTCACGATATTGATACGGACACCTTTCGCAGCCGCATTTTGCGATGGGCCCACCAGTCGCCCAGCGACGGCTCCATCCTGTTCAGCGCACTGGGACGGATATACAAGGCGGGCTCTAGCGGTGAAAACCCAAGGCTCGTAATTTCCGGGGACGCGGACCGGAGTCTCGAGTATGCGCCCCGCTACAGTCCTGACGGCAAGCAGATCGCCTACGTCACCTGGAATGACGCCAGCAAAGGGCACCTGATGAAAATGAACCGCAACGGCGGGCGCATCAGGCGACTCACCACAACGCCCGGTCAGTATGCCAACCCGAGTTGGAGCCCCAGTGGCAGGCGCATTGTCTACTTGCGCAGCAGCGGGGCTACTTTGCGGGGCCTGGGCCTGGCCGGCGAACTGTGGCACGAAATCCGCACCATGGCCAGTGGCGGTGGCGCATCAACCCTGGTGACGCGGGTCGCCACGCGGGGCTCGTCGCGCCGTATGCCGGCCCCTTTCTACGGACCGCAGAGTGAGCGCATTTACTACCTTGAAGATGGCGACGAAAACAAGGCGATCCTGAAATCAGTGCGCACGGACGGCTCGGACAAACGGGAACATGCCACCATCCCGTACGGGGAGGAGATCGCCCTGTCTCCCGATGGACGCTGGATCGCCTACAAGCACCTGCATGATGCCTACGTGGCGCCCATGCCCAATTTTGGCAACAGTCCCGTGGAGCTGTCCGACTCCGATGGCGGCGTTAAAGTGGTGCAGCTGAGCAGCGCAGGCGCCGACTGGATATCGTGGGCCGATGAGCACACCGTCACATGGGTGAGCGGACCCGATTTTTACCGACAGGATATTACCCCCTTGTTTGCCGAAAGAGGGGCTGATGAAGAAGAGACGGATGATGAGGATGTCAGCGCGATCCGCCCCGATTCAGTGGGCATCAACCTGGTGGTGAGCCGCCAGCGGCCTATCACCAGCCTGGCCATCACCAACGTCCGCATCATTACCATGCAGGGGAATGAAGTCATCGAAAACGGCGCCATCGTCATCAGCGGCAATATCATCAGCAGTGTGGGCCCGGTAGACCAGGTGCAGGTGCCCAATGCAGCCTTTACCATCGATGGCACCGGCATGACGGTGATGCCGGGTATGGTTAACGTCCACGCTCATCTGGCATATAGCACGCTCGATATTTTCCCGCAACGGAACTGGCAATTTTATGCCAGCCTGGCCTACGGCATTACAACGGTCATGGACCCCTCGGCCAGTACGCATTTTGCCCTGGGATCGGCAGAGATGATCGCCGCCGGGGTCATCAAAGGGCCGCGGTTGTTTTCCACCGGCTTTATCCTGTTCGGCGCTGACATCGCGGGTAAGGCGCCCATATCAAGCCTGGATGACGCCAAGGCGCACATCCGCCGGCTGAAGCGCCAAGGCGCCTTTGCCGTTAAAAGCTACATGCAGCCGCAGCGCAGACAGCGGCAGTGGGTCATTGAAGCGGCGCGCCTTGAACAGATGCTGGTCCTGCCCGAAGGGGGTGGAAACTTTGAGTTCAACATCGGCATGATCCTCGATGGTCACACCGGCATAGAGCACGCAGTGCCCGTTACCCCACTCTATAACGATGTGATCAACCTGTGGAGCCGCACTGACGTGGGCTATACCCCCACCTTGCTGGTGGCCTATGGAGGTCTGTCGGGCGAGCACTGGTTTTATCAGCACGAGCCGCCCGTCTGGCTGGATGAAAAACTGCTGCGGTTTACGCCACGCCAGATTCTCATCGGCCGGGGTCGACGCCCGCAGGTCATGGCCGCCGATGACGACTGGCATCACATTGCAGTTTCCGAGTCGGCCAACCGCCTGGCCCAAGCGGGCGGATCGGTGCAGCTGGGCGATCATGGGCAGCTGCAGGGCCTGGGCGCCCACTGGGAGCTGTGGGCCCTGGGGCAGGGAGGCATGACACCGCACGAGGCGCTCAAAAGCGCAACCATTCGCGGGGCCAACTATATCGGCTTGGGCGACCAACTCGGCTCCATTGAAGTGGGCAAGCTGGCCGACCTCATGGTCCTGAGTGAAAATCCCCTCGTGAACCTGCGCAACAGCAACAGCCTGGTGTATACGGTGATCAATGGCGAGCTGTTCGATTCGGAGACCATGGACCAGATATATCCGCAGAATGTGCCCCGGGCTCCCTTTTTCTGGGAATAGTGCTCTTAAAAGGCACAATTAGCGCCACTTTATACCTCAAAAACGCTGACCGGCAAGTTATCGCAGGGCGCAGCCCTCTGCTGAAATGCATTATATTGACCGTCCGTACAATTTAACGCTTGCTTAATTGACCAACCGGTCGGTATATTTGCACTCAACAGAACCATGGCACCACGCCCCAAAGACAGCACCCGAGAGAAAACCGCCCTGAAACGGGAAAAGATTCTCGAATCGGCCATGGATACTTTTGCCAACGACGGCTTCGAGGGGGCCAGCATGCGCCAAATTGCCCGTGCCGCCGGCGTGAACAAGTACATGCTCTACTATCACTTCGAAGATAAAAAAACTCTTTTCGAGCAAGTGCTGGATACTCTCATCCGGCCTGTGTTTGCCCGCCTTACCGGCGCTATCAGTGACGCTGACAATCTGGTGGTTGCCGTCGAAAATGTATTTGATATCTACGCCGAGCTGATGTCCATGCATGGCGGCAAGATCAGGTCGTTTCTAGCGCGCGAGTTGGCCGCCGGCGCCCCACGGATGGGACCATTGATGCGCCTTAAAGGTCCGGAAATAGTGCGCCTGTGGGAGCCCAAGCTCATCGCGCACCTCGGCAGGGAGGACCTCCCTTACCAGGATGTTGTGCGAACAGTGGTCTTCATCATGACGACTTTCGTATCCACATTCCTCATGGAGCCGGTGACGCAAAACATATTGGATGTCTATGGACTCAAAGTGGGGGACCCCGATAACCGCCAGCAGATCATCAACATGGTCATCGGCGGAGTTGAGGCCCATTTTGCCGGCAAATAATCTTTAACCGCCAGAGGAGGTCTGATGAAAGCTGCCCTGATCCGATTGACGCTGGAACGTCCCCGAATCCTGGTGCTGGCCACCGTCGCCATCAGCCTGGTGCTCATCTCAGGTATTCGCTTCATTCATTTCGAGGATGATATCCTGAAAATGCTCCCCACGGACATGCCTTCCAGGGTCATCTGGGAGGATGTGGAAGAGCAGTTTGGCGCAACAGAAGCGTTGCTCGTCTCCTTGGGCGGAGAGGGCACTCTGTTCACCCCTGAGCGGCTGGCGCTCATCTGGGACATTACCCGTACGCTGGAGGATGATCCCCGCGTAGATGAGGTGATGAGTCTCGCTACCATGAACCGCATCGATAATGTTGACGGCTTTTTGGAGGTGGGCGACCTGATGCCCCACCGCGACCTTTCCCCAACCGATATCAGTGGCCTCGAGGCCTATCTCGACGCCAATCCTGAGATTGCCGACCGGCTCGTCTCCACCAATCGCCGCTACGCCATGATGGCCGTTGTGCCGCATACCACGGCCACCGATGAGGAAATTGCGGCCGCGGTTACCCGCGCTGTTGAAGCTGTTCCCGAAGGCATCGAGATTTCGCTGGCCGGTATGCCTTACGTGCGTGGCATCCTTTCAGAGACCGTCCGGACGGAAGTCTTTACTCTCATGCGCATCGGCTTGGTGGTGCTGGCGTTGGTACTGTTGCTTAATTTACGGTCTGTTGCCGGCCTCGGCATGGTGCTGATGGTCAATGTGCTCTCGACGGCATCCATGGCCGGTTTTCTGGGCTGGATGTTCCATTTCACCGGCAGCGATCAGTTCAACTTCACCATACTCAACAGCAGCATGCCGGTTATTCTGCTCACCATCGCCACAGCCGATGGGGTCCATATCATCACCCGCTTTTTCCGTGAGATGCGCGTGCGCCATGACGTGCGATCCTCCGTTGAAGCGACCATGAATGTGCTCATGTTGCCGGTATTTTTGACCTCTATCACCACCATCGCAGGCTTCATCAGTCTGGTCACATCGCCGTTACGGGTAATGACCGGCTACGGCATTGCCATTTCCTTCGGCATATTTTGGGCGTGGGTACTTTCCATTACCCTGCTGCCCAGCGTCATGGGTATGACTAAGTGGAATCTGTCGGGCCGGGCGCTCAGTGGCTCCGGGTTGATGGAAGGCGTCATTCACCGGCTGGGGCAAGCGGTGTTGCGGCGGCCCCGGACTGTACTCGCTGGCGGCTTGGCTCTGATCGTCTTCTCCATCATCGGCACGACCATGCTTGTGGTTGAAGTGAACTTTCTCGCCTTTTTTAAGCCCTCTTCACCCATCCGGCAGAGTATCGAGTTCGTCGATGATAATTTTGCCGGCACTCTGAATCTGGTTATTGAGGTCACCGGCGACATGAAAGATCCCCAAACCCTGCGGCAGATGGAAACGATTCAAAACCATCTGGAAACCCAACCGTATATGGGTAGCACCGTCTCCCTGGTCAATATCGTGCGCAAGTTGCACCGCACCATCATGGATGACAGTGTCCAGTATGAAATCATCCCCGAAACCCGCGGTCAGGTGGCCAACCTGCTCACCCTGTACAGCATGACCGGCGATCCTGACGATTTCAGTTCGCTGGTTGACTACGATTACTCCAAGGCCCTCATCAGCGCCACGGTGAAGCAAAACACCACTGGGCAGATGATGGAGATGGTTGCCCAGACCAGCAGCTATCTCGAAGAGCTGCCCAAGGAAAACATTACGGTACGTTTCACCGGGTTCCCCGTGTTTATCAGTGACTTTGTCGATGTGCTGATAACCAGTTCGCTACGTTCGCTGGCCGTTTCCCTGGTGCTCATCATTCTGCTGTCCTGGTTTTTCTTTAAGTCGCTGCTCTGGGGAGCGCTGGCTGTGCTGCCGCTGGGAACCGCCATTATTTTGAACTTTGGACTGATGGGATGGTTCGGATTGGACTTGAACCACGTGACGGCCTTGCTCACTTCCATTATCATTGGCGTGGGGGTCGACTTTGCCGTCCACTTTATTGCCCAGTACCGCCATTTCATAAGCGCGGGAGTGCCACGTGAGGACGTCTGCCAGAAAACCATCGATGATGTCGGCTACCCCATATTGCTTAATGTGACGGCCGTTTCGGTGGGGTTTTCGGCTCTGCTCTTCTCGGAATTTATCCCTATGGGCTATATGGGCGGCTTGGTCATTATCTCCATGGTCTCCTGCGCGCTGGGCACGCTGACCATTCTGGCCACCGTCAGCCACCTGATGCGCGATAAAGTAACAGCGCCCGACGGAGCATGACGATGGCCTATCAGCTGCGCACATCCATCGATATTGACGCGCCCGTTGATCACGTCTGGCAGGTATTTACCCGCTTTGAGGACTACCCGCGGTGGAACCCTTTCATCCGGAGCATTGAGGGCCAGGTAGAGACTGGCGCCAAAATCAAGGTGCGACTGGCGCCCCCTGGAGGCAAAGGGATTACCATGCGGCCGAAAGTCGTCCGCTTCGAGGCGCCCACGGAATTCCGCTGGCTGGGGCACCTGGGTATCCCCGGCCTGTTTGACGGCGAACATTATTTCCAGCTGGAGCCGCTGCCCGGTAACCGCACACGTTTTGTTCAGGGGGAAATTTTTGGCGGCTTACTTGTGCCACTGCTTAAAAAAATGATCGACGGTTCAACCCAGGACGGATTTAACTCGCTTAACAAGGCACTTAAGGAAACTTGCGAAAGGAGCACCTGATCATGCCCAGGATAATAATAATCTCACTGCTCAGCCTCAGCGTGACAATGGCCCAGACCGCCAGCGAAATCGCCCTGCAAATTGACCAGCGCCCATCACCGGTCGACATGACTTCGGACATGACCATGCGGCTCACTTCCAAGACCGGCAAGACCCGTACGCTGTCGGTGCATACGGTCCGCAAGGGCGAAGGGCGGATGATCCTCTGGTTCACGGCGCCGGCCGATGACCGTGGCGTTGCCTTCTTGACCATCGAACGCGAATCAGGTGATGAGATGCGCATGTGGTTGCCGAGCTTCAAGAAAATGCGGCGCATTTCTACCAGTAGGCGGGGCGACAGTTTCATGGGGTCGGACCTCTCCTTTGAGGATCTCTCCAGCCGCAACCTTGATGACTACACTCACAATCTGCTGGGGGAGGAGCTCATCAATGGCGAGGAGCACTGGCTCCTGGAGAATGTTCCCAATGCCGATTTGCGCTCATCCTACAGCCGCATCGTCTCGGTGGTCCGCAAGAGCGACGCACAGATCAGCAGGGAGATGTACTACGACAGGGCAGGCGAGCTGATCAAGGAACGCACCGTTGAAATGGGCACTTTCGGCGCCTACTCAGTGCCGGTCCGCATGGTCGTGCGCAATGTGCAGAAAAACCACTCCACGGAGCTCACGTTCACGAACATTGAAGTCGATACCGGCATCAAGGAGTCGTTATTCCACGAGCGCAATCTGCGGAGGCTGCCATGAGGGCGACCCATTTCACCGCCTTGGCCTCTTTAGCAGTCGCGACAGTTCTCTCAGGGCAGATTGAGTTCCACGGCCACGTAAACCCCCTTATCCGGGTTACCACCGATTCGCGCTATCTCTCCCTGCCGCACCGCTTTATCCAACTGGACGGCGAACGCAGCGGCGAGCGGGTCAGCTTCTACTTCAGCACGACCATGGAGTACCGGCTTGACAGCGATGTGACGACTTTCGATATGCAGGAGCTGTACGCGGAGTTTTCCACCGATCTGGGGGACTTCCGGTTCGGCAAACAGACTCTCGCATGGGGCGTCACCGATGGCAACAACCCCACCGACAATGTCAATCCTTACAACTATTACTACCTCTTTCTGCCCGGCTCCGACCGCAAGGTGGGCGTTGTGGCCGCTTCGGCCAACCTCTATTTCGGCAACATAAGTGTCGAGGCGGTGGTGACGCCGGTCTTTCAACCCAGCATACTACCGATTGGGGAACCTGACTTTCCCATTTTCGGGGATGGCCCTCCCCTCCGATTGGGGAGGCCGGTTAAGCCGACGCGCACCCTGGAAAATACCGAGGCAGGCATCCGGGTCAGCATACCGATGGCGCTCATGGACCTATCATTCAGCTATTTTAGCGGCATCGACCATAATTTCAGCGTCATTCCCGAGCTAATATTAGACCGCATTCTATATCCCAATTCGTTGGGCTACCACCGCACCCAAGTGTTCGGGTACGATCTGGTGACCTTCATAAGCGATTTCGCCCTGCGGGTGGAGGGGGCCTATTTTCTCACCGAAGACCCCGACGCTGATGATGGTTTCATTCGCAACCCTTACTTTCAGTACGTGGCGCAGGTCGATTACGCCGGCAGTGCAGGCAACTATATGGCGCAATATCTGGGCACATATATCACTGGAATCGATGGTGATGAGGTCTTCGATTTCGCCAGATTCAGTACTATTTCTGAAAAGGAAAACGAAAAGAATGTCATCGGCGCCAAGATGGGCATGCCGTTTGCCGCCATCGCCCAGAACGCCGTGATGGCCTCTGGGTCGGTTGAACTGGGAGAGGGGAGCTATACCGTGAGAGCGCAGACGCTGTATGACCTCGACAAGAAGGGCTATATGCTGGGCGGCGGTATATCGTTTCACATAGAAGACGCCTTCGATCTGGACCTGACGCTGTCAATTTTCGGCGGCGACGAAGCGAGCCGGCTGGGAGCGCTCAAGGATTTCAGCCACCTCTCTATCAGCATCAAGTACAGCTTCTAGCCATTTCGCGCCCGGTAAAAAGCCCCTCGGCGCTGAGCTGGAGGGGCTTTTTTTTAGCGGAAAATGTGATGCGATGAAACTACATGCGGGCCAGCCGGATGTGCACGACCGGATGGAGGTGCAGCACCTCCTCGCGGGGGATGAGCCGGTCGGGATAGGCTGGATTGGACGAGGTGAGCTGCAGCTGTTCACCTTTGTAATAGACCACCTTGATGAGCGCTTCGCCGTTGTGCGTTACCACCACCGCCAGGTCGCCATTGCGGCAAGTCGTATCCTGCGAGGCAATGACCACCGACCCGGGCTTGACCACCGGGGTCATGGAGTCGCCATAAACCCGCAGCCCGTAGACACGCTCCTCGCGTAGGTCATCGGGCCGCTCAATATATTCGTCAGCCGCAATGTCGGTGTCATCGAGATTCGGAAACAGCCCCTGTCCTGCAGCGGCCTGTCCGATGATAGGAATCGGCGGCAGCCGCCGAGGGGTACCCGGCGCAAACGCCTCATCAGGCAGACCGGGATTTTGAGTGCGAAACTTTGCCTGAGCCAGATCGGCATACGAGGCGTTCACAATTTCGCAAATCTGTATGAGCCGCCCCTTCCGGGGAAAGGCCACATTGCGCTCGTAGGCTGAAACCTGCTGGTATTGGATGCCGAGACGCTGCGCCAACTGCTGTTGGGTCAGTCCCGCCTTTTCGCGCTGGAAGGCAAGCAGGTCGCCAAATGTCATGTCATCATGGGGCAGGAACGGTGCCATGGCTTAATATAGCCCCTATCGTGTCCAAAAGCACGAAAATAAAAAGAATGTAAAAGAATAACACCTTTAGTATTGGGGTCGCTTGGCGGTTAAGACGCCTGAAAGATCAGATCAGTGCCTCGTGGTTGGCTTGCAGCTTTTGGAGACTTTCAGCATAGTTGGCCTCCTTCTCACGCATGCCGCTGACCACCTCCTCCGGGGCGCGGCCGGTGAAGTTCTCATTGCCCAGCTTGGCCTGCACGGCTGACAGTCTGCCGCGCATCTCCTCCATCTTTTTGGCCAGGCGCTTGCGCTCTTTGTCAATATCGATAATCCCTTCCAGCGGGATGAACAGCTCCAGCCCCTGCACCACGGCCGTGGCTGAGTGCGGCGGTTTTTCAACGGCGGGACCCATTTCAAGTCGCCCCACTTTGGCCAGGCGCTTAACGTAACCGGCCAACGGGTCCAGGCGACGGGTCATGGCCACCTCACCGCGCACAAGCAGATCACACTCCCCCGCCGGGGGGACGCCCATCTCCTGCCGGGCGCTGCGCACCGCCGACACTACCTCTTGCAGGAGGCTCACATCGCCGGTTGCCTGAGCATCAATGCGGCGGGGATCGGATTTCGGCGGTAAGGAGACCATCAGGTCGGCTTCCTGCCCGTCCTTGAGCTGCTGCCAGATTTCCTCGGTGATGAACGGCGCGAAAGGGTGCAGCAGCCGCAACATCTCCCGCAGCACATGGCGAGCCACCACTTGGGCCGACCTGCGCGCATCGGCGTCATCGCCCTGAAGTCTGGCCTTGGCCAGCTCCAGATACCAGTCGCAATAGTCGGCCCACACCAGCTCGTAGGTCAGGCGCGCCACTTCGTTCAGGCGATATTTATCATAGGCCACGTCCACACCCTCCAGCGTCTCCTGCAAGCGCGACAATATCCAGCGGTCCACAATATCGAGGTCATCTTCCGCGATCGAATCGAGGCCGGTTGTAGAATCTGCCTGCAGATTCATCTGCACGAAACGGGCCGCGTTCCAGATTTTGTTCATGTAGTTGCGGCCCAGTTCCAGCGATTTCTCCGAGAATATAATGTCCTGACCTTGAGGCGCAATGAGCATCAGTCCGGTGCGTATGGCATCCGCGCCATAGCGGTCAATGAGATCAATGGGATCAGGGGAATTGCCGAGGCTTTTGCTCATGCGGCGGCCCTGGTCATCCCGCACGATGCCGGTGAAATAGACCGTCGTAAAAGGCACTTTGCCCATGAACTTCTGTCCCGCCATAATCATGCGCGCCACCCAGAAAAAAAGAATTTCGGGGGCCGTCACCAGGTCCTGCGTCGGATAGAAACGGGCCAGGTCAGACTTATCGGTATCGGGCCAGCCCAGGGTGGCAAAAGGCCATAGCCAGGAGCTGAACCAGGTGTCGAGAACATCGGGGTCCTGCTCAAGGGTCACATCATCCTTGCCGTAATGCTCTCTCGCCTTGGCCAGCGCCTCTGCCTCGGTTCGGCCGACAAATATTTCCTCGTCGGGCCCGTACCAGACAGGAATCCGGTGTCCCCACCACAGCTGCCGCGATATGCACCAGTCGCGGATGTTCGTCATCCAGTGGCGGTATACTTTCACCCATCTGTCGGGGTAAAACTTGATCTCCCCCGACTCCACCGGCTTCAGCGCTTCGGCGGCCAGCTCCGGCATGCGCATAAACCACTGCATGGAGAGGTACGGCTCCACCATGGCATCGGTGCGCTCGGAATAACCCACGTTATGCACGTGATCTTCCACCTTCTCCAGCAGCCCCGCCGTCTCCATATCAGCCACGACTCTCTTGCGGGCGACAAAGCGATCCAGCCCTCGATAGGCTTCGGGCACATTCTCATTCAAGGTAGCGTCGGGATGGAATATGTTAATGACCTCCAGATCGTGACGCTGGCCCAACAGGTTGTCATTGGCATCGTGGGCCGGGGTAACCTTCACGGCCCCCGTTCCGAAAGCGGGATCGACAAACTCATCGGCAACGATGGGAATCTCCCGGCCCACCAGCGGCAGGATGACGCTCTGGCCGACCCACTTGCTGTAGCGGTCGTCCCCGGGATGGACAGCCACGGCCGTATCCCCCAGCATGGTTTCCGGCCGGGTCGTGGCCACGACCAGGTGCCCGTCGCCGCCGGCCAGTGGATACTTGAAATGCCACAAGTGGCCCTGGGTCTCCTTGTGATTGACCTCCTCATCGGAGAGCGCCGTGCGCCCTTCCGGGTCCCAATTGATCAGCCGCTCGCCACGATAGATATAGCCCTCATCATATAGCCTGACGAAGGTTTCAATCACCGCGGCGTAATAGCGCTCGTCCATGGTGAAGCGGGTGCGCTCCCAGTCGCAGGAACAGCCCAGCCGCTTCAGCTGCTCGATGATGGTGCCGCCATACTCTTCTGTCCAGGCCCAGGCCTCCTCAAGATATTTTTCCCGGCCGAGATCATGCTTGGTGAGGCCCTGTTTGCGCAGTTTCTGCACAATTTTAGCCTCCGTTGCGATGGAGGCATGATCGGTGCCGGGTATCCACAGGGTCGGTCTGCCCTGCATGCGCGCGCGGCGCACCAGAATATCCTGAATGGTGCCGTTGAGCACATGGCCGATGTGCAGAATGCCGGTGACGTTGGGAGGGGGGATGGCAATCGTGAACGGTTGGGCGTCCGTCGACTCCCGCGGCTGGAAATAGCCCCGTTCCTGCCAGGCGCGATACCACCTGGTCTCCACCTGGGCCGGCTCGTAGACCTTCCCTGGTTGGGCCGATGACACGCTTTACTTCTCCAGCACCAGGCTCAGCGCCGTGGTCAATTTCAGGACGTTGAGGTTGGCCACTACCAGACGGCCGCAGACGATGCGGGTCAGGTTCCGCATCACCTTGTAGCCCACCTCAATATGATCTTCAAGAATCTTGAAGAACTGCTTTCCCGACATGGTGCCCATGTGGCAATCGGTGAGCGCCGTTACCGTGGCGGTGCGCTTGTCCTCATGCCCGAAGAGGGAAACTTCACCAAACACGGCGCCATCATTACCCGACAGCTTGACAATAGACTTCTCCCGGGCATCATAGTCGGTGTACTGCTTGCTCACCGACAGCGTCAACGATTGCGAAATTTCCACTTCACCGGAAAGGAGAAAAAATATGGCTCCGCCCTTGGCCCCTTCATGGAAAATCTCCTTGCCCTCCGCAAAATCGAGCTCTTGCAGGTGACGACTGAAATAGGCCCTCTGTTCTGCGTTCAGCCCATCAAGCAACTCAAAGTTCTTGAGGTTATATTCCCCGGAAAGGCTCATTGGATAACCAGCGCCCCCTCACCTTCATGAATGATCTGCATATCACCGGGATTGATGCTCACGGTTGTGTGGCTCCCTTCGCCCAGGGAATGCCCCGCTTTGCGCAGCATTTTTTCGATGAAAGCGTCCAGCTGCGACCCGTCGGCCGACAGGAAACTGCCTATGCCGACCTGCTGTTCCTCCATATACAGACCCACGGTGATCCACCCCTCGGAAAGCCGGTGATGCTTCGATAATTCGCTGAACGCTTTGCCGACGAATTCCTTGGGGATTGCAACCCGCCGAAGGTGATTGTCCGATGAGGCGCTTAGCAGTTCATCCGCGATCTGGGGGATGCCGGGGTTGAGGACATGTGACGCGATAATAAATGAACCGAAATTGTCCGCCAGCACAATATTATCGGCGTTGGCCCGGCGCATGTGGGCAATGGACGCCTGATTGTGCACATAAACCACCACCTGGATCTTGGGATTCAGATTCTTGATGGTCAATGTCGCCAGAATCGATTTTTCATCACTGACGCCACCCCCGAGCTCCTCTTTGGGGAAAATGACGACTGCCCTGGCCGTCTCTATGTTGGCCTTTTTCAATATGGTTTCCCGGGTGAACTCTCCACGGATGTACTTGATGCGGGAATACCCATACTGGCTTTTGAGCGACTGCATGCGGTCTTCGGTCTCTTCATTCACCAGGACAATGAGCCGCTCCTTATTCCCTGAATCGATCTGCATGAAAGCGTCCACGAGACGCTCAATTTTGTGATGCCAGCCGCAAATAATAATGTGATTTTTAACTTTTATCGGCATAAGTCCCTGATTGGCCCTTAACCGCCGGGCCACTGATACGGATGCTATGGTCGCTGTAAGGAAGGATATCAGCGCTATTCCGGAGAACATAATGATCACCGCGAAGACCCGCCCCGGACCTCCCTGAGGCGTATAATCGCCATAGCCGACTGTCGTCATGGTCACCACCGACCACCACAAGGCCTCTCCCAGCGAGGAAAACTGCTGTGTGCCCGACTGGGACTCGAAGTAATAAATGCCCGTGCCGCCTACTATGGCGACCAGCCCAATCAGTAGAAATATTCGAAATAATGTTAAATGCCACAGCGTATTCACTTAGCTGAATGTCCCCTTGGAGCCCGGTGCTCTGTCGTTCCTTCCGGCTTTACCGAAAATAAGGCCGCAGCACGTCTCCCACCAACAGGCAATAGAGGCGCCGGGCTACTCCTTAATTCGGTAGCCCCTGGTAAACAGGGTGGCCCCCAGCAGGGTCGCCAACCCGGCCATAATCACCGAAATAAGCAGTGAGCTGGCGGCCGGCGTATCGGCAATATCAAGCAGCGCATGGCGCAATCCGTTAATCATATAATAGAGGGGATTAAACAGCGAAACCTGCCGCCAAAACGGGGGCAACATATCGATGCTGTAAAAGACGCCACCCAAAAATACCAGCGGGGTAATGAAAAAATTCATCAGCATCTGAATATTATCGAACGACTTGGCATAGATACCGATCAGCAGGCCAATAGCCCCAAATGTCCAGCCGACCACAATCAGGAATACGAGCGCCTCCAGGGGATGGGCCACTTGCATGCCGGTAAGTGCCATGCCAACAAAGATGACCAGAACCCCGTTAATGACGCCACGCAGCATGCCCCCCAGAATATAGCCCGTCGCCACTTCCATGCCGCTGAGTGGCGTGATCAGGATGTCATCAATAAACTTGAGCATTTTAGCCTGGAACAGGCTGGAAGAACTGTTGGATCCAGCGTTGGTGATGACATTCATCATGGCCAGTCCCGGAATGATATAGTGCATGTAGGCCACATCCTTGATTTCCCCAATGCGGCTACCCAGCGCATTGCCGAACACGACGATGTAAAGGACGGTTGTCAGCAGCCCCGGAACCAGGGTCTGGTTATAAAGTGATAAAAAACGATGTACCTCCCGGCCCGTGAATGTGATGAAGCCGACCCTATTCATCAATACTGCGTCCCGTGAGCTGCATGAAGACGTCTTCCAGCGTCGTGCGACGAATCTTCACGTCCTTCAACATCGCCCCTGCGGCCGTCACGCGGTTGGCAATTTCCGCAATCTGCAGCTCCGGCTGCTGGGTGGAAATGGTCAATTCATTGTCGCTGCGGGTAACCACGTACCCATCGAGGGATGCTTCAGCCTCGGGCCCGTGGCCGTCAACTTCGATCACCAGGCCATCGCTGTTCATGCCCGCCACCAGCTCCTGAGGCGTCCCCTCCGTCACAATTTTACCGTTGTCAATAATAGCGATCTGCTCACACAGCTTTTCCGCCTCTTCAATGTAGTGGGTGGTGAGAATGATGGTCTTGCCATCGCCGTTGAGCCTACTCAAGTAGTCCCACAGCATGTGACGCAACTCCACATCGACACCGGCTGTCGGTTCATCCAAAATGAGGATGTCGGGATCGTGAATCATAGATCGGGCAATCTGAAACCGGCGCTTCATGCCGCCGCTGAGCTCCCTTGGCTTCACTTTTTTCTTTTCACCCAGGCCAAATTCATCAAGTAGCCGCGCCGCTCTCGGCTTGGCGACATTGGCGGGCACGCCGTAATAGCCGGCCTGCTGCTGCATCAGCGTCTCAAGATTGAAAAACCAGTCGAAGTTGAGCTCCTGCGCCGCGAGTCCAATAGCGCTTCTGGCCTGCCGGTAGTCGGCCACCACATCGTGCCCCATCACGGTAACACTGCCCGAGGTCGGCCGGATCAGACCGGTGGTAATGCCGATGGTGGTGGTTTTCCCGGCTCCGTTAGGTCCCAACAACCCAAAAAATTGCCCTTTGGGCACCTGCAGATTAATCCCTTTGAGGGCCACCACCCCTTCCTTGTACACCTTATGCAGGTTGGTGATGTTGACAGCAAGATCGCTCATCGTACCAGCACGCAGATATTTTCGATGTGCGGCGTCTGGGGAAACATGTCGATGGGTTCAATACGGGTGAGTTGATAGCCGCCATCCACCAGCAGCCGCACGTCGCGCACCTGGGTAGCCGGGTTACAGGATATGTAGACAATTTTGCCCGCCTTGAGGCGCAGCAGATCGCTCACCAACTTCGGATGCATCCCGGCCCGGGGCGGATCGGCCACCAGCAAGTCGGGCTGCCCGACCTGTTTGAACAGCCGCTTGCCTTCCTGGGTGAAATAGGGACCCTCCAGATTGGCCCTGATAAACCGAGCGTTAAATATTTCGTTGGTCATGGCATTGCGCACCGCGTCGTCCACCGCCGATTCCACCGACTCAAACCCCACCACCTCATGGGCCTGGCGGGCCAGCATCAGGGCGATGGCCCCTGCGCCGCTGTACAGGTCAAACACCGTTTCCTTGCCGTTGAGGCCCGCAGCCGCTTCGATCCTCTCAAACAATTTCTCAGCCTGACCGGGATTGGTCTGGAAGAAAGCGTTGGCCGACACTTCGAACTCCAACCCGCGCAGTTTTTCCGTCATCGTGGGGCGGCCATACAGCAGCACTTCCCATTCGCCGTAAGCCACCGCCGCCTTGCGGGTATTGACATTGTTGACCACGCTGACGATCTGCGGGAACTGCGCCGCCATCTCTTCCGCCAGCGGTTTCAGCGCATCGACCTTTTCGTGGCTGGTCACAATATTGACCATCACCTGCAGCTGGTCGGTGCCTGCCCGTGCCACCCGTATCACCAGATAGCGCAGGTAACCGATGTGTGTCTTGATGTCATACGGCTTCAGGTGCGCCGAATGCGCTTTGAACCAGACCAGAATCTCGGTGGCCACCGGGTGCTGCAAATCACAGGACTGTATGTCGAGCACTTTGTCGTAGCGCCCCGGCACATGCAGACCGAGGGCCCGGTCCGGCGGCGGATCGTTCATATCAACCATCCACGGGCGGGTCGAAAAGGTGAACTCCATTTTGTTGCGGTAGTGGTAGATCGACTCACATCCGATGATCGGCTCAATGGTGATGTCGTCAAAATGCCCCATGCGCCGGAACGTGTCGGCCACCTGCTGCTGCTTCTGCTCCAGCTGCGCCTCGTAGGACAGATTCTGGGTGGCGCAACCGCCGCAGACTCCGAAGTGCCGGCAAGGGGCATCCACGGCATCCGGCGATGGCGAGAGTACCTCCAGAGGACGGGCTTCCACAAAGCCCCGTTTCCGGCGCGTCACCACGGCTCTTACTGTTGACCCCGGCAGTGCGGAGCCTTTGGGCACAAAGATCACCAGCCCGTCCATGCGGGCCACGCCCTGCCCGCCAAAAGCCAGCGAATCGATGGTGATTTCGATCTCCTCCCCCTTTTTCGGGAGCACTTTGGTGGTCTCATCGGTTGGGGGGGCAGCAGACATAGGCAGCAAAGTTACGGCGGGGGAAGGGGAAAGTCAGGTTAACGGCAAAGGTTGCCGCTGGATCGTACATTTTGTAAGATTGGGCAATGGGAGCATTCACACTTAATGTGGTCGTCTCGCTATTGCCGCTGATTGTCTCGAATCCCCACTGGACAAATAAATTTGCTACCCGCATAACCAAGGAAACTAACAGTCAATTTGCTGAGTTGAATAGCCGGTAGAGTGACAAATGGCTAAAGTACAACATTTATCCAATGCACCTATTCGAGAGGCACTCATTGATATTCAGGTCGAATTTCAAGAAGGCATGACGCTTGAATCATTCTCGGCATTTGGAGAGGCGATCAAAAATGATTACCCGAAGCTTGGAAAAACGTGGACCGCTGAGTTTAACCTGAAAACCGAAAATGCAACTGGAGGGATGACATCTGCCCAGACAGGATATGTGTTCCGTTCTCAGGATGGTCACCAGGTTACCCAAACGCGCTTGGAGGGTTTCACATTCAGCAGGCTAAATAATTACGAGTCGTGGGAAACCTTTCGGACTGAAGCCAAAAGATTGTGGAGTTTGTTTGCAGATATCCTTCGACCACTGAGTATAACTCGCATAGGCTGTAGATTTATCAATGAAATTCAACTCGAGGCTGCAGTGAATCTCCCTGATTACATTACAGCAATACCTCCAAGAATTGATGGAATACCGGATCAAGTGGAAGGATTTATGTCAAGAGTTGAAGTCCATTACGACGACGCACCAACTAATGCAATTATTACCCAAGCTCTTCGAATAATCGATGATGAAAAAGTAACCCTGTTGCTCGATATTGATGTTTTCAGAAAGATTACGTTCCCGGGCGATGGTCTATTAGCTTGGGAATCCATTGAAGATTTTCGCGAAATTAAAAATAAGATTTTTTTCAGTAGTATTACCGATAAAACTGTTGAGGAGTGCAAATGACTGTTGCAATTGAATTCCCCCAATTAAGCCCTATCTCTCCCGGCTTCGGGAAACTCGCGGGCATACTTGAAAGACCAGAGCATGATACAGGCCAAAGTAAGGCATATTCCCTAATAGGACCAATACCTCTGTCGAACTATAAATTAGCAGACGCTCGTCAATCTCTTCGGTCTTTATCCATTGAATATTCCGTTGATAATTGGGATGGGGAGGGTGCGATTGCAATTAGCTCAGAAGCATATATGCAAGCCATAAATTTCATTGAAATATTATCAGATCAAAAACTGCCCATGCCCCAATTTGAGCCAGAAGTGGATGGTGCAATCGAACTTGAATGGTACAAGAATCCGAGTTTCATATTTACAGTGAGTATTTCGGGGAATCAAATTCTGGGATATTCTGGTTATTTTGGTAAATCAAGGAGGATGTATGGCACTGAGCCATTCGATGCTAATTTGCCTGACATTATTAAGAAAAACATTCTTCTATTTATTTAAACGCAGCATGGGCGTTTGGCCTGTTATTGGCAAAATTCATACAAGAGAAACGGTTTGTAGGTTCCTGTTCGAAGGTGATTTCAGGAACGATCAATCCGTCAAGCCTAAAGCATTTTTACCCCCGCCAGATAGCGGTGAATTATCCGTGTATCGCATTTCCAATCTTTCCTCGTTTGAAGTCATGAGTATTGGGAAATATTTTGTAGAAACAGTTAGCAGAAGAAGAAAACCCGAAGTTTTGGGCGAAGCTACAATGAAAGTTTCAAGCCTTAAGAGCATACGCAGAAATCTAGTAGTAAAAGCCTGGCGTTGCCCGCACCCGCGCCACGCAAATATTATTAACTTGCCCGTGGTACCCAAGAATCAAACTGTAGTAGCAGATTATAAGGAAATAAAGCAAGAACAAAAAAATGTAGCCCAAGCCATGGTCAGTTTAGTTTCAGGAGTAACAATTTATTCTTAGTAAAACTACAACAATGTCAGTGCTGTTTTTCACTCGCAGACAAAAACATATCCATGCAGTATCTGATTATTTCCAATTTTCAACCAAATCCCTAAACTCCGCCTCACTGATCACTTTCACCCCCAGACTTTCGGCCTTGGCCCGTTTGGATCCCGCCCCCGGCCCCGCTACCAGATAGGCGGTCTTCTTGCTCACCGATGACGCCGCTCTGGCGCCCAGGCGCTCCACCATCGACTGCGCTTCAGCCCGGGTCATGGTTTCCAAGCTGCCGGTGAAGACAAATGTCAGCCCCGCCAGCGCCTGGGCGCCCGCATCAGCGGCCTCCCGCTTCCACACTACACCCGCCGCCAGCAGCTCGGCAATCAGTTTGATGTTAGCCTCATCGGCCCCGAAGCGTACAATGGCATCGGCCACAATGGGGCCCACTTCATCGATGGCCTGCAGCTGCTCCCTCGTGGCCGACAGCAGGCGGCCCATATTCCCGTCCAGCGCCCGGCTCAACACTTTGGCGGTGTGCTCACCCACATTGCGGATGCCCAGGCCGTAAACCAACCGGGCGAATGTCGTCTGCCGGGAGGCATCAATGGCCGCCAGCAGTTTGGTGGCCACCTTGTCACCGAGGGGCACCTGCTTTTTAACTTCGCCCTCCTCCTTACTGCGCACCGTGCGCTCAATTTCCAGGGTCGCCAGATCATCATAGGTGAGAGAATATATGTCGGCGGCGGT
The DNA here is from genome assembly GCA_004124875.1 of Fidelibacterota bacterium. Taxonomy (GTDB): domain Bacteria; phylum Fidelibacterota; class Marinisomatia; order SCGC-AAA003-L08; family TS1B11; genus TS1B11. The sequence goes on along the minus strand of SCKJ01000001.1, from coordinate 284,698 downwards.
CTTCAGCCTGCCGGTGGCCAGTAGCTCCTCGACGATTCTCCGGCCCAGCCCGTCAATATCCATGGCCCCTTTGGAGACAAAGTGCTCGACGCGTCCCTGCACCTGCGCCGGACAGGCAGCGTTGACGCAACGGGCCACCGCCTCATCTTCCGGGCGATAGACCTTATGGCCGCAGGCCGGACATTTATCCGGCAGCCGGTACGGCTTGGCGGACGGGGGCCTTTTGGAGGTCACCACCCGCACCACTTCGGGGATCACGTCGCCCGCCCTTTGGACCCACACCGTATCGCCGACGCGGATGTCCTTGCGGTCAATTTCGTCCTGGTTGTGGAGCGTCGCGCGGCTGACGATGACTCCGCCCACTTCCACCGGCCGCAGGTGTGCCACCGGCGTTACGGCGCCTGTGCGTCCCACTGATGCCTCAATATCCTCGATGACCGTGGTCACCTGCTCGGCCTTGAACTTGCCGGCAATGGCCCACCGTGGCGACCGGCTGCGCTCGCCCAGCTGCTGCTGCAGCGCAAAACTGTTGATCTTCACCACCAGGCCATCAATGTCGTAAGGGAAGGTGTCGCGAGCGCGCTCGGTTTCGCGATACATGGCCACCACTTCATCCATACCCAGGCAGCGGCGGTAGTTGGCGTTGACCGGCAGTCCCCATTGGGGTAAAGCCTCAAGCAGGCCGATCTGGCTGTGGAGCTTATTTTTTCCCGGTCCGTCTACGGATCCCAGACCGTAGCAGAAAATGCGCAACGGCCGCGATGCGGTGATGGTGGTATCGAGCTGCCGCAGTGATCCGGCCGCCGAATTGCGCGGGTTAGCGAACGGCGTTTCACCCGCTTCCAGCCTGGCCCGGTTCATGGCCGCGAAGTCGTCCTTGTGCATGAACACTTCGCCACGGACTTCCAGCAGCGACGGCACATCCTGGCCTGTGAGCACCAGCGGGATCGCCCGGAGGGTGCGCAGGTTGGCGGTAATGTCCTCGCCGGTCACGCCATCCCCACGCGTAGAGCCGAGCACCAGCCGGCCCTGCTCGTAGACCAGCTCCACAGCCAGACCGTCCAGTTTCGGTTCGGCCACATACTCCAGCGGCGCATCGCTGCCCAGGGCCTTGCGGACCCGCTCGTCAAAGGCACGCAGCTCATCCTCATCCTTGGCGTTGGCCAGGGAAAGCATGGGCAGCCGATGGTCCACGCTGCTCAGCTCCGACTGCGGAGCGGACCCGACGCGCTGAGTGGGTGAATCCTGCGTCACCAGAGAGGGATGCTCTCCTTCCAGGGACTCCAGCTCGCGCATGAGATCATCGTACCGGGCATCGGAGATTTCAGGACTGTCGTGCACATAGTAGAGCACGTTATGTTCGTCAATGAGCTGCCGCAATTCGATGATACGCTCAGGGGCGTCCACGGAACTCCCGCCTGAAATATTCGCGGCTGGGGGGCACCAGCAGTCTGACGATAGGCTGCAGCTCGCCTGATGGCGAGGTAGGATAGCCCCAGAGACGGAAGTGGCTGGTGGTCACGGTAAAGAAATAGGTCAGCGTATCGTCGTCCGTCAGATAAATTTTTTCGATGGTGGCCTGATAGCGGTTATACGACCCCTGCATAGAGAGCTCTTTAAAAGTGAGGCTGGTATTGGTGCGATAAAACAGCGCCACCGATTCAACCGCTGGGCCTTTATTAGCAGACTCAAGGGCGATGGCCTCGGCGATATCGGCTGAATCGACCATCATCCATTCAGCCAGCATGGAATCGGATGGCGTTATATCGGCGGTTGTGGAATCGGACGATCCTGTCGAATCGGCGGCCATCGCATCAAAGTCGAAAGCATCATCATGTACGGGACGTTCGGGCGGCGACCCAAACTGGACGATGAAATCGACAATGTAAGGCCGGTCATTCAGCACGGCGTGGGGCGCAGCGTGCAGCAAAAGAACTCCGGCAGGGGGTGTCTCCTGGGCCAGCAGCGCCCAGGGAAGGAGCCATGCCGGCAACAGTGCTTTGATCATGGGGCGCGGGCCTGCCGCCTATGGGTCGCGGGTCAGCAGAGAATCGAGCATGCCGGGAATGTTGAATGTGGCCTCACCGGCAGCCTCAAACGAGGTGTGCTGGTATTCATGATCGCTGCCTCCAATTTCATACAGGGGCGCGTACTGGTCAAAGTTTTGCTGAATGTCCTCGAGGGCGGTACGCAGCCTGTCGATGTCAGCGCGAGTGTTGTACAGGCCGAAGCTGGCCCGCACCATCCCCGGTTTGGGGGCTTGCAGGTCAATCACCGCTTCATCGCTGAGGGCCACAAAGTCAGCGGTCTCCTCCGGCATCATTTCGATGACATAGGGATGGGCGCAGAAACACTCATTGCGCACGGCGATGTTGTGATAGTCATTAAGGATGGCCGCCACAATCGAATGATGCTTGTCGCCCACGTTGAACGAGATGGCGGAGACGCGGGGACAGGCCTTGATGTCCGGGTCTCCATAAATGATAACGCCCGGCACCGACATCATCTGCTCCAGGGCATAAGCGAGCAGCTGCTCCTCTTCATCGTACAGCAGCTGCATGCCGATACGGTCGAGGACTTCAATGGCTGTGGCCAGACCGATGGCGCCGGGGATGTTAGGGGTGCCGGCCTCTTCGCGGTCGGGGAACTTGTTCGTGACGCTGTAATGATCGACGAGGACCCGGGCAACCATGCCGCCGCCCACCTCCACCGGCTCGGTCTGCATCAGGTGATCGAGGCGCGCCACCACCACTCCCGGTGACCCCGGCACGTACGTCTTGTGCCCCGAAAAGACCAAGGCGTCAATGTTTTCCTCCGGGTCGTCCCGGCCGGACATCTGCACCGGAATATGAGCCACCATCTGGGCGGCATCCACCAGGATAAAAGCGTCATATTTGTGGGCCAGTTTGGCGATCTCGTGGATGGGATTGATGATGCCCGTGACGTTGCTCACGCCGGTTACGGCGATATAGTTGACGCGCCCCTGCTCCTGCTCCAGCAGCGCTTCCAGCGCCACCAGATCGACAGACCCTACCCGCATTTTATTGGGCAGGTGCACCACACGGCCCAAGTGTTTGCGATGGGGCAGATCGTTGGAGTGGTGCTCCATAATGGAGACCAGCGCCGTGTCCCTGTCGGGCCGCAGCTCCTTGAACAGCCGGGCCAGGCGGTTCATACCGGCCGTTGCGCCGCTACCGGTAAAGTAGGCGGTATAAATATCCGGGTCGGCGCCCACAAAGGAGAGCATGCGCTCATGGGCCCACCGGTAATTACTCGTTGCCAGCCTGGCGGAATTATGCAGCAGGGAGTGGGTGTTGGCATAGTGTTCCAGCATGGCCCCGATGGCCTGCTGGGCAACGCCCATCATCAGCGTGGAGGCGGTGGAGTCGAGGTAGACGCGGCGCGACTGGCCGCCGGAAGCCAGGGGATAGGTGGTATTGAGGCCGATGAAATCGGACATGACCCGCTTCAGCAGCTTGGCCCCTTTGACTGAGGCACCCTGTCCGTTGGATTGACTGGCAGCCATCGGCCGGAATATAAGCATTTTGGGGCATGAGAGGAAATACTACACAATGAAGTTGGAAAGTTAACCCTTGCTTCTCGTAGTCTATCCCTGGCGGCGGGATTGAAAATACCTTTTTCCCCCGTAGATTATCCCAGTAGAGTGGATTAATAAATTGATTATATTCTGCAATGCTTCCAGAAGTTAAATAAGATGATTTCTTCCATTTCGCTAGCTATCCAATAAAATCCCACATTAGATGAATTTACTCAGACCTTCCTCGAGTCGTTGAGTTTTGGGATTACAGTGGGGGTGGGAGTTATTTCTATCGTTCTAAGCGTGTTCGCAATCTGGCTTAGTTTGAGATTTTACGAAAAATCAGATCAAGCTCTAAGTGAGGTCCGAGTGCTCTCAACCGAGGCTACCACTTTAGCAAAAGCAAATCTCGACCAGCAGCAGCATTTTTCGGACAAAATGCTGGATACCATAATAGGCCAGAATAAGTTTGGAGAAGAGAAATTATCAGACTCTGAAACGAAATCAGAAACAATTGAAGAAATAATTGAAAAGCGCTTGAATGTTATAGAAAAGAAAATCGGGAGATCTGTGGAAAATAAAATAAAAGAAATGATCTCTTCTGGGATCACAGATCCAATACAGATCGAGACAGAACTCCAATCTATTCGAGCTGATCTATCGAAGTTTAAAGAAGAGGCCTCTGCAGTATCTACAGAGTTGCAGATACCTAAATACATTAAGAAATCACTCAGTTAATTCCAGGACACGCCTGCTCATTATGTGTTGCTTAGCGGTATCATCAAAAGTGGCGTAAGCAGCGTGGATGAACTTGAACTCGTAATAGAAAAGTATAACATTCCAGCTGGATGGAGATTGGGTCTTAAAAATTTGCTTGAAAAGAACTTGCTATTGGGTAACGCTGAAGCATTTCGGCTTACAAAAAATCGAAAAAAGGCGCTAAAAAAGTGGTTTGATCGTAATTCTGCAATAGTGGACATGCTAAAAAAGGAGTATGGGGGGCGTGAGGGAGTAGCACCATTATCGAATAAGGAAAAAGAGTTAGCCAAGAAATTTGTCTTTTAGCCACTTATAATACTTCTGCCATGCTAATTCGCCAGCTGGGCCAAGATTGTTCCGCCGCACGTGGGCAAGCCCGCCTTGAAATGTTATCACCTGGGGGCGTAGCGATTGCCTAAGGGCGTACTTACCGATAACGCTAGCCCTTATATCATCCTTAATCCCGGTCACACCGGCCAAGTTGATGAGCCTCGCCATTGCCTCCCTTAATGTGGCTAGGCGCGGCTTCAATTATGCCGATGATGTCAGCGTGTGGTGGAACAGATTATTGCCGGGGCAGCTAATCCATTAGCAGGGCGGCCACATCCGTGAGGCAGATGTTCAGGGCACCCGACCCGCCCACGGCAAGGTGTTGATATCGGGTGAAAATTGTACTAAATTCTTACTGGTAAGATTAGGGCGCTATGGCAACACTCTCTACATCGAAACTGTCCTCCAAGGGGCAGGTGGTAATACCCGAAGATATCCGCAACCGGCTGGGTCTCCAGCCTGGTGACCGCTTCGTAGTCGCAGGTGAAGGCGACACCATCGTTTTCAAAGTTCTCTCCATGCCGGCCATGGACCAGTTCAGTGGTCTCATCGCCCAGGCGCAGAAGGTTGCCCGTCAGATCGGCTTCACCCCGGCTGACATCTCTGATGCCATCCGACTTGCCCGCAAGAGTTGAAAGTTGTCCTCGACACCAATGTGATCATTTCGGGCATTTTCTTCGGAGGCTCTCCAGGCCGCCTGCTCTCTGCCTGGAGTGCAGGAGAGTTCGAATTAATACTCTCCCCCGAGATATTAAGTGAATATGCCAATGTCCCGGACATCCTGTCTAAGCGCCATCGGGAAATCGACATCAGCCGAATACTTCGTCTGCTTGTTACCAACGGCACGATGATCAGCCCAGCTCCCCTGCCGGAGCCGGTTTGTGCTGATCCGGATGATGACAAGTTTTTGGCCTGCGCTTTGGCAGCCAAGGCGGATGTAATCGTCAGCGGCGATAAGCAACTCCTGAGGACTTCCGGTTATCAGGATATCCAGGTTATCACGCCTCGTGCCTTCGTCGAATTCTATCTACCCTGAAAACTTCCCTGGCAGCCGCCCTTTTCACTTCTGTCATTTCGAATGAGCCGAATGGCGAATGAGGAATCTGGAGCTCAGATGCCTCGCAAGGCTCGGCATGACAAGAGCAAAAATCCGGCCTACTCCTCCAGCAAAGTGGCCGAATCCATCGTTTAAAGTTTGAGGGTCCGCGACCCTTGCGACAGCCGCCGGCTTACCGCTGGTCATATCGGCGCAGCCCGGCTTAAATTTGGTCAGCCGTAATATGACCCGCCCCGCAGATCAAAAGAGCCCCCCTGATATTGACATTCCACGAATGTTTGACGGCATCGCCGGGCGCTACGATCTGCTCAATCGTCTGCTGACCCTCGGCATGGACATCCTGTGGCGCAGAGCCATGGTGAAGTCGCTACAACTGAGCGCCGGGGCATCCGTCCTTGATCTTGCCTGCGGAACCGGCGATGTGGCCCTGGCTATTGCCCGCCGGCATACTGAAGTCAAAATCTTTGGCGCCGATCCCGCCCCGGCAATGTTGGAGCGGGCCGTTCGCAAACTGCCGCAGTTGCATCCGGTGGTCTGCGTTGCCGAGCAACTCCCCTTTGCCGATGATGCGTTCGAGGCCGTCACGGTGGCCTTTGGCGTGCGAAATTTCGCCCATCTCGATGAAGGGCTCGCCGAGATTGGCCGTGTGCTCAAGCCCGGCGGCCAGCTGGCTGTGCTGGAATTTGCCCGCGCCGACCGGGGGCCGCTGAGAGGCTTTTATCGCTGGTACGTGGGCCGGGCTTTGCCGCTGATCGGCGGAATCCTCAGCCGCTCCGAAGCCTACCGCTACCTGCCGGAGTCCATCGAGCGGTTCCCTGCGCCGGCCGAATTCATGGCGATCCTTGAAAGCGCCGGCATTGGCGGCATCGAGACCCGCTATTGGCTCGGGGGCAGCGTCTGGCTGTACTGCGGTCGCACCGCCAGCGCCCCGGCTTGACCCGTGATGCGGGCTACTCCGGCCTGCCTTCGGGCAGGATGATCCAGGCGGCCACATACGTGACCACGGCCGGAATGATGCCCGTCAGCAGCCCCGCGAATACCACAGTGAGGCGAACCAGGTTGGGGTCAACGGAAAACAGTTCTGCCACACCGCCGCACACGCCCGCGATAAGGTTGTCGTCTCTGGACCGGTAAAATTTTTTCATGACTGATCTTCCCCTAAAATTCTAAATAACCTCGGGATTCACGATCGTCCGCTCCGATTTGTGCTGGCCCGTGTTCAATGTTGACTTGGGCTCAAACAACAGCACTTCCGCCTCATTGTCGGCGACCGGTTTATGCTCGATGCCACGGGGCACAATAAAAAACTCCCCTTCGGCAAGAGTGACGGTTTCATCGCGCAGCTCGATCTTAATGCTTCCCTTATAGACGAGAAACAGCTCGTCCGCCTCGTCATGCCGGTGCCAGATAAATTCGCCTTGCAGCTTGGCCAGTTTGACCTCCTGACCGTTGAGCTCCCCCACCACTTTGGGCGACCAGTGCTCGCTGAACAGCGCAAATTTATCGGCCAGGTTCACTTTTTTCACGGTAGCCATCCTCCAAGTTTACGGCAATTGCGGATCAAATTCCACCTGCAGCAGGATAAACTCGGTATCGTCACGGCGATCCATTGCGCGCGCCCCCACGGCGGGAAAATTGTTGTCGTTGACGATGATCAACCGGCCCCCGTCAAGCGGCAGCACCGATTCGATAGTGACGTACGGCATGTTGTAGCGGCCTGAATCCGATGCGAGGTGGTCTGGATCGGACAGATCCATCAGATCGACAACCTCCTCCTTGGCCGCCTGTCCCAATTGTGGCGACCATGCATATACCTTTTTGAATTTCGCCTGCGGGCCGTGTCCCCAGTCGCGCTCCAGCACCAGGAACAGCCCGTGTTCCGGCCACCAGGTGATCTCGCCTATGGAGTGGCCCGGCTGCTCAAGAGGATAGCGCCATGTTGTGGACCTGACGTAGGCGGGACCTCCCGGCAAGTAGCTAAACAGCCGTAGCTGCCCCGGGTGCTCCCCCTTGACGGTCCCTTCCAGAAGCAGGACCAGCCTCCCCAGACCGGGATGTCGGGTCAGACCTTCAAAGCCCCGGCTGCCGGATAAATTATAGCGTCCCCAACGCCGGTTTTGGGGTGAGCGCAAGGTGACCCACTTGCCGCCCCGCTCCATTTTGGCCGGAATGGGCGCCTGCAGCAGTTCGCCAGTGCGGGAAAAATGGAGCAGCCACGGTCCAAATTCATCGCCGATCCAGAAGCTCCCGTCCGCCCCCAGGTGCAGCGATTCCGGATCGAAATCGGCCCCCGTGAGCCGTCGCCGTGGATCGTGCTCGCCCTTGATGCGTCCAGCCAGGCGGGCCGGGTCGCTGAGCTCGACGGTTTCCAGCAGTGTGACTGTGCCACGGCCCCCCTCGGCGGTTTTCCAGTCGATGCGCAGACGATAGAGCGCCAGAATGTAGCTGCCCGAGTTGCGCCGGGTGCCGTAGCCGTTGTCGCTGAGCGCCCAGAAAGTGCCATCTCCCCCGTGCCGCAGCGCTGAGACCCCTTGCACCGGTTGGCTGTCCCACATCGGCCGCTCGGTCTGGCCGCGCCGCCGGGGGATGTTGGTGCTGGGCGGACCGGGGCGAAAAGTATCGGCCGGAAGACGGGCATAGCCGACCAGACGGGCCACCGGTTGGGCCGTCACCCGGCCAGCGGAGCCCAATGGCAGCAGCATCAGCAAGGCGAGGATGATGGATGGCGTTTGAGTGAACATGGCCTGAATGGGCGGAACTTAGGCAATTTGCCCATATCGGGGCAGCAATATGGATGCTGACCCCAGCCATCGGCAGGCCCGGTCCCCTTGTGCCCTATCCGGCGTCCCGTTAACTTTCCCCCTTCATGGAAGTTCTCTTCAAAAATCAGCGCTGGGATTTCAGTCGTGGCCGCCACGCAGACTGAACAAGTCGTGCTAAAGGGACTGCCCCTGGAGGCGCTGGAGCGTTGGGCCGTATCAGTAGGCGAGCCTGCCTATCGCGGGCAACAGCTGTTTGACTGGATGTACCACCTTGGGGCGCAGTCGGCCGAGGCCATGGACAACCTGCCCAAACCGTTGCGCCAGCGCCTGACTGAAGAGACGATCATCTCCACGGCTGAAATCGTCTCTTCCACGCCGTCGCAGGGCGGGACCACCATCAAATATCTTATGGCGCTCGGCGATGGCCGCCAGGTTGAGGCGGTGAGCATGCTGGAAAAGGGCCGGCATACCGTTTGCGTCTCATCGCAGGTGGGATGCAATGTGGGCTGCGGCTTTTGCGCCACGGCGAGCATGGGGCTCCTGCGCAACCTTAAGGCCGGTGAGATTGTCGACCAACTGCTGCTGGCCCGAGACGACCGGCAGGAGCCGGTGACCAATGTGGTGTTTATGGGCATGGGCGAGCCGCTGCTCAACTATCGCGAGGTGCTGCAGGCGGCCGAACTGTTTCACGATCCAAAGGGGCTCGGCATCGGCGCCGGTAAAATCACCATCTCGACAGCGGGCGTCGTGCCCAGGATTGAGCAGTTCGCCAGGGAAAACCGTCCCTATCGCCTGGCCGTGTCGCTCAACGCCGCCACGGATGAGATTCGCAGCCGCATCATGCCGATCAACGACACCTGGCCCATCGCGCAGCTGCTCAGCGCGTCGCGGCTGTACGCCAACCGTCCCAAGCGGACCGTCACCTTTGAATATGTCCTGCTCGCTGGGGTGAACGACTCCATCGCCGATGCCAAGGCGCTCGTGAAGCTGGTGCAGGACATTCACTGCAAAGTGAACCTGATACCCTACAATGACATCGGGGGCGATTTTCGCCGGCCTGCTGAGGAGGTGATCGATGCCTTCTTCCGGGAAGTGGCCGGGGCGTCTTTTCCGGTCATGATCCGCTGGAGCAACGGCTCGGATATCGCCGCCGGGTGCGGGCAGCTTGCCGTGGAGGTGGCATGACGGAGGCTACCACCGGTCAGCAGGCCCAAGAGGCAGCAACATTCGTAAAGGATGCCATTGGGGAGACACCGCGTGTCGCCATCGTCCTGGGCTCCGGCCTCAGCGACTTTTCAGAAAACCTCACGCAGGCGGTTACCGTGAGTTACGCCGACATTCCCCACTATCCCGAGCCCACCGTGCCGGGTCATGTAGGCGAGCTGGTGGCGGGACGCGTGAACTCTCTTCCGGTTCTGACGGCGCGGGGCCGCTTCCACCACTATGAAGGGCACGACCTGGAAACGCTGGTCCTCCCTATTCACCTGTTCGCCGAGCTGGGCGTCTCCACCGTGATGATCACCAACGCCGCCGGTTGCGTCAACGACCGGTGGGAGGTGGGAGACCTCATGCTCATCACCGGCCATCTCGACTGCAGTTACCTCAGCAGCGCCGATGATTCCCCGGTTATCAGCGACCCGGCGATTTACCCTGAGGCCACGCTGAACCTCGCCCGCCTGGCCGCACAAGAGAGCGGCATCACTTTGCGGGAAGGGGTCTACGCCTGGAACCTGGGACCGACGTTCGAGACGCCGGCAGAAATCCGCCATATCCGCTCATTGGGCGGCGACGCCGTCGGCATGTCGACGCTGCCCGAAATTGAGGCGGCAGCCGGACTTGGACTACAGGTTATCGGCATCTCGTGCCTGACCAACTACGCCGCCGGGATTCTCGATCAGCCGCTCAATCATGATGAGGTGCTGGAGACGGGCCGGCGGGTGAAAACGACTTTCGCCAAATTGGTGACGGCGATACTGGGAAGGCTCGCTGGGCCGCAATCCGGGGGAGGGCCCCCTGATGCCTGAACCGGATCGCTGCTGGGGGCCTGATGATCCCCTGATGCAGGCCTACCATGACGACGAATGGGGCGTGCCGGTGCACGATGACCGAACGCTGTTCGAATTCCTGCTGCTGGACAATTTCCAGGCCGGTCTCTCATGGAGGACCATCCTGCACAAGCGGGAAAATTTCAGGGCCGCCTTCGATAACTTTGACGCGAAAAAGATCGCCGCCTATGGCGAGGAGAAAATTCTGGCTCTGCTCCAGGACACAGGTATCATTCGCAATCGCGCGAAAGTGCGTTCTGCCGTTACCAACGCCCAGGCATTTCTCAAGATTCAGCAGGAGTTTGGCAGTTTCGACGAGTACCTCTGGCGTTTTACCGCCGGGAAACCTCTCCAGAGTCGACCTGTCGGCAAATGGGAGGACACGCCTGTGACAACCCCTGAATCGGACGCCATGAGCGCCGGCCTCAAGGGTCGGGGATTCAAGTTCGTCGGCTCAACCATCTGCTACGCCTATATGCAGAGTATCGGCATGGTCAACGACCATCTGATTACCTGCCACAAATACATTGGCAAGTGACCCCGGTATGTTGACCCGCTCACTGCTGCGCACCTTTGTTCCCGGGTTAAGCGATGATCCCACACCTGAGGAGCGGGGAGCGGTGGGTCGCCTGGAGGCATGGGTCTCCGTGGGCATCAACACGGTCCTGGCCGCCGTGAAGGGGTGGCTGGGGATGGTCGCCGGTTCCATCGCCCTGGTGGCGGATGCGGTCCACTCCCTCTCCGATGTGGCCACATCGATTGTCGTCCTGTTCGGTTTCAAAATCGCCGGCAAGCCGGCGGACAAGGAGCACCCTTTCGGTCATGGCCGGGCGGAGTATGTGGCCACGCTGATTATCGCCGTCATGCTGGGGGTGGTGGGATTCGAGTTCATCAAATCTGCCGTTGGCCGGATCGCCATGCCCCTCCCCATCAATGCCGGAGGGGGCGTGCTGGCGGTTATCGGACTGACCATCGTCATCAAATTCTGGCTGGGAGCTTTCTCACAAACGCTGGGACGAGCCATCAACTCCGGCATGCTGAAGGCCGACGCCTGGCATCATAAGTCCGATGCCATCAGCTCTGGTTTGGTGCTCGTGGCCGTGGCCGGCAGCGCCTGGGGATACCCCGTTCTGGACGGCGCCGGGGGCATAGCGGTGGGCCTTTACATGATGGCAACCGGTTATAAGCTGGCCAAGGCTGTCATCGATCCGCTCCTTGGCGCGCCCCCCGCACCGGAGCTGGTGAAGCAGATCCGCGACATCTGCCGGGGCGAACCGCGCGTTTACGACGCCCATGACATCGTCGTGCATAACTACGGCCAGTATCAGTTCTTCGGGCTGCACGTGGAAGTGGACAACCAGCTCAGCGCCGCCGAGGCCCATGATGTCGCCGAATCGGTGGCCAGCCGGTTGAAGGCAGCGTTGGGCGCTTATGCCACGGTCCACATCGACCCCTTAGATCACGACAGCGATGCCGTCCAACAGGTGGCGGCCCGGCTGGACGACCTGCTGGAGCAGTCGGAAACCTTCGCCGGGTACCACGATCTGCGGGTGGTCAATACCCCTGAGCACCGCGCCATCCTGCTCGATATTGACGTGGAGGCTCCTGACCAAAAGGGCAAACGGCAGGCCACCCGCAAATGGTTGAAGAAGGAGCTGCGGCAATCGTTCCCGGACAGCGAAATCAACATTGAACTGTCGCCGTTGCATGCGTACCATTAAGCTTGCGCCGAGACGGTTGGACCGCCCGGGGGCGAATGGGTCGCAGTCGCCAACGGTGACCAGGCCGAGTCAGCGTTACTCAATGGCAAACCAGGAGGCAAAATGATGGCTATTACAAAGCTGCCGGATCAGGAGCGAGACACGCAGCTGGAGGAGCTGAACAAAGGAGTCCCTTCGCCTTGGAAGATCATCGATGGCAAACTGCACAAAGAATTTCAGTTTGCCGACTTCATTACGGCATTCGGCTTCATGTCGCAAGTCGCGCTGGTGGCGGAAGCGATGAATCACCACCCGGAGTGGTTTAATGTCTACAACCGGGTGGTCGTGGACTTAACGACCCATGATGCTGCCGGAATCACGGTGCGGGACTTTAAGCTTGCCAAGCGGATGGAAACCTATGCACGGCAGCTGCAAGACTAATTGAGCATAATTTGATTCCACGGTGGTTCTCAATTTCGGCAATGAAGGTGGCTTTGCCAGCGCGGAGGACGAAGTGCAAGCGTCCGTGATTGGCGCCCTGCGGCGTTACCTCGACTTCATCAACCTGTTCATCATGCTGATAAGTATACTGGGCAACCGCAGGAGCTAACCTATTCGCAGTGGCGGCAAATTGGAAAGTCGCTGACGATCCGGCGGTATATCGGCGCCGCAACTGTGCGGACCCATCAGATCCGCAGGCCGTGGACCGTCACACGCGGACCGCTCAACAGCCGCTCCCTGACGCTCTCCAGGTCCCTGACATAAAGCGTGTTACGGTAATCGGGCCGGATGCCGCCAAGTGGCGCCAGCGTGCGGGTCAATGGGTCGTAGAGGTAGGGGGCCAACCCCCGCTCCAGCAGCCGCTCGTGGATGGCCTGCTCGTCATAGCCAAGGGTTGTGCCCGAGCCGTTGAGCTCAATGATCACCGCTTTAAGCGACTCCCGGCCCAGCAGCCGTTCAGCGCCAGCGATCACCTCGGTCTCATAGCCTTCCACATCAATCTTCAACAATGCCGGTGCGATATCCGCCGTCAGTTCATCAATGGCATGTATGACAACTTCCGTCGCGTCCTCCTGCGCCTCGCCTGGGGCCAGCACATGGTTGCCGGAGCCCAGATGGGTGGTCATGCGCATACGGCCCCCGCGGCTGCCGGCGCCGGCCTGAATCAGGGTCACCCGGGCTTCACAGCCGTTCAGGGCGATATTTTCGCGCAGGCAGTCAAAGGTGTCCGGTACCGGTTCCAGCGACAGGGCTTTGCTGCCCACAACGGCTGCGGCTAGAATGGTAAAAGTGCCGATATTGGCCCCCACATCGACGAAATGGTCGCCCGGCCGCAGATAGTGCAGCAGGAACAGCATGTCTTCATATTCGACCAGACCGGTGTAGATGTTGCCCGTTCCCGCAGTCTGCCCCCGGCGCACGGACAACCGGGAGCCGCCGACAAAGTCCACCACCACCGGCCCGCGGGCGAGACGGCTCCGCACCTGCCAGCTGAGCAAATCCCATAAGGCGGCCAGCCTGCGATGGCGATTCAATGGATGATTGAGGATAAAGCGGAGGGCGCCTGCAAGGGAGAATGGGCTCATAGGCCCAATTTAGTGAGCGCCGGCAACCCTGTCTACACAGAACGGCGCGCCGACCGCTCCCAAGGTTGAATCAGGGCCCCTGGCCGCGGCGCAATTTATCTATATCGTCAGGACATTACTCAGTGCGGGTGATCGGGGTGATAGTCGTGCCGGTGCCGGTAAGTGAAAAAAAATCCAAAGATTGCGCCTGCAGCAAACGCGAAATTCCATTCGATGGCGGAGTCGCCGACAATCATGGCGTGGTATATCCAGATCACCATACCGGCGGCAAAAGTTCCCATCAGGGTATACTCAACAAGGTGTATAATGTGCATTTTTAGCATGATATCTCCCAGCATGTCCAAAAGTAGCTCGTCACCTGTACAATGTAATTTAGAACCTGGACCGGCGTTGCGATGTGACCGATCTCATGTTTTGCCGGTCGCCGCTAGGCCATATTTGCTCTCAGGTAATCCTTTACCTGTTCCAGTGCCACCCGTTCCTGCTGCATGCTGTCGCGGTGGCGCACCGTCACCGTCTGGTCCTCTGTCGTCTGTCCGTCAACGGTCACGCAGAAAGGGGTTCCCGCCTCATCCTGCCGCCGGTAGCGGCGGCCGATGGAACCTCCGGCATCATGGAAGGCGGCGAAATCGCCCCTGAGATCGTCCACCAGTTTGCGCGCTATCTCCGGCATACCGTCCTTGTTCACCAGCGGCAGCACCGCCACGGTAATGGGGGCCATAGCCGGTGAGAGCCGCAGCACCACCCGTTTCTCCGGCTCTCCTGAGCCTGCGGTCGGAACCTCCTCCTCGTGATAGGCGTCGGAGAGCAGCGCCAGCACCGTGCGGTCGACGCCGGCGGACGCCTCCACCACGGCCGGCAGCACCTTTTCGTTCAGGCCCGGATCCATAAAGGAGAGTTTCTTGCCGCTGTGCTCCATATGGCGGTCGAGGTCGTACGTGCCACGGTCGGCGATGCCTTCCAGTTCGCCCCACCCCTCCTCATCATCTTTTTGCAGGAAGGGAAACTGGTACTCTATGTCGTTGCAGGCCGCCGAGTAGTGGGCCAGCTCGTCGGCGCTGTGGGGGCGCACACGGAGATGGCCGGGCGAGATGCCCAGCGACAGGTACCAGTTGAGCCGGGCCTCGGTCCAGTAATCGAGCCACTTGGAGGTATCTGCAGGGGGCACAAAAAACTCCAGCTCCATCTGCTCAAACTCACGGGTCCGGAAAATGAAATTGCCCGTCGTGATCTCGTTACGGAACGCTTTGCCGATCTGCGCGATGCCGAACGGCAGTCTCATCCGGGCGGTCGTCTGGACATTGAGGAAATTGACGAAAATGCCTTGGGCCGTCTCTGGGCGCAAGTAGGTAAGGGAGCCTTCATCTTCGGTGGGTCCGAGATAGGTCTTGAGCATGAGGTTGAACTGGCGCGGCGTGGTCCAGTCGGCGTCGATTTTCCGGTTCGAGGGATCCAGGATGCCGACGCCGTTAATATCGACGTCGCCGGCAGCTGCCACGGCCCCCAGAAGCGCCACGATATTTTCCGTGGACTGCGGATCACCGCTGAAAACGTGCCCCAGCTGCTCAGCCAGGGCCGCCACCGCTTCAGGCTTCTGCGCCTCCAGCAGATGGTCCAGGCGGTAGCGCTTCTTAGTCTTCCGGCTGTCGACCAAAAGATCGTGGAACTGCGCCACATGGCCGGACGCCTCCCATACTTTCGGATTCATGAGAATGGCAGCATCCATGCCGACAACATTCTCCCGCGCCGTCACCATGTCGCGCCACCAGCGGTTCTTGACATTGCGTTTGAGCTCGACGCCCAGGGGACCGTAATCCCAGGTTGAGCCCAAGCCGCCGTAAATCTCACTGCTTTGAAACACAAATCCCCGGCGCTTGGCCAGGGATACCAGTTTTTCCATTGTAACTGCCGACATGTTGCTGGGCCTTATCTCTTTTTTCGGGCGGTGGTCTGCTTCCTGCCCTGTGCCGTTCGGCGTTTGCGCTTCGCCGGACTATTGGCCGCCTTTTCCGCCAGGCGCTCAAGAGCGCCCTCCAAAGTGACACTGTCCGGCTCTTCGCCTTTCCGCAAAGATACATTGGTCGTGCCATCGGTAAGGTACGGACCGTAACGCCCCGACTTAATGGTGACATCGGCTTTTGACTGGGGATGTTCTCCTAGTATGCGCAGCTCGGTGGCGCCACGATTGGTTTTGGTGGCCAGCAGCTCAACGGCCCGATCAAGCGAGATAGTGAGCAGATCATCCTCAGCGGTAAGGCTTTTGTTGCTGCGCCCTGCTTTGACATAAGGTCCGTAGCGTCCCAGGTCAGCCAGCACAGGGTCGCCCGTCTCGGGGTGGAGGCCCAGCTCCTTGGGCAGAGCCAGCATTTGCAGGGCCATCTCCAGCGTCGCCTCCTCAGCCGATATACCGGGCAGCAGCGATTTTTGTTTTTCCTTATGCTCATCATCGCCCAACTGGAAATAGACCCCATAGCGCCCTTTTTTGAGCAGGACCGGTTGTCCGGTGTCAGGGTGTTGTCCCAAAGTTTTAGGGAACTGCGCGCCATGCTCCAGCAGCTCAATGGCCATTTCAAGGTTGATGTCAGCGGGCGGCAGCTCCGGGTCGATATTGGTGCGCGTTTCCCCGTACTCCAAAAATGGCCCATAGCGCCCAATGCGGATATTAATGGGGGTTCCGTCCGCGCCGAGGCCTAAGGGAATTGTGCAGATAGCACGGATGTCAATGTCGGCCTCCAGCAAGTCTTTGAACCCCGTGGCGCCATTTCCGCCAAAATAAAAACGCTTCAGATAGGGCAGCGATTCTTCCTTGCCCAAGGATATCTGATCGAGCGCATCTTCCATGCGGGCGGTGAAATTGTAGTCCACCAGATCGGAAAAATTGCTCTCCATCAGCTTCACGACGGCCATGGCGGTAAATGTGGGCACGAGCGCTCCACTGCGCTTGATGGCATACTCCCGGCGCTGAATGGTCTCCATGATGGAGGCGTAGGTGCTGGGGCGGCCAATGCCCCTGGCTTCCAGCTCCTTGATGAGCGTCGCCTCCGTATAACGTGCCGGCGGCTTGGTTTCGTGCGGCCGGGGGGTCAGTTCGTTCAGTGGCAACGAGGCGCCCTCCCGCAGCGCTGGCAGCACTTTGTCATCACCGTTAAGATCATCCCGTCCTTCGCGATAGATGGCCAGGTACCCGGGGAACTGGATCACTTTGCCCCGCGCCTGAAACAGCGCCAGTCCTGCGGAAATGTCTACAGTGGTCTGCAGAATTCTGGCCGGGGTCATCTGGCACGCCAGCGTCCGCCGGTAGATCAAATCATATAACGAGCGCTGATCCTCCTCCAGAGAGAGCAAAGTTTTGGGATCGGTAAAGCTGGCGCCAGCGGGACGGATCGCTTCGTGCGCCTCCTGCGCGTTCCGCACTTTCGTCTTGAACACCCGCGGGTGGTCCGGTAGATAGTCTGCGCCGAACTTGGAGGAGATGAGCGACCGGGCCGCCGTCAAAGCCTCGCTGGACAGCGCGGTGGAATCGGTTCGCATGTAGGTGATGAGGCCCGCTTCGTAGAGCCGCTGCGCCACCTGCATCGTCCGCCGGGCGGAAAAGCGCAACTTTTTGTAGCCTTCCTGCTGCAACAAACTGGTGGTAAAGGGCGGGCCCGGATGGGATTGCGACGGCTTTTCGGCCAGCCGGGAGACAGACCATTGGAGCGACCCCAGTTTTTCCACCCACGCCTTGGCTGCCGATTCATCCAGCAGAAGGCCACGGTCCTCTTTCAGCGCCCCCGTCTCGCGATCAAAATCTTTGGAGGTCATCAGGCGGCGGCCATCCACTTCCACGAGATTAGCCTGAAAGCTTTCACCTTCAGCGGTCGAGAACCGGCCCAGTATATCCCACCAGCTGCTGGAGGTGAACCTGGCGCGCTCACGCTCACGCTCCACCACCATACGAGTCGCCACGCTCTGCACCCGGCCCGCCGAAAGTCCGGGCGACATGCGCCGCCACAGGATAGGGGAAATCTGGTAGCCGACCAGGCGATCAAGGATGCGCCGGGTTTCCTGCGCTTTCACCAATTGCATGTTGATGGGCCGCAGGTCGCTGAAGGCGGCGCGGATGGCAGCAGGAGTGACTTCATGGAACACCAGGCGATGCACCGGCACGTCAATTTTGAGGGTCTCCACCAGGTGCCAGCTGATGGCCTCGCCTTCACGGTCAGGATCAGTGGCCAGGTAGACGATATCGGCCTTTTTCACCGCCTTTTTGATCTCGGCGATCAATTTTTTCTTGTCGGGCGAGACCTCATAGGTCACTTTAAAGTCGTTATCGGTATCGACGCCAATGGCGCTGGTGGGCAGGTCGCGGATGTGTCCCACCGAGGCGGTGATGGTGTACTTATCGCCCAGAACTTTCTGCAAAGTCCGGGCCTTGGAGGGCGACTCTACAATGATTAATGGATGTTGCGGTTCAGTCATGGCTTCGTCAGGCGCACAAATTCAGGCCGCCAGATGGGAGAGGCAAGCAGGAAGTTGCCCCACCGAGATAAATTTGTTGCCGCGACTAAACCTCAGCGGAAATGTGCGCCTCGCCCGGGGTCAGCGCCCGAAAGTCGAGGAGCACCTTTCCAAAGTTCTGGCGATTTTGAATGTAGCGGTGGGCATCACCGGCGCGCACGTAGGTAAAAATATGGTCGATTTCCGGTTTGAATTTGCCTTCAGCCAGCCACTTGAGCAGTTCATCCAGCGCCATCTCGACCTGATCCTGCCGACGCCACAAATGCCCCAGGTTAAACCCTATAGCGCCCATGTTGCGGTTCATCAAGGCCAGCGGTCGAAATTTGAGCCGCCAGTTGTTCCACCCCAGTCCTATCAGATCGGATATATTGCGTCTGCCACTGATGCTCTCCTGAATGCCGTACATGACCAACTTGCCCAGCGGCGCCAACACCTTCGCGCTGCGGGCGAAGCGGCCCGGCCCTCCAGCGTCCAGCACCAGATCGACGCCCTGACCGCCCGTTTCGCGCATCACTTCCATGACAAAGTCTTCCTGGTTGTAGTCGATCACCTGCCGGGCGCCTAAGTCGCGGATGCGCTCGTGCTTGCTGCGCGAGGCGGTGGCGATAACATGAGCCCCTTTGAGGCGGGCCAACTTTACCAGCGCCGAGCCGACACCTCCGCCTGCGTTGTGCACTAAAATGGTATCGCCCGGCTGCAGGCCACCGAGCCGGAACAACATCAGGTGAGCCGTGAGAAAGGCCACCGGCACCGCGGCGGCTTCCTCGAGCGAAACATTGGCCGGCAGTTTGCGCACCTGACGCGATGGCACGCTGACATGCGATGCATAGCCGCCAAAGCGGGTCAGGGCCATGACACTGTCGCCCTTTTGAAACTCTTGCACATCATCGGCGGTGGCCAGCACAACCCCTGATATTTCATAGCCGACGACGCACGGAGGGGGCGGCGCATCGGGGTACAGTCCCTGGCGGGCCATAATATCCGAGAAGTTGACTCCGGCAAAATGGGTCCTGACGAGTACCTCGCCAGCCTGAATTTCCGGGAGGCTCGTCTCCACTTCCCGGAGGACTTCCGGTCCCCCATGGGCCGTGATCGTCATTTGGCGGACTTCAATCATTTGCGTTCTCCAACGCCTGAGAAATTGCGTCCCGCGCCTCCTGGATGGCCCAGTCGCTGCCGGAAAAAAGGCGCACCACTTTCCCGCTTTCATCAATGAGCACGCTGTTCATGGTATGGCGCACTTCGTCTTCCTCAATGCCCCAGAACTCCACGCCGGCAGCTCCCGCCACCGTGCGCAGATCATCCTCATGTCCCACAGATGACAGCACGGCCCAGTTGCCCTTCCGCCGCAGCCTCCAGCCGTAGTGCTCATCGAGCACTTCCGGTGTATCGTACCGATAGTCGAAGCTGATGGAGATAAACTTGAGCTGAGCCGGTCCCACCCCCTCCTTGGCATAAAGGTCGGCCATGGTGGCATGCTTCTGATCCACCAGCGGACACATGGTGGGCAGCGGGCAGCGCGTAAAGATAAACGAGATAAAGCGCAACCCTTTGGCCCTTTGGCGCAAATCGTATCGACGACCGTAGGAATCGGTAAAGCGGCCGGTTGGAAAAGTCTGCCCGGGATGCAATGCCGACATTGCCGGCTCGAAGCGCGGCGCCAGGGGGTTGGGTCGCAGGATCACCAGGTTGCGTATATAGGCGTCGCCGGGCAGCACCACCAATTCGAAGACGACGGAGTCGCCCTCATAGAGGCCCCCAGGGAGAGCATCCCAATCGCGCACCTTGAACAGCATGGTCATAGCCGACATGTAACCTTCAATGGCCTCGTGCCGGATGAGCAGCTCGCTGCGGCCCGGATCGCCATCCTCCAGAATACCCGTTGCCGGATAGACGGTCGAGTCCACCAGTACCGCTGCCTGGACGGCCACGGCATTTATAGCCACCAGCAGAGCAGCCACTATAACCCACCGTGTTATCGGGATCACGTTTACGTGGTTAGCGGGTTGAACCATTGCTCTCAGCCTCCTGTTGCAGCAGGGGAATCAGCGCCGCCAACATTTCTCGCTGGCTGGCCAGATGACCATGTTGGGCCTCGATAACGACATAGTGGGCTCCATTCCTGCGCGCCAAAAAGGCGAGCGAGCCTATGTCATCGGGGGGGGCTGCCTCCATCAAGGCGGCGTGGTAGCCAGCGGCCGCCAACGCCCTGAAAACAGCCTCATCGTTGGTGAAAAAGTAGTCGTCCCGGTCGCGGCCGCCGCTCACGGCAATTTCGCGGGTGTTGGCGCCGTAAAGGCCCCCCTTGCGGTAATCGTCAATGCTCAGATGTGCATCGGTGTTGTTGTGCATGGAAATGATCGTTCCTCCGGACTGCACATTAATAATGCGCTCTACCGCCAGGGCAAAGGCAGAGGCTGTTTCCAGGTTGCGGTCGGACAGCGCCAGAAAATAGGCCAGAGACCGGGCCAGTCCCTCGGGGGTAAACATACGGTTGGGATCGAACCAGTGCTGGTGCCCGTCATGGCGGATGGCCACGTTTCGGCCCCGGCCATGCCGCAGCTCCACCAGTCGTCCCCCTTCGCGGGCAATATACTCACGTGCCACCTGGGTTGCCGTGTTTTCGTCATCGTGCAGAGAGACAAAGGTGAATCCGGGCCGGGGTCCCCGATACTCATGAACCCAAACTATTTCATCATCCACGTGCAGGGTATGGACGGTGACGGTCAGGCCGGGCAGCAGTTGGGGCGCAAAACGGTCTGCCTGGGCAGAGCCAGCCAGCAGTGGCAACCATGTGAGCCAGATCACACTTTTGCCCATCCACTTTCGCCGGACGGGACGCACATCAGTAGGCGCGCGCAAAGATCACCTCGTGCTTGGCCGGCTGACCGCTGTAGATGCAGCGCAGCCCGGTGGGATTTTCATCTATGGGGATGCTGCGGATGGTCGCCTTGGTCTCGGCCTTAATGGCACTCTCGGTGGCCGGGTCGCCATCCCAGCCACAACGGATAAAGCCCCCCTCCTTGATCAGCTCCTTGAAGGTATCATAGTCGTCCGGGGTATGGGTATGCTCGGCCCGGAAATCGAGCGCCTGCTGAAACAGACTGGCCTGAATTTCATCCAGCAGGGCAGGCATGGCCGGGGCAACGGAGTCTAAGGCAACGGTCGTCTTGCCATCGGTGTCACGGCGGGCCAGAGTGGCAGTGTCTGCATCGAGGTCCCTGGGACCGAGCTCAACGCGTACCGGTACCCCTTTCATCTCCCAATCGTTGAACTTGAAACCGGGTGACATATTATCGCGGTCGTCCAGCTTCACCCGGATGCCGAGCTGCTCCAGCTCCGCCGCCAACGCGCTCGCCGCCTGCATGACCCGCGAGAAATCTTCTTCCTTGTAGATGGGGACCACCACCACCTGAATGGGAGCAATGCGCGGCGGTATGCGCAGCCCCTGGTCATCGCCGTGAGCCATAATCATGGCGCCCACCAACCGGGTCGATACGCCCCAACTGGAGGCCCACACGAACTCCTGCTCATTCTCCTCCGTGCGAAAAGTGACGTCAAACGCTTTGGCGAAGTTTTGGCCCAGGTTGTGGCTGGTGCCGGCCTGCAATGCTCTGCGGTCGCCCATCATGGCCTCGATGGACCAGGTATCCAATGCGCCGGGAAACCGCTCGGCCTCCGTCTTGCGCCCGACAATCACCGGCAGGGCCATCTCATCTTCCGCCACCTCCCGGTAGACCTCGATCATTTTTCGGGTCTCCTCATCGGCCTCCGCTGCTGTGGCGTGCGCCGTGTGGCCCTCCTGCCACAGGAACTCTGACGTGCGCAGAAAAAGACGGGTGCGCATTTCCCAGCGGACCACGTTGGCCCACTGGTTAATGAGAATCGGCAGGTCGCGATAGGAATTGATCCACTGCTTGTACATCGACCAGATGATGGTTTCACTGGTAGGCCGCACGACCAGCTCCTCCTCGAGCTTGGCGTCAGGATCGACCTCGACCCCACTGCCGTCAGGGCTGTTTCTCAAGCGATAGTGGGTGACAATGGCCACCTCTTTGGCGAAGCCCTCCACATGCGACGCTTCCTTGCTGAAAAACGACATGGGGATCAGCAGCGGGAAGTAGGCGTTGACATGGCCGGTGGCCTTAAACCGCCGGTCGAAGGCTTGCTGCAGCAGTTCCCATATGGCATAGCCGTAGGGCCGTATAACCATCGTGCCTTTCACGGGACCGTAGTCGGCCAGCTGCGCTTTCCGGACCACATCGGTATACCACCGGGCGTAGTCTTGTGATCTTGGTGTAACCCCTTTCGGCATGGGCAGCAATTTAGGGGGCAGGAGTTGGGAGGTAAAGGACTCAGCCGTCGACGTGGTGAGGACCGCGCTGCATCCCTTGTTGGCGGCCGCGGGACTTACGACGCCAGCCGATGTGACGGCGCTCACCTAACCGGCACAAATGCGGCACGGTAATTGCAATATTATCAATAACAAAGAGGTGTAGGTTGATGTCCTTTTTTACGACAACGATTCTGCTTGGACTCCTCGCTGCAGGTTCCCTCCTCTTGCGCCACGATCTTTCCCGCGCCGATGAATTCGTCCGCCTTGCTTCCGGCCGCATCGAAAAAGTCACTGTCCTCAATGGAAAAAGCTACTATTGTCCCTACGGTTGCCGCGTAAACCACCGGCATCTTGTCCACGAAGTTGAGTTGCCATGTGACGATTTTTACCCTTGCACCCACTATGTGGTCACCTACGGAATCCGGGGTAAGGAGCAAAATATGCCCACTCCGCCACCCCTGGCGGATGGCCGCACCATGGCAGGGACCATAGCAGAAAAGCCCCGGCCAAATCCTTAACCGGCTGATTGCCGGGAGGTGTATATTCCCTCCTTTTCCGGAGGGACCATGTCCGATCTGAAACGCGTTCTGAATCTCCGCGACATTGTGCTGATGAATGTCGTCGCCATTGTCGGCCTGCGCTGGCTGCTCACCGCCGCCCAGACCGGTCCCAGCGCCACAACGCTGTGGCTCGCCGCGCTGCTGCTGTTCTTTATTCCCCAGGCGCTGTCGGTGATTGAACTCACCACCCGTTATCCGCAGGAAGGGGGTCTTTACATCTGGACCAAGGAGGCCTTTGGTCCGGGGCACGGCTTTATCGCCGGATGGTGCTATTGGGTAACCAATATCATTTACTTTCCCTCCCTGCTGATCTTCATCGCTTCCAACGCCCTGTTCATTGGCGGAACGGCCTGGCTCGGCCTGGAGAGCAACCCCCTCTACATCGTCGTCTTTTCGCTGTCGGTGCTGTGGATCATACTGGGGCTGAATATCCGTGGCCTCTCCCTGGGCAGATGGGTGCAGAATATCGGCGCGCTGGGGACCTGGTTCCCTGCGCTGCTGCTGTTGGGCGCGGGGCTTTACGCCGCCGTTACCCGGGGCTCGGCCACCACCTTTACAGTCGCCAGTCTGCTGCCCACCCTTAACACCTCGACTCTCGGATTTTGGGCCACCATGTGCTTCGGATTCGCGGGACTGGAACTGGCCTCGGTGTTGGGCGACGAAGTGCAAAATCCCCGCAAGACCATACCCCGGGGCATTGTCATTGCCGGGGTCATGGTGGCCATCATTTACATTCTGGGAACCCTGGCCCTGCAGGTGGCGTTGCCGCTGTCGGAGACCTCCCTTCTCTCAGGCATCCCTCAGGCCATTAGCCGGTTATTTGCAGGAGACGCTTCGGCGGTTTTCCTGGGGGCACTGGTGGCGCTGGCCATTACTCTCGGCGGCATGGGCGGCATCAGCGCCTGGCTGGGCGGCACGGCCCGCATTCCCTACGTCAGCGGACTGGACAACTATCTGCCCAAGGCCCTGGGCAAAGTGCATCCGAAATATGGCACGCCCCATGTGTCGCTGATCTGGCAGGGCATCTTCAGCTCGGCGTTTATTCTCATGTCGGTCATCGGGGCCACCGTGGAAGAGGCCTATATGGTGCTGATCGATGCCACGCTGGTGCTCTACTTCATCCCCTACCTGTACATGTTTGCGGCCGTTATCAAGCTGCGTAACAGAGATGGCGAAAACGCCGAAGTGATCAAGATTCCCGGAGGGCGCTGGGGGCTCTATCTGGCTGTGGGCGCCGGGTTGTTTTCGACGGCCGTATCGATCATTTTTTCGCTTATTCCGGGGCCCGAAGTCACCTCTCCTGCCCTGTTCGTCGCCAAGGTGGCAGGTGGCTCCGCGGCTTTTGTGCTGATCGGCATTGCCCTTTACCGGTTCAACACCCGCAGGGCCGGAATATGAAAAAGCCGCCAACCCGCAAGGGACCAGCGGCCTCTTCAGTTATTTTACGCAGACGCCGGTTAGAAAGAATCCAGCTCGGTTTGGGCTCCCTTGCCGGTTGCCTTCAGCTCGCTGGTCGCGGCCACATCGCCATTCGGGTCGAGGGTCTCGATTTTAACCAACCCACCGGGCACCCCTTTGGCACGCCACATCCGGATTGAACCCGATCCGAGGGATCCAAACTCGAGTATATCGGCCGTGTAGGTCCCGGTCGGCACCTTGACCGACACGCCTTTCTCCTGCACCGATGCTTCGAGGGATTCAGGCGTCAGGTCTATGGGGGCCGTGTACCATCCCTCGGACACGGGCACCTCTTCGGCCTCGCCATCGCCCATACGCTGGCGCAGGCGCCGCACCGATTGGCGACCCTTGCTGAACAGCACTTCCATCATGAGATCCTCGCTATCGTCATCGGTAAGGGATACCTGCCACCACTCCTGACCGTTCGTGAGCCGCTTGAGGAACGCCTTGTGCATAACCGACTGGTCGCCTTCGTCCCCTGAGACCCACTCAGTCCACTCGCCCGGTTCAAAGGGCGCCAGCTCCAGATTATAGCCGTTGTAGGTGAACAGGGCCTGGAAAATAAAAGGATAGAGCGCGCCGGCAGTCATGCTCAACATGCTCAGGTTGATATTGCCGGTAATATTCAGGCTTACACTCATATCCACCGTTTTGCCCAGACGGGCCGTCTTGGTCTTGCCCATGTCCACCGGCATGGTGATACTTAGAGTCGCCGGCGCCCGGTCCTGGGCTATCACGGTAATGACGTGTATTCCGATAGAGCTGAACTTCAACGTGGCCTTGCCGTCCGACCCGGTGGTCGATTGCTGACCGTTGGATGACTCGACAATCGCGCCCCTGATGGGCTGGTCGTTTTCATCCACGGCAACGATGGTTATGCTGAACAATTTGGCCTGCATCAAGGTACTGCACGAAGTGCTGAGCATCCCTGTCAGCAGCACGAATGCCGCCATGCGCCAGTAGCGCCGGTTAATACGGTTCACTATGTCCTCCCTGTCCGTTAAAATAGAAAATCGTGTCGCTAAAGGTAATTATACGCCGCCTGTTACTGATAGATATATCTATATTTTGATAAACCAGCCCCGCCGGTACAGGCCCCACGCCACCACCAGCCAGAAGCCGACATTGGCCAACGCGAAGGCCAGGGAAGCGGGGTAATCGGGCAGCCACGACCGGAACCCGGACAGGTAGAGCCAGCGCCATGCCGACAGCGTCCCCTCCGGTAATTGAATCTTCAGCAGCATCAGGTTGCGCGCCAGGAAGCCCGACAACCAGAACAGGGCCAGCGGATTCAGGCCCAGCATCACGAACGGCTTTGACCAGGAGCGGACCTCCCGCACTTCGATAAGCCAGTAACAGAGCGACAGCCACAGACCGGCCAGGCCGCCCATGAACAGGGCGTAGCTGGGAGTCCACAGCTGCTTGTTAATGGGCATTACCAGGCCCAGAAGCCAGCCGGCCGCCGTGAGGGTCGCGCCCCAGATGAGCCATTGGCGCAGCCGCTGCCAATGATCATCGTAGGCAAGGAGCTGTTGGCCGAACAGCCAGCCGATGAAGGTCGACAGGATGGCCGGCAGGGTAGAGATCAGGCCTTCGGGATCGTAGCTCCCGGTGCTCCTCCATATATGATTTTCGCCCAGAATAAGGCGGTCGATGTAACCGGAGGCGTGGCCGGCAGGGGTGAGCACGCCGCGTCCGTGACCGGGCACATCCAGCCCGTACATGATGCCCAGGTAGAGCGCCAGCAGTCCCGCCATGACGAACCACTGGTCGCGGATTTTCGGTAGGTAGATCACGATGATTGACAGCAGCAGGTAGCAGAGGGCAATCCGCTGCAATACGCCCATGATGCGCAGCGTCCCCAGGTCAAAGCGCGGGTAGCCGCTCAGCAGAAAACCGAGCAAGAAAAGGATCGCCGACCGTCTGATAATGGCGGGCAGCATGTCACTCGCCGCAGCACCGTCTGTCTGCCGCCGGTGGAACGAAAGGGCCATCGCAAGACCGATAATAAACAGGAAAAACGGAAATATCCAGTCGGTCGGGGTCCAGCCGTTCCACCGGGCATGCAGCAGCGGCCGGTAGACCGTCGACCAGTTGCCGGGATTATTCGCCAGGATCATGCCGGCGATGGTCAGCCCGCGAAAAGCATCCAGTGAAATGAGGCGTGTGCGTGGCTCGGTGGAGACTATGGGGCACTCCTCCTTATTTCAGGGGGCTTGTCAATGTTAGGGGGCGGGCTGCAAAAGATGGTTAAGAATGATCCCTCCCGCCACGGCAACATTGAGGCTTTCGGCCGCTCCTGCCGAGGCCACGGTGACCGCCTGATCGAGCGCCGTGCGCCAGAGGGTGGACAATCCGTGGGCCTCGCTGCCCAGGACCAGGGCCCAGGCGGGAGGCGCCTGTGTGGCCGAAAGAGGCTCGCCACTGAGGGTAGCCCCGATAACCACGGTTCCATTTTCTTGCATGGACGCCAGTTGAGCTGCCAGTTCCCCCTGGAAAAGACGGGGCAGATGAAAGTGGGCCCCCATGCCTCCTCGCACCACCTTGGGGTTGGTGATGTCGGCGCTGTCGGCAGAAACCAGCACCGTGGCCAGCCCGAACCAGTCGGCGGTGCGCAGCAGAGTGCCCAGGTTTCCCGGGTCGGCAATGGCATCGAGAACAAGGATGGGCGGCTCCAGGTCCGGTGGGCTGCTCTCGGGCCACGCCACTACGGCGTAAACGCCCTGTGGGAGCCGGGTCTCGGATAGCTGCCCGGCCTGAGTGGATGTGAGGGTCTCAACGGGAATATCTCGCCCTGCAGCCAGCGCGTTCAGCATGACGCCGCTGTCGTTCCGGCGATAATCCTCGGTGCACAGAACCCGTTCCACCATGGCCGATGATTGCAGGGCGGATTCGATCAGACGGGTCCCTTCTATGACGATTTTTCCGGACGTCTGGCGAAATTTCTTTTGGGCCAGGGAACGCAGTGATTTCAGGTCAGCGGAGGAGAGGGGCACAGGCTAAATGCGCGTTGGTCTAGATGGAACGATGAGATAACGAATAATGGCGTCCTGCCACTGCGTCACTTGATGACGAATGTATTCGAGTAGTCGGTGAACGTTTGCCCTCCCGTGCCGCCTTGCTGGGTGGAGTAGTTGATTTTGAACCTGAATGTTCCCGTGGGCTGATCGGGGCCGGACAAAAAAGCGAGCAGCTCATATTGTTTACCGGGACGTAGGATGATGGCCGCTACTCCATTAAACAACATCACGCGTTCCAAGCTGTTCCACTCGCCATCGCCTGATCTGAATTCCAGATAGCCGTCTGATCCCTCGGCCACAAACAGGGTCGCCTGTTCGAGACCGCGCACCAGGCCGTCCCCGAGGAACGCATAGTAACTGGCTGAGGATATGTTGGCGATGGAGGCTGTCACCTGCGGGCTTTTACTGAAATCACTGTCTGTCCAGTCGTACGAGGTTGCTGAAGTCTGGATGGCGAGCTGTCCCGCCGGGTCGAAATCTTCCACTGTGTCGAATGGGTCTGCTGATTCTGAGCAAGACACGGCCAGCAGCGCAGCCATGAGCGACAGAGTTATAGATCGTTTCATTTTGTTGGCCCCCTTCATCACACAAAAACGTCCGCTGGCCGGATTCTAATCAAACTGACTGGCGAGGTCAACCCTTATCCCAAGCTGCTCCTGATTTCGGCAACAATCTCATCCAGAGGAAGCTCCGTCTGCTCGCCACTGGTCATGTTCTTAACGACAGCCATCCCCTTGTTGGCCCCTGCAGTGTCGCCCATGATGACGGCAAACCGGCAGCCGAGGCGATTGGCCTCGCGCAGCTGCGCTTTAAGAGAGCGCCGCATCACCTCTTGCACCACGGACAGACCCCCCTTGCGCAGCTCGTGGGTGAGCGCCGTAGCCTGGGGAATCAGATCATCGCCTGTGGCCGCCATGTAGACGTCGGGCGTTTCGGCCGGGGCGGGCTCGTGGCCCGACTCAGTGGCCGCCAGCAGCAGTCGCTCGATGCCTGCCGCGAAACCCACTGCCGGCGTTGAAGGTCCGCCCAGCTGTGCCACCAATCCATCATAGCGGCCCCCGCCACACAGGGCGTCCTGGGCCCCGAGGACGGGGGAGGTAATCTCAAAAGTGGTGCGAGTATAGTAATCGAGACCGCGCACCAGGGTGGGATCGGAGGCAAACGGTATATCCAATGTGTCGAGTCCCGCTTGAACAGCGGCGTAATGATCGCTGTCGGCCGCGGAGACATGTTCGGATATTTTCGGCGCGTGTTCCTGCAGCAGGGCCCGCATCTGAGGGTCCTTGGTGTCGAACAGGCGCAAGGGGTTGGTAGCGAGCCGGCGGGCGTCGTTTTCGCCCATGCCGGCCTTGAACGGCTCCAGCGACTGGCGCAGCAGATCGAGATAACCGGCGCGTGAGCCGGGCGACCCGATGGTGTTGATGCGCATCGTCAGCTCGCCACCCGCCAGCGCGCGGCAGAGCTCCCAGGCGATGGAGATGACCTCCACATCCTGCTCCGGATGGGGCGACCCCAGCGCTTCGAGCCCGAACTGATGGAACTGTCTCTGCCGGCCCTTTTGGGGGCGCTCCTGCCGGAAGAGCGGACCGAGGTAGTAAAGGCGCGACAGGGGCGAATCCCGGTCCAGGTTATGCTGCAAATAGGCCCTGACGATGGAGGCCGTCAGCTCCGGGCGGAGGGTCAGGCTTTTGCCGCCCTGGTCCTCAAAGGTGTACATCTCCTTACCGACCAAATCAGTCTGGGCGCCGACACCGCGGCTGAACAGCTCCGTCCGTTCGAATATGGGCGTGCGAATCTCATGGTAGCCGGAGCGGCTCATCACATCGGCGACGGTCTTTTCCAGATGGCGCCAGGCCGGTACCTGGGCCGGCAGAATGTCGTGGGTCCCTTTAAGCCTGCTGAACCGCTCAGCTCTGGGGTTTGGGTCCGCAGGGGACATCGAAGCTAAAGACTCTCATCATCGTCATCCCGCTCCCATGCCGCAAGGATTTCGATGACACTATCGATGGTGGGCGCCTCAATGAGGGCGCTGCGCAGCGCACCATCACTGAGCAGTTTGGTGAAGCGGCTGAGCACTTTGTGGTGCTTGTCGGGCTGATCCGTAGGACCGATGAAGAGGACGAAGATATGGCACAGCATGCCGTCTACCGCCTTGAAGTCGATGCCCTTGGGAGCAATACCAATCACCAGCGCCACGTCCGACACCTGATCGCTCAACCCCTGCGGCAGAGCCACCCCTTTGCCGACGGCAGTGCTCATGCGGCGTTCGCGCTTGAGTATGGTCTCAGCGGACTGCTCTGCCGGATCCAATATCTGATGCAGCCGCAGCGGCTGCAGGAGTTCCTCTATGGCAGACGGCATATCGGTAGCAACCATTGGAAGGACAACAAATTCCTTTGAAATAAATTGGGCGAGACTGCTCATGGGGAGGGGTCAATTTCCGCTTTTAAAGCACCACAATTCAAGCATAAAACAGCCGATTGATAAGTGGGTCAATTGCGGCCAAAAAAGCTCTGGCGACCGCCACGGGATTCATACTTGATATCTTTCAAATCGCTGTCAATCACGTTAATGCTTAAATAATAGCCCTTTCCCGGGCCTCTCGGGGTCCAATTAAATCTCATCTCCCAGCAGTGAATCTTGCGATACAGCCGGACGTTGTGGGTTACCAGCTCCTGGTCGAGCATGTCAAACCGGGCGTTATACCCGATGCTCCACCCGCCACCAACAGCCAGTTTTATGGAGCTGCTCAGCTGAAACGACTGGGCGACCTCCTCTGCCAGTGCGGGCTGCAGTCGATAGCGAATCCCGAAATTCGCCTCCCAGAGGTTGCCCGCTTTGAGGGTAGGCGCCACCTGTTGTGACCGGCTTGCAGTTTCGCCGTATTCGGTGCCCTGTTCCAGCAGCGTATCGGCAAGGGCCAAAGAGTCGGCATCGAGGGCGACGGTGGCGCCCTCACTCTGGGGCACCAGATGCTTGCCGCTCAACTTGATGCTGGTAGTAGCGCTCATTTGCGCTAACCGGGGGAACGGCAGCAGTTTATCAATTTTCCTTCCAACCGTGTCCAGCGCATAAAAGTCGTGAACCATCCGGATATCGAGCTTCAGCTTTTGCAGAAATGGGGACCTGAACGAGGACCTGACCGGGGCAATCTTGAACTTTTTTGCGGCAAAATTATAGCCACTGCTCATGGTCCAGTCGAGAATCATGAATTTGTCTTCCTTGCCGTCGATTTCCCGCTTCCCCTGGAATATATTTTTGAGGCTGATCGACAACGCTCTCTGTTCGGTGCGGGAAGTTCCACCAATCGTTGAACCGGCAAAGCGATCAAATTTTTCGTCCTTGTCATCGTATTGGAAGTATCCCAGATCGACACCCAGCACCGGCTTGGAAAAATCGGGCGCGTAGCTGAACGACACGGAAGGCTTGATGGTGTGCCGGATGGCCTGCAGCCCGCCAATGTTCACCGGGAACAGGCCGTAGATGTTGGTCTGGGCGGAAACGCGGACGCTGCCGGTGTGGCGCGGGGAAAACTCCTGCACCTCGTTGGGGATGTTCTTGTTGTTTTCATCCTTGACGAAGAAGCCATCTTTATCCACCAGAGCCTCGAAGTGCGACGGCGCCCAATCTTCCTGCAGACTCAGCCCCACGGATACGCCGATGTAGCGAAACAGTTTGCCGGAATTGCTGATGGAAAGCGAGTGCTTGGCCTGCGCCCGGCGCTGCGTCTGGCGGTCAGTGGTCCAGATCAGAGAGTCGTTGTGTGCAGAATCGACAACGGCTTCCCAGAAGATGGTCTGCGAGTTGTTGAGCATGGAGGAGAATTGCATGCTGATACCGCTGTACCACTTGTGGCTGTCGCCGGCAATGGTCCGGTTGCTGCGGCTGAACCTCAGGCGCGGCAGCACCTGCGTACGCTCAACGATACGTTGCCCCTCCACTGTGGGCACGACAGTCTTCACATTATCCGCAGCCTGCAGATCGTAACGATCCTGCAGCGCCAGCGTCAGACTGCTGCTCGATTGACGCCACTGCTTCGAGTAAGAGGCGTTGCTGACGATCTGCTGGTTCAGCCGGTCCTGCAGCGTGGTCCCAAAGCGGCGGTTGAGCCGCGGGTCGGAAGTGTAGGTCCCGCTGATGGAAAGACGCTGGGTGGGATCAAAGTTCTGGCTGTGGTTCCACGATCCGCTCCAGGGCATCTTCGATTTGCCGAGCGTGAATAGATGAGCGATGTCGTTGGTGCCCACCAACTCCCGATAGAGGCGCAGACCGACCCGACCGCTAAATTTCCCCCGGCGCGTGTAGCGCAGGCGTGATGTGCTGCGGATACCCTGCTTCGAGTAAAAGTCAACCAGCGATTTCACGTCGACATAGTCGTTGATGGCCCAGAAAT
Organism: Fidelibacterota bacterium; assembly: GCA_004124875.1. Lineage (GTDB taxonomy): Bacteria > Fidelibacterota > Marinisomatia > SCGC-AAA003-L08 > TS1B11 > TS1B11. The sequence goes on along the minus strand of SCKJ01000001.1, from coordinate 252,654 downwards.
AACCAAGCCCCTGCAGGTGCTGCCCCGAAAAACGGTTGTCGCCATACGAAGGCATGATCCAGCCGGATCGCCGCCGGCCCGGTTGGTTGGGGAATACCGCGAACGGCAGCCCCAATATCGGCACATCCATGATGTAGAGAATTATCGGTCGTGCAATGACTTTGTCGCCCTGCAGCATTTTCATTTTTTTGGAGGCAAAATAGAAGTGCGGGCGTTCGAGGCTACAGGTAGTGTAAATGCTGTTTTCCACGTAATAGACATTGTCGGGGTGGCGGTGAATGAGCGCCCCCTGATAGTAGCCGGCATCCAGCCGTGTCCGCCCCTGCACCACACGGCCTTTCTCGGCCACAAGGTCGAACTCCATCAGCTCCCCCGACATGGGATCCTGGCCTGCCTGGTAGAGTGTCGGACGGACACCGTACAGGGGTTTGGCCCGCATCAGGTTGTCATGCCAGGTGACGACAATCGACCCCGCCTCCAGTCCGTTGCCACGGTAGTCGACTCGGGCATCCCGGTCGAGGAGCGTCACCCCTTCGGGAATATCATAGTCGATGAAGGCGGCTTTGTACAGCACCACCGTATCGACTTCGGAATTGGCGCGCTCCGGCTCAAAGCGTCCCCGGCCGCCGCCCCGAACCTGCAGACGATTCAGATAGCCGGTGGTGTCGAAGCCGAGGGTCATGGTATCGCCGCTGGCAATGTTAATGCCCTGCAGCACCGAGTCCTCCATGAGGTGAAAAATAGAGGTGGCCATCCCTTCAATCCTGAGCGTGGTCAGGGACCCCTCATGAAAATCCGCCTCCATGCGGCGACCAGCCAGGATATCGGTGAACGTTCTCCAGTCAGTGCCACCCGGGGTCATCAAGGCATTGATGACCGAAGTGGCTTCGGCCTCCTTTTCCACCACTGCGCTGCGCAGGGTATCGCCCTCGTAATAGAGCGTCAGGCGCTCCCCTTTCAGCCGCTGATTATCCTGCTCGACGGAAGTATCTCCCGCCAATTCTAGTTGCTGGCCGGCATCGGTGTAGGCCATCGATTCCGCAGTGACCTTGCGCTGGCTTTCATCCATGCGAACGTTGCCCCGGGCCCAGAAGGAGGCGCCCCGCGGCCCGTCTCCTTGCACCGAGCGAAACTCATCCGCCCGCAGCCGCCGGTCATCCTGAACCATGACCACCTCACCGGTTGCGACGGCTGAATCGAGGGCCGTGAAATAGAGCAGCTCGCGACTGTTGATAATCTGATTACCCTGCTCCAGACGAACCGATCCCCAGGCTTCGATCAGGTTGCGGTCATCATGGAAAACAATATTATCACAGGTCAACCGTTCACCGGGGCGCACCATGACGACCCCCTTTTCAAAAATGGTTTTTCCCTCACTTTTAAAGAAACGGGCCAGCTCGGTGGTCATCACCATATCGCCTTTCCGGAAGACGACTCTGCCCGAAAGAATCTGGACTTCATCGCCGTCCACCCGCACATTTTCCAGCAGATCGGCCCTCACAAGACGCAACCGTTCGCCCTGCACCCGCTGGGTGTTCACAGCGGCTTGTGAACTGCCCATGGCAGCTTGCAGACCCGCCACCGCCATCAGCAGCCACAGTGTCTTGAATCCGGCTTTCAAAAGCGGTCGGGCCATAATTTTTTCAGCCGGTTAAGAATAAACTGCTCATGCCCCTGACCGGAAGGGACGTAGAATCTGCGGGTGGAAACCGCACTGGGAAAATAGTCCGCGGAGGTGAACTGGTCTGGCTCATCATGAGGATAGACATAGTCCTTACCGTGGTCCATATCGGCCATCAGGCTTGTGGGGGCGTTACGCAGGTGCAGCGGCACAGTTTGCGCACCGGTGGTCTTTACTTCAGCGGTGGCCCGTTTGATGGCCATATATGCGGCGTTGCTCTTGGGCGCCGATGCGAGGTAGGTGCAGGCCTGCGCGAGGATGATTGCCGCCTCGGGCATGCCCACGAGATGAACGGCCTGCATGCAAGTGGTGGCCATGACCAGCGCCTGGGGATCGGCGTTGCCCACATCCTCCGAAGCCAGAATCACCATCCGGCGGGCAACGAATTCCGGCTTTTCGCCCCCCTCCAGCATCACGGCCAGCCAGTAAATGGCGGCATCGGGATCACTGCCCCTGAGCGACTTGATAAACGCCGAGATGGTGTCGTAGTGGTAATCGCCGGCCCGGTCATACAGGAGGTTGCGCTGCTGCAGCGCTTCGTTGATATCATCCACGGTCAGGGTTATTGCTTCCTTCCCGGACTGCTGCCCCACCGCAATCTCCAGCGCGTTAAGCAGCTTGCGCGCGTCCCCACCGGCTGACTCCAACAGCAGCTGCCTGGCCTCGGCGGGCAGATCAATCTTCAGGCGTGAGAGCAGTATGTCCTCTGCCAGGGCGCGTTCAAGCATGGCATCGAGCTGGCCAGGCTCATAGGGACTCAGCTGAATTACCCGGCAACGCGACAGCAGCGGGGAGATCACTTCAAAGCTGGGGTTCTCCGTGGTCGCGCCAATGAGGATGACGAGGCCCTCTTCCACGGCATGCAGCAGGGCGTCCTGTTGCGCCTTGTTGAAGCGGTGAATTTCATCAATGAACAGCAGGGTGGAGCGCCCCAGTTGCCGGTTCCCCTCAGCCGTGGCGAGAATGGCTCGCACATCCTTGACCCCAGCAGATACGGCCGACAGTTCATGCAGCTCCGCCCGGGACTCCCCGGCCAGCAGCCGGGCCAGTGTCGTTTTGCCGGAGCCGGGTGGTCCCCACAAGATCAGCGAAAACAGCTGCCCTGTTTCCGCCATGCGCCGCAGCAGGTGGCCGGGTCCCAGCAGCTCCTCATGACCGACAAAATCGTCCAGCGAAGTGGGCCGCACCCGCTCCGCCAAAGGGGGCAGAGGCGCGTTGATGCCTGACTCAAAGAGGGTCGGTTGGCGCTCCACTGACACCCCTACCGCTCACTTCCTGAAGGTGGAACGCTCACGGAATCGGGCGCTGCAAGTGAATCTCCCGGGGACTTATCCTGAATAGCGCTATCGGCTGGTAATATGGGGCTGGGCATGACGGAGTCAATCGCTTGAGTATCGGTTTCGCCTGTTTGGAACGCCGGGGATTCGGCGGCGGTTCCTTCAAAGGCCGCCCCGAGGGGTAGATGTTTGCGCCGGGACGGCTTGGGCAGGGGCGCATAAGTGGTGGTAAACCACACCAGCGCGTTGGCCATGCCCAGAAAGCGCCCGTCCTGCGACCCGCGCCAAAGGTTGCCCATCAGTGATGCGTGCTCATGCATAGCCCTGACGGCCCCGGCAATGGGCATGTCGAACTCCGGTATGCCTTTCGTCTTGCGCCCCAACACGAGGGCAGTGAGTTCAAATGTGGGCACTTTTGTGGCCAGCGCCTCGTCCACCGCGGTGTTGAAATTGCCATCTTTGCGCTGGCTCTCGAGCAAAAAATTGAGGGCCCCGGTCGTGGCGGTTGCGATCCGGCGTTTGTGGGGATGATCGCCCGTCAGCGCTTGCTCCAGCAGCAGCAGGGCTTCGGCGATTACGGCATGCTCATCGGTATGGACGGGCCTGGAATCGTTCCAACTGCCGTTGGGCAGCTGGCTGCTGATGAGCCGCAGCCCCAGATCAACGGCCCGATCCAGATGCATCTGATGATCCAGTGACCTGAAATGTTCCAGCAGTTGGGCCAGCACCAATCCGTGGTGCAGTGGCGACTCGGTGGCCGGCCGCAGTCCCTGCCAGACCGCTGCCTGGGTGGCGGCCAGCTGGTAACGGGGATTGTCAAACAGTTGATGGCCCAAGCTCAGCGCCCGGCCCGCGAGGGCCGTTGGATAGACGCTGTTGACCGACACGACTCCCCGGTTGACCGTATAAAGGGGCCAGGCCCCCTCGGGCGTCTGCCGTTCCAGCAGCCAGTTGAGGGCCATCCGGGCGCGACGCACAGCCGAGCTGTCAGCCAGGCCGGCATCTATCAGCAGCATCAGTCCCAGCGCGTGCCGGGCCACGACCCGCACCAGGGGATGGTCGGCATCGTACGGCTGGTTGGGCCAATCGGCGTAACCGAGGCCCCAGCTGCCGTTGCCGTTGTAGATCGATTCGCTGCGGCTGGCTGTCGCGCTCCAGTATCGCGCCATAGTCAACGTATCCAGCGGTGGAAAATAGTTGGCCTGAAAAATCAGCGCGTCTTGCCGGGCATATTCGGCTTGGCCCAACAACAGTGTTGCCCCCAGCGCCAGCGCCATGAAATTGTTCATAAGGGAAAGTTAAATGGAGGGCGACCTCTTGGCTAGAGGAGAGGCCGGTCTTCGATAATTGCTGCAGCGCCCCCCATGGAGCCTGGCGGAGCCGCGTTCACCTTTTCCTTTACCGCCACGCCGGGGGTCACCTACATTTCAGCCATGCAGACAGCGGCCAGAAATTTAGCCACTTTCATACTGCTTGCTCTCTTAAGCGGCAGCTGCGCCGGTGGCGGGGCCGCTCACCGGCCTGTGGCGCTGCACACCGGTTACGCCTATGCCTTCCTGGCCACCAAGGCCGAGCGCCTTCAGGATGAAGACTATTACAAGGCCCAGCGCAAGTGGGCCAAAGCCCGCAAGCATTATGTAAGGGCGTATGAGCAGGGGGTCGCCGGGCTGGAGCGCCGGCATCCCGGATTTGCCGCAGCTCTGGAAGCGAGTCCCGGCAAAGCCGTCGAACAGACCGTTACCGGAGACGTGCCGCTGTTGTACTGGACCGCGGCGGCGCTCGGGGCTGCCATCGGCACCTTAAAGGACAAACCGGAATGGGTCATCCGCTTGCCTCAGGTAGGCACTCTGGCGCACCGGGTTACCGAGCTGCAGCCTGGCTATTCCGGCGGAGCCGCCTACCAGCTGCTGATGATCTACGAAGCGAGCCGCCCGGCCATGATGGGCGGCAGCGTGAAGCTGGCCAAGCACTATTATGATCAGGCCCTGAAAATCTCCGGAGATCAAAACGCCGGGCTGTTTGTCGCCTATGGAGAGAGCATCTCGGTCCAGGAACAGGATCGCGAAACTTTTATTGAAATGATGAATCGCGCCCTGGCCATCAAAGGAGGCGGGGCGGTTAACCGGGTCGCGCGGAAACGGGCCAAGTGGCTGCTGGGCCGCATCGACGACCTGTTCCTTTAACTGCTCACACCTGGAAGCAAATTTCATATGCATTGTAAAACCATCGACCTCCGAAGCCAAGCCGTGTTGACCGTGATGGCCGTGCTCATTCTCGTCGCGCTCCCCGGCGGCCTGTGGGGACAGAAGCCGATTATCGTCAAAATGGCAACTCTGGCACCGGAAGGTTCCCCCTGGCACCAGGTGCTGCTGGAAATCAGGCAGGACTGGCGCGACATCACCGGCAACAAAGTGCGCCTGAAAATCTACGCCGGGGGCACCGTGGGAGACGAAAGCGACATGGTCCGCAAGATGCGCATCGGGCAGCTGCAGGCAGCCGCGCTATCGGCCGAGGGGCTCAGTTACATCAACAAGGGCATCTATGCGCTCTCTCTGCCCATGCTGGCCAAAAATTATCGGGAACTCGACTGGATACGATCCCAGGTGGATGAGGAGTTGAAAGCGCGCTTTGAGTCGAAGGGCTACCGGGTCTTGGCCTGGGCCGATGTCGGGTGGGTCTACTGGTTCAGCCGCGAGCCGGCCAGGACACCTGACGATATGCGCAAGCAGCGGATTTTCACCTGGGCCGGTGATCCCCATTCCCCGCGCCTGTGGAAGGCCGCCGGATTTCAGCCCGTGTCGCTGGCGGCGGTGGATGTGCTGCCCGCCCTGGAGACCCACCTGATTGACGCCGTGGATGCTTCGCCCCTGACGGTGGCCTCATTCCAGTGGTTTGGCACGGCCAAGTATATGATCGACCTCCCCTTTGCGGCCATGACCGGAGCGCTCATCATCAAGGATGAGATCTGGCAGAGCATTCCCGATAAGTGGCGCGCCAAGCTGCAGGCCTCCATCGATAAGCGGACCCTCCGGATTTGGAACGAAATTCGTTACTCCGATGCTGAGGCCGTTGAAGTGATGAAGAAGCACGGCCTGACTGTCATTTCCATTACCGCAGAGGAGGCGCAGCTGTGGCAGGATGTCGTTGATGAGTTTGTCATCCTGTTGCGGGGAACCCTGGTGGACTCTGTGATGTATGACCGGGTCATGTCCCTTAAGGCCATAAAGGACCATCCCGATTTCATCCTCCCCTGACCTTCCACATCCATTTTCCCTGACCCGCCTGCGGCGCTACTTTCATCGCCTGGAAGATGGGGTCGCCGTGGCCATCCTGGCGCTCATGGCGCTGCTGCCAGCCATGGAAGTGGTGGCGCGTGAACTGTTTTCCACTGGCATCACCGGCTCGATCGTCACCGTACAACATCTGACCTTGTGGATCGGATTTATCGGCGCGGCGTTGGCCGCCCGCGACGGCCGGCTGCTGTCGCTGGCAGGGGAGGGCGGCTGGCTGCGAGACCGGCTGGGAATCTGGGGCGGCATCCTGGCCAACGGCGTCGCAGTGGGAGTCACCCTGGTGCTCGCCGCCGCCAGTTTAAAGCTCATGCTCACCGAAAGAGAGTTTCCCCGCGCCATCATTGGGCCGATACAGGTGTGGATGGCACAGGCGGTGATGCCTGCGGCATTGGCCCTCATCGCCTGGCGGATACTGCGGCGCAGCTCCGACGATTGGAAGCAACGCGGCGCCATCTTGCTGGTCGGGGCCGTGCTGGGTGGGCTGGGTATGGGCCTGGAACTGCAGGAAGGGTGGGCCATCTACGCGGGCTTCGGGCTGCTGGTGGCCGCCGTCGTGCTGGGCGCTCCCATCTATGTGGCGCTGGGGGGCTCGGCCGTGCTCCTGTTCTGGAACAGCTGGGGCGTCATGGCGGCCATCCCCGCGGAGACGTATCGCATCGTCGTGCATCCTATGCTGCCGACCATTCCCCTGTTCACCCTGGCCGGCTACTTTCTGGCCGAAAGCGGCGCTTCCCAAAGGTTGGTGCGGCTGTTTCGGGCCTGGTTTGGCTGGATACCGGGCGGCACTCCCGTCATAACGGTGCTGGTGTGTGCCTTTTTCACGTCGTTCACCGGCGGTTCGGGGGTCACGATTCTGGCCGTGGGGGGGCTGCTCTATCCCATGCTGATCAAGGAGCATTACGATGCGAAATTTTCGACCGGGCTGGTCACCGCCTCCGGCTCACTGGGGCTGCTGTTCCCGCCCAGCCTCCCGGTCATCCTCTACGGCATATCATCGCAGACGCCCATCAACAAGTTGTTTGTCGGCGGGCTGCTACCGGGGCTGGTCCTCATTGCGTTGGTGGCGGCCTGGGGGGTACGGCAGGGGGTCGTGGGGCAGTCCCGACGGACGCCGTTCCGCTGGAAAGAGGCCTGGTTGGCCCTCAGAGGAGCGGCCTGGGAGGCGGCCGTTCCCGTTATTATCCTAGTGGGCATCTTCGGCGGCATTACGACGCTGGTTGAAGCGGCCGCCATCACGGCCCTGTATACCTTTGTCATCGAAACGTTCGTCCATCGCGATTTGAAATGGAACGGCAAACTGCTGCCGACCATGGTCAGCTGCGCCACGCTCATCGGCGGGGTGCTGATCATCCTCGGCGTCGCCATGGGCCTGACCAGCTTCCTGGTCGATGCGCAGGTGCCAAGCCGGGCGCTGCACTGGGTGCAGGATCACATTCACTCCAGGCTGCTGTTCCTGCTGGCGCTGAATGCGGCCCTCCTGCTGGTAGGGGCGCTCATGGATATTTTCTCGGCCATTATCGTGGTGGTGCCGCTGATCGCCCCCATGGGCCTGGCGTTCGGCATCGACCCGGTCCATCTGGGCATCATTTTCCTGGTGAACCTGGAACTCGGCTACCTCACGCCACCGGTGGGCATGAACCTGTTCCTGAGCAGCTACCGTTTTAACCTGCCACTGCCAGAGGTCTATAAATCAGTGGTCCCCTACCTGCTCATCCTGGCGGTGGGCGTCCTGCTGATTACCTATATTCCGGCCATCACGCTCACCTTGCCGCGACTGCTGGGCATGTAAGTGAACACCGCCCCCGCCCCCTTGCGCCGTTGGCTCCGGCCACCTCTGTCCAGAGAACACGGCGCCACCATTACTCTGCTGGTCTCGTTCTTCACCGGCGCATGGCTGGCCGGCAGATGGAGCACAACCACGACGCTGGCATTATTGGCGGCCATGGCGGCGTTCCAGACCCAGGCGCCCCTTTCGCGGATTCTTCGCCGGCGATATATCGATGGTCCCAACGCGCTTTGGCTGGCGCTTTATTCAGGCGTAGCGGCTGCCGCGGCCACGAAACTGTGGCTCACCGTTCCGGCGCTGGGGCGCATTTATGCTGTGGCCGGCATAGGACTGCTGATCAACTTGATAGGGATTCTCCGCCGCAACCCCAAATCGGCCGTCAACGAGCTGGCCGCATTCTTCACGCTCGCGCTGGCCCTGCCGCTGGCCTTTACCGCCACCACCGGCTTCATGGCGGAAGATCTGCTGGGCCTGTGGCTGCTGATGGCGCTGGTGATGTCGAGCTCCGTGTTCACGGTGCAGATACGGTTGCAGGGGGACCCGGCGTTAACAGCGGCCGTAGTCTATCACCTGGTGGCCTTGTCGTCCATCTTTTTGCTGGTGCGGCTGGGACTGCTGGAGGCCAGGCTGAGCTGGGCGATGTTGATCCCCGTGACGAAACTGGTGGTTATCATGCTGCAGTTTGATCGCTACCGCCGGATGAAGCTGACCCATATCGGCCTGGTGGAAACGGCGCTGGCTATGGCTCTCGGCAGCTGGATAGGCATCGTAGCCGGCTAGGCCGGGAGCCCCGGACCTGATGCTTCCAGGGCCCTTCAATCCGCCAGCTGGCGGACTCCGGACATGGCCTCACGATGGCCTTAGGCGGCGAGGCGACGGGCGATCTCGACGGCCGCCAGGTAGCCGAAGAGGATCAGCGACAGCCAGAGGAGCGCTTTGGCCAGCCAGCCGCTGGTCAGCTCCCCCACCCACTCGCGGCGGCTGTTCAGCGCCAGCAACGTACCCGCCAGAAACGGCATGAACAGCGCCCCCATCATGGCGTAGGCCACGATAATCCACACCGGCCTCCCAAGCAGCAGCAGCAGCATGGGCGGCAGGGCCAGATAAATTAAATAGGCCCGGTAGGGCCGGCTGCCGGCCAATGGCTGACTGGCATCTCGCTTCCGGCCACCGGCCCGCCAGATGGCCAGGCCATCCGCGAAAATGTAGGGCACCCCGTGCCAGACGCCAATCATGGATGAGAACACGGCGGCCCAGAATCCGATCAGCAGGCTCCATTTCCCTATGGGACCGGCCACGATTTCCAGCTGCCTGGCCACCTCGAGGATCAGCTGCTGGCCGGTGGCAATACCGGGATCAACACCGGAGGCGATCACCATCATGGCCACCCCGAACAGGCCGGTCAGCAGGTAGGCGGCGGCCAGGTCGATCTGCGCCGTGCGGTGGTATTCAGTGCCGGTCCACCCTTTCTCCCTGATCCAGTAGCCGTAGCTAAGCATGGTCACCGAGCCGCCGACACCGCCCAAAACCGCCAGTATCAGAGCCGCTGATCCGGGGGGCACGCGCGGAACGGTCATGCCGCTGACCAGCGCGCTCCAGTCGGGGCTGCGGGCCACGGCGCCATACAGGATGACCAGAAAAAGAGTGACAATAAACCCTTTCATGAGGCGTTCAAACTGCAGGTAGCGTCCAAACCAGACCAACAGCAGCGCGGCAACGGAATGGAGCGCGCCCCAGGCCGCCACGGAAAGGCCCCCGAACAGCGCCGAGGCAGCCAGACCCGTGGCCGCCATCAAGGCGCCAGCCACAATAAACGACCACAGGACGAGGTAGATGCCGAAGTAGACGCCCGTCCATTTTCCCAACCGGGTCAGCCACCCCTCCAGCAAAGTGGTTCCGGTGGCTAATTGCCAGCGGGCAATGCCCTCGTTAAGCGCCAGTTTCAGCACGGCGCCGTAGAGGGCCACCCAGAGGATACCCATGCCGTAAGTCGCGCCCGCAACGGTGGCGGCAACCATGTCTCCAGCGCCAATGCCGGTAGCGGCCACGGCCATGCCGGGACCGAGCGCTTTAAAAGCGCCTCGCGCAGGCGCGCCAGGATTGCCGGTCACGGGGCCGATAATGTCTCCAACCAGCGCACCACCGCCCTAACGCCCGCCGCCACATTGGCGCGGTTGCGGGCTTGGCTGGTCTCGTCTTTCTTACGCGTCACATTCAGGCCGTGGTCTCCGTCAATGAGGGTGGTCACGATCTGTTTGCCGGCGCCAGCGAGATGGGCTTCCATCACCGGCAGGGCGTTGAGCGGATCGCTTTTCCCGGCGAGCAGATGGATGGGACGCGCCTGGGCAGAGAGGCCGGGGTAGGCCCGCTCAGCCCCTTCCGGGGTGCGCATGACCGGCGTCAGCAGGGCGGCGCCGAGCAGGTCGAGGTTATCCAAAAAGAGGGCGTACGCCACCGCGCTGCCAAGCGACTTTCCGGCAACAACGATTCGTTGCCTATCGATTTTCGGCCTGCTGCCCAGATAGTCCAGGGCCGCCTGCAATTCTCTCTTTTCGCGCTTGCGGCTGGAAGACGGCGAGCCACCATAAGTGGTGTAACTCCAGTCAAAAGTGAGTACGGCCCAACCGGCGGCCAGCGCTCGCTCGGTCATGGCGGCCATGATGGCCCCCTCTTTGGGGTAGTTGGAGCCGGAGGCGATGACGATGGCCGGCCAGGAAGTGGCGCTGGCGGGCAGGGACCATAGTCCCGCAAGGCCGCGAGCTTCGGGCACAGGAATGTTCACCGGCTTATTCATCAGGAGCGCGTTCCATGACATGGTCGGCAAGAGCATTGCCGGCAGGGTGCTTGGGGGCATATAGGGTTCATTTGATCGTTCCTGTTAAAGAGGCCGGGGAATGATCAGCAACGCGTTCACCGGTTCATAGCGCGACTGGCCCGTCAGCAGACGCTTGGCCAGCACGAGTGAGCGGCGCACCCCGTCGTACACATAAAAGTTGGCCCGGGGGGACTCGCTCTGCTCTTCGTCGCCCAGAGCAGCCAGGGCCAGCAGACCAAACTTTTGCATGTCGAAATTTTCATCCAGATAAGGAAACTTGGCAAAGAATTCGGTATCGTGGTCATCGGGCAGTTTTCGGTGGCCCTCAGCAAGCTGTTCAAAGCTATGGCCTGAGTTGAGGATGCGGCCGGCCACGTCCTTTACGGTCCGGGATTGCCCCTCCGGGGTCAGCCATATGGCTTCAGGACAAGGGGGCCACAGCAGGTGTAAAAACGACTCCGACGTTTTCAGCTGCACCGAGAAAATGTCCTTGGCCTGGCGCACCGCGTAATCGAGCGCGTCGTCGACATGCTCCAGCCTGTCGCGGGCCTCTTCGATCACGGCCCATGCTTTAATGCGCGACACATGGGTCAGCGCGGATCCTTTAGCCAGTTTTAAAGCCTGCCAGAAATTCGGCGTGCATGGCATCAATGAGCGCTTCACGATCTTTGGCTTTAGCGTCCCACCACGGGTCTACCTTGAGCAGTTTCTCAACCGCCCGGTTGGTTTTGGGTCCGAAAAAGACCTGATCGAGCTTGAGAATATTGGTGTACTCTTTCCGGGAGGAGATGGCCTTGCACTTTGCCACCGTCTGTTCCCTGAAGTTTTTCTTGATCAGGCCCATAATCGACTTGGGGTCGGTGGCCACTTTCGCCACGGAAGAGAGAGCGGCGGCAATGTTGTCTTTTTCCGTTTCCTGCACGGCGTAACTCTGACTCATCAGCATCACCGTTCTTTCGATCAGGTCGATGCGCATATCGACAATCCGCTGTTCAGCGTCATAGGCAAACTCTTCCTCCCAGACCGCCCGTTGCGCAGCGTTGGTGATAACCCCTCCCGCCACCGCTCCCCCGAAAGCGAGGATTCCGGCGATGAGCGCCAGGGAAATATTTTGCCTCAGCGTTGAGAAGATGTTCCCTGGGGGCTTCGGGGGGGCTGTTTTGGACTCTTTTGTGGTGGTGGTGATTTTTGCAGGTTTTTTTGGTTGGGGACTGTCGGCTGCCATGAGACCCTCCAGCGAAATCAGGTTAAACGTTACGCTCCGCAGTGAACACGGAAGGTAATCTGATTGTCACGAGATGGCAATTGGCATCGCGGCTGAAGGAGAAAAGGGTCGACAAAAAAGGGCCACTCATTAAGTGACCCTTTTACGTGCGAGCAATTTAGCTGCTTAGAAGAGCTTGAGAACCTCCTGCGCCGAGGCGTTGCCCTGGGCTTCGGCAGCAATGGCGGATTGTAGAAGAATCTGGTTGCGGGTGCTGTTGAGCAGCTCTTCAGCCACATCTGCATCTTCCACCCGGCTCCGGACCGCCTCATTATTAAGCGCCGTGGTCACCAGGTTATCTTCCCTGGCACGGAGCTGGGTTTGTGCCTGCCCCACCTCCTGGGCAGCGGCAGTGACGTCAGCCTGGGCTTGCGCTGCCTGATCGATGGCCGCCGAAGCTCCTGCCTGGGTGGTCACATCGATGGCGTCGAGACCAAGGGCTTCGGCAGTTCCATTGCCAATGGAGAGATTAAAAGTGTCGCCGGGGTCGGGACCGGTCTGTACCGAACGGTCCGTAAAGGTGCCGTCGATGAGCGCCTGATCCTGAAAGGACGTCTCACGGGCGATATCATCAATCTCCGCCACAAGGGCGTCAATTTCGCCCTGAATGGCCGCGCGCTGGCCGTCATTTAGAGAGCCGTCGGCCGCCTGAACGGCGCGCTCGCCGATCTGGAGTGTCAAATCGGAGATGGCCACCAGTCCGCTTTCGGCAATATTGAGAGCGTTGGTGGCGTTGCCAATGTTGGCTATGGACTGTGTCAGGCCGGCGCCCCTTGCCGAGAGCGTGCGGGCCAGGGAAAATCCTGCCGGATCATCTCCGGCGGAGTTGATACGTTGTCCCGTGGAGAGCGTCAGGCTGGAAGAGGCCAGTCTGTTGCCTGCCCCGCCAATATCAGTGGCTGACTGGAAGGCGCTCTGCTGGGACGCAATGCGTGTGATGCTCATGTTCTAGTCCCCCGTTGCGCAGGTCCGCCAGACGCAGACCTGCCTTGTTACGATCCCTGGCAGAGAAGGCTTGGGAATGTACAACATTATTGGGCCGCCTGCACCGGCCCTGTGAGCCAGGCCACATTTATGCCTCTTCGATCTGCTTTTTGTCAAACAGACGATAACCTTCCCCGCTTCTGTTCGTCAAATTGCCGGTGTAAGTTGAGCCGGGTAAAAAATATTGCAGCGACCATAAATCCATGTCCTACATCCGATCACAGTTTCATTTTCTGCCGCTGGTGCTGTTGTTGCAAGCCGGTCTGCTGCCGGGACAAACGGCAACCATCTCAGGCTTTGTGCGCGACGCCTCATCTGGCGAGGGCATGCCCGGGGCCAACGTTTTTCTGACCGGCACATCCCTTGGCGCGGCGACCAATAGTGACGGCTATTATGTCCTCACCTTTCTGGCCCCCGGTAACTACACCCTGAAGGTCTCGTATCTCGGTTACGCCAGCGTCACTCAGGCATTATCGCTACGGGCTGAGGAGGAACTGCGCATTGATGTCGAACTGTTCGAGCAGCCCGTGAGTCTGGAGGGGGTGGAAGTGTCCGGGCAGCGGTTGGACAGGCAGATCAACAGCCAGATCAGCAGGGTCAAGTTGAACACCCGGCAGCTGGGCAGCCTGCCGCAGTTGGGCGAGGCCGATTTAATGCGCACCCTGCAGGCGTTGCCCGGGGTCCTGAGGACTTCCGAGCTGAGCACCGGCCTGGTCATTCGCGGCGGAAATACCGACCAGAATCTCATCCTGCTGGATGGCGTGACGGTCTACAATCCGTCACATCTGGGCGGCCTCTTTTCCAATTTCATCCTCGATGCTATCCAGGAAGCCGAGCTGATCAAAGGGGGTTTCAATGCCGAGTATGGCGACCGCCTGTCAGCCGTTTTGAACGTGCGCAGCAGGGAAGGCAACCGCAAACGGCTGAGAGTGAAAGCATCGGTATCGCTGCTGGCCGCCCAATCCACGCTGGAAGGTCCCGTTGGCCGGGGCGCGTGGTTGGCGTCATTCAGGCGCACATACTTTGACAAGCTGTTCGAAGGGACTGACTTCTATTTTCCTTACTACTTCTACGATTTCCAGGGGCATATTTTTCAGGACCTGACAGACAACGACCGCCTTTCGGTCAGCTGGTATCTGGGGCGGGACGACCTCGACTTTGACGCCTTCGGGCTGAACGCCGATTGGGGCAACGAAACCTACAGCCTCAACTACCGGAAGCTGCTGTCTGCCCAACTGGTGACCAATACGATGATTGCCTCCAGCCAGTTTGACACCTATTTCGCCCTTGGCGCCGATGCGGAAATTGCCCAAACCAGCGTCGTGAATGACCAGAGCTTCCGCACAGACTGGACCTATTTCGGCGCAGACAGACGGCAGCTGCGCTGGGGCCTCGAAGCGAAACAACTGCTTTTTACCTATGAGGCTACTGCCCTCGATACCCCCCTGTTTACATTGAGCCAGAAGCCGGTGGAAGTGGCTGTGTACCAGAAAAGCAAGTTGTGGCTGGGAGACAATATCATGATAGAGCCCGGCTTGCGCGTTACCTATTACAACCTGCATCCGCAGAAGTGGTTTTTCGATCCGCGGCTCAATGTGAAGATCACTATCGCGCCGGACCGCTTCATCAACCTGGCGGCCGGCTTCTATCACCAATTTATGGCGACTGTCCAGGACGACTACAACCCAACCATTCTCGACAGCTGGGTGGCTAATGATGGGACGAACGATCCCGGCAGCTCCTCCCAATGGGTGGCCGGTTACGAATCTTACTTCGGGGGGCGCTACCGGTTTCAGGCGGAAGTCTACTACAAGTCACTCGACAACCTGCTCACGTTCAGGGAGACGCGCTCAACCTCCGACGAAGGTCTGCCTGAGAATGCTTTTGCTGAGCAGTTTATCGCCGGTAGCGGTACCGCCTACGGCGCCGAACTTTTCCTGCAGCGCGAAGTGGGCCGCCTTACAGGTTGGCTCTCCTATGCCGTGTCCGTCTCCCAGAAAAACCTGTCAGGAAAGGAGTACTACACCAACTGGGACCGCCGCCATGTGTTCAATGTGGTGGTTGCTTTTCGCCCCAACCGCAAATGGGACTTAAGCCTGACCTGGACTTACCAGAGCGGACAGCCCTACACCCCCATCCTGGGATATTACTACGACAACCTCACCGGCACGACAGAGGCGAAATTCATTCCCATTCCGGGGGGCAGAAATGCTCTGAGACTCCCGGAGTATCACCGTCTCGATCTAGGCTTGGGATACCATTTCAAAAAGCGCTGGGGCCTGGAGATGAAAGCAAGCTTTCAAGTGGTCAACGCCTACTGGCGCGAAAATGTCTTTGCCTATTACTACGTGACCGGCAGCACCAGCAACAACCTTGATGATGATGATGACGGCGAAATTGACGAGCCTGATGAAGCCATTCCTAAGAGGGAGATACTGAGTATATTCCCGCTGTTGCCCAGTATCGGATTCAGCATTGCGTTTTAAAACCGCCGGCGCTATTTCATTGGCCGTGTTGATGGCCTGTAATCTGCCCACCGATGCGGGAGATTATGTGCAACAGTATGTCATTTACGGCAGCATTGCCGCCGGGGCGCACAGCCCGGACACTATTTTCGTTTCGCGCACTTCGCCCATCGACGAATCCAGTGAGACGGCCGACCGCTGGATCAGCGATGCCGTGGTGACCATTACCGGTGGCGGGGCCACGGCCACTTTGCAGGCGGTACCCGGCCGGCCCGGCCGCTACCTGGACCTCGGACTCGCACCTATGACTTTCCAGCCGGGGGTTACCTACACGTTGGAGGCCTCCATAAAAGGCTCACTGCTTTTGGCGACGGCTACCGTTCCGGACAGCTTTTCGGTGGCGAGCATCGCCCTGGAAGGCGTCTGCGATGAGGTCGCAGAAGTGGTGCGGCCGGTAGACCTCCATCTCGGTGATCATTTACTTTCCGACTTCGCGGCGGCCGCCGGTGGAGACTGGACCGGTCTGGTTATGGATACGATTATCTACCGGGAGGGGCCGTGTTACAGCGCCAGTTTTGTTTCCATCCCGCTCATGGTGCTGGAGTGGAGCAGCGACACCCTGGAGGGCATCATACGGGCCACAACCCTGGCGCTGGACCAAAGCCCTCAGCGGGCCATCATTGATACCAGTTTCCAGGCCCACGCCTTTAAAGGTCACATGCTGGAAGATGAGGATGGCAATCTCTACAGGCCGTCACCCTTTACCTGGAACCTGAGCAATACCGAAGTGTGGCTCAGCTGGCTTTTTTTCAACTATTCCGGACCACACCTGATTACGCTTGAAATAACCGATCACCAGATTGCCGATTACTTCGCAGGCGACCCCTTCGACATGAATCCTCTGATTGAACCGCAAGGCAATATAGAAGGGGGAAAGGGGCTGTTTTATGCCTCCCGCAAAGTGCAATTCCCCGTATGGGTGGAGCGGGAAGAAACCGTGTTCTCCGCAGTTGAGCCCGATTAAGGGACCGGAGTCGTTTCCCTGGGCACAATGAGTGTCTCTCCGGGCCGCAAGATAATGGCGTGGCCTTCATCCAGCCCCGCTGAGTCAGCATACTGCCGGAACATCTCCGGCGGCTCCTGTAGTGGTTCGTTGGTGAGCAGAAACGTGCCCCAGTGCATAGCCACCGAGCGCTGGGCTTGCAATTCGGCCTGCGCCTGGATCGCCTCGGCGGGATCGATATGGACCGGCGACATAAACCAGCGCGGCTCGTAGGCGCCAATGGGCAGCAGAGCCACATCTATCGGTCCCTCACTGACGCCAATCTCCTTAAAATGCGGGCCGTAGCCAGTGTCGCCGGCAAAGTAGATTTTTCGACCTTGATATGCCACCACCCAGCTCGACCAAAGCGCCTTATCCCGGTCCCATGGGGTACGGCCGGAGAAATGCTTTGACGGCGTTGCAAGGATTTTGATATTGCCGAGCGTGCCATCTGACTGCCACCAGTCAAGTTCCACCACCTTGCTGATGCCGCGCGCCCGGAACCACTTCTGCATGCCAAGAGGCGCATACCAGGTAGGCCCAGAGCCAATCTGCTTCACCGTCCGGGTATCAAGGTGATCGTAGTGATTGTGCGAGATCAGGACAGCGTCAATGCGCGGCAGTTGCTCGACAGTCATTCCCGGGCGGGTGACACGGCGCGGGCCGGCCCATGAAACGGGCGATGCCCGATCGCTCAGGTTGGGGTCGGTGAGAATGTTTTTGCCGCCGATTTGGATGAGAAAGGTGGCGTGCCCCAACCAGGTGATGACCATTGAGTCCCCCGGCGATTCGATGGCTTCCCAGTTCGGCTCGGTTACAGGGATCGTCCCGACTGAGGTCTTATAGCGTGGCCGGCCGGGTGGGTGTTCCCACATAAATTTTAACACATCGCGGAAACGGGCCGAATGCTGTTCGCCCGCCCAGGGGTTCGTAAAGCCGGAATCTGTGTGATGCGCTGGCTGGTCGGCGTCAGGCGAGTTCATCATCCCCAATTCCGCAGGTGGCCCGAGATAGGCCAGGACGGCAGCCAAGCCAATAATAACAGGGGCAGTAAATTTCACGGTGCGCCAGGTCTGTCGGGGTAGTGGTAGGACGCCCAGTTGCCGGGGGCCGGGGCCAGGGCCGGCTAGAAGACGGGATTGGCGAGTTCCTTGGTGAGCATTTCGAGATGGGCTCTCAGGGCTGGATCCTTCTCCGCTTTCGCCGCCACAGTTTTGCAGGCATGGATCACCGTGGTATGGTCGCGACCGGCAAAGTGGAGGCCGATGGCGACCAGCGAAACACCAGTAAGCTCACGGGCCAGATACATGGCCACCTGCCGGGCATGGGCTAACTCCTGCTTGCGCCCCTTCCCGACCAAATGGACCTCCCGCAGATCAAAATCTGCGGCCACGGTGCGGATTATCTCGTCCACCGTAACGGCGGCGGCGGCATTGCGTCCTAAAATTTGTTGCACCACCATCCTGGCAAGGTTGATGGTAATCTCTTCCTTTTTCAAAGAGCTGTATGCCAGAAGCTTAATGAGGGCCCCCTCCAGGTCGCGGACGTTCGACTTGATACACTGGGCGATATACTCAGTGATTTCGAACGGAATATCGAGCGCCTCCTGCTCGGCCTTGCGCAACAAAATAGCGATACGAGTCTCCAGGTCGGGAGGCTGGATGTCGACAATCAGACCCGATTGAAAGCGCGAAATGAGGCGGTCGGTCAGCCCGGAAAGTTCCGCCGGCGGCCGGTCCAAGGTCATGACAATCTGCTTCCCGCGCTGAAAAAGATCGTTAAAGGTGTGGAAAAACTGCTCTTGTGTCTGCTCCTTTTTCTGAAAGAACTGGATGTCATCCACAAGCAACATATCCACACTGCGGTAATAGCGCGAAAAGGCATCCGTTCGGTTGCGCTGAATGGAGGTAATGAAGTCGAGCGTGAACTTTTCACTGGTGGCGTAAATAATCCGTGCGTCGGGAGTCAGCGCCAACATCTGATTGCCTATTGCCTGCAGCAAATGGGTCTTGCCCAGACCCACGCCGCCATACAAAACCAGGGGGTTGAATTGGCTGGCGCCGTTATGGACGCTAATGGACAGCGCCGCCGCTTTGGCAAACTGATTTCCGGCCCCTTCAACAAAGTTTTCGAAAGTGTAGCGATGGTTCAGGCGAGTGGCCTTTGAGAAACCGTTATTTTCCACTTTCACCGTCGGTACAGGCCCCGTGGACTCCTCCGTTTCGACCATCGCATTGGAAACCTTGTACCCGATCTCCAGGTCTACACCTGAGGCCTGTTTCAGTGAATCAAGAATGATGGGACGGTAGTGCGCATCGAGCCACTCATAGTAAAACTGGCTGGGCACCTGCACCACCAATTTTGTGTCTGTTAAATCGGCAACCTGCAACGGTTCAAACCAGGTTTGAAACGTCTGCGCAGCTACTCTGCCACGAATCAGCGACAGGCAATCTTGCCAAACGGTTGTAGGCTCCAAAGGTACTCGATGTTAAGGCGTTTGCGGTGGTGCGGGAGGATAACCTAAAACAGTTGTTCACAAGTTATCCACATCTAATTGATACGCATATAAACTTGGGTAGCTCGGCTGGAAAGTGTCAAGATAAAAGGTTGGCCAGGGCAATATATTAGGACTTTTTTTCGCCTACAAACCGCCAGGAAATGTCTCTTTGAGAGATTGCACAAAATCGCTATTGTCCAATTCGAGAATAGGCAGCGTGTCGTACTGTTCGAAAAAAATTGACGGGGCCAAGTGATCGGGGAGAGCCAAGGCGGCTCGAATTTTCCGGTCGTTGGGCACAAACCCCCGGCGGAACATCCGGATGAGAGTCTGGCCGATAGTGCCCTGCAGTCCGCAAATGTAAATGACACTGTTCTCGGGCGTGAGGAAGCCGGGCCCCTTACCCAATCGCTGCTCCAAGGTCTCCAGCTTTTCGTCATCAAAAAACGTCTCTACCCTACCGGTATCGCCTTTCCAATCGGGGTGCTCCTGGGGACGGCTTACGGTGGGAAAGTAGCGCCTCTTCATCCCTTCGAACAGGGCCTCAATATCTTCACGATAGGCCATATCGTGCGGATGGCTGGCGCCATGTAACAGAGCCACCTCTTTGGTCGCGCCCGATACATGGTGCTCAGGATCGGCCAGCTGCTTGAGTATTGAGATGAAGGGAGCCAACCCTGTACCGGCCGCGACAAACAGCTTGAAGCGCGGGTCTCCCTCGCCAATGGTGTCGGCCAGGGTAAATTTCCCCATCACTTTCGGCCCAACCCAAATGCCGTCCCCCTGTTGGAGGCCCCACATCAGGTGGGTGAGTGGATTGGCGCTGGTGGGCCGGTTCACATAGCGGACATAAAATTCCAGCCAGCGCTTTTCGTTAGGTGGGGAAGCGATGGAGTAGGCCCGGCGGACATACCCTTTCTCCGGTTGGGCGATGTTGTTCAACCCCAGCACCGCATACTGCCCGGCGATAAATTCAGGCACCGCTGTGCCACTCTCATGCTCCACATCAGGCGCAATCCTGAAGATGGCCAGTGTGGGGCTGAGGTCCTCACGGCTCACAACCGTGGCATTGTAAATGAGGGTCTTGTGTGTCGCGGCCATATGCGGTAGAAGCAAAATCATCGATCTTGCCGCCAAAAATGTAGGGGCTGCCACCACTGGAAAAAAGGGTATTTTATTCGCGGAACCACAATTGCGGCACACGGTGGCAGAAATGCGGAATTAACTTCCGCGCATGAGTTCATCCAAACCGCTGGCATTGCTCGGCGGGAAACCGCGAATCGACCGTAGCGAATGGCCCAGTTGGCCCCCCAGGGGCCCGGCGATCATCGCGGCGCTCGCGACGGTTGCCAATAAGGATGAGTGGGGCATCCACTCAGCAGCGGTGTCACATTTTGAGACCGCTTTTGCCCATCACCACGACGCCGAGTTCGGCCTGGCCATGGCCAACGGCACCGTGGCCCTTTACTGCGCCCTTGCTGCCGCAGGTGTCGGCCGGGGCGATGAAGTGATCGTGCCCGCCTACACATTCATGGCCACGGCTGCGGCCGTGTTGCAGTGCGGGGCTACGCCGGTGCTGGCCGATATTGATCCACTCACGTTCAACCTCGATCCGGCCGCCGCCGCTGCCGCCATTTCCGGCAAAACCAGGGCCGTCATGCCGGTGCACATCGGTGGCAATCCCGCCGACATGGAGGCCTTTAAGCAGCTGGGGGAAAAGCACAATATTGTCATCATCGAAGACGCGGCCCAGGCGCCGGGGGCCATCTACGGCGGGAAAAAAGTGGGCGCGCTGGGCAACGTCGGCTGCTTTTCCTTCCAGTCCTCCAAAAACATGACGGCCGGAGAAGGGGGCATCCTGCTCACCAATGATGAGTCGCTCTATCGGCGGGCCTTTGAGCTCTACAACTGCGGCCGCACCACCACCGGCCCCTGGTACGAGCATCTCTCGCCCGGCCTGAACCTGCGCCTGTCCGCCTTTCAAGCGGCCATCCTGCAAGTGCAGCTGCAGCGGCTCGAAGCGGATGCTGATAAAAGGGAGGCCAACGGGCGCTACCTGGAAGAGCAGTTAAACGAGATTGACGGCCTGCAATGCGCCGGCCGCTACCAGCAGACCGGGCGCAACGCCTACCATCTGCTGATTTTCACCTACGATGCCAAGGCCTTTTCCGGCCTGCCCAAAGCGAAATTCCTGGAGGCGCTCATGGCTGAGGGGGTGGTGGCTACCGATGGCTACCGGCCGCTGCAGAGCCTGCCGTTTATTAAGCATGATGGGGGCGGCCTGCCTGTCACCGATCGCCTTTGCAGGGATCAGGTCTGGCTGCGGCAGTTCGAGCTGTTGGCCGGGCGGCCCCTGCTGGAACGGGCGGTTCAGGCGATCCGCGACATCCAGGAGCAGGCGCATCTGCTGGTCTGAAAACGGGGAATGGGATGGCGGCGATAGAGACCTGAAGCAGCCTGCAGCGGTGTAGAGCGCCTCTCCACTGTATCGTCGGCATCCGTTAATCGGCTGGCTGGCCAAGCTTCTCGAATCTCGTCGACCGTACGGCCGGGCAATGACGAAAAGCGAACCGGCAATCTCTGTCCTTGTCTCGCTCAAGAACCTAAACTCCGTGCATGAACGAGAAGCCGTCCCGGACCTTTTTTATCCGCCCGCTGACTCCAGAGACTTGGTCCGACTTCGAAACCCTCTTCGGGGCCAACGGTGCCTGCGGCGGTTGCTGGTGCCGCTGGTGGCAACTGACCAACAAGGAGTTTGAAGCACAAAAGGGTGAAGGCAACCGCCGGGCCATGCAGGCCGCGGTAAGGGAGGGCCAGACACCGGGACTGCTGGCTTACCATGAAGAAGAACCCGTCGGCTGGGTAGCTGTGGAGCCAAGAAAAGCCTACCCCCGATTGGCCCGGTCAAAGATTCTGCGGCCGTTGGATGACGAGCCGGTCTGGTCTGTGGTTTGTCAGTTTGTAACCAAGGGATACCGGCGGCAGGGAGTCTCTATACAGCTGCTCCTGGCAGCGGCGGATTACGTGAGGAAGCAAGGGGGCCGGATGGTGGAAGGCTACGCCGTGGAACCGAAGAAATCGCCTATGCCGCCGGTCTTCGCCTTTTATGGCCTAGCGGCGGCGTTTCGGGCGGCCGGTTACAAGGAAGTAGTCCGGAGGTCCGAGACCCGGCCCATCATGCGCAAGGAGGTAGGTTAAGGCGGCCGGTCTTGATTGGCTGGTTCACATTACAATATGTGACCGCCAGTGAAGGGGCTACCCCCCCAGCTCCGCCCAGTCCGCCAGGACCTGCGCCGGGTGCTCCGGCGGCTTCACTTTGTGGTAGACTTTCACCACTTTGCCGGCTTCATCAATCAGGTAGCTCATGCGGGTAATGCCTTCATATTTCCGGCCGTAGAGTGTTTTCGGCCCCCAGGCGCCGTAGGCCGTCAGCATGTCGTGGCTCTCATCGCACAGCAGCGGATAGGGGAAGCCGTACCTGGCCTGAAACTTTTTCTGTTTGGCCGGGGGGTCGCCGCTCACGCCAACAATTTTGATGCCCGCCTCTTCAAACTTCTGGAATTCATCACGGAATCCCTTGCCTTCGATGATTCAGCCAGGGGTGTTGGCTTTGGGAAAAAACCAGATTACCAGCTTGCTTCCCTTCAGGTCTGAAAGCGACATCTCATTTCCATCCTGGTCCGGCAGTGTAAAATCCGGGGCCGCGGCCCCTACGTCCAACAGCGCCATGGCGGTCTCCTTTCCAACTTTCTCACCAGCGAATTTACGGCCACGATGTGATGACAGACCACCTCGGCGTCTCGATCACCGGGTTGCCCTCTTAAGCTGGGCAGACTAAATTGACCGCGGAATTATGCAGTACCGTAACCTTGGCAACAGCGGCTTGAAAGTCTCCGAAATCGCCCTCGGCGGGTGGCTCAACTTCGGCGGCTTTATCGATATGGACGCCTCCGCCCGGCTCATTCATCACGCCTTTGCCGCCGGTATCAACCTGTTCGACATGGCCGACATGTATGCTGAAGGCCGGGCGGAATTGGCCCTGGGCCGGGCCCTGCAGGAGCTCCCCCGCGACCAGGTGGTGGTGGCCACCAAGTGCCGGGCGCGAATGTGGCCGGGACCGCTGGGTGAAGGGCTCTCCCGGCACCATATTATCCGCGCCTGCGAAGCCTCCTTAAAGCGTCTCGGCACCGATTACATCGACCTCTACCAGGTGCACTGGCCCGATGGCGAGACCCCCATTGCGGAGACCATGGCGGCCCTGGATCATCTGGTGCGGCAGGGCAAAGTGCTCTACCTCGGCTGCTCCAATTTCAGTGGCAAGGAGCTGGGCGCCGCGCACAAGGCGGCCAAAAACGCCGGCGGCAGCCGCTTCATCTCCAGCCAGCCACAGTACAATCTGTTTCACAGGGCGCCCGAAGATGATCTGTTTCCCCTCTGCCTGAAGGAAGGGGTTGGCAATATCGTCTACTCGCCTCTGGCGCATGGCGTGCTTTCCGGCAAGTACATCCCCGGTGAGCAGCCGGTTAAGGGACGCCTGGCGCAACGAGAAGGCGAGAGCCGCTACAACAGCGATGAATATTTCGGAAAAGCCGCTGCCGTGGCCGAGCTGGCCAACAGCTATAATATGACCTGCGCGCAGCTGGCGCTGCGCTGGTGCCTGGCCCATAAATCCGTCACTTCCGTCATCATTGGCGCCACCAATCATGAACAGCTGGACGAAAACTTGCGGGCCGGGAACCTTTCTCTCACCCCCCCACAGGTCAAAGCGGTAGCCGCCGTTGTCGCCTAGCCTACTCCTGTCGCCAACAATTACGTTAGTGTTATTCCTGAATTGCGTTAAATTCACCGGAACGCCGCGTCCCACTCAATGAAGGGAACAAGACCATGTACAGAATATTGATCGTGCTCAGTTTGGCCGCTGCTATGGGATGCGGCTCGAGCGCCGTTAGCCAGGAACTCATGGTGGGCGGCATGGCCCCCGGCTTTACCCTCCTCGATCAGAACGGCGTCGAGCGGTCCCTTTCCGACTATCGCGGCCAGCAGGTGCTGATCTATTTTTACCCCAAAGATTTTACTTCCGGCTGCACGACGGAAGCCTGCAGCATACGCGATAATTTTGGCGAGTACAAAACGGCCGGAATTGTGGTCCTGGGCATCAGTGGCGATTCCGTGGAGTCGCACAAAGCGTTTGAGCAAGAGCATGGGCTCCCGTTTACATTGCTGGCCGACGTCGGGCTGGCTGTCGCCGACAGTTATGGATCAAGCGCCATGAAAATGTACGCCAAGCGTCATTCGTTTCTGGTGAGCGCCGATGGCAAACTGCTGGCGATATTGCGGGACGTCAATCCCGCCGCCCACAGCGACCGCGTGTTGGCGCTGTTTGCTCAAGGTGAGACTGAGTGAGAATCATCCGGCGGTATGGGTGGGTTGCCCTGCTGGTGACCTCGACGGCGCTGGCGCAAGATCCCGGCGTCGGGGATGCCGCGCCGGCGTTCACCCTGCCTGATCAGGCTGGCGTGGACCATTCCCTTTCTGATTACCTGGGACAAAAAGTGCTGCTCTACTTTTACCTGCGCGATGAAACACCCGGCTGCACCAAGGAGGCGCGCGATTTGCGTGACGATTTCGCCCGCTACCAGGATGAGGGTATTGTCATCCTCGGGGTCAGCTATGATGGTGTCGACTCGCACGCGGCCTTTAAGGCAAAGCATAATCTGCCGTTTACCCTCCTCAGCGACGCGGACAAATCTGTGTCCAAGCTGTATGGCACGCAGGGTAAATATCCGTTCGCTTCCCGGCGGTCGTTTATGATTGATGAGTCCGGCGCCATTATTCACGTCATCAAGGAAGTCGACGTGACCACGCACAGCCGGGATGTCCTCAGCGCCTTCAAAGCGATAGGCGCCAATCTCTAACCCGGGGCTTTGGGCGCTTTTCCACCGATGAACATGCTGGTGCCGTTTCTAGGCGCTGTGGCGACGGCTGGCTTGTGGCTGGCTCTGGTTGAACAGCCGGCCCTGCTGGGTTTTCCGCCGATCAGGCTGTCAGACGGCTGGCGTTGGGGTGGCGCCATCCTGTTTCTGCTGGATGCCGTCATTACCCTGTTCTGGAGCCTCGCCATGCTGTCTATCGCAGATCGCGAGGGCACCTATGCCCTTAACGGCCCCTATGCCTATCTCCGCCACCCCATTTACGGGGCGTTGCTCTATAGCGGAACCGCCGGCGTGGCGTTTGCCTTTTCTTCCTGGCCGGTGTTGCTGGCCGTTTTTCCTTTGAGCATTATGTGGACCCTCATCGCCAACTGGGAAGAGTTGGCCCTTCTGGAGATTTACGGAGAAGACTACCGGCTCTATATGCAACAGACCGGCCAGCTGTTCCCCCGGCTGACCAATCTATTACGCAGGCCGGATAATGACTCCGGCGGCCCTTCGGGGCAGTAACGCTAGGCGCCCCTGTTGAACCATTGCATGGCTCAGTCACATGCCGTTGCTGACACACTTTAGTGTCCGGCATCTCTAAAGCAAACCTGCACCGGCTGGTGCTTTACGGGAACATGGTCCTGTTTATTCTGCTGGCCTCCTCCACCAATGTGGTTGCCAAGGAAATTTCCACCCGCCATGACCCGCTTTGGATCGCCTTCTGGCGCGTCCTTATCGCGGCGCCGGCCCTTGCGCTGGTCCTTAAGCTGATGCAGCGCAAAATTCTGCTGCACCCGGTAGACCGCTGGCGGTTTTTCGTCCTGGCTGTGCTGGCGGTGCTGGGCAACCAGCTGCTCTACATCCTCGGCATCGCACATTCCACGGCTACCCATGCGGCCCTGCTTTACGGCACGACGCCCGCCTGGGTGCTCATCATGGCCGTCTGGCTGGGAATGGAAAAATTGCGGGTCTGGAAAGTCGGCGGCATCACCCTGTCGATTCTGGGCGTCATCATCGTGCTGGCAGGCAGCGGATTATCGTTTGAAGGGGGCTCGCTGCGCGGCGATGTCCTACTGCTCATGGCCGTGTTGTCGTTTTCCGCTTATACGACGCTGGGCAAACCGCTGGTGGAACGTTATGGGGCTCTCGAGTCGACCTTTTTGGTGATGGCCTTCGGGGCGGTCCTCTATTTTCCCATTGGCTTGCCGGCGGCGCTAACGGCCGACTATGCCAATGTGACTCTGGCCGATGCCGGCATGGTGCTCTACCTGGGACTGGTCACTTCGGGCTTGGTCTATGTGCTCTGGTACTGGCTCGTGAGTTACCTGCGGCCCACTCAGGTGGCCGTGATCATGTGCGCCCAGCCGCCAACAACATTTTTTATAGCCTCCTTGTTCCAGGGCGAACAACTCACGCCGGCCCTGTTGATCGGAGCAACGGTAACGCTGGTGGGCATCCTCCTCACCGTCATCGGCGGGGGCGAGAAACGCAATATCGACTTTAAGCCGGCCAGGGGCGCATAGCGCCTCAAGCCAAGATAATACACAAAGGCATGCACGTTTGACTGCCATCCAGGACACCCATACAAGCCCCAGCCACATATTTTAGTTGACCGTAATTATGCCCGGAGCTATTTTCGTTGCTGAAATATACCACATAGTGTTACTTGACTACACAAACATACACATATGGTAGTATAAAGGCAATGATGGATATACAGGACATACTCAATAAACTTTATAGTGTACACGAGGTACGCAGAGGATGGATGGCGAAATGCCCTGCACATGATGATAGAACGCCTAGCCTAAGTGTGGCCAAAGGGAAAGATGGGCAACTGTTGTTGCACTGTTTTGCCGGGTGCTCTTTAGCCGAAGTGTTGGACGCCATTGGCGTTAAGATTGAAGATTTATTCCCGAAAAAGCAGCAACTAGGTTAGCCACCACCTCAACAAGGCGTCAAACATGCAATCCACCGGCTATACAATCAAGCAATATTCCGACGACAAAAAGTTGCCGATAGCCTTTCTCAAGTCAATCGGGCTGCGACATGCAACCCTCAACAAGAAAACCGTTGTTGCCATCCCTTACTACGATAAAGAGAAAAATATTATAGCGTTGCGCTACCGCCATGCCCTTAAAGGTAAAAAACGGTTTACATGGAAGCCTGACACAACGGTTGCCTTATATGGTATGGACCGGTTGGGAAATGACCCGCAAACAAAATATATCATCATCTGTGAGGGCGAATCTGACGTGCAGTCCTTGTGGCATCGTGGATTTGACGCCTTGGGCCTGCCCGGCGCGGCATGCTGGAACGATGCACGTGATGCCGAGCTGTTAAATTATTTTGAGAAAATATATGTGGTTATTGAGGATGACGCTGGGGGTTGGGCACTACGTAAAACGCTGCATGAATCAAGCATGGTAAAGAAAATCCTGCTGGTTAGCCTGGATAATATAGGCGGGGTCAAATATAAGGACATGAGCGCCATGTATATGGCCGATGCCGGCTTATTTGACGACCGGCTTTTTATGGCCCTTGAACAGGCAACCCCGGCTGTTGATTTCCAGCCGAAGGTTGTGGTGATCCCTTTCAAGGATCTCACTCCCCCTGCACAAAGTATAGCCAATAACCCTAATATCCTTGACTTGTTTGTGAAGGACCTGCGGCTACGTAAAGTAGTCGGGGAAGATGGACCGTTAAAATTGATATACCTCGCTATTACCAGCCGCCTATTGGCGGAGCCTGTTAGCCTCGCTATTAAGGGACCTTCGGCAGGCGGAAAGTCCTATATCACTGCTTCTACTCTCGATTTTTTCCCAGCAAATGCCTACTATGCGCTCACCTCCATGTCGGAACGGGCGTTAGCCTACTCTACCGAGCCGTTGGTACACAGGATGCTGGTGATATATGAGTTTTCGGGCTTGAGTAACGAATTCTCGAGTTATCTGGTCCGGTCCTTGTTGTCGGAAGGCCGCATCGCATATGAAACTGTCGAGCGGACAAAGCAAGGCATGGTTACAAAATTGATAACCCGCGAAGGCCCAACAGGTTTACTGACGACGACGACAAAAGTTAAAATCCACCCGGAAAACGAAACACGTTTACTTTCCATAAATGTAGTCGATACCCCTGAGCAGACGCAGAAAATAATGCTGGAACAGGCGAAACCCACCAAACGCGATCCGAAAATGCTGCTACGCTGGCATGAATACCAGGAATGGTTACGTAGTGGGCCCGCTAACATAATCGTGCCGTATGCCTATGCCCTGGCAAAGTGCATACCACCGGTTGCGGTCAGACTGCGCAGGGATTTCAGGCTGTTGCTCGCGCTGATAAAATCCCATGCCTTAATGCATAAACATAACCGGGAAACAAACGCGTATGGTGATATTATTGCGGTCATTGAAGATTATGCCGTAGTAAACGAACTGGTTTCAGACATACTGTCTGAGGTTTTGGAATCAACTGTTTCACACGTTGTGAGGGCCACCGTTGACACCGTCCAGGCACTTTTAAGTGACGGTGTTGAAAACGTTACCATAACCGCCATTGCCCGCAAACTTTCCATAGATAATTCCGCCGCTTTTCGGCGGGTTAAGGGCGCTACCATGCGCGGCTTCCTGGTTAATCTGGAGTCAAAACCTTACCGTGCTGCTCGTATAGTTATGGGCGATTCTATGCCACACAACCAAACTGTCTTACCTACACCGGATGAGGTTTGCAGGTTTGACGCTGAATTAGAGGGAAGCGGTTAGGCATGTCAATCAGCGGGAATTACCTTTTAATTAAGAACACCCTGCGCTCAGAAGTAGTATACAGCATACGACATAGCGACAGACCCATCCGGTCAACCTGGGGCTTGGCGCATGTAGCCAGCCTGTGCGGTATCACCGAAGCCCAAGTAACGTATACGCTCAGTAACCAAGGGGCGGGCAAGAAGTACGTTATTATCTATGACCCGTTAAAGAGGCTCGTGCATTATAACAAATGAACCTATACAGCAGATATACCAATGCCCCACGGGAGGACGCAGGGACGCCAAAGGCAGGGGGGGCAAGTATATTTGCACTGGGGGGCGGCTTGGCTGTTGATCATCCGGCAAGGGTGCCTCTCACCAGCCGCCCCTTCAATTCCGGGTGTTAGCAAGCATAGTTCTCGTGCCGTTCAAGCCACCGCCTATCCACAACCAGTGCGCTTGCATGGCAACCACCTTTATTATGGGTTCCGGTCTTAGATTCGCAGTGTGCGGGAGGCATCTTGGCACAAAACAGCTCACCCGGCTGGTTGCCATTAAGGCAATCCGCCTTAAAACATTGTCCCCCAAGACAGGCGTGAGGTGCATGGCTCAGTCACGCGGCTCTGTTGACACACTTTAGTGTAGTATGGTCACGCTTTAGTGTGCCGCTGTGGACACACTTTAGTGTGGTCAAAGTGGGTAGGCCGGCTTACCTTTTCAAGGCCCGCCTGCATTTCGAACGCGGGACTAAAAAGAGGGAGACAGCATGCAGAGAGGAAGCGTCAATAAGGTTATTCTTGTGGGGCATATTGGAGGCGATCCGGAGGTCAAGTACACACCCTCCGGAACCGCCGTCGTGAATCTCACGCTGGCCACCAATGAGGTGCGCCGGGACAAGGAAGGCAACGACGTTGAAACGACGGAATGGCATCGCCTGGTGGTGTGGGGCAAGCAGGCCGAATTTGCCGGCAACTATGTGAAAAAGGGACAGCTGCTATTTGTGGAAGGACGGCTGCAAACCCGAAAATGGGAAGACCGCAACGGGGTTGAACGGCGCACCACTGAAGTCGTGACTGAAAACCTGACGATGCTGGGGAGCAAGAAAGGCGGCAGTGACCCTCCCGCGGAAGCGGACGCATCCACACAGCCGCCCGACGATGACGATATCCCGTTTTAAGCGGCCAGAAATTCCTCCGGTTGGAGGGCCGGAACAGCCCCGGCCGCCACGATAACGGCGGTGACGTCCAGCCCTGCGGCATGGGCGAGAATGGCCAGATGGTGCAGCTCTCCGCAGGCGGGGGAGATTTTGGGGTTGCCTGCATACCGTCGTCCCAGGGCCGTGACGGTTATCCCCGTATGCCCCGCGGGACAATGATAGAGCCGGCTCACATCCACAAAGGGCTCTTTCAGCAATGGCCCCAGTCCCCGCAGAGGATTGACGCCTGATTTGCTGACCACATCCTGCGTGTAGCGCCAGTCATCACCTTCCGGCAGCCGGCCCACATCAAAAAGGGTCACGGCAGTGGCGCCTCCCTTCTGAAGCTGGCGGAACTGCAGTAGTCTTTTTTCCGGCGTCAAGGGGTTATCGGTCAACAGGTCCACCGCCGCGGGGCGGTTTTTCTCCGCCGCATTCCATAACTGCCTGAAGGCCGGAGTAAAGGCCCACACTGAGCGGCCCGCCATTACCGGGGCCAGCGGTATCCCGAGGAAAGCAGGAATGAAACGACGGTCACATCGAGAACATAGAGGGCCAGCAGGGCTACCATGGGGGTAAAATCGACGCCCCCCAGTGCGGTTGGAATGACAGCACGGATCGGCCGGTAAATCATTTCCACGAGGGCATAGAGATAGCGGGTCACTGCATTCAACGGAACGCTCATGGCTGTCCACGACAGTACGACATGCACAAAAATCAACAGTTGCAGCAGCATTATGACTGCATGCAGCAGCTTGGAAATCACGATTATAATTTCGCCCATGGGTTTCCTTCCGATATCCCTGCCTTAAAATACGCACGCCTGACAGGACTCAAGTACCCCTTTTTATATGGTGGCGGTCAGCCGTATATGGTATCTTTCCGCTCGGAAGAATGACTGCATGTTTATCAAGTACCACCCCTCCATTATCATCACCTGGCGTTTCCTGCTGCTCGGGGTGCTGCTGTTGCCACCGCTGCACGCAGGCTCCCGGCTGCGATTGAGCGCCAACGACTATCAGGCCGCTGTGCGCGAAAACGGAGCCTATCACTTCTGGCTCTATTTCATTGATAAGGAGGCTTCAGATCCCGCGCTGGCGAAGGCTGCCCTGGGCACCACCCGGGCCGTCACCCGCAGGCGGATTCGCGGGACCCTTCAAGGGGCGGAACTACAGCGGATCAACCGCCCGGTTACCACCGATTACCTGCGCCAGATTGAAGCCACCGGGGCCACGATTCGCAGAGTCAGCCGCTGGCTGAACGCAGCCTCAGTGGAGGCGGCAGCCGACCAGATTGAGGCGTTGACGCGCCTGGACTTTGTGCGCCGGATCACGCCTGTTCTGCGAGCATCGCGCCCGGTCCGGCCGCAGGGAGCGGCGCCTCAAGCGGTGCGGCCCAAGGTCTCGCCATGGCGCAAGAGCGGTCTCGACTATGGCGCCAGTTTCGAGCAGCTCAATCAGATCAACGTCCCCGCCGTCCACGATATGGGCTACACCGGCAGCGGCATCCTCGTCCTGATGGTCGACACGGGGTACTATCAGGGGCACGAGGCCGTCAACTCAAGCCGCATTGTGGCGCAATACGACTTCCTGAACAATGACAGCATGACGCAAAACGAAGATTCGACCGAAGCGAGTGACAAGCAGCATAACCACGGCACTTACACCTACTCGGTCCTGGGAGGTTATGCCCCAGGCATGCTAATTGGTCCTGCGTTTGAGGCGAACTATCTTTTGGCCAAGACCGAAGATGTAACGGAAGAGGTGCAGAGCGAGGAAGACGATTATGTCGCCGCTCTGGAGTGGGGCGATTCGCTGGGCGCCGACTTGGTGTCGAGCTCTCTGGGATACCTCGATTGGTACAATTACAATGATATGGACGGCCAGACCGCAGTTACTACAATGGCCGTACAAATTGCCACACGTCTGGGCATGGTGGTGATCACCGCCGCCGGCAACCAGCGTGGCCGGGTAGACGGGTGGGACGGCTACATTATTGCGCCTGCCGATGCGGATTCTGTGCTGGCCGTCGGCGCTGTATCCAGCACGGGCGCTTTGGCCTCTTTCTCCAGTCACGGACCCACAGCCGATGGCCGCATCAAACCCGATGTAGTGGCCCGGGGAGTTTCCGTTGTCTGCGCGGCTCCGAATGATCCCGGGGCTTACACAACAAAGAATGGCACTTCACTTGCCGCCCCGCTGGTGGCCGGCTCCGTGGCCCTCATTCTGCAGGCCCACCCCGACTGGTCCCCCGGCGTCATTTGGGAAGCCGTGCGCAACAGTGCCAGTCAGGCCGACAGTCCGGACAATGACTTCGGATGGGGCGTGATGAATGTGCTGGCCGCCATTCAATATCTGCCGCAGGGCATTCCCCGTCAGGATCTCCCCGGCGTCCCCCTTTCGCTGGATGCCGTTTACCCGAATCCCAGCACCGGCGAGGGAACTGTCGTCCGCTGGACGGTGGGACAGTTGTCGCCGCTGACCGTGGACGTGTATAATCTGCTGGGCCAGCATGTGAGCACTTTGTACCACAGCCCCGGCCAATACCCCGGAAGCGCGTCTGCGATCTGGAACGGCCTGGATGCCGCCGGCCGGCCAGCGCCATCCGGACTCTATTTTGTGCGGGCTATAGCAGGTATCGAGCAGGCCGTACAGCGGCTGGTCATCCATCGATAGCCGGGCGTTATTTATTTACTGCAACAGGAGCAACCCATGAATGACACCCCGTGGCATGAACTCGAAGCGGTACCCAACCCTGAGCCGGGCCGCAGTTACAGCATTGATATCGCGATTCCGGAGTTTACCTGTGTCTGCCCCAGGACCGGTCTGCCCGATTTTGCCACGATTCGCATCCATTACGTTCCCGAGAAATCCATCGTGGAGCTTAAAACCCTGAAGTACTATATCCTCAACTATCGAAATATGGGCATCTTTCACGAAGCGGTAACCAACAAAATTCTCGATGATATCAAGGCCGCCGTGCTGCCCCGCGAAATCGAAGTGGTGGGTGATTTTCATCCCCGAGGCGGCATAAAAAGCGTGATCACCGCCCGCTGGCCCGAGAAGAGCGATAGGACCGAAAATTCCGCCTAAAACCTTTTGTTCGCCCTTATCTCTCCCTAAATTGCCCGCCGACCGACGTAACGGAATGCAGTATGAAAATCACAATTCGCCTAAGTAACCGCAAACGTAAAAACACGCACGGTTTCCGCGCTCGGCTCGCTACCAAGTCGGGACGAGCGCTCCTTTCGCGCCGACGCGCCAAAGGGCGCAAAGTCCTTTCCGCCTGACCGCACCTTTGAACCCAAGCCCGCAGAAAGCCGCGATATCAAGGGGCAAAATGCCCTTTGGTCGAGTGTTGCGCCTGGGTAAAAAAGTTTCGTCCGGCGCCATTTCGGCCCGCGTGCTGCCGTCAGACGAACCCCGGCTCGGCATCTCAGTGTCCCGGCGCTACGGCAATGCCGTCAGGCGCAACACCTTCAAGCGCCGTGCCAGGGCGGCATTCCGCAAGTATCACCCAATGTTGCCATCGGTGGCCGTTGTGATTTCCCCAGTGCCGGAAAACACAAAAATGAGTTATGACAGCATCGATAAATTCTTTCTAAAGCTATGTGATTATAGTGCTTAAGAGATTAATGCGGCTTCCCGTGGACTTGCTGATACTGCTTATCTGGCTCTACAGGCATACGCTTTCGCTATTATTTGCTCCCAGTTGCCGGTTCGAGCCAACCTGTAGCCGGTACGCGGTGGATGCCCTTAATAAATATGGGCTTAGGCGAGGTTTCATCCTGGCCGCCCGCCGCATCGGCCGTTGCCATCCTTACAGCCGCCACAGCGGCTACGATCCCGCCTGACCATGTCCGACGGGCAAAGATCATTTATCGCCTTTGGCCTGATTGCGGTTGTACTCATCCTGACGCCCAAATATCTGCGCTGGCTGTCCCCCGAAGCGCCGGGAACGGAGTTATCCAGTGACTCCCTTATGGTGGAAGGCTTTGGCGCGCTGTTCCTGGAGAAAGCCGCCACGCCGGAGCCCGCCATCGTGCCATTTCGTTCGTCGGTTCCGCAAGTCGCTGAACGGCAGTGGGAAGTGGCGACCGATCGCTATCGGATCGTTGTCTCCTCTTTAGGTGGCGGCACGATTGCCCGGATGGAGCTTTTTGGCTATAAAAGCGGTCTCAGCGATGGCGATGTGCAGATGATCCCACAATCTGCGGGGCGGCCGGTTCCCTATGTATCGTATATTAACCTTGACGGCGATTCCGTGGCCCTGGTGCAGAGCTGGGAAATTATCACCGCGCCGCGCACCACGACCTTGCGGCTTGAGCCTGGTGAGAGCGAAACGTTTACTTTTCGATACCAACTGGCCAGCGGCGCTGAGCTGACCCGCAAATTGACTCTCCGTGGCGACGGGTTTCGCTTTCCCATGGAAGTCGCCTGGCGCCGGCCGGGCCTGGAGCTGGGCATCAATGTCTTTGAGCTGCACTGGTCCGCCGGATTGCTGCCGGCCGAATCGGTCTTGAAGGAGGACGAAACTTACGGCAAGGCTTACGTCTACCAGGGAGGTGAACTGGCCGATATGGGCGCCGTGCGCAACGGCTCTGACCCACGGCAAACCCTGCCAGGCGACACCGATTGGGTGGCCATCCGCAACAAATATTTCGCCGCGGCCCTGATTGCGGACCCCGGCTCTCCAGGCCAATATGGCGCCTTTGCCGCCCGGAGTATTTCCGCCCGTGAGGTTGGGCAGCCCGAGACGAATATCTCCCGGTTTACGATGGCCCTGGGATTTCCCGCGCAATCGCGCACCGAGCTGTCGCTCTACATAGGCCCGCTTTCATACAGCGAGATAAAGGGCTTGAATGTTGAGCTCGAACGCATCATGAATTTTGGATTCGCACTGATCCGGCCACTCAGCAAGGGCATCCTGTGGACCATGGTGGCGCTCCATGATTATATCCCCAACTATGGCGTCATATTGATTCTGTTTGCCATCGCGGTGCGCGTCATCACCAACCCGTTGACCCGCAAAAGCGCCACCTCCACGCAGAAGATGCAACTCATTCAGCCGCGGATCACCGAGCTGCAAGCCAAGTATAAAGGCAACCCGCAAAAGCTGAATAAGGAGACGATGGCCCTGTGGCGATCGGAGGGGGTGAATCCGCTGGGGGGTTGTCTGCCCATTTTGATTCAGCTGCCCCTGTTGTGGGCCTTCTTTATCGTCTTCCGCACCACCATTGAGCTCCGGGGCCAACCCTTTATCTGGTGGGTCAAAGATCTGTCCGTGCCCGATGTGATTTACACCCTGCCGTTCAGCATCCCGCTTTATGGAAACGGTGTCACCGTCCTGGCGCTGATCATGGGCATCACCATGTTTGTGCAACAAAAGGTGAGCGGCGCCGGGAACAATCCTCAGCAAAAGCCGATGATGTACATGATGACCGGGATGTTTTTCCTGCTGTTTAACCAGTTCCCCAGCGGTCTGAATCTCTACTATGCGTTTTCAAACATTTTGAGCATCTTTCAGCAGCGCAATATTCGCCGCGCGCTGGCTGCAGAAACGGGATCGGTCACCTCCGTGCCTGTGCAGACTAAACCTGTGCAGACTAAACACAAGCCGCCCGTAAAACGGCACAAGCGCCGGAAACGAGGTTAACTTTGCCGGCAACTGGCATAGAGTATCACATCCGTCATGGTCGAAAGCAAAAATCCGCGCCCCCTTCCCGTCCCTGCGGATCGGAGCAGCTCCCGCGGTCGCTCCAAGTTTACGTCTGCGTATAAAACCGACACCATCGTCTCCCTGGCGACGCCACCCGGCATCTCCGGCGTAGCCGTTATCCGCCTCAGTGGACCGGAGTCGCTGCCTATGGCGGGACGCCTCTGTAATGCCCCGCTGGCCAGCCAGCCCCGGCACGCCTTTTTTACGCAGCTCATCCATCCCGCCGATCAGGTTATCATCGATTCCGCCATAGTAACCTTTTTCAAAGGTCCGGCCTCTTATACCGGTGAAGATGTGGTGGAGATCAGCACGCATGGCGGATATGTGAACCAGCGTCAAGTGATTGACGCACTCCAAGAGACGGGCGCCCGGCAGGCAGAGGCGGGGGAGTTCACGCTGCGGGCCTACCTCAATGGGAAGATGGATCTCGCGGAAGCCGAAGCCCTGCACCTGCAGATATTGAGCATGTCTCCCCGGACCCAGCAGGCAGCCCGGCAAAATGCCGGGGGCCGTCTGTCCCGGCAAATTGACGACATTCGACAGCGCCTCATCCGGATCATCACGATCATTGAGCACGAGCTTGACTTCTCAGAGTCCGAAATCTCCCCAACCACCACCGCAGAGGTCTCTTCGGAATTAGGGTTGGCACTTTCCGCCCTGCGCCAAATAGATGCAACGGGCCCCTTTGGAAAAATGCTGCGTGACGGTATCAAGGTGGTGCTGGCGGGTGCGCCCAATGCCGGCAAGTCCAGCCTGTTCAACGCCCTGGTGGGCCGCGAACAGGCGATTGTCACCGATCATCCCGGTACCACCCGCGACAGCCTGGAAGGATGGATCAACATGGATGGTTTTCCTGTCTGCCTGATCGACACCGCAGGCTTGAATGAGGCCACAAATCCCATTGAGCGGATCGGCATCGAGCGCAGCATCAGCGCCATTGAGCAGGCAGACATCGTGTTGGCCCTGGATCCCCTTGATCCCGGAAAAGTTGAGCTGCCGGCCCTGTTGCAGGACCGCACGGTGATATACCTGCGCTCCAAAGCCGATGAGGCCACAGCTGCGCCGCCAGCGGATACTATTGACACGTCGGTTGTGACCGATAACGGATTGGACAGCTTGCACACGGCCCTGGTTGATGCTCTGCGGCAGTTCGTTCCCGCCACGGAATCGGCCATTGTATCATCCGACCGGCAGTCGCGCGGCATTGATGAGGCTCTCAAACAGCTGGCCCGGACCCAGACGGCGCTGCATGAAGGCCAGCCTTACGATCTGATTGCCGCCGATGCCCGCATCGCCATCGATGCCCTCGCTGCTGTCATTGGAGATATCCCGCAGGAAGAGATTCTCGGCGAAATTTTCGGCCAGTTTTGCGTGGGGAAATAAGCGTGCCCCGGCAGACTGGTCGGCAGTGGGACGTGGTGGTGGCCGGGGGTGGCCACGCCGGCATAGAGGCCGCGTTGGCCGCGGCCAAAATGGGCGCCCGCACCCTGTTGGTCACGCTTGATCCGGAGGCCATTGGCCGCATGTCCTGCAACCCCGCTATTGGCGGTCTCGCCAAAGGCCACCTGGTCCGGGAGATTGACGCCCTGGGGGGCGAGATGGGGCTGGCGGCGGACAGGAACGGTATTCAGTTCAAGACCCTTAACACCCGCAAAGGGCGCGCCGTCTGGAGCCCCAGAGCGCAGATCGATAAGCGCACCTATGCCGCGGATGTCTCCGCTGTCGTGCGCCATCAGCAAAATTTGACGATTGACACGGGCGAGGTCACAGGCCTCCGCACGGACGGCGGTGCGGTGACCGGCGTCACGCTCAAATCCGGCGCTGTCATTCCCTGCCGGACAGCAATTCTCACCTGCGGCACATTCGTCAACGGGCTCATCCATATCGGCAATAAACAGTTCAAAGCGGGACGGCTGGGAGAGCGTCGCTCCGAAGGGATCACTGAATCGCTGCGGGCACTGGGGTTACGCGCGGGGCGGCTGAAAACCGGCACGCCGCCCAGGCTGCACCGCGACTCCATCGACTGGAGCCAGACAGCCCTCGCTCTGGGCGACGAGCAGCCGGTGCCCTTTTCGTTCCGCACACCGCTGCCGTTCGAGCCGGCAAACGAGCCGTGCCATTTGACCTACACCTCCGCCGCCGGACACGAAATCATTGCGGAAAACCTGCACCTTTCGCCGATGTACACGGGCGTCATTGAAGGGGTCGGGCCGCGCTATTGCCCCAGCATCGAGGACAAAGTGGTGCGGTTTGCCGACCGTGACCGCCACCAACTGTTCCTCGAGCCCGAGTGGCACGATGCCCATCAGATCTACGTGAACGGGTTCTCCACCAGCCTCCCTGAAGAGGTGCAGCTGGCGGCGTTACGGGAGTCGTCCGGCTTGGCGGAGGTTCGTTTTATTCGTCCCGGCTACGCCATCGAGTATGACTATTTCCTGCCCAACCAGCTGCAGGCGACGCTCGAATCCAAAGACATTGCGGGTCTCTTCCTTGCGGGCCAGATGAATGGCACGTCGGGCTATGAGGAGGCGGCTGCACAGGGACTCATGGCCGGCATCAACGCCGGGGCAGCGGTTAACGGGATGCAACCTTTGGTGCTGGGGCGCGATGAAGCTTATATCGGGGTCATGATTGACGACCTCATTACCAAGAGCACACTCGAGCCGTACCGCATGTTTACGTCCCGCGCCGAATACCGCCTGCTGCTGCGACCTGACAACGCCGACCTGCGGCTGTCACAAAAAGGAATTGACTACGGGCTGCTGGGCAGCGGCGACCTGGAGCGCCTGGAGCGCCGCCGGGGAGAGATCGGTCACATTAAGGCTACGGTCCAACAGCTGCGAGTTTCTCTGCCTGATTCCGGTGACGAGCGCATCCCTGCCGCGCAACTGCTCAAGCGACCGGAAATTTTACTGGCGGACTTGTTGCCCGAGGCCGGCGAAAGCGGCGCTGTCTATGCCGCGGCCAACCTGTTCACCGCCGAAACCGATATGAAGTACGCCGGCTACATTGAGCGCCAGACCCGGCAGGCGGAGGCCCTGAAGCGACTCGAATCGACCGCCATCGATCCGGGCTTCGATGTCTCCACCGTCACGGCTATGCGCCCGGAAGCGCGCGAAAAGATCGCCGCCATACGTCCTGAGACCCTGGGCCAGGCGTCGCGTATATCGGGCGTCAACCCTCCCGACATTGCGTTGCTCTCCATCCACCTGCAGCGCTGGTATGTTTCACGTGAAACATTTTCATGAGCCCCGACCGGTTCTTCCGGCGCCTCTCTGATGCGCTGGAACACCTCGGCGTGGCCCGCGGCGGGCGGCTGAGCGGGGCTCCACCCTCGGTTATCCCGCTGATCGGCGAAGCTCTGCGGCGGTCGACCGGCCACCCCCTGCTGGTGGTCGTGCCTGATGATGGCGCGGGGCTGACTTATCTATCCGCTGTCGCCGGTTATATCCCCGACGGCGAAGTGCTCTATTGTCCCGCTGAAAAGGGGCCTGATGATGGGGCGCCGCCCGGCTTTTCATCGCCGCTCGAAATGCGGCGCAAAGGGGCTTGGGGCCGGCTCGCCGCCGGTCGTCTGCCACAGACGCTGGTGGTGGCCGAACGGACGATGATCGATGGACTGCCGGAGGGGACTGCCATGCGCAAGGAAATGTTTGCCCTGGCACCGGGCATGGGGCTCTATTCCGAACTGCTGGAGTGGCTGGAGCGCACCGGATACGAGCCTGCTTCTCTGGTCACCGAGCCCGGCAACTTTGCCGTGCGGGGGGGTATTATAGACCTGTTTCCTGTCAACCGACCGGCGCCCTTGCGTCTTGACTATTTCGGCGACGAGCTGCAGACGCTGCGGGAGTTTGATATCCACTCGCAAATTTCGGCCGGGAAAATTATGTCTGCACAGCTGCTGCCGGCCCAGGAGATTGAGGCGCCCCGAAAGCCCGTTTTGGATTTGTATGGTGGCGGTTGCCTGATGCTGCAAATGAAGGCTGATGGCGCTGCCGAACTATCGGCGTCCGGTTCGTCTGCCCTCACAAAAGAGCTTAATCTTGAAGTTGAAATCTTTGAGGCAGATACGCCGGTTGAGACTATCGCGGCCCGGTGGTCCCTTTTTAAAGCGGAGACCTCTCTCAAGGATGCCTGGTATGCCACCGAGCGGCCCGAAGACCTCAAGCAGGCGGCTGCCCGCCTGCCCGGAGTGCCGCTACAGGGGCTGGGGGCATCACTCCCGGTGGGCTTTGCCTCCGTGCCGCTGGGCTTGTTTGTGGTCGCTCCCAGGAATGTCCACCAGCGTTACCGGCCGCAGAGCTGGGCTGGGGCGGCCCCTTCGGCTGCCAAAATTCGCCAGCATGTGGAATCGTTGGAGCCCGGCGACCCCCTGGTGCATGTCAATCACGGCGTCGGTCGCTATGCCGGCATGACCTTTCTTGATATCGGCGGAGAGAGTCAGGAATGTCTGGTCCTGGAGTATGCCGGCAGCGGCAGGATCTATGTGTCAACCGACAAAATAAACCTGGTCCAGCCTTACCATGTTAAAGATGGCGTGGATGTGACCGTCGACTCTCTCGACTCCAAGCGCTGGGAGCGGATCCGCCGGCAAACTCGGCGGTCAGCTGAGGAAATTGTCGACAGTCTCGCCGCTCACTATGCTGATCGTATGGAAGCCGTTGGCGTGGCGCATCCGGCTGACGACCAGCTGCAGGCCGACCTGGAGGCCACTTTCCCGTACGCGGAAACCCCGGACCAACTACAGGCAATGGTCGACATTAATGCCGACATGGAATCTACCCGCCCTATGGATCGCCTCTTGTGCGGCGATGTGGGCTTTGGGAAAACGGAAGTGGCCCTGCGCGCGGCGTTCAAAGCTATCCGCGGCGGTGGGCAGGTGGCGCTTATGGCGCCTACCACGATTCTCGCCAACCAGCATCTGCTCTCCTTTAAAGGGCGGCTCGAACCCTTTGCGGTCAATGTGGGGCTCCTCTCCCGTTTTGTCTCCCCGAAACAGCAGCGCGACGTCTTGCGTCGCCTTGAGCACGGCCAGATTGATTTGTTGATCGGCACCCATCGTTTGCTGTCCAAGGATGTACACTTTAAAAACCTGACGCTCCTGATTGTTGATGAGGAACACCGCTTCGGGGTCAGTCAAAAAGAGCGCGTTAAGGAGCTAAAGCGCGGACTGGATGTCTTAAGCCTCACCGCCACCCCGATTCCCCGAACGCTGCACTTTTCACTTGCCGGTATCCGTGATATATCCCGCCTTGACACGCCCCCACTTGAGCGGGTGCCTATCATGACTTCCATTGCCTACTACGATAATACGCTGATTGTCGAAGCGATCAACCGGGAGCTGGGCCGCGGCGGCCAGGTCTATTTTGTGCATAACGAAGTGCGGTCGATTCAACGCCTGGCGGCCGAACTTCGCGATCTCCTGCCTGAGGTTTCCATGGCTGTGGCGCACGGACAGATGGAGGGTAAAAGACTCGAGCGCACCATGCTCGATTTTGGCGAGCGGAAATATCAGGTGCTTATCTGCACATCCATCATTGAGTCGGGTATCGATCTGCCCAATGTCAATACGGTGCTGATCAACAACGCACATCGCTTCGGCCTGGCACAGATTTACCAGATTCGCGGGCGTGTCGGGCGTTCCAGCCGCCAGGGTTATGCCGTGTTGCTTATCCACCGCCGCCCAAAATTGACGGTCGATGCCCTGAGGCGGCTGAAAACCATCGAGCGCTACAGCGCCTTGGGATCGGGTTACGCCATTGCCCTGAAAGACCTTGAAATACGGGGCGTTGGAAATATTTTCGGCATGGCGCAGAGCGGACATGTTGCCGCTGTTGGACTCGACCTCTATAGCCGGATTATTCGCGGAATCCTGGCCGAACGGGCGGCCAAGACGGGCCATTTTGAGCCACACCTGAACTCAGAGGATGTCACCGTAAAGTTTGAGCCGGGCGCATCCCTTCCGCAAGATTATGTCTCTGATCCCCATTTAAGACTCAACCTCTTCAGGCGCATGGCCGCCTTTGAATCTTTGGCCGAGGTGGAGGCCTTCAGCCATGAAATGCGCGACCGATTCGGTCCGCTGCCAGAGCCTTTTATCGCGCTTCTGGCTGAGGCCGCGCTGCGTGTTCGCTGCATGCGTGCCCGCGTGCGTTCCATTAAGTCTGTTGATGCAGGTTTCAGCATGGTATTGGCCCGCCCGGCCCGGCCCGAGCGGCTTCTGGAAACCATTAAGCAGGCCTTGGAACCGAAATCGATCGAGTACCGTTTCAGCAACATGAAGCAGGGCGATCTGCAGTTGCACGTCACCGCTGAACAGACCGGCCGGCGCTCACTGACCCTCGAGCTGCTGGAGGCCCTTGCCGGCTGAAAATGGGATTAAATTCCTCCATGTCTGTTTTGGGGCGCTACCTATTCTTTGCTCACCTCCTTGCAATATCACTCACCGGGTGTGGTTCCGGTCGCCCTGATGATGCGGCCGCCGTGGTGGAAAACGAATGGCTATCGCTCGCCGAACTCAGTTACCATGACGAATTGGAGACGACCGAAGCGGTAGAAAACTGGGTGGATAACCAGGTCCTGCTCTATCACGCAAGCCGTGCCAGGGGACCGTCATATCCCTTTCGTAATGCTGCTGAAAAATTTGCCCTGCGCCTACAGGCTCGCGCGTTTCTCGATTCGTTGGTGCGGTCCAGAATTCACGTCTCGGACAGTCTCATCCTTGACCATTACCGGCGGAATCCTGATCAGTTCGTTGCGCCGGCCGCCTCGGCTCATATCGTGCACATCGGTTTTTTTAAGCGGTCCGATGCAGATGATGCCCGGCGCCAACTTTCGCAAGTCAGCAGCTCTGAAGACACGCTATGGCGAGGGTATAACCTGGATGAAAAGTGGGTTGTGGCCGGCCGCCTGCATCCGCAGCTGGAGCAGCCAATTTTTTCCGCTCCCTTGCAGCGCGTGATCGGACCCATCGTCTCCGAATTTGGTTTCCATCTTATCTTTGTTCAGCAGCGCTTGAATGCCGGGGATCAAATTCCGTTTGTGTGGGTAAAAGAGAAGATCTTTCGTAGCCTGATGCTGCGATTATGGCCGACGGTCGAATCCGCCGTTATGGACAGTTTAAGAGAGGAAACCGACTTTGAATTCATTACTGACTAAAGTCCTGACCCTGTTTATGGCGTTCGCGGCATCCCTGCCCGGGCAGCAGGTCATTGACGGTGTTGCCGCCATTGTGGGTGAACGCATCATTCTCAAAAGTGATATTCTGCAGCTGGCCAATATGGCGGCGATCCAGAATCGCGTTAACTTGTTGCAGCAGCCAGGAGCTTTGGAGTTATTTCAATCGCAAGCTCTGGAATCAATCATTACCCAGTACATCCTTGTCGCGCAGGCAAAAATAGACTCGCTTGATGACATTGATCCGGAGCAAGTAGACCAGGCCCTGGATCAGCAGATGGACCAGATCATGGCGCAAGTGGGCACCGAGGAAAACTTTTTCACCGCCGTGGGCCAAACGGTACGGGATTTCCGCCGCGAGAAATGGGATACGATTCGCGACCAACTCATAGCCGAAAAATTCCGCGCCGAAAAAATCAAGCCCGTGACCATCTCCCGGCCTGAAGTAAGGGCTTTCTTCGAGGCTTATAAAGATAGTTTACCGGCCATTCAAACGCGCGCCGAAATCAGCCAATTGGCCTTGATCATCGAACCCGGCCCGGAGTCTCGTGCATCGGCCCTGGTGACCATTAACGATCTGCGCGCCCAACTGTCAGGCGGTGCGGATTTTTCAATTTTGGCCAGTTCCTACTCCGAAGATCCCGGTTCCGCTGCCCGCGGAGGCGAGTTGGGCCTTGTCCTCCGAAGCGAGCTGGTTCCTGCGTTTGAGAGGGCCGCATTCAATCTCGGACCGGATGAGATAAGTGATGTGGTGAGGTCGAAATTTGGGTACCACATCATTCAGGCGATTGATAAACAAGGGGAAAAAATAAACGTCAGGCACATTCTTATCACCGCCAAACCGTCTGCTCAAGACCGCCAGCTGGCTTTGGATCAGGTCCGTGAGCTCTACTTTATTTTACAAGAAGAGCCGGCATTGTTCGATTCCCTGGCCACCGGCCTTGCTGCTTCCAGCGGCCGCGAGGGAGAGGCGGCGTCACCCTACGTGGGTTGGGTCGAATTGGGTCAGTTGCCATCCGAGGCGTATCGGTCCGCTCTTTTTGGCGCCAAGCCGGGCGACATAACGCCCCCCTTTGAAACCTCCGACGGTTTTCACATTTTAAAAATACACGATATCAAGGAGGGGGGGCCCGCCAATCTGGAGGGATATTATCCACAGATTGAGAGCCTTGCCTTGCAACAAAAACAGGCTCAATACCTTAATTCCTGGCTGATTATGGCACGTAAGCAACTGTTTATTAAAATTTTATAGACTTATCCACGACCCCAACTCTGTAAATATGGATGATCTTAAATTGTTCTCCTCTTTGAAACCTGACGCTCATTACATGAACTAAAAACTCCCTTATTTCCGTTGCT
Source organism: Fidelibacterota bacterium (assembly GCA_004124875.1). Taxonomy (GTDB): domain Bacteria; phylum Fidelibacterota; class Marinisomatia; order SCGC-AAA003-L08; family TS1B11; genus TS1B11. Next base: position 208,442 of record SCKJ01000001.1, on the reverse strand, counting down.
CACGTTTTATCCACAGTCCTTAACTGCCACTTTCTTCAACCGCCGTCCTCGGATTTTTATTAATGGCGCTTTGGTTATCCACATTATCCACAGCATATATAATAAATATACTTTTACAAGATTATTAGCAAATGAACAATAAGTCACTTTTCCACAGCCGATTTTTCCGACGTGAAAAGTGTCTTATTACATACACAAATTACTTTGAAGGAAATGGCCGGGAGAGGTAATATCCGGCGTGATGTTTTTCCCGGAAAATAGATCCTTTTTGTCTGCTCTTATAAACCTATAAATGGCCGTGATAATATGAAATTCACAGTAAACAAAATGGTTCTGCAATCTGCCCTGCAACAGCTGGGGAAAGTAACGCCCACTCGATCTACGTTACCGATTCTCAGTTCCGTTCATCTTTCAGCCAAAGGTAATTCTTTGGCCTTACGGGCCACCGATCTGGAAATTTCACAAATTATTAATATTGAGGCAACTATCAGTACCGAAGGAGAACTGGCGGTACCTCACCGGACATTGCTGGAAATAACGAGTGAACTGCCCGATGTTGACCTGGAGTTTGAAGTGTCAAGCGGACAGAAAGTGCAATTATCCACCCCGTTTGGATCTTATTCCATTATGGGTAAACCCGTTTCCGAGTTTCCGTCTCTGCCGGAAGTGAACCGTAAACAGTCGGTAGAAATATCAGGTCCTTTGCTCCGCCGGGTCATTGATAAAACATCATTTGCAGTCAGCAGGGACGATATTAAACCATCATTGATGGGCGTCCTGTTTCGATTTTCGGAAGACAAATTCACGGCCGTGGCCACCGATAGCCACCGCCTGGTTCGCTTTATTTGGAACGAGAAACTGCCGGGAGAATACTTGGGCGACAACATCGTGCCGGTCAAGTTTCTCAATATTCTCAGCGGCTATCTGGAAGACGTGGAGGTGGTCACGTTCAACATCGGTGACAACCATATTATGGTACACAGTGGCAATACCGAACTTTTCACGCGCATCATTGAGGAACGCTTCCCGGACTATGAGAGCGTTTTCCCCCAGGACAACGACAAAATTCTTTCTGTAAAAAGGGATGACCTGCTGGCCGCCGTCAAGCGCGTCTCCATCTTCTCGAACCGGACGACCCACCAGCTCAGCCTGACGCTCAACCCTGGCGCCATCACATTGGCCACGGAAGATGCCGAGACGGTCTCTGCCGCAAACGAAAAGGTGGCGGCGGACTATGAGGGAGAGGAACTGGTGCTGGGCTACAACGCTCACTATCTGCGCGACGTCATTTCCCATCTCGATGGGGACACGATTAAAGCTGACTTTAAGTCCAGTGTCTCCGCCGCCCTCTTCCATCCCAATGAGCAAGCGCCTGGTGAAGAGATCACCATGCTGCTGATGCCGATTCGCCTCAGCGATTGATAGCCGTGGCCCAAAGTTCAATATCCAATCCGGCTGTTATCCAGCGGGGCAATTGACTCATGCACTTAATGGATCTGCACCTGAAAAATTTTCGCGCGTTTGAGGAACGCGAGTTCAAATTTGCCCCCGGAATGACCCTGTTGGTCGGCGAGAACGGTAGCGGCAAAACGACGGTTCTCGAAGCGATCCACTTACTGGCGCTGACCCGTAGCTTCCGGACGACGCGCTATGGCGAACTTGTCCGCGAGAGCACGGAATCATACCAGGCCCGGGCAAAAGTAAAACGTGGTGATAATATCTTCGAGATCGAAACCAACGGGTTGCTGGATGGTTCGCGCCGGTTCCTTTTAGGTGGCGCCCGCGAAAAAAGTTTCCGGGATATACTGGGCCGCCTGCCGGTCGTGTCGCTGGTACCGGAAGATATTGCCCTCATCCGGGGGCCTGACAGCGAGCGCCGGGCATTCATGGACCGGGTCCTGGGGACGACCGACCGCACTTATCTTGACGCCCTGGTAAACTATCGTCACGTTCTGCGACAGCGCAACGCGGCGCTTCGGCAAAGTCATTCGCAAAAGGAGAACGCGGAGGTCTGGAATGAGCCGCTGGCCGAATATGCCGCAAAATTGTGGCGCTTACGGACCGTTTTTGGCGCACAGTTGGGGGCCATGTTCTCTCGGCTTTGGAAGCGTTATCCACTCAATCTTGAGGTCCGGATGCTCTATTTAGAACCCGTCTATGCCGGCCGGGAAAGCTACCTGGCCCAACTGCGGCTGACCATGGCCCGCGACCTGCAGCAGGGGCGCACGACTTGCGGGCCGCATCGCGACCGGCTTTCGATAGAGATCGGCGGGAGACCGGCCAGAGCGTTTGGCAGCAGCGGGGAGCAGAAGATGCTCCTGGCGACGTTAAAACTGTCTGAAGCGCGGTACGTGCACGAAAAGTTGGGGCATCCGCCGGTGCTGTTGCTCGACGACCTGTTCGCCACCCTTGATGAGCAACGTGCTGCCCTGCTGCTGGGCGAACTCAGCGATGATTACCAGGCCATCCTGACAACGACGCGCATTGAAGGTCCGCTGGAAGTGGCTGCCCAGCGTCCGGCGTCTGAAATTATCAACTGCTCAAGGGAAACGTTGTGGCTCGCCTAGGCGATTTGCTGTCCAAGATTGTCAGCGAGCGTGGCTGGGAAAAACCGCTGCGGTTGCAATCAGCCGTGGCGTTATGGCCGACGGTTGTGGGGCCGGCGCTGGCTGCTAACTGCCGGGCTGTCGAAGTGCAGGGCGATACCTTGCTTGTGAAGGCAAAAAATGCCGCCTGGCGCTCGGAAATATCTTTTCGCAAAGAGGCCATTCTGATCGAATTGAACAGACATATCCACCCGTTCCAGATTAAGGACATCAGATTTTTAGCATGATAACACCCGACATGTTTTCCGAAGAAGACCCGTTGCCCGCCGCGGATAAAAAACCGGCGGATAAAGAGGCTGACAAAATCGCTGCAGAGGATTACAGCGCTGATGATATTACCGTTCTTAAAGGGCTGGAAGCGGTGCGCAAGCGGCCCGCCATGTTCATTGGCGATGTCAGCAAAAGGGGCCTCCATCACCTGGTTTATGAGGTGGTCGACAATTCAGTAGATGAATCGCTGGCCGGTTTCTGCGATAAAATTAACGTCACCATCAAGGCTGACGGCAGCTGCAGTGTCACGGATAACGGTCGCGGGATTCCCGTGGAGATGCACAAGGAGGAGGGCCGCCCGGCGCTGGAGCTGGTCATGACGGTTCTGCATGCCGGCGGCAAGTTTGACAAGGGCACCTACAAGATTTCAGGCGGCCTGCATGGCGTCGGGGTGTCGGTCGTGAACGCCCTCTCAGAGTGGTGCCGGGTGGAAGTCCATCGGGGCGGAAAAATTCATACGCAGGAGTACCATCGCGGCGACATTGCGACGCCCTTGAAAACCGCAGGCAATACCACGAAAACCGGAACCACTGTCACGTTCAAGCCGGACCCGGAGATATTTCGCGTAACGGTCTTCGACTTTGAAACCATTCAGGAGCGGCTGCGCGAGCTCGCCTTCCTCAACAAGTCGCTGGAAATAGAGCTCGTTGATGAGCGGCCCGGCCAGGAACGCAGAGAGGTCCACCAGTACAAAGGGGGACTGTCGGAATTCGTCGCCTACATGGACAGGAGCCGCATCGCGCTGATCCCCAAACCGATCGTCATTGAGGGCGAAAAAGAGGCGGTTCCGGTGGAGTTGGCTTTCCAGTACAACGACTCGTACAACGAAAATATTTTTACGTTCGTTAACAGCATAAACACCATTGAAGGGGGCACCCACCTTTCGGGATTCCGGTCGGCTCTCACCCGGTCCCTGAACCAGTACGCCGCCAAGAACAATCTGTTCAAGGGCGAGAAAGGGGCCAAAGGCAAAGGAGCCTTCACCCTTTCCGGTGAAGATGTCCGTGAAGGGTTGACGGCCGTGCTGTCGGTGAAAGTGGCGGAGCCGCAGTTTGAAGGCCAAACCAAAACGAAGCTCGGCAACAGTGAAGTAAAAGGCATTTGCGATTCCATTATCATGGAAGGGATGGCCGACTATTTTGAGCGCAATCCCAGCGTCGCCAAAAGAATTATCGAAAAGGCCGAGCTGGCTGCCCGGTCGCGGGAGGCGGCCCGCAAAGCGAAGGACCTCATTCGCCGCAAGAGTGCCCTCGATTCCATGAGCTTGCCGGGCAAACTGGCCGACTGCTCAAACAAGGACCCCCATCTTTGCGAACTCTATCTGGTGGAGGGCGACTCAGCCGGGGGCAGCGCCAAACAGGGCCGCGACCGCCGGTTCCAGGCCATCCTGCCGTTGCGGGGTAAAGTGATTAACGCGGAACGGGCGCGCATCGACAAGCTGCTCAACAACACGGAAATTCAGGCGATTATCACCGCTCTGGGCACCGGTTACGGCGGCGATGAAGAGTTGGCCGGCGAGACCAACGGCGAGAGCAATAGCAGCGATTTCAATCTCGCGAACCTGCGTTACCACAAGATCATCATTATGACCGACGCCGATGTGGACGGAAGCCACATCCGTACACTGCTGCTGACGTTCCTGTACCGCAAGATGCCCCAACTTATCCATAACGGTCACGTCTACATCGCCCAGCCGCCGCTTTACCGGATCAGGCAGGCAGGCAAAGACTATTACGCTTATACGGATGAGCAACAGGAGGTCCTGATGAAGCGCCTTAAGCAGGAGAAAAAAACGTCTAAAATCGAGGTTTCCCGTTACAAGGGTTTGGGCGAAATGAACCCCGAGCAGCTATGGTCAACGACCATGGACCCGGCCACCCGCACCTTGCTGCAGGTCACCGTAGAGGACGCCACCGAAGCGGACTCCATCTTCTCCCGGTTGATGGGCGAGAATGTAGAGACCCGGCGCGAGTTCATTGAAACCAACGCAAAATTTGTCACCTTTTTGGATGTCTAGGGCGCCGTCAAACCGTTTTGTAACGGCCGCTGAAAGGAACTAAACAAGACCTGATGGAAATCAATCCAAGCAATATTATTTCGAGAGAAATTGTCGATGAGATTTCAGAGTCTTATCTCAACTATTCCATGTCGGTCATTGTCAGCCGGGCCCTGCCTGATGTGCGCGACGGCCTGAAGCCGGTTCACCGCCGCGTGCTCTACGGCATGATGGAGCTCGGCATGGGCTATAACCGGCCCTACAAGAAATGCGCCCGGGTGGTCGGTGACGTCCTGGGTAAGTACCACCCCCACGGCGACGCATCCATTTACGATACGCTGGTGCGCATGGCGCAGCCGTGGTCGTTGCGCTACCCCCTGGTGGACGGCCAGGGCAATTTTGGCTCTATAGATGGGGACAGCGCCGCGGCCATGCGATATACGGAATCGCGCATGAGCCGTATCGCGGGCGAACTGCTGAAAGACCTGGAGAAGGACACGGTCGATTATATTCCTAACTTCGATGACACCCTGCAAGAACCGAGCGTCCTGCCGACCATGCTGCCCACCTTGCTGGCTAACGGATCAGACGGCATCGCAGTTGGCATGGCCACGAAAATTCCGCCCCATAATCTGAACGAGCTGATTAACGGACTGACGTTGCTCATTGATCGCAGAAACGGTGAGGAGGTAACGGTAGAGGAGCTGCTGGAACTCATCCCCGGTCCTGACTTCCCGACGGGTGGATACATTATGGGCACGGAAGGCATTCGATCTGCCTACAGCACGGGCCGGGGCAAAGTCATTATCAGGGCTCGGGCAACGATTGAGGAGATTCGCAACGGCCGCGAGCAAATCGTTATTACCGAGATCCCCTACCAAACCAATAAAGCCTTGATTACCGAACGCATAGCGGAACTGGTGCGCGCCAAAAAAATCGACGGCATCAGCGATCTGCGCGACGAATCGGACAAAGACGGCATTCGCCTGGTGGTTGAAATCAAACGCGACGCCATTCCCGATGTCGTGCTGAACAATCTTTACAAGCACACCCAGTTGCAGGATACCTACGGTGTCATTCTGCTGGCGATTGTCGGCGGCGTGCCGAAAGTGCTGAAACTGAAGCAGATGCTGCAGCTGTTCCTCGACTTCAGGCATCAGGTCGTCATCAGGCGCACCAAGTATGATCTGGCCCAAGCCAAGGATCGGGCCCATATCCTGGAAGGGTTGAAGATTGCCCTCGAAAATATCGACGCCGTGATCACATTGATCAAAGGCTCGATCGATCCGGCCACGGCGCATCAGGGATTGAAAAAACGGTTCAAGCTTTCTGATCGTCAGGCGAAAGCAATATTGGAGATGCGTCTCCAGCGCCTGACATCCCTCGAGGTCGACAAGATCGTTGCCGAATACGATGAAGTCACGGCCTTGATCGCCGACCTCGAAGATATTTTAGCGGATGAAGATCGCCGGATGTCCATCATCAAGGACGAGCTCCTGGAGCTCAAGGAGCGCTACGGCGATGATCGCCGCACGGAAATCATAGCCGCCGCCGGAGATTTCTCCGTGGAGGATATGATCGCCGAAGAAGACATGGTCATTACCATCAGTCACAACGGCTATATCAAGCGCTCGGCCTCCAGCCAATGGCGCCGGCAAAGAAGAGGCGGCCGCGGCATGCAGGGCGCCACCACCAAGGAAGACGATTTTGTAGAGCACCTGTTTATCGCCTCCACACACGACTACATCCTGTTTTTCACTGACAAGGGCAAATGTTACTGGCTGAAGGTGCACGAAATACCCCAGGCCGGACGCCTCTCCCAGGGCCGCGCCGTGGTCAACCTCATCGGGGTGGAGCCGGGCGAGCAGGTGCAGGCTTTCGTCTCGGTAAAAGATTTCCCGGATGATCACTACATCATCATGGCCACCCGCAAGGGCACGGTTAAACGCACGGCGCTCTCCGCCTATGGCAACCCTCGCAAAGGGGGCATATACGCCATCGAGATTTTAGAAGGCGACGAACTCATTGAGGCCAAAGTGACCAATGGCGAGAACGACATCATTCTCGGTACTCGTATGGGCAAGTCGATCCGCTTCCACGAAAGTGACGCCCGGCCCATGGGTCGCAAAACGCGCGGCGTAAGGGGCATTCGCCTCAAAGGGGATGAAGACCGGGTCGTCGGCATGATTGTGGTGCGCCGGGAAGGAGGCACGGTACTGGTCGTGACCGATAAAGGTTTCGGCAAACGGACCGATGTGCTCCACTACCGGGTCCAGCGTCGCGGCGGTTCCGGCATCATTACCCTCAAAGCAACCGAGCGCGTGGGCAAATTAGTAGCCCTCATGGAAGTGGTCGATAACGACGACCTGATGATCATCTCCGATACCGGCGTCATGATTCGACTTCCCGTGGCCGACATTCGGCCGACCGGCCGGGCCACGCAGGGCGTAAAAGTGATCCGCCTGGATGATAAGGCTCAGATCTCGTCCATCTCCAGAGTGATGGAGGAAGACGATGATGCGGATGTCGAAAACGGCATGGGCGAAGAAGCCTCCACCAATGGCAGCGCAGAAGGAGCTGATGATTCATAGCCCCCGGGAGCTAAAAAAATGCGGCACGGGAGAATCAAGGGGTGTTGCCCAACGCCCCTTTTTCATGGGAGCAACAGGATGAAAAGTGACCGGCGTCACACTTTTAACAGGACCTCGGGGTCCGCTGATTGGGCTCCCTTGTGGGCGCGTTACAGACAGCCCCAAGACAAACATTGTGCGAATACGATATTGTCTGCGCCTTTTTTTATTGCCTGTCGTAACCGAGTGTCACCCGGCCCGTTCCATAAAGTAACGCTTCAAACGCAATTTGGTAACTACTGTGGCCACCGGGTTTAACGGTATCAGCGCCCAAGGCACCCTTAACGCCGGGCAGCTTAAAGCTCTGCTTGCCAAAATCGAGTCTGCCCGGAAGCGGGGCCGGCATAGCGCTGAGCAGGTGAATCTGGTGGCGGTGACCAAGGCGTTTGGACCGGAGGCGCTCATCAGTGGCTTTGCGGCGGGATTGCGGCTTTTCGGCGAAAGCCGGGTACAGGAGTCGGCCACCAAGCTCCCCAGCTTTCCGCAGCGCAAGGAGTCGACGATTCACCTGATCGGGCATCTGCAATCCAACAAAGTCAAGCAGGCGATACAACTTTATGATACCATTGAATCGGTTGATTCGCTAAAACTTTTACGGCGTATCGACAGCCTCTCCGGCCAGTTGCACAAGGTGATGCCGGTCTACCTGCAGCTGAATCTGACGGGCGATGCCGGCCGGTTTGGCTTTGCTCCCTCCGAACCGGCAAAAATGTTCCCGGAGCTCTCGGCCATGAGCCACGTGACCATTTCCGGAGTGATGATGGTGGCGCCACACACGCAAGATGAAGCCATATTGCGGAACAGTTTCTCCGCCGCCCGCGAAATCCGCGATGCTCTGATGAAAACATTGCCCGGCTGCAGGGCGCTTTCAATGGGCATGTCGGGCGACTTTGAGATAGCGATTGAAGAAGGGGCCACCCATGTCCGGGTGGGGCGGCTGCTGTTTGGCAGCCGGCCGGATCTTCCGGCTGAATGATCAGAAAGCCACGAAGGATGAACTTACTTAAGCAAATTTTTCAGTCGCAGGAGCAGGAAGCCCGTCGAAAATTAATGGCCTGGATTTTCGGCCATATCGATTTAAGGCCTGAGGACCAGGTACTGGAAATCGGCTTCGGGCTGGGTGCGCTCCTGCAGATGGCCGCCAAAAATGTGACCCAAGGTAAAATTGTCGGTGTGGAAATTTCGGCAGCCATGGTAAAAGCGGCGACCGAGCTCAATGCCAAGGCCATCTCTGCCGGACGCATGGAGATCATTGAGGCCGACGCCAACAATCTCCCTTATGAGAACGATCACTTTGACAAGGTGTTCGCATTGAATGTCGTCTATTTCTGGACCAACCTGACCAAAACCGTCAACGAGCTTTGCCGGATCATTAAGCCGGGGGGCATTATTGCGCTCTACCTGGCGCCGAGAATCTTGCTGGAAGACATGAAGAAATACCGCTTTGGGCACTTTGCCATGCACGAGCCTGACGATGTGGTCAAAGCGCTGCAGCAGCTCGGTTTTAATCCCATTGTCGTGGAGCAGACCGAGTCGCACAAAGGGACGGTGCACTGTGTCATCGGGGTGCAGACCTGATCGGTCAGGCCACGCAGGCCTCCGTAGCAGATCAATATCTGCTGTTATCTCCGGTAATGACAATCACGACCTGATCCTCCGGGTCGATCCACCCTTCGTCCAGCAGGCGCTCGGCGCCGCGCCAGGCGGCGGCGGCTTCCGGGCCGGCCTCAATGCCTGATGCCTCGGCCAACCGCAGACGCGCCCCTTGCAGATCGCTTTCGGCAATGGCCACGGCCGTGCCGCCACTTTCTCTGAGAGTGCGCAGCATCCATGCGCCCCCCATCGGCGAGGGTACGTTCAGGCCCAGCGCGGTAGTGACGGGCCGGGGCCACGGATCAATATCGGCGGCGCCTGCCGAAAATGCCTTCACCACCGGCGCGCACCCTTCCATCTGCACGGCGACCATACGCGGCAAGGGCGTGTCGATCCAACCCAGGTCGCGCAGCTCACCGAGCGCTTTGTAGATGCCCACCAGTCCCGTGCCACCGCCGGCCGGGTAGACCACCACATCGGGCGCGGTCCAGCCGAGCTGCTCGGCGATCTCCAGCCCCATGGTCTTTTTGCCCTCCACGCGGTACGGCTCTTTCAGTGTCGACAGGTTAAACCAGCTGCTGTTGATCTCTGCGGCCATGGCCTGGCCCGCCTCGGCAATGGTGCTGCCGGACAGAATGACCTCGGCCCCGTAGCCTCGCACCTCTTCCACAAAAGAGGCGGGAATCGTCGACGGCATGTAGACCCGGCAAGCGATGCCACCTGCCCGGGCATACGCGGCAGCCGACACTCCCGCGTTTCCTGCGGAGGGGAGCACCACTCGCTCAAAGCCGTAGTGCCGGGCCATGGTGACGGCCAGGCAGAGACCGCGATCCTTGAATGAGCCAGTGGGGTTGCCGGTTTCATCTTTTAAGCGGACAGTGATGCCGCCCAGCTGGGCAGTGCTCAGTGGCGTCATCCCTTCGCCCAGGGTCACGCGCTCACTTGCAGGCAGCGGCGGCAAAAAGGCGTGATAGCGCCAGAGCGAATCGATGTCGGCCAGATCGCGGTCGCGGGAGAGTTGCCCGGTCGAAAAATGGTAATCGGCCTGGAGCGGTTGGCCGCAGTCGCCGCAGACCGTTTGGGGTAGGCCACTATCGTGCTCTTTAGCGCAGGCGGTGCAGGTGAGGATCATGAACCCAAGTTACGCCGGTAGCAATCCATAATTCCTGGCGCGTTAACTTCTTCCATGCATGTCAACGACATTCCGACGCCAGCCATGTTGATCGATCTGGATATCCTCACGGCCAACATTGTGGCCATGGCGAAGAAGGCCAACCAGCTGGGAGTCCGGCTGCGGCCGCACATCAAGACCCATAAATGTTTCCACATCGCCCGCCTGCAGATGGAGCATGGCGCCGCTGGCATCACCGTCAGCACCCTGGCGGAGGCGGAGGCGTTTGCCGCCGAGGGTTTCAGCAACATCACTTATGCCGTCGTGCTGGAGCCGGGCAAAACGGCGCGGGCAGTCGAGCTGGCCCAGTCGATCACTTTGAGCCTCGCCCTGGACAACCTTGACGCGGCCCAGTATCTGCAGGAGGCGGCCCATGCTGCCGGTCTCAATATTCCTGTCTGGCTGAAAGTGGATGCCGGCTACCACCGCACAGGGGTCGATCCCCGCTCCGCCGAGGCCGTCGACCTGGCCAAATTTCTGCATGCCGCCGCCGGTCTCGATTTCGCCGGCTTGCTCAGCCATGCCGGTCACGCCTATTACGCCAAGTCGACCACCGAGATCCGGTTTATTGTGGGGGATGAACAGCGCGTTATGGGCGCCTTCGCCGAACGCCTGGCGAAGCAAGGCATGCCCGTGCCGGCCGTTTCAATCGGATCAACGCCCTCTCTCGCCTTTACCACCGAGCTGCATGGGATTCATGAAATCCGGCCCGGAAATTATGTGTTCCATGACCGCACTCAGTTGCTGCTGGGCAGCTGCGAGCTGTCCGATTGCGCCGCCAGAATTCTGACCAGCGTCATATCGACGCAGCCGGGCGCGGGCCATGCCGTCATCGATGCCGGCGCCTTGGCCCTCTCTCACGATCCGGGACCCACTCATCTGGGTGTGCCTCCCAGCCGCGGCGCCATATTCGACCTCGGCGGCAAGCAGCTCGACCCTTCCCTGATGGTCGACGCGGTTTCGCAGGAACACGGTTTTGTCCGCGGGCGGAGTCCCGCCGATGTGGAACCGCTGAAAATTGGCGAAAGACTGGAAGTGCTCCCCAACCACAGCTGCCTGGCCGCGCCGCTGTTTGACACCTATTATATTGTGCGCGGCGACGACGTTATCGAGCAATGGCCGGTCATGCGCGGCCGGTAACGCGCAACGCTCCCAACCATGCAACCGCCTTGTCACCCGGCATCAAATCTCCCTACCTTTCTATCGTGATGTTCTACCGCGCCATTCGATTTGCCGCCGTTGCCACGGCCGCGATGACACTAATCTCCATGGCCTGCAGCAGCGCTTCATCACATACCGAGGAGGTGCTGGCATGGCGCGCCGAACGGCTGGCGTCGCTCCAATCCGGTGACAGCTGGTTGGCCCTCGTCGGCTTATACTGGCTGGAGGAAGGCGACAACCCCTTTGGCAGCAATCAGGCCCTGCCGGTGGTTATGCCCGCCAGCCATGTGCCGCCCTCCGGAGGCCGATTCCATCTGGCCGATGGTGTCGTTACCTTTTTCGCTGTGCCGGGGCTGGATGTGATGTGGGATGGGCGGCCGGTCGACCGCATGATCCTCAGAGATGACAGCGCCGGCGATATAACGGTCCTGACCCTGGGCACCCTGACGTTCCATGTCATCAAGCGTGCCGGGGAGCTGGCGGTGCGGGTCAAGGATTCCGCCAGCGAGGCGCTGGCCGGGTTTGAGGGACTCGATTACTATCCCATCGATGAAAAGTGGCGCATCATGGCGCGCTACGTGGCGCATTCCGGTGGCGCAATGCAGATGGCTGTCCCCACGTTTCAGGGCCCCACCCAGTTCCTGGAATCCCCCGGATCGCTGGAGTTTGAGATAGATGGCAAGCCGCACTCGCTTGCTGTTTTCGCTGAAGCTGGAGATGATTGGCTGTTTGTCATCTTTGGGGACGAAACCAACGGCCGGGCAACCTACGGCGGGGGCCGTTTCATCTATGTGCCGCGAGCGGATGACAACGGCAGGGTCGATCTCGATTTTAACCGGGCCTATTCGCCGCCCTGTGTTTTCACGCCGTTTGCCACCTGCCCTCTGCCGCCGCCCCAAAACAGATTGGCCTTAAAAGTTGAGGCGGGGGAAAAAAATTATGCCCAGCACCTTACCGATATGGGAGAAAGGTGAAGCATGGAACAACGCAGGCTAGGCAATTCCGAGCTGCTGCTGTCTGAAATTGGATTTGGCGCCTGGGCCATAGGCGGCGGCGACTATGCTTTTGGGTGGGGTCCCCAGGACGACGCGGACTCCATCAGTGCGATTCATCATGCGCTTAACAAAGGTGTGAACTGGATCGACACGGCACCGGTTTACGGACTGGGGCGTTCGGAAAAGGTGGTAGGGAATGCATTGCGGGGCATTCGGGGCGAGGTCATCATTGCCACCAAATGCGGACTCGTATGGGACGAACAGCGGCAAATTGGCAGCCGGCTGACGGCCGCGTCGGTTCGCGAGGAGGCGGAAAATTCTCTGCGCCGGTTGCAGACGGACCACATCGATCTTTACCAGATGCACTGGCCCGATCCGGAAGAGGAAATCGAGGAGGCCTGGGCGACCATGGCGGACCTGGTGCAGGAAGGCAAGGTGCGCTACATAGGCGTGAGCAATTTTTCCACCGGGCAGATGGAGCTCCTCGGCGCCATGCACCCCATTGCCTCTTTGCAGCCGCCCTACAGCATGCTGCGGCGCGATATTGAAACGAATCAACTTCCCTACTGCGGCGAGAAGGGCATCGGCATGATCGCCTATTCACCTTTGCAAAACGGTCTGCTTACCGGCAAGTTTTCGCTGGAGTCCATAGCCGCCCTGGATGACACCGATTTCCGCAAAAGAAATAACAGGAATTTTCAGTCCCCGCAGGTGGAAATCAATCTGGCCTTCGTTGAAGCGCTGCGCCCCATTGCCGACAGCGTGGAGATGACGCTCCCGCAACTGGCCCTGGCGTGGGTGTTGCGCAGGCCGGAAGTGACCAGCGCCATCACCGGGATCCGCACACCCGGGCAGATTGAGGAGACCGTCAAGGCATCAGGCCGGCCGCTGGAGAAGGGCGTGATGGATGATATCGGCGCCTTGCTGGATGGCCGGGATACCGAGCTGGCATCGGCGGTTGGCTAAGACTTGACCACCAGGTACAGGCGGCCGAGCAGCCGGTGCTCGGCGATTTCAGCGCCCATCAATCCAACGAACTCATCCACCCCCTCACGTGCGCCGAGAAAATGGGGATCGGTGTAATCATCAAATAAAAGGCGGCCGCCCCTGTTCAAGCGGGGCCAAATTTCGGTGGCACAGTAAACCATGCTCGCCTTTAAATCACAATCGATGAGCGCCAGGGAGTATTGATGGTCAAGGCCCGGCAGGGTATCCTGAAAGTAGCCTTTCACCGGCATGACGATATCATTCAGGCCAAGACGATTGAGCTTCTTGAGCACATACTCCAGTGAAGTGGAAGTAAATGCCGTGGCCGGGGCGGATGTCTTTCCGGCGGCCGTTTCCAGCGCCAGCTCATCACGGTCAAACCCTTCAAAAGAATCGCAGGCGTAGACTTTTTTGTTCAGACCACGAGCTTTGATCCAGTTGGCCATAATCGCGCTGCCCCCACAACGGGAGCTGCCGCACTCGATTATATCTCCCGCGATGTCTTGGGTCGCCTTGAGATTTTCAAGCAGCTCATCAATGCCGCCCTGCGGCACCAAATTTGTTTCGTACCTCACCAAGCGAGTGGCGTAAAGAAATGGAAAGGTCAAAAGAACCGCGTCGAGCAGGCGCGGCGGAATGATCCCCTTGATCCGGCCCTTCAGGCCCATTCGGTCCCTTACTTCCAGACGGCCAGGATGCCGGCCATCATCAATAATCCGACGAGATGATAAGCGTTGTTGATGGCCCAGGCCTTAATCGACCCCATCTCAAAGAGCACACTGTCCAGAGTAAATACTGCCACGAATCCGAGCCAGATCCAAAAACCCAGCCGCATGCCCGCTGTGATGGTCTCGGCGCCTGCCAGGATAGCGAAATGCGCCAGAACGTAGGCGGCCACCAACGTGGTAACGGCCCGAAAGCCCAGGCTACGCATGGGGTTCCCAGCGGCTATATCCTATTCCGTCCAGCCGTGGGCAGCCATCCAGGGCTTGCCGAAAAGGGGACCGAACCACAGAGCCCCCAGACCGAATTCAATGGCCGCCGCCACCAGTACCGCCAGATAGTTGATGCTTATCATGGTCTCTTCCATGACAACTCCTTAACTGTAGTTGTAGATGAGTTACCACAGGAATGCCAATGTTACGCTGATGCGGCCAGCGGCGCAAGTCGGCTTGCGGACTCTGCCGGTCAAGACGCAATAAGGCCGGAGCAACAGCCCCGGCCTTGAAGGAGAGAATGTGAAGGAACCGTCTACTTAACGGTCATCTCGTTGACGAGCAGATACTGCCCCGGCAGCACCGTCGCTTTGACGGCCACCTGCTTGAAGTGGTATCCTTCTCCCAGGTACGCTTTTTGCGCGTCGCCGTACTGCAGGTAGTGATAGATTTTGCCGTCGCTGGCCTCTAAATGGTGACGATGGCCCAGCTGGCAGCTGTGTGGCAAATCGGCCACATCAAGCCCGCACTGGCACAGATTTTTGCCGGTCAGTTCCACCGGTGTCCCTTGGGCCGCGCGGTAAATTTCCAGGTCGGCATCAACCACGGCGTCGAGGGTTGTGATTTTGTCGATATGCAGCAGTGTGCCATTGATCAGCAGTCGTCCGGTCAATTTCACCGAACTCCCGTTGGCGATATCAGCCAGCAGTGCCGCGTTGGAAGGCGTCTCCAGGAAGGCATAGATACCGCTGGTGGTGACCAGCGCCTGGCGGCCCAGTCCATCTGCGACCGGACTGAAGGATTGCGCTTGTTGGGCCGCGGCGTAAAAAAAATTCTGAATGTCAACAATGACACCGCTTTCCTCAAACGCCGTCACTTTATCATCGGCCGAGAAGGCGAGCAGGAAGGAGCCCAACATCAACGGCAGCAGTACTAATGTGCGAATCGGTTTCATTAGGGTATCCCCTTTGGTTTACGTCCGAGTTT
Organism: Fidelibacterota bacterium; assembly: GCA_004124875.1. Taxonomy (GTDB): domain Bacteria; phylum Fidelibacterota; class Marinisomatia; order SCGC-AAA003-L08; family TS1B11; genus TS1B11. The sequence goes on along the minus strand of SCKJ01000001.1, from coordinate 193,111 downwards.
ATGAAGGCGGGTCCCTCAATACCAGTCTGCTGGATTACAGTTTGTTAAAGAACCGGAATCCATCGAAGCTCAGCAAGAAGTTGCCCTGAAAACCGGTCCGTCCAAATTGCAGAGAGAACGATAGGGGCATCGTGGGAACCTCAACCAGCGAAAAACCCCGTACAATCCCGATGCCGAGCCCGGCGCCGGCCACAACATCCGAGGGGTAGTGCTTGTTGTCGTGGATGCGGCTAAGAGCCGTATTGGCCGCCAAGAGATAAAATGGCACCGAGACCCGGTTACCGTAGAGTTGCCGGGCGACCTCCGCGACGGCGAAACTGATGGAGGTGTGGCCGGAAGGGAACGAGCGATGGCCAACTGCGTTGGGGCGCTCGCGGCGGAACACATCCTTGGCCACGACGGTAACAACGCCCACGGAGACCAGGCCGGCGACGGCAAACTCCAGCCTTTTCTTCGTATCGACAATAGAGTAGCCGAGCATTTTGTCAGCCAGGAAGATCGACGGCAGAATAATGGCTGCGGCCACGGGATCGCCCCATTTGTCGCCGATTTCGGCCTGCAGGTTAGGCATGATCCGGTTGCGAACTTCAGCGGAGGTGGCCCACTCATCCATGCGACTGGCGGTGAGAGCGCCCACGGCGGTAACGGCCCAGTGCAGGCGCAGGTCCGGAGCGGTGAACGCCCCCAAAGTGCCGCTGCCCCCGTAACGGGTCATGGCAACGACCCACCGGGCCGCGCTCGCCTGTCCGTAGGCGGGCAGCGCAAAGAGGAGGGTCAGTGCGAGAGTGATTTTTCGCATGGGGTAAGTTCGCCGCTTACGGAGCCTTGGGCAAGAGGCGCCCCGCAAGCAACGCTGGGCAAAAAAAACCCCCGCCACAGTGGCGGGGGCTTCATCAACGGCCCTTTATGGGGAACGGGTTATTTGATGGCGATTTTGCGCCGCTCCGGCTCAACCGGCGCCAGCTTTTTGACGGCCAGAGAGAGGATGCCGTCCTTGTAACGGGCCTCGACGCTCTCCTCGTCAACTTCGCCAGGCAGGGTAAAGGCTCGGCTGAACGATCCCGAGCGCAGCTCGGTCGCGTGCAGTGTCTCGCCTTCGGCGGCCTCATGCTCCTTGCGCTCGCCAGAAACCGTCAGGACGCCATCCTGCAGGGTCACGTCGATTTCCTTCTTGCTCAGGCCCGGCAGAGCAGCCTCGAACAGGTACTGGTCGCTTGTTTCCCGGATGTTGAATGCCGGGGCCCAGCTGCGATCATACAGGAACGAGCTATCCAAGGGACGGAGCCAGAGCTGGTTAAACAGCCGGTTCATATCGTCATAGCGCCCCATGACCGGGTAACGCCGCGAGTATTTTATGAGTTTCATCGTAATGTCTCCTTTAAGTTCACGATTCTTTCATGATTCCATTATTAAAATTCAGTTCCGCCCTACCTATTACAAGCGCCGTGCCAAAAGCAAATCGCCGCCAGACCGGCAGAACGCCGCCCCGATTAACGGCTATTATGGCAGACAGCCTGTGCCATAATGGCATGCCGCGACCAAAATGACGCCAACGCTGGATCGCCGCGCCGAGACCCGCTCCATGTGGATCATCTGGATCACCATTTTCATCGATCTGATGGGGGTGACCCTCATTATCCCCTACATCAACGACTTCGTGGCCGACCTGGGGGGCGACGAGCGGCAGGTGGGCTTTCTGCTGGCCAGCTATGCCGTGATGCAACTGCTGTTCGCCCCGGTGTGGGGCCGCATATCCGACCGCGTCGGCCGCCGCCCGATTATCATCATCGGTCTGGGCACTTCAGCGGTCGCGTTCACGATTTTTGGCCTGGCTGACCAACTCTGGTTGCTGTTTGCATCGCGAATGCTGGCCGGCATGGCCAACGCCAACATCTCCGTGGCGCAGGCGTTCGTGGCCGATATTACGCCGCCAGAGAAACGGGCCGGCCGCATGGGGCTGGTGGGGGCGGCGTTTAATCTCGGTTTCATTGTCGGCTTCCCCATTGGCGGAATTCTGGCCACCTTGTACGGCAACGCGGCTCCGGCGCTGTTGGCGGCCGGCCTGTCGGCGGTGAACTGCCTGGCGGCGTTGTTCATCCTGCCGGAATCGCTGCCCAAAGCGGCCCGCCAAAACGCGATAAAAAGCGCCGGAGAAGGGGGCGTCTGGGCCGCCATGTCGACCTCCTTCCGGCATCTGGCCGACTACTGGCAGCGGCCGGCGGTGTCCCGCATCCTGACCAGCTTCCTGCTCTATACCGTGGCCTTCAGCACCCTGCACGTGGTTTTTGTGGAATACGCCCGCGACATCGTGGTGATCACTGCCATGCAGCGGGGCTTTGTCTTCATGTTTATTGGCGTGGTCGGCGCGCTCGTGCAGTTTACCGCCATCAAGCCGATGGTGGCCCGCTGGGGCGAACACCGCACAGCGGAAACGGGCATCCTGACCATGGCCATCGGCCTGGCCCTGTTCCCTTTTATGAGCAGCTACGGGCTGATGTTCGTGGGCGCCTTTTTCGTCAGTGTCGGCAACTCACTGGTGACCCCTACCATCTTTGCCGTCATCTCCCAGCGCTCCAGCGAGAGCGAGCAAGGGGTGGCCATGGGGGTGACCCAAAGCCTCGGCGCGCTAGGGCGGGTTATCGGTCCCCCCTACGGCGGACTGAGCTACGCGCTGCTCGGCTACCGCTTTCCGTTTATCTCCGCTGCCGTGATCGCTGTGCTCAGCTTCATCGTTTATGCAGGGCGGCGGGAAGACCGTGCCGCGAGCCCGTAGTGGCAGTAGCAGTGGCAGTTGGGAGCACTCACCCCGCGACTGCGTCGACCCCCTCTCTCCAGAGAGAGGGGAAATCCTGGCCCTTCCGCCGCAAGTTGCGCCGTCAGGATAAACTCCGCCGACCGGGGTGAGTGTATCCAACCATCGCCCTGCTCAGTCTGGTGGTTTATGCTGGGCGGAGGGAAGACCGTGCCGCGAGCCCGTAGTGGCAGTAGCGGCGGCAGTTGGCAGCCCGACACCACCTGTCACTGCGAGGGCGGCGCTACCTGAGAGCCTGCCCTGAGCTGCGCCGAAAGGGCAACCGTGGCAGCCTGCCTTCGGGTTATTGCGGGGAAGATTGCCACTCCGCCAGCTGGCGGATCGCAATGACCATTGTAATGGATTGCCCTGCTCAGCTTGGTGGTTTAAGCCGGGCGGAGGAGCCAGATTACATCAGACATGGCAAATAATGGGTATGAGGGAATTCCACCTATTGATAAATTCCCGTTTGTCGAGACAATTAATGCAACGAGAGGCAAAATGGAAAGTATTTACGCAGATTCTGAGTATATAAGAACACTCACTATCATGGAATTCTGGTTGACCAAACTTGAGCAACTGGTGCCACCCCCAATAAGAACCGAATTTGGCGAATCTTTCGTATTCAGATACAAGGATCAGACACTGGAGCAAGCGTTAGTCCAGAAATTGGCCAGAATGGTGACGGGATTACATTCTGCGCGTCTCCTGCTCAATAACGGGCTCTTCCAAGATCAAGCTTCGATCCAGCGCATGCTCGACGAATTTAAAGAGGATATTATGTTTTTAGCATACGCGCCGCTGTTTGATGAGATTACTGACCTGCATAAAGAATTCCTTGGCGCTTTTTATGCAGAAGAATTTGACGATCCGGATAGCGCTATCGGCTCAACCCAAAAGCGACCTGCTATCCCAAGGAAAAAGATTCGTGCTTATATTGCTAACATTGGAGCAAAGTTAGCGGCTATCGACGCCGCAAATAGCCACGTGATTACTAAGGATCAGAAAGATAAGGAAGGTTTGTTAGCAAATCCTAGCAGGGGAATCGAAACCGAGCGCAGTCTAAGCAAACTCTATTCTGGATTTGTGCACGGCGCATCACCACAGATCATGAATATGTACGGAGGCAATCCAACGAGATTCCAAGTTTCTGGGATGCTCGGCACACCACACGAGGAGATTCACCGAGAAGACTTGTGGAACCAGTTCTATCGGGGGGTCGTGGCATTTGGCTTGGTTTCCGTGGTATTCGGGGACCAGGAATTGAAAATTGCAACAACGAGGTACTGGGTCGAGCTCGAGAGAGCTTCAGGCATGTGGGACAGCTAAATGGTGTTAGAGCATTATGCGGTTGCGGGGCGAAAGAGCGTGGAGCTAATATAAAAAAGTAGCCACCTGTGGAAACTAGTAAAAATGGTTTGGCCTTATGTGATAGGCCGGTTTTCTAAGCCGAGTGTACTTAATGATAATTCTGAAGGAAATATGTGGCGAATTCAGCAGATATAGATAAACTGTTCAAGTTTTCTAGGGATTTGCTAGACAGCGGCGAGACAAGGCGTGCTGTTAAAGTAGGAAGACGTGCGGCAGCTCTTGCAAAAAATGAGATAGCAACGGCAACTAATTTGGGTGGCATATTAATCGATGCGGGTGGCGATCTAAACGACGGAAAATTAATTCGTGAAGGCGTAGAACTATTGAAATCTGTTGAAAACTATGCTAGTGAATCAAACACGAAATATTTTCATCATAATCTTGGAACAGGATATCTCGCGCTAGGACAAAGGGAACGCGGAGTTGGCCCTGGAACACGTCCTTCGCTCTCGAGCGCAGTTAACCACTTTGATGAAGCTCTCTTGTATGGAGATGATGAACATACCAGGACTAACCTAGCGAGTACATTCATTAACCAAGGGAGATTTATAGAAGCACTCGATGAGATCGAAACTGTGTTAGCCAGAGTACCTGAACACCATGTAGCACTTGCAAAAAGGGGTTACGCGCTGATGCAGGTGCATTCGTGGATGTGGAAACACCAGGACCTCCTAAACTGCGCTTTGTTGGATAGAGAAATGGCTTCGGAACTTGCGCAAAATGACCCCCTGTATTATGAAGGGTATAAAAAAATATTATCGGAACTCAGGCCGAAAGCGGAGCACTATGAACCAAAGGAGAAGACTCCCTCTAAAATGGAAAAATGGATATGGGATAATAGGTTGGCTTTGAATCCATGCCCGACATGTCGGGTAGAATCTCCCGAGGCATTTGACATATATGCTATGTATGCACATTTAGAGGGTGGGAACAGGAGGCCGAGTACGAACGAAGTCATAGATATATTAAACAGCATACATGCAAGTTTTAGCTCCGCGAGATGGCTCCTGATGTCTGGTGTTCGCGTTGTAGATACACGGCTAGATGGGCAGCATGTTTTCTTGGACTCAACGGAATTTGTCGTTAATGATTTAAACGCCCACATGATAAAGACAGCGTTTATTTCCTTCTATAGTACTCTGGACAAAATTGCCTATGCAATGAATTCATATTTTCATTTAAAGCATAATACTGATAAAGTTGATTTTCATAACGTCTGGATGAATGAAAAGAGTTTCGGCGTTGAGAAGGATGTCGATAGAAAAAATATGCATCAAAGCATAAAAAGAATAAGTACTCCTGCGCTATCAGCGCTTTACCACCTGGCCCAATCAATGAAACTTGGGCTTGGGAGGTACAGGCAATTGAGAAAGATTAGGAATAACCTATCGCATAAAGTTGTGGTGACTACTACCAAGAAAATAAAATCATTATATTATGAGAGCATGAAACTCGATGAGCTGATTTTAACTACCATTGAAATTGGACGCATTTCTAGAGCTGCAATTTTGTACTTTGGGGCCACACTATGGAGGGCTGAGTTTGAGCGTCTGAAGCGTTTCAAGAGGCTAGGTATGAACGTAGTGCATTCACATAAGCATGTTATTAGGTAATCCCCGCTCACCTTTCCGGGCATAGCCGCTCAATAGCCTCCTACGTTTTTGGCGATGACATCCGGCTGTTCATCTACCTCAGAGGCTGGGTAATAGTCGATGGCGTGGAAGTGGAGAAAATTGTCCTAGGTGGCGGAAAAGACGCAACCCACGCGGAGCTGCTCAATTCGGCGGGCCTTATCATCCTGAGTTCCGGCGCCAGCGCCGATTGAGGCGCCCCAAGCCCTCTGCTACCCCACCGCTTATTTTCTTCCCCCGACCTATTAATAATGTGTAATATCGCTCCGTTCCGGCGTTTAGGCATGAGCCAAACGCCCCAGCCCTTACTTTCTGTGTCTTTCTGGTAAGTTCGGTTCTGGTTGAGTTTGAAAGGCACATAGCTAAGGGATGTTTATGAACATCTACGTAGGAAATCTCTCGTACGACACATCTGAAGATGATCTTCGCTCTGCCTTTGAGGCGTATGGCGAAGTCGATTCAGCCAAGATCATCACCGACCGCGACACGGGCCGTTCCAAAGGATTCGGCTTTGTGGAGATGTCCGACCAAGGCAACGGCGAGTCGGCCATCGAAGGCCTTAACAGCCAGGATCTGAACGGTCGTGCGTTGAGGGTCAACGAAGCCCGCCCCCGTGAGCGTCGTTAACACCCTCTGATCCGGCTCAGCGTCGCCTGGGCGTCTTGGAACGGCCCGCCTGGCGGGCTAAATTCCACGGCAACCGATAAGACGCGCTATGAGCCCGAAGGATAAAATAGATACCCTGTCCGCGTTTTACGCCTCTATAGAGGCGGCCGTGGGCAGGGTATTTGCTTTTCGCCCCGAATATGACTGGGTCGGCGTCTATCTCCTGGAGGACGATCTGCTGACCGTTCGCCCGGAGCACTACATCGGCCAGGAAACGGATGCGGACCGCATTCCCATCACCGACGGCATCTGCGGCGCGGCCGCCCGCGAAAAACAGACGCTGATTGTCGACGATGTCCGCTCGGACCCCCGCTACATCGCCTGTTCGCTCAGCGTTAAAAGCGAGATCGTGGTACCCATCCTGTCGGGCGATCGGGTGCTCGGCGTGCTCGACCTCGACAGCGATACGCCAGCCGCATTCGGGCCCTCAGACCGCAGCTATCTGGAAGGGGTCGCCGGCCAGCTCGCCCGGGCCTGGGAACGTGAGCAGGCGCAAAGCGCTTTATAAGTTCCGCTTTGGGTGCCGGTTCATATATGGTGTCTGAAAACCGAATGAAAGTTACCTGAGATGTGCACCCTCCTGTTCCGTCATCGGCCCGGCGATCCGCACCCCCTGGCGCTCCTGTCCAATCGCGATGAGCAGTTTGAACGCCCCTCATCAGGCTGGTCGTGGCGCGAAGGCCCGCCGCGTCTATTTGCCCCCCTGGATGAAAAGGCTGGCGGTACATGGATCGGCATGAGCGCATCGGGCATCGTGGCGGCGCTGACCAACGTCTTCCCCCCGCTCAAGGATGGTGTATATTACTCGCGTGGCAGCCTGGTGATCGAAATGTTGGCCCTTCGGTCGGCCAGCAAGGCGCGGCGCAAGGTGCGGGCGTTGCTTGACAAGCACGATATCAATAAATTCAATTTGCTGGTGGCCGATGGCACCACGGCCATGATGTTCAGCTACGATGGCCGCGGACTGTGGGAAGCGCGCCTGGAGCCGGGAGTATACCAGGTGGGCAACGATCCGTGGAGCGGCAATAAACTCGACTCGGGCGACGGCCCCAACGCCCGGTGGATGGAGGATCACAAAAGCCAGCTGACGCAACATCCGGACATCTGCAAACATGGTGATAAATACGGCACCCGCTCGAGCTCGATCATCCTGCTCAACGGCCTCACGCCCGCCGAATCGATCATCTGGCACCTGGAAGGGTATCCCTGTCAATCGACCTACCGGCAAATCCTGGGCGCATGAGGTGGGTTCCGTCCTTAAAGGCAAGCGTATTCTGGTGGGCGTCTGCGGCTCAATAGCCGCCTACAAGGCCAGCGAGCTGGTGCGCACCCTGCGCAAAGATGGCGCAGATGTTACCGTGGCCATGACCGAGGCGGCCACCCAGTTTATCGGGCCGGCCACGTTCGCCGCGTTTACCGAGCATCCCGTCATGCTGGAGCAGTTTCCGGATGATCCCGGCTCCGGCATAGCCCATGTCGATATTGCCGATCGTTTCGATATGGTGGTGGTGGCCCCTGCCACCGCAAACATAATGGGCAAAGCGGCACACGCCGTGGCCGATGAGCTGCTGGCCACCATACTCAATATCGTGGAATGCCCGGTAATATTTGTCCCGGCTATGAATTATCGCATGTGGCGCAACGATGCCACCCAGGCTGCGGTGACCCGGCTACGGGCCAGCGGAAAGCTGGTCATTGATCCGGATGTGGGCGACTTGGCCACCTTGGCGGTCGGGGCCGGCCGCTACCCGGAGACCGAGCGCATCGTCGCCGCCATCACGGAAGCATTCAGCTACAGTCAGCGGCTTACGGGAAAAAAAGTGCTGGTCACGGCCGGTCCCACCCGGGAGCCGATTGACCCCGTGCGTTATATATCCAACCGCAGCAGTGGCAAAATGGGCTACGCACTGGCGGCGGCGGCGCGTGCCATGGGCGCGGAAGTGGCGCTGGTATCGGGGCCCACGGCCCTGGAGCCCCCGTTCGACTGCGAACTGCTGAAAGTTGAAACAGCCGATGAAATGCTGGCTGCCGTAAAGGCCCGAATCAGGGCGCAGGATTTCCTCATAATGGCGGCGGCCGTGGCCGACTTTCAACCCGTCGACCCGGCCAGGGAGAAAATCCGGCGAGGGAGCCAGAGGACATCCATTGGGCTTAAAGCGGCGCCGGACATCATCAAGGAGATCCGCGGCCGATTCGACGGGACCCTGGTGGCATTTTCCCTGCAGGCAAATGACGATCATCAACGGGCCCGCCAAAAAATGCTCGATAAGGGAGCGCAATATATTGTGGTCAACTCCTACAATGAACCGGAGGCAGGATTCGAGTCAGACAACAACCACGTGTGGGTCATTTCGCATGAGAGGGAGCCTGTGGAGCTACCGCTGGCGCCCAAAAAGATTATCGCGCGGCAGATTTGGGAGGAAATAACACGTTCGCAAGAATGATTTACATACCCAAGATGTCCTGTCATGAGTTGAATGACGGTGATTGATTACATGGTAGGGCGCCTCCAATTTCCTTGTTCCCTAGCTTAACTGTTTCATAACTTGCGGCAACCGAAGGAATGATAATTTCTCAATGAGAAAAAATTCAAACCGACATCTCTTAAAAGTATCAAGGGTGGTCAGGGCCGGGAATCGTCTTCCTGCCGTGGGGCCGCTCTCATCCAAAATACACAGTTACACTCAGGAGGAATCATGACACCTCGAGGTATGAAAACCCTTATGGTTGTTGCGCTTTTGCCGCTGTTTGCGTTTGCCCAGTCCGGTTCCATAACCGGCCAGGTGACGGACGAAGAGACGGGCGAGGCGCTTGTGGGCGCGAACGTGGTGCTCGATGGCACCAGCATGGGCGCAGCCACCGATAGTGATGGCATGTACTTTATAAGCGGCGTTTCAGCCAGCACCTATACAGTAACGGCTTCCGTTATTGGCTATGCCGACGGTTCCGGCACCGCTGCAGTTTCTGCCGGTGGCACGGCCACGGTCAATATTGCCCTGTCGCAGAGTGCTATCATGCTTACCAGCCTGGAAATATTGGCTTCCCGGGCCACCAGGGATACCCCGGTGGCCTACAGTAATATCTCCAAAGAGGAAATGACCTTGCGCCTCGGCTCCCAGGATATCCCCATGATCATGAACTCGACCCCCAGCGTTTATGCTACCGAGCAGGGTGGCGGCGCCGGTGACTCGCGCATCAATGTGCGCGGGTTCGATCAGAAGAATGTCACTATTATGATCAACGGCGTTCCGGTAAACGACATGGAGAACAGCTGGGTCTACTGGTCCAACTGGGATGGGCTGGGCGATGCCACGACATCCATCCAGCTGCAACGCGGCCTCTCGGCAGTGACCCTGGCGACGCCTTCCATCGGCGGGACCATGAACATCATCACCGATCCGGCGGCCAGCAGCGCTGGCGGTCAATTCAAGCAGGAAGTGGGCGCCTTCGGGTTCCTGAAGTCGACCTTAAGCCTGAACTCCGGCCTGATCGGCAACAAGCTGGCCCTGTCCGGAAACATCGTGCGTAAAACGGGCGACGGCTTCAGTGATGGCACATGGACCGATGCCTGGGCCTATTATTTCGGCGCCAGCTACGCTCTCTCCAACGCTGACCGTCTTGAGTTTTATGCCCTCGGCGCTCCCCAACGCCATGGACAGACGCTCTACAAGCAGAACTTGGCCGCTTACAGCCGCGAATTTGCCGAGGAGGTTTTCTCCAAAGAAGTGTTGGCCCTGGACGAAGACGGCAACGGTACCCCTGATGTCTTCGACAAATTCCCTGAAGAGGGTCGTGAATGGAACGAAAATGTCGGTGATGTTTCTGAGAGCTACACAGGCAAGCAGTACTGGTACATGTACGGCGCCCGGACCGTGGATCGCTTCAGTCCCACATTCCTGAATGAACGGGAGAATTACTTCCACAAACCGCAGGTCAGCCTGAACTGGTTTCATAACTTCAGCGACGCCATGCGTCTGTCGACCATTGGTTACTGGTCAGGCGGTTCCGGTGGCGGTACAGGCACATTTGGCTCCCTGGTATGGGATTATAACCATCCCTCGCGCGTAGCGGACTGGGATGCCACCATTGCCAGGAACGCCGCCAACATCGACTCGACATTCTCGGCAACGGAAGCCGCTTCGAGAGGCATTCTGCGTAACAGCATCAACCGCCAGTGGACAGTTGGCGCCATCTCCAAGCTATACTACGACATGAGCGAAACGCTCAAGTTCCAGGTCGGCATCGACTGGCGTACGGCTGAAATTGAGCATACGCGTGAAGTGCGCGATCTGCTCGGTGGTGAATACTATCCCTTTACGGGCAATGAGTTTGATGCCACGCCTGAGGCCCAGATGAAGAGGCTGGGTGATAACATCGACTACAACAACACCAACACGGTGGACTGGATTGGCGTTTTCGGCCAGACGGAGTTCCGCAGCGGACCGATCTCCGCTTACGGCACTCTGGGCTTCTCCACCGTCGGTTACACTTATATCAACGATTTTGCCGATGACGGCACTGGCAATCCGGTCACCGCGGAGAACAAAGGTCTGACCGGCTACCAGCTTAAAGGTGGCGGTCTGTACCGCATCTCCAGCAATCTGGGTGTTTTCGCCAACTTCGGATTGGTGCAGAAGACCCCCATCTTTGATGAGACCATCGACGATGAAGACGGCACCGTCTTCGAGGATCCGGACAAGGAGACGTTCCAGTCCTTTGAGGCGGGCGTGAACTACAGCCTGATGGGTGGCATGCTCACCGGTAGCTTCAACGGTTACTTCACCAACTGGCTTAACCGTTCGCGCCGGCTGGGCATCACTTCCTCGGACGGCAATGAGGAGATCGTTTACATCAGTGGTATGGATGCCAATCATAAAGGTGTTGAATTGGAAGGCGCCTTGCAGACCATGCCGATGGCGCGCATCAACTTCGCCGTCTCCCTGGCTGACTGGCGGTATCTGGACGATGTGCAGGGTGTCTACAAGGACTACTCGAGCGGAACCGCATCTGATGTTGATGACTACTACGTGAAGGGTCTGTTTGTGGGCGACGCGCCACAGGTGCAGACTTACCTCGGTCTGTCGGTCTTTCCGATGCCAGGTCTGACGGCCCAGATCAGCCACCGCTACTATGCCAAGTCCTATGCGGCCTATAGTCCGTTCGGCAGAACGGACGCGACGGATGTTGACAAAGACGGCAATGCCACCCCGTCATGGAAGCTGCCCAATTACGGCTTGATCGATTTGCATGCCAGCTATCAGCTGCCCATGATGATCGGTCCGACCAGCATGAGTATCAACTTCCATCTGTTTAACGCGCTGGATGAGCTGTATATCTCCGATGCCACGGACAACAGCAGTTTCAATGCATTCCGAGGCGACGGCAAGAACCACGAAGCGGATGATGCCGAGGTTTATATCGGCCAGCCCCGCCGGTACAACATCAGTCTGTCGGTGAGATTCTAAGAAGACCGCAACGGTGTTGAAAAAAGCCCTCCTGCGAAAGCGGGAGGGCTTTTTTATCATTGCCGTGCTGGCACGATTTGTGCGATATATATTAGTGGACAGCCGCACCGCAAGTGGCCGCGATGGCCGCGTCGGCGGGCAAATTTTTTTTCAAGGCTAAAGGGCAGAAAGCGGCTGAAAGTATTACTTCAGATGGATGTGATGAAGCTGGGGAAAAACCTTGACATCTCTATGGTCTACGGGTACCTTTTTCGAGCGCGCGGACATTCGCTGTCCCTACAGGCGAAAACCAGTTAACAGGCTAGATGCAGATCATGCAAAAGACAAACAAAATTTGGATCTTGGGGATGGTCATATGGCTGGCCGCGAGCTGCGGCGGGCGTAAAGACAAGGCCGAAGCCGAGGCGCAGGACGAAATCGCTCAGGACGAAACGGAACAGGTCGCCGTGGATGAATCTGTCGAGGAGCAGGCCGCCACCAGGCCGGCGTCAGAGCAGGCGGCGCCACCGGAGGTCCCGGCGGAAAACAGAGATATTGCCACTCCCGGTTCCAGCGATAATTATGTCTTGAACGAGCTCAACTTTGAAGTCAAGAAGTTGGGCGCCGAGGTCAAGCACCTGGCGTCGGAGCTCCGCGACCTGCAGGGTAAAAGCACCGTGTGGGCCAACCCGCTGACGATATACAGCAAGGAGATCATCCTGAGCAACGGCAGCACCGTGTTTGGCAAGATCGTCTATCAGGACGAAAAAATTATAAAAATCGAAACCCTTATTGGCTACCTGATTATCGACCGCACCACCGTCGTGCGCATCGTCGAGAACATTCCCGCCGAGCCCCTGGCTGGAGATGCCTCCCTTGCGACGGCAGGTTCAGCAACGGGCGCTGGCCGAAACCCATCGCCGGCCAACCGTGTGGTGGAGCCGTCTTTTCCCACGGGAAAAGCGACACGGCCCGCCCGCGGCACCAGCCGGTCCTCGTTCGCTCCCAACGTGGTGCTCATCGGTGCTATATCGGAAACCAAGGACAAATCGGGCAACCTGACCCTCCGCGGCTCCGTTAAGAATATTGGTGGCCGACGTGCAGATTTTGTCAAAGTAAACTTCATTTTCAGGAAGGACTGGAGCGGCAACACCAAGACGCTGACCACCTTCGCGGAAGGCTCGTTCCATACGTTTGACTCCGGCATCACTTCAGAGGCTTCTCTGTTGCCGGGCGCCACGGGCGAAATAGTCCAGTACGTGCCCAGGTCGTTCGGCACCTATATCGGGTACTCCTACACCATAGATTGGGAAGACTATTAATTCACGCTCAAACATGTCCGTCGGAAATTGGCCGGGCATATTCTGCCTGGTATGGGGTATGGTCATGTCCCCCCTCATGGGCCAGGAGGGAAAGGGGGCCAGCGTCTATCTGCCCGATCTCGGTGTGGTCATCGAATCCCAGCCTGACACCACCAACTCCGTCAACTTGATGATACAGAAGCAGGCCGCCAGCGCCGCTTACATGGAGTCGACCAAAGAGCTGCGCAAGATGCTCCGGCAGCTCAGCGGACAGATCGAGGGCCTCGAATCCTCGCTCGATGAAGACATGGCGGCCGTGAGTCTTGAGAACAATCGCCTGCGCAGTCTCATCGGCCGCATGCAGGCCGACCGCGAGATGGAACGCGCCCAATCTCCGCTCCTTGCCGCCCCGGTAATGACTCCCGAACCCCGGGAGCTGGCAATCGGCGCCCCGGTATCGCCGACGCCCGCAGCTATTGACTTGGGCGCCATTTTAATGGCCTATATGGGCGCCCGCTACGCAGAGGTGCTGCGCCTGTGCGCCGGGTTTAACACCATAGAGCTGCCGGCCGCAACAGCGACGCAACTGGCTTACTGGTGTGCCGAAGCGAATTTCAGGCTGGGTCATTTTGACGAGGCGATTCTGTCCCTGGGCGGGATGCGCGACCGGGACCATGCCCTGAAGGATGATGCCCTCATTTTGCGAGGTATGATTTATCTCAAACAGGGCAAAAGAGCCCTGGCGCGCGTACAGTTTGAAACCCTGATCAGCCGCCACCCCTCCAGCGACTATTACCGGTTGGCAGCGCTGACCCTGAGGGAAATCCATGTGCTGTAAACCATTGACCCGAACGGGTTTGATACTGCTGCTTCTTGGGGTGGGACAACTGGCGGCGCAAACTTCCGTGACCCGACTCTCCTTTACCCGTCCCGGCGGGATGATGAGAGTTCCAACGAGCTCGTCCGTGCGCTCCAATAATCTTTTTACGGCCGGTTTTGTGCTGGAAACCGTCAATATTGTACCGTTCAACAATGCCAGTGGTGTCTATTTTGATGCCGAGCTGACCAAGAATCTGCGCATAGGATTGTCCTCCGTGACCACGGCCGATACCAGCGCGAATTTAGACAGTTCCAGCTACTCGCCCCCCCTGGAGATCGGACTCCATTTCCAGCAAAGAATATGGACCTATGGCAATATCAGCTTCTCCCTGGGCCTGCACGACATCGTGCTCAGGCAATCGGACGACGGTGACTTCGACATCGATCCCGACCTGATCTCTATTCTGGGGGTTATCTCCAGCGAGCAGAGCATAGGCAGCTATAATCTCAACACCTATATGGGCTTTGGAACGGGCGCCATCGGTGGGGCCGGATCCTCCTCCGATAGCACCGGCCAAATCAAGCTGGGAGTCTACGCCGGTTTCCAGCTGGTGACACCTATCATGGCCAAGCGGGGCGGCCTGGTAGTGATGAGCGAATTTGACGGCAGCGGCATCAATATTGGGGTGCGAGTGCCGTTGACCACGGACTACCAGCTCATGCTGGGTGCAGTGCATGTGGAGAGCCTGCCAAAGTTTGGCACCCAGGCAGATGGTGAAGCGCTGGACAGGAACGCCCCTTCGATCGTGCTGGGGCTCAATCTCAGCGTTCCGCGGATTGAAGGTGGCGCCGCGGCAAAAAAGGGACTGGATGAGCTGGGTCCCCGTCCGGACATGGCGAGCAGTGCCGCGCCTGAGCAGCTGCTCCCCGCGCAAATTGATTCCACCCTCAAAGGGGCCGAGTACATCATTACCCTGTTGCGGGATTCCCTGCGGATTGCGCAGTTTGAATCGAAAAACCTTTTCGCCCAACTCGCCCAGAAGGACCAGCATGGATTTTCCCTGGCCGATTCCGTGCGCAACATGACCCTGCGTTTGGAAATGATGAAATCCAACCTCAACACGACTATGCGGCACCTGACTATATCGTGGCAGCATTTCTTTGAGGAGAATTACCGGGAGGCCCTGCAGGAAATCGAAATGGCAATCCAGCTGAATCCTGACCTTGCAATTGCTTATGCCCGGCGCGGCTCAATATATTATAAATTAGGCGATACGCAGCGCGCGACAATAAATTGGAACCTGGCTCTCAAGTTGGATTCTGAATATGATGATGTGCGCAACATTCTGCGCGCCTTGAAAGAAAACCGGCTGAACGCCACGTCATTCAGCCAGCAATAAAGAAAACTTATGGATTTTGCAACGATATTCGGTGTATTGGTTGGCGTCGCACTGATCGGCGGCGCCATATTGATGCAAGCCAACACCAGTGGCACCAATCCCCTGGTGTTCGTCGATCTGCAGTCGATCATGATCGTCATGGGTGGCACCCTGGCGGCCACGGCTATTTCCTTTCCATTAAAGGAAGTGCTGCGCATGATGGCGGTCATGAAAGCGGTATTTAGAGGCAGCTCAACACTGCTTGGGCCGATGGTTGACGAGATCGTTGATATGTCTTCCGTGGCCCGCAAAGGTCCCAAGGAGCTGGAGAACGCCATCGGCCGGGTGCGCAACTTTTTTTTAAGGGACGGCATTCAGATGGTCGTCGATGGATACGCCGTGGAGGAGATTCGGTCCATTCTGATCACACGTATCGATTACCGTGAAGCGCGCGAGCGGAACGAGGCGGGCCTGTTCAAGGCCATGGGCAGATTTTCGCCGGCATTTGGAATGCTCGGCACGCTTATCGGTCTGGTCTTTATGCTCAAGGGCATGAGCGCCGAAGGGGGTGGCGGTGACATGGCCTCCGGTATTGGCAATGGCATGGCAACGGCCCTGATCACCACGTTTTATGGCGCCCTGCTGGCGAATCTTTTCTTTCTGCCGATGGCGGAAAAATTGAACAGCCAGATTGGCAACAAGAGCACAGAGCAGAACTTGATCACCGAAGGAGTCTGCCTGTTGGCGCAGAAGAAACATCCCCTTATTGTCCGTGAAAAAATCAACTCATTTATTCCACCCCGCGAGTGGAAACGTATGGATTAAAAATGGGGAGTCACCACTATGCCTAAAGCCCCGCCACCGGACGAAGGACTGCCGGAGTGGTTTTCAACTTTTGCCGATATGATGACCCTGTTGATGACCTTTTTCGTGCTGCTGTTTTCGATGGCAACCCTGGATCCTGTGAAGATGGCCGACTTGGCTGCCTCCATGCAGGAGAACAAAATCGGCCCGAAACCAAGAATCAGAATAAAGAGCCAGAGCGAGATTAAAAAGGAGCTCAAAGAGGCCATCCAGCAGATGGATATGGAGCAGTTTGCAAAGGTTACCTCCAGCCCCAAAGGGACCACGATTACCATCGACAGCCAATTTGCCTTTGAGATTGGCAGCGCAGACCTCAAAACAGGAATATTTCCGCTTCTTGACAGTATCATTCCCATCATGAAAGATCAGGGCAACCGGTACCCCATCGCTGTTGAAGGGCATACCGACAATTTGCCCACCTCCGGCTCCATCGCTCTGCGCTATCCTTCCAACTGGGAGTTATCGTCCGCCCGGGCATCGAGCGTGGTCCGCTACTGCATTCGGAAAGGGGTCCCTGCCGGAAAAATGAGGGCGGTCGGTTTTGCCGACCAGATACCTTACGGCACATCCTGGGCACAGACACGCATTGGTGTTACCCCTGAGGACGTCATCGCGGAGAACGCCACAGTGGAACTGCGATTTAATAATCGCAGGGTTGAAATTTCTTTCCTGGCCGTTGGATAATATGGGGGAACCCAGCATGCGCGAGCCGAAATATCTCCGAAAAATCATGCTTGTAACACTGCTGGCTGTGGTGGCAGCGCATGGACAGCGCACGGGACGGCTTTCGCAAAAACTGCTGCTGGAAAATACGATTCAGCAGCGGGTCACCAATGCCATGTCCAAAATTCTGGACGAGTCACAGTTCGTAGTGGATGTCAGGATCGACCTCGCCTTTGCGCCTGATGCGAGTTCAAAGGGCACGGTTATGCGTGGAGCAGATGGCAGGTTCAGTGCCACACAGGCAACCGGCGATGCCAATGCTCTGCCTGAATCATCCAGAGATGCGACGACCGGGGCCACCTCAAATCCCTTCCCTATTCCCGGCTTTCCCAACATGGATGCCCTGCGGAACGACGAGTCTGTGAGGGTCCTGGAAGACGCTGACGCTGCCGATGACGAGCAGGCGCTAGATGATGTGCCGCCCAGCGAGTTGGACATGCTAGAAGGGCAATCCTTGTTCCCTGATAATGGGACCGGCCTGCCACAGATCAAGGCCATGTCCTTGAACATTATTCTGGAGGATGGCGTCTCGCCCCAGACCATTGAGAATGTACGCCAGGTTGCGCTCGTGGCATCACGATACGATCGCGACCGGGGCGATATTCTATCGATCACGACGGCCTCCTTTAAGGACAGGAGACCAGGCAGACGTTTCGCTTCCGATATCAGCGCCGACGAATTGCTGGCTCAATCCTCGGCCGGCAAACAGATCACGGAGGAAAATGAAGAGCTGCGTGAAACACTACGCGAAGCCCGGCAGCGCAATGAAGAATTGATGCAGGAAATCCGTAACCGCGAGATGGAATATTTGCAGCAGTCGGAAAGCGAACGCAAACAAGCTCTCTCCGATCTGGCCAGCGTTCAAAATGAACGGGCCAAGGATTTAATCTTTCTGCAACAGCAGCGGGAAGAGTCCAATTTGAAAATTCAGGAAGCCCTGCTGCAGCAAATTGACGGCCTGCGCCAGGAGATGACTTCGGGAATTTTGAGCCAGCGCGAGCAGAATATCAAAACTGTCCAGGCCACATCATTGGAAGACACAATCGTTGCCATGCGCATAGCGTTCGAGCGGGAGAAGGATCAGTTACAGGCTCAGATTGAAGCGGCGTTGAATCCGGCTCCGGCACAACCCCAGGGTTTGGGGGGATTCCTTGATGGGCCAGGACTGATCATCGTCGGATTCATATTTTTCCTGCTGTTGTTGGCCCTCCTCGTAACCATGGTCGTGCGCAACCGCGCTCCCGTACCGGCGATGGGGTATGGCGCTCCATATCCGCCCCGCCGGAAAAAACGCAGGCCAAAAAGTAAACCAAAAGAAGCAACCCCGGTAGAAGCAACCCCGGTAGAAGCGGCCCCGGTGGCCGAGCCCGATGTCGTGGCGATGCCAGGCGCAAGCGCAGTGGTCGCTCCTGAAGAGGAGGTTGAATGGTCACCCCAGGCACCGCCCGGCGACAATCCTGATGTGCTACAGGCAGAGCTCAAATCTATTCGCCAGTCCGTTGTTTCCATGACCGTGGGGCAACAGAATACCGCCAGCCGCATCCTGAGTGACTGGCTGAGTAGTGACCCGGGAGAGCCATCGGAAGGAGCGCCTTCCGCTGAGGAAGAGGCGGCCTCCGGCAATGGTGAATCTGAAGGAGATGAAGGCTAGGCATGAAAGTCACCGACATATCGGGTCTGGATAAGGCGGCCATTTTGTTTCAGGTGTTGGGTGATGGCTTGGCGATAACCCTGTTCAAGGAATTGAACGAGGCGAACCTGCGCAGAGTAAGAACACGCGCCAAAGAGCTGTCTGATGCCCCTTTTAAGATCAAGAAGGCCGTGCTGGAAGAATTCTACTTTGGATTTCTGGCCGAAAAATTCAAGTCGTCCGAGGATGACGGCCGCAAACCGTTTTCCTTTCTGATAAAACTTTCAGATGAACAGATTGCCTACCTGCTCCTGGGCGAGCCACCCAAGATAGCGGCCATCGTTATGGCCCAGCTCGAGCCCGAACGCCAGATGAACCTATATGACCGGCTCGACAGCGAGCAGCGACTGGACGCGCTGATGGAGTTGGGCAGTGGCGAAAACATGAATCTCGATGTGATCGCCAGCGTTGCCGGAGAGTTAAAGGAAAAATCGCGCTACATGCCGAAAGGCTCGGAGTTCGAACGTGGCAGTGGTGAAAAGCTGGCCGGTTTGCTCAGCCGGATGAATCTGGCCCAGGCCGACCTGTTCCTCGAAAAATTGAGCCAGGAAGACCCGGAGCTGCACAAGGAAGTGAAGCGTTATTACCTCACTTTCGATGATATATTCCAGCTGCCTGATGGCCCTCTGCGGGATGTGCTCAATGCCGTCGAACTTGACGACATTGCCATGGCGTTGAAAGGGATGGATGAATCGATAGTGGAACAGGCCCTCAATGTTCTGTCAAAAAAGAAGCAGGCCATGTTCGAGCCTGTGGAAGAGGCGGTATCCAAGCGAGAGGTTATGGACGCCCGCCGTAATATTATGGCGGCGGTGAGAAAACTTCAGGAGAGCGGCGATATCAACATCTCAGAAATTGTCAGCGGGGAGATGATTGAATAAATAACTCGGCTCCCCTCAATCCGATTAAAGGCCGGCGGCCATAGGCTGCCGGCCTTTTTTTATGCGTCAGACAAGATTATTCGAAGGACAGACCATCCAGCGCCGGCCGATCGTCACGATTTGCTATCTCCCAGGCTGTCAGGTAGACCAGCTGCGCCACTTTGCGGACTTTGGCCAGGTTAATCTTATCCACGGTGTCCGTGGTTCGATGGTAATCTTCATGGACGCCGGCAAAATAGAACGTTATCGGAATATTCTGCTGGGCGAAATTGTAATGATCGCTACGATAGTAGAAGCGGTTGCTGTCGTCCGGATCATTATACTTGTAACTGATGTCAAAATCGGGAACCAGACGAATGGCGGTCTCGCCGATGTGGTGCAAATCCCAGCTGAGGATATTCGTACCGATGACGTAGATGCTGTCGGGATCATTTCGCCCCACCATATCAATGTTCAGATTGGCAACAATATCCGCGATCTCCATCAGCGGATAGTTGGCAAAATATGTCGATCCCAGCAACCCCATCTCCTCGGCGGAGACATGCAGGAAGACAATGCTGCGCCGAGGGGCGTTGTTGTTCTCCTTCAGTGCCGCGGCGATTTCAAGCAAACCTGCAGTGCCGGTGCCGTTGTCGTCAGCACCGTAGAAAATATCGCCATCCGGGGAGGTGCCAAAATGATCATAGTGGGCCGAGATCACCACGTATTCATTTTTCAGCTGCGGATCGGAGCCTTCCAGGTACGCTACCACATTTTGCAGAATATGGCGCTTCGCCTGGACATCAATTTTAAGCTTGAGCTTCGTATTCCTGGCGATGAATGAGTGCGGCCGGCCGGAAGTCGCCAGCTTCGCTTCAAGTTGGTCAAGCGACTCCCGCCCCCCCGAAAGCAGCTTCTCGGCGATAGACCTGCGCACCATGATGACAGGTATCAACCGGGATGGAAGCGAGGGCAACGCCATCACCGGACGGCTGAATGAAGACGCGGACCTGTCAAGCAATTCATGAAACGGAGTCATATTGTCGGATTTACTCACCAAAATTACCGCCCGGGCGCCATGTTCTGCAGCGATTGCGGCCTTTACGCTTGTGTTACTGAATCGGGTTCTCGTATCGGGTCCCATAAAAAATTCATCATCCCCTTTCCGGCTCGGCTCACCCGCCAGCACAAGGACCACATTGCCCGCTACATTGAGCGTCGCATAATCGTCATATTTATAGCGAGGCGCCGTAATGCCATACCCTGCAAAAGCTACCTCAACCGATAGATCCAGGCTTGTAAGCAGCCCACGTTTGAAGATGCCATAATCGATTTCGTAGTGATAACCGTCCACGGTCACCGATACCCGGGAGGCTCTTGTTTCCACACCCAGGGATACGCCCGCCATGTCGATTTCCAACAGCTCGTAAGATTGAAAAAAGCGGCCGTCATCATAAAATGAAGCATAGCCGTTGTCTCTGTAGAATTCGGCCAGATATTCGGCAGCGATTTTCAACCCCGGCTGCATATTTCCTCGTCCCTGAGCCTGGTCGCCGGCTAAAAATCGGAGGTGTTTCTCCAAATCGCTATCGCGGATGGAGGTGAATCCGGGCATGGCGTCATCGGGTATGCCGCCGGAAAGGCCGTCCTGCGCTGAAAGTGGAGAAGACAATATCCCGATAAAAATAAAAAAGCGCGCTGAGATTAAACCTTTTCCGGACATAGAGATGACCCCTCACCACATGGAATGAAAATCGACGGTATCGGCAGTGGAATATGTGCCTTTATTCAGGCCAATGTCAAACCATTGCCTCAAGGGCCTGATGGCCCGGCTTTTGCCATGGACCAGGCTCTAAGTGTTATATAGCGGCCCGTCATTTAGTTTTGGGAGCACAATCATCGTGCTCCCTGAGGGAATATAAGCGGTGCTCCCATAATTCGGGAGCACCGCTAGTCAAGTCATTGGTAAGCCGTGCGGGTGGGGTTGTTATGGTAGGGGAGTGAAATAGGTCGTTAGCCCGGCACGACTTACCTGAAGATTAAAGGTTGGACGCGTCAGTGACGCCGCCAGCGGTAAATATTCCGCCATGGCTTTTTCCGGATTTAGCCGGTAACGCTCTTCAAAATCGGGTCTGGCCGACACGGTATCCAGAAATCTGGCAGTACTGGCGATGACCATAAATTTGTGCCGCAGGTCCCGATCACGATTGATACTGTCCTCGATCCTGGACTTGTCAGCATGATCGCTCACTAAAATGGCGTTGCCGAACGAGTTAAACTGAAAGATCAACTCCTGACGGGTGTCGATCCCTTTTATGCGCAGGATGTTAATCATTCCTGCGCGGAAATCGACTGACTGCGCGGCGAACCACGCCCGGATGTCGGAGACGCTAAACAGGCCACTGCCCCAGGGGCGGGCTGGCCGAGTGTTAACCAGTGGCTCCGCAAAGGTGGAGGCATTAATATATTTCTGCTGGGGGACAAACTGACCGCTCCCGAAAGCAGGATTGTAAACGGTGTTGACTGTGGCAGTGCTCATAAGAATTCCTTTGTCTATCCGACTCATTCCAAATGACACAATGAAAGGGGCAAAAGGTATACCAGTTCATGCATGCCGCATGTTGCCCGTCATGAAATAGCCCCGCGTAGTAGAGTTTTAGGGGGGGAAAAAAAGTACGGCCCGGCCCATAATTTCCGTCCGTGGCTGCGCTAGGGGCAGAGCCTGTATGTTAAATTGGATACCCAACCAACCCCTGATGGGAGGACTTGGAGAATGGCAAAGTTGAAAGTGTGGCACAATCCCAGGTGTCGCAAGTCGCGGGAAACGGTGGCGCTATTAAACGAGCGGGGCGTGGAACTTGAGATCACCCTTTATCTGGAAACACCTCCTGATGCGGATGAACTGGGGCGCGTTCTCAATCTGCTGAACCTTGAGCCACGGCAGCTGATGCGGCGAAAGGAAGCGCCTTACAAAGAGTTGAACCTGGCCGCAGACCATCACAGCCGAGACGATCTCATTGCCGCCATGGTGGCACATCCGATCCTCATCGAACGGCCGGTGGTGATGAATTCCACGCGTGCCGCCCTTGGCCGACCCCCGGAAAACGTGCTGAAACTGCTGGATCCCTGAGCTTGGACTGGCCTCCGGCCCTCGACGATTTACGCATGGCGGCCGCCATCATCGCGCCGCATATTCATCGCACTCCCGTTCTCACATCGGCAACGCTCAACGCCATGGCCGGCGCCGAGCTGCACTTCAAGTGTGAAAATTTTCAACGCGGGGGTTCCTTCAAACTTCGCGGCGCCAGCCACGCGGTGCTGTCATTGGATGATCGAGCCGTAGCCAACGGCGTCGCGACGCACTCCTCCGGCAACCACGGGGCGGCGCTTGCATTGGCGGCCGGGCTGCGGCAGGCGCCCGCTTATGTGGTCATGCCCAGAACAGTGCCGGCAGTGAAACAGGCAGCGGTCAGACGCTATGGGGCGGAAATCACCCTGTGTGAGCCGACCCTGGAGTCGCGGGAAGCGTCCCTGGCCGAGGTCCTGGAAAAGACCGGCGCCACAGCCGTTCACCCCTCCAATGACGCGGCCATCATCGCCGGACAGGCAACCGTCGGCCTGGAGCTGCTGGAAGAGGTGCGGCGTCTGGAAATCATCCTGGTGCCTGTGGGTGGCGGAGGTCTGGCCAGCGGCGTGGCTCTGGCGGTCTCCCAGCTCTCTCCGGCGACCCGGGTCGTTGGTGTGGAGCCGGCCAACGCGGACGATGCCCAACGTTCCCTTGCCGCGGGACGAATTATTCCATCGGATAATCCCCAAACGGTGGCGGATGGTCTGTGCACGTCGCTGGGAAACCTGACGTTTGAAATCTTAGGCAGCCTGGAGGTGGAGATTGTCACCGTCGGGGAGGAAGCGATCATTTCCGCCATGCGCAAGGTGTGGGAGCGGTTGAAAATTGTCATTGAGCCGTCAGCGGCAACGGCCGTGGCGGCGGTGCTGGAAGGGGCCGTGGATGTCAAGGGGAAGCGGGTCGGCATCATCCTGTCGGGGGGCAATGTGGACCTGGACGCGCTGCCGTGGATATGACAACGGGGTTGAGGCGCTAACCCGGGATCGCAACTGCCGGGGCGGCTGCGGACAGGAAATCGCCTGAAATAATGACGACCCGCCTTGCAAGACGGGTTTCTCTGCCCCTACCTTTGCCCACTATTTCTAAGGAGTTAACCATGCAAATTGAGCGAATCAACAAAGGTGAGTGGGGCAAAGTGAAGGCTTTTTTCGATCTGCGGACCGAGGAAGGTCTGGTCATAAAGGGATTCAAAATTGTCGAAGGCAGCAATGGACCGTTTGTCGGGTTTCCCAGCCGGAAAAACAGTGACGGCGAGTATAACGATACCGTTTATGCCGAAGCCGACCTGAAGCAGGAAATTACACGACTGGCGATGGAGTCCTATGGCAGCGATGTGATGCAGAGCTCAGGTGCGCCTGCGGGCGGCTCCTCAGCCCCGTCCGACTCGCCGCCTCCCTTCGGCGATGACGATATACCATTCTAGTCGCACGAACCTTTGAGTCACTGCGCTGCCCCCCATGAGTGAAGGCTATGGCCTGCTCTCGCTCCTCCCTCCGCTCACGGCGCTGGGCCTGGCGCTGTGGAAGAAACAGATATATCCGGCGCTGCTCCTCGGTATCTGGGTTGGATGGCTGATCATTGATGGCGGGGATCCCCTTTCTGCCACCCGCTCGACCCTGGCTTCGCTGGTAGCGGTCTTTCAGGATGCCGGCAATACCCGCATCATCATCTACTCGCTCATGGTGGGCTCCGTTCTGGCGCTCATCAGCGCAACGGGCGGCGTACAGGGGTTTGTCGATTGGGTGTCGGCAAAAAAATGGGTGACCAACCGCACACAGGCTCAGCTGGTGCCGTTCCTGATCGGCATTCTCATCACTGTAGAAAGCTCCATCACTGCATTGGTATCGGGCACCGTTGGCCGGCCCTTGACGGACCGGTATGGTGTCAGCCGGGAAAAACTGGCCTACATCTGTGACTCCACCTCCGCCCCGATCTGCATTCTGGTCCCATTCAATGGCTGGGGGGCCACCGTTATCGGATTGCTGGCGATTCAGGGGGTTGAGTCGCCGGTGGCGGTGCTGCTGCAGTCAATCATGTGGAATTTTTATCCGTTGATTGCCATCCTGCTGGTGCTGTTGACCATCCTTTTTGGCCGTGAATTTGGACCGATGCGGGCGGCCGAGGAACGGGCTAAATCAGGTGGCGGCCTGCTGGCAGCAGGGGCGCAGCCATTGGTGGGCGAGGAAGTGCTGGCCGTGAAACCCCTCCCCGGCGCAACAAATTCACCTTTGAATCTGGTCCTGCCCGTACTGACCATGGTGATCATGATTGTGGTAGGAATCATGGTTACCGGCAGCGCGGAGGCCGGGCCGGAGGCCGGAGTATGGGAGAAGATTCAGGGGAGCTCCGGATCGACAGCCGTGCTTTGGGCCGTCACGGCAAGCCTGGCGCTGCTGGGTGTGCTGGCACTGGGCCGGCGGCAACTATCGGCCAAGTCCTTCATCGATCTGGCATTCCAGGGCATGGGCGGCATGATTCCTGTCGTGTCCCTGCTGGTGATGGCTTTCGCCCTCGGCGCCACCGTGAAGGAATTGGGGACGGGCGCATATGTGGCCCAGGCTATCAGCGCTACGGCAGGACCGAAATTGGCCGTATCGGGCCTTTTCGTGCTGGCCTGCATCATGGCCTTTGCCACCGGAACCTCGTGGGGCACCTTTGCCCTGATGGTGCCCATTGCCGTGCCGCTGGCCACAGCCATGGCCGGACCGTTGCCGCTTTACCTGGCCGCAGTGCTGGGCGGAGGCGTGTTTGGCGATCACTGCTCGCCTATCTCCGACACCACCATCATTTCTTCCATGGCCTCGGCGTCCGACCATATCGACCATGTGCGCACCCAGATTCCCTACGCCTTGGTGGGGGCGGCCGGTACGGTGGCGCTTTATCTGCTGGTGGCCTAGGACCAGAGGGCGAAAAGTGACGCTTGCTTATCAGGAACGGCCCTGCGGAAATTCTGCCGGATGCGGAAATATAGACGGACTCGTGATCAGTCGGTCGAATTTACGGCATTTGTGATCGCGGTGAGGAGAGCCCAGCATGTATAAAATCAGAGCAGACATGATCTCGTGGATATTGCACAAGATCACCGGTTTTGCTATCGTCTCATTCCTCATATTCCATATCTGGGGTATGTCGCAGATGTCCAAAGGCCCCGATGCTTTCAACGCAGTCATTGAGGCCTATAAAACGCCCCTGTTCAAGTTCGGCGAGGTTCTGCTGTTGGGCGCGATCTTGTTTCATGGCCTTAACGGCATGCGGATTATTCTGGGTGAGTTCACCCGTTGGGCCATGGACCGCCACCGGCTGCTGCTGGTGCTGACCTATATGATCGCTGGAACGCTGTTCATCATTGGCGGCATCGCATTGTGGAGGGCCGAATAATGAGCAGTCGCGGATCGAAAGGGTGGTTGCTGCAACGCATCTCCGGGGCGTTGCTGTTTATTACCCTGGGCGTCCACTTTTATATTTATCATTATTTTATGGGTCCCGGCATGTGGGGCTTTGAGAGCATCGGCTATGGAGCCAACGACCTGGAAACCTTGCGCCTGATGGCCGAGTCCGATCCAACCCAGGCCCGCTTTTATGCCCTGGCGTCACTGTTTGCCGCGCCCGTGTGGAAAGTGTTCGACATCCTGTTCATCACCCTCGGTTGTTACCACGGATTCTATGGCATTGTCGCCAATATTGAGGATATGGTTACCCATCCCACCTGGCGGCCCGTACTGTCCTGGCTGACATATTTCGCCGCCTTTATTTTGTGGGTTATGGGTGTGGTGACGGTGATCTCATTTAATCCCCAACTGTTTTAGCGACGCGGAGCGAGGTCTATGATTCACAAATTTGACGCGATTGTCGTAGGGGCTGGCGGCGCTGGTCTGCGCTGCGCCCTGGAACTGACTGAGCAGAACTACAATGTGGCCGTGGTGTCGAAACTTTATCCCGTCCGCAGCCATACCGGGGCGGCTCAGGGGGGCATTGGAGCAGCCCTGGGCAGCGAGGAGGAGGACCATCCCGAGTGGCACATGTTCGACACGGTGAAGGGGTCGGACTATCTCGGCGACCAGGACGCCATTGAAATTCTCGCCAATGAAGCGGTGGAAGCGGTGATGGAGCTGGAGCACTTCGGACTGCCGTTCAACCGCACAAAGGAGGGAAAAATCGCCCAGCGGCCGTTTGGCGGCCATACCCGCGCTTTCGGCGAGGCTCCCGTCAAACGGGCCTGTTACGCCGCTGACCGGACAGGCCATATGATTTTGCATACCCTTTTCGAGCAGTGCGTGAAAAATAAGGTGCGTTTCTTCAACGAATTTTATGTACTGGACCTGATCCTCAAGGATGATGTCTGCTTCGGCGTCATTGCCTACGAGCTGGCCACCGGCGAACTGCACGTGTTTCAGTCCAAGGTGGTGTTTTTAGGCACCGGCGGGTACGGCCGGGTATTCTCGATCACTTCCAATGCCCACGCTCTCACCGGTGATGGCATGGCCATCGCGTTTCGCCGGGGACTGCCGCTGGAAGACATGGAATTCGTGCAGTTCCACCCGACCGGATTGCGCAAGCTCGGCATTTTGGTTTCCGAGGCGGCGAGGGGAGAGGGGGGTATTCTCAGGAACCGCGAAGATCTCGACAACATTGGAACCGGCAAGGACGGTTTTATGGCCGCAGTGGCGCCGACGGTCAAGGATCTTGCGCCCCGGGATATGGTCAGCCGGGCCATTTACAATGAGATTAAGGCGGGCCGGGGCATTATGGGCACGGGTGATACCGGAAGCGATTACATCTATCTCGATCTGGTTCATTTGGGCGCTAAAGTCATCAATGAGAAGCTGCCCGACATTTCCCACTTCGCGCGAAAATATCTGGCCGTGGAACCCATCAAGGAACCTATTCCCGTACAACCGACGGCCCACTACGCCATGGGCGGCCTACCTACCGATAACGACGGTCGCGTGCTTAAGGACGCTGCCGCAAATCCGGTCGAGGGACTGTATGCCGCTGGCGAAGTGGCCTGCGTATCCGTGCACGGCGCGAACCGGTTGGGCACCAACTCACTTGTCGACATTGTCGTTTTCGGGCGCCGGGCGGCCCGTGATATGTCGCGCTACCTCAAAGATGCCGAGTTTGAGGAAATCGACGCCGATCCGGAGGCGTTTGTGGCGGGCGAGATTGATCGTCTGAAAAATGGCAGTGGCAACGAAAAAGTGGCCGATCTGCGCAAGGAGATGCAGTCGGTCATGATGTCCAAAAGCGGCGTGTACCGGACAGAGGAAAATCTGGAAGAGGCCCGCAAAACGGTGCTGGAGTTGCGCAGGCGATACCAACAGGTCAGCGTAAAGGACTCCTCGCTCTATTTTAACACCGAGCTGGTGGAGGCCATTGAGCTGGGACACCTGCTGGATGTCGCCTGGACGATTGCCGAAAGCGCGCTGCAACGCACGGAGAGCAGGGGGGCTCATTCGCGGGTCGACTACCCTGACCGGGATGACAAGCAGTGGCTCAAACATACTTTCATTCGCAAACTGGGTGATGATAAGGTTGAGTTCGACTACAAACCGGTCGTGATTACAAAATTCCAACCCAAACCGAGGGTCTATTAAAATGCAAGTAACCGTAGAAATTTATCGCCAGGAGGCCCATTCCGGCGCGTCCCATTTCGACACTTTCGTCCGCGAAGTCGATCCCACGGACCAGATACTGGATGTGATTATGGAGATCAAGGATGATGTTGACGGCTCCCTCGCCTTTCGGAAATCGTGCGCTCACGGCGTCTGCGGATCGGACGCCATGCAGATCAACGGCATGAACCGGCTGGCCTGCCAGACACTCATTCAGGACCTGAAGTCAGACCGAATTCGCATAGAGCCGCTCAAGGGGATGAAAGTGCTGCGCGATCTGATCGTCGACATGGACCCCTTCTTCGAAAGCCTCGCCAAGGTCAAGCCGTACTTCATACCCAAGACGACTGCGCCTGCCGCCGAACGCAAGCAGACCATTGAGGAACGCGCACGGTTCGATGACACCACCAAGTGCATCATGTGCGCCGCCTGCACGACCAGCTGTCCCAGTTTCTGGAGCAATGATAACTACCTGGGTCCGGCGACGCTGGTCAAGGCGCACCGCTTCATCTTTGACAGCCGCGATGGTGGCGACCGCGAGCGCCTGGAGGTTTTGGACGACCGCGACGGGCTGTGGCGCTGCCATTCCATCTACAACTGCACTGATGCTTGCCCGCGCGATATTGAAATTACCAAAGCCATAGGCGACCTGAAACGCTACACGGTTGCCCAACGGTAAGCGCATCAATGTTGCTGGCATTGGGTCTTTAGATCAGCTTAAATTCCTGTGGGCAGATAGAGCGACGAGCTGGCGCCCGTAAATGAACGATTGTTCAAGGAGATTGAAATTATGACATTATCCGAACAGATTATTGCCGACATCAATGAAACCCCCATTATCCTCTATATGAAAGGCACCAAAGAGGTGCCGCAGTGCGGGTTCTCCAATGCCGTTGTGCAGGTGCTCAGCCAATATGGTGTGGAGTACCGGGACGTTAATATTCTACCGGACCCGGAAATTCGCGTCAGACTTTCCGAATACTCAAACTGGCCGACGATTCCGCAGCTGTTCGTGAAAGGCGAACTTGTTGGCGGCGCCGACATCGTTGTGGAGCTGCACAACAAAGGCGAACTGCTTTCAGTGCTTGAGCGGGCGGTTGTTTCCGAGGAGTCGAGCTAGATACCCTTCCGAACGTCACCTTTATGTCTTCGTGCTCCCGACAGTGCTGTGGGAGCACAGAAGTTCACTGTCTATTCCTTCGCGTGCTCCCTGATGCTATTTCAGTAATAATTCGCGTGCTCCCGTCGGCCGACCGGAGCATGGCGGCTCCTTCAGGGTGATGAACCGCCCGCATAACCTTTACACTTGCATTTTTGTCTCACCTCCGGCAAAT
Organism: Fidelibacterota bacterium; assembly: GCA_004124875.1. Lineage (GTDB taxonomy): Bacteria > Fidelibacterota > Marinisomatia > SCGC-AAA003-L08 > TS1B11 > TS1B11. The sequence continues at coordinate 163,499 of SCKJ01000001.1, read as the reverse complement.
TGACGGTGGATGCAGAAAAGACTTACCATCGCTAGTCGCCTCACGTCAGTCACGGTAAAGTGGTTTCTTGCCAGCGCAATAATGCTGCTGCTGGTCGCATGTGCTGAAAAACCTGCGCAGCACGTTGATCTGGGGTCGTGGTACTACCAGAAGGGGCTCGTTGACGACGCCATACTGGAGTATAAGGAGGCCATCCGGCTGTTGCCGCGAGACCCGCGCGATATGTCACGTCAGGAGCTGAGGTTGGCGTCGAAGGCACATTATAATCTGGCCATCGCCTACTCCAAAAAGAACTGGTTTGAGTTGGCGACCGTGGAAGCCAAAAAGAATTTCGACTTGCAGCCGACCCAGGAAAACTACCGGTTGCTGGAATTGATTGAGAAGCGCAACAGCCTCGAAGAGTTCGACAGTCCTGCCACTAGCGCGAACTGATACTGCCGGTCCTTAATATATTGCCATTGTTCCACGGCGGTGGGTCATCGCCACTAGCCATCAGCCGCACCGCGACTTTCAGTTCGTTGCGCACTGCGGTGGGCAGCTTCTGCCAATGCAAATCCATGAGCATGGCCTGCAGGGCGTAGACCAGATTCAAACTGGCCGGAAATCCAGCCTCCCGCACAAGGGCGTAAGCCTTGAGGGAGCCAATTTTTTCGAGATCGGCTTTGGAATGGAGGCCCACTTTCCGGAGCCATTTTGACGATTCGGGCCCCAGGTTTTTCAAGCCGGCCAGTTTGTCCACCATTACAGGGCGCGGACGGGATCGGCCATCCGATCTATCCAACGATGTCCTCAGTGCCATCTACGCGAATGACGTTGCCCGACATCCAGGTGTGTTCGCTCAGGCCTATCGTGGCGATCACTTTGGCAATGTCTTCCGGCCGAGTCAGCCTTCCTGAGGGGTTAATTTTTATGGCGTGCTCAATCATCAGGAGGTTGTCCGGAATTTTGCGCAGGGCGGCCGTGTCAGTGACCCCCGCCTGAAGCGTATTGGCAGCGATCCCTTTGGGCGCCAGCTCGTAGGCCAGCTGCCGCATGGAAGATTCCAGGACAGCCTTGGCCGCTGAAACCGCCCCGTAGTTGCGCCACTGACGATGGCCTCCAGAGGAGGTCATCGCGAAGATTTGGCTCCCTTTCTGAAGCAAACCGGCAAAGTACAAATCTTGCGCCCAGTAGAGCACGCTGGAGGCCATGACATCCAATGTCATCTCAACCTGGGATTGCGTCAGCGCATCGGCGGGGTCATCTGTAATGACCGGTCGCAGGGCGCCGAAAGCCAGGGAGTGCATCAGCACTTTAACCCGGCCTCCTTCGGCCTTGAGCTGCGCGACGACGTCTGCGCGCTTTTCGGCATCCGCTGCGTTCATGTTGAAAAACAGCGCCGTTTGCCCTGATTTTTCAATCTCGCCGACAACTTCCTGCACGATGTGCAGGGTGTTCTTGCGGTCCAAGTGGACGCCGCAAATATTCAGGCCGGATCTGGCGAGCTCCTTGGCGGTCGCGGCGCCAAATCCGCTCGACGCACCTAATATGACAGCCCATTCGGACATAATTTTCACTCCTAGTCTATGGATAAGCTTACGATTAAATTTACCCCAGTGACGGGCTCAATGCCACCGCCTGAACGGGTGCTGGATAATTCATCGAAAATGTGCCCGTTCGGCATGAATTGATAATAGTTGACAGGAGAAGCACTCCATGTTTTCCCCCTTTCTCCATAGCCGTAGATGGACGACCGAAATGATTTTCGCGAGTCTGGTCATACTGGTTTCATCGCTGGGGGCGCAGGATACCGAGGGGCAGCGGGAGGCGGCGAACAGGCAACTTTACCTGATGATGTACAACACCGCCATGTCAGATTCCGTCATCTCGGTCGACGAAAGGATGCAGCTGGAGACGTTGCAGCAGGCGCTGGGGCTCAATATCGACATCATGGAGGATATGTACGCTTCTCCCGCCCTGCCCCTGGAACCAAGGCTGGACCAGTCGGGCCGCTGGACGCTCATGGCCCAGAACATGGCCTGGGGGTCTGGCCTTTATGGCTTCGGAATCCCGCTTGTGCTGGACGTGAATGATGGAAAATGGTATTTGGCGGGATTTATGTTTGGCCTGGGCGGGGCAATGATCACCACCTGGAATTACACCAGCGGCCTCCATTTTCCTGAAGGGCGTTCGATGCTGCAGAGGTCCGGGGGAACCATCGGGATGCATTACGGCATTGCGCTGGCGCAGCTCATTGATGTGGAGGCCAGAGGGTCAATGGCGATAACGATGGCGGCGGTCCCTGCGGGGATTTATGTGGGCGACATGATCTTTAGAAAATGGGATCCGACCACAGGCATGGCCTACGCCATGTCGACACACGCCGAACTGGGGCGTTTCTTTTTCTCGACCCTGCATCGCCAGCTCGCTGCGCCGCCGGTTGAGCCCCAATATACCTATGGCAATTATTACACTTACGATGAAGAGACACAGACCTACTATTTCGACCAGAAAGCCTGGGATGCTGACCGTAATGAGTACAACTCCGATTTGGACCAGTATAATAAGAAGTTCAAGTCGTGGCGCAACCTTCGGAATCTGTTTATGCTTTCGGGGTATCCAGTGGGTTTCTATCTGGGACAACGCCTTTATGGACAGAGAGACTACAGCTTCGGCGACGCCGCATTGATTATGGTGGGCCGCTGGGGCGGCGCGCTCTACGGCCTTATTACTGCCGATCTACTGGAGATGGAGTTTGACGAACAGGCCATGGGCTGGCGCTGGATGATCATAGGCGGCGGTATGGGTGGCCTGTACGGCATGGATCGTTGGATTGAGGGCTCCAACTACTCCTTCGGCCAGGCGTTTCTCATGTCCCTTGGAGCCCTTGCCGGCGCGGGGTTTTCGATGGGTGTAGGCGTGATATTGGAAGTGGATGACCTGAAATTTTACCAGATCACCGGCATGGCGGGCGCCTTGGGCGGCATGGCGTGGGTCAAAGCCAATGTAAATCCGGGTCTGGAGCGCGCCTCTTCCGGCATTCATCGAAAGCGTCCTGTGCAACTGTCCATGCTACCCATGGCCGGATCGCCGGGACGCGCCCTGCCCGGACTGACCCTGCAGCTGCGCTGGTAACGGCAGAAATCCTATACCCGGCGATGAGCGCTGCCCATTGCCTCAATCCTGAAAGTAAATTCACCACCATATGGCATTGCAATGCGGAATTATCGGACTGCCCAACACTGGCAAATCGACTCTGTTTAACGCGCTGACGGCATCGGACGTGCCCGCTGAGAACTACCCCTTCTGCACCATTGATCCCAATGTGGGCATTGTGCCGGTTCCCGATGCCCGGCTGGAAGTGCTGCAGCGCATTTACCGGCCGGAGAAAGTGACCCCGGCGGTGGTTGAATTTGTCGACATTGCCGGACTCGTGCGCGGCGCCAGCAAAGGGGAGGGCCTGGGCAACCAGTTTCTGTCACACATACGATCGGTTGATGCGCTGGTGCATGTGGTGCGCTGCTTTGAGGATGACAACGTGAGCCATGTGGAAGGCAGCCTGGACCCGGTACGTGATGCCGAAATCATTGAGACGGAGCTCTTGCTGCGTGATCTGGACAGCATCGACAAGCGGCTCGCGCGGGTGGAAAAGACGGCCAGATCGGGAGATCAGGCGGCCGCTGCCGAGCGGGATGCGCTGCTGAAGATTTCCGCGGCGATGAACGACGGCACGATGGCCCGGGCGGTGACGTTAACGCCGCCTGAGGCGGACCTTATCGAGCACCTGAACCTGCTCACGCACAAGCCGATACTCTACGTGGCCAATGTCGATGAACAGGAGATTCAGAGCAGTGAGCGCGGGGCCATGCCGCAACGGCTGGCCGATTTCGCCACCCGGGAAGGCAACGCCTGCATCCGGCTGTGCGGGAAGCTCGAGCAGGAGATCGCGGTTCTGGACGCGCAGGAAAAGAGCGCCTTTCTGGCGGAATTCGGCCTCAAAGAACCGGGGCTGGACAAGTTGATCCACGCCGCCTACGATCTGCTCGGCTACGACACCTTTTTTACGGGAGGGCCCGTTGAAGTGCGGGCCTGGACGGTGCGCCAAGGCGCTACCGCACCCGAAGCGGCGGGCATCATTCATACCGACTTTCAGCGCGGTTTCATTAAGGCAGAAGTTTTCAAGTTTGACGATCTGGTGAATCTGGGGACCGAGCAAGCGGTTAAGGAAAACGGGTTGGCCCGGCAGGAGGGAAAAGAGTACCGGGTGAAAGATGGTGATGTTATGTTTTTCAAGTTCAATGTTTAAGCGTATAAAAGGCTCATTCTTGGCATGCCTCCCCGTTACGGGAGGGAGCCGGGATAACGAACCTGGGAACTGACCATGTATATTTTCATGTATATCATCTATATTCTCTCAGCCCTCAGTTTTGGTGGCATAACGCTCCTGGGCATCGGAGGGTTGCTGGGTCCCCATGGCTACTTCGGCATGAACCATCCAACGTTTGCGCTCCTGGTCGCCGTGATTTTCCTGGCTGCTGAAGTGCTGGTTATGTTCTTTTTTGTCGGGACCGGGGTGAGCATCAAAGAGTACGTACGCGACCATCCTGACGCCGACCCTGAGCTGCATAGGCGCTCCATTGCCATCAAGAGGGCGCTTTACCCCCCGACGCTCAACGTGACCCTGATCGTGATGTTGACATTTATTCTTGGGGGAGCGGTGGACCGCAATATGATTTCTCACTGGTGGCACCTGGGGAGCTGGGTGCTCTCCATGTGGCTGTTTATGCGCGCGCTCAAAGTGCAAAACCGCTGCCTGGCTGATAACACGGCCATTATCCTCGAAATGGTTGGCTTGCGGTTGGGCGAGCCTGCGCCCGATAACGAGCACGAGGTCACATCCTGAGAGCGGTGATCCCGCGACTGGCCTTTGGCGCCTGCATGGCTGTCGCCAGCCTGGCCGCGCAAAACACGACTCCTTCTGCTCAAAAGTCGCTCTTTCCCTTTAATGCCAGACGGTATCTGCTGGGCCAATACCGGGCCGACACGTCGGCCGCTTTCGTGCAGCTACCAGCAGATGTGGCTGGAGGGCGCATCATCTGGCTGCGTACCCTCGCTGCTGCCGCCTTGGGCAAGATGATTGCAGCTGCCCGCGCTGATGGATTTCGACTGGAAGTACTCTCGGGGACCCGCAGCTTTCGGGCGCAACAGATGATATGGGATGCAAAGTTTACCGGCCAGCGGCTGGCGGAAGGGCGGAACCTGGCCTTGGAGCTGCCGGACGAAGCCGAGAGAACTGCAGCGATACTGCGTTATTCCTCTGCGCCGGGTATATCGCGGCACCACTGGGGGACCGATGTCGACCTGGCCAGCACCTCTCTGAAGTGGTGGGCTGGCCAACAGGGGCAAAGAGCCTTGAGCTGGCTGCATACGCACGCTCCGGACTATGGGTTTCACATGGTCTATACCTCTGGGCGGCTCCACGGCTATCGTTATGAGCCTTGGCACTGGAGCTACCTGCCGCTGGCCAGACCGATGCTGCGAAATTATTTTGCAAAAGTGGTGCGAGAGAGCGATATCAAGGGCTACCTGGGAGCGGAGCATGTCCGGCGGCTCAGATGGCTGGAGTATTATGTGGAGGGGGTCAATCCGGCGCTGAAGTGACCCACGCGATGCTCAGCAAAACGTTCTAATCGTCGTCCTCGTCCTCTTCGTCCATTTTCTCTTCCTCTCCATCGTCATCGTCGTATTCCTCATCCTCATCTTCATCTTCATATTCATCTTCATCTTCATCGTAATACTCGCCCTCATCTTCGTACGGTTCTTCGGGTTGCCGAACGGGTGGGTAGTAGGGCTGCGGTGGTGGCGGCCGCATGAGGAGGTCCGAGGCCGCTTGAGAAGTATGACTACCGGGGGCGCTGGTCAATTGCAGAATCACCAGGGGAGAAATGGTAATCAGCAGAATAAGCATGGCAATGGCAAGCCCCTGCACGTTAAAGAGGTAGGTGCCCCACATGGTCTGCTCAATGCCATAGGTGTTGAACGCCGAAATGGCCAGCACAGCGCCCAGACCGGCCAGTACCTTGCTGATATTGCGACCAATGGTGGCCCTGTTTTCACCGTCCTCCTCCTCGGTACCCAGACCGGCGGAGAGCAGGTAGAGCAGCCAGACAAGAATGCCACCTGCAACTGAAATCAGGGTGACCAGAAAATGAGCCAGAATGGCGGCGATGATGCTGAGCGCAAAAATACCTGCGACAATGAGTCGACTGAAGAAAATCCGTGACTCCCTGGACATACCGTCTCCTTGATTGCTCACGTGAGAAAGGGTCTTGCAGAGGAAAATTGCCATAAGTACGGGGGGAAATGCAAGACCAAATCTTCACTCCCCATGATGGCCGCCAGCGACGGCAAAGGAAGGTGGATATTTCTCAAGCGGGTCTCTAACTTACCCGCTATGGTTGTTAAGCGGACAAAAATGGGTGTCATTGGCGTTGGGCACCTGGGCAAATTTCATGTCCAGCAACTGCTGGAGATTGCCGACGCCGAAATTATCGGGCTGCATGATATCGATCCGGCTGCGGCCTCCGAGGTAGGCGCACAGCACGCCGTACCGGTATTCGACAACCTGGACGACTTGCTGGCCCAGGTAGACGCCGTTTCCATTGTCGTCTCCACCCGGAACCACTTTACCGTCGCGTCCCGAGCCCTTGCGGCCGGTTGCCATGTTTTTATCGAAAAACCGATCACCCCCTCATTGGAGGAGGCTGACCAGCTGCTGAAAATTGCCGAGAGACGGGACCTGCTGGTGCAGGTGGGACACATCGAGCGGCTTAACCCGGCCCTCACCGCGCTGGAGGAGCTGGCTCCGAATCCCCGTTTCATCGAAGGGCACCGGCTGGCTCCGTTTACCTCGCGTGGCACGGATGTGCCGGTGGTTCTGGACCTGATGATTCACGATATAGATGTGGTGCTCAGCCTGGTAAAATCGCCGCTCAAGGAGGTCCGCGCCAGTGGTGTCGCCGTCATCACCGACTCTGCCGACATTGCCACAGCGCGGCTGGAATTTGAAAACGGAGCGGTGGCGAACCTCACGGCCAGCCGGATTTCACAGAAGCAGATGCGCAAGCTGCGCCTGTTCCAGAACGAACTGTATATCAGCATTGACTTTTTGCAGCAGCTCACCGAGGTTTACCGCTTGGTCCCACCCGATGGATCGAATGAGGGCGCAGCGATGACCATGCCGTTCAGCCATAACGGACGGGAGCGGCTCATTACCTACGAAAAGCCCCATATTGCCGACTACAATCCGCTGCGCATGGAGCTCTCCAACTTCGTTCGCTCGGTGGCGGGTCTCGAAAAGCCTGTCGTCGATGGTCATTCCGCCCGTGCTGCGCTCGATGTGGCGGCCAAAATCCAGGCAGCTATTGATGGAAACCCACTGCATGTTGCCGCTGCCAAAGAGGGTTGATCCAAGGCGAGTCGTGCCGGAGTCGCTCCCTTCCCACTGATCCGTGACTGTCGGCCACTCAGATCCGCGCCAGTTCTATATCATCGCCGGTGAGGTGTCAGGCGATCAGCATGGCGCCGCGCTCATGGCAGCCATGCAGTCGCAAGATGCAAGCGCGCAGTTTACCGGCATTGGCGGAGAGCTCATGTTGGCGCAAGGCCTGGCTGCCCGGTTTACGGCGGATCAAATGGCGGTGGTGGGTTTCACGGAAGTATTTCGCAAACTCCCTTTTCTCATGGGCACGATGCGTAAGGTGCTGCGCCACATAGAGCGGCTGCGCCCCGAGAGAATCATCCTTATCGACTATCCGGGATTTAATCTCAGGCTGGCCAGGCGGCTCGCTGGATCGGGCATTCCTGTCACCTACTACATCAGTCCGCAGCTTTGGGCATGGCGGGAGGGCCGGATAAAGATCATCCGCCGGCATGTTGACCAGATGCTGGTGATATTTCCATTTGAAGAGCAGTGGTACCTTGATAGGGGCGTGACGGCCACGTTTGTGGGTCACCCCATATTGGATGAGGCGCCCCCGGAGATGGACCGGAGTGCGTTCCTGACCTCGCTCGGCCTGGATCCCGGCAGACCGGTGATTACGCTCTATCCCGGCAGCCGCAAGGATGAAGTCAACCGTCATCTATCGGTGTTCCATGAAGCCGCCCAAATGGTGCGGCAGTCCAAGCCTGAGGCGCAACTGTTGCTGGGTCTCGCTCCAGGCATGGATGCGGAGCGGATTCCGCCTGCATTGCGCCCTGACCTGCATATTGCTGCCCAGCATCCACGGCTGGCCCTGCGTTACGCGGACGTGGCGCTCATTGCCTCCGGCACAGCCACCTTGGAGGCGGCCGTGTGGGGGGTACCGCAAGTGGTGGTCTACAGGATGTCGGCATTTTCTGCCTGGCTGGGACGTCGTTTGTCAAAGTTGCCCTGTTTCAGCATGGTCAATATTTTGGCAGGCAAGGAGCTGGCGCCGGAATTTCTGCAGGAAAGGGCCCAGGCCGGTCCCATTGCCAAATCGCTGCTGGCCTATCTTGATCAGGCGCAGCTGCGCGAAAGCCTGTTTGCCGATCTGGCCACACTGCGGGAGTCATTGCGTGGCGGGGGTCCGGCCCCGGAAATCGGTGGGGGCGCTTCGGCGCGGGCGGCCCGGCAAATCCTCGGCTAATCCATGGCAGACAAAACAGAGCGCCCGGGCCTGAAATGGCGGTTGCTGAGCTGGCTGGGCCGCTGGATGCTGAGCCTGTTGATGGGCCTGAACAGGAAAACCGTGATCGGAGCAGAGCATCTTGCCAAGGCCATGTCAGCGGGGCGGCCGGTGTACATAGGATTGTGGCATGGCCGGCTTATGTTTCCCGCGTGGTACCTCAGGCAATTTAAACCGACGACCCTGGTCAGTCGATCCGAAGATGGTGAAATCATTGCAGGCATATTACGCAGCTGGGGCTATCGGACCATTCGGGGCAGCAGCCGCAGGGGCAGCAATGAAGCGGTGCGTCATCTGTTGCGGACCCTGGATGACCCCCATTTGTTGCTGGCCGTTACCATGGACGGCCCCCTGGGACCTGCCCATGTGGTGAAACCGGGCAGCGTCGCCGCGGCCCACCGCAAAGGAGCCATATTGATCCCCATGTCCGGCAGCGCCAGCCGCAAATGGGTGTTTCACCGCAGCTGGGACCAGTTCATGCTGCCCAAGCCCTTTGGCAGAATCATTATCACCATCGGCGAACCGTTGGCAGTGGATCCGGCGGACGACGAATCGAAAGTGGTGGCGGCCCTATCGGAGGCTGCATCAAAATTGGAGGCTGAGGCCGATGCGCTGGCCAACAAACTGGGATAGACTGCGGCCCTTCCTCTGGCCGGTGGCAATGATTTACCACGCCCTGGTCTGGTGGCGAAACCTGTACTACAGGGTCGGATTTTTCGTGTCGAAGCGAGTGTCGGTTCCCGTGGTGTCGGTCGGCAATTTGACGGTAGGTGGCACAGGCAAAACGCCGGCGGTTATCTTTTTGGCGCAGCATCTGCGGCAAATGGGTTACCGGCCGGGAATTCTCAGCCGGGGGTATGGGCGGAAATCGGACGGAACGGTCATGGTGAGTGACGGCGTGAAAATGCTGGCCACCTATGCGCAGTCCGGCGACGAACCCGCTTTGATGGCCCAGCGCCTGCAGGAGGTGCCGGTGGTCGTGGATGAAAATCGCCATCGCGGCGCACAGGCGCTCATCAGCCAGGCTCATCCCGACATCATTATCCTTGATGACGGTTTTCAGCATCGAGGCTTGGCCCGGGAATGTGATCTTGTGCTGATGGATGCCGCCATGCCGCCACGGGACTATCACATGTTTCCCTTCGGCCGGCTGCGCGAACCGCTTTCAGCCATCAAACGCAGCAGCGCCGTCATCTGGACCCGTACGGAACGATATAAGCGGCCAGACCCCATCGGAAAAAGGGTGTCCCGGTTAGGGATGCCTGAAATCGCCAGTATTATGAGTACGGAGCCGGAGCTCATTGATCTCGCCACGGGCGACCGGGTAGCGGTCTCCACCCTGGCAGGACGGGAGATCGTCGCCTTTTGCGGACTGGCCCAGCCGCGCCAGTTTTATCACAGTCTGCGCGACGTGGGCGTAGAGCCGGATCGGGTGCGCTATTTTCACGATCATCACGACTACTCATCGGCAGATTTTGAGGAGCTCTCGCAGCTGTTCAGCCAGGCGGGCGGCGTTATGATCACCACTGAAAAGGACGCGGTCAAGCTGCCGGGCGATTTTCTAAACAGTCAAACGGTGTATGCTCTCAGGATCAATTTTGAGATTGTGGGGCCGGAGCTTGAAAAGTTGACGGCGCTGCTTTTAGACTGTCTCCCAGCGCCGGCGGCATTGGCGGAAGCGTGAGCTCGAGTTAAAGGATGAGGCCCGCAGCCACCAGCGGAATGGGAAAGAAAAAGATCATAGCCCGGCTTGTTGCCGCTACCCCCAGGTAATATTTTCCATTTTTGTGGATAAAATCGGCTCCATAGGTGACATAGGGGAGAACGAAATAATCGGTGCCGTAGCCCCAGTAAACATTGAATTTTCCTGGGGCCAATGGCTTCCGGTACTGTTTGAAGGCCATGCCGAACACTAATGAGACACCCGACAGTCTGGGGCCCCGGCCAGGCATCTGCTCAACTTTATAGGCGTACATCATATTCAGATCAAAGCCCACGAATGATTTGGGCATCAGGCCGGCGCCGGCGGGCGGCGGCCTTTTAGTCTGCCCGGTCTTTTCGGAGGGGGTTGGGACGTTCCTGCCCGTTTGCCGGGGCGTCATGGACCGGGTAGGAACGCTCTTATCCGGCTGCCGGGGCGCAACGAACTGAATCGGAAAACGCCTGACGGCGGTCGTAAGGGTTACCGCTCTCGGGGGCATTGCGGTGAGCAGCCGGGCGATTTCAGGCATGCCCCTGGTCAGCGCGTCGGAGAGCTGGCCGGTGATATCGTATTCGACTGCAATGAGCCGTTCGCCGGTCCTCACATCGATGATGCGCGCGGAAATGGAGTATACGCCGGCCACTTCGCTGACACTGCCGCCTGCTGGGCGCCGGTAAGCCGTCCAATATTCACCAGACACTCATCTGAAGTGCAGGCGCTGAGCTGCAAATTCTGTTTGGCAAGGATACTTTGCATGACGCTGCGCTCGACCACCCGGAAGGAACCGAGACGGAGCAGCTCCGTTCGAAGCACGCTGGTCAGCGAAATAGCATCGGGTTCGCTGATGCCATAGCCGTCAAAATCGATGACGACAACGTTTACTTTCTGCGCCCCGAGATTGGCAGTCAGAATTACCAGGCCAGCAGATATGGCTTTGAGAGACTGAATGAAAGGTCGGCTGCCGGAGGTCATGGAATCTCCGCTAGGGGATATTTTTGGACGTATGTCTCACTTGCCGTAAGTTGGCACCGGATCCATTTAGAAACGTCCCTTTTTTGCTATAGGTCAGGCGGCGCCGATGAGCACTACGAGGTCGGCGACCCGGTTGGAGTAGCCCCATTCATTGTCATACCAGTTGAGGGTCTTCACAAAGCGCCCGCCGGATACCTTCGTAAAGGGCGCATCGTAAATGGAAGAGTGCGGATCGCCGATAATATCTGTGGAAACAATCGGCAACGTGGAGTACGACAGAATATTTTTCATGCGGTCTGAATTCGACGCTGCCCGTACGGCTGCATGAATATCATCTACCGTGACCTCGGTGGCAAGCTGGCACACCAGGTCGACGACGGAGCCATCCGGCACAGGCACGCGCGAGGCAATGCCATCCAGGCGGCCCTCCAGCTCCGGCAGCACTTTTCCGACAGCGAGAGCGGCGCCGGTGGAGGTGGGGATAATGTTTTCCGCTGCGGCGCGGCTCCGTCGCCAGTCGGCGTGAGGGACGTCCGCCAGTCGCTGGTCGTTGGTGTAGGCGTGGACCGTATTGATGATGCCGTCCTCAATGCCGAAAGCGTCATTGAGCACTTTGGCCATGGGCGCCAGGCAGTTGGTGGTGCAGCTGGCATTAGAGATGATGCGATGCTCCGGCTTCAGTCCGTCCTCATTGACGCCCAGGACAACCATATAATCGATATCACCTTTGGGGGGCACGGTAAGAATGACCCGCTCTGCTCCGGCATCGAGGTGCCATTGCAGTTGCTCCCTCCGCCGGAAAATCCCGGTGGCCTCAATGACGACGTCAATGCCCATCTCCTTCCAGGGGAGCTGGGCCGGCTCGCGCTCGGCCAGCATCCTGATTTTGTTGTGCGGCGTCATAAGCTTATCACCCTCAATGGAGACTTCACCGCCAAATCCGCCCATTACCGTATCGTACTTCAGCAGGTAAGCCAGTGCTTTGGGGTCAAACAGATCGTTGATGGCGACGATTTCCACATCTTCCCGCTTCTCCAGAATTCGAAATACCGATCGGCCGATGCGGCCAAACCCGTTAATGGCGACTCTCATGATGCCCCCCTGCTTCCAACCGGTCATATGCTTTCAAGGTGTCGAGTATCCTGGCGGCGTGACCCCAGCCGTTATCGTACCAACCGATAATTTTGGCCATCCCTCTCTGGGTCACCATCGTTGCCTGCTGATCGAAGACGACGCTGTGGGTGTCGCCAATGATATCACTTGAGACGATAGGATCAGCAGTAACGGCCAGGATGTCGGGTATGCGCGCGGCTTCGGTCTCCATGGCGCTATTGATCTGCTCAACGGTAGTCCCTGGCTGGGTAAAGCGGAACGTCAGATCAATATACGACCCATCGGCGACCGGGACGTTGAGGGTCATCCCCTCGAAGCGGTCTGCGAACTGCGGCAGAATGGTCCCTATCCACCTCGGTGTGGGCGACTCATTCGGGATGATATTCTCGGCAGCGGACCGGCTGCGGCGGAAATCTTTGCCGGCCACATCCTGCAAAGGCTGGTCACTGGTAAAGGCATGAACAGAAGTCATCATGGCCCGCTCGATATCGAAATGACTGGAGAGGGCAGCCAGCAGCAGGGCCGCTGCGTGGGTCGTTGACGAACCGGCCGATATGAGCCGGTCCTCTGCGGTGATGTCGCCATCGTTTACGCCAATGATCACCACGCGGTCGATTTCGTCGCTGGGCAAGCTGCTGATGATGACGCGGGGCGCCCCGGAATCAATGTGCTGCTGCATCTGGGCTCGGGTGGTATATTTTCCCGTGGCGTCTATCACCACATCGATGTCAAAATCGTTCCAGGGCACGTCCTTAGGCTCCACGGCCGAGAACATTTTCGCCTGGGAACCGTCATCCAGCTTCAGCATATTCCCATCCAGATTTGCCGTGGATGAGAAAGTGCCGTGGATAGAGTCGCGCTGCAGCAGGTAGTGCAGAATGTCAGGGCGGCCGAGATCGCTGATAGCGACAATCTCAACACTTTCTGATTCGGCGACCAGACGGTAAAAGTTCCGGCCAATACGGCCAAAACCCATCAGGCCGACTTTAATGCGATGATTTGATGTGGACACAATAACCATGAGGAACCTTATTTGGTAGCCCAGTTTAGCGTTACAATTAATGCTGCCGCAACACCAACAAGGCGGATTTTGCCGGAGAAATTAAATTAGGAATCAGGCGCCTACAGTCAGGCCAAGGACAAATATCATGCCCACAAAGGCGAGCATCAATGGCCAGCTGGTGAACAGGAACTGCCGCCGGCTGGGATCCTCGAAAACATGAACCTGAAATTCATGAAGGGTAACGCCTCCATGTGAGTCGATGATTTCAAAGGCGATATCGTTGGGCCCTTTCTGCACTCCGCGGGGACGCCAGCGAAAACGGCCGGTGCGGTCGTCAAATTCTGAAAATCTGGGCAGCTTCACCGCCTTGTAGCGGAATTCATCCCGGTTCAAATCTTCGGCCACCAGTCGATAGTTGTACTCATGACTGTTCAGTGCCACAGGCTTGGGCTGCGAGATAACACGCGGGAGCATATTGCCATACAGATTCACCGTCTGCCGGTCAGTGGCGTGACCATCAGACACTTCGATAATGTACTCGTGATAGTTGAGTTGCTCAGGTGTCGGTGCCCAGGTGAGCACGCCGCGCGAATCGATCTGCATGCCCTCCGGACTTTTAAGCAGTCTGTACGTCAACTGCGCGTCGCTGTTTTTATCATCGACTTTTACCTGATAGGTGTAGCGTTTGGCAATATTGGTTATGGTATCGGGTTGTGAGATGATCACCGGCGGGTAGTTGGCGTAGACTTCAAAGATTTGTTCCGCGCGGGTGAAACCGTCAGAAACCTGTATGCGGACGTCATGTTTCCCCGACTGACTCGGTAACGGCAGCCAGTGAATGACGCCGTTGCCGGAGATAGTCATGCCGTCTGGAAACTCCTGCAGTGCATAATGGACCAGTGGCACTTCATCGGCGGCATACCGCGGCATGATGCCCCGTCCGCCCTGGAACAGTGCCCAGAGCACGTCTTCCAGGGTCACCAATCCCTGCTGCGGGCTCTGGATAATGACGACCAGCTTGTTATCTTCGATAAACAGTTGCCGCACCGCCTGCTTCAGGTCGATGCGGGCCGCCTCGCTCGTCTCTCCGGCTCCCGGACGCAGTGGTTTATTGATAAAAATGTTGCGTGTTTTGCGGAAATCAGCTACGTACCGGGGCAAATCCCGGGCATATTTGTCATCCTGGATTTCCACTTCGTAGGCGGCGCTGTTGGCAATATCGCGAATTATGACCGGGCGGCGGTATTTTAAAACGGTGCCCTTATTGTCATCCCTGATCTGCAGGGGATAGACATATTCGCGGCCCACTTCAGCCGAATCGGGGGGGCTGGAGCTGATGCCGATGGGCGCGTTGGCAAACACAACTCCCCGGAAAGTGGTGACATCAATGCCATCGGACAGTTCCACGGTGTAGCCGGTGCCATCGAGGTCCTGGTAACTGGTCGGCCAGGTGATATTGCCCTGCTGATCGATGGTCATGGCTACCGGGCCCCTGGCGAGAGTCCAGTTAAGCTGGGCCTCTGTGTTGTCATCTTCGGCCTCGAATTGCAGCCGCAGGGTGTCCCCGGACATGACGGAGGTCACTCTGGGCGGCATGCGCACCAGCCGTGGCGCCGCGTTCACGTAAACTTGGACCTCCTGCACCTCTTCCGCCGTGCCGTCGGATACCCTGACCCTGTAATTTTGCGTGTCGACCTGGGTGGCTTCGGGTATCCATGAGATGAGGCCCGCTTCGTTGATCGCCATACCCGCAGGGCCATCCAACAGGGTAAACTCGTGCTCTTTGGTGCTGCCGGGCTGGAAGGCCTCCACCTGATAACTGTACGGTTTCGCGATTTTGGCAGTGGCAGACGGAATGCTGGTAATGGTCAGCTGGGCATTGACGTTCAATGTGAAGCTTTGCACATCGCCATCGTACCCGTCGCTGATAGTCAACACGACCTGGTAGTCATCGTGATGGCTGGCGTCTGTGCGCCAGGAGATGATGCCACCGGGATCGATGGTCATGCCGGGAGGCGCCGATTCGAGACGGTAATCGATGCGGGCATCGACATTACGGTCATTCACACCGACCCGATAGGCAAACAGGTGCCCCGCCAGCAGGTGCGTCGATGCAGGCTGTGTGGTGATCCGTGGAATGTCATTCACGTACACCATCAGTTCGCCGGTGACGACCTCTTTTTCCAGCGCGACGACGGAATCGCCAATCATCAGTTCGGGCCGCACGCCCAAATGATAAGTGACCTCATAGGCCACATTCCAGGCGCCGAGCTGCTCGCGTGACGGCACCCATACAATGGACTGCCGCTTGTAATTGAAAACCATGTCCGGCGCTTTGGCAAAGAACCGGAAGCTGGCAAACTGCTCTATGCGGTTGCCGAGGATGTCCCGGGCGAACTCCTCCCCAGGGTGAATCACATGATCGGGGGTACGGTTGGGCGGCAGGGCGCGCGGATCAAAAGATTGCTGTTGGGCCGGAAAGTAGACTTCTGAACCTTCCTGGGACAGCATCAGGCTGCCGGCTTCTTCCTGAGGTGCAACGAGGGTCGTTTGTTGCGCTTCAGCTGTAGCGGTCATATCCCCCTGCGATGCATCCAAGCCGCCAGGTATCACTGTGGACAACGGAGTCTCGTCTGGAGTAGATGCCATAATGAAAACGGCCCCGGTGCCCGAGCCGACCGCGTAAAGCAGGGCGCCAGGCCCTGTGGCAGAGGGTATTGGCAAGAGCGATCTGGTGCCTGCCCGGTCGCCGCCGGGGTCGGGCACGATATGGGGCAGTATCAGGTCCGGGTCGTTGCTGGCCAGGGAGCCGTCATCGAGAAGGAAGACCATTTCGGCAACGCTGTCCGCATCAGCCTGGTAAATGACCAGGTCGACCAGGCCTGCTATGCGGGTACCCAGCGGTTGGGCGCTGAGTGCGGGTCCGACCATGTTTAACAGTGTCAGATCACCACTTTCTGAAACGAGGACCACTTCCTCCTGACCATCCCCGTTCAAGTCCCCTTTGGCGGACGCGCTCAGGAGAAATGGCCCGCCCATGCCGGTCAGTGTCCGCTCGATGAAGCCGTTGCGCCCATTGATGTAAGTTTTCAGGGCCGGGTCAGGCCCACTACCCACGACCACGATATCGCTACGCAGGTCACCGTTCAGGTCGGCCAGCAGAAGTCCGTTCAGGCCGGACCCATCGCCGAGTGGCCCTGGCAAAAATGTTTGCGCCGCGATGAAGCTGCCCCCTCGATAATCGACCAGCAAAATGATCGCCGGTTGATTATAGGTCGAGATGATCAGTTCTTCGTCACCGTCATCGTCCATGTCGGCCACCTCCATCGCGCGGGGCAGCACGGGCGTATCCGGCCCATAGTTCCAACGGCTTGTGGGCGCCGGGGGGAACAGTGGTTCCGTTCTATTTTGGGCAAAGGAGATGAGCCAGTTGAAGTCGGTCTCCGCGGCAGCCGCGTTCGCCGTAAGCAGCAGGACCAGACTGGGTGTGGCGTTTTTGCGGAGCGCGGCAACGGTTCCGTCAGCAATGGAGACGCCGGGGTCCGACGTGTAGCGCCAAAGTTCCGTGGCCGAATCAGCAGATACCGATTCGTAGTAAATGACCGTGCTGGCATGACTGCTGTCAGCGGGTTCCATGAGCGTCAACCATTCGGGATGACCATCGGAATCGAGGTCCCAGCCACCGTCCAGTAGATGGGCGACGCCGGCGACGGCATCAGGATTTCCCATGGTTGTCTGCCCGGATACGAGCCCCAACTGCGCGGCCATAAAGGCGAGCAGAGCCATATATGTGCGCGGCTTATAAAGTTTGCTCTGGGTTCTCAAAAGTGTCGTATCTGCCCTGATTTTGGTTACACCAAACCCCTATAATGCCCATCCTGACAGGCATGGTTTCGGTATTAAAAAATATAGATGGCTCAGCATTTTATTGCAAGGGAAAAGGAATTGCGTTAAAACGTCGTCAAAATGATATTGTGGGCGGCTGACACGGCTCTTATATTGTAAGTTCGGCGGATATTAATCAGGTGGGCGGCCGGCCATCCGCGCCGAGCGGGCGCATGGCAGATGCAAGGCAGCGCCTGCCGTTTTACCGGCCTCCAGGTAACAGGGAGCAGCACATGACACGACGGATCAGGACCGCGGCAACGATATTGGCTCTGGTTACCGCCCTGCAGGGACAGGGTAATCTGCCCTACCCGACGGAGGAGTATTTTGGTGGCGGCATTGGCTACACGCCGATGTTCTTGTCAATCAACCTTGCCGAAGCGTTTCCGTTTAATGCCAAGGGCACCGGTGTAACAGGCACTGACCTGCTCAGCAGCATGGGATTCAGCAACGAGGAGATCGGTAGCCTTGGCAATCTGATGGTCATCCATGGGGCTGAGGGCTTTGGCAACATCACCGGCCGCTGGCGGATCGGCGCCTATGTAGGGCTTGGCGCCAAGTCCATTGCCCGGGTCGATACCGCTACAAATACGCGGACCGATCTAAAAGTCTCCTTGTCGACCGGCAACATATCCCTGGAGGTGGTGGCGCCTATATTCAGCAACCTGGAAATAAGCGTCGGCTCACTGTTTGGCTTCAGCCGCGCCACCATCCAGGCAGCTTCAACGCTTGACGAGCCGGACTGGGAAAAACAGATTCAGTACACCGACAGCAGCAACGCCTCACTGACTCTGTCGGGAAGGTTCTTCTCCTTTCAGCCCTACGTGGCCATGAAGCTGCAATTTCTTAACAGGGCGGGACTCAGGATGAGCGCAGGCTATCAGGTAGGCACTCTAGCGACGGATCAGTGGCGTCTGAATGGATTTAAACGTATTATTTCTCCCAGCGCAGGCAATTTCAACGCTCTAGCTGTGAGGTTGATGCTGTATATTGGCATCTGAGCGGGAAACCCTGTAAGGCGATTGGCCGTTAAATGGATCGGCGGATGGGTGAAAAACCGGATAACACAGGAAATTCGATGAATAAACGCAGTCTCGCCATGCTCACAGTTGCCTCAATGGCTGTACTGGCCAACCTGGCCGGGGCCGAACCTCAGCCCCAGTCGCGCAACAAGGGCAGTGGCGATCTCTACCAGAAACTCAACTCGCTCCAGGAAATAATCAGGCTGGTGAACGAAAACTATGTCGATCCTGTCGAGTGGGATCAAGTGATGCAGAGCGCCTTTGATGGTCTCCTGGAATCGCTCGACCCGCACTCCAGCTACATTCCGAAGGAACAGTTTGAGTCGATGAATGAGCAGTTTATCGGCAAATTTCAAGGCATCGGCATCGAGTTCGATGTGCTCGATAACTGGATCACCGTTATCGCTCCGGTTGCAGGCAGCCCCTCTGAAGAGGTAGGTCTGCGGCCAGGGGATAAAATTGTGCGTATTAACGGTGAAAGCGCCTACAAGTTCACGCGCATCCAGGTGATGCAATCGCTCCGCGGAGAAAAAGGGACTTCTGTCCTGATCACTTTGCGCAGGCCGGGCGTTGAGAAAGATTTCGACGTCACCATTGTGCGTGATGATATTCCCATCTATTCCGTGCTGGCCGCCTTTATGATCGACGAGAAAACCGGGTACCTGCTGGTGAGCCGTTTCTCCAGCACGACTGCCGACGAAGTGGAGTCGGCCCTCGACAAGCTGGAAGGCCAGGGCATGACCCAGCTGCTGCTCGATTTACGCAATAATGGCGGCGGATATATGGAAGAGGCCATTAAGATATTGGACATGTTCATTGCTGTTACCGATACCCTGGTTTTTACCAGGGGACGCCAAGCGATGATGAACCGGGTGCACATGTCCCATTCGCAAGGTTCGCATCCCAACTATCCTATTATTGCGCTGATTAACCGCGGCTCTGCCAGTGCCAGCGAAATTGTTGCCGGGGCCTTGCAAGACCTCGACCGGGGTCTGGTGGTGGGTGAAACGAGCTTTGGCAAAGGGCTGGTGCAGCGCCAGTGGCGGCTGAGTGACGGCTCGGCCCTGAGGGTTACCGTGGGCCGCTACTACACCCCCAGCGGCAGGACCATTCAACGGCCGTATGACAGCGGATCGCAGCAATATTACCGGGACTTGTACAGCCGGAGCGATGACCAGGCGACGATCGATTCCATCAAGGCGACCCTGCCCAAGTATAAAACCAGATCCGGCAGGACAGTTTATGGCGGTGGCGGAATTTTCCCCGATGTCCGCATACCGTTCAAGCTAAACTTGAGTGATGAATCCATTGCGCTCATCAATCGGACGGATCGACTGTTTTTCCGTTATGCCGAGATTCTTTCCACTAACTTGGCAGGTAGATTTGATAATGTAGAGGATTTTATCGAGCGGTACAGAATGCACGATGCCGACCGCGACAAAATGATCTCATGGGTTGAGTCCCAGGGAGAGATCGTCGATCCCGACGCATTTGCCGCTGACTGGTCCTACATAGAAAACCAGGTGGCCCGGCAGGTGGCTGGACTGCTGTGGGACAGGGAAGCATTGTACCGGGTGTGGCTGGAGAAGGACAATCAGGTCCAGGAGGCCATTAATCTTTTCGGGCAGGCCCGTTCCCTGGCCGGATTGTAAATGGCGCGGACGGAAGAAATTGACATTCAAAACCGGCAAGCTTAACATGCGGACTCATTTCCGGGAGTGCCCTGTAAATTTGATTGCACCGATTAAAAGCGCGACGGAAGTCTATAAGGAGGCATGAGTTAGATGGTCGATTATTTTCTCCAAGGTGGTAAGTTCATGTGGCCCATTCTGCTGGCAGGAATCGCCGGAGTTGCGTTTTCGGTGGAAAGGCTTTACCACCTGTTCCAAAGCGACATTGATATTGATGAATTCTCCGCGGACATCACCAATACTTTAAAAAGTTCAGGCGTTGCGGCAGCCATTCAAAAATGCGACTCGGCAGCCGGTCCAGTCAGAAACCTGTTTCTCGCCGGACTGGAGCGGGTCAGGCTGGGTGCCGCCGAAGCTGAAAAAGCCATTGAGTCGCGCGGCACTCTAGAGATGGCCAACCTGGAAAAAAATATGTCCTGGATTACCTTTTTCATCGGCACCGCGCCCATGCTGGGGTTCCTGGGTACCGTGGTGGGCATGATCAAGGCCTTCGATGACATCAAAAGTTCCAATGACATCTCCCCGGCAGTGGTGGCCGGCGGTATCTCCGTTGCGCTGCTTACCACCGCTTTTGGACTCATCATTGCCATCATCCTGCAGCTGTTCCAGAATGTGGCCCTGACCATGATAGATGGGCACATCCTGAAAATGGAGCGCGGATCAGGGGATCTGATGGAAACCATGATGGACCTGGAACGGGAAGGAAAACTCAAGAGCTAGAGCGATGATCAAACGGAAACGGTCAGGAGCAACAGATATCCCCTCGGCTTCGATGGCCGATATTGCCTTCCTGCTGCTGGTGTTTTTCCTGGTGACAACCACGATCAGCATGGACAAAGGCATTGGCTTGATTCTTCCCGCCATCGGTGAGGAGTTGGAGGTTAATCCCAAAAACATTACCAATGTCCTGGTGAATGCCGCCGGGAAGGTGCTCCTGGATGAAGAGCTGATACCCATGAACCAGTTGCGCGGACGCATCAAAACCATGATTGCCCGTAACAGCCTGCTGATTGTCTCGGTGAAAACGCATCCGCAGACCACGCACCAGATTTATATTGATGTGCTTGATCAGCTCAAGCAGGCTGGCGCGACACGTATCTCCATCGCGGAGCCCGATTTCTAGGCATAGAGATGAGGTCACCGAAAAAATAATGGCATTCAAAAGAAGAACAGTCATAAAATCTGAGATTTCCACGGCGTCCATGCCCGATATTATTTTTATGCTGCTGGTATTTTTTATGGTGACGACCGTGCTGAGAGAGTACGAGGGATTGCCCATAGCGCTGCCCAGCGCCACTAGAATTGAGAAGCTGGAAAGCAAACGGCATACCACCCATGTTTGGGTCAACAAATCGGGTCTGATTTCCATTGATGACAAACGGGTGTCCATGTCGAACGTGCGCCTTGTGATGTTTGCGAAAATTTCCGCTGACATCAAATTAACCACCTCCCTCAAGGCGGATAAAGATACACCGATGAAAGTGATTTTGGATTTGCAGCAGGAGTTTCGGCACGCCAACGCTTTGAAAGTCAACTATTCATCGAAGACGAGAGTGCTCTGAGATGGCTATTCATAGCGACGAACTGATGAAGACTTATCCCATGCGGGTTCGTTACACACTCATTGGAGTTTTGGGAGCAGTGGTCGTCATTTTCTATTTCTTTCCCCGGTTCCTGGGGGAAGCTGGGCGGTCCGCCTCCAAAATCGAAGAGGTGGTGGAGACCTTCGACATTCCGCCAACCCAGCAGTTCGAAATACCGCCGCCACCCTCGCGGCCGTCCATTCCCGTCGAATCCGAAGATGAAGACTTGGCGGAGGACATTACCATTGACGAAACGGACCTGGACGATTTTGACTGGGAGGCCCCGCCGCCGCCGCCTGATGCGGGACCTGCTATCAGGTTTATTCCTTACGATGAGCCACCCCTGCCCATTGGTGGCTACAGTACTATTCAAAAGAATGTCCGCTATCCTGAGATTGCCCAGGAAGCAGGCATTGAAGGAATCGTAACGATTCAGGCCTTCATCGATGACAAGGGCCGGGTTACCGAAACGGTTGTGCTGAAAGGGATGCCCAACACAGGCCTGGATGAGGCGGCCATGGATGCCATCAGGCGAACGCGGTTTCACCCGGCGAAACAACGTGACAGGGCCGTTGGTGTGTGGATCGCCATACCCATCAACTTCAGATTGGCCAACTAGCCAACACCGGCATCACCGTTAGAAAAGGGCGCTTCCAGCGGCTTTTTTGTCACCCTCTTCGCGTTTTACCCTGCCTGCGAAAATTCCCATCCTGCCTGCTGGCCCCAGACGGCTATTTAGCAAATAACTGACAACCTTTTTTCGGGGGGCGCCGTCTGACTTGTACAGGGCGGAAACCTCTGAGAAAATAAGTTGAAGGAAGCAGGGCTATGAAATATGCGATCAGCATGCTCCTCATGGGAGGGCTGTCTATAGTTTCCGCCGCAAAACTGGAACGTGCGGAACTGGAACTGCCACGGTCAATCTCCGCCTCGAGATTGTCAGCCGCTACAATTATAATCGATGGGATTATGGAGGAGGCTGCTTGGAGCGCCGCAGCGCATATGTCCAATTTCGTGCAGCGAAATCCGATGTTGGGGGAGGCGCCCTCCGAGCACACCGAATTTTCCGTGTTGTATGATGATGAATATATTTACGTGGGGATCGTGGCGCACGACTCACAGCCTGACAGCATTTTATCGATCCTTTCACGACGCGATGAGCGGACCCCCAGCGATTGGGTGAATATTTCTTTCGACAGTTATGACGACCATCGCACCGCCTTTGAATTCTGGCTGAACCCGCAGGGAGTCAAGCGGGATATTCGCCGGTACGATGACGATAATATGGATGTGAATTGGGATGCCATTTGGGAAGGCCAGGCGGCGCTCACCCCTGAAGGCTGGTCGGCGGAATTCAGGATCCCGTTGCGGGAACTGCGTTTCTCCAGTGCGGCCCGCCAAGATTGGGGTCTGCAGGTGTACCGCCATATTTCCCGGAAAAATGAAGACAATTACTGGACCTACTGGTCGAAAGACGAAGGGGGCTGGGTACGGCACTATGGCCGTCTGACCGACTTGACGAATATTCCCCGGCAGCGCCAGATTTATATCTCTCCCTACAGCACCAGTCAGTATGCCGCTTCGGACAACTATAAGACGGCGTTGCACCCCAACGCCTACAACCTTGGGCAGAATCTAGGCGTCGATTTAAAAATTGGGGTCACCAACAATCTGACTCTGGATATCACCATCAATCCCGATTTTGGGCAGGTCGAGGCTGACCCCGCCGAGCTCAATCTGTCGGCATTTGAATCATTCTTCTCCGAAAGACGTCCCTTCTTTGTCGAGGGCAGCAATATCTATTCATTTGGTCTTGGCGTGGGCGATGGCGACAACAGCAGCACCACCCTGTTTTACCCCCGGCGAATAGGTCGCCGGCCCCATTTTGATGGGGTCGAAGGTGTTGACGGCGATGCCATCGATGATGCATCCATCTCCTACGAAATTGACCGGCCGAATGCGACGACGATTCTGGGCGCGGCCAAGCTGACCGGCAAAACCGCCAACGGCTGGTCCATTGGCATCCTGGAAGCGGTGGGCCATCGTGAGCAGGCCAGTATCAAATACAGCGACCGGGAGACAGAGACGTACGTGATTGAGCCCTTAACCAACTATCTGGTGACCCGTATCCAGCGCGACCTCAATGAAGGCCGCACCTCCCTGGGGGCGATCATCACCTCGGTTTACCGGGATCTTGACGGTGCCAGAGGCAATGCCCTGTTCGGCGAGGCCCAACAGGATACCGATTTGATGAACGTCTATCTGCGCAGAAGTGCGCTGACTGGTGGCATCGACTTCCGCCACCGTTTCGCAGATGACACGTATGAACTGTCGACTGCCGTGGCCGGAACGCGGATCAGCGGGACCACGGATGTCATTCTGCTGGCTCAGGAACATCCCAACCGTTATTACCAGCGGCCTGATGCCGGTCATCTCACTATCGACAGCTCGCTCACCAGCCTCAGCGGCGTATATGTGAAAGCGGTGCTGAGTAAGATTAAAGGTGAACACATAATCTGGGCCGCCGGAAACCTATCCTATTCACCCGGATTTGACGCCAACGATATCGGTTTCAACAGAAGCGTGGACAACCACATGCAGTTTATCTGGGCACAGTATCGGCAAAACAGCAAGGGCGAGAAAATTTTGCGGTGGCGGTTAAACTTTAACGGCTGGACAGGGTATACCTTTGCGGGTCTTGAAGATTTGGTCAGCCTGGGCGGTAACGTCAATGGCAATATGACCTTGACCAACTACTGGTCGTTGGGCGCCGGACTTAACTTTAATCTACCCTCCAAGCGCACTTCGGTTTTGTGGGGCGGTCCGGCCGTTAAATCAGACCACCGTGGCAACCTTGGGTTCTATCTGGAGAGCGACAGCCGGAAAAAATTCTCCATGCAGGCCAACGGCTGGAGCGGCGGCGAGCCGGAGTCCGGCTCTAAGGGGCTGGGCTTCTTTCCCGGCGTCACCTGGCGGCCCACGCAGAACTTCACTTTCCGGTTTTCCGGCGGATTCAATAAATTTACGAACTCCGTAGGCAACTGGAATGGGTATGGCCCAACCGTTGACCTGCAGACGGGAGCAGAGCATTACATCCTCTCCACCCGGACGCAAAACACGCTTTCTACCACGCTGCGCATTGACTATACGCTCACGCCCACACTCAGTATCCAGTTTTACGGCGCTCCCTTTGTCACCGCCGGCACCTACAGCAATGACAAGCTGCTCAATCTGGACCAGGCTTTGTCGGAGAGTTTCGTCGACAGGTACACGATTCTGACTCCGATGATGATAGATGGGTTGGAGGCGCCGGGTATCTATGATCTCGACGGGGATGGTGTTGCTAATGTCGATATGGATAACTACTGGGGCTCGCGTAACTTCAATTACAAGCAGTTCAACTCAAACCTTGTTATCCGCTGGGAATACATCACGGGCTCCAGTCTCTATTTTGTATGGTCGCGGAATATGAGTGAATTCATTGAGGACGGCACATTTTCGGGGACCCAGGATTTGCAGAATCTGTTTGGCCTTACCGGAGAAAACATCTTCCTGGTGAAGGCCAGTTATCTGCTCAACATCTAGCTGCGGATCTGCCGCCCCGCCGCTCGAAGTGGCAGGCCAAGGCCAGAGCTCTATGAATAGCCCCCGATGCTCGCGCCGCCACTGTGGCTGGCGCGGGTGTCATTTTAGGCCGTTCTCAAGATTGCTCTACCTGCTCCCCCGATAACAACTGCAGGCGTTGCCTGATTTCCTCCATGACCTCCTCCAGGGACATTTTCTCGTAGGCTTCCGGCTCCAAGGGGCTGCCGAAACGAAGCCGCAACGGTCCCGGGCGCAGCATCCACGACAGTTTTGATTTGAAGGCAAACCCACCTTCAATGCCAAGGGGGAGAATGGGGGCTCCACTATTCATGGCCATGTGGAAACCCCCTTTTTTGAGCGGCCCTATTTTTCCTGTCAGCGTTCGGGTACCCTCAGGGAGGATCACCACGTGATAGCCTTCCGCCAACCGCTCCTCGGCTGTTTTGATGGCCTGCCTCGCGGCCGCAGCATCGCGCCGCTTGATGGGGATCGCTTTAAACAGTCTGGTCAGCGAGCCCCACAGGGGGTAGTGGGTTTGGCTTTCGGCAATGAGACCGGTGAATCGCCCCCGGAGATTAGAAATAATAATCAGCGGATCGGCAAAAGTGGAATGGTTGGCCATGATGATGTAGCTGCGGTCATCGGGGAAATCGCCCTCCTTGATCAGCCGGCACCCCAGCGCCCACAGCACCAAGCGGCTAAATAGGCTGGCGACGGAAAACCGGAAGCGCTCGAACAGTAGAAAGGGTATGATCAGCAAACCGGCCGCCAAAAAAACCAGCAAACCGCGAGTGTAGTAGAAGAGAGAGACTATTACTTGCATTATGCACCTAATTGAGGTTTAGAGGCGGGAAGTTCTATCAGCGGCAGCAGTTTCCGGTTGGCCCCGGGAAAGGCATAGTTCTGCAGCTCGTCAAATCGAATCCACTGGGTAGCCGTGCAGCCGATATTTTGGGCCTCGCCCTCGATCCAGCTGCAATGAAAGGCCTGCATCGTAATGGCAAAATGGGTATAGCCGTGCTCAATGGAGCCAATGTGGGTGTCAACGGTGACGTCAAGCCCCACCTCCTCCAATATCTCGCGGTGGACGGCCTCCTCGGCGGTCTCGCCCGGCTCCACTTTGCCGCCGGGAAACTCCCATAATCCACCAAGCAGACCTTTTTCAGGACGCCGCCCGATCAGGAGGCGGTCCCCTCGCCAGATCAGTCCTACGGCAACATCGTAATGCGGCCGCTTTCGCACGGCAGCTCGCAAAGGGTACTGGCCCACGGTGTTATTCGCTCGAGCCTGACAGTGCTGCGCCACCGGGCAAGTAGGGCATTGCGGCGATGATGTGCTACAAATAGTGGCGCCCAGGTCCATCATGGCCTGATTAAAATCGCCGGGACGGTCCGCCGGTATCACGTCAGCCAGCGCCTGCTCGCACTCTGCCGCCAGAGCCGTGCCGGTTGCCTGGAGGCACAGCAGCCGGGATGTGACCCTTTTCAGATTGCCGTCTACCGCGGGCAGAGGATCTCCGTAGCAGATGCTGCGCACCGCAGCGAAGGTGTAGGGACCCACCCCTGGCAGCGCGCGGAATTTGGCAGGGTCGTCCGGGATCGTGCCGCCATATTGATCGGCAATGATCTGGCATGCCTGGTGGAATTTTCGGGCACGCGAATAGTAGCCCAGGCCCTCCCACATTTTTAACACTTCATCACTGGTGGCGCGGGCCACATCCACAACTGCCGGAAAACGGTCAAGCCAGCGTTTGAAATAGGGTTCTACCGTGCTCACCTGTGTCTGCTGCAGCATCACTTCAGACAGCCAGACCGGGTAGGGTTCGCCCAGGCGACGCCACGGCAGCGCGCGACGGTGGCCATCGTACCAGCGCAGGAGATCGCGGGGAAACTGCGGTGGGAGGGGAGATTTCATCCGCGAGCTTTAATCAATCGCCAGGCCAGGTCTTCCAGAGGCCGCTTCAAATTTTCCAGGTCATCGCTGTCCATATCGCCCAGCGCGTCGTCCAACCGCAGCTGGAGATCGTGCTCGAGCTGACCATGAAGATCGGCGCCATCTGCCGAGAGGGCCACCAGGGTTACCCGCCGGTCATCGGCACTGGGGGTTTGCTCCAGCCATCCTTTGGAGACCATCATGGCGACGATGCGGCTCATGGTACTGGGGTCGAGACCCAGTCGCCGGGCCAGGTCAGACATGGATATGCCATCGGCCGTAACGGTGAACAGCACCTGTGCCTGCGTCGGGGATAAATTTCGTTCACCAGCCAAAGTGCGAATAAATGCCTGCAAGTGGCAAGCAAGATCACGAATCACTTCGGTTACTCGCATAGTTGTATATTACACCCTTTGTGGACGCAGATCAAGGCGGCTGAGCGCCGCATGCACGGCGGCGATGGTCCCGGGCGTGGTGCCGCAGCAACCGCCAACCAGGCTGGCGCCGTTTTCAATCCAGCGCGCAACCGACCGGGCAAATCTTTTATCGGAATGCATTTGATCAATGGAGCCGCCCTTTTCCGGAAATGAGACTCCGGCATTGGCGTAGATGCCAAAGGGCAATCCGGTGAGTCTCCTCAACTGTGGCGCAATGGCGTCAGCGGTATCCAGCGTAACACAGTTTACCAGCACCCCTTCAGCTCCGGCCGATTCCGCCAATTCAAAGGCTTCAGCCAGCGGCGCGCCGCCCAGCAGGCGCATCCCTGCGTCGGCAAGAAACGATGCCACCAAAGGTAGGCCGGTGGGGATGGCAGCCTCCAGCGCGACCTCTATCTCTTCCAGGGTGATCTGCGTTTCCAGCAGAAGCAGATCGACCCCGGCGTCGGCCAGATCGCCGGCCAGCTCCCCATAGATGCGCGCGGCCATCTCCCTGCCGGGATAATCGCCAGGGGTGTAGCAATCGGCCACAGGGGCCATGGATCCTGCCACCCATGCCGGCTTGCCCCTCACGGCCTGCCGGGCCAGATCGACCGCCCGATGGGTCATCTTGCGGGCCTTGCCGCGGGCGCTGGACGCCTCCATGCCGGCCTCAGTATAGGAGAAGGTCGTCGTGCGGAAGCTGTTGGCGATGATAATTTGGGCGCCGGCGTCGACATAGTCGCGGTGAATTTGCAGCACGGTATCAGGATGGAACTCAAGGGCGGCAGCAGACCACAGCGGCAATGCGGTAGACACGCCACGGCGGGCGAGCTCAGTGCCGACGGCGCCATCGAGAAGCGCAACAGAACATTCGGCCAGAATATGCTTAAGTTGAAACATGGTAATGCAAAGGTCTAAAGATATTGTCCGATTATTGCCCCGGCCAGTCAAATCGGCCCGCCGAATGGCCGCGGGAAGTCTTCGCGAGCCCATTCTCTCCGCTCAGGACAGGCTCCATCCCACGATGGGACTTCACAATGACCAGCGCCCGGCAGCGCTCAAGTCCGATATTTGGCAAAAAAAAGTTATTCTTCATTATGATGTATTATACAATCAAATGCTGAACGGTGCGTCTTTATTTTTCGCCATTTTTCTATTCCTGACCGCACTGTGGTTTGTATCTTTAGCCGGTCGCTTTGGGCCTGGAATGTCCCGTGTTTGGATTGCTTTTTAGGATCAGCCTGACAAAATGGATTCTCTACAAAACCACCTTCTCATTGCGATGCCGCATCTTGCCGATGAGCCTTTCAACAAAGCGGTGATTTACATGTGTGAACATTCACCCCAAGGCGCTATGGGTCTGATCGTCAACCGGCCCATGGATACCACCAAGATTACGCTGGTTCTTAATGCTCTCGAATTGGATGGCGACGGTCCTCCCGATCAATTTTCAGACATCTATTACGGTGGACCCGTTCAGCCCGGCCTCGGCTTTGTGCTGCATTCCACGGAGTATGAGCAGCCGTCCTCCAACCGGTTGTCCAGCGACATCGCCCTTTCCACCAGCCGTGAAATACTGGAGGATATTCAGCAGGGTAATGGCCCGGACCAGTTTCGATTTTCGCTCGGCTATGCCGGATGGGGCGCAGGCCAGATCGAACGGGAATTAGCCAACGGAGACTGGCTCGTGATGGAAGCCACGCTCGAGTTTGTCTTCAACAAGCCCGATGATCTGAAGTGGGATGCGTCGGCAAAAAGATTCGGCATCGAAATCACCGAGATTAGTGGATTCGGCGGCATGGCCTGATACCGCGACGCTTCCTCCCGCGCCTGTTCGTCTCCCTGGTTTGCGCCGCGTTGACGGCTCAATCCGACCCTTACGCCCATCGGCCCCGGCGGCACATTTTGCCTGAGCAGCTGCCTGACCCGTACGAAACCCGGTCTGTCAGCAATCCGCCTAAAGTGGTGCCCCGTCCTGACGGCGCGCTGCTGCAACTCCCGGACGGTTTCATCGCCAGGGAGGTGGCTGCGAACCTGGAGCGTCCCCGAGCCATGATTTTAGCTCCCAATGGCGACCTGTTCCTCAGCGAACCGGGGGCAGACCGCGTATCGGTGCACCGGGATACCAGCGGTGATGGCGTGTTCGATCTGCACTGGGTCTACGTGGAGGACCTTCACCTCCCCTTCGGTCTGGCTTTCATCGAGGGTTGGCTCTACATCGGCAATACCACCTCGCTGGTGCGTCTGCCATACGCGCCGGGCCAGACAACCAGCGCTGTCCGGCCCGAAAAGCTGCTCGACCTGCCCGGTCGTGGACACTGGACCCGTGACGTGCTTTACAACGAGCAGGAGCGCAAGCTTTATATCAGCGTTGGCAGCGGGAGCAACATTGGCGAGGCCGCGCCGCGCCGCGCCGTGATTCTCAGGTGCGATATCGATGGCAGAAATGTGGAGGTATTTGCATCAGGACTGCGCAATCCTGTTGGGATGGCTCGCGAACCGGCAACCGGCGCCCTTTGGACGGTGGTCAATGAGCGCGACGGCATGGGGGATGACCTGGTGCCCGACTACGCCACCAGCGTGAAGCGGGGGGGCTTTTACGGCTGGCCTTACAGCTATATCGGCCGGAACCCCATGCCCGGCTACGCCCACAAGCGGCCCGATCTGGTGGCCTTGGCCCTGGTTCCCGAGGTGTTGTTTGAATCCCATTCGGCGGCGCTGGGCATTGCTTTCTATACCGGTGACCGGTTCCCCGCTCACTTCCGTGGTGGCGCGTTTGTCACTTTTCACGGGTCGTGGAATCGCAGCCGCAGGACCGGCTACCAGGTGGTCTACCTCCCGTTTAACAGCGACGGTTCAGCCAAGGGATACTATGAGCCGTTCCTCGAAGGTTGGCGGGACACCCCCTCGGAAAAGACTGTGTGGGGCCGGCCTGTCAGTCTGCTGGTCGATCGCGATGGAAGCCTGCTGGTGAGTGATGACGGCAACCATAAGATTTGGCGGGTGACTTACGTGGGCGATTAAGCCGCGGCCCTAGGCCGATTGATCAATCAGGGGCACAAAACGGACCGGCAGATCATCCTGCCGCGCGATTATTCCGTTTTTCTTCCGAAAAATTTTCAATTTCTGCTCAAATGGTGTGGGACCCACGGGGATGATCATCAAGCCCCCCTCACGCAGCTGATCAAGCAAGTTTTCAGGCGCATCCGTGCTGGCGGCCGTCACGATAATGCGGTCAAATGGGGCTTCCTCGGACCAACCGTCCCTGCCGTTACCCAGCCGCAAGTGGATATTGTGCAGGGCATATTTACTGAGCACTTTTCGGGCGCGAATATAGTGGCTCACGACAATTTCAATGGAGTAAACCTCCGCCACCAGATGCGCCAGCAAGGCCGTCTGGTAACCTGATCCGGTGCCGACTTCCAGCACTTTGTGGCTGGGGTGCAGCTCCAGGATTTCCGTCATATAGGCGACGATATACGGTTGAGAGATAGTCTGTCCCTGACCAATAGGCAGAGGGCCGTCGCTGTAAGCCTTTCTGGCGGGTGTGTAGGGCGCAAACTGGTGGCGGGGAATCTCCTCCATGGCATTCAATATGGCTGGGTTTCGGATTCCGCGCTCTAAAATCTGCTTGGCAACCATCCGGTGACGCAGGGCAGATAGATCGGATTTCCATTGCATCGTTCGAATCTAATCAATCGTGGCACTCCCCGCAACACACACCGCGCTTACCGCATCAATGCAGTGCCCTGGTCCGTCCTTATTTTCCGTCCATTTCCAGCCGCCATGTTCCTAAGTTTCGCGCAGCAGATCATGGAAATAACGTACAGGACGCATACAGGTGGATAATCTGACTCTCATAAAAGACCTCAGCAAATCACGGGACGCGCTGTTTAAGGAAGTGGGCCGGGTGATTATTGGCCAGCGGGATATTCTGGAACATCTGTTCATGGCCATGCTGTGCCAGGGGCATGTGTTGCTGGAGGGGGTGCCCGGTCTGGCCAAAACGCTGATCATCAAGACGCTGGCCGAAACGCTCGACCTCTCTTTCAGCCGCATTCAGTTTACTCCCGATCTGATGCCTTCCGATATCACCGGCACGGAAATCATCCAGGAGTCGGGCGACGGCCGTGAGTTTAAGTTTTACAAGGGGCCGATATTCGCCCAGATCATTTTGGCGGATGAAATTAACCGGACGCCGCCCAAGACCCAGGCCGCCCTGCTGGAGGCGATGGAGGAGCACCGGGTGACCGCTGCCGGCACCACTTACCTGCTTGAGGAGCCGTTCTTCGTGATGGCCACCCAAAATCCCATCGAACAGGAGGGGACCTACCCGCTGCCGGAGGCGCAACTCGACCGCTTTATGTTTCATTTGCGCATCGACTACCCTAGCCGCGACGAAGAGGTCGAGCTGGTCAACCAGATCACCTCCAAGATGGCCGGCAAGGTGAAACATTCCCTCAAAAAAGATGACATTCTCACGTTCCAGAGCCTGGTGCGGGAGGTGCCGGTAGCGGAGAATGTCGCCAATTTTGCCGTCGATCTTGTGCGCCGCACGCGACCGGATCAGAATGGGCAACCCGACTTTATCAGCCAGTGGGTCGAATGGGGCGCAGGGCCGCGGGCCAGCCAGTACCTCATCCTGGGCGCCAAAGTTAAAGCGGCGCTGGATGGCAGATCGACCCCCGACATTGAGGACGTTACTTCCCTGGTGAAGCCGGTAATGCGCCATCGCATCATTACCAATTTTAATGCCGAGGCCGAGGGTATCAGCACCGATGATATACTCGACCAGCTCATTGCGAGCATGAGCTAGGAGCTGCCCGGCCCGTGTCCTCTGGTGTGGCCCGCTTTCTCAGACCCGAAGTCGCCGCCCGGCTGGACAACCTCTCGTTGCGTGCCCGCCTGGTGGTGGAAGGTTTCATGGCAGGCCACCACCGGTCACCTTACCACGGCTACTCTGTGGAATTTGCCGAGCACCGCGCCTACGGTTCAGGCGATGAAATCCGCCATATCGACTGGAAACTGTTCGGCAAAACGGACCGCTATTACATCAAGCGGTTCGAGGAAGAGACCAACCTTAAATGTTACCTGATATTGGATCAGAGCAAATCGATGACCTTTGGCTCAGGCAGTACCACCAAGCTCGACTACGCCCAAACCCTGACAGCGGCGCTGGCCTACCTGATGCTCAAGCAGCAGGATGCCGTCGGTCTTGCCCTGTTTGACAGCGAACTGCGCAACTATCTGCCGCCCCGGGGCAAAGCGAGCCACATGAAAGCGCTGATGGCGGCCATGTCTGCTATCGTCCCGGGACCGGAAACGCGCATGTCGCCCATGTTGCACCAGCTGGCCGAGGGTATCCGTAAACGGGGCCTGATTGTGCTCATCTCCGATCTGCTGGATGATCCCGATGAGGTGATGATGGGGCTGAAACATTTCCGGCACAAAAAACATGAAGTCATCGTCTTTCATGTCCTCGACCCTCAGGAACTCGAGTTTTCTTATTCCTCCCGCACCCGCTTTAACGATCTGGAAACCGGCGACTCCCTCACCACCGAGCCGTGGCATATCCAGGAAATTTACCAACAGGCCGTTAACAAATTCGTGGCCGGCTACAGGACACTCTGCCGCCAGCACAATATCGACTACGTCCTGCTCAGGACCGATCAACCGATGGACCGCGCTCTGTCCGAATATCTTCTGAAGCGGCGCTATGCCGGCTAGCGGAAACCTGCGCGGTAGCCTGACGCTTATAACCGGCGCTTCAAGTGGCATCGGGGCGGCCTGTGCCGAGGTCTTTGCCGAAGCGGGATCGCGGCTGCTCATCATGGCACGGCGGCAGGATCGCCTCGAGAGCCTGGCCGCGCGGCTCGGAGACCGGCACGGCTCGGAGGTTCGGATTATGGTGAACGATGTGTCGGTGGCAGCTGCTGTTACCGGGGCGTTTGAAAGTCTGCCGCAGGAGTGGCAGGCTGTCGATATCCTGGTGAACAATGCCGGACTGGTCCAAGGGGTGGCACCGGAGTGGGAGACGACCTCCGACGATATCGATAGGATGATCGACACCAATGTGAAGGGCCTGCTCACCATGACCCGCCTCTGCGTGCCCGGCATGCTCAAGCGCGGGCGGGGGCACGTGATCAATATCGGCTCTATCGCCGGGCAGGAAACATACCCCGGCGGGTCCATTTATGCGGCCACAAAATTTGCGGTCAAGGCACTCAGCCGGGGGTTGAAAATGGATCTTCTGGGCTCTCCCGTGCGCGTCTCCTCCATCGATCCGGGGTTGGTGGAGACCGAGTTCAGCCTTGTCAGGTATGATGGCGATGAGCAGAAGGCCACCGAGATTTACGCCGACACCCACCCCCTGCGGCCGGAAGATATTGCCGATGCAGTGTTCTATGCCGCCACCCGGCCGCCCCATGTAAACATCAGCGAGATGCTGGTCCTGGCCACCGACCAGTCGGCAGCCAGAATGATCCACCGGCGCAAAAAGGGGCGCCCGTGAAGCTCAGCGATCAGATTGTCGTGGTCACCGGAGCCAGCGGGGTGGTCGGGTCTGCCCTCATTGATTACATGAAAGGGAGGGCCAAGCATGTTATCGGGATCTTGCGGGAGGCAGCCGTCGATTATCGGCCGGTGGATGATCAGCACAGCTATGTCACCGGCGATCTGACCGACCGGGTCTCAGTCAATTTCATCGTAACGGAAATATTACGGCACATGGACAGCTTTCATGCCTGGATCAACACGGCTGGCGGGTTTGTCATGGATGGCCCGGTTGACCAGATTCAGGGAGCTGCCTGGCCGCG
This sequence comes from Fidelibacterota bacterium, assembly GCA_004124875.1. Taxonomy (GTDB): domain Bacteria; phylum Fidelibacterota; class Marinisomatia; order SCGC-AAA003-L08; family TS1B11; genus TS1B11. Next base: position 129,090 of record SCKJ01000001.1, on the reverse strand, counting down.
AATGTTTAATCTCAACTACCTCACCTGCCTGAATGCTTGCCAGGCGATATTGCCACTGTTCAAGGAGCAGCAGTATGGCCACATCATCAATTTTGGATCCGCCGCCGGGGAAAGTGGCCTGGCCGGCGCTGCGCCGTACGCGATGAGTAAGGCTGCCGTCCACAACCTCACCCTGACCATTGCCGCCGAAAGCGCCGGTGAGTATACCGCCAACCTGATTATCCCGGCCGTTATCGACACACCGGCCAACCGGGAAAGTATGCCTGACGGCGATTTCGACAGCTGGGCGAAACCTGAAATCATTGCCGCAAAGATTGCCGGCATTCTAAATGAGACAGACAATCCGCCCAATGGAGAGAAATTTTTCGTCTAGCACATGCCGCGCCGCCGACTCATCCTGTTCGATATCGATGGGACCCTGATCAGCTCTGGCCCCGTGCCGCGGCAATGTATGGCGGCGGCCGTAGGCGAGCATCTCATGCTCAAGGTTGAGCTGAGCTTTCACGATGTCGCCGGATCGACCGACCCGATAATCGTCAGGCAAGCGCTGCTGAAATATGGCAACGACGCGCCGATTGATGAAGGCGCGATTAGCGCTATCCTTGATCGTTACCTGGAGCTCGTGGAGACAGGTTTAAGGCCGGCGGACAGTGTGCAGGTATTTCCTGGAGCCCGGGAACTGATAGAGGCCTGCCGGGCCGCCGGGTGGGCCACGGCCATCATGACGGGCAACTTGGAGCGGGGCGCCAGGATAAAACTGGCTGATACCGGGCTGTGGGAGCTGTTTGATTTCGGCATCTTTGGCGATGATGGCCATAAGCGGGAAGATCTGCCATTTGTTGCGGCAGAGCGTGCCTGGGACGTTCTCGGTGAAGCTTATCCGGCCAAAACGACGATCCTCGTTGGCGATACACCGGCCGATGCCCGCGTGGCCCGAAACGCAGGTATGGCCGGGATGGTTGTCTGCCGCAGAGACGATCCGGAATGGCGACGAGCCATCGAGGACGAGCGGCCGACCTGGCTGGTTGACACACTGGAAGAGACGCAGCAGCTCATCCAATGGATCAAGGAATTCTGAGAGTGTACCTCACAGCTCTGCTGGTCCTGCATATCATTTTGGTCGCCATCATGGCTGGCGCAACCCTGTTGATGGCTGTGCTTTGGTGGCGTACCGATGATGGAGAGGCGGCGCAAGCTGCGCGGTTGCCGGCCATGCTGGAAGTCAGCAGCCGGGCCACTGTCCCTGCCGGTACCGGACTGGTGCTGGCGGGAATCCTTACGCTCCTGGCACGCCCGGCCCTGCTGACCGGCTCCATGCTGCTGACCTTGAAGATTGCCCTCGGCCTTGTGACAGTAGGGGTCGCGCTGGTGTTGCACCGGAAACTACAGGCCGGGATCGCCGAGCCCCGATCTTCGGCCAGTGACAGTATTGGCACTCTGGTGCAGGCCCTGGCCGTACTGTTGACTATCGTGGTGGCGCTGAGCATCATGGCAGGATTTTTCTAGCCCATGGTTCCGTTTGCGAAAGTTCATGGCAACGGCAACGATTTCATCCTGTTCGATGCCGCCAACGCTCCTGCCGTGATCCGCGAGGAGTCCTTTATCCAACGAGTTTGCAACCGGCAAACGGGCATCGGCGCTGATGGCGTCCTGATCCTCTCAACTGACACCACATCGGCAGCTGACTTCCTCCTGGACTACCATAACGCCGATGGCAGCTGGGAGACCTTCTGCGCCAACGGCTGCCGCTGCGCGGTCCGATACTTTCTGCGCGGTAACGGCGGCAAAAGCAGTGCCACTGTGCGGACCGGGGCAGGTGTGCACCGGGCCCGGATCCTTGAATCGGGATTTGTGGAGCTGCAGATTTTGCCGCCCCGGCAGGTGTCGGGGATGGGGGAAGTGGAAGGTTATGCTGGCCAGCATATCGACTCCGGGGCGCCGCATTTTGCCGCTGAGGTGTCCGGTCTGCGACGGGAAATGATCGCCGCTGCCGGTCCGGCCATACGCTACGCCGAGCAATTTCAGCCGCGCGGGATCAATGTGAACTTTTATGAGCGCATCGATGAATCGACCTTGAATGTGATGACCTACGAGAAAGGGGTGGAAGCGGTGGTCGATTCATGCGCCAGCGGCTCAGTGGCGGCGAGCTATCAGGCCGCCATGACCGGCCCGATGAAAAGTCCCATCAGGGTCATCAATCCGGGCGGCGAGCTCACGGTCACCTTTGACGACCAGTGGGTCGAAGTGACTGTAGCCGGTCCTGTCGTCATCGTCTTCGAAGCGCAACTGCCGGACGATTTTTAGGCCGCCCCCTTGCCTGTCAAAACACTACTGGTCACAAGAATAAAGGGGCTGGAACTGGCTTTGGATGAGCTCGCTCCCGACGGCATTGAGTGGGTCCGCGCCAAGGACGATGTGGCCACCAGGAAGGCCGTCGGCGCAGCGGAAATTATCCTGGCCGACCCGGACCTCATTGCGGCCCACCTGGCCGAGGCATCCTCGCTGATATGGCTGCAGGCCACGTTCGCTGGAATAGAGCCCCTATTACGCAATGGCCACCGCAGTGATTATCAACTGACCCGGCTCAAAGGGATATTTGGACCCCAAATGGCAGAGTATGTGCTGGGCCACATCCTGGCCCGGGAGCACGATATTGTCGATCTGCGGCGAGACCAGGAGCGCCGCCAATGGAAGCCCCGCGTCCCCCGGAAACTGAGCGGCCTCACGCTGGGCATCCTGGGAGCCGGTGACATTGGCTCAGCAGTCGCCTCGGTTGCCGGTCAATTTGGCATGACGGTGTGGGGGCTGCGCACCAAGGACGAACCGGTGGACGGCGTGGATCGGGTTTTCACGCGGGAGCAGATGGCGCCGTTCCTTGCAGGAACCGACTACCTGGTCAACGTTCTGCCCAGCACGCCCGATACGGTTGGACTGCTATCGGGGGACCGGCTCAAGGGGTGTAAACCGGGCGCTGTGCTTATCAACATTGGCCGCGGCGATGTGATTGATGAAGCGTCGCTGGTGCGAGCCGTTGGGGCAGGCTGGATAGCCGGGGCCATCCTTGATGTATTTGCCACCGAGCCGTTGCCGGCCGGCTCCCCACTCTGGGAATTGCAGGAGGTAACCGTTACGCCCCATGTGGCAGCCAGCAGTTTTCCTGCCGACGTCATTAAAATCTTTGGTGAGAACCTGGAACGCTATCTTTCCGGACGACCGCTGGAAAACCTGGTGGACTGGACCAAGGGGTACTGATTGATCTCGGCCCTGCTCATCGATCTCGATGGCACCGTCTATAGCCAGGGGCAGGGATATCCCGGGGCGAGCTTCGCCATTGACTTCCTGCGCCGGCGCAAGATTCCGTTCCGTTTTATCACCAACACGACCGGTATGAGTCGCGGTCGGCTCGTGAAGCGGCTGGCCGGCATGGGCATTGAGTCGACGCCCGCAGATATATTCATCGCCCCTCAGGCTGCGGCCCTCTATTGCCGCAAACAGGGGTACCGGCGGGTGTGGCTGGCCACCCGCGATGAGGCTGTTTTTGAGGAGTTCGATGGGCTGGAGCTCACCCAGGAAAACCCTCAGGCGGTGGTGCTGGCCGATTTGCGCGATGATTTCAACTACGCCAGGATGAATGCGCTGTTTGGGGCGGTGCTGGCCGGCGCCGAGCTGGTCGCCATGCAGAAGGGGCGCTACTGGCTGAAGGCGGAGTACGGGCCTACCCTCGACCTGGGTCCCTATGTGGCAGCGTTGGAATACGCCACCGCCAAGCAGGCGATTGTGGTCGGCAAGCCTGCGCGGCTCTTTTTTGATCTCGCCCTGGAAGGGTGGAGCTTTCCGCGCGCTCAAATCGCCGTCGTTGGCGACTCGGTTGAAAATGACCTGCGGGGGGCCGAAGCGGCGGGACTCCAGTCGATTATGGTCAGGACCGGCATCTACGATGCTGAAGCGGCCGGAAATTCCGCGGACTGGACCATCGACTCGCTGGTCGATTTGCCGGCCCTGATCGACCGCCTCTAGCCGTCATAATCGCTCTTGCGCCGTGCGCCGTTGGCGTCGGCCATTGACCTACAGGTAGTCTCTCACTTTCAGAAACAGCTGGTAGGTGGCCTCAACATCGCGCATGACGTACTCCTCAACCGCCTCCAGATTGCCGGCCGCGAACGCCTCGGCCACGGTGTTGCCGGTTACCTCCCCTGCCTTTGGTGAGGGTATGCCGAAGCTGTGACAGGCGATATCAAGACTGACGCTGTCGCGTCCGCTCCAATGGGCCAGGAACTGCATCAGGTCGATGTGGGGATCGAAGCGGAATTTGCGAAGATCGAGAAAGCGGCGGTTGGTGATGGGCAGCCCCAGATGCGCCGCGCGGTTGATGATGAAGGGGATATCAAACCCCAGCCCGTTATAGTGTATAAAGCGCAGATCGTGCGACGCGGAGTGGTTGATGGTCTCCAGAAAGGCGCCCAATGTGGCCGCTTCATCGCTTTCGCAGATCACTTTGTCCTTTAGTTCGGATGCGCCGTCGTTGAACAATCGCATGCCGATGGCCAGAACACGGCCAAAAAAGGGCGAGATTGAACGGATCAGCGATTCGGCCTCGGCCTGTTCGCGGCGGCCTTTGGCTACCTCCAGTTCAGTGCGGCGCGCCACTTCGGCTTCAAGGGCTTCGTCCAGCCCCGTCCGGGGCACCGTTTCTATATCGAAGATAAGGTAGCGCACAGCTTGGCCGTGTTTCGCCGGCGTTCAGCCGCGGGGAATCAGGTCGTCGATGTCGCAGCTCAACGCTTCCGCCAGTTTGGCCAGCGTATTGCGCCGCGGTTTTATCTTGTTGGCTTCCATCAGGCTGACGTGAGTCTGTTTCAGCCCCGTCAAGTCGGCCAGCTCCGATTGCGTGAGATTGCGGAACAGGCGCCAACCGCGGATTGGATTCGTGCGCATCATGCGGGTCAGTTCCTGCGCAGTGGGTTCCTTGCGCTGGCGTTTGCGCGTGCCATGGGGAGCGGCTTTTTTGTGCTCGTCCAGGTCTTCCAGCAGTTTGAGGAATGCCTGGTACTCGACAACCGCAAAACGTGGCTTACCGCGCGAAGTAATGATCTGGTAACTAATCATGCCCCTTGTCTGAAATAATTAAGGTGTGCCGCAATGTTAGGACAAATTTATATAAAATGCAAATATTCCCGGCATATTGGGTGACCAAGCCTATTCATTTTAAGGGCACGGGCGCTGTCGGCGAAATAGATGTGGCCGTTATTAAACGGAAAAGTATCGTGCGTCGGGATGATGCACGATTATCGCTGATGTCGACTGTTCGGGCACCAGCTGCCATTCATCGGTCAGCGATACGTTGATGCGTGCCGGATCCAGCAGGAGGAACAGTTTACCCTGGTCTTCCAGCCGCGGACAGGCGGGATAGCCGAATGAGTAGCGGCTGCCGCGGTACTTCTGCCGGAACAGTTCGGTTGGCTGCGCTCCGTCGTCGCCATCAATACCGAGCTCCCGGCGAATCTCCTTGTGCCAATACTCTGCCAGCGCTTCGGCCATCTCAACGGCAAAGCCGTGAAAATAGAGGTACTCCGTGTAGTTGTCCCCTTTGAACAGGCCCTGAGTGTAACGGGTGGCGCTGGCCCCAACAGTCACCAGATGGGCCCCCAGCACATCTTTTATGCCACTTTCCACGGGCTGGAAAAAGTCGGCGATACAGCGGCCGTTTTCCTCCTGCTGCCGGGGGAAGTCGAGGGTCAGGACCGGTTTGCTGTCTTCAGGCCCGGTGTAGACATGGAGCGAGTCGCCCTCAGAGTTACAAGGAAAGTAGCCGTACACCAGTGAGAGGTGCAGCAACTGTTCGTGCTGGGCCTGCCCGATGAGCCGCGCCAGGACTGGTTCCAGGGTATCCTGGACCATCGCCTCGTAGGCAGCAGGGGCGGAGCGGCTCTTTTTGACCCCCCACTGTCCCCTGAACAGGGCGATCTTGTTGATATAAGGGGTCACTGCCTGCAGAGGGATGCCTTGCACGACCCGGCTGCCCCAAAACGGTGGCTCCGGCGGAACGACCGGTTTAATGGCTTTACGTGATTTACTCAGGCGCGGCCGCTGCGGGGTGGCAGGTTTGAGCGCTGCAGGAGCCTTAATCTCTAGTTCTCCGGCGTTGAGCTTGTTCATGAGCGTAAGACCTTCGAAGGCGTCCTTGGCATAAAAGACCTGACCGTTATATATACTGCGCAGATCGACCTCCACATAGCTGCGCGTCAAGGCCGCGCCGCCCAATATAACCGGTGGCGTCAGGCCCCGTTCATTGAGCACCTCCAGATTTTCTTTCATGACAATGGTCGATTTCACCAGCAGGCCGCTCATGCCAATGGCGTCTGCAGGGTTTTCCTCGTACGCGGCGATAATGGCGTCGATAGGTTGTTTGATGCCGAGGTTCACCATCTTGTAACCGTTGTTGGTAAGGATAATATCCACCAGGTTTTTGCCGATGTCGTGCACATCACCTTTCACAGTGGCGATGATCATCTTGCCCCGGCTGGAGTCTCCGCTGGTCTGTTCCATGTGCGGCTCAAGATACGCCACCGAGCTTTTCATGGTCTCCGCCGACTGCAGCACAAACGGCAGCTGCATCTCTCCTGCGCCGAACAGTTCCCCCACGGTTTTCATGCCATCGAGGAGGATCGTGTTGACGATTTCGAGGGCCTTGTAATCTTGCAGGGCCTCGTCGAGGTCGGCTTCGAGTCCCACACGGTTGCCATCGACGATACGCTTTTTCAGGCGCTCATCAATGGGCAGCGCCGCCAGATCGGCGGGATCATCTTTCACCGACTTCACGTCCTGATAGTGATCCATGACGACATGCAGCGGATCATAGCCGTCCCTGCGCCGGTCGTACACCAGGTCTTCCAGCATCTTGCGCTCATCATCGGGTAGTTTGTACAGCGGCACAATCTTGCCGGCGTGGACGATAGCCGCGTCGAGTCCCGCTTCTATGGCATGGTGCAGGAACACCGAGTTAAGGCGGTGGCGTATTACCGGCTTGAGGCCAAACGAGATGTTGGAGACCCCCAGCACCGTATGGACGGCCGGCATCTCCGCCTTGATCTGGCGAATGGCCTCCATGGTGTCGATGGCGGCGGTGCGGAATTCCTCTTCGCCGCTGCCGAGGGTAAAGGTCAGGGCATCGAAAAAGATGTCTTCCGGTGGCAGCCCATATTCATCCACTGCCAGCGCATACAGTCGTCGCGCCACGGCCAGCTTATGGTCGACTTTCTTGGCCATGCCGGTTTCGTCGATGGTCAGGGCCACCACACCGGCGCCGTAACGCTTGCACAGGCCCAAAATCAGGCGCGCCCGCTCCTCACCGTCTTCAAGGTTGATGGAGTTGATCAGGCACTTGCCGGCCAATGTCTGCAGCGCCGCCTCAATGGCAGGTGGCTCTGTGGAGTCGATCATGATGGGCACCGTGGAGTCGGTGTTCAGCCGCTTGGTGAACCGGGTCAGGTCCTCCACTTCGTTGCGGCCTACATACGCGACACATACATCGAGGAAATGGGCCTGTTCGGCCACCTGCGACTTGGCGATGTCGAGCATGCCATCCAGGTCATCGGCCAGCAGATGTTCGCGAAACTTCTTCGAGCCGTTGGCGTTGGTCCGTTCGCCAATCATCAGCGGCTTGGGATTGACATTGTAGGCCGACGAGCCGTAAAGCGATGAGGCGCCGGCCTCGGACTGGGGCTTACGATCAGCCGGAACAACCCCACCCAATTTGTCGACGACGGCCTGCAAATGTTCAGGGGTAGTGCCGCAGCAGCCGCCCACGATATTGACTCCCAGGTCGCTGACAAAGTGGTGCAGGTCGACAGCCAGTTCCGTGGCGGTGAGATCGTAGACCATCTGACCGTCAATGTTCTGGGGCAGACCGGCGTTGGGGATAATTGAAATGGGGCGGTCCCATTGGGTCGACAGCGTGCGCACGTGGGCGCCCATCGCTTTGGGCCCGGTGGCGCAGTTCATGCCCAGCACATCGATGGGAAAGGGCGACAAAGTGGTGATGACCGTCTGCATATCTGAGCCGAGCAACATGGTGCCGGTCTGCTCCATGGTGACCTGCGCCATGACCGGAATGCGCACTTTTTTGGTGGCAAATTCGTCGGTTATGGCGATGATCGCCGCTTTGGTCTGCAGCAAGTCCTGGCAGGTTTCGATGATGAGCAAATGGGCGCCACCATCGATGAGTCCCGAAACTTGCGTCCGGTAGGCGGCCAGGAGATCGGCAAAGGAAATGTGGCCCAGCGAAGGGAGCTTGGTGCCGGGCCCCATCGATCCCGCCACAAATCGCTGATGGGCCGATGTGCTGTAATCGGCGGCGACCTCTACCGCCAGCTGGGTGGCGATGAGATTGAGGTCATAGGTGTCGTCGGCCAGGCCGTACTCTCCCAGCACCACCGAAGTGCCGCCAAACGTGTTGGTTTCGACGACATCGACACCGACCTCAAAAAATGAGGCATGCAGCTCTCTGATGACATCTGGACGGGTCCGGACGAGAATCTCGGTGCACCCCTCCTTGCCGTCGTAGTCGTCTAAAGTAAGGTCGAGGGCCTGAAGGTTGGTGCCCACAGCGCCGTCGAATATGACGACCCGTTGCGCGAGTAGATCCAGGAAGGGGTGGGGAAAATCATGCTTCTCGAAAATTCAATCGCTCCTGCTTTTACACTTGCCTGCGTCTGTGTTGGCTCAGGGCGGAATTTAGTTCAAATTGCGGCAGGTTGGGCGACAGACTTGCGCTGCAGGAGGCACATGATCCGGTGATGACGCTCAGGTTACCGTATGGCGTAATAGATAACATACAACCATCCGAACAGGCCATGAATAATGGCCCAGAGGATCGACTGGTTGGCTGACCAGGAAATAGCGATGGCCAGGGCGCTGCCAAAGGAGATGCCCTGGGTCACCACTTGGCGGGATATAAAGATGCGCTCCTGCATGTCAGCTCTCCTTCGCAAACGTGGTCATGATCAGATCAACGGCCGTAAATGACCATCTGCCAGAATATCTGTTTTTCAGAGTGGATCGGCTTCAAGCCCGATGAGCGGATCAGCATGTCGATGTGATCCGTGGAGTGGATGAAAACACGGAAAGTAGTGCTGTAGATTTTGGACATCAGATAGCCGAATATGCGAATAGTATGGGTCCACCACTTGTCCTGTGGATAGATGACGGCATAGTAGCGGATGGCCTTGGCTGCGGAGCTCTTGACCAGTGAATCGACATCGTCATAACAGCAGAACACCTTGTCGAGGGTAACGATATCGGCCTGTCCCAATTCATCGGCAAGTTCCACGAAATCGCCGTGATGATAGGTTGCCCGGTCGGCATATTTGCGCAGCTCGGCCTCTTCCCGGCAGGCGGCAAGATATCCACTGGAGCCGTCCACGTTGGTCACCTGGCCTGCGCCTGCAGCCGCCAGTTCGTGCTGGATGGCGCCGACCCCACCGCCAATGTCGAGCAGGCTTTGCCCCTCCAGGCCTTGATCCGTGAAGAAGGAGATGAGCGCTTGAGTCAGACCTGTGGGGCCTTTCTTGCGGTATGTTTTCAGCTCCTTATTGGCCATCTTTTCGTTAAAGATAACTTCGATGCCATCGCACTGGCAACTGGCCATAACGCTCTCCCAGTTTTGTTGGTTGTGGAAGGCAAGTAACGGGTTACAAGTTATGGGCTACGGCTTGCGACTAGCCAGCCATCAGTTATCAATCATTGGTGAGCCGAGAGCAATGAGCCGTAACTCATCAGTTATCGGTCGTCGGGGATCAGGCGTAGGCCGTGGTAGACATGCCCGAGATTTCGCTGGGATCTGGGAAACAGCGGCTCTGCCGTGCGAATTCCGGCAGACCTCAATTTTTGCATCCGTGCTATCCAGCTCTTACATTCGGCCGTTGTAACCTAAACAGGAATTATGACCCAGCAGGCGGAGCAAACATTTTTCCTTGAGATGTGCCATTCTGCAAATATATAAGAGCTTAAAGGTGACAGGCCTTAACAAATCGCTATGACAAGCACGCGCAAACTCGCCGCCATTGTCTTCACCGACATCGTTGGTTATACGGCCCTCTCTGCCCGGGATGAAGAGGCGGCCATGCAGCTGTTGCACACCCAGCGCGAGGTCCTGAAACCAATTGTGAATGAATTTGGTGGTTCCTGGCTGAAGGAGATCGGTGATGGGCTGCTGCTGACATTTCCCACCGCCAGCAGCGCGGTGAGGTGTGCAATTAGTATGCAGCAGGCCGCTAAGGAAATTAAGAACTACAGCATAAGAATAGGCATTCACGAAGGTGAAATAACGGAAGAGGGCGGCGATGTTTTTGGGGATGACGTCAATGTAGCCTCAAGGATCGAGCCGTTTGCGGCCCCTGGAGGCGTGGCTATCTCACACAAGATCGAGCAGGATATCTCAAGTCTGCCCGAGTTTGCCTCAAAATATATTGGCGAGCCCAAACTTCAAGGCGTCCGGCAAGCCGTTAAAGTTTACTGCATCACTTCGCATGGCTTGCCCGAGACCCAATTATCAGAGGTCGCGGCCAAATTGGAGGCGCCGGAAAAGCCGGGCAGTTTTTTCTTACACGTTAGAAGTCAGTTAAATCCGGTAAATTTCGCGGCGGGATTCTTCATTACCTTCCTGCTGGCGGCATCTATAAATGGACTTAGCGGTCACGGTGGTTGGGCTGGAGTGCTTGGCTTTCGCCGGATAACCGGACCCCTTATCAAGCGCATAGCGATATTGAAATTCGAAGCGCTGTCACCGGATATTGATGCCATCATACCCCATGCTGTCAGGTCTGAGCTGTACCGGTCTTTGCAAAAGTACAGGTCGCTGATCCTCATAGGCGACCACGAGATTGAGCGGATCGATGTAAAATCGTTGGACCGAAGCGATATCAGCCGGGCCCTGGATGCGGAATACCTGGTATCGGGTGGCTTTCGTCTGGCGGACCAGAAGTACCTGGTCGATTCCGAGCTCTACCAGAAAACCGATGATTATATCTTCAGCCGGTTTACGGCGTACTTCCCCCCGGGGCCGCTTCAGGAGACCGCCATAATCATTGCCGACTCGTTGAGCCGTTCCATTACCCATGCACTGGGCATCAGTCCCTACGCCGTTCCCGTGCAGTCGATGCCTGCTGAGTACGATAACAGATTCGTGGCCTACATAGCGGGTCTGTTTGCTATCGAGAAACCGGTCCCAAGGCAGGAAATACCTGTACAGGATGACATCTACAGCCTGCTCGTAATCGGAGAGCAGCTGATGAATCAGGAAAATTTGGCAGCGAATCTTGAAGCCGTTGTGCTTTACGAATCGTATCTGCTGACGGACAGCGCCAACGCCGATATCCGGATCGCCTTGGGAGCGGCATACCACCAACGGGCGGAGCTCTCTGGCAGTACAGGGGGCCTTGTCTCTAAAGCTGAGGCGTTGTGCAGCGCCGGACTGGAGTCGCCCGAGGTCTCCTCCAGGGGACGGGCGGAGGCCTATCTGGTGCTCAGCAAGATTCAACTGGATCGTGGAGAGCTCATGGCCGCGAAGAGTTCCATCCGGGAATCGATGAGGCTGGACCGCAGCCACCCACGCATCAAAAAGCAGTTCAAGCGTGTAACCAAGCAACTTCTGGAAAGGATGGCCAGTTCATGACCAAGAATTCTCACTTGCTGCTGTGGACCTTCGCCGGGTCTGCGGGCATGTGGCTGTTAGCCATGCAGGTTTTTGATCCCCGCGTCACGGGCATAAATCCCATGATTCTGGCGGATATCCAGACAGGGCTCATTGTCTTTGGAATAAGCTTCGGGCTGTTTATTGGCGCGTTTCCGCAGGCCAGCTGGGACGACCGGCCCCTCCTACAGGCCCGGATTGGATGGTTGCTGGAAACGGTGGTCATATCCGGCGTTCTGGGGACTGTAATGGGCATGTATTCCCTGGGTCGAGGGGTCTCTTATGAAATGGGAGGCGGCGATATTGCCACAATCATTGGTTCCGGGCTGGCAATGGCGTTTCTATCGATTATTTATATGGCCCTGCTCGTTGCGGTACTATTCGGTATAAAACAATCTATAGTGAAGGCAACCACTATTGCCACCCGACCAGCATTTCCAACTCGGCCACCCAGTCGAATCCGTCCAGTGGTTGGCTTGCTCATGGCAACATTGATAGGAGTACTTACATTGTTTATGCAAGCTGTGGGAATTGGCGTTCCTCTTCTACTGCCACTCATCTCAATACGGACCGCTGGCATGGTCGTGCTATCCTTGGCTGTTGCGCTCTTTATTTTTGGCGGCCGGCCGCTGGCAGACACGCTTCTGCTGCCGTTCCTGGGGATTGACGGCAGAAAGACTTCCGCCGACAAGATGTTGGTTATTGTCCGTGGGTATCAACGGATCGTGGCATTGCTGGGGCTCATCATTGCGATGCTGATACCGCTTATGTCTCTGAAAGGGATGGGAGCTGGTAAGGAAGCAACCTTTATACCCTTGGTTCTTGGGCTCGCCTACATTATGGTCGTATTTGCCGTGTTCCTGTATTGCATGCTCATAGAGGGGTTGCTGATCCAACACGCCTACCATCACGGCCGCCAACTGCCCCTTGGAGACCGCGGATTTATTTTCAAGGCAGTGATTCCGATGTTTCTTATCATCTTCATGACGTTCATGTTCGATGTGATTGCATTAATAATTCTTTAAGAATCCCCCAGAAAGCGCTTCGAGGGATACATGTTGTCACGGCAGGTGGCAGCCATCAGTAACTGGCAACCAGAAACCTGAAACTTGAAACCTGCAACCCGAAACTCCATACGCTGTCATCGCGAGCCGCGCAAAGCGATCTTCCCACGGACCTGCCTTGAGATTGCCACAGTCGATTCGATGTGTCTCATCTCCTTCGCAATGACAACCCCCTGGGTTTAGGGTGGCAATTACAAGAATCTAGAATCTTGGAAATTCATCCTTAAACCTTCGTCCTTCCCCTTTTTTCCTTTCCCCTCATTCTTCACACCTCACTGCTCATCCCTCATCCCTCATCACTCATCACTCATCACTCATCACTCATCCTTTATCCTTTATCCCTCACTACTCATTACCGGCCACTGAAAACTGGATACTGACTACTGATAACTGACAACTTTTTGTCAGCGATTCCCCACTTAACCCTACCGCGACTTCATCGCGTAGCCGTAAATTGCGGGTTACCGTGAACGCCTACCACGCAGAGGAAATTCGGGTCAAAGGGGCCCGCGAACACAACCTACAAAACATCGATATTTCCATACCCCGCAACCAGTTGGTGGTCATCACCGGGCTGTCGGGTTCGGGCAAAAGTTCGCTGGCGTTCGACACCATCTACGCCGAAGGGCAGCGCCGCTACGTGGAGTCCCTTTCCTCCTATGCCCGGCAGTTTCTGGGTCTCATGGAAAAGCCCGATGTCGATTCCATCGAAGGGCTCTCTCCCGCCATCTCCATAGAGCAGAAATCGACCAGCCGCAATCCCCGCTCCACCGTCGGCACCATTACGGAGATATACGACTACCTGCGGCTCCTGTACGCCCGCATTGGCATCCCCCACTGCTACAACTGCGGTAAGCGCGTTCACCGGCAGACCATCCAGCAGATGGTAGACCATATTCTTGAGTTTGAGGAAGGGACTCGTATGCAGCTGCTGGCGCCGGTCGTGCGGGGACGCAAAGGAGAGTACAAGGGGGTCCTCAAGGAGATTCAGAAGGAAGGCTTCGTCCGGGTGCGCGTCGACGGCAAAATTCGCGAGCTCTCTGAAAAAATTATCTTGCATAAAAACAAGCAACACTCTATCGAGGTGGTCGTCGACCGGCTGATCATGAACAGCGAGATCAAGGAGCGGCTCACCGAGTCGGTCGAACTGGCGGTGAAAATGGGCTCGGGTCTGATCATCGTCGACGCTGCGCCCGCCGGCAGCCGCAAAGGGGTCGATCACTTTTTCAATGAGCACCTCTCCTGTCCCGACTGCGAGATCAGTTACGAGGAGCCGGAGCCGCGGGTGTTCTCCTTCAACTCGCCTTTTGGGGCCTGTCAGTCGTGCGATGGTCTCGGCAATCAAATGGAGATCGACATCGATCTGGTGGTCCCCGACCCCGGAAAAAGCCTGATTCAAGGGACCGTGGCGCCCATCGGCGAACAGCCCCGCGGGGGCTGGTACAGCTCCATGATCAAGTCGCTGGCGTTGCATTACAACTTCAAATTCACTACACCGTGGAAAAGGCTGCCGGAGGAAATTCAGCAGGCCATTCTCTACGGCACCCCCCAGGGCGAAAAGATCACCATGCAATACTCCTCCAAAAAGTGGAAGGGGGAGTATACCGGTGGCTTCGAAGGGGTGATTCCCAACCTGAAGCGCCGCTACACCCAGACCGGCTCCCCCGGCATCCGCGCCTGGATCGAGCAATATATGTCGATCCACGACTGCAACGACTGTCAGGGCGCCCGCCTGCGCAAGGAGAGCCTGGCGGTCACCATTGGCGACCGGAACATCTGGGAACTGACCCGGCTGTCCATCCGCGAGCTGTTCGAGTTTCTGACCGGCCTCCAGTTGACGGCCACCCAAAAGAAAATTGCCGCCCAGGCGCTCAAGGAAGTGCAGGACCGCCTCGGTTTCCTGGTCAACGTCGGCCTCGAGTACCTGACCCTGTCACGTTCGGCGGTCACCCTTTCCGGGGGCGAAGGGCAGCGCATCCGCCTGGCAACGCAAGTCGGCAGCCAGCTGGTGGGTGTGCTCTACATTCTGGACGAGCCGTCTATCGGTCTGCATATGCGCGATAACCGCAGGCTGATTGATACGCTCACGCGGCTGCGCGACCTCGGCAACACCGTGCTGGTCGTAGAACACGACCGTGAAACCATAGAGGCGGCCGACTGGGTGATCGATCTGGGTCCCGGCGCCGGTGAAGCAGGGGGTCACCTGGTCGCTGAGGGGACTCCCGAGGAGATTCGCAACAACAGCAATTCGGTGACGGGCCTCTACCTCTCCGGCGCACGGGAAATTCCCATTCCTGCCAGGCGCCGGCCGGTGAAGGACAAGTTTTTGACCCTCAAGGGAGCGCGTGGCAACAACCTCAAGGACATTTCCGTCAACATACCCATCGGGCGTTTTGTCTGCGTTACAGGGGTGAGTGGTTCGGGCAAATCGACCCTCATTAACGAGACCCTTTATCCCGCCCTGAGCCGGGAGTTTTTCTCCAGCAAAAAAAAGCCGCTCCGCTTTGCGGGTCTGGAAGGCCTGCTCTACCTCGACAAGATCATCGACATCGACCAGTCGCCCATTGGCCGCACGCCGCGCTCGAATCCGGCCACCTATACCGGCGTTTTTACCCACATCCGCGACCTGTTCGCGCAGCTGCCGGAATCGAAAATTCGCGGTTACAAGCCGGGCCGTTTTTCCTTTAACGTCAAGGGTGGCCGTTGCGAAGCGTGCCAGGGCGATGGCATCATCAAGATCGAGATGCACTTTTTGCCCGATGTCTACGTCCGGTGTGAAGAGTGCCAGGGCAAGCGCTATAACCGGGAGACTCTGGAGGTCACCTACAAAGGCAAAAATATCACCGAGGTTCTGGCCCTGTCATGCACTGAGGCGCTGGAATTCTTCCGGCACATTCCCGCGATTGCGCGCAAACTGACCACGCTTTGCGATGTCGGCCTGGGCTACATCCGGCTGGGGCAGCAGGCCACAACCCTGTCCGGCGGCGAAGCGCAGCGGGTTAAACTGGCCACGGAACTTTCCCGCGCCAGCACAGGCCGGACCATCTACATCCTTGATGAACCGACCACCGGACTCCATTTTGCCGATGTGGAACTGCTGCTGGAAGTGCTCAATCGGCTGGTGGAGAAGGGCAATACGGTGGTTATTATTGAGCACAATATGGACGTGATCAAAATGGCCGACTGGATTATCGACCTTGGCCCGGAGGGGGGCGACAAAGGTGGGCACGTGGTAGCCGAAGGGACGCCCGAGGAGGTGGCCCGTGTCGCCGACTCCTATACCGGTCAGATTCTACTCGAAATGCTGGCGACCGGCAACGGCTCGGCCCATAAATCAAAGACAAGGCGTAAAGCAAAAGTAAAACGCAATTCAAAAGTGACGGCAGCCTCGGTATGACGCCGGGCCCAGTCGTAATTTTTCCAGGAGCACTGCACGCATGAGACCGCCAACACCCTATCCACTCACCCAGCTTAAGAGTGAATATGCCCATTATGAAACCGTACGGGATCTCATTGATCAATGTATCGATATCATGCTCAATTACAGCCAGAGCGGCCACCCCGGTGGCTCGCGGTCCAAGGCCTACATGATGGTCATCAACACCTTGTCGGGCGCCATGCGCTGGGATATTCGTGATCCGGGGAAGTCGTTTGCCGACAGGCTGGTGCTGGTTGCGGGTCATACGGTGCCGTTGATTTATGGCATGCTGGCGGTCTATAACGAAGCGTTGCGCATCAAGTATGAGCAGACCAACGATCCCAAATATCTGGTAAAGGATTTTGAGAATCGCGCTCTGGTGTGGGAAGACTTGCTGACTGTGCGGCGCAACGGCGGCCTGCCGGGCCACGCCGAAATGGCCGACAAGACCCTGCTGCTCAAGTTCAACACCGGCCCCAGCGGTCACGGCTCGCCCCCGTCGGCCGGCATGGCGCTGGCCTACAAAATTGCGGGAGTGCCCGAAGTGAAAGTGTGGGCCTATGATGGCGAGGGCGGGCTGACAACAGGAGCGTCCCACGAAACGCGCAACGCCGCTTATGGTCTGGGTCTCACCAATTTGAACTATGTCATAGACTGGAACGACTACGGCATCGATGCGAGGCCCTTCTCGGATGTGATTAACGGCACCCCTGTCGACTGGTTCGAGCCCTACGGCTTTCATGTTGTCGGTACCGCTGACGGCGAAGATTGGGAGGCCATCACCAAGGCCTTTGTGCTGCTGAACTCCCCCGAGGGGACCTCCAAACCGAAGATGCTCTGGACCCGAAATCGCAAAGGCCGTGGCTACGGCGTTTACGACTACCAGTCGCACGGCGCGCCGCACAAAGCCAATAGCGAACTGTTCTGGGCAGGGCGCAAGGAGTTTGCCCTGCGGCATGGCGTCGCCTTCGAGAACCAGGGCGATCCCCGGCCCGCCAATGACAAACAGTTCCACGAGGAGACGGCTGCGAACCTGCGCACCGTCATGGCGGTGCTGCGGGGGAAACCGGGGCTGGTCGATTTTCTGGCCGAGCGGCTTGTTGAACTGGGCGATTCAGTGCCTGAGGAGATCAAAGGCTATATCCCTGGCGCCAACTTCAGCATCGATAAAAAAACATTTCGTGACCTGCACGCTTATCCTGAGGAGCTGTATGTCAAACCGGGGACCAAAGCGCCCAACCGAGCCGCGCTGGCAAAATTTGGCGCCTGGGTGAACCATCTCTCCCGGGAACGGTGCGGCATTCCCATTTTCATTGCCGCTTCCGCCGATCTGGCCGACTCAACCAACATTTCAGGATTCGCCAAGGGCTGGGGTGATGAGGAAGGATCCGGATGGTATCACCGGGATGATAACCCACAAGGATCGTTGCTGCCCACCCCCATTACCGAATTCACCAATGCGGGCATGATCGCCGGGCTGGCCACGGTCAACTTTTCCGGCAACCCGTACGAGCGCTACAAGGGCTTCATCGGCGTCTGCAGCACGTATGCCTCATTCTCTTACCTGAAATACGGACCCATGCGGCTGTTCAGCCAGCTGGCGCAGGACTCCGATCTGAAAGTGGGGAAGATTATCTGGATCGCCGGCCATTCGGGACCAGAGACAGCCGAGGACAGCCGCACCCACTTCGGCATTTTCTCTCCCGGCGTGACACAGCTGTTCCCCGATGGCAAGGTGCTGTCGCTGCACCCGTGGGAACACAACGAGGTGGCCCCGGCACTGGGCGCGGCGCTGGCCACCGATGTGCCTATTATCGCTCTGCATCTGACCCGGCCACCGATTACCATACCCAACCGGGTGGAGCTGGGTATCGCCGCCCACACTGAGGCCGCCAAAGGGGCCTATATCATGAAAGACTATGATGAAGGCAGCGATCCGGTTGGAACGGTGATTGTGCGTGGCACCAGTTGCACCAACTCGTTGGTGCAACTCATCCCCCGGCTCAGGGAGGAGGGCCTCAACCTCAAGGTGGTGGCGGCTATCAGCTATGGCCTGTTTGAAATGCAGACCAAGGGCTACCAGGAGCAGGTGCTGACGGAATGGGACTGGGACAACAGCATGATCCTGTCCAATCAGGCTTACCGCACCATGTCCAACTGGGTGGGGACCCGCAAAAACCGGCCGTTCGCCATCACGCCCGATTGGGACAACAACTGGCGCACCGGCGGCAGGTTAGAGGAGATCGTGGAGGAGTCGCACCTCGACCAGGGCCATGTCTGGGAAGGTCTGCTGAAATTCGCCCAGCGGAAAACCGGCTGACGCCAGGCATATAGCGGCTAGCGCGTCTTTTTAAGAATAGCTGCCACCTTTTTTTCATCCACCAGCCCACTGTCCGGCAGGCGCGTCAGCAGTGTGCGCCATTTTATATTCCCCTTGAACACCTGTCTGAACAGCCTGTATGCATCTTTTTCGCGTCCCATATTTACCATGGAGACGGCCGTCCAGAATTTCATTTCCAGGTTACGAGGAAACATCTCCATGGCGGCGCCGTACTCCTCAAGCGCCTGCTCAAAATTCGCGTGCTCGACGGCAAGATCACCGGCGTTCATGTGCGCGTACGCCTGGTGCACACGAATCAAGCGGCGCAACTCCTTGAGTGGATCGGGATGATCTTCAACCCGCAGCTCCAGCTCCACGCCCTGCCACGGCTTGGCCTGCTTCTCGCCTGAAACAATCAGCATGGCTGCGGACTGGCGGCCACGAATATCGCCCCCCACCGCTTGGGCGGCTTCCAGCGCCACCATCATTCTCTCGGCCAGATCGCCCTTTGAGGCTTCATAGGCCGCCGCCATTTCAGGCCACACCTGGTCAGTCTCCATCAGGTTCGCCTGCACGGCGTAGTTGTTGCCCACATGGTGACCAGCGGCGAATATAGCCTGGCTTCCGGTGTGGGAAGCAACCCTGCCGCCGGCATCGATCATCCCCACCTGCCGCACGGCGCGACCGTCATCCTGCCGCACCAGCTGCGACAGCGCCTCCGGCGCCGGTATCCCGCCAGCCATGAGCTCCAGGCCATCCGGACCGTAATCCATTAGCGTAAACGATTGGGTGGCCACAGCGCCGACGCCTGCCCGAGCCCAGGTTACGGCCGACCCTACGGAGAACCAGTGCGACTGCACGGCCACCCCCATTTGGCCAGTATCGGGATCACGGGCGACAATGGAATAGGTAGCAATGGGCCGCAATTTGGACGGGTCGCCTGTCTGGGCCGTGAGGACAACGGCGAAAGTAAGGATCACTATTGTGAATCTTCTTGGACACATGGCATACACTCCCTGTTGGATATGGGTGGAGGGATAATTTACTTAAGAATGGGTCGACCCTTGAGATCATAAGCGTAGTTGGGCCTGGCCTGCGACGCGCCACAACTGCTTTGCCCCCTGAAAGACGCGGGTCTAAATTACCCCGCTATGCCTGACCTCCCGGAAGAGACGTCCGCCACCGTTAACAGGGCGCAAGTACGGTTTGCGTTTACTGCAGCCATACTGTCGATGTTTGTCGGCGCGCTGCTGGGCATCGTTTTAACGTTAGGGCTGGCCGGCCCGCTGCTGCCGGGTGATGATCTCCCGCGCTGGACGATCCTGGTCTCGGAAGCGTTCATTGTGGTGCCGCTGCTGGTGATCCTGCGCAACCGGAAAATGCCGTTAGTCGCCACCTTCCGGCTGGGCAATGTGGCCCCGGTGATTTGGCGAGACGCCCTCATCATCGCCGTGGGAGTTACAGTGCTCATAGACGAACTTGACCGGCTGATTGCCATGGTCTTTCCACTGCCCGAAGGGCTGCAAAATGGGCTTAACTTTCTTAGTTTCAGCACCCCCTTTGAGGCCCTGTTGGTCATTGGCGGAGCCGCAGTGGTGGCCCCCATCGCCGAGGAGATGATCTTTCGCGGGTTTTTCCAGGGTCAGTTGGAAACCGGCTATGGCGATCCCACACGGGCGGTGGTCTATTCGGCCCTGCTCTTTATGATTCTCCACTTCAACCCCTGGTGGGCGCTGCAGATTTACTTGTTGGGCATGGTACTGGGCTATCTCACCTGGCGCACCGGATCAATCTGGCCGGCTATTGTTCTACACGCGCTGAACAATTTGCTGGCGGTGCTGTTGGCCAGCTCGGGGGAGGCCGGTCCGGCGTGGTATGCCGTGGGTGGCCATGTCTCTCCACTGTGGATTCTGGTGGCGGCGATCATGACTTATGCAGGCTTCCATTCGCTGATGGCCAACACCCAAAGGGACCATCAACTGCCTGAAGGAGGTATCGTTGCGTAAAGCAAATAACATTCTGGAACTGGTGGGAGAAACGCCGATGCTGCGTATCGGCAAGCTGGCCGATCCGGGCGGCGCTGCCCTGTGGGCCAAAATGGAGTATTTGAATCCCGGTCACAGCGTAAAAGACCGTATTGCCGTGCGCATTGTGGAAGATTATGAGAAGGAGGGTCTGCTCAAGCCGGGTGGCACGGTGGTCGAAGCCACCAGCGGCAATACCGGCATGGGCCTGGCCGTGGTGTGCGCGGTGAAGGACTACCACACTATTTTTGTGATGCCCGATAAAGTGAGCGACGAGAAACGGCGTCTGCTGCGGGCCATGGGGGCCGAGGTGGTCATCTGTCCCACTTCCGTCGGGCCTGATGACCCGGCCTCCTATTACTCGGTTTCCAGGCGGATTGCCGAGGAGACCCCCGGCGCTGTGCTGGCCGACCAGTACTTCAATCCGTCCAATACGCAGACCCATATCGACACCACCGGGCCGGAAATCTGGGAGCAGATGGAAGGGCAGATCGACGCATTTGTCGCTTCCATGGGCACCGGGGGCACCATTACCGGCGTCTCAAAGTATCTCAAGGGAAAGAACCCCAACATTAAAGTGTGGGCCGCCGATCCCTTTGGCTCAATCCTGAAAGAGTTCAAACAGACGGGCGAAATGACGCTTGGATACCCTTACCTGGTGGAAGGCATCGGCGAAGATATCATACCGGGCAACCTCGACATCAATCTGGTCGACGAAATCGTGAACGTCACCGATGAGGATTCATTCTACATGTCGCGGCAAATGGCCCGTAAGGAGGGGATTCTGGCCGGCGGTTCGGCCGGCTCCATTATGCATCTGGCGATTGAGGTGGCCAAAGGCATGCGCCCTGACCAGAACGTGGTCACCATCATTCCCGACACGGGCGAGCGCTACCTTTCCAAGCATTTCTCCGATGAATGGCTCCGTGAAAAAGGGATGCTTTCCCGCGAGCGTGTGTCACTGCGGCGCCTGCGGCAGATGAAGGATAAGGAGCTGCCGGCCATTGTCAGTGTCGGCCCTGAGGCGACCGCGCGGGAGGCGCTGGAGGTGATGAACAAGTTCAACATCTCACAGATTCCGGTGCTGACGGGCGATGAGAATTCCGGCCGCCTCCATGACAGCTCTCTGCTGGCGTCGGCGCTGAAGGACTCGGCCTTCCTTGATGAGCCGGTGGCCGCGGTGATGGAAGCCCCCTTCCCCTCACTCGACGAATCGGCCTCCGTGGCCCAGTCAGTGCAGCTGCTGTTGCGCGACCAGGGGGTGATTCTCACCAAGGATGACCGCCCCGTCGGCTTCGTCACCCGGCACGATATCATCACTTTTTCGGACGGAAAATGAGAGCCGAGTTCATCGGCACGGAAGGGCGGGTGCTGCTCGACACGGTCCGGCGGCTCTACCGCCGCAACGCCTGGGGAGCGCTGTCCAAGGCGCTGAGCAAAATCCATCCAGGTGAACTGGCCTGGATATTCCGCCATCTCACCGGGAAGGAGCGCCGGGAAATCTTTGCGATCCTTCTGCAGTCCGAAAACATCGGCGATTTCATCAGCGAGCTTGACCGCAGCATACAGGTGGAGCTGTTTCTGCCGCTCGAGCTACCGGCCATGGCGCAAGTGATCACCAGTATGTCGCCCGATGACCAGGCCGATTTGCTGGAGGAGCTGCCGGAAGATATTCGTGAACAGGTGCTCAAAAAAATGGAGCGCGAAGACGCCGCCGAGGTGCAGGAGTTGCTCCAGTATGGCCCTGAAACGGCCGGGGGCATCATGTCGCCAGACTTCATGGCGGTGACCGGAGAGATGAAAGTGGCCGAGGCCATCGAAAAAGTACAGCAGCTCAGTGAAGAGGCCGAAATGGCCTTCTACCTGTACGTCGTCGATGATCAGCAAAAACTTCAGGGGGTGGTCTCCCTGCGCCAACTCCTGATGAACAGCGCCGATAAGCAGCTCGACGCCATTATGGAAACTGATGTGGTGGCCGTCTCCATGGAAACTGACCAGGAGCAGGTGGCGCAGATCGTCTCCCGCTATAACATCCTGGCCATCCCGGTGATAGACCACGACGACGTGATGCTCGGTATCGTCACCATTGACGATATCGTCGACGTTATTCGCGAGGAGGCGACGGAGGATTTCCTGCGGATGGTGGGGGCCGGCAGGGACCGGGAAATTTTGCTGAAATCGACCATGCAGAACGCCCTGACCCGCCTGCCGTGGCTGCTGGCCAGCTGGATCGGCGGCGTGCTGGCCATGTCGGTTATCAGCAGCTTTTCCGCGGAGCTATCCCAGGTGATCCTGCTGGCGGGATTCATCCCCGTCATTACCGGCATGGGCGGCAATATCGGCACACAGAGCAGCACTATCACCATTCGCGGGCTTGCCACAGGCCGTATCAACATCAACGAGACCGGGAAGTATATCAGCAAACAGATCAAGGTTGGCCTCCTGCTGGGCGGCCTGTTTGGCGTCATGCTGGGACTGCTCACCTGGCTGCTGTACGCCAATGTTCAACTGGGGCTGGTGGTGGCTCTGGCCATCGGCGCTTCGATGCTCATCTCCACGTTGCTGGGCACGATAGTGCCGATTATACTGCGCCGGTTGGACGTCGATCCTGCCGTGGCCACGGGACCCTTCGTGACAACCACCACCGATGTTTTTGGTGTGGCCATATACTTTATGTTGGCCAAAGAACTGCTGGCGCTTTAACCACAGTCCATTGGATTTCCTCCTAACAACTCTGCAGGTTTCCATGGCCGTTTACCTGGCGGCTCTGGCCTGGTTTATTCTGGGTAATTTCAGAAAAGGACCTCCACGGAGCGACCAGCAACCCACCGTATCGGTGATTTTGGCCGCCCGTGGCGCCTGCCGCTGGCTGCCGCGGCTGGTGGATCAACTGGGTGATCAGGATTACCCCGCCGAAAAGCTGCAGATTGTGCTGGTGGATGATGGTCTGGACAGTGGTATGAAGCGCGAGATGGAGGGCCGAGCCGGCCGTTATCCCAATTTGCTCATCGTAACAAGCGCAACAGGGGACCAGCGGCTGGACCATAAAAACAGGGCACTGGACGCCGGCATAAGAAAGAGCGCGGGCACCGTTCTGATGTTCACCGATGCCGACTGCCAGGTGGGCTCCCGGTGGGTCAGCTCCATGGCCAGCCATTTCACGGCGCAGATTGACTATGTGGTGGGCTGGTCGCAGATTGCCACTGCGACTGCCACTGCTGCTGCTGTTGGCGCACCGGGGTCCGATGCAACGCCTCAGCCGGAATCTCCGTTGCAGTTGTTCGAGGCGGTCGATTTTATGGTGCTCATGCTGGCAGCCAAGGGCGCCGTGCGGATGGGAACACCGTGGGCCAGTTCGGGACAAAACCAGGCCTACCGCCGTTCACTGTTCGACCTGGTGGGCGGATTCGAGGAAATCATCGGCCGGCTTCAGGGGGACGACGCCCTCTTCCTGCAAATTGCCCGCCGCCACGGCGCGGCCCGTGTGGTGTTTGCCGACGATCCCGCTGTCATGGTCCGGACAGAGCCTAGCGATAGTCTGAGCCACTTTCTGCGGCAGCGATTTCGCTGGGCCGCCGATGCGCTGGCCATGGTGGTGTATAATCCGTGGTTTTTCCCGCTGCCTGTGGCCACCTTTTTGGTCAACGCTCTCATTGTGGTGATGACGATACTGTCACTGCCCTACCCCGACCTCTGGTTGACGCCGCTTATCCTGTCGCTATTGGCCAAGGCCGCATTCGAATGGGCGCTGGTGGCCCTGGGAGCCAGGCGGATGAAATTGGGTCACCTGGGCCGCCATTATCCCCAATGGTTCGCCCTGCAAATCCCCTATGTGACACTGATTGGGATCATGAGTTTCTTTGGGAATCGCCTGAGCTGGAAAGATCGTGCGGCTGAGCCGAAAGCCAACGCCTCAGGGAAGGCTGAGCATGTCTGAGTGGGCCGGATGGTTATCCAGCGCCGCCCTGGTTTTGCAGTTGCTGCCGGGTGTGACGCAGGGCCAGCAGCGCAGTTATACGGTCACCTGGCTGGGCATTCCCATTGTGGATGTGGGGGTCAGCGTTCAGGAAAACGCCGAGGGGATTGATGGCACTTACAGCGCTATAACGCGCGGCTGGTTTGACCCTATCTATTCCCTGGACAATCGCTATGAGATTCATTTGCCCGAAGGTGAGGCCTCTCCGGCCAGCTACCACAAGTGGATTATGGAAAAGGGGCACCTGGACAGTCTGTCGGCCACCTACAGGCCCGATAATGGAGAGGTGGTTTACTCCAATGGAATTGTCCGTACCTGGAACCGGGGTGATCATAATTTTTTCAGCGCGCTGATATGGCTTGAGCGACGCCACTGGAAGGCGGGGGAGCGTCATGTCATGGCCGTGGAAATTGAGGGGGTGACCTGGGAAGTCCTGGTAGAATGTCGCGAGGTTGTGGAAGTGAACGATATGCCATCGGAATATCTTCTGCAGGTTACGTTTACCGGAGTCATGCGAGGGGAGCCAGTACTGAGCAGAACCGATATGCTGACCCATATGCTGCCCGGGGTCGGCCACAAACTGATGTTGAGTTTGGATTCAAAAAGATTGCAAATTCTATGGATTGAACTGGGACGGATTCCCTTTATTGTACATGCCCGGCTAAACGAAGAAAATATCTGAGGCGACAGCGTGCTGGCCAAAATCAAAGAGTTTTTTGCCGTCTACTGGAAACCGATGGCGCTGGTGGGGAGCATCGCCCTGTCGGTGCTTCTGGGCGCCATGTTCGACGTCAATGCCAAGGTTCTGGCATTGTGGGCAGTGACCGTTGGCCTGGTCACCAACGGATTCGTGGCGCTGGCAACTTTGGTTTCCCTCGTGCCTATTCTCGGCCCCGTGCTGGTGAAGCTGCTATCGTTGCCGTTTTTTTACATGCTCAACGGCATTGGCTACCTTGTTTCCCTGCTGGCGATAAAAAAAGGGTATGGCGTTGAAGTCATCAGCCACCGGTTTCTCACCATCATATTGTTGATAGGCGTTGTCATAGGCTACATATTGGGGAATTTGCTCCCCATTTAGGCATTCATTGTTTCGCGAAATTCCGATGGAAAGACCCTCGTTATTGTTGGATTGCAGATTTTTTTAAATTATTTTCAAAGGTGTGTTGCAGCTCACTGCTACTTACCCCCTTTCCCATTTACACTCCCAGGCGAATAGAATTTTATCGTTGATGAAGAGTACGAAATGAAAATAACACTATTACTAATGATGGAGGTTAAACATGCGTAAGCTGAAATATTGGCAACTGTTGCCACTGCTCTCGCTCTTTATATTTTTCGTTAATTCCGCCGTAGCCTACGGCACCGAAGGTGGTCAGGAGCAAGTGATGACGCTCCAGGAAACCCCTGCGGATCAGCTGGCCGAAATGAAGGCGCTTATCTCGCGTAAAACGGTGGCCACTCAGGTGCAACGGTTTAATCCCCTGGAGGGCCGGCCCCGGCAGAACCAGGTTATCCGGAGCGGCAGACGTAGTTTCGAGTTGAACCGCAACGTGCTTGCACTGCCGGAAGTAGATGAGGGTCACTTCAGCCGGCACTCGCTGTCCAAGGCGATGGTGGTTACACCTATCACGGTGACAGTAAACGGTGGTTCGTCCATCACACTGGCTCCCGGCGACAGCCTGGAGATCGTCATCACGTTCTCCGACTCGCTCGTCTACGCCAGGGCATCGTTCTGGGTCGACATGGATGGCGACGGCCTGCTGGATGACACCATTGATTTCGATCTTGACGAGGGCGGCCTGGCGCTGGATAACGGCCCGGAAGACCTCGATACGCTGGACGGCGTTTTCAAAATCATCCTTTATCCGGGTGAAGATGAAGAAGGCATCCTGAGCGTCACCAACCTGAAGCTGCTGTTGCTGGTTGAGGACGATCTGGCCGCAGACACGGCCACGGTAACCATCGGCGAAATGGTCACTACCAATTATGCCTCCGGCACGGTCACGCCGACTGTGGCCAATGTCATTATTGTGGCCTTTCCCACGAGCCGGTTGTATCAGGATAGCCCGGATGGCCCTGATGGCCCGGATGATTTTCTGCCGTATCTGACGGTTACCGATAATGCCGGCCTTTATAATATCTATCTGGATGCCATCGACACGCTGGAAATTTTCACTGTCGATTTTCTTGGCGTGCAGGCAGGTCTCGTGCCTGATACCTCGTATAGCAATGTGATCATTGGCGCAGTAACAGGACTCGACTTCAACTATGTTGAGCCGACCACCTTTATCGCCGGGTTCGTGTTACAGCCGGGCGCCTTCGCAGTGGCCGGTGTCACTGTGTTTGCCTTCCAGGATGGGCCCGGTGGCGAATTTGAAGCCACCACGGACGCCAGCGGCGCCTACACCATCGGGGTTCTGCCAGGCCACTACTATGTGGAGGTGAGCGACGACGTGATACCTGAATTCATGGTATCCGGGTCCATTCCGGTTGATGTGCCGGATGGTGAAACGGCCACCGCCAACTTTACCCTTTATCCGGCAACATCCACGATTACCGGCACGGTGACGCTGGACGGCGCGCCCTTGGGCGGTCTCGAAATTATGGCCTGGGGACTGCCGCAAAGCGCCCTCCCGGATGACTACAACGCCGGGATGTGGACCTTTACCGAGTCGCATCCGCTGACCGGCGAGTATGTGCTCAGCGTATCGCCGCTGGTGGACAGCGACGGCTACTTTATCTGGCCTTGGGATTGGCCTGAGGGCACCTACATGAACAACAAGCTCGACCATATTCCGGCTGGCGCTTCCATGGTGAATATTGATTTCAAGACCGCCGCCGGCGGCCTGTTTGGCGCCGTGACCGTCTTGGGCTCCACCTCGCCCATCGACACCTTGTTCGATGTCGGTATTTTCATCTACGATACCAACACCGGGTTTGAAACCTGGGCCAGTCCCGACTGGGAGACGGGCGTCTACACTGCGCCGCTGCCGCTGGGCAACTACTTCATAGATGTCTACACCCAGGAGTTCAAGCCGTATATGGCCGGCCCCATCGCCGTGGCGGACGTCTTTGTCCTGCATGACATTGAGCTTGAGGCTTTTACGTTCAACTCCGCCATTTATGGTCAAGTGACCGATTTGGCGGGCGGATTCGGCCTGAGCGGCGCCGATGTCTGGATCGGGAGCCAAACGTCCGAGTATGGCGATCATATGCTCACTGACTCGACCGGCAATTTCTATTTTATGGTGCCGGCAGGCGACTATGAGATTGGCACTGAGGCGCCCGGTTACTTCGGGGATTACCGCATGGTTACTGCTCCTGTAGATAGTTCTGTCGAGGTGAACTTTGCCCTGGAGAAGTTCAACTTCCAGCCGCCGGTTATCCATGCCATCAAGGATAAGCCCGACGACCAAGGCGGTTGGGCCTTCATTCACTTTGAGGGTGGCAGCAGCGACCGCGGTCCCTTTTTCGGGTGGAGTATCTGGCACATCCCCGGTCCGAACTATTCACCGGATGAGCTGATCAACGTCGGCTTTTTCCTGGGCGACGGCAGGCCGAGCTACGCGGTGCTGGTGCCGACATTCGTCGACTCCAACGCCACCAATGGCAGCACTCAGGCGCTGTATGAGTCGTGGTATGTCATCACCGGCTTCGGCGACAGCGACGAAGGTGGCGGCATGTTCATTGCCAACTCCGAACCCATGTCCGGCTGGTCGGTGGATAACATCGAGCCGGGCGTCCCGGCAAACGTAAGCCTGTCGACTAACGCCACGGGGTTTAGCCTCGCATGGAATGCCAGCCTGGACGCCGACTACCAGTATAATGTTGTGCGTGTGGCCTACAAGGCCGGCGGTGAAACGAAGCTGAACATTAGCGGGACTTCCATTGAGCTGACCAGCGCCAACATCACCTTGGGAAGTGAGTTTGACGTGTCGGTGGCCGCGGTCGACTATAACGGCAACTACTCTGACTTCAGCACCGCGCTGAACTCGGTGACTCTGGACCTTGAGGATGGATTGACCCTGCCGGGCAAATATGCCTTGCTGGCGAACTATCCCAACCCGTTCAATCCGAGTACGACGCTGCAGTTCGAGCTGCCCCGGAGCGACAAAGTCAGTCTGATCGTGTATGATCTGACCGGCCGGGAGATTCGTTCGTTGGTCAGCAGCGATCTGCCTGCGGGCCGCCACCGGGTCGTCTGGAACGGCCGGGATGGTCACGGTCATGGCGTGGCGACGGGGGTCTATTTCTACAGGATCATTACCGGAAGCGGCTATACCGCCACCCGGAAAATGGTCTTCATGAAATAACCTCACCCTCATTGCAGGGATGAGTTTCAAGCCCCATCTGGCCCAGCGGCTGGATGGGGCTTGTTTTTTTGGAGATAAATGATTACTATGTTTAAGAATGGCGAAAATTATATACAGCGAATCCAGGCATGTGCTTCTGGCTTTAACCCTTACCATTGTGCTCAGTTGCAACGGATCTGTTGCCCATGAAGAGTTTGAGACTTATGAATCAGGCGTCTATTACGACCTTAATTATCCTCTAGTCCCGGCCCAGGATCAAAGCAGTCTGCCCGATTCAATCTTGGCGCTCTACGAGATTGATGCCAGCCGCCTGACGGTCCGCATGATGTTGGCCCTGGGAGGGGAGGCTGCAGGCGAAATTGAACTCCCATTATTCCTGAAAGAGTCATTGACGAACGGACTCATAGCCATTTACCTGGCCAGCGATCTTGCGCCCAGAGATTCAGTGGTTGAGATATATGCCGTTCATACTTTCTGGTCACCGCCTCTATATGAAATCATCGTATCCGCAGATAGCTCTCGCTCATTTATGCGGGCCTGGGGTGCTGGTGAAAGATTGACAGGCCGGTCCGCAATAGATGATCTGATGATTGAGTATGATCTGTACTTGGAACACTACTATGATTGGCCTGGGAGCCATGCTGTGGTGTTGAAGTCTGTTCGGCCATTGAATGTAACGGCTTTGGCCAATCGGTTCAACAGTATCGCAGGTGTCAGCTATGCAGAGATCAATGGATACTGTTGCGACGGATCGGATATCACTGTCGAAATTATTGATCTGAAGTGGGTTTATTCCTTCTGGTTGAAATGGGGCGATTGTCCCTCGGGGTGTATCTCTAGCCATGTGTGGTCATTTGCAGTGGGCACGGATGGTGTTGTGACCTTTCTGGAGCCGTCCGGCTCTATACTTCCGTGAAGATGATGGCTCTTCGGTATTTTCTGTCACTGGATCAGTCGCGTTTCGATCACCTGCGCCGCGCCAAAGTTGGCATCGGTCAAATTTTCAGCTGGCGAGTCGAACAGCCCGATGACGGCACTACCGCTGCCCGATAGTCCGGCGTAAACGGCCCCGGCGCCACGGAGAACCGCCTTGATCTCACCCAGCTGCGGGTGGTGCGGGAAAACCAGCTCCTCGAAATCGTTGTGCAGCTCAGCCCACCGGATCGGCGAGGTTTCCGCTATCTCGCCATAGTCTTCAGGCTCAGCAAGATCTGTCCGCCCGTCGAACAGGCCGTAAGCCCAAGCTGTGTCGATCCGCAGCGGCGGAATCACCAGCACCACGGCGGGATCACTGGCCAGTTTTACCGGCGATAACCGGTCGCCCACCCCTTGGCCCAGCTGCACCTTTCCGCGAATGAAAAAGGGCACATCGGCGCCCAGCTCCGCTGCCAGCACTTCCATGATATCAACAGAAATTCCGGTGCCCCACAGATCGTTGAGACCCTTGATGACGGCTGCGCCATCGCTCGATCCGCCTCCCAGTCCACTGCCCGGCGGCACCTGTTTGTCCAGGGCCAGGTGGACCCCGCCAGCGTGTCCCGTTTCCTGCAGCATCAGGTGGGCGGCGGCAAGGCAGAGGTTGGAATCATCCTTGGGCACTTTGTCCGCCTGGGGTCCGGAGACCTCCAGCGAAATCTGTCCCGGCGCGGCGTCAGTGAGGGTGATGGTGTCGCCGTAGCCGATTTCGGCGAACAGGGTGTGCAACAGGTGGTAGCCGTCAGGTTGGCGGCCGATGATGCGCAACCCGAGGTTGACCTTGGCGTTGGCTCGGACGGTCAGGACGGGCATCTTGCGGCTAACTCAAGCTCACCGCTGCCGTGATGCGCTCGCGGCATTTCTCAAATCCGAACGCTTCCACAATGGTCACCATATCGGGACCAACGACCCGGCCGGCAATGGCGGCGCGTATGGGGTGCCAGAGGTCGCGCCCTTTAAGGCCCAGGTCGGCGCCAATTTCCTTCACCGCCGCCAGCAGAAAGTCGCCGCTGAATGTTTCCGCCGAGCCGAACTTTGCCAGCAGCGACGAGAGAATGTCCCGGGAGAGTGGATGGGTCAATGCCTGCCGGGCCGCCTCATCGTACACCACCGGCTCCTCGAAGAAAAAATCGAGCTGCTCCCGCGCATCGCTCAGCAGGCTGATTTTCGACTGAACCGCGGCGACCATGGCATCGGTGATATTCCACTGGGAATCGAGGTGCGGGAGCAACGCCGCCTTGAACGCTGAGGCCTCCATGCGCCGGATGTGTTGGCCGTTGAGCCAGCGCAGCTTGCCGGTGTCGAAGATGGCGCCCCCTTTTTGCACCCGGCCGATAGTGAAAGCGGCCGTGAGTTCCTGGAGATCATACACCTCCTGATTCGACTGATCGTTCCAGCCCAGCAGGGCCACGAAATTAACGAGCGCCTGGGGCAGGTAGCCTGCGTCACGGAAGTCTTTCACGGCCACATGGCCCTGCCGCTTGGAGAGCTTCGACTTGTCCTTGTTGAGCAACAGCGGCAGGTGGGCAAACTCCGGTGGGTCCCAGCCGAAGGCCTGGTACAGCAGCAGGTGCTTGGGCATACTAGGCAGCCACTCCTCGCCCCGGATCACATGACTGATGTCCATGAGGTGGTCGTCGACCACATTGGCCAGATGGTAGGTAGGGAACCCGTCACCTTTGATGAGCACCTGGTCGTCCACCTCTTTCCACTCAAAGCGCACTTTCTTGCGGATCTGATCAACTAAAATGATGAGTCCGTCCCGGGGTACGGCCAGGCGGATAACGTGCGGCTCCGCCAGAGCGCGGCTGGCGGCCTCATCGGTTGGCAGCTTCCTGCAAAGACCATCGTAGCGTGTTGCCAGTCCCATTTTCTGTTGCCGATCGCGCAACTGTTCCAGCCGCTCAGGCGTGCAAAAACAGGGGTAGGCGCTGCCGTTGTCAACGAGCTGCCGGGCATGGCCGACATAGGTGTCGAGTCGCTCCGATTGCCGGTAGGGTCCAAAATCCCCGCCCACATGAGGCCCCTCGTCCGGATCGAGACCGGCCCATTTCAGCGCGGCCAGCAACTGCTCCTCGGCTCCCTCCACTTTGCGGGACTGGTCGGTATCCTCAATGCGCAGGATGAACGTGCCGCCATTCTGCCGGGCGAACAGCCAGTTGTAAAGGGCCGTTCTCAGGCCCCCAACATGGAGGTTTCCCGTCGGGCTGGGGGCAAATCTGACTCTCACTGGCAGGGGCATGATGGGCTGATTATCCTAATTGCAACTTGACTGTTTGCGGGCTGAAATTAACACATAATGGCAACGGTTCGGTATGCCCGGTAAGGGGGAAATGGGTCGGATCAGGCATGACGCCTGTCCCGTGTGCGGCGGCTCGCCGGTTGCGCCATCTTTGACAGTGATGGACCGGACGGTGCTAAAGGAGCCGTTTGATATTTGGAGCTGCCCGACCTGTCACTGCCGGTTCACCCAGGACGCGCCGGATGAAGCGGATATTGAGGCAGCGTACGATTCGGCTGACTATATTTCCCACAGCAACACGACGGTAGGAACTGTCAACCGGCTCTATCATCTGGCACGGCAGTTCACCCTGCGCGGCAAGCGGAAACTGGTCCGCCGGCTGTCGGGGCGCAAGGCAGGCACCCTGTTGGATGTAGGCAGCGGCCGTGGTCATTTTCTGGGGGTGATGCGAGCGGGGGGCTGGAGGGTCAGGGGCATTGAAGCCGACCACGATGCCCGGGTGGCCGCTTCCGCGCAGTGGGGGGTTGAAGTTCACGAGCCGGCAGCCATGGAGCAGTTGCCATCAGATAGTATGGAGGTCATTACGCTCTGGCACGTCCTGGAGCACCTGCATGCCCTGCATGAAAACCTCGAGACCTTGCGCCGCCTCCTGACCCCGGATGGAACCCTGATCATCGCCGTGCCCAATTACCACAGCGAAGATGCCCGGCACTATGGCGAACATTGGGCGGCGTGGGATGTGCCCCGGCACCTGTATCATTTTACCGCGGAGTCGATGGGCACGCTGGCAGCCCGGCACGGCTTTGAGATCGCCAGCATGCGCGGCATGTGGCTGGACCCGTTTTACGTGTCGTTGGTGAGTGAGCGCTACCGGCACGGCAGGGCTCGCCTGCTGCCGGCGATCTACCGTGGAGCGTTGTCAAACCTGAAGGCGTGGGGCCGGCCGGAGAGAGCCAGTTCAATTATTTTCAGCTTGAAGCTGCGTACGGGTGAGGGCTAGAGAACCCTACAGCTCCACAGTGGCCACCGCCATGGCCGCGAGTCCCTCCTTGCGGCCGGTGAAGCCCAGCAAATCGGTGGTGGTGGCCTTGAGATTCACCTATGATGGCACAATTAGCTCCATTCTACCGGAATTTTCAGAAATTTTCCAGTGCTCGAATTGTTTTTTCCAAACTTGCGGAATTTTCAGATGCGCGATGTGGATCCCAGTTTACTGTTATAAACTCTGCCAAAACTTCATTATAGGTTGGGCCAACATGTGAATATTCCGTGGGGAGCATATCGCGATATATTCTTCTTCGCGTTCTCCTTCGGATGACGTTCAGCAAATGTTCTTTCGGGTCTTCTAAATTATCCGGCGATTGATGGAAGTTGATATCACTGATTCTAAAAAAATCCGCTAGTGCGATTCGATCAGCCAGAATCCAGGATTCTACCTCCCTAACGGCAACTCTGAAGCAAATTTCTGTGGGTAATAAAATTTCTTTATCAGATTGGATACCAAACCAATCGCGGATTAAGGCAGGGGCACATTCGATTCGATCAAGATCAGTGAGCGCGAAAATATTGGTTCCAGGTCTTGCCATGTTGAGAAAAGCAGGGCATTTTTCTCTCAGCTTTTGATTTCCACGAGTAATTGTAGGAAAGCCCGGATTGAAGATCAATTTTTGTTCGCGGGTCTCATTAACCTTGTTGAAAAGTTTAATGGCTGCTTTCTCTGATGGGATGTCTTCCACAAACGCGTAGAAGAGTAAATCAGCCAATCTAGAGGCCACCAATGCTAGAGGAGGTTTTTGGTAGAAGAATGTCTGCTGGGGTTAATCCCGCTTTCATCGCCGCAACATCTTGATCGCTTGGCACCTCTATCCTCGTTCCTTCGCCGCCACTTCCCGGTTTTAGTAGGAAAAAATTCCCTGAGAAACTCCCGCTTGAAAGAAGATCGGTGCTATGCGTACTAATTAGTATCTGACCACCTGATTTTCTTCTCGATTGGCGTGTTTTATATATTAGGCTCGGAATCTGTTCAACGACTTTCTTGTGTAGAGACAGTTCGGGTTCTTCTAATAGGATCATGCTGTTTGTAGACAGGAGAGTCCATATTATAGCAATTAGTCTTAGAGTTCCATCGGAAAATTGATCCTCACGCTGCCACCCTGCATTTGGTCGCCAGTGGCTATAAAGCATTTCCAAATGCGGACGTCCACTAACCAAATCTCTTACGAATCGCAACTTTCTAAGATTTGGTATGACTTTAATAAGAATTTCTTCAATTTTATTCAATCTTGAAACCCGAATATATTCAGTTGCAGCAGCGATCTCTTCCAAAAATCCTTGTCCGAAGGGATCTGATTCTAAATGCCGCAAGCTTATCTGATCACTGTATTTTAGTAATTGGGGGACAAGATGTAGGTAAAGTACTTTTTCAAAAAATTGTGCAATATGTCGATAGTCTGCATTCATATTTATTTGTTCAAGGTGTGTCTGAGTTAGTCTTTCTTGATCCTGCAGATCCCGCGGATCTGGGCGAGAAAAAATTCTCCTCCCAAGTTTATATGCTTCCTCCTTCATCACTAGCGGTCGATGCTTTCCCCTTGTCTCAGACTTAATCCATAGTATGTATTTCCAATCTGGATGGCCCGATTGAGTTAGGAGGGATTCTCTCAATTCGAATTCCAACTCAATCTGTGGTTGTTTTCGAGCAGCTAAGCTGCGAGTTTTTCGCATCCCCCCACGTGAGTTGAGTGCTTGCTGAAGCCCCCCCCCTTTTGGGTTAACAATATCTCTCATAAACCTGAAAATATCTAGAAAATTTGATTTTCCAGCGGCATTGGGTCCAATCATGTACATGGTTTCATGAAGCTCAATATTAGCCATCGTGAAATTTTTCCAGTTTCTGATTTTCATACTAGATATGTACATCTGTTCCTCAATTTCAGATTAGGGAGTTGAATGCATGATCAGAGAGCAATTAGATTGATGTAAAGCTGGTATCAAGATAATGCAATTGGCAGTAACAAGGAAATTGAATCCATTTTGGGATTTCGCAAGAGGCAATCCAATCTATGTAAAATCCACCGTGGCCACCGCCATGGCTGCGAGTCCCTCCTTGCGGCCGGTGAAGCCCAGCCAATCGGTGGTGGTGGCCTTGATGTTTACCTGCTTGGCGTTGATGCCCAGGGCCGCCGACATCGTGACGGCCATTTCAGGCAGACTGTCACCGATCACCGGTTCCTGCAGGATCACGGTGGCGTCAATATGGTGGATGTGGCCCCCCTCCGTAGCGATCATGGCAGCGGTGGCTTCCAGGAATCGTGAGCTGCGGGCATCTTTCCACTGTGGGTCCGATGAGGGGAAGTGCCGCCCGAGGTCGCCCATGCCGGCAGCGCCCAGCAACGCATCCACGATGGCGTGAATGAGGGCGTCGCCATCGCTGTGGCCCTTTACGCCATGGTCGTGGGAAATCCAGATACCGCCAAGAAAAAAACCGTCCCCTGCGCCAAAGGCGTGGGTGTCAACTCCGATGCCGGTCCTGATCATGCTCCAGTTTCCACTCGGTGTAGTCCCACTCGCTGCGATTGGTAATTTTGAAATTATTGGGTGACCCTTTGACAATGGCCACCTGGCCCCCAATAGCCTCAACCAGGTAGGCTTCATCGGTGCCAGTGAGGCCTTTTTCCTGGGCGTTGGCGATGGCCTTTAGCAGGGTAACGATTTTAAAAGTCTGCGGCGTTTGAGCTTGCCAGATGACCTCCCGGGAAAGAGTGCCCTTGATCTTTCCCTCGGCTCGGATCCCGTTTTGATTGTCGACTGAAGTCACCTCTTTCAGCGTATCCATGGCGGGGATGGCCACTATTGCGCCATCAAAATGTGTGCACAGCTCGACACTCTGGCTGATCCATTTGGGGTCCAGAAATGGCCGGGCAGCATCATGAATGGTCACCACTCTGGCAGCGGAAGGCACCTCCTTTATGGCATTCCAGACGGAAATCTGCCGCGTTTTACCCCCCACCGCGATTTTCAGCTCCACTGAATCGGGAATCGCATCCTCCAGAATTTCCCTGGCCAAATCCAGGTCGCTTTCGGGGACGGCCACTACCAGCCAGCGAATCTCAGGGGCTCGCAGGATGCGCTCAATGGTTCGTACCAGCAGCGGTTTACCGGCCAGCAGTTGGAACTGCTTTTTGGTCTGCCCCCCCAGGCGCGTCCCCTGTCCAGCGGCAGGGATAATGGCGGCGATATGGGTAATTTTGTTTTCTTGCATGCCGGCCTACAAGATAAGCATGGCATCGCCATAGCTGAAAAAGCGGTATTTTTCCCTTATCGCCTGGTGGTAGCTGTCCATTATGAGATCATGGCCCGCAAAAGCGGAGACCAGTAAAATTAGGGTCGACTTGGGCTGGTGGAAGTTGGTTAACAGGCCGTCCACGGTCTTGAAGCGGTAGGGTGGATAGATAAACTTGTCGGTCCAGCCGGTGCCGGCAATGACATCGCCATTATTCAGGGCCACCGTCTCCATCGCCCTTGCGGCGGATGTGCCTACGGCCAGCACCCGGTGACCATCGCGCCTGGCCCGGTTGATTTTATCGGCGGTCAAATTATCAATGCCGTAATATTCGCCGTGCATCTGGTGCCGGGTGATATCTTCTACTCGGACGGGCCGGAACGTTCCGATCCCAATATGCAGAGTAATGTAGGCCAGCTCGACACCGGCTTGTTCAATTTTCTTGAGCAGCTTCGTGGTAAAGTGGAGACCGGCAGTGGGAGCGGCAATGGCCCCCCTTTTGCTGGCATATACCGTCTGATAATTGAGTTTGTCGGCGGGCTCCGCTTCCCGTTTAATATACGGGGGGAGGGGTGATATGCCATGCTTGTCGATGTAGTCGTGCAGTGGCATGCGGGGGGAATCAAATTGGATGATCCGGCTGCCCGAGGAGGTGCTGTCGACCACTTCGCAGGTGATATCTTTGTTCAGGTACAGAGTGTTGCCGATGCGAATTTTTCGCGAAGGGCGCACGAGAACTTCCCACAGGTCCCGGTTCAGTTCCCTCAGGAGCAGCATCTCCAAGGGGGCATCGGTACCCACTTTGTGGGCCATGATCCGGGCAGGATAAACTTGAGTGTTATTCAGGACCAGCACATCTCCGGGACTTAAAAACTGCAGCAGATCATCAAAGCGGTGGTTGCTGGTCTGATTGCGCGCGCGATCCACCACCATCAACTTGCAGCGGTCCCTTTTAGGATGAGGATACTGGGCGATCAGATTGACGGGGATGTCGAGGTCATAGTCTGACAGCCGGGCGCGCCGGGTTGGGGTGAACGGTTCCATGTTGCCTTAAAACAGCGGCCTTTGTAGTGGGGCTGAGCCCGGTTTGACATTGAGGTAGTCGTAAGTGCGCGCGGTGGCGGCACGGCCCCGGGGTGTGCGCTCTAAAAATCCTTGCTTGATGAGGTAGGGCTCGTACACTTCCTCTATCGTGCGCGCCGTTTCATGCAGGGCGACGGCCATGGTCTCAACACCCACGGGACCCCCGCCGAAATTGTTCACCAGCAGCGACAGAATACGGCGGTCCATCTCGTCCAGTCCCAGCTCATCGATGCCCAGCCGCAGGAGCGCTTTTTCCGCCGTGGGCCTGTCCAACAGTCCGCGGCCATCCACTTCAGCGAAGTCCCTGGCCCGGCGCAAAATGCGGTTGGCAATCCGTGGGGTGCCCCGGCTGCGCATGCCGATCACTTCGGCCGCGGCATCGTTCACGGGGATTTCCAGCAGTTCGGCGGAGCGCAATATGATCTGCTTGAGCTCCGGAGCTGAGTAAAAATCGAGGCGCAGCGTGACCCCGAAGCGGTCCCTGAGCGGTGAGGTCAGATTGCCCATGCGGGTGGTTGCGCCAATTAAGGTAAAGGGATGCAGCGACAGTTGCACCGAGCGGGAGTTGGGCCCTTTGTCGAGCATGATGTCGATGCGGAAATCTTCCATGGCGGCGTAAAGGTATTCCTCCACGGTGCTGCTCATGCGGTGAATTTCGTCAATGAAGAAAACGTCCCGCTCAGCTAAATTGGTGAGGATACCGGCCAAATCTGCAGGCCGGTCAATCACCGGTCCGGAGGAGAACTTAATGCCGGTCGAGAGCTCCCCGGCGATGATGTGCGCCAATGTCGTTTTGCCCAGGCCCGGCGGGCCAAAAAGCAGCACGTGATCAAGCGGGGTTTCTCTGCGCCTGGCGGCCTCAATATAGACGCGCAGATTGGCCACCAGCTCGGTTTGACCTACAAAATCATCGAGGGATGAGGGCCTGAGGGACTTGTCGACCGCATGATCTTCCTGCGTGGGTTGCGGAGTGACGAGGGTCGATTCGATCATCTCTGCGAATCTTGGCGGTCGTGCCATCCGAGGGCGGCAGTGCTGAGGGGCTTACGGCGGACTTGGCTCGCAGGAGGGACACTCACCTTGCAATTTACGGCGACGCCCAACGGGATGAAATGATGATGTCAAATGGCTCCGTTGACCTCGTGCCGGGTTGATTAACTTTCCGGACCAGGTTTTAAATCATTTTACAGGAGTTACCCATGCCGTTCCCCAGGTTTTATTCCCGCCGCAAATTTCTCGCCACGGCCGCCTCCCTGATGGCAGGCCTGCCGCTGCTTCCCCGCCTCAAGGCCGGTGGAGCGCCAACGCTGCAGAAGCGGGGCCAGACGCCAGCGGTCGTAGTATCCTCCGCCAACGGCCTGAAAGCGGTGAAGGTCACTTACCGCCTGATGTCCAAGGGGACCGACACCCTGGAGGCGGTGATCAGCGGCGTCAATCTGGTGGAGAGCGATCCCAATGACAGGTCCGTCGGGTATGGGGGGCTGCCCAATGAGGAGGGGGTGGTTGAACTTGACTCAGCCGTGATGCATGGGCCGACCCACCGGGCCGGCGCCGTCGCTGCGCTGCGCAACATCAGGAAGCCATCGCGCGTGGCCCAGTTGGTGCTGGAGACCACCGACCATGTGTTGCTGGTGGGCGCAGGAGCGCTAAAATTTGCGAAAGCCAACGGGATCAGGGAGGAAGAGCTGCTGACTGAGAGCTCCCGTAAGGCATGGCTGAAATGGAAACGCAATCTCTCGCGGGGAGATGACTGGCTGTCCGATGACGAGGAGGATCGCGGTATCGCCCGGCACGTGGGGCGGCCTACGGGCACGATTCATTGCGCCGCCTTGAACTCCGATGGTGATATTTCATGTGTCACCACCACCAGTGGACTGGCGTACAAGATCCCCGGCCGTGTGGGCGACAGCCCCATCATCGGCGCCGGGCTCCCTGTGGACAACGCCATTGGCTCCTGCGGCAGCACCGGCCGGGGGGAGGCCAATCTGCAAAACCTCTGTTCGTTCGCCGCGGTGGAGCTGATGGGCACCGGCATGTCGCCCGAAGAGGCTGGGATAGCAGTGCTGCGCCGGGTGGCGAGCCATACCACGCAGTCGAGA
Organism: Fidelibacterota bacterium; assembly: GCA_004124875.1. GTDB lineage: Bacteria > Fidelibacterota > Marinisomatia > SCGC-AAA003-L08 > TS1B11 > TS1B11. The sequence goes on along the minus strand of SCKJ01000001.1, from coordinate 89,605 downwards.
TTGCTCGATGAAAAGGGACGACCCAACTTCGGACTGATGTTTTATCTCATCGCCAAAGATGGCCGCTATGCCGGCGTCAGCATGTGGGGCCCCGACAAATACTCGGTGGCCACGCGCAAAGGTTCCCGCCATGAAGAGATGGTTTACCTGTACACAAGGGGCAGTTGACCCCCTTCGACAGGTGTCGTAAACTCAAGCCCCATGATGAGGGTGCAGAGGAGACGCCGTGGAACAGGATAAGAAGCCGTACCAGTTTTTATATGAGACCTACCCCTGGCCGGAGCCGGGCACGGAACGCGACTGCCCCTATTCGGGTGTCCCGCTACAACTGAACAAGAAGCACCCCGGATACAACGGCAAACCGTGGACCTGCCCGAAGTGCATCCACTATTTCAGTGAGGATGACCTGGACAATCCGGGTAAGTACAAAGGCCTCGACTGCGACTATACGTTGCGGGAGAAAGCGGAGAGCTCCGCCGCCGATCCAGGCGAATAGAATCCCTTACCCTTAATTCTTCAGATGCAGCCGCATGGTGATGTCGCAGCGGTTGTAATCGGATGATTTATCGTCCATACTGTCTTCGGTGAAACCGAATTTTTCGTACAGGTGGATGGCGGGACCTAACATCCGGTTGGAGAGCAGCATCACCGACCGGGCCTGATGCTCCCGCGCCCACTGCAGCGATTTCTCAATCAGCAAGCCCCCGATGCCGTGGCCCTGGGCGTTGGGCGTCACGGCCATCTTGGCCAGTTCATACTCGCCTGTCCGGGCGGGAATCATGGCCACCGTCCCGATGATTTGACCGTTCAGCTCGGCCATAAAAATCTGCCCGCCAGGTTCGATGATCTCCTCTACCGGCCGGCTGAGCTGCTGACGGTCAATTTCCTCCACCGTGAAATATTTGGATATCCAGGCGAGATTGAGATCGCTGAAGGCCTGCTTGTGCCTGTCCGCGTAGGTGACGATGCGGACCTCTGAATCGTTTGCCATGTGTCCCTTTGCTGCGGCGTTACCGGCAGGCCCCGGCGCCCACCGGGTCAGCCCCCCGTGGCGGCCAGCATGAAGTTAGCCAATTTATCCCCATCGAGGCGACCGCCCGATCGAACGCCGGAGCAGACATCCACCCCGTAAGGCCGGACGGATTCGATGGCCGCTGCCACGTTGCCCGCATGGAGCCCTCCAGCCAGGTAGACCGGCACTGGCGAAGCTTTCACGATCTTCGCGCTGAGGTCCCAGTTGTGTGTTTGGCCGGTGCCGCCCAGCTGTTTGGTGGGCAGCGCCGGGTTGCCGGAGTCCAGCAGCACCGCGTCCACATGGGACGCTACGGCCAGGGCCTGGTCCAGCGCATCAGGACCGGCAACATGGATAACCTGCACGAGGCGGATCCGCGGGAGCGCCGTCCGCAAGCGGGCGTAAGTATCCTCCGGCACGGTGTCGCAAAGTTGGAGGGCGCTGGTGTTGCAACGCCGCTGCTGGGCTATTATGCGGTCGGCGATCTGTAGAGCGGTGAGTAGGAAGGTTTCAACTTGACCGGTCGCCCAGGCAGAGATTTCCCCGATGAGGTCCTCGGAGATGATACCGGGACCGCTGGGCATTTCCGAAACGAGACCGATAGCCGCCGCGCCCGCATTGACGGCCATGCGCGCTTCATCCAGTGAACTGACGCAGCAGATTTTGATCTTCACGCCTGGGTCTCGCTATAAGCGGGAGAAAGTGGCGGTCGTTAATTCAGAATGGCGCGCTGCGGGCGGCCTTCAGATCGATTGCGGACTACAGATAGGGTCGCAACTGGGTGCTGCGGGACTTATGCTGCAGACGACGAATCGCTTTTTCCTTGATCTGCCTGACCCGTTCCCGCGTGAGGTGGAACTCCTCGCCAATTTCATTCAAGGTGAGGGCGTAATCCTGATCGATGCCAAAATACATCTTGATGACATCACGCTCGCGGTCCTTCAAGGTGTCGAGGGCGGATTTAATTTCCTGTTTCAGCGAATCGTGGACCAACTCCGTATCCGGCTCGTTGATCTCAGGATCAGGGATAACGTCCATGAGTGAGTTGGAGTCGGTGTCGGAAAATGGCATGTCCAGAGACTGATGCCGCCGGCTGATCTGAATGGTATGCGCCACCTCATGCGGCAACTTGCTCACATGCTTGGCGATTTCTTCCACCAGCGGCGGACGCTCGTACTGATGCTCCAACTCCTCCGCTGCCTTGACGATCTTGGTGATGTCGCCCTGGCGATTGAGGGGCACGCGCACCATTCTGGAGTGCTCCGACAATGACTGCAGAATCGACTGCCGGACCCACCAGACGGCGTAAGAAATAAACTTGAAACCGCGCGTCTCGTCAAATCTCTCGGCCGCCTTAATCAGTCCCAGGTTCCCTTCGCTGATCAAGTCCTCCAGTGGCCGTCCCTGCCCCTGAAACTTTTTGGCGACAGACACCACGAAGCGCAGGTTGGAGACGATCAGCTCATTGGAAGCCTTTTGATCGCCTTTCTTGATGCGCTGCGTCAGTTCAATTTCGCGCTGCGGAGCCAACGGCTCATATTTGCTGATTTCGGCTAAATAGTTGCCTAATGCTCTATTTGAATCACTGCCCAAAAATAACCTCTTACTTTCCTGTTTATGTCACACCACTTCCGCACCATATGGTGATGGCCTGACGCGATGCCTACGCTGATCCGCCTCAAAAGTTCCTTTACTTTCTCGACGGGGCTTTCCTCGACCGGGAATATTGCTGGCAGGCAGCAATATTGAGCCTTATAAAGCCGTTAATTCTAAACAATTTCAACGACATTGTAAAGAGTATGTTTGGCAGCCCTCCTGACCCGGCATTTCCGGCCCGTATAGCCGACAGCCTCCGGCAAGCTGTGCCCTTACTTCATCGGTCAAAAGCAAAATTTTTCAAGCTGCGTTGCCAGTATGTATGGCAGCCACAGGTAATAACCTTAAGTTCAGCGCCTGAAATATGAAGCACGATCTGATCCAAACCGTTGTATCTCGCGGTGACGACACCGAAAGTGTCCACCTGACCGTGGCGGTCCTCGTGGGCCCGGACGGCAGTGTCGTATTCAGCGCCGGTGATTTTGGGCGGTGGGTGCCGGCTCGCTCCTCGCTGAAGCCGTTTCAGGCAGCCGCACTGCACCTCTCCGGAGCGATGGAGCGGTTCGGACTGACCGGTGAACAGCTGGCCCTGGCCTGCGCATCCCACAGTGGCGAGCCGTATCATGTCGAGGCGGTGAGCAGATTTATGGAGCAGGTGGGTGTCTCCGAGAGTGACCTGGGATGCGGCAGTCATTACCCCTACCATGAACCGAGCCGTGATGCGCTCCTGAAATCCGGCGCCGCGGCAACTGCGCTGCACAACAACTGCTCCGGCAAACATACCGGCTTTCTGGCGGCGGCGCTTGCTGTCGGCGCCGATTTGAAAGACTACCTGGACCCGGCTCATCCGGTGCAGCAGATGATTGCCCGCCAGCTACAGGCGTGGTTGGGCCGCGGCGACTTTGCCACGGCCATCGACGGCTGCTCCGCGCCAACGTTTTATCTCACCATCAAGGAGCTGGCCCGGTTGGGGCAACTGTTGATTTCCGGCACCGACAGTCTGCTCGAGCCACAGCTGCGGGCCATGCAGGCCTACCCTCAACTGGTGGGGGGCACCGGCAGGTTCGACAGTGATTTCATGACTGCCCTGGGTCAGCGCGCCGTCTCGAAGGAAGGAGCCGAAGGGGTGCAGTTGATCGGCATTAGAGATACGCGCGGCCAGAGCTGGGGTCTGGCCCTGAAAGTGCAAGACGGCGCAAGCCGCCCCAAATGGCAAGTAGCGCTGGCCATTCTCGAATCGGCAGGTCTGGTGACATCTGCTGAACTTGAGCGGCTACCAGAGTACCACCGGCCCATTCTGCGCAACCACATGGGGGTGGAAATCGGCCACTTGTCAACCCTGCTGCCCGCACGATAAAGATTTGTCATCCAAAGCTGACGCGGCTTAAGTTCCCAAGCCAATAAAGGAAGGATCAATGCTTCCCATGTGGCGTATCGACATATCCGCAGATTGGGCCCCAAAGGCGCCCGTCTGTCCAGAGGAAAATCTGGACTGTGGAGATACGGCTGCCACCCCTGGCCCCCCATGCGGGAGCGCCGCCGCTGACCATCTGCAAAATGTTGAAGATGCCCACAGGCTGATCGGGGATCGTCTAAAGGCAGGACTACGGGCTTTGATCCCGTCAATCGAGGTTCGATTCCTCGTCCCCGAACAAGGTTAAGAGAATGCAATCCGGACATCACATGAAACTGTTTACGGGGCGATCAAACCCTGCGCTCTCGGCGGAAATTTCCCGCGAACTGGCCATACCGTTGGGCGAGGTGATCATCAAGACCTTTTCCGATGGCGAGATTTACGTCAAGTACGAGGAAAACATCCGTAACGTGGACGTTTTCATCATCCAGTCGACGAATCCCCCGTCGGACAACATCATCGAGCTGCTGCTGATGATCGATGCCGCGCGCAGGGCTTCGGCCAACTCGGTTACGGCGGTTATCCCATACTACGGTTACGCCCGGCAAGATCGTAAGGACAAGCCGCGGGTGCCCATCTCGGCGCGTCTTTTTCTGGATACGTTTGAAGCGGCCGGCGCCAACCGCATGCTGACAATGGACCTGCATTCGCCGCAAATCCAGGGATTTGTAAATATTCCGTTCGACAACCTGTACTCGCGGCTGGTGCTGATCGAGCGGCTGAAAAGGTTTGATCTGGACCTGCAGACGGGCGTGGTGCTCGCCCCCGACATGGGTTCGGCGCGCATGGGACAGGCCTATGCCCGCTACCTGGATTTAGGTTTCGCCTTGATCGATAAACGCCGGCCTGAGCCCAATAAAGTAGAGGTGGTGCACCTGGTGGGAAACCTCGATGGACGCCATGTGCTGATCATTGACGACATGATCGATACGGCAGGAACCTTGGTGAGCGCAGCGGAGAGCGCGCTTGAACATGGAGCGAGAAAGGTGACTGCCGTTGCAACCCACGGGGTTCTCTCCGGCAGTGCCGTAGAGCGCCTGGCCAACTCCGATATTGACAAAATTATCGTAACCAATACGATTAAAATTGATGCCGGGGACATTGGCGGCAAACTCGAAATCATCTCGGTGGCGAAAGTGTTTGCCTCATCCATCGAGAGAATCACCGCTGGGCAGTCCCTCAGTTCACTATTTTCACTGGAGAGTTAGGCATGGCAACGAAAGATTTTAAGATCGACGTAGAGCGGCGCGAATTGCGGGGCAAAAAAGGTTCCCGGAAGTTGCGCCAAACAGGATTTATTCCCGGCATCTATTATGCTTCCGACCAGCCCGAGCCCATTATGTTTCAGGTGGACGCCAAGCTGCTCGGTCAGGCCCTGGCCAGTGATGCCCTGGTCTACCACGTGAGCGTAGGTGGGGAGCGCCGGAATGTCCTGATCAAGGAGCTGCAGTACCATCCCGTCACCGATGAGATTCTTCATGTCGACTTTAAAGGGGTCAGAATGGATGAATTGGTGGAGGTGCGGGTGCCTATCCACATTATTGGGGTGGCCACGGGCGTGAAGGATGCCGGCGGTCAGATGCACCATGACCTGCAGGAGCTCGACATCCGCTGCCGGGCCAGCGATATCCCCACTCATTTCGACATCGATATCACTGATCTGCAAATCGGCGATGCCATCCACGCCGGCGATTTGGAGGTGGGGGCCATCGAGCTGCTGACGCCCGTCGATGTTCTCGTGGTCAACATTGCCCATCCGAAAGGTCCTGAAGAAGAGGAGGAACTTGAAGAGGAGGGCTTCGAGTTTGAAGAGGCTGAAGGCGAAGAAGGCGCCGATGAAGGTGATAGCGGTGACGAGCCGGACAGCAAGGAGTAATCGATACCTTGCATTTGCTGATTGGTCTGGGGAATCCCGGCAAGCAATACGCCCAGACGCGCCACAATTTCGGCTTCTGGCTGATGGACGAACTGGCCCGGCGTCATGAGATCACGTTCAAACCGGGACGGGGCGCCTATCTTGTGGCCCGTGGCGGAGAGGTGATCCTCGTGAAACCGACGGCATCCATGAACAACAGCGGACTGCCGGTGCGCGAGGCGCTCACCTTTTTCCAGGCGGCGGCCGCTGAATTGTTGGTGGCGCACGATGATATCGACCTGCCGCTGGGGACGCTCCGTTTCAGGCCTGCCGGCGGCGCCGGCGGCCATCGCGGCATGGAATCGGTCATCTACCAGCTTGGTACGGAGCAGTTTGGCCGTTTACGGCTCGGCATCGCCACTGACGCTCCCATGAGACCGAGTGAAAAGTACGTGTTGCGGCCGTTTCGCAAGGTCGATCAGCCGCTCGTCGATGAGGTGCGGAAAAAAGCTGCCGACGGTTTACAGTATTATATGGAAAATGGCATCGAGCCCACCATGACGCGCTACAACAGCCGTCCCGAATCTGAGCGATCATGAAAGGCCCAGCTGCATGAATTTACTCGATTATGTGATCGCCCTCTCCGGGGTGTTGGCGCTTGGCTTTGCATATTACCAGGCCAGGTGGGTATCGAAGCAGGATCCCGGCAGTGAAAAAATGGTGGAAATCGGCCAGGCGATCCGCGAGGGATCCATGGCCTTCATCAAGGCGGAATATAAGATGATGGGCCTGTTCGTCGTAGCCGTCGCCATTCTGCTCTATTTTTCCAACGAAAGCCGTGGCGCCGGTTTGGGGCTGGTGGCGCTGTCGTTTGTGGTGGGCGCAGTCTGCTCCGGTCTGGCCGGATTTATCGGCTTTAAAGCGGCCACCAACGCCAATCATCGCACCACTCAGGCGGCCACGTCAAGCCTGAACGCGGCGCTGGCAGTTGCCTTCGCGGGTGGGTCGGTCCTGGGCCTGAGCGTCGTGGGCCTCGGCGTTTTGGGGCTGCTGTTCCTGCTGAAGTTTTACACGCCCATCTATTCGGGCTTTCCTGAAACGATGGAGGTGCTGTCGGGATTCGCCATGGGGGCCTCGTCCATCGCCCTGTTCGCCCGGGTTGGCGGGGGCATCTTCACCAAGGCGGCTGATGTGGGTGCGGACCTGGTCGGCAAGTTGGAGGCGGGCATCCCGGAGGACGATCCCCGCAACCCGGCCACCATCGCCGATAACGTGGGTGATAATGTCGGTGATGTCGCCGGTATGGGGGCCGACCTGTTTGAATCGTATGTGGGTTCCATCATCGGGGCGATGGTGCTCGGCTCTGTTGCCGTTACTGCGGCCGGCGCCGAGACGCCCGTGCTGGTCATGCTGCCGCTATATCTAGCCGCCGCAGGTATCGTTGCCTCGGTGATTGGCACCTTTTTCGTGCGCGTAAAAGAAAGTGGCAACCCGCAAAATGCCTTGACCACAGGAACCATGATTGCGGCCGGTCTGATGATCATCGCCGCATGGCTGGTAACGCAGGCGCAGCTGCCCGAGGCCATCTTTATCGGCGATAAGGCATTGACGGCCACAGGCCTGTTTACATCGAGTGTCATCGGGCTGGTTGCCGGGACGCTCATCGGCATCGTCACAGAATATTACACTGCCGAGAACAAATCGCCCGTGGCGACCATTGCGGCGGCCTCCGAGACAGGGGCCGCCACCAACATCATTGCCGGGCTGTCCATCGGCATGTTTTCCACCGTTGGGCCGGTGTTCATCATCGCCATCGCCATTGTATCGAGCCATATGATGAGCGGTCTTTACGGCATCGCCATTGCTGCGCTGGGCATGTTGGCCACCACCGGTATCCAGCTGGCCGTTGATGCTTACGGCCCCATTGCCGACAACGCCGGGGGCATTGCAGAAATGTCCCATCAGCCGCCGGAAGTCCGCGAGCGCACGGATCGCCTCGACGCCGTGGGCAACACAACGGCGGCCATCGGCAAAGGCTTTGCCATCGGCTCGGCCGCCCTGACCGCCCTGGCCATGTTCGCCGCCTACACCAAAGTGGTGGGGTTGGAAGTGATTGATCTGTCGCAGCCGAAAGTCATGGCCGGCATCCTCCTTGGCGCTATGCTGCCGTTCTTGTTTTCAGGCCTGGCCATGAAGGCCGTAGGTGAGGCCGCCTTCGCCATGATCGAGGAGGTGCGACGCCAGTTTCGGGAAATTCCCGGCATTTTGGAAGGTACCGGACGGCCTGATTATGCCGCCTGCGTCGACATTTCCACCAAGGCGGCCCTGCGTAAAATGATAGCGCCGGGATTGCTGGCGGTGCTGACTCCGGTCGTATTCGGCTTTTTAGGCGGACCGGAAATGCTTGCCGGCGTACTCACGGGCATCACTACCTCCGGAGTGTTGATGGCCATATTCATGGCCAATGCCGGTGGGGCCTGGGACAACGCCAAGAAGCATATCGAGGGTGGAGCCCACGGCGGCAAAGGCTCCCCGGCCCACATGGCCGCTATTACCGGCGACACCGTTGGCGACCCCTTCAAGGATACCGCGGGACCGTCACTCAACATTTTAATCAAGCTCACATCAGTGGTATCGTTGGTGATTGCGCCGCTGATCAAGTAATTTGAACAGGAGAGACCACAGTGCGTTATTATGAAGCCATCTACATTGTGCACCCCAACCTGGAGGATGCCGGCCTGACCAAGGTCGTGGAAGCGACCAAGAAGGCCTTGGCCAAGCGAGGGGGCGAACTGATGTTCGAAGAAAATATGGGCAAAAAGCGTCTGGCCTATGCCGTGGAAAAACAGCGCTTTGGCACGTATGTGCTGCTACAGTTCCAGGGCGAGGGGGTCGATATTGCCAAGTTCGGTCAGGATTTGGAGCTCAATGATGACGTCATCGCGCAGATGATCGTCGCCATTGATCCCGATGAAATCCGCACTTCGCCTCCCCCACCTGCGGAGCGCGAGGGAGCCGAAGCGTCTGATGCCAAGTCTGATGTTGAAGCTGAACAAGCGGCAGAGTCGGCCGAGGATGATAAAGGCACCGATGAACCTGCCGAGAAAGCGCCAGGGTCGGCGGCCGAAGAAGATGAGGGGACCGATAAATCTGATGAAGCAGCGGCCGAGGAAAAAGAGGGCGATGACGTAGCGGCGGCAGAATCTGGATCTGACAAAGTGGCTGAAGTTGACGCTAAAGCAGATAGCCCGGTTTGATCGCAACAGAGCACGAGTAGATAAGGGGAGCGAGAAGATGGATTTACGGATGCCGGACCTGAATCTAATCTTGATGGCAGGAAATTTGACCAATGACCCGAGGTATTCGGAAACCAAAACGGGTACGCCAGTCGTCAATTTTTATATGGCTTCCAACAAGCGGTTTAAAGACCGCAGTGGGACCATAAAGGAGGATGTCTGCTTTGTTGGAGTGGTGGCCTGGGATAACCTGGCTGTGAGCTGCCGGGATAATCTGACCCGTGGCAGCAGCGTTCTGGTGACCGGCGAGCTACAGAGCCGCAAGATTTACTCCGATGAAGGGGCGCCGCGCAATATGGTGGAGATCAAAGCGAAAAAAATTCAGTTCCTCGACGTTCGCAGGGCCGAAGTGGCAGACCCCCAGGCCGTTGACGCCCTCGCCGATGTTGGAAATGCATTACCTGAAAATTAGAGATCAGAGGTCTGGGACTTTTTTCCAGGCACAAAGGAGAAATATTTATGGCCTTCGTTAACCGGCAAAAAGTTTGCAAGTTTTGCGAAAATCGGGTGATCCGTATAGATTACAAGGATGCCAAAATATTGCGCCGATTTATAACCGAGCAGGGGAAAATTATTCCTCGCAGGGTGACGGGAGTCTGCGCCAGGCATCAACGGATGTTGACACGCTCCATCAAACGCGCCCGCAACATTGCTCTAATCCACTACTCCCTGGATGTAACCCAGAGCTAGCAGGAAGATACCGACATGGAAATTGTTCTGACGCAAAACGTGGAAAGTCTCGGTTCCACCGGAACTGTTGTACGGGTCAAATCGGGCTATGCCCGCAACTACCTGTTTCCCAACAGCCTGGCTGTAAGGGCCACGCAGGCCAACCTGAAACTGGTGGCCGATATTGCCCGCCGGGAAGAAGTGGAGGTGGATAAGATCAAAGGCGAACTGGGCGAACTGGCACTGCGGCTTGGCAAGGTCTCTCTTTCTGCCACCGTTACTGTTGGGGAAGAGGATAAAGTTTTTGGCTCGGTGACGACGCAGATTATTGCCGATCTGTTGAAAGAAAACGGATTCAAAATATACAAAAAGGATATCCTTTTGGATGAGCCGCTGAAAGCCCTGGGCGAATACGCAGTGAACGTAAAACTTGGTCACGGCGTTACGGGCACGGTCACGGTATGGGTGGTCAAAGCGTAATCGCCGAATCGCCGCCCCACTTCCGCTAGGCAGCCGCTGTGTACGCCCAGGTGGTGTTGCCTCTGTCCAGGTACCAGTCGTTCAGCTATAAGGTGCCGGAAAATTTAGCCGGTGCGCTCCGTATCGGCTGTTTTGTCTCCGTTCCGTTCAGAAAATCCGCCGCCGTGGGAGTTGTGGTGGAGCTCCCTCCGGCCGCCCCCTATAAAGGCGCCTTGAAAAGTATCACCGGCATTAAGGATGACCCGGCCTCTCTGCCGCCCGATTTATGGGCCACGCTGCAATGGATCAGCGATTACTACATGACGCCTCTGGGGCTGGTGCTGAAGGCGGCGCTGCCCCTGGGTTTCAGTGACGCGGCCGGTCCGCGGGAACAGCTGATGGTCTCCATTACGCCCGAGGGAAAGGAGGCCCTGGACGGCTGGTCCCGGCAGGCCCCGGTGCAGGAGGCGATTTTAAGGAGCCTGGCCGAGGCGGACGGTCCACTGGCGGTGGCGCAGCTCCAACGCAGCTTTTCCTCAGCGCCGGCGGCGGCAAAGCGTCTGGCGGAAGAAGGGCTGCTGCGCCGGTCGATGGAGCCGCTGGCGGCCAACCCTCTTGATCCGAAAAGGCTGCGCAGCCCGGAGCCGGTCACACTCACCGATGAGCAGACCACGGCCCTGGCGGCGCTCAGTGAAAGCATCCTGTCGGGAAAATTCGCCCCGTTTCTGCTCAAGGGGGTGACCAGTAGCGGCAAAACGGAAGTTTACCTGCAGGCGGCGCGGGAGACCCTTCGCGCGGGTCGCTCCGTGCTGGTGCTGGTGCCGGAAATCAGCCTGACCCCGCAGGTGGCGGACCGCTTCCATTCCGCCTTTGGCGCGCAGGTGGCGCTCTGGCACAGCGGCATGTCCGCCGCAGAAAAAGCGTGGACCTGGCAACAGCTGCAACAGGGGCAGTTCAGGGTCGTCGTGGGAGCCCGCAGCGCGGTCTTTGCCCCGCTGAGCAATCTGGGCCTGATTGTGGTGGACGAAGAACAGGAAAGCAGTTATAAACAGGACGACCCTGCGCCACGCTACCATGCCCGCGATGTGGCCCTGATCCGGGGGCAGCATGCCGGGGCGACAGTTTTGCTAACCACGGCAACGCCCAGCATTGAAAGCTATTTCAACGGCATTTCCGGACGCTTCCAAAACCTCACCCTGACCCGTCGCTATGGCGGAGCCCACTACCCCAACGTGCAGCTCATCGATATGCGGCTGGAGCGTCAACAGACCGACAGCTACAACATCATTCTGTCACGCATCCTGGCTGCCGCCATTGGCGTCAGGCTTGATCGCCAGGAGCAAATCATTCTGCTGCAGAACAGGCGTGGATTCGCCCCGGTTTGCGCGTGCAGCGATTGCGATTTTGTCTCCGCATGCCCCAACTGCTCTGTGCCGCTTACTTACCACAAGCAGGGCGAACAGTTGCGCTGCCATTACTGCGGGCATCAGGCCCCGGGGTTGGAGCAATGCCCGGAATGCGGGTCGCCACATGTGCTGGTGCATGGTGTGGGCACTCAGCAGGTTGAGCAGGAGCTGGGCCGCCTGTTTCCCCAGGCCAAAGTCTGCCGGATGGATGCCGACACCACTCGTGCGCGTGGCGCCCACAGCATGCTACTGTCCGACTTTCGCGATGGCCGCTACGACATTTTGCTGGGCACACAGATGATCGCCAAAGGGCTCGACTTTGACCGGGTGACGTTGGTCGGTGTGATCAATGCCGATACCGGCCTCGCCTTCCCCGATTTCAGGGCCGGGGAGCGAACCTTTCAAATGGTCTATCAGGTGTGCGGCCGGGCGGGCCGGAGGAAAGAGCATCCCGGTGAAGCGATTATCCAATCCAGCCATCCAGCGGACCCTGCCATTCAGGCCGCCGCCAGGTTGGATGCCCATCGCTTTTATAATCAAGCGCTGGCGGAGCGCAACGAGCTGAACTATCCGCCATTTTCCAGGCAGCTGCGGTTGCTGCTGCAGGGAGCTGACCGGGACGCGGTTTGGAAACGGGCGGAGCGGCTGCATCAACGATTATCTCCCGTTCCCAAAGGCATGACGTTGCTGGGACCGGCCACGGCGCCTTTTGAAAGGTTGAGGGGCCGCTGGCGGGCGCATCTCCTGATCAAGTCGGCCCGGGAGCTGGACCCCGCCGCAAACCGCTTGCGCCAACACGTGCGCGTCAAGCTGCCACAGGCCTGGCTCGAAGGCAGCCACAAGGGCGTACGGCTGACCCTTGATATGGATCCGGCAAATCTCTTATGAATGGAGCTCCGGCATATCTGCGGCCGGTTTTGCTGGCGGCCTTACTGGCGGCCACCCCGGCTGCCGCTGACAGCACCTCCGTGAGCATACATGCCGGATCAACACATACGGTACTCGGTCTGTGCGACATATGGCTGCCACCAGGCTATGCCAGCCCCGACGCCGAATATGTGGCCGGGGCGGTCAGCGATTTAAGTCTGGTTCTTACCGACCGCCTGGGACCTACGGCAGAGCGGGCCTTTGAACTCGTGCTGGTTGACAATCGCGGCGAGTTCGATTATTGGACCGGGAGGCAATCTCCTGAATGGATTCACGCACTAGCCATGAATCATCCGCCACGTCTGGTGCTGCTGGTTTCGGCCATTGCAACCCCGGCCGCCCGTAAAAATCTGGAGCGGACGTTACTGCATGAGCTGACTCACGCCTACCTTCATCGACTGGTCTCGCCTTCGACCAGGCGCAATCTGCCAGGGTGGTTCCATGAAGGTATTGCCGTGCAGATGTCGGGGGGTATGGAGCGGGGGATGCAACAGACGGTCCTGTATGCCCGCTGGCTGGGACAGCTGCAGCCGCTGGGTGCGCTAACGACTATCCGCCATAAAACCGCGCGGTCCAGTGAACTCGCCTACGGACAGTCGGCCCTGGCGGTGGAGCTGATTGTTGAAGACCACGGTGATGCTGGCTTGAGGAAGCTGCTCAACGATCTGCGGGGTGGCGCGCCGTTTGAGTCGGTTTTCGAGCAGTCTCTGGGGGTTCCCTGGCCGCAATTTGCAGACCGGTACCAAGTATGGATGCGGCGCAGGAACAACCTGTTGCTGGCTCTCTCAGACCCCAATATCATATTTATGCTGTTGCCGTTGCTGCTGGTGGCTGCATACCTTGTGACTCGGGCCAGGGGCAAGAGGCGCAAGGCCGAATGGGAGCAGATGGATAAATCAGCCGATAAACTTAATAATCCGGGCGGCATAGACACATTCATCGAATAGGCACATGACGCGACGACACAATTGGCCAGGGACACTATTGCTATGCGGGCTGTGGCTGGTCTCCGCGGCAGGGGGACAGAGCAGCTTCGACTGGCTCAGCCAACCGGTTTATCCCGCGCAGGTTGCGATGGCCGGCGCCGGGGTAGCGCAAGTTGGCTCACCCGAGGCGCTGACCCAAAATCCGGCCTCTTTGGGGGTGTTGGGGACCACCGGTTCACGGCCCCGACTGTGGCTTGGCGGGCGGCAATATTCCGCTGGCATTGGCCAGTTGGCGGTGACCTTGATATTTCCCAGGGGCATCCGCGCGTGGGGCCTCGAAGTGCGCAGCATGCAGTACGGCCGGTTTGACGGCTACGATGCCGACGGTCTGTCCACCGGCGCCTATAATGCCTCCGAAACTGGCGTGCGGGCCGGCGTCCGGCAATCTATCGGGAGGTATCTGGCCGTCGGGGGATCGGTAGGGATATTGAGCGGCAAACTGGAGGAGGTCGACGCTTTGGCCGTCGTCTGGTCGACCGGCTTTCAGATCCATCTGCCAGCCGTCGACGCTCACCTGGGCGGGGCCATTCAGAATGATGGCCGTTACATTACACCTTATGCTTCCAAAGGTTCTGACAGTGCATTACCGCGCCGCTGGATGGTAGGGTTTACCAAGCAGCTGGCCTATTTGCCGCTGACCTTTCATCTGGCAGCAGGCCAGGCGGATGCAGAACAGGAACTGTTCTGGCGTGTTGGAGGGGAGTTCCGCCTGCCCGGGGCCATCGCCTTCAGGTGGGGCGTCGATCAGTCCAAGAACGACTATATCACCGGCAACGCCAATGCCGATTTACTCTCCGGGATTTCCTTTGGTCTGGGTACCTTGCGAACTGAAGGCAGGTGGGCTCGTCTCGCTCTCGACAGCGCTGTGAAATTACAGGGGCCGCTGGGCATCACCTCGTCGTTCTCCGTCAATATCCGTCTATAGATCGTAAGGGGATCAGGAACGACCGTGGGCCGGAGTTTCGTCCTCGGGGGACGCCAAGGAATCAAGCTGCAGAAGCTCCCGCAACGCGCCGGACTGGTGCAGCGCATAAAGATCAGAATAGCCACCGAGACTCTTGCCGTTGATCACGATTTGAGGAACGGAGTGGCCTCCAGTGAGATTCGCCAGGTCGACACGGGAAAGCCCTTCCAGTTCGATATTGATTTCATTCCACTGGACACCCAGCGAGCGCAACAGGGCTTTTGCCTGCTGACAGTAGGGACACCAGTTGGTCATGTACATACTTATTCGAGCCACGGAATCATCCTTTCGTCTGCCCATTTCCAGCGCCGTTTCGCGCTTCACTGCGGAGTTTACGCCATTGGGCCAGGAAAAGTTCTACCCGCACTTCAATTATGACGTCTGGGCGAAAGTTATCCAGATTATCAAATGAGGAAAGTTGCATCCCGGGGCCCCAGGAACCAGCGACAGAGCGCCTTGCCCGGCTCAATGCTGCGCCATTGCTCTACCGGGAGGTCAAAACTGGCCATATGCGCCGGGCCGAATTCATCAATAGGGCGTCCTCCTCCACGGAGCTGCTGGGCGAACCCGGTGACGCCGGGATTGTGGCCGACCAAAAGCGCAGTGGAGACCTGGGCGTCAATGTCGCGGAGCGTGGTAAGCCACCGGTCCGGCGATGTCAGGTAGAGTTCCGTCGCCGCCCTCAGGGGGGTCTCGACGCCGACAGTATCGATGAGTATGTGGGCGGTCTCCATCGTTCGGACGGCGTCTGAGGCGATGACAAGTTGGGGCAGGGGGCCCCGCAATTTCAGCAGCTGCCCCATGATCTGCACCTCTTGCCGCCCAGTGGCGCTCAGGGGACGGTCCCTGTCGTTGGAGGCCGCGGCAGCCTGGGCATGGCGCATAAGTAGTACGTTTTTTCCCAGAGGAAGTTTCAGCGCAGAATCCTTGACTTGTTAGAGTTTGGTAACTACTTTTATATGATTCACGAGAACACTATCTGTACTGGCGGAATGGCGAAACATACCAATATCTTGTATGGTGATGCAACTGCGAGGACCGTAGCGTCACCCTCTCCCCCGCCACATTTCCCACTACCTGATATTCGATTTCCATCTGTTTGGCAGGTGGATGTGGAATGATGATAACCGTAACACACTGGGAGGTTAACCATGGTAGGTATTGATTCAGTACTTAAGAGCGCATCAGGTATAGCAAAGGCGATCATTGAGTTTGGCCTAGCCCTCATCGTTGTGCTCTTGGTCGTCGATATCATATTTCCTGACCAGCCCACCGGCATTGTGGAAAATGTTTCGGAACTGGTCAAGTCATTTACGAGTAATGGGATAGTGGGGTTAATATCCCTGCTGTTCTTCCTTGCCATTTACAAGGACTAACGTTTCTGACCGGTGGCGTCGCCTGCGGCAATTGACCGTAAGTGGCGCCACTGACTGTCAGGTTGGGCATGGAGGCAGCGCGCTGATCATGTCACCCTGATTATGACGTTATTTAACAACGGAAGGGACTAAAATGGCCGATATCAAGGGAACCTTAGCCACAGCCACTGGCTGGCTAAAATCAGTGACGGAATTCGGATTGTCGGTGATCCTGGCGCTTCTCATATTGGACATACTTGTTGCTGGCGAAATCGGATTAATCGACAATATCAATACGATTGTGAGCAGCTTCGCCGGCAACGGTGTGACGGGGTTAATTGCATTGTTGATATTTCTGCTGATCTACAAAAAGTAGTCACTGTTTTATGGCTTCTACAGGGCATGCTGCCTGCACCAAAAAAGGCCCCTTCGAGGGCCTTTTTTAGTGACCTCCGGATGCAGCTGCGTCCCCGGCGACCCTAAACTGACAGGCTGAGGTTTGACCCATTACGGTGCTAACCCCCCACAACCGGAGGCTACCAGATGCGCCAACTTTATCCGCCGACTGAGCCCTACCTGGAGAAAAATATCGCCGTTTCCGAATTGCACACCGTGCACTACGAGGAATGCGGCAACCCCGACGGCAAACCGGCGCTGTTTGTGCATGGGGGTCCCGGCGGTGGCATTGAATCGATTTACCCGCAATATTTTGATCCTGAAAAATACAGGCTTATCCTGGTCGACCAGCGGGGGTCGGGTAAAAGTACCCCGCATGCCGAATTGGAGGAAAATACCACGCAGGATCTGGTCAGCGATATGGAACGGGTGCGGGAAGACGCGGGCGTTGAGCGCTGGTTGGTTTTCGGAGGATCGTGGGGCTCCACGCTGGGGCTCGCCTACGCCCAGGCCCATCCCGATCGGGTGACGGAATTGATCCTGCGTGGCATTTTCCTCTGCCGGGACGAAGAGATACAGTGGTTTTACCAAGAGGGCGCGTCCCGTATTTTTCCTGACCACTGGGAGCAGTTCATCGCGCCCATTCCCGTTGAGGAACGCGATGATCTGCTGCATGCCTACTACCGCCGGCTGACTTCAAAAAATAAAACTGTGCGGCAGCAGGCTGCCCGGGCGTGGAGCGTCTGGGAAGGGCTCACCAGCAAACTCTACCCGGACGAGAAGGCGGAGGAAAAATTTGGTGATGAGCAGTTCAGCCTCGCGTTTGCCCGCATTGAATGTCACTACTTTGTCAATCGCGCCTTTCTGCGGCCGAATCAACTGCTCGAGGATGTTCCCCGGATCAGCCATATTCCCTGCGTGATCGTGCAGGGCCGCTACGACATGGTCTGTCCCGTCACTTCCGCATGGGATCTGCACCGCGCCTGGCCTGCGGCGGAACTACAGATTGTACCCGACGCCGGACATTCCATTACCGAGCCGGGCATCATCGACCGGCTCGTGGCGGCCACCGACCGCTTCGCAGACCTGTAACCACTATCCCGGCGGTCTTAATTCCCCGCCGCCTGCACCTGTCCAGCGTAGCTCTCCAGCTGCGGGAAAAATGCCTCAAAATCATTTTTAAGTTCGTTATAATGACGGCGGAGGTCGGTCACTGCGCCGTCGAGGTGATTAGGGAATTTCAGCCGCCTGCTCAAGCCTCCCAGAGCCCGGGCAATGCCATCGATATGGCTGTAGGCCGAGAGCCAGTCGTCCGCCATCATAAAAGGGAGCATACGTTGCATGCGTGGGGGTAGCGGCACCGGCGAATTAAGCAGGACCTTGTAGACCTCGCCGGCGAACTGTGCCAGGGGTGTGTCGCAATAGCGGCCCCAATCGGCGGCCAGAAAATGATCGTAGAACATATCAACTATAATACCTTTGGTATGGCGGTGCGCTGGATCGAGGCGCCGCTTGCTTCTGATCACGATGGGATGGGTATCGGTAAAAGAGTCGACTTTGCGATGCAGCAGAATGGATGCGGCGATTTCCTGCGGATAGTGGCGGTGGTCGTCGCCTTTCACGAAATCTCCCAGCATGGAGCCCAGCAGGGCCTCCGGCGAGCCGTTTGACAGATAGATGTGGGCCAGGTAGTTCACTAAATTCGTCCCGGAAATAACGACTTTGCAGCCATGGCTGAAAGGTTAAAGGGAGACCCCATGAAATCCTATCGCAAAGAACTGTGGTTTAATGTCGACCGGCGCATGGACTTTATCAATATCACTCCGCAGGTAGAGCATGAAATTACCGCCAGTGGCATTGCCGAAGGTCTCTGCCTGGTGAACGCCATGCACATTACCGCTTCGGTCTTCATCAACGATGATGAGCCCGGCCTGCACGCCGATTACAAGCGCTGGCTCGAGCAGCTGGCGCCCCATGAGCCGCTCTCGCGGTATGACCATAACAGGACCGGCGAAGATAACGGCGACGCGCACCATAAGCGGCAGATTATGGGTCGCGAAGTGGTGGTGGCAATCACCGCGGGCCGCCTCGATTTTGGACCGTGGGAACAGATCTTTTACGGTGAGTTTGACGGCGGCCGCAAGAAGCGGGTGTTGATAAAAATTTTGGGAGAGTAGCCCGATGTGACCTTTTTCACATCACGGCGAAGGTGTTAGGGCCATCACGTGGATGGTGGCTGAAAATGATTAAACTGAACGTACAAACAAAAGCGAAAAGATAGAGCAATGCCGCATCGCAGAAACTTGGTGGAAGTGTTATTTAGGGCTGGAGAGACCATTTTCAGCGAAGGTCATCCCGGCAACAAACTGTTTATCCTGCGCTCAGGCTCTGTGGCGCTGACCACGAGGGTGGAAAATGAGGTGCTGCCGCTGACGGAGCTGGGTCCCGGCGAAGTGTTCGGGGAGTTGTCCCTGCTTGATGAAAAGCCGCGATCAGCCACGGCCACCGCCGTCACCGATGTGAGTTGCCACTGCATCAGCAAGGCGCAGTTCCGTAACAAATTCAAGACCGAGGTGCCATCCTGGATGCAGTCACTCTACCTGTCAATGGTGCAGCGACTCAGGGCGACCACGCTGCGCTCCTTGCCCGGTGGTGGGGAACTGCCCGCGCGGCAGATTGTCGAGCTGTTGGGCAACTAC
Organism: Fidelibacterota bacterium; assembly: GCA_004124875.1. GTDB lineage: Bacteria > Fidelibacterota > Marinisomatia > SCGC-AAA003-L08 > TS1B11 > TS1B11. Next base: position 70,571 of record SCKJ01000001.1, on the reverse strand, counting down.
ATTCAGCGCGGCCAGAAAACTTACTCCGGCGCGACTTACATTCCATGGCCCGGCGCGGTGCAAAGAATTTCCAACCTGCTGGACATTGCCGGGCAGACCGTTGAGAAGGTCATGAATATCCTGGTGACGACCGATTTTGCCAGCCATGAATCCGACCCGCATGAAGGCAAGCGGTTCATGACCCGCTCTCCGGACACCTTTCTCCTGTTCGCCGATTACTGTTGGGATAGTTTTATCGTCGACCGGCGCGAAAGTAATGCTGAGGATGATTCAGCGCGCAGGGCAAGTCTTGAGGCCGACGTGGAAATGATCAAACAAATTCTGTCTGTGCTGGAGATCAAGGGGGAGACTTACGAAATAGGCAGCAAAAGCCTGCTGGGCTTGCTTGAAACCAAACATAATCGGGAGCGCAAGAGCTACGATGAAATTATGTTGCGCCTCAAAGGACGCATGCTGGTTCGCAGAGATAACGAAAGCGGAATTGCCGGTAACTTAATTATCGATGTAGCTCTATGCCGCCAGGAGATATCAGCGCTGGAAATGCGCGACACGTTCGAGAAAGTACGCCACCGGATTATGAATGCATGACCCGCTAACACCTGCCTGACGCCCGCTGAAAGCATCTTAGCCCGGAAATCACCACAGATTGTTGGTGTCGATCTGCCAAAGCTGGAAAAGTTCGACCGATACGTGAAAAGAATAGACGCGTCTCAGCGCGTTGACGGCGGATCAACAGGGAATGCCCAGGCAGAAGAATATGAATTCCTTAATCTGCTGAACCGGGTCTACGAAGGACAGTCGAAGATTTCTACTTCAGATGAAAAAGTTGCCGGCAGGCTAAATTCGCGCGTGGGTAAATCGTTGTCCGCATACCGGGAGATGATCGCCACCGTATCAGAGGCAGGAATTTGGTCCGAGGATGGTGAAAGTGGGTTGGAGATCAATCTGGACATGCTGCGTGAACGGCTGGCTACGCTCCAGCAGAACAGCGAATTTCCCTGATTGTCCGGACGGATACTGGCCCTGTCGCATGAGGCAGCCGACACCCTGGCTCCGGAAAGATAATCCACAAGTACCGCCATATTGTTAAGGGTTTAACGGGCCCCTGGACCGCTCCTACGGATCTTCTTCCTGCGTTCCTGTCGCTTCCAGAACGGCTCGGGCCTCTTCCGCCTGCTCAGACGTGGTCATCAACCGCACCCCTTGCATGGCAAAATTGAGATGCGGCTGCATGCCGCCAGCGTCATCCGCCAGAATCCAGCATTCCATGCCGGAAGAGCGCAACAGACCCATGGCGATTTCCGCCTCGTACCGGTGCAGATAGTTTCCGATGATGACGCCAGCCGACGCCATATTAAAGGCGCATGACGAGATTGGCCGTGAGGGTACCGACGGTGCTGCGCAGCGGACTGATGGCTGGGTTCCAGAAAATTGAGCTTTCCTCCAGCTTGCGCTCCCAGAAGCTGTGGCTGTAAGTGATATCCATCTTTAGACCACTGGTTACCACAAAAGAGGCTCCCGCCGTCATGGTCTGCCGGGCCGATTCTTCAAATGTGCCTCGTTTGAGCGCGGGCCGATAGCGGTACCCGCCGCGCAATTTCACGTTCACGCCGGGCAGGAGCAGTTCGCCGCCAAACGCGAAACCAGGGGTGGAACTGTAGTTGGTTCGCAGTGTTTCGTTGATTTGGGTATCGATGGGTAGGCCGTTGTCGGTAATGTCGGAATCAAATCTCACCTGGGAAAAATCGACCCAGAAAATGTCGGCGCTGAGCAACAGCGGACCCATGTTCAACGCAGTGCCGACTCTGAGGCTAAAGCCTTTGCGGGTGGTATAATTCCGGGAGGATTCCTGCGAATCCTGATCATCGTAGGAAATTTCTGTCACCGCAATGGACTGGGGCGATTGGATCAGGAATCCAAATCGCCAGTAGGGCAGAGGCACTGCCAGAACGCCCAGGCTGAAACCGACGCCCCGGTAGGAGGGTTCGACATACAGGAAAAATGAATCCACGACGGCGCCATTGAGGACCCGGAGGTCCGTATCATTGTAGATGTTGCGGCCGAAGAGCAGATTAATTGTCCCGCCTATGGACAACTGGGGCGAAACCTGGTATCCCACACCGGCCACAGCGGACGACAGGTGGCCCTCTTCAACGACGGTTTCTGTTGAGCTATTATTGTCGGAGGAGACGGAAAGACTCCTGGCTCGCTCAAAGGCACGCACACTGCTATAGCCCAGCGCCACGGTCCACCGGGTACCTTTGCCTGGCAGTACGATGAGCAGATTGCCAAGACGGGTGGCCGATATCGAAGAGGAATTTTCGGCAATCCACTCTGTTCCCGCGATGATGTAATTGAGGCCGAAGTTGATTTCAGTGCTCGTCTGGTGGGCCAGCCCGGCCGGGTTGTAATAGAGCGCGCTGCCGTCGTCGGCGATGGCAGTGAAGGCCTGGGCAAAACCTGCGGCGCGGGAGCCTCCAGGTCCACCGCTGCCGTAAAATGGCCGCACGGCATCGCTGGCGTCCTGCGCCAGACTGGGGACGGCCGCTACCAGCATGATGGCCGCCAGGTGCCGGACCATCTTTACCCTGAATCTATTTGCCACCGGTCAGTTCTTGCGTTTGGATCTGCGGGAGGTTGTTTTGCCGGAAGAACCGCTCGACTTTGTGCCCCCACTTTGGCTCCTGCCCCCGGACGACTTCACGCTCTTGCCACTATTCCTGTTGCTGCTGCGTGATTTGGTCACGGACCTGCTCCTGCCGGATGAGCTGGGAGCTTCCGCATAACTGGGGTTACCGCTAAACCATGATCCAAATGTGCTGCCTGCGCCATCTTTGCGGCTGCGTCCGCGCCGTTGTTTAACCGTCGTCCCTTTGCTGGAGGCGCCGCCATAAACATGGTACCCGCGGTAGCCTGAACCAAAGCCGTAGGAGTAGCCGTAGTGGTAGTGGTAGCGGCTGGAGTAGTAAAAGGGATCGCCGTACCAGCTGTTCCAGCCCCAGGGATCATACCATGCGGAACCCCAATAGCTGTATTGGTACCCGTAACCGTAGGGGTTGTAGTAGGGATAATCGAACAGGCCATAGCCCATCCGGCTCAACCTGCGTTGGTACTCCAGGCGGTGGCGGTCACGCCAGCTCAGATGCGCATACGGGCCATAGATGTGGCTCAACAGGTCATAATCGGTCATGCCATACGGGCTGCGATAGCGATAGTCGGCGAGGTTGTCGTCCCTGATATCGGCTGCGAATTCATCACGGGGCACGATAGTTCTCTCGACGATGGCGGGGGTGATGCCCGCAGCGGCGTGGTATCCAGGAAATTTGATGTCGGATTGGCTCGCCAGACCGGCGCACCCGCTGGCCATCAGGCCCACAAGCGAAGTTAAGAAAATGTTACGGGGAGTAATGTGCCCCATGGTTCGCCTCCTGGTTTATAATAGGCTCAGTTGGGCGGTCAGTCAACACATTTTACCTGCCACACCTTATACCCGGTAGCGCGAGAAATGTTTCACGTGGCGGCGGCTGCCCGATGGCGGTAAACTGTCGCTCTACCAGGTGACAGGAGGCCGAATTTGCGACAGATGACGGTAATGGAGTACAAGGAATTGTTGGATAGCGGGGCCGATCACGTCCTGCTTGATGTGCGCGAGCCTGATGAGCTGGCTACCGCCGCCATACACCCCTGCCTGGAGGTGCCCATGCGCACGATTCCCCAGCGGATGGAGGAGCTGCCCAAAGACAAACCGATCGTGGTCGTCTGCCACACCGGTACCCGGTCCATGCAGGTGTGCCAATTTCTCGACCGGTATGGTTACGATAATGTGGTGAATCTGATGGGGGGCATCAACGCCTGGTCGCGGCAGATCGACCCCTCCGTGCCGCTCTACTAGCCTGCTAGCGCTCCCTGCCAACCGGATAGAGCTGATGGCGATCATCATAGTACGGTGTCCGCCGGTAGAGCCACTGGAGCCGGGCCTGGGGGCTGCCGGCCAGTGATTGATCGGCTTTCAGTGCTGCTTCAAACTTGCGCTTCAAACCAGGGTCGGTGGCCAGCATTCTTTCCGCCAGCGGCTCCATGACGTAGCCCTCCACGTACTCCGTGCGCTGCAATATCTCCAGAAAAAACCCCCAGCTGAAGAATGAATCGGGGCTGCGGGGCTCCAGCAACAGGATGGCCAGGTCTCCCAGCGGCTGATTGGTAGGCACCCGGACCGACCCGGGGGGGTAGACCTCCGAGCGCGACTCAGGGGTCGATTCGGCGGTGACGCGCATGCGGCCTTCAAACGGCGCCGGCGCCAGAGTCACGTTGGTAAACCGGTCGAGCTCCACTTTGACAGTCCGCGAACGGTTCATCTCCTCCATGTAGATGCCGTGCATCCGCAGCCGGTCAATCACATCGTCCCAGGCCGGAGGGATCCAGTAGGCCTTGGGGCGCCGGACGGTGACGGTGGGCACTATCGTGTTGGCGTGGGGCAGGTTGATCTCGGTAGGCACGCCTGTCCAGACCACCTTCCGGCCACCGCTGATTTCGGAGGAATTACTGCTCCACCCAACCCCGAGAAACTCGATTTTATCGGACTTTTCATCTGTAACGCGCCAATCGAGCGGCAGCCGCTTTGATTCCCGGGACTGGTCGGCAGTGACGGCCCGGCTCAATCTGTCGCCATAGCGCGACAAGGTCCGCATGGCCGATTCCAGCAGGACATAGGTGCCCAGTACCCGCTGGCGGTAGGGCTTAAGCGAATGGTTTTCCACCAGCACGGTGGGCAGGTGCCGCGCCGCGCCATAGCCGTCGGAATAGCGGGGGCTGGGGGTCCACTCTCTGGTCCCTTTGCCGGGGTCACGATTATCAACGGCAAACACCAACGGGCCGGGTATATGCCCCTCTGCGGAGAGATCATCATTGAGCGCCGGTGCGAGATAATTCTCGAGCCAACCGGCAATGGACGGCGACCAGCTGTAGTCGCCCGCATGACCGAAAGTGATGTCGTACTGGTAATCGATGCCGTCGCTGACGTGCAGATCGAGATAGAGGTCCGGCGCCCACTGGTTAATGACCTTGACGACGGCGCGCACTTCGCGGGTGTCGAGTTTGGCATAGTCGCGGTTCAGATTCAGGTTGCGGCTGTTCGTGCGCCACCCCTGACCTTCGGGTCCACGCTGGTTGATGCGGTTGTAAGGCGACCGCCGCTCATGGCCATCGACGGAGAGAATGGGGATAAAAAGGAGATTAACATTGTTGAGCAGGTCGGCCTTGATGCCCCGGACGGCAATGTCCCGCAGCAGCATGAGGCCGGCGTCCTTGCCATCGATTTCACCGGCATGAATACCGGCCTGGACCAGCAGAGTCGGCTTGCCGTCGCGCTTGAAAGCGCCTGGCGTGGAGGCCCCGTTCGCCGCCGCCACCACCATCATAATATCCCGCCCCTGGGCACTTTTGCCGATGGAAAGCAGATGGATGACTGAGGATTCCTCAGCCAGACGCCGCAGGTAGGCCATGGTTTCATCATAGGTCGGTGTAGCAGTCAGACCTGACCGCTCGGAGGGCGTGATCCACGGGTCGTCATCGGCAACAATGAGCGCCTCGCTCCTGCCCGACCACGGAAGGGCCGGAGGCAGCGGGGCCGTCCAGTCTATCTTAGGTTGCGCGACGGCCCCCAGAGGCAACAGCAGCAGCGCTACCGGCCAGACTCTGTTGGCGATTCGTCTACCCATCCATCAGCGCCGGCGGACCTCTTCCGTCCAGGCCTGGATCCGGGCTTCCAGCAGGTTTAGCGGCAGGGCGCCCTGACCTAAAACGGTATCGTGGAAGCCACGAATATCGAAATCGACACCCAGGGTTTCCGTGGCCGTGGCGCGCAGCTCCTTGATCTTGAGCTCGCCGATTTTATAGGCCAGCGCCTGACCGGGCCAGACGATATAACGGTCCACCTCGGAAATAATGTTGAGTTCCGCAAGGCCGGTGTTTTCATGGAAAAAGTCGATGGCCTGCTGGCGGGTCCACCGTTTGTGGTGCATCCCGGTATCGACCACCAGGCGCACGGCCCGCCACATTTCGTAGCTGAGCTGCCCAAATTTGTCGTACGGATCGGTATACATGCCCATCTCCTCGCCGAGGCTTTCGGAATAGAGCCCCCAACCCTCAGTGAAGGCGGTATAGCCGCCATACTTGCGGAAGTTGGGCAGATCTTCAAGTTCCTGCGCCAGGGAGATCTGCAGATGGTGGCCCGGCACCGCCTCATGGATCGTCAGCGCCGCCATTTCGTAGGTGGGGCGTTGGTCCAGGGCATAGGTGTTGGCAAAGAAGATCCCGGGGCGCGATCCATCGGCGGCCGGCGGCCGGTAGTAGGCGGTGGTGGATGCCGGAGCTTCATAATCGGGTATGGGCTCAACGCCGTAAGGGGTCCGCGGCAGCTTGCCGAAAAGCTTGATAAGCTTGGGGTCAATCTGTTTGCTCAAGTCGCGATAGGCGCTCAACAGCGCCTCAGCGGAAGTGTGATAAAACTGCTTATCGGTGCGCAGGAAGTGGGTGAACGCGGCGAAGTCGTCGCCAAAGCCGGTCGCCTCGACGATCTTCATCATCTCCGCCTTGATACGGACCACTTCACTCTGGCCGATCACGTGGATTTCATCCGGCGTCAGATTGGTGGTGGTCATATTCTTGACGCGATAGGCGTAGTAGGCCGCGCCCTCAGGCAGGGCCCAGGCGCCCACCTCCTCACGGGCGGCGGGCAGATATTCTTCAACGAAAAAGGTCTGCAGCGCCTCGAAGGCCGGCTTGAGCTCATCGGCGATGATGTTGCGGGCCGTGGCGGCCAGCTCTTCCTGATCCTGAGGATCAATGCCTTCAGGGAACTCCTTGAAGGGACGGTAGAACGGGCTGTCGACCACTTTGAAGTCGATTTGCGCCTGAATCTGGTCCGGCACTGACCGGAGGGGCACTTTAGGCATCACCCAGCCGCTCTCCATCCCCCTGCGCATGAGGTCGGCGGTCTGTTCCAGCTGCCTGGGCATCAGCGACAGGCGCTTGAGGTAGTTCCGGTAGTCTTTGAGATTGTTGAATGGGGTGACCATTTGCAGCGACGCAAGATTGATCTGCACGCCGCCCATCTGGTTGATCGGCATCAGATCGGTGGAGAATTTCTGGCCCTCCACTTCGTCCTCAAACTGCTGGCGGAACAGGTCGTAATTGAGGCGGTCGGCGGCAGCCAGAGCATCGGCCTTGATTTTCTCGAGCCGGCCCAGCATATCACGGGCATACTGTTGCCGGGCCTCAATGGCCTCCGGCGTCAGGTCGACGAGCCGGTCGTTGTAGCGCGGATCACCCAGAAATGTCCCGTAGGTGGGGTAGTTTTCAAGCGTCCACTCCCAGTCGTCATCGATGATCTCATACAGGGCGGTAGCAACCTGCTGTGGGGATTGGCAGGCCAGCGCCATTAAGCTCAACAGGCCGGCGAGTGTCAGTGCGCGATTCATCGTGTTCCTCCTGGAAATTACCGGTTGGCCCATTCCTCCGGCGAATGGGTATTCATGGACAGGGCGTGAATTTGTTGCTGCATGAGATCGCCGACGGCGGCGTACACCATGCGGTGCCGCTCCACCAGCGATTTGCCGGTGAAGGCGGGCGCCACCACGGTGACGGTAATATGTGCGCCACCGTGGGCCCGGTCGCCCTGGTGCCCGGCGTGATGGGCCGAGTCGTCGTTAACCTCAACGTGATCCAGTGAGAGCGCCGCCTCGATGCGGGCCTGAGTCTCTGCGACGGTGGGAGAGCTGGCAGTGGTCATGGCGCGATCCTTCTGTGAAGAGCCACCCGGCGGAGTCGAACCGCCGACCTACTGATTACGAATCAGTTGCTCTACCAACTGAGCTAAGATGGCAAGGTTGTTGCGACACAGTCAGTTAGCGACGGTGGTTGCAGGGCTTCCCGGAAGCCTTAAATACAAAATGTGTTCATTCACGTTCATATCAGTCCAGTAAAATGGTCCCTATTTGGTCCCTATTTTATAGGTAAGTTCCCTCGAAAGCGGAACTTCTTCTAAAGTTGACCGTAAAGTTACCGATTATGAAAGGTTGATACGGATCAAAATAATACTTGCAATGATTCAGAAAGGTGATTAGAATCATGCGAAATCTAACGCACACGGGAGTCACATCAATGAAAAACGTTCTCAAGACCGGGGGGTAATCCCTCTTGGCGTGATTGGTTTTAACCACAAAATACAATACAATATTAAAAAGCCTACCATTTATTTGGTAGGTTTTTTAATATTGACCCGGGGAAAACATACATGCAGGAAGGTTTTGTGGAACTAGTAAAGCGGATAATATTTGAGGCTATCTGGCCGTTTCTAATAGAATTCGGTCTTTTTGGAACTGTGCTCGCTCTAGCCGGTGCAATGGCATTTGCCCTGCTATTTCTACGACTTTTCGCAAAAAAGTCGCCTCCTTGGACAATTATTAAAAACATTACAAAGCTGAGGATAAATGATGCCGCCGCCAAAACAGCCACAGCCCTGAAGGAACTGACGCTCTCGGCCAATGCCAATGGAATAAAACACTATATCCACAGAAATATTTCCTCTGATGGTGAGGACGACATAGAATTCGAGTTGGAGCCACGCGTAAAGCTGATTAATCATGAAATACATGCTCATGAGCACATCATTACAATAGAGTTTCCGGGTGGGATAAATCGATTTGAACAGGAATCGACTTGGATTAAAATGACAGTTAAAAATTCCTTTCCTAATAATTCTGAAGCATTAGCAACAAAGGTAGATCAACCAACATTTGAGATCGGAATGGAGATAGAATTTCCGCCAGATCGTTTACCGATCGAAAACTCGCTCTGCGTTGTGCACATCGATTCTGGAATGGAAAAGGTGATCGCAAAGCTGAAACTTCAGGATCATACGGTGAAATGGTCACTAAGCAGAAAGAGATTCAGACTTCCGATTAGATCTTCCAGGTTAGAAATACTGCTATTTGCACTTCAACCGGGGGCATATGAATTACGTTGGGATTGGTAGCCTCTGACGGCTTCCGTCAATCAGTAAAAACCCTCAGATACCTATTTGGTCCCTGTTTTTTACATTTTCGCTTTAAGATAGTTTACGAATGATGAGCAGGAGAGTAGGAAATATTTAGCCTCGGCGGGTCCGATGCTGGAATTCCCCATTTTCGCGTGTCGAATCCCGCCTTCGTCGCTGGTGAAACCGTATAAATATCCCCAGCCTTTTTTTAATGCAGGGTGAATCTGTGTATCAGAATCCAATGCTTTGAGTGCCTCGCCCAATGTTGCCCTGGGTTTGCCTGTTATGATTCTGCACATGCCCTCCACTGCTGAAATTGATTCTTTAATGGAATTCGGATAATCTGGATCATCTCTCTTGGACATTAACTCAAGAGCCGTTTTAAAATGGTCAGAGACTGCACTGAATCGAGTATCATCAATTACCTCCTGAAGTGACTCCAATTCCTGCGGGTCAGTGATGTCGGTAACAACCCCCGCAACGATGCGGTAACCCGATAATTCCCTTTGAAGCGCACGGTTGAGACGTGGCTCCAACAAAGAATAGTTTTTCGATTCAATGCTAAGCATTGCCTCTAAGAAGTCGTACACTTCAGCCCAATCACATTGATAAAAATGTTCCCTTATCAAGTCTAATATTAGGCTGCCCGTGTCGGGGAGTTCATCTATTGGCAATTTGAAAAACTCATCCCATAGAATTTTTCCTACGAACCAAATGCGCGGTTCAGCGCCATATCTGCTGAGGTAGAACTGATGCGACCAGAGGATCTCATCCAAGGCGTTCCAGAGAGAATTGCGTAAATCATCATCCATATCATCGATTTGGATGACTTCTTTGACCGGCGTAAGTTTTTTTCGCTGACTGAAGCGTAACATCAATCTCTATGCCTTGTAAACACTCTCTCCAAATACCCTTTCGGGAACCGTAAATATACCTCCGTCGTGGTTACTTTCGCATGGCCTAACAGCTCCTTCACCAGGTAGATATCGCCCGTCTCAATGAGCGTCCTGCAGGCAAATGTGTGCCGCAGTGCGTGGAGTGTTTTCCCTTCATCCTGGATGCCGGCCAGATCCCGGCAAATGGTCCCTATTTGGTCCCAATAGGATTATGATTATTTTTGATAATCGAGTTTGTCGAGAGCCACCCGGCGGAGTCGAACCGCCGACCTACTGATTACGAATCAGTTGCTCTACCAACTGAGCTAGGGTGGCACGTGCCGGGGCTGAAATTAAGGTGGCGACAGCCGCTTTAGAAATGGGTTATGCGAGCATAGAAAATGGGTTGATGGGTTGCCTTGGGCAACAGGGAGCCCGCCGGCCTGCTGATTATCCCGAAGCTCCGGTCTTTGTCTGGGGCTTTTTCATCTGCACCTGAGATGGCCAGGTTATGCCTGCATCGGAAGGGAGTTTAGCCGCGACCGCTCACCCCCCTATTTGCCTGCTCTCTGACTGTTCATCTACCCTGCGCCGTTGTAGCTTTGCCACCATGAATCTCTACCGACGCCTGCGCGCCCACTGGGCACCCTCGTTGCTGCTCGATGGCGTGTTTGCCGCTGCCATTTTCCTGACCATATCAGCCTGGCAAACCCGGAACCTCCTGCCTTCGGGTCCCGCGACCGTGGCCCCGGCCATTTCCCTGACGGGCCTTGATGGCCAGACCTACACTCTTGAGGAGGTCCGGGGCCGCAAAGTGCTGCTCTACTTTTTCGCGCCATGGTGTAGCGTCTGCAATCTGTCGGCCCATAATCTGGAGGCGCTTTACGCTGATGCGGAGGGAGGGATCACCGTCTACCTCATCGCTATCGGCTACCGATCCGTTGCAGCGGTCTCGGACTACCGGAAAAAACACAACCTCACCATGCCGATCCTGCTGGACGATGGCTCCGTGGCCCGGGACTACAACATTGCCGCCACCCCCACCTACTATGTGCTGGATGAGGCGGGGCGCGTGGCGCACAAATCCGTGGGCTACAGCACCGGGCTGGGGATGCGGCTGCGCATGCTGTAAATTGACATCGCCAAAGCTTAACTTTTCAGGGCCATGAGACGCATCCTGTCCCCAACGATGATAAGGAACCGAAAATATGTCAGCTAGCAACCCCCTTCATCCCCATCCGTTTGTTAACCGGCTCGACCAGACAATCGCCCGGCACGCCATGCTGAAACATCCCTTCTACAAGCTGTGGAACGAGGGTGGCTTGAGCTTGGAAACCTTGGCCGAATACGCCAAACAGTACTATGCCCATGTGCATGCATTTCCCACCTATGTGAGCGCCGTACATGCCCATACCGGCGATATAGCCGTGCGGCAGCAGCTCCTGGAAAACCTCATTGAGGAGGAGCGCGGGGAGGCCAACCATCCCGAGCTGTGGCTCCGTTTCGCTGAGGGCCTCGGCGTTGACCGGCAGGATGTGCTTGGCGCCGACCTGCTCGAGTCAACCCGCCAGTCGGTTGCCGTACTGCAGCAACTGTCCCATCGTCCGGACTACCTTGAGGGCATGGCGGCCCTGTACGCTTACGAAAGTCAGATACCCGAGGTGGCCCGCACCAAGCGGGAAGGACTGCGCGATTTCTATGGCCTCGATGACGACCGCAGTGTGGCGTTCTTTACCGTCCACGAGATTGCCGACGTGGAGCATAGAGCGTCAGAGCGCGAGATCATTGCCGCAGGCGTCACGCAGAGCAACTCCGCGGCGGTGCTGGACGCGGCGGATAAAGCGGCCCGGGCGCTGTGGGCTTTCCTTGACGGCGTTTACGAGGCCTATTGCCATGGCGATGTTGCCACTGCCTGATCTGCCCCAACTGAAACGGGCGCGGTGGCCGCTGGTAGCCCTCACTCTGGCGGTGGCCTGCGCCGGTAAAATCGCCGAGGAGGCAACCGCCGCCATCCCCTCCACGGACATCCACCTCATTGCGCTCAGTTATGATGGCGGCGAGCTGCGGTTCGGGCCGCCGAAAAACATCACCCACCGCCCCGGCTATGATAACCAGCCGTGGTTCATTCCCGGCCAGAACGCGTTTTACTTTTCCGGCATGGGCGCGGACACCCTCACCAACCTTTATCGTTACGATCTGTCCTCAGGCGCCACCGTTCCCCAGCCGTCTTCACCTGACGCGGAATACTCCCCACAGAATCCCATGGGCAACGCGAATGCCATTACCGTGGTGCGCGTGGAGGTCGATGGAGCCCAGCGCCTGTGGCAGTATGAGGGTGCGGCCAAGTCGCCGTTGATGCAGGAGATCACGACCATAGGCTACTATATCTGGGTTACCGAGTCGCGGCTGCTCATGTTCCTGATCGGTGATACCCTCACTCTGCACACTTATGATTTTGCCACGGGGGTCGACGAGTATCTGCTCGACAACCCGGGCCGCACGTTCAAGCGGGTGCCGGGATCAGCGCTCATCAGTTTTATCCACAAGGTTTCGGAACAGGAGTGGTGGATCAAGACCTTCGATCCCGCGACAGGCGCCATCGAGCCGCTGGTGCGCACCTTGCCTGAGCGGGAAGATTTTGCCTGGCTGCCGGACGGGCGCATCATCATGAGTGGTGAGCACAGCCTGCACGGCTGGTCACCGGGAGGAGCGTGGCAGGAGCTGATCACCTTTACCGATCCCGCTCTGCAGGGCATCACCCGGTTGGCGGTCAGTCCCGGTGGGGAGTGGCTGGCGCTGGTGAGCGTCGAGGCGGCAGCGGAGTAACGGCCCCTGACGCCGTTGCGGCCACGCTTCATCCGCGCGCTATGGGGGACCTAAAAGGAGACACCAATGATCCACGGACCACGCACCATCACCTACTACGTGACTGACCTGGCTCAGGCAAAAAGTTGGTATACGGCGGTGTTCGAGACCGAGCCATACTTTGATGAGGATTTCTATGTCGGCTTTGACATAGAAGGGGCCGAGCTCGGGCTGCTGCCCGCTAAAGGTCACGCCCAACCTGGTCCCGGTGGCGTTATCGCCTATTGGGGCGTGGATGACATTGAGGAGCAGCTCCAGAGCCTCCTCAAGTTGGGCGCCAAGCCGCACGACGCCATCGAGGATGTCGGCGGCGGCACAAAGGTGCCCAGTGTGCTCGATCCCTTTGGCAATGTCATCGGGATCATTTACATTCCTGAGATGTGAGGGGGTGGCAGAGTCCAGTAAGTCGGTTATGATAATGCCGCTGAAGTAACTCACCCTCCGGCCCTGGCGCTGGAGTCCTCGCAGTGCCAACGGCCGGTATTGTGTTAAATGGAGGAAGATTAATGCTCCGACATATAGTCATGTGGCAGCTGCGGGATGCAGCCGATGGTCAGTCCAAGGCGGCCAACGCGCTGGCGGTGCAACGGGCGCTCATGTCATTGCGGTCAAAAATTGCTGAAATCGCCGACTTGGAGGTCGGTCTCAACATCAGCGGCAGCGAGCGCGCCTGGGATATTGTGCTGGTGTCCACCTTTAAGGGCCAGGAAGAACTGGATGCCTACTCTGCGCATCCGGCGCACCAGAAGGTGGTCCGGCTTATCCGCTCAGTCAGCGCCGAGACGAAGGTGGTCGATTATGTGACGGACGATCCGCCGCTCTAGCGTTATTCCCTGCCTGCGAGAAAATCTGCTAAAGTCTGGTGCTTCAGATTTTTATATTCGGGATATTGATCAAGCCATTCGGATAGATGCTCTTCAGAACTGAAGAGGTTGTCGACCGCTCAGCCACCCCCTTGCTGGACATACGCCGTCGGCGGGTCCAGCCGGGTGATTTTGCCATCTGAAATCTCGAGGGTTATCAGATCTGTGCCGTGAGCACAGGAGTCTTCCAGGCGAATGGTCGCGCCGGAGCCGAAATTGTTGCCGCTGACCAGCAGCAAAAAGTCGACCGCTCACCACACATCGAACTTGTCTCCTCCCGCAACGTGAATGGTGTGATAGTTATGCCTCAATGGCCCGCCCCAGATGGCGGCATCCTCCGCCAGCGAGTAGCCCAGGCCGGAGTCTCCATCGGCGGCCAGAAAGCCGGACTCGGCCAGGAAGGCCAGCATGGCGGTTGCATCTTTTTCGGCTATACCGAGGGTCTTGGCAGCGCTTTTAAGCGAGGGCAGTCCACGGCCGTCACGCTCAGCGTTAAGCAGCAGCTTGGCCATGCGCCTCTCGTTGTTGGTCAGGAGGTAATTGTTGGCGCCCCAAAAACGCAGGTTGCGGGAAAGTTTGGGATTCGCCCTCAGATGGGCGATAATCTCCAGCCTGAGACCGTCATCCACGGGCAGGCCCAGATTCTCCATGGCGTGGGGGATTGTGGTTGAGTGAAACTTGCCGTTCCAATCTGCCACCAGATAATCGATGATCTTTTGCCCCTTAGCCGACAGAGAAGCCGTTGGGCTCTCCGGCACTGCAGAGCTGATTGCCAAGGGTATCAGCAGTAACCCATTGAGCCATAACAACCGGATTCGATTCATGGGGTTTGTGCCTCCGCAATTGATTGACCGTCCAGCAGGAGCCCTACATCCCGGGCAACGCGCCCGACGGGATTGTTGAAGTCGCCCACATAGCGCCTCAGCAATTTGCCGTGGCGGTCCATGAGCAGATAGGTGGGAAACCCGAGAATATCGAACACCACCGGGACATTTTTATCGCCCATCAGCATGGTGTGGGACAGTTGGTACTTGTCGACCACCCATTGCAGTTGCTCCGCATCTCCCGAGTAAAGCGCAACACTGATGACTTGAAATTGGTCCTCGTCGAAGCGCTTTTGCAGGGCCTTAAGCGCCGGGAAGGCCTCCAGGCAGGGAGAGCACCAGGTGGCCCAAAAATCGAGCAAAATAATTTTTCCGTTTGTGCCGGCGATATTAAACGCAGCCCCATCGAAAGTGGTGGCCGACAGATCGCTTACGCTGACGTTGTTGCGTGCCGGGGTGCCACCGGACTGTTGTCCCCAGGCAGCGCCACTGCCCAGCCATAACATGATGGCTACAGCGGCGGCGGGACGAAGCCCGCCCACAGATTTTTTCTTTCCCGCTCCGATTTTAGTTTTCCCTCCAGCCATCGGTGGTTACGGTTTATAAATCCAAGGCCGAATAAAGTTCCTGAAATTGGACCGGCTTAGCCATCGCTAACCGGCTAAATGTAAATTTGCAGACGATGCCGTTTTCGAGGATCTGAACTTAACCGGCCAGCTCGGCTGCCACCCCCCAGCGCAGGCCCCGGTCCGATACTGTCATCTGGTCAAGTTCAGCCTTTTCCAGGATCGCCAGCAGGATCGCTCCACCGGCGATGATGATTTCGGCCCTGTCGGGGTGCAGGCCGGCGAAGGTTCTGCGCTCCTCGAGATTGGCAGCCAGACAGCGATCCAGCGAGCTCTGCAATGACTGAGCCGACAGGCGCGACCGATGCACCTGCTGATGATCGTAGGTGTCGAGATTTTTCTCCAGCGCCACAAATGTGGTGGCGGTTCCACCCACGCCCACCATCTGTCCGGGCGACTCAAATTCTTCAATGTCCAGCAGCTGTGCCAGAATATCGGCGTGCATCACCAACAGTTCGCCCCTCTCCGGCGGGTCCGAGTGCAGCCACCGCCCGGTGTGGCGAACGCTGCCCAGACCCATGCTGACCATCGCCGTCATCTCGCCGCTGTGTTCCACCACGATTTCCGTGCTGCCCCCGCCAACATCCACGATCCAGCGCAAAACACCCTGAGCCGGGATGGCATCCTGTACCGCCTTCATCACCAGCCGGGCCTCCTCATCCCCATCGAGGACTTGCAGGTCATAGCCCACGTTTTCCAGCAGGCGCGCATGCAGCTCATCACGGTTGGCGGCTTCCCTGAAAGCGCTGGTGGCGACACAGCGCACCACTGTGCACCCATGCCGCTCAATGATCTGCCGGTATTCTGAAAACACGGCCTCGGAGCGATCCATAGAGAGCTGCGACAGGCGCCCCGTCTGATCGACACCGGCCCCGAGACGCACTATCCGCAAGGCCTCTTCCACCGGCTCCAGGCCTTGATCTGTCTGCCGGGCGATGAGCAGCAGGCAGCTGTTGGAACCCAGGTCAATGACGGCCACCAGGTCATCTGCCGGTCGACGCCCCATCACGGCTTAAGGCCTCCGGCCCTTGCCAACCGGTTCCTCATCCTGGCTCAAGGCCTTTGGCCCTTTCCAACCTGATTCCCGTCATAGCTGGAGGGCTTTGGCATTTGCCGCACGTGCCGCCTGAGCCCCCGCACTACTGCTCCGACCGTGAGGTAACGGATCAGCGGGCTGGACAGCGGCGGGGGTGTTATCAGAAAAAGCGCGCGCAGGAAGTAATAGAGCACTGTGTTAAACATCATGGCGCCGGCCAGTCGTTTGCGCCGGAAAAGGCGGCCGGGGAACGGCCAGGCAAAATCGGCGGCCAGGGGCGTGGCCAGCTCCGGGTGGCGCGACACGATTTTGGGCAGGTTATGGCGGCCGTAACTGTAAGCCTCGGCCAGATGTTGGCTCAACCCGCGATGGTGATGATGCAGCGCCGCCGGCGCCGTGGAATAATAAAGTCCGTTGGGGAAGGCCCGGGCAATGGCATAGGCAAACAGCGTATCTTCGCCGCCGTGGCGCACAAACGTTTCGTCAAAGCCTCCCCCCGCTTCCAGCGCCGCCCGCGTCAAGGCCAGGTTGTGGGTCAACAGATATTGAAAGCCGATGGGGCCACCCTCGTCAAACTGCCGGGCGCCGCGACCTCGGTATTCGTGCAGATAGCGCAGCAGCCGGGTTCGTTTCATCCACGGCGCAGGCTTGACGCTGCCCAGCAGAGCCTTGCGGCCCGGCTTTGAGAGCTGCTCAACATGGGCGCGGACAAAATCAGGCTGCACTTCCATATCCCCATCCAGGAGTATGATGATCTCACCTGTCGCCTCGCGCAGGCCGAAATTCCGCACCCCCGACCGGCCCAGATTTTGCGGCGGATAAAGGATTTTCACAAAAGGTGGCGGCGATTGCTTTTGCAGATATTCGCGGGTGCCATCGGTGGAGGCATCATCAACCACTATGACCTGTAGCCGGTCGACGGGGTAGTCGATGCGGCAGACTGACTCAAAGCATTCGGCGTAGTGTTGCCCGCCGTTGAAGATAGGCGCCACGAGACTCACAGCCGGCAGGGGGCGGCCCTCATCCGCCATCAGACAGAGACTCCCAACTCGCGGTAGTAGCCGTAGAGCTGGTTGCCTGCGGCGCTGAGGTCGTGGTGGTCCTCGGCCCATTTGCGGGCCTTCGCGGCATAATCGGCCAGCAAGGCCTTATCCTCCACCAGCGCGGTGAGCTGCTCCAGAAGATTCTCCGCCGTCACATTCACAAAGGGGTGGTCGGGCATAAAAGCCTGGTAGGCCTCATCCATACTGGTGCAGCAGGCCACGCCGAGGGCCATGGCCTCGATGGAGTTCATGCCGAAGCCGGGCGCCAGATCGGCCACCTGGTCGACGTAGATGTCCGACTCCGCCTTGGCTGCCATCACTTCGGAGTGCGGGCGGTTCTCCACCAGCAGAAAGCGGATGCCGTGGCTTTTTTCCAGCGCTCGGCAGGCATCGATGATGGCGTCGCTGCCCTTGACGAAACGGTTGCGGGTGGCGTGGCAGATGGTCACTGGGTCGCCGACGGTTTTTCGCGGCTCGTGCGCCGCCACATCGTACGGGAGGTAGAGGTATTTCAGCTTGGGATGGCGGGGGATCAGGTCGTATTCGGAGGTGAGGCTGAGCCAGACCCGGCTGTCGACTTCCGGCAGCACCCCCCGGTTGCGGAAATCCTGCCCATGATAGGTGGCCAGCATCGGTTTGCCCAGCGCCGCCACCCGCCGGATGAAGTCGCCGCTGCGGTAGAGGTCCTGCCCCCATTCGAAGTGGTAAACATCGTAGTCCAGCAGCCCATATTTCCTGATGGCCGGTTCGATCTTGAAACGCCACAGCCAGTCCCTGAAAGCGAAAAACAGGGGTTCGATCCGGCTGCCCGGTTCCCAGATGGGGGGCTTGCCGGGGCGTGGCGCCTCCTCCCCCAACGGACCTCTTGTGCGCCGGTAAAACCAACCCCGCAGCGGCTCAAAGAAGCGCCTCCCGCTGGCCAGGGGAAGGTTGAGACAGATGCCGTTGTCAAAGCCGAGGGGAGAGGGGAAAAAGGTGATAAAGTCGCACCGGTTGCCGCGCGATTCATGCACCTTTTGCCACAGCGACAGAGTCCCCACCGTGTTCTGCGGCGATATGTAGAGGATTTTCATGCCCGGGGATACTCGAGGGCCACCCAGGGGATCGATATGGATGGCCGGCCCGTTTCATCGGGAGGATTGGTTGCTGTTGCGAGGACCTTGCCGCCGAATGTCACCTCAACTCTATCGGGGTCATCCACATGAAACGTCAGGCCGTTCAAGTCGCTGGGCTCCAGGGCCAGATCGCCCACGGGAGCTCTGAGGCGTGGGGCGATAGTAATGAGGGTGCCGCCATCAGTAGCCGTAGCCTGGTAATCTACGAACTGCGACAGTTCCCGGTACCGCAGCAGCCGGCCCGATGTGGCCACGAGCAGCCGGCCTTCATCGTGGGCGCGTTTAAGGTTTTTGAGCCCAGCTTCCAGGCCATCCGGCAGACCTCGGGCCGCGGGGAGATTTTCAGTCATGTGGGTATAGATGATCAGAAAGCCTGCGTTGCGGATCAGCGCAGCGATATTCCTGGGCCGCAGCTGCACGGCCAGGTCGACGGCATCGAGCTCGGTCACTTCGCCCCAGGCGTTGACCCAGCGCTGGAAATCCCAGACCGTGGCGCCGTCCTGCAGCGTCGCCGGCAGTATCAGGCGGTTGGAGAAATCGTAAAACGCCCGGTCGATATTGCGGTATCTCAGCAGGCGCACCAGCTCCTGCAGCCACCGTTTGGTAGTTATGCCGAACCTGCGCCGGGCATCCTGGCCCAGGATATGGGTCAGCCGGCCGATCCAATAGTAGCGCAACCCGGCCTCGCGGGTCAGGTCCATGTGGTAGGCGGGAGAGTCGGGCTGCCCCCCGTGGAACGGTCTGTGGGGACCCACATTCTGGCTGTTGTGCTCATTGCCATGGTTGACCCAGACCGGAATGTTTGCGCCGTGCGCCTGCAACGCCGCAACCCCTTTTTCCGCGTGTTGGCGGGTGAAACCGCCGGTGTCGAAGTTGCCGTAGCTGTGCAGGGTGTCAATATGGCCCGACTGCCACAGTTCGCGGCAGGGAGCCGCAAAGTCGGTTTCCCGGCCATCGCTGTCGAAGTACGAAACCTGTCGGCCGCCGGTTCCATTGAAAAACCAGAAGCTGTTGCCGACCTCCAGTCCCAGGCCTCGACCAAAGGGGGTAGAGCCTGTGCCGTTGAGATAGTCGAGCATGGCGAAGTAGGTGGTGGTGTCGGGCGTGTTATCGACATCACTGGAAATAGCCAGGGCGGCCCGGTAGGGATAGGGAAACTTTCGTAGCCCCACGTTCATTGGAGCGATTTTATCACCTTGGCCGGGTTGCCTGCCGCCACGGCATGGGGGGGGATATCTTTGGTGACCACGCTGCCTGCGCCAACGGCGGCGCCATCGCCAATCGTTACGCCCGGCAGGATGACGGCATGGGCGCCAATGCGCACCCGGTCGCCAATGTGCACGTCGGCTTCGTGCCCGGAATGGACGGCCTCGAGGTCATCTGGCGAGCCGCCGAAACTGTCGGAGGTGATAAACACCTGCGGCGCCAGGAGCGTATCGCTGCCAAGTGAGATCGTGGAGTTGGGACCGGCGTAAATGTGGCAGCCGCTCCCGATGCCCACACCATCATCCAGAAAAATGTTGGCCGGATAACCCAGGCGAGCCGATGGATGGATAGTGACATTCCTGCCCCTTTTGCCCAAGGCCCTCACCGCTCGCACATGGCCGTATAAAAAGGACCTTAAAGAGTTAACCGCCTGCATCCAGAACGTAGGCGACAGCAGCGCCAGAAATTGCTTCAGCATGAGGCTTTCCATCGAAGAGCGAGTGAACTTTGCATGAGGAAGTATTGTGAATATTTGTCCGTCGTGGTGTATTTTCGGGATGATGCGCACATGAAAATCTTTATTGTCCCCTCCTGGTATCCGTCAAATCTCAACCCGCCTAGCGGTGCGTTCTTTGCTACCTGGGCAAAAATGCTGGCCGGCAACGGTCACGAAGTTACGGTTGTGGCAAATATATTACACTCTCTCAGGAAATTAGGCAGCTACTCCTACCGGATGCTCCGCAGGCAGGGACCGTTCGATGACCAGGGCTTGACTGTCTTCCGGCGTGAGAGGATCAACCTCTGGCCGAAGCTGCCTGAACGAAGTTTCCGGTCCTACCAAATGAACCTGATTACCTTGTTTCACCAGGCCATCGAAAAAGTGGGCCGTCCCGATATCGTTTTGGCCCAATCGTCACTGTGGGCGGGGGCAGCTTTGGCCCGGGAATTAACCCAGCTGCACATTCCCATGCTGGTGGCCGGGCATCACAAGGAGTTCCTGATGCCGGACTCCTTCACCCCTTTTCAAAAGGGCGTCATTGAGCAGACATACGTCCGTTCCGCAAAGATTATCTGCAACAGTTCCGCCGTGGAACGGGCAATTTTGTTCGCTTTTCCGGCCGCCAACCGGAACACAACCACCATTCATAACCCTGTCCCCATCCCCACTATGCTGCCGGGAGCCTCGCCGGCATCAGGAGAAACTTTCCGGTTTATTGCCGTGGCCGTGTACCGTCCCGAGAAACGCCTCGACCTGTTGCTGGACGCCTTCGGAGCGTTAACCCGGCAGCATGACAATATCCGTCTCACTCTCGTGGGCGATGGCGTTCAAAGGGGTGCTCTCAAGAAGCAGATCGGGCGTCTCGGCCTTGGCGATCTCGTGGACATGACCGGTTTTCTTGCGGCCGACGGCGTCATGGAACAGTTAGCCCTGGGGCACTGCCTCGTTATGCCCAGCGATGTGGAAACCTTTGGACTGGCGCTCGTGGAAGCCATGTCTATGGGCCTGCCGGTGATTGCCACCAAGTGCGGTGGACCCGAAGACATCGTCAGGCCGACTGTGGGAGCGCTGATACCGGTAAACGACCGGGAAGCCCTCACCGAGGCCATGCGCTCGATGATGGCCGGTTATGCCAGGTACGACAGGGAAGCCATCCGCGCCTATGCCGTCGACCACTTCGGTCCCCAGCGCTATGTCGCAGCCTACGGATCTCTTTTCCAGGAGCTGGCCTCGTCACCTTAAGAGCTGGTGCTTAAGCACTGTCCATTCGCCTGCGGTAAGGAATCCGCTGAGCAGCAGTCCCACGGGGTAAAACAGGGTCAGCCCCACCTCGCGCCAGAGCGTCGGTTCGAGCTTGAGGTACAGCATCCACGCCATGCCCATCAGCAGACCGATGCGCAGCAGCCGGCGCCACTCGTAATCGACGGGAAAGATGCGCCGGTTGACCAAGTAAAACAGGAGGGCCATCAGCCCGAATGAGGCCATCGTGGCCCAGGCCGCCCCCATTGCGCCGTAGGTGGGGATGAGCGCCAAATTGAGCCCGATGTTGACCACGGCTCCGGCCCCACGCGTGATGGCAACCCACTTCGACTCATCCCGCAAAAACGCTCCCGGCAGCTGCAGCAGATAGGCCCCGTGGAAAAAATAGCCCAGGGCAATCCACGGAACGATGCCAACGCTGTCCCAATACTGTTGGCCGTAAAAGGTGACCGGTCCCAGGTTGAGGCGGATCAGGTAGGGCACCCAAACCAGCATCATGACCCAGACCATGCCCAGCGTCGCCAAAACGTAAGTGGTGACCCGGGCAAACAGCCTTCGGTTTTCCGGGCTGTCGCCCTGCTTGAGGAAAAAAGGGTGCCAGGCCATATTAAAGCCCATGGTTACCAGCAGCATCAGTGAGCCGAGCTTGTAGCCGGCCGAATAGAGTCCCACCGTCTGCATGTCGGTGAGCGCCATCAGGAGGTAGCGGTCGGCCAGCTCCATCATCATGGCGAAGATGCCGGCCGGCAGAAAAGGCAGACCGAAGCGCATCAGCTGCCGCCAGATCCGGGGTGAGAACCGGCCTTTTGCCATGCGCCGGGCCACAACGGGGAACGAGATCAGGAACAGAATGCCTGAGGTGATGAGGTTGCCCAGCAGCACCCCCTCAACCCCCATTTTCATCTTCAGCACGAACAGGATATTGAGGGTCAGTGACAGCGCCACGTTGCTCAGGCTGAAGGCCAGGTAGGCCCCTGGGCGGTTTTCCGACCGCAGCAGCAGTTGCGGCACCGACCAGAGCACATCCAGGCAGAGGATGAGGGCAATGTAGGCCAGATAGCGCCCGTAGGGGCCGCCCAGAATGGGACCGGCCAGTTGCTCCCTCAGCAGAAACAGGGCCGCCGCGACCAGCAGCGATGTGACCACGAAGGAGAGGTAGGCCGTGGTCAGGGTGTCAGGTCTCCCGGCGTCATCGGCCTGGATGTAACGCTTCATCAAGGCGGCATCGAGGCCGTAATGCAGCGCCACTGCCATAAATCCCATAAAGGCATAAGCCAGCGAAACCACCCCGTACTGCGCCGGTGAGAACACATTGGTATAGAGCGGCAGCAGCAGAAAGGTAATGGAGCGGGCCAGAATATGCCCAAAGCCGTAGAACAGCGTCTGTGCCGATAGCGCCCTGATCTGCTGCAGCAACGCGGCGGGCCTTAGAGGGTAATGGTCAACTTGTCGCGAAACATGCCGCTGGCGCCGAAGCTCTCCTTGAATCGCGCCAGCCCGCGGTTCGGCTCTTCATCTACCGTAAAAATGCCGAAGTCGAGGTAGCGGAAACGGGCCGCGATGGCCTCCTCAATGAGCCGGTAGAAGAGCAGATTAACGGCGCGGTACTGCTGGTAATTTTCATCGTGGCAGATGTAGTAGGCCAGGATGACATCGGGGTTGGCATCAAAGGTGACGATGCCGGCAATCATGCGGTCGTCCTTGAAAGCGGCGAGCAGACGGATGGCATCGGGAAACAGCGTGGCGAGCTGGCGCAGCTCAGCCAGCGTATGGGTCGGCTGCACATTGTGGCGTCGCTCCAGATTATGCAAGAGGATATCGTAATAGGTATCGAGATCATCGCTGGGCCTGATGGTCACATCGCTGGCCAGAGCCTTGCGGACGGCCCGGCTGGAGGCGTCGGTGAACTTTTTCAAGTTGGCTTCGGGCGTCCGTTCCAGGTAGAGAATACTTGACACTTCACGCCTTAAATACTCGAAACCGTGCCGCAGCAGGGCGGCGTCAATATAGTTGGACAGCCGGCGATTGTAAATGGTGGGGGAAAGGGTCAGCGTAATGCCGCCTAAATCCATTTTGTGCCCGTAGTCCAGCAGAGCCCCGGCCAGGTCGTCGCTCTGCTGCAGTGTGAGGCCCACCGGGGTCACGAAACCTCCGAACGTGGCGCCGGGATGAGACACCAGCCAGGGCTTACTGCCGCGCAGTTGCATCGCGGCGGGGAACAGCGCCAGGAGGCCTTTGTCCCCGGTGAACAGGAGCGAATGATCGCTGTGGCGCGTCGGCGGATGATAGCCCAGGAAGCGCCGCGTATGGAACAGGGTGCCATTATTGCTGTCGCGGATAAAGCTATCCCACTGATCCTCGAACGAGGTGCTGTAAAGGGTGATGTTCAGAGCCATGGTAACAATCGGGCGCGAGAATTTAGGCCGGGCAGGGGGACGAAGGAAGGGGAGAGTACGACCCCTTCCCGTTGCCTTGGCAGCTTGCTCCCGGCCATCCTTTTCCAGACCAACCATGCCCTGTACTGCCAGCGGAAATCAGGCTTCCTTGACACCGCTGCTATGGAAGCCGCAGCCATAACATAATTGTTTAAATTCCAATGTCGGCTGGAAGCATCCAAGGAGATACCATGATGACAGGGCGCAATTTTACCCGTGTAGCAGCGGTGCTGGCGGGGCTGGGCCTGATCAGCGCAGAGCTGGTGGGACAGGACAAGATCGCCATCAAGGGCCGCCATGTGGCTGCCGCCGAGCGCATTATCGGCCTCGACTTTACCCGCAGTGAGCGTAAGCTGCTGCTGCCGGACCTGGTTGACCACCGCCAGAGCTATGCGGCCCTGCGCGACCTGCAGCTGCCCAACTCTGTCGTGCCTGCCCTGCAGTTCAACCCTCTGCTTCCCGGCCAGGTGATCGATACTGAGCAGCGGCCGATCGTCTGGTCGCCGGTGGAGGCCACGCGGCCTGTAGACCTGGACGATCTGGCCTGGCACAGCGTTGCCCAGCTCGGAGCGTTGATCCGCAACCGGGAAATCACCTCCAGGGAGCTGACGGAGTTCTTCCTCAACCGGCTGAGGCGCTACGACGCGCAGCTGTTGGCGGTGGTGACCCTCACCGAGGAGTTGGCCCTGGCCCAGGCTGACCGCGCCGACAGGGAAATTGCCGCCGGCAACTACCGCGGTCCGCTGCATGGCATTCCTTACGGCGCAAAGGACCTGCTGGCCGCGAAAGGGTACCTCACTACCTGGGGCGCGGAGCCCTATAAAGAGCAGATACTGGAGGAGAACGCTGCCGTCATCGACAAGCTGGAGGCAGCCGGCGCCGTGCTGGTGGCCAAGCTGAGCCTGGGCGCTCTGGCCTGGGGCGACGTCTGGTTTGGCGGCATGACACGTAACCCGTGGAACACGGATCAGGGCTCCAGCGGCTCCTCTGCCGGTCCCGCCTCTGCGGTGGCGGCGGGCCTGGTGCCTTTCGCCATCGGGTCGGAAACCTGGGGTTCCATTGTATCACCTGCAACCCGCACCGGCGTGACGGGACTGCGCCCCACCTACGGCCGGGTCAGCCGGTCTGGCGCCATGGCGCTCTCCTGGTCGATGGACAAACTCGGACCCATCTGCCGCGAGGTAGAAGACTGTGCCATCATTTTCGATGCCATCAGGGGGCCGTCCGGTACCGCCGACGCCGATCCTTCTGTCGTTGATCTGCCGTTCAACTATCATCACCAGATCGATCTGTCGGCGTTGCGCATCGGCTATTACCAATCGGCGTTCGAGCATGACTATTCCAACAAGGCCAACGATGCGGCTGTCCTTGAAACTTTGCGCGGACTGGGGGCTGAACTGATCCCCATGGAGCTGCCTGACTACCCCGTCTCGGACATCTCCTTCGTGCTGAGCGCTGAAGCCGCGGCCGCCTTTGACGACCTGACGCTTTCAGGCCGTGACGACCTGCTGGTGCGGCAGATCGAAAAAGCCTGGCCCAATGTGTTTCGTGCGGCGCGCTTTATCCCGGCCGTGGAGTACATCCAGGCGAACCGGGCCCGTCGGCAGCTCATGCAGAAAATGGCGGTGGTGATGGACGGATTCGACGTCTACCTGTCGCCCAGTTTCGGGGGCAGCAACCTGCTGCTGACCAATCTCACCGGGCACCCGTGTGTCGTGCTGCCCAACGGATTTAATGAGGAGGGCGCCCCAACCAGCATCACATTCATGGGCCGGTTGTATGACGAAGCGACGCTCCTGGCCGTGGCCCGGGCCTATCAGCAGGCCACCCGATGGCACAAGCAACACCCCCCTGCGTTTAAGTAACTTGTGCCATGTCGATGAAGCCGCACATACTGGTGGTTGACGATGAAGCCGACGTGCGGGAGGTGGTGCAGCTGAACCTGGGACGGGAAGGTTACGAGGTGACGACGGCGGTCGATGGGCAGGAGGGATTGGAAATGCTAAAGGGAGCGCCATTCGACGCGGCAGTGATCGATGTGATGATGCCCGGCATGGATGGTCTGACCCTTTGCAGGGAGATCAGGCAGGACCCGAATCTCCGGCAGCTGCCCATCCTGCTGCTGACTGCGCGCGACACCGAGACCGATCAGATCATCGGCCTGGAAGTTGGCGCGGACGACTTCGTCTCCAAGTCCGCTTCCCCGCGCCTGATCGCCTCAAGGCTCAAGAACCTTCTCCGCCGCACACGGCAAACCGGAGACGACGCTTCGTCGCTGAAGTTCGGGCGGCTCATCATCGACAGCTCGCGCAGGGAAGTGCGCCGGGACGGCAAGCCAGTCCCCCTTACGGCGCTGGAGTACGACCTCCTGAATCTGCTGGCGCGTAACCGGCAGCGGGTGTTTACCCGTGAAGACCTGCTGGAAGCGGTGTGGGACGAAGTGGTGGTGAACGACCGCACGGTGGACGTGCACATCAAGAACCTGCGCCAGAAAATCAGGCCCGACGGCGACCTCATCGAAACGGTGCGCGGCGTCGGCTACCGGGTGCGCAGGACCGACTAGCGCGGACTGGAGCAACCGTTACCGCCTTCCTATGAGCATTCGCCAGCGGTTTCTGCTTACCTTTATCTCGCTGGTATTTTTCGGCGTCATGGCCATCAGCACCTTTACGATCCTGTTTGTGCGCGACCACCTGCTGCGCAGTTCCCGTGACAACCTGGATCAACAGGCCCAGTATCTTGCCACCCTGTTGGCCCAAACCGACACGTCCGATTTCCAACGTGTGATGTCGGACTTTACCCGCTACAGTAACTACCGGGTGGAGCTGCTTGATGCGCAGTTCATACCTGTGCGCCAAGCCGGAGCGACGGCTGACAGCGCCACCGCCACCTTCTCCGGCGTCGCGCCCCTGGCCGGTCCCCCGTCGGATGAGCGCCAGTACGTGCGCATCACTGCCAGCGAGTCTGAAATCAGGTCGACCTTGAGACGGGTGCGCTACATCATTTACGCCGGAATATTCTTCACGCTGCTGGTGACGGCGGGGGTCAGTTGGATCCTGGCCGACCGTTTGACACTCCCCATCCGCGAGCTGGCCGGCGCCGCCCGGCGCATCACTCACGGTGAGCAGGAACTGCTGCCGGCAGCGGAGCGGCAGGATGAAATCGGTGACCTCTCGCGTGATGTTGCCGCCATGGCCCAGCGCCTTCAGGATGACATCGCCGACCTGCAGCGGCTCAACCAGGCCCAGGAAGATTTTATCGCCGCCCTGAGCCATGAAGTGCGCAATCCGATATTCTCTGCCCGGGGCTACCTGGAGATGGCGCTGGGTGACAGCGCCCTTACCGGCACGGGCGAACTCGACCGCGAAGCCATGCTCGATCTGCTGCGCAAAGCCGAACGCAATCTGCTACGCATCCACACCCTGTTCGCCGACATGCTGATGCTGGTGCGGCTGGAGTTTGGCCAGGAGCCGGTAGAGCTGGGGCCGGTTTCACTGGCGCCGGTGGTGGCCGAGCTGGAGGAGACGTTTATGCCCCTGGCCCTTGAGCGCGGGCTGAAGCTGGTGCTGGCAGACGGTAACCTGGCGGTGGTGGGGCAGCAGGAGTTGCTCAAGGTGACGCTCTCCAATCTGCTGTCGAATGCCCTGCGGCACACAGAGAAAGGAGAAGTGCGGCTAACGGTTGAAGTGGCGGACGGGGAGCTGGTGCAGTTGACCGTCCGCGATACGGGCGTGGGCATATCCGAGGAGCATCTGGAGCGGATATTCGAAAAGTTTTACCGCATCGACAAGGCCCGCAGCCGCGATGAAGGGGGCACCGGCCTCGGTCTGGCGCTGGTAAAGCAGTGCATGCAAAGCCTCGGCAGCACGATAGAGGTCACTTCCGAATTGGGCGTGGGCACCGAATTCCGCTTTCGTCTGCCCAAGGCGTAAGGGGCGCGACCGGCCGGTGATTTGCCCGCAACATAAAGCCTTGTTGCGATAACGAAGAATAATGCAAGTGACAAAAGTTATTTCACTCTCCCTGATGGGTCTTTTAACAGCCTGGGGTTGCGGCTTCAATGACCCGGTAGTAGAGGAGGTGCTGACACCGGACATTAACGATGCCGCTTACTACTTCTTTTTTTCATCCGGCACTGCGGTTAATAATCTGCCCGATGTCACGTTTGAAATCAAGGATAATTTCTACTCTGTGGCCTTGAATTCAGCGGCCGGGGTCGGCGCAATCGTCGATATGAGCGGTAACTTTGCCACAGGCGTGGCGACCGCGAGCGGGACGGTTGAGTATGATGGCGCGTTCCGGGTTATCGGGGCCAACTGGATCGATCCTGATCCAAGTGCCTTCGATCCCGACGATGACAACAGTTTCACCAGCAATGGAATTTTCTACTACCTCCGGCTGGCGGCTTACGATGTGGTAAAGTTCTAGGTGACCAAGGCCTCCGAGATAGCGTTTAATATCGAGTATGCCATCCAACCCAACGACTCCACCGCCGGGTCGCTGGTGACCAAGACTGTCCCGTATACCGCGACCGATCCTACCTCCTTCGATTTCCAGACGGGGGCGGTTCTTGAGCCTGCGGACTGGAACATGGGGCTGGTGCTGGCGCCAGCCTATATTGATTCGCTGGATCAGATAGTCCCGGCACCGGCCGTGATTTTCAACTACGCCAACGGTACCCGCGTGGGGGTGCTGACCAATTCCAAATTTGACGATATCGGTAACGTCCAGACGACCATGATTTGGCAAACCGAGAGCGCGGATAATCGTCCTTTTGGTTATCAAGGTGCCTATGAAGTGCTGGTCTACAATTCCGGCTTGCAAATAGTGCTGGTTGAAAATCCCGGCTATGTCTATATCATCGATGACGGCGCTGGGGCTTTTTACAAACTGCGCTTTAAGGATTGGGGCGATGGACTGGTCTTGTTCGAGTATGCCGCTCTGTAAGCCTTGAGAAAGACCCGTCCCGCCGCACCATTGAAACGAATCGATAGTCCTGCGTGCCTGGCCGGGGCTTTCAGTTTCTCGTGCGAAGGGCGCGGCCACCCGTTAATTTGGCAGCCTGCCACCACGGAGAAAACCCGGATTGGCAGCCACCATGCAGCTTCCCATTGCTCGCCATAAGCCCCTTCCATCAACCCTGCTCGCCATAATGCTGCTTTGGCTGGGCAACCGGCAAGGCCTCCGCAAGCGCACTGTTAACGCCGCAGGACTGGAGGCCGCCTGAAAGTAGAGCTCTATACCGATGGCGCCTGTTCAGGGAATCCGGGGCCTGGAGGTTGGGGCGCGATTCTCCGCTATGGCGGGACCGAAAAGGAGCTGGCTGGCGGCGAAAATGAAACCACCAACAACCGCATGGAGCTCACCGCCATTATCAAGGGCCTGGAAGCGTTGTCCCGGCCGTGCGAGGTCGAGGTCTATTCCGACTCGCGCTATGCTGTTGACGCCGTCAACAAGGGCTGGCTGGAGAACTGGCAGTCCAACGGTTGGCGCAAGGCGGCGCGCAAGGGACAGGGTAAGCCGGTCCTGAACCAGGATTTATGGGAGCAGCTGCTGGCGCAACTTGATAGACACCAGGTACGCTTCAACTGGGTGCGGGGCCACTCGGGCCATGCGGAAAACGAAAGGGCAGACCGTCTGGCCGTCTCGCGAATTCCCCTTTAGTTACCGTCGCGCCCGGCATAGGCGAGGTTGACTGAAATGGTCAGCGCGTCCTGCACCGGCCGGATCGTATGGCCGGATGCCGTTACCGTCACTATCCGCGGCTTGGCTGTGCCGACATCTACAGACACCTCTTTTTGCACCGGCTCAGGACCGTTGAATTCAAACTTGGGCTGGTAGTATTTGGCGATGTCAAGGGTCGCGATCTTGATACTCTGGCCGAGTATCTTGATTTTGATCGGGTATTTCGCCTCGGTCACCCGCATTTTGATTATGTTCGTGACCCCATCGTAGGTGACGTCAAACTTGCCCTTGACCTTACCCTTGATGGTGATCCCTTTGGCTTTCACCCGGATTTTGGCTTCAAAAGCAGTCGCACCAGGGGTAAAGGAGACTTTGGGATCCGTCACTGTCCAAGTGTAAGAGATATTTTTGGATCCCTTGCCCTTGCCCTTAATCGGACCGATGGCAGACATCAAATTATTGACCGTTTCTTCACTGATATTGACCGAAACGCCCTGAGCCTGCAAAGGCACACTCAAGGACAGAATCAGCATCCCGGGCAATATGCTCAGTAATACGTTCTTCATTTGGGTTTCCCTTCCTAGTTAAAAAATTTAATTGCGGTCCGATTTTTTGGAATACTTCACGGCCGCCCTGAACAGAGTTTTCTGCTCCTCATCCGTCAGACTGCTGTAACCGGATAAGTTGATCTTGTCAAGTATTGCGTCGACCTGATCCCGTATGTCCAGGTCGGCCTCTTCCTGCCGCGCGGTTTGGCGCTGGCGGTAGGCCGTGCTTAGCACTTTTACCTGTTGCGCGAGGCCGAGCCAATTCTTGCCCCATCCTGATTTCAGATAGACCCAGGCGATAAGCATGCCGGAAAGGTGCGTTATGTTGCTAATGCTGGATGCGCCCTGCTGGATGGAGGCGATAAAGGCCATGACCGCCAGAAAACCGACGAAATATTTAACTTTTACCGGAAACATGAAATAGAGATAGACTTCGCGGTTGGGATATGCCAGTCCATAGGCCAGCAGCACACCGTAAATTGCCCCACTGGCGCCGACCACCGGAATGGTTGAGCCGGCCGTAAACAGGACGGTCACCAGTCCTGCCCCCGCTCCGGTGATGATGAAGAAGCGCAAAAACGCCGGGCCACCCCATTCACGCTCCAGCTCCGAGCCGAACATCCACAGCACCAGCATGTTCAAGGCCATATGCCAGAATCCGGCGTGGAGAAACATGTAGGTGATTGGCTGCCAGAGCATCGCTTTGGTCCAGACATACTGCGGCACCAGGCCCAACAGAGGAAAAAACAGCCGTTCAGTCCCCGATATTGTTATCAGCCCCCAGATGCCAATGTTGAGCACCAGTAGAGTTCTGATCGTGTCCGGGCGGGGCTGTCCCCTTCCAAAGATATCGTAACTTCCCGGACTCGTATACTCGTAGCGCACAGGACCTCCTAACCGGCCTCAGCAGGCTGTGGGGTACGGGCGGCGATAAAGGTAAGCAGCGCCTCCCAGACAGCTTCTTTTTCGCTGCCGTCCGGCATAACGTGTCCCGATTCCTCAAAAACTGCCATTTCTTTGTCGCTCGACCCAACAGCATCGAACACGATTTGAGCGTTGCGGAAATCGGCGGTGATGTCGGCTTTGGAGTGCATCATCAGTAGTGGGGCGATCATCGCTGGCAGCTCTCCGTGGATCAGGCGGTTCAGCCGGAGCATTTCCCGCATCCCTTTTACAGGGTAGCTGTCGTAGCCGTAATACCGGTGACCAGCGGGATTCTTGCCGTGATAGACACTTGCTTTCCGAATCGAAGTGACGAAGGGCGCCGCCAGGGGCAACAGCCAGGGCATTTTTACCGGGTTGACGCCGAGCACCGTCGACATGGCCACAACACCAGCCACCGGAAACAGGGCGCCCAGGTGCAGGGCCAGGCCGGCGCCCATGCTGAGACCGACCACGAAGACGGTTTCGCAGTCGAGCAGCAATTCGGTAAAGTGGAATTCTGTCTCGGTCAGCCAGTCCTGGGCCCGCACAAGATTGCACTCTTCGACGCTGGTGCCGTGCCCCGCCAGCAGCCGTGCCTGAACGCGGTAACCGGCGTCGGCGAGGTAGGTGGCGAGACCTTGAAATTCATAGGTTGAGCCGGTGAACCCATGGATCATGTAGATGCCGACAGGTCCCGATCCCAGCTCGATGTGATCCCCGGAAATCAGCTGCTTAGCGACGGTAGTCATGGGCGCACCTGCTGCCAGAAATTGAGCGATTTCAGCTTGTCGAGTCCTTCAACATGGGCAAACAGGTGCCCCATCAGGAACTGTCCGGCGGCATCAGACGCTTTTTTATCCACAGTCAATGACACCAGGTCGGTAATGTGCGTCGACCGCAATCCCCGCAGATAGACCAAGCTCTCGCGGCTCAGACGTTGACCGCCACTTGGCCGGCAACGGGGGCAGCTTAAATGTCCCGCTACCGATTCGACCACCGCCGTTTGCAAAGGCTTGCCACAGTGGACACAGCGGTCAAGGTGGGGCGCGAACCCGAGCTGCACCGCAAGATGGAGCTGGTAGAAGTGGATCAGCGAGGTGGGATCGGAATCGGCCTCGCCGAGTTCAGCTATAAAGGCCGCGATCAACCGGTACAACAGGGGCTGCGGATCATATTCATGCACCGACTTGTCCAGCATTTCAATCGCCATCATGGCGGCGGTGCTGCGGGCCATGTCCGTCAGCAGTCCCGGGTGGCGGGCGGCGTACTCACAGGCGGTCAAAGTCTGAATGTCCCGATTGTCACGGTGCCGGTAAGTGATGGACAGTTGGTTTGGCGGCCTGAGCATGCCTCCCAGTCCGCGTTTGCTCCTGCGGGCGCCCTTGGAGATGACCGTCATCTTGCCATAATCCCGGGTAAACAGGCGCACGATCAGGGAAGTGTCGGAGTAGTCTACGGATTTAAGGACGACCGCATCTGTGCTGTGAATGTCAGTCATGGCGAATATTACCGGGAGCCGGCCTCCGTTGCGCTATCATCGCTCTGCTTCACGAACGGGGGCAGCGGCATTTTTTTCCAGGCTTTATCATCGCGCCAGACAGTTTGCCCGCCCAGTATGGTGGTCAGCACTTTCGTATCCAGAATCACCTCGGGGGGGTCACTGAGCGGATTGCGGGACAGAATGGTCAAGTCGGCATCAAAGCCGGGCAGAATCCGGCCACGGATGCTGTCGGAAAAAGCGGCAATGGCGGCCCAGGCAGTCATGGATCGCGCGGCGGCGAGTCCGGTCATTTTCTGCGAGCTGTACCAGCCCGACTCCGGCCACCCGGTGGTGTCCTGGCGTGTCCTGGCGGCGAAAAATTGTAGCAGAGGCTCTTCCCGCTCGACGGGGCAGTCGGAACCACCCGCGATGGTGACCCCGGCTTCCAGCAGCGATTTCCAGGCGTAGGCCCCTTTGATGCGCTGGGAACC
This sequence comes from Fidelibacterota bacterium, assembly GCA_004124875.1. GTDB lineage: Bacteria > Fidelibacterota > Marinisomatia > SCGC-AAA003-L08 > TS1B11 > TS1B11. The sequence goes on along the minus strand of SCKJ01000001.1, from coordinate 37,759 downwards.
GAGTCGGTCTTCGGCCCAGTACATATCGCTGGTGGCGTGGGTCGGTTGCATGGAGGCGATGACGCCCAGCTTCCCAAAACGCCGGATATCGCGCCGGGTAATGATTTGTGCATGCTCAATGCGCGGGCGAATATCCCGATCCGCATATTTGTCCAGCATCTTCTCGTAGATGTTAAGCGCCGTTCTGACGGCCCGGTCGCCGATGGCATGGATGGCGGGCTGAAATCCGGCCGCAATGGAAGCATCGACAGCGCGCTCAAGTTCGCTGGCGGAAGTGAGCGTCAGGCCCAGGTTGCCGGGGTCATCGCTGTACTGAGACAGGAGCGCCGCCCCACGGCTGCCCAGCGCGCCGTCGCCGTACAATTTGACGGACCGGATGGTCACCCTCTGATTGTACTCGATAGTGGGCCCCTGCTCGAAATGGCGCCGGAGCAGTGCCGGTTCGTCTCCGTTCAACATGGCATAATAGCGGATATTCAAGACGCCTTCATCCGCCATCTGCATCAGGATATCAAGCGTGGTTTGATTAACCCCCGGGTCATGGATGGATGTCAGTCCCACCTGATTGAGCCGGGTGATGGCCTTCTCCAACCGACGCCGGATATCGGCCACAGACGGTTTGGGGATGGCCGCGGTGAGGGGCGACTTCGCGTTGTCAATGAGCACGCCCGTGGGCTCACCGTTGTCCCGCTGGATGATCCGGCCGCCCTCGGGGTCGCGAGAATTGGCATCGATGCCTGCCAGGCCCAGGGCCGCCGAGTTGGCCCAGATGGCATGGCCGTCGACGCGCGTCAGGGCTACGGGATGGTTGGGGGCCACCTCATCCAATAGGGAGCGATCAGGAAATTTTTTGACGGCCCAGTCGTTCTGGTCCCAGCCACGGCCTGTAATCCAGGTCCCCGGAGATGTCAGGGCGGCCTGCCGGGCGACGCGGCGCGCCACCTGCTCAGCCGATTGCGTCCCAAACAGGTTCAAGGTCTCCAAATGACGTCCAAAACCGGCGAGATGAAAGTGGCTGTCGGTCAATCCGGGGAGCACCGTGGCCCCTTTCAGGTTGACTTTACGGGTCGACCAGTTGCCCAGCGGCATGATCTCGGCATTGCTGCCCACTGCCAGGATCTTGCCGTCCACGATGGCCAGGGCCTGTGCCGGGGGCTGAAAGCGGTCCATGGAGAGTATGAGGCCACTGTGGAGGATGATATCGGCCCCGGAATAGGGCACGCAGGCGGCTGCAAGGAGACCGATAAGCAGTGCTTTGGTTTTCGTCAGCATGGTCGCAGGTTAGCAACTGTTATCGGTGCAGGTCAAGCAATGCGTCACTTCAGATGGGTGCCTGAAGTGATCCGCTGCGGCACCGGAGATCCGGGACGCTTTCCCCGTAAAGGCGCCCGTGTTAAGTTTCACCTCGCCCCATAATAAATGAAAGGGTGAAGCATGGCCATTCAAAAAGAAATTGAATCCTATTCGGTTCTCCATTATCGCGACGGTACGAGCCGCATCAATTTGCATTTTGCCGATGACACATATGAGCATTACGATGCTATTGACGCGGCGCGAGCCACACTACTGCTGGATATATTACGCAACGAGCACCCCGTCTACTGGACGCCGGAGCAGGAAATATTGTGGACCGGAAAGGAACCGGTGGGCGAAGGAGAGCGTCGCTAGACTCCCGGCTTGGTCACACGCGCCTCTTTCAAATGTTGTGCCGGTCCCGCTGGGAAGGACCCAGCGGCTGAGCCAGGGGAAATCATCCGGCAGGTCAATCACTGATCCAAACGCGTGCAGCGCCAGCCTTTCGCGGTGGCACCGCTACACGGACCGCTCAGTTTCTCCCATGTAGATTTGCCGGGGCCGGTATATGCGGCCGTGAGGATCATCGCGCATCTCTTTCCACTGGGCAATCCATCCGGGCAGCCGGCCCAGCGCAAACATCACAGTAAACATGTTGGTCGGTATGCCCATGGCGCGGTAGATGATGCCGCTGTAGAAATCTACGTTAGGGTAGAGTCTGCGCTCGATGAAGTAGTCGTCTTCCAGGGCGATCCGCTCCAGATTCCTGGCAATATCCAGCAGCGGATCTTCGACACCCATCTGCCCCAGGACCTTATCAGCCTGGCCCTTAAGAATCCTGGCCCGGGGATCGAAGTTTTTGTAGACGCGGTGGCCAAATCCCATGAGCCGGAAATCAGCGTTGGGATCCTTGGCCAGATCGACATACTTCCGGTAGTCAGCACCGTCATCAAGGATTGTCTGCAGCATCTGGATCACTTTCTGATTTGCGCCGCCGTGCAAGGTGCCCCATAGCGCGCTGACGCCAGCTGATATCGAAGCAAACAGATTGGCCTGGCTGCTACCCACCATGCGAACCGTCGACGTGCTGCAGTTCTGCTCGTGGTCGGCGTGCAAAATCAGCAGCATGTTGAGCGCCTCCTCATGCGCCGGGGGCGGGACATATTCTTCCGCCGGCACGGCATACAACATATGCAGAAAATCGGCATGGTAGCTCAGATCGTTGCGCGGATAAACATACGGCTGGCCAATCGATTTCTTGTAGGAAAATGCGGCAATGGTCTTGGCTTTGGCCAGCAGGCGGATGATGTTCAAGTCAATATCTTCCCCGTTGCCGCTATCGGGGTAATAACTGGAAAGTGATGATATCATCGAGGAAAGCACGCCCATGGGATGGGCCTCGGCAGGAAAACCTTCGAAGAATTTTTTCATGTCCTCGTGGATGAGACTGTGATGCGTCAACTGATGTCGAAACAGGTCCAGCTCCGTCTCATTGGGCAAATCGCCATAAATGAGCAGATAGGCCACTTCCACAAACCGTTTTTTCTCCGCCAGCTGTTCAATGGGGTAGCCCCGGTATCGAAGAATGCCCTCTTCTCCATTGATGTACGTAATGCTACTGTAGCACGAACCGGTGCCGCCATAGCCGGGATCGAGGGTAATGGCGCCACTGGCGCTCCGCAGTTTGGTAATATCCAGGCCGATTTCACCCTCAGACCCGATCACAACAGGGAGCTCATATTCATTTCCATCGAGGATCAGCTTGGCGGGATCCATATTCAAACCTCCAACAATTTCGGTGGGGCGCGCACGAGGCCCAGATGCCGGGCGCTGCATTTCAGTCAGGCTCTGGACGGACGGTTTGGCCATAAACTCCATAAATAAGGAGCCGCAAGCTTCCGTTTATAGCTTCCCAATTTACGAAAAATGGATGTCAGTTGCCCGTCATTTCCGACGAGCCCTCGTGGGCAGGCAGGCTGATGATGCCGGGCAGTTCAGGGGTTGCACAAGCCGGGTGGCGGTATGCAGAGGTATGGTAATGCGCGGGGAAACCGGGAGCCGTTGAGCAGCTCTGTCCCTTTCCCAAGGGCCGGATGGCGGCCTCGGGAGACCCAAATCACTGCTTTCAAACAGAGGCTGTATCAAAGGAGAAAATCGCTTACATTCTCCACAAGTCTTGCGCACAGGCGTAATGGAGGCGAAACATGCAGAAAATCTGGCAACATATGATGCATCTAATTGGCGCGAGCCGCCGCCGCGCTGGTTTGTGCCGTTACTTATTGCCGCTGGCTTTGGCAATCCTGACGCCTTCAATGGCGCACGCACAGGATGCTTTCGCGGAGGACACGCTCTCTTACGACGACGAATATTATGACGATGATTACGATTCGGAAGATTACTTTGAGGATGATTACTACGATGACGAGTATTACGACGATGAATACTTAGAGGGTGACGACGAATATTATGATGAGGTTGATGAATTTTCCGATGAGGGCTTTGATGAGTTCGACGAAGACGAATTCAGTGACGAGTTTTTTGATGAGAACGCCGAGTTTGAGGATACCGCCGCGGATGCCGGAATAAACTTGGCGGATGACCGGGCCGGGGAAGTCGAGCTGGGCGAACTGGAGCAGAAAGAAATTAAGGAACCCCGAATTCCCTGGGGCTATACCGCCCGCATAACGGCCTCATCGCCGTGGCTGGTCGGCATGGGCCTGACGCCTTGGTGGTACTCCTTTATTGATGGCCGGGTGACCCTTGATTTTCCCACAAAAACCATCGCGGGCCAATCGTTGACCTACGCGGTGGAAATTTCGAGTTTCAGCTTCACCCATACCCACCCGTCGGCGGGCACCATTCAGGGGATTTCCATCCTGGGGTTGGCCAAGTTTCCCTGGGGGCCTCTCGAGATTTCTGCCGGCGCCGGACTATACGGTTTTTCCGTACTCACCGGGGGCATGGTCTTTGGGGCCAGCTACACGCTGCCGTTCATCAAGCTGATTGAGGTCACCACGGAATCGAGACTCAATTATGTGATGGACTCGTCCATCAAATCGGCCATCTACTGGATGGATATTTCCGGTTCCATTGGAGTCAGTTTTTAACGCCGCGCCGGGATGTGACCGGGAACACCGAAATGATATGACGGGGCGCACACGGGCATTGTCAAGTTGACGCACGTCACTTTACTACAGCTGCTCAAGTTTTAGTTTAACCCGTTACTGCCGATGAACTATATTCCGGCGCATAAACGATTTAGACCGTAAGCAGTGAATCATTTCAACAAACGATATATGAGACGCAAGACTTCTACATCCGCCACCTTGGCAATGTTTATGCTTTTGCTGGCCCTGCTGCCCATTGGCGTGTGGGGACAGACGGTCGCATTTTTGAATTCCACCTCCAGTGCTTCTGAAACGGCAGGGGCGCAGTCCATTGGCGTGTTTATGATCAATTATGCGGGCAATGTGACGGTGAGGTACAATCGGGCGAGTGGTACTGCTGAATTAGCGGATTATTCCTTTACAACCAACACCATCACATTTACCGGTAACGACACTGTCTATTTCACTGTAGACCCCATTGATGACCTGAACGATGAGCCCGATGAGACAGTCATTTTTAATCTGCAGGTTATTTCTGGATCGTCGGGCCTGGGGGCAAACCACACCTTTACCATCACGGATGATGACGGTCCTCCCACCGTCAACCTTGATGCTACCGCCTCCTCCGGGCTGGAGGGAGCGTCGCCCTCAATAACAGCCAGTCTAACATTGTCCTCCGAATTTACGATCACAGTGGACTATACCATTACCGCCGGGTCGGCCACAAACATTACCGATTACAGCGATCCGGGTAGCGGCAGCGGCACCCTTACCTTCGCCGTTAATGACGTGATAGAAACGGTTCCCATAACAATTGTGAATGATGCCCTGGATGAGAGTAATGAGACCTTTACCGTTAACATTCTGAATCCTTCCTCAACCGTAATTCTGGGCTCAACGTTGACGCACGTCTATTCCATCACCGATGACGATGCCCTGCCCGGGGTGCAATTCAGCAGCGGCGCTTCGTCCGGTGACGAATCGACGACACCCGTCCCGATCGAGATTACACTCTCGCCGAAATCAGGTCGCGATGTCTTTGTGCCCTACACGGTATCGGGAACAGCAGATGGTGGCGGCACCGATTACACTCTGGCTAACGGCACCGTCACGATTTCGGCTGGCGATCTGACTTCAAACATATCACTGGCTATCGCCACGGATGTGCTCGACGAAGATGATGAAACGGTTATCATAACATTGGGCACGCCGGTAAATGCCGGTCTGTTGACGACAACTGTGCACACGTTTACCATCACGGATGATGACGCGCTACCGGCCATTCATTTCAGCTCGGATGCCTCCAATGCAGCAGAAAATTCGGGCACCATCAATTTGCTTATCGTGCTTGATCCCCTTGCCGCAACCGGGCGGGATTACCTGGTCGATTATGCCACTACAGGGGGGACGGCCACAGCAGGCACTGACTATACCGCCCTGTCTGGCACTGCCACCATTTTAGAGGGCAATACTTCGACGACCATTCCCTTGGTCCTCACCAGCGAATCATTATATGAAGGAGCCGAAACCGTCGAAATAACCCTTACCAATCCACGAACCGGGGCCGGGCCTGACGCGGGGTCGCTGGGCTCAAACGGGACTCACACATTTACCATAGACGCTAACGGGACAAAGCCCGTCATTCAGTTTTCGACCACCGAGTCCAGCGGAAGTGAAGTCATTACCGGCCCATCGTTGCAGATATTTCTGGATGGCCCTTCGGGGGTCGCCGCCACCGTTCAGTATTCTGTAACGGGAGGCAACGCCATCGCAGGTGTGAGCAATGATTTCGTATTGAATGCCGGGACGGCAACGATATCTATCGGAGCCACCACCACGACCATTCCCATTACGATTAACAATGAATCTCTATTTGAAGCCAATGATACCATTGAAGTGACTCTGGCCGTGCCTGGCGATGCGACTTTGGGCGCCAACACTGTTCACGAATATATTATTCTAAACGATGACGCTCCCCCAACGGTGAATTTTGCGCTTGCGAACTCCAGCGGCACTGAAGGCGGAATTGCTCCAACCTTCGGGCTGGTACTGGATACTGCTTCCGAGCTGGACGTATTGGTCGATTATGCTGCCACGGATATTACCGCCACCGGCAGCGGAACCGATTATACCCTGGTAGCGAGTACGCTGACTATCCCTGCCACATTAACCACGGGCACCATAACGACCGCTACCATTGCCGCCGACCTTATTGATGAAAATTCCGAGACTTTTTCAATCACCTTATCCAACCCGGTAAACGCCAATCTGGGTGTGGTTACTGTCCACACGTTCACCATCAATGATAACAATCCGACACCGACCATACAGTTTTCGTCATCCGGGAGCAGCGGAGCCGAAAGCAGTTCGCCAATCAATCCAGTTATCACTCTTTCTGACGCGTCCGGGTTAAATGTGTCCGTTGACTACACGGTAAGTGGCACCGCCAGTGGGGGCGGCATTGACTACTCCGTGCTCGCTTCCGGCACAGCGGACATTGCTCCAGGTGAAACGGACTCAATACTTGTGGCGAACATTGTGAATGAGACCATCTACGAAAACGACGAAACGTTCATTATCACCCTTTCCAATCCGAACAACGCTGACCTTGGGACCACAACGGTCTATACTTACTCGATAACGAACGATGACACGCCACCCGATGTCGGCTTCAGCGGCCTGACATCGAGCGGGGCTGAGAATAATTCTCCCGCGCTCATCGCTCTGGTGCTGACGGGGGCCGCCACGGAGGTGGATGTCATTGTTGACTATTCATTGGGCGTAGGTACCGCCACTGGTGGCGGGACGGACTATACTCTAGTGGCAGGTTCCGATACCATCGCCGCGGGCCAGACGACCAGCAATATCTCGATTACCATTGCCGACGACGCGCTGGATGAGCAGGACGAAACGATCATTCTTAACCTTTCCAATCCTCAAGGCGCAAATCTGTCGGGAGTCAACAGTCATACCTACACCATTCTGGATGATGACCTACCTCCAACAGTCGCGTTTACTGCTTTGGGGTCGGCGGGAGTGGAGGCCGTTTCGCCCGCACAATTGGAGGTAGCGCTATCGGCGGTGTCGCAGTTTACGATTACGGTTGATTTTGCCGCTACAGATGGTTCGGCAACCGGCGGCGTTGATTACTCCCTGGTAAGTAGTTTTCTGACTTTTTTACCCGGCGCTATCCTGGATACGATTGACGTCACCATTTTGGATGATCTACTGGATGACGGCGATGAAACATTTGATGTTACACTCTCCAATCCATCCAATGCAACGCTGGGGGCGACCCTGCTCACGCACACCTTTACCATTATCGATGATGACGATCCGCCCGTGGCCTTTACCGTCGGAGCGGTGGTCACCACAGGGGGCACGGTAACCGCCGGTTTCTGGAACGGCACCAACACGGGCGTTGACATAACGGTGCCGGTGGATGGGGCCGCAACCTTAAATGGCGGCATCATTCAGTTGCGGGCCGCAACGGACGGCGGCAGTGACCAAAACCTCGGCGGCACGGTTGGCATTGGCGCCGGCGATCTCGGCGGCACCGTGACGATTTCCGTAGTGGCTGTTACGCTTGAGGCCCTGACAGGCTTTGCCGACGGGGTAACCGTTACCTTCGATGCCATTATAACCGATGCCAACACCAACAGCACGACGGGGACGGTCAGCGCCACCACGCTTTTAGTCGATCAGGCCGATCCCGCCCCGTTCACGGTGGGAAATATCGCCACAACCGGCGGCGCGCTGGTCGCAGATTACTGGAACCAAACCAATACGGGACTGGATATCGTCGTCCCCATTGATGCGACCGATGCCTCCCTCGCTGGTGGTGTTCTACAGCTGCAGGCCGAAATGGACGGCGCCTTTGAGGATTTTGGGCTCCCTTATACCGTTTCTTCGGCCGATATCACCGCGGGCACGGTGACCCTGGCCGTGGGCGACTCCGTTGCCGGTGGCACAGGTGTGGAAGAACTGGCCGGATACTCGGAGGGCGATGATCTCGCTGTCCGGGCCTTGCTGACCGATCTGGCCGGCAACCTGACCACTGCCACGGCCAGCGCCTCCAACTTTACGGTGGATACAACGCCGCCCACTGCCGCGCTGACTTATTCCGATACGCTGGGCAGCACCGGGGATGTCATCACCATCACCGGAACCATTAATGAGGCCGCCACTTCCAGGCCGCAGATCGCCATCGCCTACCGCGACAATAACGTCGCTGCGACGACAATGGACTCCACTTCGGCCACCATTTGGACCTACGACGCAACTTTGCCGACGGGCAACGACAGCATTGCCACCATCACACTCATTGCGACCGATCTCGCAGGGAACGCCCTTACCATTGCCAATACGACTGGCCGCAGTACGCTGGTGGTCGACAATACGCCCCCCGGTTACACCATCGCGTACACCGACTCACTGGTGCGGGTGGACGACGTTTCCGATATCACGGTCGTATTTGAGGAGCCTGTGCAGGCGACACCTGTCATCAGTATCGATTACGCCGGTACGGGCAGCGACATCACAACACAAAATATGAGCCTGGGCGCCAGCGATTCGATCTGGACATTCCAGATCACCGCGCCCTCGGGCAATGATGGGTTCGCCACGCTGACTGTCGTGGCCGACGATATAGCTGGGAATGCCGTCGTCCATATTTCCGGTGGCGCCAATACTCTAAAAGTGGACAATATGCCGCCAACCCTTTCGGTCACTGCCCCGGCCGATGCGAGCCTCGTCAACAGCACCGGGCTTGATTACACTTTCGGCGAAGCGCTGGACAACGGCAGGGTCGTATGGACCTGGCTGGGCAACACGGGGGTAACCGATGGCGCGTCCCCCCACGTGCAGGCGCTCACGTCTTCCGAGATCGCGGCAGGCAGCCACAGCGGCGTATTAACCGATCCTCCCGTGCTGGTTCAGGGGGGACAGTACAGCATGGCCATTATCGCCCAGGACGCGGCCGGCAACGCCGATACGGCCACGGTCTCGCCGATCACTTACGACACGTTGGCTCCGGTTATTACCGGGGTGAACATTATTGATGGCGCAGGCGCCGCAGACCTCGACTCCACGACCGTGCGGCTGAGTTATTCCCTCTCCTTTAGCGGCTACGTGGAAGACTTTACCGGGATTGCACTGTATGAGTTTTCACTCGGCTCCACCGCAGGCGACTCCAACATTGTTGCGTGGAGCTCAGCCGGTACCGATACCACGGCCACGGCCACCGGCCTGACCCTGGCATACAAGTCGTGGTACTACCCAACCGTGCGAGCCACGGACGGAGCCGGTAACCGGACGGCCCATACCACCGGCGACGGAGTGCGCATTATCGACCGCCCGCGGGTCACGCTGAGCGTGGTGCAAAACAGCGCCGTCACCAACTATCTGCAGGTGCTGGTGGTCGACACCCTCGGCATGGCCAACAGTATGGCCCTGACGATCAATGGAACCGCCGCCGCGCTCACTGAAATCGACTCGTTCACCTATGTCCGCAGCCACAGGCTCGAAGAGGCGGACACTCTGGTTCTGGTGGCCACCGGCACCAATGCGGTGGGCGACAGCGCCACGACAGCCGGGGCAGCTATTGTGTTTGCCAGGGCGGCCCGGCCGTGGACGGCTGCCAGCCTGGACGCCAATTTTCAAGTGGCCGCCCCAGGAGGAGCGCTGCTGAGCGACCAGCTGCTGGTCATCGCTGATGGCCTGGGCGGCGACGCCCCGGGGGATGCTCCGTCTGCGCAATACGTTCTCGGCCACGGCGGGTTGACTTTCGAGCAGCCGGTTCAGGTCAGGATGCGCCGGTCCTCTCCGGGTGAAGGCAGTGGCACAGCCAAGCGTGGCCAGGGGGCAGCGGTTTATCATTTGTCACAGGCAGGCCAGTGGGTCGAGCTCCCCTCGATGGACGAAAAGGACATGGTGATCGCGTGGACGCGTCGCGGGGGGGCGTTCCGGCTGGGGGAACGGACATTGGTAGTGCCTGAAAAGACCTGGCTCAGCGCCAACTATCCCAACCCCTTTAACCCATCCACTCGTATCTCCTTCGACCTTGGGCTGCTGGATGGGCCGGAGCAGAAGGTGACCTTGATTGTCTACAATCTGTTGGGTCAACGGGTCGATGTTTTAGTCAATGGGATCTTGCCGGCGGGGCAGCATCAGGTGGTTTGGAACGGCAAGGACCGGCGGGGCCGGGCGGTTGCCAGCGGCATCTATTTTGTCCGTTTACAGACGGCGAGCGGGAAGCATTTCACTCACAAAATGGCGTTGCTCAAGTAACATGCAGAAATCCCTCACCACAAACGCGCTCACTGCGGCAATGGCTCTGGCGTTGCTTGCCGGCGGTTGCCGGGAAAAGTTGGTTGCCGATACTCCCGACTTCACCGAATACGGCTGGGAGCTGTGGACGGAGCTCGATTACCGGGGGGCCATCATTCAGTTTGAGGAAGGGCTGGCCTTCGATGAGTCTTACGCGGACACGTGGAACGGCCTGGGCTGGGCCTATATTGAATTGGGAGCGGCGGACACCAGCGACACCAAATTTGATCGCGGAATTCTACTGGAAGACACGACCGACGTGATGGTGGAGCTGCTGGCTGGCCGGGCCTTTTCCAGCCTCGCTACCGGCGATTTCACTGCCGCGGTTACCGACGCGAAAAATGCCTTGACTGCAAGTCCCGTTTGGATATTCAAGCGGAACACCGCTATTACCTATGAAGATTTAATGATTACCGTGGCGACAGGATTTTACGGCGCGGCCGAATTTGACTCCAGCCTCGTGTGGGTGAAAAAACTCGACTCCAACTTTGACGCCGATGTGACCACGCCTGCGGGCCGATCGGCTCTGGCGGCCCAGATCGAGCTGCTGGCCAGCAGTTCCTGACCCCGCTCTAGCGCCCTACCAATCCTCGTCGCCCCAGTCGTCATCATCGTCCTCGCCCGCCTGTCCCTGACTGCTGGCCTCATATTCAGCGAGGGTGGTTTCCCAATTTTCGGCATGGGCCACGTGGTACGACCAGTAATAGCTCCCTGAGGAAGGCACAAAAGCGGTGGTGACGCTTGCGGTTCTGCTCTGGCCCGGGGGCACCACTTCGGTCGTGATGGAGAGGGTCTCCAGGGCTGCGCCCGTAGGACCGTCGTAAAAGATAATCACCACGGTCTGCGGCGCGATGGCGGTCTGTTCACCGGGGTTGGACACTGTTATAGTCACTGTTTCGCGGCTGTTGATCAGAACGACATTGTCCTTAATCGGACGGCTGTCATATTCCGGTCTGCGCCCTTGTATGGAGCTGACGATTTCGGCCCCTTCAAAATCGGCCGTAAAAGTTGTTTGCGTGGCATATTCGCCGAACACTTTTGGAGGGTGGGTCAGGCGCAAGTCATGCGACTCCACCTTGCTGCATCCAGCGGTCAGCAACGTCAGGAAAAGAAAAGGCAGGGTTGATCGGGATAACATAATTTCACCTCGATGATCACATTGACTACAACACGCGCTAATTTTACGCAGAGTCTGAACCGGCTGTCAATTTATCTGCTGAAGGCCCCAATGAACAAGGATTGGTTCCAGCGTAGAGTTCCGGAATGGAGTTCCAGGATGGAACGGGTATGGAAAGGGTTCTTCGGCACCGCAAAAAATTGTGGCCTATGAGGCTCACGTTGCACCTGCAGGAGGCGCATGTATAACCTGGTCATCATCGGCGCCGGAGCGGTTGGGCTTGCTCTGGGCCACTATTTCCAGATCCGGCGGGGCTGGAAATGTCTGATCGTAGAGCAGGAGCCGGACTATGGGCTCGGCATCAGCTCCCGAAACAGCGAAGTGCTGCATGCCGGTATCTATTACCCTCCCGGCAGCCTGAAGGCGCAGCTCTGTCTGCAGGGCGCAGAGATCCTTTATCAGTATCTGGAGTTGAACGGTCTCCCATACCGGCGCTGTGGCAAATACATCCTGGCGGCTGAGGGTTCGGAGGAAAGGCTACAGCAGCTGCACGACCAGGGCCGCGCCAATGGCGTGCTGGAGTTGCAGCTGCTTCAGGCCGGCGCCCTGCGAAAAATCTACCCGGAGTTGGCGCCTCTGGCCGCCCTGCACTCTCCTGGCACCGGCGTCCTTTCCGCCGACAGCTTGATGCATCATCTGCTTGGCGAATTCCGGGCCGCTGACGGCGACCTGGCGCTCAACACTGCCTTCGGCGGCCTGGAAGGGCGGGCCGGCCATTTCGAGCTTAACATGGTTGATGCGTCGTCCGGGGGCACAAACGCGCTGGCGGCGGAGCGAGTCATTAACTCGGCGGGACTGGGAGCGCTGGAGGTGGCCCGGCGAGCCGGTTTCGGATACGATGCCGCCGGTTATGAACTGCGCCTGTGCAAAGGCTCGTACTTCAGCGTGCCGGGCGCCCGGGGCAAGTTCGGCCATTTGATCTATCCTCTGCCCACCGATGCCGGGTTGGGCATCCATCTGCGCGTTGATCTGCAAGGTGAGGTGAGACTGGGGCCCGACACCGAGTATCTTCCTGGCAACACTCCCCACTATAGCGTTGATGCGGCGCGGGCCGCTGAGTTCAAATCGGCGGTAGCCCAATATTGGCCGGGGATTGCCGAATTCGCCATTGAGCCTGACTGGGCTGGGGTGCGGCCACACCTGTATATTGAAGGCGTGCATCACCGCGACTTTTTCATTCGCAATGAGTCGGCCGAAGGCGCTGACGGCTGGATCAATCTTTTCGGCATCGACAGCCCGGGCCTCACTGCGGCCATGGCCTTTGGTCCCTATATCGCCAGGCTGTGGGGAGAGCCGGATGACGGTTCCGGCTAACCGGGCAACCGCAACGGCACAGCGTCACCGGGTCCGTCTCTTGCATTATTGATGCTTAACCCGGCGGAAATCGGTTAAATTCCAAGCCGCTTTGAGCGGTAGTACCGCAGGCGGCATCTTTTTAGCATATGCAGGACACGAGTATGACCACGGATGTACAAGACACAAATATGGTGAAGGCCACGGCTGATAACAGCGGGGCGAACTACAAGGTAGCCGATATGTCGCTGGCCGCCTTTGGGCACAAGGAAATTGAACTGGCCGAGGCGGAGATGCCGGGACTGATGGCCCTGCGCGCCCAATACGGGGCCAGCAAACCGCTGGCCGGCGCCCGCATTGCCGGCTGTATCCATATGACCGTGCAGACAGCTGTGCTCATTGATACCCTGGTGGAACTGGGCGCCGACGTGCGCTGGTCCTCCTGCAATATATACTCCACCCAGGATCATGCGGCCGCCGCGGTCGCCGATAAAGGTTTGCCGGTTTTCGCGTGGAAAGGGGAGACCGATGAAGACTACTGGTGGGCCATTGAGCAGACCCTCCGATTTGCAGATGGCAAGGGTCCGAATATCCTTTTGGATGACGGCGGCGATCTGACTCAGGTGGTGATGGAGAAACACCCTGAAATGATTCCCGGCATCAAAGGCGTGTCCGAAGAGACCACCACCGGTGTCCACCGCCTGGTGCACCTCGATAAGGAAGGAGAGCTGCCCTTCCCGGCCATCAATGTGAACGACTCGGTCACCAAATCTAAATTTGACAACAAGTATGGGTGCCGCGAATCGCTGGTTGACGGAATCAAGCGGGCCACCGATATTATGGTTGCCGGGAAAACGGTGGTGGTGGCCGGATTCGGTGATGTGGGCAAAGGGTCGGCCCAGTCGATGCGGGGCTACGGCGCCCGGGTGGTGGTCACCGAAATCGACCCCATTAACGCCCTGCAGGCGGCCATGGAAGGATTCGAAGTGGTCACCATGGATGAGGCCTGCGCCTACGGTGACATCTTTGTCACCGCCACCGGCTGCAAGCATGTGATTACCGGTGAACACCTCGCGCGCATGAAAGACAAGGCCATTGTCTGCAACATCGGTCATTTCGATCATGAAATTGATATCCGCTACCTTGAGGAAACCGCCGGAATTACTGAAGAAAATATCAAGCCCCAGGTCGACCAGTTCACGTTTGCTGACGGCCATTCCATCATCCTGCTCAGCCGCGGCCGCCTGGTTAACCTTGGAAACGCCACGGGTCACCCATCGTTCGTCATGTCGACTTCCTTCACCAATCAGGTCCTGGCGCAACTCATGTTGTGGGAGCAGGAGCTCGACAGCAAAGTCTACCTGCTGCCCAAGAAACTGGATGAGGAGGTGGCTCGACTGCACCTGGACAAACTGGGCGCCAAACTGACGCAGTTAACGCAGGATCAGGCGGACTATCTGGGCCTGCCCGTTGAAGGACCCTTCAAGCCGGAGGGGTATAGGTACTAGGGCGGATCAGCTGGGTTTGATACAAAGGAAGTCTTTATGGCAAATGTAAAGGCGAAAATGAGGGAAATTGTTGAGGCCCAGCCGGACACTGCTTGGTATGAAGAGATCATGCGAGAACTCGCATTCGAACGCATGGTCGAGCGAGGCCTTAAGGATTCAGAGAAGAACCGCGTGATATCAAATGAGGAAATGGAACGCCGCACCCGCTCGTGGCAAAATTAAGATGGACGGCTGAGGCCTAGACGTGGCTCAAAGATATCTACGACTATATAGCTCAGGACGATCCTGACCGGCAGTGCGGGTCGTAGACAAAATATTCAATAAGGTTTAACTGCTTAAGTACTATCCGGAGGCGGGCTACGCGTATCGCTCGGAGCCAAAAGGGGAAATCCGGATTCTGCTTTATGGGCACTATCGCATCGCCTATCGTCTCTCAAGTGAAAATATAATTGATATACTCGGTGTATTTCACGGCGCGTTGGATATTGAACGGTATCTCCCATGAGAGAGCGAAGTCAACAGCGCCCTTTCAGGGAAACGCCTTTCCCTCCCACGGGTGTGGTTTGTCTGGAGCAGGCATTGACATCCAACAGGAATGCCGTAGCATCATGGTCGGGTCTAATTAAAACATCCAAGCGAAACTGGAAAACGTAAGAAATAAAAAGCGTTCATGAACCGTTGGAAAAGCCATAATATACCTAACTCCCTTAGATGGTTTTTAACAGTTCCAGCTGCAATCCTTTCTTGGATAATGGCTGATTTGATTGTCTCGTTGATTCTTAACCTCTTTATATTTATTGGGACGCTGGTTTCGCTATCCCCTGTAGTTAATGTCCTCATCTCTAAAGAGCTTGGGTACCATGTTGTCTTGTTATTGAGTTATTTGGCCGCTGTTCTCGGAGCTAGTTATGTCGCGCCTCTCGGAAAATCACGATCCGCCGCACTCATAGTTGCATCACTATTCATTTCCGTACGCATGCTAATGACGATATCAATCTGGTCTGGCGCATCGTTCACAGAAGACACACCTATTCGCTTTTCAATTGGCACCCTCGCTGCAACCGTCGGATTGGGCTTGGGATTAAATCTTGCGTCCCGAAGTGGGAAAATTGGCACATAGATCAAACCTGACATAGTAATTTTCATCTAGCACGGGTATTTTCGTCCGTGAGATATTTCATTGCACATCTCCACGAAAAGGAGCAATGGGAGCTACGTAATGGCAACGATCAGCATAAAACAGGAAGCACAGCGCCTGGTAGAAAACCTGGCCGAGGACGCCAGCTGGGATGACCTGATGTACGACATTTACGTCGGGCAGGCCATCGAAGCCGGCTTGAAGGATAGCGATGAAGGCCGGACGATGGACGCGAAAGAGGTGCGAGCGAAGTTCGAGTTGGCGGAGTGAATGTCCGCTGGACAATGACATGGATGAAACTCAGCAGATAATAGGAAAACTCTACCCCCGGATGGCGGAACGGTCCATTTGGGGCCGCGAAAAGCTAGGCCGTCCGCTGGCCTTCACGGAGAAAATCCTGCTGTCCCATCTGTTTGACGACACGCCCTCCGAGGTGCCCCGTCGCATGGAATCCTACGCCAACCTGAGGCCCGACCGCGTCGCGCTGCAGGACGCCACCGCCCAGATGGCGCTCTTGCAGTTCATGCAGAGCGGCAAAAGGGCCGCGCCGCTCTACGGCTGTCAGACACGATCTCGCTGGAAGCTTCGCCAAGTCCCGCTTGTCATGTTAAATTCCGCCTAAGTGATAACCGGGGCGCGTGTGGCATATGGGGCAATTCTTGGTAGGGGACGGTCAGACTTATGGATGAAACTCAGCAGATAATAGGAAAACTTTACCCCCGGATGGCGGAACGGTCCATTTGGGGCCGCGAAAAGCTGGGCCGTCCGCTGGCCTTCACGGAGAAAATCCTGCTGTCCCATCTGTTTGACGACACGCCCTCCGAGGTGCCCCGTCGCATGGAATCCTACGCCAACCTGAGACCCGACCGTGTCGCGCTGCAGGACGCCACCGCCCAGATGGCGCTCTTGCAGTTCATGCAGAGTGGCAAAAGGGCCGCTGCGGTCCCCACCACGATTCACTGCGACCATCTTATTCGCGCGCAGACAGGGGCCAACCGGGACCTGAAAATGGCCCTCAATGAAAATCTGGAAGTGTTCGATTTTCTCAAGTCGGTGGCGCAAAAGTATGGCCTCGGATTCTGGGAACCTGGCGCCGGTATCATCCATCAGGTGGTGCTGGAAAACTATGCCTTTCCCGGCGGCTTGATGATCGGCACCGACTCCCATACGCCCAATTCCGGCGGTCTGGGCATGATCGCCATTGGGGTGGGGGGCGCCGACGCAGTGGATGCGATGGCCGATATGCCGTGGGAGCTCAAGTGGCCGGGACTGATCGGCGTCCATCTCACGGGCAAGCTAAATGGCTGGACCTCGCAGAAAGATGTGATCCTGAAGCTGGCGGGAATTCTGACCGTCAATGGCGGCACAGGAAAAATTGTGGAATACTTTGGCCCCGGAGTGGAATCGATCAGCGCGACCGGCAAGGCGACCATCACCAATATGGGCGCGGAGCTGGGCGCCACGACTTCGCTGTTTCCCTATGACAAGCGCATGTCTATTTATCTGCGGGCCACGGGCCGTGAAGCCATCGCCGACAGCGCCGATAAGCACATCGATCAACTCAGGGCCGATCCCGAAGTGATGGATGATCCCGCCGCCGTCTACGATCAGATTATCGAAATTGATCTGTCGACCCTTGAGCCCCATGTGGTGGGTCCCTTTACCCCCGACCTGGCGCGGCCCATCTCGGAAATGGCCCAGGCCGTGAAGGATAACAACTACCCTGACAACATCAAGGTGGCGCTCATCGGCAGTTGCACCAACTCGTCGTATGAAGATATCAGCCGGTCGGCCCATGTGGCCCGGCAGGCGCTGGATCGGGGTCTGAAAGCGCGCAGCGGCTTCATGATTACGCCCGGTTCCGAGCAGATCAGAGCGACCATCCAGCGCGATGGTCAACTCGACACCCTCACCGAGATGGGCGGCGTTGTGCTGGCCAACGCCTGTGGACCGTGCATCGGGCAGTGGAAACGGGAAGACCATCAGGCCGAGACCCCCAACACGATTGTCACCTCGTTCAACCGGAATTTTGCCCGGCGCAACGATGGAAATCCGGCCACGCTGGCCTTTATTGCCAGTCCTGAAATCGTTACCGCATACGCGCTGGCCGGCAAACTGTCGTTCAATCCCCTCACTGATCCCCTTGACGTCAACGGCGAACCGGTCATGCTGGTGCCCCCGGAAGGGGACGAACTACCTGCGAACGGATTTGAACCGGGTGGCGGATTTCTGCCGCCGTCTCAGAACTCTGATCTTGAAATTGTGATCCACAGCGACAGTGAGCGGCTGCAGTTGCTGGAACCGTTTGCTCCGTGGGATGGCAAGGACTTTGATAACCTGGTGGTGCTGGCCAAGACCCAAGGCAAGTGCACCACAGACCACATTTCGCCGGCCGGGCCGTGGCTGAAGTTCCGGGGGCACCTGGACAATATCAGTGACAACCTGTTCATCGGCGTCACCAACGCTTTTGCCGAGGGGGCCGGCATGGGCCGCGATCTACAGTCACCTGATACCACGGCCAAACTCAGTGCTATCGCCCGGGCCTATAAAGCGCGCCAGCAGCCTTGGATTTTGGTCGGTGAAGAAAACTATGGCGAAGGTTCCAGCCGCGAGCATGCCGCTATGGAACCGAGGCACCTGGGGGCGGTGGCCATCGTTGTAAAGAGTTTTGCGCGCATCCATGAAACCAATCTGAAGAAACAGGGCGTTCTGGCGCTGACCTTCAGCAACCCGGCGGACTATGACAAGGTGAACATGGATGACAATGTTGCCCTCACCGGCCTCACCGGGCTGGCGCCGGGATCATCGGTGACCATGCGGCTTAGCCATATGGACGGCTCAAAGGACGCTATCGAGCTTCAGCACACCCTGAACGAGGCCCAAATCGGCTGGTTTAAGGCCGGTTCGGCCCTCAACGTTATTGCCGCCGGGCAGTAGACGCGATCCCGCCCAATTCCGCCGATGTGCCGGCATTATCCGGCGATCAGGTCGCTGAATTTTTATCTAACAACTCCTCCAGAATATGTTCAATGGTCAGCGGTGACGACCCTTCCAGGCGGTTGTTCACAAAAACATAACCTGTCCGCACGCCCTGTAGCGCGCCCCTGAGAAAATTCAGCACCGCGCTGCGCACCTGCTGCTGCGGCTTGAGAATGGCCGTGTAGGGATAGTACCTCTCCACCGCATCCTGGTAGGCGACTTGAGTCGGGGTGAGCAGCCGCATGGCAAAAAAGTCGGCCGTCATCGAAGCCTCGGTCTGCAGCTGCTCAGCAAGGGGCTGCATCCAGCTCCACGAGGTATGGATGTGGGCGATGCCATGCTTGCGCAGAATGTCAAAATAGGGCCGCCTGAAAAGGTCCCGATTGCGGATTTCTATGCTCATCTGGTAGCCGGATGGAAGCGCTCCAAGGAACCGGTCCAGCTGCTCCAGAAACGACCCATCGGCGATGATCTCCCTGGGCAGCGTGCCCAGCTGCAGCATGACCGGTCCCAACTTGGCGCCCAGTCGTTGCACCGGCTCCAGAAAGCGCTCGGTAAACAGCTCGCTGCTCAAAAAGTTGGGATTGTCCCGGCCGCCCCGTTGCCCGTAGCGCTTGTGGGTGGGCCACTTGAGCACACTGATTTCTTCCGTGACCTTAAAGCCGAACTTGAAATGGTCCGGGGTCCGGGCGTCGAGTTCGGACAACAGTTTCTCATCCGGGAATTTGTAAAAGGTGGCATCGACCCCCACGGCCGGAAAGAGACCGGCATACTCTGTGAGACAGTGATCGTGAAAGCTCTTTTTAGTGGGGTAATGATCGCGGTAAACCAGGCCGCGCCACCCATCGTAGCGCCAGGATGAGGCGCCCAGGTAAATGCCCGATGAGGCCGCCAGCTCTCTTGCCCGGCCTGAAAGTTGGACGGCCGGGCCGGGCTCTGCCGCGCTAGAGGCCGCCATCCTGGAGAACCTCTTCCATGCGGGAGAAGAAGCGCTCGAAGAAGACGGGATCCTCGATCGCGCCAGCCTGCCGGACCGAGCGGCCGCCAACACTTTGGGCCCCCGCGCTGACTCTGACCCGGGTATGAGTCGAATCGATTGTCTGGAAATTGATGGTCAGCCGGTACTCGTAAACCTCGGGTCCGTCGTATTGCCTGCCACCGCCATATGACCACCAATGTCCGCCGCCATCATGGTCGCGATAGGAGTCGTCATCATCGTCGTCGCCACCGCCCCTGGTTATCAGCGCCACGATACCGATGATGATGGCCGCGATGACGGCGAAGATGAGAATCTTTTTACCGGTGGAGGCCTGCTCCGTCACTTGCGGTCCCCGGTCATGCGCGCCTGTTCACCTTCCGTCCGGGTTGAGGCGACAATCAGCCCCAGCTCCCTGTCTAGCACATCCACCGTGTAGCGCAGGTCCTGTAAGGTGTTTATGGCCCCCTTTATCGTCAGGTCATACCCGGCATTGAATATGCGTGTCTCCATGTAACGGGCCTGCGAGACGGGCACAGGATCGGGGCGAGGTGTGCAGCCCACGGCCAGAAAGGCAATGAGATAGGCCCGCAGTATGACAGGCACGGCTCCGGTAAAAACGTGATCATGACAGGGTTGCGCTGACGATTCATTTGCCTGGCTGAGCCTCATATAAAGGTCTCCCCTTTCCACAAATACAGGTCGTGCCGGAGTCCGGTTCGTTCCAACAGATACGGGGAACGGATTCCCTTTCAAATATACGAAGGCTTAACCACGACCGCACCTGCCCGATATTGGCTGGAACCCGGCGGGGTCACAGCGTCGGGCACGCATCGATTATGGGGCACAATATCGGTTATTACGCTTAAATTTTCGTGTGCGCCCTATCAAAGGGAAAATGCAAGGCAATGACTATATTGATGACAGATGGCCAGTCAACCGCAAAGATATTGCTGAGCGGAAAGTCATTAATCAGATAGCGAACGGCGAGGAAAACCAGGTAGAACATGAACACATCAAAACCAGATGAAGAGACTCCGGTCATTTACCACTACAGGTTTGATTTGCATACGGAGCATGTGCTCGATTTCGAAATTGAGCTCCATCCACAGACCCTGGCCTTTACCCGGCAAGCGGGGGGGCTTGACCCCATTCCCATCGAGGAAGGCCTGTTCCCGTGTGTGGATTGCCCCATAAAGGACAGCGGCTTGAGAGCCTGCCCTGTCATCGAAAACATTTCACCTTACCTGCACAGTTTCAGGGGGATGGCCTCCTATGACAAGGTGCGGGTCACCATTGAGAGTCGCGACCGGTTTGTGTCTCACAAGGAGGCCTCCTTGCAACAGGCCATCAGTTCCATGATCGGCATCATTATGGTTACCAGTGGATGTCCAGATCTTGATAAGCTGCGGCCGATGGTACGGCTCCATTTACCCATGGCATCAGTGAATGAAACCATGTATCGCGCCGTCTCGACCTACCTGTTCGCCCAGTACATGCGCAGTGTCCGGGGACTTGATCCCGACTGGAATCTGGACGGCCTCATCGCCATTTACAAGCGCATTGAACAGATCAATCGCGACCTGTCGGACTGGATGCGGCTTGATTCCAAGGATGACACCAGTACCAACGCGATCATCATCCTTGATATTTTCGCGAAAATGTTGCCTCGATCAGTGGAGCAACAGTTCGGGCAGTTCGAAGAGCTGTTTGCCCCGTATCTCGACTAACCGGGGATCGGCGGCGACCTGGTCCTGGGCGGGGAGCGGGGAGCACATTATGGCAACTCATGCGCTGCCGCTGACAGTGGCTGACGATGGCCGCAGGGGGTCAATCTTCGATCTGGAAACGTAGTCGGATCATACCACAGGCGGACTCGACAGATTTCCAAGCGGAGAAAAACCTGATATGGAATGCCTGGCAGGCGGTAACTCTGGAGTGGCCGCAGCCGGCATATTGAATCGATCCGGAACGACATTCTGGGTCTGAACATCACATTTATAAAGGTAAGCGATCTTAACCGTATCCGCTCCCTGCCTTAATGGAACCGGAGCTCTCCTGAGCCATGAGCGGCGCACACGTGAAAATGAATAGTACCCGATCGATTTGAACTGCGCGAAATGTCATATGTTTCTCCGTAGGATTGTGTCGGTTTCCATTTAATTAGGGTATCAAAAGCGGCCGTGTCGTGTATATTTTAAGATTGGTCATGCTTTGAATAGAGCCCAAAAAGGCTTTAAGTTTATTCAATACAAGTATTTACAGGTACTCATTTTATTCCAAAATTTATGAGAAGAAAATCCGTGAATTGATCAAGCTTTTTGCGTTGAATCTGAGCGCTCTCCAGATCGTTGAGTAGGCGGGCCTGAACCGGAACACCGTAAACCGGTATCTCAAGGCCATACGAGAACACATTGCGGCCTTCAGCGAACAAGCAGGAGTCCCCGCTCACCGGCGAAGTGGAAATCGATGAGAGTAACTTCGGTGCGCGTCGTGTCAAAGGCATGTCGCCACTGGAGGCGCTACGCAGTGCTACGGTCAATGCCGCCGATCTGCTAGGTATTGATGACCGGGGAACTATTTCCGCTGGCAAGCTGGCCGACATCGTGGCAGTGCCGGGCAATCCCCTGAAAGATATTACCGCCACCGAAAGGGTCAGCTTTGTGATGAAGGGAGGGGTCGTTTACAAAAGGTAGCGGCTGTGCGCCAAGTCCGGTTTATGGACCGGGAAACGTCGGTGCGGAACTTCCACACTTCGGTGATCCATCGTGCCGGTACAGACACATTTTTCCATGAAAACCGGCTGCTGGAACTGCCGCTGCTGGCGGTGGTTATCCCGGCCTCGCGCTCACAGGCGACAGCGGTTCTGTTGCCAATTGACGGTATCTTGACCTTCTCACTCCGCCAAGCGGCGACATGCAGATAGGTGAGGTCCATTTTCAGACAGGCGCTCTATTCATTCCAGCAATATTTTCAGAAATGATTTTCCCAATTGTATGCTCCACAGCCGGGATATTTTTTGTTACTTCTTTATGTTGGCTGCCAGAGCGCTCCAAGCTTTGGTTTTTTTCTTTGGCATGTTCCAGTCGTGACCATACCTGATACGAAGATATGCTTCGATATTGTTGGGGGCGCTATATATGTTTTCACGAAATTTCATCTCCCCCAACGGCCTAAACAGTGCAAGTGGCTTCTCCATTTTTCCAAATTTGCTATGGTTTATTAGATGGTCACCCTCCTCGTGATAAAAATAAATATCATAAATAATATTTTGTTGTGGCTCCATAAAAGCTAACTGCATCGGTTTGTTGTCATATGTCACTTCTCGGATCAGATCGTATTTAATGCCACTCATAGCACTTATTACGACTATCGGGTCGGTATTCCCAAATACGCCAACATCTATATCGGTATCGTGCGGAATAAAATCGTGATCCCTATGCAAGGCCAGTAGTGTGCCCGCGGACAACCAATAACTGATATTTGCAGATTCTAAAGCTCGACAGCCATTCAGAAGTACGGGGTTTGGATTCTTGCCCTCCAAGGGCTGAACTTTATACTTTTTAATTCGCTTGACATGAACCTTATTCAAGATTGCTTCGGTCTGTTACTGGTGGGGATGACTGATATGAAGAGCGCATCGGGCTCCCAGCAAAGCAGCCAGGAAATTACTGCAGGGTAAAGGCGCTATAAATTGAGTCATAAAACTAAGAGAGACATTTCGTGTTTCAAAGGTTTAGCCGACGCCTCATCGGAAACGTCCTTTGCTTGATCCTTTCCTGCCTGTCCAGGATTTGTCTGTTCCTCCATTCATAGACATCGACAGGCCAGGATCGAGGCAATATTTGCCACCTGACTTTCTTTATGTGATAAAAGGCGAAGCAAAATTATAGGTTATGTGGTGCAATGCCTAGGTAATGTTATGAAAACAGATGCAGGGTGGGAAAAGGGCATTCCAGCCCTAAATCCCGATGCTCCAACGCATCAGCAAGGTCTTGGTTGACTAGGACGCCGTAAACGGATGTAGTGGAGATACTCGGGCCAAGTTGATGCTGGACCAGTCGGAAGTCATAATGGGAGGGCTGATAGAGATGGGTGGCGATGTAGACCGATGCTTTCATGATAGTCTCTTTGGCTATTGTGCTATAGGACCTTACCCTCCGGCAACGGAAACCGGGACACTAGTACCGCTTAAGCGGCAGAAGAAACAGGCCCGGGGGTTCGTGCTCGGAGTTTATGGTCATGGCCTGATTGGTGCTGTAGGTTAAGCCGTAGGCCTGTAGTTCCCCAAGATGACCGGCAAGATACCGGCGGCGGGTCAGAAGGAAAAATGGACCCTCATGGGCGTTAATTGCGGACCTGATGCGATCCACCAGCCGCGTGGTATCTCCCGGCGTAATCATGTTGCTGGAGATGCGGATAAACCGGGTCGCTGGGGGGAACGCCGTCGCGAGGTAAGACCACGGCCTGCCACCGGCAACCAGTATGACGGCTCGTTCGGGGTTCTCAATCTGGGGCACTTGAATCCGGAAGAACGCATCCTTGAACGGCAGACGTTCGTGAGCTTTTGTCCGCATGGAGAGGGCCATCACCACAAACAGGAATGAAATAACGGCGAAGCGCAATTTTTCTGCCGCCAACAACCGGCTGACCAGAATGACGGCCAGCAGCGGCGCCAGCTGTTCCAAGGGGCTGGCATACCTCCATATCGAAAATTTTAACTGCCATACTGCATACGCGGCAATGAAAAAGGCCACCAGAAAGCGCTCTTGATTATGCCAGCGTAATTCGTCCTCGGCCTTCTTGTTGGGGGCTCTGGATTTGATCAGGCGTATCGCCAGAGACACAGCGAGCAGCAGGTAAACGATGCCATACCGAAAATCGTGGTTGCCTTTCTGCATGGCGGTATAACTGTTTTCGAAGCCTCGGATGAAGGGAAACAGCAAGTGATCCACAAGCGATTTGGGCAGATATCGCAGGTCCGAAAAATTTTCAAGGAGGTAAAAGGGTGATTCGAATATCCGGTTATAAAACGGGAACAGGGGACTCTGAAAATTTTGCCATAAGTACCACATCCAGTGGCCCCGTGTCATCAGCAGCCCCACAAGCAGACCCACAGAGGCCATGATGACGCCCTCGACCCGTGATTTCCAGCTATCATCCGTAACCATGAGGGCCGCAATCATCGCAATGGCGTAAATCAGCAGCGTGAGCTTCATCCCGACCCCCATGCCCAGCAGCACGCCGGCAGATGCAAGCATAAGCCGGCTGTTGGCAGGCTCCTTCTCCGGCAGATTTTTCAGGTGGACAATAAGCAAAACAGGCGCGAGCACAAACAGCGATGCGGTAATGTCGTTGGAGGCAATGCCCGCGAGGCTGTAAAGCGTGGGGGCGTAGCAACCGGCAGCGGTAATGACCAGGGCTCCAATGAGCCTGGCGTGGGGAGCCAGGAACGGTCGGACAATAAGGAGGCTGAGCAAAAGCACCAGGCTTGCAGTGAGGCCGTGGATGTAACCGAGGATAAAAGTGGCTGTGCGGGGACTGAAGTTCTGAATCAGATGATAGAACAACAAGTCGATCGTGGGATTGAGGTAGCCCTGCACCTGAGCCATTTGGATGTCCGTATCGAGGCGGTTGGTGTCGATTGAGTAGGCGTTATAGAAGTGGTAGTTTCTCAGGTCCCAACTGTTATCCTGCCCATGATACACGGCCAGGAAGGCAAAAATGAGCGGCAATAAAAGGAGCAAGTACAACACTTGCCGACGCTGTTTTGGGTCTGCCCAGTAAAGGTTATTCATGCTTCTTGCTGGCCGTTGACGCCCAGCGTCCCTGAGGGTTAAAGCCCGCTTTCAACTGCATTGCCGGTACTGCGGCCTGGTGGTGATGATTGGCTACTGCCGTCGCCTTGCATTGCTATCAATCAACCTGCTCAAAGGGGAGCTCATCCTGCTGCAGGCGGCCAGTTCCCCGCCCGCCCGGCTGAACCATTTATAAATGAGCGCGGCAAATAATCCAAGACTGTCAGCATACCTGATGCGGATGCGATCAAAGCCGCTGCGCTCAAGCAATGTTCGAACCTGCCGCATTCCATAGCGCCTATAGTGACCTACATTCGCGTCCATCGCGGAATAGAGAATTTGAAAGGCCGGCACATACAGCAATAAAGTTCCGTCGGGTTTGAGACAGTCGTGCAGCGCTTGCAGCGTCGCTTCGTCCTCCTCAATATGCTCCAGTACATTGAGGCTGTAGATCAAACCGTATGTGCTTTTCTCCACATGCTCGATATCGCGGATAACATGATGCCCACTATCGGTCAATTTCTGAGCCAGGGTCTCATCCGGCTCGAGGCAATGCAACTCTATGGCGCGGGCCTTCAATTCATCGGCAAAAGTACCCATGCCAGCACCAAAGTTCAGAACAGGTCCATCCAAAACAGCCGCCTTGATAATCATCCCGGAAAGGAACGCATTGTAGCAAGTTGCCAGGCGCATGGTTTCAAGCTCCAGGTAGCCGCTGTACTTCATGGTTTTGAGTGTGCCGATATGTCAATCATTGGATAAGTGGAAACTTCAATTTAAGGGAGCGTTTCGGTAAATGCCACGCCTGCGACGTAGAGGTGGCCCACAGTGAGCGGATGGCTGGGGGGTGCTGTCGCCAATCCTAAAAGTGATACTCGCGCAGAGCGCATCGGGTTAATTTTGTCGCACAGGTGCGCCTACTCCGAAGCAAGGCGCTCGTTAATCTTTCGACATGGCCCTGTAACGCAAGGATGGAGGCATACCGGCATGAAATTGTCAGTGGTGATACCTGTATACAACGAGGCTGACACGGTTGCTGCCATTTTAGATAAAATCCTGGCATTGGACCACGGTGATGGACAAGCCGTTGAGATCCTATTGGTGGACGATGGCTCCAGCGACCCTTCCGGGGAAATCATTGCGGAGTACTTGCAGTCGCACCCCCAAGCAGACATTCGTGCATATTTCCACGAGAAAAACCGTGGGAAAGGAGCCGCTCTGCAAACGGGTATCAAGGAAGCGACGGGCGATTTAGTCATCATCCAGGACGCTGATCTGGAGTATGACCCGGACGAATATAGTCTGCTCATGCAGCCCATCCTCGATGGTCACGCTGATGTGGTGTACGGCTCACGATACCTGGGGGGCAATCCCCACAGAATCCTGTTCTTCTGGCACTCTATAGGGAACCGCCTGCTCACCCTGTTTTCCAATTTTATGACCAATCTCAACCTCACGGATGTTGAAACATGCTACAAATTGTTCCGCCGTGAGATATTACAGGGACTTAACCTTAAGGAAAAACGTTTCGGTTTTGAGCCGGAGGTCACGGCGAAAATGTCGCGGGTGCCAGGCATACGGATTTACGAAGTCGGCATCTCATACTATGGCCGCACTTACGCGGAAGGCAAAAAAGTCAACTGGAAAGACGGCTTCCGCACTATCTACTGCATACTGAAATACAATACCTGGAGCCGGAAGTGAGGTTTGGCCAGATCGGCGGGGCGTCCGGGAGGGAAATCCGCCACATCCTGGAACAGAACGACCTCTACCGGTTCCAGCATCGGCCGGCAACCGGCTTTCGTTCTGCCTGGTTCGGCGCAGCGGAGGTGTGGGGCTCTGTATGCGACTGCGTCAGTTATGGACATTTATTCCGGGGAACAGGTTGAAAACCGGTGTTGAGCCGTTAACGGCCAATGGCGAACTCACGCTGCCAAATAATGGACAGTTGGCTGGCCTGATAAAAATTGTCGAATGGATCGGCATGCTGGGTCAGAGTGTAATCGGTCAGCGAAGCGGAGATATAGCGGACCATAATGGCTGAGGGACCTTCAAACCGGTAGTTTATCTCTACCCCATAGCTGAGCGGCGGCATAAAAGTGAACGAGCCATCGACTTCTTCAAAATCATCGTCCCATACCCAGATGACGCCCTTGGTCGTTCCGCCGATAACCATCAGCTTGGCCGAAAGTTCGTGGCGCGGCTGAATGCCAACTCCAAGAATATAATAATATACTTCCACATAATCGGTGGCATCATCCGCCATGAAACCATATTCCCCCACGATGCCCCAAAAAGGGGTGATATTGTACATGCCCCCAATTCCGATTCCGCGCATGTCACCGATGGGGTAACCATGGAACCAGGCTGAACCTTTCAAGGATGTGACGGACGCATGGACGCCAATGGCGAAGGCGCTGTACGTCTCATCGATGGCATCATTGGTTGCAAAAGCAGGGGCAATACTGGCGCCCACAGACATATAGGTCTGTTCGCGCTTGGTCAGGTCCAGCCGTATTTCGAACTGATCCCGGCTGACCTCGGAGAGTGAATTGGCCAGCACCTCAATTTCATGCGGCAGGGCGTCCAGATTGGCAGCTCTCACGACGCTGGTCTTGAGCACCAGGCCGGTCTCGACTGCAATGATTTTTCCCGTGACTGAAATGGTGGAGCCAATCTTCATAATGGAGCCCGTCACGATGGCCTGAACACCGCGTATTTTGCCCGCCGCGGCCGCGGTTTCGTCGCTCACAATTCCCGCCAGACCCAGATCCTGCTCCGCCAGCACATCGCCGAGGGATAGCCTCTCGGAGACATCAAAGCGGCCGACCCGCACCATTTCAGACGCCAACCACTCCGCAATGATGCGGCCGCCATTTTCGATGCCCACATCGTTTTGGAGCTCAAATTCAATAATGCCCACGCGCATCTTTTCGCCCTGCTGAGCAGATACGATGGAGAGTCCGGTGATCACTAAGATATGCATCATGCGGTGCAATTTCATGGCTATGGCTTTCTTTAAGAATCGAGATTAATTCGCCGGTGGTGTCGGGAAAGAATTCAGGGCAGGGCGTTCTTTCCGGCAATCCCTATGCCAACCGGGCCGGGGGGAATTATGATCGGATCGGCGCCGTTTAGATATTATTAAGATATTCTTGTCTTATTATCGTTATTAACGTAAATTTATGCATCGAGAAAGAGTTTTTCATGGCCGTCAATTAAATATGTGGAAAGAAGACAAACCATGATGTTGAGTAGACTATCCCTGTTGGCGCTGGCCTTCGGCGTGGCATCCCTGGCGCCTGTGGTGGTGGAGGGCTATCCCGGTTACGGCAAGAAAATAGGTGCCTCCCTGGGTAACTCCTGTCAGACCTGTCACGTTGTTTTCCCGAAGTTAAAACTGTACGGGAAAACCGTCCGCGAGATCGGCTACAGCGTGCCGGGGACTGATTTCCCTGCGCCAACCTTTTGGGGCAAAATCTATCGATCATTGCCCTTGGGCGTGAGGGGGAAGATCGATTTTAATGGCGCGGATCAGGAATCGCCGGTCAGCCTGCCCGCGCTGCAACTGTTAAGCGCTGGAAATATGGCGAATGATAAAATTTCCTGGTGGTTTCATAAGCATGTGGTAGAAGACAATGAGATCGTGCCGCTCAACTCAGG
Source organism: Fidelibacterota bacterium (assembly GCA_004124875.1). Lineage (GTDB taxonomy): Bacteria > Fidelibacterota > Marinisomatia > SCGC-AAA003-L08 > TS1B11 > TS1B11. Next base: position 8,500 of record SCKJ01000001.1, on the reverse strand, counting down.
GATGCCGCATGAATTCTGGGTGCAGTTTAATCAATCAGATAAACTCCATATTCGAGCAGGAATGTTTGAGCTCCCCATGTGGTTTTCATGGGCGAAAACCAAGGTGAGCGAAGTCGGCTACCTCTATTACGGCAGTTCCACCAACGAGGGGAATTTCGGCCTCATTTCAGCGCCGCAGTTCGGGATTCAGGCCAACGGAACTTTTAATATCGCCTCCAACGATGAGGACGATTGGGGTGAACCGGAGGATTCAAACTTGGAAGGGTACAATTACGCCATTTCCATTACCAATGGCGAAACTTCCTGGAAGCGGCAGATCAATACCTTCTACGGCCGTATCACCAAGAAATTACCCGGCGCCGCAGTGGGCATATTTTCCCTTACGGCCATTCAAAAAATCGCCCCTGAGGCAGACCACGCGCATGGGGCAGAGGAGCAGGCGGTGGAGACAGAGTCGAAGTTGATCTACCGCATGGGTCTTGATGGTGAACTTAACATGCGCGGTGATGCCTTAAGCGCATATGGGAGCCTGGCCTACGGAGGCGACGTGGATAGAAATTTTGTGGGCGGATTTGTCGGCGTCGATTACCTCATCAGTCCTAAAATATTCATTTTCTCGCGGCTGGACGGAGTGCTGTTTATGGGTGCTCCGCCTGAGGAGGAGCACGACATGGCTGGCATGGATATGGACATGGACATGGACCACGAGGAAGAAGCGGCCCACCTGCATGGTGATGTCATTTCGGATGACGCTGCCGGTCTGTCTGTCGGATTGGCCTACATGATAGTTGGAAATATCAGGTTGGGCGCGGAATATCGCTATGGGGTCAAGGGTATCGCCAACACGGGCATGATCCAGCTCCAATTTGCCTTCTAGGAACTGGGCGTCCCCGCACTCTTCTCCCCCAGCAGCAGGTAGGTTTCCAGCCGGCCCCGGCCTTTAATTTCCTGAAGGCCCCGGGCCTCGAGATTGAAATTTTTGTCAAGAATTCTAAAAGTCGTCTCCGTGACCTGAATCGCTCCCGGCAGGCCGTGTGTTTCCATCCGGCTGGCGATGTTGACCGCGTCACCCCACAGGTCGTAGATAAACTTTCTGCTGCCGATAACACCCGCCACGACCGGACCCGTGTTGAGGCCAATTCTCACCTTGATCTGTTGACCATCCGGTCCTATAAAATCACGGGTAACCTGTAACATGGCCAAGGCCGCACGGGCGGCATTTTCGGCGTGATTTTCATTAGGCTCCGGGAGACCTGACACCGCCATGTAGGCATCTCCGATGGTTTTTATTTTCTCCAGTTCGTGCACTTCAGATAACTCATCAAATTGGGTAAACAAGGCGTCGAGCATCTCGACCAGTTTCGAAGGTGAGAGCGTGGCGGACAGTTGCGTAAATCCGACGATATCTGCGAACAAAATGGTGACATCCTCAAAGCCGTCCGCAATAGGGGCTTCATGTGCTTTGAGCCGGTCAGCGATGGGGGCCGGCAAAATATTCAGCAGTAAGGCATCCGAGCGATTGCGCTCGATTTCAATTTCTTTGGCCTGGATAAAATCACGGCGAAATGATCGCTCAAGCTGGAAAGCGGCAATCATTCCCAGAAGATTTGCGGCAGAAAAAAAAATGAAACCTTCCACCATGGTGGGACCATCCAGTTGGCCGGAGAGACCGAGACCGGTCATGTGCGCGAGCAGGACGGACCAACCGGCAAGACTCGCATAAGATAACCAGAGCTTTGAGGCCGTGTAGATGAACAGGGTGAGGAGCATCGGGCCGCCGAATTTCGGCATCATACTTTCGGGCGGGGCCAGCAGACCCATCCACAAATAGCCTAATCCAACCAGTATGAGGATAACCATCGAAATCGGCTGCATGTGCGTGATAAAGCGGGGGCGGTAGCTGGACCAGAGCCAGAGCAGAATGACAGGGGTCAGATAGGCAAAGCGAACCACCCAGCTGGCAAGATAGGCCTCGGGGACATAGAAATAGTCGTAGATGGCAAAGGAGTCTATCATCGCCAGGCCCAATATGGCGCCCGCCCGTATCTGTCTCAGCGAATTGTGAGCATAATGCAGGCGAAACTCCTGCTCCAATTCAGAGGACAGTGTCAGTTTGCTGAAAATGCGCATGTTGAGTGTGAGAGATGTGTTGCTGGAATTTAAGGGCGAGGCAGACCGGGAGGCAGGAATCAATTGACGGGCCAGCTGCCGTACCCAGATGAATAAGCCTGAAACCAGAGGGCCTCAGGCTTTCCGGCAAGGTGAGTTATTCAGGCAGCTAACGCATCTTTGTAAAACTGATCCCGGCGACAACGGCATTGACCAACGTGTTCACATATAGAGGCGCCGCGCCCATATCTTTCATAAAGATATGGTATAGCGTTAAGATCACAACCAGGCCTGTGAGAGTGGTGAGCCCCTTGAAAAAATCTGCATTATCAGTGCTGCTCATAAACCAGCTAAACGCGCCTACCCCGATGATGCAGATACCCCATATTTGCTGCGTGGCGATCAATATGGAGGTCGGTACGGCGCCAACACTTTCGATGATCCTGCTCGCCATAAACAGGAATGACAGGCCCATTAAGAGACTGTATCCAGCGTACACCTGAAGCGTAAGGTTCGCGTTCATAGAACCCTCCCGGCTATGTGATGAGTGAAAGTGGCGCGCCAGGGTACGGCTCAGCCTGCTCTAAATCGAGGACACATGGGGGGGCAGTTCTCGTCAAACATTTGTTCAATCGACAATCATCAATCGCGCCATCGACATTGGCCGGATTGAAGGGCCAGTGGTGTTGTGACTTACCGTCCCAGTTGACTCCCGCGATAAACTCTTGCTGCTACCGTCGCCTTCCGCGCCGTCCGGATGCAGGTCGCCGGCCCGGCCGCATCGGCCTGGCGGCACGCTCAGCCGTTGGGGTGGCCGCCGGTTTTACGGCAGGCCGGGGCTTTTGCCGGGCGTCATCCCGGAATCCCTCGATGACCTCAATGGGAATCTGATGCTGAAGCACTTGCTCAATGGCCGTCAAGAGCTCCCCTTCATCGCTGCAGACCAGGGAAATGGCCACGCCGTTGGATCCCGCCCGGCCCGTGCGGCCAATGCGGTGGACATAGTCCTCCGGCACCTGGGGAATGTCGTAGTTCACCACGCGGGGCAGCTCGCTGATGTCCAGCCCCCGGGCAGCGATGTCAGTGGCCACGAGGATGCGCACCTTGCCCTGCTTGAAATCGGCCAGCGCCCTGGTGCGCGCCGACTGGCTCTTGTCGCCATGGATGGACTGGGTGCTCACGCCCTCCCTGACCAGCTGTTTGGTAAGGCGGTCCGCCCCCCGTTTCGTGCGCGTGAAGACCAGCGCCCGGTCCCATTTCTCAGTCCGGATCAGGTGGGACAGCAGAGCCCGCTTCTTTGATCGCGCCACGGGATAGACCTTTTGCGTCACCAGATCGGTGGCAGCATTTTTCCGCGGCGACACCTGGATGCGGGCGGGGTCGGTCAATAGAGCATCAGCCAGTTTTTGTATTTCAGGCACGTAGGTGGCGGAAAACAGCAGATTCTGACGTTTCTTGGGCAGCAAATTGATGATGCGCCGGACGTCGGGCATAAAGCCCATGTTGAGCATCCGGTCCGCCTCGTCGAGCACCAGGAACTCCACTTTTGAGAGGTCCACCGTTCTCTGCTTGGCGTGGTCCAGCAGGCGCCCCGGTGTGGCCACGAGGACATCCACCCCTTTTTTCAGCCTGGTGGCCTGTGGCCGAAAGCCCACCCCGCCGAAGACCACGGTCGAGCGTAGCGGCAGGTATTTGCCGTAGGTCTTTATACTTTCGTGCACCTGCGCGGCCAGCTCACGGGTGGGTGTAATCACCAGCGCCCGGGGATGGCTACGGTTCCCGTTGGAAGAGGCGTGCAGCATCTGCAGTATGGGGAGTGTGAAAGCCGCCGTCTTGCCCGTGCCGGTCTGGGCGCCGGCAAGCACGTCTTTGCCCATCAAGATGGCCGGAATGGCCTGAATCTGTATCGGTGTGGGGGTTGCATAATTTTGCGCGGATACAGCGCGCATCAGTTCGGTTCGTAGACCGAGATGGTTAAATGACATACGTTCCTATCTCCTGAATCGCCCTGCCTCTGCTTTTTCAAAGGCCCGGTCCAGGCGAAATGAACATGATTACTTATTGCGGAAGCTGAAAACTGTGGTGGGAATACAACTCTGTCGCAGCGTGCACCGACCGGTGGGTGCTGTGTCGGGGCCAACTTAGGTCCGGCTGACCGCCATGCCTACAGAATTCTGCGACTAGCCGGTGGTGTGACGCGGCTCGTCCCCAGAGCGTTCAATCATCCATCGACATGGCACTGCTTTTTCATTTGCGGGCGCCCACTTCGAGCTCGGACCCAAGGCCAATGGCTTAAAAGCACTCCGTCGGTTTGTCGTAAGAAGGAAAATAAAGACAAGAAAGGATGACGGACGCGTAGTAATTTTAATTAGGACTTTAATTTTGTCAATTATATCACTACATTGAAGTAGCATCAATGTATAATTTCATTCACATAAATTGACTTGGAAGAAAATGCGTAGCTCCTTTCTAACTCTCTTTGCTTCAATTATTTGTTTAAGCTGTTTTCTTTATTCCCAAAGCACCATCGAATTACATGAAACTGTTCATATGAATAATTTGATGTTCGGCGAGAATCGCGGAGGTATTTCCTCGTTCAGTAATTTCTCTGGCGGCCTCGGCGGATTTGCTAATGCAGGAATCGGAGGTGGTGTTGAGATAACATCAAATTCACTTCATTACTTTCTACCAATAGGCAAGAAGAATACAGAGGAAATTGATGTTGTGACGTCCAGCCAAGATACTTTGAAAAATCGACCACGTTCAAGGTATAAGGGGATTGATATTTATTTGTTAAATCGCGCTACTCTCAATTTGGACTCTCTAAATGCTATAGCAAATGATTACTTAACATCAACGAAGCCATCCCCTTTCACTTTCCGGTTGGCACACGAACAATTCCTCTCAAAAAATATCGTGATTACTGAAGATGATCCCGTTCCTATTTTGTTATTCAGGTTGATGGGCGATATACGAGCGGTGCCCTACGCCAATAATAATGCCAAAACCGTTCTTGGTGTTTCCGGACACCTATATGCTTCGCTTTATCTAAAATCATGGTTATTTGAAATTAATGATGCAACAGGCGAATTAAAGGACAAGGGAAGTCTTTATGTTGAACCTGCGATTGGTTTCGCAATAGGGGATGCGGCATTAATGGAAAATACGGTCTATTCTAGCCCATCAAAACCTTTAGTTAGTGTACAGTTGCAATTGGGCTATACCTCAGATAAGAATAAATATAAAGATTGGACTGCGTTCATCGGCTATACATTTAATAAAATTGTAGGTCCAAATCTAAGAATTTCCTTCACAACAACAATTGAAACTGACCGGGGTGATCCTAACTGAGCTACAATTTGCTGATTATGCCAAGACCGATTTATCCAGGTATGTATTAGTTAGATATGCCTGTGCTTAAATGAAAAGGGCTGCGCTTGAGCACAGCCCTTTTTCTTTCCTGATATTACTACCTGTGATTTTGAGAATCACATCGATCCCCTAGTCAGAGATATCTACCGCCTGATGCACTGGCTTGCCCTCTTCATCCAACCATGAGAATACCAGCACCTGGCGGTCCTCTCCATCAATGCTGGCCGTTTGCAAGGTGATGGTGAGTAACTCATTCCTGTCATTGCGAGTCCCGAACAGTCGGGACGTGGCAATCTGGTCGGCAGGAAAAGCTCGGGTGGAGGTCCCGCTACATTGCATTACGCGGGATAAACTCCGGGAGTGGAAGGCTCGCCATCGGGGGCATGGCAAATGGTGGAGGCCCCGCTACACTGCGCTACGCGGGATAAACTCCGGGAGTGGAAGGCTCGCCATCGGGGGCATGGCAAATGGTGGAGGCCCCGCTACACTGCGCTACGCGGGATAAACTCCGGGAGTGGAAGGCTCGCCATCGGGGGCATGGCAAATGGTGGAGGTCCCGCTACATTGCATTACGCGGGATAAACTCCGGGAGTGGAAGGCTCGCCATCGGGGGCATGGCAAATGGTGGAGGCGGAGGGAGTCGAACCCTCGTCCGAAAAGGGGAAGCAGTCGATGTCTACATGTGTAGTTTGATGGTATTTCTCGCTATCGCCTCAGCACCAAACAACCTTGGCAACAGCCAGCTCATCAGGTCTCATTTCCGCCGCATGAGCATCGGTAGAAACCAGTCCATCAATATGACGCCGTACCCTGGGGGGATAGACAACCCTCAGGACGACGCGCTATTTACTGCCTAAGCAGCTAAAGCGTAGCCGTTATTATCGGCATTTAACTTGTTTGTCAGGAAAGATTAACGAGGAAACCGGACATCCTCGACACGCAATCAACTGTATCGTCCAGTCCGTCGAAACCGTTTCGCCCCCATGTCAAATAGCGCCCTAAATTAACCACAAACAGGCCCCAAGAGCCGTGCATTTAGCGTTGCGGCAATATAATTTGACCCCGCACCAAACCCAACACCCTTTATCGGACCCTTTGCCCAGGACTTTGATATGATCAGAATAACGGATGCCACCTTACAAGAGTTCCAATCTTTCTTGGCCGCCTCCGGCCTCGACGGCTGGCTGCTGTACGACTTCCACGGCCTCAACCCGTTTGCCCGGCAGTTCCTGCCCCTGGACGAAGGCCATTTTACCCGGCGCTATTATTACTATCTGCCCGCCAACGGAGCGCCCACGGCCCTGGTGCATCGCATTGAGCAAAATTTCTTTACGCACCTGCCGGGAAACCTGACCCCCTACAGCGGTTGGCAGGAGATGGAGGCGGCGCTGGCCGACATGCTGCCCAAAGGGGGCCGTGTCGCCATGGAGTACTCACCGGGTAACGCCTTGCCGTACGTGAGCTGCGTCGACGCCGGCACGGTGGAAATGGTCTCCGGACTGGGCGTGAAAGTGGTCTCCTCTGCCGACATCATTCAGCAGTTCCTGTCGCGGTGGTCAGCGGAGGGATACCGCCTGCACATGGAGACCGTGCCCGTGATGCACGACATTCGCCTGCAAGCTTTTGAGTCGATTGCCACCGGAGTGAAGCAGGGGCAAAAAGTGCTGGAACATGAAATTCAGCAGCAGATGACCGAGGCTTTCAGAGATGCCGGGCTGGAGTTTGATCACCCGCCCATCGTGGCCGTCAACGCCCACGCGGCCATGCCCCACTATGCGCCGTCCCCCGAGCTGCCCACCGAAATGAAGGTGGGCGACCTGGTGCTCATTGACATGTGGGCCCGCAGGAGCGACCATCCCGAAGCGATCTATGTCGATATTACGTGGACCGGATTTCTGGGCGATCAGATCCCCCCGAAGATTGACGAAGTGTTTCAGATTGTCAAGTCAGGCCGCGATGCCGCTGTGGAGTTTGTGGCCAGCCGCCTCGACAAAGGTGAGGTTGTGGCCGGCTGGGAAGTGGACGACGCCTGCCGCAGCGTCATCGAAAAGGCGGGCTACGGTCAGTTCTTCACCCATCGCACGGGGCACAGCATCGACCAGAAAGTGCATGGCGCGGGGGTCAACATTGATCACCTTGAGGTGCGCGACGACCGCCAGCTCATTGAGGGGGTCGGCTTCAGCATTGAGCCGGGCATCTATCTGCCGGGCGAGTTCGGCATTCGTAGCGAGATCGACGCCTATATCGGCGCTGACGGCATTGAGGTCACCACGGCCCCAAGCCAGGACGAAGTGCTGCCGTTGCTGGCTATGTTCGAGTAATTAAGTTAAGCGTCTTTCTAATACTATTGAACCAGCTAATGGTGAGGAGCAGTTTATCCCGTACAAGCGTTTTGAGTATCGAATACTCCACTGTCTTGTCCTAAAATAGGTTGACTGTTTTTGGTTTGATAGTATGCTGTACGTCGTCAAAGCATTTCGGGTAGATTAAGATTAAAGTTAAGAGAGACTTTCTGGGCATCCTATTCATGATACAGCGACCGCTTGGCGCTGTGGGTTCAGGTTATAACGCTTCCGCTGTTGGAGCGTTTTCCGTTTGGTGATCATTCTCTGAGTGACGATCTCCTCCTTTCTTCCATAATAGACATCGGCGGGCGTGACGTTATCGAGGGACTCATGCAGCCGGTCGTTGTTGTAATGCGTGACGAACCTGCCGATGGCCTCCTTGAGTTCCCTTGGCAGATAGTAATGGTCCAACTTCACCACATTCTTCATCGTGCGGTGATAACGCTCGATCTTCCCCTGGGTCTGAGGATGGTAGGGCGCTCCCCGGGTATGCTCCATCTCGCGTTCCTGCAGATACGATTTAAGTTCCTTCGACAGATAACATGGGCCGTTGTCTGAGAGCAGCCTCGGCCGGTGCTTGACCCGGATCTGGTCCACGCCCGACTTGGCGATGGCCATGTCGAGAGTCTGCTGCACATCTTGAGCATTCATCGTATTAAAGAGCTTCCAGGCCA
>SCKJ01000012.1 GCA_004124875.1 Fidelibacterota bacterium | reverse complement strand
CGTTCTCTTTTAGGATCCCAATGATCTGTTCTTCCGTAAAGCGCTTCTTCATGATGCGTTCTCCTTCCAGTTAATCTATCCAGGAAAACTCTCATCACAAATGGTACAGTTTTAGGGGGAAACGTCACAATGAAGAATCAGACCGGCCGCTGGAAGATTTCCTGGTTCCCACCGCCAAAGTAGAAAAGATGTCCGGACTGCTGTTGTGGGAACGGCTGGTCGGGAAAAAGATCAAGCGGGAAAAAGACGGCATTCGAAAATTGTGGAGCGAATGACAAGGCGGATCCCGCCTGCGCCATCCGTCCGTGATGTCGCGCGGGTCCGCAGTTGACCGAACCGCGGCGGCTAGTTCTTGTACAGCGCGTTAAACAGCAGCTTGAAGGTGCCGTAAGTCTGCCCCCGATTCTGGGTCCTGAAGCCGTACAAAATGGCCTCTCCCTTGCCCGCCTGAATTTCGGCCAGAGCCACACGGTTAAAGAGGTTCTGCTCCCCCAGCACCCAGCCGCTTTTCAGCACGTTGCGGGGACCATAAACAGCGATCTCTTTTTGCCGGGTCATGCCGACCTGCAAGGTGTAAGCCGGGTCGCGGATGAAATAGATGAACGCGTTGGGCTCCATGCCGTAGGTCAGGGATGACGTCATATCGAGGGCCACCTCGAATATCGTTCCCGGCGCGAAAAAATCGTCCCGCTGCATGTCTTTCAGGACATTCTTGGCGGGCAGATTGAGTTTGTCGATGGCCAAGTTGCCGGACCCGCCCAGAAATAGCGCTTTGCCTCCATCGAGGATGAACTGCTTCAGGTTGTCAACGCCATCAGCGCCAATGCCGCCTCGATATTTCTCGGGCATCAGCGGTTCGCCAACAATTTCCTCATCATCCTCGCTCCACTTCCCGTCCACAATTCGGCTGTTGCTCATGCTGGGCATAATCAGCACGTCGTACTGTTTCAACGTGCGCAACGATGCGAAATCTTTGTTCCGCAAGACAGTATAATCGAAGCCAAACTGATCGAAAATGTACCGCGTCCACCCTTCGTCATACGCCGGCAGGTAAGGTCCGTAAATGGCGATTTTAGCCGCCTTGATGGACCGGCTCTTAGGTGCGCTGGAGGCCGGTATCAGCTGCAATTCATATTTTGCGCTGGCCCGCGCGAGGATCGACCGGTTACCTTTTGAAGAGGTGATGACGAATGTGCCCTTGGGCAGAGTCTTGCCGCTCACCTGCGCCGCCTGGGTCAACGTGCCCACTTTGCTTTTGGCCTTGAGCAACTCGTTCACCAGCGCATAGGCGCCCGTCCAGCGCCTTTCCAGATAGTAGGCCTTGGCCTTGCCGTCCGTTGGTGGAAAGTTCCAGGTCGGCTCGTCCACCTTTTCCAAACTTGCCGTAACAGGCTGATTGGCCGCCAGCACTTTGACCCCCATCATCAGCGGCAACGACCAGGTAGTCAGATCATAAGGCGGTACGGGCGGCCCTCCCGGATAGAGGCGCATATCCGGGTAGTGCTGCACTTCCATGAGGTCCTTGATATAGGGCCGGTTCGCCTGAGCCAGCGGAACCACAAACGCGCCCGCCGGCACCACCTCACTGCCTGTGTTCACTTCAGAGGTGGCGCGGTAAATCTCGACATTGCCGAATCTCAACCGGCGCAGGAGCTCAATGGCGGCGGATGGATCGTGCTGGTCCGCCGGCAGAACCCACGCATAGGGAGGTTCGGAGAGACCTTTAACGATGGCCTCTCGATTGAGCTCATAGAACGTGGTCTTGTACCGGGTTTTGTAGGTGGCCGCCAAGTCGAGAATAGCGTAAGTGGCCGCTTTTTCATACTCGATAATATCGCGCAGACGCCACCACCCGCCCGGCCACGGCATGGGAAAGTTGGTCTGCGGCCGGTATTCGTTGAGCGCCCGGTCCATCCCGGCGAGGCTGCTCTTGGGGTGGAAAGTCGGCGTGGCGTAGCGGGTGCTGGCCGCCTCGGTGAGGATACCGATCCGGTTGTGCCACAGGGGCGTCTTCGACATGGTGCCTTCAAAAAAGGCGTTGAAAATGGTGCCGGTAACGACGCCGGAAAAGCCGCGATCGGTGAGATCGGCAGCCACATACTTCCCCAGCATGTTCGTCGCGGCGGTCAAGCGCGGATGCACATTGGGATTGATGGGGTCCTGATACGGCGGCAGGAAAAGCCGGGCGCTGCGGCGTCCCATCTGGTGCTGGTCCATAATTATTTCCGGGAACCAGTCGTGATAGAGCACTTTGGACACATTGCGCGATTCCGCCAGGTTGAAAAAGAACCAGTCGCGATTGTTATCGTGACCCGCGTAGTGATGGTACAGCCCCGGAAAAGAGGCCCCTTCACTCGCCGTGCCCAGCGTCTCGCGGTAGTAATCGACAATCATCTGCTGGCCATCAGGATTAAGTGACGGCACCATCAGTATGATCACGTTGTTGAGGATTTTCAGGACCCGGTCGTCCGTGCGCGTGGCCAGCTCCCAGGCCAGCTCCACCGACTCCTGGCTGGCGGCAATTTCCGTCGCGTGAATATTCAAGGTGATCAGCACCACCGTCTTGCCCTCGGCAATCATTTTGGCGGACTCTGCCGCTGTCATCTCTACACCCCGGCCCAGCGCCTGCTGAATGGCCATCTGCCGGTCAAGGCTTGCGATATTGTCGCTGTGCGCGATAATGACCAGCAGGAACGGCTTGCCCAATGTGCTCTTGCCCAGATCCTCCACGACAACACGATCAGACCTCTCGCCGAGGTAGCGCAAATACTCAGTGATTTGAGTCCAGTCGATCAATTTGCGGTCTGCCCCCATCACGTGCCCAAAATATTGCTCCGGAGATTTTATTTCCTGCGCATCGAGATCACCGGTTACCAGAAATGCCAGCAGCAGCACAGGAAAGTGAGAATATTTCACGACAGACTCCTTTTAGAAATGACTCCGGGACTCCAGACTTGGCGCCAAAATCGCCGCTCGCGCTGCCTACAGATGTTGGATTGTGCAGACGATGAATCTACAATAATGGACGTATCGGCTCCATCCCTTTATTGCCGGGGCCAGCCTCTGCGCACCGGGAGGGGAGTCGCCGGCATACAGGCTGCCCCGACTTTAAATTCGGCCTGCTGAGTGAAGAAATCATGGCCGGTTTGTCGGCACAGTCCGAATTGGGGGCCTCATCAGACTGCGTGTTGTCATTCCTTGACGATCTGGAGATGGGATAAACCTCGATAAATTCAAAGAAATATTTGCAGCTGACTGGATCGCCGGTGCTGAATTTGTAAGCGCCGCGATTGACAACCTGAACCTCCCCGTCGGCGCATCCGTACTCGACATTGAAACGGGCGATGGCGCCAGCGCCTGCTTACCGGCCCTGCACGGCTATGATGTTGTCACTGGCCAGCGCCGGAGCACCACCCCCAGTGGCATGAGCATAACCATAGCGGTGAGCATGGCGACCGCGGCAATCACGAATCAACTTCCGGGTGGCAGGCAAATGCAGCCACACTCGGACTGTCGGACAAAATCACCTTTGAGTATTTCGAAGCGGAAAATCTGGCCCACGCAGATGAGCAGTTTGACGGCGTTTTCCTGTTCGACTCGCTGCACCATATTGATGACCGGCGCAAGGCCATTGAGCAGGCTCTGCGGGTAGTGAAACAGGAGGGCGTGGTCTGCATCATCGAGTGGAACTTGCAACATATCCAGAAGGCCATGACCGAGGACGGCATCACCATCGGCTACATCGACCCACGGGCGATTATCCCGCTCACCAACATCGACGTTGACCTGCAAACCGGCGGAGAATGGTACAACATTTACCTGCTCAGGAAGCGGTCGGGCTAAGTCCCCGGTTCCCCTCCGGCGGCGCTGTGGCCGCATGGGTCGCGATCCTGACACGCCGACTGCCTGGCGCGCGACAAACTATTGCAATGTCACCGCCGCAACGCGCCCTTTTGCATGGCCGTAGCCAATCGTGTACATTCAGCCGATCCATACCCAGCAAATTTACCTTGATGCCTGAGAATTAACCTTGCCTACAGGGCTGGCTGCAGCATCGGGAGCATTTCAAAAAATGACCAGGGAGATCATCTCATGAATCTGATTAAAACTTCGCTGCTTCTTATTGCGCTACCCCTCTACATGATCAGCGCCCATGCGCACGCGGCCCAGCAGGAAGCCGACGCTGAAAGCGATACGTCAGCGGCCAAGGACAAGGAAAAAGAATGGGATGTTACCGCCAGTCATGGTCCCACCACGGAACTGAAATTTGATACGGATGAAGGCACCTGGATGAGCCTCGACGTATCGCCCGATGGCAAAACGATCGTATTTGATCTCCTGGGTGATATTTATTCCATGTCCATTACCGGCGGGCAGGCAAACCGGCTCACAAGTGGACCGGCATGGGATGTCCAGCCTGCCTATAGCCCAGATGGCAAAAGCATCGCTATCACCTCCGACCGGGGTGGGGCCGACAACATCTGGATCATCGGCACGGAGGGTGGCGACCCAAAGGAAGTCACCAAGGAAAAAGACCGCATCATGAACAATCCGGTCTATACGCCTGATGGCCAGTATATCATCGCCAGAAAGCATTATCGCAACACCCGATCGTTGGGCGCCGGCGAAATGTGGATTTACCATATCGACGGCGGCAAGGGTATGGCGGTATCCAAACGCCGCGATTGGCAACATGATGCCGGGGAACCCGATGTCTCCCCCGACGGCAAATACCTTTACTATTCGCAGGATATCAGTCCTGGCAGCACCTATCAGTACAATCGCAATCCTTACGGCAGGATTTATGCCATCGACCGCATTGATCTTGACAGCGGCGAATTCCGCCGGCTGGTCAACGGTTTCGGCGGCTCCATGACACCCCAAATATCCCCTGACGGAAAGACGCTGGCATTCATTCGCCGCGTGCAGCTGAAAACGGCCCTCTTTGTCAAGGACTTAGCCAGCGGTGACGAACGGATGCTGTATGATAACCTCAACCGCGACTCGCAGGAAACCTGGTCCCATTTTGGCACCAATCCCGGCTATAGCTGGACCCCCAACGGCAAAAATATCATTATCAGCGCCAAAGGGAAATTCTGGAAAGTAGCGCTGAGCAGCGGTAAGGCGACGGCCATCCCCTTCAAGGCGGAGGTAGAGCAGACCCTCACCGATGCCGTGCACTTTACCACACCAGTTGGCGGCGGCACTTTTCAGGTGAAGACCGTTCTGGGAGCCCGAGTTAAGCCACGGGGAGGTGAGATCGTATTCCAGGCGCTGGGCCATATCTACAAGGCCAAGACCAACGGCAGCGGTAGAAAGCGGCTGACCAGGCAGGGCGACCACTTCGAATACTCTCCGGCTTGGTCGCCCAACGGCAAACGGATTGCCCTCGTCACGTGGGATGATGTAAAAGGGGGTGGTATCGCCGTGCTTTCCGCCTCCAGTGGCAGGGGCAAAAATCTGCCGCTTCCCCAGGGTCACTATCACGATCCGGCCTGGTCGCCAGATGGCAAGCAGTTGGTCTACCGCAAGAGTGGCGGCAGCTGGCTGCGCGGCTTTAAAGGCGGCGCAGATCCCGGCATTTACGTGATCCCGGCAGCTGGCGGCAAGCCCCGCAAGATCACCTCCAGTGGTTCGCGTCCCCGTTTCACTGCCGATGGCAAGCGCATCTATCTCGATTCCCGTGAGGACGACGATGTGGCCCTCATCACTGTCGATCTCAATGGCGAGGACCGGCAAGTCATCGCCAAAGGGAAATTCAGTACTTACATGAGCCCCTCGCCCGATGGCAACTGGATCGCGTTCAAGGAGAACTATAACGTCTATGTTGCCGCTATGCCCCGCTCGGGTAAGACGGTCTCGCTTTCATCGGACATGAGCCAGCTGCCGGTGGCAAAAGCGAGCCGTGACGGAGCGGAAAGTGTCCATTGGTCGGGTAACAGCAAGACGGTGCGCTGGACCATCGGCTCCATGCTGTACGAACGCAAGCTGACCGACCTGTTCGACTTCCTCCCCGGCGCCCCCGATTCTCTGCCGGGCCCCGACACAACCGGGATCGCGCTGGGCTGGAAGGCCAAGACCAATCAGCCCAAGGGCACCGTGGTCCTGGCCGGGGCCACCGTGATTACCGTGGATGAAGCGGGCATCATCCCTGACGCCGTCATCGTCATCACCGATGGCAGAATTGCCGCCCTTGGCAGCCGCGCAAACACTACCGTGCCAAAAGGGGCCAAAACGATTGACGTGAGCGGCAAATTTATTATCCCCGGCCTCATTGATGTGCATGCGCACCTGGGCAACGCCGGCGATGGGATCACTCCGCAGCAGAACTGGGGCTATCTGGCCAACCTCGCCTTTGGCGTCACCACAACGCACGACCCTTCCAGTGGCACCCAGAACGTTTTCGCCAACTCGGAGCTGCAGAAGTCCGGCACGATTCTGGGGCCGAGGATATACTCCACGGGCACCATCCTCTACGGCGCAGAAAGCAGTGGGGCCAAGGCGGTGGTCAATTCGCTGGATGACGCCCGCGCCCATCTGCGCAGGATCAAGGCGTTCGGCGGCTTTACGGTCAAGTCGTACAATCAGCCGAGGCGAGACCAGCGGCAACAGATATTGAAGGCGGCCAGGGAGCTGGGCATGATGGTCCACCCCGAAGGTGGCTCCACCCTGCAGTGGAATTTGAACATGATCCTTGACGGGCATACGGGCATCGAGCATTCCATTCCCGTTTCGCCTCTTTATAAGGATGTGCTGACCCTCTACGGCGAAAGCAACGTGGCCTACACGCCGACGCTGGTGGTCAGTTACGGCGGAATTTTTGGGGAAAACTACTGGTACCAGCACTCCAAGGTATTCGAGCACCAGCGGCTGCTGGCCTTTACGCCGCGGGAGCTGCTGGACTCACGGGCCCGCAGGAGGATGCATGTGGAGGATGACGATTACAATCATATAGAGAACGCCAAAGCAGCCAAGGCGCTGTCGGATGCGGGCGTGCCGGTGAGCCTGGGCGCCCACGGACAACTTGACGGCCTGGCTGCCCACTGGGAGCTGTGGATGTTCGTGCAGGGCGGCATGACGCCCCTCGAGGCCCTTCAATCGGCCACCATCAACGGCGCCACCTATCTGGGGATGGAGGCGGACCTGGGCAGCCTGAAAGTGGGCAAATTGGCCGACCTGCTGGTTCTGTCGGCGAACCCGCTGGAGGATATCCGCAACAGCGAACTGGTAGAACGGGTGATGCTGGGGGGCCGGCTTTACGACGCGGCCACCCTGAACCAGCAGTGGCCCACCGCCACCCGGCGCAAACCCCTTTACTGGCAGCGGTAACAGTGGCCGCCCCGCATCCAGTGGACCTTGTCTTCATATCCTGCGCCGACAGGCAAGGACACGGTCTGACCCAACCTGAATTAAATCAATGAGGTAACCACGCCATGATGCCCAACATCCGCTTCTTTCTGATCTGCTTAGCCCTGGCCCCATTGCTGCATGGGCAGGGCCTGTCTCCCGATGAGCAGCAAATTCGTGAAACCGCCCAAAGCGTCTCCGCCGATGCGCTTAAATTTCTTGAGAAGGTGGTCAATATCAATAGCGGGACCCTCAACCTGAAGGGGGTACGCAAGGTGGGCAAGGCCTACAACAGGAAATTCAAGGGCATCGGCTTTGACACCCGTTGGGTCGACATGCCGCCGGAGATGCAACGGGCGGGACATCTCATCGCCACACGGTCCGGCAACCGCGGAAAGAAGCTCCTGCTGGTAGGACATTTAGATACCGTATTTGAGAAACGCTCTCCCTTCCAAAAGTTCACCCGGCAGGGCGATACGGCATTCGGCCCCGGCGTGAACGACATGCACGGTGGCAATGTCATTTTCCTCTACGCCCTGATCACGCTCCATCGCCTGGGCCACCTGGACGGCGTCACCATTGCGGCGGTGCTGCATGGCGATGAGGAAAAAGTCGGGCGGCCCCATGAAATATCGCGCCTGGATATACGCGAAATTGCCCGCAATAGCGACGCTGCTCTGGCCTATGAGGCACAAATATCCGGCACAGGCACCATTGCCCGTCGCGGGTCCAGCAACTGGTTTCTCGAGGTAACCGGCCGCCGGGCGCACTCGTCGGGCATCTTCAGCAAGGAGAGCGGCGCCGGAGCTATTTTTGAGGCGAGCCGCATCTTGAGCGCCTTTTATGATGAAGTACGGGGTGAGGAATTCCTGTCGTTCAATCCGGGATCAATCGTGGGCGGCACGGATGTCGCCTACAACGTCAACACGACCAGCGGTGAGGCGTTCGGCAAGACCAATGTCATTGCCCAAAAGGTGGTAGTGGACGGGGGCCTGCGCTTTATCACTGAGGAGCAGAAGGAAAACGCCCGCGATAAAATGCGCGAAATTGTCAGCCGCAGCCTGCCGGTCACTTCGGCCACCATCACCTTTGAGGACCGTTACCCGGCCATGCCTCCGCGCCCGGAAAACTATGCGCTGCTTGAAGTCTTTAGCCGGGTGAGTCAGGACCTCGGTTATGGCGTTCGGGAGCCGTTTGACCCGGGCAAGCGCGGCGCTGGGGACATCGCTTTCGTGGCCGAACTGGTGCCCGCGCTTGATGGTCTGGGCGTCGTGGGCAGTGGCGGGCATACACCGCAGGAATCGGTCAACATCCCGGAAATCGCCAAGGCCATCGAGATGTCGGCTCTGCTGATCTACAGGCTCACGCGCTGACCTCTACTGCGGCCCCGCCTATGGGTTTTGCCTTGGCACAGAGAATCGGACCCGTAGCAGGCACGGGCAGGCCGGGCTAAACGGCGTCGGACAGGCTGGAGAAGTTAAACTCCGAGGCCCTGATGGCCGGCACGAGCGAGCTGCCAACGCGCACCGGGGCCGTCATGCCGGTAACCTTGTTTAGCAACGCGATGGGGCTCTCGTTAAACCGGAAGTTTTTAACGGCGTGGCGAACCTTGCCCCGCTCCACCCAAAAGGTGCCGTCGCGCGTGAGACCGGTCATGAGTATCGTCTGCGGATCGACGAATCGAATATACCAAAGCCGGGTGATCAACACTGCCCTGTCCGTGCTTTTAATAAGTTTTTTAAGCGATCCTGATCCGCCCGATACAATCAGATTGCTGGGAAAACCCGTGGGTTCCTTACCCTGTTTTTCCGCCCAGTAACGGGTGTAGAAGAGGTTCTGCAGCACGCCGTCTTTGATCCACTCCATCTTTTTGCTGGGCAGACCGTCGCCCCAAAACGGTGACCCGAGCAACTCGGGGTGGGTGGGATCGCTGGCGATAGTGATATTGGAGTCCATAATCTGCTCGCCGATCTTGTTGCCACCGCCAACCTTCGAGTAAAAGCTGCGCCCTTCATCCGCTCTCCGGGCGTTCATGGTAAACACGGCATAGCCCAACAGGTCCGACGCCGCCTGGGGCTCAAGGATCACCGGGTAGACCCCCGGCTCGAGCGTTTTGGCCTTGCGGCTCTTGCGGGCCTTATCAATGGCTCGTTTGCTGACGTCACCGTAGTTAACGTCGCTGATGTCCCGCGAATTGTCACTGGCCCAACCGGAACCGGCACCTGTATTGGTGCGCACGGTCACGCTATAGGATGAGTTGGTGCTGGGGTAATATCCGAACAGCCCCTTGTTGTTGCCCACAGCGTCGAAACTGCTGTTGTGCTGAAAGAAACCGGCTGAGGTCAGCTTCTTGCGGCTGCTCGGTTTGATGGCCGATAGCGCAGCGGCGACCCGCACGGCCGGTGTGGCTTGGGCGGTGCTCTCCTTGTGGCCGTTAATCTCAAGGTATTTCTGGGGCCCGAGCTCCGGTGTATACTCCTTATCCTCCGGCGAAAACCGCGCCAGCTCCTCCGCTGACTTTACCACCCGCTGAAGGGAGGCGTCATCCAGTTCGTTGCCGGTGGCCGTGCCGTGCCGTTTACCGAAAACAGCCGTTACGGAGATGTCGAGCGTGTCCTCGTCGCCACTGGTGGTGATGGAGTTCAAAGCGAAGCGGGTGTTGCCGCTGCGTCCGCCCGACAGATTCACGCGGACTTCATCGGCCGAGGAGAATGAGAGCATCTTTTCAATGAGACTGCGGGCCTCATCACTGCTGAGAATCATATCGTCCTCCCCGTGTTCAAGATGTTAATGCCCTGGAATCTCGATGGCGGGCAGCCGTGGCTGACGGCATTGATCTGGCCGGGTTGGCCTTTGCCATCGTAGTACGAGCCCCCCATTTCCCAGGTGCTTTCATCACCAATGGCATCACAGGCATTCCAGAATTCCTGGGTGTTGGCCTGGTAGGCCACATCTTTAAGCATGCCTGTAATTTTGCCGTGTTTGATCTCCCAGGCTGTCTGCCCGCCAAACTGGAAATTGTATCGTTGCTGATCGATGGAATAGCTCCCGCGGCCGGTAATGTAAATGCCGTCATCGGTGCCGGAGATAAGGTCATCGAGGCTGCGGGGTTCCTTCGCGGCATCGAGGTGAATGTTGGGCATCCTCTGAAACGGGATCGAACTCCAGCTGTCACCATAGGAGCAGCCATAGGATTCGTTCACTTCCGGCAACCCTGCATTTTTACGGGCCTGACGGTATTCCGGCCACATCACCTGCTCGCGAATGGTCTGATAATCGATGAACAGGCCGTCGCGGACGAGGTACCAGTCACTCGTCTGGACGCCATCGTCGTCATAGCCGCAGGTAGCCAGACCACCTTCGATGGTCTTGTCGGCCCTGAAATTGACAATGTCGGAACCGAACTTGAGTTTGCCCAGTTTATCAAGTGTCAGGAAACTGGTGCCGGCATAATTTGCCTCGTAGCCCAGCGCCCTGTCGAGCTCCGTTGAGTGGCCCACCGACTCGTGGATGGTAAGCCACAAATGGGAAGGCGCCAGGATGAGCGTCTTTTTGCCCGGCTCGACTGATTTGGCCGACAGCTTCATCACTGCTTCCTCGGCGGTTTTCTGTGCCTGGCCGACAAGATCGGTCTCCTCCACGAACTCGTACCCCGCTCCCCGGGGGTAAACTTCCAGATCGCGCGACTCAAATCCACCGCCGTCCGGATTGATGGCTGTCACCGATAGCGAGGGCCATGAACGGTACAGATTCTGCTCGATGTAACTGCCGTCGGTTGAGGCAAACGTTTTCTGCTCGTTTAAAAATAGCATCCGTGAATTAACGAATCGGGCCCCTTCCACCTTAAGGGCCTCGGCATTGGCGTTAAGCAGCAAGTCGATCTTTTCCCGAATAGGGACGTCGAAGGGATCCTTTTTGATGGGACTGTCCCACTTGGCCTGAGTGGCTTTCACAGGCGGCAGTGTCACCGGCCGATTTTGGGCCGCCTGGTTGGCCTTGGCTATGGCCACAGCCCTGTCGGTGACCTCGGCAATGGTCTCCTTGTCGACAATGTGGCTGGCAGCAAAGCCCCACGTTCCGTTGACAAGCACCCGCACGCCGAAACCAAAACTCTCCTGATTGCTGACAGACTGGACCCGCTGCTCACGTGTGGATACGGACTGGTTCTTGTGTCGAGACACACGAATATCAGCATAACTGGCGCCGCCGGACTGGGCCTGATTGAGCGCTACATCGGCCAATTCTTTCATGATGAATCCCCACCTTCGCTATCCGTCAAGTCTCTACTGCCACTCCAATCGATGGGCATATGGTGCAGGCGAATGTCTTCGATTATCTCCGTGAATGAGGCATCGTTGAAGTTTTCCAGGCCTCCGCCGGCCAACTGATCGCCTGTGGCAAATAGCGGCATCATCGGATCTTGTGCCGCTACCGGCGGCATATTCGTGTGTGAAATGGGCGCAGCCTTTAGCAGGATACGGGGCAGAGCAGCGGCGGCAACAGTGGAAAGCACACTGACACGAAGGAATCGGCGTCGTTTCATAGGATTTCACTCCCGGTTTTTGAGCGGCTGCCAACTACCGGTACGACGGCGCGGGCTAAAGCAGCTGACTGATGTAGTCCAAATACCGGCGATACGGCATGCCGGTGGTAAGTCATCACCAAGCCAAGGGTAACCAATTTCGGGGCCAAATGCAAGGCCAGCCTCAGGCATTGTCTCGCGTTCACCGCTTTTGCTATATCGCCGGTGCGAGCGTACATTCAGGCGGTTATCACGATCACACAATGGCACCTCAGTCACGATTAACTGCGCTCGTCGATGAATTGCGTCGGCGGAGGGTATTCCGCATGGCGGCATTTTATGGTGGGATCATGCTCGTCATTGTTGGGATTGTCCCCGATACTTTTGCCCTCCTGAATATCCCGGATTGGGTGGCTCGTCTTGTCATTGTCATCCTGCTCCTCGGTTTCCCAATCGCAATCGGCCTGACATGGGTGTTTGACATTACTGAAGATGGCATTGTGAGGACCAGGAGCAAACCGGGCGTGACGGAAGTAAGCCTTATGCTGGGCAGGGTGGCTCTGGCAGCTATGCTGCTTATAACCGTTGCCGTCTCGTATACAATTTGGGACAAAAGGGACGTTTCGGGCAAGGGCGTATCATTGGCGGTGATGCCGTTTGAAAATTGGGACATGAGCGGGGCCAACGACTACTTCTCCGATGGGATAACCGAGGAGATCATTGACCGGCTGGCCGCTTTCCCTGATCTGAAGGTCATTGCCCGCACCTCAGTGATGCAGTACAAAGGGACAGAGAAAAGAGCACGTGAAATCGGCAAGGAATTGGGCGTCAGCGTCATCCTGCAGGGGAGCGTCCGCCGCACGGAGAACAGAGTGCGGATCACCGGGCAACTGATTGACGTCAGGACTGAGGGGCATCTGTGGGTTGAATCCTATGATCGGGAAGTGGATGTTGCGAATATTTTTGAACTGCAGGCCGAAGTGGCGCGAAAAATCGCATCATCACTGAGGACTCATTTCCGTTTCGAAGCGGGTGAACCTCAATTTATGATTCCAACTCGAAGCCCGGCGGCCTACGACCTGTACCTGAGAGCCAAACATCATATAGGAATGCGCACGGGCGCCGCGCTAAGGACGGCTATTGTCGAATTGATGGCCGCTATCGAAGCCGATTCGCTCTTCGGTGATGCCTACGCGGAACTGGCCACTGTGTATAATCTGATCCCTTACTATTTGCCCGGTGAATTTGAGGAAGAACGATTATACACGCATGCAGTCATTGAACGGGCTCTCGAATTAAACCCGGCGTCTGCAGGCGCCTACGTCGCGCTGGCGGTTTATGATCATTTTTATCAATGGGATATGGACGCGGCTGAGGCCGCTTATCTAAAAGCCATTGAACTCGATCCGCAGTATGCGCCTGCGCGGCATTGGTACGCGCTTTTCCTGGCTGATGTGGTGGGCGATTTGGAGGCCAGCCTGAGCGAATTTGCCGAAGCGCTTGACCTGGACCCAAAATCTCCGATCATCCATACCAATTTGGGAGACGTCTACTTTGAGTTCGGCCATTACGAGGAGGCCGAAAAACAGTATTGGAAAAGTCTCGATCTTGATCCCGATTTTGGCGGGGCCCTGCAGGGTATGGGCCTGATCTATATGCAGCGAGAACACTTTGAACAAGCAAAGGCTGTATTTGCCAACATCGGGTCTGCAGATCTAGGCTGGGCCTATGCTATGCTCGGTGAGGAATCCAAGGCCGAAGAGTCTTTGAAATCAGCGCAAGCTGATGTGAAAAATTACTTTCGAGACCCTGTCGACCTGATAGCGACTTTCAGCTCGCTTGGCATGCAGGATTCCGTCGAGGCATATATCAGGGACGCCATTGAACAGCGCAGCCCTTACTTTGTCTTTTGGAGGCGGCAGCTGATCAGAGGCGGAGTGGACAGTTCCAGCCCTCTCTACCAGGATGTCCAGCGGGCACGGCAGTTAACTGTCGCCGGTAATTAAATC
The DNA here is from genome assembly GCA_004124875.1 of Fidelibacterota bacterium. Classification (GTDB taxonomy): domain Bacteria; phylum Fidelibacterota; class Marinisomatia; order SCGC-AAA003-L08; family TS1B11; genus TS1B11. Next base: position 33,814 of record SCKJ01000012.1, on the reverse strand, counting down.
ATCGCGCGCCAAGCTTGCGCCGCAGCCGGTAGCATAGTTGGCAGTGATTAATCAGGCAAACAGGATCATGTTGCCGAGTGAATGCTAACGCCATCACCCCCTTTTGCCAAGGCGCTCCCTACGATGTACATTCGGGCTGATTATATCCATCACATCGAGGCGAAATATTGGCGCACGATTTGCGCCTGGTGTCTCCCTCATCGAACCGCCAATGAAAGGGAGACCATGAACTCTCGCCCCATTCTGCCCATCCTCTCAATTTTATATTTGATCACCGGATTGCCGGGACAACAGCCTGCCAATGATGAAGAATATGGCCAACAAATCCGGGAACATACCACAGAGGATCGCTTCCTGACGCCGCTCGTGGATCACTTGCCTGCCTCATCGCAGGTGCCCTCCCCCCTTGAATATTTTGGCACGATCATTGGGGCGCCTGGCGTCCTTCATTATACCAAGGATATCTACGCCTATCTCCAGGCAGTTGCCGACGCCTCGCCCCGCGTCGCCATTCGGCACATTGGCAAAACCGAAGAAGACCGCGACATGATTGAGGTGATCATTGCTGACGAGGCCACACTTGGCGCACTCGACACCTATCGGGGCTACTTACAGCAGTTGGCCGACCCCCGCAAGATCAGTGAGAGCGAGGCGCAGGAAGTCATTGCCAAGGCGAAGCCGGTCTATTACGCTCTCACCGGCCTGCACTCCCCGGAGACCGGGGGACCCGAAATGTTCATGGAGCTGACCTACCGGCTCGCGGTGGGAGAGTCGGACCTCATCCGTTCCATTCGCGAAAACCTGATTCTGGTGCTGGTGCCTGTCGCCGAGCCGGATGGCCGGGACCGCATGGTGGACGTTGCCAATTATGCGGCGGCGCACAATGGCGTGGGTCCCCGTCTGATCTACTGGGGACATTACGTCGCACACGACAATAACCGCGATGGCTTCGGGCTGACTCTGGCCCTCACGCGAAACGTGCTGGCAGCCTTCGAGTACTGGAAACCGACGGTGGGCCATGATCTGCATGAGTCGGTGCCCTACCTCTATGTGTCGACCGGGACCGGCCCGTATAACGAGTATATCGACGCCCTCACCATTGACGAATGGCACAACCTGGCCCATGAAGAGGTGACGCAGCTGACCAAGCTGGGGCTCCCCGGCGTATGGACGCACGGATTTTATACCGGCTGGGCCTCCAACTATCTGCTGTGGGTCTTCAATCTGCGCAATTCCATAGGCCGCTTTTATGAAACGTTCGGCAACAGTTACCCGCAAACCTTTGAGCGCAAACTTCAAAAGAAGCGCACCTCACGCGAATGGTACCGGCCCAATCCTCCCCTGGAGAAGGTCCAATGGTCGCTGCGCAACAACACCAACTACTCCCAAAGCGGACTGCTTATCGGTCTGGGGTACGTGGCTGACAATGCCACAGATATGGTCGAAACATTTTACATTAAATCCAAACGAGCGATAGAAAAAGGGCGGAGCGAGAAACCGTATGCATGGGTCATCCCCAGCGGTCAGACCCGATCTGCCGACACGCAGGAACTGGTGGCGTTGCTGATGGCCGAAGGTCTGGAAGTACACCAGGCCGCCAGTACGCTCAATTGGGAATCTGAAGTCCCTGATAAAAAGGGTGATAAGGACGATAAAAAAGGCGATAAAAAGGACACGAAAAAGGTGAAAATGTCTTCGCCCGCGGGGTCTTACGTGGTGCGATTGGACCAACCTTATCGGGCGCTGGTCTTGAATCTGCTTGGCAAGCAGAATTTCCCCAAGGACGCAACCCCGCCCTACGATGACACCGGCTGGACATTGCCTTACCTGTGGCAGGTGAAAGCCCACAAGGTGGACGATCCCGCTATCCTTAAGGCCAAGATGAGTCTGCTGAGAAATCCGCCCAAGCCTGTCGGCAAGGTGATTGGGCGGCGGGGCGGCTTCTATCTGGTGAACCAGACGGGTGAAGACAATCTGGCGACGTTTCGCTTCCGCCTGGGGGATGTCAGCATGACTGCTGCTGAGAAAAGTTTTACCGTCAGCAAAAAAACATACCAGGCCGGCAGCTATATCATTCCAAGAGCGGGCAACCCCAGTGGCCTTGACGACCGGATAGCGGCGGCGGCCAAAGAACTGGGCGTTCTGGTGGCGCGGGTTTCCAAAAAACCTACAGTCAAGGCCCACGATCTGGAAACGCCGCGAGTGGCTCTGGTGCACACCTGGGTTGCCACTCCGCAAGATGCCGGCTGGTGGCGAGCGGCATTCGACCGGCTGGAGATACCCTATACCTATCTGTCCGAGCAAGACCTGGCGACCGAGGACCTGTCCGCTTTTGACGTCATCATTATGCCGCGGTCGTGGGCATCACCGCAACGGCTGGTGGACGGCACGACCGGCGCAGGTGAACCCCTCCCCTGGAAAAAGAGCGAACTGACGCCTCACCTGGGGCTCATCGATGAGACCGATGACGTGCGCCGGGGCATGGGCTATCAGGGGCTGGGCAACCTCAAGGCGTTTATCGCCGCCGGGGGGCTGTTCATCACCGAAGGGTCAACGGTGGCCTTTCCCATTGAGATGGGCATCACCAGGCGGGTCAGCATTTCGCATCCGAAAGGCCTGTCCATACGCGGCTCAGTGGTTCGGGCGGAGGTTGAAGATCGTGGCTCACCCATCAGTTATGGGTATGCCGATTCGCTGGCCGTCTATTTCAGCAACGGGCCGGTGCTGAAGGTCAACCAGCGCCTGGGCGATAAACGGACTCCCGATTGGCTCAAGGACCAGACCTGGACGGCCGAAGTGCCCCGTATTATCCTGAAATTCCCGAAGAAGAATATCTTGCTCAGTGGCATGCTGAAAGGTGAGAAAGGACTGGGCGGCAAGCCGATGGTTGTTGATGTGCCGGTTGGAAAAGGACATGTGCTGCTGTTTGCCAACAGGCCATTCTGGCGCGGAGAAACGATCGGCAGCCACGGACTGGTATTCAACGCCATGCTCAACTGGAACGATTTGCACATCAACTGGCCGGAGCGGCCGGAAGAGGATGAAATTGAGGAAGAGTCGCTAAACCAGGATTACGGCAACTTCCTGAACTGACCGGACACGATGAACGGCGAATGAATTACGTAGCAAACAAAAGGCCCCGGTGTACATCCACCGGGGCCTTTAATCATCTGGTGAGGGTCAGATCAGTTTTCTCTAATCTCATCTTCCGGAATGGGAAAATTCTCAATTATCACATCGCCATCCCTATCGAGCGGTAGATCAGCGAGCTTGCCATAGCGCCGCATATCGATCCAGCGGTGTCCTTCCCCAAAGAGGGAGTAACGTTTCTCGTGCAGGAGCTGATCAAGGGCATTGGTGGAAGTGATGGTCACCGACGCCAATCCGGCAGCCGCCCGAATGATGTCCAGGTCCGTCTGAGCGGTCGTATAATTCCCCAAACCAATGTTGGCTTCCGCCCGCAGCAGGATGAGCTCCTCATTGCGGATAATTGGCAACGACGCCGATGACGACGACACAAGCGACATGCCAAGGTCGGTGGTGAGTTCATCGAACGTAACCGAAGCGGTCCGCTCGTAGACTTTCGCAGCAAAACGGGCATCGCCAGCATCAGCATCGGCCTCAAAAGTGGGATGCCCAAAGTACTTGATGGTCTCCGCCGTGATGCTCTCAAAGATCTCGTTCAGCTGATCATTGGCCGCGGTGCTATAAGCGTGATAGACACCCAGATCGAAATCGCCCGCTCCATCTATGAATGAAAGGCCCAGAGCGGTCAAGGCGCCTGAATAGTCGCCGTTGTAAACGGCTACCCTTGCCGCCAATGCCCAGTTGAACGTGGCAAAGGTGACAGGCGTGTCGAAGCCGTCGAAACCGCTGGAGAGCGAGAATGGAAACGACGAGTCAGCTGCGGCAAGATCTGTTGCCCCGCCAGAGAGGAGACTGGTTATCTCAGTCATGGCCTGTGCTTTGGTACTGAAGTCGCCGTAGGAACCGGTGAAATCTAGCTGCAACCCGTTATCGTTGAGCAGGTTCAGATTCATCAGCAGTTGATAAGCCCTGATGGTTTTGGCGAACCCGTCAACACCGGCTTTACCGGCGGCATCCAGAGATGCCGTTTTCTCCTGCAGCAGCAAGGTATTCTTGACGACGTTATAGCGCGCATCCCAGGGCCGGCTCAACAGGAAACCGCCGGCATCGATGGGGCCACGGAGCAATTCTCCCGTATACCGCGGATCGGCAGGCTCAAAGTAGTACGCCTCCCTCCCGATAACCGACACATCGCGGAGATAGATCGCCAGGGACACCCGCATACCGGCTTCGGCCCCTGTTACCAGGGTCTGCACCGACGCGACTTCAATAACCGGCGAATTCGGGTCGGCGAAGTCGAGTGCTTCACAAGCTGTGCCCAGCATCATGACGAGCGCACCGAGACCTGCGATCGCGGCTTTGCTCCTATTAATCTTTTTGAATAACATTGTGCGTTCCTTCCTACAGGCCAAATGAAATGTCAAAGAATATACTTTTTGAGCTCGGGAACGGTATCGTGTCCACCGAGCCTCCAATGGCGACATTACCGAACTGGCTCACCTCCGGGTCATAGCCAGTGTAATCGGTCATCATCCACAGATTCCGGCCTGTCACCGAAAGCGTCACATAGTCGACCACGCCGCCGAGGATGCCTCCTACAATGGATTGCGGAACGTTGTACTCAATAGCCAGTTCACGCAGTTTCAGGTAGGAACCATCGCCGACGTACGGAGCAGTGGCCGTGCCAAGCAGTCCGAGACGGCCAGGGCCGGCCTGTTCAACGGTGTAGGTGGTATCGCTAACACCATCTGACGCGCCGCCTCTTACAAGGAATTTAGCCTCCTGGTCATAATCGGCGGTTGTTCCACCCAGATCGGTAAGCAGGGCGCCGAGATTAATGATATCGCCGCCTTTCTTCCAATCGAGGAGAAACCGGACTCCGAATGGACCTATGCGGAAGATGTTGTTGAACGACATCTGGAAATCCGGCGTTTCATCACCCAGCTTGATGTGCACCTCGGAAGTGTCGGGGCCATCTGCAGTTTGGGTAATGACCGTTTCGGTCTCTGAACCGACAATGGCCGTTGGCGACCAGCCCTCTTCAATCCGGTAGGTCCCCAGGAAAGTGGCAAATCCGCCGAGGTTGAACGGATCAACAACCAACGAATCGACCACAGAACGCGTGCGGTAGAAATTGATCCGCGTGGCCCACTCAAAGGCGCTGGAGCGAACCAGGTTCAGATTAAGCGAGGCCTCAATGCCCTTGACCGTCATTTCTCCGCCATTGATCACTTCACTGCTGAAGCCCGATGAGGAGGGCGTGGCGGAGAATAGCAGGAGGTCGGTAATCTTCTGATTGAACATGCTCAATTCAATGCTGCCAAAACCGCCAAAGAGGCTGGCGTCGATGCCGTATTCGATTTCAGTGGTGATTTCTGGTCTGATGCCTTCGTCCCCTCTACGTGTGGAGGTGACCAGGCCGGAATTCCCTCCGATATTCAGCGGGTTCAAAGCGGTAAACTTTGCCGCTGCTGTCGGCAGATTTCCAGTTTGGCCGTATGCGAATCGGATTTTGAACTCGTCCGACAGCCCTGATAGCGGTTCCCAGAAACCGAGTTCGCTCAACCGGATTGAGGCGGCGGCCTTGGGAAACGTGAAGAATTTCTCCGTATCGCCAATGGTGCTGCTGCGGTCGGCGCGCATGGCGGCGGTCAGGTATATTACGTCGTTCAGGGTGGCTTCAGTCTGAATGAAGAAACCGCGGTCCTGCTGTTTTCTGATACTCTGCAGCACAAACACGTTGGCTGCCTGGTCGACGTTGGTTTGGGTCACCACCGTATTGGACGCGACCACCGTCACCTGATTAAGATCAGCCGTCTCCCACTGTGCGCCCGCCGATGTAACCAGCGATGTGGTGCCCATGTTGAGCCGGTTCACCAGGCTCAGAGAGAGGTTCGAGTTAATGCTGGTGGTATTAGCCTGAATAGACTGGCCAGGTTGGTCACCGTTGCGCTCAAACTGAAGTTCTGGCGGCGAGTGGACCAGATTGGACTGGTTGTAGAAATCTCCTCCGCCCGTAGCGACAAAGTCGAGTGACATGTCTGCATTATCAAGCAATTTGTACTTGAAATTGAACGATCCGATTGAACGGAACACGATTTCGTTATTGATCAGAACATCCCGCGTGTGCAGCGGATTTGAGGGATTTGAAGGGTGATCCGGATAGTTCCCGTCCGCGTCCTTGCGTATGTCCACAAAACTCGGCGTGAATGCGAGCGAGAACCCAAAGGTCGTATTGGTGTTATCGTTACCGGTGATACCCCTGTCGGACTCTGTACGTGCCAGGTTCGTGCTGACCGATAGCGTCGCCCGGTCGCTGAAACGGTGGTCAAGATTCAGCTGGCCGGAATACTTGCTGTACCCGGTGCCCTTGATAATACCTTCTTCATTCTTGATCGTCGCCGCGGCATAGTAGCGGGTGCGGACCGTGCCTCCCCCGGCGGATATGTTCGTCTCGGTAAGCAGACCCGTTTCACCGTACAGCTCATCTTCATAGTCGATGTCGACATTAGCCCAGTTGGATTTAAACTTGCTATCCAAAGCTTCGGTGGACATGTTGTTGACGCTATCAATTCCTACCAACGCGCGGAAAGTGGCATATGCGTCCTGGCCCGCCTGGTTCAGACCCAATGCAGACAAGTCGGCGCCGTACACATCAACTGCGTCTGCATAGGAATCGTAGGAGCGATGGCCCTGTTTCTTAAGAATGCTGGTGGCACCGGTGCGCTGGGATATCCTGAACTGGATGTCGCCCGGCTTTCCCCGTTTGGTCGTAATGATGATCACGCCATTGGCGGCCTTCGAGCCGTAGATGGCGGCGGCGCTGGCCCCTTTTAACACTTCGACACTCTCAATGTCCTGTGGATTGATATCGCCGATACGGTTGCTGGGCTGTCCCTGCGGACGGGCACTTCCTGCCCCGGCAGCAGCTGAGACGACATCGATACCCGACTGGTTGGCGGCGTTGTTGATAATGACGCCATCGATAACATAGAGAGGCTGGGTGGCGCCCTGGATGGTGGATACGCCGCGCAGGTTAACGCTCATTCCTCCGCCGGGTGCGCCGGTGTTCTGGCGCACGGTGATACCGGCGAATTTTCCGCTCAAGGCCGCGTCAAGAGTTTGCGCCGGTGCGGGAATTAGATCTGCGGCCGAAACGGAGGCAACTGCGTTCGCCAGGTTGCGCCGCTTCACCGATGACGCCAATCCGGTCACCACCACTTCCTCCGATCGCAACACATCGGATATCATCGAAATATCTAAGGTCGTGACGCCGGCAGCAACGGTCAGTTCGGCCGTCTTGTAACCGACAAACGCCACCACAAGCAGGAAATCCTCCGGTGGCGCATCAAGGGAGTAGTACCCCTCCGCGTCGGATGTTGTTCCAATAAAAGTGTCCTTGACAAACAGCTGGGTGCCGGGCAATGGCTCGCCCGTTCCATCCTGTGTTACTCTACCCGTTAAGGTGCGCGTCTGGGCGCTTAGCAGCTGTATGCCCAAAGTCATCGCAAGGAAAAGAAGTAGTCTATTTACCTTCATGATCTCTCCTGCTAATGCAATAATAAGTCCGCCGCCATCAATACCAGCGGGCATTGTAGCACACTTATCAAGTCGTTTATGTATTTGTCAAACTCTGCCCGTGTGACAATGTAAGGGATGCGGGCTGGATACACAAACATATCTTTTGATTTTTTCTGATGATTGAATAGAACTATTGCCAGATCAGCTGCCAATAATAAGTCATGGTACGATGATAAGAATCTAATGTTTTACAATGCACATACATTTGGTATAGTAGAGGGCTGCTCCTGATGTGGATTCTGCGTTCTTCAGGTCCTGGTTTACACCAAGTTATATTATCATTACCATTGGATATTTCCGCCTTGTCATATATCACCGCTTCGTATGGATTCTTTGCGACTGAATCATGCGCCACTTAAATTGCCCTCAGTGACTACCGGGTATGTTTTGCGGTAGAACGGAAAGCGCAAATTGTGCGCCTATCGCTCTTTCAGTGTCCCATTGATAAGGAGTCCTCAGGTGTCAAGGTCATCGCGACAAAAATTTACCCGAGTCTGGCACCGCCGGCTTGGACCCGTCATCGGCATACAGTTGCTACTCTGGTCACTCGGTGGCGTTTATTTCTCATGGGTCCATCTTGAAATCGTTCGCGGCGAGAGGGATATGACCGAGCTTGTGGAAATGAATTTGAAAAACGTTCGGTACAGCCCGAATCTCGCCGAACTGTTCAGGCAGTCGAAGCTCGATCAGGTGGCGGATATCATGATCGGTTCGATGCTTGATATGCCCGTGGTTCGTATGATTCAGGATGATTTCAATGCCGAGCTTTACCATGCCACTACCGGAGAGATGCTGTCACCGATTAGTGACGAGACCGCTGTGCAGGTGGCAACCATGGATTTCGCGCCCAATATACCGGTTTCCTCTGTTGAAATGATGGACATCCGCACGCCGGGCGGCGAGTACCGTGGCCCGTTGCCGGCCTGGAAGGTCTCCTTCGGCAACTGGAAGAAAACCGCCCTTTATGTCAGCGTAAACGAAGGCCGGGTGGTATCACGCAGGAGCACCATCTGGCGAGCGTTCGATTTCCTATGGATGTTCCACATTATGGATTTTCAGGAACGGGACAATTTTAACAACTGGCTGCTGCGGACGATGTCAGTCCTGGGCCTTGTCACCGTGCTCTCCGGATATTTCCTGTGGTACCTCACCAGTCCACTTACTCGTCCTAAAAAGGAGCGCGCTCCCGTAAACGATTAACGCCGCCTGTCATCAACTTGCCGCATGGACCGATCATGGCGCCACCCCGCCTATAACGCAAAACGGCCTGCTTCAGAAAGCAGGCCGTTTATGCGTCAGTTACCGATAGATTTTCGGTAATGCTACTGATTACCCCCCCCTTCATCGGGCTTATCGAGACCATCGGATTCATCCTCATCAACGGGACCAACATAGCCGGTAAGGGGATCAGAATTGCACGAAACCACTCCCACGCTGACCGAGACGGTTAACAGCGCAAAGATGACATAACGTAAATAGACCCAAACTTTTTTCCCAAGCATTGTGCTTCCTCCTAAAATATATTTATGCTCATTCTCAGTTCGTTTTCCAAGGCCTTGGCGATGTCTCTGATGTAGGCCTTGTAAGCTTCACTGTTGGGCATCCGAGTCCACTCTCCAGTATCGGCCATTTGCACCATATTTTCAGCCACCACCTGCACGGCGTACATGTTGGACGCCCCCGCCATGGCAGCGGTCCGCCGGGGCCGGGCTTTGACGGTCAGCCGTGTCCGGGCCTCGATGACACCTTTTTCCAGTTCATCATCAAAAGGGTTACGGTACTTCCAACTGGTCTGATAGAAAACCAGTTGCTGAGAATCCTCCCGGCGCACCGTTTCGTAATTATATCTATTCAGTATGCGCAACGTTTTTTCATTAACAATGAACATACTGCCTTCACCGGCCCGCCAGGTGATATCCTTGTACGTTTCGGTCCCGCTGCCGCCTGCGGCACATCCCCACAGGGCAACACAGGCCGCAACCAGCGTCAGTCTCGACGTAAACGACATTGTGAAAATCATCAGGTTTCCCTTAAATCCCGTCTTCCGCCTATCTACGCAGAATTTAAACGATTGTCCCCTGAAAAAGAAGGCCATTCGCAGAACGAACGGCCTTCTCATTCCTGAGCCACTATCTCGCTTAAATGGCTTGATGCAGCTCCATATGAACGGGAGAGTAACTACTCCCTTATTCTCCGGCTGATCGGCGTGTGCCGTATGGCTTTGCCGGCCGAGCCGGGTGTACCCGCTGATCCACCCCAACTATAGACGAGAAATCCGCCGATCTCCAACTCTTTGGCGGGCACCGGGTAGTGCACCGGGGTGCCTGAAATAAGTTCAGACACTTGGCTCGCTTCGCCCGATGAGTTCGTCCATCCGCGACGGTCGAAATAGGCCAGACCCGTAGCCTTGACGTAGGTTTCGATCTTTTTCTCGTAGATCAGCCATTTGAAGAAGTCGGTCTCCGAGCCAGTCAGGGCAGTCAAGCCGGCCGCTTCCCTGGTGACATTCACAATGGCAGCTGCACCTGCTAAGTCGTTTGTGCGCCATAAGGCCTCGGCCAGGAGCAGCTGCATTTCCACATACGACAGCGTGGTCATTTTCGAATCTACATTTATCTGGTAATCCGTCCATTCGGTGTGGTGATACATGGAAAAATGATAGGTGCCGCGAGATGGCTGGAAAATCGAGCCGCCTGCAAATTCGAACTTAGTGCCCGGGGTTTGATTTGCCGGGGTGATGGTCGTATCGATAGTGATTACTCCGTCTACAGTATCGGGGTCTGCGATGCTCGTATCCGGCGAAGCGCCATGGATCCGGCGGTCATCCGTAGTGATGACGAATTCGGTGCGCGATGCCGTCGGTGTCCCCAGCCAGTTATCGTAGTTACCGGAGTTATCCGTTAGGCCAATGGTGTGATAATCGGCGCGGGTCCAGATGTGGTTGGCGGCTACCCAGCGGAGATCGCTCCACCAGGAGACATAGACATCGGCAAACGGGCCGAAGTCATCATCGGCGGTGGTGAGGCCGGCCGCGACGCGGGTCTTTACGGCGTTCCAGTCTATCGCGGCACGCTTGGCCGGTGTGCGCGCAACCGCAGCCGTATAGCGCGCAATGAACGAGTTTGCGACCTGGGCCAGCAGTGCGTTGTCCATGGGGTAACCGTTCACCCATGTGTCCTCCGTAACGAACGGGGCAGCCGCGCCAGCTACATCAATGGCGGCCTGAAAGTAACCTATGGCTGCCTCCATGACTTCGGTGTAAGGCTTCAGTGGCGCAATGGTTGGATCGGCAGCCAGGGCTTCCAGGTCCGTGGTTTCATCCACGACATACGCCTGGTCGAAGACGGCCGCCAGGTATCCATAGGAGATACCCTGTAGCAAACGGGCGTATGCAATGGCTCGATCATTATCCTTCCCATTGTCTCCAATTTTAACCGGATTGTCCGCATCGAAGATCGCTCTCAGCCCGTCATTGACTGCTGCCAGGGAGCCATATATGCCAAACCACGGCTCCTCAACATGGTTGATTTCGCCATAGGAGGTGACATTGTTAAACGCCACGCGGGGCTCTGACGACATGTCTTTCATCCCCACATTGCCCCACGAGCTGCTTAGCTCGTCAGCGACAGTCGACAAGCCAAGTCCACCGTACCAGTCCTCCATCGAGAACCAGAAGCTCCGGTAGGCGCCGCCGATAAGGTTCTCCACATCGCCTGGCGTAACCACCACTTGTTCCTTGCTGGCACTATTCTCATTCTTCACAACGATGGAATCCAGGCACCCAACGGTGAAAAAGAGTCCCAGCATTGTGGCATATTTAAGATTCTTCACGATTTTCCTCCTTGGAAATCAACTGACTGATTCTGTTTAAAGCTCATGTCGGTTTATAGCGCCACTTCGACGACAAAGGCGATGGTTCTGAAGTTCGGGTACTGGTATCCGTCAAAGCGGGTCAATACTGCCGAGCCGCCCTGGCCGCCACCGGTGCCAACTTCAGGATCATAACCACTGTAATCGGTCCAAGTCATCAAGTTCCGTCCTATAATGCCCAGAGTGATCTGGTTCGTGAACTGAGGCAGGCTCAGACTATAACGCAGGGACAGTTCCTGAAGTTTCATGTACGTGCCATCTTCCACAAAGTGGCTGTTGGGTTTGCGCACATTGTAAAGCGCCTGGTAATACGTTGTCGGTTTCTTCTTACCATCGTCTTTACCGAACTGGTCAACCTGGGCCACCTTGTTGTCACGCATGCCCCATTGGCTCGTCATGCTATAGATGTTGCCGCCACTTTGACCTTCGAACAGCACATACAGGCTCAGATTGCCAAAGCGCAGGTTGCTTGTTAAACCGAAGTTGAAATCAGGAATGGAGTTCCCGATTTTCAGGAATGTCGTGGTGCCCCCGGTGTCTTCATCGGGTTGGATTTCAGCAATGGGAATCCCCCAATCGTAGCCGTCATCGCTGGTGGTGCCCCACAGGTATTTGGAAATACCATCGGTGTAGGTGTTGCCGGCGCCGACCCATACCACGTAGCCGTCATCATTGACGTCAAATTCACTGGCGGTAGCCTCGTCGGGCAATTGGCCTGTTTTGGTTATCCAACGATCGCCATACATGGTGCCGAACCTCTCGCCTTGCCGGTTGAAGAAGATCGTCATATCCTGGCTGTTCGGCGGAGCCCATGTGTACTTCGGAACATCCAGCTTGGTCATCTCTTGGGTCATGGCATCGTAGACAAAGCCGATGTCCCAGGATAACGCGCTGCTCGAAAACACTGAAGCCTGCACACTCGCTTCGAATATCTCGTTCTTAAGCGTCCCGGCATTCTGCCACTGGGCGGGAACACCGAAGGTGCCTGACAGCGGCACCAGCAGGATCTGGTCTTCTATGATGGAGGTAGCGCTGGTCAGCTGAATGTAGAACCTGTTCATAACGGCGAAGTCAATGCCGAATTCGGTCTCAGTCGCGAACTCGGGCCTCAGCTCCTTATTGCCCAGTGTTTCCTGGCCACCGATGAAACCGCCTGATAGAGGATAGGTTTCATACTGGGCGGCGAAAGCCGGACGGCTGCCGGCCGTGCCCTGAGAAAACCTGATCTTGAATTCGTTGAACAGGTCTTTTATGACCCAGAACGGCTCTTCCGAGATTCGGTAAGCGCCGCTGAAGCGGTAATAGTCGTGCTCGCGCTCCTCCTCACCAAACAGCGAGCTGCGATCACGGCGCGTCATGACATCAAGGATGTACTTGTCGTCGAAATCGATGCCGCCAATAAAGAAGAAGCCCTCTGCCAGGATCTTGGCCTGATCCGATTCGATGGCTTTGTCAGCAGCCGCATTGAGTGTCCGCACATCGCCGACGGCAAAGTTCGAGCCGCGTACGCCAGTGCCGGTGGCTGCATCCTGCTCATACAGGTAGCGCAGCTTCACGCGCAGATTTAACGCCCCTATGGTCTGGAAAAACGAAGCCGTCAGGTCCGCGTTAATCGCTTCATTGGAATCGTGTCCCCGGAAAAACCAACCTTCGTTCACCGAGCTTGGGCTCACCGACTTGTACCCTTTCGGATAGTAGATCTGGTTGAGAGACTCGGTGCGGTCAAGGCTGACGTTCGATTCCAGGCTGATCCAGTCGAACGGCCGGTAGTTGAGGTTGGCGTTGACGAGGAACCGGTTGCGGGTTCGTTCACGGTCCAGGTAGGTCAGCTCGTACAGCGGGTTTGATTCAATGCTGGTAGGATCGGGATTGACGAATATTTCCGCGTCGTCGCCTAACTTGGGGTCCCAATTTCCCGGCAGAGCCCCTCTCTCATAGTCGGTCTCGTCCACCGCGAGCAGGTCAACGTCAGGCGTCATGAACGTCAGATCGAAGAACGCGCCACCAACGGTTCCATCGAGAACTTCATCAATGGTTGACTGGCTGTAGTAGGTGCTCACCGAAAGCCGCAACGTTTCACGCAAAGAGTGGTCCAGGTTGACTCTGATAGAATTCCGCGTGCTGCCATCGAGTTGGTAAAGCACGCCCGGATTCTGGCTGTTGACAAACGATGCGAAAAAGTTTGTCGTGGCGCTGTTACGGCCGATCGAAATCGTGGAGGTCTGGTACTGGCCGGGATTAAAGAACAGGTCCACATTGTCGAAGCCGCCACCGGGGATCAACTGAGGCGGTCCGCCGCCCTTCGCTTCGGGCACACCGGTAGCGATAAATTTATAGGGGTTATCCTGGAAGGCGATGCCAATGACTTCGTCACCGGCTGCATCAACAAACCAGTCATCCACTTTGCCTCCCGCGGCATCGCGGGGATCGACGACATTACCATCTTTATCAACAAATTCACCGGCTGCATTCAGCTTCCATGTGTGATACTGCACCAGATCGATTCTGTTGGGCAAATCGTTGGTGCCGGTCTCGGAACGGAACGTGATCCGCGTCTGTCCCAAGGCCAAATTTTTACCGCGTGAAGTGTTGATTTGAATAACACCCTGGGCGGCCCGGGAACCGTAAAGCGATGCGCCTGCGGCCCCTTTTACCACTTCAATGGTCTCAATGTCACGGGCATCAATGTCTGCCATAGAGGCGCCGGCGCTTAAAATAACGCCGTCAACAATATAGAGCGGCTCCTGAGAGCGGCCGGAGGCGTTAATGCTGGTGGAACCACGCAGCTGTACCGATGCTGAACTGCCGGGACGGCCACTGCCCCTGATGACTTTCACCCCAGCGATCTTGCCACGAATGGCGCTTTCGGCCGAGATAGCCGGTACTTGCAGATCAGCGGCACTCAAGCGGCCCACTGCAAAGGGAACCTTGGTTAAGGGCGTCGCGCCTACAACACCCGTCACAATCACTTCGCTCAATCCCAGAACATCCCTGGCCAGGGCGAAGTCTTGGCTGTGGTCGCCGGCGGTCAATGAAATGGTTGCCGTCGCCGGGGCATAGCCTATAAAGTTAACCGTTATTTCGGCGTCTTGGCCTTGGGCCGCGGCGGCGGTCGCAGTGATGCGATAGACGCCATCGACACCCGTCGCATCGCCAATGCCCAGGGAGCTGATATTGACATTAGCTCCGCGAAGCACATCTCCGGTTGCGGCGTCTGTTACTGTACCTGAAATGACCGCCCCCTGCTGCGCAAAGGCGACCAGCGGAAGAACCGCGAATCCAAGTACTAAAAGTGTTCTTTTTAACATGCTCTCAGTCCTCACATAATATTTTAAAGGTTGCAACTTCGTCAGCTCACCCAAATGCCCAAAGGTAGGATTGCCCCGCCGAATGGTGAATCAACCCGCTTATAAAAGCCGGCTGCCACTCGCGCATTCATCTCAGTCCCCCTTCGGATTCCTGGACTCGCTGTACATTGCGTCCATCAAGGCTAGACCCGCTATAAGCTATAGCGGCTTCCTTAGCATTTATGCATCCGCCTGATGAAACTCTTTCAAAACAAGTTTACAACTTATTTCGCAGATTGAAAAGGTTTTATCCAAAATACCGGATAATCAATGTGCATTCTCCTCGTGAAAAAAAATAGCCCTCCAGCTTCACAGCCCCTCGTTGTCGTACTAACGGCTCTCTTTTCAAGCCTGTTTTCACTCATCATTTTCACGGCCTGAAAGCACTGCTATGGCCTTTTTTGAACAGACGGAAGTAAAATATATATCCGGATCGGGTAATGCCCGTCTCTGATTGGTCAGTGCCGGCTGTTTCCGCACTTCTGGCGGGCGATATCAACGTGCCGAACTGTATGGCAGCCGATCGAGGGGAACATAATCGCCGCTGCCCTCCAGCAGGCCCAACATCAGCCGCCGGAGGGACCCCCATCTGTCCCTGAACAGGTTGAACCAGAACTTGCCGGTCATAAAGTAAATCAGCAGCACGGCCAACACCCCTAAATAGAGGCCGCCGGAGAGCAATCCTGACAGTGAATATTAGGTGTAGACGTACAGGACAATGGAGATGGTAAAATTAGACAGGCCATAGATGATATTGGCGCGGTCGCCATAACCGCGCCGGAAGGCCAGGCGACCGGCAAAGCCGCAGGAGCCTGCCCATGCGACTCGCCGATCGGGATTTACATTGCCCTGATATCGGCGCCAGGTTACGCCAAAATGCTCAAAATGATATTGCTGAAGTAACCGTCCCCGCCATCTGCACAAACCAAAAAAAGCACCGGATATCCGGTGCTTTCAAGGGTCGATCAGGAGCACTACCGCAGACACGTGCCATGAGTCCGGAAGCTGGCGGTTCGAAGGAACCTGCCCTGAGCCAGTCGAAGGGTCAGGCCAGGGCCGCCTCTTCCGCTGTCGCCAGTTTGGCCAGCGTCTTTTCGAGCCGGTCCATTTCCCCATCAACATTGTCCCGCAGGGACTGCAGGTTCTCCCCGCCATACTGCGATCCGGCGGCAATTTGGCGGCAAAGCTCGCTGCCATATAGCAGGTTTTCCTTGAACGTGTTGATGAAAGCCAGTTCCCTGGGCTGGTAGGTGGTTTTCTTGACCAGCATTTCCACGAAATCGACATTCATGGACAGTTCTTTCAGGAACATATGCGGCCGCTCGGCAGGCACCAGCGATGGAATCCGGCCGTAGATATGGTCCACCATCTGCCGCAAGGTGTAAATACGGTCAAACCAGGCAATGTTGGGACCGGGGCAGATGTTCTGCGGCTTCTTGCCAACCTCGCCCATGCCCAAAGCGATCAACGCGCCGTTGCCCAGATGGTCGCAGATGCACTCTTTGATGACCACGTCTGCAATCAAGTCCGTCTTCTCGTCCGCGGTAATTTCGCGGCCGTTGATCTGCTCGATCTTCAATTTCTGGTATTGACGCGAGGCGAGACAGATCGGATGCTCGGTGAATTCGGTATCGGAGCGGACAAATCCTTTGGGACAGGGCGAACCGGGCGTCCCTTTGGCCACCCGCGCTTTGGCAGACTGGTACGAGCCTGAATTGCGCAGATTGTTGTACGGCAGACCCAACGGTGACGCGTCGCTCAAGTACTGGTCGTCCACGGTGGCCTCCTGCAGCTGTAACAGAGTCGGCTTGTCCACCAGTGTCGCTTCGGGAACCAGCAGAAACGGTGTGGCCCATCCGGTGCGGTCCAGGCCATATTCCGTCAGCAGCCGTTTGGCTTCACCGGGATCGCCAACGCCCCCCTGAACGGTGATCCGCGGACCGTCGCCATCGGTTTCATCCTCGACGTAGTCCATTTCCTTCTGCTCGTAATACTTCTCCACGGCCGGCTTGAACTGGGGCGCCAGCTCATGCCTTTTTTCCTTGAACTCCTTGAGCAATGCGGGCATCAGCAGACCACCCATGGGGAAGGCGTGACCGCCGCAGTTCAGGCCCGACTCGACCCGGAACTCCGACACTTCCAGCCCCTTTTTGGCCAGGTACTTGCCTTGGATAATCGACGAGCGGAAATCGCTGACTTTAAGGATAATCTTTTTCTTGATGTAGCCGTTGACATCGCGATAAAAATCTTTGAACTCGGTCATATAGCCGTAAAGACCCTTGTTGATGCCGGCAGAGAAGACAATGCTCGAGTCGAGTTTGCTCATGGCATACCCGCGCAGCGAGGAATAGACATCGCGCAGAGACAGGCCGAGGGCGTTGCCTTGTTTATCGAAGCGGTCGACATCGAGCTTGAGCATCAGGTTGACATCAATGGCGCCCGGCTTCATCTCACCGGTGAGCTGTTGCTCCATGGAGTTGCGATCAGAGCTGGCTTTCATGGAAAGCAGGGAGAGGTACATTTTCTTCAGTTTGCTTTCGTCCGGCAGCATTTCAAAATACTTGGCTTTGTCGTTATCGGCGAAAAATGGCAGCGCCTTTATAGCCTCCATCTTAAGCTGTACGATTTTCAAGACCGTATTGAGATACTCGGTCGTTTTTTTAGCCCGCGGCTCCCCAGCGCCCCTCGGTATGGCGGTAAAAGGCCAGTCATAAAGCTTGTGATAGTACTCGCGAACCTGCTCCAGCAGAATGTCGTCCACCAGGGAAATCACGGAAGTAATGCCGAAGTGCGCCACACGAATTGGCGTGTCAACTGAGTGACCCGTGCCCATGACGGGGATGTGGAAGCGGTGTTCAGGTTGTCCTTGATATTTCATCGAATTTCAGGTTGTCCTTGATATTACATACAATCAGAGCCATAAAATGAACAGAGCGAATATTAACAATCGGGGTAAAGGAGCATCAACCTTTTTCCATAATAATAGGTCGCCCTAATATGAATGCGCGAGCAGGGGTCGGCGTCGACCTTTGGTTTGATTAGAGGATGGGTAATGATAGGCTCCCCCCAGCCCCCCGCCAATGCCAGCTGCTCCCTTCTCCCCGCCCTCGAGTTTGCCCTCCCGCCAGCTCTACCTTCCGCCATTGCGGAACGCTTTCATTGTCGGTGTGGCCCGGTCGGGCTCCTCTATTCTGGGGGAGCTCATCGCCGCCCATCCGCAGGTCGATTACCTCTTCGAGGTCCATCAGATCTGGGAAGTTGGCGGTGCCGGGATCAACGCGAGCCACCGGCTCACCGCCGAGCACGCCACGCCGCAGGTGGCCAAAGCCATACAGACCTGGTTTGCCGAGCGCCAGACACCGGACCGGCTGCTGCTGGAGAAGAACCCCCGCAACGTTCTGCGCATACCGTACCTGCGGGCCATATTTCCTGAGGCCCGTATCATTCATCTTGTGCGTGATGGCCGCGATGCGGCATGCAGCATGGTGCCCGGTTGCGGCGGTGAAAAATGGCTGCACCTGAAGCCGCCCTCGTGGAATACTTTCTTCTCCGAATATTCCGGTGCGGTGCGCTGCGCTCATGCCTGGCAGGAGGCTGCCGAGATCGCCCTGGCCGATCTGGCCTCCGTATTCCATTTGCTGCTGCGCTACGAGTCGCTGCTCACTCAGCCGGAAAAAATCCTGGGCCAATTTCTCGATTTCCTGGAGCTGGAAAGCAGTGCGGAAACCAGCGCATTCCTCAGCCGCCTGCAGGATGACACGGTTGGATCATACCAGGCCCGGGAGCAGGCGTTCTGGTTCCGCGACGACCACAAAGTCCGCATGGGCCGCTATAAGGAAAACCTCACTATGGGCGAGCTCGCCGAGATCAACAGTTTTCTGGCGCCGACCCTGACCAAACTGGGCTACCCCATCCAGTAGTCGTCCGGTGGGCCGGTATACCCTCCCAGCCGCCAGGAATGTCTGTAAATTGGTCTGATACTGCTTGGACACCTTCCATCCCTAACCGTTGAGGGGCACATGCGAATCACAACTTTGCTGCTGGCCGTATCTCTGCTAAGTGGGCAAGGGCCTTCGTTCAAATCGCACTTCACAGGCCAGACTATGCGCGTCGATTACCAGCACAGCGGCATCGCTACACAAGAGCATTATGCCCTGGAGCAGATCAAGGTGGAGGGGGAGTGGCCCGGGCGGCGCGCAGAACTGGCCCCCAGGTCAACGCTGGGGCCGTATCGCTATGAAATCAGCGATGCCGCCACTGGAGCGCTGCTCTTTGCCGAAGGGTTCGCCTCCATTTATGGAGAGTGGGAGACCACTCAGGAAGCGGCAGACAGCATCTGGCGCAGCTTCTCGGAAACGTTGCGCTTTCCCGAGCCACGGCGGCCGGTAAAACTCACCATCAGGAAGCGGGATGCTGATAATCGCTTCCGCCAGGTCTACCAGGTGGCCATTGATCCGGGAAGCAGGCAGGTCAACCGGGCCAGCATCACGCCGCGCGGCAAAGTCTGGGTGCTGTTTGAAAATGGACCCCCTGCAGATAAAGTGGATATTCTGGTCCTGGGTGACGGCTACCGCAAAAAGGACCGGCGGCTGTTCCACAAGGATGTGCAACAGCTCATGGAGCGCCTGTTCAGCACGGAGCCGTTCCGGTCGCGCAAAAGCGATTTTAACGTGCGCGCCATCGATCTGCCGGCTGCCCAGGCCGGTGTCAGCCGCCCCCGGTCGGGCGTTTGGCGCGATTCCCCGTTGGCGCTGAGTTACAATGCGCTGGACTCGGAGCGCTACATGCTCACCTACGCCAACTCGGCCGTCCGCGATATTGCCGCCCAGGCGCCCTATGACGCCATCATTATGATTGCCAATTCCGATAAATACGGCGGCGGCGGCATTTACAACCTCTATGCGACATCGGCGGCCCATAATGAGCAAAGCGCTTATGTGGTGATCCATGAATTCGGCCATTCGTTTGCAGGTCTGGGGGATGAGTATTACTCTTCCAGCGTCGCTTACTTGAGCTTCGATGCCAAGGGGGTGGAACCGTGGGCGCCCAACATTACAGCCCTGCTGAATCCTGAGCTGCTCAAATGGCGGGCCTCGGTCGATAAGTCGACGCCGTTGCCCACGCCGTGGGATCAGGCGGCCTATGATACCCTGGCGAATGAATACCAGCGGCGCAGGGTCGCGTTGCGCTCGGCCGGGGCGCC
Organism: Fidelibacterota bacterium; assembly: GCA_004124875.1. Taxonomy (GTDB): domain Bacteria; phylum Fidelibacterota; class Marinisomatia; order SCGC-AAA003-L08; family TS1B11; genus TS1B11. Next base: position 13,726 of record SCKJ01000012.1, on the reverse strand, counting down.
GGAATCGGACCTGGAGGCGTTGTTCAAGGAGCAGCAGGAGCGGCTCGATCCCCTGCTGGCCGCGGAGCCGTACTTCGGCAGCGTGGGGGCCTTCGAAGGCGCCCAGTATCAGGGCCAGGGACTCTACCGGCCCGAGGCCAACTGCATCATGTTTACCCGCTACTCCCGGTTTTGCCAGGTCTGCAGCCGGGCCATTGAACAGCGCATCGACAGTTATATCCGCTAGTCGAATTGCGCCCCCCGTGCAACTGGGAATCTCACCGGAACTGACGCGCGAACTTTCGCCGCAGCGGGCAAAGGCGCTTATCGGCCAGTTATCGGCCTACGTCACCGTTGGAAAGCGGACCTTGATCGAGCGCAGCCTCAACTGGCGCACCCGCTACCTGACGGTTGTGCTGGAGGATATATACCAGAGCCAAAATGCCAGTGCCACCATCCGCACGTGCGACCTGCTGGGTGTTCAGGACCTGCATGTTATTGAGGGGCACAACACCTTCAAGATCAATAAAGCGGTCACTCAGGGCGCGTCCAAGTGGGTCGATATTTTCCGCTACGGTCCCGATACCGGCGAACCCACCCAGACGTGCCCCGGCGCTCTGCGGGATAAGGGTTACCGGCTGGCGGCCCTGATGCCTGGCGCCAACGGTTTTACCCCCCAGACCCTCCCGCTTGATGACCCGCTGGCGCTGCTGTTCGGCAATGAGGAGACAGGGCTCTCCCCCGAACTCGCCGGTCTCGCCGATTACACCGTGGGCATCCCCATGTTCGGCTTCAGCCGCAGCTATAACCTGTCAGTGAGCGTCGCGATCGTCTTGCAGAGCCTCACTGCCCGGCTGCATGATTCGAGCCTGCACTGGAGGCTCGCGGAGGAGGAACTGCTGAGGCTGAAATTGCGCTGGTACGCCAAATCGGCCGCTAAGGGTGAAGAACTGCTGCGAAACCTGATGGCCAATGATCCGCATGCTGAAAAATGACTGGCGGCGGGGGAGTATCGCTTTGATTTGGCGGCATCCTTCACGTACTTTTCCAGCCATGTCCGCGATTCCGGTTATGCCACCTCGAAATATCAAGCGCGCCGATGATTAAGATGGGTCGCGTCCCATCGGGCAGCATCGCGCGTCTCACCGCCGTCCTCATGATGATCGCCGCCTTCGCGTGCACCCGCAGCCTGCCGGGAGAAATGACCCTTACAACGCGCTCGGTAGAAGCACGGACCAAGTTCCTGGAAGCGCGATGGCAGTATGAAAACTTCCATATCTGGGCCGCCCGCGAACTGCTCGACATGGCCTTGCAGCTGGATCCCGAGTTTGCCATGGCACACACCTACCTGGGACTCGCCGCCCCTACCGCTGCGCTGCGAGGTGAGGCGCTGGAACGCGCGCAGGAACTGAGCAGGTCAGCTTCAGCGGCAGAGCAGCTGTTTATCCAGGCGGTGGTGGCCCGGGCCCGAGGCAACCCAAAATTGGCAGTTAAGATGATGAGCAAGGTTTCCAAATTGCATCCCTACGACAGCCGCGCCAGTTATTTCGCCGGTCTCTATTACTATGTTGATCTGGATGACCTGGAGATGGCGAGTGAGTGGCTCAACCGTTCCCGGACCAACGCCCCGCTCTTTCCCCCGACACTCAACACTCTGGGTTACCTCTACATTGATACCGGCGACTTGGGCAAGGCTGAATCGGTGTTCCGCGAGCAGCTCGAGCTGCTCCCTGATCAACCCAACCCGTACAACTCCATAGGCGACCTGTTTATGAAAGCGGGACGCCACGAAGAGGCGGTTAACTACTACGCCCGTGCCGTGGCGCTCGATTCCACGTTTGTGCTGGCGCAGCGGAATATCGGCATCAATCTAGTATGGGGACACCGGTACGAGGAGGGCCGCAAGGCCATGTTGAAATCGATTGAGATGGCGTCCATCCACAGAGGCAAAATTGCCGGCTGGGGCGCCGTGGTGAGATCGTACCTGTATGAGCGCAAGCAGGGAGCTGCGCTTGACGCTTGCCGGGAGGCCATTCGACAGGCAGCTGAGTTAGAGTACCCCGGATTGCAAGCAAGCTATGAACTCCTGCGCTCATTGATCAGCATAGGATTGACTGACTATGAGCAGGCCGAGGCAGCCCTCGAAGCGGCACAAACAACGGTCAATGCCGCGAAAATGCCGGGGTACTCAAAACTGAGCTGGAAGCGTCGAATATTGATTGGCCGGACGGCGCTTGCAGCCGGTCAAAAAGATTATGCCCTGGCCAACCGGCAGTCGGCGCTGCTGCTTCAGTCGATACAGCAGGCAGACAATCCGCAATTAATGGCGCTGTATCATCTCGCCCAAGGGAAAATTGATTTACATCAGGGGAAGTTTGTCACTGCCATCAATCACCTGGAACTGAGCAATATGCATAGCCCGTACGACGTTTACCACCTGGCCCTGGCCTACCAGAGAGTTGGCAGCGATGCGCTATCGGAATCGTTGATGAAAAAGGTGGCTACCTGGAACAGGGACAGCGAGCCCTACGCCCTTATCCGCGCCGATGCCATTCGCCGCGCAAACCGTTGAGCGCTCCGAGGATCAGTCCAAATCTGGCAGGGTATAGGAACGGCCGGCATTTTGTTCCCGCAGCCATTCGTACAGCGGCTCAAAATAGTCGAGCATGGCCTGAGCGCTTAAATCTTTTCCGGTCTTTTCCTTAAGCAGTCCCTGCCAGTCCCCGCTTGAACCTGTCTTCATAATGGACCACAGAAATTTTCCCGTCTCGACGCTGCCGAAATAATTCGTAGCGTGGGGGTCCTGGTGGAGGATCTCCGCGGCAATATGGCTATGGAGCTGGAAAAGCAGGATGACGGAAACAGCATAATCATAGTATTGTGCGGCATCGTTGTTGATGTGGGTCTTCGTGGCGGCGTCGGTGTAAGATTCGTCGCGCTCCATGGGCGGGGCGATGCCCTGGAACTTTGCTTTTAAATCCCACCAGTGCCGGTTGTACTCCTCTTCCGGCAAAGGTCCTTCGTAAAGATCTTTCTCGAAGTAGGTCATGACGCCGGACGACCAGGGGATAAACACGACATGATTGAGGGCCTCTTTCAGCAAAGTCTGAATCTGATCAACCTCGCCCGCTCCTACATCAAGGCCAATGCCCTGGATGAACGGCTTTTGCGTGGCGGCCAGCCCCATGAGGCTACCGACGGCTTCATGGTAGCCCCGGTTGGCCCCCTCGCGCAGCAGCGGCGGGACGTTTTCGTTGGTGTAGGCCATATAATAGTAGATATGGCCCAGCTCATGATGGACAGTCTCATACCAGTCACTGTTGGGCTCCACACTCATGAGTGAGCGGATATCGCCGTCCAGGTCCAGATGCCAGGCTGAGGCGTGATTGTTTTTCTTGTAGGCCGCCCCTTCAGGCAGGGGATAGAGGGACGATTTTTCCCAAAATACCTGTGGCAGTTGGGGATATCCCAGGCTCACATAAAAGCGCTCAGCCTGTTTAACCAGCCACTCGGCGCTTTTTTGTTCGAGGGCGGCATTGAGGTCGAAGCCTTCGACAGAGACCAACGCAGCCCAATCCTGACCCCACCGGTTGGGGAGCCAATGGGCGGGAATCAAGTCGGGCACCTCAGCCCCATATTTTTCAGCCAACCCGTAGCGGTAGAACGTATGCAGTTCACGGTAGAGCGGACGCAGCTCGCGATTAAACTTGTCCATCATGTCGACCATCTCACCGGTAGAGAGCCCGTAGTTGCTCACCTGATACTGGAAATAATCGTCGTACCCCAGCGCCTGCACGGTGCCGTTGCGCAGACGAACCAGATTTACAAGGCCTGCGCGCAGCTCCGGCCCCACCTCTTTGGAGGCCGACCATGCCGCCAGCCGCTCCTGCAGGTCATCCGAGGTTCTCAAAATATCATCTATTTCGTTGGTGGAAACGGAGCCACCATCAATATGAAATTCGAAGCCGTACAGCTTTTCGACCTGCGCCGTTTCAGCGGCGATGCGGGCCTTCACCAGGTCGGGCACCGTTTGGGGATTGTTGGCCGCTGCGTAGAGGATGCCCTCGAGCTGCTTCACCTGTAGCGGCTCCAGCTGCCGGCGGTTTTTCAAGAAGCGGCGGGCCGTCTCAATATTACCGCTGCTGCCGGTGAAGAGAGCCATGGCCTCATTGGCGCGATTGGTTCGGCTGGCATTGGTGGTGTCGCCCTCCACAATCCGGGTGTTTGACGCCCACTCTGCCCGGGCGGAGGCATAGTAGAGGTCCAGCAGTGTCGAGGTATACTCATCAATATATGCCTGCGCCGACATGATCGCCTCCTTATTGGGCCCGCAAGATATGAGCAGGAACAGCAAGCTCAGCGTCCTGTAACGAAACTGCATGGGGGTACGCCCGTTTTTCCGAATTCTATCGATAAGATTTTTAATCAGGCTTTGGCCTGCTAATTTTTAATGGCCTTGGGATCAATCCCCAAAGCTGCGACTTTTTGTCTTAAAAAGACAGGATGGACCTGAATTTCGCGCGCCGTGGCGGCGATATTGCCTTTCTGCTTGCGCAGGTGCCGGGTGATAAAGCTCCGCTCAAATTCCCTGACGACGTTTTCCTTCACCGCTTTGTAGTCCTTGAGCTCCTCATCGTCCCCGGTTACGGGCGCCGACCACATCAAGCGGTCAGGGATCAGGTCTCGTGTGATTTTTCCCACTTCAGGATCGTACAGGATGCTGGTCCTTTCAGCCACGTTTTTCAGCTCGCGAATGTTGCCCGGCCAACGGTATCCGAGTAGTATTTCCTCGACCCCTTTATCGATTTCCGGCTCCTTCTTGTTCATCTGCAGGCAAAATTCCTTGATGAACATTTCAAAATAGGGCATGATGTCTTCGCGCCGCTCCCGAAGCGGAGGCAGCTTAAACTCAAAGACATTGATCCGGTAGTAGAAGTCCTCGCGAAATTTTTCTTCCTCGATCAGCTGGTGCAAGTCGCGGTTGGTTGCCGCCAGCACCCTGACGTCGGTTTTGCGCGTTTTTGTTTCTCCCACCCGGGAGTATTCGCCGCTCTGCAGCACCCGCAGCAACCGCACCTGCATGGCTGGGCTCAGTTCCCCGGTTTCATCCAGAAAAATCGTACCGCCATCGGCGATTTCAAAGTAACCCGCATGATCCACAATGGCGCCCGTAAAGGCCCCCTTGGCGTGACCAAACAGTTCGCTTTCGAGCAGCTGTTCGGACAACGCGGCGCAATTGACCACCACGAACTGCTTGTTGGCCCGGTTACTGAGTTTGAAAATATATTTTGCGAATACCTCTTTGCCGGTGCCATTCTCTCCGGTAATCAGGATGGGCGTATCGGTCTTGGCGGCGTTTCCAGCCTCTCGAAGAATCTTGGTCAGGTTCGGGTCTTTCGTCTCGAACACTTCACTGCGGCCGATCTGCTCTATCTGTTTTTTAAGTGTTCTGTTTTCCCGCAGGAGGGCAATTTTCTCTTCGGCTTTGTGCAGCACAATGCGCACCTCGTCAATGTCCAGGGGCTTGGAGAGGTATTCTGAGGCGCCCAGCTTCATCGCCTCAACAGCTGTGCTGATGGTTGCATGGGCTGTCATCAGGATGATGATTGTGCTGGGGTTTTCCTTAAGTACCTGGCGCGTGACCTCGAGCCCATCTATGCCGGGCATTTTCAGATCCACAAGCGCAACATCGGGTTGATGTTCAATGATCGCCTCGACTCCGGCTTCACCATCGCCCGCAGTAAACAGTTCATGACCATCCTGCTTCAGCAGGGTCACGAACCATTCCAGGATCGTGCTGTCATCGTCAATAATGGCGATCCGCATTCATCCACCCCCATCTCAATGCCACGATTGTAACAGGTATCTTACGGTGCCGTCAGATCAGTGGTACCAGTAATTAAGGTCAATTTGCACCTCCGATCTCAAAAACGAAGTGAACTGACTTTGATTGCCGATGAATGTAACCCCCATTCGGTCAAAAATGAACAACTGACCGCTTCATACGATTTCTGTTCCCGCACGGACAGTGACGCCCTATTCGAGATCAGCTTTTAACGAGCCGCCGAATTCTGGCCAGCAGTTCCACCGGGGAAAAAGGCTTCATGATGTAATCATCAGCCCCCAGCTTGAAGCCGCGCACAATATCTTCCTCACTGCCCATCGAAGTCAAAATAACGATGGGAATATCCTGGTAGGCCGGCATTTTGCGAAGGCTCGCAAGCAGCTGAAAACCGTCCAAACCAGGCATTTTTATGTCCAGTATGGCCAGTTTAACCTCGAGCTCCGCTGCCGCCCGAAGCGCTTCGGCTCCATCAAGAAAATGGACGATCTCAAAACCGTCCCGCTCAAGGTGGCTCTTGACCACGCTGGCCACAATATCGTCGTCTTCAGCCAGCAGCACTTTTTTCACTGCCGGAACAACTGCGCTCTGATGTGTCAGCACCCGGTTACGGCCGCTCTCTTTGGCTAAATACAGCAGATGGTCCGCCTCGGCGACGGCTTCCTCCAGAGTGGCGGATTTCTCCACTTCCACAACGCCGGCCGAGAAAGAGACGTTAAAGGATTCGCCCTCTTCACCGCTGAAGGATTCCGAGCGAAAGATTAGCAGCGATTTGTCCAGCGCCTGGGAAGCGCCGGATTGGGTCGCCTTGGGATACAGGATGACAAATTCTTCGCCTCCCCAGCGCGCCACCATATCGGTTTGGCGGGCCGTCTCCACGAGCAGTTCCGCCACTCGCCTCAGCACCTTGTCACCCGTGGCATGACCATGGGTATCATTAACGGCCTTGAAATGATCGATGTCCAAAATGGCCAGGGCCATGCTCTCATGCGAGCGGACGGCAGCGGACTGGGCCCGCTGGAACGCTTCGTGCAAAGCCGCCCGGTTGGGCAGCTGGGTCAGCGGATCGGTGCGGGCTTCCCGGATGATTTCCCCCGATCTTTGCAGTTTTGCGGCCACCGCGGCCATGAGCGTGTCCAAGTCGAGGGGCTTCTCGAAAAAGCCGTCCGCTCCCAGGGCAAAACATTCCGCTTTGGTCGTCGAACCGCTCTGCCCGGAGGTGACCATTAGCGGGAGCGCGGCGTACTTGGGCCTTTCGCGCAACTTGACCAGGAAATTTCGCCCATCCATATCGGGCAAGATCAAGTCGAGCAGGACCAGCGATATCTGCTCCTGCTCCAGCAGCGCCTCCGCCTCGGCGCCGGTCTTGGCCATGTGCACGAGGTAGCCGTTTTGTTCAAGCCGGGTTTGCAAAATTTTGGCCGCAACCGGTTCATCCTCGATGACGAGCAGTTCGTGCAACCTGGCTTCTCCACCCTGCATCACTTCATGCAATATGGCCAGCAGGGTGTCGACTTTCTCCACCAAGGCGCCGGATCCGGCCAGCCCCACCGCTTCCGCGGCCGCGGTTATTTCCGGAAAGCCGAAGGTGCCGCCTGACCCCTTTAAGGTATGCGCCACCCTTTTGATCGATTCGAGGGCATCGGTATCCCCGTCAATGTGCGAACTCCGGGCCGTTTCAAGGGCGTCAATGCGCGCGGCCAGAGCCTCCCGGTAATGCTGTTGGAGCGCTTCCATTATCCGTCTGTCTTAAGCATGATTCGACGCGATGGTGTTATGGTAGCAGCTTGAGGGGTACGAATGATCAATCTTATCACAAAATGTCACATTATTACACACAGGACGGTGCTCAAAAAGTACAGGGCAAGTTAAAACGCCAAATCGAGCCGGGGGCATGATTTTGGCAGGGGGGACTCCACAGCCATACGGCCATATGAGGAGACAAATTGTGAAACATTTGCAATCTGCCGTCATTACATTTGAGACGCCATGATTTTTGACGAATGCCCAAGGATCAGCCGATGAAACCCCTTTCCCACGCCGACGTTACACCTGCAAAGCTCTACCGCAGCCGCCGCTCGTTTCTCAAAACGGCCGGCAATGGACTGCTCGCGGCCGCCCTGTCACCCGCCCTGCGCCTGAAGGCTGCCTCTGCCGAGCCGCCAGTCGACACGTTGACCCCCTATAAGGACATTACCCACTACAACAATTTCTACGAGTTCTCGACCGATAAAGTCCGCGTGGCCCGGCTGGCGAAGAATTTCAGGACCGACCCCTGGTCCGTGGAAGTGACGGGGCTGGTGGACAAGCCCGGCACCTATGACGTGGCCGCCATGGTCGCGCAGTTCAAGCCCGAGGAGCGCATCTACCGGCTGCGCTGCGTCGAGGCCTGGTCGATGGTGATCCCCTGGACCGGCTTCCCCATCAGCAGACTGCTGGAGGCAGTGGCGCCCACGTCCCAGGCGCGCTATCTCAAGTTTGTGACGCTGATGGACAAGCGGCAGTTTCCGGGACAGAAAAACAGTTGGTACCGATGGCCCTACGTTGAGGGCCTCAGGCTCGATGAAGCCATGCACGACCTGGCGATCATCGCCACCGGCATCTACGGGAAAGACCTGCTGCCGCAAAACGGCGCCCCCATCCGGCTGGTCGTGCCGTGGAAATACGGCTTTAAAAGCATCAAATCGGTGGTCAAAATTGAGCTGGTGCAGGAGCAGCCAACCAGCCTGTGGATGGCGGCGGCTCCCAGGGAGTACGGCTTTTATGCCAACGTGAACCCATCGGTTTCGCACCCCCGCTGGTCACAGTCGTCGGAGCGCCGCATCGGCGAGTTCCGACGCCGCCGGACATTGCTGTTCAACGGCTACGATGAAGAGGTAGCCCAGCTCTATGAGGGCCTGGACCTAAGGGCCAACTTCTGATCGCTTAGCGACTCACAGGTCAAACATAAACAATTTCATCAAGCGCTTCGGCTGGCTGGTGCACCCCTTGGCGCTGGTACCCCTGGCGCTGCTGCTGTGGCGGTTCAAGACCGACCAGCTCACGGCCAACCCCATTCAGTTTATCACGCACTGGACCGGCAACGCCGCGCTCAGGCTCCTTTTGCTGTCGCTGGCAGTGACCCCTGTGAAGCGGCTGGCCGCCCTGCCGGCCCTGAACCCCCTGCGCAAGCGGCTGGGACTGTGGGGTTTCTTCTACGCGTCACTGCACCTGACCATTTTTATCGGCCTCGATTACTTCTTCGACTGGCAGCTGCTGTGGGAGGAGCTCAGCCAGAAGCGCTATGTGCTGGTTGGATTCACGGCCTGGCTGCTGATGGTGCCGCTGGCTGTCACCTCAACCAGGGGGTGGCAGAAACGGCTGGGCCGCAGGTGGACTTTGTTGCACCGCTCGGTCTACGCCGTGACGCCGCTGGCGGTGATCCACTTTGTCTGGCTGGTCAAGTCGGACTACCGGGAACCGGCCCTCTACGGCATCGTGGTGGCCCTGCTGCTGCTGCTGCGGATTAAAAAAATCGCTGCCCGGGTTCCTGGGCTGTCACGAATTCCTGGGCTGTCATAAAATATATTTTAAAAACAGCCACACAACTGTCCTTAGCTTTAAACCGCGGGCGAGGCGCTAAACGGCCAGCCCACCCACAACGAAAGGACTTTCCGATGACGCTGAATGACGCTGTTATAACCACCACTCTGCCCGCCACCGACTTGGCCCGGGCCAAGCAATTTTACCAGGATACGCTCGGCCTGGCCATCGTGTTGGAGATGGAGGCGCACATCATGTTCCGCACCAGCGCCGGCAGTCAGATCATGCTCTATCCCCGGGGCGCCACAACCGCCGACCATACGGTCTGCTCCTTTGACGTGCCCGACGTGGAAGCGGCGGTGGCGGAGTTGCGGGGCCAAGGTGTCACTTTTGAGGAGTATGATATGCCGGGTCTCAAAACCGTGAACGGCATCGCGACCATTGGCGATCAAAAGGCGGCCTGGTTCAAGGATACCGAGGGCAACATACTGGGCATTGGCGAAACCATGAAGTAGCGACGCGGCTATGGTGCATCAGTCTTGCCCCACTGCCACCCGCAGGCCTGCCGGTTCAGCCGGCCTCCTAAATCATGACTGATCACAGATTCCCTTGCCGGCCCCATCATTCCGCATTATATTTAACCACATGGTTAACTATCACTCAGTCCCCCTTGATGCCACTTTTCATGCCCTGGCCGATCCCACCCGCCGCGCCATTCTGATGCGCCTGGCAAAAGGGCCACTATTGGTAGGTGAACTGGCCCAGCCGTTTGATATGTCGCTGCCGGCAGTCTCCAAGCACCTGCGAGTTCTATCGCAGGCAGGTTTGCTGGCGCAGGAAAAATCGGGGCGTGTGCGGCGCTGTACGCTCCTGGCCGCGCCCATGCGCGACGCAGCCCAATGGATTCGCCACTATCGGCAGTTTTGGGAAGGCCAGCTTGACGCGCTGGACCATTTCTTGCGCAGCACCGGACCACCCATGGAGCCAAAATGACTCTGCCCCAATTTTCTCTGGATATAAAGCGCGTTTTTCAGGCGCCAAGGGAGCGCGTTTACCAAGCCTGGATGCGCCCGGAGGACCTGAAACAGTGGTGGCACATGAGCGCCGACGCCACCACACCCTTCGCTGAGGTCGATCTCCGTGTCGGCGGCCGGTATCGCCTGGGCATGACGCCTCCTGGCAGTGATGAACTGTTCGTGGTGACAGGCACCTTCATCGAGATTGTGCCACCGGAAAGGCTGGTCTATACCTGGAGCTGGGAAAATGTGGAAGAGGAACCTGAATCGACCGTTACCGTAGAGTTCCGCGATCTGGGAGACGCTACTGAAGTTGTGATTAACCACGGCCGTTTCCAGTCCGAGGAGCGGCGACAGTCCCACATCGACGGTTGGCACGGCCTCATGAAGCTGCTCGACAGGATCCTATGAACCGTCCGCCAAAATATTAACAACCTCACGATAGGAGATAAGATGACAGACGAAACCAGAACGATTAACCAGAGCATTGTCGTAGATGCCCCTGTGGAGACGATTTACAAGGCCTTTACCGATGCCAGGGAGATGGAGCGCTGGTGGCCATCGAAAGTTGAATCCGACCCCCGCACCGGCGGCAGTTTCAAATTTACTTTCGAGAACAATCCGGCCGACGCACCGATCCATGTCCGTGAGGGGACCTATACGAATGTGGCGCATAACGAGCAGATCAGCTATCCGTGGATTATCACCGACTTTCCTCCAGTGACCATAGTAGACGTGAACTTTTCATACAAGGACGACAGCACCACCGTCAATCTGACGCACTCCGGCTGGCCCACGGGCGCTGAGACGGACGAGATCTTCACCATTCACGATCAAGGTTGGGGAGGCTTCCTGAGCAACCTGAAAATAGTCATGGAAGGCGGCGTCGATATCCGCCCCACCGCCATGGATATGAAAACGGCCGCGGCGCGCTGACCGGCTTCCGTTCGAGGGTTTGCCCGGCCTGATTTCTGTTGCGGGTGAGGCCGCCCCTACGCAGCTTCAGCCATGCACAACGCACAGCTGCGCGGGACCATCCAATGGCTGGAGCACACCAGCGCCGCCTTAAAAGGCAACCCTCTGGGCGATCCCCATGTGCGCCGGTTTCCCGTCTACCTGCCGCCTGGCTACGAAGGTGGCGGCGTCCGCTATCCCGTCATTTATGCCCTGGCGGGATTTACCGGCACCGGCTCGAATATGGTCAACGCTGCGGTGTGGGACGAGAACCTGCCTGAGCAGATGGACCGCCTCATCGACAGCGGCGAGGCGCCGGCCGTTATTGTGGTCATGCCCGACTGCTTCACCCGGCTGGGGGGCAGCCAGTATGTCAACTCCAGCGCTACCGGACCTTACCGTGACTACCTCACCGGCGAGATCATCCCCTTCATCGACGCAACCTTGCGCACCGTCTCCCATGCGGACCAGCGCGGCGTGCTGGGCAAGTCATCGGGCGGTTACGGCGCCCTGACTCTGGCCATGACGGTGCCGGGAACCTTTGCCGCCGCCGCCAGCCACAGTGGGGACCTCTACTTCGAGTACGCCTACCTGCGCGACTTTCCCGCTGCCGTCAACGCCCTCAATGATGCCGGCGGACTCGACAATTTTCTGCAACGGTTTGACGCGGCCACCGACAAAGGCCCGCTCATCCCGGCGCTGAACATCATCGCCATGGCGGCCTGCTACTCGCCCGACGGCGCGGAGATCGAGCTGCCGTTTGAGCTCCCTTCCGGCCGGCTGCGGGAGGAGGTGTGGCAGCGATGGATCGCCAGCGATCCCATCCGCATGATCGAGGATGAGGCCCACGCCACAGCTTTGAACAGGCTGAAGCTGCTGTGGCTGGATGCCGGCAGCCACGATGAGTACGCCCTGCACCTGGGGGCGCGGATATTCGTGAAGCGGCTGAAGGCGCTGGGCATCGGTCACTACTATGAGGAGCACGGCGGGGGCCACCGGGGCGCCAATCATCGCTACCGGGAAAGTTTGCAGGCGGTGGCCAGGGCGATAGGGGCGGGCTGAGTCAGTGGCAGTGGCCCGTCCACGTCCGGCAGTCGCCGGACTACGCCGGGTTAACAGTGGCAGCAGCAGCTTGCCCGGCGTAGCGGTGCGGAGACGGGTAGCAGGGGGCGGTCATCCTACATCCAACATCCAACATCCAATATGAATTGTCCAGACTTCAGGTTTCAGGTTACAGGTTTTAAAACCTGAATCCTGCCGCACCCACCCTCCGGCCCGGCTTGCCGTAGGCTCCGCTTTCACTATGACGCCAGGACCAGGTAGATATCGAAATTGACCTGCAACTCTCCGTTCTCCGATTCCGTGACCGGGAGGATGCGGGCCTCGGCTTCCGGACTGGACGCCCAAGGGTCGCTGGCGATGTCCGTGTCATTCTCGAAGTAAACTTGTGAAACCAGGGACTGATGGCCCTCTGCCGTCACCCGGAAATGGATATGGCTGGGCCGGAACTGGCCGCCATTGAGGTATTTTCCCGGCAGGTTGGTGCTGAAAGCGTAGCCCCCATTTTCGCCCGAGTTCAGGCTCGCCCGGTAGCGGAAGTCGGCGCTCCCGTTGTCGTAAGCACCGGCGCCGTCGGCCTGCCAGACCTCAACCAGTGCCCCCGACAGGGGCGTGACGCAATCGTCGGAGTAGACGATCCCGTCCATATTGAGGGGCGCCCCCAGGTCGCCTGCCACCCGCATATCGGCGCGCAGCGGAGCGCCGGCACGGTAGAACGGTCCCAGGCTATCGGCGGAGGTTTGGCAGTCGCTGGTATGGCCCGACACGACCGGATGGCGGCACCCCAGCAGCGCCACCGAAACGGCGAAAACGGACCCTTGCCTGATGAATGCGGACCGGGTGATGGTATTCATGATGCAGCCCCCATTGGTGAATCTCACGTTACGGCGCTCCTCCCCGAATGCACAGGCCTAATGGGCCACCGGCCATCCATTCACTTACCCCTGCCGTCACCCTGAGGCTCTCGAAGGGCAGTGGCCAGTCTTCGTCCGGCAGCTGCCGGACTACGCCGGGTAAACAGCGGCAGTGGCCAGTCTTCGTCCGGCAGCTGCCGGACTACGCCGGGTAAACAGTGGCAGTGGCAACAGACCCCAGAAAGACACTCACCCCTGTCCCGACGCTTCGGGACTGCCCTTCTCTCCGGAGAGAGGGGAAATGCCCAAAACCGACCATCCACTAACTCACCCCGGACATTTCATGTCTCCCCCTCTCTTCGAAGAGAGGGGGTGATCTTGCTACAAAAAAGTGGACACTACGAGAAGTCATATTGCCTGTTTGAACTTCATGTTTTCATACTCGACTGGGGATCTATATCCCAGCGTTGAGTGCTTTCTGGTCCGGTTATAAAAGCCTT
>SCKJ01000016.1 GCA_004124875.1 Fidelibacterota bacterium | reverse complement strand
TTGTTCAAACTCCCTCACAACCATCCGCTTAAAACTCTCAGCGTAACTGGAACCGGGGCTGGGGTAAGGTGGATGTCCTGCCATGTTGAACTCCTCTATTTGAGTCAACTTTTTTCAGGACGAGACATGGAAATCAAAAGTCCCACCGACCTCGTGGCTGATGGGGCTTACTTGGCAGTGCGGTCACGATTTGGTCACGTTGGCTTCATAAGCTGCTGTTATTGCAGCACCGACTGCGGGCTCATAACCCGAAAGATACCTTAAAACATCACAGCGATTCCATTTAGCTCGCCGAAAACTCAGGAAATTACATCGAACTGAGGGAAATACCGCCGATATGGGGCTAAAACTCAGGAGATTTTTGTACTTATGTGGTGAGTTCCAAGATCACGCGGCGGCGCAAAACGGACCCACTCTGCCAGCCATTTCAATTTTCTTGTGGCGTGGCACGCGACATCTTAAGTTGCACCCCGATGAGACGTACATCCCATATGCGCACCCTCATGACTCAATTCGCGACCCTCGCCGGCGCGGCGGCATTCCTCTATTTTGCCCAGCTGTACGGCTACGTGCATTTTCATCATGCACACGATTCCGACGGGTTCACCATGAGCCTGAGCGCCCATCCCCTGCAGTTAAAGCATGGCGATATTCACGGGTCATCCGATGGGGATGATGATCATGAGCATCAAGCAGCTCAGCATATCGAAGATGTTTCCTGGGACTTTCACAAGACCTTAAGCGGTGATCAATCGCTGCGACTGATATATTTCCAATCCTTCAACCTGAGCGTGCTTCTGGAAGATCATATCCCCGAGCCGCCCAGCGCGTTAAAGGTGGAGGTTGATCATCCACCTCGCCCATTGCTTGTAAAGCAGCCCAGCTCGTTGCGGGCACCCCCTACCTCCTCGGTCTAATCATCCTGTCATAGGATCGTATCTGATGCCAACGCGCCTGGCTGTTGCAGGCCGTCGGCGTCCGTCTTTCAATAATTGAGGAATATCTGATGATGAAGTCCCGCTATTTATGGCTGCTGTTTTTTGGTGGGTATCTGTTCGCGCAGGGACCAGCCACCTTGCACTTTTATGATCTGGCACGCTGGGTTGAGAAAAGCCCGGAGTATCAGGTGTTAACGTTAAATCGAGGCCTTACCGGCGCCCAGCGCGGCGTAGCGATGGCCTGGGCCAGCCCCTATCTCAGCTATACGGCCGAGACACTGGGCGGCCAAAGCGAGAGCATCGCCTTTATAAACCAGACCGTCCCTCTGCCCTGGCATCGGGGTCCACTGCGCAGGAGCTGGAAGCAACGCATCCAGGCCGCCGATCTGCGCCTCGATACCGGTATCTATTTTATCCATTCCCGACTGCGGTTGGGATTTGTATCGCTGGCTCTGGCCAGGGAAGCGCTGGCCATAACCGTCGCATTGCAGGCGTCGGGCCAGCAGCTCAAAGCTGCCTCTAAAGCACGCCGGGAGGAGGGGGGCAGCTCCAAAGTGGATGAAGCGCTCATTTTATGGACGCACAGCCAACTGCAAGGTCTGGCACAGCGGCGAGCCGTTTTGGTCAGGCAAATTGAATCTGATTTACGCCTCCTGACCGGGCTGTCGCCAACTGAGGAATTATCTTTGGAAACGCCGGTGAGTTACGCCTCCATTGAACTCCCATCGCTCCTGGAGGCAACCGGCATATGGGAAAAGGGCGCTGTCAGTCAGGCTTGGAAGCACGATTTGGCTGCGGCTGAAATGGCCTTGCAAGCGGCAAAGGTTGGAGCGTTTTCGGCCCTATCCGTGCAAGGGGGAACCAAGACGGCTGAAGGTGCGGCGCAGGGATTGGTGCTGGGCCTCTCGATACCGCTGCCACTGCTGGGGCAGAGCCGGGCCAACAAGCGGCTGAGACAAAGCGAGCTGAACCTGATAAAAATTGGGCATGAGTCCTACTTGCGGGAATCGCAGTCAGGGTTGCGCCAACTGTATCAGACGATCAGTGATCTCGATTTCCTGCTATCTCAGACTCGGCCGCAAAGTGAGGACGATAAATCACTCGTGGCCTTGCAGTCTGCCTATGGGGAGGGTTGGCTGTCGCTCCCGGACTATTTAACCGCTCTACAGATCAGGGCGGCAACGGTGGAAACGTACTATCGCCAACTAAGCGACTATTACGACGCCATTTTCACACTCGAAAATTTAACCGGAGTCAGGTTCCTGACCTTCTCCGAGGCCAAGGAGGAAAACTAGCCGTGAATAACTATCGACAAATCATAGTGCTGGCATTGGCACTGAGCGCCTGCGCGCCCACCGCCGAATCGGAGGGCAACGAAGCCCCCGGCATCGCCATTACGCAATGGACTGCAAAAATGGAAATCTTTATGGAATACCCGGCCATGGTCATGAATGTGCCGGGAAAATTCGTGATACACCTGACCCGGCTGGGAGATTTTGAGCCGGTTCGCACAGGGCAGGTAACGCTGCAGTTCACCCATGAAAAGGGTCAGGTCACCACGGTGGTTCAGGAGGAACTGTTGCGCGAAGGGATTTTCAATCCCGTCACGGCGCTGCCGGAAGCGGGCGCGTACACCTTTACCATTGCCTATCAAAGCGCCGATATGGCGGAATCATTCGTCCTCCCTGATTTCGTGGTCCACCCGTCGCTCGATAGCATAGCACCTGAGGATGATGACGGCGGAGGCATCGGGTATCTCAAGGAACAGCAGTGGAAAACCGATTTCGCCACGACACCCATCGCCGCCCGGACGATCCGCGCATCGCTGCGGGTCAGCGCCACTGTGCGGCCCGACCAGCGGCTGCTGGCCAAAGTGATGGCGCCCATTGACGGCATTCTCACCCCCAGCGATAATGCGCGCATGGCCAATCCGGGGCAAAAGGTGGCCAAGGGGGAAAAACTGGCCACCATCGGCCCTTCCCTGTCGGCCTCCAACACATGGGCGCAGCGGCGCATGAGCTACGAGCACGCCGAAGAAGAGTATCAGCGGGCCCAACGGCTCTCTAAAAAAGAGGCTATCTCCGATCGCGAACTGGACAACGCCCGGCGCAAATATTTAGCCGAAAAAGGCGCCTTTGAAAAGTTGTCAGGCTTGGGGACCTCGGATCAATTTCCGATTTTATCGCCCATCAACGGCACTGTGCTCTCTGTCAACACGGTGCTGGGTGAGGAGATCAAGGCAGGCGACCATCTGTTCAACATCGTCGGGCTGGACCGTGTATGGCTCGACTGTCTCTACTATGATATGAGCGATGTTGATTTCTCAAAACTTAGCGGTCTCCTGCTTCAAAGCCCCGATCAATCCCGGCAGATCATCTTGCTGGCCGGCGAATTTCGCATCATCGATCCCGGCACCACCTACGACCTGCAGTCTGGCGCGCGGCGCCTGATTATCTCGGTGGATAACCGGCTGGAAGCCCTCAAGCCGGGCCAGCGCCTCATTGTCGATCTGTTCACCTCTGCCGGCGATTCCACTCTGGCCGTACCTGTGGCAGCCATTATTCACGAGGATGAGGGCAAGGTGGTCTTCATCCATAGTGACGGCGAAACTTTCAGGAAAGTCCCGGTGATCACCGGGGCCGAAGATTTGGGGTGGATTGCCGTGCAGGGCGACTTCACCGCCGGTGACAGAGTTGTCAGCATCGGGGCCTATCAAGTGAAGTTGGCCTCCACCAGCGCTGCTATCGGCCATCCACACGCTCATTAGGAAACATTTATAATGCTACAAAAATTGATGCAATTCTCTCTGGAAAATCGCCTTGTGGTGGTGGTGGCCGCCGTTGCTCTCATGATCGGTGGGACCTATACGGCCCTGCGGCTGCCTGTGGATGTGTTTCCCGATCTGACGGCGCCCACCGTTACGATTCTCACTGAGGCCCACGGCATGGCGCCCGAAGAGGTGGAAGCGCTCGTCACTTTCCCCATTGAGACGGCTGTCAACGGCGCTTCGGGCGTCAGGCGGGTGCGGTCCAACTCCATCCAGGGGCTCTCCACCATTTGGGTGGAGTTCGACTGGGGCACCGATATTTACCGGGCGCGGCAGATCATCAGCGAAAAGCTGCAGGGCCTGCCTGCCGCCTTGCCGCAGGAGGTCGATCAACCGCTCATGGCGCCCGTCACATCAATCATGGGCGAAATCATGCTGGTGGGCCTTACCAGCAAGACGACCTCTGAAATGTCGCTGCGCACGCTGGCGGACTTTACCTTGAGACGCCGGCTGCTGGCCGTGTCGGGGGTCGCCAAGGTGGTCGTCTACGGCGGCGAGGTGAAGCAGTATCAGGTGCAGATAGATCCGTTCCGGCTGCAGACCCTGGGGCTGACTCTGGAGACTGTATATGAAGCTCTCAAGGCCTCCAATGTCAACGCTTCCGGCGGCTATATTATTGATGCGGGGCAGGAGTATTTGCTGCGCGGCATTGGCCGTCCCGCAAATTTCAGGGAGTTGGACAAGACGGTCATTACCTACCGGAACGGCGTATCGATCCTGCTTTCGGATGTGGCAGTATTAAAAGAGGGGCCAGCGAGCAAGTTGGGCACCGCCTCCATCAACTCTGAGCCGGGGGTCATGCTGGTCATCAGCAAACAGCCCGACGCCAACACCCTTGCCCTGACCGAGCGGATTGATGAAGTCCTGGCCTCTATCGGCCCGTCGCTGCCGCCTGATGTCATCGTTCATAACCAGATATTCCGGCAGGCCGATTTCATCAGCCTGGCCATTGCGAACGTGGTGCGGGCCTTGCAGGAAGGCGCGCTGTTGGTGGTGCTGATATTGACCCTGTTCCTGATGAACGTCCGCACCACCATCATCTCCGTCGTCGCCCTGCCCCTCTCCCTGCTGGCCACCATTTTGGTCATGGCGGCCATGGGGCTGACCATCAACACGATGACCCTGGGCGGCCTGGCCATTGCCATTGGGGTGCTGGTGGATGACGCCATCATCTACGTGGAAAACGTCTACCGGCGAGTGCGCCTGAATGCCGGTCTGCCCCCTGGTGAGCAGAGCAACTTCGACGAGGTAGTGGCCAAGGCGTCTGCAGAAATACGATCGCCCATTGCCATGGCCACTTTTATCGTCATCATCGTATTTCTGCCGCTGTTCTTTCTCAGCGGGGTAGAGGGCCGTATGCTGCGGCCGCTGGGACTGGCTTATGTGATAGCCGTGCTCAGTTCCCTCATCGTCGCTGTTACGGTAACGCCGTCTTTAAGCTCGCTGCTGCTAAGGCGCATCCGGCTCAAAGATCAGCGCGATACATGGATGGTTGCCAAACTGAAGGGCCTCTACGAGCCGATTCTGCATTGGGCGCTGAAACATTCGCGTCCCGTTCTGCTCGCTACCGTCGGCCTTATGGGGTTGGTTGTAGTCACACTCCCTTTCCTGGGCCGCTCCTTTATGCCTGAGTTCAATGAGGGCACCTTAAACATCTCGGTGGCCACGGTGCCGGGGACCTCCCTTGAGCAGTCCGACAAAATAGGGGCCATGGTTGAGGATATCCTGTTGTCGCATCCGGCAGTTACCTCTACCGCGCGCCGCACCGGCCGAACCGAGCTCGATGAACATTCCATGGGCAGCCACGCCCACGAGCTCGAGGCCCAGCTCAATCTGGATGATTTCGACAAGCAGGAGGTGCTGACCGATCTGCGCAATAGTCTCACGCTCGTGCCCGGCACGGTGATTACCATCGGGCAGCCTATCAGTCATCGCATCGATCATATGTTGTCCGGTACGCGGGCCAATATCGCGGTAAAGATATTCGGCACGGACCTGTATGAATTGCGCCAGGTGGCCGAAGAGGCCAAGAGCCTGATGGAGCCCATAGTGGGTCTGGTCGATCTGTCTGTCGATCAACAGACGGAAGTGCCGCAAATCGTGGTGCGTGCCAACCGGGACAAAATGGCCCTCTACGGCTTAACCGTCGCGGGCCTCGACAAGCATATCGATATGGCCTTTTTAGGCTTGGCGGCCACGCAAATCCTGGAGAAGGAGAGCCGCCACGATCTCGTGGTGCGATATGCCCTTCAGTACCGCAACAACATTGAGGCCATACGGGGCAGCCTGATCAGCACCCCTTCCGGGAAGACGGTTCCGTTGCATTGGGTCACCGACATCAGCCTGAGCAAGGGTCCCAACTATATCAGCCGCGAAAATGTCCAGCGCAAGATTGTGGTGCAGGCCAATGTGTCCGGCCGGGACCTGACCTCGGTAGTGGAAGATATAAAGGCGGCACTGGGCGCGGGCCTCAGTTTGCCGCAAGGTTACTACATTGAGTATGGCGGACAGTTCGAGTCTGCTCAAAGCGCGACCCGCACCGTCCTGGCCCTAAGCCTGGTCTCGATTTTGGCCATCCTGCTCATTCTATTCCTTGAGTTTGGTTCCATCAGGCAAGCCTTTGTCATTATGGTTAATATTCCCTTGGCGCTCATTGGCGGCATCGTGATGGTGATATTTACCGGCGGCATCATTACCATTGCGTCGCTGGTCGGTTTTATTACGCTATTCGGGATTGCCGTGCGGAACGGCATCATGCTGGTATCGCACTATAATCTGCTGCTGTCTGAGGGCAAAACCGTTAAGGATGCCATTGTGCAGGGATCCCTCGAGCGCCTTAACCCGATTATGATGACCGCCATGACGACGGGCTTGGCACTGCTGCCGCTGGCGCTGGCCGGCGATCAACCGGGGAATGAGATACAGTCGCCCATGTCCCTTGTGATCCTGGGCGGACTGATCACCGCCACAGCGATGAATATGATCGTGCTGCCGTTGCTGTTCCATCGGTGGGGGGTGGATGAGGAATCGTATCTCCTCACTAACTGAATGAAGGCAGTGATCACCATCACACCTATATACGCGATGGAAACAGTAAAGTGACATTGCGATAATTGTCAATTCGCGGTAGGTTTGGCAGGGTATCGGTTTGCCCGCCAGGCCGGTCCAGGTAGATGGACGCTGCGGCGTAGCAAAAAATATTGTCCGCCAGAGGTCTCTGGGAGGCATTGCTGAGATGAAATCAAGTAAATAATAAGAAAGTGAGAATGAAAAATGGCATTGAATCGCCCAACCTTTAAGGCCATCTTAATTGGCTCAATTTTAACATTCGGAACAGTCGGCTGTGGAAACAGTACGGAACCAGAAGAGTCCGGGACGACAGGGGTGAAATATACTTTTGCTGTATCAAACACCTCTCTGCCCAAAACCCTCAACAGTTTAACCTTCACCAACGCCTCAATCAGGGTGATCGAACTGGTCTTTGATGCCGTGGGTCCCAACGGCTCTATCTCGATTACCGAGCCGTTAACCTCAACCATAGACCTGATCAACAATGTGGCGACACCCGAAATGCCCATCGTTAATCTTGGGCCTGGAACCTACACATCGCTCAATATGGGGCTCGAGATTCGTGATTTAGATGAAGATCCGGGTATTGTGGTTGAAGGCTCGTTTAACGACACTGAGAATAACAGTACGCTCTTTAGCTTCCTGTTTAACTCCGGTGAAGTTTTTGAAACCGACGCTGACCAGCTGGTGATTCCCGAAGGCAGCGTTATGGAGGCGAAAATCACCTTTTACCCCGCTGAATGGTTCAGGGGTATAACGGCCCAGAACATGCTCGATGCGACGAAGGATTCCATCGGTGTCGTCGTGATTAGCGGGTCAAGCAACACAGGCCTTTTTGAAATAATGGCAGCAGCGCTGGACAGTTCGACTCAAGCGACGTTCCCCGGTGCTATTCAGGATGAATAAATCTTAGCCGCCTGAACGGGATTATATCACTCCGAATAATCGACGAGGCCCTGAGACCTATTCTCGGGGCCTTGTCTCGTTACATGCAGGCTGCATGAGAATGTAAAATACTGGCTGCTCAAGGCAGTGAGTCAGGGCCTCCCTCAAACGCCTTAACCCGATTATGATGACCGCCATGAACATGATCGTTCTGCCATTGCTATATAACCGGTGGGGAGTGAATGAGGAGTAGTTGCGGATACTGCATACGCGCAACTGCATACGTTTGAAGAAGGTCAGCCATAACCCAATGAAATATATCGGCTTGTGAAACCATCCCCTCTGCTTTGGGAGCGGGGGCGCTGATTAGTCTTCTAATAAAATATGAAGTCCCACCAATCTTTCGACCAGTGGGGCTTGCTAAGCAGTGCGGTCACACTATAGTCACAGTGGAGTCCTAAGCTATTGATATTACAGTTCGTGCAACGGGCTCATAACCCGAAGGTCGCAAGTTCGAATCTTGCCCCCGCTACACGACGAGAGCCCTCGGTACCCTCATAGGACCGAGGGTTTTTTGTATTTCCGGTTGATTGTCGTTTAGTGTCGTTGAGTGCTGTTTAGTGTCGTTGAGTGATGTCTAAGGGGGTCCAAAATGGCCCCATTAGTTCTTGCGACGATTCCAATTTAATGTGAATTAACCCGCTGGGTCGATAAGTTTCAACACAAACGGACGCTTTGGGAGCGTAACTGAACACAATTACCATAAGCAATGAGGATGATTAATGAATTTGAGTAAGCGGGTAGTGCCATTTACGATTTTCATCATCTGCGCCAGCCTAGTTTCGGGATGTGCAAAGGACACTCCACCAGTTGCGACTGAATTTGCTGAGTACTTCGTCGGAATCATTTACAAGGGCCTGAACTGGAGCGGTGCAGAAACACCCGAGGCAGAAGCCACACAGAAAGCCCATCGAGCAAATATTCGTAGGCTTGAAAATGCTGGTAAGATGGTATTGGCTGGACCCTTTGGACATGATGGCGACATGAGGGGACTATTCTCCTATAAAGTTGATACTATTGAAGAAGCGCAGAAACTTGTGGATACCGATCCAGCTGTCATGGTAGGCCAACTAAGGGTTGATCTTTACTCGTGGTGGGGGCCGAAATCTCTAATCAGCTTAAAGGAGCGCAAAAGGTCTGGATAACAGAATGGAGGGTTTTTCGTATTACAGCCTAATTGTCGTTTAGTGCTGTTGAGAGTCGTTGAGTGACGTCTAGGCGGTTCCAAAATGGCCTCACCTTCAATTTTTAGTCAAATCCGGCGCTGGAGAACGGAATCCAGTGCTGATTGAGTGCCATGCATCTTTCTACCCCGAATTGTAGTCAAATGGGTATATGGTTGATTGAATTTTGGACTAACCTGATGGGGAGGATCATATGAGCAATTCAAAATTTAGTAATTATTGCATGATCTCTATCCTCATGCTACTCCTGATAGCACCCATCTATCCTAAGCAAAATCATAAGCAAATCGCCAAACAGGCTGTTGAAGCCCTGGTTGATTCGCCCCCCAATAGTCAGAGTCGTCTCCTCATAGCCATAGCACCTGCAATAACAGAGCAACAGGACATAGTGGGCGAACTCGTCCGATCAAACATGTTACGGCGGGGCGCGCCGGGGGCATCCGTGGCTGTAGTGCAAGATGGCCGTATCGTGTACGAGGCCGGCTTCGGGGTACAGAGCACCCACACAAACGATCCAGTCACACCGGAAAGTCTCTTCCGTCTGGGTTCCACCACCAAGATCGTGACCGCAGCAACCCTTATCCGCCTAATGACTGAGCATAAGATCCCACTAGATGCCCCCGTCAAGAATTATGCCCCGGGACTTGACTCGGGGCTATCTGACCTGACTGCCCACCAAATCCTCTCACACACTGCAGGGATATATGACGACGCACCCATGCAGGGGCCGAGCGATCCTGCCACTTTACGCGATCAGATCCTTTCCTGGACTTCCGAAATCCTATTCATAGAACCGGGTGAGATATTTTCATACTCCAATCCGGGATACTGGCTTGCAGGCTACATGGCAGAGGTCCTTAGCGGTTCCTTCTTTAACGAAGCGGTTAAGGATCAGGTCCTTCTACCGGTGGGAATAGAGAATGCCACTTTCGATCCCAGAGAAGTGAATCTCGACCTGCTGGCGGATGCCCACCAGACTGGGAAAAGAGGACGAGCAGAGCTTTTCGAGGAGAGTTACAATCATGCTGGAACCTGGCCCTCGGGTTCCCTATATATTTCGGCCGGCGGGCTTGGCCGTCTCCTAGCTGCCCTAATGGACGATGGTATGCTCGACGGTATTAGGGTCCTTCCAAAGGAGGTCCCGGATCTCCTGCTACAAAGTCACTCACCCATCCCATTTCCTGAGGGGGTAGCATATGGATACGGAGTCTTTCGTGAGCTGTGGGGCGGCATGGAGGTCTTTACTCACCTAGGGACCCGGAGAGGGTATGGCTCCATCTTCATTATGGTCCCTGAGCGCAGATTTGCCGTTGTTGTGCTATGTAATCTGGACACCACTGTCCTTCGGGCCGCGGCGGAGGGTATTGTAAAAGAATACCTGGGCCTGATGCCTCCGCAGGTTGCCAGCGGACCACGGAAGATGTTAAGGGAGAGTGAATTTGAACCCTTTTTGGGAACCTACCGAAACGGAGAGAAGATTGAAATTGAATTGTACAACTCGAAGGCGAATCCCCGGGCGCGCGAAGGTGGGCAATTTTTCTTTAAGATGGGTAGGATGAAGATACCCATCTATCAGACTGGCCAGCATCGTTTCCACACCAACTTTGCTGATTTTGTACTAATCCCCGATGAAGAGGGTGAAATCGAATTCCTTTTCGGCGAGTTCCATGCCCTGAAAAAGCTGCGTTAGCCCCGACATCTGGCCTGCCGTCCAAAAGCTGTACCAGTAGTTAAGTCCGAATTGGGCACAACCATAGGCGACGGGTCACATACCATTTAGTGCTGTCTAGTGTTGTTGAGTGATGGCTGGGAGGGGTCCAAAATGGCCCCAAGGAATCGTTGGGGGGCAAGGACAGTTTGCAAGTCGTGGTCCTATTCAACGTTTATTGTACGAATACGTCTCATTCATCCTAAGGTGATAGCTTCTTATCATCTAATGCTTGGATGAACTCATCTCTGGATTGATAATGATTAATATCGAGAATTAGGTTATTGAATAACAGCCATACATTTACCATGAAACGATTGAGCGTAGTAATGTCTTCACGTTTCTTCCCATGGTGCAAAAAGGAGGATCGAAGCCGATAGACTTTCTTGACATCTGCTACTAACGACTTATTATCAGCCAGTGAATCTCCAATATACATTGCCATCCTCTCGCCTACATTCTGAGTAAGAGGTTCATTTGTGTCCCGGAGCAACATTGATTCAAGGGCCGCTAAAATGAATATCAACTTATTAATTGGATCGCTTTCGAGCGCGCATTTGGTATATATGAACATGCTATCCAGGATGTCTTTTTGAAATGGTGTTCTATTTTCATCCGCTAGGATGGCACCGAGAGCGTCCAATCCGCTTGACCTAATCACACCAAGATAAGATGGCGACAAGACCCACGGGACAGGCAGGGTACCATGATACCCTTCATTGAATTCTGGCTCCCTATCAGATATGGTCCTTATTGAAAATGATCGGGGAGTGAAATATCTACCTTCAAGACCGCAGTAAGACATTTTCGGAGGGTCTTGCATTGCAGGATCAAAGTACCGAAGAATTGATATCGACCGTTCTGCTTCCATGAAAGCAAGTTCTTCGGCTCGGTTAGGCTCAGCTAATATTTTTATGTATGCAGCAGCTCGGCCCTGAAATCGTTTTCGGTATTTCACAAACAATTGCTCGGTGCTGCCTTCGTGTTCTGGATTCCTTGAAATCCAATCTCCCTGCCATTGGTCGAAGAGCGACTCATCTATCGTCCGAAGTTTGATCTTCCCAATTTCTACAGACTGGCTGATTATCAAATGTGGAACAGGAATCCAAATCTCATTCTCCGTAATCCTTTTTTCAAGTTGTTCCACGATAGTCATTACAAGTTTCCGTTCTCCCTCCCCATAATAGCGGTGTTCTGCCCATTCGAAAATGAGATTTTCAATAGATGTGACTGTATCCCGTCAGAACAATTCGGGCAAAATAACCTGATTTATTAAGAGAGACTTCTGGTTATCTTTTAAAATCAGAAGGAGTCTCAGATGAGCCCGATCTCAGATGTTGAAAAGCGTGTTAAGGAAATTCGCCGGAAGACCCGCAGGAAGTATTCAGCTGAAGATAAAATCCGTATTGTGCTGGAAGGCCTCCGTGGGGAGATGACCATCGCCGAGCTCTGTCGCAGGGAAGGCATCGTTCAGAACCTCTACTACAAGTGGAGCAGAGACTTCCTGGAGGCCGGCAAGAAGCGTCTGTCCGGTGATGTTGAACGGGAGGCGAATTCGACTGAAGTGGGTGCCCTAAGGTCGGAGAACCGCCACCTCAAGCAGCTCTATGCCGACCTTGCGCTGAAGAATGACATGCTAAAAAAAATCTCTCCCGACTCGGACAGGGAGTAACGCCGTATATGCGGCATACTCAAGCGGAGAAGTACGAGATCATTCGGATGGTGGAAGAGAGTGAACTGGGTGTCAGGCGGACCTTGAGGGAACTGCAGGTTCCACAGTCCACCTATTACGACTGGTACAGGCGGTATGTCGATGGAGGCTATGATGGGCTGGCCGACAAGAAGCCGGCACCACGGCAGTTCTGGAACCGTATCCCGCCCAGTGAGCGTGAGAAGGTGAAAGAGATCGCCCTGGAGCATACGGAGAAATCGCCCAGAGAGTTGGCCTGGTATATCACCGACAGGCGAGGGTACTTCATCTCCGAGTCGACCGTCTACAGAATCTTGCGGGACTACGACCTGATCACCTCCCCGGCCTATATCGTGCTCTCTGCTGCTGACAGGTTCAAGCATCCAACGAGGCGAATCAACGAACTCTGGCAGACCGACTTCACCTACTTCAAGATCATGGGCTGGGGTTGGTACTATCTGTCAACGGTGCTGGATGATTACAGCCGTTACATCCTGGCCTGGAAGCTCTTTGATACGATGAATGCTCAAGATGTGCAGCAGACTCTCGACATGGCCATCGCCAAGTCGGGCGTGGACCAGATCCGGGTCAAGCACCGGCCGAGGCTGCTCTCAGACAACGG
>SCKJ01000017.1 GCA_004124875.1 Fidelibacterota bacterium | reverse complement strand
GCATGCTCAGAGTCAGACAAAGATCATTACCTGGCGCAAAAAGGCCTCAAGAAATCAGGTGATCTCTTGAGGCCTGATGAAGCATACTATCAAACCAAAAACAGTCAACCTATTTTAGGACAAGACATTGGTCCACTCCAGGTTAATAGGAGAAACAGGTAGAACCGGAATTGATCTGGCGGGCCGGCTTTAGGGCAGAGAATGGCCGGATGCGAGCCGTGATGGTCAGGCGCACGCAGATATCAGCCAGGCGCGGGTGTTTACCATAGGCGCTCAATCGAGGCAATCCGGGTAGGCAAACGCGGGCTTTGATTGCCGACTGGCGCCCTTTATTTTTGGAGGTCCGAGCAGTGAGTCTATCATGTCAGTAACAAACAGAATGAGGGCCAGTTATGAGTAACAGCGTTTACAAGGTGGTTGAGTTAATCGGCACCAGTGACAAATCGTGGGAAGAGGCAGCTAAAAATGCAGTGGCTACGGCCGGGAAAAGCCTCAGGGACTTGCGCATTGCCGAAGTAGGTCAACTGGATATGAAAGTGGAAGATGGCCAAGTCGTCGCCTTCCGGGCCAGGGTGAACTTGTCCTTTAAGATCAAGACGGACGATCTTTAACCCACACGCCGGGCGAAGGCGCTGAGTTTATTCTTCCGCGGCAGCGGACACGGTTGATGAGGGGGATACCTCTTGCAATGATTAATAATTATTGCCAGATTCGGGGCCTGGTATAGTATTGGACCGAGCCTGCCATTAGCGCTACAGAAATAATGTCCATCAATTGGGGGTCGCCGATCACTTGACCGCAGCTGTTGAAGGAGCAATCAATGCCGTTTTACATGGATTTACACGAGGTTCCAGGGGCTACTGAAAAGGATTTGGCCAAGGCCCACCGGGCAGATATTGCCATTCAGGATCAATATAGTTGCAACAGTCTAACCTACTGGCTCAATAAAGAGACCGGCACCGCCAACTGCCTAATTGAAGCGCCCAGCGCTGAGCAGGCCGAGGCAATGCATAGGGCTTCACACGGACTTGTGGCCACTCAAGTGATAGAGGTGGATAAAATGGTGGTCGAATCCTTTATGGGGCGCATTGATGAGACCGCGGCGGCTATCGACCCGGCTACCACCCAAACCGGCTCATCGTTACGCATCATATTTTTTACCGATATGGTTGGCTCCACCGCCATGACGCAGAAATTGGGCGATGATGCGGCCATGAAAATCCTGGAACACCACAATACCACCGTTCGTGCAGCGCTGCAAAAGCACGGAGGCCGTGAAGTGAAGCACACTGGCGATGGGATTATGGCCTCCTTTGCCTCGGTAGCGGGGTCGGTCCACAGCGCTATCGCGATTCAGCGCTCACTTCACGATCACAACCAGACCCATCCTGATGAGGCGCTGCACGTTCGCATCGGCCTCTGTGCAGGCGAACCGGTGGAAAAAGGCAAGGACCTTTTCGGCGCATCTGTGCAGTTGGCTGCCCGTATCTGTGACCATGCGCAGACCGCAGAGATCCAGGTCACCCACACGGTTGAGGAGCTCTGTCTGGGCAAGGGCTTCCATTTTGAAAATCCCCAGGA
The DNA here is from genome assembly GCA_004124875.1 of Fidelibacterota bacterium. Lineage (GTDB taxonomy): Bacteria > Fidelibacterota > Marinisomatia > SCGC-AAA003-L08 > TS1B11 > TS1B11. The sequence goes on along the minus strand of SCKJ01000017.1, from coordinate 1,991 downwards.
GGTGACATTCAAAGGCTTCGACGAGCCTGTCAATATCGCCACCGTCATTTGGCAATAGTAATCCACCGTTAAAGCGTTCCGCGGGCCGCCACCTGCCCGGTGCGCTCTTGCATCCGGATGGCGCTGCTGGTAATTTTTGCGACGGTTTTTCCGGAGTAGCTCAATTGGTAGAGCGGGTGGCTGTTAACCACTAGGTTGGGGGTTCGAGTCCCTCCTCCGGAGCAATGACCTACGTATACTTCCTTAGAAGCAAATCGACAGGGTGCTACTACGTGGGCATCACTTCAGATCCTGCCAAGAGGCTCCGACAACATAATTTGGGGCAATCGAGATCAACCAAGGCATACATACCTTGGGAAATGTCGTGCGCCGTACCTTACGATAGCCGTGAAGATGCCGCCGCTGTCGAAAAACAGCTTAAGTCATCTAAAAGCAGGAAGGTAATTCAAGCGTTTGTAGCCCGATGGCAGAGTCCCGACGCTAGTGCGCCGGGATAAACTAAGTGGCTGTTTTAATTCCAGACTGGGGGTGAGTTTATCCCGATAGCGAAGCGTATCGGGAAGTCCCTCCTCCGGAGCAATGACCTACGTATACGTCCTTAGAAGCAAATCGACAGGGCGCTACTACGTGGGCATCACTTCAGATCCTGCCAAGAGGCTCCGACAACATAATTTGGGGCAATCGAGATCAACCAAGGCATACATACCTTGGGAAATGTCGTGCGCCGTACCCTACGATAGCCGTGAAGATGCCGCCGCTGTCGAAAAACAGCTTAAGTCATCTAAAAGCAGGAAGGTAATTCAAGCGTTTGTAGCCCGATGGCAGAGTCCCGACGCTAGTGCGCCGGGATAAACTAAGTGGCTGTTTTAATTCCAGACTGGGGGTGAGTTTATCCCGATAGCGAAGCGTATCGGGGAGTCCCTCCTCCGGAGCGTTTGTCTGATCTCTGGCACCTCCTTTTTTGCGTTCGGAATCCCCAAGACCCATGCCATGTTGGGATTTCGCACGATCCTGAAACCGGGTTGTCCTATCACATCAGCAGCAAGATGGGCTGGCCGGGGAAAGGATCGAGCGGAAAATGATGGCATACGAAAATGCGGTCCATGCGCACTTCGCCTGTAGCGCTACTCCCACAATCGGGGCTTGCCGCAGCCGCCAGAAGCGACTATTTCCCACGAAGATCGTGTCGCTCCATGCTTGACATATTCTAACTTCAAACCTATATTTTCCACGAAACCCGCATCAGCATAATGCCTGCCGTTAGCATTAAAAACAGGAGAAAGCCATGATGGATATACCCAGCTTAAGGCGCGAAACAAGGTATGGGATGCCCGCCGCCGATCAAATCATGTTCAACCGGCATTACGTCATTGGCTACTCCTACTATTTCAGGCAGGCGAAATGGGCACTTGAGATCATTGATCCCGACATCACGGATGTCGTGCGCCCCGATAATTTCAGGCCAGATTACCGTCTCCCCGAAATTTTCCGTGCCGATCTGCCCAACTACACCGGTTCGGGCTATGACCGCGGCCATCTGGTGGCCAGTGCCAACCAGCGCGAAACGGAAATCCAGAACAGCGAGACCTTCCTCCTGTCGAATATGTCGCCGCAGAAACCAAAATTCAACCGCAAGATTTGGAAGGACCTGGAGACGGCCGTGCGCAAGTTGGACCTTAAAAAATCTATCCTGGAAACCTATGTCATTTGCGGGCCCATTTTCTACTTTGACGCCGAAGTAAAGACGGTGAAATCTTCCAGGGCAAAAGGCGTCACGCTTCCTATTCCCCATGCCTATTTCAAATCGGTACTGACGGAAAACAGACGCGGCAAACTGCACATGTGGTCATTTATTATGCGCAATTGACCTTCCCCCATTCTTTATACCAGTTCTAATGAGAGTTTAGGGTTGTTGTTTTCATTCTCCCAAGCTTGTTTAAAGTCTTCTGGAGCAAGATTCTTCAGCGAGCTGTGCGGACGCTCCCGGTTGT
>SCKJ01000015.1 GCA_004124875.1 Fidelibacterota bacterium | reverse complement strand
CCAGCGGCGTGGAGATGGTGATGCCGGGCGACAACGTGACCGTTGAGGTGGAGTTGATCACGCCGGTCGCCATGGACAAGGAGCTGCGCTTCGCCATTCGCGAGGGGGGCCATACGGTCGGCGCCGGGGTGGTGGTAGAGGTGATTGAGTAGGAACGGGCATCAGGCGTGGGAAACAGTAAACGGACTCTGGTGACGCTCGAGTGCACCGAATGCAAGCGGTCGCGATACACGACGACCAAAAGCAGACGGAACCATCCTGAGAGGCAAGAGCAAAGCAAATATTGCCGGTGGTGCAGACACCATACGCTGCATAAGGAGACAAAATAGTGTCTCCCTGCATTAGGTGAGTAGCTCAATTGGTAGAGCACCGGTCTCCAAAACCGGGGGTTGCGGGTTCGATCCCTGCCTCACCTGCGAGGCCAGGAACGGTTCCGGGGGTTGGTCTGGCGATAGCTGGAAGGGCGGGCAGCGATGATTAAACGGCTGCGGGCATTTATTGTGGGCGTGGAGTTCGAGATGAAGAAAGTCTCGTGGCCCACTGCGGAAGAGCTGCGCGGCTCCACTGTGGTGGTGCTTGTGCTCTCCCTGATTCTGGTGATCTTTTTATTCATTGTCGACTTTGGCCTGTCCAGAGTCGTCACATTTATACTGTAGGGACATTTGTAGCATCGTGCCGGCAACCACAACGCCCACAGAAATGAAGTGGTATTCTCTAAGGGTCATCTCCGGTAAGGAGAAAAAAACCAAGGAGACGATCGTATTTGAGGCTGAAGAAGCGGGGATCTCCGATCATATAGGGGGCATCCTGGTGCCCTCGGAAAATGTGGTCGAAATGCGCGACGGGAAAAAACGGGTCCGGAATAAAGTTTTCTTTCCGGGCTACATTCTCATTCATCTGCAGCTGACCCGGGAAGTGCGCTACCTGGTTGAAAATATACCGGGCATTATGAGCTTTGTTGGTCCCAAGGGGGAGCCTATTCCGCTGCGGGATGAGGAAGTGAGCCGGATACTTGGGGAGGTTGAAGGCAAGGAAGGCCGTGAGGTCATGGCCCACACGTTTAAAGTGGCTGATGCCGTGAAAGTGATTGACGGACCGTTTGTCGACTTCACCGGATTTATTGATGAGGTCAACGATGACAAACAAAAGGTGAAGGTGACGGTTTCCATTTTTGGACGTCCCACACCTGTAGAACTCGACTATTTGCAGATCGAACTGGAAAAATAAGGCCTTAATCAGGTGGCAAAAAAAATTATTGGTTATGTCAAGTTGCAGCTGCGGGCAGGCCAGGCAGACCCGGCGCCTCCCGTAGGCCCCGCATTGGGCCAGCACGGCGTCAACATCATGGAATTTTGCAAGGCCTACAACGCGAAAACCCAGAGCCAGAAAGGCATGGTTATTCCGGTCGAGATTACAGTGTATGCCGACCGCTCTTTCACCTTTGTGACCAAAACCCCGCCGGCAGCAAAGCTGCTCATCAAGGCGGCCAAGATCGAGAAGGGGTCCGGGGAGCCCAATCGCACAAAGGTGGGCACCGTTACCGAGGCTGATCTGAGGAGCATCGCCCAGCTGAAAAAAGCCGACCTCAACGCAGGCTCGGAAGAGGCGGCCATGCGCATGATTGCCGGAACGGCCCGCAGCATGGGCATTCTGGTGGAGGGCTAAGCATGGGCCACGGAAAGTTTTACAGGGCCGCAGCGGAGAAAATTGACCGCAATCGATCGTACAGCGCCACTGATGCTGTCGCACTGCTGAAAGAGACGGCCCGGCCCAATTTTGACGAAAGTGTGGAACTGGCCATGAACCTGGGCGTTGATCCCCGGCATGCCGACCAGATGGTCCGCGGAACGGTGAATCTGCCGCACGGCACCGGGCGCTCAACGCGGGTGCTGGTCTTTGCCGCGGGTGAAAAGGCCATGGAAGCCACGCAGGCGGGAGCCGATTACGTCGGCGCCGGCGACATGATTGAGAAGGTACGCGGTGGTTGGCTCGAGTTTGAAGCGGTGGTGGCCACTCCGGACATGATGAAAGAGGTCGGCAAACTCGGTGGCATTCTGGGACCGAGAAAACTGATGCCGAGCCCGAAGGGGGGCACGGTAACCAACGATGTGGCCAAAACCATCCAGGAGCTCAAGGCGGGGAAAATTGAGTTCAGGGTCGACAAGCAGGGCATTATCAATGTCGCCATTGGAAAGGCTTCATTCAGTGCTGAAGAAATTGAGGAAAATTTGCGTACCGTGATTGAGGCTGTCATGCGGGCGAGACCCTCAGCCGCCAAAGGGGCCTACCTGCAGAAATTGACGGTTTGCACCAGCATGGGGCCCGGTATAAAAATTGATAAAGCGATTTATGCGTAGGATCGAAGAGAGACGATGCCAAATGCCCATAAGCTAGCCGTTGTAGAGCAAACCGCCGCCCGGATGAAGGCCGCGGATGCCATCTATTTTGCGGAGTTCAAAGGTCTGTCCGCCCCGGACGCCACGACGCTGCGCGCAACCCTGCGGTCCAGTAATGTCGACCTGTTTGTGGCGAAGAAGACGCTCATCCGCCTGGCCGCCAAGGAGGCGGGACTGGCCGATATTGGGGAATTTCTGACCGGCCAGATGGCCATGGCGTTTGCCCAGGGCGAACCCTCCATTCCGGCGAAAATTTTATCCGAATTCAGCAAGACGCATGAGGGCGTGCCCAGCATTACCGGCATTATCCTTAATGGGAAAGCGCTGCCTGGCTCTGCTGCGGCGCAACTGGCCAGCCTGCCCAGCAAAGGCGTGCTTTTAGGGCAGTTTGCCGCGACCCTCATCCAGCCCATTACGAGGCTGGCCGGGACACTCAATGGGGCCATGTTAAAATTGGCTCAGACCCTCAACAGCCTTCAAGACAAGAAAACTTCGTGAAAACAAGGAGAGTATGAAATGGCGACCATCAAGCGTGAAGATGTTCTCGGCTATCTCGAGACGGCGAATATGTTGGAAATTTCAGCGCTGATCAAGGACATTGAAGAAAAGTTTGACGTAACTGCTGCCGCACCTGTCGCGATAGCTGGCGGAGGCCCTGCGGCCGCTGCCGACCCTGAGGAAGAACAAGATGAGTTTGACGTTGTCCTCAAGGAAATTGGCGATAAAAAGATCAACGTGATCAAGGCGGTGCGGGAAATCACGACCCTGGGCCTGAAAGAGGCCAAGGAACTGGTTGACGGCACGCCCAACACCGTGAAGGAAGCCGTATCCAAAGCGGATGCGGCCGAGATGAAAGCCAAGCTCGAAGAAGCTGGCGCCACGGTGGAGCTTAAGTAGCTCTTGCCCGCGACCATAATTAACCTGATCAGCATAAACTGTATCCCAGTTCCCGCCCGGCGGGAGGAGGTTGCCCAGTGCCTGTGAGCACCATAGCCGCAAACGAGCGGCATTCGTTCAGCCATATTGAAACCGTCGTCGATATCCCCGATCTGCTGGCGATCCAGACGTCATCTTATGGCGAATTTCTGCAGCCCGAGGCGTTGCCCGAACAGCGCGACCACAAAGGTCTCGAATCGGTCCTCCAGGGCATGTTCCCCGTGGAGGACAGTCATGGCAACTATGTGTTGGAGTATGTGAACTACCACCTCGGCGCGCCCAAGTACTCCGTGCGCGAGTGCCTCGACCGGGGGGTCAGCTACATGGTGCCCCTGAAAGTCCGGCTGATCCTGCATATCACGGATGAGCAGGACAAATCGGTCTACGCCCAGAGCATTGAGCAGGATGTCTTCTTCGGAAACGTCCCATTTATGACCGACCGGGGCACGTTCATCATCAACGGGGCCGAGCGGATCATTGTCAGCCAGCTGCAGCGCTCGCCCGGCGTATTTTTTGAGGAGAGCAAGCACCCGAACGGGACCTCCATCTTCCAGGCGAGGATTATCCCGTTCCGTGGTTCGTGGGTCGACTTTACAACGGACATCTACGATTCGCTTTACGCCATAATCGACCGCCGCCGCAAATTTCCGGCCACCATGTTATTGCGGGCCATCGGGTACGGAACCAATGAAGAGGTGTTTCGCGCGTTTGACCTGATCCAGGATTTGCCGGTAAAGCCGGGCAATGCGGAGAAATTCGAAGGCCGTACCCTCGCGGCGGATGTCATCAACACCGATACCGGCGAAATCATCGCCGAATCGGGACGGGAGCTCACCGCGGAAGATCACGCGGCCCTCAGAAAAGCGGGCATCAAGATGGTCTCCCTGTTGACTTTGGATAACGACATGGGCGTTGAAATGATCCTTAACACGATGAAAAAGGACCCCACTTCCAGTCAGGAAGAGGCGCTGGCCCGTTTTTATCGCGATTTGCGCGCCGGCGAAGCGCCCAGCATCGATGTGGCCCAGAAATTCGTCGAGCGCATGTTCTTCTCTGCAAAAAAGTACGATTTGGGGCAGGTGGGACGCTACCGGATCAACAAAAAATTCAACTTGGACGCACCCATCGATCCCCCTGTTCTTATCCGGGACGATTTTGTTGAGGCCTGCCGCTACCTCATTGAAATGCGCAAAGGCGAAAAAGGGTCTGACGACATCGATCATCTTGGCAACCGCCGTGTCCGCACGGTAGGTGAGCAGCTTTCCAACCAGTTCACCATAGCCCTCAGCCGCATGCAGCGCACCATTCGCGAACGCATGAGCACGCGCGAAGCGGAGAGCCTCACGCCGCAGGACCTGATCAACTCACGCATCGTAACATCGGTGCTCAACGCGTTCTTCGGCACCAGCCAGCTTTCGCAGTTTATGGACCAGACCAACCCACTTTCCGAGATCACCCACAAACGGCGCATCTCCTCGCTGGGGCCCGGAGGCCTTACGCGTGAGCGGGCCGGGTTCGAAGTGCGCGACGTCCACTACACGCACTACGGACGGCTGTGTCCCATTGAAACCCCCGAAGGTCCCAACATCGGGCTGATCAGCTCACTGGCGACCCACGCCGTGGTCAACCATCTCGGCTTCATTGAGACCCCCTACCGCAAAGTGATTCACAGAGGTGACTCCTACCACATTTCCACCGATGTGGCCTACCTCTCGGCCGACGATGAGGACCGCGTCAATATTGCCCAGGCCCACGAGCCGATCACCAAGAACAGGCAGTTTAAGAACGACCGCATCCTGACCCGCAAGGGAGACAATTTCCCCATCGTCGATGCCACGGAGGTCGAATTCATGGATGTGGCCCCCAGCCAGATTGTGTCGGTGGCCGCTTCGCTGATTCCATTCCTTGAGCACGACGACGCCAACCGCGCCCTCATGGGCTCGAACATGCAGCGGCAGTCAGTGCCTCTGCTCAAGCCGGAGCAACCCATCGTTGGCACCGGCGTGGAATGGCGTGTGGCCAAGGACTCCCGTGCTGCCGTCTATGCTTTGGAGGGCGGCGTGGTTGAGTCGGTCGAGGCCGAAAGGATTACCGTGAGATCGCGGTCCAAATCGAGTGAGGTCACCGTTCGCGAATCGGAAAACACGCAAGTCTACCCGCTCTACAAATTCCTGCGTACCAACCAGGATACCTGCATCAACCAGAAGCCGGCAGTCATGCCGGGACAGCGGGTCAAGGCCGGCGATCTGCTGGCTGACGGTTGCGCCACCGATCGCGGCGAGCTCGCCCTCGGACGCAATTTGCGGGTGGCATTCATGACTTGGCGGGGCTACAATTTTGAGGATGCCATCATTATCAGTGAGCGCCTGCTCAAGGACGACGTGCTCTCCTCCATCCACATCAAAATTGCCGAAATGGAGGTGCGCGACACCAAACGGGGCGCTGAGGAACTCACCAATGAAATACCCAACGTCAGTGAGGAGGCGACCCACAACCTTGATGAGAGCGGCATTATCCGGGTGGGAGCGGAAGTCAAGCCGGGCGATATCCTGGTGGGCAAAGTGACCCCCAAGGGAGAGACCGATCCGACCCCCGAAGAAAAACTGTTAAGGGCTATTTTCGGGGAAAAGGCAGGCGATGTGAAGGACACCTCCAAGCGGTGTGATTCAGGTGTGCGTGGCACGGTCATCAAGACGCAGCTGTTTGAACGCAAGAGCACCACCAGCCGGTCCGATGATAAGGCCCGCATCGAGAAATTACAAGGGACTGCGAAGGTAAAAAGAATTGCGTTGGTCGAAAAACGCAATGAGCTGCTCATAGCCCAGATGCTGGGTGAGCAGTCAGGCGGCATCCGCGATCAGAACGGCAATAAAACGCTGATTAAGGCCAAGACGCAGCTGACCGCGGCGAAAATCAACTCCCTCGATTTGGACCGGTTAAGCATGAAGTCGCCCTGGGTTGAGAACGCGAAGAAATGGAAAAATATCCAGCAAATTTTAAGGGGCTACCGCCGGGGACTCAATGAGGTGGAAGAGACCCTGGAACAGGCGGTGTTCAAAATCCGCGTCGGGGATGAACTCCAGCCGGGGGTCATCAAGCTGGCAAAAGTCTACATCGCCAACAAGCGGAAAATATCCGTGGGCGACAAGATGGCCGGCCGGCACGGGAACAAAGGTATCGTTTCGGTGATCGTGCCCGAGGAAGATATGCCCTTTACCGAGGACGGCGAGCCGGTCGACATCATTTTGAATCCGCTGGGCGTGCCGTCGCGTATGAATGTCGGCCAGCTCTACGAGACCATGCTCGGCTGGGCTGGCGCCAAGCTGGGGAAACACTATGCGACGCCTGTGTTTGACGGCGCCACCCATGCAGATGTGGTCAAGGAGATGAAAGCCGCCGGCATTGTGCCCGAAGGCAAAGTTCGCTTGCGGGACGGCCGCACCGGCGAACTGACGGATGACCCGGTGACGGTCGGCGTCATTTACATGATGAAGCTTTCCCATCAGGTTGACGATAAGATGCACGCCCGCTCTACCGGCCCCTATTCGCTGATCACTCAGCAACCCCTGGGCGGCAAAGCTCAGTTTGGCGGGCAAAGGTTTGGTGAAATGGAAGTCTGGGCCCTGGAAGCCTATGGCGCCGCCTATACTTTGCAGGAATTGCTGACCGTGAAGTCGGACGACGTGGAGGGCCGGTCCAAGCTGTACAACAACCTGGTCAAAGGTGAAAATACACCTCAGTCCGGTATTCCCGAATCATTCAACGTTTTGCTCAAAGAACTGCAGGGCCTCGGCCTGAACGTCACTTTGGAACAGTAGGAGGTTCCCCTTGGTTTATATTAAACCACAACAGAGCGCGGTCCATATCGATATCAAGTCGATCACTTTAAGCCTGATGAGCCCTGAAATGATTCTTGATAATTCGCATGGCGAGGTGCTGAAGCCTGAGACCATCAATTACCGGTCGTATAAACCGGAAAAGGACGGGCTTTTCTGCGAGCGGATATTCGGACCGGTCAAGGACTGGGAGTGCCATTGCGGCAAGTATAAAAGGATCCGCTACCGGGGCATCATCTGTGACCGCTGCGGCGTTGAAGTGACGCGCAAGAAAGTGCGTCGTGAGCGGGTGGGACACATTGCCCTGGCCGTGCCGGTGACTCACATCTGGTACTTGAAATCGGTGCCCAGCAAACTCAGTTACCTGCTGGGATACTCCACAAAAGATCTCGAAAAAGTAATCTATTATGAGCGCTATGTTGTGCTCAATCCGGGGCTGTCGGAGAAGAAAAAAGGCGAACTGATTGACGAATTTGAGTTTATGGAACTCGACGAGCAGTTCGGTCCCGAGTCGGTTTCTGAAGAAGAGCGCGAGGCGGGTAATCATTTCCGCGCAGCCATGGGTGGCGACGCGTTGCAGGGCCTGATGAATGATCTGGATATCCCTGGCCTGATCGATGAATTGACGGCAGTGGCCAATGAATCCAAGTCCATGGCCAAGTCGGAGGATGCGCTCAAACGGCTGCGGGTCCTTAAAAAGTTTGATCCCCGCATCGAGCGCAAAGTGCCCAACAGTGCCGAGTGGATGATCATGACCGTCCTGCCGGTCATTCCGCCTGAGCTGCGGCCGCTGGTTCCTCTGGAGGGGGGGCGGTTTGCCGCTTCCGACCTGAACGATCTGTACCGCAGGATCATCATTCGAAATAACCGGCTCAAGCAGCTGCTGGCCATCAAGGCGCCGGACGTCATTCTGCGCAATGAAAAACGGATGCTGCAGGAGGCCGTCGACTCGCTGTTCGACAATGCCCGTCGTGGGACGGCCGTACGCAGCGGCACCCGGCGGCCGCTGAAATCACTCAGCGACATGCTGCGCGGCAAGCAGGGCCGTTTCCGCCAGAACCTGCTGGGCAAGCGGGTCGACTATTCCGGCCGTTCGGTCATTGTGGTGGGACCTGAGCTGAAACTGCACCAGTGCGGACTGCCCAAGGAGATGGCCATGGAGCTGTTCAAGCCCATGATCATTCGCGACCTGATGGCCCGTGGGTTTGCCAAGACTCCGCGTGGCGCCAAAATGATGGTTGAGCAGAAGGCGCCCGAAGTGCTGCGTGTGCTGGAATACGTCGTGCGGGACCACCCCATTCTTTTAAATCGCGCTCCCACCCTGCACCGGCTCGGTGTTCAGGCATTCCAACCCGTGTTGGTCGATGGCCGCGCCATCAAGCTGCATCCGCTCGTCACCAGCGCCTTTAATGCCGATTTTGACGGCGACCAGATGGCGGTCCACCTGCCGCTCTCAGCTGAGGCAAAAATCGAGTCGTGGGTGCTGATGCTCTCCAGCCACAACATCCTGCATCCGGCGCACGGCAATCCGGTTGCCATCCCTTCGCAGGACATGGTGCTCGGTTTCTATTATTTGACCCGCAGCAAGAAAGGGGTCCTGGGGGAAGGTAAAAGTTTTTATTCGGCCGATGAAGCCCGTCTGGCTTACGAAAACAAGGCCGTGTCGTTGCATGCCATTGTCAATGTGCGGCTGAACGGCCATTGGCAGCGGGACACGACGGTGGGCCGAATTCTGTTCAACGCCATCGTGCCGGAGGGGCTGCCCTACTACGATGAGATGCTGACCAAGAAAAGGATTGAGCGCATCGTCGGTGAATGTTACCACAAGCTGGGCAACTATCAGACAGTGCAGTTTCTTGACCGGCTGAAAGACATGGGCTTTGATTTTGCCACCCGCAGCGGCATATCCATCGCCATTTCCGATATCATGATTCCCGATGAGAAACATGAGATCATCAAGCATGCCCATGACGAAGTAAGTGACGTCCAGAGCAAGTTTGACCGCCAGATTCTGACTGAGGGCGAACGGTATAACAAGATTATTGACATCTGGACCCATGCCACCAATGCCGTCGCTACCGCCATGATGCGCCGCCTGGAAGCGGATAAGGATGGCTTTAATCCGGTTTACATGATGGCTGACTCCGGAGCCCGGGGCAGTCGAGACCAGATCAAGCAGCTGGCCGGCATGCGCGGACTGATGGCCAAGCCTCAGAAAAGCCTCACCGGAACCAAGGATGAGATTATTGAAAATCCCATCACCTCCAATTTCAAGGAGGGTCTGTCAGTCCTGGAATACTTTATTTCCACCCACGGCGCCCGGAAGGGATTGGCCGATACGGCGCTTAAGACCGCCGACGCCGGTTATCTGACGCGTCGGCTCGTTGACGTATCCCAGGATGTGGTCATCTTGCATCGCGACTGCGGCACCATCCAGGGTCAGCTGACTTCGGACCTCAAAGACGGCGAAGAGATTATCGAGCCGCTGGAAGATCGCATTATCGGCCGGGTGCTGTTGCAAGCCGTTAAGCATCCCGACACCGGCAAGGTGCTGGCCAAGGCCGGCACCATTGTTGAGCGCGAACTGGGCCGTGCCATTTCCGACGCTGGCGTCACGGAAGTCAACATGCGCTCGGTCCTCACCTGCGAGGCCGAGATTGGGTTGTGTCAGCTCTGCTACGGCATCAACCTGGCAACCGGCCGTGAAGTGAGCATTGGCGACGCAGTGGGTATCATCGCCGCACAATCCATTGGCGAGCCGGGCACCCAGTTGACCCTGCGGACTTTCCATATTGGCGGCACGGCCTCCAGGGTCATTGAGCAGTCGGAAATGCCCACCAAAAAAGCGGGCACCATCCGCTTCAGCCAGAATTTCGAAGCGGCCACGATCACCGATGAAAACCATGGAAAGCATGAAGTGGCCCTCGTAAGGAATAGCAAAATCGACATCCTTGATGACAACAATCGGACTCTGTCCAACTTTACGGTGCCCTATGGCGCCCGAGTGCTGGTCAAAGATGGGCAGAAAGTGCCCATGGGCACACCCCTGTTTGCCTGGGACCCGTACACCGATGTCATACTTGCCCGCCGGGGCGGCAAAGTCGAATTTGTCGATATGTTCGAGGGCGACACCTATGTCGAGGAGGCGGTAGAGGGCGGCAAGAAGAGGAAGGTCATTACGGAGTCAAAAAACCGGAACCTCGCTCCCCATATCGAAATCATTGACGCCAAAGGTGAGGTTGTCACGGGCGGCGCATCGGTGCTGCCCATTAAATCTACCCTTATGGTCCAGGATGGCATTCAAGTCAAAGCGGGACAGGTGTTGGTGAAAATTCCTCGTGAAATCGGCAAGACCCGCGATATTACCGGCGGCCTTCCACGCGTGGCGGAGCTCTTCGAAGCACGTCAGCCGTCGAATCCTGCGGTGGTCACGGAAATCGATGGCATTGTCTCGTTTGGCAAAACCAAGCGCGGTATCCGTGAAATCCTGGTGACCGCGGATGAGCAGACCGTTAAAAAGTATAATATCCCCTATGGCAAACATGTGATTGTCCATGAGGGTGACGAAGTGATGTCCGGCGACCGGCTCTGCGATGGATCGGTGGCGCCGCAGGACATATTGAGCATTGGCGGTCCCGCCAAAGTGCAGGAATACCTGGTAAACGAGATTCAGGAAGTGTACCGGCTGCAGGGTGTGCGCATCAATGACAAGCATATTGAAGTCATTGTGAGACAGATGCTGCAGAAGGTGAAAGTCAGCGATCCCGGTGACGCCGATGTGCTTAAAGGTGACCGTATCAGCCGCTTTAACTTGCGCAAGATGAATCAAGAGCTCATGGCAAAGGTGCTGATCACCGACACGGGCGAGTCCGAAATGCGCGAAGGTTCGTTGCAGCTCAAAAGCGAAGTGACGGCCACCAACAAGGCGCTCAAAGCCGAAGGGAAAAAGCCCAGCAAATCCCGCAAGGTGAAACCGGCCACATTTGCACCCTTGCTGCTGGGCATTACCCGGGCCTCGCTCAACACGGAAAGCTTCATTTCGGCGGCCTCATTCCAGGAGACAACGCGTGTTTTAACCGACGCCGCTGTCGAAGGGAAGACCGACACCTTGCGAGGACTGAAGGAGAACATCGTCATGGGTCGCCTTATTCCGGCCGGGACCGGGCTGCCCAAGTTCCAGGATCTGGTGGTGATAAACCCCGATCCTGAGCCCGAAGTGCCTGCCATTGCCGACGAAGCGGCCGTGGCGACTGAGCCTGTGCGGGATTTCTGACAGTCGGAGAAGTATCTTTTCTAAAGTTGACTTCCCGTCGAGGAATGCTCTAAATTGGGCAGCTGCATCGGGCAGCAATTTATTAATAGTCAGGCGTAGACGGAGGAAGTGTGCCGACAACCAATCAGCTCGTGCGCAAAGGGCGCAAGCGGACAAAGAAAAGTTCATCCACACCGGCGCTCCGGGGAAACCCCCAGAAGCGTGGCGTGTGCGTGCGCGTCTATACCACTACCCCGAAGAAGCCTAACTCAGCGTTGCGCAAGGTGGCCCGTGTCCGCTTGACCAACGGCATTGAAGTCTCTGCCTATATTCCCGGCGAAGGCCACAACCTCCAGGAGCACTCCATCGTGCTTATTGAAGGCGGCCGGGTCAAAGATTTGCCGGGGGTCCGGTATCACATCGTGCGCGGCGTGCTCGATACCGCCGGCGTAGAGGGCCGCATGACGAGCCGCTCCCGCTATGGCACCAAGAAACCGAAAGCCTGACCATGGCCCGCCGGCGTAGACCTGAAACCCGAGTCATCCTTCCCGATCCTGTCTATAACGACTTGATCGTCGCCAAGTTCATCAACAACCTGATGCTCAAGGGGCGGAAATCCGTGGCCGAATCGATTTTCTATGCTGCCATGGATAACATCAGGGCCAAAGCCAAGACCGACGGCATCGAAATATTCAAGCAAGCCATGGAGAATGTGGGTCCCCGGCTGGAAGTTAAATCGAAGCGCATTGGCGGCTCCACTTACCAGGTGCCCATCGAGGTATCCAACAAGCGGCGGCAGGCGTTGGCCATGCGCTGGCTGATTCTCTACGCGCGGTCCAGGAAAGGGCCGACCATGTCGACCAGGCTTGCGGCGGAGCTCATCGCTGCGGCGAATAATGATGGGGGCGCGTTCAAGAAACGCGAGGATACACACAGGATGGCCGAGGCCAACAAGGCCTTCGCCCATTTCAGATAATAACAATTATTGATAAGACTTGATACCCTGCAGCGAATACGACGATGGAAAAAGTAAAATTAGAACACGTGCGGAATATCGGCATCATGGCCCACATCGATGCCGGCAAAACCACCACCACTGAGAGAATTCTCTATTATACAGGCAAAGTGCATCGGCTTGGCGAAGTCCATGATGGGGCCGCCACGATGGACTGGATGGATCAGGAGAAAGAGCGCGGCATCACGATCACCTCCGCCGCTACGACCGCCTTCTGGAATGGCCATCGCATCAACATTATCGACACGCCCGGCCATGTCGACTTTACCGTAGAGGTTGAGCGCTCCCTGCGCATCCTCGACGGCGCCATCGCGATTTTCGATGCTGTCGGGGGCGTGGAGCCGCAATCCGAGACGGTGTGGCGTCAGGCCGACAAGTACGGCGTGCCGAGAATGGCGTTCATCAACAAGATGGACCGCACCGGCGCCGATTTCTACCGCACCATTGATATGATGAAGGACCGGCTGTCGGCCAACCCGGTGCCGGTCGTGCTGCCCATGGGCAGCGGCGATATCTTTACCGGCCTCATCGATCTGGTCGTGATGCAGGCCATTATCTACGTGGATGAATTCGGCCAGCACTTTGAGTACGGCGATATACCGACCGACATGCAGGAAGAGGCCGACAAGTGGCGTCTGCATCTCGTCGAAGAGGTGGCCACCTATGATGATGACATCATGGAAAAATTCCTCAGTGGCGCGGAGCTCAACAGTGAGGATATCCGCCTGGCGATGCGCAAAGGGTGCCTGCTAGGCGAACTGGTGCCAACGCTTTGCGGCGCGGCGTTCAAGAATAAAGGGATCCAGCGGCTGCTCGACGCGGTGGTCGATTACTTGCCCTCGCCCCTGGATGTGGGCGAGGTTAAAGGTTACGACCTGGACAGTGGAGAGCCGATCACCCGCGCCATTAGCGACAGCGAATCGTTCTCGGCCCTGGCGTTCAAAATCATGACCGACCCGTACGTCGGCCGGCTCACGTTTTTCAGGGTCTACTCGGGCCAGATCAAGACCGGTGAGCACATTTACAACTCGAATTCCGGCAAAAAGGAGCGGGTGGGCCGTCTCATGCTGATGCATGCCGACAAGCGCGAAGAGCGCAGCACGGTGACCGCCGGTGAAATTGCCGCCATGGTGGGACTGAAACATACCCGCACAGGCGACACCCTCTGTTCCATCGACAATCCTATCCTGCTCGAACTCATGGAATTTCCTGAGCCCGTCATTCATGTGGCGGTGGAGCCGGCCTCCAAGGCTGACAGCGATGCCATGGGCGAGGGGCTGGCCAAGCTGGCTGAGGAGGACCCGACGTTCCAGGTGCGCACCGATGAGGAGACCGGTCAGATTATTATCGCCGGCATGGGCGAGCTGCACCTCGAGGTGCTCATCGAACGCCTCAAGCGCGAGTTCAAGGTGCATGCCCGCATCGGCGCGCCGCAGGTGGCCTACAAGGAAAGCATTACCGGAGAGTCCGATGTGGAAGGGCGCTTCGTCCGGCAGTCCGGGGGCCACGGGCAGTATGGCCATGTCCATATCAGGGTCCGGCCCAACGCATCAGGCAAAGGGTACGAGTTTATCGACAAAATCAAAGGGGGCGTGGTGCCCCGCGAGTATATCAATCCGGTCAAGGCCGGCATCGAGGAAGCGTTGAAAAATGGCGTGCTGGCCGGGTATCCCATTGAGGATGTGGTGGTGGAGCTCTACGACGGCTCATACCACGATGTCGACTCATCGGAAATGGCTTTCAAGGTGGCCGGCTCAATGGCTATTCAGGAAGGCATCCGCCAGGCTTCACCCGTGCTCATGGAACCCCTCATGGCCGTTGAAGTCGTGGTCGCCGAAGACTACCTTGGCGACGTTATGGGAGACATTACCAGCCGCAGGGGTAACATCAAGGGCATGAGCAAGCGCAAGGATGCCCAGGTGATCGACGCCGAAGTGCCCCTGTCGGAAATGTTCGGCTATGCCACCGATCTGCGCTCGCTGACGCAGGGCCGGGCAATATTCACCATGCAATTTTCAAAATATGTGCAGGTGCCAGAGTCCGTCAAGGAGCGGATTATGGATCGGGTGATGGGCAAAGTGGCCTCTTAATGAAATCGACAACCGGAGAGGACTGATGGCCAAGGAGAAATTTGTACGCAATAAGCCGCATGTGAATGTCGGCACGATCGGTCATGTGGACCACGGCAAGACCACGCTCACCGCCGCCATTACGTTTGTGCAGAGCAAAAAGGGTCTGGCCGAGGTCAAAGGCTTTGATGACATCGACAACGCCCCCGAGGAGCGGGCGCGCGGCATTACCATCCAGACCGCGCACGTGGAGTACGAGACGGACGCCCGGCACTACGCCCACGTCGACTGCCCCGGCCATGCCGACTATATCAAGAACATGATCACCGGCGCCGCGCAGATGGACGGCGCGATCCTGGTGGTGAGCGCCGCCGACGGCCCCATGCCGCAGACCCGCGAGCATGTGCTGCTGGCCCGGCAGGTCAATGTGC
>SCKJ01000011.1 GCA_004124875.1 Fidelibacterota bacterium | reverse complement strand
TTGTTCAAACTCCCTCACAACCATCCGCTTAAAACTCTCAGCGTAACTGGAACCGGGGCTGGGGTAAGGTGGATGTCCTGCCATGTTGAACTCCTCTATTTGAGTCAACTTTTTTCAGGACGAGACAGGCTTTAGACTAAATGACGCCACTAGATTGGCTGAGGGGCCTCACGATCTGAAAACTGATCGCCGACCTGTACTACGTAAAGTGATCTACGACGCAAATGAACAACGTGAACTCGTCTCAGATTACGTCCAACAATTGTTGGAGGCAGTACAATTATCTTTGAATGAGGGTGGAACGCATCACAATAGACCTTGGCAAGATATTGTGCACATATTGCCGATGCAAGCCGTGAACCACCTCGTTGATATGGTGATTTGTTTCAAAGATGAGGCGTTTAGAGAAGAAAGGGAGTGGCGCATGATCTGGACTACACTAGATACTTTCTCCCCTGATAAAGTACAAATGAGAATTGCTAACGATACACTAGTTCCGTTCAGAAATGGTATTCTTTTTGAAATTGGCGATGGCGAACCCAAATTTCCGTTGTGGACAATTAGTCATGGTCCCGCTCAAAACCCGGATCTTGCAAAATTCGCATTATTTACATTGCTTAATCAACTTGAAGCAGATAGCCACCCGATAAAAATTGTGGAGGATGACATTTTTATCACTCAACCAAGGTTTAAGCTGAGAAGCGACTAAAAGGGTCCTCCCCTAGTCAGTAATCCCCAACTGCCGGTAGCGCTGCTTGTACTTCTCGTTCATCATGCGATGGTGGTTGTTCAGATCGACATGGCGGCCTTGGATGTAAAGCGACACCACCGCGCTGCGAATCTCCAACGGGTCGCCATCGACCACAATGAGGGTAGCATCCTTGCCCGGTTCCAACGATCCCACTTTATCGCCCACGCCCAGAATTGTCGCCGCGTCGAGAGTCAGAGCCCTGATGGCGCGGTCGCGATCGAGACCGTAACCGACGGCCGTCCCCGCTTCAAAAGGCAGGTTACGCACCTGCGGATGCCAACCCGGCGCCAGGGCGAAAGTGATGCCTGCGTCCGCCAGCGTGGCGGGCAGCGTGTAGGCCTCGTCGTAGGGTTGCCAGCGCCGCGAAGGCAGGCTATGCGTCGTTGAAATGATAACGGGGATATTGTTGGCCTTCAGCAGATCGGTCACCATCCAGCTGTCCCGCGCGCCGACCAGCACCATGCGGTAGCCGCGGCGGTTGACCCAGTTGACGGCCGCCTTGATCTGGCTGACATGGCTCGCCCGAATGTACAGGGGCAGTTTCTTTTCGATCACAGGAATGAGACCAGCAAGCCGCAGGTCGGTTTTCTGGTTGCCTGTTCCCGATTTGATGGCTTTATGGTACGCTTCGGCCTCATCAAATGTTTTGTCGAGATTCTCCAGGGCTTCCCGAATCGCTTTTTTCGGGTCATCCTCTGCCGGCCGCCGCTGACCGGAACGTCTCTCCCGCACGACCATATTCGGCCACGACATCCAGACACCGCCGCCGCCAGGCATCTCGGTATCTTCCCAGGTCCAGCCATCGAGCATCATCACGGCGCTCGTGCCGGAAAGGAGCCCCCCCGTGGGCACCACCTGCGCCAAAGCAATGCCGTTCGTGCGGACGACAGGGATATGCTCCGAGTCCGGATTGTAGGCAATTTTGGCGCGGACGTTGGGGTTGATGGAGCCAACCTCGCGGTAATCGTTGGTGGCCCGCACAGCGCCGATTTCAGTGAGTCCCAATGTGGACTCGGCCAGGATAAATCCGGGGTAGACTGTCTTGCCGCTGATGTCGATCACTTCCACATTGGCCGGCCGCGAAACGGTGGCGCCCACTTCGGTGATCTTGCCGTTTATAAACAGAATTTCCCCGCCGGAAATGATGTCGCCAGAGACCGTATGAATTACGCCGCCCATCAGCACAATGGGGTGGTCCTGCTTGGCAGCCGGAACCTGGTCCGAGCCGGAGAGTGACATCATCGCAAGTGTAAGGAAAATGGTGATCAGGATGAGTTGCCGTTTGCCATTCATTTGTGTTTCCCCTGCTTTGCTCCCGATGATTCCGAGGCTTCAGATGAAGCGAGAATTTTCTGAATGAGCCGCGCTCGCCCGGATTTGATTTCTGCGCGCATCTTCTGATCCTCATCCAGATCGAAATACTTGCGTCCTTCGATCCAGGTCTGCTCCGCCCGGGTGTAGGTTGAAAGCGGGTCGCCGCTCCAGATGACGAAATCGGCGTCTTTGCCTTTTTCCAGCGAGCCGGCGAATTTGTCCACTTTCAGCTGTATGGCGGGATTGATCGTCACAAAGGCCAGCGCCTCAATATCGGTGAGTCCCCCGTACCGGACCGCCTTGGCGCCCTCGGTGTTCAGCCGCCGGGCCAGGTCGCCACTATCTGAGTTGAAGGAGGTGACCACCCCCGCCCGGGCCATGATGGCCCCGTTGAAGGGAATAGCGTCAATCACTTCGAACTTGTAGCCCCACCAATCCGAAAAGGTGGAGCCGCCGGCGCCGTGTTTGGCGATTTCAGCGGCCACCTTGTAACCTTCCAGAACATGCGTAAAGGTTGCGATGGTAAAGTTGAAGTCGTCGGCGATGCGGATGAGGCTGAGGATTTCATCCTGCCGGTAGCTGTGCGCGTGCACGATCCGCTGGCCGCTTAAAATCTCTGCCAGCGCTTCAAGTTCCAGATCGCGGCGGGGCGGCACTTCGCTCTTTTTGCGTTTGCTCGATTTGTTGTAGGCCGTCCAGTTGGCATCGTACTCCTTGGCCGCCTGAAAGGCATCGCGCACAATCTGGTCAACGCCCATGCGGGTCTGCGGGTACCGGGTGACAAAATCGTCGCCCCAATTGCTCTGCTTGACGTTCTCGCCCAAGGCGAATTTGATGCCTTGCGGCGCCCGTGGCTCAATCAATTTGTCCGGGAGGAGGCCCCAGCGCAGCTTGATGACGGCATTCTGTCCGCCAATGGGATTGGCCGAGCCGTGCAGACCATTCGCCATGGTGAGTCCGCCGGCCAGCTGACGGTAGATGTTGATGTCGTCGCTGTTGGTCACATCTTTTATGCGCACTTCGGAAGTGACCGCCTCGGCCCCCTCATTCACCGACGCCATGGCGGTATGGCTATGGGCGTCGATGAGGCCGGGCGTGACATGCTTGCCGGTGCCATCAATTACCACCGCGTTGCCGCGAGATTTCCTGGGGATGCTCAAATTCTTGCCCACGGCCGAAATTTTGCCGCCCACCATCAGCACATCTCCGCCCATGATGACCCCCTGTTTGCCCATGGTCCAGACGGTAGCGTTTTTCACCAAAATGGCCGCCGGTTGCTTGGGAGGGCCGGTCCGGCCATAAGCCCCTTCCGGGTAAAGGGGACGCAAGTTGCTGGCCTTCTCAGGTGGTTTCTCTTTCTTCTTGTCGCCGTTTTTGTCGCCTTGCTCGTCCTTTTTATCCTCAGAGAAGGGGGCCGTGCGGATGGCCGTCCAGGAGAAACGATTGCCATCGCTGGCCAGCCCGGTGCCTGAGGCGGCGTCGAACAGCTGCGTTCCGGAGAAGCGCCATTTGCCACTGCCGCCCAGCGAATCGGCCGGCAATGTCCACGTGATGGCGTCGCGGTTCGCGGAAAGATTCTCAAGGGCGATGGTCTTATCCTCACCCAGCACGACTTCGCCTTCGGGCTTGGCGGCCTCGCCTTTTATTTTGAGGATCAGTTCCCTTTTACCGCCCATATCAGCCGATAGACTGACGCTCCATTCACCACGGAAATCTTCCATCGGATCGGGAGCCACAGCGACTTTTTTTCCTGCCACCCAAACGGCCTGGACTTTGGTTTTTTTATCGAAATAATCGCCATCGGTCACAACGAGGTTGGCCACAAAACCCTTGGCGATTTTGCCATGGGACTGACCCAGTCCAAATCGGGAAGCGGGGGTCGTCGTAAGGGCGGCCAGGGCCTTGGTTTTGTCCAGGCCCCGCTCCACCGCGCGAGCCAGATTGGCCCTGAACTCCTTCCGGTCCTTTAACTGACTGCTGGTTAAGGCAAATCGGACCGATGCATCAGCCAACCTCTGGGCGTTATCGGGTGCCTGGTCCCAATGCCGCAGTTGGCCGTAGGATACCTGCAGCTCCTCTTCCAGCGTGGCCACTTTCGGCGCTTCGGGGAAGTTGACCGGGATGATGAGAAACGCGCCCAACGCTTTGATGGCGGCCAACTGCCGGTACTCATAACCGTTGCCGTTAATCCACAGCCGGAGTTTGAACTCTTTGGCAATATTTCCTGCGCGCAGGACCGCCAGCTCATCGGAGGCGCTAAACAAGAACGGCCGCTTGGCTGAAATGTCGGCGGCCAGGCTCTCCAGATCACGGTTGTACTCAGGCTGTTCATTGGTCCGCTGATTCTTGCCGTAGATATTCCACGCCTTTTCATACCAGCGGGCATCGAGCAAGGTTTGCCGCATGAGGGCAATGGCGCCGAGCAGAGATGAGGGATAGTGACGGTCGGGCCAGCGGCTGCTTTCAAACGCCATCGTCTGCGTCACTCTGGACCGAATGGGCGCCTCGGGACCCCAATGGGCGAGGTGGACCAGCGCGGAGTTGCCCCGGAAAACGCCGGCGTGGGGCATCACATGGGCCACGGTAAAACCGAGAGCGTTGAGCGCCTTAATATCCTTCTCCTTGAGCTCCAGGCCATCCAGTACCGATTTGGCCGGCAGCACCCTGGCGTTCCAGTGCTCATCCACCGATTTCTTATCTGCAGTGCCACCGCCGTTTCTGCCACCTCTATGCCCGCCGCCGTCGCCCTCTTTTGCCTTGGTTTCCCACACCGATTCAATGAATCCGGCATAGACGGTTTTGCCTTTAAGATCGATGGTGACGGCATCTTTGGGCACACGCACGGAGCGACCCACGGACTCGATAAGGCCATCGCGAATCACGATAGTGCCACTGGAGATGACCTTGCCCGGTTCGGTGTGAATGCTGGCGCCTGTGAGGGCAAAGACCCCGGGCGTGTTAACGTGGAGCCCCTCGGTGGGCCGTACCTGCCCGTTGAGGGCTTGGATTCCCGGGATCACGCCTATGGCAATAACCGCCAGCTGGAAAATGGGTAAAGCCTGGTCGGCAAAATTCCTGAACCGATTTCTCAGTCGCATTGAGCTGATCTCCTGAATATGACAATGAAACAACCTGGGAAGGTAATATGAAATCGATCTGAACCGCCACATCGCAGGTATACCTTCCCAAGGGTTTGATAGCAGAGCATCCACTCCCGAGATCGGGGCAATAGCAAGCATGGGATTTGGCAAAGACACTATCGTGGGATAAGTTTTCAGCGCAATAGGCAAGCATAGCGGTCAGTCAAGTGGCCTGGGCAAATGCCACAGGTCGTTGTGACCGTTACGCTTGGAGACGCGACCTTTAGTGGCGCTGACCCACGATCGCAGCAGCGCTCATTGCACCGATCATCGCCCCATTCCGATTGCCATTACCTCGACGCCAGAATAACTTTGCCTGCCCAATGGGGAAAAGCTTGCGCCATTAGCTCAATTGGTAGAGCAACGGACTCTTAATCCGCAGGTTCCAGGTTCGAGTCCTGGATGGCGCACGGACATTCCGACTCGGTAGCTCAGCTGGTAGAGCAGTGGCCTTTTAAGCCATTGGCCGTGGGTTCGAATCCCACCCGAGTCACGAGAGGGGGGAGCAGATGTTTCCGTCGAGAGGGAGGGCCTTCCATTTCCGGCCCAATTACCGGTGATTGCCCATCATTACCGGCAAAATAGCGAATATATAGCGAATCGGGTTTGATCACTTCTTCAAAGGCCCGGTAGTTTTCAATCTGAAGGCTCTGGATCAATCCGGCATAGTGTTCTTGCGTGATAATTACACTGGAGTGACCAAGGAATCGGCTCGTAGCAAATATGTCCCGAGTTGCAAGGTAGTAAAGGCTGCCGGCCGTTCGTCGCAATGTCTGCGGCGAGGCACCTTCTATATTCCCTTGCCTCATTAGCGCGGTCACCCGGTTGTAGACCTTGTCAGGATTAAAGTGAAATGGTCCCCCTTCAATATGCTTCCGTCTTTCGAGTATCTCCTTAACTCGTTCACCCTTGGGAATACTTCTCGCCCTTGAAACTTTCGTTTGGTTGAAATGGAGGGCATCCTGGCCGTTGTTAGCCCAAGTGAAGTCCGGGTAAAGAGATTCACTAACTCGACATCCGGTAAACAGGAGAAAATGCGTTAAGTCCCGTGCGTCGCACATGTAGGAGTCATCTGGATTGATCTGATCAATTGCGAAATAGAGACTCCTCATTTCATCTTCATTCAGATACCTTACATCCTTCTTGGGTTCCTTAACTCGAGAGACACGCTTGAGAGGAGATTTATCTATAATCTCGTGCTCCACTGCAAAATTAAATAGAGTCTTCAAGTCCTTAATCTTTCCATTGATGCCGCCAGGCTTAGATCCTCTTTCCTGCCGATAAATCTTGAATGCCTCGAAGTCGGCAGCTCCGATCTCACCCAACTGACGGGCCTTGAGGTCCTTATCGTATTTTAGTAGAGCCTTGTATGTGTAGCGAACCCTTGTAAGTGACGACTCGCTCATGGAGCCAGAATCAATTTTGAGACGTCTGTCCGCCTCAAAGGACTCCCATAATTGATAAAGGGTTATAATCTTCGCCTTGGGCTCTGGCGGAGCCTGTAGGCCGTTTCTGATCTTGTCCTGCATGACTAAGATTTCACGCCGCACTTTGGCCGCGTCAGCTTCAGAGCCTGTAAAGGTTTTCTGGTGACGAATCCCCTTCCAATCGAGATAATCGATGTACCAGGTGCCGGGCTTTTTGCCGGGCCGGACACCAGCATGACGAGGTCGCTTGCGTTTAACTGAGGCTGACATGATTTCCGTAAGTTAACTAACTTATATTGCTCCTTCCTGCTCTGCCAATTTCAAGACCTCTGCAATCTGCCTTACGGCCCGTCCATACGTACCCACGTTAAGTTTCGGCTCCAGATACCGCTCGAGCAATTCCTCAAGGTCCCGTGCGGTCGTACCGGGTAAAACATCTGTGCAATTCCACAACTGTCCGATCAGCCATTTAAGAGGCTTTGGACCCTCATAAAAGATCTCATCAGCACCCACATAATTAAAACTTGTGTCGGCCCTTAGGCACGAAATGATGCTGTCTTGCGACTCATACGTACGCTCAATCCAATCCCCCATCGCTTCACGCAGATGCCCGGGCGCATGGCCGCCCACGGCAGCTGAATATATCATTGTTGCTTCCGACATTGATCGTTCCTCCTTTTGGATAGCGCCCTGCCCCACCAACCAATCCTCAACCGCACGCCAAATCAACCCATTTGGCTTGACCCCGAGTGTGTTTGCGGTTCTTTCAATGGTGCCCCATAGGCGAGTGGGGAGTCTTACGGACCTAACCCTTGTTGGTTCTTTTTTAGTTCTCGGTGTCATACACTAAATGTAACACGTTTTTATAATAACGCCAAGCATTAATCTGCAACCACTTCTTCGGCTATCTCCTTGATTGAGGGCTTATCCTCAATGAATGTTTCAAGTTGTTTTGCCGAGATGCGACGCAAACCGCCTACCTTCTTGCTACCGATGGTTCGGTCATTGATCCAGCCCCGGATCGTCTTTTCTGGACAGTCCAGGAGGATGGCAACGGTCCTCACCGAATAATATCGATCACCCGACTGACCGCAATAGGGGCAGTATTTTTGATTGCTGCTCACTTTACTGATTTTAGCTGTCAACGTTCACTAGCTCCACGTTGCAGCCATCATTTCGGCCGCCAACTCGGCAACAACTTTGACTAGCGACATCCAAGGCGAATTGCCCAAATCCCGGATGGGGGTCCTCAGTTCATCCAGCCGTGCAAGATAGATTGGGTCTAAGGAGCTCATTTCAACCATGAGTAGGCGAATTGCACTATTAGGGGTGGGTCTACGGGGCGTTCAATAGGGGTAGTAGATATAGTTGCACTACTCCTATATATTACTACTCTACCTCGAGGACAAAGACGTGAGAGAAAGTGTGCAAGTTCGTCCGTTATTAGTTGCACACGTCCACTGCAGTTGTGTAAGAATGCAACTCCCCAGAGACAGGAGATTGATTGTTGCATTTTCTCAGTGTTAGCGCAGCTTTTCATACCCCCCCCAACCTTTCATTTGGATCAGTCCAGCCTTTGTCAGCTTGTCAATCCAATTGTATGCTGTCCGCCGACTGCTGCCGGCCTGCTCAGCTACCGCCTGAATCCAATCTTTGGTGGAGAATTTTTCTTCCATTTTGGTGAGGACATCTATCCCCTTTGGAGGCCTAGGATATTGCAGGTGGGCGGCTTCATCGACCAATCCCTGATTACGAAACCACAAAGTGTCAGGATCCATCTCCAAGCCGAAAGTCTTGCCCAGATTAGGTGACCGATCTCGGTTTTTGGTGATCTTCAGCAGGCGCAACCCGGGGGATTTCAGCGACATCGCCAACTGCAAAATCGCGTCCATCGAGTTGGCGATAGTTGAACCTCCCCTTATTAGATGTTTACTTATCATCGCATCTGGCTCATGCTTTTTATCGTGGGTAACGAGTAGTATCGTTGATTTGTGAATATCTGCGATTGCAAATATTTCTCTCAGCAACGGTTTTAATTCTCGGTTACTTTCATCATCTGATCCCGAGGCAGCATAGAGATTATCAATGATTATGAGATCGAATGGCGGGTTTTCAACTATAGTGGCTCGGATTCGCTGCCAATTATCTGAAAAAAGCGTTGTTCCTGAATCAATTGTGTTAAAGTGAAAATTTGCCAGACGTTTTTTTTGCGCTGGTGTTAGAATCGAGCAAAACTTGATGTGTCGTTCCTGGATTTGCTCTGCACTCATCTCAAAATTCAACAACAGTACTCGGCGCGGTCTTGGAATATGGAACCCGAGAAAATCATCTGCTCCTACTGCCAAAACAATCCCCATTTGATGGGTGAATAAAGACTTGCCAACACCATCCGGCGCTGCAACGACTATTTTTTTATTTGCCCCGAGGATTTCCCCTACGAGAGGTTCGGACTGGTTGAACTCCCTACTCAAAAGCGCAAAGCCGCTTTCAAGGACGAACGGAGAAGTGATATCGGTGTTAAGCGTGGCAGAGGAGTTTTTTATTCTAGAACGAATTGGCGAGCTCAGCTGCTTCCTAACAACCTCCGGACCCTCTTCAGAGAGAAGATCATTAAAATCGGTCCCGCCATCGTCCGCCTCAAATACGGGCAGAATGACTAAACCACCAACTGCAGCAGCTGCCACAAACGCTTTGGATCGGCCAGGATTTCCCTCAGACTTGACATCATTATCACCAACGATAATGATGGTAACATCAGGATATTTTTCCCGGAGAGATTTGGCAACAGCTTTCAAGTTGCCAGCACTAAAAGCGACTGCCACAGCCTCCTTTGTAATTGAGTGAACGGTCGCACCCGTTGCGAATCCTTCAACGATATAGATCTTCTTTATAATTTTACCAATTGAACAGTAACAGGCTCTTGTTTTACCTCCGAAGAGAAATTTTTTCGCACCATCCTCAGAAATAAACTGAAGTGACCACAGCACACCACCCGAGTCCCGAAGGGCAGCAATTAGGGACTTGCCATCAGAGCGAAGTGAGTATGATTTCACTCCTTTGGAAAGGAGGTAGGGAAAGGTGTCAGCAGCAGGCTCTGCATTATCCCAAATAATATTTGCTAGCTCCCTGGCTTCACTTTGCCGTCTCTTGCGGTCCTCGGCGCGTTTTAGTTTTGCCAGACGCATATTTTTGGCCAGACTATCCCGTTCGGCACGAGATAATTGGGCGCCGTTCTTAGCGCTCCAAGTATGGCGAATCTCTTGCTTCCAATCCCCGAATGAACCGGCTGGTATTAAATCTGAGTACAACACATACCAGCCGTCTTCTGAACCAGATTTATCCTCAGGAATATGCCACCGGTGAATCTCGCCGTCAGCGATTATCTCATCAGGAGGCACTATGCCCACATCGAGAATGGCTTGCTTAAAGGAGTCTTCTACGCTTAGTGATAAATTGGACATCCTAAAGCTCAGTTTCTCGATTTTCCTGATTTAGTCAGATGAGTTCGGATAATCGAGATGGCAGCTGAGGAAAAAATGATCGGATAGCCGGCGCCGGGTGATTCTCGAAGGATGGGTAGTCGGCCAAGACCATGGAGATAACGAATCACGTGCGGTGGTGCGCCTGTTTCGAGGACGAGGTCCTTGAGAGTTAAGCCTTCAGCAATGTTGATAGAATCCATGGATCTTCTCCTGTGTTTAGTAGGAGAAGTTGTAGAAGAAGTCTAAGGAGGAGCAAAGTACGCTAAGCGGAAATCTTCAGCGAGGGTGAGAGGATGCGCCTAAAGTACCGACAACTGAGCTAGGTCATATTTTAGAGAACCAGTCCCTCGTGCTATTATTGATTTTTTTTGCCCTGTTCACCATTGATTGGTCTGTTACCTTCATTGCGAAATCTTCGTACTCAAAAAGACGAAAGAGATCATGCAGCATTCTATCTTGATCTGCCGGCTTAATGTTTAGCTCATCAAAACGAAGTAGGACAGGATATAGCTCCCGATAGAGCAACTTGTGGACATCAGCGTGCTGTGACTTAAGCTGGCTTTGGTATGCGGTTAAGAGTTTTTCTCGCTTTTGTAGCAACTTGTAGGGTTTTTGTAATCGCAAATCGTCGCTCGAAATGAGGTGCATTGCGGTTTGAATGGCCTCAATTTGCTTATGCACCTTGGAGAGTTGAGTTTCCCGAAACACTCGATAAAATTCTAGTCGTGCTTCACTATCCATGGAGATCACGCCAGTGAGAGCTTGTACTAGATTGGCCAATACATCATCCTTCTGGAGGCTATACTTCTCAAGCCAAACCCGAATCTTTTTTAGCGACTTGGGTAAGAATTGGGCGTTTGAAATTATAAGAGGCGTCATTCTTCCAGAACTGCCAGGCATCAAACTGTTTCCCAGAAGTACACCATCATCATCCTGATAGACGAATTTATCCGGCGGTAGGGCTATTTCCGTTTCACCAACCCTGTCTCCGATCGTTTTTTTCCCCTTGGCCATTCCGCTCCTCCCCTTGACAGTTCAAGGATATTTTATTCCATCCGAGATGCCGTCTGCTGCCTGCGCCTGTTGTCCGCCTGCTCCTTCAGGCCCGAAAAGACCAGGAAGGCGTTGCTCATCAGCAATGCGCCCCCGGCAACGATATCGACCAGTTGGCCCAGCGACTCGTTGGTGATGGTGAATCTGATTTTACCGCTCACGTTGATTTCCCTCTCTCTTTTAGCTGTTGAATCATTGCGAGCAGCGCCTGGGCGCCATCGAGCAAGTCCTGCTGCCTGCGGATGCGGCCCCGTTCGACCACGATCTTGCCGCCTACCGAGATCAGGGCCAGGATGGCCCCCACAGCCAGAAGACCTAAAACCAGGTGGCGAATCTGAACGTCCACCACCTGGTCCTTACCTTTACGAGGCAGCCGGGGTTCCGGCATGGCTCCCTGCCCCGCGGCCTTTGAGCAGGCCGGCGATTTGGAGGATGAGCAAAGCGATGCTGAGCACCATCTGGCCTCTACTGGCCGCTCTGATGATCTGCTTTTGTGTCATGATGACTCCTTTGGTTTTGGGTTATTGTGCAAGAAAGATTATTCAGCCTGATCACTGACTTAGGTAGGAATAAAGTGTCGTCCGGGAAACGCCGAGGGCTTGGCTCACGTCAGCTATGCTGTTCGACTTATCTTTGAGCATGGACTTGGCCAAGGCTATCTTTTTGGCGTTCATCACCCTTGGTCGGCCTCCTCGTCTGCCGCGGGCTCTTGCAGCCTCAAGACCAGCCTTGGTCCTCTCCCTGATCAGGTCCCGCTCGAATTCAGCCAAGGCGCCAAACAGATGAAAAGTCAACCGCCCGCTGCTGGTAGTGGTGTCAAGATTTTCGCTGAGGCTCTTGAATGACATCTTCTTATGATGGATCTGGGTGACCACATGGATCAGATGCCGCAGGGAGCGGCCTAGCCGGTCGAGTCTCCACACGACCAAGGTGTCACCCTCTCTCATATAGGCTAGCGCCTCATCTAGTCCGGCCCGGGCAGAGATTGATCCACTGATAACGTCCTTGAAGATTTCAGTGCAGCCTGCTTTATTTAGGGCGTCTAACTGAAGATCAAGGTTCTGATCGATCGTTGACACCCGGGCGTAACCGATCAGCATTAGCGCTCCTTTCATGTATAATGTTCAATAAACGGTGAATTGACTCAGTTGTTGAATCTTGATTTTCGGATGAGTTTTTGGGCAAGAATCGGCGTGATTCGGCAGGTTGTTTAACTCTGCCGGCTAAGCCCAATAAATGGAGGTTTGTTGGGAATCGATTTTGCAGCATGCGAGGAATAAGAGTCCTCACATCTATATTACATATACGAATATCTCGAGGAGAATTGTATGATTTCGGTGCTGCGAGTTGGACGTTTTGAATACAACTGCAGATAGATTTAAGGCACCGCTGCAGCTGCTGTTCCTCACTATGGTGGCCACCTATCACAGCGCCTTTTGCATCCGGGCTTTGTGAGGCATAAGCCTCTCACCTTTGCCGGCTACGGGAATTATTACTTTCAAGAGGTCTCCAATGTGTGGAGGATGGACAATACCTGAAGGAGCAAACTTAAGAGCGAAGATTGGAGCTATCGCTGAGATTGGGCGGCGCGTAGCGGCGAAAGATCAATGATATTGCTACAATCGATGCTGAAGAAAGAAAAGGTTGTATGGCGTAAATAGTGCGGTTAATGTCATATTATGTCATCGAGTTTACACCTAAAATTTAGTCGACACTAAAAGGGGAAATGGCCGGAGGAATGTAATCGCTACTCTGGCTTTTAAAATATATGATACCTGCAATTACAAAAAATGCCCGAAAAAAACGCCTTCATCGTCGTGTCGTAATGCTCGTTTATAATCAGACGCAAATTCTAGATATTACTGGACCGCTGGAAGTATTCGGCCGCACAACACGGTGGCTGAATGATCAAGGTATTACCACTGAGGCGGCCTACGATCTGGAGATGGTAGCCGAGTCGAAAGGGGTGTTCCAGACCTCGTCAAAAATCCAGATGGTTGCAGATGGCGCCTACAGGGATGTTAAAGGCCCCATCGATACCTTGCTCATCGCTGGCGGAACAGGATATGCGGTGGAGGCTGCCAACACCAATCTGCTGGATTGGATCAAGCAAGCCTCACGTCATTCTCGGCGTGTAGGATCGATATGCACCGGCAGTTTCATTCTGGCGAAGGCAGGCCTGCTTGAAAATCGCAAGGCAACAACGCACTGGGCCTATTGCAGCGAGTTACAACAAAAGTTCCCTTCGATTACTGTAGACTGCAACGCTCTATATGTGCAGGACGGAAAATTTTTCACTTCCGCTGGGGTCACTGCCGGGATTGATCTCGCCTTGGCGCTGGTTGAGGAAGATTGGGGTTCTACGATTGCCCTGAATGTGGCCCAGGAACTGGTCATTTTTTATAAACGGCCGGGTGGACAATCCCAATTCAGTCGCCATCTGGAAGCGCAAAAGTTGGCGTCTTCTGATATGAGCGAATTACAGGTCTGGATACTCGAAAATCTGGATCAGGGGCTTACGGTAAAAAAAATAGCGGCCAAGGCTGCCATGAGCGAAAGACATTTTATTCGCAGATTTACTGCTGAAGCGGGAATGCCCCCAGGCAAATATGTCCAACAGGTGCGGGTCGAGGCAGCCCGCCGGAAGCTCGAAATGACACAGCAAGCTCTGAAGTCGATTGCGGCTGAATGCGGATTCTCCTCGCCGGAAATCATGCGCCGGTCATTCCAGAAATTTTTAGGCATACCACCAAATGAATACCGCATGCGGTTTCACTCCTAACCCCTTAACAGCACGATAATGAGGTGAACATCATGAAAACAGCAATCAGATTCTTAGTTGCAGGAGCAGTTTTGACTTCAGTCTCCTTGGGGAATACAGACATACGGGCCACGCGGGTGACCAGCTCTTTAGTCCTGGACGGCCAATTGGTCGACGAAGTGTGGGGCTCAGCGGCACGCTATGATCAATTTGCAACTTATGTGCCCGACTACGGACGCGCGCCTGCACAGACCACCCATTTCCAGATTGCGTACGACAATCAATATCTTTACATAGCCGTAGAAGCGTTTGACTCGGATCCTGGGCAAATCAAGGCGGCGGTATCTAACTGGGACAACCTGTTTCAAGATGATTGGATTGGCGTAGTATTAGACACTTACAATGATGGCCAAACTGCTTACGGCTTTTTAGTAAATGGACATGGATCCCAGGCCGATGGAACCATGGCATCAGACGGTGTGTTTGATGCAACAGAGGATTTCATCTGGAGCGCTGCAGGAGCCATCACGCCCCGTGGGTATGTTGTGGAAATCCAGATTCCCTGGAAGAGCTTGCGATTCCAGAGCGGCAATGAAGTCATCATGGGACTGTCCATTTTCCGAAATTTGAGCCGGCATTCGGAAAAGGCGATCTTCCCGGCCATCGGGGCAGACAGGGGCGCCTTCCTGAGTCAGCTCGGGAAGGTAAAGTTTGAGCAGCTGGGCTACGAAAGGGTTGTGGAAATATTGCCTGTTATTACGCAGTCGGCAGACTACAGCAATGACGCCGGTGAACTAAGGAAAGTTTCCTTTGCCAGCAGAAGTCCTATTGGCATCACAGCCAAGGTAGGCCTCACACCTACAATGATATTGGATTTTACCCTAAAACCTGACTTTAGCCAGGTGGAAGCCGATGCGCCGCAGGTTGGCGTGAATCTGCGCGTGCCTAACTTTTTCAGGGAGAAGCGACCTTTCTTTTTAGAAGGAATCGGCAATTTTGGAATGGCTGGGGTTGGCTTTGGAAGGCTTCTGCACGCGCGCACCATTGCATCTCCCTCTGTGGGTGTAAAACTGTCGGGGAAAGTGGGGGCGTCTAATGTTATCTCGGCCCTGTTTACGGTCGACGAATCACCATTATATATTGACTACAACGGTGCGGCGGCGACTCACTCGATTGTGCGCTACCGGCGGCTTCTCTCGCAGGACAGCTATCTCGGAGGCATTGCCATTAACCGCAGCCATGCAATCGGACACAATGCGATTGGCGGTGTCGATGGAAAATGGCGATTAAACGGCAAAATAAATGTGCAGGGCAACCTGATCTTTGCAACCTTAAGCGATGCGAGCTCTCCCAACCCCAGAACGGGCTCGACCGGCAGTGTTGTGTTTTTGTACTCAGATCGTATTAATTCCTTCTCGTTAGGATATCAGGATATCTCAGCAGATTTCTCAGGCCTGGTAAGCACTGGCTTTATTCCGCGAGATGGACACAGCACGCTTAGCTATTCTGCCATGCGCAGCTACTACCCTGAGGGTGGGCTGTTGCAGCGAATTCGTGGGGGCATGATCGGCCGATCCCGGCATGATAAAGTGTATGATATGAACGAATGGAAGTACTTGTGGCTCGCCAGCTTTATCCTCCCGCGCTCTACCTCCCTGAGCCTGCACTATCATTTTGAGAGTGAAATATTCGCCGGTCAACGATTCAGCCGGAACGGTCCAATGGCGTTTTTTTCCACCCAGATTATCCCATCGCTGCGTTTGGGCGCATCCATCATCGCAGGAGGCACGCCCATTTACAATGTGGCAGACCCTGCTCAGGGAGATTTAACCGTGGGCTCGTTCTCTCTGAACTACAAGCCGTCAGACAAACTTGCCGCGGATGTATCGATCAGCAGAACGACTATCATGACCGTGGGCGACGCTGCCAGTATGATTGAAATCAAGCTGCTCAACACCAAATTAACTTATCACCTGAACAAGTACCTTTTCTTCAGGGGAACTGTCCGCTATAACGATTTTGCAGGCACTATCGGGGCAGACATGTTGGCGAGCTTTACCTATATCCCCGGAACCGTCATTCATCTGGGTTATGGGACTTCACTCCTGGAAACCAACGATTATCCGTCATTGCCCCAATATGGTGGCAGATTCACAGAAGTGAAGCGGGCGATGTTTTTCAAAGCCTCCTATAATTGGCGCATCTAATATTGTGCAGAGGGGATATCTGAAGTAGAGGCAGCAGTCCAGAACATGAATATTGATCCGCTGCTCACTTGCCGGATCAATCCCTTCATCGCTGTATATGTTGGCAGCTCACAGAGTTTCATCGGTTTGTGATACTTCATACCCTCCCGGACTCTTATTGCTGATATTTAAGAGTCA
Organism: Fidelibacterota bacterium; assembly: GCA_004124875.1. Taxonomy (GTDB): domain Bacteria; phylum Fidelibacterota; class Marinisomatia; order SCGC-AAA003-L08; family TS1B11; genus TS1B11. Next base: position 53,020 of record SCKJ01000011.1, on the reverse strand, counting down.
AAACGGAGGGTTGTTCGATGGAGGGACTGGTTCAGAGATTGGTTCGGGATGAACTGAGGTTTAGAAAGAAATTGATGGTGTTGGAATATGCCCGGGGCATTGGCAACAATGCTAAAGCATGCAGAGATTTCAACATTCCTGATTCCAGCTTCTATGAGTGGAAGAAGGCCTACGAGAAGGAAGGTAAAGCCGGCCTGAGAAGGAAGAAGCCGGTGGCCTATTCGCACCCCAAGAAGATTCCCATACAAGTTGCTGAGAAAATTCTTCAGATCAGGCGGGATTATCAACTCGGCCCTGAACGTATCATGTGGTATCTGGAGCGTTATCACGGGATCTCTGTATCAGAATCGAGTGTCTACCGTATCCTCGCTAGTAATGGCATTAATCGGCTGCCCAAGACAGCTCCCAAAAGAGCTCTCCATACAAAGCGGTACGCCAAAACGGTTCCGGGGCATCATATTCAGGTCGATGTGAAGTTCCTGACGCTGAAAGACGACGAAGGACACAAGGTCCGACGCTATTAGTACACGGCGATCGATGACGTAACCCGTGTCAGAGCGCTTCAGATCTACCGGAAGCACAATCAACAGTGCGCCGTCGAGTTCATTAATTATGTGATCGAAAAGTTCCCTTTTCGGATCAATACCATCAGAACCGATCGAGGGCATGAATTCCAGGCCAAGTTCCAATTTCTAAATTCCATTTTCTTCGAAAAGACAGAAGGGGTACTAGGTCAGAGTGAATGGAAAAAGGAATAAGTAAAAGCGATGCATTTAATTATGCCAAATTGCTTTCGGTACGCTCAACCATTGGATAAGAGAATGTCTATGCCGCTCTATGTATCTCGCAGTCCCATCCAAGATAAGTGCGAGAACCGTAATACCGACTGCTGCCGCAAGCGCCCTTGGAATGTTATATAATCCACTGGCTCGTAGTATCAGGTACCCCAGCCCTCGATCTGCAGCAATAAATTCGCCAATGAACGCACCAAGCAGGGCGAATCCAACGTTCAACCGCATTGAACTAAGAACCCAATCCAAGGAGCCCGGGATAATTACTTTTACGAAGATCTGATGCCTCGAAGCATCCATGCCCAACAATGTGTCAACATACTCGGATGCGACTGATGTAGCACCTTTATGTGCTTGAGAGAACGCCACGAAGACAGTTGAAAAAGTTGCGAGAGCTACCTTCATCCAAAAACCAATTCCAAACCATACTATCATCAATGGTGCAAAAGCGAATACCGGGAGAGTACCTAGTGCAATTATGAATGGCCTCGCAACGCGTGCTACAGTCTCAGAATACCATAGTACTAGACCAAGTCCACTACCCATGATAGTGCCTATAAGTAGCCCAAGGACAGCCTCTCCACCCGTTATAATAAAATGGGTATGAAGATTTTCGAATCGTATCAAGTTCGATAGTTCAATGAGTACAGCAGAAGGAGTACCTATAAAAAAGAATGCTTCAGACGAGCTACGCCCCATGCCCTCCCAAATGAGTATTAAGACTAATAAAACTAATATTTGGAGCCCAATTATTTTAGTGTGAGAGGCTATTCTCATTACCAAGATCTTTCCATATCTTAAAAAATAAGTCTGAAAATTCAGGAGACTCTCTGCATTTAACTGCGTCTTCACTCCCTATCGACAAAGCAGGAATATATTTACTAATAATTCGTCCTGGCCTGCCACTCATGACGACGATCTCATCACCTAAGAAGATCGCTTCTTCGATATTGTGAGTAACAAATACCGTCGTTATTCCATGCACTCGACACATTTTTTTAAATCGAGTGCTTAACTCTAAACGAGTAACAAAGTCAATGGCTGAAAATGGCTCGTCACAAAATAATATCTTTGGGCGACTTTCGATAGCACGAATTATATCAACCTTTTGCCGCATTCCCCCTGAGAGTTCTGGGGGCATGCTCTGCTCGAATCCTGCAAGACCATACTCTCGTATTCCATTCTTTATGCGCTCTACTATTGTTGAATTCAGCGGCCCTTTTAGCTCAGCACCCAGCAACGCATTCTGCAGGACTGTTCTCCAAGGTAATAGAGAAGCGGTTTGTTGCACGTAGGCTATGCCCTTATTCCTACGATCTAAATCGAGTATAACCTTTCCGGTTGTTGGTTCAAGGAGCCCGATGAGGAGTCGGAGTAGGGTTGACTTTCCGCACCCACTGGGTCCCACAATGCAGAACAATTTGCCGCGCCCAACTTCGATTGCCACATTCTCTATAGCTATAAGATGCTTAGTTCCATTGCTAAATGTTTTACCAAGATTTTCAGCTACAATGTCAATGTGTTCCCTCACTCAACTACCACTTCTGATACGTTTTCTCCTAAGATCTGCCATCTTATATAGGTCCCCTAGCAATAAAAAAATTAATATGGGTACCACAACCGAATTTTCCCAATCAAAGTTAATCCAACCAATGACACCGCCGATCAGTAGAAGCCAGACAAACCAGTGAAGAGATTGATGCCACGGGCGCTTGGAGAGCTTTGCAAACTCGGAGAGCAGAGATGCCGAGATCATTCCGAGTGATATAACGGGAATCATGCTCCAATGGGTCCAGCTTACTATGATGCCACCAATAGTGAGCCATAACAAGGGTAAGAAGTATCCCTTTACTAACTCCCATCGATTTCTTGCTTGCTTTGGCATGATAGCAAGGCGGGGAAGGATCTCATCCCTTACGGCAGCCTGGGCGAAGTGTCTGTATGGCTCAATGGTTCTTTCGAAGACTTCGTCTGCTCGTTTAGATCCTGCTTGGCCAAAGGGCTCTTTTTTGGCGTATAACGCAGCACGCACTGCGTTTATCCAATGTGCTTTGCTAACTTCAATGTTACTTGGAAACACGTGATCATCACTAGTCATCCGAAGGGCACCTTCAGCTCTTTCTCCATAGCGAAAATAATCCCTTGTGAATTGGACAACATCGGGATATCTAAATTGGACTAAAAGAATTGATCGCTGAAGAGCTTTCAGTAATCCTTCAACGAGCGTGGGATGTTCCCTCACTATATCGGCTCGACTTAACAGTGCCGTTACCAAAACATTACTATACTCTGGAGTATTTCCCAAAGCGATATCTACTTCATATTCTTCCGAACTACCTATAAGTGCGTCAATTGCTAATGGGTTGGGGGATAGAGCAACAGTACTTTTTTCACTGTCCGTTAGTTTGAGAAGCTCTCTACCTGAATCTACAACTTCGACGAATTCATCAACAGGTTGCTTCTTTCGGGAATCGTGATAAATGCGATTTGCAATTCCGTAGGACGTCGTACCAGGAGGATAAGCTATGATCTTATCGAATTTGCCAAGATCTTTTAGATTATCTATCCGATGAGTTTTGTGATTGACCGCCCAAAATGCTGCGTTGGTTATTAAGGCAGCTAATATTGCTGGTGACCTATTTTTGTCTCTCGGCGGCATGTCAAGTATTACCGTTGGATCACAGACAGCGAACGCTATTTCAGAGTTTCTGTCCGTGGTGTCCATTAGCATTGCATAGGCAGATTCATCTGTGCGTTTGTCTGATGTAATAATTTCAGTGATCTCAAATTCCCGCGGTATATAGTCAAAAAAATTGCACTTCTTTGCATAATGAACGGGCAGATATAAGAAGTGCTTGTCCATTTGCACTATCTTTACTTTTTTTCTGATAGTGGACTTGTCTTGGTACTTCATTACTTTCTACCCCGATAGGTATTGAGATATTTCATCCAAAATAAACTATTATGGCCTCAGGTTAAAAAAACTTATTCAACGCGACAATTCACTTCTGCCCACTTCGCAAATGAATTATCAACATATTCCTCCATCTTCATGGCTTTCTCGATGTCTCCAACTTCAATCCGTAGGTTAATAGCCTTCCCCCAAGCGACCTCACTAATAATCGCATTCCTGGGTACTATGCCTTCAGAAATGACACGCGCAAGAGCCAATTCCGCGATAGACCTATCTATCTCAGGAAATCTACGCAAAAGTAATTCCAATGTTGAGTCGGGGTTACTTCGAATAAATTCAAGGGCTAACTGAACACCGCATACGACTTTTCTTACTAGTTCAGGATTTTCTTCGACAAGTTCCGGTGTTGTTGTGAGTCCTGTGATAGCGAAGTCTCCATAAATATCCTTCAATGAATACACAATGGTAGCTCCTGCTGCAATAGCCTGAGAAACATTTGGCTCGAGTTCAAGGGCAATGTCCACTTGTCTTGCACGTAACATCGCCAGAAGTGTGCCAAAGGCACCTTGACGAATGTTTGGCGCAAGTCCACCGTCTAAGAACATCTTCTTTTGGAGGGTGTATGCAGTCGATGGTGATGGAAACGTTCCGACGGTTAGTCCGCTCAGATCCTCGGGTTCTGTAATCACAAGGTTCGAGTCTAATGTAATTCCCCAGAAAGGGACGCCATTCACTATACTCGCAACGACCCTACCCGGTAGTCCGCGAGTTTCAGACACAGCAACAAACGTTGGATCCGCCATCCCGAAGCTTGCGCCACCGCTAATTACGGCAGCCCAAGTCTTATCATCGCCTCCAGTACTGACTATTGAAACGTCCAGACCTTGGCTTGCAAAAAATCCAGCATCTTTCGCAATATAGAGAGGGGCATACAAAAAGAAATCACCGGCCTGCGCAATAGTCAGCTTCTGTATATCCGTATTATGACTTCGCTGGGCTGCAGACCACCAGTATAAAATAACTGTCGTTAGGGAAATCGAAACTAGAATCAGAACGGTTCGGGAGATATTTCGGAGGTCATTTTTCGGGAACATCATTATCTCACTCCCTTCATTTCAAATGTGTATGACATCACGCTTTTGGGGTAAACGACCATCAAGCTTACGAACACGCTTCCATTCTTCAAAGTAGCGCGAACAAATTTCTACAACAAATGTAAAGTCCCCGTCTTATGAATTTCTACATGTTTTATTCCTCCGGGTGACCTTGGTGAGCGCTTCAAAATGTTGGCGACTTCATTGATATTGAATAATCCGAGGTGAGTGGCCCGTGTGAGATCAGGCGTCTCAATCCATTCCATAGAATAACGAAATCTCGGGGAATAACTCTTAATCCGAGAATAGTCCCGTATTACTTGAGATTGGCGGTGATACCAAGAGTTCATCTTATTCCTTGGAGATTGGTCTGGAAATATATCCTAGTGGTTACTTGAATGTGCAATTCCGCGCATTGAAACTAGCTTACATTTGACTATTCCATATAAGGGCAAGAAATAAAGGATATGTTTTGGCCAAATTTATTGAAGGCATCTTAGCCAACTCCAAAGTTGATCGCCATGGTGAAGTGCTCACCCCTGATTCTCTGAGAGAAATGGTCGAGCAGATCAACACACAATATGTCCCAATGACAATTGAGCACGACCCTCGCAATCCTCCTGTCGGGCGAATAGTTGGTGCTGAATTAGTAGAACTAGAGGATGGGGCAGTTGAAGTAAATGGGATCTCAGAAATTTTCGAGCTAAACGATGTTACCGAGTTGAAAGATGACTCTCGCGAGATTCCTACGAGAGCAACTTCTGATGACTTGCTGCACATTATGTCTGATCATTCGTACCAAGGAAAATCCGCCAAGATACTGATCAAGGAAATCTCCAATCTATTTGGCTCTGAAGAAATGGAGGAAGCAAAAAAATCACTTGAGCCTCTAAGCGTACTAAGCATTCTGGGGATGTTCACAGCCGGAGCAGTTGCGACAGGCTTTTTGTCGAAACTCGGTGCAGACGGATATGACCTTTTTAAAAAGAAACTGAAGAATATATTTTCGTCCGATTTGCGGGTTGCAACTGAGCAACTATTATTGTTTTCTATTGCTCTTGACAAAGAGGGGACAGTAATCGTAATTGAGATAATAATGACTAATCCGGATTCAGATGAGATAGAGCGATTTATGAATGCCGGGCTAAAGGATATTGATACAATCTTTATGGCTCATGTTGATATTAGCAGTGGTATTCGAAAAATTGTCTACGAGTACAAAGATGGTACATTGATCCTAAAGTTTGGTGTGAGGAAGGATGGCGTCCCTCTCGAATTAACGTTCATTCGACCAACTAATCAATCCATGGGGAATCAATCGGCATAGGAAATTCAACAATACGCCGATGACTGTAGCTCGGGATAAAGAGTACATTATATGATTAAAGTTGGCCGAAATGATCCTTGCCCATGCGGGAGTGGGAAGAAGTATAAGAAATGTCACCTAGATAATCAGCTCGCTGGTGGAGACAATCTCCCCGGTTTACTCAAGAGTTTAGAGCGTCTTAAATCGGTCGACCTCATAGCACAGTTGTCCGCTCTTCAACTCCTGCCTCAGAATCACGGTTATTTGCTCAGGCTAGAGTTCATTTCGACTGTTGCTGCTTCATTGACTCAGTCCGGTACAGAAAGCGTTTCAGCAGATAAACTTGTATCGATTATAGAGACAGCCTATCCCCAATCTGGCGAGATTGGAGGGATGGAAGACCCACCAGAGGAACTGTTTACTGAGAACATAATATTTCACGGTGGCGATTATGTGGTCTATCCAGGCATCAAAGAGCATGGTGCTTACATTTTACAAAATCTTCTCGGAGCAATCTTTCAATCGCCGAACAATATTAATAAGGCTCTCAAGAATAAGATTCAGGCTTGCTCAATTGCAATTCTCTCTCTTAGCCATCGCATCGCAGAGCGAATTGGACACGTTCGATACATGGCACCGGAAGAAGGAGCACAGGATCATATTGTATATCCAGAGAGACTCGAGAACGAAAAGTATTGCTCCGCGGTCACATTCACCAAATTGGAAATTGCTGAGATACTCTCAGATTGGGGTTTGGATGAATCAACCTTAGTGCCCTTTTGCGCTGAATTGGGCGATCACCCAATCCCTAGCCACTATACGGAATGTGGACTTTTCCAACAACCGATAGTTAAATGCAATGATCTGTATATAGTTGCGCTCCCAGGGTCTATAGTCGGGGCATTGCGCCATTTCATATGGTCGCTGGCCATCTCGTCTGGAGATCAGAAAGAATTAGCATCGTCATTAAATCGATACACGCTAAGGAAAATTAGGCAGAATTTCCGATTGATGTCCTACACGGAGCTGCCTGAAAGTTTTCCAGATAGTGCGAAGGCAGGTGAACTCACCGAACTAGTGTATGAGATTGATATCGATAAATTGGTGTATGTACAGATACTCACGGACAATGCTGTTGATTATGATCCAAACAATCCTTATGGGCATTGGGATAATAGGGGATTATGTAGGAAAGCTGAAATCCGCCAAACAGAAATCATTAACGGGATGTTCGCGAACAGGTTGGATATCACAGGGATACTCTGCATTTTGATCGTAGCAGGCATGGGGAGAAGTTTCCAAATCCCAATGGAGGAGCCGTCACCCAACACATATCAACTCATCATATCAGCTGCGGATTTGGACGTCGTAACAAGGTTGCGAGAGGCAGATAGTCTGACTCTCTGGAAATATGCAATTGCTGATCATGAACTAAAGGAACGATCATTATTCCCAGTATTAACCTTCTCATTCTTGGATCGATACTCTCTCTATCTTGATCACGATCAATCATTTTATGTGAGCGATGATCAGCGATTCTCATTTATAAATATCGGTGTAGGATATGGCAGGACTCTCCGCGCCAGGGCGGCCAAGTTATGGGATACTCATCTTGCGGAGATCGGTAATCCGCCTACTCTAACAGCAGTAACTAAGCGGTACGAGTCGGATGAGATTCCGATATATGTTCTTGAAGAGAACATCGGTTTGAATATCGATCACTTGATTGAAGGATATGAGCAAGCGCTCTGGGTCAAGAGTTCAATTCCAAATAAAAAAATACCCAGTAATGATCGAGGAATGCATTTCCAAGTTGCGAGCATGTTTGCTTATTGGTGTTGGCAACTCCCGTCACATCTGAAACCATTTCTTAGAACTCTGGGATCCGACCCAATCCACATTTCTTTTGAAGTTGAAAATATTGATCAGTGGACGGTTAATCTTCGAGAAGACGCAACTTCTATTGATAGTCCGAAATATCGGTTCCGAGTTGATTCGAGAACAATTCACTTTACATTATGCGACGCCTTGAGGCCTCTATTTAATCGAGCTGACAATGAAGGTGAGCGAATAATATTGAAGGGACTGCTTCTCGCAGTCAGTGATTTGTTAGAGATTCACTCTGGATCTACCAGTTTATTGAAACTTGAAATAGATAATATCATCAATTCTGTAGCCCCGATTAGCACGAAGAAGATAATGATGCTTCTTGATCCGAGCAGAATGACTTCACTCGACGCTAGATTTTTACCACGGAAGAGAGCCATTCAGGAACATGATGTTCAACAGATTTTGGATGGTTTGTTAACGGAAATTAAGTACGATGGACCAGTAGGAATAATTTCAAATCACAGCGATCGGGTTCAAATATGCAACCAGGTCGTTGGAGCGTTGCGGCAGAAAATTAAAAATCTTTTGTCAGAGTTGGACGGCGAGTACCTACTCCGCCAACTAGTCGCTCAAAATGAGGCACTATTACATGCTAAAAGAAGTCAGAAAATTAACATTCCAACTTCGATTGCCTGTTTTGGAGATATTAGCTCTACGCTGACGGAAATAGCTAATACTGCGAGGAAAAATGACACAACCTCGATGGGCATTCGAGCACTAATAGAAATGATTGCGGCGGAACCACCTGCTGGTGACATCAAATGCAGCACAAGTGATCTAGATTCTCTGATAGCGCATTCATATCTCTTAATAGATTGGGCGATTACGAGCGATCAGCTTCACCTCAAAATATTTGATCACGAGGTTTCTATATTACAATCGGGTCGCATCGGAAGAAGTCTGCACTACATTAAAGAGGTTTGGGATCCATTCTATCGCGCCAAAACTCAAGAATGGAATGAGGATGCTATCGAACGATTTGGTGATCATTTTGAGAGCCCCAAATCCGCATCAATGGATAGCCTTATCGACAGGTTTGAAATAGCATTTGAAGCCGAACTTGGTTCAAGCCTGACGGAGATTCTAGAGTTTTGTCATGCGCTTTCAATGCTATCGTACGAGCAGGGTACATCCTCTGCATCGATGAGACGTTCTAAATTGTTGGCAGTCCTCAGCAAACGGTTAGAGTTTTCAAGTGATAAAGTTGAGAGCCTCATATCTATGTTCTGCCTAGAGCCGCGCGATGATTGGGAAATTGCGCCAAAGGGATTTAATGAAGCTATAGATATATGGCCCTGACGCTTTAATCGTCGACTTTCCTATGTTCGACGTCCTTTAATTGCTAGGCGTACAGTGGGAGGTGAAGAGTATGTGTTCTGGGGGCCTAGAGCTGTGGAAGAATCTGCGCGTTATCTATCCGGATTGGTTCAGTCTGGGCGATATCGGATTGAGCAATGTAATTCCGCGGAGATGAAAACACTGCTCGGAGATCTAGCAAATGAGTATGGCCGTGCATTTACAATTGAAGTCTCGGAGTTGTGTCAGACCAACAAGATTTGGGAAATTGATACCGAAGTTGCCATTAGTCCACATGGAAAACTCATTGCCAGCAAGGATCTGGGAGATATTGATGTTCTTATAATCGATTCCATTAGATTACGGATTTATAGCCTAGAGTGTAAGGATACAGGGTTCGCTAGGAATGCTAGGGAGCTTGCAAACGAGGTTGAAAATTTTGATGCTAACCATGAGAATTCTTGGATGCAGAAGCATTTGCAAAGAGATAAATGGATTAAAGAAAACCTCGCGACGCTTTCCACAACATATGCCAAAGATCTCCACGATTACAGGGTATCTTCAGCACTAGTTTGTTCTGAAGTATTGCCGACATCATTTATATCGGGTTCTGCCCTACCGATTCTTTCATTGTCAGAATTAAAACGCGACGGAATTCAATCGATAGAGAAAATAGTCCCTTGACGAAATTTTGCCACTGTTGGCACAGATTCGGCCCTTCTCAGGAAAAACGGGAAGGGTTACGGGCCTCAGGATGCCATATTATGCGGCCCGATTTATGACCCATCTACCGATAGAAGAAAACACGAATCGGTCGATGGATTCATTCAGGTTCCGGTTTATCCCCAGGAAGGACAACGCGAGGCATACCCAGATCAAAATAATCGGCCGGGAGTTGGGGAGTAGCTGGCGGTGGATCCTTCGCTGAATTGACGAGCCTGAAATCCATTTTCATATCCGCCAGTCGGTGGTCAGTATCGAGAACTACCTCGGGTAGCCTGGGTGGCGAATCCCGGAGGGCCGCTAATGTCTTATCAAGTTTCTTCGAGATCTGGGCATACGAGTCGCCGGCCTCTATCCGATCACAGATTTGCACGATAATCTCTCGGCGGGTCAGGGCCATGATGTTCCGGCATTCGGCAACTTTTGACATCAGGATAAAATCGATCTCCTGCAAATCAGTGATCCAAAATCCACATTCGACAACAAGCCGCTCGAACACGCGGTAGCTTCGTGATAAAGATCGTCTTGACATCCGGGGGTAGGAAAATGAGATAATTCTCAGAAATTGCGCAAGTGTGTATTTGTGCTTTTTCATATTCTTATTGATCGTCTGAAATGTAAAATATAAGGTTTGGCCGAGTTGCAGTCGAGCGCCGAGCATTGTTGAGATTGCTTCCTTGAGGTCAAAGGTTTTGACATTGATTGGATCAATGATTTTCATGGTCGTCTCCTCGATTTCTTAGGCATGGCTCAGGATTGTGGCATTTCGTGATCATTGAGTGGATCAGTTAGTCTCGATACAAAAGATTTAAGAAATGAATAATTCGTTTCTTTCTTACTACTAAGGATGGTTACTCTAAATGCCATAAGCGAAGCAGCCGGGCGACCAGCAGCAAGTAGCAGAGATTCCATATGTTATGCTGGCACGCCCAATTTTTCGTTCAATTGATCAGCACGATGATCATCATTCTCGATATCTGAGTAAAGGGAAGGGAATAGGGGTTGATCCTTGGACATGTCCACTGGGAACACATCCAAAAGGCGAGGCAGGGCCTCGACTTCTTCATAGCCACCGCCTGTTTGCTTATAGTATCCGATCACGTTCCGTTCCCGACTCAAATTACGACCGGTCAGCATCGCCATATCTGCGGGCTTAATACCCGTAAGATACAGGAAGCTGAAAAACCGATGCCAATTGTGCCTGAAACGAAATAGTGGCGCAAGGTCCTCGTCAACGAGTACCCTATGCAGTGTGCCCTCAATTTTTCTGGGTAATTCGAATAGCCTGCCCATTGCCTTCTCCTTCAATATGCCGAGCCAAAGGTGTACATTATCAAATGACTACTTTGACTCTGGTGTTTCAGATGCGTCATTTTAACCCATCCCTTTACACCACTAGAAACCCTGGCGAGAGATTCACCTGAGCCGCCTCGGCGTCCTTCAACATAACGTGCGATGTTCTAATGGTTGAGACACTGGGTTTTTTCCAGCTGCCGATTTGGATATCCAGCGCTTGGAAGGCATTATTAAGGTGCCGGTTGACGGTCTTTACTGTGGCAGATGGGTCGGTCTCTTTGAAGCTTGTGCCATCATAGTACATTGTATAAAGAATTCTGGCTACTTCTTCGGCTGAATAACCCCGTGAACTCTCGATGTACACCACTATCCGCTCAAACGTTTCTCTACAGATGATAAAGATGTGCTTGCCGCGACCCTCCTTTTGAGCGTTCCGCTGACACTCCACTATTCGTCGATCTGGACGATTGCGCCACCTTTTTGCTCGATCCTCTTCCAATTCGAACAACATCCTTCCTCGAAACATCCATAGGCCCTCGCGGATTGAATGCGCGAGCGATTCTGCATTGGCCTTCAATTCATCCGGTGGTAATGCATCTAGCTTTGGTTCTGTGGATTTCTCTTTTACTGGATTTGTTGATGAATTAGTGAGGTCCGTCATGATGATTCAACCTTTCGATTAATGGTATACGGGGCGTTATAGTTCGCCCTGCGACCAATTATTGCGCAATCGACGCAGTTCATTCTGATAGCTGATTGGCGTGTAACCACGGACTAAACCTTTAAACTTCGAGTTAGAATTATTGGAGGGAAAAGTATCCTAAATGAGAGTGGGGGAGGTGGTGTCCAGATCCTTTGGTAATGACGTCGGCTCCCTTCACCGATACGAACCCCACTACTCTCGCCAGTCCATGGTGAATTACAGCTGATAGCGACTCTATAGCGAATCACTTCTTCTTTCTCCTCACAGAACGCTGGCCTTTTAAGCCATTGGCCGTGGGTTCGAATCTCACCCGAGTCACCCTCTAAAGGCCGCATCAGCGTGGTCATTGATCCTGCCGGTGCCGCCACAGGCTTGATGTCCTGTTAAACAGCTGATAATATGCCGTAACTGGGGAAGCGCATTTGCTTGTGCCTACCGGCGTCGGCGAACTACTTTGAGCCCTCAGTTTCAGGAGGTCGTGCGTGAGCGCCATATTCGATCGCAAATTGTATCGGTATCTTGAAGAGTTGTCCCAAAATAACAACCGCGGGTGGTTCAACGATAACAAGGATCGTTACATCAATGACGTCCGCGACCGGCTGAGCCAATTCATTGTCGAAATGTCGCCGAAATTGGCGAAAATATCCAGGCACATCGTTGCCGATCCCCGTCCCATGGGCGGCTCCATGTTCCGTATATACCGGGACACGCGCTTCTCAAAGGACAAGACCCCTTACAAGACGCACGCTGCCGTGCATTTTCGCCACGTGGTGGAAAAGGATGTCCACGGCCCGGGGCTCTACTTTCATATCGGCCCGCAGGGGAACTCTGTCGGAGGCGGCATCTGGCATCCGCCGACGCCAATCGTTCGCAATATTCGCCTCTATATCGACGATCACCAGCAGCAGTGGCGCGCCATCACGGAGGCGCCGACTTTTATCGAACTGTTCGGGGAAGTCCAGGGTGATAGACTCAAGCGCGTGCCCAGGGAATTTGACGCGGATCATCCTCTCGGGGATACCCTGCGGCTCAAGGATTTCTATGCGATGAAGTCGATGTCCCGCAAGGACGTAACGGCCACAGGACTGATCGAGGAGGTCACCGCTACCTACGCGGCCATCTCGCCGCTCATGAGCTTTCTGTCGAAGGCCGTCGGTTTGAGCTGGTAGGTTTCGTGAGAGACGAACCTAACCCGTCCCTCGTAAAATTTCCTGCGCCACCGGCGTGACACCGTCAATGATAAACTGTACCGCAATGACCATGAGCAGCAGTCCCATCAATCGCTGAATAACGCGCGAGCCGGTCGTGCCGATTTTGCCCAGCAGCTTCTCGGCGCCCCTTAAAATGAAATACGTTGCCAGCATCACCAACAGGAGGGCCAGCCCGAAGGATAGCTGCATGGGTATTGTGTCGGCGTGGCTGAACAGAATCATGGATGAGGTAATGGCGCCCGGACCGGCTATAAGGGGAATGGCAATGGGGCTGATGGCTATATCGTGTTTGGTCAGCGCCTCCTGCTCTTCCTTGGGCGTGGTGCGTGTCCGGGAGGGGATCGATTCGAGCATCTTGAGACCAGAGCGGAAAAAGAGAATGCCACCGACAATCCTGAAAGCGTGAATAGTAATGCCGTAAAGGGAGAATATGAGATCGCCCAGCACCGCGAAAAGTAACAGGATGAGCAGCGCCGCCCTGACGGACCGTTTGGCGATGCTGAGGATGTCGTCCTTGGAAAATCGTTCGGTGAAGGAGACAAAGGCCGGCGATATTCCTATCGGGTTAACCAGTGCGAACAGGGAGGAGAAGCTGAACAGGAAAAATGAAATATCCACGGCTACATCCTGTCCGGCGCTTCGATGCCCAACACGGTCAGGCCGTTGGCCAATGTCTGGCGGCAGGCGTCGGTAATGACCAGCCGGGCAAGTGACAGTTTCATGTCATCGGTCACCACCCGTGCCACCGTATAATAGCGGTGGAAGGCCTTAGCCAGCTCATCAAGATAGATGGCAATATGGTGCGGCTCCAGCGATTTCCCGGTATTTTTGACCACTTCAGGAAATAGCCACAGCAGGTGCAGCAGCAGTCGTTCTTCCGGCAGCCTCAACAGGCTCAAATCAGCGCCGTCAACATCAGGCCGCATTTCAGCGGCGGCGCCCCGCTTGAGAATGTTGACCATGCGCGCGTGGGCATATTTGAGGTAGTATACCGGATTGTCATCGGACGATTTTAGCGCCAGCTCCAGATCGAACTTGAGCGGCGACGACATGGTCTTGGCCAGGAAAAAATATCTCACGACATCAGCGCCCACCTCCTCCAGCAGTTCATCGAGGGTCACGAACGACGCCTTGCGGGTCGACATCTTGACCTGCTGTCCCCCCTTGATGAGCGTGACGAACTGGTGGATCAGCACCTTGATGCGATCGGTTGGCAGCCCCAATTCCTTTACGCCGGCGATGACGTCAGGGTAGGTGTCGAAATGGTCGGCGCCGAAAATGTCGATGATGAGATCATAACCACGTTCGATCTTGTCGCGATGGTAGGCGATGTCGGGCAGGCGGTAAGTCGGCTCGCCGCTGCTCTTAATCAGCACCTTGTCCTTGTCACCCTCCAGCGCCTCGGCCTTTATCCAGGTGGCGCCGTCACGTTCGACGATCACCCCTTTGGCCTTTAAGGTATCGATCACCTCCGAAATCGCGCTCTGGCCATTTTTTCCCGTTTTATGCAGATCGAGCTCATTGACAAAATTGTCAAACCGTATGCCCATTCCTTCGAGGGTCTTGCTGATACCCTTGAAGATGCTACCAATGGCGGCCGAGCTGAAATCGCTCACTTCCGTCAGGTCCTCGCCTTGATCGGTGATAATCTCAGCAGCGATATCGCGGATGTAGTCCCCTTGGTAGCCTTCCTCGGGAAACTCGAAATCGCGCCCGAGCGCCTCCAGGTAGCGCGCCTGTACCGACGCGCCCAACCGCTGAATCTGCAGCCCGGCGTCGTTGTAGTAATATTCGCGCTCCACCATGTAGCCGTTCCAGGCCAGGATAGAGCTGATCGTGTCCCCCAGTACCGCTCCCCGCCCATGACCCACAGTCAGCGGTCCGGTTGGGTTGGCGCTGACGAACTCCACCAGGGCGCGTTTGCCCCGGCCGGCATCACTGCGGCCATATCGGGGCCCCTGGTCACTGATGGCGCGCAACTGATTTTCCAGGAATGGGGCGGAAAAGGTGAAGTTGAGAAAGCCGGGTGCGGCTATTTCGACTTTCAGGATGATAGCCGGATCAATGCTGAGATGGGCGACGATTTTTTCCGCCAGCTGCATGGGCGCCAACCCCGCCGGTTTGGCAAAGACCAAGGGCGCGTTGGAACTCAAGTCGCCAAAGGCAATGTCCTTGGTCCGTTCCAGCTCCAGGGCTCCCTCAGGGTCAATCCCGGATTTGCGTACCGCTTCGGCCAACTCCTCGCGAAGTTGGTCAATCACAGGATATGATCCTCCACGGTCGTCATGTCGGCATCGGCCCACAGCCGCTCAAGATGGTAGTATTCGCGTTCGGCCGGCATGAAAATATGGGCGACCACATGAACATAATCAAGGATGACCCAGGCCAGACCCGTGTACCCCTCAATCTGGTAAGGCTTGGCTCCGGATTTGCGCAGTGAATCATCCACATGGTCGGCAATGGCCTTGACCTGTGCCCGCGATGATCCCGTGGCCAGCACGAAGCAGTCGGTCATGGATGTAATTCCGCGCAGGTCCATGATCAGCACATCCGCGGCGTTTTTCTCCAGCATCAGGTGTGCAATCTTGCCGGCGTTTTCCATGCCCTCGGTAGGCGGCACAGGTATGGCGACGTCGTGGCCGGCGGTTCGATCAGCAGAGCTATTCACAGGGGGAAATTACGAAAGTCGACGGTCAACGAGGAGTAGATTGCATCCGGCGGAAGGAGGAGAGCGTTTCGTAGTCATGTCCCAGCACGACGGTGACGTCCAGTTGCACTTCAGGATCGGGAATATTCTCCACATCGGAAGGGGCCAGGCCCAGTGATTGCGCCACCAGTCGTGCCCGTTGGACATCTTTACCCCGGTTGATTACAATCGTGCGCGGGTAGTCGTAACGTTGGGCATTGGTAAACCGGAGCACATCGAAGCCTTCACTCCGCAGGTAGTCGCTGAACTCTTCGGCCAACCCCGGCAGGCCGACACCGTTGAGAATTTCCAACACTGTCCGTCCTTCAGTATCGGGATCGCGGTCCCTTTCCGCAGACATGGCCAGGAGCTTGGCCCGTTCAGCTGCCACTTTCCGGTCGACGGTTATGAGGGCGCCGGATCGGGTTGTCAGGGCAGAAACGATAAATCCGCCTACCAGCAGGGCCATCACCCCGAGGGCCACGTTGAAGAGCCACTGCTGAAATCCGTGTTTGCGTTTATGCCAGCTGGGCGCGGGTGCAGGGGAGCTGCTTCCAGATCGTGATGTTGGATAATCTCTTCGGCGGCGGGATGAAACCAACGGCTAACGAACCGGACTGATTAAAAGGGCGTTGCGTCTATGCATGTAGGCCAGGGGAGTCATACCGGCATGATACCGGCCATATCGGGGCATATTCGACAGACTCAGATTGAAATTGACATTGTCCGAAATCCGCCAGTTCAAGGCCGTCTGATAATAGAGTGAAACTCCATCGGCCTGGTCGCCCGTCAATGATCCGATGGTTGGCTGAATAACGTGAATCTGGCTGGTGATCCGCAAGGCATCGGTTACGAGATAGCTGAGGCTGTTGGTGTAGATGCCGACACTCTGCGAGCCTCCCAACAGGCTGCTGCCGAAGGATAATGAGAATCCGTGATTCATGGTAAACCGTGCCGGATCAAGCAGTGAAGTGCCCCCCACCAGCCGCACCTGCTCGGACACGGGCACGGGCAACTGCTGGCTACGCATCTGACCCCGTGCAACGCCAACGCTTAAAACGAGCAGCAGCAGGGTAAATTTAGGTAGAAAGTTCTTCATTGAGTCTCTCCAGTTCCACCTTGGTGTTGACACCGAGAATCTCCCGGAATCCGGTTATAATTTCAACCGCAACAGGCAGGTTTTGTTCCTTCAGAATATACAAAGTATCTGGGAGATAATACTCACTTTGTTTATTTTCGTTGCCCACCTTCAACAGCGCCGGAAGCAGGTGCCGGGCCTTGAACAGATAGATCCCGCTATTGATGAGGTTGACCGATTTCTCCTCAGGCGTGGCATCCTTTTCTTCCACGACTTTCAGCAGCTGGTTGTTGTCATCAAGGAGGACCCGGCCATAGCCCGACGCGTCGGGCAGCTCGGCAGCCAACAGGGTGGCCGCCGCCCCTTCCTCCCGGTGGCGGCGAATCAACCTCTCCAATGTGCTTGTCGTCAGCGCCGGCACATCGCCGGAGAGCACCACGACATCGCCGGTAAACCCTTCCAGCAGTGGCGCGGCCTGCAAAACGGCATGTGCCGTGCCTCGCTGCTGCGCCTGCAGGGCGAACAGGACATGTTGCCCGGCAATGGCAGCCTTGATCTCCCCGGCTTTATGGCCCACCACCACGATCACCGGGTCCGCCCCGACAGCGCGGGCAGTCTCCACTACCGAAGCGATCATGGGCCGGCCGGCATATTCGTGCAGCACTTTAGGTCGATTGTCTTTCATCCGCCTGCCGATCCCGGCGGCCATGATGACGGCGGCCAGCTTGGGGCTGGCGATCATCCGCCCACTCTGCTGATAACGCCTCCGCCGAGGAGTACGTCGCCCTCGTAAAATGTGGCTGACTGCCCGGCGGTAATGGCCAGCTGTGGCTCCTCAAAATGCAGTTCTACCGTGTCGTCTTCAAAATTGAGGCGGGCCGCTGCGCCGGTCGAATTGTAGCGTACCCTGGCATGCACCGTGACAGGATCGCTGGGCGGATCGACCAGCCAGTTGAGCTCCTGCACCTGGCATTGGCTGCCCCATAGCGATGCCTGCGGCGCCACAGTGACCGTGTTTTGCTCGCGGTCGAGCTTCTTGACGTACAGTGGCTCAGGTGACGCCAGGCCAAGGCCCCGTCTCTGCCCCACGGTATAGTTGACGTATCCGGGGTGCGTCCCAATCTCCGTACCCGCTTCATCAAGGATGCTGCCGGGGCCTACCCCAGCCATCTGTTCGCTGGCGTGCTCGCTCAAAAACCGGCGGTAGTTGTTGTCGGTGACAAAGCAGATGGCCTGGCTTTCCGGCACATTCGCTGTCGCCAGGCCTGCTTCGTTGGCAAGGGCGCGCACCTGGGTCTTGGTCATCCCCCCCAGCGGCAGGAGTGTGCGCTGCAACGTGTGACGGGGAATGCCCCACAGGACATACGATTGATCCTTGTGCTGGTCAACGCCTCTGAGCAGCTGCGGCTGGCCGTTGGGACCTGTAACAATCCGGGCAAAGTGTCCGGTGGCGATTTTGTCGGCGCCCAGCTGGTCGGCGTAATCAAAAAGGGCGTCCCACTTGACATAGCTGTTGCACCGCACACAGGGATTGGGCGTCCGTCCGGCCAGGTACTCCTCCACGAAATTGTCAATGACGGTAGCTTTGAAAACGTCCTGAAAATCGAGCGTGTAGTGGGGCACCCCCAGGGAAACGCAGACATCGCGGGCCATGTTGATGGCCTCCACCGGACAGCAGTTGCTCTCCTCCAGCAGCTGGCCGCCGACATCGCGCGATTCCCACAGTTTCATGGTGACGCCAAACGCCTCGTAGCCCGCTTCGAGCACTTTCAGCAGGGCCACCGAGCTGTCGACCCCTCCGGACATGGCCACAACGACACGCTCACTCAACGGTGGCCTCCTTTCCGGCGTGGAGGCTGTCGCTCTGCAACTTTCCGACAATGTCACCCAGGGCCGCCGCCACTCCCAGCACCTCTTCCCGCGTGGTAGCGTAACCAAAGGAGACCCTGATGGCGCTGGTTGCTTCGGCCTGAGTCAGACCCATCGCCAGCAGCACATGCGAAGCCTCCGAAGATCCCGACGCGCATGAAGAACCGTAGGAGACAGCGTAGCCGCGGCCGTCTAAATTCATTACCAGCGCCTGTCCATTGACACCGGGAAACTGCAAGTTGACGATACCCGGTATGGTGCCGGTCCCATTGACATTATAACTGAGGTTGCCATCATCAAGATCGCCCAGCAAAATTTTCCGGAAACCAATGAGCCTGGAATGCAGCTCCCCATATTCGGCCGTGGCAATCTCGATGGCGCGGGCAAAGCCTGCGATCCCGGCGACATTTTCCGTCCCGCCCCTGTGACTGTTTTCCTGTGAGCCACCAGCGATCAGATTGTGAAACGGCGTCCCTTTGCGAGCGTAGAGCAGGCCGGTTCCTTTGGGTCCCCCAATTTTGTGGGCCGAAGCCGAGAGGAAATGGATGCCGCTACGGTTGACATCAAGCGGCGTTTTGCCCAGCGCCTGCACAGCGTCAGTATGAAAGAGGAGGCCATGCCTGCTGGCAACATCGCCCAGGGCATCCAGGTCGGCCAGGGCGCCAGTTTCGTTATTGACGCACATGACGCTGATGAGCCGGGTGTTGGGCCGCAGGGCCGCCTCAATGTCCCCGGCCTGGATCATTCCATTTGCCTGAGGCGCAACTTGGGTTACCGTGACCCCCAGCGGCTCCAATCGCTCCAAGGGGCGCTGAACGGACGGGTGCTCGGTCATCGAAGTGACCACATGATCGCCACTGCCCAGCAGACCGGGGAAAACGGTATTGTTGGCCTCAGTGCCGCCGGATGTGAATACAATCTCCCGTGGCTCGGCGCCCAAGGCATCCGCTGCCGTCTGGCGGGCACGCTCCAGTAAAACTTTTGCCACTTGTCCCGACTGGTGAATACTGGAAGGGTTGCCCGGCAGTTGTCCCGCCTGATGCATGGTTTCCCGCACCTCCGGGCGCAGCGGCGCGGTGGCGGCGTAATCGCAATAAATCTGATCAGGAGGAGGAGTATCAGGCATCGCTTCGTTTCCTATAATCTCGACTCCGGCAAGGGGAGCGGTCATCATAAAGTGGGAAGTTAAATAGAGGAGGCTGGTTACCCCAAACAATGATTGGCGGTTCAGTCGGCGGACAGTTCCACTGTGAGCCCTTGATGGGCCGCAGAAGTATTGGCAAACTCTTTGCGTGCCCGCTTTTCAATGGCGTAAATGTCATCATCGGAATAGTTGGGGCTGAAATGGAACAGGTAGAGTTGTTTCACGCCAGCCTGGTTGGCCAGCGCGGTGCACTCCTCCCAGGAGCTGTGTCCCCACGTTTTATGCTCCGGGAGGTCTTCGGGTGTAAAATGACTATCGTGAATGAGAATATCAGCGCCTTGGCTCAATTCGACCACCGACTTGACCAGATTGCCCTTGGAATGCTCAATGTCCGTGATAAAGACGACGGACCGCTCACCTATTTCCAGCCGGTATCCGAGGGCTCCGTTGGGATGCGGATGGGGATTGGAGAAGACAGTGACATTGTCTCCAATTTTTACTGAGCCGGTATCAATCTCCGTAAAGCTGACATGAGCCTCAATATCTTTGGGCGTCAAGGGGAAATACGGCGGCTGAAACAGGCCCAGGACCAACTTTTCCAGCGACGCGCCGGACCGGCGGGGCCCGTAGATATTGATGTTGGCAAACGATTGGTGAATGGGGGCGAAGAAGGGGAATCCGATGATGTGATCCCAGTGGGTATGCGACAGGAACAGGTTGATCTCATACTCGCTATCGTGCTCATCGGCGATCCTGTTTCCGAGACTGCGAATGCCTGTGCCGGAATCAAATATGATATGCGAGCCATCATGCGCGTTTACCTCTACGCACGAGGTGTTGCCGCCAAAGTGCGTCTTGTCAGGATCGTCAGTAGCAATCGATCCCCTGACACCCCAAAACGTTATAGTGTGCGAATCTTTGCTCATAACCTGTTGCTGGCAGCAAATTGGTGAAGAATTTGCATTATATGTTTATTATTGAGGATTGGTTTGTCCAGCCGTCTACTTTAGCCGACAAAATACGAAATAAAGATTAGCATTGTAAACGCCTTTATCCCTTAATAAATATACCGGTCGCTGGTGGTTACAGGGGCGATGTCAGGCGACTTTTCCGGCTCGCGGATAAACCAAGGGGCCGGATGATGGGATCATTTTCACTTGAAAGCTGTTAACATTTAACTTCGTCGCTACTAAGGGCGAGTCGAAATTTAAGGGGGATGTAATCCTTTGCGTGGGACGCAGAGCATAGTATGTATCCTGTTGAGTAGTTTGCTGACGGGCCAAAGCGTCCTTGAGCTGGCCGATAAAAGCGGTGAGTATAATATGGCCTATGCCCAGCGTTTGCCGAGAGCGGGAGGTCCCCGTCTCCCCGACCTGTTTCCTGGCCGGGCCATCCCCTTTGATTACGATAACGACGGCGATCAAGACCTGTTTCTGACCTATGGCCCGTTAAGGGAAGACACCACCGGCTTTGCCATGAATCGCCTCTATCGCAACGATGGCGACCATTGGGTTGACGTGACCGTCGGCACCAAGCTGTCCGCCGTTCCGCCGGCAGCGAATGCCGCAGTGGGTGACTACGACGGCGATGGCTACCTCGATCTCTACCTCTCGCGGCTCGGTCCCGATATCCTGCTGCGCAACAATGGGGGTCAGGAATGGGTCGATGTGACGGCCGCCGCGGGCATCGATAATCGCGCCTGGTCGACAGCCGCGCGGTTTCTGGACGTGAATCGTGATGGCTTTCTCGATCTGTACGTCGCCAATTTTGTCCATTATCCTGAACTCGACACCCTGACATGCAAAGAGGCCCGCAGTGGACTTGAAATTGTGTGCGATCCTGACATTTACGATCAGGCCGCTAACCGGCTCTACCTTAACGATGGCGCCGGCCGGTTCATTGATAAGACCGATGTCCTCGGATTCGCCGACTCCACGAGCCGCTCAACGGACCTGATTGTGTTCGACGCCAACGGTGATCACTGGCTCGATCTGCTGGTCATCTCCCACCGGTCGGCCAATTTGCTATATCAGCAGCTGGCCGATACGAGCTGGGCTGAATCCGCGTGGCCATCAGGGCTGGCTATGGTCCCTAACGGAGAGGAGCGGACCTGGCAGCAGGTCCTGCCCCTGGATGCAAACGGTGACGCCATGACAGATCTGTTGTTCGTTGACTCAGACCACCAGCTCGTGCTCATGCTGAACCACGGCGGCATTTTCTTTAAGGATGTTTACCAATCGGGGCTGTTCAGGCCAGGAGAACTACTGACGGGCAGCCTGGCACTGAATCTTGATGTCGATTTTGACAATGCCGCTGACCTGATGATAGTCGATGCCGGCAATGACACCCTGGCCCACACCCAGTACGTTCTGCATTTCAGGCCAGGCGGACCGTTCGGGCAGATTTCCACTACCATCGATCTGTCCATCGACACTGTCATCACGCGACCCTTCGTGGAGATCGACACAACAACCGGTCTGGACGATTTTCTCGGCGTGATCACGGGACCTGTATTTGATCCTTCCCTGACATTCGAGACTTCGGCCGATCCACTCCCCATGACTGCCCCCGATAATCCGATCGATTCGCCGGTCATCCCGGACAGTCTGCAGATCGATTCAACGCTCCGCGCGACTGGTTGGGTTGACAGCCTGGGCCACGATGGCGCAATGCTGACCGCCGCCGATTCGGTCTGGCTGATACCGTCGCCGGAGCTGGCGGATCATTGGGACCTGTGGGATACTCTGCGGGTGGTCGAAGTGCCTGCCCAGCTGGTGGCCGCAGATTTTGACCTTGACGGCGTCGAGGAGATTGTCGCTACCTACCCCAGCGGAGTGCTGAAAGTGTGGGGACAGCTGGTCCCCAGGCGGCTGGCATTCCTGGGTCTCCTGCCCCGTACGCAGGCGCCCGGCGAGACGCACGTGGGCGCCAGGATCAGAGTCACCGTCAAGAACAGCAGCTGGCAGGGGCAAGTTGCCGGGTCCGAGCCGATGGTGGTTTATCTGCCGCCCCGCACCCGGCAGGTGGCGGTACAGGTCATTTGGCCGGGTGGCCAGGTGAGCAGCTATGATATCAGCGAGATAAACCGCTACTATACGCTTCTGCCGAATGGAGAGACCCTGCCGTGAAAGCCCGTTGCGTGCTGGCGGCCCTCTGCCTGCCCCTGTTACTGGAGGGGCAAATCGGCGACTCCTATGCCGACGCGCTGAAATACTTTGGTCTCGGCCGCTACGATCTGGCCCAAGCCCGCCTGGAGAGATTGCTGCTAAGCGACCGCCAGTGTATCGAGTGTTACGAGCTGCTGGCACGGATTGCCATCTCTACCGAAAATGACTCCCTGGCCGCGGACTGGTACCGCCAGGCCTTGGCCGTGGAGCCGGAAAATCCCTTACTGATGCTGCAGGTGGGGTTGGCTGAGCAACGGCTGGGGCAGCTGCACGAGGCCAAGCTATCCATCCAGGAAAGTCTCCGCCTCAGCCCGGCCAATGGCGAGGCTCATTTCTCGCTCGGCAATGTCTGGTTCGACATGGACAGCCTGGAGCAGGCCGAGTGGAGCTACAGCGCGGCCATAGCGCTCGATAGCAGTGTGGCCAACTATCACTTTCAGCTCGGGGGCGTATTTACCCGCACCGAGCGGCCTGACAGTGCCCTGATTGAGTTCGAAGCGGCTTACGCTCTTTACCCCAAATATTCGATGGCCTACGAGCAAGCGGCGGCCATTTTGAGATCCCAGCAGCGGTGGCAGGCGATGGTGGCGGTCCTTGAACTGGGGCTGGCCGAGGCGGCGGAAACCCGCAACACTCGCTACTGGCTCGGTACGGCCTATAACAAAGTGGCCGCCTTTGACCGGGCGGCGGAAATATTGGGCGGATTTGTGGCCCGGCAGGGCGAGCATCTGGGCGCACGATTCCGGTATGGCATTGCCCTTTATGAAATCGGGGAATATACTCTGGCGACGGAGCATCTCACGCTGGTTTCCAGGGCGTTACCAGATCTGCTGGAAGCGCGGCTCTACCTGGGGCTCTCGTATACGGCTCTTAAAAACGATTCCCTCGCTCTGGCCATGTTCGATTCGCTGCTGGTAGCGCACCCCGGCTATTATGACGCCTGGTTGGGCAAAGGGGACTTTTTTCGTAAGCGGGACCGATTGCAAGAGGCCCGGGAGCACTATCAGTCCGCACTGAGGCTGGAGCCGGAAAGGTGGGAGGCGTACCATCGACACGGCCTGCTGTTCTACCGGCAATCGGATTACCTGACGGCGGAGTTACAACTTTTCCAGGCAATGATCAGGAATGACAGCACGAGCGCGGTTCAACTTGCGCTGGGTGATGTTGCCGCCGCTGTGGGAGAGGATGACTTCGCGGCCTACTACTACGGTCAGGTCGTGGCCGCCCGGCCGCAGAATACTGCCGCACGCATTCGGCTGGTCGACGCATTGACGCGCCTGAAATTATACCGGTCTGCCAGACGCGAGCTGATATGGTTTTTGAATGAGGATAGAAATGACGAAAAAATTCTTTATCGGATGGCCCAGCTCTCTTTCGCCATCAATGACTCCTTGAGGGCCAACCGGTACCTTGGCCGGTATCTCGATAGAACTTTGCCACGCCGTGAGGAGGAACGCTTGCTGAAACTGATCCGCACGGCGCCGCGCGATCCCGCACACCACCGCAAGTTGGGGCAACACCACCTCTCCCTGGGCAACTCGGGTCTGGCCCGCGAATCATTCATGCGCGCTGTGGCCCTGGGCGACACCACTCTGTCGGTTGCCGATTACTTTGAGGAAGGGGTCGGGCCGTAGGCCGTAGCCTGTCAACGGTCTGATGGGACGCGGGCCTTTATCTGCTTGAGCAGGGTGATCAGGAGAACCGTAATCAGCAGCGCAGCCGCGGCGGTCCTGAACGGGTCCAACGACTCCGCCCCCACGCTGACTAGCAGGGCCGTCCCGAATCCAACGAGGCTCTCGCCGCCCATTACGCCTGCCGCAATGACAATGCCGGGCCGGAGCCAATCGGGTCTGCCGCGTTTTACCCAGGCGTAAATTAAACCGCCCAAAAAGATGGTGAAGCTGAGCGCCCATCCCAGAAACACACCAATGCCGATGGGAATCAGCAATATTTTGGGCCCCGAGTTGCGGCCTGAGGCCCACCGGTGCTGGGTCCCATCCAGGACCAGAGCCAGTGCCATGCTGCCGAAAAACGCCCTGTAGTCGAACAGGCCGGCGAACGTGTTGTAAACCATTTTGGCTTGCGGAGCGGGAAGGGTGGAGGTAAACAGGTCATGGGCGAAAGTTCCCTGCAAAAGATTGATCATCATGGGTATGGCTGGAATCAGCACCGCCACCGCCAGCAGATCGATGCGCACTATATCCGCCGCTGGTGTGCCAACAATTTGCGCCGACTTGAAATCGTGCCCGATATCGCCCGCAACGGCGGTCGCCACGGCAACGAAAAAGGCGATGGCATAGCGCTGAGGAACGGGTAGTGGCAGCTGCGCCAGGCCGTAGAGGGCAGCCACGGTGAAAGCCGCCAGCAGTCCGAACTGCTCAAGGGGGTCCAGATTAGTGGAGCCGGTCAGTTGCGATGCGACCGGAACCAGCACCCACACCAGCGCCAAAACCATGAGGCTGGCCAGGAAATTCAGTCCTGTCAGCGTCAACAGCAGGGCTCCGGCGAGGGAGAGCAGCAGCGGCCAGCGCAACGCCAGATTGCGGTCGAACAGACGCATGAGGCCTTTGAGTCTGCCGAAGGCCAACAGGTGGGCCAGGCCCGAGCCGAGGACCAATCCCATACCGATATTTTGGACCCAAAGTTCGACCGGCACGGATGACGGATCTGCCAGGAGGGCGGGAAATGATCGCGCCAGTGGAGCGAGTAGAAAAATGCCGAGGACCGATCCGGCAAACCAGTTCAGGCCCGTTTTCAATCCCAGCAAATAGCCTGCTCCCACCCCCATGGGCGCGATGAGAAACGGCAGCACTGTCCCGGCTATCGTAATGGGCAGGATGAAGATGTCGAGAGCGTCCCGTGCCAGGGCGAACAGACCTGTTGCCGCGCCCGCGATGACCACCACGGCAAATAACCGGCTTTGGCTAAACCCTTCGCGAATCAGCTCACCGCCTGCCCGGCCGGCAGGATAAGGGAGCGCTTGATCCTCTAGATAGAGAGGTCTGACGCGATCTGCCAACAGCACACCCAGCCACCCGGCTACCGCGGCCAGAGCTGCCAGCAGCCAGGGCGAAGGCGTTTGCGGGAAGGGTGCGCCCAGATATAATCCCGGCAGCACGAATGCGACCGCGGCGGCCACCAGGCCGCCAATGCTGCCCCCAGCCTGTGCAACATTGACCTCATGGCGACTGACATTTCGGCCCGTCAACCGGAGCAGTCCGGCGCTCACCACGATGGAGAATATAATAGGCCAGGGGAGTGCGCCCAGGCGCAGAGAGATGTATGCGCTAGTGAAAAACAGGAACAGGCTGACGACAGCGGCGGTCGCTGCTACACGAAATGAAAGTTTTGCCGGCATGCCTGATTAGCGGGGTGACGCTCGTTTACTCAGGAACCACTCTAAGGGTTCGCATTCAGCCTGCGGACCGTGCGGTTCAAGTGGAAAATCGCGTGCGCTGCCCGGTTACACCCAGGCATCGGTATCCCTGAAAGGGCGAATTACTCCTCGTCTTCGCCTGTCATGCTGTCGAGCTTGTCCCTGGCGGCGTCCATCGTATTTTTCGCGGCCTCTTTGGCACTGTCAAGCGCATCACCGGCTACTGTTTTGGCACTGTCTAACGCCTCCCGGCCCTCGTCTGCCACTGTAGAGGCCTTTTGCTTTACGGCATCGATGGCGTCACCCGCCACTTCTTGCGCCCGCTCAACTTTATCGCCCATCATGGCCTTGCCTTCTTCCACCGCTGATTGTGCGCTTGCTTTTGCGCTATCGAAGGCAACGCCCGCTTTTTCTTTCATTTCCCCGGCTTTTTCGGTCACCTGCTCCAGCTTATCTTCGCTGGCCGTTTTGGCTTTGCCAAAAAGTGAGCCGAGTCTCTCCCTGAATCCCATGGACTGTCCTCCAGTTGCTGCGGTCATTGGTCTGCCGAAGGTACTTGAGTCAGCGCGATAAGGCAAGTGCGCTCGAAGACAATATCTCTTCCAGGCTGCCCAGCAGGGGTGCTGCTCGGGTGGTTAAACGGCTCCGGGACTGGTGACTACTGAAAATGAGCGCGCAGTCGACTCCAATGGCTTGTGCCGTTTCCAAATCATGAAGGGTATCGCCAACGAGCAGAATCTCTGCCGGGTCTGTGCCGCATTGGGCCAGCCAATCCCTGGCGATACCCACTTTCCCGGCGGCATGATGATTATCCAGGCCGTTGAGGCTCTCGAATCGTCCGGCGAGACCGAAGTGCTCCACGGCCTCTTCCAGATAGTTTTGCTGACTGCTGGATATGATCGACTGCCCTATGCCCATCTCATGGATGTGCTCAAGCAGTTCGGCGCTTCCTTCGCGAAGTGAGCACTGCGACCGGCGGCTTTCGTAGCCGGCGACAAACTCGGAGCTCACGGTCTCAAAGGGCTCTCTGCTGAAATCAAAACCGAGCTTCAAATAGTAATCGAGTATGGGAAACCCGAATATCTCGATATACCGCTCGGAAGTAAGCGCGGCCATGTTACGGCGCTGCAGTATGCCGTTCATCACTTCCATGCAGAGCCAGGCATCGTCAAGCAGGGTTCCGTTCCAGTCCCAAATAATGTGGCTATACTGCTGCTTGGGGAGGTCCATAGGCTCAAATTTCAATACGCGGCGCCCGCCATGCAAGCATTGCCAGCCCGCCACCCTGCTTGTGATCGATCCTTGCCAGCTCTACCTTCAGGGATGTTACCCCGAATTGAAAATGCCAAGGCGCGGGCCAAGGAGTCGGCCGCCGCAAGTGCAGGGCAGCCATCCAAACCGGCAACCGGTGATATGAGGAAGGCTGCTCCTGGCTCCCCGGTTTCAGCGGACAGTTACCTGCCGCAATTGTCACCGGAAGATAAGGCCCGCTTTCGGGCCTTTGAAGAGCAGACCCGTAAAATACGCGAGCTGGGGACCCAGGATCCGGAGGCGTTGAGCCGACTCCTGCGGGTATGGCTCACACTGGGCCAAAGCGAACAGGGAGATGTTGGCGATACGCTCGATGAGACGCCCTGACCGTCCAGGTTCCCATCAGCGCGGAAACATCGGCTGCCCTGGCTCGATCCTCCACGAATTCGACGCTGCCCCGCACTTTCATGATGAATCCGACCATTCGCGATCACAAATCGGGTAAGTGATTTATGATCATTATTTTTCGATTGGGACTTGCCAACCAAGATTATCTCTGGTAATTTGACGTATTATATAGGCCATATGGAAGCCATTAAATATATAATTATTTAATTATTTCTTTTGATCTTCGGGGGAGCGGCTTTGTCATCATACCCCACAAACGACTGGCTCAAGAAGCTGCTCCCCGCCCTCATTGCTGTCACAAACTACCTGCAGTAAATCGCCGGACATTTCCACAAGCAACGCTCTGCCCCTTGGAATCCGCATGAGGTCATCCACGCTGATATATGCTGTTTTGACCGCCATTGCCGTTGCCCCGATTATACTTCTAATTTGTCTGCCAGCGGTTAATGGAGGGGCTAAAATTGGGCGGTGGGCAGGTGATCAGCCGACTTTGAGGGTCGCCATATCCGCAGCCTTTATCAGTGTGTGAGCCGCCCGGCAAGCGGGCTTAAAGCAGGTCGCTGAAGAGAGAGAGGGCGGCGTCGTATTCCGACTGAATCTGATTTGTGATGCTCTCAGTATCTTTGGATGAAAGCCCAACCGACTCCCAGTCCCCATCGGTGATCTTGGGGGAAAAAACGGTGCCACTGTGACCGAGTTTCATCGAATGCGCCAGCAAGTTGGCCAGATGGACGGTATAGGAACGGGTTTCAGCGCCGGGGCTGAGGGCAGGCTCGTGGTGATATTTCACTGAGCTGATCAATTCCTGAGGGAACAGCCACTGCTCCAACAGTGCCGCACCGATCATGCTGTGGTCGTATTGTAATATTTCCTGTTCGACGAGGTACTGATGCCTCTCACTACTTCTGGATTCCTCCAGAATCTGCACTGCCTTGTCGGGTATGTAGAGGTAAATGACGAGCCGGCCGATGTCATGCAGAAGGCCCGCGGTAAAGGCGAACTCGCCGTTGCCCATCTTGTTGCCGATCACCCTGCTGGCAATTCCGCAACCCAGGCTGTGGTACCAGAACTGCTCGACGCTAATGAGATTGGCGTCGATGCCGGGGAAGAGAGAAATAGCGTTCGAGGCCAACGCCAGACGGCGCACCTCCTTGATCCCGATCATCGCTATGGCTCTGGCCGGCGAATTGATTTCACCCGAAACGCCGTAGTAGGCGCTGTTGGCCAAACGCAGCAGCCGGGAGGTCAGGTCGCTATCCGAAGCGATGATGGCGGCGATTTTATCGGGGGGATCAGCATTGTTGATGGCCACATTGAGCATGGCCAGCGCAGGTGGAAAGGTGGCCAGATTCCGGACAATCCGCAGCAGTTCTGCCAATGGTATCACGCTAGTCACAAACGACCTCTCCCCCCAAATGCATC
Organism: Fidelibacterota bacterium; assembly: GCA_004124875.1. Taxonomy (GTDB): domain Bacteria; phylum Fidelibacterota; class Marinisomatia; order SCGC-AAA003-L08; family TS1B11; genus TS1B11. Next base: position 23,395 of record SCKJ01000011.1, on the reverse strand, counting down.
GGTATCAGAATCATTTTACCCGTCTTTCAATCAAAGTAGCTAGAATTTGGGTGCAATAGCACGAATATTTCGTGACCCAAGCCACAAAATCGAATTTATCGCCGGTGCTTCGTCCCGGTACCTGAGTGCGCTGTTTCTGCTTAGATTTAGTCATGATATTCAGCGGCAGAAACCGTTATACTGCGGCAGGCAGAACCTCGTGCCGACCGAATTGGGGCATGCCGGTCATGCTGTTATGGCTGGCGAGCTTCGCCCCGGCGATGATTCAGCAGGGGAGCCTTAAAACTGAATATTACCGCAGTGAGAAATCTTTTAAACAGGGTATTAAGCTATTTCCTTTCGAAGTCCACGAGGCCGGCTATCTCAAAGTGATCTATAACAATAGGGGTTTTGTGGAGACGTTGCAATGGTTCAGTCGCCAGGATGCTTTGCAGAAAAGCCGGGTCTACACTTACTGGCCCGATGATATGTCCATCAAGAGGATGATTGAGTTAACCCCCGACAGCCTGATCCTTCGGGAGCTCCTGTTTGGCGATGAGCCCAAGTCGGGAGAGGTGATCAGTTATCTGTACGGCGTTGACAAAGTAGCGGATTTTCGCGACCGGTTTACAGAGGTCATCTACGATTCGAACCAGACCTTGGTGGCTTATAAAATCATGGCCACACAGGGCCGTCAGATTGCCGCGGTGTTCCTCGACTATGACAGTCTGGGATTCCTCACCAACGAATCGTGGTTCCAGGGGGACCCGATGAAACTCGCGCGGTCATTCCGCTATGTTTTTCATCGTGACTCAGGAGAGCAGGAGGTCATAGAGCGTGGGCGTGATGGGCAGGTGGTCAGTCACGTGCGCATCAAACTTGATCCGGGCAAATTTTCCGGGTACGGTCTTGGAGACAGCATGGAAAATGTGCTTGATGTGTCCGGCCTGAAGCCGAGCGCTGAAAATGCCCGGCAGCCCGATTCCGCCGGTCCCGACTCGCTTAACGGGGAACTGGACAAGCGGGAACCGTTGCCGTAGATTCCGCCTCAGGCGGATAATCAGTTTGGGAGCAGTATGATTAAATCACTACGAGATTCGCGCGCGCTACTGATCATGATTTTGTTGTTGGCGGGAGGCCAGGCAACCGCCCAGGTTCCGCCGCCTACGGTTCTGGTCACCATTCCCACTGCGGGCACACTGGCGCGCGGGGAGTACGAAATCGAACTGCTCATGCAACGGGGCGGCGGCATATTGGGACGCCTGGCCGTAGGCTTCTCAGACCGTTTCACCATTGGCATGAGCTATGGCGTCAGCAATTTTATCGGCGATGACATGCTCGGCCTCAACCGCCTGATGCCCGAGGCGCAGTTGAAATACCGTCTGTACGATGAGACCGTCACTATACCCGCCATCACCATTGGATTGGACAGCCAGGGACGGGGCGACTTTTGGGAACAGAAAATCAGCAAAGACACCACCGGCGAAATCACTATCGATATGGCCAGATACGACGTGAAGGCCATCGGGGCCTATGTTGTGCTCAGCAAAAACTGGGATGTCCTGGGCAACTTCGGCAGCCATGTGGGCATCAGCAAAAACCTCACCGAGCAGGATGAGGATGATGATTTCAACTTCTTTTTCGGGTTTGACAAAGAGCTCAGTCCCAGTGTCATCGTTTTCGTCGAGTTCAACGCCGCCCTCGATGATAATAAAATCGATGATGCTGATATCCAACTACATAATCTGACGGTTGGGCAAGGCGCCGGATACTTAAACGCCGGGCTGCGTCTGACCATGGCGCCGGGGCTCTACATGGAGTTCGATTTCAATGACATTCTGGTGAACAAAAGTACGGTGAGCCGCTTCAGCAGGGAGCTGAAAGTTAATTTCTTGACCTACTTTTAATTTTGGCGAAGGATTCATTGATGATGCGTTTGCTTAGCCGGGTCGCCCTGGCAGCGATGCTGCTGCCGCCTTTGGCCGCCCAGGATGACAACTGGGGACAGATTGACCAGCTCAACGATGACAAAATGTTTGACGCAGAGTATGAGCTGCTCAGCGCAATGGCCACCTTGCACGCTGGTGATGTGGCCTACCTGTGGCGCATGTCGCGGCACCATTTCACGCTGTCCGACAACAGCGATGATCCCCAGGTGATCTCCCGGAACATCTATTCCGGACTCGATTTCGCCCGTCTGGCGCTGGCCGCGGACTCGACCTCTGCCCAGGCCCACGGCTACTATGGCATTCTGATTGGCAGGGCTGGCGAAATTGAGGGCACCAAGCAGAAAATCGTCAACTCCTACGAAGTCGCCGCGCATACCCTGACGGCCATTGAGCTGGGCAGTGAGGATGACGCCTGGCAGCACGTGATGGGACGCTGGCACTTTGCGCTGTCCGATCTGAGCTGGCTGGAGCGGACATTTGCGTCGATCATCTACGCTACCCCGCCGGAGGCCAGCTTTGAAGAGGCCGAGGACTATTTTATGGAGGCGGCCCGCATGGCCCCGGAAGATATCCGCCATTATCTGTGGCTGGGCAAAACCCGTATTGAATTGAAAAACAGCCAGGGCGCGCGCAGCAGCCTCAAAACGGCGCTGGCCCTGCCGGCCAAATCGGATAGCGATAATCTGCTTCAGGCGGAAGCGCAAACGCTCCTGGGTGGCCTGTAACAGTTGAACCTTTCCGCCTCTCCGTGACCCAACACCGCCTGGACCGGGGCCATATCATGCCGACACAGTGAACGATGAGTGAGGCAGTCGCCGGTCACGCGGAGGTGGCATCGCTGAAAGGGCAGATCACGCAATCGGCGCTCAGTCTCGGATTTGATAAAATCGGTTTTGCGGCGCCGGGACATCTGGATCCGGCCGGGGCTCACCTGCGGGAGTTCCTTGAAGAGGGACGCCACGGCTCCATGGAGTGGATGCGCCACCGGGAGGCCGAGCGGGCCGACATTCGCGTCTATTGGCCCCCCGTCAGGACCGTGGTAGTGCTGGCGATGAACTATTACACAAAGACGCCGCCGCGGCCCACCGGTGCTCCCCATTGGTCGAATTACGCCTGGGGGGACGATTACCATAAGATTATCAAGCAGCGGCTCAAACAGCTGGCGGAGTCGCTCCGGCAGTCGCACCCCCACATTCAGACCCGGGTCTGTGTCGATACTTCGCCGGTGATGGAGAAAGCATGGGCTCAGCGCGGGGGCTTGGGGTGGCAGGGTAAGCATACCAACCTGATATCCCGCGATTTCGGCTCGTGGCTATTTCTGGCCGAACTGCTTATTGATGTCCCTATAGAGCCGGATGCTCCCTTTGAGGAGGACCTCTGCGGCAGCTGCACGGCCTGCATCACTGCCTGTCCCACGGGAGCGCTGGACAGCCCCTACCAACTGGACTCGCGCAAGTGCATATCGTACCTCACCATAGAGCACAAAGGCCCTTTTTCCGAAGGCAAGGATGAGCAACTTCAGGGGTGGATTTACGGCTGCGATATTTGCCAGGAGGTCTGTCCCTGGAACGAAAAATTCGCCCGCGTATCGAGCGAAGCGGGGTACCGCCCGAGGCCGTTTGCGGGCTGGAACCTGCAGCAGTGGAAAGAGTTGACAGAGGAGCAGTGGGACCTTCAGTTTCGGGGTTCGGCGGCCAGAAGACCTGGCTACAACGGGCTGATGCGCAATATTGCCGCCGCCAAACAGGTTGACTCGAATCAGGGGGCGGTCTAATTTCTTTTTGGGGTTGGTTGTTGAAGTTGCCGGTTAAATTTGGCTGATGTGCGACCGGTGGGCCGGTTTTCAGTGGCATGCTATGGAGAAGCAAAGCAACAAGTTTGAAGTAATCCTTCCGCTGGCCTCCATGGCTGAGGAAAGCAGGCATATCCACATTCGGGCAGACGGCGAGGCGATTGCCCTGTTCCGTCATGCGGGGGAGTTGTTTGCGTTGGGCAACAGGTGCGTCCACCGGGGTGGCTCTATTGGCGATGGTGAAGTGAAAGAGCGGACCGTGACCTGCCCCATGCACGAATGGATATTCTCGCTGGATGACGGCCGGTGCATAGATAACCCGGAAATGGGACTCAGGCGGTACCCCGTAACCGTAGAAGATGGAATCATAAAGGTCAACATTGAAAACGCTCAATAAAATTCTAAAGGATTTTTCCGGGGTAACGCCCATATTTCCCCTGCCGGAGTTCGTGTTTTTCCCCAAAACCGTACAGCCGTTCCACATTTTTGAGCCGCGCTATCTTGATATGTTGCGCGACATTCAGGCGGGCGAAGGGCTGGTAACCATCACCTTGATAAAAGGGGACGCCACCGCCGAACAGCCCGAGATTCATGAAATAGCGACTCTGGGATATCTGCACCAGAGCCAAAAGCTGGAGGACGGCTCTCAAAATGTGCTCATTACCGGGTTGGTAAAAGCTCGCATTGATGAGGTCGAATCAAAATATGCTTACCGCCGGGGCGCCATTACGCTCCTCGCCGATTTCGATAAAGTCACGGATGCCGGTTTGAAAATGAACGTCCTGCTGCGCAAGTTTGAAGCCATTCTCGAGCAGTCTGCCATGGAGCATAATATCAAGGTATTGGCGGATGAGAATCTGCCGGTGGAGATGCTGACCCACATGATCATCATGGCATTGCCCATCAATGCAGGGGAAAAGCAAAAATTGCTGGAGCTCCAATCGCTTGAATTGCGCATTGATATCCTGAACAATTTTCTTGAGAGCGGATTGGGCACGCTCACCAAAATCAGCCCCTTTGATCCCATCGTGCCGTCAAATCCACTCTGGAACTAAAAGCGCATGACACGCCCCAAAGCGGTTCAGCGGCTGTGCATTATTCGCACCACGTCCGGCCGCGATTATCACTTTCCGCTGGCGGAAGGAGCTGATGGCGAAGGCTACCTCCTGACCCGGCGCAGCGACTCAGTGCAGTTGGTAAAAACTGACGGCTCGGAGAAAATGGTCTTCTACAAGGATAACGTGGAGGTCCTGCGCATTGAGGAAGGCGTGGATGACGGTTCTGCCGGGGTGTGGAGAGATCCTGTCATGTAGCCGTGGCGCCCGGTCGCCGGAATCGGCAGTATTGGGGGGGGGTCAGTCAGTCCAGACCATCTTAATGCCCCCCAGGCCGACGTTGGCACTGATGAAGATCGTTGGCCTGGACGAATCGAAATCCCTGCTTCTGTACAATCCGCGCCTGATCTGAATCATTCCGCGCGTCTCGATGGTGGAGAGAAAACTGTCTTTGGCGTCGAGCTCCACATTGTAGATACGCGGAATTCTGAAAGTCATATTGCCCAGTCCGATGTTGGCGTCCACCTGGATGTCGTGCTGTAGTTCGCCCCCAAAATCGAGATCGGCGTCACCCAGACCGCTGTCGAATCTGTAGCGAGTCGTATTGGCGTTGCTCAAATTGGAAGCACGCAGTTCGCCGAGCCCGTTCTCAACCGACAGCCGTCGCATCGTGATCTCGTTCAATGTGGAAAAGTTGAGCAAAGTGGCGCCCAATCCGTTTTCAATGTTGGCGTCTGAGATCAGCAGGTTTCCGAAGTCAAGTTCAGCCTCACCCAGGCCACATGAAAACTGGATATCCAGTGGCACGCGGGTCGTAAAGTAGAGTTCACACTCGGGCAGGTTGTAATCGTCAAAATCATGCCACCTGGTGAAGCCCCAGCCTTCCCGGCGCATTTTTGTTTCGAGGCGGAATACCGCTATGCTCCTGTCGCCCACGTATGAAATCCTGGGAGAGATCATTTCATCATTATACTGGATAAATCCGGTGATTGCCTTCGAGGGGTTGCCGCGTTCAATTTTTATTTTCCCGAATCCAAATTTTATGAGTATGTCAAGCTGCTCAACCACGTCGTCCAGGTTTTCATCAATGGTGATGATGGCCTGATCCTGAGCCGGCAGGGCGCCGGTCAGGGTCAGAGCGAAAAGAGCAACAGTGAGGGGTTGTCTCGACATGTATGCTCCTACAGATCCATAAATCTGAAGTAAAATGCGTATTCGGTAGTTTTTCCGCTGAGGGTGCGGAATATCTCAAAACGCGTGCTTTCATCGCCAAAGCGGAAGCCGATACTCTGGCGGCCACCCGCCTGCAGGTCCGATAAGTAGTCCCCGGTGAACAGGTTATATTCGGCTTCCCATGCTGCGCCATACTGCCACAGGATCGAGAGCACATCGCCTGAGCGGTCCAGCAGCGAGAAATCGACATTGATGACGGCGAAATGGCTCCCGGACTCGTCCTTGTAGTCATAGCCGCCGATGGATCCTATGCCGCCCACAGGAACCTTGTGCTGCAGGCCGTAGCCCAGCGAACCACCGCTGCCGCTGTTCAGGGTGGCCCCGGTCTTGACGGATGCGCGAACCCCCAGACGCCGCTGAAAGTTAAAGAATGTGCCTGCATTGAATTCCTGCCGGGTGTAGGCGAAGTCACTGGTGGGCATGGTGGTGGTATAGGAGCCCCCAAAGTTAGCCTTGAAGCCCTTGTGAAACAGGCCGATGTCGTTGCCCACTCGCAGATGGTAGGTCATGTTCTCGTCTTTGCCTGCTGTAATGGCATAGCCGGGGCGGAATGTTTTGTCCCGGCCAAACAGGCTCCAGTTTACCGTTGTGTGCATCCGGCGATGCTCTTCCAGCAGGTACTGTGCGCCCAGTTTCAACCAGCTGAACGGATAGGCAACGAGCGAGCCTCCGTAGCCCTCGGTCTCGTACCAGTCGTACCAATCTTCGTGGATCAGCAGCGCGCCGAGAAAGTTTTCCTCAGAGGCCAGCCGCCAGCCGTCGTTGTGGGTGGGCGCGAGGTGTGCTTCGGCAATGACGCCAATCCGATGGTCAAACAGGTATTGCCCGATACCTATGCGACCGTAAAATTTGTTGGGCCCCGAGGCGTAGCCAATCATGCTCTGGATATGGAAGCCGTTCAGGTCGTCGGTGTCGGGCGAGAAGGGAATATAAAGGGCGGCGCCTTCAGCGCGATTGTACCGGACAACCACATCAGATGGCACTCCGAAATCGGATCTCACCCGGCTGCGGTGCGACAGTTTGATGCGGCGTATGCGCTTGACTTTTTTTGAGATTTCATCCCTGCGTTTGATTTTGTAATCGTACGATTTTGAATACCGGTCATCTTCATACCAGGCGCTTTTTAGCGCGTCTTCTTCCGCTTCATTGCGGTTAAAAATATCCGCGGCCTGTCTCCTTGACAGCGAAAGTTTCCCGCTATTAATCTCCAGCACTTCACCGGATATTTCCGCGCCGTCGGCTCTGGTAATCTTGCCGCCCAGGGCAACAATGGTGCCCTCCACAACCGCTGATGACTTGATGTCCACATCGCCGCCGATAACAATGATGCGGCCGGTTACGGTGCCAATGACGGTGAGATTGCCCCCAATGACCCGCAGTTTCCCTGTCCTGATTTCATCTGCAGGTATGGTTAGATCGGAAAATATTTTCAGTTCCCCCGTGTCATCAACCGTGTATACTTGCTCGGGTAGAGCAGATAATTCCTCCTGCCCAAAGAGAAACGCAGATGTCAACATTGCCATCAGGCCCCAAAGGAGAATAGGTTGCCGTTTATTCATTTTTCAATCCTCGGATTCATAAATAGTGACCGTGCCATCCCGGGTTTCCACCTCAATAGCATGGACGGAATTTGGGGCGTCGTACCGGCCCAATGTATTGCCTTGCTCGCGCGATATATCAAAATCAATATTGCCATAAATCTGCTTCATGCCGTACCGTGGGGGGGTGTCGAGAATTTTAAGCGCGATGGAGACCGCCGTTTTGCCTGCCAGCGAGATGTTAATGTCACCGCGGCGCGTTTCCAGAAGCGATTTATTTTTAGTGGCCTTATCCAGCAGCCAGCCCTCAATATCAATGTCCCCCCGGCCTGATCTTACGCGCAGGGCGCCGTTGATCTTTTTCGCCTTAACATCTCCGCTATTGGTATAAAGGATCATATCCCCCACGGCCCGTTTGAGATCGATGTCTCCACCGCCGGTGGCAACTTCCAGGTTGCCGATAAGGTTGGAAACATCAATATCGCCGCCGCCCGTGATGAGGTTGAGGACGGCCGTAATCCGCGCGAAATCCAGGTCGCCGCCGCCAGTCCGGGCTTTGATGGAAGGTCCTTCGAAATCGCGCACTTCAATATCGCCGCCGCCGGTTTCCGCCTCCAGTGTCCCTTTGCCCGATACCAGTTCGATATCGCCGCCGCCGGTTTTCACATAGACCTTGCCTACAATCTTGCGGCCCTCGATATCACCACCACTGGTAACCAGGTCGATCTGGCCCTCGGCCCCAATTACGTCAATATCTCCACCGGAAGTCCTGATTGAAATACGGCCACTGGTGTTTGCCACCGCGATATCGCCGCCGCCGGTTTTGATGTTGATTTCACCCTTCACATGGGAGAGGTCGATATCCCCGCCGAACGATTTCACATAAACGTTGAATATCCTGGGTATGGATATATTGTAGCTGGTGCTGATGTTCCGGTTGCGCTCCCGGACCACCCTGAAAGTGAACACCGGCTGATCATTGGGGATGCTTTCGAGCCATCCGCTCATCCGGACGGCAAATTCTTCCGCCCCATCGCGCGCGCGCCGGGCAATGCGGATTTTTTCCACGATCTCCAGAATTCTGGAATCCGTACCGGTGATAACCACATCGCCGAACATGTCTTTCAGTTCCAGTTGTCCACCGGGATCGGCCTTGATGGTATGCTTAAAGACGACCTGAAATAGACCGTGCACCACTTCGGATGAGATCAGCTCCTTTTCGGCCTGGGCCCGCTGTGCCAGCAACGGCAACACGCTCATCAGCGCCAAGGTAAGAACTTTCCTCATGGTAGAATATCCAGTCCTTCGGCATCGGTTTCACCGGCAGACTCTGCCAGCAGTTGATAGGCCTGGTAGCGGACCGATTCGGCCGCATCCATGCGTGAAGCCAGCAGCAACGCTGACCTGACGGAAAGATCGGTAATAAAGTGGCCCAGCGCCTCAACCGAGGCCAACCGCACCCCTTCATTGGTATCCTCAAGGGTCGTTTTGATGAGGGCATTCTTCACCAGGGGGTTATCAATGCCCTGCAGGGAGCGGACGATGGAAAGCCTGACGCCGGGATTCTCATCGGTGAGCAAGGCCGAAACCAGCGCCATCACGGTAGACTCCTTGCTGTCCAAATTGCCAATGCCGCCGAGGATGCGGGCCGACTGCAGGCGCTGCCCCGGATTCGGGTCCCGCACCAGCACATACTCAAGGGCCGCCAGAATGTCATCGCGCTCAGTGGTGCCGGTCATCTGCATTTCACGGCCGGTCGTCAGGTTGAGGACGATGGGGTTATCGGGATCACTGCTGACGCCCACATCGATATCCTTGATCTGGCCGGAGCGGATCATTTCGGCGAGGTTGATGTCCTGGCCCTGCGCCATCCCGCCGGGGAACGCATCAACGCCGCCACCGGTTAAGGCGAAGCGGCCGATGATGATGCCCAGCACCAGCGCGCCGCCCCAGGCCAGTACCGGCCGGGCGGAGCCGAAATAGTAGGGCAGCTCCTGCCACCAGAGCTGGACCTGCTCGACCAAGCGCGTCCACCAGGTGACGGCGCTGGCCACTTCAATGGCGCCTTCCAGCCGGGCCCGCTGCGCCATAAGCCACTGTTCGTCAACCTTGATGACCGGCTTAATGGGGCTGAATAACTCCCTGAGCTGGTCGTCGGTCAGGTGAGTTTGGTTGTAATCGTCTTTAGGCATAACCTGCCAGTTCCCTTCTCAATTTATGGGTAGCACGATGGAGGTACCGCTTGACGGTGCCCGTTGTGCAGCCCAATAAATTGGCGATGTCCTGAATTTTGTGTCCTTGATAGTAACGCAGTATGAAGACCGTCTTCTGTTTCTGGGGGAGTTCGTCCACTGCGGCGATAATCCCCGCCTGCCGGTCGTCCCGGTCTCCCAGGCGCTCATCCTCGTAGGCGTCGTGGTATCCTTCCTCCAGGGAGATGTTTTCCATATGGTGCCGCTGCTTGCCGGTCCTGTAACTGTAGCAAGTGTTGGTGGTGATCCGATATAGCCAGGTATAAAAGTCGCTCTTGAACTCAAAAGAGTCCAGGGAGCGCCAGGCTTTAAGAAAAACTTCCTGATATATGTCTTCCGCATCTTCTTTATTCTTCAATATTTGCAGGGCCAAACCCATAATTCGGGAGTCGTACTGACTGACCAGCTGGTGAAAGGCGTTCTGATTGCCATTTTGCGCTGCCCGGATGAGTGTGACTGTCTGCTTATCCACAATCCGCCTTACACGTCCCTTTGACCCGCAGGACGGGGGAAAGGTTGTCCGAGGAGGGCAATTGACTGCAAGTGATGCCAGGGCATAACATGGGAGTCAATTTTAAGGCTCCAAAGGTGAGTTTGCAGCTAGTGGTGTGCGGGGAGAGGAAGAGTCGTGAGTCGTCAGTAATGAGTGATGAGGGGGAGAGAGTAATCAGTCGCCAGTAGTGAGGAGTGGGAGTATTGACAACTCATAGCTAGTTAGGAAAGTCCCACCAATAAAACGAATTCACGTGCTAATTTAGGCCCCACTGGATACCAGCAAAGGAAACATATAGTAATGAACCCACCGACTGGGGAATTGTTCGAGCATACTGGAAACACAATCGACCAGATTGATGTCAAAATTAGTGTCCGTATCATAGAACTGTTTTCCGAAGGCCTGTACTCCAGCCCCAACAAGGCAGTTGAAGAACTTGTCTCCAACTCATTCGATGCTGGCGCTGAAAACGTCCACGTTATCCTCTCCCCAGATCCCCGCGATTCAGATGCAACGATTGTGGTAATAGACGATGGAGAGGGAATGAACGTTGACGCCCTCAAATCACACTGGATTATCGGTAACAGCACTAGGCGCAGAGAGACCGGTGCTCGTGGCCGAAAGCCTATTGGCAAATTCGGTATTGGCAAGCTGTCCACATTTGTATTGGCTTCAAAGCTCACTCATATCTGCAAGGTTGATGGCACTTATTATGCGGCCACCATGGACTATACAAATCTGGCCGGCATCGCGAGGCAAGAAACCGAGGGTGTTTTTAATGAACAAACAATCCAAATACCGTTACGGGAACTGACCGAGCAACAAGCATTAGAGGCTGTACAAGTTTGGGCCAATGGAGAAATGGAGGGCTATCAGGCACTCCGCCTGTTCGGAGAGGGTGCCTCTGCTTCGTGGACCGTCGCCATAATGTCCGTTTTGAAAGACCTGGGAAAGAAAATCAGTATTGGCCGTCTCAACTGGGTATTGAGAACCGCCATGCCGCAGCACAGCGACTTTCACCTTTTCCTTGATGGTGCCCCCATAACGCCCCCAGAGATAGATGCCCCCTTTAAGAAAATGGTGATAGGCACGGATGTCATCCAAATGTCATCTCCTTGCCCTGAAGGATTGATTGTTCGTGAGGACACAAGCGAGCCAGAAGATTCTGTTCACCGGTACGGCGTTTTGCACGAAGAACTGCTGGGGCGAATCACGGGATACATTGAGACATTCGACAATGAACTGGATGCAGGCAAAGAAAAATTCGAGCAGAGTAGTGGGTTCTTCGTCTATGTGCGTGGACGGCGAGTGAACGTTGACGACCCTGGCTTTGGGATCGAGCGAAATAAATTACGGCATGGTACATTCTCCCGGTTTAGAATGGTCGTTCACATCGACAGCCTTGACGAAGCACTTAGATCATCCCGTGAGTCGTTTCAACAGGGATACCTATATAAAGCAGCGCAGAATTATCTACGCGCTGGATTCAATTTTGCGCGCAATACACTCGTAGCTCGCGATCGAACAAAAACACCAGCAGCACGGATTTCTGCCAGCATTTCGTCCGCACCCGGGAGCATGACAGTAGCGCCACTGCTCTCACTCGCTCGACTGGTTGCGGAGAGCAAAGCCACCCCATATTATTACCGATTCCCTTCCAATCTTTCTGCTGAAGCGCAGGCTGAGTTCCTTGAGGCATTGAAGGAGCGATCGGCTGGAGAGGACGGCTTGCTTCGCTCAACGGAATTGAGCGCGCTGGATTCGAAGGATGGGTTGGCAATTTTTGATGTGGATAGAGGTGCGTTGCTTATCAATTCTTCCCATCCCTTTTTTGCCGCGTTCCAAGAGTATTATACTAATCCTCAGCGGAGCCTTCCACTTGAAATGCTTGCGATGTCTGAAATCTTGATGGAAGCTAATTTATACCAAATGGGGTTGGATGAAAGTATAATTCGCGATGTAATCGGGAGGCGCGACGAATTGTTGAGACTGTTTGTAAGGTCAACACATCGTCGAACACCCGGTATGACCGCCCTCGCTCTTCTTGAAGCAAGAAACAACGAAGATGAGCTTGAGATCGAGACACGCGCTGCCTTTGAGGCTATAGGATTTGATGATGTCATTCGAATCGGTGGAAAAGACAATCCGGATGGAACCGCTGAGGCATATCTGCCAGCGGATGAAGACGGGATTCCCCAGCGATACAGGGTGGGCATTGAAGCAAAGAGCGGAAAGTATGTTAGTGCCAAGGACCTGGGGATTGCGGGGCTCGCCCGACACATGGATGACCACAAGTGTGACCATCATGCTGTTGTAGGAAATCAGTTCGCCACCTCGAGAGGTGAACTTTCGGCTTCAGTTCGCGAAATCCGGAACCACCGCAAAGCAACCGGTAAGACGATAACACTTATCTACATCGATGATCTAGCGCGTCTAGTCAGAATTGCATCCGCGAAGCGGATTGGCGGACTCGGGCGGATTCGAGAACTTTTTAAGAAATGCATTACACCTGACCAGACCAAGCAGTGGATCGATTCTCTGGAGAAAGAGGAGTCCGAAGACCCACCATTCAGAGAGATACTTGAGTCCGTTTGGACTATCGCAAAGGAAGTACCGAATGACCCAGTTTCGTATGGTGCGGTGCAAACTGAACTTAGACATCGTGACCCGCCAGTGCCATTGAGTCAACGCGAAATTTATGAATGTTGCAAAGCGATGCATGTCCTCGGTAAAGGGGCTGTATTCGCAAGGGAAAACAGTATAGAAATCGTGCGGCGACCAGATTTGATCTTAGATGACATCAGGGCCGCAGTTGGCGAATACCCCGAAAAGGAAAGAAAAACGATTCATATATGATTCTAGCGACACAAAAAGCCCAGATTCGCCCGGTTCATCCGTTTCCAGCACGGATGGCGCCTTCCATTGTGTGGGACGCACTTCCAAAGACGGGACCCTCTTTACGGATTCTCGATCCTATGTCTGGCTCGGGGACGACACTGGTTTCAGCCAGGGCGAGGGGCCATCACGCGATCGGGTATGACACGGATCCGCTTGCTATTCTCATTGCTCGGGTGTGGTGCGCTGATACTGAACCCGATGAAGTCAAGCACCGAGCCAATCATGTCTTGGTTAGAGCAAAGAGGCTTCAAGGCCGGTTGTTATCCAAAGAATCTTATCCCAAGGGTACGGACAATGATACACGTCAATTCATCGATTTCTGGTTTGATCAGCGCAATCGACAAGAACTGAATGCGCTAGCAACCTGCATATCAAGGGTTCGATCACAACCTGTGAGAACGATTCTTTGGTGTGCGTTTTCTCGCATGATCATAACCAAAACTGGAGGTGCTTCCCTTGCGATGGATATTTCCCATAGTCGCCCCCATAAAGTTTATAAGATTGCTCTCGTAAGGCCATTTGATATTTTTATTAAAGCCGTTGCAATAGTAGTAAAAAATGGTCCGTTTTTGGGCCATGCCTGCGATGCTCCTGCGGCAGACATCCACTTTGGCGATGCTAGGATGCTACCCATTGAATCAGCGAGTGTGGACATGATCATAACGTCCCCACCCTACCTGAACGCTATTGATTATCTTCGTGGGCATAAGCTTTCCCTTGTGTGGATGGGGCACACCATTTCGGAGATTCGCTCGCTTCGGTCCGGCAATATTGGCACTGAAGTTTCAAAAGAATCCGGAATAAGTGGAGCAATGCAAAAAGCAATGATATCCATGGGCCATCTTGAGTTACTCGAAAATCGGTACTTGGGCATGGTCCGTCGTTATGTGTGGGATATGAGCAAAGTGATGGGCGAATGCGCGAGGGTTCTAAAATCCAATGGACGCGCCGTCTTCGTTGTGGGGAACTCCGCCATTCGTGGGGTGTATATCAAAAACTCGGAGGCCATTGTTCGTCTAGCCGTCAGTAGCGGTTTATCCCTCACATCCCAATCCACACGCCCAATTGAGGGCAATCGACGGTACCTGCCGCCTCCCGAATCAAATCAAGCTGGTGGGAAAATGCAATCTCGAATGAGAGAAGAGACCATTTTAGAGTTCCAACTTTTTTGAGACCAAAAAGTCCCTCAAATGAAGGGCCTTTTATTTGGTTACAGGTTGCAAGTTTCAGGTTTCCCCTCTATCCAGAGAGAGGGGAACGACGCAGTCGAGGGGTGAGTGTCTTGCCTCACGGCTCATTACTGACAACTGATTACTTCTTCACTGACGACTTCCTACAGCTCCAGCTTCGCCAGTGTCTCTTTTACGGCATCGGCTGAAACGTGCAGCGCGGCGCTCTCTTCGTCTGACAGCTCCGGTTCGATAATCCGCTCCAGGCCGTCCTTGCCCAGCACACAGGGGACGCCCATGTAGATGCCGTCGATGCCGAACTGTCCGCTCAGGTGCGCCGCGCAGGGCAGCAGCCGGTGCTGGTCGCGGACGATGGACTCCACCATTTCCGCCGCCGCCGCCGAAGGGGCGTAATAGGCCGAGCCGGTCTTGAGGTAGTTGACGATCTCGATGCCGCCTTTACGGGTCCGTTCGACAATGGCGTTGATGCGCTCCTGGCTGACCAGTTGCGCAAGCGGGATGCCGCTGACGGTGGTGTAGCGCACCAACGGCACCATGGAGTCGCCGTGGCCGCCCAGGACCATGGCCTGGATGTCGCGCACCGAAACGCCCAGCTCCAGGGCGATGAAGCTGCGGTAGCGGGCGGTATCGAGCACGCCGGCCATGCCGATGACCTTGTTGGAGGGCAGGCCGCTTTTGGCCAGCGCCACTGAGCACATGATGTCGAGGGGGTTGGAGACGACGATGAGGATGATGTCGGGCGACTGGGCCACCAGGCTTTCGACCACGCCGCCGACGATGGCGCTGTTTTTGGCCAGCAGATCGTCACGGCTCATGCCCGGTTTGCGGGCCAGGCCGGCGGTGATGACAGCAATGTCCGATCCGGCGGTCTCGTCGTAGCCGTTGCTGCCGGTCAGCTGGGTGTCGAAACCGAGCACCGGGGCCGACTCGTACATGTCGAGCGCTTTGCCCTGGGGCAGACCATCGACGACATCGACCAGCACCACCTCCTGGGCCAGTTCGCGCTCGGCCAGCCGCTGGGCTGTTGTTGCTCCGACATTCCCGGCGCCAACCACTGAAATTTTCATGACATGGACCTCAATTTTAGATGATGAAAAAAACCCTCAAGCGCGGAACTGATGATGGTCTCCGTACCCGAGGGTTGCCATAGATTTGCCTTAAGTTTCGGTCAGTTTACGGGATACACCGATACCTGTTTCCGGCCGCGTCCCTTGCGCTCAAATTTAACATGCCCATCAACTTTTGAGAAGAGCGTATAGTCTCCGCCGAGGCCCACGTTGCGGCCGGGATAGATGGTCGTGCCTCGCTGGCGCATGATGATGGTTCCGGCGGTGACGAGTTCGCCGTCGTACCGTTTGACGCCGAGCCGCCGGCCAATGCTGTCGCGGCCATTTTTAGAGCTGCCGACGCCTTTTTTATGAGCCATGCTTACCCATCCTTTTCGTTGTCAGCCGGAGCCTTTTTCGGGGGAGCTGCCTGCTTGGGCGCTGCCTTTTCGACCTTTGCCTTGGCAGGCGCCTTGGCCGTTTTCGCCGGCTGGCCCAGCTTGATGTCGTTGATTCTCAGCAGCGTGAAGTCTTGCCGGTGGCCGCGTTTTTTTTGATATCCTTTGCGCCGCTTAAACTTGAAGACGATAATTTTTTTCTCACGGCCGTGGCTGAGTATGGTCGCGTCCACCTGGGCGCCGGCAACCACCGGCTGGCCAATGTGAGTGTCGGCTTCTTCGCCAACGAGCAGCACCCGGTCGTACAGCACATTGGTGCCCGAATCGCCCCCTGAATAGGGCACTTTCAGCTCCTGGCCTTTCTCGACCCGAAACTGCTTACCTGAAATATCAACGATAGCGTACATCTGTTAGGGAATCAAACCTTCCGGATTAAACAATTTAGCAGGCGAGCTTACCGGCACGTCAGAGGGGAGTCAAGGACATTGTGGCCCGTGCCGCCGGGATTTACCCACAGTCGGCCGTTGTAGAACCCCTTGCTATTCCCACGCTCCCGAAATTTGTTGAGTCTCTTCAGAGACCCTACACCACATCGGTGACGAACGACTTGCGCCGCTTGGAGTAGACCCGGAACTCGTCCGCCTTCAGGCTGTCGTCCGCCTCGATCTCCAGCCAGACCCAGTGCTGCCACATGAAATTGGTCACCACTTTGGATTTGGTCTCCTGCAGATATACGGCCAAATCCGGCAGCACGGAGATGATCAGCCGCCGGTCTTTATGGACGGTGCGGAAGCGTTGCAGCCAAGTGTCAATCTTGGTGATCATGGCATCTTTCGATGGCACCCAGCCGAGCCCCTTGCAGGTGGGGCATTCATCGCTGACCGCGTGCAACAGCGTCAGGCGGACCCTCTCGCGCGTCATCTCCAGCAGACCAAATTCGGAGATGGGCGAAACGGCCACCCTGGCCCGGTCCTTCTTGAGTTCCTTGACCAGCTCGGCGTAGATTTTCTTGCGGCTGGCCGCTTCGTGCATGTCGATGAAATCGATGATGATGAGGCCGCCGATATCCCTCAGCCGCAGCTGCCAGGCGATTTCCCGCGCCGCCTCCAAGTTGATCTTCAACGAGTTTTGCTCGTGGTCGCGCTTGCCGATAAAGCGGCCGCTGTTCACGTCGACCACCAGCATGGCCTCAGTATGCTCAAGCACCAGATGGCCGCCACTTTTGAGCCATACTTTGCGCTGCAACGATTTGTCGATCTGCTCCTCGATGTCGTGATTGCCGAAAATGGGCCCCTTGCCGCGGTAGTACTCCACCAGGTTGGCCTGGGAGGGGGAGACATCCTTCAAGTACCCGGCCAGCCGTTTGTGAATTTCCTTGGAGTCGATAATGACCTTGTCGACATCGTGGGTAAGCAGGTCGCGGATCACGCTGTCTGTCGTGGTGAGGTCCCGGTAGATGGCCGCCGGTCCCGTTTGGGATTTGGCCGATACTTCCAGCTCCTTCCACGAGGTCCATAGACGCTGGAAGTCTTTCTCCAGCACTTTCTGGTCTTTGGACGCGGCCACGGTGCGGATAATAATGCCAAATCCTTCGGGCTTGAAGCTCTCCACGATTTTGCGCAGACGGCGGGATTCATATTTGTCAACGATCTTTTTGGAGATGCCGATGAAGCTGGCGTTCTGCACCAGCACCATCAGGCGGCCGGGAATGGCAATGTCGGTGGTGACCCGGGGCCCTTTGCCGGCAAACGGCTCCTTGATGACCTGCACCAGGATTTCCTGCCCGCTTTTGAGGTTGGGCGCCGTGCGGTCATAGTTGGGACTGCGGCGACGGGGACTACCGTTGGTCTTGGGTTCCTCGTCATCGCTGACCTCGTCGCCCAGCAATTTAACGTAGTCGAGATTTTCGGGCTTGCCGATTTCGGCGAAAGGCAGGAAAGCGTTGACGCTGTAACCAATATCTACAAATGCTGCCTGCATGCCTGGGATCACATTTTCCACGACCCCTTTGTAGATAGAGCCCACCATGCGTTGATGATCGGGCCGTTCAATATAAAGCTCTACGAGACGCCCATTTTCAACAATTGCCAAGCGCGTATGCCCGGCCGATTCATTGATGTACATCTCTTTGACAACGTTCTCAGCCATCTGCGACATCCTTTCTAGGCCGTCGCTGGCCGGCGGGATCAGGCGGGGTTCAGGATATGAAATCAGATGCGGAAGAAGTTGAGAAAAAAATTAAATATTTTTAATGATAGTTATATGGCGGCAGGCTGAATTATTATGGATTCCGCTGCCGAAAAGTTCTTCTCTATACATCTTGAATTTCAAAAGTTGTCTTAAAACGCCCCGTTAATCTGGTATATGGCGCCGACCCATGCTTGGCCTGCTAATAGCAAAAATCTTTCTAAATATCTTCAGACATGTAACTATATATCCGATGCCCGAATTTACTGGTTTTCGGGATGGCAATCAAAGCGATATATCCCCGCGCAGACCGATTTCCGTATCGATCTCTTTGAGGGCGTCGATGACAAACTGGATGTGCTCATCGCGGTCGACCTGCAGCTCCTCAATGCCCTGCTCAATGTCGTCCCTGTTGACCGACGCCGCGAACTTCGCCTGCTTGAGCTTCTTCTTGACCGACTTCGGCTTGACCTCATGAATCGACTTCGACGGTCGCACGAACGTTACCGCAAACACGAAACCGGTGAGCTCATCAAAGGCAAACAGCGCCTTGGCCGCCAGGCTCTCGCGCGGCACATGCAGGTAGGGGGCGTGCCCCAGGATGGCGGTGCGCACCTCCTCCGGGTAACCCCGCTGTGCCAGAATTTTGGAGCCGACCATGGGGTGCTCTTCCATGGAGGGGTACTTTTCGTAATCGAAGTCGTGCAGCATGCCGATGATGCCGAACAGTTCCTCATCCTCGCCGCGCGATTTGGCGAATGTCCGCATCACCTGCTCCACGGCGCGGGCGTGCTTGCGCAGAGCATCGGACTCGGTGTACTCGCACAGCAAGTCCCAGGCTTCATCGCGGGAAGGTAACGGCATAAGGTCTCCAGTTAACTGTTATGCGAATTTAGTCACGGATGATGGGATAATCGACGGCCGCTTTGATCCCCAGCTGGCGGAGTCATGCTTCGACAGGCTCATGCTTCGACAGGCTCAGCATGACTCCTACGGATATGTATAGACCCTTTGGCATCACTTGCCCAGCACCTGCTCCAGCGCCGCATGCCAGCGGTCCATGATGCTGTCCCGGCCGGTCGCGTTCATCAGCGGCACGAAGCGGGCCTGTCCCTTGCGGGTCGCGCTGCCGAATTCGGTCCACCCCAGCGCTGCGGCCAGCAGAGCCGCCACTCCGGTGGCAGTCGATTCGGGCACGTGGTGTGACTCCAGGGGCAAGTGGGTCAAGTCGGCCAGCAGCTGCAAGAGTGGCGGCTGGGCCATCCCTCCACCACAATGGACATGGGTGACCTGTAGTCCCGGCAGAGCGGCATGCATGTGGGCCATGATGTCCGCGCCCAGCAAGGCGATGGAGGCCATGCCGGCCCACAACTGCTCGGGCAGCGGGTAACGGTCCCGGTCGGGGACGAAGGTCGTTTCGATGTCGGGCCGCCAGTAGGGCGCTGCCAGGCCGTTGATGCCGGGCACCATCACCAGGTCACTCTCCCGGGCCACTTCGTCGATCCAGCGCCTGGCCAGCTCGGGCCGTCGCTCCCTGTCCGCAAACCAGGCAAACAGCGCGCCCACGGCGTTGATGGTCCCCTCCAGCAAATAGGTGGCGGCGCCTGAAGTCGACCAGGCGATCGAGCTGAGCAGTCCCGCCCCGAATCTCGGGCGATGGCCGGTGTGCAGCAGCACCGAGCCCGACGTGCCAAAGTTGATGGCCATTTCGCCCATGCTCCCCGCGCCGAGCCCCAGCATGGCCGCCTGTTGGTCGCCCAGGCAGACTTTGAGGGGGATGTGATAATTGGCCCGCGACAGGTGGCCGAAAGCGTGCGTCGTCGGGACCACCTCCGGAAGGGCCGCTTTGGGCCAGCCGAAGGTTTCCAGAAGACCTTCGTCCCATTTCCGGTGGCGGATGTCAAACACCAGGGTCCGCCCGGCAATGGACTCGTCGATCAGCAGGTTACCCGTCAGGTGATGCGCCAGCAGCGAGGCCAGCGGCACAAACTTCAGGTTGCCGGCGGCCAGCGGCGCGCGGAGGGTGGCATCGTGCTCCAGCAGCCAGGCCAGTTTGGGACCGCCAAAGTGCGGCGAAGGGAGCAGCCCGGTGGTGGCCGTGATGGCCCCGGCGTGAGACGCGTAGCGGTCCATCATGTCTCTGGCCCGGTGGTCCTGCCAACTGAGGATGGGACCGGCGGCCGTGGCGCTGATCGTATCGAACAGCACAAAGCTCGAGCGCTGCACCGACAGTCCCATGGCCTCGGGCTGCCAGTGGTGGCTATCGCAATCATCCAGGCAGCGGCCCAGCACCTGATCGACGGCGGCCAGCAGGGCGGCAGGGTCCAGTTCGGCGTGGCCCGGCGTCGGGCGGTGGGTGGTCAGGCTGTGGCGGTGGAGGGCGACGATACGCCCGTCGGGATCAAACAGGGCCGCCCGGACGGAAGCAGTGCCGGCATCGAGCACGAGCAGCACAGGTTTACGGGGTCGCAGTGGCGACTTCACAGGGCGGAGCAAGGGGTCATGGGGGTCATGCCCCCAAGTTAACTAATTGATCGTCACCCCGAGCGCTGCGGTCATGCGATTCTGCGCCCACTCAGCACAGGCATTGTCGAAGGGCGACCCAAGGGGCAGTTCATGCTTGGAGAGCCTCAGCATGACCTCGGGGGTCGGCCCTCAGTCTATCGGGATGCCGTAGATTTCCTCGAAATCGTCCGTGGGCAGCATGACGATGGCGTCCCAGGTGAGGTTGCGGCAGGCCTTTTCGCACAGGGCGCAGCCGATGCACTCGTTGAACCGGATCTGCACCGGGGGCATGACGATGTTGTACTTGTCCTGGGGGACCAGCTCGATGCAGTCTACCGGGCAGAAGGGGATGCAGACCTGGCAGCCGGTGCAACTGTCCTCGTCGACCACCGCCATGCGCTTGGGGCGCACCTTCTTTTTGCTGATCTCCTCAACGACGTTGCCGACCTCACGGAAATGCTCTTTTAATCTCGCAGCCATCGTGCCGGAATATAACCGGAAAACGACCGGAGGGGGAAGGGGGAAGAATGGAGGATGAGCAATGAGGGATGAGGGAAGAAGGCGCTTGCCCGGTGTATCCCGAAGTGTCGGGAGGAGACGGGGAAGTGAGGGGAAGGGAGGACGAGCGAGGAATGGATTTACCGACCTGAGATATTATTTCTATTATTTCAGCATTATTGTTACGTAAGTTTGATTTGTTCCCAAATCTCACATAAAATGCTCTTTATAATCGGGATATTAATAATAATGCTCATCGAATTTACTGTTGGAAATTTTCGCTCTTTTAAAGATAAGCAAACTTTTAGCCTCGAAGCCGTTGGAAATCTCGCAAGCCCCGAGTCTATTTCTCTTCTTGAAGATGCAAATCAAACCCTTTTACCTAGTGCTGTCATATATGGAGCGAATGCCAGCGGGAAGACAAACTTAATTCTTGCTCTCAATTTCATGAGAAATTTTGTAATTAATTCCTCGGCTAAGGGGAGGAGGGATGGCCCCATCCCCTATACTCCCTTCAGATTAAATCCAGCAAATTCAGAGATTCCATCGTACTTTGAAATTGTTTTTATAACTGATGGTGTGCGGTACAGATATGGATTTGAGATGGATAGTTCGCAGGTCATTTCTGAGTGGTTGTATCGTAGAAAAATTCGGGAGGTATCGTTATTTAAAAGAGAAAAAGGAAAAATGCGAGTGAACGCAGGGTTCAAGGAGGGCCTTGGGCTAGAGAGGCGAACGCGGTCAAACGCATTGTATCTTTCAGTAGTCGCCCAATTCAACGGCGAAATAGCGGGCATCGTTACAAAATGGTATAGGAGAAATTTAAAAATATTCTCGGCGCTAATTAGACCGCACTATACAAATACTACCATTGATATAATGAAAAAGCATGATGATATTGCGCAATTTATCAAGAATGTTATCTATAACTTTGATACAGGAATTGATGACATTATTATTAAAGATTCCTTGAGAGGTGCTAGATTTGAGGAAGAAGAATCGCAAGAACCTGAAATAATGGAACCAGGACCGAGCTGGTCAGATCAATATGAGGTAGTCACAAAACATTATTTATACAATGACGAGAATGAAATTGTTGGATCGGTTAATTTCGATATGATTGCGGATGAATCTGATGGTACAGAAAGGCTCTTTGATTTAATCGGACCCATATTATACGCATTGGTGGTGGGAGCGACATTGGTGGTTGATGAATTTGAAAATAGGTTGCACCCACTATTACTTTATTCCCTAATACGTCTATTTAACTCGGATGTTACAAATAACAAGAATGCTCAGATAATTATTACCACCCACAACCATTCACTTTTGGATCAAAATTTATTTAGAAAAGATCAAATTTGGCTGACGGAAAAACGCTCAAATGGTGCGTCCAATCTATTCTCTCTTTCTGAATACAAATTCCCCACCGGTTCCAAAGTGCGATCTGATAGTAATTTTGGAGTAGACTACCTCAAGGGTAAGTATGGTGCAATTCCCTTCATAGATAATATCGAAGATATCTTTTTAAGAAAATAGATACTTTTGAACATTTCCCCCGGATAAGTTGATATTATTATGAGGCGCGGGCAAACACGGCCATTACGAAAAAGATTTTTGATAGTATGCGAAGGCACAAAAACTGAACCCAATTACTTCGAAGGTTACAAATCCGTGCTTCCTCAAGATATAGCCTTGGTTATTGAAGGTACTGGAACTAATACGCTTGCATTAGTCCAGGCGACCATTGACTATAGAGATGAAATCAATAAAAGGGCACAAACAGATCTTAATACTCGTGAGATTGACGAAGCGTGGGTAGTATTTGATAAAGACGATTTCCCTGATTCGGACTTTAATAATGCAATTAATAAATCGAAAAGCAACGACATAAAGTGTGCGTATTCAAATGAGGCATTCGAGCTATGGTATATACTTCACTTCGAATATCTGAACACAGGTATGAATCGAAGTGCATATTCTAAAAAGCTTAGCTCCCATTTGCCGAGTCCCTATAAGAAAAATTCAGAGAATATGTTTTCCCTTCTTGATTCAAAACAGGAAGATGCTATCAGGAATGCCAAGAAGTTAGCTGCGACATATGGCCGGAGTCCAACGCCTGCCAAGAGAAATCCTAACACTCTCGTTTATAAGTTGATTACCAAATTGAACATTTACCGGTACTGATTTTCTCCGCCCCCCGACCCCCAGCCAGGCCGATTGTGAACTCACCCCCCATACTGCGTATTGCCCCCTGATCTTGCTACAAAAAAGTGGACACTACGAGAAGTCATATTGCCTGTTTGAACTTCATGTTTTCATACTCGACTGGGGATCTATATCCCAGCGTTGAGTGCTTTCTGGTCCGGTTATAAAAGCCTT
>SCKJ01000006.1 GCA_004124875.1 Fidelibacterota bacterium | reverse complement strand
GTTCTCTTTTAGGATCCCAATGATCTGTTCTTCCGTAAAGCGCTTCTTCATGATGCGTTCTCCTTCCAGTTAATCTATCCAGGAAAACTCTCATCACAAATGGTACAGTTTTAGGGGGAAACGTCAAGATAACCAAATTGCATCGTGTGGCCGCAGTTGGAGCATCGTGAGCTCCATGGTGGTGTGCTTAAAAGATTGATTTTGCATTTTCAGTGATCAGTTAACTTTTCGGCAGATAGGTGCTATGATTTTCCTTCCAGATGCTCTTAGTGTTTGCGTAGCTGTGATACTCGGAAACAGAATTTTCAGACGGAGCTGGGAGTGTGGGAAAAAATGTTCGATTAGGACCACCGATCCGAACCCCACTACCCGAGCAGTTCCTTAGTAAATAGCGACTAATAGCTACTCTATAGCGAATCACTTCCTCTTTCTCCTCACAGAACGCTGGCCTTTTAAGCCATTGGCCCAGGGTTCGAGTCCTCCTCAACTTGAGCTATTTAAAAGAAGAATCAGAAATCTCCAATTGCCATTTTTCCCATCTATTCTCAGATAGAGAGGTTCAGCGATTAATGGACACATTATTTATTGCCCAACAAACCGAGGTTTGTTGGACAATGAAACTGGAGATATGCGAGGGATTGAAAAACTTCCCAACTATACTACATATATGAATTTTAAGGGCAGATTTCTGCGAGCTAAGGACGACGGAAGAAGGAGAAAACTACTTTTACAACACTATTTCGATGAATCAATGGGACCCTTGTTTCACTAATACGCCGCCACCCGGCAGAGCGCCGCCGGGGGAGCTCGGAGAGGAAGATGGAGAGCGGGGAGGGCATCAGTTGACCACCCCGTATTTTTCCAGCAATGCATCGAAGCGGGGATCTTGCGCCAGCGGAGCGGCCCGGGGAACAAGCCGAAGACCAAGGGCCAGCATGGGGTCATTGAGGCGCATATATGCGTCTAGACTGTCAAAGGCCTGCTCGAGTGCTCCTACCTGACCATAGTAAAGGGCATAGAATCGGGGGCGAAGCAAGGGTATATTTTGGGTAAACATCTGTAAGTACTCGATAGCGCGCGGCTCCTGGCCCAGCTCAGCGTAGGCGAGTGCCAGCAGCCAGTGTGCCCGGCGGAAATCTTCTTGCTCTAGGATGGTTAGGATGTTTATGGCGCTGTCTAGTTTACCCTGGAGCAAGAATGCATCGGCCACTAAATATCGGTTGTAAGGGTGCGGTCCTTGATCGGCCTCTGCTTGTTGCGCAGCCGCGGCAAACGCCTCGATTGATCCCCGGTAGGCATGCAGGATTATTTGGTTCCAGCGGATGGGCAGAGAATGTGGATCAAGTCCTGCCGCTTGATCGAACATGTGGGCAGCTTGCTCAAGGTCACCGACGTTCCTAAGTGCCATACCATACCAGTGATAAGTGGTCGCATAGTTTGGATCGAGAACGAGAGCCTGCTCAAAATGATATTTGGCGGCCACAAATGTGGTGGCTCGCAGACCAAGGGTTGCGTGGGGCTGAGCCAGATTCGGCTCCAACTCCAAGGCTTTCAAGCCTGCCTTACGGGCCAAAGTGGAGCCCGAATCCACAGGCCAGCCTGTGTAAACGGGAGCGATGGCATAAGCGTCAGCCATCCCGCTCCAGGCTAAGGCGTTGGTAGAGTCGAACTCTAGGGCCCGGTGGAAAAAATCGATGGACTCCAAAATGTCGGGACCGGTGCGTTTCTGCCAAGCCTGGCGGCCGCGAGCGTAGGCGTCGAATGATGATGGATTTACTGACTTGGAAGGCAGTGATTCGGTTGCCGACGCGCCCAGGCTAAGGCCAATTTCAGCGGCGATGGTCCGGGCAATATCGTGCTGCAGAGCGAAAATATCGGTGAGGTCACGCTCGTAGACCTCCGCCCATAAGTGCCGCTCCGGATGCATCCCGATGAGTTGGGCATTGATGCGAACCCGGTTGCCGTCTCGGAATACAGAGCCCTCCACGATGGCATCCACCTTCAGCTCGGCAGCGATTTCATCTGTCCGCTTGGCACTGCCCCGGTAGTAAACGGCCGAGTTTCTCGAGATGACCCGCAGCCCGTCCAAGCGCGACAGTTCGGTGATCAGGAGATCGTGCATGCCGTCAACGAAATAATCCTGCTCCGGGTCGCCCATCTGGTTCTCCAGAGGCAGCACGACAATGGATCGAATCTGCCCCGTTGAGCCGCCACCCTGCATCCAGCCCCAGATGCCAAAGGCGATGGCCGCAATTGTCACAGCGATGAGCGCCCGGTTGCTGGTCCCAGGCTTGCCGGTGGAGCTGCCCTCAGTCCTGACGATACCCTCAGGGGTGATGTCAAAGACCCAGGCCAGACCCATGGCGACGGGGAAGCCTATAGCCAGGAAGACGATCACCAGCCGGCTGACCCAGGCGGGAATGCCCATGACCTCAAAGGTGCCGTCGATGATCTGCACAATCACGAAGGCGATGCCGCCGTAGAAGGCCGCCACCCTGAAGACCCGCCGACGGCGGAGCTCGGCGATGAAGCTGGGGAAAGGGCTCATGGGCTAAATCCCAACGTTTGCAGGATGGCCTGGAATCGGGGATGGTTATGCATGGGGCTGAACAGGTAGGATCTGGGTAAAGAAGGGTTCAGGCCACGCAGCCACATGGAACGTTCTTCCATAGCCACTTCGATTAAGGCTATAGCCGAATCGATCTCGCCCAGGCCGATATGGACCAACGAACGAGTAAAAGGTGATGCATAGCCCCCGGCCAACTCGAATGCGTCCAGCCTCTCCAGCTGGCGGCGTGCCTCTTCCATCCGCCCCAGCTTAGCGTATAGGTAACCCAAAAAGGGAATTTCATCCCCTATATCGTCGCCCAGAATGGCCATTGTCTTTTCCACTTCAGAAATGGCATCTGTATACCTGCCCTGACGGGCATAAAGGTGGGCCATTAACCAGTGTGTATAAGGCCAGCTAGGGAAAGTTGATAGCATATATTCATAAAGCCGAAGAGCCTCAGCATAATTCCCCTG
The DNA here is from genome assembly GCA_004124875.1 of Fidelibacterota bacterium. Taxonomy (GTDB): domain Bacteria; phylum Fidelibacterota; class Marinisomatia; order SCGC-AAA003-L08; family TS1B11; genus TS1B11. The sequence continues at coordinate 260,785 of SCKJ01000006.1, read as the reverse complement.
TAATGCGAAAAGGTCGGCTTTATCAGCATAGTATAGGGGAAAAAAAGGATCCAGATCAATAGCTTGGCCGATATGCTCCAATGCAGTGGCGAGGCGGCCATTCCTTAAGTGTAAATGCGCCTGATGCCAATGAGACCGGGCGCTGGCGGGGTTAAGTTCGATAGTCCGCAAAAACTCTTTTTCTGCTCCGGGCCAATCCCAGTCGTATTCTTCCTTTATGAAAGCCTGTATTTCGTGCGCTCCAGCCAAATTATCATCCAGTTCCAGCGCCCGTTCCCCGGCCGCTATAATCTTGGGCCAGGCCAATGCCGATGGGTACTGGTTGGACCAGGCTAAAGAGTAATAGCCATTGGCCAGGCCCACATAGGCTTCGGCATAAGTAGAGTCAATCAGGATGGCTTTCTCAAACTGTCCGATCCCCCGCCATACGTCTGGGGCGAATAACTTCCATACAAACTGTTGTCCCTGTAGGTAGGCCGTGTAAGCCTCCGGGCTCACTTGTTTAGATTCGGCCAGCCGCGTCTCCTCGTCTGATGTCACTGCTACCTTAATCGCCTGAGCAATCGCGCGTGCCACGTCACTGTGCAGACTCAAAATGTCGCGCAGGTCACGATCATAACTGTCGGTCCACAGGTGGCGCTCCGGCCGGGTGGCCACCAGCTGGACCGTAATGCGCACCTTGTCTCCATCTCGCAATACCGAGCCTTCGATGACGGCATCCACATTCAGCTCGGCGGCAATCTCTGAAATAGGCTTGGGGTTGGCCTTGTAACTCATGGTGGAGGTTCGGCCAATGACCCGCAAGGCACTGATTTTGGATAGCTCTGTCGTCAACGCCTCGTGCATGCCGGAGACGAAATAGTCCTGGTTTGGATCGTTCATGAGATTTTCAAGCGGGAGCACAGCGATGGATCGAATTTCTCCAACTATGCTGCCGCCGTCCCGCATCCAGCCCCAGATGCCGAATGCTACCGCCGCAATAGTCACAGCAATGAGGGCTCGATTGCTCGTCCCCGGCTTGCCGGTCGAGCGCCCCTGTGTACGGACGATCCCCTCCGGCGTGATGTCAAATATCCAGGCCAGGGTCATAGCAACTGGGAAGCCAACAAGTAGCAGGATGATGATGAGGCTGCCAATCCATTCGGGAATGTGGAGCGGCTCGAAGATGCTGTCGATGATCTGGAACAGGACAAAGGCGACACCGCCATAAACGGCCGCCACCCGGAAAACGCGGCGCCGGCGGAGCTCGGCAATGAAGACTGAGAGGCTGGACTGTTGTGCCATTGTATATCGGTGATTAGCAGACGGAATGTAAGGGATAGAGGCCGAGATAGCAAAGGCAGGCGGTCTGATTTATTGGGCCAGCAATGTGCGTCAGGTCACTCAAATAGACTTTACCCTCTGCCTTCGCTTTCAGGAGCACGATTTTTGGTTGAAAAATTGCCCCAGTTAACCATGCACTGGATTGCAAGTCCAGCACATCATCGGCGGAGGGCCGATCAGCGTATCCGGTATGTATCCGGTGTAGAGGCCTATTTCAGGCTTGAAAGGCGGGCTTGCCTACTTCAGCAGCGCCACCCTCAGGATCTCCAGGGGATGAAGGACAGCCTGGGTGGCGCAGGGGCTGAGAAAAACGAAACATCCCCGTTAATAGGAGTTTAGGTGACAGCGATTCTCAATCATCGAAATGTTCCCATTCGTATTTCACTCTCTTCATTAGTCGTTGAAAACGCTCTTCCCCCTGTAGTTTCTTTATAAATGGGTCATGATCGGCAAGGAATGGATAGTTAACAAATCCGCGATCCACGGCGTTTTCCAGCCAGGTTAATGCTTTTCCATTTTGACCGGCCATTACGTAGATGCTGGCGAGCATCCATGAAAATTGAGCATCCCTTCGTAAGGTTTCATTGAGATCCGGGGTTAGCAGTTCCTCCATTCTCCCGGTATCACCTGCGAGAGCAGCCTGAAGAATGAAACCCATTCCCGTCATGGAATTGTTCAGGTCAACGTCAGTGAAATTATCGAACAGCGCGCTGGCCTCATCAAGCTGCTGGTTGTATGCTAACACGAACGGGTAGAATAAATGATTCATGGGATTCTGTGTATCCATTCGATAGTACTTCTCCCCAAGCTCTACGGCGGTCTCAAATTGCCCGCTCATCAAACTAAGGAGCCCTGGCAAGATATGAATCGTGGGTGTGAGAGGATCTATCTCCAAGAGTCTGTCTACCAGAGCGTATGCCTCTGCTGTTTTTCCAACCAAAGTATAACCGACGGGTGCCCAGAACAGCGCATCAGGATTGTTTGGATTTATCGCCAGCGCGCGTTTGAAATGATAGAGGCCTTTCTTCACGTTGCCGCGAAAAGCAATATTGACAAGTCCGAGAACGACGTGGCCTTCTGAGGATTGCGGATCCAGCTTCAAGGCCTTTTCGGCATATTCCTCTGCCAAATCGAGGTAGGTTTCCTGCCCAGCACCGATATTCACATATTGCCAGTACACATACGCCATGCTTGCATATATAAGGGCGTTATCGCCCAGTATTTCTTGGCTAAGTCCCAAATCCACCATCGCTCGGTCCAATGCCTCTTTTGTAAAAAGAGTGAGATTATACCGTGCTTTCAAGTATGATTCATAAGCCTGAACGTTCTCTATCGGTCGATAGGCCATCCGGCTCTCTTCTTCCGGAGTGACGGCGATGCGTATCTTCCTGGCGATGTCTTGGGCCACCTCACGTTGCAAGTTCAGGATGTCCCGGTATTCACGCTCGTAGCTGTGCGACCACAGGTGCCGCTCCGGATCTATACCGATGAGCTGAACCGTGATGCGTATCTGGTTCTCCGAGCGCAGTATCGATCCTTCCACTACGGCACTCACACCCAGCTCCCGGGCAATCTCCGGTAAAGAAGGTTTTTTGACGCCTTTATATTGCATTACCGAAGTCCGGGAGATTACACGCAGGGCGTCGATCTTGGACAGATCAGCGATCAAGGCCTCGTGCATGCCGTCCACGAAATAGTCCTGGTCAGGATCGCCCATCAAGTTGTCCAGGGGGAGTACGGCGATGGAGCGAATCTCTCCAACTGTGCCCCCGTCCCGCATCCAGCCCCAGATGCCGAAGGCCACAGCAGCTATTGTGACGGCCATCAAGGCCCGGTTGCTGGTGCCCGGCTTGCCGGTTGAGCGCCCCTCAGTCCTCACAATCCCCTCTGGCGTGATATCGAACACCCAGGCCAGCGCCATAGCCAATGGAAATCCCACCAGGAGCAGGATGATGATGAGGCTGCCAATCCACTCGGGGATGTGGAGCGGCTCAAAGATGCTGTCGATGATCTGGAACAACACAAAGGCCACCCCGCCATAAACGGCCGCTACCCGGAAGACTCGCCGGCGGCGGAGCTCGGAGACGAATGTGGATACTCTAGACTGTTGCTGTATCATCGTGGCGTTGCCGCGTGTTGGAAAGCCAGAATGTAAGGGGGAAATGGGTCTGATAGTAGACGGTGGTACGACGGGAATATCGGGCGAGAAACGGAGGAAACTCTAGTGCCCTATGATTAGGCTCCCCCTGCCAAGGAGTATGGCGGAAAGGGTTTGATGGTCATGAATCAGGATTAATTCGTACCCGGCAATCAGTAATAATCTTTAGGGGTTTTGGAGGCGTTTGCAAAGGGGCTCACTTCCTCCGAAGAGACCCTAATGGTCGCAGCGATCAACAACTTCGTCGGCGAGATCTACCTAAATTAAATCGGCAAATATTAAGCCACTGTTGGCACAGATTCGGCCCTTCTCAGGAAAAAAGGGAGAGGTTTGTCGGCTCAGGAAGCCATTTTACGCGGCCCGATTCATGACCAATCTTCCGATAGAAGAAATCGCGAATCGGCCGATGGATTCATTCAGGTTCCGGTTTATCCCAAGGAAGGACAACGCGTGGTAAACCGATCCCCGAAAAATCTACTGGGATTTTGGCGGGATACTCCATTTCATCTATCTTCGATCTGGAAAGAGTGAGGTCCATTTTAACGTCCACCAAACGCTTGTCCGCCCTGATCACCGCATCTGGCAATTGCTCGGGCCTCTCTTTATAAGATTCCAGGACTTTGCCCAGCCGGTCCGATAACTGGCGATAGCTGTCACCCTGTTCCATGCGATCCAATATCTGCTTGACCAAGTCCCGCCGGGTATATGGGGTGATGTGCCGACACTCAGCAATCCTCGAGAGCAATACGAAATCCACTTGCTCAATTTCATTGATCCAGAGACCACACTCGATGATAAACCTCTCGTAAACCCTATAAGAGCGGTGATAGGTCCGTTGGGAGAGCATAGGGTAAGCCATCGCAATCACTCGCAAGTACTGGGCAAGTGAGATGATTGGCTTATCCTTATTTCTTTTGAATTGCTGGTAGGCAAAAAAGACCGATTGCCCCAATCTCACCCGGGCCGACAACAGCGTGGAAATGGCATCGGGGATCTCATATGCCTGAAGCGTAGTCAGGTGGAAATATTTCATCTGTTTCCTCAACTCTTTGATGTCGGGCATGGTACTCAAGTCGATGCTATCTCCATGGGCTCCGGAATTTTTTGCAGGAGCGATTGCAAGGCTGAGTCGATGTCCTGCTTGCACCCACTGAGTTCTTGCTGGAGGGTGATTCTGAAGGAAACAAGGCTAGCCGTCGGCCTCCCTGCAGCTGTCAGCAACGCTTCTAAGAAATCTGCCGGTTGGCCCAGGCGTTCATTCAAAGCCTCCTCCATGATCCACGGATCCTCCACATCTACGCATAATCTGGGAAACAGCGGCTTAGTGGCAGAATGATCATGCGGCACCAGGCGTAGCACATCTTGCGGCACCGGCACTTCCACATATTTCTCCGAACCCTCCTTGACATAGCCTATGATTGTTCGCTTCCAGCTGAAATTGGCGCTCGTTAACTGAGCGGCGTCATCCGGCCTCATTCCTGTTGTTAGCAGCAGCAGGTAATAGAGATACCATTCATGCTCGAATTTGAATATGGCGGCCAGATCTACCGGATCCAAAACCCGATGCAAACTGCGAGCAACTGTTCTGTGGAGCACGGGTATCTCAGGCACTTGTCGATCCTTTAACTTTTGGCATCCTACCAGATAGTTCTTTGGCAAGAATACTCATGTCGAAAAAGACGCGGCATTTATCGACGCGTCGAATATGACACATACAAATCCCTGGCATCCACGTTATTGACCAATCGTGGAACCCAATAAGTCGGATGAATCCATCACCTGGATGCATTTGAAGTCTAAACGTCACAGCACTCAAAATATTTTCCCCTCAAAGTATGGCTGAATATCAAAATTCCCATCTCGACCGAGCCTCATAACCTGATAGGAGACCTTGACGGTTGGAAGACCGATTTTCGATTTTTCCCGTTGATCTTCTGGCAAAACTCCGACCATTCTTTCTGCCCTCGTAAGGTGTCGAGCCAGTGTTCTGCCGTTGACCTTAGCATCTGATTCTTCCGGCGATAGGCCCTGGTAATACATTACCCATAGGACCCGCCGGACTTCCTTGTTATTCGAGGATGGGATCAAACCTAGGGAATTGAGCAAAGAGTCCATAGTGTCTGGCTTGATAATAAATATTTGTGAATCTCTATCCGGTCGGCGAGCATTTCGGGCAATTTCTGACACTTTTGCCCGATAGTACCTCTTACGAAATAAGTGGTCACCTTTTAGCGTTTCCTTTAATAAGAGAGCGCAGTTCCTGGGGAAATTATCGGTCTCGCCTGGAGTCACAGGAAAATCGATAGGTGGATGGGGGAAGACCTCGTAGTAATGCCTCTGGCGAGGATTATCAAACACAGGCGGGATCGCCTCCTGAACAGTCTCTGTAGTCTTTGCTTGCCCATGTTCACCCTGCGAGCTGGCATCTATTGACTTAGTATTGCTGGATGGTGCCAATTTATTTTGCTGCTTTCAAGCGAGACTCAAGATCGCGAATCCATCGATTCCAGCTCGATTGTGTTTCATGATCACTATCCCATTTGGGGCGTTTGGGCTCGTCTGACAGGAAGGGCTTTATCAGCTTCTCGACTTTCCCGGGGCTCAGATGCATGTACACGTCCAGATCTATTGCACGACTCTCTGACAAATCATAAAAGGTCTCCAAGTATCTGTCGATCTTGCGGCGGGAGAAATTGTATTTCTCGCACCATTTTGTGAAACTTGAAAAACCCAAGGATCGGAAGTACCGATAATTGTGAAAATCATCAATCGCAAGGGCAAGCTCATACCCATTTTTAGTTGGATCGAGCGAAATGCCGATTATCCTGATCATCGCGCGCTTAGCCCTGGCAAACTCTTCGTTGTGCCATTCACCCCGATCCGCTGGGTCATCGGTAAGTGCAAGAAGCGCAGCTGTCATGTGTTTTGCTTCATTCACAGTCAAACAGGATGCCGCTCTCATCGTTTTGTGCATAGTGCTATCCTTTCTCTCACGGGCTGTACAAGTAAACAAATGCGTATACGCAAAAACGTATACGCAAAGGGGAGTTATCTGCGGGAATCTGCGGGAGTCTGCGCTGTAGAGCCGGTTTTGATGAAAGGGGTCTAAATACAAAAATGCCGACGAGAAACTGATCCCTCGTCGACAACATTGATGTCGGGGCGATAGGATTTGAACCTACGACCCCCTGCTCCCAAAGCAGGTGCGCTACCGGACTGCGCCACGCCCCGTGGGGTGAGCGATGGGACTTGAACCCACGGCCTCCTGGGCCACAACCAGGTGCTCTAACCAAGCTGAGCTACGCCCACCACTGCATGCGAAAATTACCCTTTATCAAGGGAAAATCCCATCGAATGCGGAGCCAACTTACCCCCACCCCCTCTACCTGTCAAGGTCAATTGGGCTTGGGTTTTCCCGTCGGTAACTGTTACATTCTCTACGATGAAAATCTACCAGCGTTACATCATGCGGGAGCATCTGTTCCCGTTTATCTTTTCCCTGTTGGTGCTGCTGTTTGTGCTGCTCACCAATTTCCTGTTGCGCGCCATTGACCGATTTCTGGGCAAAGGCCTGGGCATCGGCATTCTCATCGAGTATGTGGCCCTGAACATGGCGTGGATTGCCGCCCTGGCCGTTCCGATGGCTGTGCTGGTGGCGACCCTCATGGCGTTTGGCCGCCTGTCTCACGATAATGAAATCACTGCCATTCGCACGTCAGGCGTCAGCTATGGCCAAATTCTGATGCCGGCGTTCTATTTTGGCTTGGTCATATGTCTGGGCCTCATCTATTTCAACAACGCCGTTCTGCCCAACGCCAACCACAAGGCCCGGACGCTTTCCGGAGACATCAATCGCAAGCGGCCCGATATGGCCATCGAGGTCGGCTACTTCATTGACGATCTGCCCAACTACAGCATGCTGGTGAAAGGTCGCGATGGACAGCAGTTTACCGACATCCTTATCTTCAGCAAGGACAACCGTGGTTTCCAGCGCACCATCTATGCCGACCGGGGCTCGCTAGAAGCCATTGATGACGCGATCCTGCTTCACCTTGAAGATGGAGAGATGCATGAGGTTACCCTGCCCAACTTCACCGAGTACCGCCGCCTCAAGTTCGAGCGCCAGCGCATCGTCATCCCCATGGATAACCTGTACCTGGAAAGGCGGGAGTCCAGTCAGCGCGGCGACAGGGAGATGAATGTGGTACAAATGCTCGCGAAAATCGATGGCTATAAGGAAAAGATATCCACGGTGCGGCGGCGGATGTCCAACCGCATCGCTTCGCAAACGCCCTACATCCTGGAAGGCGACACTTCCAGAGCGACAGTCCTGGGGCTGGCCAATCGCTGGAAGCAGGCCATAGGGGACAGCGCCTTGCTCTCCCGGATCGACTCCACCCGCCTTATGCGCCGGGTCAAGAATCTTGAGCGTGGCCTCAATGGCGACTTCAACCTCGTGGCCAGCTACTCAAAAGGGGTTGGCAGGTACTGGGTGGAGATCCATAAAAAATTCGCCCTCCCTGTGGCCTGTATCGTTTTTATTTTGGTGGGCGCACCCGTGGGAATCATGGCCCGCAGGGGCGGCTTCGCAGTGGCCGGCGCCATGAGCATGGGCTTTTTTGTGATCTATTGGGCCTTGCTGATCGCCGGTGAGGAATTGGCCGACAGGGGGCTGCTTTCCCCCTTCATGGCCATGTGGGGCGCCAATATTATCCTGTCCGTATTCGGTCTGGTGCTGATCTTGCGCATGCAGAATGAGCAGCGCATCTGGCGTCTGGATATCCTTGATCTCATGCGCCGGAAAGAGGTTGCCGCATGATCTACCCCTTCGCTGGGAAGACGCCGGTGGTGCCCCTCAGCGCCTACCTGTCGCCCTCGGTCGATCTCATTGGCGATGTGACTCTGGGGGACGAATCGAGTATTTGGTTTGGCAGTGTGGTGCGCGGCGATATGAACCATATCCGTATCGGCCGGCGCACCAACATCCAGGACAACTGCACGGTGCATGTCACTACCGATATTTATCCGACCCTCATCGGCGACGAAGTGACCATCGGCCACAATGCCATCATCCACGGCTGCGTCATCGGCGACCGCTGCCTGATTGGCATGGGCGCGGTGATATTGGACGGGTCGGAAATAGGTGAGGGTTCCCTTATCGCCGCCGGCGCTGTCATTCCGCCTGACACGATTGTGCTCCCCAAGTCACTGTATGCGGGCGTCCCCGGGAAATACCGGCGGGAGGTCAGCAGCAGCGAGTACGATGAGATCGTCGGGCGGGCGCAGCTCTATGTCGATTTCGCCCTGCGCTACAAGGCCGCCGGTCAGGAGCTCACTCCCTGAATCACTACGACCTCATCCGCCGCAAGCAGCAGGGCCGCGCCCATTCGGCCGAGGAGATAGCCTACATCATTGACAGCTTTACCGGCGGCACTCTGCCCGACTACCAGATGGCCGCCTGGCTCATGGCGGTCTATTTTAAAGGCATGACCACTGCTGAGCGTGAGGAGCTGGTCAAGGCCATGATCGACTCCGGTGAGCGGCTCGACTTTTCGCATCTGCCCGGCTATGTGGCCGACAAGCATTCCACCGGCGGCGTGGGCGACAAGGTGTCGCTGATCCTGGCCCCGCTGGTGGCCGCGTGCGGCGTGTTTGTGCCGATGATATCGGGCCGGGGCCTGGGGCACACCGGCGGCACCCTCGACAAGCTCGAGTCGATCCCCGGCTTCACCACCGCCCTCGATCTGCCCACCTTTAAAAAGGTGGTGGCGGAGGTGGGCGCCTGCCTCATCGGGCAGACGGAAGAAATTTGTCCCGCCGACCGCAAGATATATGCCCTGCGGGACGTGACGGCGACGGTGAGCTCCATCCCCCTCATCTGCGGCTCTATCATGAGCAAGAAAATCGCCGAAGGCATCAGCGGTCTGGTGCTCGATGTGAAAGTGGGCAACGGGGCCTTCATGACCACCGTGGAGGAGGCCCGCGCGTTGGCCGATACTCTGGTTGCCACCGGCAAGGCGTTTGGCGTTGACACGGTGGCCCGGCTCACGAACATGGATCAGCCGCTGGGCCATGCCGCGGGCATCTGGTGCGAGGTGCGCGAAGCCCTCGATGTGCTCGAAGGTGGCGGTCCCGATGACCTCCGCGAATTGACCCTGACCCTCTCGGCCGATATCTTGCGTCTGGCCAGAGTTCACGAGCCGGAGGAGACGGCCGCGAAGGCGCTGTCCGGCGGTCAGGCGAGGGAAAAGTTTGACGAGATCGTGGCGGCCCAGGGCGGCGATGTCAAGGCTATGGCTCAGGCCGGTCTGCATGCGCCAGCCGTAACGGTGCCGCTGGTGGCGCCCTCATCCGGATACCTGGCAGCCATCGATACTTATCAGGCCGGGCTGTCGGTGATCACCGCCGGTGGAGGGAGACGTCAGGCGGGCGACAGCATCGATCCCACGGCCGGCTTTATCCTGCAGGCCAAGGTGGGGGACAGGCTGGAGACCGGAGATGAAATTGGCCGCACTTTTGGCGCCGATGCTCAGAAAGTGGAAGCCGCCGCCAAGCAGCTCACCGCCGCCCTGACCTTAGCACCGGAGCCGGTAGAGCCGCTACGGCTGCTGCTGGGGTGAATCGGCAAATCCGGTGCTAACCACCTGCAGGGAAGTGAATGACCAATAGCGGTCGCCCTAATTATCCTGTCCGATCAGCGCAAGTTTAGCCGCTCAATCTTTTTTCCAGATTGTTTGATCAGGTAAAATTCTTTTCTATCTCTGAAAGTTTGATACAGCGCATAGCCTGGTATCACCATCACTTCCTGGACTTGATTTTGATTGTTCGTTCTCACCAGGACTGATCCCATCCCCACGGTTCTTTTCTTTACTCCATTTGCATCAGTGTAATGGGCAACTAGATGAGAGTTGGTAAAGACCAGCCCATGGGTGGTAAATGTTAGATGTGACCATCCGTAGGCATTCCCATAATCAAATAGCCGATAGCTATCAGTCACTAGCTTGGCCTTTATATCGATGATGTTGAGAAACTTGCCCTCAGTTAAAAAATAAAGTATCTCGCCCTCTTCATCGAACGCTAAGTCGCGCCACCATCCTATGTCCGCATATCCCCAAAGCCGTTCTCCAGATCGCCGTGAGAAAACTGTTAGACCCGATCCTGGCATGATGGTGCATATATATTTTGGGCTAATTGCGCTGTAATCCAAATTGAAATTCCCACCTCCCATTCGATGATCAAACTGATGGGACCATTTAATCTCAAGAGATGGAAAATCGACTAAAATCAGTTCCGCGATGCGGCTCGAATCAACTACCCTTTCCTGATATATCAATAAATGGTCATCGTCAACAAAACGTTCCTTCACCTTTCCTGATGCGAACCTGTCGGGAAGATTGAATTCGATTGGACTGCCATCACGCTGATATATCTCAAGCTGGCCATCCAAATCATCTGAATCCCTGACAAAATGATCGCCATTTGGTGAGGGATAATATATCCCGGAAGCATCTACATCAGAAAATAAAAGCGAGCCGGTACCATCGAATATCCAATTCGCATATGATTCAATAGCTTGGTCGCCTCCTTGAACAACAATTGCTGTACCATCCTCGGAGACAACTAATCTCTCAACTTTTCGTGTGGTCCGTCCAAGAGGGTGCGAAATCAGCCATTTTTTGGTTCCGTTGAAATCATAATGGCATAAATAAAAATTATCTCCATCTGAAGAGAGGCTGATAAAATCGCCGCCAGCGCCAGTAAGAACCATATCAACCAATGTACCCTGAACCTCCCCAAACGAGGTGATGCTCGCATTGCCAAGTGCTTCGCGCAAACTTGACTCCTGCCAGCCAATGAGGCTCATTACATGGGTGGTAAAGCCTTTCTGGCCTGCGAGAGGAGCAAGGAGGATGAGCGCCGTGGCGATGCAGAGTCGTGCCATGTTATGCGCCATCACACCGCAGCTTCTTTCTTGCGGTCAAACACGGTCTGTAGCGCCTGTCGTGAGGTGTGCCGGTAGCGGAACGAGGTTTCCCGCTCCAGTTTGCTGCCATCGACGACCCACGAGTGCTGGATGAACAGGATCATCCCGCCCGGCGCTTCGGTGAGGAAGCGCAGGCGCAGCCACCAGGCGATTTGCGTCACCGGCCGCAGCAGCCAGGCCGGCAGCCTCAGCAGACGCCCGCCATTTTCCCGCGCCACAGCAGCCGGATCGACACTGTCCGGTGGACCCACATTGTAGACGCCCCGTCCGGCCTCGGTGGCCAGCACGTAGAGGGCTTCACGGGCGTCGGCTTCATGCACAAACTGCATCTTCTGACCGCGGATGAGCCACGGCACGATGGGCTTGGTCAGGTAACGGCCTAGGAAATTGTCCACATTCGGTCCCAGCACAATGGCGGCCCGGGCGATGATCACATCGCAATCGGGATGCTCCGCCTGATAGGTGGCCAACAGTGCTTCCACCAGGTTTTTATCGAACGAGTACTGGTAGGCCTTGTTGCCCCGCAGAGGATGTTCCTCCTTAAGCGGCACCGGATTGTCTTTGTGCGCCCCGTAAGCCGTGCTGCTGCTGGTGACAAAAATGCGCCCGACACCGGCGGCGTGGCAGTGGCCGAGCACATTCTCCATGCTGTCAACGTTGATATGCCGCATCCGGCGCTTGTCGTGCAGCATATCGAGGACGAAGACCATGTGCACGACGGTGTCGATGGCGTGGGCCTCGAAGATGTCGCGCATGTCGCCGGTGCAGTCCCGCTCGTAAAAGGTCAGCTTCGAGAAGGCCTCGGCGGGCCGGGCCAGATCGACCCCGATGATCGCTGTGACGGCATCGTCGCTCTCGAGCTTGCGGCACAGCTCGGTCCCCAAATAGCCTGACGATCCGGTAATGAGAATAGTGCTCATGGCAGCCTCCAGATGATGAGGAATATAGGCGTTAAGTGGAGCGGCGGGAAACCGAATCGGCACGGAGATGTCCTGCAGGCGGTTTAAGGCAGAATCAATATAATAGTAAAATAATTATCCTAAACTAACCGATAACCTTAAATAATTATTGCCTACAGTCATTATTACCTTTTAATCTACACCCGTCATGCTGGACCAAATTGACCGTCTTATCCTGCAGGCCTTGCAAGAAAATGGCCGCATCAAAAAGAGCGACTTGGCCCGTCAGGTGGGCATGTCGGTGCCGGCCATTGCTGAGCGCATGAAAAAAATGCACGATGCAGGCATCATCCTGGGCTACTCTGCCCAGGTTGATCCCCGGCTGTTGGGCATGGATGTAGGCGCCATCATTACCCTGATCAGCGAGCAGTCCACCAACTACAGCGAAGTGATCGAGCATGCCGCCAGGCACCCCGAGGTGCTGGAGTGCATGAGTGTCACTGGCGATGGATCGCACCTGCTCATCGTGCGCACGGCCGACACGGCCAGCCTGGAAAATCTGCTGCGCGAGATTCAGTCGTGGCCCGGCGTGACCCGCACGCAGACGCGCCTGATCCTGTCGCACTACAAGCGTGGCGGGGCCGTCCCTGTCGCACCTGATATGCTCAAACCAACAGTTGAAACGCAGTCAACGTAATCAGAAAGGAGACTGGATTTTATGAATGCCGCGGAAGTTGTCAGCCAGGTCAGTAAGGAGGAATTCAAGTTCATCGATTACAGGTTCATTGATATCCAGGGAACCTGGCATCATTTCAGCACGCCAGTGAGCCAGTTCAGCGAGTCGATTTTCGAGGAGGGGGTCGGTTTTGACGGCTCCTCCATCAAGGCCTGGAAAGAGATTCACGAAAGCGATATGCTGGTGATGCCCGATCCCGGGACCGCCCGTATTGATCCCTTTTTCACCGACAAGACCATGGTCATGATCTGCGATATTTACGATACCCAGACCCGCGAGACTTACCATCGCGATCCCCGCACTGTGGCCGCTAACTGCATTAAATATCTGCGCTCTACCGGTATCGGTGACCAAGCCTACATTGGTCCGGAAGCGGAGTTTTTCATATTCGACAAGATGACCTTTTCCAATCCGACTGACGGCTCCATGGCCGCCTATGCCATCGATTCGGTTGAAGCCCATTGGAACAGCGGCCGGGAGCCGGGCAATGGCGACAGCAATCTTGCCTTCAAGATTCGGGCCAAGGGGGGCTATTTCCCGACGCCGCCAACGGACACTTTACAGGCCTACCGCAGCGAAGTGACCCTGACGCTCGAAGCCATGGGCATCGAGATTGAGGCGCTGCACCATGAAGTGGCTTCCGCCGGCCAGTGCGAAATCGACATGCGCTACCAGACGCTTATGGACATGGCCGATAACCTGCAATGGTTCAAGTATGTCGTGAAGAATACGGCACTCAAATATGGCAAGATGGCCACCTTCATGCCCAAGCCGGTCTATAACGACAACGGCTCGGGGATGCATACGAACACCTCCCTGTGGAAAGATGACGTCAACCTGTTTGCCGGAGACAAATACGCCGGCCTGTCGCAGTTGGCGCTGCATTTTATCGGGGGCCTGATCAAGCACGCCCGGGCGCTGATTGCCATCACCAACCCTACCACCAACAGCTACCGGCGGCTGGTGCCCGGTTTTGAAGCGCCGGTAAACATGGCCTATTCCGCCCGTAACCGCTCGGCCGCCATCCGCATACCGACCTATTCGAGTAACCCTAAAACCAAGCGTATCGAGTTCCGCACACCCGACCCTTCATGCAACGCCTACCTGGCTTTTGCCGCCGTCGTCATGGCCGGCCTGGATGGCATCCAGAGCGAAATCGACCCTGGCGAACCGCTGGACAAGGACATCTTTTTCATGTCGGCCCGTGACCTGGAAGGGATCATCACCGCGCCCATGAGCCTGAACCAGGCCCTCGACTCGCTGGAGGCCGACAACGACTGGCTGCTCAAGGGCGATGTGTTCAGCGCCGATTTGCTGGAGACGTTCATCGATTACAAGCGGCGCGACGAAGTTGACACCCTGCGCCAGCGGCCGCACCCGTTCGAGTTTGAACTCTACCATGATTGCTAGCGGTGGCAAGGGGTAGTAGGTTTCGGGTTTCGGGTTTCGGGTTTCGGGTTTCGGGTTTCGGGTTTCGGGTTTCGGGTTTCGGGTTTCGGGTTCCGAGTTCCGGGTTTCCAGTCGAATGTTCCAAGTTTCGAGTTTCAAGTTTTGGATGTTGCATGGAAAAAAAAGTAGCTTTTCATTGCGAGGGAAGATCGGCTGAGATCTGACAGTGGCAATCTTCCCCCATTGAGATCGCCACATCCTGCTTGCGTGGAATTCGCGATGACAGGAAAAAAAGGTATAGGCAGTGGCAGGAGCGGTGAACGGTGGGCAGGGAGCGCCGGGAATGCCACTCACCCCCCGACTGCGTCGCCCCCTCTCTCTGGAAAGAGGGGGAATAAAGAGGCAAAGTGATGAGCAGTGAGGTATCGGGTTATCCAACATCCAACATCCACTATCGACCATCTAAGGGGATTGCCCCATGCGCGTCCTGATCCTATGCACCGGTAACTCGTGCCGGTCGCAGATGGCTGCCGGGTTCCTGCGGCAAATGCGTCCCCACTGGCAGGTCGTTTCCGCCGGCACCGAGCCTGCCGCGCAGGTGCATCCGCTGGCCGTCAAAGTGATGGGGGAGGAGGGGATCGATCTGTCCGGAGAGGTTCCCCGCCGGGTGGCGGAGCTGACAGAAGAGAGTTTCGATTACGTGGTGACGGTATGCAACCAGGCCAACAAGAACTGTCCCACATTTGCCGGTGAAGTGCGCCACCGCGAGCATATAGGTTTCCCGGACCCGGCCCTGGCGCGGGGATCAGGCGAGGAGCTGGAGGCGATTTTCAGGCAGACCCGGGATGACATCCGCCGGTGGTTCGCCGCCTTTATCGGTGAGGTGGGGGAGGCTCGCTAACCGTTCTCGCCCCCTGCATATTTGTAGCCCAGGCGGTCGAACGGGTTGACTACGCTGGTGATGATGTTGCGTGAGTGCGCCGCTATCCGCTTCAGGTAGCGGACGTAAAGCGCCACAGCCGTGGCATCACCGGCCGACATGCCGCCGGCCTCTCCGCGCACGATCTGCATGGCGATTTCATCGCTCTGCCTGGATACGTCTTCCTTGTAGCCCTCCATAATCCTTCGCGCTTCGTCTTCATCACTGTTTTTGAAAGCTGAGATCATGTCCTTGAACAGATCGCTTGCGTTGATCTCAATTTTTTTGACCCTCTCTTCAAGGTCGCCGGCATGCAGCCGGGTGGGATGGTTCTGGGCCAGATCGCAGATATTTTTGGTATAGTCGCCTATGCGCTCAATATCCACGACGACGCTGGTCAGGACCAAGCCCGGCGCCAGGTCGCGTGAACCGGTGACGGTCAGGTGAGTCATGACTTTCTTGCGCACATCCCGCTCATAGGCGTTGATCTGCTCATCGAGTTTATAGACATCAATAAGGATCTCTGCGGAGTCCGAGTGGCGCAACGACTCGATGGAGGCCTCGAACATGGTCAGGTCCATAGCCAGCATTTCGTAGGACTGGTTCAATGCCTGGATGTAAAGATTATCTTCATTGAAGAGGGCTGCCAAAAGGTCTTTCCACATAATTACCTCGTTATCAGGATCAAAAAGATGGGCACCAGGAAAAATACAACCCCAATATAAATCAGGGGAATCCATCTGTTTTCCGTCGCTTTTTCCGCCATCCATTCCGACATTCGTAGAGGAATGTTACGCATGAATTTAAACGGCAGGATAATGGTAATACCGGTGACGTTAAACATCAAGTGGGCAAATGCGACGGTGATCGCCGCTGGATTTGTTGTGGATAGCGCTGCCAGCATGGACGTAACCGTTGTGCCGATATTGGCGCCGAGCGTGTAGGGGAATATCTGCCGCAAAGTCAGCAGGCCCGCGCCTACCAGCGGGATGATTAAAGAAGTTGTGATGGAGCTGCTTTGCACGGCGATAGTGAGCAGGATGCCGAACAGGAGCGCCCGGCTGGCCGTTTTGAACAGGATCTGATCAAACAATGCCTCCACCTTCTCCAGCACCAGCGTCCGCAACGTTTTCACTATGAGCGTCATCATACCAAAAGTGAGCAGCGCCCCCAGCAACAGCAGCAGCACCGGCCGTTGATGGACCAGGTCCGCCATCAGGTTGATGGCCGGCGTGGTGGCTGCCTTGAGCGGATTGCCCAGTTTCATGCCCCCCATGCCCTGGAAGGCGAGGCTCATCATGTTGGCCAGCCGCGCCAGGTAATGGGTCATCATTTCCAGTGGAAACAGGATGAGCAGCGTCAGCAAGTTAAAAAAATCGTGAACTGTGGCTGCGGCAAACGCCCTTTTGAACTGCCCCCGGTTGGTGAGATGCCCCATGGAAACCATCGTGTTGGTAATGGTGGTGCCGATGTTGGCCCCCATGACCATGGGAATGGCCCCTTCGATGGAGATCGCGCCGCCGGCCACCATGCCGACAATAAGCGAGGTCGTGGTAGAGCTGCTCTGCACCAGCGATGTGGCCAGGACCCCGATAAACAATCCCACCAGCGGGGAGGAGGTGGCGGTTAGAATCTTCTCTGAAAATTCCTTCCCGAACAGTTTGAAGGAGTGGCCCATGGCCCCGATGCCAACAATGAAAAGATAAAGAAAAATGAAAATACCGGCAATCTTGGCAAGAGTGACAAGCTTGCTCTCATGCATGGATCAATATGCCCATAATCACCAATTTCGATAGCACCGGGAAGTCGGGCCGCAAGGAGCGCCGCAACACTGGGTGGGACTGTCATTTGCTCCGTAAGGGGCCATAATGGCGAGGTAAAGTTACGCCGGTCCAATAGTGGAGAGGCAAGTGTAATATAAGCGGCCACCCTTTCATTGCATCGGGGGTCACGGTAATTTAGACGAATGTGCAGCTGACAGGAGACACAGGCATGGCCCAAATATTTCCCTTTCGCGCAATACTATATCGACCCGCATCAGGCAACGATATTGGCACTCTGGTTGCGCCACCTTACGATGTTATAGATGCCGACCAGCGTCAGATCTACCATGACCGGAGCGATTATAATATTGTCCGCCTGGTGCTGCCGGAGGGTGACAGTGACGGCAAATATGAGTCCGCGGCCAGGCAGTTCGATCAGTGGCTCGACGCCGGCGTGCTCTCGGAGGACGGCCAGGAGGCGTTTTACGTCTGGGAGCAGCAGTTTGAGCATGACGGCCGGACCTACCATCGCCGGGCCCTGGTGGCCAAAGTCGCCTGTGGCCCCTATCAGGCGGGCGGCGTGATGCCCCATGAGCTGACGCATGCCGGGCCCAAGGCGGACCGCTTGAAGCTGTTTCAGGCCACCGGCGCCCAGTTCAGCCAGCTCTTCGGCATTTTTGATGACCCCAGCCAGGAGGCACAGCGACTGATTCTGGCGGCGTGCGACAGTGAGCCACTGCGGGTCGCCGTGGCCGATGACGGGCATGTTTCCCGGCTGTACCGCATGGGCGACACTTCCTCAGCCGACCGGCTTCAGCAGATTCTGGCTGACCTGACGGTGGTTATGGCGGACGGGCATCATCGCTATGAAACGGCGGTGGCCTATTTTGAAGGCCAGGGCCAGGCCGGCGCCGCGCTGATGACCCTGGTGCCCAGCGATGACGCCGGTTTGCTGGTCAAGCCGACCCACCGGGTGACGCCGCTCCCGTTGGGACCCGATGAAATCTCAGGCGCCCTGGACGAGGCGTTTAACGTGGAGCGGCATCCGCTGGCCAGCTGGCCCGGGCTGCACTCTCAGCAGCTCGATACCAGCAGCGATGCGCTGCTGGCGGTGTCTCCCCACCATGGCGCGGCGCTGCACATGACGACTGCCAATGGGCGCGATAACACCGCTGACATCTTTGGGGCGGTGGGCCGTCTGCACCACGACTGCCTGCCGTTGTTGGCTGCCCGGGCGCCGGAAGTCGACCTGGATAAGTTTGACTATCACCACGACGCGGCCCAGGCGGTGCAGTCCGCCGGTGAGGTAGGGGGCTGGGCCTTTCTGCTGCCGCCGACCCTTGCGCCGCAGCTTCTTAAAGTTGCGCGGGAAAAGGCGGTACTGCCGCCAAAGTCCACCTACTTTCACCCAAAATTCATGTCGGGATTTATCAGCTCGCGGCTCACTGCCATTTAGTGGCGGCCCGGTAGCGGCATCATGACCATCGAGATTGCCATCCTGCTGGGCCTTCTGCTGACTGCCCTGGTGTTGTTTGCGAGGGAGCTGTTTCCCATGGAGGTCACCGCCTTTGGCGTATTGGTGGCCCTGATGCTCCTGGGGATTATCTCACCTGCCCAGGCGCTGGCCGGTCTCAGCAATCCGGCTGTGGTAACGATAGGGATGCTGTTTGTGCTCGGCCACGCCGTGGCAAAAACGGGGGTTCTGGAAGTGGCGGCGGAAAAACTCAGCAACATGGTGGGCCCCCGCCAGTGGCTGGGGGTATCCATTCTGCTCGTGACCGTCAGTTTGACTTCCGCATTCCTGAGCAATACGGCCGTGGTGGCCATATTCATCCCGGTCTCCGTGAGCCTCTCGCAGCGGCTGGGTATCAGTGCCAGCAAGGTATTGATGCCGCTCTCCTATGCCGCCATCACCGGGGGCACCCTCACATTGATAGGCACTTCCACCAATCTGATCGTCAATGCGTTTATCATTGAGCAAGGTTTGCCGCCGCTGGGCATGTTCGAATTCGCCCCCCTGGGGCTGGTTTTTGTGGTCACCTGTCTGACCTATTGCATTCTGTTTGCGCGGCGGCTGCTCCCCTCGCGGGCAGGCATCAGTTCCTTGACACGAAAATATCACATGGGCACCTATCTGACGGAACTGAGAGTGTCGGCCGACTCGAAATTGGTGGGGCACAGCTGTATGGAGCTGAAAGTAAACCAGACTTACGACATCACCGTTCTGGCTGTTTTGCGGGGCGGGGAACGGCATACGGTCAACATCCGCAATATCATCCTGCAGCCCGATGACACTCTCATTGTGCGCGGCGTGGTCGACAGCATCATGAAGATGCGCTCGGAGCTGGGCGTGGCCCTGCTCTCCGACTTCAAGCTCACCGATGAGGAGCTCTCCGCGGAGGAGCAACTCCTCGCCGAGGCGCTGGTGACCCAGGGCAGCCGTTTCGTGGGGCGCACCTTGCGGCAGATCGATTTTCGCAGGCACTTTGGCGCCTTTGCCCTGGCAATACGCCGCCATGGAGAGACCCTGCGCCAGAAGATCGCCGACATTCCGCTCAGATTTGCTGATACGCTGCTCATCCTGGCGCCACGCGACCGGCTCAACGATCTGCGTTCCGGCGAGGACCTGCTGATCATCTCCGAGGTGAAAGCGGCCCTCTCCCGGGACAGGTTCTGGTGGGCGTCGGCGCTGGCGCTGCCGGTGGTCATGATTCTGGTGGCCCTTGACGTTGTCGCCATTCTGCCGGGCGTCATGGCCGCGGTGCTGGTGCTGCTGCTGATCCGGCAAGTGACCATGCGCGACGTTTACAGCGCGGTGGAATGGCCCGTCGTCTTGCTCCTTGCGGCATTCGTCCCCATTGGCATGGCCATGGGCGCCACCGGGGCAGCCGATATTCTGGCAGAAGCGATTCTATGGGCAGCCGGGCTGTTTTCAGAGGGGCCCGATGCGCATATCGTGCTGGCCGTGATGTACCTGTGCACCTCGCTGATGACGGAACTGGTTTCCAATAATGCCACGGCCATTATTCTCGCGCCCATCGCGCTGAGCATCGCAACTCACCTGGGGGTGGACCCGCGCCCCTTTCTCGTGGCGGTGGCTTTTGCCTCATCGGCGGCGTTCATGACACCTATTTCGTACCAGACCAACATGATGGTCTATGGTCCCGGCAGCTACCGGTTTACAGACTATACCCGCTTCGGAGTGGCCATGAACCTGGGGCTATGGCTGCTGGCCGTGGTGCTAATTCCCAAAATCTGGCCGCTCTAAAGGAGTTGCCCCATTCAGGGCACATCAGCGCTCAATGATTTGAACTTAAAGTAAATAAATGACAATATACATTGCATCACTTTGTTTTGCGGCACTAGCTTTGGGCAAGGCGAAATACCAAATTAAGAGGATAGAAATATGACCACATCTACAAAACGTAAAATTGAACCGGCAGGCATGAAACGGGCGGCGGCACTGCTTAAAGTCCTGTCCCATCCCGACAGACTACAAATATTGTTTTTCATTGAAGAACAGGAACAAAAAGTGACTGATATTCAGAAGCATGTAGATCTCACGCAAGCGATGACCAGCCAGCATTTGAAAGTGCTGTTTGAGACTGGCTATCTTGATCGCCGCCGATCGGGCACCTCCATTTACTACAAATTGAATGGCGAGCAGGGGAAAAATATCCTGCCGCGTATTCGTGACTGCGAGGAGCTGTGGAATGGCGGCCCCATCACCCGCAGCCGCTGACGTTACCATCAGGGAAAATTGTCTGCGGCAGATATCATTAGCGCGCAGAGTCAGATGATCAATCCAAGTTACTCACGGAGCGTGGAGCTACCCTTCGGCGACGCGGTGGCGCGAGTGACCCCAACCCTGAACGAATCGGGCCGCGGCATTTTGACGACCATTGATGTGCAGCCGACGCTGAAGGCCAAGCTGGGTGCCGATTTCGAGGCCTACACCATATCTGGCGCCTGTCATCCGCCCCGTGCCTTTGAGGTGCTCTTCCGCCAGGAGGAAATCGGGTTGCTGTTGCCATGTAACGATATTGTCGCGGAGAATGACGACGGATCGCTCAGGGTGAGCGCCGTTAATGCGGAGGAACTGTTTAGAGTACCCGGAGACCCATCCCTGAAAGAGGTGGCCGTCGATGTTAACCGCAGATTAAAGGAAGCGGTGGACAATGTATAACCCTGATCCCGACCCCAACCCTCGATTTATCCGCTTTGGCGGTATCCGCTGGCTGTTGGCGGCCGTTATCGTGAGCGCCGCCATCGGTTGCAACCGGCCCGCGGCATCAGGCAGCTATAACTATTCCCCGGCTGTTGCGGCGATTCCCGGCGAAAGCGTGGCACAGCTCCACGCGCATCGGCAAGAAGTTCCCGGTACTTTCGTCCTCGACGTGCGAACGGCCGAAGAATTCGACGGCCCGCTGGGACACATCGAGGGTGCGCGCCTCATACCTGTGCAGGAGTTGGCGCAGCGTCTCGCCGAACTTCAGGATGTTCAGGATAGGCAAATTCATGTGGTCTGCCGTAGCGGCGGCCGCTCCAGCAGGGCGACCAAAATGCTGCTCGAAGCCGGTTTCGACGCCATCAATGTCGAAGGTGGCATGCGCGCCTGGCGGCAGGCTTACCCCATCAGCGAGTAGGTAAAAGCGCCACCCTATCCTTATGCCGATTTACGATTACCGCTGCCTACGATGTGACGAGGTTTTCGCCGCCCTGGCGGCATCCAGCTCAACGCCCGCAGCCGACATCACTTGCCCCGATTGCGGTCAGAACGATGCCGAAAAGCTGTTCAGCATGCGCACGGCTCTCCTGACAGGAGGCGTTTGGGGATCGACCGCAACGGCATCATTCGGCCACTGTGACTCAGGCTTTTACTGAGCCTGATTTCGTTCCTCCGGTGGAGGAGCCGATGCCGCACTCGGCCGCCACCCAAGGTTAACCCTGCGCTCCCAAGCGTGATTAGGGTGTTGCCGCGCCGACCCGCCAGTGCCCACCTTCAAACATGATTAGGCCCCTCGCCAGAGGTTGCCCGAGATTGATTTTGTGGGCAGGCTTGCTCCTGACGCCATTACTGGGCCAGAGCAGATGGATGTGGAACGGCAGGACCCACCCGGAGCTGCGCTGGAGCGTCATCGCGACAGAAAACTTCCGGGTCCATTTTCACCAGGGGCTGGAATCCGACGCCGTGGAGGCGGCTGCCATTGCCGAAGCGGCCTTCCCCAGACTGCTCGAGCAACTCGACGTGCCATCGTTCGGGCCTGTCGATATCGTCCTCACCAACGAAGATGAAATCATGAACGGCTTTGCCCGGCCCGATCGGAGGGTCGTTATCTGGGTTAACCAGAACAGCGCCGCCGGATGGTTTCTCGGCTCACGACATTGGCTCGAGCAGGTCATCACCCACGAGCTGCAGCACGTAGTATTACTCGAAGCGGTCAGCACTTGGTTGGGAGTCATCAACCTGCTGGTGGTCCCATCGTGGTTTATTGAAGGCATGGCCGAATATTATTCCGAGCAGTGGCGGGTGGGCCGCAGCGATGTCGATCTGAAGCGGCAGGTCTACCGCAATAAGCTGAGCCGATTGGATGCCCACGATTCAGGCTACGCCAAGGTGCTCTATATGGCCGACCGGTTTGGCGACTCCACACTGGTCAAAATTGTCCACTACCGGCAGCGCGTCGGACTGGGGCGGGTTAAACTGACGCTGCCGTACCGCTTCAAAAAAGCGGTTAAGGAAGTTACCGGCGTTACCGTGAAGCAGCTCAATGATGCCTGGCGGCGGACCATGCAGACCTATTACTTCTCGGTGCTGGGCCAGCTTGAAGGGGTGGCTGAAGTGGGCCGGGCGTTCCCACTGCCGGAAATGAGCAGCGTCAGCGGCCTGGCTGTTTCCCCGGATTCGTCACAAGTGGCCATCATCGGCAGGCGGTCCGGCGCCATGCGGGACGACGGCCTCTACATCATGAGCCTCGACAGCAATCGCACCATAAAGGAGATCAATTGGGGACGGTTGTCCAGCGGAGGAACCGTCAGCAACCATCCATCATGGTCGCCCGATGGCAGTCGGATTGCCGTCAGCCAGTACCGCCGGGGCCAGCATGGCTCGCTGCTGTGGGATATCCGGATCATTGATCTGGAGTCCGGCCGGCGCAGCTGGCTCACAAGCAGCGCCAAGGCGCACGACCCCGTCTGGTCGCCGGACGGCGAAAGCATCCTGTACGTCGGACAGCAACAGCGGGCCAGCAACCTGTTTATCCACGACCTGGCGACCGCGGCAACGCGGCAGCTGACCCATTTCAGCCGGGACACGGTGATTCAGGATCCCCGGTGGTCGCCCGATGGCAGCAAAATCGCCTTTTCCTTTCAGCGGGCCGATGGGCAGTTGGAAATCGGCGTCATCAATGACCATGGCGGCAAAGTCACCCAAATAACCGCCGGCAACGGCCCGAATCTGCTGCCGCTCTGGTCGGGCAGCGGGGCATGGGTCGCCTTCACCTCGTTTGGCAGCGGCATCCCCAACCTGTTCAGGGTCCCCGCAGAGGGCGGCGAGCCGGTGCAGATCACTCATGTGGCGGAAGGGTTCTACGGTGTGCAGATACTGGGGCCGGGCGATGAAATCCTGGCCATGACGCTCCCCGACGTCGACTCGGTGCGGGTCCGCATGGTGCCGCTCATGTCCACAGCGGAGCCGGCGCAGGTGACGATCCGTGACCCCTACAGCAGTTGGCGCAGCGCCAATGTTGACGTGACCCTGCCTGCGGTGCGAACGCCCGATCACCCTGCAGCCGCGAAGCCGGAGCGCTACCGCTGGTGGAAACACTGGGGCAGAGTCTACGGGTTTGTGTTGCCGCTGGGCGCGCAGCTTTCCGGGTTTGGCTATTGGGCTGACGCCCTGGATCGCCAGCAGCTCATCGTTGGCGCGGATTACCTAATTTCGACCGGCGGCTACAGCGTGCTGGCGCAGTGGATCAACACCAGCCACAGAGCCATCCTGACGACCACCCTCTACAAGGATGCGACCTCGCGATTCCGGGGACTGGGGGACGAATTTATCGTCGAATCTCCCACCGGCGTCGACGTTGAAGTGATGCTGCCGTTCAACTTTGGGAATAATCTGGCGAGCAATCATCGACTTTCCGCCCGGCTGCTGGCCCGCCGGCGGGCGCCTGTCTATTACTCGACGAAAACCTTCAGTGTGGACACCGTGACTGAGGGAGGGTGGGCGCTGGCCTACCGTTGGAAACGGCAGCGCGCCGATGCCAGGTTGAAAGGGCTGCCTCAAAGCGGCGCGGGGATCAAGGCAGTGTGGGAGCAGCTCACCCCGGCCGTATACGGAGACCGGACCTACGCCACGGCGTGGCTTGAGGGCTTCCACCACCTTAGAGTGCCTGTGACACCACTGGTCCTCTACAGCCAATTGGGCGCGACTCTGACGCTGGGAAATGCGCCGCGGCAGAACCTCAGCGGCCTGTACGCCTCAGCGCCATTTGAGTTGCACCCGATGCTGTCGCCCTTGGAGGAGAGCCGCTACCTTGAGTCGATCCGGATTCTCTCCCCCCGGGGACTTGAGCAGGATATCCCCGGTGACTGGGCGGCGCTGGCCAGCCATGAACTGCGTCTGCCTGTTATGGGAGCGCTGCCGGTCAACCTGCTGGGCTTTGGCCTGGCCGATGTGACGGCGGCCCTGTTTCTCGACTATGGCGTGGCCGCTGCGGGTGGCAAGACCCAGACGGTGACCACCTCGGGCATGGAGCTGAAGCTGAATCTGACGCTGGGCGATGTGCGCCTGTTGACCATTGCCCTGGGTAACGCCGCCGGTCTGTTCAGCGATAAGGAACTGTTCTATCTACGGCTGGGAACGATCCAACCGTTTTAATCTTGCAGGGCCTCGCCTGAGCAGCTATTCTGAATAGCTGTCGTAGACGGTGCCGATCCAGCGCTCCTCGGTGATGAAATTCCAGGCCCAGCCGGACCACTTTTTCGGCAGCCCCTTCTTCCTGATCTGCGCAAGCGATCTGCCCCGCGACATCTCCTTGCGGACAGTGCCGGTGGTGCCCTTCAGCATATCGAGGTAGTCGGCCAGGTCGTCCCGCCGCGACAGGGGGCCGTGCCCCGGAATGAGCCAGACATCAGGGGGCAGTTCCGCCAGAATCGTCTCGATGCTGACAATGAGTCCCGCCACAGAGCCGCCCGATTCCAGGTCGACATAGGGGAAGAGTCCGGAGAAATACAGATCGCCCATGGCCACGACGTTGGACTCCGTAAAGGTGACGATCAGGTCGCCATCGGTATGGCTGCCGGGGAAGTGGCGCGCCTGCATTTTCTCCCCGTTAAAGTGCAGGGCCAGTTGATCATTAAAAGTGATAATGGGCCAGGCGCTTTTGGGCAGGCCGCCACCTGAAAGCCGCTGCCGCACGTTTTCATGGGCGATAATGGGCACATCCAGGCCAAACACGACGTTGGTGCCGGTATGATCGCCGTGGTGATGTGTGTTGAGGATATAGCGCAGCTCCCCCTTCTGCAGCGTGGCCAGGGCCGCTTTAATCTTGTCGGCCCGCCCCTTGTTTTTGTCATCGATGATGACAATACCGTCGTCCCCGGCCGAAACGGCCACGTTGCCGCCTTCACCGGCCAGCATGTAAATCTGTGCCGCCACATGCTCAACGGTCAGTTGCGCCATCAGGCTGAACTGTCCCGGCAACCACAGGGCAGACAGGGCCAGTATCATTGGGGCTCGGCTGCGTTTCATAGCTCCTCCTCCTCCGGCTGAATCCGTGGCAGTGTCTCCGGCATATCGGCCACAACATAGGCCATCACCGCCAGCGTCGCGATACAAAGGTTGAGTTCATGCGGATCGAGCTTGTCAATGGTGTCGGCATCGGAATGGTGGTACCAGAAATATTTTTCCCGGTTGACACTCAGGCTCATGCCCGGCACGCCCGCTCTCATGATGGGTCCGATGTCTGCGCCGCCGCCTTCGGACAGGATCGTGCCGGCCTCAATGGGCACAAGCAGCGCGGCGATGTCCTCGATCATGGCCCGGGCCGCATCGGATCCGGTGAAGCCAAATCCCTCGGGTTTAAACACGCCGCCATCGGACTCGATAGCCAACACATGTTTGTCGAGAGTCCCCTCGTGCGTCTCCGCGTACGTGCGGCCACCCATTAAACCGTTTTCCTCGTTGGTCCACAGCACCACTCGAACCGTCCTGCGCGGCCGCAGCCCCAGCTTTTTGAGCAGGATGAGCGCTTCCCAGGCGGCAACGCAGCCCCCGGCGTCATCCATGGCGCCCTGGCCAACGTCCCACGAGTCGATATGTCCCCCCATGACGACCACCTCGTCGGGGAGCTCACTGCCGGTAATCTCCGCCACCACATTGCGCGAAGAGGCGTCAGGAAGCATTTTGGCGCCCATCTTCAGCCGCACCACCAGGGTCTCGCCCCGGTCGGCCATGCGTTGCATCAGCATGGCGTCCTCAACCGTCACGGCCGCGGCCGGAATTTTGGCCCCATCGTCCGGATAAGGGCTCATGGCCCCGGTATGAGGCGTGTTGAGGGAGTGCGGCGTCACCGACCGGACCAGCACCGCCACAGCGCCGTGTTTGGCCCCCTCGACGGCTCCCCGCCAGCGATATTGGACCGTCTCGCCATAGCTGGTAAACGGCGCGTTATAGAGGATAATCTTGCCGGCCGCTTCAGCGGAACGGGCGCTGAGCTCATCGAAGCTGCCCACCACCAGAACTTCCGCCTTGATGCCCCAAAATGGCGTGCCCACCGAGCGCCCGAGACCGAGCATGGGCAGCTGCTGCGTGCGTGGTGATAGCAGGCGCGCCGACTCCTTGCCCCGCACCCAATGCGGCACGATGACCGCCTCGCCGTGGACATTATCCAGACCGTCGGCGGTCATTTGCGTCAGAACCCAATCGATGGCATCCTCCAGACTCTGCGATCCCGACAGCCGGTGGCCAAATTTATCCGTGAGCTCCGCCAACCGGTCAAAGGCGGCGCTGTCGGCCTGGGCTGCGGCGATAATCCGGCCCGCCACTTCCCTGTAGCTGTCTGCTATCTGTGCCGCCGCGGTGGGGGGCAACGCCATCATGGTGGCGATAAACAAGCCGATCAGGCGAAATTTCATAATATGAACCTCATTTATTTGGGGACAGTTCAAGGTGGCGGAAGAGACTATCCTGCCGCTGATACCTTCAGCAGCCGGGCGAAAAATTGAACAACCTGGGCGAAATTTTCCACTCCCAGCCGCTCGTTGGTGCCGTGGAACCGCTGAGTGTCTTCGGGGCCGAGTACCACCGGATAAAACCGGTAAATCTCATCGGTCAAGGCCACATAATGGCGGCTGTCGGTGGCCCCCAGAACCATGTTGGGCGCGACCACCGCGCTGGGAAAGACTTCCCTGATGGTGCGGGACAGCAATCCGTAGATGTCGCCGCCAATATCGGACACAGGCGACGGCTCACTGGCGAAACCTACGGTCGTAATGGTGACTTGGGGATCATCGATGACCCGTTCTATGTGGGCCAGCACATCGCGGCTGGTCTGCCCCGGCAGAATGCGGAAGTTGACGATCATGGTTGCGATGATGGGGAGGATGTTTTCCTTCGAGCTGCCGGTCGCCATTGTAACGGCAGTGGTGGTGCGGATGCTGGCAGCATTGAGGGGGTCGGCCAAAAACCGGGCCTTCACCAGACCGCTAAAAAGCCACAGGTTGGCCAACACGACCTTCCGGGCCAGCGGCATGTAGGGGCCCAAAGTGGCCAGCTGCTCGCGCACCGGACTTTTAATGCTGGCGTCAAACTGGTTTTCCTCCAGCCGTACCACAGCCCGAGCGAGGATGCCCAGGCCCGTATGGTCCGGGGGACGAGAAGAGTGGCCACCACCAGTGCGCACCGCAAGCTCCACGGTGAAGTACCCCTTCTCCGCCACGCCCAGCATAGCCACAGGCGGATCGACACCAACAATGATACCGTGGGCGATGAAGCCGCCCTCATCGAGAAGGAAAACCGGCTTTACGCCTCGCTCCTGTAGCATGTTCGCCATGAGTACAGCGCCGTTTCTCCCACCGATCTCCTCATCGTGCCCGAAAGCGATATAGATGGTGCGCTCAGGCGCAAAGCCGTTGGCCAGCAGGCGCTCCACCGCTTCGACAATGCCCATCAGCCCGCCTTTGTTATCAATGGCGCCCCGGCCCCAGACGTAACCGTCAGCCACGACACCGCCATACGGCGGCTGAATCCAGTCGTCAATAGTGGCGGGATCGACCGGCACGACATCCATATGCGCCAGCAGGATAATCGGTGGCAGCGCGAGATCGGTCCCTTCCCAGGTGTAGAGCAGGCTGTAATCGTTGACCACTTCCAGGCTCAGCGCCCTATGCATGCGCGGATAAGTGTCGGCCAGAAAGCGCCGGAAGGCCTCAAAGGGCGCCGCCACAAAATCGGCGGGATCCTGGTGCGAGATCGTGCGAAATGAGAGCGCCGTGGCCAGGTGTTGGGCGGCTTCCCCAGCGTCAATTTCGATGAGGGTGACCGGCTCCACTTCGACTTGCGAGGAAGTGAAAGTAGCCGTGCGCACCAGCACGACTGCCACGATGACGGCCGCGCCGGCGGCAAGGATGGCAATGAACTTTTTCATGTTGATCTCTCCGTTATTGGTTCCCCTGGGGCGGCCAGGTGGCAGGGGGTTAATGATTTCATCGCATCATCGCGCCGATTCGGCCGCCAGCCCCGGTGTCCGTTTGCGAAAGATATGCCACGCTTCATAAAGTATCCAGGCTTCAAACAGTAAAATAATGACGGCGATAACCAACAGCAGGTAGTTGCCGTTGGCGCGGTAATACCCAATTTCCGAGGTGAGCGCCCAGGTGGTCATGGCCGAGACAAACAACATCGGCGCCAGGGTAAACCAGTAGTTGCGCCCTTTGTTCATCACCCAGATGGAAATGACCAGCAGGGCCAGCGCTCCCACCATCTGATTGGTGGAGCCAAACAGCGGCCAGAGCACCTGCTCCTTGTTCATCAGCGTGATGGCCAGCCCGATGACCATGGTGATGCCCGCCTGCAGTACGCGCCGGGAGGCCAGCGGCTTGAAGTTGATCGACTGGCCGACTTCGCCGAAAATATAGCACTGCAACCTGAAGGCGGTGTCCAGCGAGGTGGCCGCAAAACTGATGACCACCACCGACATGAACACCATGGCCAGGCTTGCGGGAAAGCCCAGCGGCTGCAGAAATGTGGCCGAGCCCTGGATAAAGGCCAGGATGGACGACCCGGCTGCCACTTCCCAGCTGTGGTAGTGAGTGAGCCAGTCGCTCCGCGAGGCAAATCCCGCGCTGACGGCCAGGGTGGCGGCCAGGGCCAGGGTCCCTTCGCCCAACATGCCGCCAAAGCCGATCATGCGGCTGTCGCGCAGCTGTGAGAGCTGCTTGGAAGTCGTGCCTGAGGAGACCAGCGAGTGAAATCCGGATATGGCGCCACAGGCAATGGTGACGAACAGCAGCGGGTACCAGGTGCCCCTGGCGATGGGCTCGAGGTTGATCATGGGCGCGACAATCACCCGCTGAGCGGTAAAGATGCCGATGTAGATAAGACCCAGGGCGAGGATCAGTTGATGCGAGTTGATGAAGTCGCGCGGCTGCAACAGTACCCATACCGGCAAGGTTGCGGCAATAAATCCGTAGACCATCAGCAGGACGATCCACGCCTGTTCCTCGGCTGCGGCGCTGCCCAACGGTCCAAACAGCGCTACCAGCCACGGCATGAATTGGCTGATGTGCACGGGCACTTTCCAGCCTACGAGGATCATCAGGTAAAGGGCCCCCAGCGCCAATAGCGAGGGGATGAGCAATTTTTCGCCCGTGCGTTTCACATAGACACCGATGGCGACGGCGACAAAGATTTCGAAGTTGATGGGAATCACCGAGCCGGGATAATTGACGAAAAGTTTGGCGATGGCCCGGGCAAAAACGGGGATGACCATCAGGATCAGGAGGAAAATGATGCCCAGGAAGAGGGTCCGGACCCTGGGGGAGATCAGCGTTTCGCTGATCTTGCCGATGCTCTGCCCTTTGTGATGCACCGAGACGACCAGCGAGCCAAGGTCGTGCACCGCCCCGATGAATACCGATCCCAGTACGACCCACAGGACGGCCGGCACCCATCCCCAGATAACGGCGATAGCGGGCCCTAGAATCGGCGCCGCTCCTGCGATGGAGGCATAGTGGTGGCCGAAAAGCACGTGCTTCGGAGTGGGCACGAAATCGGTGCCGTCGGAGAACTCGTGCGCGGGGGTCACCAGCTCCTCATCGAGGCCGAATATTTTTTCGCCGATAAACACGGAGTAGTACCGGTAGGCGAGGTAAAATACCGCCAGTCCAATCAAGGCAACGATAGCAGAGTTCATGGCCGCGCCTCCTTCTTAATACTCGCCGGTTACCCGCCGTGCAGTGCGTGACTGCGGCAGTTTACCCATATTTCCCATGGATTGGCAAAGCCCGCGTGGTCTGGCGGGCAGTCAATTTGTCTCATAGCCCGGAACATATAGTTAAAGTTCCGGTTGTAGACCACGCGGTCAGTGAATTACCTTCCGCCAAACCATTAATTTTTCCGGCACGGAGAGAGAAGCGCGCACTTTAACGGGAACCCTCGTATATAATATGCGCAGAGGGATCAGCATGGACTTGGGAACCGTATAATGGCTGAGAAAACCAAACTATGGTTTTTGCAGAATTTCAACCTGTTTAAGGAGCTGGATGAGTCCACGCTGATAGAAATCGCCAACGTGAGCCGCATGGACACGACGCGTAAACGCGAAGTCATCTATTTCCCGGAGGAGTCATCCAACACCATTTACATGCTCAAGCAGGGGAAAATCAAGATATCGCGCATATCGCCCGATGGCCAAACCGTAACCCTGGCATTGATTGGACCCGGCGAAATTTTCGGTGAATCGGCTATACTGGGTCAGTCGACTCATGAGAATATTGCCGAAGTGGTCGAAGACGCCACCGTCTGCGCCATGGATAAAGATACATTCCAGGGACTGCTGGAAAAGAACAACGCCCTGAGCCGGCGGGTCCATGTGTATATTGGCGAGCGCATGCGCAAGGTGGAGTCAAAAATTGAAGATCTGGTCTTCAAGGATGCCCGCCAAAGGGTCGTTGGGTTTTTGAGCCAGTATATCCGGTCCTTTGGCAAGGAGCTGATCGATATTTGGGAAGTGCGGCCGTTCCTCACCCATCAGGATATTGCCGAGCTCACGGCCACCAGCAGACAGACGGTTAACGCCATCCTGAACGAATTGAAGACCGAGGAGAAGATCGATTACAGCCGCCAGTTTTTGCGCGTTTCCAACCTGGCTGAACTGGAATCCCTGGGATGATTTTGTCCTCTTCCATGCAAGTTTTGCCTCTGCTGTCAGCGGTTATCGACGGGAACGGCAACTGTCTGCTTCAAGACAGATACCCGAGGGGTTGCGGGCCTATACTTACCCATGCCTGCAGGCAAGCCTGTCCCCTCAACTGTTACCGTTACATTGATCATTCGAGATGACTGTGAGGCATGTGCCGTACTGGTAAAAGATCTCGAACCCAGTTCATCCGGCGCCGGAGTTATCATTAAACAGGTGAATCTGACGACCGACGATTTGCCGGCGTTTGCGCAGGGCGTGATTGTCCCGGCCACGTATATCGGCAACAATCTGTGGCGGTACGGAGTATATCCGGTCCGGAGGCTGATGGAGCGGATTCAAGTGGAACGTGAGCGCTTTGGATTGTCAGCAGATTCTTAACACATAACCAGGAGAAACAAGTATGGAATTTCTTAACCGCTATGCGAACATCGTGCATTGGCTGCCCCGCCTTTCACTGGGCGCGATTTTTCTGTACCATGGGGCCACCAAATTTCCCGATGCGGAAATGATGGCAAATATGATGGGTATGCCCCTGATGATGGTCTACTTACTGGCCGTGATGGAACTGACCGCCGGATCTTTGATCATCGCCGGGGGAGCGAGCCGAGATATCTTCACCCGTATTGCCGGGCTCATCATTGCCACCGTTATGACGGGGGCCATTCTTATGATGCATATTCAAAATGGCTGGAATGGCGTCTTGCGGGCTGAGCAGGGGGTGGAGTTGCAACTGTTCATATTCACGATGGGCATCTATTTCCTGGTAAAGGGGAACGACGCTAACTGAATCTTCGATTTCGGCGGGGTTGGGTTGCCCTGCCCCGCCGTTTTTTGCTTTAATTTCTTCTTTTACCCGGCCTGAAGGATATTTGGCTCTGTCAAAGGGTCGCCCCGTTATTAAATTCCAACCTCAGTTTTTACCCGTCAGGGCCGTGGCGCGGGCTATTCCGGCGCCTTCTGCCCGCCGTGGAGGAGATCCAATCGTGGGAAACGAACATGGCTAAGTGGAATCCAGTATCCTTTGTCAAACATGCCAGGGAACAGTGTCCGGCGCATGTCGTGAACGTGTTGGAAGACCTGGTTCGGTTTACCGTGAAGGAAGCCGACGTCACCGCCTGGGGCCGGGGCGAGGAGACGGGCCTGATCACATTCAAGGCGCGCTCTGATAACGGACTGTTGCCACTGTTTAACTTGACGACAGATGGCTACGTGAAGTTTTATATCAACTACCTGCGCCAGAAGGATATCGCCAAAGAAATCCTTCGTGACTACCAGCTGAAAGTTGAGTCGACATTTTTGCTCGACCTGGGAGAGGATGTCTATTTGCATGATGTTAACCATCCGTTGGATGATCTGTTTCACACTCAAAACCAGGTCGATAAGTTCAAACGTGCCATGCAGGGCGTCGCGGCTCGCTTGCATCAGTAGTCCGGTGCCCATCTCCAACCTCGGCTGAAGGGAGATTATTGCACGTTCGGCGAAGCAGCACACCCCTCACACATTAATGCCGATGGGTCAGCTGTCAGCGGGCCCGTCCCGGCGGCATTCGAGCAGCCGGTTAACCCGGTTTTCCTGCTCTTGCACTTAAAAGCTCACCTCACCGATGAGATGGCGGAAAAGTATGACCGCAGCCACGCTGCGCAGGCGCCGGATTGGCTGCAGCCCCTGTTCGGTTACCAGACCCTGTCGGATATCCACCTGATGCGCCACCGGGTCAGGTTCCGCACTTACAAGGCCGGCTACGATTGGCGAGCGTTTATCGAATTTGCCAAGACCTCGCTGGCCGGCAGCGGTTGGGGAAAACTGGCCTGGCAGGAACCGGATTTGGGCGAACCGCGCCGGGTATACACGGCCCCTGAACCGCTTGACACGCTGCTGGTTGTTGAGGGGTTTAAGCAGAGTCGCGCCTATCCGTTCATAGCCCAGCTGTTTGATATCAAAGGTGTCATTGAAGTGAAGAGGAAGGGGCAGGAGCTGACAATCAAAAGGTCTCCACTGTACAGCTGGGAGGAGATCGAGGCCGGTTATCCAGCAGGATTCGGCGCCCTGGTCAGGCCAGCATGAACGGCGTCATTTTCGTGGCAATAGTCCTTATTATCATGTATTTTGGCGTCGCTACGATGCGCAGCTACCAAGCCAATCGCGAGGAACCGGACATCACGGACGCAACCATGGACCCTTGGGATTGTCCCGAGTGCGGGTTTCACGTGCAGCTGGGGCTGGTCTGCATCTACTGCCAGACGGAAAAACCCAATCAGGCTGAAAATCCCTGAACATTAAATTTTAATCTGGAGTCATAGATGAGCACAGCCAAAGACAGTGCGGGCCAATCCCCTTTCGATGAGGTCAATGCCCGGCTTGATGAAGCCGCCGACCTGGCTGGCGTGCCGGCTGAGGCCATGTCGCTGCTGAAGGCGCCTTATCGCGAGATACAGGTGCAGATTCCCATATTCAGCAATTCGCACCTGCGGCATTTCAGCGGTTACCGGGTACAGCATAACGCGGCGCGTGGTCCTTATAAGGGTGGCATACGGTACCATCCCCATGTCGATTTGGAAGAAGTGCGGGCCCTCGCATCGCTGATGACCTGGAAGACGGCGCTCGTCAATATACCATTTGGCGGGGCCAAGGGCGGCGTGGCCTGCGATCCCAGCACGCTCTCCGAGAGCGAGCTGTACGACCTGACCACCATATTTTTTTCCCGGTTGGCCATGATTTTGGGACCCAGCCGCGACATACCCGCCCCCGACATGGGCACCAACGCCAAAGTGATGGGCTGGGCCATGGCGGCCTATGGCAAAATGAATGGGCACACGCCGGCGGTGGTGACCGGCAAACCGCTGTCGCTGGGTGGCTCGCTGGGCCGCGAGGACGCCACGGGCAAGGGGGTCGTTATTGTGACCGGCCAGTGGGCCCGGGATAACGGCCTGTCGCTGGAAGGGGCCACCGTGGTGGTGCAGGGATTCGGTAACGTGGGCTCATTCGCGGCCTTCCATTTCGTGGATAAGGGAGCCAAGGTCATTGCCGTGAACGATATTAAAGGGGCTATCCGCAACGACAAGGGGCTCGATATCGAGGCGCTCATGCAGTATGTGGCCAAGACTGGCACAGTGGCCGGTTTCGAGTTGTCGGATGAGCTGAACAGCGATGAAATTTTGCTGCAAAAATGCGATTATCTCGTTCCGGCGGCGCTGGGGGGCGTGATCACTTCAGAAAACGCCGGGCAGATCAACGCCAAAGTGGTGGTTGAGGCTGCCAACCATCCCGTTACTTCCGACGGCGAGGAAATTCTGCTGAAGGCCGGCGTCGAGATTATCCCCGACCTCATCGCCAATGCCGGCGGCGTCACCGTGAGCTACTTCGAGTGGGTGCAGAATATCCAGCAGTTCGCCTGGAATGCCGAGCGTGTGTCGGAGGAGCTGCAGCGCATACTCGGCGGCGGTTTCGCGCAAGTCCTGGAGTTCGCCAAGGAAAACAAGGTGACTTTGCGGCAGGCCAGTTTCGGCCTGGCCCTGAGGCGGGTCTATGAGGCGTCAAAAGCCAGGGGTTACATCAGGCTGTAGCCCGTTTTTTGCTTTAGATCACATTTCGCTTTGGTATGTGACCCCCCGCACCTTTTTGCAGGAGAACTGGCCGTAACATGGCTTCAAGATGGAAGCCATGCCCATGACCAGAACCGCGTACGCCCGGCAGTCCGATGCGCACCATGCTGAACAGGCGCGCTGGCAGCGCCGAACCCTGCGAAATCGCGTGGCCCTCTTCCTGGTATGTTTCCTCGGAGCCGCCCTGTCGATGCTGATTCTCGCCACCTGATAAGTTCCAAGTTCTGCCGCCGCCCGCTACCCCTCCTGAAACCCTCCCGCCTGTCTTCGCGAATCCCGCACATGCGGGATGTGGCGATCCAGACCGTTATAGATTGCCATCCTTCGGCAGGCTCAGGACAGGCTCACTACGGCTCGCAACCGTGCCTCCCTCGCAATGACAATTCTCTTTATGAATCATCCTGAAACCTAACTGCCACCGCCCCTGCTACTGCTACTGCCACCGACCCTGCTAACTGCTACTTCCCCTGCCCCTGCCCCCGCCCAGCGCCATCCCCAGCCCCGCCAGAATGACAGCGCCGCCAAGCAGCGTTGCCCAGCCCAGTGGCTCTCCGAGAAACAGCAGCGCCAGCCCGGCCGCGCCCACAGGTTCCAGCAGCCCCATCAGCGAAACCATGGGCGCGCCAATGTGCCGGATGCCCCAGTTAAACAGGGTGTGCCCCCCGACCGTGGGTAGCAGGACCAGCAGCGCGAGGAACATCCACGCCCTGCCGCTAGTGGGCAGGTCTGTGTCGCCCGACAGCATGGCCAGCAGGTAGAGCGTGACCGCCGCGAATGCGAAGGCGACCACCACGTGCGGCACCGTGCGTAGAGACCGCCGGGCTGCCTGCCCCAGCAGAAAATAGATGGCTGCGAAAAACCCCCCGGACAGGGCCAACAGGTTGCCCAGCGCCGGTCGAGCTCCGGGGAAGGCGGCCATGGCCTCGCCCCCCGCCAGCAGCTGAATAATGACGATCCCCGCCGTGGCTATCACGGCCCCCAGCACCTGGTTGCGGGCCACGCTCCGCCGCAGCAGGAACACCGAAATGACGATAATAAACAGGGGATGGATGGTGACCAACAGCACCGATTGCGCCACAGTGGTATAGGCCAGGGAGGCGATCCAGGCGCCGAAATGCAGACCCAGGGCGACTCCCGCGAGGGCCGAATACCTGAAATCGCGCAAGGCCGGCTTGTCCCGTCGCACGTGGGCGATAAACCACGGCATGAGCACCAGCGCGGCCCCGGCGGCCCGGACAAAGCCGACCATCAGCGGCGACATGGGCGGCAGCGAGCGGATCCAGAGCACGGATGTCGAGGCCAAAAGAGAGCCGAACAGGACGATGGCGCTGGCCGGGACTTTGGTCTGGTGGGAGGGTTGAGGTGACGGTGGGGTCATAGTGTGCCGTGCCGGGATGGATCGCATCAATGGGTATGATTTGCAATTGCCGGACCGATTGAATATATTGCCTCTTCACACAAAGGAGTAGAGCGACGTGAGGATTCTGGGATTGATAATGTTTTTGGGCCTGGGCGCATGTTCCGTTAACGAACCCACCGTGGATCCGTGGACCGGCGCGGTGCAGCTCGATGTGCCGTTCGCACTGCCATTTAACGGCATCGCCACCGTTGAGGGCGAGGGGCTGCAAATCACATTTTCGGGGGAGTTGATTGATTCACGATGCCCGACAGATTACAGATGCGTCATTCAGGGGTCTGTCGATATTGAGCTGGAGCTTGAAACTGACGCGGGAGAGTAGACGACGATTAAGCTGCGCAGTTGGCATTTTACTACCAGCGAAAATCCCAATGTAGAAATGTTTGGTTACCGCATCTCAATTTTAGGTGTCGATCCGGCGCGGGGAAAATCCGATAAGACGATCCCTGATGAAGACTATGTGGTAACCATTGAACTACAGGAACTGTAGTTCGTATTGCGGAAATTAGCACTCATCATAGCGCTGACCCTTGGCGGCTGCGAGCACTCTCACTTAGCTGGCAACGAGGCACTACTTGATAAGCAGTTCAAACTCCCGTTTGATTCTACATTTGTATTGGAACAGACAGGGTTGGAAATATCATTTATACGAGTCAATGAAGATTCTCGCTGTCCCGCTGACATGGAGTGTGATTGGCAGTACGGACAGGTGGTCGTGCTACTAGACTTGGACGAAGGCGATAATGGCGGAAGACTTGTACTAGGCACCCCTAATTACAGCAATAAATTCTCTAGTAGCGCTAACCTTTTAGGCCATCGCATCTCGCTGCTGGGTATTGAGCCACCTCCCGCTAATTTTGGAGATAAAATTCCTGAAGAAGACTTTATCGCGCTGATGTGGGTGATTAAGGAGTAGAGCGACATGCGGAAACTGGCGCTTCTGATAGCATTGTCATTATCTGCCTGCGAGTCGGATGATTCGTGGACCGGTACGGTGCAGCTCGACACGCCGTTCGAGTTGTCTCAGGGCGAATTCGCTATCCTCGACGACTCGGGGCTGGAGATCACTTTCGTCAGTGTGGAGGAGGACTCGCGTTGTCCTGCTGATGTGGATTGCATTTACGGAGGACAGGTTATTGTGCGGCTGTCGCTTTACTTCGAGATGGACGTTAAGGCTGATTTCCTTCTCGGCAGCAATTGGGATGAATTATTTTCCCCCGGCACTTTCGATACGCTGGGATACCGCATCTCTCTGCTCGGTGTTGGGCCCCCGGCAGCCAATTCAGGCGTCTCCATCCCTGCTGAAGATTACCTGGTGAGAATCGAAGTGATGGAGCCATGGCTTGAAGGGACCATCAACCTCTTTGATACCGACAGCTACAGTAACTATGTCTCCCGTTTGACCGGTCTTGATGAATGGAGCCCCATGTGGGTTGCTGGCGACACCCTGATAGTTCCTGTCCGGTACGGCGGAGGCTGCAAAGTGCATGATTTTTACCTGGTCGGCACTTGCCCTCCCCAATCGACCTATTCATCCCCTCTGGTTATAAATGTCATTCATGAGGGTAATGGCGATGCCTGCAAGGCTTATTTGGCAAAAAGGCTAAAATTTGACCTGTCCCCGTTACGGAGGTGCGGGCTGAAGGGCCGTTCGGTTGCGATCCAATATATAGGCCGTACAGCCACGGTGATGTACGGCCTCTGACCTGCCCGTTGGCGGTAACTTTACCCATGCCGGAACTGCCCGAAGTGGAAACCGTGTCGCGCCATCTGCGGCCTGAACTGGTGGGGGCCACCATCACCGGCTTTGACGCGCTCTGGCACAAGGTGACCGCCCCGTCATCGGCGGCCGCATTCGCCCAAAAAGTGCTGGGCCGGACCATCACCGATGTGCGCCGCAGGGCCAAGTTTATCCTGCTGCAGCTCGATGTGGGGCTGATCCATATCCACCTGCGCATGACGGGACGCCTGTTTGCCGGGGAGCCCGGTCTGCCCGAGCCGCGCCACCTGCGGGCACGGTTCACCCTTTCGGGCGACCGCGACCTCTACTTTACCGATGCCCGCAAGTTTGGCCGCATCGGGTATGTGCCGGCGCTGGCGGCGCTGGAGGCCCGCTTGGGACCCGAACCGCTGGATGAGGCGTTCACCCCCGGCCGGCTTTACAAAATGCTCAGGGGCCATAACCGGCAGATCAAGCCGCTGCTGCTCGATCAGGCGTTCATCGCCGGACTGGGCAACATTTACGTCGATGAGGCGCTGCACGCTGCCGGTATCCACCCACTGACTTCCTCAGGCCGCGTGGTCAGGGCCAAAGCGGAAAAACTTCACCGTGCCATACGCGACATACTGACCGCGGCCATCGCCTCCCGCGGTACAACCATCATGAATTATGTCGATGGGGAGGGTCAGCCGGGGGGGTACGCCGTTGAGCTGAAAGTGTTTGGCCGCGAAGGTGAGGCCTGCATGACCTGCGGCGCAACCGTCGTCAAAACGTGGGTGGGTCAGAGGGGCACCCATTTTTGTCCCCGCTGCCAGCGGCGGCGATAAATGACCGGGCCGGTCTCCTTGACTTTCCCCGTCGACAATCATAATCTCAAGCTGATGTTCCGCGCTAAATTTAACGGCCTGCTCATCCTGATTCTGTCAGGATGCGCCACCCACCCGACCATCAGCCCCGTGCCTCTCGAGGCGGGGGAGACCTACCTCGGGTACACGTTGAGCGTGGAGAACGCCATGCCGCTGATTTTCTACCGCCGCGGCATGTCCGATAAGTGGGATGTGGGTCTCCGTCTGGGGATGCCCATTTACGGCACCGGCATGGATGTGTCGAGGATACTCTCCCGCAAGGAAGACCGGACCGACGTGCTGAACCTCGCGTTCAGCCTTAACCCCAACTACAACTATGACTTCACTTATTACCGCGTCAGACGCAAGAGCAAGGTGAAAGAAAAAAAAGGGATCACCATCCAGAAGCTGCGCTATTTCGGGCTCCGCGGGATGGTGATTCGCAGCGGCATCACCGGGCGCAGTTCCACCCGTTTTGGCATCCTGTTTGGGGGCGCCCCGGCGATCAAAGGGAGCGCAGACAGTCCGATGCCGCGGTTTTATCGTTTCCAGTGGGAAATCGGCTACTTCCACGACTTCAGTTCCATGCCCTTAAAGGCCCTTTTCGACCCGACGCCGTTTAATTTAGACCATCCCCTGTGGAAAGATCGCTTTGCCGAATTTCCCCACGTTGATAATGGGGTGCCTACGGAGTACTCCCGTTTGACCGGCCTG
Organism: Fidelibacterota bacterium; assembly: GCA_004124875.1. Taxonomy (GTDB): domain Bacteria; phylum Fidelibacterota; class Marinisomatia; order SCGC-AAA003-L08; family TS1B11; genus TS1B11. The sequence goes on along the minus strand of SCKJ01000006.1, from coordinate 220,890 downwards.
TCCATTCGCATCACTTTCCCGTTCGGTTCTTCGGCCCTTAAAAAAATGAAGGTCCCCGAAACGGCGCAACCTGACGCTGATGGAGCGCCGGGCGAGCCAGCTGAGGACCAGCCGTGACGCGGGGGTGGCTGCCGATAGCGCTGCTGATGGCCATGGCATGCCAGACGCTGCCGCCGGACATGGAGCTGGCCCTGACCCGGTTTGAGCAGGGGCAGATTAACCGGGCGAGGGCCGAAATGGGCCGCTATATCCGTGAGAAACCGTACAATCAGCCGGAGGTGGCCGACGCCATGCAGCATATTATACTGATCCGCCGCATCAAACGGCTTGAAGCGCAAATGGTCAGCCATTGGACGGCTGGCAACATACCATCTGCCCGCCGCAGCCAGCGGGAGATCCGCCTCCTGCACCCGGTCTACGCCGAGTCGGCCCCTATCTTTGCTCTCCTCGATCTGTCCAGCCCGCTCGCGGGTCCGGGACCGGTGTCTGCCTATGGCGAGTGGGACGCGCCGCCGTTGGCGGCCCTTTCAGACTCGACGCTATCGATTTTGGCTCCGCTGATGATGGAAGTCATCGACGCGCAGCAGATTCTGGCGGTCCATCTTGCCCGGCAATGGGCCAGCACCCGGCGTGGCGTTCAGTCCCAGGGGGGGGAGACCGAAATGTTGGTGACCCGTCTTGAGACCGCCTATGAAGCCCTGCGTGGGCAGAGCATAAAGCGGGATCGCCGGGAGATTGAAGCGCTGGCCGGCCAAATCGACCAGCTGGTGCAGGCCTCCATTTCTTTAAGCGGCAGCTCCGATGAAGAGACGGTCCTGGCCTGGACAGCCGCAAAAGGCGACCTGTTCGGCCGGCTGCTGTCGCTCAAGTCCCACCTGACGCAACGCTCCCTGCAAGGGACGCCTGACAGCTGAGTATTGAAGATTAAAGAGGGGGAAATGCAGGGTACTGAAAAGTGAGAATCAATAATTGCTACTGCCGACTGAGGAATAAAGGATGAAGGATATTGGATGTTGGATATTCGATACCTGCCCACTGAGCAATGATAACTGACGCCTGACAGCTGACGACTACTTCAGCAAAATCATCTTGATGGACTTGGTATACTTCGGCGTTACCAGCCGGGCAATGTACAGCCCGCTGGCCACAGGCCTGCCGGTGGCATCACGGCCGTGCCAGAGGGCCGCATGGTAGCCGGCCGCCATATCTGCCTTCACCAGCCGCGCCACTTCACGTCCCAGCATGTCATAGACCACCAATCGCACCTGCACCGGTTCCGGCAGATCGTACCTGATAGTGACCGTAGGATTGAACGGGTTGGGGTAGGCGTGGTGCAGGGCGTAGACGGATGGGATACCGGGCTTCTCTTTAAGGAGATAGCCCAGGGCGCTCGCAATGTTGAAGGGACCCGATTCCCCCCAACTGTTCACGGCGGTCACGTAATACTGAAGCAGGGAATCCGCCGAGACGTCGATCCTGGCACCTTGGTCTGCGTACGCATTGCCGCTTGGGTTCCCGATATTTGACCAATTTCCGACTCCATACCGGCGATAGACCCGGTAAGATGTGGCGTTGCTGACAGCATCCCATTCCAGGAGTGGCGTTATGCCCAGAGGCACTATATTCAGGGCAGTTGGAGTATCGGGCAGGGACGGAGTAGTAAAGTCTCCAACGTATGCGTTAAAATTACTGCCAGCCTTCGCATGAAAGCCCGGTTTTAGGGTAATGACATTTTTAGCTAATAACAGCACTAAACCACTTTGAATCACGTAGGCCGGCCCCGCCGTGATGTTATTGCCAGCCACATATAATAAGGTGTCATCCACAACGGTTTCGTTCTGAAGAGTGATATCGAATGGCATGCTGGGCCCCACACCCACAGCAGACCAGGCGTTCAAAACCTGCGTGACTTCAAGACCACCAAATAAATCGCTGGCGGCCCATTTGGCACCTTGACGGGCATCGGCGTAACCCATGGCGCCACTCAGATATATGGTCGTATTTCTCCAGGCAATTTGCGCTGCCTTGTCTCGACCAATCGTGGCTATATCGTAACTGTCACCGTTTTCATTGGTTCCAGTGCCGCCCTCCGCCAGTAGATAGAACCAATAGTTCTGAACGCCGCTGTTGATATGAACAAAATCACACGTATCTGTGATCGCGCACCAGAGGTCATCATTGGAACCGTACGTATCCGGTGAAGGGTTAAAGGCTAAGGTATCGTGGAGGATTGGACATATTCCGAATCCTACCTGTAGTGGCATATAGGTCTTCACCTAAGTAATAATCACCGCCACCCCCTTCTATTGAAAATTCTACCATGGTTCCGAAGATGTCTGCGAATGATTCATTGAGCGTATTCGATTCATTTTTTCCACTATCAAGAGGTCCAGAATTATCGTCAATTCCATGCATATATTCATGGCCTACAATATCCAGAGATACAAAATTCCCCCATTGGAAACCCACACCATTGCTTAAATTAATAGTCTCAAGATATGCGTCCCAGTATGTGTCAGAACCCGGCTCAACATTAGCAAAAACATTTAATTCAGACCCAACGCCGTCGTATCCGTCCCAGTTGTAGGGCGCTGCTGAGAAAAAATCATAAACCATCTCTGCAGCCCAGTGGGCACTGGCCCCTACCCTTAGCCTACCGAATGGCCAGGTGTTGCCGCCGAACTCATCAACATATTCAATTCCAGGAGCACTAAATCCCGTAGCAAATTCCCTCGTGTGGATCCCACCCCCTCGTGAGTCATCAACCAGTATGTAATCATCTGTAGCGGCGCGATATTCAGTAATTATGGACTGGGAGCCATTGTAGAGGGTATTCACGGTACCACCGGCAGACTGCATCAATGCGACCCGATCAAATATATTCCCCGTGTTCGCATCTACATAAATTGCTTGGGCGTCAAATGGCGTCAACGAATGGATTTTGAATTTGTAGGCCAGCCGGTAGTTGGCCGGGTCGGTTGCATCGGTGGAGGGCAACACTCGAAATACGGTCTCGGCCTTGGGGAAAGTAGTAGCAGCGGGATCATTGCGTCGCAGTTGAAACTCTGTCTCCCAAGCTTTGCTTTCCCATAGGTACAGTTCAGCGCCGAAGTCAGACAGAGCAAATTCCAGGGCAGTCTCTTTGGTAATGGAAGGAAGGTTATCCTGGTTAAGTCCTACGATGTGCCTTCCGTTAAGTCTCACCACATCACCGTCTCTCGCGTGTAGCAGCAACACACTGCCTTCAACTTTAATTCCTTTATATAATTGCTGGTACTTATAATGGGTAAACCCCAGCTCATCTTGAGCTGTTTTGACCAGATTCAAGGCGTCGTGGGTGCCGAATCGAAATGAGGTATGGTGTTGAGCGAAAAAGTTCTTGGGCGATATTCTGCTGTCTACACGGAATGTCAGACAGTGAGTGCCACTGGGTGTAACCGCTATTTCAGCCACATTTTCGGCCACAAAGCCGGGCGCTATCCCAATCCGCTTTGACGCATTTGGATTGGCTCCTTATCCCTGTACAACTACATGAAGAGACATGACTCCAGATAAAATAAAGATAACGCTGGTAGCCGTCGAGTATAGATTCATGGCCTTTCCCATGTTATTACCATCCCCACCCCCGCGGTTATTAGTTGGGAGTCAAATAGTTCAATAAAGATTGAATCTGTTATTGCATTAAAGACAGAATTAAAGGCGATATTTTCATGCTCTATGGATGTGTAGACCATAAGTGATTCGGAAAGCATCACGTAGGTTCCTGACGAATACCCATCGATTCCACCCCAAATCCCCGTTTTGTGAAATTCCAAATAATAGGTTCCATCTTTATTAATCGTCCAATTCGCATTATAACTGAAGTCGTCCCAGCCGGTTCGGAAACGTTCAATCGGTCTCCAATTCCCCACAACCGTATTCTCCTCCGGCTCACTACAGGAGGTAGCCATTGCAACCGTGCCCAGGAGGATGATAGCAGATATAGCCCTTATCCTTCTACTCATTGGCGTACTCTTTACTCCATTTAGTTTTCGGCGAAATAGTTGATGCATCAGTTGACCTCTATTTTCCGCACCCGCTCCTTGAGCGCCTCATTCTCCTGCTGCATTCCAATCATCTAGAGCGTCAGCTCCTCGATCTTCTTCAGCAGCAACGCCTGGGAGGCTCCTAGAGAGAGGCCGTTATTGGCAACTTCCTCTGCGGAAGGCACCTCCGGCAGATGGCCGTTGGAAGCAATATAGGCGGCTACCTCAGCGAGTGGCATGAGGTTGTAATCATCGGCGAAGACATAGTCGGGCCAGCTTGAGGTTACCTTGACCTCCTGTGCCGTGATGGTGCCCTTTACCGCCAGCAATGACTGCGGGGCAGTCGTCCCTATGCCGACGTTGCCGTTGGTGTGAATCCGCATTCTCTCTGCCCATACTGAACCATCATGCGTGGTAAAGCCAATACCACTGGATGCGCCATCAGACATGAGTGACGCCAACTGCTCGCTTGCGTAGTACCCTATGTAGATGCCTTTAGAAACAGAGGTTAATCCAAACTGTGCCACAGCTCGCAAGTCGCTCCCGCCGCCAAGAACGTCCGTCCCCGTTGCATCGGCATGGAGAGGCTCTTCCGGACTTGCCGTCCCTATGCCGACCTAGTCAGTGGGGTCGGTCAGCGTCACTGTAGCGCCATTGTCTTGCCAGCCGTCTTGTCCATAGGCAGGCGCCGCCCCGGCTGCCAGGTACAGGGCAACCACAATGCCTGCGGCGTGTCGATAAAATGATGCTGCTCTCACGAGACCCCTACATTTTTGTTATTAAAACAATACAGTGTATTATTGAAACTTTCCGGCGTAAGGTCGCCCAATCTCAAGCATTAGTCAAGTTAAAGTTGGGTTATCTGGTCCCCTGAAAACTGAGCGATGAGCACTGATAACTGAATACTGACAACTGATGACTGGCGGCTCACACCTCATCCTTCACACTTCACACTTAACGACTTTCTTCTGCCGCTTCTTTGCCACTGCTACTGGCATGACATCTACCCTCCTCTGTGTGAAACTTTTGCGCCCTGATAGCATAAAATGGTCATCCTGCGGCTTTGGGCCACCGGGAGAACATGGCGAATAACAGGAGCTGGAAATGGTTGGAGGAAGCATCATGGGAGTCGTTAAATCATACTATGGGGACCGAACCCTCATCATCGCGCTGGGGTTGGCGCTACTGGCAATGCCCATCGGCCTTGAGGCCCAGGGCAGGGTCAGCATTCGTGATATCAACAACGCGTTTATCAATGCGGCCGCTCAAGCCAATCCGGGCGTCGTTACGGTCATCTCCGATAAAACGGCACGTACAAACCGCGACAACCCGTTCTCCGATTTCTGGCTGAGAGATCCTGCGCCCCGGCGCGAACGGCAGACCACTGTGCTCGGCTCGGGCGTTATCGTGGACGCGAAAAATGGCTATGTCATCACCAACAATCACGTGGTGGAAGACACCGATGAAATTCGGGTGATCCTCGAGGATGGCCGCGAATTGACGGCCGAACTCATTGGCGCCGATCCCCCCAGCGACCTGGCCGTGCTCAAAATCCCCGCAGATAATCTGCACGCCCTGAAACTGGGCGATTCGGACAAGCTGCAGGTAGGCGAGTGGGTACTGGCCATCGGATCGCCGTTCAGCCGGAATCTGGAGCACACCGTTACCGCCGGCATCGTCAGCGCCAAAGGCCGCAGCAATGTGCTCTTTCTGCCCGGCAATCGCCGGTACGAAGATTTCATCCAGACCGATGCCGCCATTAATCCGGGCAACAGCGGTGGCGCGCTGATCAACCTTGCGGGAGAACTGGTGGGCATCAACACCGCCATTGCCACGGACGGTTTTTCGCGTTCTAACGCAGGGGTCGGCTTTGCCATCCCCATCAATATGATTACCCGGGTCACCAACGACCTGATTGCCGAGGGCCGCGTCATCCGGGCGTTCCTGGGCGTCACCATCGTCGACCTGGATGCCGGCATCGCCAAGGCGATGGATATAAAGGAGACCAAGGGCGCGGTCATCACCACCGTGATCAATGATTCGCCGGCCGATAAGGCGGGGCTGCGGGATCAGGATGTTATTCTCAAAGTCGACAACAAGAAAATTGAAGGCGCCTCGGAGTTGACCAATGTCATCTCCACTTCCCGTCCGGGGGACAAACGCAAACTGACGGTGCTGCGCAGGGGCAAAAAGCGGACCGTTTCGGTGACGCTCGCGGAGCTGCAAGTTGAGGAATTTGCGCAGCGGGACAGCCGCCGCAGGGAGGACGAGTCGGAGTATGGCGACATAGGTCTGGCGGTGACCGAGCTCGACGCCCGCACCGCCCGCCGGTACAACCTGAGCGCTGACGGAGGGGTGCTCATTACCGAAGTCGATCCATCCAGCGACGCGGCGCGTGAGGGCCTGCGTCCCGGAGATGTAATTGTGCGCATCGGCGACGCGGAAATCGGCACCGTGCGGGAGTATCACCGGGCGCTGCGGCCTTACGATTCCGGCGATACCATTCTGCTGCGAATCGCCCGCAATGACGTATTCCTGTTTTTCGGAGTGGAAAAGAGCTAGCGCCCAGGCAGCTATCAGCCGATTTGCAGCCGGAAAACCGGGCCGTTTTCCCGCTGTTGGCTTTACCCTCCCCCGTCGCATTGACAATCCTGCAGGGTGCTGGTAAATTGACCGGATGGAATCGAATTATTCGCCAGTCGATAGCCGCCCGGACTTCGCCAAAATGGAGGTCGAGACTCTCCGATGGTGGCAGGATAACGATATTTTTGGGCAGCTGCGGGCCAAGAACTCCGGCGGCCCCAAGTGGTCGTTTATCGATGGACCCATTACGGCGAACAATCCCATGGGGGTGCACCACGCCTGGGGCCGCACCTTAAAAGACCTGTTCCAAAGATACCACGCCATGCTGGGACACGAATTGCGCTACCAGAACGGTTTCGACTGCCAGGGCCTGTGGGTAGAAGTGGAAGTGGAGCGCGAACTCGGCTTCACCTCCAAACGCGATATTGAAGCCTACGGCGTGGAAAAATTTGTGAACAGGTGCAAGGAGCGGGTACTGAAGTACGCCGCCGTGCAGACCCGGCAATCCCAGCGGCTGGGCTACTGGATGGACTGGGAAAACTCGTATTTCACCATGTCCGATGAGAACAATTACGCCATCTGGGATTTTTTGAAAAAGGTGCATGAAAAGGGGTGGCTGGTAAAAGGGAAGGACGCCATGCCCTGGTGTCCCCGCTGCGGCACCGGCATCAGCCAGCACGAAATGACGGAAGGCTACAGGGACATTGAGGACAAGTCGCTGTACGTGCTGCTGCCTCTCACCGGCCGGCCCAATGAATATCTCACCGTCTGGACCACCACGCCGTGGACTCTGCCGGCCAACGTGGCCGCTGCAGTGGGCGTCGACCTCGATTATCTGGCCGTTGTCGATGCAGGCCGTACTCTCTACATGGTGGCCGAAGCGGTGCCCCGCGCTTTCGGCCGCAAGTATCAGCCTGAAATTGCCAGGACCATCAAAGGTTCGGAAATGGTGGGTTGGCAATATACGGGCCCGTTTGACGACCTGCCCGCGGCGGCCGGTGTGCGGCACAAGGTGATCCCCTGGCGCGAGGTATCTGTTGACGAGGGATCGGGCATTGTGCACATCGCGCCCGGATGCGGCAAGGAAGACTTTGATCTCAGGCAGGAGCTAGGCCTCGATATGATCGCGCCCCTCAATGACGACGGCATCTACGTCGACGGGTTTGGCTGGCTCACGGGCCGGTCGGCGCTGGAAGTTGCCGCCGATATTGCCAAATCCCTCAAGGGGCAGGGGATCCTGCTCAAGCAGGAGCAGTACCGCCACCGGTATCCCCACTGCTGGCGGTGCAAAACCAAACTCGTTTACCGGGTGGTTGACGAATGGTACATCAGCATGGAGACGTTGCGCCACGAAATTATGGAGGTGGCGCGGCAAATTAATTGGATACCCGAATTTGGCCTCAAGCGGGAGATCGACTGGCTCGACCATATGTCGGACTGGATGATCTCCAAAAAGCGGTACTGGGGCCTGGCGCTGCCCATTTACGAGTGCTCGCATTGCCGGAAAGTCACCGTTATCGGTTCTCGGGAAGAGTTGCGCGAGAAGGCCGCCTCGGGTTGGGACGCCTTCGATGGACAGTCGCCCCACCGGCCATGGATTGATGGGGTGCTCATCAACTGCGACCATTGCGGCGAGCCGGTGCCGCGCATCAAGGACGTGGGCAACCCGTGGCTCGATGCCGGGATCATTCCATTCTCGACCCTCAAGTACAGCAGCGATCGCGATTACTGGAAGCAGTGGTTCCCCGCCGATTTCATCACCGAATCGTTTCCGGGGCAGTTCCGCAACTGGTTTTACTCTCTGCTGGCCATGAGCACGGTGCTGGAAAACGTTCCTCCCTACAAGACCGTGTTGGGACACGCGCTGGTCAAGGATGCCGATGGCAAGGATATGCACAAGTCCGATGGCAACACCATCTGGTTTGATGAGGCGGCCGAAAAAATGGGTGTCGATGTGATGCGCTGGATGTATGCCGGCCAGAATCCGGAGCAGAATCTGCGCTTCGGCTACGGTCACGCCGATGAAGTGCGCAAGCAGCTGCTGACCCTGTGGAACTCCTACAGTTTTTTCGTCACTTATGCGGCCCTGGACAAGTTTGATCCCCGGTCGGCGACTGTCGCCTGGGAGGACCGGCCCGAGATTGACCGCTGGCTCGCGTCCAAAACCGAACAGCTGGTGGACGGCATCCGCCGCGCCTACGACAGTTTCCAGCCCGACAAGGCCGTAAACGCCATTGGTCTCTACCTGGAGGCGCTGTCCAACTGGTACATCCGCCGGAACCGGCGCCGGTTCTGGAAAAGCGCCAACGACGCGGATAAACGGGCCGCCTATGTCACGCTCCATGAGGCGCTGGTCACCCTGGTGAAAGTCATGGCGCCGGTGACCCCTTTTGTCAGCGAGGCGATCTATCGGAATCTGGTGGCCCAACGCGATCCTGACGCGCCGCCCAGCGTGCATCTGTGCGAATTTCCCGTTTATCAGCCTGAACGCGTCGATGTGGCGCTGCTGGCCGATATTGACAATCTGGTGCAGGTGGTGAGCCTGGGCCGTGCGGCGCGTAACCAGGCCGGGCTGAAGATCAGGCAGCCCCTCAGCGAGGTGGCTGTGGCCGGTCCCCCTGAGCTCATAGGAGCCATTGAAAGATATGAATCTCAACTGCTGGAGGAGCTCAACATCAAGCGCCTGCGCACCGACCTGCCGCGCTCCGCGCTGATGACCTACGAGGTCCAGCCCAATTTGCCTGTGCTGGGACCCAAACTGGGACCGGCGCTGTCCGCTGTCCGCGGGGCTATTGATGCGATGGAAAGGGAGGATTTGATCGCGCGGGTGAAGCAGGGGGAAACCGTGACAGTCAATCTCGGCGACAGCGCTTACGAGCTGCAGCCCGGCGATCTGCTGCTTCGCGAGTCGGGCATCAAGCCGTGGTCTGCCGCCACCTCCCGCGATATTACCGTGGCCGTGCATTGCGAGCTGACCCGCGAACTTCGCGATGAAGGTCTGGTGCGCGACCTTATCCGGCAGGTGCAAAATATGCGCAAAGAGGCTGACTTCAATGTCGAGGACCGGATTCGGGTCGGAGTTTCATCCGGTAGTGAGATGGAGCGCTCCCTAAACCGGCATGGCGACTATTTTCTCGCTGAAGTGCTGGGGATCGAGCTTACGAACAGTCTGGAACACCCCGCTCACGAAAAAGTTGTAAGTTTAAACGGGGTAGAAGTGCAGATACACATCGCCCTGGCATGATGGAATGACATACACAGTGGCAACCAAAATAAATCGCTGGCCGAAAAGAGACCTGGCGCACTTCAGAAAGCGCCTCAACATCAAGCGGATTGCTCTGCTGGATGAAATGGGCGAACTACGCCAGAATACCCGGATTGCCGACGAGAGCACCTCCTCGGAGGACGCCACCTACTCATCCCATATGGCCGATGCAGGGACGGATCAGGGTGAACGCGAAAAGGCCTACTACTGGCTGGCGAGAGAAAATAATTACCTGCGCTACCTCGAGCGGGCCATGGAGATGATAGAAGACGGCTCCTTTGGCATCTGCCAGACCTGTGGCGACTTCATTGACAAGGAACGGCTGGAGGAAGTGCCCCACACATCGAGCTGTTTTTCCTGCAAGACCAATATTCCCAAGCCGGTGGATCAGTAACCGTGTGGGTGCTATCCGCCTCGGCGGCTGTGGTGGCCCTCGACCAGCTGACCAAATATTTCGTCCGGCAGAATTTTGCCCTCTACGAGTCGGTTTCCGTGCTGGGCACATTCTTCCGCCTGACCTACGTGGAAAATAGCGGTATCGTCTTCGGGATTGGGGTGGGAACTGCATTGCCTCTGTTCACCTTTTTATCCCTGGGCGCCACGGCCCTGATTCTCTATTTCCTCTACCGGGAGCGGTTTAGCGCCTTCAGACTCCGCTTGGCCCTGGCCATCGTGCTGGGGGGCGCCATAGGCAACGCCATCGACCGCATCCTGTGGAGCCAAGTGGCCGATTTTTTCGATTTCGGCATCGGCCCGTACCGGTTCTACATCTTCAATATTGCCGACATGGCCGTCACCGTGGGCGTGGGCCTCTACCTGCTGTTTGAGTTCCTGGAGACGCGCTCCACAAAGGCCGCCGCCGATAGTTCCCCAGCCCCCGAACTCTCACAAGAAGCATAGCATGGGCACTGTGGCTCGCATGATTGTCAGTGACCCATGGCCGCGGCTTGACCGCTATCTGGCCGCCCAGCTTGATGATGTCAGCCGTACGCGCATCCAGGCGCTGATTCGTGCGGGCAAGGTGCAGGTGGACGGCAATGCACACCTGAAGTCGAGGTTGGAGCTCCTGGGCGGCGAGGAGATTATCGTTGATATACCCGATGGCCAGCCGCCCGGCAGCCTGACCCCCGAGCCGATGGACCTCGATATTCTCCATGATGATGACACCATTGCCGTTATCAATAAGCCGGCGGGACTGGTGACGCATCCCGGCGCGGGAGTGGCCTCGGGGACCTTGGCCAACGGCCTGGCCGCCCACTTCGCCAACCTTTCCCCTACCGGGGGACCCCTGCGCCCCGGCATCGTCCACCGCCTCGACAAGGATACATCGGGTCTCATAGTGGTGGCAAAATCGGACGCGGCGCACACCCACCTGGCCAGGCAGTTTGAGGAGCGCACGGTCACCAAAACCTATCAGGCCATCGTGTGGGACCGGGTGGACGGTCCGGGGACCATTGATGAACCCATTGGGCGGGATCAGCGCAACCGCCTGGCGTTCACCGTTGCGCCATCCGGCCGGCCGGCGGTGACGGAGTATAGCGTGCTGGAGGCATACGCTTACTTCACGCTGTTGCAGATCAGGCCGCGCACGGGCAGGAGCCATCAGATCAGGGTTCATCTGGCGCATTTGGGTCACCCTGTTTTTGGAGATCACCTGTACGGCGGGGTACGGCTGGAAGTCTCGGTGACACCTGCGGCCCGGGACCTCAACCGGGAGCTGCGTCAAGATATTTTGCGCCAGGCGCTGCACGCTGCCGCGCTCGAGTTTACCCATCCGGGCACCGGGAAGACAGTCAGCTTTGCCGCGCCTCTGCCGGGGGACATGCAGGCGGCTGTAGAGCGGCTCAGAAAGCGATCTGATGCCGCCTGAGCAAGCCCTGCTCGCCCATTACGTGGAAGACTACCTGGCCACTATCTCCAGCGAGCGCAACTTTTCACCTCTGACGGTGAAAGCCTACCGCAAAGATTTAACCGACCTGCTTGACTTTTTAGGTGGCTACCAGCCGGAATATCTGGCCTCTCCTGCGCAGCTGGACAGGGTGGCCATCAGGCACTATCTGGGGCACTTGCGTGAGAAGGGCTTGGGCCCCCGGTCAACGGCGCGCAAGCTGGCCAGCTTAAAGTCGTTTTTCAAATACCTCATCAGGATTGAAGTCATGAGCGCAAGTCCGGCTGCCGACATCATGACGCCCAAATTCCCCCGCCCGCTCCCGGAGGTCCTGCAGCCCGACCAGGCTCTGCGCCTGATGGATCTGCCCTCAGCGGCTACCACCATCGGGTTGCGCGATAAAGCCATGCTGGAACTATTTTACGCCACCGGCATTCGCTTGGCAGAACTGACCGGGCTGGCTGTGGGTGACCTCATCCTAAGCCGTGGCATCCTACGGGTGGTGGGTAAAGGCAATAAAGAGCGGCGCGTCGCGTTTGGCCAACCAGCCGCCAAGGCCATAGACCGCTATCTTGACGATCGACGCAACGGTGGCGAGCACATTGACCATCGCAGCCCGCTATTTTTAGGACGGGGCGGCAAAGGCATCTCCAAACGGATGGTACAAAAACGGATCAAGCAATACCTGCAGCAGGTGACTGAGGCGAAAAAACTCTCTCCCCATCTGCTGCGGCACACCATGGCGACCCACTTGCTAGACAACGGCGCCGACATCAAGGCGGTGCAGGATATGCTGGGCCATGCCTCCCTGTCGACCACGCAGATTTACACCCACGTCTCCATTGATAAAATCAAAAAAACCTATGTGCAGGCACATCCTCACGGGGGCGGCAAAAGCGGCTCATAGTGGCGTTTGGTCTGACAGAATTGGGATTGAATCCAACCGGCGAGATTCGTCGTAATCCGTCCTTGGAGGTACTGGTTGAAGAGACCATTGCCCGCGATGGAGGCATGCTGGGACCCGGCGGTTCGGTGATGATCGACACCGGCATCTATACCGGCCGGTCGCCGCTGGACCGCTATATTGTTGACGAGCCTTCGTCCACGGATAACATCTGGTGGGGTACGGTCAATCGCAAGGTGCGGGAAGATGTCTTCGACAAACTTTTAGAGAAAGTGCAGGACCACTACAACAACGGCCCGGCGGACCGCCCCACCTACATTTTCGATGGCCGGGCAGGCGCGGATGAGCGCCATTCGCTGAACGTCCGGATCATCGCCCAAAAGGCATGGCAGGCATTCTTTTGCCGCAACATGTTCATTAATTTGTCCGCCGGGGAGCAGGAAAACCATCGGCCCGACTTCACCATTATCAACGCGTCAGACCTTAAAAACAATCAATGGCGGCTACACGGTCTGCATTCGGAAACCTTCATTCTGTTCCATTTCGGCCGCCGGTTGGCCATTATCGGCGGCACAGAGTATGGCGGTGAAATGAAAAAGGGGATATTCTCGGTGATGAACTATCTCCTACCAATGCAGGGGGTCATGACCATGCACTGCTCCGCCAACGTCGACCGCAATGGGGAGCGGCCGGCCCTCTTTTTCGGCCTCTCCGGCACCGGCAAAACCACCCTCTCCACCGATCCGGAGCGGCCCCTGATCGGTGACGACGAGCACGGATGGAGTGATGATGGCATCTTTAACTTTGAAGGTGGTTGCTATGCGAAAGTCATCAATCTTGATTCCACAGCCGAGCCTGACATTTACAATGCCATTCGTTACGGCGCGCTGTTGGAGAATGTTGTGGCCGACCCGGACACGCGGCAGGTGAACTATGCGGATGCATCCAAGACGGAGAATACGAGAGTATCCTACCCGCTGGAACACATAGCCAACTCGCTTGCGGCCGCCGGCAAGCAAAGCATGTCGGGGCACCCGGAGACGATTATCTTTTTAAGCGCCGATGCCTATGGGGTTTTGCCGCCGGTATCGAAGTTGAACAAGCGGCAGGCCATGTACCATTTCATTAGCGGATACACGGCCAAGGTGGCCGGCACCGAGCGCGGCGTGGATGAACCTCAGGCGACTTTTTCGCCATGTTTCGGCGGTCCGTTCCTGCCTCTGCCGCCCCTCACCTATGCCCGCATGCTGAGGGACAGGATTGAAGCATCCGGCGCAAGGGTCTACCTGGTGAATACCGGCTGGTCGGGGGGTCAGGCCACCTCCGGGGCCAGTCGCATTTCCATCCGGGCGACCCGCACCATCATTTCCGCCATCCTTGATGGGAGCATTGAAAATTCGTCCTTCGAAGAAGACCCGGTGATGGGCACACTGGTGCCCGTGAAATTGCCCGGCGTGGACAGCCACATATTGCGTCCGAGAGATGCGTGGCCCGACCCGGTGGCTTACGACGATTCGGCCCGGGAACTGGCGGATAAATTTATTAAAAACTTTAAGAAATATGCTGACGACCACGCGGAACTTCAGCAATCCGGCCCTAAATTACGCACTCGATTATGAAATCAAAACCTGGAGGAATCCTAACATGAATAATGATGTCAGGCAACGGATTATTGAGGTAACAGCCCGGCATTTCAAGGCACCCAAGGCCCTGCGCACTTTCTGCGAGAAAGAGGTGCGCAAGCTGAACCGCTATTATGAGGAGGGCATTCTCGACTACCACATTATCCTGACTCATGGTGAAAAGATTGAAGAGGTTGAAATCGTAGCCAACTCAAAAGGCCACCGGTTCGTGGCTAGAGATTCTGATGAGAAAATGGACAGGGCGGTGGTGCTGGCGGTTGAGAAAATCAAGAATCAGCTCAATCGGCACCGGGAGAAGATGGTCGAAAAATAGCGTGGGACCGGACCTGCGCTTTCAAATCTGATCAGATACTCATGAAAGCTATTTTACCGGTTGCGGCCAAAGGCTCGCGCTTATTGCCGCACACCGGGGGACGGCAGAAATCGCTCCTGCCCGTAGGGGGCAAACCGGTGCTGGGCCATGTGCTTGATCCGCTCATGGCTGCCGGAATTACCGACCTGACCCTGATCGTCGGCCACCTGGGCAAACAGGTGGAGGAGTACATGCAGGCCTACGCGCAGGCCGAGGTATCTATCGTCTATCAGTATCAGCAGAAGGGGCTCGCGCACGCGGTGCTGCTGGGGCTGGAGGAAGTTGACCAGCCGGCGTTGATCGTGCTGGGCGACGCGGTCTATGATGTGGACTATGAACCTATCATCAATGGCAGCGGCAACATTATCGCTATTTATGAGGTCGAAAATCCCTCCGCGTACGGCATCGTGGAGACAGCCGGAAAAAGGGTGCTGGACATGGCCGAAAAACCGGACCGTCCGCAATCCAACCAGGCCATTGTTGGCATTTATAAAATTGAGAGCCAGGCACAGCTCAAATCGGCCATCGGGGATATGATGGCGGATGAGCAGCGGTATGCCGCCCCTTATCAATTGACTGACGCTTTGAAAATGATGCTTGATGGCGGCGCTCCCTTCAGGGCGGAGACCGTGTCGGCATGGCACGATTGTGGCACACTGGAAACTCTGTTGGCCACCAATCAGTATATTTTGGAGAAGCAGGGTGGCTCATACTGCCACCCCGCCGCGGCAGTGGCCGACTCGACGATCCGGCACAGCAGCATTATGGAGGGGTGCGAAATCAGCCGCAGCCTGATTGACCATGCTATCGTGCTGCCGGGCGCAAAACTGGACAAATGTTCGGTGCGCAATGAGATCATCCGGTCCGGCGCGAGGCTGAACGGCTACGTTTCAGGCCAACAAAATATTTAGCCCCAACAGGCGTTCGCGCGCTATACCGCCTTTCAGGTTGTTGTATGATCAGGGTCATTCCTCTAACTTCCCGCTCATGAAATTCAGTCCCCTCATATGGTTCTCCCTGATTGTGGCGCTTACAGCTGAGTCCGTTACTGCCCAACAGGGGAACGCAGCGGAAGACGTCCGGCTCTACCAGAGCGAGGCGCTGTCGCACTATCTCGATGGCGACTTGTACATGCTGCAGGGAGATCACCATAAGGCCGTCGAAGCCTACACTCAGGCGTTGCACTTTGACTCAACTTCCGCCACCATTTACATCAGTCTCGGCCAGGCTCTGCTGAAAATCGAGCAGCCCGGCAAGGCCTATCTCGCGGGACTTAAAGCCCTGAAACTCGAGCCGGAAGATCCGCTTGCGCACAAATTTGCCGCTGAGGCGGCTGCCGGAAAAAATGAACTGGCGCAAGCCATCATTCACATTAACGACTGGGCAAAACTCGACCCCGGCGACATAGAACCCCTGTTCCGCAAGTCCGGCACACTTTTGCAGCTCAAGCGCTACGGCGAGGCCATTGATACGTACCTGGCGATTTATGACAAGAACCCCATGCAGGAACAGGTGCTGACGCGAGCCGGTGAAATTGCCCTTTCGCTGAAGGATTACGAGCGCAGTTACCAGGTCTACAATCGCCTGCGCCAAACGAAACCCGATGACGTGCGTATCATGACAACCTTCGCGGAGGTGGCCGTGCGGACAAACAGGAGCAAGGAGGCGATTGCTACCTATGAGGCGTTGTTGAGCAGTGGGCTCGCTTCGCCGGGCAACCGGATGCAGTTGGCCTGGCTTTATAGCCAGGCTGGGGAGGGGCAGCGGGCGCTGGAATCCATGCTGGACCTTGTGCAGGAGGGACACCGCCAGTGGGAGGTTCTGCGGCTGACGGCACGGACCGCCTCTGATCTGCCCGACTACGGGGCCCTCGTGGGTGTGGCGCAGCTGATGATGGATGTCTATCCCGACAGCCTCAATGGGTATACAGCCATGGCGTTTGCAAAAAGCCATCTGGATGATAATGACGGGGCCATCGCGGCGCTTGAGAGCGGTCGCATGAAAATCCCTCTCAATGTGGACGTCAGCTATATGCTGGGCAACCTTTATTACATTGTCGGCCGGACCCTGGAGGCAGTGGAGCAGCTGCGTCTTGCCCTGAAAATAGAGCCTGGGGCAGTCCCCATTAAACAGCTGCTGGCAGCCACGCTGTCTGACCTTGGGCAGTACGAGCAGTCCGATTCGCTTTACGAAATTCTGCTGTCCGGGGATCAGGATGACGCCATCTCTCTCAACAACTATGCTTACAGTATGGCCGAGCGGGCTATCGCGACCAAAAAGCAGCTCAAGTATGCTTACAAATTGTCCAAGCGTTCCCTGAAGATCAAAAAAAATGAGTCGGCCTTTTTGGATACATACGGTTGGATTTTATATCGGCAGGGCAAGTTGCGCCGGGCACAGAAGCACATTGCGCGAAGTCTCAAACTCAATCCGAAAAGTGCCACGGTCCTTGAGCACATGGCCACCATCCTGAATGATCGTGGCCGGGACGAGCAAGCGCAGATATACGCGGCCCGTGCTGCGGTGATCAGGAGAAATCAGGACATGGTGACCGGAGAGCAGGAGTAGTGCCCACAAGGAACTATAGCATCGTGGTGCCGGTGTACAATGAGGCTGAATCGCTGAATGAGCTGCACAGCCAGATAGTGGAAGCGCTGCCTTCCGAAGGCGACCACGAGGTGCTCTATATTGATGATGGCAGCGACGACGGTTCAGCCACGTTTTTAAAGGAACTGGCCGACACCGATGCGCGAGTCAAAGTGCTCGTTTTCTTCAGCAATTACGGCAAGGCGGCGGCGCTGTCAGCCGGGTTTGCAGCATCCAGAGGCGATATCATCGCCACCCTGGACTCGGATTTGCAGGATAATCCGCTGGAAATTCCGGCCATGGTGGCCCTGTTGGAGGAGGGCTGGGACATGGTGAGCGGGTGGAAAAAAGTCCGGCATGATCCCATTTCCAAACGTTGGCCATCAAAACTGTTTAACCTGGTCGCCCGCTTGATGACCGGGGTAAAAATCCACGACTTTAACTGCGGCCTCAAGGTGTACCGCACGGAGGTGGCCAAGAGTCTCGACATTTACGGTGGCCTGCATCGATACATTCCCGCCATGGCCAAGTACAGGGGCTTTCGAGTGACCGAAAAGGTGGTGGAGCACCGGGCCAGAAAGTATGGCAAATCCAAGTACGGCATAACGCGCTACTTTCACGGCCTGCTTGATCTGTTTACAATTTTATTCCTGGGCCGCTATTTTCAGCGGCCACTGCATTTTTTTGGGCTGCTGGGACTGACCTTCGGATTAACCGGCTTCGGCATTTCCGCCTATCTTGCGGTGAACTGGTTTCAAGGCGTATGGATAGGCAGCAGACCCCTGCTGTTTTTGGGAATGCTGCTGATTATCGTCGGCATCCAGTTCTTCTCTCTGGGGTTGATGGCCGAGATGTTTGTCCAGCGCAGGCACAAGGAGGTGCGGATGGTCAGAAGCATATATACTCAGTCCGGAGAGACGACCCCCGCTTTGTGAGTGCGCAGGGCCTATTTGGCCCGGCCCGTCGTGGCCAGTTGCAGTATGGCCTCGGCGAACGAGTCCCAACCGTAGCGATCTTTTTCAATGGCAATGCGCTCCGCCATCGAGGTTCTGTAACTGCCGGCAAAATAGTCGATAATCGCGTCGGCGAGGGCTCGGGGATCGTCCGGCGGAACGACCAACCCCGTTTTACCATGCGTCACCATGTCCGGGAGCCCACCTACATCAGTTACGATGCAGGGGACCTCATAGTGCTGGGCAATGGAGACGATGCCGCTCTGCGTCGCCGACCGGTACGGCAGCACCACCACATCCGCCGCTGAAAAGTAAAGGTTGACCTCCTCATCGGGGATGAAGCGGTCGGCCAGGATGAGCTGTTCGCCCAGCTCCAGCCGGTCGATTTTTTCCAGATAGGGTCTCTTATCCTCATAAAACTCCCCGGCAATAATGGCCGTGGTTGCCAGCCGGTCGCGGACCAGCGGCAGAGCATCGAGCAGCGTGTGGACCCCTTTATACGCCCGGATAAAGCCGAAGTAGAGCATGACCGGGCCGTCGCCCAGGCCCAGCGCCTTACGGGCCTCTTGCCGGCCTACAGGCTGCCCAAAGTTGACGTAGGGCGGATGGGGCGCCCGCTTGTAGGAAGCATCCGGGTTCAGTTGGAGGAGGTCCTCCTTAACCGTATCGGACATGCAGATGAAGGCGTCCGTATGCCGGACCAGGTAGCGGTTCAGGGCGCGGTCACCGGGCCGGTGCTCGTGGGGTGTCAGGTTGTCAATAATGCAGACGGTTTTGGCCGCAGTTTTCCTGCGCAGATGCCGCGCGATGGACCCCAGGGCCGGGGCGAAAAAAGGCATCCAGTATTTGTATATCGCCAACTCAATCTCCTCAGCGGCCAGATGCCGGGCCGTGCGGTACCACGACGGTGGCGAGAGCGGGTCAAGGAGCCGGGTATCGTAGGGGGGAGCGGCCGGCTCATCGTCATTGTACTGGCTGGTTCCGGGAAACAGGAAACCAGGATATTGCCGCCGGAGGTTAACGGCGCTCACTTCATGGGAGCCGGCCAGCGTATCATACAGCAGGGTGTTGAAATGGGCGATACCGCCGCGATAAGGCGGAAACGGACCGATGATGGCAATTTTCATGCAGCCGGGAGGGCCTCAAGGATGGCCTTGTGAACACGTTCAACTTTAAGGTCGGCCATGCACATTTTGTCGCACGAATGGGCGTAGAAGCAGGTGCAATCGGGTGGCTCCAGAATCGGTCCTTGTCCGTACATCTCGAACTCGCTGGCGTTGAAAATATTGTTGAACAGCACCACTTTCTTGCCCAATGCGATGGCCAGATGCAGGGTCATGGTCACCACTGTCACCACCAGTTGGCACTGGTTCACCAGGTCGCTGAACTGATCCAGCGCGTAGGTACCCTCATACCAGGCGCCCGTGGCCAGTCGCAGGCGGACATTTTTCTCATGCTCATCCGGTCCCCCCAGCAGCAGTACCCGGTAGCCGCTTTCGAGAAGTTCTGCAGCCAGCGCCGCCCAGTGCTCGTCCGGCCAGTTCCGCGTGGTCCAGCGGGTGCCACAGCCGGTGTTCAGGCCCACGACGGCCCCGCTGCCTTCAGGCAGCCTCCAGATGTAATCGCCGGAGGGTGGCGCGATGGCATAGCGCTGCCCGTTGAAACGGTAGCCGCAGATGGCCATCAACTCCTCGGGATAGGAGAGGCGGTTCGCCCGGCTGGCGTCATCGAAAATGCCAGTAAGAAACTTGGCCCGGGCCGCCTCGTTCGCAGGCGCGGGTACGCCCCCTATCAGGGTAAATCCGAGCTTTGTCCTGGCGCTAAGCCGGGCGGCCAACGCGCAGGCATCGGCATCCTTGTCCAGGTTGATGAGCAGATCAAACTCCACCTGCTCTAAAAAGACGATGCTGGAGAGCTCATACGGCAGCGCCCGGTCCACAGACGAGGGCAAAATTTCAGGGGACTCGGTGAGCCAGAATATCTGCCCCTGCGGGTACTGCCGCTTAAGCGCTTCAATGATGGGCGTGGTGCGGATAACATCTCCTAAAGCGCCGAGCTTGATAATCAGTATGCGCTCCTTGACTTGATCGTAGTATTGGCACCCATCGCAGTGGACCCCTTCGTCCTTGTGCGGCTTACAGGGTATGTGCCCCATGAAATGACGGCAGTCGGCGTGGATGATGATGTCGTTGGCCAACGGTTTCCTCTAAAATTGACCCGTGTCCGGTTGCGAGACGCTGCCGGTCCACCCGGTCGTGGATATCCCCCGTGAAATTGTTAAGCGGGCGAAGTTAACACAACAGGGGATTGCCTCTCAAGGCGGGACTCAAAAACAGGACTTATGATGCCCCCGGCCCTGTCCCTAAATTTGTCCCATGGTTACAACAGCAGAAACCGCCCCGCGGCTATGGTGTGTGGTGCTCAGTTGGAACGGGCGCAACGACACACTGGCCTGCCTCAAGTCGCTGCTGCTTAGCCGCTACGACGGGTTGCGCATTGTCGTGGTCGATAACGCCTCCACGGATGGTTCCGCCGATGCGGTGCGCGCAGCCTTTCCGGATATTCCGCTCATCGAGAACAGTGAAAATTTGCGCTGGGCCGGGGGCAACAATGTCGGCATCCGGTATGCCATGGAGCAGGGCGCAGATTATATTCTGCTGCTCAATAACGATATCGAAGTGGATGCGGAGATGATCGCCCGGCTCGCCCAGGCGGCGAGTGAGCTCCCCGAGGCGGGCATCCTGGCGCCGAAAATTTACTACGCCGCACAACCGGACGTCATCTGGTATGCAGGGGGCGGCGTGAGCCTGTGGCGCGGGCTGTTTTGGCACGATGGCATTCGGGAAAAAGATGTGGGGCAGTTTGAAAAGGCCCGCGATGTGGACTATATCACCGGCTGCGCCATGCTGATCCGCCGCGCAGTGCTTGAGCAGATCGGGGAGCTCGACGAGCGTTTTTACCTCTATGGCGAGGATGTCGACTATTCGCTGCGGGCCAAGGCCTCCGGCTACCGGTTGCGCCTGGTTCCCGGGGCGACCATGAGACATAAGGTGAGCGCCTCATTGGGACCCACCTCTCTGCGCAAATTCTTGATCAGGACTCGCAGCAATCTGCGCCTTTACCGCAAGTACGCGCCGGTATGGAGCTGGTTTACGACCATTCCCATCTTCGCGGTTCTCGATGCCGTCCGGGCCGCACTGCTGTTGGTCACCGGCAAACTTAGTCGCCTGAAAAGTTGACCGTGGACCAAATCTTGAGGGCTGCCCCTGCGTCCCGTAAGTTCGTCTCCATGATTTTGAGCTGCCGTGACCGCGTGATAATCGTCCTCCCGGCGGGGCGCCGCTGACGTGAAGGCCATCATCCTCGTGGCGGGAGCATCCCGGCGTCTGCTGCCCTACACCGCTGAGGTGCCCAAATGCCTGCTGGAAGTGGGTGGCAAAACGATCCTCGATTATCAGCTAGATGCCATCGAAGAGCTGGGCGTCACGGAAGTCATCATCGTCACCGGGTACCGGCGGGAGCAGGTCCATGAGGCCCTGGCTGCCAGAGCTGCGGGTCTGCACATCACCCCTTTCGTCAACCATCAGTTTTTCGATACCAACACCGCCTATTCCCTCGCCCTGGTAAGGGAGGCCTTTGCAGGTGAGCAAATACTCTACATGAACGGCGACGTCCTGTTTACCACGCAACTGCTGCGCAGGGTTCAGGAGGCAGCGGCAGCCAACCCCATGGCGGTCGAGCACAAGCGCTGCGGCGATGAGGAGGTGAAAGTGATTGTAAATGATGGGGGCAGGATATTGGAGGTGAGCAAGGAGCTCGACCCCGCGGCCTCACTGGGTGAATTTATCGGCGTGGCGCGGTTTGATGCCGCCTTCACGACCCCCTTTGCCGATGCGCTGGACCGTGTCATCGCCGCCGGTGAACGTACCGCGTACTTCGAGCGGGCCCTCGATCTGCTGGCCGCAGACCACCCGCTCCATGCCATCGATGTGACCGACCTGCCGTGCATCGAAATCGACTTCCCGGAAGATCTGCAGAAGGCCCGGGAAATGGCCCGGAAATTCGAATCGTGACGCAGGCCGCAGGGCCCGGCGGCGACTTCAGCCACAGCGCCTGAGAGAGCTTCCCCTGCAGCAGAATTGATGCGGCTTCGCTTTGGGGTTTACCTATCTCAGGAATGAGCCTAATTTCCCGCGCATGTCCCGGCGGCTCCCAGACGAACTGAAAATAGCCAAAGAGGCCGGTATCTCGGTTGGTGGCGGCGTATCCGGGGGCTTCCTCCGATACCTGTTCAATATTCTCGTGGCCCGGCTCCACGGTGTCGAAATACTCGGGATGTATGCCATTACCAACGCATTTTTTCAAATTGGCACCCGCATAGCCGCCCTCGGGCTGGAATCGGGGCTGGTGCGGTACGTGGCCAGGCTGATGGCCCGGGACCAAAAGGACGTGGCCGTTGCCACTGTGCGCAAGGCGACGCTGCTCGGCTTTATTAGCGGCATCGTCGTCAGTTGGTTATTGTATCGGTATGCCGATGATATGGTCGGCCGCTGGTTCCCGGCGTCCATGGGACAACTGCCGCAGCTGATCAGGTGGTTCGCCCTGTCCATCCCCTTCACCCTCATCGCCCGGATGGCGGCGGCCGCCAGTCAGGGGTTGAAAGTGCTCAAGCATCGCGTGCTGGCGCTCAGCATACTGCCAATGCTGATTCTGGCAGTGGGTCTTGTGCTGCTTTCCGCCTGGTACGATCCCATCGACGCCATCGGCATGGCCTATTTTGCTTCGCAAGTGGTTTCGATGATAGCCGCCCTGCTGTTTCTGATGCCGCTGCTCCCGGTTCACCACAGTCAGAATGTGTCGTCCGAATCCGGCCTGCTGCTGTTCTCGCTCCCCCTGTTGGGCGCTTCCGTGGTGGCTGCGGCGCTCAATTGGAGTGATCTGCTCATGCTCGGATCAATGATAGACGACCGCACGGCTGGACTCTACCAGCCAGCCTTACGAACAGCTACCATGTTGCCAGTCATTGCCAGTGCCTTCACCGCCATTCTTGCGCCGCTGGTTTCAGAGCACCAGGCCTCCAACAATCTGCCGCAGATTGAGCGCCTGCTCAAATTGACCACCCTGTGGACATTTATTTTCCTCTGGCCTCTGCTGTTGCTCATAATGCTTTACGGTTCCAAGATCATGCTGATATTCGGGGGTGACTTTTTGCAATCTGCGGTCGCCCTGCGGCTGTTGGCGCTGGCGACATTTTCCATATCAATAACTCTCGGCCTGGCTGTAGTGGTGACCATGACGGGGCATCCGCGCTTCGTGCTGTTCAACAGCGTTATTGCCCTGTCGGTTAATATCGGCCTGAACCTGCTGCTCATACCCCGGTATGGCCTGATGGGCGCCGCCATCTCCACCGGCACCGCCTCATTGCTGATCGCGCTGCTGCGTATCGTGCAGACATGGCGCCTGTTGCACATCAGCCCATTTAGCCTCGGAATGCTGAGGCCGGCAGTGGCCGGAGCGGCAGGTTGGTTGGCTTGCCTGGCCATCAACAACCTGATTTTCAGCCTCCACACCGTGGCAGTGTTGATACTGGGTGGCCTCCTGTTTATGCTGGTATACCTGTTTGTGCTTTGGCGGCTTGGCATGACTGAGGAGGAAATCAACGTGATGAACGCGGCAGTTCGTAAAATCAGGAGAGCACGGAATTGAATTTTTCCTGGCTCGCTCAGCGCCCTTGGCTGATGGTCCTGGGCCTCATGGTCGCCATTGCGATCGGCCTCTATATTGAGCCTATAATGGGCAAAACCGTATTTGCCGGCCCCGACTCACTATCCCCCACAGCTATCAGAGCAGGTCTGAACCAATTGGCCCAGACTGAAGGAACGATGCCCCTTTGGCAGCCGGGCCACTTCTCGGGTATGCCCACACTGCACGCTTTCTCCAATATTTCGGCCCTCTACCTGCCGGATAAGATAACGACCATTCTAATGTCGATCGGAATGACCGGTATATCGGTTTTCATCATCCATCTTATATTTGGGGCCATGGGAACATGGCTCCTGCTACGCCACCTCGGCGCGTCCGCTGGGGCTGCCGCCCTGGGCGCAACCGGGTTTATGATGATGCCCTACACACAGGCCATGATTATTCACGGTCACGGCAGCCAAATGATGACGCTTATCTACCTGCCCTGGGTGGTCTGGTCGCTGATCAGGCTGCAGGAGACCCCCGGCTATAAAGAGGCGGCCCTCCTGGCGCTGTTTACCGGTCTGCATCTACAGCGGGGCCACGCCCAAATTTCCTACTACATTCTGCTGATGTCGGGTTTGATCTACCTGGCCCTCGCCATTAAAATGTGGCGCGAGGAGCACTCCTCGACCAGCGACCTGGTTCGTTTCAGCGCATTGTCTGTGGGGGGTCTCACGGCAGGTCTCGCGCTGGCCGCCGCGCTGTTTCTGCCGGTAATAAACTACGCACCCTACAGCGTGAGGGGGGCCTCACAGACTGGCGGCGCTGGTTTTGAATATGCCACCCAGTGGTCGTTCAGCATCGGCGAAACTTCCACCTGGATCATCCCTTCCTATTACGGCTTTGGCGGATCGACGTACTGGGGCAACATGCCTTTCACCGACTTTCCAAATTATATGGGCATCGTGCTGCTTGCTCTGGCGGTGTGGGCGGTCTGGCGTTGCCGCAAGTGGTGGAGCTACGCCCTATCGGCGGCCGCGTTGCTGGCGTACCTCCTCAGCCTGGGGGATAATTTCTTCCTGTACAGGGTTTTCTATGATGTTATGCCTTTTTTCAACAAGTTCAGGGTGCCGGCCATGTTGCTTGTCATCACGCAGTTTTCTGTCGTGGTATTGGCCGGTATGGGTCTGGATGACCTGCTGAAAACTTTGTCGGCGAGCAAAGAGCCGGTCGTGCGCAAAGGCCTGCTTTATGCCGGCGCCGGTATCGCGGGAGTGGGCCTCGTGCTGTGGTCCATTGGACAGTCGCTGGTCCCCTCGCTGCCGGCAGGACGGGGCATGCCGCCCAATCTTCTGCCGCAAATCAACGCCGTCAGGTTAGCCATGATCAATGTTGACACGGCCTGGCTCCTGGTCATCTCTGTCCTGGCGCTGGCCTTATTGTGGAGATGGCGGACCCAGCGACTCAGCACACGGTTCCTGATGTTGGGGCTTATCGCATTGACCATTGTCGATTTGGGCCGGGTTGATCGGGAGATGATCACGCCGAAAGCAGGACCATTTCGGGCGGCCGTGCAGCAACCTGCCAGGGCCGTCTCCCGATACATCGCGCCCGATCCGGTGATCCAGTTTTTACAAGCAGAACCGGGACCCTTTCGAATTTATCCTCTGGGCGGGCTGCTGGCTAATAACCGTTGGGCCGCATTTGGGCTGAGCTCCATTGGAGGCTATCACCCGGCCAAATTGGCCAACTACGAGCGGTTGATGCAGTCGACGGGATTCAGGGGGGCAGGACTCCTGCAAATGCTTAATGTGCGCTACCTGATCAGCCTGGAGCGCTTCGACGACGCCCGATTCGAGGAGGTCTTCGTAGGTAACCTATTCCATCGTGGGCGATATGTGCCCGCAATTGTCTACCGGTTTGAGGAGAGCATGAGCCGGGCCTGGTTTCCCCGCCAACTGCAGGTCGCCATCCATGCCGACTCCATTCTGGCCCGGCTTAAAGCCACCGATTACGATCCCCAGGCAGTGGTCTACACCCTTGATGGCCAGCCCGGCGCGGTGATTCCCGGGGGCCAGGGAGTGATCGCGTCGCAGTCCTGGTCGCCGAGTCATATCGCCTTAACCCTGGAGGTGCAGCGCGAAGGATTGCTGGTGCTGAGCGAAATCTACTATCCTGGAGGATGGGTCGCGCGACTGGGCGGCGATCGGCTGCCCATTATCGAAGTGAACACCGTCCTGCGCGGCGTGGTGGTGCCACGAGGCAGCCACCAGCTGACGCTCGACTTTGAACCTCAGGATGTGCGGCTGGGGCGGATGGTCAGCCGGGTGGCCCTGTTGCTGATTCTGTCGGCATTTGCGCCCGCCCTCTATAAAAGAGCCAGAAAAAAATGGTGACCCCATACCGCTATACGGCCAATATCAAGGCGGGACTGTTCGCGTCTGGAGCGCTGCTGATCGCGGCATTGCTCTGGTACAGCCAGACGCTGGTGAGCGATCTTGAGAACAGCGAAAGGCGCTTGCTGGACATCTACGCCCACCTCATCGGGCGGGTGGCGTCCGAGCCGGGTAGTGAAAACATCAACTTTCTGTTTGATGAAGTGATCCAGCAGATTCAGTTTCCCATTGTGGTGACCTCCACCGAAGGTGAGGCGGTCAGTTGGCGCAACATAGATGTCGACACCAGCCTGAGCCGTGAGCAGACTGCCGAATATTTTCGAGGTCTGCTGGCGCGGATGGATCGCGAGCACCAACCTGTCGTCGTCTATTACGAACAGACGCCCATCTCCTACATCCATTACGGCACCAGCAGCATTGTCAACCGGCTGCTCTGGCTGCCGTATGTCGAAATTGTTGTCGCCGGACTGTTTATCCTGCTCGGATTCCTCGGCTTTACCACGATCCGCAACAGTGAAAAGCGATCCATCTGGGTCGGCATGGCCCGGGAGACGGCCCACCAGCTGGGCACGCCGGTCTCCTCCCTCATGGGCTGGGTGGGGCATCTGCGTGACCGTGGCGGCGCCGACGAGGAGATTCTCGATGAGCTGGAATCAGACGTGCGGCGGCTTGAGCAGATCGCGGACCGATTCCATAAAATCGGATCGGTGCCTCGCTTCGAGTCGCGCGACCTCTACCTGCTGGCGGAGGCGTCGGTGGTCTACTTTCGTCAACGGCTGGGCAGCGCCAAAGACATTGAGATTGTGGTCACCGGCGAAAGCGTCACCATCTCAGGCGCCGAAACTTTGCTGCAGTGGGCGCTGGAAAACCTCATTAAAAATTCTGTAGACGCCTGCCAGGGCCGGCAGGGCCGCATCGAAGTATCGGTGTCCCGTTCGGCTGAAGGGGGCATTCTGGAGGTGCGCGACAACGGCAGTGGCATCGCAGCCAGGGATCGCCGCAATATCTTTCGGCCAGGCTACTCCACCAAGCGCCGGGGATGGGGCTTGGGCCTGAGCCTGACGCGCCGGATTGTTGAGGATATTCACCGCGGGAAATTACGTCTGGTCTCCTCAAAGCCTGGGGAAACAGTGATCAGCATGACTTTGCCAATGGGAAAGAGTTAACTTTTCAGGCCGGCCTCCGTCATTGCCAGGCCCTGCCGGTGGTGGTATATTCAGCCCGATTTTTAGATGGAAGAAATTGAAGAAAGCCGACCATTAGATATGAGCCAATACTGCCAAGTGACGGGACGCAAGCCCTCCTTCGGGAACAGTGTCAGTCATGCGCATAATAAAACCCGCCGCCGCTTTAATCTGAACCTGTTTAAAAAGAGGTTCTGGCACAGGGAAGAAGGTCGCTGGATCACCCTCACTGTCTCCGCCAAAGGGTTGCGCACTATTGACAAGAATGGGCTTGGGGCCGTCCTGCGGGAGATGCGGGCTCGAGGCGAAAAGGTTTAGGTTCGAGCGAGCAGCGCCAGAATTGCAAAAGCCCCCTGCTGCATGAGCCAGGGGGCTTTTTGCGTTAAGCCCCGGCTGCCGTGGAGTACCGGGACTCGTCCCTTATGAAAGCCTGGCCCGCAGGATAGCGGGCACATCCAGATCGTGGCCGAATGCGGAGACCTCGGGATTGACCGGGTCGGCGGGGGCGCCGGCTTCCTCGCCGAGGAGGTGGTCGCGCCGGTAAGCGGGGATATTGACATCGAGTGGCTCTGACTCCAGCGTCGCGGCAAGGGCGGCCGCCCGGGCGTCCAGGGCATCCTCAGCATGTTCGTCCCGGCCTTCGGTATTGAATCCTGTGGCGATGACCGTCACCCTGAATTCATCCTGCAGGTTCTCGTCAATCACCGCGCCGAAGATGACGTTCGCGTCTTCCCCCGCCTCCTCGTTTACAATGGATGCCGCATCATTAACCTCGTGCAGGGTCATGCTGCTGTCGCCCGTGACGTTCACCAACAGGCCTTTCGCGCCACCAATATTGCAGTCTTGCAGCAGGGGCGAGGAGATGGCCTGTTGCGCGGCCAGTATGGCTCGCTCCTCGCCATGACCAATGCCGGTGCCCATGACGGCGTCACCCATGTCGAGCATGACCGTGCGCACATCGGCAAAGTCGAGGTTGATCAGGCCGTGGATGTTAATCAGGTCGGAAATGCCGCGCGTGGCCTGGTGCAGGATCGAATCGGCAAAGATCAGGGCATCGGTGAAAGTGGTGTCCGGATCGGTGATGCGCAGCAGGGACTCATTGGGAATCACCAGCGTAGTGTCGCAGTAGCGGCGCAGTTCGGAGATGCCGACATCCGCCCGTTTGGCCCGCTGCCGTCCTTCAAACATGAACGGCCGGGTGACGATGCCGATCGTGAGACAGCCCAGGTTTTTGGCGATGCGGGCAATATTCGGCGCAGCCCCCGTGCCGGTACCGCCGCCCATACCCGCGGTGATAAACACCATGTCGGCGCCCTTCAAAGATTGTTCGATCATCTCCTGATTTTCCTCCACCGCCTGGCGGCCGATTTCAGTATCCGCGCCGGCCCCCAGACCTTTGGTCAGCGCCTTGCCAATCTGGATCTTTATTTCGGCAAGATTTTCATCCAGGTCCTGGGCATCGGTGTTCACCGCGACGAACTCCACACCGACCAAACTGCCCTTGATCATGCGGTTTAAGGCGTTGCCGCCCGCGCCTCCGACACCTACCACTTTTATTTTAGCTTTCAGCAAATCATAATCATCGAATTCGAAGAACATGGACGTTTCCCCCTCCGGTTAAAACAGTTCCTTGAAAAAACCTTTAATCTGGCTCCCGATATTCTGGACGATGCTACCCATGCCGGCCGGGTTACCGCCAGCAGGTATCCCTCCGCCATGCAGCAGACCATAGCGCAAGAGTCCTGTGACTACCCCGAATTCGGGTGCGGTCGCTTCCTGGGTGAGCCCTTTCATATCGGCGGGATAGCCAAGCTTGATATCGGCGTTAAAGACCTCGCCCGCCTTTTCCTCAATCTCGCGCAGCTGGATAGAGCCGCCAGTGAGCACGACGCCGAAAGTGAGCTTGTCGCCCACCTCACTTTTGCGGACTTCGTTGCGGCACAGCAGCAGAATCTCCTCCAGCCGGGGCTCGATTATTTCCGCCAACCCGCTGCGGTTGGTCACTTTTGCCTGTCTGCCGGCGATGCCTTCGATGGTAATTTCCACCTCTTCCATCGTGGCGGGAAACTTGGCGTAGCCGTGCTCCTTTTTAAGCGCCTCGGCGACCTGGAATGTGGTGTGCAGAACCTGTGCGATGTCGTTGGTGATGCGATTGCCACCCAGCGGCACGACAGCGGTCTGCCGGACGCCGCCATCGTAGTAGACGATGATGTCGGAAGTGCCCGCGCCCATGTCGATCAGCACCACGCCCTGGTCCATTTCAGTCTGGTCCAGCACCGAGTAGGCCGCTGCCAGCGGGGCCAGCACGAGTTCGTCAAGGTAGAGCCCGGCGGCCTCCACGCAGCGGACGATATTTTGTGCCGTCGTGTTGACGATCGTCACCAGGTGGACCCGTGCCTCCAGCCGGTGACCCACATGCCCCACCGGGTCTTTGATGCCCGACTGGTGGTCCACCTTGAATTCTTGGGGCAGGACATGCAGTATCTGGCGGTCCGGCGGCAGGGTAATGGCCTTGGCCTGTTCCAGCACGCGGTCGACATCACCTTCGGTAATTTCCCGGTGGTTGGCGCGGCGGGTGTCGTTGCCGCCAATGGAGATCACGCCCGAATTGTTCAGGCTGCGGACATGGTCCCCGGAAATGGAGACGAACACGCCGTCCATCTTGATGTAGGCCTGTGTTTCCGCTTCGATGACGGCGTTTTCGATAGCCGCGATGGTATCCTTGACATTGACGACCATACCGTTGCGCATGCCGGTGGAAGGCGCCCGGCCCACACCCAGAAGAGCGAATTGGCCATCCTCGTCCACCTGGGCAATGGCGGCCGTGGTCCAGCCTGTGCCGATGTCCAGAGCGGAGATGAGTGCAGGTTGTGTTTCGTACATTACCATGATATCAGGCACGCTCCTTTACTACTATTTGGCGCTTGTAACGCAGATCGATGTAAGCATAATCCTGCAAGTTTTTCTTGCCCCTGATCGTTGTGAGAAAAGCGTCGAGCAGGGCAATGGACTGACGCATCTCTATGCCGCTCAATTTCACGGCGGTTGAGGTTTCGGCGAGGTACAAGGTCACCTCCCCGTTTTCACTCAACACCAGCTCGCTCAGCTGCGCAAACAGCCGTGGATGGCTGCTCTCCATGTACCGCAGCACCTGGTGAATATTGCTCAGTTGGGGATGGCCGCCCACGTGACCTGCCTCCAGGGCAGAACCCGCGCTGTCGATGCCGGCGATGGCAGGGAGCTCCAGCTCCATGCGTCCGTGCGGCAGTGGGAGCGCCACCCCTTCGGCGGTAAGCACGTAGTATTCATCGGGACCGGCGACATAGGCCAGCGGCCGGTTTTCCACCACATCCACAAACAGGGTGTGGGGGAACGTGCGCCCGATCCGCACCCCGTACACATAGCCGACCGCTTCCACGCGGGTCTGCAGATCGCGCATCGGCAGATCAAAAAGGGAGGTCGTCAGATCCAGATCAAGGGCTTCCACCAATTCGGCGCGGGTAAGAATAATGTTGCCCCGGACTTCGATGCGCTCCAGGTTGAAGACGGCGGCGTCGCGGGTATAGGCCATCGCGCCACTACCGAGGAAATAGCCGGCCGCCATCGTCACTAGCGCAACCAGCATCTGTTTGCCCCGGTCAGGCCAGAAGGCTCCAGCGGGCGTTATATCATTTTCCAAGACCTGCCTCCTCCCAGAATCCCGGTTCGAAACCGAGCGTCCGGATTTCCAGTTCCAGCTGCACGCCGTGCTGCTCCTTCACGGTTTTGGCCGCCAGCTTGATCAGGTGCGCCACATCGTCTGATGAGGCGCTGCCGTGGTTAATGACGAAATTTGCGTGCTTGGACGATATCTCCGCCCCGCCCCGGCGAGTGCCCTTGAGTCCCGCTTGGTCGATGAGCATTCCAGCCGCCATGCCGGAGGACGGATTCTTGAACACCGATCCCGCTGACCGGAAAGTGAGCGGCTGGCTGGCCTTGCGCCGGGCCGAAGCCTCGGCCTTGCGTGTGGCGCTCTCATCGGTGTCGCCCTCGGGAAAGTTGAAGGTCGCCTCGATAATTATTTCATCGCCGGCAAAGGAGGACTCGCGGTAACTGAAGCTCAGCTCGTCCCTGCCATACTCCTTCGCCTCGCCTTTTAA
This sequence comes from Fidelibacterota bacterium, assembly GCA_004124875.1. Taxonomy (GTDB): domain Bacteria; phylum Fidelibacterota; class Marinisomatia; order SCGC-AAA003-L08; family TS1B11; genus TS1B11. Next base: position 189,287 of record SCKJ01000006.1, on the reverse strand, counting down.
AGTCAACACCGCGGCCCTTTCCAGGTACATGGAAATTTCTCCGCCGAAAGCGCCGGCGTTCATAATGAGTGCGCCACCCACGGTGCCGGGCACTCCCACGAGGCTTTCCATGCCTGTGAGGCCTCCCTTGAGGCAGAGTTTGACCATGTGTCCCAGCATGACCCCGCTCTGCGCCACGACTTTGCTCCCTTTGATGTCGAGCTGCTTAAAGGCCCCGGCCAACGAGATCATTAGGCCCTTCACGCCCGTGTCGCTCACCAGGCAATTGCTGCCCGAACCGAGAAACTGAATGGGCACTCCGGCGCCGGTTGCCGCCCTGAGCAGCTGCGCCAGCTCAGCCTGCGTGGTTGGCTTGGCGAACACTTCAGCGGGGCCGCCGATGCCGTAGGAGGTGTGCTTGCTGAGCGGCTCCTGCAACAGGGGCGTGGTCGCCAGCGACACGGCCGACAACCACTGTGGCGGGGCTACGGGCGCGGAAATGTTCATGATGCGTAGGCCTCTCGAATGGCCTGGTTGTAACGGGTAATATCGCCGGCGCCGAGGGTCAGGACCATATCCCCGCGGGTGATGAGCGCAGCAACACCTTGGGGCAGATCGTTTTTGTCGGCAATATAGTGGACCTGCTTGTGCCCGATTTTCGCCGCGCCATCGGTAATGAGCTGAGCGGTAATCCCCTCGATGGGCTCCTCCCGGGCGGGATAGATTCCGGTAACAACCAGCACGTCGCTGTTCAAGAAGACCCGGGCAAAAGCTTCATGGAAGTCGCGGGTGCGGGTGAACAGGTGGGGCTGGAAAACCGCCACCAGCCGCCTGTTCCACCCGGCGCGGGCAGCTTTGAGCACGGCGGCGACTTCACTGGGATGGTGCGCGTAGTCGTCCACAAACAGGACATCGTTAACCTGCCCGGTGATCTCAAAGCGGCGGTCCACACCGGTAAACTGAGCCAGACCTGAAATGATCTGCTCAATGGGCACCTGCAGCTCCAGGCCGGTGGCCACGGCTGCCAGAGCGTTGAGCACGTTGTGCTCGCCGGGCACTGACAGATGAACTTGCGCCGGGTCGTGGCCGTTGACGTGCAGATCAAAATCGGAGCTCGTCTCGCTGAAGGAGAGGTTGAGGGCCTTCACATTCGCCTGTGGCACCAGGCCGTAAGTGATCACGGGGCGCATAATGCGCGGCAACAGGTCCTGCACCAGCGGGTCATCCAGACAGACGATCACGCGGCCGTAAAAGGGGACAGAGTTGGCAAAACTGGCGAAGGCTGCGGTCAGCTCCCCAACTGTTGGATAGGTGTCGCGGTGTTCCAGATCGATGTTGGTAATCACCGCCAGCACGGGCGTGAGCGAGAGGAACGAGCGGTCGAATTCATCGGCCTCTACCACCATAATATCGCCCTGTCCGCGGCGGGCGTTGGTGCCGAGGCTTTTGACGATGCCGCCAATGATCATGGTGGGGTCGCGCTGGGCCGTGGTCAGCATGGCGCCGATCATGGATGCAGTGGTGGTTTTGCCGTGGGTGCCGCCCACCGCGACGCTCGTTTCCGCGACCTTCAGCAGTTCGCCCAGCATTTCCGCCCGGCGAATGACCGGAATCCGCCGCTCCCTGGCCGCGGTAATCTCGGGATTGTCCTGTTTGACCGCCGATGAGAAAACCACCAGATCGCAGTCGGCCACGTGGGACGCGTCGTGTCCCTCATAGAAGGTGATGCCCTGCTTTTGCAGCCTCTCGGTAATGCCGGACGGCAGGATATCGGAGCCGGAGACTTTGAAATCGTGGGCCAGAAGGAGTTCCGCCATGCCGCTCATGCCGATGCCGCCGAGGCCGATGAAATGGATATGTTTGATGCCGCCGAATTTCATGCCTGGGCCAGTTTCAATATTTCGGTGGCCACCGCTGCCCCCGCTTGAGGTTGCGCCGCCCTGCGCGCCGCTGCTCCCATGGCAGACAACGCTTCCGGGTCAGCCAGGAGGCCGGTCACAATTTTTTCCAGCGCGCCACTGGGCAGATCGGACTGCGGCAACGCCACCGCCGCGCCTTTGCCGGCCAACCCTTTGGCGTTGTGGGTCTGGTGATCCGCGGCGGCGGATGGCAGAGGCACGAGTATGGACGGCTTGCCCTGCAACGTGAGTTCCGACAGCGTCATGGCGCCGGCCCGGCAGATCACCAGGTCGGCGGCGGCGTAGGCCGCGGCCATGTCATCAATGAACGGGATCGCGGTTACCTTGCCTGATTCTCCGGTTGCCCCGGCCACCTGGTCGTACTGGGATGCGCCCGTCTGCCACAGCAGATGCACGCCCATCGATTCGGTGTAGGTCTGCCAGTGTGAGAGAAAATGGTCGTTCAGCGGACGGCTGCCCTGACTGCCGCCGAGGATGAAGATCACGCGGCCAGTCGCGCTCATGCCCAGCGTTTTGCGCGCCTGCGCCGGGTCGACGTTGACCACAGGTAAGGCAACGGGATTGCCGGTTACGCTCCATCGATCCGTGCCCAAATATGGCGCCGCGGCCTCATCATTCAGGCAGACATGCGACGCCCTCGGGGCCAGGCGGCGGGTGGTCAGCCCCGGATAACTGTTCTGCTCCTGCAGCAAAGTAGGGATATTCCGCCTCTGCGCCGCAGCCAGCGGGAGGGCGGCAGCATAGCCGCCTGTCCCCACCACCACGTGGGGATCAACCCGGCGCAGGATAGCCGCACTGGCCAGGTAAGCACGGATAAAGCGCCAGGGCAGCATCAGGTTCCTGCCGATGGAGCGCAGCGAGAAGCCTCGTTGCAGTCCCCGTATGGTCAGCAGGTGCACCTCCTCGCCGGCGTCGGGCAGGATGCGCGCCTCCAGTCCGAAGCGCGAGCCGATAAAAGTGATGCGGACATTAGCGCTCTCTGCCCGCAATGCCCGGGCGATTCCCAGGGCGGGGAATAGATGGCCCCCTGTGCCGCCGCCTGCTATCACGATCCGTATCTCCTTGTCATCTTGATCTGGCATGAATCAACTGCTGCTGCCACTCGCGTCTCCGTGTGGCCTTTGAAATGTTGAGCAATATCCCCAGACTCATGAGAGTAAAAACCAGATGGGTGCCGCCGTAACTGATCAGCGGAAGGGGCACGCCCGTGTTGGGCAGCAGCTGCGTCACCACCCCCGTATTGACCAGGACGTACATCATCAGGTTGATGCTGATGCCCAGCGCCAGGAACATGCCGAAAGGGTCCTGTGCGTGCTTGGCAATGACGACCCCGCGCTGGAACAGCCAGAGAAAGGCCATCAGCAACAGAGCCGCGCCGATAAAGCCGAGTTCTTCACCGATAATGGCAAAGACGAAATCTGTGTGGGGCGCCGGCAGAAAGAGTTTCTTTTCGACGCTGTTGCCGAGCCCCTGGCCCAGCCATCCGCCGTTGCCCAAACCGATGAGCGATTGGGAAATCTGGTAGTTGGCATCAGGCGAGTTATCCATGCCGAGGAACGATCTGATCCGCAGCCGTCGGTAGGGCTGCGCCAGCATAATGCCGATAAACAGGGGCAGGGTGGCCGCGCCAAGATAGAACAAGTGTTTGAGCCGGGCGCCACCGATGTAAATGAGGATAAGCCCCAGGAAACCAGTGAGGGCCGCCGTGGAAAAATCGGGGGCCAGGACGATCAGCAGCATGGCCGTCCCCACGATAGCGATGGGCGGCAGCAGGCCGGTGGAAAACTGCGCCATGCCGGGCCCCTTGCGGTCCATATAGGCGGCCAGGTAGACAATGATGGCGAAGCGCGCCAGATCGGAAGTTTGCAGAGACACCGGGCCGACCGGCAGCCAGCGGGCTACACCGTTCGCTTCTGTCGCTCCGTGCAAGATCAGCGTCAGCAGGAGCAATGCCAGCGAAACGATCATCAGATGTGGGGAGTAGCCCTGCAGGATGCGGTAGTCCACGCGCATCATGATGGCGAGCAAACTCAGGCCCAAAACCACCCGCAGCAGCTGCCGCTTCAGAAAGTACATATGGTCGCCGGTGAGATCGGTGGCAACATCGCCGCTGGAACTGTACAGCAGGACAATGCCTGCCGCCAACAGACTGATGGTGAGCAGCAGCGTGGTCCGGTCAACCGTTGCAGGCGCGCTGTTATGCATGGGTCTGCTCATGCTCAATGGCTGATACCATCATGCGGAAAGCGTCACCCCGCTGGGCAAAATCGTCGAACTGGTCATAGCTGGCACAGGCCGGGGAGAGCAGCACAATATCGCCCGGACGGCTCACGTCACAGGCCTTGTTCACCGCCGCCTGGAACTGCGGCTCGTAGTGCAGCGGCACCAACCCCTGAAATTGATCGGCGACGGTCAATCCCACCTCACCATACGTCACCAGGTAGCGAACTTTCTCAACCAGCGCATCGCGCAGCTCGCTAAAATCGCTGCCCTTGCTGCTGCCACCGAGAATCAGCACAATATTGCCGGCAAAGCTGGCCAGCGCGACCCGCGTTGAAGCGGTATTGGTGGCCTTGGAATCGTTATAATAGTGTATGCCGTTGATGGTGGCCAGCAGCTCGAGGCGGTGCGCCAAGCCCTGAAAAGTGCGCATCACCTGTGTGATGGAGCCGTGATCGACGCCCATGAGCGCAGCGGCCGTGGCCGCCGCCAGCATGTTGCTGAGATTGTGCGGTCCGGGCAGCGAGAGTTCCTCCAGCGGCGCCAACTTCTTGCGGCCCATAACCACATGGCCCTTGCGCACAGCCAGGCGGCCCCGCTTGCCCGGATCGAGGCCGAACGGCACGGCCCGGGGATGATCCTCAAGCGCTGTCCTGAAAAACTCGTCCTCATGATTGTAGATGATCCAGCCCCCCTCCTTCAGGTTATCCTGGAGATGGAGCTTGGCGGCTCCGTAGGCTTGCATATCGGCGTAACGGTTAAGATGGTCAGGGCTCAGGTTCAGGAAAATCGCCGCAGTGGGACTGAAATCACCCAGATGCTCGGCCTGAAAACTGCTCACCTCCACCACATGGACCGGTTTGGCCGGATCGATGGTCCGTTCCTCTAAAAGCGTGTCGGAAAAGGGAACGCCAATATTGCCGCCCAAAAAGCTGCGATAGCCCCCTGCTGCCATCATGCGGTTAAGCAGGGTAGCTACCGTCGATTTTCCATTGGATCCGGTTACCGCCAGAATGGGGGCCTCGGTAAAACTGGCCGCCAGGGCGATTTCACTGAGAATGGGCGTGCCCTCCTGCCGGAATTGGCGCACCAGGGGGTGGTCGGCGGAAATGCCGGGGCTGAGGATGAGGACATCGGCTCTAGCACTGACATCGCCCCCTTTGCCAATGGTCTCCACGGCGTCAATATTGAGGGCGGCAGCAATTTCGTAGGCTGACTTGTAATCGTCGGCCAAGGTCACTTTCGCGCCGGCACGATAAAGCAGCCGGGCGGCGGCCAAACCACTGATTCCGGCTCCCAGCACAATGGCCGCCTGGCCTTGCATGGAGTTGTCTATGGCTGCGGCAGTCATCAAAAGACCTTGAAACTCGTTAGAGAGATCAGCGCCAACATAATGCCCATGATCCAGAAGCGGACGACGACCCGGTTCTCGGGCCAGCCGGATAGCTCGAAGTGGTGATGCAGGGGCGCCATGCGAAAAATTCTGCGTCCCTCGCCTGTCCGGCGGCGGCTGTATTTGAAGTAGGAAACCTGGATGATCACGCTCAGCATTTCGGCCACGAACATGCCGCCGATGATGGCCAGGAGAATCTCCTGCTTCAGGATCACCGCCATGGTTCCCAGCGCCGCTCCCAGCGCGAGCGAGCCGGTGTCGCCCATGAATATTTCCGCCGGTTTCGCGTTATACCATAAAAATCCGATGCAGGCCCCGAGGAGCGCCATGGCAAAGACGAACAGCTCACCCGCGCCGGGCAGGTAAAAAATGTTGAGATAGTCACTGAAGTCGACGCGCCCCATCACGTAGGCGATGGCTCCCAGGGTCAGCACGGCAATGGCCATCAGCCCGGCGGCGAGGCCGTCCAGTCCATCGGTGATGTTGACGGCGTTAGAAGCCCCTGAAATGATGAAGATCACGGCCGGGATATACAGTACGCCCAAGTCAAGTGAGCCGTTGGCGATAAAGGGCAGGCCGATGGACGACCGGATATCAGGGTTGGCGGGCCATAGATAAAGCCAGCCGCCGATGATCAGGCCCAGCACCACCTGGCCGGTCAACTTGTAGCGGGCGACGAGGCCGTCGGGGTATTTGCGCACATCTTTCAGGTAGTCGTCCAGCAGACCGATAAGCCCCATCCAGGCCACGGCGAGCAGGGCCATCTGCACATACGGCTCATCCAGTTTGGCCAGCAGCAAGGTGGGGATCAGCACGGCCAGCAGAATGATAATCCCACCCATGGTGGGGGTGCCTTTTTTCGTGTGATGGGTACGCGGTCCTTCGGTGCGAATGGCCTCCCCGATTTGCAGGCGGGTCAGCATGCGGATGATGCCCGGGGCCACCCAGAAAGTGATGAGCAGGGCCAACGCGGCGGCAGCGGCGCCTCGAAAGGTGATATAGCGGATGAGGTTGAACCCGCTGTAAAAGTCGCGCAACGGCTCCAGAAAGAAGTTCAGCATGGGGCCTCCCCAAACAGTCCTGTAATGATCGTCTCCATGGCCATCGCACGGCTCCCCTTGACGTACAGAACATCGCCGGCTTGCATTTCGCCGCTGAGCGCCTCAATCAGGTCATCCCGGGAGGCAAAATGGGACGCATCGGCGCCCGCGCCGGCGGCCGCGTCGCAGGTGGCGCGGCTCTCGCTGCCGTAGCAGTAAATTTTGTCGATGCCCAGCGCGGCCGCCTCACCGCCGATCATTTTATGCAGCCGTTGCGACCCGTGGCCCAGCTCGAGCATGTCGCCCAATATGGCCATGCGCCTGCCGGTGGTAGAGGCGCTGCTCAGCCAGCGCAGCCCACCCAGGGTGGAGGCAGGGTTGGCGTTGTAGCTGTCATCCATGACCGTCACGTCGCCATAGCGGCAAATGCGCCCCCGGCCAGGCGGCAACTGGAAGTTTTCGATGGCTCTCCTGATGTCGCCGGGATCGGTGCCCAGCAGGTGGGCCAGCGCCGCCGCGGCTACCGCGTTACGGGCCAGGAAAACGCCGCGCTGTGGCATGGCAACTTCAGTGGCGATAGTGTCGAGGTAGAGTGTGCCGCTGTCGCCGGACTCCAAATATCGCGCGGAAAAATCGACGTTCGCGTTGCCGTCAGGATCGAGGCAGTAGGTGAATCTGCGGCCCGTGGTGGTCATCGCAGCCACTTGCTCATCGCCCGTGTTCACCAGGGCCACCCCATCCTCAGGCAGAGCGGCGTAGAGCGCGCCTTTCTCGGCGGCAACCCCCGCAACGCTTTTGAGCGCCTTGATATGCGCAGCGCTGACATTGGTCACCAAGGCCATCGTAGGCCGGGCCAATGCCGCCAGATAGGAAACCTCTCCGGGTTGGCTGGTGCCGACTTCCAGCACGGCCAGATCGTGGCCGCGCGCGAGCCGCAGCAAAGTCAGCGGCAGCCCGATCGTGCTGTTATAACTTTGGCCGGTGACCAGCAGATCGTGGCTGCCGGACAACATGGCCGCCGCCAGATTTTTGGTCGTGGTTTTGCCGTTGGTCCCGGTAATGGCGGCCAGCGGCAACGACAGCTCCTGCCGCCACGCGCCGGCCAGGTGGCCCAGTTCCGCAATTGTGTCGTCGACCTGAATGACCTGGAGGCCGCCGGCCACACCCTGCAACTGCCTTGAGGCGATCACCAGCGTGGCCCCTGCGGCGGCTGCCTCAGCGGCGAAATGGTGGCCGTCAACCCGCTCCCCGATGATGGGCAGATACAGATCGCCGGGCTGGACTTCCCGGGAGTCGGTCGTAATGCCGGTGACGGCAGACAAATCGTCCCGCTGGTAGCGCGCTTGCAGCAGCTGCATAAATGCGTCCGGTTCACCCACATCGATTCTCATGCCTCAAAATTCTCAACGATGGCTACGTCGTCGTGTGGCACTTTCTCGCCGCCAATATCCTCATAAGCCTCGCGGCCCTTGCCCAGTATCAGCAGCAGCGTATCGGGCGTCATAGCGCCCAGCGCGGCCAACAGGGCCTCTTTGCGGTCCTCTATGACCAGGTGTTGCTTGCCGCCCAGACCCGAGACGATATCGCTAGTGATCCGGGCCAGCGATTCCGTGCGGGGATTGTCGGAAGTGATGATCAACTCGTCGGCATACTTTTCGGCCGTGGCCGCCATTAACCCACGCTTGGATCTGTCGCGGTCGCCGCCACAGCCAAACAGCACCGTGAGCGTTGTTGTTTCCGGCAGCAGACGCCGGAGCGTGCCGAGCACATTCTCGTAGGCGTCGGGCGTGTGGGCGTAGTCGATCATGACGGTCCCACTGGCCGCGGAATCGATGCGTTCCAACCGCCCCGGCACCGCCTCTACCTGGGCAATGCCGCTCTGGATAGCCTCGGTGGGCAGTTTCAGCGCCAGAGCTGCGAGGGTCGCCGCCAGAATGTTGGCCAGGTTATAGTTGCCGATAAGCGTGCTTTCAATGCTGAAGCTGACATCCCCGAAGGTCAGGTTGGCCACGGTGCGGTCGATGCTCAGGCCAAAATCGGCTACCTGCAGGTCCGCATCCCCGCCCAGGCCGTAGGTCAGCACAGGTCCCGGAGCGGACCCAGCCATCGCTGCGCCAGCGGGATCGTCAGCGTTGATGACCGCTATGCCGCCATGGGGAAGCAGCTGGAACAGGCGCTGTTTGGCGGCGGAATAATGTTCCATGTCACCATGGTAGTCCAGATGATCCTGGGTCAAATTGGTAAAGACGGCCACGTTGATATCCACATCATCGGTGCGATGTTGGGCCAGGGCGTGGGAAGAGACTTCCAGCACCACACCGCGCAGCTCCTGGGCCCGCATCTCCGCCAGCAGCCGCTGCAAAGTGCCTGGATCGGGAGTCGTGTAGCCGGTGGTCTCGAGGGTGCTGTTCCAGCGGGCTCCGAGGGTGCCCATCGTGGCCGAGGGGATGCCTCCGGCGTTGAGCATGGCCGCAAGCAGCTCGGCAGTGGTGGTTTTGCCGTTGGTGCCGGTAATGCCCACAACCGTCATATGACGGCTGGGATGCGAGTAAAAGTTCGCCGCCATGCGCGAGTAGGCCACGGCCGGATCGCTGACCGGAATGTAGGGCACTTCGCCGGCACGATGATCGTCACCTGCGATGATTTGGGGGCCGATCACAGCCGCCGCGCCACGGGAGATGGCCTCGGGAATGAACTGCGTCCCCTGCACCCGCATGCCAGGGAGGGCCAGAAATGCGTAGCCCGGTTTGATGGCGCGCGAATCGTGGCTGACCCCTTCCACCTGCAGATTCGGGAGGGGCGTCGCAACGTCAATACCGTGCATCAGATCGTGCAGCGCCATCACAGTGTGCTCTCCACGTTGGCCAGGGTGAGCAACACGCTCCGGGGAACTTCCATGCTGACCCCCGGCTCGATGGATTGGCGCACCACCTGCCCTGACCCGGTGACGCGCAGATTGATGCCGCGCCGTTGCGCCAGTTTCAACGCCGCCCGCAGGGAATAGCCCTTGAAGTCGGGCACAATGCCGGTGGCGGCTGTCGTTGCCTGCCGGCTAATGGCCAGCAGCCCGTCAGCGAACTTCCCGGCAGGCGGGCTGCTCCCGGCCAGCAGAGGGTTGCCGTACAGGGGCATGTACAGGTCATTATCGAGGTTCAGGATACGACGGATGGTGTTGCGCGCCACGGGCGCCGCCGCCTGTGAGCCGAAATGTTGGCCGTAAGCAGGCTCATCCACCGCCACCACGCAGACCAGCCGCGGCTTGGCCGCCGGGAATAGCGCCGCGAAAGTGGAGATGAACTCGGTGTGGGAGTAAGCGCCATCCACAAATTTCTGGGCCGTGCCGGTTTTTCCGGCCAGGGTAAAGCCCGGGATGCGGGCGGTGGAGGCCGTGCCCACATCTACGGCCCCCTGCAGGAAACGCCGCATGTGCGCCATGGTTGCCTCAGAGGCCACCCGGCGGATAATCCGGCGCGACCTGGTTTTTTCAAGCTTGCCGTCCCGGTGGATTTCAGCGACCAACCTAGGCTCCAACAGCAGTCCACCGTTGGCGATGGCGCTGTAAAGCATGGCCAGTTGGAGCGTCGTGACGCCAACCTCCTGGCCCATGGCAATCTCGCCGGTGGAAATGGCGCTCCAGTCGCCCGGTTCGCGCAGAATGCCGGCCGTCTCACCAGGCAGATCGATACCGGTTAAAACGCCGAGACCCATCAGGGTGCTGTAGTGGTACAGGGCTTGGGCGCCGAGCCGTTCGGCCACCTTGATAATGCCGATGTTACTGGAGTAGGCCAGTATGTCGCCAAAGGAGAGGGTTCCCCTGGGGCGCGTATCTTCAATGGTGAGATGGTAATATTGCCATGTGCCGTTCTCGACAAACAGACTGTCCTGGGCCGTAAACAGCCCTTTTTCCAGCGCCGCGATGGCCGTGACCACCTTGAGCGTAGAGCCCGGCTCGTACATATCGGTGATCGCCTGCGGACGCCGGGCCGAGGCCTCCGTGGGGACGGTCCGGTTGGCGTCCATACTCGGATACTGGGCAAAGGCCAGAATATCGCCGCTATGGGGATCGATGAGGATGCCGTTGATGGCTTTCGCGCCCAATCTCTCAGCGGCCAGGGCCATCTCCTCCTGAAAGATCGATTGGTAGGCGATATCGATGGTGAGCCGGATTTCTGCCCCTTCGTTGGACTTGCGCAGCAGATCATCAGGACGAGGCCACACCTGCCCTTTGGCGTTGAGGCGCAGCCGTTGCCGGCCGGCTTCACCGCGCAGCAGTTCGTCATACTGCAGCTCAATGCCCGATATGCCGCGGTTGTCAACGTCGGTTCTGCCCAGCAGCGGACCGGCAAGGTGCCCATGGGGATACCGGCGGTTCATTTGCGTCATGACGAGGAACCCGGGTAGCGACAGGCGCGCGAGCGGGCCGGCCATTTCCCTGGGGATGTTGCGCTCCAGCCAGACGAATTCCCTGTCGCTGCGCAGCTTTGCCAGGTAGTCGCCAACCGGCCGGTTGAACGTGCGGGACAACGCCTGTGCCAGAGCCGGTTTATCGAGCAAAACTTGCGGATCGGCGGCGAAGGAGTAGTTTACCACATTGGTGGTAAGAGGCTTGCCGTTGCGGTCGGATATCACCCCCCGCTGGGCCAGCAAAATGCCGGCTTTGCTGCCCTGCCGCAGGGCCTGCCGGCGGTAGACCTCGTGCAGGGTGATCTGAATGTGGAACAGTTTTGCCATGATGGCCAGCAACATGGCCGCAAACATGAAATTTACCAGCAGAATCCGCGGACGATGCTGTTGAAACAGCCGCGTCACCGGGTTACCTCCGGCAGGTAAACAAACAGCGATTCCGCCGCCGGCATCACCATGCCCAGCTCCTGACGGGCGATGCGGGTGATGCGGTCAATCTGCGAGAGTTCATCTATGGTTACTTGCAGATCACGGTTGACGTTTTCATGCTCCTCGATCAGGACCTGCACTTCCAGCAGCTGCAGGGCGGCGATATCGGTCTGGTTAAAGACCCACAGGTAGGTGATGGCGGTGCTCACTAAAAAAGTGGTCCAGAAGAAAAAGCTCACCAGCGAGAGTCCCGTAGCGGCGTGAGGCGCTTCCCGGTACAGGGGACGTGAATAGGATATGGCGGTGTCCGGCGCGAAGCCTCCCGGAGGGGGACCGGGAATCTTGCTGCCCAGGGTCGGACCCTGCCTGCGGACCGTCATTGCCCGGCGAATCGAGATCACGGCAGGCGCTCCATGATTCTCAGTTTGGCCGATCTGCTGCGGGGATTGGCGGCGAGTTCTTCGGCTTCGGGTGTTAACGGCCTGCGGTTGAGGGCCACCATGCTGGCCACGTGGCCGCACTCGCAGATAGGCAGCTTGGGCGGGCAGATGCAGTCGACCGATTCCCGCGCGAGGAAGCGCTTTACAATGCGGTCCTCCAGGGAGTGAAAACTGATGATGGCGGCCCGCCCGCCGGCAACCAGCAGCGCGGGCAGGTGGCCCAGGAAAGTCTCCAGGGTACGCAGCTCGTCATTGATTTCGATGCGGAATGCCTGAAAGACGCGGGCCAGCGTTTTGTTTTTCTCCGGCCCTTTGGCGATTTCCCCCACCGCCTCCACCAGGTCGAAGGTCGTGCGCATGGCGCCGGTTCGGGCACGGCCGGCAATGGCGGCCCCAATACCACGCGCGCGGCGAACTTCGCCATACAGCTGCAGGATTTCGGTAATCTTCTCCTGCGGCCAGAGGGTTAGCCGTTCGGACAGGGGAGCGTCCCGGGACGCATCAAAGCGCATGTCGAGGGGCTCGTCACGGCGGAAGGTGAACCCTCTCCCACTTTGTTCAAGTGTAAATGATGACAGTCCCAGATCGAGGAGGATACCCTGGACTTGACTCACGTGAAGCTCCCGGAGATAGCGGGGCAGACCGGCGTAGGAGCCGCGCACAAAGGTGACCCGGCTGCCCAGCTCGCGGCGCAGTGGCTCAACCTGGGCAAAGGCGGCCGTGTCGAGCTCAAACCCAACGAGGGACCCTTTCGGTGAGAGTGCCGCCAGCAGCGCCCGGGTATGGCCGCCCATGCCGAGGGTCCCATCGATATAGAGCGCGTCGGGATTGGTGACCAGACCCGCTACTACCTGGGGGACCATGACCGGCATATGCAGACTGGCCGGATCGGACCTCCCGGGAGGTTTCGCTGAGCGTGACATTAAATATCGATTTCATTGGCGATGTTTTCCAGCGCTTCACTGTCATCGGTAAGGCGAGTCTCCAGCGCCTTAAGCGATTCGGGATTCCAAATTTCGATGCGGTCGATCATGCCGACGATTTCGGCGCTTTTGGTAATGGAGGCGTACTCGATGAGCCCGGCCGGGAGCGGCACACGGCCTTGACCGTCGTACTGCAGCGCCTCGGCATGGCGGACGATATTGCGGATGTAGTGGCGTATGGCCGGTTTGCCTTTGTCCAGGGCCAGCAGTTTCACCTCTACCTGTTTCCAGACGGTGGCGGGATAGAGCGTGATGCAGGCATCGTTGCCCCGGGTGGCCACAAAGGTGGCGTCGCTGGCCGGGTCGAGCGCCTTGCGCATCTTGGCAGGTATATTGATGCGCCCCTTGGCATCCAGAGTATAGGTATAGCTGCCTGTAAATGAGTTTCCGGTGGAGTCCATTGTGCCTACTAGCCGAGTATAAAAAGGTCCCCGGTGATGACGTTTAATCAAGAAATGGGATAATTACCCACTTCTACCCACGAACCTAGGCTTTTTCCCCGCTGATGTCAAGAAAAATGGCGAAAACGCCAATAAGGGCACAAGGGTGCAGCTGGCCGGGCTGGATGCCCCGCTTTCACCCACTATATACTGTGGCGCAAGCGCTACCGCGAGAGGTAGGCGGAGACTTCGTAGATGCCGGTAGAGGTGATGCTTGACTCAATTGCCAATGGGGCAATTTATCTGGAGATTAGAGTCCGCGGACATTTCTAGCATCATGATTGGAATTAATCCTAAAGATTGGGATCATGCAGTATTTCAAAGGATTCCGAAAAAAATTCGTCTCCATTTACTGACATTTTCACGTAATGATGCCCCACTTGGGCGAAAACGGGCACATTTACTCCAAACACGATTGTATGCCTCTGATTCACTTTGGCAATTTCCATGGGAACAGGGAAAGATGGAATAAAATTCTCCCCATCGGGTAACAAAATTTGGATGTCAACAGTTAAACTCCCAATCTCCGAGTTATTCGCGAAATAAAACACAAACGTTATTTTTTCTATAGCTTTACCAAGTTCTTTTACCCGAATTTGCACGGCGCCAAGGGGGCCATAGACCCCTAGAAGAGTAGTTTTTTGATTCTCCTCCTTCCGAAGAGCCTCACAAACCATCGCGGCTGTAACATCACCAAGTAATTTATTGCTCTGGTCACTCAAAGGTTATATCCAATTGGGTTGTGGAGGTTGAACTGGCCGGACTGGAAGGGACCATTTTTTCCAATATAGAGAAGGAATGAACAAAGACAACTTCCCCATCTGAATTGGATGGAGGTGGGGCAATCATTACTACAAAGGTAGCTGCGGTCAATATTGGTTGATACCACTGTCCCGGGATAAGCTGAAGATGCTCCGCAATTAGATTTGTATTGCCACCTTCTTCGATCCAAGTTGAGACCGCTTCTAATGTTATTGCTTTTTCCCGTACTAGCGGACCTCGATTTATGGCATAAATCGCCAGGATAAAGCCTACGAAGAGGATTGAACCTGAAATCGCGAGCGCCAGATAATTATCCCTAGCAAACACTACCACAACCCTTCCCTCTTGACCAGTGAACCACCAATAGGCTAAAGCCGATGTGACGGCAAAGGGGAAAAACACTATGACCCCTCGAAGATGGGTTCGAGTCGCTTTATTTAAACTCAATATTATAGACAATAAAATGGATGCATCCTTGACCTTTGTCATGTTTCGCCTCATTCCCACACTTTCCGCGTTATTTTAAACGCACCGTTTACTAGAAGGGTAACGGCAAGGTAAGCAGTGATAATGTCCTTCACAAGAATTACAAAAGATTGAACCCACAATGAAGGGTAAAATTGGATTTCGAGCTTGATTAAAATTGAAATACCAATCAATACGCCAATGAAAATGGCCTCAGAGATGAGTTCTGTTGTTACTTCCCAATACTTCCAGTCCGTAATTGTCACTAGGAAATGTATAACTGGATAGGTCCCAGCGCAATAATAGTAGACAGCGCTCGATTTGTGGGCAATATAAAAATTCGGTTATTCCGGCAATATTTTTTCAGTATTTGGTCCTATCTATCGTGCGGGAGCCGCCCAAGCGTACACTATATATCGTTTACTGTGTTGCGGGCGCGCTACCGCGAGAGGTAGGCGGAGACTTCGTAGACGCCGGTGGGGGTAATGCGCAGCGTGCCGAGGCCCTGGGCCTGGCCGAAGTTGATGGGCGTGCCGTTCAGGTCGCCCCTGAGCAGGTGGATGCCCGTAGTGCGCAGGATCAGCTCTTCGTTAATGGTCCATCTGCGCGCCTTGGCCACCGTCATGTTAAAGGGCACCTCAGCCACACCGCCGGAAATGGGCTGGATCACCAGATTGTCCCTGACCATGAGGGTGAGCCGCACCGGGGGGGTCAGCCGCACCCGCTCCTGCACGTTGGCAATGATACGGTCCTGACTGAACAGTTCGTCGGGGAATTCGAATTCCGATTCGAGGGGCACCACAGGCTGGGAGCCGTTGCCGCCGGTGTTGGGCGGCGGCGTCACCGGAATGGGCGCGACGGCCGCTGGCGTGCTGCCCATGGCGGTAGGCATGAGGCTCTCGGCAGGGGGCTCATAGGCGCGGCGCGCAAAAATGGTCAGCACCACCAGGAAGATGATGATGACCGAGCCGGTAAACAGGTCCTGCCTGAGCCGGACGGGTGTTCGGGTCTCGTCGCCCATGCCCGCCCCGGCCTTCACGGAGATGTCGGGGTTTTTCATCGGTACCGATTCGGCATAGGAAGGCAAATCCTCCCGCCGCGCCTCCCCGGTGACCTCTTCGAGCTGCTGCACGGCCTCCTCGAAATCGAAGCCGATAAACTCGCAGTAGCTGCGCAGAAACAGGCGGATGTAAGTCATGGGGAGCACATCGAAGTCGCCCTCTTCCAACGCTGCGAGGAATCGGGGGTCAATACGCGTGGTCGCCGAGATGTCGGCTAGCTCAAAACCTTGCGCGATACGAAGCTGTTTCAGCTGTTGATGAAACGGTTCTTGCTGGTCCATGAGCGGGTGAGCTTACAATGCCTTCATGAGGGTTACAAGTTGTTTATGCTATGGATAGAGTCAAACAGGCCGGCCGATTTCAACTGCTGGTGGAAGCGGGCCAGCGGGAAGCCCATAACGTTATGATAGCACCCTTTGATGCCGCTGACAAACACGCCGCTCCAATCCTGAATCCCGTAGGCCCCGGCCTTGTCCAGCGGCGCGTGCCGGCGGACGTAATAGTCAATGTCTGCCTGGTCGATGTGGTGAAAGCTCACTTCGGTGAGCTCCAAAAAGCTCGAACGGTGCGTCTCATCGTGGCAGATGAGGGTAACGCCGGTGAGCACCTTGTGCGTCTTGCCCGATAACGCCCGCAGCATTTTGCCGGCATCGGTGGCGTCCTTGGGTTTGCCGAGCACCTGATCTTCCAGCACCACCACCGTGTCGGCGCCGACGACCAGAGCGGCGGGGTGGTTTTTTGCCACGGCGTCGGCTTTTTCGCCGGAGAGCCGCAGCACGCCCGCCGTGATCTCTTCACCGGGGATAAAGGCCTCCACGATGCCGGCGGGCTCAACTTCAAACGGAATTTCCAGCCGCGACAACAGTTCCCGGCGGCGCTGCGACTCTGAGGCCAGAATCAGCCTCATCGCAGGCGTGCCAGCCGGCCCCACTTGACGACAGTATCCCCGGTGGGACTTTTGGCCCTGAAGCGGTAGAGATAGGCGCCGTTGGCAATGGAGTCCCCGAATTCATCGTTGCCGTCCCACTGGCCTGTTTCCGGCAGGCGCTGGGGCCCGGCATCCTGCAGACCGAGCGATTCGAGCGTCAGTATTTTCGCGCCGTTAATCGTGAAAATGGTGATGGTCACCTCCGCAGGCTGCGAGAGGACGTAGAAAAAGCGGGTCTGCATGGCAAAGGGGTTGGGATAGTTATAGATATCGTCCACGTCCAGGGCGGTGGACAGGTTGAGGTTGAGGGTAATGCTCTTCCGGGAGCGGTTGTTGGCGCCGTCCCAGGCCTGTACCCACAGCTCGTGCCGTCCGGTGAGGGTGCTGTCAATAGTGTATGCGAACCGCCCGCCGGTGTGATTATCCAGGTCGTACTCGAAAGCGTTATTCATGGCGATGGCATCGGTCTCCTCATCGAGCCAGAGCAGTATGGAATGCCCGATCTCGCCGGTGAGATTGATGCCGAGCGGGTCCTGCAGATTCACCGTTATCCGGGCGCCCCGGCGCAAGGTCTCCTCGGCCTGCAGCATCCGGCCGCCACTGAAAATAGAGATGATGGGACCGCTGCTGTCCGGGGCCGTGCTGGCAGTCCCGCTAATGATCACATTGTTGATGGACGAAGCCCGTTCGATGAGCGCGCCGCCCTCGTCCGCCCAGGCATACCCAATCACCTTGATGGGGGTTGTGCTGTAGCTGATATCCTTGGGGATGATAAACTTGCCGCTGAATTTGTTGTTCGTGATGGACGCCTTGCCCCGGAAAATGGCTGCCCCCGGCAGTTGGTAGGTAATGTCCAGGTACTCCCCGGTGAGTGCCCGGTACTGCCGCGTAACGGTGACCGGCGCATCTAAAATGGTGACTAGCGAGGTGCCATCGGCAAACGGCGCAGCGCCAACGGTTCCGGCGTAACTGGAGGTGCCGAGCACTTGCAGGGTGTCCGGCGAGACCGTCAGAGTATCCAGCGGCAGTGAGGGGAAGGCCAGCCTGATGGCGGGATCGCCAAACAGGTGGAACTTTTCGTCGTCATCGTCCAACTTCGCCTTCTGCAATATCACGCCAATCCTGTCGTCAGTCGGCTGGTTGAGGGGAAAGGTGTTCTGGAACAGCCGGTTGACGAAACGGGTGTTGTCGCTGGAGAAAACAGCTCGCGTGGCCGAGATGACGGCAATGCCGGCGATGTCCTCGCTGGCCGTGAGGACTTCACCCATGGCCGGCGCATCCAGAGCGTCATAGGCCCCCCAGGCACAGGTGCCGGCATACCACACCGGCAGCATATTGCCGGGCTGGAACCGGGGGCGGTCGCGATCGACCTTCACCAGCGCCTCCTGGGCCCACTGACTGGCGCTGCCGTGACCAATGTAGTTGATCAGCGCCACGCCCAGGTTGATATTTCTGATCAGGTCCTCGGTGGCATCGGGCTTGACAATCGTGTTGGTGGCCGGGTCGCGCTTCTCCGCGTACTCGGTTAAATAGATTTTATTCACTTCAAGATAGGAGGGGAACGTTTTGGCAAAAATCTCCGAATCGAGGATGAACGACTCCTCCTTGTCATTGGGCCGGACAGGATCGTCGGCGGCCATCAGAATTCTTTGCCGCCATGCGCCCGGTTCAGGGGCCAGCATGTAGGCGCTGATCGTCTCCACCAGCACATCCGCCTCAGCCGCGGTCGAAACGGGCATGCGCCCAATGCCCATGTCGGGAAGCGGGTTCCCTTGCGGCGACACAGTTCCGAAGGTGACGAAACGGTCATCGGCCGACCGCGAGAATATTTCGTTGACGCCGTCCACCTGGACGGTGGGCAACAGCTGCTGACTCAGACCGGTGATATTGCGGTAGTCGTAGTCTCCATCCCCAAACAGGCCCACCAGCGTTGGCGTCGACCAGTTGTCATAGGCGTAGTTCAAAAAAGCGCGCAGCGCGTACGGGTCGGCCATGCCACCGGAAAACTCTTCATAGATTTCGTCCACCAGTACAACCTTGGTGCGCAGCCGCCACGTGGGGCGCACCTGAGAGGCATGAATATCGGCCAGCTGCTGCGCTTGATTCAAAAATTGCGGCACGGTAATAATGATGTAGTCGGCCTGGATGCCGGGCTGGCGCAGATCGGTGAACGAAATGTTGTCCAGCAGCTGGCCGTCGCTGGGGGTGAGCAGCTGCCCATCGGTGGCGGCCACCAGACGCATGCCCGCAGTGAGCACGGCGACGGAAAACTCCCAGTCGCTGCCTGCCGGGGTGAGCTGCTGCAAACGGGGCCGGGCGGGATCGGTAATGTCGAGCACCACCGGCTGGGCCGTAAAGCCGGATAACCGCACGTTGGCTCCGTCATCCCGGGGGACCAGGGCGGCCTGCAGACCGTCAGCGATGGCGGCTAGGTTCACCGCGTAGTCGATTTGGGCCCAGTCAAACCAGATTTCCTCCTCATTGTCGGGGTCAAAAATATCGTTGTCGATGCGGATCTGGTTTTGGCCGGCAACCACAGCGTTGGCCAACAGCGTCGAGTTCACCTGAAATATCCAGTCCCCGTGGGCGCCCCACGTGCTGGAGCGGAACACTTCCGTCGCATTGATCCCCAGGGCAATGCGATGAATCGAAGTGAACGACTCGTTGCCTCCACGCAAGCGGACTTTCAACAGTGTTGCATCACCAACGATCAGGTTGGGCGCATCGAAAGTCACGCTGAATGATGACCCCCGGGGGATGGCATTCTGGTGCCATACCGGACCCGAAGAGAAACCGTTGAAGGCGTCAATTTCATGGTGGAACATGGCGCGGCCCTCGCTCAAAGGGCTGAGAGCGCTCACATAAGGGTCACCCGATTCCATGCGCAGCCCTGGCGTGGCGTTATCTGCCGGCAGATGCAGCCAGACATAGGCCGTGTCGGTATAGGGATTCTGGTGGTAGTCCAGCGCGCCGGCACTGAACCCGATGCCCCGCGGTCCCTGGCCGTAAAAGATAACCTCGTCACTTGAGTCCATCCGGCCATCATCGCCGTCGCGCACCAGCAGGGGCAGTTCCACCATGTTTTCCGGCAGTACAGCGCCTACCACCGTGGTCAATACCCTGCCCAGCGACGAGGGCGCAAATAGCCGTAGCGCGGCGCTGCCGATGCCGCTTAAGGTGGCGCCTGATGCCGTGATGTACGCGGTGGTGAGATGGTAGATGCCATCCTCGCGCAGTGGGATTTTCAGCCATTGGCCGCCCGTTGGCAGGGGATCGAAACTTTTCGCTGCCGCCCGCCTCGCCGGGGCGGCCACGATAAACTGATTGGCCAAATCGGGGCGGCGCGTGGCGGCGCGCCGGGGCGCCGAGGCCGGGTGCGAGAGGGTAATTTCGGCTGTGCCGCCGGTTAACCGCTCCAGGACGCCGCCGCTTGCCCGCCAGGGGAGCACATCGATGAGGGCGATCTGCTCGCTGCCGCGAATCTGCGCTGAGTGCACCCGCACCGGGTCGACGGCTTCCAAATCCGCCAGATTGGCGTGTGCTCCGGCCATGGGCGTCCATACCGGATTGAGCAGCCGCACCTTTACGTGGGCAATGCCGGCGACCGAGACCAACCAGCGGTGGACACTGACCTGCCGCTGGCCCACGGCGATATCCGCTGCGGCCGTGCTGAGATAAAACTGCCTGTCATCTGCGCGGACGACGGCGTCGCGGGTGGCAAGCTCGAAGCTCAGCCGCTCAACGGTTTCCCCCTGGCCGAAAGCTGAAAGCGGCAGGCCCAGGAGCAGGGCGGCAGATAGTGCGGGTCGAATCACGGTCGTCAATTTAACGGCCTGCCTCCCTTGGCGAACCGATTTCTTGAGAAATTGTCTCTCTCCTGCGTAAGTTTTTGGGGCTGCATAACAGACAATAACGGGGAGATTTCATGGAACGGACGCTAATTATCACTGGGGCCAGCTCCGGCATTGGGCGGGCCGTGGCACTGGCGCTGGCAGGCTGGGATGGCCTGCTGTTGCTGTCAGGCCGGTCAGGGGAACGCCTTGGGGAGACGTTGGCTGCCCTCGAGGCGGCAGGGGGACACGGCGCTGTGCAAGTCTGCGACCTGCGCGAAAGTGGTGACATCGAGACGCTTATAAAAACGGCGGAAGCCAGGGCGCCACTGCATGGCCTGGTGCACTGCGGCGGCGCGGCCGAGTTTGCCCCTGCTGATGAGCAGCCGCCCGAAACCTGGGCAGCGCAAATCGAGCTCAACCTGGTGGCCGCCTACCACCTGACCCACCACGCTCTGAAAATCATGCTGCCCCGCCAGCGAGGTCACATCATTTATATCAACTCTGTGGCAGGACGCCAGCCGTTCCCCGCCAGCAGCGCCTATGTGGCGGCGAAGCATGGCCTGCGCGGGCTGGCCGATGCCGTGCGCGAGGAGGGGCGGCCTAAGGGCATTAAGGTGACCACCATCTATCCCGGCGCCACCGACACGCCGTGGTGGAATCATCAGCCGGGAAAGGCGCCTGCTGAGCGCATGCTCAGCGCCGATCACGTGGCCCAAACGGTGGCCTTCGCGCTATCGCTTTCAGGCCCCGCCGTGGTCGAGGAGCTGGTGGTGCGGCATGTGCGGGGAGATTTCTGACCGGTCTGCCCACTGCGGTTTCAGCAGAAGCAGAGCGCCCGCAATTGGCTTGCTTAGCCGGAGAGCACGCCTCTAACTTTGGCAGCTGTATCCGTTGGGAATACCGCACGGGGGTGGTGTTTCCAGACCGGAACAATCACCGCGTCCAACCACAGGCTGGAGGCCCGCAGAGCGGGCAGGGAACAGAAGATGATGAAGGAGCCCGGTATTGGCTGTTAAGATTAGACTGAAGCGTCTGGGACGCAAGAAGCGCCCTTATTACAGGATCGTTGCCATCGATAGCCGGGTGCGGCGGGACGGCGTTGAGCTGGAGCGGTTGGGCTGGTACGATCCCCTGGCCAACAATGGCGACCAGGTCAGACTGAATGAGGAGCGGATTCTGCATTGGCTGGCGGAAGGGGCGCAACCCACCGACACCATGAAAAATTTGATGAGCAGCAAAGGGCTCAGCCTGAAGTGGCACCTGATGCAGCAAGGGGCTTCGGAGGCGGAAATTGAGACCGCCCTGGCCGAATGGGGTAAAGCCCAGGAGGAGAAGGCCAAGCGCCGGGAAGCCAAACAGGCACAGAATCTGAGGGAGAAAAAAGAAAAGGCCAAACCCCAGACCGCTGAAAAATCCGCAGCAGCCGGGGAACCGGCTATCGAGAAAGCCGCCGCCGAACCTGAGGCTCGGATTGAGCCTGCGGAAGCCGCTGTTGAACAGGCCGCTGAATCCGCTGAGGAGGCGCAGGAGCCTGCGGGCGAAACCGTAGAGCCTGCCCAGGCAGAAGCTGAAGCGCCTACGCCCGATGAAGGCGCCGGGGAGGTGGAATCGCCCAAGCAAGATGCTGCGCCTGAGGCTCAGATGGAGCCTGACCAGGGAAAGGCCGATTCCAGGGTAGAGGCGACTGAAACTGCGCAGCCTGCCGGGGGACCTGCCGCCGAGCCTGAGGCTCAGATTGAGCCTGCGGAAGCCACCGCTGAGCAGGCCGCTGATGCCACTGAGGAGACGCCCGAAGCTCCCGAAAAAGCCCCTGAAGAGGAGGCCGCCGCTGAGGCGGGCGATAAACCTGATGATGAGGTGTCCAAAGAATAATTGGGTCCAGTACCCACCGCTCTTTCTCAGAAATGTGATCGATGGATAGCGATCAATCCACCACCGGGAGCCGCCCTTTTTCCTTCGGCCGGATCCTGAAAGGCCACGGCCTGGCCGGTGAGGTGAAGTTGGCCCTCGACCTGCATAGCACCGCCGGTCTAAGGCCCCCTTTTCCCGCGACCCTTGTTTCGGCGAAAGGCATACGGAGCGAGTGCGAAATTCTGGCCCTGCGCGGCGGTGGCCGGCACCTGCTGGTGAAACTTGCCGGCGTTGATGATCGCTCTGCGGCCGATGCCCTTAGAGGCGCGCAACTGCTGGTGGACCGGGGGCAACTGCCGGAGCCCGGGAAAGGCGAATTTTACCTGGGCGACCTGGTTGGCTATGAGATGGTGATGGTGACCGGGGAGCGCATGGGGCCGATCCTGGAGGTCTGGGACCTGCCGGCCAATGACGTGCTGAAAGTGGACTACAAGGGAAAGGAAGCGCTCATTCCGCTCATTGATCAGGTGGTTGTATCGATTGATCACAGTTCTGGCACGGTCGTCATTGACCCCATGGAAGGGTTGCTGGAATGAGTGCGGGCTCTCCGCCGCTGAAGCTGGCCATCCTCACCCCCTTTCCGGAGATGGTGGCAGCGGTGGTGGCGACCTCCATTCTGGGCCGGGCAGCCGAGGGGGTGGTCAACTACCGGATCGTTAACCTATTCGATTACGCCGATCCGCCCCACAACAAAATTGACGATGAGCCTTACGGCGGAGGCGCCGGGATGATATTGAAACCGGAGCCGATTTTCAGGGCGTTTGACGCCGTGGCCGAGTCCGACGGCAAACCGGCCAGGGTGATTTTCCCGACGCCCGATGGCGCGCCATTTACCCAGCGCCACGCGGAAGATTTAGCCCGCGCTGACCACTTGATGATCATCAGCGGGCATTATAAAGGGGTCGATCAGCGGGTGCGGGACGCTCTGGTCACCGATGAATATTCCATCGGAGATTTTGTGCTGACTGGAGGGGAGCTGCCCGCCCTCATGATGATTGACGCCGTGGTCCGGCTGAGAGAGGGCGCGTTGAACAGCAGTGAGTCGGCCCGCACCGATTCCTTCAGCACGGGGCTGCTGGATGGTCCCCATTACACGCGGCCCAGGGAGTTCCGGGGCCAGGCGGTGCCGGAAGTGCTGATCTCGGGTGACCACGGGAAAATTGCGGCTTGGCGCCAGGAGCGGCGCGAAGCAAATACGAGGGAGAGACGCCCGGACATCTGGGCGCAATACCAGGCGGCGGAGGAGACTGGCCCGCGGCCATAAACACGAGACTTTCGGACGGATGGAGTAGCAACATGGACCGATATTTACAAGATGCCACACAGGCAGACTTGAAGAAAGACATTCTAGAATTTCGTCCGGGTGACCGTATATCCGTTGACGTGAAAGTGGTCGAAGGGACCCGCAGCCGCCTGCAGACTTTCGAAGGCAACGTGATCGCCATTTCGGGCAGCGGCATCAACAAAACTTTTACCGTGCGCAAAATAGCGGAGGGGATCGGTGTGGAGCGGATTTTCCCCCTGCACAGTCCCTCTATTGCTGCCATCCGGATGGTGCGGCCCGGTAAAGTTCGCCGGGCCAAGCTGTACTACCTGCGGGAGCTCAAAGGCAAGGCTGCCCGGATAAAGGAACGCCGTTAGCTTCGTGACCCGCCAGCTATGCCTGCGGAGCCGCCTTGGGGTGGCTCTTTTGCTTTCAGCCGGGACCGGCCCATGAAAGTACGCAATATTCTGGCCATCACATTTGTAGGCCACTCTATCAACCATTCCATCATTCTCCTCTACCCGGTGATTATGATCCGGCTGGCCGATCTTTATCCCACTGTTTCCCTGGCTCAATTTGGCCTGATTGGGACCGCCCACTACGTGCTCTACGGTTTGATGGCGCTGCCGGGCGGCTGGCTTACCGACAGACTGGGGGCCAGAAAAGTGTTGCTGATCTATCTGGCCGGGTCCGGTAGCGCGGCGCTGCTGCTTGCTCAAACCTCATCGCTGGCCGGATTCACCGCCGGTCTGGCTCTGTTGGGCATCTTTTGCGGGCTGTACCATCCCGCCGGCCTGACGCTCATCAGCCATCATTCGCCCAGCATCAGCCGCCATATGGGAGTCCACGGCATCGCCGGGAGTATGGGCCTGACGCTGGGACCGTTGCTGGGCGGTTATCTGGCCAGCCAGTTCGGGTGGCAAACCCCTTACCGCGTGTTTGGACTGCTGGCGCTGGTGGCTGCCGTGGCTTTAATCCGCTATATTCCCGCGCAGAGGCTCGACTGGCATGATGAGCACCCGCAGGCAGGCAGAGTGACCCGCTACCGGCCGCTGATCTACAGCTACATCATCGGCATTTTCATGGGGCTGGCCCATCGGGGAACCCTCACCTTTATGCCGCTGCACTTTGCGTCCATGTTTTCAGGACGGATCGACCCCGTCCTCATGGGAGGCCTGTTAACCGCTCTGGTGCTGGCCAGCGGCATTATCGGCCAGATTACGGGCGGACGCCTGGGAGACCGTTACCCACGGCAGAAAATTTTGGGCTGGGTGGTGGCCGCCAATATCCCATCCCTGCTGCTTATGTCTTACCTTAAGGGACCGCTCATGGTGGCCGCGGCCGTCGTCTGGGGCACCTCCAACTTTGTCTACCAGCCCATTGCCAACGCCATCGTGGCGGACAACTCCAGCATCCGGCAGAGAGGCACCCTTTTCGGCGTGTTGAATGGTCTGTCGTTTGGCGTCGGCGCGCTGGCCTCGGTGGTCGGTGGGGCCGTTGCCGATCAGTGGGGCACGGCCGCTATCTTTCTGGTCATGGCGGCGCTGCTGGTCCCGGCAGTGGTGGTGGGGCTGGCCCTGGGCCGGGTTCCTGCGGCTGCCGATAGCGCCCCGGTTGAATAATTCGGCGCGGCTGAACTGCCGTAAACAGACCGGCCCGCATTAACGGGTTTCCCTTTGAAAACGTGAGGGGGCCGATATAATTTTAAGTTCATGGCACCCTCAGATAGTTCACCAAATGGCGGCAGTGTAGAAGAGCTGCAGGCGAGGCTCGCTGCCACAGAGGCAGACATGGAGCGCCTCAATCAGATCGGCATCGATCTTTCCAGTGAAAAGAATCTGAACCGGCTGCTTGAAAATATCGTTACCAGGGTTCGCGGTTTTACCAACTGTGATGCCGGCACGCTCTACCGGGTGAACGAAAAGAAGCAGACCCTCTCCTTTGAAATCATGCAGACTGAGTCTACCGGGTACTACGCCGGAGGGACCACCGAAAACAAGATCAGTCTGCCGCCAGTGCCGCTTTTCGTGGATGGGGAGCCGAACCACTCCAATGTCTCCGCCCATGTGTGCGTGACCAAAGAGATTGTCAATATTCCCGACGTTTACGAGGCGGAAGGTTTCGACTTTACCGGGCCCAAGAAATACGATGAGAAGACCGGCTACCGCACGGAGTCGATGTTGGTGGTGCCCATGCTTGATCATTCCGACAAAGTGATAGGTGTGTTGCAGTTGATCAACGCCCTTTCTCCGGAAGGGGAGCACATGCCTTTCCCGTCCCGCTTCGAATCGATGGTCAGGTCGTTGGCCAGCCAGGCGGCGGTGGCTATTAATAATGCGCTGCTCATAGCCGAAATTGAGAACCTGTTCAAGGCGCTGGTGCACTACACCGTAAAGGCCATCGACGCGCGAAGTCCGCATACGGCCGGTCATTCCAGCCGCGTGGCGAAACTGTCGAAGCGCATCGCCCAGGATATCAACCTTCAGCAGTTTGGCCCTTTCGCCGATATCCATTTTACTGATGATCAAATCGAGGAGGTCTGGGTCGCCGGAATCATGCACGATGTGGGCAAAATCGGCGTTCCGGAGGCCATTCTGGAGAAGCGCAACAAGCTCGATGGCGCCAAGTTTGATCGTGTGCTTGAGCGTTTCGACCATATCCGCGACATGATGTTGATGCGCGCCGCTGTGGACAACGCCACGCATGGCAAACCACTGCGGGATTTGAGCGACGGCCTCAAACAGCAGCTGCAGGAGTGGGAAGAGGATAGAGAGTTCATCCTGTGGGTCAACAAACCGGGCTTTCTCGCGCCCGAGAAAAAAGAGCACCTCGATGCCATCGCGGCCAAAACATTTCTGGATATCGACGGCAACGAACAGCCGTACATTGAGCCTCTTGAGTTTGAAAATTTTTCCGTGGTCAAGGGCAATCTGACGGACGAAGAGCGCAAGCAGATAAAGCAGCACGTTGTGGAGACCTCAAAATTGCTTAACAAGCTCCCCTTCACTGAGAAACTCAGGCGGGTGCCGGAATACGCCGGCAGCCACCATGAATGGATTAACGGCAAAGGCTATCCCAAAGGGCTGAAAGGTGATGAAATTCCGCTCGTCTCCCGCATTATGTGCGTCGCCGATGTGTGGGACGCCCTGACCGCCCAGGACAGGCCCTACAAGCCGCCGATCCCGCCGGATAAATCGGTCGAAATACTCCGTAGCGCTGCCGAGCACGAAGAGTTTGACAAAGATGTGGTGGAGCTGTTCGTCAGTCACCGGTTGTGGGAGAAAAAACCCGGCGAGATCAGCGAATTTGCCGATGACGAAAATGACTGACAGCCGGTGGGAGCGGCTTTTCCGTGGCTGACTCCACCCAAAGTGCCCGGGAGGCGCTGCAGTCCCTACCCTCCGTTGATGACCTCATCAGCGAGTTCCCCCCCGATTCATTCCGCCTGAGCCGCGCGCAGCTGCTGGCGCAAATCCGGGCCAACCTCGATCAGTTCAGGCGCGAGATCAGCGCGGGCAATCTGCCCGGTGACGTGCCCAGGGCGGTGCGCGCCCGGCTGCTGGGGGAGCTGCTGGTCCTGGCCCGGCCAACCATGCGCCCGGTCATCAACGGCACCGGCGTGGTGTTGCACACCGGACTCGGCCGGGCGCCGCTGGGAGACGATATGCTGGCTGAAGCCCACGCCGCCATGCGTGGCTACACTCATCTTGAACTGGACCTGGACAGCGGCAAGCGGGGCGAGCGGCTCAGCCTTGTCGAACCGGCGCTCAAGGCCCTCACCGGCAGCGCCGGCGCTCTGGTCGTGAACAATAACGCCGCCGCCGTGCTGCTGATGGTCAACTCTTTAGCCGAAGGCCGGGAGGTGCTCATCAGCCGGGGGCAGCTGGTCGAAATCGGCGGGTCATTCCGCATACCCGATGTGATTGCCAAAGCCGGCGCCAAAATGGTGGAGGTGGGCACCACCAACAGGACCCACCTGGCCGATTACGATACGGCCCTCACCGATCGGACTGCCGCCCTGCTTTACGTGCACCCCAGCAATTACCGTGTGGAAGGGTTTACCGCCGCGGTCACGGTCAAGGAGCTGGCCGCTCTGGCGCGTAAAAAACGTCTTCCCCTGCTGGTGGACCTGGGCTCCGGCTCGCTCCTGCGCAATATTGCGGGCGTGACCGATGAGCCGACGGTCGCGGCCATCGTGCAGGCCGGGGCTTCCCTGACCTCGTTCTCCGGAGACAAGCTGCTGGGCGGACCCCAGGCGGGGCTGGTGGTGGGCAAATCCAAATGGCTGAAACTGCTCCGGAAAAATTCCCTCTACCGGGCGCTGCGCTGCGATAAAATCACCCTGGCGCTGCTGGATCAGGCTCTGCGCAGCTATGTGGATGACAGGACTGTGCGGCCTGAAAACCTGACCCAGCGCCTGCTGGCCCGGGACCGTGACGCTCTGACCCTGGAAGCCGACTATCTGCTGAAACTGCTGCCTGATGGCCTCGCTAACCGGCATTTGCAACTGGTCGACTCTGAAGTGGAGGTGGGCAGTGGATCGCTGCCGGGTGTGCTGCTGCCGAGCCTCGCCATGGCCGTGAACCATCCCCGGGCCACGGCCTCCAGACTGGCGGCGCTGTTCAGGCAGGCGACCCCAGCCGTTATCGGCTACATTCACAGGGGCCATTTTACCATTGATCTCAAAGCGGTGCCCGAATCGGACGTGCTGACATTGGCCCGGGTGATGGTCGAGGTGCTCACATCAATCAAGTAGTTATCGGTCTCGCCGGCCATATTGACCACGGCAAAACCGCGCTGGTCAAGGCCCTCACCGGCGTTGATACCGATACGCAGGCCGAGGAGAAGCGCCGCGGTATGACCATCGACATCGGCTTCGCTTTCCTTTCAGACCGCATCACTTTAGTCGATGTCCCCGGCCATGACCGCTTCGTCAAGAACATGGTGCGGGGCGTCGCCGGAATCAGCATGGGATTGCTCGTGGTCGCCGCCGATGATGGCATCATGCCGCAGACACGGGAGCACTATCACATATTGCGGCAGTTGGGCGTGGACCGTCTGGTGGTGGCCCTCACCAAAATTGACCTGGTTGAGGCCGATTGGATGGCCCTCGTGCAGGAAGACATCCGCGCCCTGTTGGCGCAGGGATCGCAGGAAGGGAGCACTATCGTCCCGGTGTCCGCGCAGACCGGCGAGGGCATTGAGCAGCTCCGCCGGAGTCTGCTGGAGGAGGCGCAGCAGGCGCCCCGGCCGGCCGACAGGGGCTTCTTCCGCCTCACGGTGGACCGGGTCTTTGGCCAGAAGGGGTTCGGCGCTATCGTGACCGGAACCGTCCTGAGCGGGAGCTACTCTCTGGGGACGCCCCTGGAACTGGTCCCCGGTGGGCGGGAGGTCAAAGTCCGAGGATTGCAGTCCCACGACGAGGCGACGGAGCGGGTCTCCCTCGGCGACAGGGCGGCCTTCAATATTTCAAATTTGCCCGTGAAGGAACTGGGCCGCGGGGAGCAGCTCGCTACACCCGGCATGGTCACGGCGCCCACCATCGTGCTGGCCCGGTTGCGCCTGTTGGCGGAAGCGCCGGCCCTGAAGCACAACCACCCGGTGCGGCTCAATGTGGGCACGGCTGAAGTCATGGCCCGGGTGAAGTTGCCCTCCGGCAAAAAACTACAGGCGGACCAGGAGGCGCTGGTGCTGCTCGACCTGGCCGGGCCGGCGCCCATGCTTGCCGGCGACCGGTTCGTGGCGCGCAGTTTTTCTCCAGTCACCACTATTGGCGGCGGCGTCATCCTTGATGTGGAACCGCCCATCAAATGGAAAGACCAGAAACGCTGGGCCAGCGAGTTAGATGGCCTCAACCAAGCTGAGATCCGCTTGCGGACCATTGCCGCGGCGGCGTGCCGGCCACTGACCCTCTCCCGCCTGGCCCGGCGATTCGGTTACGCGCCCGGTCTGCTGAAGAGCCAATGGCCGGATTCGGTCATAACTGTTGGCCGGGATGACGATCCCTGGGTCATGGCTGCACAGCAGCTCGAAAGCGTCACTGCGGCTATCATCGCAGTCCTTGCGGCGCACCACATGGCGTCGCCCTATTCGGCCGGCCTCAATCGCGAGGCGATCCGGCAGCAGATTGATGGCGATGACAAATTCGTCGAGTGGCAGCTGAAGGAGCTGCTGGGCCAGTCGAAACTGGCGGTCACCGATGATTTATGGTCCCTGCCGGATTTCAAGGTGACGCTCAGCGGCAACGAACAGGACCTGCTGGAGCAGATGACCTACCTGGCCTTGGAGCAGGGCTTTACGCCCGACTATCTGGAGGTGTGGGCGCAGTCGCTGAAAATATCGGAGGAACTGTCGCGCACGCTGGCGGGCATCGCCGAATCGACGGGCACCTTTGTCCGCATTGCGCCGCGCCTGATGATGCACAAGGAGTACGTATCGAGACTGGACGCTGCGCTAAAAGAGCACTTTGCCGCGCACCACGATCTTTCCGTTGCCGAATTCAAAGCGCTTACCGGCACCAGCAGAAAACTGGCCGTGCCCCTGCTGGAGTTTTTGGACCGCACCGGCCGCACCGTGCGTGTGGGCGATAAACGGGTGGCCCCCGATGGCTGATGAGGCCACGCCGCTAGCGCAGCCCAAGGAGACGCCGCTGATGAAACAGTGGCGCGCGGCCAAACAGGCGCACCCCGGAGCGCTGCTCCTGTTTCGCATGGGCGACTTTTACGAGACCTTTGAGGAGGACGCGAAAATTGCCTCCCGGGTGCTCGGCATCGCGCTGACCAAACGGGCGGGCAAGGGGGCCGCCAAGGGATCGGCGCAAGATATGCCGTTGGCCGGTTTCCCATACCATGCGCTTGACAGCTACCTGCACAAACTGCTCAGCGCCGGTCTGCGGGTGGCCATTTGCGAGCAGGTGGAGGATCCCAAACAGGCTCAGGGACTCGTGCGCCGGGAGGTGACGGAAGTGGTGACCCCCGGCACCGCGCTGTCGGAGCAGTTTCTGGACCGCAATGAAAATAATTATCTGGCGGCGGTGCTGTTTGATGGCGAGCAGGCGGGACTGGCCCTGCTGGACCACTCCACCGGCGAATTTCAGGCTTCCCAGTTTGGCCGTTCAGACTGCGATGAGCTGCTCAACCGCTACCGGCCGTCAGAAATTCTCGTACCGGAAAGCCAGCACAACGACATTCGCTACCTGCTCGGTTCACTGTCGGCGCTGGTCACCGAATACCCCGACTGGGTGGCCGACATCGACAACGCCAGCTCTGAACTGACGCGGCAGTTCGGCACGCGCTCCCTGAAGGGGTTCGGTCTGGAGGCCATGCCGCTGGCCATCGGGGCGGCGGGGGCGGTGCTGCATTACCTGGAGCAGAACCAGCCGGGGCGCAAGGCGCACATTACGGGCCTGAAGACCATGACCACCGGTGAGCATCTGGTCCTTGATAATTTTACCGTCCGCAACCTGGAAATATTCACATCGCTGGCCACCCAGGGGCAGCATGGGACGCTGCTGAGCGTCATCGACCGTACCCGCACCGCGCCGGGCGCGAGGCTGCTCAAACAGTGGCTCCGGTCACCCCTGCAGCTGCCGGGTGATATCAACGCGCGGCTCGACCGCGTGGAAGCGCTCGTCTCCTCAGCCGATTTGCGCGAGGATATTGCCGGACACCTGTCTACGGTGGGCGATCTGGAGCGCATACTCGGGCGCATGGCCACCGGCCGCGCCACGCCCCGGGACGCCGTTAACCTGGCCCAGTCCCTCGACTCACTGGAGCAGATCGCCGCGCTGGTTAAGGCAGCTGGCGACAAACCGCTCATGCGCCTGCTGAAGCAGCGCCAGCCGTCCGGGCCGGTGATGAAGTTGATCGGCGCCGCCCTGGTCGACGATCCCCCGGCGCAGCTGGGACGCGGGGAGGTCATTCGCAGCGGCCACAATGCCGAGCTCGATGACCTGCGGTCGCTGACGGGGAGCGGCAAGGAGTGGATCGCCAACTTACAGCATTCGGAACGGGAACGGACCGGCATCTCCAGCCTGAAGATCGGCTTTAACAACGTGTTTGGCTACTACCTGGAGGTGACCCGGACGCACCAGGATAAAGTGCCGGACAACTATATACGCAAGCAGACACTGGTCAACGCCGAGCGCTACGTCACCCCGGAACTCAAGGAGCAGGAGGAAAAGATACTGTCGGCTGAGGAGTCGCTGGATGCGCTGGAAAAGGGACTGTTCGCGCAGCTGATCGCCAATGTCATTGAGTCGACGGCCGCCGTTCAGACCAACGCCTCCGTGCTGGCCCAGCTCGACATAGCCGCCGGTCTGGCCGAAACAGCCGTGCGCCACCACTACGTGCGGCCGGTCTTTGAAAAAGGGCAAAGTCTCTCCATTTCCGGAGGCCGCCACCCGGTGGTGGAAACGTTGCTGCCCGAGGGGGAGGCGTTCACGCCCAACGACCTGTTCATGGATCCCGCCGACAGCCAGATTCACATTATTACCGGCCCCAACATGGCTGGAAAAAGCACGTATCTGCGGCAGGTGGGACTCATTGTGGTCATGGCGCACATGGGCAGCTTTGTGCCGGCGGACGCGGCCACAATGGGCATTGTCGACCGGCTGTTTACGCGGGTCGGGGCCAGCGACAACCTGGCCGGCGGCGAGAGCACTTTCCTGGTGGAGATGGTGGAGACGGCCAACATCCTGAACAACGCCACCGGCAGGAGCCTCATTTTGCTCGACGAGATTGGCCGCGGCACTTCCACCTACGACGGCCTCTCTATCGCCTGGGCCGTTACCGAATATCTGCACCAGCATTCCGAGGTGGCCGGCAAGACGCTCTTCGCCACCCATTTCCATGAGCTGGTGGCGCTGGCCGATTCGCTGCCGAGGGTGAGAAACTTTAATGTCGCCGTCCGGGAGCATGGGCGCGAAGTCGTCTTTTTACGTAAGATAGTGCCCGGTGGGGCCGACCGCAGCTACGGTATCCATGTGGCGCAGATGGCTGGGCTGCCGAAGTCGATCACCCGGCGTGCGGGGGAAATTTTGGCGGGCCTGACCCGGGAAAAGGGCGGCGGCCCACCTCCGCCGCTCAGCGAGGCGGACGCGCAGGTCGACCTGTTCGGGGCTCAGGAGGCGCAGCTGGCCAAGGAATTCCAGGCGATTAAAGTCGAGAACCTGACCCCTATTGAAGCGTTAAATTTGCTGGACCGCTTGAAAAAGAAACATGGCCTGTAAACATGACTAGCCCCTTCGCGCGAATTGCCGCCGTGCTGCCGTTGCTGGCGCTATCTGCGGCGGCGCAGGACAAATACGGCGGCGAACTTTTCGAGCTCCCCGGCTCGGCCAGCTCGATTGCCATGGGCGGCGCCAGCGTGAGCTCGCTACGGGGACCGGCCACCGGCTTCTTCAACCCGGCCCTGGTGGGACTTCCGCAGCAGGCGGGGCTCTTGCTGTCGCATCGCGAGCAGTTTGGCGGGGTGGTGAACGCCGACCTTATCGCCGCGACGCTGCCGGTGAGAGGCAACCTGGCCCTGCAGCTGGGCCTTGTGCGCCGGGGGGTGGACCGTATTCCCGACACCCGCAACGCGCTCATCGATCTCAACGGCAACGGCCTTCTGGACGACGATGAAATCCTGGTCGGATCGGATGTAACCTATTTCAACCAGCGCGAATGGGGGTTGCTGCTTTCGGTAGCGAGCCGCAACCAGGAGGGCTGGCAGTGGGGACTCAACGCCAAGCTGCTGGGGCATTGGCTGGCTGATGAACTGGGTCTGGGTGTCGGTTTTGATCTGGGCGTCTACCGCGCATTTTCACGGGGCATCCGTGTGGGCGCCATGCTGCAGGATGTCACCACAACACAAATTCATTGGAGCACCGGACGCTGGGCTACCGTCATGCCGCGCATCACCGCAGGCTTCACGTGGACTTTTGGCCTGCCGCTGTTTGGCAACGCAGTTTCGCTGGCTGCGGAAGCCACTTCGCGGCTGGATGGGGAGCGGCTGGAGCGCGACCTGCAGCTGGGACCGGTATCGCTGCTCACGCGCATGGGAGTCGAACTGGCCTTGAACGAGAGCCTGCATCTGCGCGGTGGCAGGTCGACACTCTACCCGTTGAGCATTGGCGCCGGTCTCGATTTCCCGGCTTTTACCGTAGATTATGCCTATGTTGGCGACACGGCCGAGAACGTATTTGAGCCTACCCACCAACTCGCTCTTACGCTTAATTTGAAGGCCCTGCGAACACTGCTTGGCAGCGACTGAATCGTCGCCGGGGCGATGCGCTTCAAGCGGCGAATATTTTCCTATCCGATTCGGTTTTATACCTTTACGGGACAGGGTACAATTGCTTCTACTCGGTGGGAGGGTTATTTTTCTGCGCATTATGACAGGGATTAGGCAGTGTTAAGCATGACCGGTTATGGACAGGCCCAAGCCAGTGGCGACGGTCTTACGATCAAAGTGGAGGTGCAAAGCCTCAACAGCCGGTTCTTCGATTTGACATTGCGTGTTGGGCGGCAGCTGCAACCCCACGAGGGGCTGATCCGCAAACGGTCGCAGGAGGTGATGAACCGGGGCAAGGTGACGGTCAGCGCCGCAGTGGCTGAAGATGGGCGTCCGGCCGCTCAGCCGAAGCTTGACTTGGATCGCATCAGGCAATATCGCCAGCTCTTTGAAACGGTCCAGAAAGAGACCGGCGTTTCCGGCGAGATCAATCTGGATCACTATCTCAGCCAGAATGACATCATTCTTCATCATGAGGACGAGGGTGATGATTCGGCTGCGGCAATTTTGGCCGAGGCGCTGGAACAGGCGCTGGCACAGGCCGTCAGTATGCGGCAGATCGAAGGGGCCAATCTGGCCAAAGATTTGCGGACCAGGCTTGAAGCGGTTAAGGTCCAAAACGAGGCCATCCGGGAAATGGCCGCCGGATCGCGCCATGAATTTCTGGCGCGCTACAAAGCGCGCATCGAGGAGCTGGCGGGCGCCATTCCCCTGGATGAAGGCCGGTTGCTTCAGGAGGTGGCTATGCTGGCCGAAAAGCGTGATATTGAGGAGGAGTGTACGCGCATGGCAAGCCATTGCGAACTCTTTTCAGGCTATTTGAGCACCGATGAGGCCACCGGTAAGAGGATGGGTTTTTTGCTGCAGGAGATGGGCCGCGAGATCAACACCATCGGCTCCAAAACCAACAGCATGGACATCAGCCATGCGGTGGTTGAATTGAAGGACGAGCTGGAGCGCATGCGCGAGCAGGTGCAGAACATTCTATGACCTCTGGCCGCCTGATCGTGATCAGCGCTCCATCGGGCACGGGCAAGACCACCATCTGCCAGCAGCTGCGCGAGCGCCATCCCGGCTGGCATTTCTCAGTGTCCGCCACGACCCGGCCCATGCGCAACGGCGAGACAGACGGTGTCGATTATCGCTTCCTGACAGACACCGAATTTGATGAGAAATTGTCTGCAGGTGAATTTGTGGAGTGGGAGCGAGTCCACGACCACCGCTACGGAACCTTGGTCACTGTTCTGGAAAAGGCGCTGGACGGTGGGGAATTACTGCTTCTGGATGTGGACGTTAAAGGGGGCGTGCGGATTAAAAACCGCTACCCAAGCGAGACGGTGAGCATTTTTATTGAGCCACCTGACGAGGAAACGCTCATCGAGCGGCTGAAAGGACGGGGCACTGACGGGTCTGCCGTCATTCGACGCAGGCTCGAGCGGATACCGGAAGAGATGGGGTACCGGGACCGCTACGATCATGTGGTGGTCAATGATAAACTTGAAGTGGCGATAGCCGATATAGAGAACATATTAAAGGAGACAGCATGAAAACCGAAAATCTTGAAACTTTGGCCTTTGTCGAGCTGCTCAAACGGACCCCCGACGCCTTTGAGGCCGTCGCCGTTATGGGCCTCCGCTCGCGGCAGGTCGTGCATCGCCGCATGGCCGAAAGAATGCTGTTGGAGCAGGACCTCGTCGAAGATGAGAACGAGGATTTCTCTGAGCCGCTGGAAGAGAACGAGGACTACGTCGAAGAAGAAAAAGAGACACTTCTGGCCGTGCAGGATTTTTTTGAAGACCGGCTTAAATGGGAATTTCGGCCCAAGGATGATGTGGAGTCCGGGGAGGCCGACAGCAAGGGATTGTAAAGGTGGCTGGCGGCCAAACAGGGGTGGCAGCCTACTTGCGCCGGCACCGGCTGCTGTACGGAGACACCCTGTTTCTGCCCGGAGGCGCGCCTATGCCTGGGGTTCCGTCCACCCCGGATAATCCGGCGGAGCCGGGCCAACTGCTGGCGTTTCACAGGAAAATTGAAAACTGCCAGAACTGCGCGCTTGGCGCGTCGCGGAATAAGTTTGTTTTTGGCGTGGGAGACCCCCATGCCGACCTGGTGCTGGTAGGCGAAGCGCCCGGCGCCGAGGAAGACCGGTTGGGCGAGCCGTTTGTGGGCCGCTCCGGAAAGCTGCTCGACACGATTCTCAAGGCCATCGGTTTGAGCCGCCAGAGCGTGTTTATTCTCAACGTGCTCAAATGCCGGCCACCGGATAATCGCGACCCGCTGCCGTCGGAAGTGGCTGAATGCGAGCCGTACCTGCAGGAGCAGCTGCGCCTCATCCAGCCGAAACTGATTGTGGCCCTGGGCAGGGTCGCCGCGCAAACATTGCTGAAAGTGAAGGATTCGCTGAAAGATATGCGCGCCCAGACATACACCTACTCCGGCATCGAAGTCCGGGTGACCTACCACCCGGCGGCGCTGTTGCGCAACCCCAACTTCAAGGCGCCGGCCTGGGAAGATTTCAAGGCCATCAGAGACCGGTACCTGGAGCTGACCAAGGGAGGCCCGTCCGCCTAGCGGCCGGATGGATCGTATGGCACAGGATCAGAATGGTGAGCTCCGGCTGCCGCCACAAAACCTGGAGGCGGAGCGGGCCGTTCTGGGCGCTATCCTCATCGAGCCCGGGGCATTCGACACCGTGACGACCATCCTCTCCACGCAAGCATTCTACAAGGATGCGCACAACCAGATATTCGCTTCCATGTTGGCCCTGCAGGACGCAGCCGAACCCATAGACGCCCTCACTCTGACCAACCAGCTCACCAAGGAAGGTCTCCTCGAAAAGGTGGGCGGGTCGTACTATATCACCGGCTTGGCGGATGAAATTCCCTCGGCGGCCAATGTGGAGCACTATGCGCAAATCGTGCGCGAAAAGCACATTCTGCGTCAGGTGATAACGGCCGGCAACGATATGATATCGGCCGCCTACCAGGGTGAAGAGGAACCGGCGGAAGTGCTCGACTTCGCGGAGAAGAAGCTGTTTGATCTCCAGCGCAACGCCCAAATGGGAACCGACGTGACCATCAATTCCATCCTGAAAGATGCCTTTGGAATTCTGGATGAACGCCAGAACCGCAAGAAAGACAAGCCCTACACCGGCGTCGTCAGCGGCTTCAGCGATCTGGACGACATGACTGACGGCTTCCAATCTTCTGACTTGGTCATTTTGGCAGGGCGGCCATCAATGGGCAAAACCGCCCTGGCCCTCAACATCGCCCGCAACGCCGCGGGCAAAGGGGGGCGCATCGGTATCTTCTCCATGGAGATGTCCTACTACCAGATTGCCATGCGCCTGCTCACAGCCGAAGCAAAAGTCGATTCGCATATGGTGCGGCGGGGCACCCTGCCTGCCCGCCAGTGGTCCAAGCTTTCCACCGCCGTCGGGCGGCTTTCGCAGTTGCCGGTGTTCATAGACGATACGGCCGGCATGAACATCCTGGAACTGCGCTCAAGGGTGCGGCGGTTCAAGGCGGAGCATAATGTCGATATGGTGATCATCGACTACATGCAGCTGATAGCGGGGCACGGCCGCAGCGACAACCGGCAGCAGGAGATGTCGGAAATTTCGCGGTCTCTCAAGGCGCTGGCCCGGGAGCTCGATATCGCCGTTCTGGCCCTGTCGCAGCTCTCCAGAGCGCCGGAGCAGCGCCCCGGCAAGGACAAGCGTCCCATCATGTCCGACCTGCGGGAATCGGGCGCCATCGAGCAGGATGCCGACATGATTCTGTTTCTCTACCGGAAGTTTCTTTACACCCGTGATGAAGCTGATGACGGGGTCGCCGAGCTGATTATCGGCAAACAGCGAAACGGCCCCACCGGCATGGTGAAGCTGGCCTTCAACAATAACTATGCCCGCTTTGATCCCTATGCGCCGGAGGAAATCCTCAGCCAGCTCCCCGCCGAAGAGGCGCCTTTCTAATGGTGGTCGATACACTCAGGCAGATTCTGCCCAAAAGCGGCAAGCCACCCGCGCGGCTGCGCGCCATTTTGGCCAACCTGGAGCTGTCCGATGATAAACTGCCCGAAGTGCAAACCTTCCTGGGGGAGGCGTACGCTATGGCGGAGTCGGCCCATAAAGGGCAGAAACGCAAATCGGGCGAACCGTACTTCGAGCATTGTGCGCAAGTGGGTCTGCTGTTGTCGGAATGGCACATGGACCCGGTCACCATCGCCTCTGGATTTCTGCACGATGTCGTAGAGGATACGGCCATCACCAAGGAGCAGCTTGAAGAGACCTTTGGCGCGGAAGTGGCCCAGCTGGTGGAAGGGGTTACCAAACTCTCGGGCATCAAATTTCGCAGCAAAGCAGAGCAACAGGCCGAAAACTACATGAAGATGCTGCTCTCGGTGGCCAAAGACATACGGGTCATCCTCATCAAGTTCGCCGACCGGCTGCACAACATGCGCACCATTAAATATCTGCCGCTCATAAAACAGCGCCGCATCGCCGTTGAGACCCGCGATGTTTACGCGCCACTGGCCCATCGCCTGGGCATGGCCAAGCTCAAGTGGGAGCTGGAGGACCTGGCGCTGCAGATCATCGACCCGGAATCCTACAGCAGCTTGGTAAAAAGCGTCCGCGATTCGCGCAGTGAGCGGGAAAAATATATTGCGAAGTTCTCCAAACCAATCCGCGAGCAGCTGGAAAAATTTGAGCTGGATGCCACCATCATCGGGCGCACCAAACATTACTATTCCATCTACGGAAAACTGCAACGCCGCAAAGTCAGCTTCGATGAAATCTATGATCTTCTGGCAGTCCGCATTGTTACCGATCGTGTCGATGAGTGCTACGCGGCCCTGGGCATTGTGCATCAACTGTACACCCCCGTCCAGGAGCGCTTCAAGGATTTCATCGCCACACCCAAAATGAACGGCTACCAGTCATTGCACACGACCGTGGTGGGGCCTGGAGGCAAGGTTGTTGAAGTGCAGTTGCGCACCCGGGAAATGGACCAGACCGCCGAGATTGGCGTTGCGGCCCACTGGCGCTACAAGGAGCACGCTTCCCGTGATATGACCAGCATGGACAGGCAGGTACGCTGGCTGCGGGAGCTGGTGGAAATGGCGCAGAACGAAAATTCCACCCCTGAGGAATTCCTCGATCTGCTGCAAATCGACCTGTTCAAAGACGAAATATTTCTGTTTACCCCAAAAGGTGATGTGGTGCAACTCCCCATTGGGGCCTCGCCGGTGGACATGGCATTTGAGATTCATACCGAGGTGGGCAAAAGCTGCGTAGGCGCGCGGGTCAACGGCAAGATAGTCCCGCTGAACTCGAAGCTGGTCAACGGCGACACGGTGGAAATCATCACCTCGGCCCACCAGACGCCCAATCACGCCTGGCTGAAGTTTGTCCGCACAAGTAAAGCCAAGACCCACATTCGGCGCTATTTGCGGCAGGCCCAGCTGGAAGAAAGTCTGCGCCTGGGCAAGGAGCTCTTGGAGAAGACCGCACGCCGCCTTAAACTTTCGGCCCTGGTTAAACAGATTAGAGCGGAGCCGGCTAAAGTAGGTTTCGATTCGGAGGAGGCGGTATATACCGCTCTTGGCCGTGGTGATATCACCGTCCGCCAGCTCCTTAAAAAACTTGCGCCGGAGCGCCTGCCGGATAGCCGGGGCAGTGAGCAAGAGCTGGAAGAAGCTCTGCGCCGGCGTTCGCGCAGATCGGCCCGGGGGGTCAAGGTAGACGGGATATCGGACCTGCTGATATCGCTGAGCAAGTGCTGCAATCCCATCCCCGGCGACGAAATTATCGGGTTTGTCACCCGCGGCCGGGGCATCACTGTCCATCGGATCAGCTGCTCGAATCTGCCGGTTATGGGCGAAGATCGCGATCGCTATGTGGAGGTGGATTGGGATACGGAGAAATCGCGCGAATTTATCGTGCCGCTTAAAATCACGGCGGAAGACAGAAAACACTTTTTGAAAGATGTGACGGAATTAACCTCCAAACTAAATACCAATATCGCCAGCGTTGACCTGATTGTGGAAGAAGGAATTCTAACGCTGCACCTGTCCATAGAAGTGGACGGTTTGAAAAAACTGGAACGAATCAAAAACAAAATCCGGATGGTACCGGGTATCATCTACATGGAGCGTTTATAGCATGCGGAAGCAAAAGGCGATTACTTTCACCAAGAAAGACGTCACCCAGCGAGTGGCGGAGAAATTGGATGTGCCAGTCTCCAGGATGAAGGAGCCGGTTGACGCCGTCTTTGAAGTGCTGCGGGAAATTATGAGCCAGAACCATTCTTTGATGCGCGTCGAGATCCGGAACTTTGGCGTTTTTGAGGTGAAGCCGACCAAGGCCAAACCCAGGGCGCGCAACCCGCGCACCAACGAGGAAGTGTACGTGCCCCCGCGCCGCAAGAGTCACTTCAAGCCCGGACGTCTGCTGCGTGAGGTGCTGCGGGAACCACTGGAAAACCTCTGAGCCATAATGCCATGGCCCGCATCCTTGGCATCGACTACGGAGAGCGGCGCATCGGGCTGGCTCTGTCTGACCCCACGGGCATCATCGCCCGGCCGCTGCTGACCCTCGACCAAAAAGAGGACAGCGACTGGAACTCTGCCCTGCTGGCCATTTGCCGGGAGCAGGAAGTCGGGTCCATCGTTGTAGGATACCCCCTGAATATGAAAGGCGAGAAATCGCCACAGACGGACAAGGTTGATCAGTTCATCCTGTTGCTGAGGAAGATCACCCCGCTGCCTGTTCACACTTATGACGAAAGGCTCACATCGGTAGCGGCCAAACGGGAGCTGGTGCGGCAGGGCATAAAAACGGGCCACGATAAGGGCGCCGTCGATCGGACTGCGGCCGCGCTGTTGCTCCAGGATTACCTCGACGCGAAAGCCTTAAGATCCGGCCCTTGAACTCCGCGGGCCTCATTGAGCGGTTTCAGCAGCGGCCCCTCTGGCAGCAGATGGTCCTGTCTGGCGCCGTTACGGGACTGAGCTTCCCGCCTTTGCCACTGGGATTTCTCGCCTGGGTGGGGTTGGTGCCGCTGCTGCTGGCCTGGGAGCGGACCGCCCGGCCGGGACAAGTGGCGCTGCTGGCCTGGCAATGGTCGCTGGGCTACCTGTTTGTGATGCTTTACTGGCTGATGTTTAACACCGGCACCCATTTTTGGGCGGCCACCGTGGCCATGATCGGAACCGTGCTGCTGGTGTCGGTCAATTTTCTGGCCATCGGCTGGTGGTACGGCTGGCTGAAGGCGCGCTGGGGGAAAACGGCCATCTGGCTCCTGCCTGTCGTGTGGGTGAGTGTGGAGTACCTGCGCACGTATGGCTCCATCGGTTTCCCCTGGGTGGCCCTGGCAAATTCGCAAACCGGGTTCCTGTTGCCCATGCAGAATGCCGAGCTGACCGGCATCTACGGCATCAGCTTCTGGGTCGTGCTGATCAATATCCTGGTCGTGGAACTGCTGCATGCCAGCGACCGGCAAAAAGCCGGACTGGCCCTCGGGGCGGCCTTGGTGGCCCCGTGGATAACGGGCGGGCTGCTCCTGCCACCGGCAACGGCAGGCAGTTACAAAGTGGGCATTGTGCAGCCGAATGTGGAGGCGGCCGAGAAATGGAACAGCGAGAATCGCAACGCCATTTTTGCGCAGCTCGATGAAATGACCCGCATTGTCGCCGCCGATTCACCTGCGGTGGTATTCTGGCCTGAGGCCGCCGCGCCCGCCTACCTGCTTAAGAAGGGTGGCCGCCGCTACATGGAGGACATCCAGGGGCTGGTGTCCGACATCGGCATCCCGGTGGTGACGGGGCTGCCCCATTACGAGCGCCAGAGCAGCGAGCGGGTCCTGTACTACAACAGCATTGCCCATATTGACAGCTCCGGCCTGGTGAAACTTTACCACAAAACCCGGCTGGTCCCCTTTGCCGAAACGGTGCCGGCCGTTTTCAAGTGGCTGAGAATTATCGATCTGCTGGGGGTGAACCTGGGAGAGTTTTCGCCGGGCAGCGAGTATACTGTCTTCGAAATCGGCGAGGGACGCTTCAGCGTCGGCATCTGCCTGGAGACCATTTATCCCCTGGTCTACCGCCGGTTTACTCTGGCGGGCGCCAATTTTTTGGTGGGTGCGGTCAACGACGGCTGGTATGATAACGGCCTGGTAACCGAGCCTTACCAGCATGCGGCGCAGCTCCGCTACCGGGCCATAGAGAACCGGCGTCCGGTTGTGCGCGTGGGCAACACCGGCATCAGCATGGTTATCGATAAAGGGGGCCGCGTCACCGACCGGCTGGGGCTGAATGTGGCGGGGACCCTGACGGCGCAGATCGCCCCGTCCGATGAGGTCACTTTCTATACCCGCTTCGGCGACGTCTTTGCCTGGCTGAACCTGATTATCGGTATTACCTTCTCAGGTATTCCCATTTGGCGAAGTAGAAAAACGGTGTTAAAGGACCAGGCAGAATGACAGGCATCATCAGGCGCGCTTCAGCAGGACTCTTGCTGTCGCTCAGCCTCGCCGCTGTGGCGCAGGGGCAGGAGGCCAGCGACCTCCCTGCCGGCATCCGCCAGGATGAACGCGGAGCCATCGCCAGAAACCTGGTGCTGCCGGGATGGGGCTTTATGAGCCTGGACCGGACCGATTTGGCGCGCTCGGCGCTGATCAGGGAAGCTTCCCTGATAATCGGGTATGGCATGCTGGCATCGGCCGCAAATTGGTACCGGCAGGACATGCGCTCGTATGGGGCCGAGCATGCCGGGGCGCAATACAGGGAGCGGGACAGCATCTACTACTTCCGCATGGCGCATTATGCCTCTCTGGAAGCGTACAATCAGGAGATGCTCCGGCAGCGCAATATCAACGATGTCTACCCCCAAGGCAAGGGCTGGGAATGGTCGTGGGATGATGCAGATCGCATGGACACCTTTGAACAGCTGCGGGTCAACTCGCTTAACGCCGCCAAAGGGGCCCGGTTTGCCATAGGTGGACTCATTGTCAATCGCGTGGCAGCCGCTGTGCAGGTCCTGTTTGTCACCCGCCGGGAGCCGCCGGTGCAGGCCTTCCTGGTGCCGATGGGCAACGGCCTGCAGCTGCAGCTCCACCTTAATCTATAGCCACCGGTGATGGGCGCCAGGGCGTCGGCATTTAATCCTTTGGTACCGCTGCTGCTGGGACTGGCCGGTATCGTATGTGTCAGCCTCTCCGCATCGGTTTACGAAGCGGCGGCCATCCTGACCGTATTCGGCGCGCTGGCCTCGGTCCTGGGGCTCAAACTGTCAGGCGGCCTCAGCGCCACCCGGGTCATGTTGCCTTGGGCGTTGGCGTTCTTCGCCGTCCACGTGGGCTTCACGCAGCTGGCCTCGAACGGCATAGCGCTAGCCCAAACCGCCCTGGCGGAGAGCGTCGTCCTGGCACGGCTTATGGGCCTGACGCTGATCCTGGGTACGGTGCGCGGCGGCTTAACGGCGCAGGGCTTGATCGACAGCCTGAAAACCATGCTGGACCGGCTCAACATCCGCAGCCGGTGGGCTGAAGATTTCCTGCAGACGGTGAGCCTCACTCTGGCCTTCATTCCGCACGTGCAGACCGAGTATACCGAGCTGGCGCGCTTTCACCGGGCACTGGGATTTTCGCCCCCGCGCACCTTCAGGCAGAGGATCACCTATTACGGCAGCCATCTGGCGCCGGTGCTCTCCCGCTCCCTCGACCGTGCCCAGCAGGTGGGCGCCGTCATGGCCTTGCGACGCTA
This sequence comes from Fidelibacterota bacterium, assembly GCA_004124875.1. GTDB lineage: Bacteria > Fidelibacterota > Marinisomatia > SCGC-AAA003-L08 > TS1B11 > TS1B11. Next base: position 145,779 of record SCKJ01000006.1, on the reverse strand, counting down.
CGGGCAGGTGATCCCCCGTGGGCAGCTGACGCCGGAAATATTCACCTGGCGGGATGGACTGGCCATGGCCGGCACTACGATGCTGTTGGGAGCCGTATTGTGGCTCATGTAAATTTCAGACTTCTACTGGCCTATGATGGGACAGAGTTTCACGGTTGGCAAGCGCAATTGAAAGCCCGCACTATTCAACAGGAATTGGAAATAGCATTGGGCAAGACTCGGGGCGGCCCCCCTGTAACGGTCTGGGGCGCCGGCAGGACAGACGCCGGTGTGCATGCCCGTGGCCAGGTGGCGCATGTCTTCATGGACTCCTCGCTCGGCGCGGAGCAGCTGCTCGGCGCCGTGAACAGCTACCTGCCCGATGATATCCGGGTGCTGGGAGTTGAAACGGTGGCCGATGATTTTCATGCCCGCTACAGCGCTACCGCGCGACACTACAGCTACGCGCTTACCCGTGGGGTAACAGTGTTGGGCAGACAGTATATATGGCAGGTATCCCAGCCGATTGAAGGCGACCTGTTGCACCGCTGCGCCGCCGCCGTCGTGGGCCGCCATGACTTTGCCGGCTTTGTCAAAGCCAACTCAGAGGTCGATTCCACCGTCTGTATAGTAGCGGAGTCGCGCTGGGAGAACAGTGGCGACCAGTGGACGTACCATTTGAGGGCCAACCGTTTTCTGCACTATATGGTCCGCTACCTGGTGGGCACCATGCTGGAGATCGCCAAAGGCCGGCACAGTGTTGACGCATTCGTCGCGCGCCTTGGGGGTGTTCTCGATGGGATGATGGTGCAAAGGGCGCCGGCCAGAGGGCTTGTGCTGGAGGAGATCAGTTATGATGCGGCGTAAATGGGGCAGGAACAGTGGCAGTGGGCAGTGGCAGTAGCGGTGGGCGGTGAAGAATGAAGAATGAATTTTCAATATCCGGCTACCAGGATTCCGTCACCCTGAGCTTGTCGAAGGGGGCGGTTGTAGAAGCAGTGAGGTTTCGAGTTTCGGGTTCCGGGTGGCTGAAAAGGAGGAATGTCATTGCGAGGGAGACTCGGTTACGAGGCGACCGTGGCAATCTCCAGTCATACAAATCTCCTCATGCTTCGAGAGCCTCATGCTTCGAGAGCCTCATGCTTCGTGAGCCTCATGCTTCGTGAGCCTCAGCATGCCGGCATTCGTCAATTTTCGATACTCAGCTATCTGAAGTCCCTCGCGTTGGCCGTGGCCATTTTGCCGCTGGGCGCCCTGTCGGCCCAGGATGAAATCGGGTCTAGCCGGGAAAATGCCATCACCCGGGCCATCCGGCGGGTCTCTCCCGCGGTGGCGAGCATCAATGTGATCAAACTGCAAAAATCGAGGCTGCGCATGCGGGGCATCTTCGATGATCCCTACTTCTCGAACCTTATCCCGCCGGTCTACCGCCGCGTTGAGAGCCTGGGCTCCGGACTGGTGGTATCGTCCGATGGTTATGTGGTGACCAACTCGCACGTGGTGGAAAATGCAGCCGAGATCATTGTGACCCTGCCGGGCGGGCATCAGTACGATGTGGAGGAAATTTTCACCGATCCGCTGACCGATATAGCCCTGCTTAAAATTCCCGCCACCGGGCTGCCCACGGTCCGCTTTGGCAACTCCGACGACTTGATTATCGGCGAGTGGGCCATTGCCATCGGCAACCCCCTGGGCCTGTTCGACGTGTCTCTGCAGCCCACTGCCACGGCGGGCATCATATCGGGACTGCACATGGATTTCGGGCACCAGGAGAGTCGCGTCTATCAGGATATGATTCAGACAGACGCTTCCATCAATCCCGGCAACAGCGGCGGACCGCTGATCAACGCCCGAGGCGAAGTCATTGGCATCAACGCCTTTATCTTCACGGAAAACGAGTATTCGGCCGGCTCCATCGGCATCGGGTTTGCCATCCCCATCAATCTGGTGAAGGAAATCGTGCAGGAGCTGCGCACCACCGGGCGCATAGACCGCAGCATCTACACCGGCATTCTCGGGGGACCGGTCGACCGTTTTATCCGGCGCGAACTGAATCTGCCCAACATCAGCGGATACCTGGTGACGGGCGTTTCCAAAGGCTCGCCAGCGGACAAGGCGGGCGTTAAGGAACTCGATGTGGTGCTGGAAGTCAACGGGAAAAATATCAGCAACAAGGCCGACTTCAAGCGCGCGGTGGAAGAGGACCTGGTGAAAGCCGGCGACATCCTCAATTTAACGATCTGGCGCAAAGGCCGCCGCATCAAGGTGGAGCTGAAAGCGGGGCGGGTGGCCGGATGATCTCCCGCTATACTCTGCCGGATATGGGCGCGCTGTGGAGCGATGAAAACAGATACGCCACCTGGCTCAAGGTGGAGCTGGCCGTCTGCCAAGTGCAGGCCGAGCGCGGCGCCATACCTGCCGATGCCGTGGCCACTATCTTGAAAAAGGCCCGCTTTGACGCCGCCCGCATCGACGAGCTGGAGTTAACCACCCGGCACGACGTCATTGCCTTTCTGACCAACCTCGCCGAAGAGGTGGGCCCCGATTCGCGCTTCATCCACATGGGCATGACCTCATCGGACCTGCTCGACACTTCGCTGGCGCTGTTGTGTGTCGAAGCCGGCAACCATATCCTCGGGCGTATGGAGCGGCTCATCGAAGTGCTGCGCGGCCTGGCGAACACGCACAAGTATACCTGGCAGATTGGCCGGACCCACGGCATCCACGCCGAGCCCATCTCCTTCGGCCTGAAGCTCGCGCTATGGGCGCAGGAAATGGGCCGTGACCGTGCCCGCTTCGCCCTGGCGGTGGACGATATCGCCGTGGGTAAACTGTCCGGAGTCGTGGGCACTTTCGCGCACCTCGACCTGGAGGTTGAGGAGGCTGTCTGCAAAAAACTGGGCCTGAAACCGGCCCCCGTGTCGAGCCAGGTGGTGCAGCGCGACCGCCATGCGCACTATCTCACGACCCTGGCAGTGACCGGCGCAACTCTGGAGAAAATAGCTCTGGAGGTTCGCCACTTGCAGCGCACCGAAGTGCGGGAAGTCCAGGAGGCATTTGGCAAAGGCCAGAAAGGCTCCTCCGCCATGCCGCACAAGAAAAATCCCATCGTTTCGGAGCAGATATGCGGCCTGGCCCGGCTGCTGCGCGCCAACGCTCTGGCGGGCCTCGAAAATGTGGCCCTGTGGCATGAGCGCGATATATCCCATTCATCCGTGGAGCGCATCATTCTGCCCGACTCCACCATCCTGGCGGACTATCTGCTCAAGAAGACCACCGACATGATCTCCGGCCTGCTCATTTTCCCCGAGAAGATGATGGCGAACATTAACCTCACCGGCGGCCTGATATTCAGCCAGAAAGTGCTCCTGACCCTCATCGACGCAGGGGTGACGAGGGAAGACGCCTACGACATGGTGCAGCGGCATGCCCTGACGGTGTGGGAAAAGGGGGGCAGCTTTCAGCAGGCGCTGGAGAGTGACAGTGAAGTTGCGTCCATCCTGAGTGGGGAAAACCTGGCTGCCTGTTTTAACTTTGAGCCCCTCACCCGCGGGGTCGATGCAATCTTTAACCGGCTGGAAACAGATGGAATCTCAGCATGACAAAAGGTGAACTGCTCTACGAAGGCAAAGCGAAACAGGTGTTTGCCACCGATGATCCGGCGCTGCTCATCCAGCGCTTCAAGGATGACGCCACGGCGTTCGACGGCACCAAGAAGTCGTCCATTTCCGACAAGGGCGTGGTGAACAATGCCATATCCAGCCAGCTGCTGGCGCTGGTCGATAAAGGGGGCGTCAAGACCCATTTCGTCAGGCAGATTGATGACCGCGAGATGTTGATACGGTCGCTGGATATGTTTTTGGTGGAGGTGGTGATGCGCAATGTGGCCGCCGGATCGATCTGCCGCCGTTACGGCACGGAGGAAGGCATCACCTTTGCCGAGCCGATCCTGGAGCTCTTCTACAAAAGCGATCCTCATCACGACCCCCTGATGAATCGGGAGCATGTCATCCAATTTGGACTCTGCACGGCCCCGCAACTGGACGAAATCGAGACCTCGGCGCGGCGGGTGAACGAGATTCTGTCGGAATTTTTCACTTCCATCGGCATAACGCTGGTCGACTTCAAACTGGAATTTGGCATAGCAGGCGGTGAGATCATGCTCGGCGATGAAATTTCTCCCGACACCTGCCGCCTGTGGGATTCAGAGACCGGCAAAAAACTGGACAAGGATCGCTTCCGCTTCGATTTGGGCGATGTGGAGGGGGCCTATCAGGAAATGCTGGCCCGCGTTACGGCAGGCAGCGATGGCGCCTGAAGGCCGCATTATCATACTGCCCGTGCTGCTGCTCGCGGTGGTAGCGACGGCGGGGATCACTATTTTGCCACAGATGTGGCTAAAATGGCTGGCCGGGACACTGTGGTTTCTGACGCTGTTCAACCTGCAGTTTTTTCGCGATCCCCAGCGCCGGTTGCCGGACAACGCCGAAGCCTTTGTCTCCCCGGCGGACGGCAAAGTGGTGGCCATTAAAGCCATCGATCATGATGAGCACATTGGCGGACCGGCCATGCAGGTGTCGATTTTCCTGTCGGTGTTCAATGTGCATGTGCAAAAGGCGCCGTTCGACGCGGTGGTCGATTCCACCCGCTATCAGCGAGGCAAGTTTCTGGCGGCCTTTAATCCCGACGCCAGCGATATGAACGAACAGGCCGTTACCTATTTCAGCTGCGGCAGCGGTAAGTTTGTGGTGAAGCAGATTGCCGGCCTCATTGCCCGGAGAATACTGACCTACGTGAACAGTGGCGATAACGTGACCCGGGGAGACCGCCTCGGCTATATTAGGTATGGTTCCCGTGTTGATGTCGTCCTACCTTCCAGCTTCGAGCTGACCATCGAGCTGGGCGATAAGGTGACCGGTTCAGAAACCGTTATAGGACACTTTGGCAAGCAGGAAGAATAAAGTTATGAAGCTTAGAAAACCGATCAAGCGGCACCACATTCCGAGCATCTTTACGCTGATCAACATGTTTTTAGGGTTTCTGGCCGTGATCAGCATTGTGGAGGGGGTCTACATCAGGGCCGCCTACCTCATTGCCGCCGCCGGAATTTTCGACGTTATAGATGGCAAACTGGCCAGAAAGATAGAGATGCCCTCCCGCTTCGGGGCGGAGCTCGACTCGCTGGCCGACCTGATCTCTTTCTGTCTGGCGCCCGCCTTGCTGGTCTGGGCGCTCTACGCCCAGGATTTGCATCCCATACTTGGGGCGTTGGTGGCTGGGTCACCGCTGCTGTTTGGAGCCATGCGGCTGGCCAGGTTTAACCTGCTTACCGGCGAGGGACCCAAACCTTACTATGAAGGCTTGCCCTCCCCGATTGCGGCCTACCTGGTGGTGGCGCTGGTCATCTACTACGAGACTCAGGGCCATGCCGGCGCGGGCAAAGTGGTGCTGCCCATGGTGATGGCAACCTCGTTCCTGATGGTCAGCCAGGTCAAGTATGGAAAATTTCCCACCGCCAGCCTGCATATGGGAGCCATGAACACCCTCCGTCTGGTGTCGGCGATCGGGACCATGACCATCTTCTTCCTGGTCGATACTCGAGTGTTGCTGCCGATGGTGATTTTCTACCTGGTGTCGGGGCTGGTGCGCCATCTCTCCAGGACACCTGCCGAGGTTGAGGATATTCCGGCCACTGAGTCGAAAGTGTGAAGGCACACGTGACCATCATGCCCAAGGAGGGCATCCTCGATCCGCAGGGGCTGACGGTGGGCAAAGCGCTCTTGAACCTGGGCATAAAAGGCGTGCGCGAGGTGCGCATAGGGAAATTTGTGGAAATCGACATGCCCAAATTGACGCGTGAAAAAGCGGAAGCGGTAGCCACGGAGGCCTGCGAAAAATTGCTGGCCAATCCCAATATTGAGGGGTACACGCTGACCATTGTGGACGGTGGCTGATGCGTGTGGCGGTGTTGGTGTTCCCCGGCTCCAACTGCGATCAAGATGCTTACCATGCCATCAAAAATATCCTGGGAGCAGAGGCGGAATTTGTCTGGCACCGCGAGAAAACGCTAAGCGGTTTTGACGCCGTCATTATCCCCGGCGGGTTCTCCTATGGAGATTACCTGCGCAGCGGCGCTATCGCCAGGTTTGCCCCCATCATGGCGGCGGTCAAGAAACTCGCGGATGCGGGCGCGCCCATCATGGGCATTTGCAACGGTTTCCAGATTCTGGTGGAGGCCGGCATGCTGCCAGGCGCCCTGATCAGCAATGCTTCCCTGCGTTTCGTTTCGCGCATGGTCGCTTTGAGGCCGGAGCACACCGACTCACCCTTTACTTCCGCCCTGGACAGTTCCGCATCTTACGCCATGCCCGTTGCCCACCAGAGCGGTAACTTCGCGGTCTCCCCTGATCAACTCGCAGCCATGGAGGAGCACGGGCAGATTGCTTTCCGGTATGTCGATGCGCGCGGGAAAACGACCGCCAAGGCCAATCCCAACGGCTCGACCGGCCACATTGCCGGTGTCCTGAATAAGCGCCGCAACGTCCTGGGTCTCATGCCCCATCCGGAGCGAGCCGTGGAAGCGCTGATGGGCTCCGCGGACGGATTGGAGCTGTTCAAATCGATGATGGGCGCAGCCTGATAGTGATAACCGATTACCAGAAGCGTTCACTCGGACTGCTTTTCCTGACGCTGATCCTCGGGGCGGCGCTGGGGGGTGTTTTAGGCGATCTGCTGGCCCTCACTTTTCCCGAGGGGGTGGTGAAGCAATTTTTCCTGCAATCGGTTAATTGGGGCATCTCTCCCTTTACCGTAGATTTGATGGTGGTCAGCTTTACATTCGGTATGCGCTTGAAATTTTCAGTTTCGAGCATTATCGGGCTGGGGGTGGTCTATTATTTTTTGCGTTATTTCCGTTAGAAAGGTTGACCCCCCGACCCCGTTTTAGGAGGCTATTATGTCGCTCGGATTTGGTGAAATACTTGTAATTCTGTTTATTGTGCTGCTGCTGTTTGGCGCCAAACGGTTGCCGGAACTGGCCAAAGGCCTGGGGCAGGGCATGCGTGAATTCAAAAAAGCGACCAGCGAAATACAGGAAGAGATGGAATCGGCGGTTAAAGCGGACACTCCCGAACCTAAAATCTCTCCCCCCGGGCCAGAGGAATCGAAGGACGATTCGGCCCCTTCGCAGAGCTGACCACCCCGTGACATTGTCGCTTCGCGAGCGTATCCAGGGCGTTCCGGCGGCCCTGCAGGACCAGGCCGAGCTCAACGCGGTGATTACTGACACCTCGGCGCAGGCCTTAGGCGGCCTCGATGCAGCGCCGGAGGGACCCCTTGCGGGCCTGCTGCTGGGCATCAAGGACAATCTGAACTTTGCAGGCACCGCCACCAGCTGCGCCTCCCGCACTCTCGAAGGCTACATTTCCACCTATACCGCCACCGCCGTGCGGCGCCTTCTCGATGCCGGTGGGCAAATCGTGGTCAAGACCAATATGGATGAATTTGCCATGGGGTCGTCAACGGAATATTCCTGCTTCGGACCTACCCGCAATCCCCACGATCCTGAGCTGGTGCCCGGCGGCAGCAGTGGCGGCTCTGCCGTTGCCGTGGCCACGGAGCTGGTGGATGCCGCCCTGGGCAGCGATACCGGGGGCTCGGTGCGCCAGCCGGCGGCATTTTGCGGCATCTTCGGCCTCAAGCCGACTTACGGCCGGGTATCCCGGTTCGGCCTGGTGGCCTTCGCTTCCTCCTTTGATCAGATAGGCGTGTTCGCCCGCAACACGGCCATGGCGTCCACGGTTTACCAGACCATCGCGGGACATGACGCTGCCGACAGCACCTCCTCCACGGAGCCGGTGAAGCCCTTTGACTATGACGAGCACCTCGCCCGGAGCCTGAAAGTGGGTCTTTTCCCCGATGCGGAGCTGGCCGGGACCGACCCGCAGATAATGGACCGCTACAACGCCCTGATAAAATTTCTCAAAGGGAAGGGACTGCCGGTAGCGCAGATCGAGATGCCCCACACCCGCCACGGCATCGCCGCCTACTACGTGCTGACCACGGCCGAGGCCTCGTCCAATCTGGCCCGGTTCGACGGCATCCGCTATGGGCGCCGCCTGCAGGAAAAACCCGACCTGGAATCACTTTACCGGGGGACCCGCAGTGACGGGTTCGGACCGGAGGTCCAGCGGCGCATCATGTTGGGAACCTACGTTCTCTCAGCAGGTTATATGGACAAATACTATATTCAGGCCCAGAGAGTGCGGCGGAGCATTCAGGAAGATTATAAAGCGGCATTCAGTGAGGTGGATATATTGCTGACCCCGACAACACCCACATTTCCTTTCTTAATCGGCAGCCAGACTGACGATCCCATGAGCATGTACCTTTCCGATATATTCACCGTACCGATGAGTCTGGCCGGTGTCCCTTCGATGAGCATCCCCGTGGGAAATGGCAACAACAATCTGCCCATCGGCCTGCAGCTGACCGCCAACTATTTCGGCGAGGATGCCATCTTCCAGCTCAGCCAGCTCATCGAGAACCAGTTTAGCGCCTGACCCATGCTTTCCTTTCAGCAACCATGGTGGCTGCTGCTGCTGCTGGTCCCCCCGGCGCTGATCCTCTGGCAGGCCGCCAGGGGCCGGCATCTGGAGGCGGTGATCCGGTTTTCCTCGCTCAATCTGATGGACCCCGCCCACCGGCGCAGCGCGAACCGCAAGGCTGCCCTGCTGCGGGCCGGAAAGCTGCTGATGGTGGCCCTGCTGGCGGTCGCCATGGCCCGGCCCCAGATAACTGACGTGGTGACGGAAACCACAGTGGAAGTGATCGACATCATCATGGTGCTTGATATATCCTCCTCCATGCTCGCCGCCGATTTCAAGCCCAACCGGCTGGAGGCCGCCAAAGTCGTGGCCAGGCAGTTTATGCTGGACCGGCCCCACGACAGGTTCGGCATCGTGGTGTTTGCCGCCGCGCCGTATATCCAGTGTCCCTTGACCCACGATACCCATGTGCTGCAGAACCTGCTGAGCCAGGTATCCATTATCGACAAGGAGCATGATGGCACCGCCATTGGCATGGCTGTGGCCAGCGCCGTCAACCGCCTGCGGGACTCCGAAGCGGTCAGCAAAGTGATGATCCTGCTGTCGGACGGCAGCAATAACGCCGGTGAGCTCGATCCGACGACGGCGGCGGAGCTGGCGGCGCAGTTCAACATACGCATCTACACCATCGGCGCCGGATCCCGCGGCCGGGCGCCCTACCCGGTAAACGATCCCGTCTGGGGCCAACGGATGGTGAATGTGGAAGTCGAGCTGGACGAGGAGACCTTGCGGGCCGTTGCTGAGATCACCGGCGGCGCCTATTTCCGGGCCACCGATCAGGAGTCGTTGGCGGATGTCTACGACCAGATTAACGAGCTGGAGCGGACCACCATCGACGTTCACGAGTTCCAGAATGTGAAGGAGCTGTACGGCTGGCTGGTCATACCGGCGTCCATTCTGGGTCTGGTCATTCCGGCCCTGGGCGGCGGCATTATGCGCAAAGGGTTGTCGTGATTCACTTCGACTTTCCGCAAATTGCCTGGCTGCTGGCGCCGTGGACCCTGATGCTCCTCTGGCGCGTCCAGGGCCAGCGCAGATCCCTGCGCAACCTGGCAAAAATCGGCGGGCCGCGGGTTCGTTACGTGATTCTGGGGCGGGTGCGGCTCGCCCGCCAATGGACAAAAATGGCGCTGTTTTTTACCGGCTCGGGACTGCTGATTATTGCCGCGACCGGCCCCAAACTGGGCACCCGTGTAGTGCAGCTGGAGCGCCAGGGCGTCGACCTGTTGCTGCTGCTCGACACATCGGTGAGCATGGATGCCGCCGACGTAAAGCCGAGCCGCATGGAGAAGGCCAAGTATGAAGTCGGGCGCCTCATCTCGACGCTGCAGGGTGACCGCATAGGCATGATTGTGTTTGCCGGCTCGGCGCACCTGCACTTTCCGCTGACCAGCGATTATGCCGCCGCGAGACTGTTTCTCAATGCGGTCGACACCCGGCTGGTGCAGCTGCAGGGGACAGTGCTGTCCGAGGCGCTGCGGCTGGCCATCGATACCTTCGACCCCGAAACGGAAAAATACAAGTCGGTGGTCATTTTGAGTGATGGGGAAGACCACGATGGCCGCGCCCTGGAGATCGCCACTGAGGCGGCCGCCACAGGGATCATCATTCATGCGGTGGGGGTCGGCTCACCCGCAGGCGCCCCCATCCAGATAGCAGGCGGCAACGAGTTCAAGAAGGATGCCTCCGGCAGAGTGGTCACCTCAAAGCTCAACGAACCGATGCTGCGGGCGCTGGCTCGCGCCGGGGGCGGCACCTACACCCGGGTGGACAACAGCAGCGGCGACTTGAGCCTGCTGGCCGGAGAGATCCTGGCCATGGAGAAACGGACGCTCAAAACGCAGGCTTTCTCACAGTTTGAAGACCGCTACCAGTTTTTCGTTCTGCCGGCGCTGCTGTTGCTCATAATGGAACTTCTGCTGCCCGGCGGCATCAAGTCGCGGCCCAAGGTACGCAGCCGTTATGCGTAAGCTCGCCGCTCTCCTGCTGCTGTCGTTTGCCTCGGCGCAAATGCCGGAGGGCGCCACCGCGCACCAGCCCGACGGTCCAGCGGTGCCTGCGGAGCTCCAGGAGGTGTGGGACAAGTATGAGCAGCTCATCGTGGATTACCCGGATGAGCCGCTGCTGCACTACAATTTTGGCAACCTGGCCTACGGTACCGGCGACTATGCCAGAGCGTTGAAAGAGTATAAGACCGCGCTGAACAGCGGCGACCGGCTGGCCCAGTCGCGGGTCTACTACAATCTGGGCAACTCCCTCTATCGCGCCGGTCAACTTGATCAGGCCCGGGACTTTTTCCGCCAGGCCCTGCGGCTCAATCCCGCCGACGCCGATGCCCGCACCAACTATGAGCTGGCGTCGATGCAGGCTGCCGAGCAGCAGCAGCAGAAGGATACGCCGGCGTCTGACCCTGACGCGGAGGATGAGCAGCAGGAGTCCTCGGAGGATGGGGAGCGGCGCGAAGGCGACCAGGGCGAAGGTGACCGTGATCAGCAGGAGCAAAGTGATCAAAGCGGGGAGCAGGATGAGCAGCAGGGGGCCGGGGAGCAGCCTAAGGGCCGGCAGGCCCAGCCTGACCCGGTGAAAAAGGAAGAGGCCGAGGCCATTCTCAACGCCCTGAAGGCCAACGAAGATAACCTGCTGAAGCGGCAGTACAAGACGGCCAACGCGGTGAAACTGGAGAAGGATTGGTGAGCCTCGCACGGCAAATTGCTTGCATGGCACTGCTGGCGGGACACCTCAGCGCGCAGCCCAAAGTGACGGCCATTGTCCCGGCAGGCTCGTTTGCCGTTGGCGAAAGTTTTCGCCTTGAAATCCGGGTGGAAAACGGTGAAGCCGAGCGGCTCTCCCTGGCAGGCATTGATGACTTTCGCCGGCTTTCGGGACCGTCTACATCGCGCAATATGCAGATTATCAACAATATCGTCAAATCGCACACTTCCTATATATGGGAGCTGATGCCCCGCAAAGCGGGAGTCCTGACCATCCCCGCTCAGGCCGTCCGGGTGGCGGGCCGCCTCTACCGCACGAAGCCTATCACGCTGCAGGTGAGCAAGGCTCCCGACCTATCAGCCACTGGGGCTGGCAGCGCGCTTTTCATGCAAGTTGCCATTGAACCGGAAGAGGTCTACGTCGGACAGCAGGTTACGGTCACCTGGACGCTGTTTACCCAGGTTGGCATCAACGGATGGGAAACTTTTGCGGAGCCCAGCCTGACCGGATTTTGGACTGAAAATCTGTTTGCCCCCAACAAGCTGCAGCTGCGCGAGAAGGTCATCGGCGGCAAGCGCTACTATTTTGCCGTCGTGCGCCGGGCGGCCATATTTGCCACCCGCTCGGGCGCGCTGGAGATCGATCCCCTCGTGCTGCGCATTGCCGTTCAGACGCAAAACCGGCGGCGAGATCCTTTCTTCGATGAGTTTTCCTTTTTCGGGCGGCGATCCGTGGAAAACAAAACGGTATCCTCGGCCAGCCGAATTGTGACCGTGCTCCCCCTGCCAGGCGTCGGCCGTCCCCAGGCGTTCGCCGGCGCGGTAGGCGATTTCAAGCTCGAGGGGCATATGAGCGCCAGCGCCTTGCGCCAGAATGAGGCCGTTACCCTGACGCTGTCGATTTCAGGTGAAGGCAATATCAAGACTCTCGAGCCGCCGCACATCGAATTTCCTGATGGCATGGAAGTATTTCCGCCGCAATCGACGGTGGAGCCGGCGCTGGGTAATGTGATAGGGGGTACCCGGACGATTGAGCATGTCATCATTCCCCGACAGGCGGGACGCCTGGTGATCCCGGCCATCAAATTGCCGTTTTTTAATCCGCGCACGAAGCGCTACGAGCAGGCCAGTGTGGGGCCGTTTGTCCTGAATGTCGAATCCGTGGGCGACCAGGCCCTGGCCCCGGAAGGTTTCTCCCGCAAAGAGGTGGCCCTGCTGGGCGAAGATATCCGCTTTCTTAAAACGGGCAACCCGAAGTGGTTCAACGCGGCTCAGGGCTGGTACAGCGGCGGCATTCTGGCGCTTAACCTGCTGACGGCGTTGCTGTTCGCGCTGCCGTGGCTGGGAGGCCAGGTGGGGCTGGTCAACCGGCTGATCTCGCCCCGCTTGCGGGCCCTACGCGCACTGTCCCGTGCCGAGGCCATCATTTTGCCCCCAGGGGGTAACGGCGCTGATTCCGCCTCTACCTCGGAGCGAAGCGCGGCGATTTACGCCACCTTCAGCCAGGCGGTAACGGTCTATCTCAACGCCAAAACATCGCGCCACGATCAGGAATACTCAATTTCAGGCGCCGACGATCTGCTCAAATCGGCCGGGATCAGGCAACAGGAGCGGCAGCAGGTGGCCCATTTTCTGGAGCAGGCCTCGGCCGCCCGTTTTGCCCCTGTGCCTCCCACCAGCGCTGAATCTGACCGTCATGCTCTGGTGGAACTGCTCACTGCCATCGATGAGCAATGGGCCTAGTGTCAACGCTCTGCAGACCGGCGCTGCTCGCTGTCGCGCTCTGGCTGCCGTTTTCACTCCCGGCTCAATCTCTGGGCCGCTCCTATGCCAGCGGCATGGAGGCCTACGAACGGGGCCAGTGGGAGTTGGCCATTCAGGAGTTTGAAGGCATCCTGAAAACGGGGATCCAGTCTCAGGCCATTTACTATAATCTGGGCAACGCTTACTTCCGCTCCGCCGACATCTCCGGAGCCGTGTGGGCCTACGAACGTGCCCTGCGCCTTGATCCGGGGGACAGGGACGCCCGGCACAATTTGTCGCTGGCCCGGCTGCGGGTGAAAGATCGTATCGCGGAGCCTGAGGTCCCCACCATCATCAACCTTTACCGGTCACTGCGTGGCGGACAATCGCCCTATCAGTGGGCACTTTCCATCTCACTGCTGCTGGCGCTTGCCGGGGCGTTATCGGCGAGTGGCAAACTGTTGGGCTGGCGCAGAAGTGGCGCGCTCGCCAATGTGCTGCTGCTGGCGGTGGCGCTGCTGGCGCTGGTGGCGGCCGATTCGATTCAGGCCAGCCGGCAGACCCGTGACGGCATTATCTACGCCGGTCCCGGCGACCCCGTCACTGCCTTCAGCGCTCCCAGCGTAAGGGCCACGGCCCTGTTTGAGCTGCATGCCGGGGCCAAGGTGGCCATTACCGGCGAGGGCAACGACTGGCTGCAGATTGAACTGCTTGATGGCCGGAGTGGCTGGATCGCCCTCGATCAGCTGCGGCCCCTTTAGTCTCCCGCCGCGCAGGCCATCACCGTAGGGGTTTATCCTGCCGCGCCAAAAGCGTTAAGTTTCAGCATTCCAGCACAGTAAAATTGCGAGGATTTATGTCAGGGCACAGCAAGTGGGCAACCATCAAGCGAAAAAAAGCGGCGACCGATGCCAAACGGGGAGCTGTGTTTACCCGCATCATCAAGGAGATTACCGTGGCCGCCCGCTTGAGTGGGGGCGATCCCGACACCAATCCACGCCTGCGGATGGCAATTTCTCAAGCCAAGAGCGCCAACATGCCGCAGTCCAATGTGGAGCGGGCCGTTAAAAAGGGCACCGGCGATCTGCCCGGCGTCCGCTACGAAGCGCTGACCTACGAAGGCTATGGTCCCGGCGGCGCGGCGATTATGCTCGACGTGCTGACCGACAACAAGAAACGCAGCGTGGCCGATATCCGGCACATGATGACCAAGTACGGAGGCAATCTGGGCGAGTCGGGCTCGGTGGCCTGGCAGTTTGAAAATCGTGGAGCGCTGACGCTGCCATCATCCGGTGTGGCTGAAGATGACCTGTTCGATGTGGCTGTGGAGTATGGCGCCGAGGAGATCGATGACGAAGACGGGCAGTATGTCATTTCGGTGCCGGCCGAGAAGGCCTATGAGCTGCGCGAGGCGCTCATCGACCGGGGATTGCCGGAGGCGACAGTGGAAGTCGGCCTGGAACCGATCAATACTGTGACGGTCGTGGGCCAGGCGGCGCAGCAGCTGCTCAAACTGCTCGAAGACCTGGAAGAGCATGATGATATTGAAAAGGTCTCCTCCAACTTCGACATTTCCCAAGAGGACATGGAGGCCTACACAGCCTGATGCGTGTGCTGGGCATCGATCCGTCCATTCGCCGGACCGGGTATGGTATCATCGATTTTGCCGGCGATAAGCTGGCCCTGGTAGACTATGGCACGATCTCCCCGCCCACCGATGCGGACATGGCCATGCGCTTGGCCGTCCTCTATGATGATGTGATGGATCTTATCAAGACTCATCAGCCGGATGAAATGGCCATCGAAGAGGCGTTTTACGGCGTCAACGTGAAGTCCGCATTTATTCTGGGCCAGGCGCGGGGCGCTGCCATGCTATGCGGGGCGCACCACCATCTGCCCATCGGAGAATACGCTCCCCGGAAAATCAAGCTGGCGGCAACGGGCAACGGCAACGCGTCGAAAGAGCAGGTGCAGTTCATGGTGCAGCGGCAGCTCAATTTGAGCGACCCCCCGCAGCCCCATGACGCCGCGGATGCCCTGGCTGTGGCCATTTGCCATTACCGGCAGCTGCGCCTGGCCGAGGCGAAACCATGATCGTTCGTCTGGCGGGGCAACTACTGGAAAAACAGCCTGACCATGCGGTGATTGATGTGCACGGTGTCGGCTACCACGTCTGGCTGACCTTGAACTGCTATGAGGTTTTGCCCGCAGTGGGCGCTGAGGCGGCGCTGAAAATTTATCACCAGATTCGGGAGGACGGGCAGGCGCTGTTCGGGTTCGTCGACGATCAGGAGCTCGATCTGTTTACGCACCTCATCGGCATCAGCGGTATCGGTGCGAAGACGGCCATCGGCATGCTCAGTGGCGCACTGCCCGCGGAATTCAAGCGCCGCGTTATCAACGGCGATGAAGAGGCGCTCACCGCCATTCGGGGGGTGGGACCTAAAATGGCCCGGCGAATTATCACCGAGCTGCGGGACAAATTTGAAGGTGGCGGGGCTTGGGACGAAGCGGCGCTGGCCGGCGCTGGCCATTCGATGGATGTGGCCTCGCGGGCTGCCCTGAGCCTGGAATCGTTGGGCTACCGGCGATCCGAAGCGCGTTCAGCGGTGCAGGCGGTCCTTAAAAAGCTGCCTCCGGGCACGGCCGTGGAAGATGTGATCAGGGCCGCCCTCGGCGGCGGCAAGTCGTGAGGGCACCGGGATGAGCGCGCCGTTGACCACGCCCCTCTACCAGGCGCATCTGAAGCTGGGCGCCAAAATATCTCCGTTTGCCGGCTATCTGATGCCGGTTCAATATATTGGCATCGGCGCTGAACATCATGCCGTCCGCAACGGTGTAGGCCTGTTCGATGTGTCGCACATGGGCGAGTTTATCGTCTCGGGCAGCGGGGCGCTCGATTTCCTGCAAAAAATGACCATTAACGATGTGGGCGCCCTTGTGCCGGGACAGGCGCAATATTCCGCCATGTGCCACGATGATGGCGGCCTGGTGGACGATCTGCTGGTCTACCGCCGCGAGTCGGATTACATGCTGGTGGTGAACGCCGCCAACATTGCAGGCGACTTCGACTGGCTCCAGTCGCACGCCGGGCCGGAGGTCTCTCTGCGGGACATATCTGTATCGACGGCCCTTATCGCCGTGCAGGGCCCCTTGAGCCGGCAGGCGCTGGAAGGGGTGCTCAGCATCGATCTGGCCGCGTTGGAATTTTATCATTTCAGGGAGTTCGACCATCAGGGCCAGGCCATGACTCTCAGCCGGACAGGCTACACAGGGGAGCTCGGCTACGAGCTCTATTTGGACAGTTCCGCAGCGGCCAACATGTGGGATGAGCTGCTCACCTTCGGCCAGGCCCTGGGCATACAACCGGCGGGTCTGGGCGCCCGCGACACGTTGCGCCTGGAGATGAAATACTGCCTCTACGGCAATGATATATCGGTCCGCACCAACCCTATCGAAGCGGGGCTGGGCTGGATCACCAAGCTCGACAAAGGACCGTTTATCGGTTCGGAGGCGCTCAGCGGCGTGAAGCGCGAGGGACCGGCCAGGCGGCTGGTCTGCCTGAAAATGCTTGAAAGGGCTATCCCCCGGCCGGGGTACAGCATATATGCAGGTGGCCAGGAGGTCGGCTCGGTGACCAGCGGCACCCAGTCGCCCACCTTGAAGCGCGGCATCGCCCTGGGCTACGTGGCCCGGGGACATACCAAAGCCGGGACGCAGCTGGAAATTGATGTGCGTGGCAAAAGAGCCGCCGCAGAAATTGTGAAACCGCCGTTTGTCTCCGGCGCCAGCTTGATGGCATGAACCCCGGCATGGCGCACAATCACGGCAGCATATCCGGGGCCAGGGTCGCACGGGCATGACCGGCGGCAAAGATCGCCGCGTGGAGGTGTTCGCCATTTTGCTGATGGCCGTGTCGCTGTTCTCGCTCTTGAGCCTGGCAACCTATAATCCCGCCGAGGAACCGACTATTTCCGAGCAGGTGGCCATCCGTAACGTGATGGGCATTCTGGGCGTTTACATATCGCACTACCTGATCAAGTTTACTTTGGGATATATGTCAGTAGTGATTCCGGTGCTGGGCGTCGTCTGGGGCGTCTGGCTGCTGCTACGGCGGGAGCACGGCCCGATCTGGCGTCTGACCTGGTACGGCCTCGTGTTGGCGCTGCTTGCTGCCGTAGCAACCGGCCTGCCGATGGCCAGCCGGGTCATTGCAGGCAACGCCGATTTCACCGCGTCGGGCCTGATTGGGGGCGTAGGGGCCAAGGTGCTCCACGATTTTCTCGGGATGGCCGGCGCTGTCATCGTGCTGGTGGCCGGTTTCTTTCTGATCGTCAGCGGTTACCTGCGCTGGGAGGTGCGGGGCTATCTTACCCGGCGGCTGCGGCTGACTGAAGTTGGCTTTACGGTGTGGCGGGACAAACAGCGCAAGGCCAGCGCCGATATCAAGTCGCGCAGCTACATCAGCAAAAAGCAGACCGACGCCAACCGGGCCAAAAGATCGCGCCGGCGCCCGGCGGACAAGGCAGAGGATGACTCCCGGCAGCCGGGGCAGGCCAGGAAAAAGGGGAGGTACCGCTTCCCCGGCGTGGAGCTGCTCACGGACCCGCCCACCATTGATGATACGCAACCGCGCGACGAGCTGCTGGCCACGGCCGATGCGCTGGAAAATGCGCTCACCACGTTCAAAGTGGATGGAAAAGTAGTGCGCATTTCGCCGGGACCCATCGTCACTCTCTTCGAGGTCGAGCCGGGCGAAGGGGTGCGCGTCAATAAGTTTACCGTGCTGGCGGATGATCTGGCTCGTATTCTGAGCGCCGAAAGCATCCGCATCATCGCCCCCATTGCCGGCACCAAACATATAGGCATCGAAATTCCCAACGAGCGGCCCGCCACGGTTTATCTGCGCAGCATCATCGCCTCCGGCGCTTATACCGGCTCCACCGCGCCGCTCATGGTGGCGCTGGGCAAGACCAGCACCGGCGAGGCCTTCTGTCTTGATCTGGCCCGCATGCCGCACCTGCTCATTGCCGGAACGACAGGGTCGGGTAAATCGGTGGCCATTAACGCCATCATCACATCGCTGCTGTACCGCGCCAAACCGGACGAGGTGAAGTTTATTCTCATCGATCCCAAAAAACTGGAGCTCTCATCCTACCGGGCGCTGGAAGGATATCACCTGATGGCCACGCCGGGCCTGGGCGAGTATGTGCTTACCACGCCCAAGAATGCCGTCGCCGCGCTGAAGGCCGTGCTGCGGGAGATGGACCGCCGTTACGCCCTGTTCACGGAGGTGGCGGTGCGCAACATTGAGGAATACCAGGAAAAAGCAAGCGGTAACCGGCAACTGGAAAAGGTGCCTTATATCGGGGTGGTGGTGGATGAGCTGGCCGACCTGATGATCACCTCGCGCAAGGAGGTGGAGGAGCCCATTACCCGCCTGGCGCAGATGGCCCGGGCCGTGGGCATCCATATGATCATCGCCACCCAGCGGCCGTCCGTTGACGTCATCACCGGCCTCATCAAAGCCAACTTCCCGGCCCGCATCGCCTTCCAGGTGGCCTCCAAAGTCGACTCCCGCACCATCCTCGACCAGATGGGCGCCGAAAAGCTGTTGGGTCGCGGCGATATGCTGTTCCTGCCGCCAGGCGCATCCGACCCGATCCGCCTCCATGCCGCGTTCATATCGCTGGAGGAGATTCTCGGAATCCTGGGCCATATTCAGCGCCAACCGCAGCCGCCGGTCGAGATATTCCTGCCCGAAGATCCCGGCGCAGGCGGCGAAAACGAGATTGCCATCGAGGGTGAGGGGGACGCCCTGTTCAACGACGCCGTGCGGCTGGTCATCAGCCACCGGCAGGCCTCGGTATCGATGCTGCAGCGGCGGTTCCGCATTGGCTACAGCCGGGCCGGCCGCCTGATTGACGATCTGGAAAACGCCGGCGTGATCTCCGGATATTCCGGCTCCAAGGCGCGCGAGGTGCTGGTGGATGAAAGCTTCCTGGACAGTCTCGACAACGGCTCTGGCGGGATCGGACCCCCATTGCCATGACAGGGCCGATTATGGCCGCGCTCCTGCTGGTTGCCGCCGCGAACCAGCCTCAATCTGAGGGCGATCTCGGTGCGATCATGGAGCGATACCTGGAGGCGGCCCCCATGCAGGTGGCCTACAGCTATGCCATCGGGAACAGTGATTTTTCCGACACCACGCAGGGGGTGCTCTACCTCTCCGCGCCGTCCGTTTTTCGTCTCTCATTTTTTGACAAGGTGTACGGGAGCGATGGCGCCTCGGTCTATCTGCACGACACCAACACCCATCAGACGGTGATCGATTCGCTGCGCTGGAACGAAATGCAACTCTGGCTAAGACTGCTAAGCGGCCAGCTCCCTGAAGGGACGCAGCTCGTGGGCAGCAGACATGCGGGCCGGCTGAGTCATTTCGACCTGTTGGGCCCCGATGGAAAATGGGAAGCTGAGCTTACCGTGAATGAACAGTCCGGGGCCATCGCCCGCATCGCTGTGGTGGATCGTGCCGGACTGAGCGTCGTGATTGATCTTGAAACGCCCCGGAAGTGGACCCCATCGGTCGAGTATATCCGCCTGAGCGATCTGCCCGGCGAGCGGTTGGACCTGCGCTAGAGCATGGTCCGAGTTCTGGCAGGTTTGGCCATCAGCGCCGCGGGGCTGTGGTGGGCCTTTCGATCCACGGACTGGCCAGCCGTTGGCGCAGCGATGCAGGGAGCCAACCCCTGGTTGCTGGCCCTGTCGGCCACCCTGTTATTGGCGGCCTTGCCGGTGCGGGGACATCGTTGGGGCCTGTTCCTGCGGCCCTTTAAACGCGTCCCCGTCAGAATGACTTCCGAAGCAACTGTGATCGGATACTTCGGCAACAATGTGCTGCCTCTGCGGATGGGCGAAATCGTCCGGGCCTATTTCCTCGGCAAGCGCGCCGGACTGGGGATCAGTAAAGTTATCGGCACCATCATATTGGAGCGGGTGCTGGATATGCTGACGGTCGTGCTGCTGCTGTTGTTGGCGCCCCTGGTGGCCTACATTCCCCCCGAGCTCAGTGGCAGCGCCAAGATTGCCGGGGCTATGGGACTGTTGCTGGCGGTTTTGACCTGGTGGGCCAGCAATACCGGCAACGTTAACTGGGTACCGGAAAAGTTGCGCGCCGTCGCAGAGAATGTGCGCAGTGGATTTGCCAGCATTCGCCGCAGGGAGACGGTGGTCCCCATGTTCGCCGGAACGGCCATCATCTGGGCATTTTACCTGGCCAGTTTTTATGCCGCGTTGGCGGCCATGGGGCTGCAGCTGAGTCCGGCGGAAACCTATTCGCTGTTTGTGGCCACGACCGTTGTGGTGGCCATCCCTGCCGCGCCGGGATTCATCGGCACCTATCACGCCATGGTTATTTTCATGCTGGTGAATGTGATGGGCAACGAGCTGGGTCAGGCGCAGGCGGCGGCGGTTATGTTGCACGCCATCGGATTTCTGCCTTACACACTCATTGGCGCGACGCTCTATTTCAGGTCGCACATCCGTCTACGCGCCGTGATGTCGCAGGCGGCGCAGGAGCAGGATACCAGGTGAAGCCCTACCGCCTCATCATCTTTGACCGTGACGGGACCCTCACTTATGAGGAGCACAACTACCATCGCGACCTGAGTAAGGTGCGCCCCTATCCGTTTGTCGGCGGAGTCCTGCAACGGCTGGCGGCAGAGGGGGTGCGGCTGGCTGTGGCCACCAACCAGAGTGGCATTGGCCGCGGGCTTTGGAGCCGGGCGGAGGTCGACGAGCTGCACAACAGGTTGGCCAAGGCTTGGGGCGTCGAATTGACCTGGCATATCTGTCCCCACCTGCCTGGCGACGGCTGCGACTGCCGCAAACCCGAGGCGGGTCTGATTCGCCAATCGCTGAGCGAATATGACTGCCAACCGGCCGATGCCTTGTTCATAGGCGACGCATTAACCGACGCGCAGGCAGCAAGCTCCGCAGGCATCGATTTCGCCCTGGTGCTCACGGGCAGGGGCAGAGCCGCGCTGCCTGATATCGGCGGCCAGGCGGTGGTGCTCGATACCCTCGCGCAGCTGGAAAACTCCCGTGGTTGACCGGCCCGCCGGCAGGCCCGGTTCCGTGGCCGTCCTCATGGGGGGCACCAGCACCGAGCGTGAGATTTCCCTGCTGAGTGGCGTAAGGGTGGTTGACGCTCTCCAGCGCCGAGGCTACAGCGCAGCGGCCCATTTATACGAGGGTAATCTGCCGGAGATGGTGGCCAGCGTCTCAGGCGCGGACATGGTGTTCCTGGCCCTGCATGGTGGCGATGGGGAAAATGGGATCGTGCAGTTGGCGCTGGAAAAAGGCGGCCTGACGTTTACCGGTTCAGGCAGCTCTGCCTCGAGCAAAGCGATGGACAAGCACGGCTCAAAGCTGCTGATGCGCCAACTGGAAATAACCACGCCGGAATGGGCCCTATTGAGCTTGAGCGAAACTGGCGGACCCCTCTATGCCGGCGACTCACCGGCCCTGACGCAGTTGCAGCAGCGACACGGGCTGCCGATGGTGATCAAGCCCAACAGCGAAGGGAGCACCGTGGGGGTCACCATCGCAAAATCTCCCCTGGAGGTCGATATGGGGCTGAATCTCGCGCGCGAGTTCGATTCGCAGGTGATGGCCGAGGTCTACATTCCAGGCAGGGAGCTCACGGTAACGGTGTTGGATGGCCGGCCCCTGCCGGTGGTGGAGATCGTGCCCGGGCACGACTACTACGACTATGAAAGCAAGTATGGCGACAACATGAGCGACTACTTTGTGCCGGCCGACCTGTCCCTCACGCTGGCCGCCGGCATACAGGACGCCGCCGCGCGTCTGCATGACGCCCTCGGGTGCCGGCACTACTCGCGCACCGACTTCAGGCTTTCTGCCGATGACCAGTACTTTTGTCTGGAGCTCAACACTCTGCCGGGTTTGACGGAGCACAGCCTCACGCCCATGGCGGCAGCGGCGGTGAACATCAGGTTCGACCAGCTCATAGAGACGGTCACCCTCATGGGCTGGCGCGACGGGGACCCGCGCTGATGGCGCTGCGGCTCCACAACACACTGACCCGCAGCAAGGAGGTTTTCACTCCCATTGAGGCGGGGAAGGTGCGCCTCTACACCTGCGGTCCCACTGTCTACGCGCCAGCCCATATCGGCAATCTGCGCACCTACATGTTCGAGGATATTCTGCGGCGCTATCTGGAGTGGAGCGGCTACGAAGTGACCCACGTGATGAACATAACCGACGTGGATGACAAGACCATCGAAAAGGCCATTGCCGAAGACCGCGACCTGCTGGAAATGACGGAGAGCATCACGCAGCGTTTTGAACGTGACTTGGCGACCCTCAATATTCTGCCGGCCCATCATCTGCCGCGGGCCACGGATTATATTGACGGCATGATTGGCGGCATTCAGACGCTCCTCGACCGCGGAGTTGCTTACACTGCGGGCGACGGCTCGGTCTTTTTCGACATCAGCAAGGATGCCGGCTACGGCCAGCTGGTCAACATTGATCCTGCGTCGCTGCGCCAGGGCGAACGCACCTCCGATGACGATTACGGCAAGGATCAGGCCCGCGATTTTGCCCTGTGGAAGGGGGCCAAACCTGCTGATGGACCCTACAAGTGGTCCGCGCCCTGGGGCGAAGGGCGGCCGGGCTGGCACATGGAGTGCAGCATCATGTCGAGCCACTTCCTGGGCCAGCATTTTGACATCCACTGCGGCGGGGTGGACAACATCTTTCCCCATCACGAGAACGAGCTCGCCCAGAGCCGGCATATGTTCGATACGCCGTTCGTCAACTTCTGGCTGCACAGCGAGCACCTGATCGTCGATGGGGAGAAAATGAGCAAATCGCTCGGCAACTTCTATGTGCTGCAGGAACTTTTGGACAGAGGCTTGACCCCGGAGGCGCTGCGCTATACCCTGCTCGCGACCCACTATCGCCAGCAGCTCAACTTCACGCTGGATAAAGTACGCGAATCGCAGAAGGCCATCAATCGCCTGAAAGAGCTGGCGCGGCGGCTGGAACAGGTGCCGGTGGGGCATGAGGGACAGACCATCCTGCCTCCGGATGACCAATGGCGCGCGGCCATGGACAGCGACCTGAATATTTCCGGCGGCCTGGGGGCCATATTCGGCTGGGCGAAGGAACTGTTCGCCGCACTGGACAGGGAGGCGCTCTCGGCGCCCTCGACCGGCGACGCCCTGGCAGCCCTGCGCAGTTATGATAAGGTGCTGGGGGTCATCTTTACATCGAGCGCGCATGCCAACAAGGAGCGCATTGAAGAGTTGATCAAGCAGCGCGATAAGGCCCGCTCGGACCGCGACTGGAGCCGCGCGGACTCCCTCCGTGAGGAGCTCGCCGCCATGGGCGTGATTCTGGAGGATACGCCCGAAGGCACGCTCTGGAAACGGGGTTGAAACGCCGGGTGAAGGCGTTCGTGGGATAGGGCGGATATTATGTGGCGGCGCCACTGAGATATTCATTTTCCTCGCCTGCCACTGACGCCCACAGCAGGCACATCAGAATAATTTGCCCCACTGACGACATTTACCGTTGATTTCCGTCACCGTTCCGTCGTAAACTTGGCAGCTCGAAACGCAACGCCGATGGAGGCTTACGCCACCATAGCTCAGCTGGTAGAGCATCTGATTTGTAATCAGGGGGTCGCGGGTTCGATTCCTGCTGGTGGCTCTCGGGACAGGAAAGATATTTCTCAGATATGTTCGGACGAAGGGTTCATGCTGGCAAGTCGGAAAGCTTGGGGGAAATGGCCGAGCGGTCAAAGGCAGCAGACTGTAAATCTGCCGACGTATGTCTACGGAGGTTCGAATCCTTCTTTCCCCACGGGATTATCATCGGGTTAGACTCCATTCGCCTACTGCCGCCGGGCGGCGCCTGGGCGGAGGGCCGGATGGAATTGCGGGCGTAGTTGGCGGGTGCAGTGATTCGAAAGCGGTGTTTCGGAATAGCCTTTTGCAACGCGGGAGTAGCTCAGTTGGTAGAGCATCAGCCTTCCAAGCTGAGGGTCGCGGGTTCGAGTCTCGTCTCCCGCTCGCTCCGCCTACATAGCTCAGACGGTAGAGCACTTCCTTGGTAAGGAAGAGGTCACCGGTTCAAATCCGGTTGTAGGCTCGCAGTTATGGGTTCGAAGTAATCTGCTGAAGAAATCGACAACCGGAGAGGACTGATGGCCAAGGAGAAATTTGTACGCAATAAGCCGCATGTGAATGTCGGGACGATCGGTCACGTGGACCACGGCAAGACCACGCTCACCGCCGCCATTACGTTTGTGCAGAGCAAGAAGGGTCTGGCCGAGGTCAAAGGCTTTGATGACATCGACAACGCCCCCGAGGAGCGGGCGCGCGGCATTACCATCCAGACCGCGCACGTGGAGTACGAGACGGACGCCCGGCACTACGCCCACGTCGACTGCCCCGGCCATGCCGACTATATCAAGAACATGATCACCGGCGCCGCGCAGATGGACGGCGCGATCCTGGTGGTGAGCGCCGCCGACGGCCCCATGCCGCAGACCCGCGAGCATGTGCTGCTGGCCCGGCAGGTCAATGTGCCCTCGATTGTAATCTTTATGAACAAGATCGACCAGGTGGATGACGAGGAGCTCATCGAGCTGGTGGAGGTGGAGCTGCGCGATCTGCTCAACGAGTACGACTATCCCGGCGACAGCACCCCCATCATCAAAGGCAGCGCACTGGCCGCGCTCAACTCCGACGGCACCGGCGAGGAGGTCGCCTGCATCGATGAACTGCTCAAGGCGGTGGACGAGTTTGTGCCGATCCCCAAGCGTGAGATCGACAAGCCGTTCCTGATGCCTGTGGAGGATGTCTTTTCCATTACCGGACGTGGGACGGTGGGCACGGGCCGGGTGGAGCAGGGCCAGGTAAAGGTGGGCGACGAGATCGAGATCATCGGTCTGGGCGCGAAAGAGAAGACGGTGGTCACCGGCGTGGAGATGTTCCGCAAGTTGCTCGATTCGGGCGAGGCGGGCGACAATCTGGGTCTGTTGTTGCGGGGCATTGACAAGGAGTTTTTGCGCCGGGGCATGGTGCTGGCCAAGCCGGGCTCCATCACCCCGCACACGAAATTCAAGGCCGAGGTGTACGTGCTCAAGAAGGATGAAGGGGGCCGCCACACGCCGTTTTTCAACAACTACCGACCGCAGTTTTACTTCCGCACGACGGATGTCACCGGCGCAGTGGAGCTGCCCAGCGGCGTGGAGATGGTGATGCCGGGCGACAACGTGACCGTTGAGGTGGAGTTGATCACGCCGGTCGCCATGGACAAGGAGCTGCGCTTCGCCATCCGCGAGGGGGGCCATACGGTCGGCGCCGGGGTGGTGGTAGAGGTGATTGAGTAGGGACGCATTATGGCGGGACAAAAAATACGCATCAATCTCAGGGCCTATGACCACATTTTGCTCGACAAGTCGGCAGAAAAGATCGTTCGTACGGCCAAGAATACCGGGGCGCTGATATCGGGACCCATTCCGTTGCCGACGCAGCGCACGATTTATACTGTGAACCGTTCACCTCATGTGGACAAAAAGTCGCGGGAGCAGTTCCAGACCAAAATCCACAAGCGGATCATTGATATCCACAACTCGACGCCCAAAACCGTGGACGCGCTCATGAAGCTCGATCTGCCTGCCGGCGTCGATATTGAGATCAGGGCCTGAGGATGAAGTCGATCATCGGCATCAAGCGCGGCATGGCCCGCATTTTCGATGAGGGTGGCAGGGACTTGCCGGTTACCGTCATAGAGGCCGGTCCTTGTCCGGTCAGCCAGATCAAGACCGAAGAGACCGATGGCTACAGCGCCGTGCAGCTCGCTTTTGGCAGCCGCAAACCGAAGCGCACCACGAAGGCGCAAAAGGGTCATTTCGAAAAGGCAGGTATTGAACCGGCGAGAACGACTCGCGAGTTTGATATGGACGGAGAGGTAAAGCTGGGCGACGTGATTACCGTGGATATATTTGAAGTGGGCGACGCCGTTAAAGTCACTGGCATCACCAAGGGCAGAGGGTTCACCGGGCGGATGAAACGCTACGGCTTTCACGGCGGCCGGGCCTCGCACGGCAAAAAGGACCAGCTGCGTGCCGGTGGGTCCATTGGCGCCAGTTCATCTCCGTCGCGCGTTTTTCCGGGCATGAAAATGGCCGGCCGCAGCGGGAACGCCCGGCGCACGATCACCAATTTGGAAGTGGTCCGGGTCGTGCCGGAAAAAAACCAGATTTTTATTAAGGGAGCCGTACCGGGGCCGCGCAACGGAACGGTGTACTTGACGAAACTGTCATGAAAGTTGATGTGCGCAAATTTGACGGCTCCGCGTCCGGCGGGCAGATTGATCTGAAAAAAGAAGTTTTCGGCATCGAGCCCCATGAAAACGCCATTTATCTGGCCGTGAAAGCCGAGATGGCCAACCGTCGCCAGGGCAGCGCCTCCACGCTTACCCGTGGGGATGTGGCCGGCAGCGGCGTGAAACTGTTCCGGCAGAAAGGCACTGGCCGGGCGCGTGTTGGGGATGCCGGGAGCCCCGTTCGCTACGGTGGCGGCGTGGCGTTCGGACCGCATCCGCGCAGCTATCGCCAGAAGGTCAATCGCAAAGTCAGCGGCCTGGCGAGAAAGTCTATGCTCTCCAAGCTCCAGCAGGCGAAAGCCATCACCGTGGTGGAGGCGTTCGACCTTGCTGAAGGCAAGACCAGACTGATGGCCCAGGCCGTGTCGGCCCTGGGACTGCAAGGGCGCAAACTGGTGGTGCTGGCGGGAGCGCCGTCGGTGGAACTCAAGCGGGCCGGCAGAAATCTGCCCGGCGTACGGGTCAAAAGGGCCAGGGATGTATCCGTGCGGGACCTATGGCTGGCCGATTCAGTGCTGGTGGACAAAGCGGGCATTAAAGAGCTGCATGCGCTGCTGGGCTAAGATTATGTCGATCAAAAATTATATCATTCGCCGCCCGCTGCTCACTGAAAAAATGAGCCGCCTTGAGGAGAGTGAGCGCAAATACGCATTTGAAGTGCATCCGGCGTCGAACAAGCATGAAATCAAGGCCGCCGTTGAAGAGCGATTTGGAGTGAAAGTGGTAAAAGTGGCCACGCAGAACCGGCTCGGCAAAGCGAAAAGCCAAAGCATGCGCAGCGGCGGACATACCATTCGCACAACCGGGCGCAGGGCACACTGGAAACGGGCCATCGTCACGCTCGATGAAGGCCAGAAAATCGACCTGTTTGAAGTCGAAGGGACAGCCTGATCATGCCCGTGCGCACACTCAAGCCCACCACTCCCGGACAGCGGTTTATGTCGGTGTCGACCTTTGAGGAGATTACCACCGATCAGCCGGAAAAATCACTCACTCGGGCGCTGACCAAGACGGGGGGACGCAACAATAAAGGCCGCATCACCTCGCGGCATCGGGGTGGCGGGCATAAACGACGGTACCGGATTATCGATTTCAAGCGCGACAAGTACGACATTCCCGGCATCGTCAAAACCATTGAGTACGATCCCAACCGGTCGTGCCGCATTGCCCTGGTGCAATATGCCGACGGCGAGAAACGCTACATTTTGGCTCCCGATGGCATCAAGGTGACCGATGAGGTGATATCCTCCCGCAGCCGAACGCCGCTGCGGCCCGGCAACGCCATGCCTCTATCGGAGGTGCCCACGGGCATGAACGTGCACAACATTGAGCTCAAGCCCGGCAAGGGCGGGCAGATGGCTCGCGCGGCCGGCGCCTCGGCGCGCCTCATGGCCTCAGATGGCGGCATGGTGACGCTGAAGCTGCCATCGGGCGAAGTGCGATTGGTGCAAGAGAGCTGCCTGGCGGTGCTCGGCGAAGTGGGCAACAAAAGCCATGAGAAAATCAAAATCGGAAAGGCGGGCCGCTCCCGGTGGCTGGGGCGCCGGCCGAAAGTGCGCGGTGTCGCCATGAACCCTGTCGACCATCCCATGGGCGGTGGCGAAGGGAAGTCGTCCGGCGGCAGACATCCGGTGTCGCCCACCGGTGTCCCCTCAAAGGGGTACAAGACCCGCAAGAAGAAAAATCAGTCCGACCGCTATATTGTGTCGCGGAGGACCAAGTAACATGCCCCGATCCGTAAAAAAAGGCCCTTATGTTGATGAAAAGCTGGTCAAAAAAGTTGAGGCGCTCAACAGGACCAAGCAGAAAAAAGTGGTAAAAACCTGGTCCCGGCGCAGCACCATTATACCCGATTTTGTCGGCCATACTTTTGCCGTTCATAACGGCAACAAATTTATTCCGGTGTTCGTTTCTGAAAATATGGTGGGGCACAAACTGGGCGAGTTTTCGCCGACCCGAATTTTCCGCGGCCATGCCGACAAGAGGAAGGGCTAGTTGTGGAAAAACTGGCCAGAGCCCGCCATTTGCGTCAGTCGCCGCGCAAGATCAACCGCATGCTTGAGCTGGTGCGGGGCAAGGACGTGAACCAGGCGCTCAATATTCTCCACTTCACCCCGACGAAGGCGTCGGGGTTTATTGAGAAAACGTTGCGCTCGGCTATTGCGAACATGATGAATTCCGATGAGGCTAAGGAAGTCGACGTCGACAATCTTTACATCAAGAGGGCCTTTGCCGATGGCGGGCCTTCATTCAAGCGGTGGCGTCCACGGGCGATGGGGCGGGCCACGCGCATCATTAAGCGGACCAGTCATCTGACCGTGGTCGTCGCTGAAAAAGGTTCCTGAGCAGGGACGGAGAGTCACTTTGGGTCAAAAAACACATCCGGTCGGATTTCGCCTCGGCATCACCAAGACCTGGCTGTCGACGTGGTTCGATGAGCACAACTTTGCCGCCAAGCTCCACGAGGACATCATCCTGCGGCGCTATATCGGCCGCCGCCTGGAAAATGCAGGCATCTCCCGCGTGGAGATCAGCCGCACGGCCAAAAAGGTGACGGTCACCATATTTACCAGCCGGCCCGGCATTGTCATCGGCCGGGGGGGTGAAGAGGTGGAACGGCTGCGCAGTGAAATTCACGCGCTCCTGGGCCAGGAGGTCAAGCTCAACGTGAGTGAAGTGAAACGGCCCGAGCTCGACGCCCGGCTCGTTGGCGAGAGCATTGCCCAGCAGCTGCTCAAGAAAATATCGTTCCGCCGGGCGGCCAAAAAATCGATTCAGGCGACGATGCGCATGGGCGCCGAAGGCATTAAAATCTGCCTGTCCGGGCGGCTCGGTGGCTCGGAAATGAGCCGCAGAGAAACCTTTCGTGAAGGCCGGGTGCCGCTGCATACGCTACGTGCCGACATTGACTACGCCCTGGTGGAAGCCAACACCACTTACGGAAAAATTGGCGTTAAAGTTTGGATTTGCAACGGGGAGACCCCCACAAAAAACGCTCAGTCGAATTGAGGCGCTAAATGCTGGCCCCCCGTAAAGTCAAATATCGCAAGCCGCACCGGGGCAACCGCCGGGGCATGGCCATGCGCGGGAACACCGTTGCCTTTGGCACCTACGGTCTGAAGGCGCTGGAGAATGGTTGGATCACCAGCCGGCAGATTGAGTCTGCCCGTGTGGCTATCACCCGCACCACCCGCAAATTCGGCCGCATGTGGATTCGAATATTTCCGGACAAGGCCATTACGCAGAAGCCGGCGGAAACAAGGATGGGTAAAGGGAAAGGTTCCCCTGAATACTGGGTGGCCGTAGTCAAACCGGGGCGCATCCTGTTTGAGGTTGAAGGGGTCGATGAGGCCACCGCTACCGAGGCATTCAGACTCTGCTCGCACAAACTACCGATCAAGACCAAGCTGGTGACGCGGCGGGAGCAGGGCGGATGATCAGCGAGGAACTGTTGGAACTTTCGTCCCAAGATTTGGGCGAGAAGCTGCTGGAGCTGCGCGAGCAGCTGACGGGCCTGCGGTTTAAAAAGGCCCTGCAGCAGCTGGAGGGGACCCATAAACTGGGCGAGGTAAAAAAATCGATCGCGCAGGCAAAAACACTCATGCGCGAATATGATCTGGGCATCAGAAAGCAGAAGGCCGGGTAAACGATGGCAGCAGCCAAATCAAATAGACGCCGGTTAACCGGCGAAGTGATCAAAACAGCCATGGATAAAACGGCCGTCGTGAGGGTGACCCGGCGCTTTCCGCATCCGATGTACAAGAAGTACATCACCCGCACGAAAAATTATTATGTCCATGATGAGCAGAATTCGGCGAATCCTGGCGACAAGGTGATCATTGAGGAGACGCGTCCCATCTCGAAGCTGAAGCGCTGGCGGCTTCTGGATGTGACGACGCCTGCTTCCGGAGGATCGGCCTGAAATGATTCAGCAGGAGACACGACTGAAAGTGGCCGACAACACCGGCGCCAAGGAGGTGCTTTGCATCCGGGTGCTGGGGGGCTCAAAGCGCCGGTATGCCAGCGTCGGAGACCTGATAGTGGTCACGATAAAATCGGCCTTGCCCGGTGGCGTCGTGAAAAAGGGCGAAACCTCGCGGGCTGTGGTGGTGCGGACCAAGAAGGAGGTTCGGCGCAAGGACGGCTCCTACATCCGTTTTGACGAAAATGCCGCCGTTCTGCTTAACCCCCAGAATGAGCCGGCAGGGACCCGCGTTTTCGGGCCCGTGGCCCGGGAACTCCGGGAGAAAAATTATATGAAGATCGTTTCGCTGGCCCCGGAGGTCATCTAGGATGCGCATCAAAAAAGGGGACATGGTCGAAATTTTAGCGGGCGCGGACCGGGGCAAAACCGGCAAAGTGCTGTTCGTTGATCCCAAGAAAAACCGCGCAGTGGTGGAGGGGATACGCTTCATAAAGCGGCACACACGGCCATCGCAGAACCTCCCGCAGGGCGGTATTATTGAAAGAGAAGCGCCGGTCCATCTGTCAAACCTGATGCTGTTGGTTGGCGGCAAGCGCACCCGCGTGGGTTTCAAGCGGCTGGAGGATGGCAAAAAGGTGCGTTACGCCAAATCGACAGGCGAAACGGTAAACGAGTAAAGCATGGCTGAAGCAAAGCAAGATAAAGAGAAAAACACGGTGAAGGCAAAACCGGCACAGAAGGCCAAAGCGACGCCGGCGAAGAAGAGTCCGGCGAAGAAAAAAGTGGTCTCCAAGCCGAAGAAACCGGTCGTCAAATCGAAGGCTGCTCCAGCCCGGGAAAGCAAGGCCCCGGCAAAAGCCGCCCCTAAAAAGGACCCGGCTCCGGCCCAAAATTCAGTTCCCCGGCTGAAACGGCTGTACCATGAAAAAATATTGAAATCGCTGCTTTCACTGCGCGGCTACAAAAACATATGGGAAGTGCCACGGCTGGAGAAAATTGTGTTGAACATGGGGTTGGGCAACGCGCGTGAAGACGCCAAAGTGTTGCAGGGCGCCCTCGACGATCTGGCCACCATAACCGGCCAAAAAGCGGTGATTACTTATGCGAAGAAGCCGATTTCGAACTTCAAGATTCGGCTAAAAGACCCCGTGGGAGCAAAAGTGACGTTGCGGAATAACCATATGTGGGAATTTTTGGACCGGCTGATGGCGCTGGCCATTCCCCGCGTGCGTGATTTCCGTGGGCTGCCCAACAAGTCTTTTGACGGCCGGGGAAACTATTCCATGGGCCTGACCGAGCAGATTGTTTTCCCGGAGATCGATTACGACAAAATTGACCAGATCAGGGGCATGGACGTGACCTTTGTCACCACGGCCGAAACAGATGAGGAGTCCTATGATCTGCTCAGCTCCCTTGGATTTCCGTTCAGGCCCAAACCGCAAGCCAGTCAGGAAGGAAGCGAGGCGTAATGGCACGTAAAGCGTTAGTGATCAAGGCTCAAGCCAAACCCAAATTTTCAACCCGTGGTTACAACCGGTGTGGCATCTGCGGCCGTCCGCGGGCCTTCCTCCGCAAATTCGGCCTGTGCCGGCTCTGTTTCCGGGAAATGGCACTCGCCGGTTTAATTCCCGGTATCACCAAGGCAAGTTGGTAGGAGATAGATCATGAGCATGTCCGATCCCATTGCCGACCTGTTGACCCGTATCCGTAACGCGCAGACCGCTGGCCACCGCTGGGTCGATGTGCCGGCCTCAAATATGAAAAAACGGATCTGTTTCGTGCTGAAAGAGGAGCATTTCATCCGCGATTTTATTCAAGTTGAGGATAACAAGCAGGGCATTCTGCGCATCTTCCTCAAGTATGACGATTCCGGCGAGGCGGTCATCGAAGGGATTAACCGCATTTCGCGTCCCGGCCGCCGCGTGTATGTCAACGCCGGGAAGTTGCTCCGGGTGCGTGGCGGACTGGGCGTCTCGATCATGACCACCTCGCGCGGAGTGGTTTCGGATAAAATTGCACGGCGCCTCAACATTGGCGGCGAAGTGCTCTGCGAGGTCTGGTAGACGATGTCCCGGATCGGGAAATTGCCCATTAAATTGCCGGACGGGGTCAGCTGGACCTTGGACGACCGCCTGATCACCGTTAAGGGGCCTAAAGGCGAGTTGCGCTTCCGCCACCGGGAAGGTATCTCCCTGGTGGAGAGCGACAAGGCCATTGTCGTATCACGGGCCAACGATCAAAAGGAGCAGCGGGCCTTGCACGGGTTGACCCGCGCCCTTGTGGCCAATATGGTTACCGGCGTCAGTAAAGGTTTCACTCGCCAGCTCGACCTGGTCGGGATCGGTTATACTGTTGAGCAGAAAGGGAATGACATCCTGCTCAATCTCGGTTTTTCCCACGCCATCTATTTTCAGGCGCCGCCGGAAATCGAATTTGAAGTGTCCAAGCGCAACACCACCCTGGTTGTGAAAGGCATAGACAAACAGGTTGTGGGTCAGGTTGCCGCCAAAATCCGGTCCTTGCGCAAGCCGGAGCCGTATAAAGGCAAAGGGGTCCGCTACAGTAATGAATATGTCCAGCGCAAGGCGGGCAAAACGGTCGGCAGCGCCGCGGCGTAGGATATGCAGTTATGATTAAAAGGCAGCAGAAGAATTTGGGTTTACGGCTCCGCCGCCGCCGCCGTGGCAAGAAAAAGTTTGATCGCTTTGACGGCAAACTGCGACTGGTCGTGACCCGGTCCGCCAAGCATATCACGGGGCAGATCGTTGATGACGCGGTGGGCAAGACCCTGGTGGCCGCCTCCAGCCTGGAAAAAGCGCTGGCCGGGGAGGCCAGGTCGGCCACAAGCAAGATAGCCCTGGCCGCGAGCGTAGGCAAAACCCTGGGTGAACGGGCCAAGGCGATGACTATCGATTCGGTCGTATTCGACCGCAACGGTCATGTGTTCCACGGCCGCGTGAAAGCGTTCGCAGAAGGCGCCCGCGAAGGCGGGCTAAAGATTTGAGGCAACTTTATGGCGATTAATCCTGCAGAACTTGATTTAAAGGAAGAGACCTTGGTGCAGATCAACCGGGTGTCCAAGGTGATTACCGGGGGCCGGCGCTTCAGTTTCAACTCTATCGTGACGGTTGGAGATGGCAGGGGCCATGTCGGCGTCGGTTTTGGAAAGGCCAACGAAGTGGCTTCGGCCATCTCGAAAGCCAAAGATAATGCCAAGAAAAATTTGGTGAAAGTCCCGCTGATCAACGGTACTATCCCTCACGAAATTCATGCCAAATATGGCGCGAGCAAAGTGATGCTCAAACCGGCCTCACCCGGCACCGGACTCATTGCCGGGTCCGCTGTGCGGGCAGTGCTGGAGCAAGCCGGTTATACGGATGTGCTCACCAAGTGCACCGGCTCCACCAACACGATGAATGTGGTCAGGGCCACGCAGGTCGCCCTGAGCGGGCTAAAGGACGCCATTGAAGTGGCGCGCAAAAGAGGCATCACAGTGAAAGCTCTGTTTAACTGATGGCAAAAAATCTAAAAATTACGCAGGTCAAGAGCGGCATCGGCTATCGGCAGCGCACCAAAGACACCTTGCGCGCCCTCGGCTTCCGGCGGATGCACCAGACCGTTGAGCAGCCCGACAACCCGGCCATTCGCGGGATGATAAAAGCGGTGCGCCACCTCGTAAAAGTGGACGAATCATGACTGAGCGCAACCTGACCCCCGCCTCCGGCGCGACGCGAGACCGCAAGCGCATCGGTCGCGGCAACGCCTCCGGGCAGGGCCGTACCGCCGGACGAGGCATGAACGGCTACCACTCGCGTTCTGGCTCCAAACGGCTGGTATGGCGCGAAGGGGGACAGATGCCGCTGCAGCGCAGGATTCCCAAGCGGGGCTTCAGCAATGCTCCGTTCCGCAAGGAGATCCAGATCGTCAATCTGGAGACTTTGGAACGGCTGGGGGTAGCCAAGATTGACCCGGCAGTGCTGCAGGCCAAGGGCGCCATTAAAAAGGCCGGCAAGCCGGTAAAAATATTGGGCATGGGGGAGCTGAAATCGGGTCTGGAAGTGACGGCCCACAGCTTCAGCAAATCTGCGATTGAAAAAATTGAAAAGGCCGGTGGCAAGGCGATCGTGCTGTGATAGAAAAGTTCACCACAAGTTTCAAGATTCCCGAACTGCGCAGGCGTATTTTCTTCACCATGACGCTGTTGGTGGTCTACCGCATCGGGGCGCATGTGCCTGTGCCGGGCATCAACCCTGAAGCGCTGGCTGCGGCCATGCAGGGCATTGCCAACACTTTGCTGGGGCTGTACGACATGTTCAGTGGCGGCGCTTTCGCACAGGCGACCATCTTTGCCCTGGGCATTATGCCCTACATCTCGGCGTCGATTATCCTGCAGCTGCTGGGCGCGGTGATGCCCTATTTCCAAAGGCTGCAGAAAGAAGGCGAAGAGGGCCGGCGGAAAATCACCCAACTGACCCGCTACGGGACGCTGCTGTTGGGCGGCGTGCAGGCTTACGGCGTGGGCATCTATCTGCAGGGGCTTGACACCCCTGTGGGATCCGTTGTGCTGGAGCCCGGCATGGGCTTCATCATGCTGACCATGCTGACATTAACCACCGGCGTCATTTTAGTCATGTGGTTGGGAGAGCAGATCACTGAATCGGGCATCGGCAACGGGATATCACTGATCATCATGATCGGTATCATCAGCAGGGCGCCGACAGTGCTGTTTAACGAGATCACCCTGATCAATCAGCAGTTGCGCAATATCCTCCTCGATGTCATGCTGCTGGGGCTGATGGTCATTATTGTCGCCTCGGTGGTTGCCATTACCCAGGGGGCGCGGAAAATCCCGGTGCAGTATGCCAAACGCATCGTCGGGCGCAAGGTTTACGGCGGGCAGAGCACCCACATCCCGCTGCGTGTCAATACCGCCGGGGTGATGCCGATCATCTTCGCGCAGGCGATCATGTTCATTCCCAGCACGTTGGGCACCTACTTTCAGAACAGCCCGGCAGTGCAATCGCTGATGGGCCTGTTCTCGGTGGACCACCCCTTCTACTGGGCCGTGTTCGGGCTGATGATCATCTTTTTCACCTATTTCTATACGGCCATCGCTTTTAATCCTGTCGAAGTGGCCGATAACATGAAAAAGCAGGGCGGTTTTATCCCGGGCGTGCGGCCGGGGAAAAAGACAGCCGAGTACATTGATAACATTTTGACGAGAGTGACATTGCCCGGTTCATTATTTTTAGCGCTTATTGCCGTGTTCCCCTACGTGTTGATGAAAGCCACGGGCATCAATTATGATCTGGCCAGTTTTTTCGGCGGCACCAGTCTGCTGATTATAGTCGGTGTCTCGCTGGACACGCTGCAGCAGGTCGAGTCTCATCTGCTCATGCGCCACTATGACGGATTTTTGAAGAGTGGCCGAATTAAAGGGCGCCGGCGGGCTTAGGCCCGGCAGCTGGCTATGGTACACTTGCGCAACAAGGAAGAGATCGCAAAAATCCGCCACAGTTGCCGGATTGTCTCCGAGACCCTGGTGGAGCTGGAGAGCATGGTAAAACCGGGCGTGACGACCCGTGAACTGGACACGGCGGCGGAGAAAATAATCCGTGGCAAAGGTGGCGTGCCGGCCTTTAAAGGGCTCTACGGCTTTCCGGCGACCCTGTGCATCTCCGTTAATGATGAAGTGGTCCACGGTATCCCGGCCGACAGGATACTGCTCGAGGGCCAGATTGTCGGTATTGATGTGGGCGCCATCACTGACGGCTATTATGGCGACCATGCCCGCACCTTCGAGGTGGGGGCAGTCGATGAGGAGTTGCGCCAGCTCGTTGTGGCGACTCGCGAGAGTCTCGATCTGGGCATTGCCGCGGCCGTCGCAGGGGCAGCCATTGGCGACATTGGCTATGCGGTGCAGCAGCGCGCGGAGCAGGGTGGCTACGGGATTGTCCGGGAACTGGTGGGCCACGGCGTCGGCAGGAAACTCCACGAGGACCCGCAGGTGCCCAACTATGGGTCGCCCGGTTCCGGCCTGGAGCTGCAGGAAGGCATGTGCCTGGCCATTGAACCGATGATTAATATGGGCACTGAAAAAGTGTTCACGGAAGCAGATGGCTGGACAGTGAAAACGATGGATGGGGCTCCGTCTGCCCATTTTGAACATACCATCGCCATTACATCGAACGGCCCGGAAGTACTCTCGGCCTACAGGTAAAGGAAAAATCTTGGCAAAAGAACAGGCAATATCCGTTGACGGAGTCATCGTAAAAACACTGCCCAATGCCACCTTCCGGGTGGAGTTGGAGAACGGCCATGAGGTCCTTGCGCACGTTTCGGGAAAGATGAGGATGCATTTTATCAAAATTTTGCCTGGCGATACGGTGACGGTGGAACTCTCCCCCTATGATTTGACCAGGGGACGCATCACCTATCGCTTTAAATAAAGGACATTTGAGGTTGTTATGAAAGTACGCGCGTCAGTCAAAAAGATTTGTGATAAATGCAAGGTTATCCGCCGCCGCAATGTGGTGCGGGTGATCTGTGTCCATGGACGGCATAAGCAGAGGCAGGGCTAAGGCCCGGCGGCATCAGGTTAAGGAGCTGATCTAACATATGGCACGTATAGCAGGCGTCGATTTACCTCGCAACAAGGCCGTGGAATACGCCTTGCCCTACATTTATGGCATTGGGATAAACACGTCCAGATCCATTTTAAGCGCGGCCCAGGTGCCACCTGAAACGCCGGTCACCGAGCTGTCCGAGCAACAGGTGGTGTTGATCCGCAACATCATTTCAGACGATTACAAGGTGGAAGGTGAACTGCGCAGCGACGTGAGCCTCAACATCAAGCGCCTGATGGATATAGGCAGCTACCGTGGAATCAGGCACCGCAAAGGTTTGCCGGTTCGTGGCCAGCGCACCCATACCAACAGCCGTACCCGACGTGGCAAGAGGCGCCAGGTTGGGATTCGCAAAGGCTAAAGGTAAAAAGGAGAACCTCAGTTTTGGCAACAAGACCGTCCCGTAAAAAGAAAAAAAATGTCGTTGTGGAGCCTGAAGGTCTGGCCCACATCAAGGCTTCATTCAATAATACAAAAATTACCATTACCAACAAGTACGGTAATGTTGTTTCCTGGGCTTCAGGCGGCACCAGCGGCTTCAAGGGGTCTCGCAAGAGCACTCCTTTTGCTGCGCAACAAGCGGCCATAAAGGCGGCCAAGGAAGCCATGGACCTGGGTATGGTCACTGTGGAGGTCAGGGTCAACGGTCCTGGTAGCGGGCGGGAAGCCGCCATACGTTCCCTGCAGGTTGCTGGCATGCAGATCAGCGCCATCAAAGATGTTACTCCCATCCCGCACAACGGTTGCCGCCCTCCCAAGCGGCGCAGGGTTTAGGGGAGCAGCGCGAAATGGCACGGCATTTAGGTCCCCGGGGAAAAGTGGTGCGGCGGCTCGAGTATCCGGTATTCGAAAGCCCCAAATTCGGGTCGCCCAGAAAGAGTTATCCGCCCGGGCAGCATGGTCAGGGGCGACGTAAAAAAGTTTCTACTTACGGCATACAGCTGCGGGAAAAGCAGCGCATCAAACACCTTTACGGGGTGCTGGAAAAACAGTTCAGGAACTATTTCAAAAAAGCGGCCGCGCAGCAGGGACCCACGGGTCACAATTTGCTGAGCATGCTGGAAAGCCGTCTGGACAATACTATTTACCGCCTCGGAATGGCCCCCACCAGACGGGCCGCGAGGCAGGTTGTGGGGCATAAACATCTGCTGGTGAATGGCAAAAGCGTCAACATTCCCTCTTATTTGCTGAAGCCTGGCGACAGTATTCAGATCAGGGAAAAAAGCCGCAAGATGGAGCTGGTCCACAACGCCATGCGCAGGGTCACGGAGGAAAATCAGATGCCGTGGCTTGAGTTGGACAAAGCCCAGATGAAGGGCATCTTTTTGGCCGTGCCCACGCGTGAGGAGATTCCCGAACAAGTAAACGAACAGCTCGTCGTCGAGCTCTATTCTAAATAATTCTGACCGGAGGTATATCTGAATGACAGGCAACGACAGCCAATATTCGATTAAGGTCGATGAACATAACGACCGCCATGCGACTTTTACCGTCAAACCGCTTGATCGGGGTAACGGCATCACGCTGGGCAACGCCATGCGCCGAATTCTGCTTACGGCCATTCCGGGCGCGGCCATCACGTCGATCAAGATCAAAGGTGTGCAGCACGAATTCTCCACGCTCAAGGGCATCATTGAGGACGTCGCCGATATAGTGCTTAACCTCAAGCAGGTGCGTTTCAATCTGATTGATCTCAAGCCGGACCCGGTGCAACTTACCCTCAAGAGCAAGGGTGTGGTTAAAGCCGCCGTGATCAGCGCCGGCACCGAGCAGCTCGAGGTGCTCAATCCTGAGCTTCTGATTTGCACCTTAAACGGCACTGAGGAGGTGAAAATGGAGCTGCGTATTGGCCGGGGCAAGGGTTATGTGTCGGCTGAAAACAACAAGCTGCCCGATGCCCCCATTGGCACCATTTTTATCGACTCGATATACAATCCGGTGACCAACGCAACATTCGAGGTTACGGCGCTGCCGGCATCGAAGACGCAGCAGGAAAAATTGACCCTGGAAGTCTATACCGACGGTTCCATCTCACCCAAGGACGCCGTGAATTACGGCTCCGCCATGCTGCATGAATTGGCCGCTATCTTCACCTTCGAGGGCTTGGCGCCCATTGTCGATGTTGAGGACAAAATTGATGACAAGGGGATTCAGTTGCGCAACATGCTCAAAAAGAGCATTGACGAAATGGAGCTCTCCGTGCGCAGCCATAACTGTCTCCAGGCTGCCGGCATACTCACCATCTATGAGCTGGTGACCAAGGAGGAGAGTGAAATGCTGCGCTTTAAAAACTTTGGGCGCAAGTCGCTCACTGAGCTACAGGAAAAATTGGGCGAAATGGGACTCTACTTCGGGATGGATATAGACCCGAGCCTGGTTCAAAATTAACAGGAACGCCAACCATGAGGCATCTTAAGCGCGGCCGGAAACTAAACCGGACAGCAAGCCACCGCAAAGCCATGTTCAGAAATATGGCCTCTTCGCTGATACTGCACCGCCGCATTCAAACGACGGACGCCAAGGCCAAGGAGCTGCGCAAATTTATCGAGCCGCTGGTGACTTTCGCCTTGCAAGGGACATTGCACGCCCGCCGGCAGGTGCTGAAGGCCCTGCCGGGGCAGCAGGGACAGGAGGTCACCGCCATTCTGTTCAATGACATCGCGCCCCTGTTTACCGACCGCCCTGGCGGCTACACCCGCATCATCAAATTGGGCCACCGGACCAACGACAGGGCGCCTGTGTCCCTCATCGAATTTGTAGAAGGCGCCAAACCGGTTGCCGAGGCACAGGACGATGCCGATGAAGGGAAATCGGCTAAAAAAGACAAAGGCAAAAAGGGTTCCAAGGAGCCAGCAGGAGAACCGGCCTGACCGTTAAACTAATTTTGCCTATCGCCCGCTTCAGGCAACCCGAGGTAGCCCTTTTGGCTACCTTGTTTGCTTTTGCCCCCTTCCTCTCTGCCCAAGCCCCCCAACCACTCGACTTTCGGGGTCTGTGGATTGTGCGGGAAAGCATGGTCAGCCGCGGCGAAATCGACCGTGCGCTCACTTTCGCACGGGACGCCGGATTCAACCATGTGTTCGTGCAGATTCGGGGACGGGGCGACGCCTACTACAAGTCGCTCATCGTGCCGCGCAGCGACCGGATCCGGGAGACGGACTTCGATCCTCTCGGCTACGCTGTGCAGCGCGGCCATCAGCTGGGCCTCAACGTTCACGCCTGGGTCACCACGTATCTCCTGTGGTCAGCGCGCCAGCCCCCGCTCAGCAAGGCGCACCTTTACAACATGCACCCGGAATGGCTGGAGGTACGCGCCGACGGTTTTAAGCAGCGTGATATCGATCTGGGCGCGCCACGGGATGGCTCCTTTGAGGGCGTTTATCTGGCGCCTACGCACCCTGAAGTCAACCCCTACCTGCGGGCCATTTTCACCGAGATTCTACTCAACTACGCCATTGATGGCCTGCA
This sequence comes from Fidelibacterota bacterium, assembly GCA_004124875.1. Taxonomy (GTDB): domain Bacteria; phylum Fidelibacterota; class Marinisomatia; order SCGC-AAA003-L08; family TS1B11; genus TS1B11. The sequence goes on along the minus strand of SCKJ01000006.1, from coordinate 105,296 downwards.
CCTCGATTACCTCCGCTATTTCGATCTCGACTACGGCTACAATGAAACTGGCATCAGCCGGTTTATGGATAAAAACGGGTTCGATCCCCGTGCCGTCAGCGGGCCGCAACTTGCGCCGGGAGGACTCACCGCCGCCAATGATCAGATGGAAATTTGGCATGCTTACCGGCGGCAGAAAGTGAGCGATCTGATTACCTCGCTGCACGCCATCATTACCCTCAGCGGCAAAGAGGTCATGCTGACGGCGGCGGTCAAGCCGAACCTGCGGGTGGCCAGGGCCAAATATTTTCAGGATTGGGTACAGTGGCTCGAGGATGGCGTTCTCGATTATGCCACGCCGATGAACTACACGCCCATCCGGGAAGATTACCTGACCAACTTGCGTATCACACTGGAAGGTGTCCCCTCGAGGGTACGCCAGCGGGTCGTGATGGGCGTTGCTACCTACAATCAGTCGGCTGAGGATGCGGCAGACCGGATATCACTGGCCCGCATGGCCGGGCTGCGCGGCATTGCCATCTTCTCCTACGATGCCCACAAAACCGATTTGAGCCATTTCGATGTGATTATTGAGGCGTTGCGGCGCTAACCGCCCAGACTGCTGAGGACGGCCATGACCACAATTCCGGCGCCCAGGGCCATCACGGTTGCCGGCCGGCGGGGTGCGTCATGAAATGCTTCGGGCAGCAGGTTCATGATGGCCACATACATAAAAGTCCCCGTCGCCAGTGACTCCGGAATCGCCGGGTTCCAATCACTCAGCAAAGGCACCAGCGGCAACGCGGCCAGGGTTCCCAGGGGCGTGCTCAGGGCGAATATGGCCAGCATCCAAAGCGTGGTGGTGATGGGAATTTTGGAGAGGCGGAAAATGGTCGCCAGGGAAAAGGCCGCCACCGCCTTATGGCTCAGGATAGCCAGGAAAATCACTTTGGCCGTTTCAGGGTGGCTCTGGCCCAAGCCGAGTGAAATGCCCGCCGTTACGCTGTGCAGACATAGCCCCACCAGGGCGGTAACGCCTATGGCGCGGTGCTGTCCCTCCTCTGGGGAATCGATCGTGCCGGCCAAGCGGGCCAATATCACGCGGTCAGTAACCAGCACCATCAAAAAGCCTGCGAATATGGTAAATTGAGGCCACCGGCCAGCATCTGCGGTGAGGGCGTCCGGCAACAGGTGAAAGAAAGTTGCCGATAGAAAGACCCCAGCCCCAAAGGCGACAAACAGGTGCAGCTGCCTCTGGCTCCATTTTCCGAGCAGCGGCGGCAATGCCCCTGCAACGGCCGACAGAAATATGAGCGCGAGATAGGTGGCCAGTCGGGTATCCATCAGGCAGGAAATTAAACTGATTGAAGGGGCCAGTAAATGAACGAATCGGACGGCTTGACGCCGGCGGCCGGAAAAATGGGCCGCGTTTATGCTCCTGTGATCACGCCCTTCAGTGAGGACGGCGGTGGCATCGATTTTTACGCCTTCAGCGCTCTGCTGGGCCATTTGTCGGCGTCCCATGTCGACGGCATCTTGCTGCTGGGCACCAACGGCGAGTTTGGCTATCTGAGCCTGGAGGAAAAATGGGCGCTCATCGACGCTGTGGCTCGCGCCGATACGGGCCTCGGGCTGATGGTTGGCGCCACCGTGCCCGATTCACGGGAGGAGACCTTGCGCCTGGCCCAAAGCCTGGATGAGAGGTTGCCGCTGCCCGCGACGTTGCTCATTGCGCCCCCATTCTACGACCGGTATGCACGGGGGGGTAGCGCCACGCCCACGGAGGTGCTCTCATTTTACAGGGATCTTCTGGATCTGCAGTTGCGCATCCCCATATTCGCTTACAATCTGCCCGTTCCGGATTCAGGCCCCTCCTCCGCAGCCGCATCGCCCGAGTTCATCGCTCTGCTTGCCGGGAGCGGCGACCTCGGAAATTTCGCCGGGGTGAAGGATTCCACCGGAAATGTCGAAAACATCTCAGCCTACCTTGCCGCCCTCCCCGAGGCCGCCATATTCGTGGGCAATGATCATGCCGTTTCAGGGGGCATCATGCGGGGCGCGGCAGGCAGCATTACGGCCTGCGCGAATCTGTTTCCCTCCGCGGTTCAGGCCGTGTGGAGCGCGGCAGGCGACGCAGAGCGACGGCAGGCGCAGGTGGAGCTCAGCCAGCTGCGAACGGTGATTGAATCGATCCCCGGCAAGATGGTGGGGGCGGAAAAACTACTGCTGTGGAAGCTCGGCGTGCTGAGCAACCGGACGCCACTCAGGAACGCCGCCGCACGGCTGAGCGCTGCCGAAGAGCGCCAACTGCTGGCCGCCCTGGCCGGAGTGCTGGAGTCCCTGGAGGTCAACGCCGGTTTGCGCAGGGTGCTGGCCGACGCTACCTGAGGATCGCTTTTGTCGCGCTCAGTGCGCCGTCATTGGGCGCCGCTTCCAGATTGAGCAGATGGCACATCAACTCGTACAGGTGAATATTTTCCATGGCAGGCAGCTGCCGGCCTGATCGAATGTCAGGTCCTGCGGCAATAAATATGCCGTGCATATCGCTGTTATCCGGAGCGTAACCGTGAACTCCGCCAGCATACGATTCCCGGCGCTCCTCGAATCGCTGATGGGTCGTCGCCTGCCAGCCGAGATCGAGAATGCCCACAATCGGAGGTATCCGGTAGTGGTTGGAGTAGTGGTACTGAGGCGGCAACTCCTCCCGCAGGTAGATATGGAGCCGGGGATGGGCCCCTTTCAGCGCATTGTAGACCGCTTCAATGCTATCCTCATGGGGCCGCAAGGCCAGCACCGGGGCCCAGTCGGTCACGGCCAGCTGCGTCGAATCGATGTAGTCGTCGAGGTAGACCAGCCGGGCGCTGTCGGCCCAGGTCATGCCGTGGTCAGAGGTAATGAGGATATTCGTGCTGGCGGAGAGCTGCCGCAGCGCCAGTGCATGAAACAGATTCCCGAGGGTGCTGTCGATGCGTTGCACCGCCAGGGCGACGCCGGCCGAATCGGGTCCGTTTTGATGACCGGCATCGTCAACGCCATGAAAGTACATGGAGATGAACCGGGGCGACCGCCCGGCAGGCAGGTCGAGCCACCTCAGCACCTGGGCCAGCACGGAATCGGCAGCCATTTCGTGATCGTACCGCTGCCAATAGGTCGGCCGTACGCCGTCAATTTCCGCCTCGGTGCCGGGCCAGAAGATGGAGGCCGATTTAACGCCCTGTTTCTCCGCCGTCACCCAGATCGGCTCCCCGCCATACCAGCGGCCATCGGCCACCGTGCGCCGGTCATCCAGCGCAAAAGTGTCGGCGAGAATGGGATCGAAAATGGTGTTGGCCACCAGACCATGATTGCCCGGATACAGTCCTGTGGCAATGCTGTAGTGGTTCGGAAAGGTCTTGGTGGGGAACGCTGGCACCAGCGCCTGCGCGCCTGATCCCGCCGATAGCAGGCTGTCGAGATGAGGCGTATCTGCCCAGCGCATGTAGTCCCAGCGAAATCCGTCCAGGGATATGAGGATGAGCGTCGGCTCACCTGTCACCCTGGGGCCACAGGCGGCGAGCAGTGTCACCAGCGCGATGGCTCCTGCCCGGTGGCAACCACGGGCATGTCTGCGGCGCAGGGCGCTCATCGTGACCCCGGCCCATTGCCGCTGGTAAAGCTGGATATTCCGCGCTGCCCTTGCATCCGGAAAATTTAGTTCCTGTTGCAACCCGGTGATTACAGATTTTCCAACTGTTCCATGATCAATATTCCAACTGTTCCATGATCAATATGGAGATTGCGCCTATTTTATTGTAATTCTTGCTATCGAGCTGGCACGCCCGTAAAATCTTGCCGCTCGTATCCGTTATGAAACAGTATTTGCCAAACATATAGGCTGACTTTGGGGAGGGAACAGGCGTGCTTCACAACACTCGGCTAACCGGCAAATTTGTGGGTTTAAGTCTACTGCTCACGTTGGCGCTGGTGACAGCGTTGCAGGCAAATATTCGTTTTTATACGATTGTGCAACAGGTGTGTAATTCATACCGCGTGGCTGTCGTTATGGATAAAATGGCGCTCACGACTGAAGCGGGCGGCGGAAAAACCTTCGATCTGATGCTGGAGAGCCGCCGTAATAATTTTGAGGAGGTCATGATGGTCGGCTACATCAGCGCTGGACAGGCCATCGCGCGGACGGGCGAGCCCGTTAAAACGATCAACGTAACGGTAGTCATACCCAAGGCAGACCATATGCTCATCATGACCACCGCAGACATCGGTCTGGTGGATCGACTGCGTCTGGGCAAGGTGAGATCGCCGGAATTCATGCGGCAGTTACAGTGGAATTAATCAAGGAGGCACAACGTGTTAACATTTGGTGACACTTTAGTACTTTATCTGCGGACCATAGGCTGGGCGCTGGCAGTATCCATCGGATTCTCCCTGGGTACCGCCCTTGCGATCTGGATTTTCGGCATCATCTCCACGGATATTGACGAGTGGAAGGAAATCAGAGAGAAGAATTATGGCGTTGCGGCGATTTTCGTCGCCCTGATTGTCATGATTGGTCTGCTTGTGATGAGCGTGGTCTAAAAACTGTAGTGACCGGCACTCATTGTGAAAGCCCCTCATCGTTTCGAGGGGCTTTTCCTGTCCCGGGACTCGACACCGCTGGCGGAGTCCTGCCTTGCTTGCCGTCGGGGACGCACTTAAATTCCTCCGCTTATCAGCGCAATTATACCAATTAGGAACCTCTTGGCCACGACATCAGATTTTCGCAACGGATTTGTATTCAGGCAAAAGAACGGGTTGTGGAAAATCGTCGAATTTCTGCATGTAAAACCGGGCAAGGGGCCTGCATTTGTACGCACAAAACTGAAGAACGTGCGTACCGGACAGGTGGTGGAAGAGACGTTTAGAGCAGGCGAGAAGGTGGAGGAGGTCCGGGTTGAAGCCAAAAACACAACCTACCAGTACCATGATGGCGACTCGTTCTATTTTATGGACAACTCAACTTATGAGCAGATTGCCTTGTCACGGGATCAGCTCGGTGACATCATCGATTTTCTCGTCGACAATCTTGAAGTCACTATTGCTTTTGACGGAGCCGATCCGGTGGAGATTCGCATACCCCAGCACATGAATCTGAAAATTTCCAAAACCGAGCCTGGCGTCCGGGGCGATACGGCGACCGGCGGATCCAAACCTGCAACCCTGGAGACAGGCGTGGTGGTTCAGGTGCCTCTGTTTTTAAATGAAGGCGAAACGGTCCGCATCGATACCAAAGACCGGCGGTACATTGAGCGCGTGAAGGAGTCCTCAATATGATCATGGGCGGCGGCTGATATGGGTTTGCGCGAGAAGATCGAGGAAATCATCTCTATCATTGAGGATTCCGATGTCAATGAGGTGGAGGTCTCCACATGGTGGGGAAGCAAGATTCGTGTGGCCAAACGGCCGGCTGGCGGGGCGTTTACCCCCGCTGCAACACAATCTGTTCAAATCCCGGTGGCCTCATCGGTCTCTGCTGCCGACGAGTCTCCAGCCGAGCCGGCCGGCCACGCCATCCGTTCGCCCATCGTGGGCACCTTTTACAGGGCCGCCTCTACCGATGCCGACCCCTTTATCAATGTGGGTGATCGCATTAAGGTGGGACAGCCCATCTGCATCATTGAGGCCATGAAGATCATGAACGAGATTGAGAGCGATATTGATGGGGTCGTGCTGGAAATACTACCTGACAACGCCGGCCCAGTCGAGTTCAATCAGCCGCTGGTGATCGTTGGACCCGGCTAATAAGCCTGGTTGCTCAATTTCGGCCGGGAGCCATGTTTAAAAAAGTACTGGTGGCAAATCGCGGAGAGATAGCGCTGCGGATCATTCGCGCGTGCCACGAACTCTCTATCTCGACGGTGGCGGTCTATTCAACGGCCGATGAACTTGCCCTGCACGTCCGCTTTGCGACTGAAGCGGTCTGCATCGGGCCGCCGGAACCCAGCCGCAGTTACCTGCACATTTCATCCATCATTGCCGCGGCCGAGCTCACCAACGCCGATGCCATTCACCCCGGTTACGGTTTCCTGTCGGAAAACGCCGAATTTGCCGGCATTTGCGCCGACCACGGTATCACGTTTATTGGTCCCACCGCAAAAATCATCAGGCTCATGGGCGACAAAGCGCAGGCGCGCAAGACCATGATAGCCGCCGGTGTGCCGGTAACGCCCGGTTCAGAGGGGATCGTCGCCGACCCCAAAATAGGGGCTGATGTCGCCGAAAAATTGGGTTACCCCGTTATGATCAAGGCGACGGCAGGCGGTGGCGGGCGAGGGATGCGCCGGGCCGATGATCCGTCCCGATTTGTCGAACTGTTTCACCAGGCGCAGGCGGAGGCGCAAAACGCATTCGGCAATGGCGACCTGTACGTGGAAAAATTTCTCTCCGAGCCGCGACACGTCGAAATCCAGGTGATGGGCGGTCCCGATGGCAAATCTGTGGCCCTGGGGGAGCGCGATTGCTCCATTCAGCGCCGTAACCAGAAGCTGATTGAAGAGTCACCCTCACCCATCGTCTCCCCGGAAATGCGCCAGGCCATGAGCGAGGCGGCCGTCATGGCGGCCGACAAGGTGGGCTATATTGGCGCCGGCACCGTGGAATTTCTCGTCGACGGTGAGCGAAACTTCTACTTCATGGAGATGAACACCCGCATCCAGGTGGAGCACCCCGTCACCGAAATGGTGTACGGTATGGACCTGCTCAAAGCCCAAATTCGGGCCCATGCAGGGATAGAGCTACCGGCCTGGGTGGCCCATGCCAAGCTCCGTGGGCACGCCATAGAGTGCCGCATCAACGCCGAGGATCCGGCGCATGACTTCCGGCCGGCGCCCGGCAGGATTGAAAGCTTTCATGTGCCCGGAGGCACCGGTGTGCGCGTCGACACCGCCGTCTATGCCGGCTACGAAATTCAGCCATACTACGATTCCATGATCGCCAAGCTCATTGTGCATGGCCAGGATCGCCAGGAAGCCATCATCCGCATGCAGCGGGCGCTTGAGGAATTTATCATTGAAGGGGTGCCGACAACGATTCCCTTCCACCAGCAGGTGTTGGCCGATGATGTGTTTGGGTCCGGCGAGTTCACCACCGGATTTCTTGATAACTTCGTCTATAAGCCAACGGAAGGAGAAGCATGACTATCCCCGATGATCTCCACTATTCCAAGGACCACGAATGGATCCGCGTCGAGGGTGAAGAGGCCATCATCGGCATCACCGATTTTGCCCAGAGCGAACTGGGGGACATCATTTTCGTCGAATTTCCCAAGGTGGGCGACAAATATTCCGCCGGTGACACATTTGGCACAGTTGAGGCCGTGAAGACGGTGGCCGATCTGTTTATGCCGGTATCCGGCGAAATATTGGCGGTGAATTCCGCCCTGGACGAGGCGCCGGAAGCGGTGAACGAGGACCCCTACCAGACGGGCTGGCTGGTAAAAATCGAAATGACGGCCAGCACGGAGCTGGACGATCTCATGGACCCGGAAGGTTACAAGGCCCACCTCGGGTGACCCTGCAGCACCCTTATATCCCTGCCACGGATGCCGAGGAAGATGAAATGCTCTCGGCCATGGGCGTGGGCTCCTTTGAAGAACTGATCGCCATCATACCCGAGCAGCTGCGGCTGCGCGACGGCCTGGGGCTCGATGACGGCGTGTCGGAGTTTGAAGTGGCCGCCGAGCTCTCACGCCTGGCTGCGCTGAACCGTCCAGCCGGTACGGGTGTCTCCTTCATGGGCGGCGGGGTCTATGATCACTACATCCCCGAGGCGATTAAGGCCATCGCCATGCGCTCGGAGTTTTACACGGCTTACACGCCGTACCAGGCGGAGGTGAGCCAGGGCACTTTGCAGGCCATGTATGAATTCCAAACCATGATAGCCGAAGTCTCCGGCATGGATGTTTCCAACGCTTCCCTCTATGATGGCGCCTCCGCTGCGGCCGAGGCGGCTTCCATGGCTATCGCTATTACCGGCAAACGCCGGATTCTCATGGCCGAAACGGTCTACCCGGCCACGCGCAAGGTCGTGCGGACCTATCTGCAAAACCGCGACGCGGAGTTGGTGATTGTCGGCAGCCGTGGGGGCCTCATCGATCCTGATGACCTGGCGGCCAAAGCGCCTGACGCTGCAGCGCTCTTGCTGCAGTCGCCGAATCTGCTGGGATTGGTGGAGGATTGGCAGGCGGCCAGACAGGCGCTGCCTGACGACGCGCTGCTCATCGCTTCGGCGGACCCGATGACGTTGGGGCTGCTTGAGGCTCCGGGGCAAGCCGGCGCCGACATCTATGTGGGCGAGGGGCAAAGTCTCGGCATTCCGGCCTCATTCGGGGGGCCGTTTCTGGGCCTGATGGCCACCGGCGCGCAGCACGTGCGCAAAATGCCGGGCAGGATCATCGGCCGCACCAAAGATGTGGATGGCCGGGACGGCTACACCATGGTCCTGCGCACGCGCGAGCAGGACATCCGCCGCGAAAAGGCCACCTCCAACATCTGCACCAACCAGGGTCTGCTGGCGCTCTGGTCCACCATCTACATGGCCCTGATCGGCAAACAAGGCCTGACCCAACTCTCCAAACTGGCCTTCGACAAAAGCCAGTATCTTGGCCGGGCCATTGAGCGGCTCGAGGGCTACTCTCTGCCCTTTGGATTCGGGTATGTGAAAGAGTTGGTGGTGAAGACGCCATCAGATCCCAACACACTGGCCGCCGCCGCTGCCACCGCCAACTTCTTCCTGGGGGTCATTGAGTGGCAGGGTGAGCGCTACCTGCAGCTGGCCGTGACTGAGAAGCGCACGCGCGCCGAGCTCGACGGGTTGGTCGATTTTTTAAAGAGGGCATCTTGACCGTCTTCCAATCGCTCATGGACAAGCTGGCCACGCAATCGGCGAACTACCTGATGCTGATTGATCCCGACGCGAAAAACGATGACCGGTTGGATGACATGGTGGCGGCCGCCAACGGGGCCGGCGTCGATGCCATCCTGGTGGGGGGCAGCCTGATTGTGGATGACGGCATGGACCGGCGGGTCGCTGCCATCAAGGAGCGGGCAGAGGCGCCGGTTATTCTGTTTCCCGGCAGCGCCAATCAACTCAGCCGGCATGCCGACGCCATCCTGTTCATGAGCCTGCTCAGCGGCCGGAATCCCCAATACCTCATCGGCGAGCAGATTCAGGCGGCCCCGGTTGTGCGCGAGATGGGCTTGGAGACCATCGCCACCGGCTATCTGCTGATGGAGGGGGGCTCCTCGACCTCTGTTGAGATTGTCAGCGGAACGAAGCCGCTGCCTGCCGACAAGCCCGACATCATCCTGGCGCATGCCCTGGCGGGGCAGTACATGGGTATGGCGGTCATCTATCTCGAGGCCGGCAGTGGCGCCGCAAATCCGGTTCCCGATGATCTGATAAAAATAGTGGCCTCCAGCCTCGATATCCCGGTCATCGTGGGCGGGGGGCTGCGCACACCGGCAGATGCTGCGGCCAAGGTGCGGGCCGGCGCAAGTTTTGTCGTAACCGGCAGCATCGCCGAAGAGTCGCCCGACACGGAGACTCTGGCCGCCTTCGCACGAGCCATTCATACGGCCTGAAGGTGGACAGCCTGGTCAAGGATTTCCTCATCTACGCGCAGGTCGAGCGCAACCTCGCTCCCAACACGCTCACGGCCTACAAGCGCGATATCGAGCGTTACGTCACTTTTCTGAAAGAGCAGGACATTACCGAGCCCAACGCTATCCGGCAGAAGCACTTGCGGGCCTTCAGCCGCTGGCTGGGGGACATGGGCCTGGCCCCGGCCTCCATTTCGCGCATGCACAGCGCCCTGCGCCGGTTCCACCGCTTTCTGGTGATAGAAAAACTTGCCGACCGCGATCCGGCCATCTTTTTGGAGTCGCCCAAAATGCCCCGGCGGCTGCCCAAAGTGCTGGAGGTCAGCGAGATCAATGCCATACTGGAGGCGGTAGATATTGGCAATCCGCTGGGGCTGCGGGACCGTTCCATGCTGTCGATGCTGTACGCCTGCGGGCTACGGGTCTCGGAGCTCATCACGCTGCGCCTCACCGATCTGCTGCTGGAGCACGGCATGATTCGCGCGCTGGGCAAAGGTGAAAAGGAGCGGCTGGTGCCCATCGGCAAGCAGGCCCGGGATGACGTCCACGTCTATATTCAAACGGCCCGGCCGCTGCTGACCCGGCGCAAGAAGGCCTATAGCGAAGGGGAAATCTATCTCAACAACCGGGGCTGGCCTATCTCGCGCATGGGCGTGTGGAATATTATCCAGCGCTGGAAAAACGAGGCCGGGATCACCAAAGAGATATCTCCGCACACTTTCCGCCACAGTTTCGCCACGCACCTCATAGAAGGCGGAGCCGATCTACGGGCCGTGCAGGAGATGCTGGGACACGCCGACATCTCAACCACGCAGCTCTACACCCATCTCGATACGGAATATTTAAAGCAGGTGCACCACCAGTTTCATCCACGCGGGTGACCGCTTATCACATTAACTTTGGACATGCGCGCAGGACAGCTATGGGTGACTTAAACGACATAATTATTCTGATACCGGTGATCTTGTTTGCACTGTCCGTGCACGAGTTTTCCCACGGGATCGTAGCCTATCGCCTCGGCGACCCTACCGCTTATCAGGCGGGACGCCTCACGTTAAACCCGCTCTCGCACCTAGACCCGGTGGGTACCCTGATGTTGTTCGTGGCGGGCATTGGCTGGGCCAAGCCGGTGCCTGTCGATCCCCGGTACTTCCAGAACCCGCGCCGTGATATGCTCTGGGTGGCCTTGGCCGGACCCGGCTCCAACATGGTTTTGGCGCTCCTGAGCGGGCTCATTATCCGGGCCATGAAGGCCAACGTCGAAATGACCCTCAGCCTTCCGTTCAGCAGCCAGCTGGTGGCCATGGTCTACCGCAGCTTGCAGATTAACCTCGCTCTGGCAGTGTTCAATCTGTTGCCCATTCCGCCGCTTGACGGCTCGAAGATTCTGGGTGGATTGCTGCCTCCCGAGTACGATCATTTTCTGTACAATCTGGAGCGCTACGGTCCCGGTGTCCTGTTCGGTCTGGTGATGTTCGGGATGCTGACCGGCGTCTCCATTTTGTGGCTGCTGATCGGTCCCTTTGTCAGATTTTTCGCCGCCGTATTTGCCGGCGCCTGAAATGGTTCGCTTCCAGCGCAGGTGGGAGCAGGACCAACAGTCGGCCCCGTTTCGCCGTCTGCGCGACAAACGCTGGAACCCCAGGGCCATTTGGCGGTATGTCTTCCTGCTGGTAATGTTGGCCGTCATCTATAAATTGCTGCAAACCATATAAGTTTTGGAGCCGGTGAAAATTTGAACCTCGTTGCCTGCATACCCAATTTCTCCGAAGGACGCAGCCGCGTGATCATCGATGAAATTGCCGCCGCGGCCTCAGGTGTGGCCCAGGCGCGCCTCATCCATGTCGACATGAGCGCCGATGCCAACCGGACAGTGATGACCCTTGTGGGAACACCCGCCGGGATCAGCGAGGCGGCCTTCAAGGCCATTGCGGCCGCTACCAAGCTCATCGATATGACCACGCACCACGGCGCTCATCCGCGTTTGGGCGCCACCGATGTCTGTCCGCTGGTGCCGCTGGGCGCTACCTCCATTGAAACCTGCATCAACCTGGCGCAGGAGCTGGCTGACAGGATTGGCGGCAAGCTCAAGATTTCCACTTACCTGTACGGCCGGGCGGCGCTCAGGCCCGACCGCATGGAGCTCACGGCAGTGCGCAAAGGCCAGTACGAGGGCCTGGAGGAGCGGCTCAAGAACAAAACTGAGCGGCCCGATTTTGGTCCCAGCCGGTTCAATGCCAAGTCGGGAGCGACGGCTGTCGGCGCGCGCGAATGGCTGATTGCCTACAACATCAATCTCGATAGCGAGGACCTGGCCGCGGCCCGGGACATTGCCAAAGTCGTCCGTTCAGGAACTGTCGGCGCTACGCCGGGTAGCGGTCCGCGGCTTCCCGGTTGCCGGGCTATCGGTTGGCTGATGCCCGCCTATGGCTGCGCGCAGGTGTCGATGAATCTGGTTAACTTTCGCCTCACGCCGCCGCACATTGCCTTCGAAGCCGTACGCGCCCAGGCTGCAGGACGGGGACTGGCTCTGCGTGGCAGCGGGATGGTGGGCATGGTTCCCCTGGCAGCCATGCTGGCAGCGGGCAGGCACTTCCGCCAGGCGCGGGGGCTCATAGAGGATGCCCCGGAGAAGGAGCTCATGGCGGCGGCCGTTGACGGCCTGGGGCTCAGCGCGGTGCGGCCATTTGAACCTGAACAGCAGGTGCTCGAATACCGTCTGCGCCTTGAAGGCGGCCCCTGGGCCGAGGCTGCCCAAAAACTGCTGGTGGGGAACGTTGCGGCCAGACCCCTGCTACGGCGCCAAAATTTAGAGGAAGACATTGGGCATCATTAAGCGCATGCCCTCCTCGCTCGCTGACCAGATTGCCGCCGGGGAAGTGGTAGAGCGGCCTGCGGCGGTGGTGAAAGAGCTCATTGAAAACGCCATCGACGCCGGCGCCAGCCATGTTTCCGTGGTCACTGAACAGGGCGGGCAGAAACTGATTTCAGTGACCGATAACGGCAGCGGCATGGGCGGCGATGATCTGGCCCTCGCATTTGAGCGCCACGCCACCAGTAAAATCGAGACGTCAAAGGACCTGGCGGCCATCAAGACGCTCGGCTTCCGGGGCGAAGCGCTGCCGAGCATTGCCTCTGTGGCCAAGGTATGGGCTCGCAGCGCCACCGGCGATGACCAGGGGCACGAAATCTCGGTGGAAGGGAGCAAGACCGATGGGGTCAAGCCGGCGCCGCCCGTTAAGGGGACCACGGTGCAGGTGAAGACGCTCTTTTACAATACGCCCGCCAGGCGCAAGTTCCTCAAGGCCCCGCGCACGGAGCATCAGCATATCATCGAGGTAGTGCGCCGGTTCGCCCTGTGCTATCCCGACATCGCCTTTGAACTGACCAGTAACGGCAAGGAACTGTTTCGCCTGCCCCCTGCCGATTTGAGCGACCGTATTGGCGCCGTGTTCGGCCGGCATTACAGGAGCTCCATACTGCCATTGAGCCTCAGCAAGGAGGCCTTTACGATCGCCGGATTCGTGGGCAATCTCTCTCTTGTCCGGGGCCGTCCGAAGGAGCAATATATCTTCTTGAATGGCCGCGCGGTACAGGACAGGCTGCTCAACAGCGCCGTCTACGGGGCCTACCGGTCGCTCATCGGGCGCGGCGAATTTCCATTTTTCGTCATCAATATCACCATGCCGCATGAGGAGGTGGACGTGAATGTGCATCCGGCCAAGTCGGAGGTGCGCTTCCGTGACGAGTGGCGGGTTTACCATGTGCTGAAGCTGGCGGTCACCGAGGCCATCCGCGACATCCCCGGCATGCTGCCAAGTTTCGACCCGCTTCCGGGAGCCTCCTCTTATAGGGGCCAGCTGGAGCCGGCAAACGGAGGACTCGCCGCCGCCATAGCCGCCGATACCCGGCCCATATTTGAGCCTGCGCCCGGACCTGCCGGAGGTGATGCCGGGGCGCAGCCGCTGCCAAAAAGGAGCATTGGGGACCAGCTGGAAATGGCCCGGCCCCTTGGCGATCTGCCCGAAAGATCCACTGCCCCCTACAACCCGGAACGTATCTGGCAGGTGCACAACAAGTACATTTTCAGCCAGGTGGCCACCGGGATCGTGATCATCGATCAGCATGTGGCACACGAGCGGGTCCTCTACGAAGCGGCGCTGCAGGCCTTTAACGGCGACGCCCTGCCGTCCCAGACAGTCCTGTTTCCCCAGGTGCTGGAGCTGCCGCCGGACGACTATTTCCGGCTCATCGACCTGATACCCGCATTGGAGCGGCTCGGCTTCAGATTGCGGGAGTTCGGCAAGGACACCGTCATCGTGGAGGGGGTGCCCACCGATGTCGCCTGGGGACGCGAGCGGGAAATCATCACCGATGTGATCGACCGCACGGACAGACGTATCGAGGGCGCCGAGCTCTTCGAAAAAATGGCCGCGGCCTACTCGTGCAAAGCGGCGGTGAAGGCGGGCGATCCGTTGACCCTGGAGGAGATGCGCAATGTGGTGGATCGTCTGTTTGCCACCGAGAATCCCTACTATTGCCCCCACGGCCGGCCGACGGTGGTGCACATGTCATCCACCGAACTCGACCGCCGTTTCGAGCGGATATAACCGCCAGCGAAAGTGCCATGAGCGCCATTCAGATCGCCGATCTCAGCAAATCTTTTCCCCGGAAAGGGCATCCACCGACCGTTGCCGTCGACCGGCTCAGTTTTACCATTCCCGAGGGCCAGATATTCGGCATTCTCGGCCCTAATGGCGCGGGCAAAACCACCACCATTAAAATGATCTGTGGCCTGATCCATCCCGACAACGGGGAGGTGCGGATTGGCCCGTACGACCTGCAAACGCAGCGCCGCCAGGCCATGTCGCTAATCGGCGCCGTGCTGGAGGGGACCCGCAACATTTACTGGCGGCTGTCTGCCTGGGAAAACCTCATGTATTTCGCCCGGCTGAAAGGGGTTTTGGCCCGCCACGCCGCTGCCCGGGCGAAAATGCTGTTGGGAGAGTTGGGATTATGGGACCGGCGCAAGGAGGCGGTGCGGACCTATTCCCGGGGGATGCAGCAGAAAGTCGCCATTGCCTGCGCCCTGGTGGCCGATCCGCAAGTGGTGCTGCTGGACGAACCGACCCTGGGACTTGACGTGCAGGCGGCTCGCACTGTGCGAAAATGGGTGGCGCAGCTCAGCCATGAACAGGGCAAAACGGTGGTCCTGACGACCCATCAGCTCCCGATGGCGCAGGATCTGTGCGACCAGATTGCCATTATGCGCGAAGGGAAACTGCTGGCCAATGAGCCGACACAAAAACTGCTGACCCTATTTGATGAGGAGGTTTACAACATTCGCCTGCAGGGTAAATTGCCGGAACAGGCGGTATCGGACCTGCCCGGCTTCAGCGCCAACTACTCCGATGGCCAGACCGTGCTCACCGGGCCGGTGCGTCAGGGCCAGGATCTCTACGCCCTGCTCGACCGGTTCAGGTCGGCCGGTTTGCCGCTGGTGTCCGTGACCCGCGAAAGAGCGGACCTGGAGGGGATATTCCTCAAATTGATGGATCAGGCATGAACTCCACTTTTCTGCTGCCGGTATACAACGAAATGCGCAAAGGTCTGCTGCTCATCTGGGATTACAAATTTTCCATGCTGATGCAGATTGTCACATTCGGCATGATCTTCCTGGGTATCAGTTTTATGATGGGCAACGGCAAGCTGGTTCCGGCGCTTATCGCTCCGGCGCTGGTGGGCTACATGATCTGGTTCCTGGCGACGCTGGCCATTAACGATATGAGCTGGAACCTGCAGGGGGAGGCCCAGACCGGCACACTGGAACAGATGTTTATGGGCGCGGCCTCGATGAGCGTCATTGTGCTGGGGCGCGTGCTCATCCGGCTGGCCTTCAGCATCGTCACGGTGGGGACCATGAGCGTGATCATGGTGATCATGTTGGACGTGCCGGTCACCTTTCCGCCGTCGGCCACCGTTCCGCTGGTCATAACCCTGGCGGGCCTGCTGGGGTTTGGCTACCTGGTGGCGGGGGCCACGCTGGTGTTCAAGCAGATCGGGACGCTGGCCAGCATTCTCACCAACATGATGCTGTTCCTGAACGGCTCCCTGCTGCCCGTTGACCGGATGCCCGATGGGATGGCCAGATTTGCCAGGCTGCTGCCCACTACGGAAGGGATCATCGTGATGCGGCAGGTGATGATCGACGGCCTGAGTCTGGCGCAGACCTGGGAAACGGGATCGCTCGGGGCGCTGATCAACCATTCGCTCGTTTTCGTCGCCCTGGGCCTGTTGGGATTCCGGTACTGCGAAAATCTCGCCAGGCGCAGGGGGACCCTGGGCCAGTATTAATGGCCGACGATGACCCAGCCGCGCGCCATTGTCTGCATCGTAGGACCCACCGCTTCCGGCAAAACCGGTCTGGCCATCGCTAAAGCGCAGGAGCTGGATGGGGAGATTATCTCCGTCGATTCCCGGCAGATCTATCGCGGCTTTACCATCGGCACGTGCCAGCCCACTGCCGACGAGCAGGCCAGGGTTCCTCACCATCTGGTCAATGTCCTCGATCCTGATGAGACCATCACCGCCGGGAAGTATGTCAGGCTGGTGCACGCCGCCATGGCCGACATTGTGGGCCGCGGCCGGCAGCCGATCCTGTGCGGTGGCACCGGGCTGTACTTCCGGGTGCTGCGGCTGGGCCTGGAAGAGGTGGGGCCGGTCGATCCCGCTCTGCGCGCGAAGATAGAGGCGCTCATTGATGCTGAAGGTCCCGAGGCCGCCCACCGGAGGTTGGCCGACATCGATCCCGACTATGCGGCCACCATTCATCCCCACAATCGCCAACGTCTGGTCCGCGCGCTGGAAATATTTGAACTGACGGGTCAGTCGCCCGGTAGCAGCCGCCAGTGGCAGGACCGCAATGGCGGTGCGGCGGTGACCATCGAGGGTGTGGGCGAGGTGACTTTCGAGTTCACCGGCATCGAGCGGCCCCGCAAGGCGCTCTACCGGCGCATCGACCTGCGGGTGGAGGCTATGCTGGAGGCGGGCTGGCAGGATGAGGTGCGGGGACTATTGAATGCGGGGGTGTCGCCGCAGGCCCATCCCATGCAGGGCATCGGCTACCGCGAACTGGCGAAGGTAGAGCGGGGCGAGCTGACCCTTGAGGAGGCTACCCCTCTCATCCAGCAGCGGACGCGGAACTTCGCCAAGCGGCAGCTGACCTGGCTGCGCAAGGAGCCGGTGCAGTGGGTTGCGGGGTGAGGATCATAGCCCGAGGGATGATTTCAAGGCAGCGTTGAGCCGGGTGATTGTTTCGGGCTGTAGAGTCCCGATTCTAGTTTTGATTCTATCTATACTGATAACTCTGATCTGCTCGCATTTGGCAATACTGCTTTTAACCAGCCCCCCTTCACCTTTGGGAACCAATATCTGAAAGGGGTATGCCTGCTTATGAGCCGCATCGGTAAGCGGAACGATGATGGTTGTGTTTGAGTGCCTGTTGCCAGTATCGTTTTGGACGATGACACAGGGCCGTGCGTCCCCTGTCTGTTCACTGCCCCTGATTGGGTTCAGTTCAACCCTGACCACATCGCCCCTTAAGATATCTATAGGGGACATCGTTACCAGTTTTCTCTGTCTATCTGATCAAACTCTTGCATCAAGGCCCGATTCTCATCATTCATGGCGCGATAGCCGTCCGCCATTATCTGCGCCTTGCGGTGCTCGAACCAATATTCCAGTGCCGTACGAATGATACCGGTGTAGGTGCTCTGTTCTTCCTGTTTGGCCTTTTCCAGATCGTTGAACGTTTCAGCGGGCAGCACCAGACTGAGCCGCCTGCTCCCTTCTGATTGGGGAAGTGCCATAATAACCCCTTTCATTAATACTGATGGAATATACGCATTTATAATGTGTATAAAAAGACATATATAATATGCGTAGCACTTCTGCGTATAGATGACAATTCATGCCTGCTGGGGAACTGGTTAATCATCTTCTCGATAGACGGAATCCACCGAAAACGCCGGGATGCAGATCGACCAGTAGTCCGCCTCTTCCTCAAAGGGGTTGCTGTACCTGACCCGCGATCCTGCCATGACTCGGATCGTCTCTCCGGAGGTGGGCACGATCAACGGCTCTAAGGGCCGCTCAGACGGCATGGGCTAACACTCCATCGAAATTGGTTTCAGGTTGCAGGTTTCACGTTTCAGGTTTCATTCTACATTACTCATCCTTCACACTTCGTCCTCTATTATTCAATTCTCCCTGCCTGCTTCCCCCGCTGCCTGGCTACCATCCGGGGTGAATGAAATCGGCGGTAATGGATCGCGGCAGCAGCAGGGCGGCCTTCAGGTACTGCTCGAGGTTGGGGATTTCGAAGATGTTGACGGGCAGGTCCCAGGCCTCCATCTGCCGCAGAATCTGCCGCTTGTTCAGCGTCTGCCAGGAGACGGAGAAGCGGGTCAGGCCCCAACCTGAAAGCATGTCGAGCGTCTCCTTGGCGGTGGCCGGAGCGCCCAGGATGAGCGGCGCGAGAAAGTCGATGGAGCATTGCAAGGTAGCGCCGGGAAAGGTGGCGCTGAGCTGGCGGAAACCTTCCTCCAGCAGCCGCTCAATGCGGCCGTTGAACCACAGGTTCTCCTGCTCGACACCGGCGGCCTGGATCAGCTCGATTACTTCATCCAGGGTTGCCAGCCCGTCCCGCAAGTCCAGTTTAATGCCCCGGCCGGCGCTTTTCAGTCGCGCCAGGGTGTCCGCCAGAAGGGGCTCGCTGGCGCCAGCGGTAGGCGGCAGGCTCTGAAAGCTGCGCTGCCGGGAGACCAGCACGCCACGGGCCGGGTCCCTGCGGATGTCGAACTCCCCCCAGTGGACCTGCGCCTGCAGAAACTGCTCGATGCGCGCCTGAGTGTTGACGGCGTGCCACACCAATTGCACTTTGCCGGGAATTTTATCGCCGGGCAGCAGAGCCGTCAGATCATAGCTTTCCCCAGCCACGGCGCTGCTCGGCACCCGTTCCCGCTGGGACTCAAAAATGGTGCTGGCGTGCAGCAGCAGGATTTCGTTGGCGGGATCGGCGGCATCCACGGCCGCCAGGTTGGCCGGCTCGTTATCGATAAAGGCAACCACCCGGTAGCCGGCCTCCTGGAAGTAGCGCACCCCCTGCACTTTGGCCGCCAGCACGTCGCTGTCCCAATCGCCGGGATTCATGAACAGCAGATCAGTGGGAAAATGGACCCGGTAGGCGTCTCCCAGGGCGTTCAGCGAGCGCAGCGTCTCCTCGCGGATAGTACCAGGGCGGCCGGTATTAAGGCCGATAAACGTATTGCGTTGCAGCTGAAACCAGCGGATCACCTCCAGCACACCGTTGAACGGGCGGTGCGACTGGTAGATGGCCTCAGGCGACCAGCGCGCTTTCATGAACCATGCGGTGATGTCGGCGTGCGCCTGCTGCGGGATGGGCAGCGCACGGAGCAGCTCGTCAATCTGGTTTTCGCTGACGGTGATGTCCGCCAGGGTGAGGGTGTGGAAATAGCCGCTGCCGTGGGCGTGATCGTAAGAGCGCAGCACGTGCAGGATCATGTAGCGGATGTCGATGATGGTGCCGTCAATGTCAAACATGATCAGGAGGCGGTCATCGGGGTGCTGCCGCCGGGCCTGGTCGTAATGGTTGGCCAGGGCGGTCATCCAGTGGGGAGTTCTCTTGGTTTGTGTCATATTAAGGCGTTTCTGCTCACTAACTTCTCCTTAAATCTGAATTTCTTCTTTCTGCCACTGCGAACCCGGTGTTTTCTGCCACTGCGAACCCGGTGTTTTCTCGTTATGGCAATCTAGGTAAATGTAGATTGCCACGGTAGGCCCAAAGTTTCGCAAGTCTCTCGCAATGACACTTCCTGCTGCCAATTTTAAGTTGTTTTTGCGCTTGACGTCAGGCCCAAAAAATGATAAACGGTGTTAGAGGTACTAGTCCAGAATGGTCAGTTTAAGAATGTACCGGCCGCCCCCAACGGCGAATCCTATTCTAGAATTTGGAAAGTGAATACCGTAGATACCGCTCATGCTTGTTATGTTCATATCTGATTCCCATGAGACTCCAGTATCAAATGTTGTGTGGATGGCACCATTCCAATATCCGAAATTTTTTCCGAAACCTCCGACATTCCAGTTACCCCAGCCTACCGCAAATCCGCGATACTCATCAATGAAATGCGCATCAAACACGTTTCTTTGGTCATCCAGTTTTGACCTGATATCAGTGCCGTTGAGAATATAGTAAATGCAAGTATAGTTGGGCTTTTCATTCCCGCTCAAACTATTCAAATATTGGGAGAGAATCTTTTCTTCATTTTGATTATCCTCGGACCATGATTTACCGCCGTCCAACGAGATTAATCTACCTCCGCTAGGGATTTTCACGTAACCCATCGATTCATTGACAAAGCAAACGGGGCCAACAGTAGGACCGGGATATTCATGTACAGACCAGGTAACTCCCCCGTCTTCAGTACTAATAAATTTTCCCAACATGGATGCGAAACCAGTTTGCTCATTTAAGAAAAATATTGATCGGATCTGTAACTTGGTCGGCACATCCAGCTGAATCCATGATGTCCCCCCGTCAGTGGTCTTCAGTATGATGCTCTCAGCACCTCCGCAGCTTGTACCGTTGCAGCCACCGGCCACAAATCCTACATCTGCGGTAAGGAAAAATATTTTTTGTAGACTTTTGGTCGTGCCAGAAGATTGCTGTGTCCAAGATTGTCCACCGTCCACTGTCTTTTCTATGTATCCATTCCCACTAACTACATACCCAGTTGACTCATTAATGAAAAACACATCTTGCAGGCCCCCAAAAAGGCTCTGATCGAGAATTTCTATCTCATAATTCAAATCTGTGTAGGAGGGATAATTCGGGTTATCACATTGAATGACCAGTCCCCCAAAAACTACAATTCCCACCAAATGCAGCAACCGTAATAATCGTCTGTTATGTATATTTTCTCTCACTTTTACGTATCCCGATTTCTAAGACAACGTACGCGATGTGGCATCTTCTGTCAAGACAATTGAAATAATACAGTTGCATAGATTATGGCTCGCCACATTTCTGATGGCCGAAGAGAGTTATGTTTCTGCCACTGTAACTGCAACTTTCCCCTGCTTCTGCCACTCCCGCTATTCTTGGCTAGGGCGTTGGCGAGCCCCTAACTTTGGCCCTGTTATGATGAGCGCGCAATGAAGTTAATCAATCGACGGCATACCGGGCAGGTGCTGGTGCGTGGCCTCCCCATTGGCGGGGGCGCTTCGATTCCCGTGCAGTCCATGACGACGACCAAGACCGATGACGTGGGCGCTACCGTGGCAGAAGTGGAGCGTCTGCAGGAGGCGGGTTGCCAGATTGTGCGCATTACCGTTCCCGACAAGGCGGCGGCGAAAGGGTTCGCCGAGATTCGCAAGGCGACCGATATGCCCCTGGTCGCAGACATTCATTTTAACTACCGCATGGCGCTGGCCGCCGTCGATGCCGGGGCCGACAAGATTCGCATCAATCCCGGCAATATCGGTTCTCCGGAGCGGGTGGCCGAGGTGATTCGCAAAGTGCAGGGGGCCGGTCTGCCCATTCGTATTGGCGTCAACGCCGGTTCTCTCGAAAAAGACCTGATCGAAAAGTACGGCTACCCTACCCCGGAGGCGATGGTGGAGAGCGCCGAGCGCCACATTGCGGTCTGCCTGGAACACAACTTTACCGACATCGTCGTGTCGCTCAAGGCCAGCGACGTGCCGCTGATGATGGCCGCCTACCGGCTGTTCGCCTTAAAGCACGACTATCCCCTGCACCTGGGCGTCACTGAGGCGGGTCCCGCCAAGAGCGGCACGATCAAGTCTGCCGTGGGGATCGGCGCGCTGCTGGCTGACGGCATCGGCGACACCATCCGTGTCTCCCTCACTGACGATCCGGTGAAGGAGGTACAGGTCGGCTTTGAGCTGCTTAAGAGCCTGGGACTGGCCAGCCGTGGCGTTACGCTGGTCGCTTGCCCGACCTGCGGACGCATCGAGGTCGACCTGTTCAAACTGGCCGCCGAAGTGGAGGAGCGGCTGGAGGGCGTAAGCAAAACGCTGACCGTGGCGTTGATGGGCTGCGCCGTAAACGGTCCCGGTGAAGCCGCGGACGCCGACCTCGGTATCGCCTTTGGCAAGGATGGGGGACTGCTCTACCGCAACGGCGAGAAGATTGGCCATGTCAGCGAGGCCGAGGCCATCGACCGGCTGCTGGAGGAGATTGAGGCCATGGAACCGGAGGACAGTGGCAGTGGGCAGTAGCCGTGGGCAGTGGCAGTGGCAGTGGCAGTAGGCAGTTAACCAACATCCAATATCTAATATCCAAAATCCACTATCCACTATCCACTATCCATAATTCCGAGAGGAAATTGATCCGCTAGCATGAGCGCACAACCGGCATTGGAGCCATCGACGCGGGACACCCCTGCCCGCCAGAGCAAAAAGTGGTTTGTCCCCCGATTCATCGCCGAGGAAATTTTGCTGCTGAAAAAACTGCGCCTCAAGGGCTACATCAAAGAGCGCGGTCCGTGGGTGTTTTTCGGGATATTCATGTTTTACCTGGTGCGCGACGCAACCCTGTATATCATTGTGCCCTACCTGGTGCTCACCGGTGTCATCAGCTGTCCGGGGCCTGCATCCTAGCGGCGATTGTCATCCTTCTGACCACCTCCCCCGAGCCCGGGAAGTAGCATGCCTGCGGCCCTCCTCGCGCACTCTTACAGCGCCGCGGTGCTGGGCGTGGATGCCTACGTCGTGCAGGTGGAGTGCCACCTTGACAATGTTGTGCCGCCCTCCTTTACGACGGTGGGCCTGCCGGAAGGGGCCGTCAGGGAGAGCAAGGAGCGGGTCATGGCGGCGTTGAAAAACACCGGCTTCAGGATTCCGCAGAAACGAACCACCGTCAACCTGGCCCCAGCCCATATCCGCAAGGAAGGGACCGCTTTCGATCTGCCCATCGCCATCGGAATACTCTGCGCGCTGGGCCATCTCCCGCAGGAAAGTTTGGAAAAAACCCTGCTGGTGGGTGAGCTCGGCCTGGACGGCACTTTGCGTTCGGTGATGGGCGCCCTGCCTATAGCCGTAACGGCCAGAGACGGCCAATTTCGCACGCTCGTGGTGCCCCGGGAGAACGGCGAGGAGGCGGGCCTGGTCGATGGCATCGGGGTTTGCGCGGCCGCCTCGCTACAGGAAGTTGTGGCCCACCTGACGGGGAACAGGCCGCTGGCGACGGTGCAAGTCGACCGCCAGAAGATGCTCAGGCAGGTGCACGCTTCGCCCATCGATTTCTCCGACGTGAAAGGCCAGGAGCAGGCCAAGCGGGCCATGGAAGTGGCGGCCGCCGGAGGCCACAACGCCATTATGGTAGGTCCTCCCGGCAGTGGCAAGACCATGCTGGCCCAGCGGCTGGCCACTATTCTGCCAGCGATGAGACTGGAGGAAGCGCTGGAGACCACCAAAATTCATTCCGTGGCGGGACAGTTGCCGCCAGGCCAAGGCATTATCGGCAGCCGGCCGTTCCGCTCGCCGCACCACACCATTTCTGACGCCGGCCTCATCGGCGGAGGCACCGTTCCCCGGCCGGGAGAGGTGAGCCTCGCGCACCACGGGGTCCTGTTTTTGGACGAGCTGCCGGAGTTCAAGAAGAACGTGCTGGAAGTGCTGCGCCAGCCGCTGGAAGGGGGCGACGTCACCATCGCCCGGGCCAAGGTGTCGGTGACCTACCCGGCGCGGTTCATGCTGGTGGCGGCCATGAATCCCTGTCCCTGCGGCTATGCCACCGATCCCCGCAACGAGTGCAGCTGCACGCCGCCGTCGATCCAGCGCTACATGAGCCGGGTATCGGGCCCGTTGCTTGACCGCATCGATATCCACATCGAAGTGCCGGCGGTGGTGGTGGAGGAGCTGGCCAGCAAGAGCCAGGGCGAGTCCTCCCGGACCATCCGCACGCGGGTGGAGGCGGCCCGGGCCACCCAACAGGAGCGCTACCGGGATGCGGAGCACCTGTTCGCCAACGCCCATCTGGGCAGCAAGGATCTGCAGCGGTTCTGTCCCCTGCCAGCCGAGGGGCAGGCACTGCTCACCAGCGCCATCACCCGGCTGGGACTGTCGGCCAGGGCCTACGACCGCATCATCAAAGTGAGCCGCACCATTGCCGACCTCGCAGGCGAGGCCAACATAGCCACCCAGCACCTGGCGGAAGCGATCCAGTACCGCAGCCTGGATAGGCAGCTATGGTTGGGGTGAGGAGAGTTCAAACTTTAAAGTTCAAAGTTTAAGATTTGTAAGGGAACGTTTGTAAACTCGTAATCCAAATAGACCTTTAGCCGCGGAGTTATTCCCATGCGAACAAACGTACATAGACGCATATCCCGATTGTTGCTGGTCGTCTTCGTTGCCCTGGCGGCCGGCTGCGGAGGTCCCAAACCCTTGATGAAAGCGGCGGCAGAGGGAGATACCGCCGCCGTGGAAGCATTACTGGCAAAAGGTGCCGAGGTTAATGCCAAAGATGAGGATGGCATGACGGCCGTCATGGCGGCGGCGAAAAAAGGCCACGCGGCCATTATTCAAATCTTGCTAAAGGCTGGGGCGGACATCAACGCGAAGGCTAATGGTGGATGGAGTGCCTTGATGATAGCGATACAGAACGACAATATCGGTGTTGTGCAAGTGCTCCTGGAGGCTAACGCTGAAGTAAACATCAAAACTGAGAATGGCTGGACAGCGTTGATATTAGCGGTGCAGAATGGCAGCACGTCCATCGTTCATTCCTTGCTGAAGGCCGGGGCTGACATCACTGCGAAGGTCGATGGTGGATGGAGCGTATTAATGGTGGCCACACAGTACGGTCGCAAGGATATTGTCCTGGAGTTGGTGGAAGCCGGTGCGGATATCCAGGTGAAGAATGAGGGTGGAGTTACAGCCTTGATATTAGCGGCACAGATCGGCCATAGGGATATCGTGCAGATTTTGTTGGAAACAGGAACCGACGTCAATGCCAAAGAAGAGGACGGCTGGACAGCATTAATGTTGGCGGCACAGATTGGTCATGGGGATATCGTGCAGGCATTGCTGGAAGCAGGTGCCGACTTCAATGCCCGTGGAACGAACGGCGAGACTGCCATGATAATGGCGTCTCAGAACGGCCACATGGAGATCGTTAAGCAAATTCTGGAGGTTGGTGCTGACGTTACTGCAAAAACCAAGGATGGCGTGACGGCCATGATGGTGGCTGCAATAAATGGCCACGCCGCTATCGTTCAGACCTTACTGAAGGCTGGAGCAGATATTGAGGCAAAGGATAATGATGGATGGAGTGCCTTGATGGCAGCGGCACAGCACAATCATATGGATGTCTTGCTGGCCTTGCTGGAAATGAGAGCAGATATCAACGCCAAAGAAGAGGACGGCTGGTCGGCCATGATGTTGGCTGCACAGGGCGGCCATCTTGGCATTGTCCGGAAATTAGTGGAGGCGGGCGTCGACGTCAATGCGAAGGCCAATGCAGGCTGGACGGCTATGGGCCTGGCCGCTCAGAATGGCCACAGCCAAATTGTTCGATGGTTAAAGCAAGCCGGAGCCGAGGAATAATCCCAGATCGTACCCTGCCCGGCTCTACGACCGCATCATCAAAGTGAGCCGCACCATTGCCGACATCGCAGGCGATGGCCAAATAGCCGTCAATCACCTGGCGGATTCCGATGCGTCGGGACAGTACCGCAACCTGGACCGGCAGCTCTGGTTGGGGTGAGAAGGGTTACGGGTTGTAGGTTTGGATCAGGCGAAAATCAGGCGGCGGCCTTTGGCTTCGGGGATAGGATCGCCGAACTCTTTTGCCGTGTCGATCCAGAGGCGAATGGCTTCACTGGATTTGGCCAGCGCATCGTCTTGTGTCTTGCCATGAGCCGTGCAGCCGGCCAGCTCGGGTACTTCGGCCACGAAGATATTGTCATCGCTGTTCCAGTAAATAATGATTTCATACTTGTGCATTATTTTGTCTCTCCCATACCATATTTCAGGATGACGGTTCGTACCTGCCGTACTTGATAAATTTTAGCCTTGCTCCCATCTTTTTGCAAGTTGATTTTCTCCTCGATTTGCTCTTTCCGGAAGATATGGTGGCTTCCCCGAACGCGCTCCTCAAATCCTAAACGTTTAAGCAGCTGGCAGAGATCGTCAAAGGAAACATTTGCGTCAGATGTGCCACGGAGGATCAGGTCGAGTAGTTTCTCATACTTGCCCACGCCTTGAATCTACGATATCCACAGCTCGACTTCTAGGGCTATGGCTGGGGCAGCATCCAGCACCCCTGTCGCGATGTTTATCCTGCTGTAGCCCTTGGGGTCCACGCTCCTTTAATCTCGGCACTCCTTCAAGCAGCGAAAATGATAATGAGTTTGTGTGAGGGAAAATCTAACCTAACTTCGCGGAGATGACTGGCCCGCTAATGCGAACCGTTGTCATTCGGGATCCTTTCGCGTCATCGACACAACCATATCCATAGGAGGAACGTCATGAACAGGATGAAAATGCTCTACGCCTGGGTGGCAGGGGCAGCTGGTATGCTCGTACTTGGTGTTCTCTGGCACCGGGTTATCATGGGAAGCTTTTACGCTGAACAGGGCGCAGCCGCCATGCGGGAGGAGCCGCAGATGCTCTTCATCATTCTCGGTATTCTCGCCCTCGCTTTCCTGATGTCCTATGCGTATCCCATCGGCTATAAAGGGGGCTCGCCAATGACCGAAGGTCTGAGATTTGGGGCTTTTATGGGGTTGGTGGCCTTTCTTCCCTTGAACCTGATCTTTTATGGCACTTTAAACCTCACACTGGCCGGCGCGCTGGTTGATGCCGGCTGGCATGTAGTGGAAGAAGGGGTCGGTGGCATGATCATGGCCATGGTATACGGGAGCGGGGCTGCGTCGGACTCAAGCTAAACTGGAGGGATAATCCCACTAGAGGGACTGTTTAACCAGGGGCTTTCATCAGTACCGGAGGCTGGAAAAGCAGTCCGCCAGCTAGTGGATGGCTGGTGCAATTAGATGTTGGGTGCATGCCCGGCACCCTGCAGGTCTCCACCGGCCGGGGAGGTTAGCCTCCGGTGTCCGCCTCAAACCCGAGCTTCATCTCAATGGGCCGCGCCAGTGAATCCCCGACCGGCGACGATTTTTGGCACCGTTCCCGCAAGAAGGCGATCTGCTCCGGCGTCGCGCCAGGAACATGAATCCGCACCCTGTTTGTGATTGCGCCGTACCCGGAACCGGGGGCATCTTCCAGGCCCAGATACGCCCGCACGTTGAACTGCCCCGTCACTTCCACCGAAAGGCTCTCGATTTTCAGACCAAGAATGGAGGCGTGCATCGCCACGAGATCCACGTCGCAGGCGGCCAGCGAGGCCAGCACCATATGCATCGGACCCAGGTCGTTGTCGCCCCCGACATGGGTCACGATATCTCCGAACTCAACGCGTGAACGATCACCGCCGTCCCAGTGCGCGATCAGCGTCGGGGACCGGTCCGCTTTGGCGGGGTCCTGCTTGGCCAGCTCCTTGAATTGCAGTATGTCGTCGACGTTGATGCCCTCGTTCAGGTCCGGCATTTTGTCTCCTCCTTTATGCGCGTCTCACTCAGGCTCTGGCGATAATCAGGCGGCGACCGTTGACTCTTGCGGGCCTGCAGGATGCCCTCGTCATTTGTTTCGCCCCAGGATGCGCAGGATCCTTAAGAATAGATTGATAATGTCCATGTATAGAGCGGCAGCGCTGTCAATGGCATTATCGACGGTCTTGGGTATCTGGTTGGCGCGGCCCCAATCGTAGCCAATATAACCGCAAAAGATAGCAGCAACGGCCCAATCGATCCAATCATGGTGGATTCCCAGCACAAAAGCCTGAAATAGTTCAATAATAAGTACGGCTATTAAAGCGACAGATAACGCCCCCATTATATTTTTAAAAAACGCAGGATACATGGTGCCCAACATCATCATCACCAGGGTAACGCCGCCGGTAATTTTTATGGCTTCGATGACTATTTCACTATCGTATTGTGATACGATCATGTTAACGATAAGACCAAAGGGCAGCACCACGAAGTTGTAGCCTATGAAGCTGATGAGCGGCTTATCTGACGAATTATACAGATACACGCCGTAAAAAGCGGATGCGAAGAAGCCCAACAAAAACAGCCAGGTGTTGATACTTATTAAAACATTCGGATCAATATTAACGACCAACAGCCAATTAACAAAAAAGCCCCAGAATAGCACGAGGCCTATGAGCAGGTTGTATTTGGAATCGCCAATGATCTCGGCTTGGGTCTCTGTTCTGCTAAATACTTCCGACTCTAACATGTGGCAATGACTCCTTTTATTACCTGGTTTTAATTAGATTGATTCGAATAACAGTTCGTATCATTGGTTTTCTGGCCGTATAATAAGTCGCTGGGCATACAGCAGCCGGCAACCGGTACTGAATGTACGGCCTTCAGCGCAATAACTGCTGATGGGTAATACCGTATTCATTGGTGCGGTAACATTCGAGTATAACCGCGGCGTCATGCCGTTCCAAGGATTTCGAGTCTATGAAGGGAAGAAAATACTGTTCACTGATTTCGTTCTGATCTAGGGAGACTTTCTGCCACGGAGATA
This sequence comes from Fidelibacterota bacterium, assembly GCA_004124875.1. Taxonomy (GTDB): domain Bacteria; phylum Fidelibacterota; class Marinisomatia; order SCGC-AAA003-L08; family TS1B11; genus TS1B11. The sequence goes on along the minus strand of SCKJ01000006.1, from coordinate 76,983 downwards.
TTCCAATGCGATTAAATGTAAACCGTCTCATGGCCCCTGTAGCGCTTGTCATCAGCATCGCCCTGGGGAACTGTGCCGCATTGATGGATACGGACCGGCCGCACACTTACCAGGATCTGCAGATCAACCTGGGGAGCGCCTCAACCAAAGCCGTAGAACAAAGAACATTCTGGGTTCTCCAGAGATATGGTTTCATCCTGGTTAAACAGGAATTGTCACCGACAAGAATATATTTTGAAACCGCATGGCAGATTCGCGATGCCTTTGTGGACGAGGCGCAAGCAGGGGCTGTATCGGCGGAAACCCGGCTGTTACTCCGGGCCGGTCCTCTACGGGGAGCGGCATCCACCAAAGTGACCAATCGGTCGGTCTGGCTGGTGGCGGAGAACAGAGTCCATACCGGTCAGGGAGAGATCGGTTTATCCCCCGCTTACAGCGATGAGTTCAAGGCCTATATTCAGGAAATCGCCGCGGCGTTGAAATCCGAATACCTTCGTGATTCTATATTCTAGAGCGGGAAGCGGTACGGCTGATAGCCTGAGCCCTGGATAGCGGCTGCCACTGGGTCTCGCCGCCATCGCCCACAATGATCAGGTTCCGGAGCCTGGGCCGGTGGTCCGCCGGCTGGCGGATGGTTCGGGTAAGAAGCGTTACGGGTTACAAGTTTCATGTTTCTGACTACTGACAACTGATTACTCTTAACTGCTCCTGCCACCTCCGCAGGGATGAGCGCCCTCTTTATGCCGTCTCCCGTTTCGGCGGGTAGCCGATGAAAAGGCGGAAGGTATAGGATGGGATGCAGATGTCCACTGTTCCCACCAGGTAGGCGGTTCCCACCATCGACCATCCGAGCAACAGGTAAACCACCATCATGCCGGCGCTATGGGGGGCAATGGCGCTCAGCAGCCAGACCGTGGCAAGGGCGCAAGCGGCGCGGTTGAGTCCCGACCGGCGCAGCAGTTTGCCCGTACCGGTGATAAAGCGAATACCGTAGTTATAGATCAGGTTGAGGGTGGACGGGAGAAATTCCGGCAACGCCTGCAATGGCGACCATCACCCACAGCATGGGGATTGAACCTATGGCCATAGCGATCGCGACGAGGCTCGCGCAGCCGAAAATGGCCAGCTTCATCCACTTGGCGGTCTGCCCGATATCTTCATCGGTGACGTTCTCGTAGCCCTGAATATCGAGCATGCGTCGCATAAACGGTGACAGCGTGGCCATAGGTCTCTCCTTACTTTCGCCTGCGGTGTCTGATTAGCGGCAATAATAGCATGACAGGAAGGGTGCTGGCAAGGCGGTTCTGCCGATCTCGCAGGCGGCAGCGCCATGCACTATCCGGTATCGGAGGCAGTGGCGGGAGCAGTGGACAGAAACCTGAAACCTGTAACCAGTTGACAGTGGCAGGAGCAGGAGCAGTCATCCAACATCCAATATCCAACATCGAATATCCAACATCGAATATCCAACATCGAATATCCAACATCGAATATCCAACATCGAATATCCAACATCGAATATCCAACATCGAATATCCAACATCCCTAAGTTCCCGTTGCCAGTTGAGAGGAACAATGCCAATGCAAGGAGAGTTAATATGGACGCAAAATCTTTCGATCCCGAGCAGTACAAGGCCGGTCAGCAGCAGCAGTGGGATTCGGTAGCCGCCGGATGGAGCAAATGGTGGCCCACCATTGAAGGGTTCAGCCAGCAGGTCAGTGACCGAATAATGGACCTGGCCGGCATCGGCGAAGGCCAGACGATCCTCGATGTGGCCACCGGCATCGGTGAACCTGCTGTCACCGCCGCCAGGCGGGTCGGTCCTGCAGGCAAAGTGATTGCCACTGATCATTCCGAGGGGATGCTGCAGATCGCCAGGGACCGGGCGGCAGATGCGGGCCTGGCCAATCTGGAATTCCGCGGTGTGGATGGTGGCAGCCTCAATTTCGAGGAGGCGGCCTTCGACGCCGTCACCTGTCGATGGGGCCTCATGTTCATGCCCGATCTGGAGGCGGCGATGAAGGCCATACACCAGAGCCTCAAGCCGGGCGGATGGTTCGTTACAGCGGTTTGGGGTCCGCCAGAAAAGGCCACCGGTATCAGCATCGCCTTTGGCGTGGCACAGAAAGTGCTCGATCTACCGCCGCCCCCGCCAGACGCGCCCAACATGTTTAAACTCTCGCCACCTGGCACGCTCGAAGCGGTGTTTGCTGATGCAGGCTTCAGTGATGTCGCTCAGGAAACTGGCATCGTCGAATTCGACTTCGAATCGGTAGCGGAATACATCAGCTTTATGCAGGATATCGCTGCGCCCATCCGGTTAATGCTGGCCGACAAGCCGCCTGAGAAGGCGCAGGAGGTATGGACAACACTCGCAGCTGCGCTGCAGAAATATGTGGGGGTCGATGGCCGCCTGCGGATGTCCACTGAGAATATCATTGTGTCCGGCCGCAAATAAACGCGCGGCTTTCGGCGCAGCCCATGACGCAGGATGACCAGAAACGGGCCGCCGCCGAGGCGGCCCTGGCCCACGTTGAAGGGGGCATGGTGCTCGGTGTCGGCAGCGGCTCTACCTGCGCCTATTTTATTGCGGGTCTCGGTAGGCTCAGTGCCAGAGTGGACGGCGCGGTGGCCAGCTCCGAGGCCACGGCCGCCATGCTCCAGGCCGCGGGTATTGCGTTGCTGAGCCTGTCTGATGTGGGACGGCTCCCGCTCTATGTGGATGGCGCCGATGAGGCCAATCCCCAGCTGCAGCTCATAAAAGGGGGCGGTGGAGCGTTGACCCGCGAGAAAATACTGGCGGCGGCCAGTGATCTGTTTATCTGCATTGTGGACGCAAGTAAACGGGTCGATCAACTGGGCCGCTTCCCCCTGCCGGTGGAAGTGTTGCCGATGGCCGTCTCACTGGTGGCAGATCAACTGTCAAAGCTCGGGGGACGCGCCATCCTGCGCAGCGGCTTTACCACCGACAACGGCAACCTGATTATTGATGTGGAGGGACTTAATCTGGCCGATCCCGTGGCACTGGAGAGCGAAATTAATCAGCTCGCCGGGGTGGTCACCTGCGGACTGTTTGCCCGCCGTCCCGCCGACCGCCTGATCGTAGGCACTGATGAAAGTGTACAGGAGTATCACTGAAAGGAGTGTCAGAATGAGAGACATGCGGCGGAAATATCAGCTGTCCATGGCCTTGATATTGCTTATGGCGGTTAACTGTGATGATGGTCCATTTGTGTCGGATGATACTGTGGTTACTGAGGACGATATTATTTTGAGTCCATGCAACTATTCTTTGCGTTTTGTCGTGCGCGCAAGTGCAGTATCGAACGAGATAATATTTATTGATACCGTTGCGTTTCTCGGGGAGCCCTTCGATCTGGGGACATATTCTCAATACGTCAAGTTAGATACGGGTGTTAACCAATTCGGAATATCGCAGGTCGTATATCCGGGTTATCCTTGGGTTTATTGGACGTTTCCACAACGCCGCGATTGGGTATTCCGTATCCCGGCCGGTGCATTTATGGAAGTGAAGTTTGGCGCCCAGGTGCTGGATTATTCTTCTGTAGCCCTGTTTTCCCTGTCAACAGAAGACACTTTAGACATGCTAAATATTCGCATCTCAATGACCCTGAACGGTTCTGCGTTTGTGACAGACAGCGTATTTGTTATTGATAACATTATCCTTGCCGACTCGTTGCAATACAGTGTTCCTTTTATTCAGGAAGGTCAGGAACTCTCATGGGACCTCTTGGAGAGCGGTGACTGCTCTGCTGCAGACTCGGCCAATTATAAGTTCATACTGAATGGCTCAAGTCTTACCAACAATGCCCATATGTTTGGCCGAGATATGTACGCCGATTTAAACCTGTATCTTTTTATCGGGACAACCGCGTTCGATAACGCACCATAGACGATTCTTGACAGCCCGTTTCAATGACTAAATAAGAGGCTGAGGCAGGTGAGAGAGCCCTCGGCCTTTTCCATCTCGGAAATATCCGTCAGGCGCACGGTATGCCCCAGTCCGCTGATGAGCTCCGCTGTGCCGGGATAGCCGGCGGCCACCATGATTTCACCCCCGACAGGAATCACATTGGCGGCCCACGCTTCACCTGCGGGCGTATGGACGATGCGGTAACCGGCAAACGGCTCCTCATCAATGGTCCCCGGCGCCACCAGGATGGTTTCATCATCAAGCGCCGTCGCCCCGGTAACCAGATGCAGGCACCCTTCACGCACCGCCACGGGCGTCACCTTATAGCCGTAAGGCCTGAGCATTTCGCTGAGCGCCTCATAGCCGGCCCGGTTGGTGCGCGTTGACTGGCCCACGAAGATGCGGCGGTCAATCTGCAGCACGTCACCGCCATCCAGAGTGGCCGGGGGCTCCATGCGCAGGAGGGTTCTGTAGGCCCCCAATATGGGCTCCAGGGCGGCCGTCTCGCCGCGCCGGGCCTTGGCTCCGGGACGGGTCAGGATGGCCACTTCATCGACAATCACCGCGGGATCCTCGATGAACAGGCTGTCCGGAAAGTCGCGGTTGACTGAAACGTTGATCACTTCAACGCCCAGCGATGTCAGCGCCTGCCGGTACTCAAGGTGCTGCTGATCGGCACGGGCCAGGTCGATGGGGACCGCGTCAATCCACGTGCGTTCCCCTTGATTGATATCGGGGGAGATGTCGTGGGTAATGGCAAGGGTGGGCATGGGGGGCTTCCGGCGTGCTGAAAATTTAGGGTGGCAATGAATTCCCTGGCAAGGGGCATAGCGAATTGTGCGCTTTTTATATCTGCATTTATGGTGGTAATTTCCCAGCTCGGTCGATGTGAATTGAACCTGAATCGTCTTACAACAATCGGCGCTGGTTGCGCTGCTGACGAGGAGCACCCAACAAGATGCGCGTAGGCATACTTACCGGCGGTGGAGATTGTCCCGGCCTGAATACCGTTATCAGGGGGCTGGTGCTGGCGGGCGTGAAGCGGCACGGCTATGATTTTGTCGGATTCCGTGATGGCTGGAAAGGGCTCATAGAGAACCTGACTCTGTCCCTTAAGCCTGAGGATGTGCGGCCCCTGTATGACGTGGGCGGGACCATGCTCGGGACCAGCCGGACCAATCCGCTGAGCGATCCAGCGCTTATTGAGCGGATCAAGGGCAATCTCGTGGCCAATAAAATTGACGTGCTGGTGGCTATCGGCGGGGATGACACTCTGGGGGTCGCCACTGCGCTGGCTGCGATGGGCGTGTCGGCCATTGGCATACCCAAAACCATTGATAACGATCTGTCTGCCACCGATACCACCTTCGGGTTTGATACAGCCGTGGCCATCGCCACGGAGGCGGTGGACCGCCTGCACACCACGGCTCGCAGCCACCACCGGGTGTTGGTGGCCGAGGTCATGGGCCGCCATGCCGGCTGGATTGCCCTCCACACCGGCATTGCCGCAGGCGCCGATTACACCATGCTCCCCGAGAAGGAGACTGACCTGGCCGAGCTCTGCCAGGCGGTGAACCGAGAGTTCGGGCCCCAGCGCAAGAATTACGCCATTGTGGTCGTTTCGGAGGGGGCCGTCCTGGCGCAGCAGAGCGACATGGCCACGCAGGATGAGAGCCGCGACGCCTTCGGGCATGTTAAATTGGGCGGTATCGGCAAGCAGGTGTCCAAAGCCATTGCCGCTGAAACAGGCCATGAGACCCGCGATGTTCTGCTAGGGCACATCCAGCGTGGCGGCCCACCCACCGCCAACGACCGGGTGCTGGCGACCCGGTACGGCATATTTGCCGCCGAGATGATCAACGCCGGCCAATTTGGCCACATGGCGGCCTTGCAGGGCAATGAGATTGTGGCGGTGCCGCTGGCCAACGCAACCGATGAGACCAAGATTGTAGGGGAGCAGTGGTTCCCCATTCTCGATATTGTAAATTCATAACGACCGGAGAGACAATGGATAAGGATAAATTAGCAGTCACTGCCCAGGCCATGATGGCCTCGGGAAAGGGGATTCTTGCCGCTGATGAAAGCACCGGCACCATCAAGAAGAGATTCGAGATGATCGGTGTTGAGAACACGGAACAGGCGCGGCAATCGTACCGCAACCTGCTGTTCACATCGCCGGGCATTGAAAACCACATAAGTGGCGTCATCATGTTTGATGAAACCATCCGGCAGAGCACGGATGATGGCGTGCCGTTCCCCGCGTTCCTTAAAAGCCTCGGCATTGAGCCGGGCATCAAAGTCGACCAGGGGGCCAAAGACATGGAGGGCCACGCCGGTGAAAAAGTGACTGCGGGTCTTGACGGTCTGCGGCAGCGGCTGGAGGAATATGCCGGTATGGGTCTCACGTTTGCCAAGTGGCGGGCGGTCATTACTATCGGCGACGGCCTCCCCTCCGGTGGCTGCATCGCCGATAACGCAGATGCCCTGGCCAGTTACGCAAACCTGTGCCAGGCGGCGGGACTGGTCCCCATTATTGAGCCGGAGGTACTGATGGAAGGCAGCCATACGATTGACCGGTGCGCCGAAGTCACCGACCGCACCCTCGATATGGTATTCGAGTCGCTGGCGGCCCATCGCGTCTACCTGCCCGGCATCGTGCTCAAGCCCAACATGATTATTTCAGGCATCAAATGCCCGCAGCAGGCTGACGTCAGCGAAGTGGCGGCCAGAACCGTCGAGCTGCTCAAGAAGAGGGTCCCTGAGCATGTGCCCGGCATCGCTTTCCTGTCAGGGGGCCAGACAGAGCTCAGCGCCACGGTCCATCTGCAGGCGATCAACGCCCTGGGGACAGAGAAACCGTGGGCGTTGACCTTTTCCTATGGTCGTGCTCTGCAGCAGGGGGCGCTGAAAAGTTGGCGTGGTAATGAGGCACAACTGCCGGACGCGCAGGCAGCCTTTCTTCACCGCGCGAAGATGAATGGGGCCGCCGCCGCAGGAGGTTACTCGGCAGGGCTCGAAGCGGCATGAAGTCGCCCGGGCGAACCATCTTCGATACCACGGCATGGGGAGAGCCGCATCCGGGGCAGTATCCGGCGGAACTGACGGATGACTAGAGGTTCCGGGGTTCCTCCAGCCGTTTGAGAATCTCTCCCGCCTCGGCATGTGCCGGGTCAAGCTCCAGGACCCGTCGAGCGTACTGTCCGGCCAGATCGTTGCTCCCCGTTTCATCGGCCACAGCGGCCAGCCAGAAGAGGGCGTCAATGTCATCGGGCTTTTGCTGGAGGTAGGCCAGGTAGACCTGGATGGCCTGCTCCACCTGTCCCAGCTCGACGTAAGCGGAGGCCAGGTTTGAAGAGGCTGCCGAGTCCCCAGGATCAAGCTCCACCCCCAATGCAAAGTGAAATTTGGCCGATTCCACCTCGCCCGACTGCATCAGCATCACGCCCAGATCGTTGTGCGCCTCGCCATAGCCGGGATTGAGCAGCGTCGCCGCATGCAATCTGGAAATAGCCATGACGGTCTGACCCTCCTCGATATGTCCGAGGCCCTCGTCAAAAGCTGCCTTGGCCCGGGCTGCATCGTCCCGGGAGACAGGATCAGCGGGGAGCTGCGGAGGCGGCGGACCCGCCTGGATTAAGGGCAGCCTGCCGGCTTTCAGCGCGCCCTGAAAGGTTTTGCCAGCCTCAGCGCAGAACAGTCGATAAACGCCCGCCACCTCATGCGCGAGGAGTTCCCCGGCGCGAGCCGTCTGTTGCCGGGCAGAGGCGATGATTCCGCCCAAGGCGGCCGACAGCGCATTGTTATCGGGCTCCAGACCGATCCACTCCGTCACGCGGGCGAGCTCCTCATCGGGATCGATAAAATAGCTGTCGTAATGGGTGATGAGACGCTCGTCGGGGTCAATATCCTCCAGCAGGTGGCGCGAGTAGTTCAGCCATAGATTCATAGCCATATGGTGTGACCCGTTGACCCGCTTCTGCAGGGACCGGCCGACTTCCAGGGGATGCCGCACCACAATGACAATGCGCAGATCGGGGATCAAATGCTTCCAGAAGGGGACCATGATGCTGGCTCGCGGGTCTTTCCACCCCCAGGGGCCGCCCGTTGCCATTAGGCGCATAGCCTGCCGGCCCATGGCCCTTGCATTTTCCAGTTTAGCGCTCCTGGCATAGCCCTCCGGCATGCCGGGCAGCAGAAAATCCCACTTCCCCGAAAGGGCCGACAGCGCCTCCTCGGTAACGGCATCCATGTCCTTGTCTTCCCAGAAACCGTTGGGGTTGCCTTCCCCGGGCGGGAGCATGCGATCCGCTGGTCCCAAAAAGAGACCACAATGGTGCAAAAGCTCGGCCACCATGGAAGTGCCGGAGCGGTGCATCCCCGTGATGAGGATAGGGGCAAGGGCGGTAGCATTCATGCGGGCGAGTCCATATCCAGGCCAATGCTAACGCCAGCAAATGCAACAAGTCAACAGTCCCCCTGAAAAAAATGTAACAATTATCGCTAAAGGTTTTGAGTAAAACTCCGATAGGGATCATGTGATAGCAGTAGGCAGCAATCGTGAAATGCCGCTGGTTACTGGAAAAAGAATGTTTCGAAGGGGGCATGGAAGTCCCTAGACGACAGACAAGGAGGTTTCAATGAGTTTTACTCGAATCGGAGCGAATATCGCGGCCCTTCAGTCGCTGAATGAGCTCCTGAAGGTTAACAACCGCATTGGAAGCAGCTTGCTCAAGCTCTCTTCGGGCAAGAGAATTAACTCGGTGGGCGATGATGCTGCCGGTTACTCACTTGCGCGTGGACTGGAAGCGCGTCGGCGCTCGTTGCAGCAGGCCTTAGCCAACGTGGGTACAGCCAAGAACGTGCTAGGTATTGCAGAGGGTGGCTATTTTGCCATCAGCGATCTGCTCCAGATCATCAAGGAGAAGACCGTGCAGGCCGCCGATGACAGCTACAATGACGACCAGCGCACAGCCATAAAGGGGCAGATTGATGCCCTGGTGGAGGAAATCGACCAGATCGTTGCAGAGAACGAATTCCAGGGTAGGCTACTGATTGATGGCACTTTCGCCGCGACGTTCCAGACGGGCGCCGGCGCAGGCGATGTGTTTACGGTGACTCTTAATGATGTTGATTCGGGAGCGTTGTCGATTACCGCCCTGGTTGTCGATTCTGCGGCCAACGCATCGACCGCCATCGCCGCCGTTGATGCTGCCATCGAGCTCCTGAACAAGGCCGCCCAGAAGGTGGGTGAAAGTCTCCTGCGGTTGTCCTCGAAAGAGAACACGCTGGCAGTGGCTATCACCAATACTGAGGCCGCCCGAAGCAGGATCGAGGATGCTGACTTTGCGGAGGTGCAGGCTCAATTGGTCCGCGATCAGATTATCCAGCAAACTGCGTTCAGCGCATTCGCACAAGCAAATGCGGCACCCCAGCTGGTTCTATCGCTCTTCCGGTAAACCAGCGCAGCCAGTTGGGCTTTCGCGTGAGAAGGGCCTGGCATATTTGCCAGGCCCTTTTTTTAGCTTGCGGGGGCGTCCTTTTGCTCAGACTGGGAACATTGTGTTTATGCGCTAAAGTTTGGGTGGAAATAACCGATATTGTCTGCAGGATAGCCTTTATTTTGGGCAACGCGGCTCGCGTAGATGAAAATGCCAGGAGAGCGAACGTATGAGCAATTACATGACACCAGGTGGACCGGGACAAAAGGATCCCTACCTGACCCAGAAAATCATGTCTGCCAATGAAGTGCAGCTGATATCATACATGTACGATGCTATCCTCGCCGGTTGCGGCAATGCGGATGCGGACAGGACTGAAAGAGGGTTGTTGGGGCTTATCGACTCGCTGGATTTCACCCACGAGCAGGTGGCAGTGCCCATGTTCCAGCTCTACCAATATTGTCTTGACCAGGTAAGGAAGGGAAATTTTAAAGAAGTTGACAAAATAATTGGCGGACTGAAACTGGCTTGGTCTGAGGCCATGAACGTTAACTGAAACGGAAGAATATGGCAGCAATAAGTTCATTTGGGGGAGGCTTGGACGTAACGGGGTTGGTTGCCCAGTTCAGGACTATTGAGCTTCTAAAGCGCACACCACTGGAGACGCGCCTGAGCGGTCTTGAATCGCGGAAATCAGCGCTTTCGGATCTGGACTCGAAGCTTTCCACCCTCTTTGCAATCACTGACCGCTTTACCGATACGGTACTGTTTGACCCCTTTGCCGCCAGGGATGGCCTGTCGAGCGATGAATCTGTTGTAACAGTTGCCGCGGACAGTACCGCTCAGGTCGGCACCCACGATTTTGAGGTGACCCGGCTTGCGTCGACCGATACGCGGGTATCGGACCTGTTCACGGGGATCGACACTGATTTCAACGGGATTTTAACCGACCAAACATTTGAAATTCTGGTGGCCCACCCCACCGACGATGATGAATCGAACCGCCTGGCCGTGACCGTGACGGTGACTGCGGCTTCGTTCGCCAAGACCAATGAAGAGCTCTTTGAAGACATTGCCAGCGCGATCAACAGCGCCATAGCGACTGAGATCAGCGCCGGTAATCTTGAGGCTACCGAGAGAGTGACGGCCACCTTTGTAGAGGAAAGCGCGGGTGATGCCCGGCTCATTCTCAGGTCGGGCGAAACCGGCTCGGACAAGGTGCTGGAATTCACCGATACTGACGGCCTGTTGAATTCTCTGGGGCTGACCCGCACAACAGCAGCGAAGAACAATAACGGCGGCTTCATTACGGCAGAGGCCGATCTTGACGCCGAATTTGAACTAGACGGGCTTACGTTCGTCCGTGGGAGCAACGCGGTGGACGACGTCCTCACTGGCGTGACATTGCAGCTGGTGAATGTTTCCGTCGATCCGGTGACGATAACGATAGAAGCGGCGACCGAAGCGGTGAGGAAGGAATTGGACGATTTTATCGAAGCTTACAATGATGCCCTGCTATTCGTCCGCCAGGGATCCCGAAGCGGCGGTCAGTTCGCTCGTGACACGACTTACAGCACCATTGCCATCGAGTTGCGCTCCATTATCGTCTCCCAGGTGACGGGTGCTTCGACGACGGCGTTTGACCGCATACATGAGATCGGGTTACAGACGAACAGTGACGGCACCCTCTTTTTTGAAGACGCCAGCCTGTTTGAAGCGGCGCTGGCCGCCAATCCCACGCTCATTTCAGATATTTTCAATGCGTCTGATGGCATTGCGACCCAATTGCAGGATTACATCGTCAACTTCACGCGAACTTCCGGTACGATTACCATCTCCCAGCGGTCGATTACCAATTCGATTACTTTCCAGAATGCGCGCCTCGAAGCCTTCGATGACCGTCTTGATCAAAGAGTCGCGCGTTTTAAATCGCAATTAATCCGGCTGCAATCCGCCTTGAGCCAGGTACAGGCACAAGCGGCCTTCTTTCAGTCTTTTTTTAGATAATGGCAATAGAAGTGGAAAGTAAAAATAAGAAAAGAGGTCATCATGGTTGACGCAATACACAGTGTTGCAGCCAGCGCTGGCCGTGACCCTGATGCAAGCGCAGTTGGGCAGATCAGGAGAGGAAACTCTCTGGCCAAGTCCACGCCACCCGCCAAGGCAGCCGAGGCAACACGCTCGGTGGCAGGTGGAGGCGTGCTCAGGGTAGTGGAAGAGCTAAACGAATATGCAAGCAAGATCGGCTCCACACGGATCACCTTCGTGGTAGATGCGGAAACTGGCAAATCAGTGGTGCAGGTGCGCGACAAAGAGACAGGAGAATTGATCCGTCAGGTTCCGCCTGAGGAACTGCTGCGCCTGATTTCCAATCTGAAAGGTGCCACCGGTCTTATTTTCAGTGGCAGCGCCTAGGGTTTCAAGCAGGAGTCGTTGATGAACCGGGAGCAGAAGATGAACGCCATACTGGAACGCCAACAGGCCGGTATAGAGGCCGTCCTGGTAGCATCCCGAAGTCTCTTAGAAGAGGCTGATTCGTTCAATATTGAGCGTCTTGAAACCCTGCTCGTGATGAGATCAAACTGCATTGAGGAGTTGGCAGCCCTCGAGAAGGAGCGCAAATCGATCGCTTCAGGGAGTGGCGAACCGATAGATATGGCCAAGACATCACCCGCGTTGAAAGTAGTCTTGGAGAATCTCTCCGCCGTCGACGAGCGTCTGCAGTACTTGCTGAGACGCAGACAGGTGGCGATTATAAATATTATGGCATCGATGCCGAATAAGGTTAACTTCAGTGTCATAGGTGAAAATATGCAGATGGCACGCCAGCTGCTGGATGTAACGAGGTAATTTATGGCGCCTATCCATAATATTGGTGGCAATATCGATCCTGCGGACCGTATACGGCAGCAGGATAAACTGCAGAGCTCCAAATCTGATCGCGCCCGGCAGCCCGTCAGCACCGGTGAAGCCGAAGCGTCTGCGCCCAAAGATAGCGTCAACATATCTCCAGCAGCCAAGGAATTGGCCGCAATTAACGGGGAAGTGGCGCGGGCTCAGGCTCAACTCAAGGCTCTGGGCCAGGAAGACCCGGCCAGAGTAGAGGCGATCAGGGACCGCATTGAGTCGGGGGAATTCGATGAACCTGAGGTGAGCGAAACTGTTGCCGGCGCCATTGCCAGGCTGCCGCAGTTCTCAGGGTTGCTGGATGGCCCAGTGGCGGCCAGGTCCGAGGAGAGAGCCGATTTGGCGCTCATCGGCGAGCGCATCAAGTCAGGCGAGTTCAACAGCGCCCAGGTTCTTGAGCAGGTCGCCGCGAATATCCTCAGCGATATCGGCGCTTTCTAGTAGACATAAATTGTTGTAGATTCTCCCTGCCTTAAGCGCAGTGTGCAAGCGCGCACTACGGATCGGGTGGGGAGTCTGATATCTAGGGGGGATGGTCGCAAGACCGTCCTCTTTTTGGCTCTGAATGGGTTTTGGATTGAAAGGATTGGATTAGAGTCTGCGCCAGTGAATGGCTGATGGGGCAGCATACCAACCGCTTTCCAATACGTATATCCGCTACCCTTGGGGGCTTGGGGAGTTGGACAAGGGAGCGTTCTCACTTGTTGACCGCCGTTACAGTGCATCTGTTGCGGCTGCTCACTCCAAACCGTCGGCTCGCCAGATTTTCCACTCATGCTTTAAGGCGCGATTTTGATGCAGTATGGCTGCAACGGGTTCTACCTAACCCGGCTGGGTCATAAGAGTGAATATTCGAAGATAGGGTAAGGAGGCCTGAATGACAGTCACAAGCATTCGTACCAAAGACAAATCGTCTTCAGATGCCGCATCAGAAATACGGCAACTGGTGATTTTTAAACTTGCTGAAGGTAGTTTTGGCTTGGACATTCGATTTGTGCGGGAGATCAATCGCCTGATGGAGGTCACACCGATCCCGACTGCGCCCGAGTATGTCGAGGGCATCATGAATCTGCGGGGAGCCGTGGTGCCTGTGGTCAGCCTGGGACTGCGGTTTGGACTGGAAAAATCGGAGACCACCAAAGATTCCCGAATTGTCGTCATCGAAAGCAATCAAAATTTACTGGGGCTGGTAGTCGACGAGGTGTCGGAAGTTTTGCGTCTGCCGTCGTCAGATGTGGAATCGTCCGATAATATGGCGATGGGCGGAGTGAATGTAGACTTTATCGAAGGTGTCGGCAAGGTAGATGGCCGGCTCATTCTGCTGCTTGCTCCCGATAAGCTGTTTACCGATGAAGAACAGGCACAGTTGGCTGAAATTGTCGCGTAATGATCCGCTCATGATCCTGCCGGCGGGTGGCTTGGCAGGCAGCGGATGGCCGCGCTAGATTGAGGAGTTATCATGACTGAAACAGCAACAGGTTCCATCGCGCAAGGCGCGGGCAAGTCGACCGGCTCAACGGTCTCTATGGATTTTGCAGGGTCGGCACACGGCAAGGACGAAGTCAGTCTGTTAGTGACATTTATGCTGGGCGACCAGACTTATGGCGGTGACATCCTCCAGATTCAGGAAGTATCAGGGGTGAGCCATATTACCCGGGTTCCCCACGTCAAGGACTATATCAAAGGCGTGACCAACCTGCGGGGCAACATTGTGCCGACCATTGACTTAAGGACCCGGCTCAATATCGACAGCGATAAGGGTGATGCCAGCAGTCAGCAGATCATGATTGCCAGAACGACTCAAGGGCTTATTGGCTACATCGTAGACGCTGTGCGTGAAGTCATCAGTGTGCCTCAAGATGCTATTGAACCGACGCCCGAGGATTGGCTTGATGCCGATCATAAATATTTCGTGGGTATTGCCAAAATGGAAGACAGTCTGGTGACGATTGTTGATTTCAACAGGGTAATTCAGGCAGATGGGGCGTTGTTGGACGAGCTAAAGGCGGGATGAGCCTGGATCGTCCCTGCACCGGCGATCCGCTGTTGGTGTCCATAAAATTGATGTTGGAGAGTTTAATTGACCGGGATTGGGGGCCGGTCTTGAACCGGTTAACAGAAGATATTGAGCATATGCGCCAAAGGACCACTGCGGGCCAACAAATTTATCGAGACGATCCCGTGAAGGTGGCCATAAATCGCATCTTCAATGCCGAGAGGATCATCTTTGAGTGGGACAAGCTGGTTATCCTGGGGTGTTCAGCGGGTGGCGATGTCGCCCTGCGGCAGCTGTTCGAGCATATCTCCTACCCACATCTCCCCATCATCATTGCCATGCACCACAGCCCAAAATTCGAATTCATGGCCGGATTCAAGCTCGCCAACGGGCTGTTTCAGCTGCCTACTGTGGTGCAGACTGATATGGCCATAAAAAGTGGCGAAGTATATTTTGTACCGGGAGATCACACCCTCGGCTATCATCTGACCAACAACGCCTTTTCGTTATCTCCCGTCAGCGGCAACACGAGATTTCGGCCGGTGATTGACCAGGTGTTTGCCACGACGGGCATCCGCTTTGGCAACCAGGTGGGGGGCGCGATTCTCAGTGGTATGCAGTATGACGGAGCCAAGGGGTTAAAGGACATATTCCTCAATCACGGGGAAGTCGTCATCCAGGCGCCTGATACGGCCATGTTTGCCAATATGCCGCAATCCGCCATGTCCATGGTCCCGACGGCGAGAGTGCTATCTCCACAACTGATGGCGGCCTGGATTAACAACCTGACCCGCGACCATGTCCGGGCCCGTTCGTACAGCCCGGCACCCGTCCTGGCATGATGGAAACGATGACCGGCAAACATACCGGAACGCATGTATACGATGCCAAGCTGGACGCAAGTTCGGATCTGCAGTCGTTTTTTGAGAGCGATAACCTGGTCGTTGCCACACGCTTTTTCAGGAATCCGCGCCTGATTGCCGATTTGGAGGAGCGCCTGGTGCCGGCACTGGTGAAAGGTCCCCTGCAAAATGGGCGCGAGCTGCGCATCTGGTGCGCCGGCTGCTCGGATGGCCGGGAGGCCTACTCCTTTGCCATTGCTGCGAATCGGGCCCTTCAAAGGCAGAATCGGACGATAGACGTGGATGTGCGGGGCTCCGATTTGAGCCGGCCTCAAATCGGAAAAGCGTTAAACGGGGTCTTTACGGTCAACGGTCAAGACAGAGCCATGGTGGAAGCTTACAGCGAATACTTTGAGCCCGCCGGGGGCAACAAGGTTACGGTTATCCCCGCCATTAAACAGCAGGTCAACTTTTTTATTGAAGACATTATCAGCTCAATAAAGGAAAACCGGTACGACATTTTGATCTGCTCACTGGTTGTCCTTTATTACGATCCTGACTACCAGAAGGAAATCGTGAGAGAGTTGATTACATCGGTTAAACCTGGCGGCTACTTTTATATCGCGCCGGTGAATAAACGGGCCCTTGAAAGAGCTGGCCATAGGCCGGTGGGGGGCAGATCGGGCTCATTTTTTCAGAGATTAAATGAGTAGGTGGAGTTCCGGCGTTTCCGGAAGCGCCAGTTTGATATGAGGATCAAGGCACCATGACCATGACGGACCAAGAACAACAGGAATTGGACGGCATCATACCGCGGCTTTCGGCGGAGGATTCGGATGCGCGCCGATGGGCAGTATATGACCTTGAAAAATTTCCTGCCGAGGTGACGGTCGATTATTTGGTATTAGCGACCCAGGATGAACACCGCGCGGTGCGGGAGGCGGCGTCCGAGCTGCTTGAGGCCGTACCGCCTGAGCAGTCTCTACCCCAGTTGACGCCGTTGCTGGGACACGAGAAAATTGAAGTGCGGAATCTGGTGGCCGTCCTGATCGCCAAGTTTGGGGGGGAGGCCGTGGACGCGTTGGTGGTGGCCCTTGAGGAGGGGAGCGAGGACGTGCGCAAATTCAGCGCGGACATACTCGGACTGGCCGGAAGCGAAAGAGCTGTTGAGGGGCTGTCCAAGGCCATGGGTGATGAAGTGGCCAATGTCGGCGTGTCGGCCGCCGAGGCGCTGGGCAAAATAAAGTCTCCCCAGGCGTTGCCGGCCTTGAAGCACGCGTTCGAAACGAAAGAATATCTGAAGAGGGAAGCGGCCGAAGCTATTGGACTTATCGGCGACGCTGGCAGCGCCAACTTTCTGGCCGGAAAGCTGTTTGAAACCAGTGATCTGCTGATTCAGTATGCCATGATCGATGCCATGGGCAATGCCGGCGATCGGGTGGTGCTTGAGCAACTCGAGGCCAGTTTCTCGCGGCTGACGGCACCGTTGCAGGGGGCCGCCATTTTCGGAATGTTGAAAATTGCCAAGCGCATAGACATAAGTCTGTTCTCAAGGAGATCGATACCTGTCGATGCCATTGTTGCAGGGATGGACGCGGGAGGGGAGGACTACCAGCAGCTGCTGATCGAGCAGTTGGACGAAAGTTTAGATTCTGAGCAGCTGTCTAAGTTTGTCGCATCAGTTGACCGGCACAATGCCAAGTTACTCGTCGCACTCATTAAACTTTCGACGGCAGAAAATGGGCTGCACACCTTTTGCGTGGGTATGGTCGATCACGAAAACGATTGGGTCGCCTATACAGCCATTGAGCAGTTGCCGGTATTTGGGGCTGAATCGGTTACGCCCATCATCATGAAGATATTGGCAGGCGAAAGAAATCTGCCGCAGCTGGCAGCCATGCGGGCCATGCAGGAATTGGATATTCCGCAAGCGCGCGATTTCGTCCGGCCCTTTTTGGACTCGGATGATGATGATCTGCGTTCCATGGCCGAACAAGTATTAGGTATTTAATATTACTATTATCAGAATATATCCTCCTTATTCGGGTCATGCAAAATTGTCCGCTCGCGGATTGGCTTTGGTCTTGAAGCGGTCGTGAAAAAGCCAACCGGATGAGCGTGATCGCTGTTCCTGCAAGCATCAATTTGGCTCCTGAACAGTTTCAGGAACTGCGGGATATTATTTATTCTAAAACTGGGATATTTTTTGCCGAGAATAAACTATACCTGCTTGAGAATCGGCTCAGCAAGCGCATTAAAGAACTCAGCATGGGGTCGTTTGAGGATTATATTGCCCATGTAAAAACTCAGGCCAGCAATACGGCGGAATTTCACGAGATATACAACGCAGTCACAATCAATGAAACGTTCTTCTTCAGATTTCAGCCTCAGCTGGAAGCCTTCAAGGGTTTGCTGTCGAAACTGATTGATCAGCGGGAGGCAGAAGGAGATAGATACTTGAAAATCTGGAGCGCGGCCTCGTCCACCGGTGAAGAACTTTATACGATTGGCATCATTTTATCAGCGTTGCTGGGAAATAAAATATCGGAGTGGAATATTGACCTTTGGGGTACGGATCTCAGCCATCGTGCTTTGGCTTTGGCAAATGAAGGGATCTATACAAAGAACTCCTTCAGGGGCGCGATGACGGAGATCCAGAAACGGCTCTATTTCACTGAACTTCAGCCGGGACGATTTCAGGTCAATGAAGATATCAGGAGCCTGGTAAAGTTCAAGTACCTCAACTTGAACGACAGTACGGAGATTAGAAAATTTAGCGGGATAGACTACGTATACTGCCGGAACGTGATGATCTACTTCGATGAGGATATGAAGAAAAGAGTGCTGCGCTCAATCTATGGTACTATGAACCATGGCGGCTTTTTTTTCCTTGGGGAGGCTGAATCTCTACATGGTATTTCATCATCATTCAAAGTCGAACATTTAACGGGCGCTTTTGCGTACAAGAAGGAATAGGAGGCTTAAAGCCGATGAGCGTGGATAGTGGGAAGACCAAACAGGTCGTACTCATTGCGGACGATTCGTCGACGGTTCGCAAGTTCGTTACATTTTCACTCAGTGCTCAGAATCTTGAGGTTATCACTGCGGTGGATGGGATGGATGCTCTGGAAAAAGTGTCACAGGCTTCTCGGATAGATTTGGTCATTGTCGACTTAAACATGCCCAATATGGATGGATACGAGTTCATTGAAAACCTGAGAAAATCCGAGACACACAAGGATGTGCCGATCATCATACTTTCTTCGGAAAGGAGCGATGAGGCAAAACAGCGCGGCAAGGATGTGGGAGCTGATATTTACATGGAAAAACCGTTTGACGCCGATAAAATTAAATATCAGGTTTCAAAATACTTAACGTTGAGTTAGAACCCATCGCATCGTAAAATTGCCAATCGTTGTGGGGAATCTGATTTTGTATCGATTGAATGTGCTATCTTTTTTGATCCCGGCCGGAGACCTGTTGTTCCCGCCTGGGAGAAGCCTGCAAGCATGGGAGGAAATACTCTATGAGCGTGTATGATAATTTGATAGGCATGGAAGAGGTTCTGGACGATTTTATTATCGAGACAACTGAGCTTTTGGAGGAGGTTAACGAGGAATTGGTTAACCTCGAATCGGACCCGAATCCAGATAATATCAATAAAATATTCAGGGCGTTCCACACTTTTAAGGGCACCTGCGGCTTTCTGGGATTTGACCAGGCCAAAGATGTCGCGCATGTTGCCGAAGATCTGCTTAACGCCATGCGTAACAACGAGCTGCAACCCGACGGCCCGATCATTGACATCCTCCTTGAGGCCTGCGACTGGTTCAGCCAGTTTACTGAAGATGTGAAGGAGCGCGTGGAAAAAGAGTATGAAATTGATGATTTGGTTTACCGGCTGAAAGTGATCCGTGAGGGGGGTGAGACAGCCCTGGCAGATACCGCTGCCGAGGAAGCGGCGGGAGAAGCGCAGCAGGAAGTGCCTGCCGAAATGATGGAGACCAGCGAAGCGCAAACCGGCGGCGAGCTCGAAGCGACGGCCGCCAGTGGTGGCTCCGGGGACGCTCCCGACGGTGACGCAAAGACTGTAGCTGAGCCAGCGGAGCAGGCCGCCGAAAATGGCCAGCCGGCAGCGGCCGCGGAACCGTCCATGGCGGAGATTTACGCTAACCTTGAGGGCATGGATGAAATTCTCGAGGAATTCATCATTGAGGCTATTGAACTGCTTCAGGACGTGAACGAAGACTTGGTCGAGCTCGAATCCCATTCCGATCCGGAGCTGATCAATCGCATTTTCAGGGCGTTTCACACTTTTAAAGGGACCTGTGGTTTTCTGGGCTTTACCCAGGCCAAGCGGGTCGCTCACGTTGCTGAAGATATATTAATTAAAATGCGCAACGGAGACCTTTCGCCCGATGGCGCCATAACCGATGCATTGCTCAAGGCGAGTGACTGGTTCAGCAAATTCACTGATGATGTGAAGCTGCGAGCAGACGTCACATATGACATTTCAGGAATAGTCTCCATGCTGGAAGCGGCCGAAAAAAGTGGAGGCGTGCCTGCGGCTGAGGCCGTTCCCGCTGGTAACGGTGAGGTGGCGGAGAAGGAGAGCGCTCCTGAGGCGCAGGCCGCCGGAAACGGCCAACCGGTGGCGGACACGATTGCCGCCGAAGATGAAGAAGCGCCTGCTGAAGAGGCAGCTCCTGAAGCCCCCGCGGCAACGCCTCCTCCCAAGGCGTCCGACGTGGCTGCCGCACCTGCGGTATCCAAAGCGGCTGATGACAAGCAGGTTAAACCGCCGATGCAAACTATTCGCGTTGATATGGAACGGCTCGAAAACTTGATGAACCTGGCCGGGGAGCTGGTGCTCAACAGAAACCAGTTGGGTCAGGCCTATACCACCCTGGCTGCCACCATGTCCTCAGACCAAGCTATCGACAACCTTGACCAGGTGAACAACTCCCTGGGACGCATTACCACTGAGATTCAGGAAGCGGTGATGCAGATGCGGATGCTTCCGATCAGCAATGTCTTCCGCAAATTTCCCCGCGTCGTGCGCGATCTGGCACGGGACCGTGGAAAAGAGATCAATCTGGAACTGATCGGTGAGGAGACGGAACTTGACCGCTCAGTGATCGAAGCGATCAATGATCCCCTGCTCCATCTGGTCCGCAACGCCGCCGACCACGGAATTGAGCCCCCGGATATTCGGGAAGCCAACGGAAAACCACGGGTGGGCACCATCACGCTGGAGGCAGCCCATCAGGGCAATCATATCGTTATCGAAATTTCTGACGACGGCCAAGGCATGGATGCCGACGTACTTGCCGCTAAGGCGGTCGAAAAAGGAACGATCACGGCATCCGAGGCTGAATCCATGACCACCCGCGAGAAGTTGAACCTCATTTTCAAGCCGGGCTTCAGTACGGCGTCGGAAGTCACCGATGTTTCCGGGCGCGGCGTAGGTATGGATGTGGTCAACACCAATGTCAGCAGACTTAATGGTGTCATAGATATTGATACTAAACTGGGTGAAGGATCACGCTTCACGATTAAACTGCCGCTTACCCTGGCCATCGTCACTGGGCTCAAGGTGGCCGTGTGGGATGAGAATTTCATCATCCCCTTCAGCTCCATCATCGAAACGGTGCAGCTCCAGGAATCCGACCTTACCAAGGTGGAGGAAAAGTGGGTCATCCGCTTCAGGGACACTGTCGTCAACACGCTGTACCTTGATGATTGGTTCAAGATTCAAGCCCCGGATGACAGCGAGGAACACCAGTATTACGCCGTCATTGTCTCGGTTGCCCAGTTCAGATACGCTTTGGTCGTTACCGGTCTCAAAGGCCAGGAAGAGGCGGTGATTAAGCCGTTGGGCCAGGCGCTGGGCAAAATCCCCGGCGTGGCTGGGGGTACCATCGGAGGTGATGGAGAGATCACGCTGATACTGGATGTACCCGAACTTATCCATCATATGGGGCTGGGTTGAAATAATTGATTAGAGTGGTCATTATTGATGACTCGGCTTTCATGCGCAAAGCAATTCAGATAATGGTTGAATCTGATCCGGGAATTCAAGTTGTAGGCATGGCGCGCGATGGGCAGGAAGGCGTGGAAATGGTCCGTAACCTGAAGCCCGACTGCATCACGCTGGATCTCGAGATGCCGCGCATGAACGGTCTCGAGGCGCTTGACATCATTATGCGAGAGACTCCGACACCTACGCTGGTGGTTAGTTCCATTTCCACCGAAGGGGCAGAGGTGACTTTGGAGGCCCTGGACCGTGGCGCTATGGATTATATACCCAAGACGCAGTCTTTTGTGGCCATAGATATAATAAAGATTAAGGAAGAACTATTACGCAAAATCAAAAGCATCGTGGCCCATGCTCCCACCAAGCGCAAGGCCTTTATGGAGGCGATTCAGCGGCGGCAAAACCGTGCGGAAGCGCTTAAGAATAATTCGGACGATGAGCGCATTATTCCGATTAAACCCAGCCTCCTTAATAAAAACTACCAAGTTTTGGCCATTGGTGTATCCACAGGCGGCCCCCCCGTTGTGCAGCACATACTGGAAAATCTCCCTGGAGATTTTCCAGTCGGCGTAATGGTGGCGCAGCACATGCCAGCCGTGTTTACCAAACCGTTTGCCGAACGGCTGGATAGGCTATCGGCTCTAAATGTTAAGGAAGCCGAACACGGCGAAGCCCTGGAGAAGGGCACCGTTCTGATTGGCAAAGGTGGCCAACATATGGTGGCCTTTCGGAAGGGGACTTCAGTCGTCCTGGACATGAACCAACGTCCTGAGGGCCTGCTTTATTACCCCTCGGCGGACCTGATGTTCAGCTCGTTAACTTCCGTATACGGAGGCCATACATTGGGTGTAATTTTGACCGGGATGGGGCGTGACGGTCTGCAGGGGTTGCGTGAAGCGAACAAGGCGAATGGAACAATTATTGCCCAGAATGAAGAAACATGTGTTGTTTATGGTATGCCGAAGGCAGTTGTAGATGATGGCATCGCCGATATCGTCGCCTCGGCAGAACACATACCAAATATTATTACCAGACTGGTCGAGTAAGGAGCCGTGGGATGAAAGCAGAAGGAAAATCGGTCCTCTTTGTTGAAGATTCGCCGACCATGCGCCGTATTATTGCGAACTCCCTTAAGAAAATCGGGTTTTCCGAAATTATTGAGGCAGAAGATGGCGTCGATGCCCTCGCAAAAATCGATGGCAGGTTGGTAGATCTGGTGGTAACAGACTGGAACATGCCGGAAATGAACGGCGCGGAGCTTGTAGAGGAGCTGCGGGGAAGACCGGAGTTTGATGATATTCCCATTGTCATGATTACCACACGGGGCATGAAGGATGACGTGATGACCGCGATGAAACTGGGCGTAAATGCCTATGTGATCAAGCCGTTCACGCCTGATATATTGCAACAGAAGCTCGATGCAGTCTTTTAAGCGCGGCTATCGAACTAATTATTACTGGGAGAATATCAATGGATAAGAAGGCAGGCACAGTTCTCAAAACGCTCCGCGAAATTGAGTCGCTGTTTGAGTTTGGTGGGGAAATAGCGCCTTTTCTGGAAGAACTGTTTACTTTTCTCACGGATCTGATGCCCATTCTGGCGCGGGCGAACCAATCTCTGACCTCTACCACGGAATCGATACCCACTGCCACCGACAACATCGCCAGCGCCGATATGATGGCAGAGAATGCCGCCAACACCATCATGGATAACGCCGACCAGATCACGACCGCTCTGGACGATCTTCTATCCAAAACCGATGGCGAGACAAAAGAGGCTCTGGAGGAAGTGGCGCTCAAAATCAACGAAATCAATATGGCCCTGCAATACCAGGATATTACATCGCAGCATTTGAAAATGGCGACCCAGATTGTGGAAGCGATCCAGGTGCGGATGCAGAAACTGTTCCAAGGATTGCAAACCATTGGGGAGAGCAATGAGGCGATCCGCAAATTAATTGAGAGCTACAGCGAAGAAATGGAAAATCAGAAACCAACCGAATTCGAGGACACCATTCGTAATAGCGCGGATGCCATATCTCAGGATGAAATAGACGCATTGTTTGGGAAATAGCGCTCCAAGTTTAAACAGACGCTATTTAATGAGGGCACAAATATGGCGATGAACCCGCTTGAGTATAAGGCATTGGCGCCTACAAAAGAGGATTTGGAAGATTTCCTGGGGCTTGGCAGGTATCGGCGATTTGACAGGATCTATAACGAGATTCTTTCGCTTCATTTTGATGCCAAGCTGGAGTGGAGCAATAATGAGAACAGTTGGTTCCATCATTTTTATTACAAAGGGAAAAAACCACTGTTCAGCATTCGTTGGGGGATCGACTATTTCTATGGTTACCTTATTTTGTCATCAAAAGACTACATTAAAGTAACCAATCATCCCAAGATGACTGAGTATTCATTGTCTGTTGTGCGGAAGTTCCCGGAAAACAGAGCGAAAAGAATGGTGCGGATTGAGGCAAACCTGGAAAAGATGAACGAGCAGGAAGGCTTTTTCGATCTGATTCCCGTGCTGATTGAGGTTCTGCTCTAGTAGCCCTGCCCCACGGATTGGTTCTGTATCGGTCTGCGGTAATATTCAAACGTTTTACCTGAGCCGTGCCAGTTTTTAAACCGTTTGACGATGATCGTCTCCGTCGAAAATTTCCGGGCGATGCCCTCCACCACATGTCCCGTAACAAAACTGTAGCCCTTCTTTTTGGACCAATTGATGTAAACCCGCTTAAGCGTCCGGGCAAATCCGTTGCCCCGGTAGCGATCAAGGATCACATACGCATAGGTGTAAATCGTGTTGCCATGCCCCAGGTTCTGGTCAAACTGCGCCCAGGGGTCGTGACTGAAGTATTCCAGCGGCACACCGATGATGTAGCCGACCAGCTCCCCATGGTGTCTGGCGGTGAACGGTAAAGTCTTGGGATAGTTGAAGTATTTGCGGATCGTGGTTTTGGTCAGCTTGGCTGAGTCGCCGTACACCTTGGCCAATGACCGGGATACCTCTATCAACCTGAGTATGTCTTCTGCGCCTATGAATTCCATCAACTCAATCTGCAGGCCCAGGGGCGATGAGGCAATGACCTTCGACCGGGTCTCCTCGTTGATATTGAGTGTAAGCTGTTCCATGCGGTGGCACTTCTCGGGACAGCCTGAAATTATAGGCGTGAAGGTCTCCCCCCCAGAAAAAAACAGTGCCGACGGCGGGCCTGCATCCGGGGCTTGGCCCTATGTGCCATCGGAACTAAATTCGTGACTGCCGCGGCGCAATGACCGGATTCACCGCGAGCATCAATAAAAAGGATCGCCACATGACCTACGCCACTTTAGCTGCCACCTACCGACCTCAGACCCGCTCCCTGGCCTGGACGTATGACATCGCTTTAGTGGCCGGCGCATCCGTCGCTGTGGCGCTGAGTGCGCAGATTGCCGTTGCGCTCCCCTTTTCGCCCGTGCCGGTGACTGGACAGACATTCGCCGTGCTCCTGGTGGGAGCGCTCCTGGGCCCTCAGCGGGCCGTGGCGGCCATGCTCCTGTATATCGCTGAAGGCATGGCCGGTCTGCCCGTCTTTGCCGGCGGTACGGCCACTGTGGCAGTTCTGGCAGGACCGACAGGCGGTTATCTGGCAGGTTTCGTGGTGGCGGCCGGGATCGTCGGGGTCCTGTCAGAGCGCGGCTGGGACAGGGGGCTCCTCACCACGCTGCTGGCCATGACCATTGGCACGGCGATCATTTTTCTCTTTGGCGTCACCCGGCTGGCGTTTTACCTGTCCGAAGGGAGCGCGCTGCAGCTGGGCCTCTATCCCTTTATTCCCGGAGCGCTGGCTAAAATCGTGCTGGCGGCTCTGCTGCTACCGCTGGGCTGGAGGCTTCCCGGCCTGAGAGACCACCGGAGGCCGTAGGCCTTACCTGGGCGACAGTGAGCTAGATGCCCGACTCTCTTCGCCACCTGTTTTCCTTGGATGCTGGTCAGGTCCACCTGAACCACGGTTCGTTTGGCGCCGTACCGCTACCGGTGCAGGCGGCGCTGGAGCAGTGGCAGCAGACGCTCATATCCCGGCCCAACGCATTCATGTTCAGGGAACGTGAAGAGGCTCTGGCCCGCTCCCTGACCGCTTTGGCCGGCTACCTGGGCACTTCGTTGGATCAACTGGTGTTTGTCGACAACGCCACCACTGGCATGAACATCGTCGTGCGCAGCCTTGATTTACAGCCGGGCGATGAGATTCTTACGACCGCGCATGAGTATGGCGCCGTCAGCCGGTTGCTCAAGTTCGTGGCGGCCCACACGGGCGCCGTCATCAGGGTTCAACCCATACCCGAGCCGTTGACCACACCTGAGGCTTTCGTGGAGGCTTTCATGTCTGGCGTGACCGCCGAGACGAGGCTCGTCACATTGTCGCATATCACGGCACCGACTGCGTTGCGATTTCCGGTGGAGGAAATTTGCCGCCAGGCCCGGGAGCGGGGCATTATAACCCTCATCGATGGCGCCCATGTGCCCGGCATGATCGATCTGAATCTCGACCGGCTCGGAGCCGACTTTTATACCGGCAACTGCCATAAGTGGCTCTGCGCGCCGATGGGGTCGGCTTTTTTGTACGCCCGGCCGGACGTTCAGCAGCTGCTCCAGCCGCTGGTGGTCAGTTGGGGCTATGAGAGCGAGACGCCGTCCGCCTCGACTTTCAAGGATTACTTTGGCTGGGTCGGAACGAAGCATCCGGCCGCCTGCCTGGCCGTTGAGGCGGCAGTAAAATTTCAGCGGGAGGCGGTCACGGATGATGATCGCCGCAGGTGCAGCGATCTGGCCTTGGAAGGGTGGCACGCGCTCCAGTCGCTTCTCGGGCAACCGCCGCTGTGCGAAAATCCGGAAGTGTGGCTGACCCGCATGGCCGCCGTGCAACTGCCTCCGCAGGCCGATGGCGCCGATTGGTTGCGGCGGCTGTGGCAGGAATTCAAGATCGAGTCGGTCACCAGGCATTGGGAGGGGCGCTGGTTCCTGCGGCTTTCGGTACAGGTCTATAACAGTCAGTCCGATATCAAGCGGCTGCTGGAGGCGGTGGAAATTCTAAACAGAGCATAGCCTGGAGGGCAGCATGGGAGCGACAATATTTTCCAGGATCATCGATAAATCCATTCCAGCGGACATCATCCATGAGGATGATCTTTGCGTGGCATTCAGGGATGCGAACCCCCAGGCGCCGGTGCACTTTTTGGTCGTTCCACGCAAGCCCATTGCCCGGCTGGCCGATCTTGAGGCGGTCGATGCGGCCCTGATAGGACATATATACATGGTCATCGCCCAGCTGGCGCGGCAGGAAAATGTGGCCGATGCCTACAGGGTTGTCGTCAATTCAGGCGCGGATGCGGGGCAGTCGGTATTCCATCTTCACTTCCATGTGCTTGGCGGCCGGACATTTTCCTGGCCCCCCGGCTAGACTTAAGGCCGCGTGGGCATGAAGATGGCATCGTCAGTCAACTTCTGAACCGACAGGTTGGTCATCGTGATGCGGGTCATCTCGTGCTTGCGGGCCAAGGTGATTTCCAGCTCCGTAGCCCAAAATATGCCGCCGGCCATTTGCGTCGCTTTTACCTCAATGGTTTGGATGAGATTCCCTTTGGCCGAGAAACTCTGAGATTTGCGCACGAGGTTTTGCGCCGGATCGATCCACAGGCGTGACTGCGCCACTCGTTTCCCGCCGATCTTGCGCTTGGGTTTGCCGGTCACTTTGCTGCGGATTTCTATCCAGCCGCTGACCGGGTCCGGCGCACTCACGGTATGCTCCATGCCCACTATGTCCGCCTCGGTGAGAGCCAGGTCATCGATGTTAAACAGGGCCAGGCCCCCAACGCGGCGTCGGGCAATTTCGCGCAATTTGTCACTGCCGGGACTGTACAGCCACTGCTTTCGCCGCTTGTCCGTTAACTGCCAAAGCCAAAATTTCTGGCCTGCGCCCCGGCTGCCGGGCAGCAGCTGGATGGCGGTCTGCATGGTTACCGAGTCCGTGTCGGGATACCGGATGTAGAAGTCCAATTTTTGGGTTGCAGTGAGTTTACCGCGGGAATATTTTTCAATGGTCAATGTGGCGGAATGATCTACCCCTTCAACCCGGCGGGCAATCCGCATCAATAATTCCACGGCGGATGAGTCGGACGAAGGCGCGGCAGTCAAAAGGGAGACGGTCACTAATAGGGTCGCTGATAGGTTGGAAAATTGCTTCATGGGTGTTCATCGATCCTGGAGCGGGGAGGCAAGTTAGGGAAGCGGTCGGAGCAGAGACAAGCGGCGCACGTTGACTGCTTGGGTCTGGATTTCTCGTTGCCGGTGGGCTATTTTCGCGGGGACAATCATCACTGTCCGGAAAGCAGGTCCATGCACTGTTCTACGATTCGATCGCGCTCGGCCATCCGGCCCCTACCCAAACCAACCGGCCCCGCACAACGGGTGCAGGTCGATAACCCCACGGAGAGCCCAAAAAGCCTGTACGAGGGGTGGCTCAGCCCGGTCCGGGATTGGCCCCCATGAGCCTGAAAGCCCCGGTTATCATTTTGGCGGACGGTCCGTTTCCCGTCCACGCCCGGCCTCAGGCGCTGCTCAAGAGCGCCGGCACTCTCATCTGCTGCGATGGCGCCGCGCGGCATCTCGATGATCTGCGTCTGGTCCCTGCGGCCATCGTGGGCGATATGGATTCCCTCTCGCCGGAGCTCAAAGCGCGCTACGCCGGAGCGCTGGTCGAGCGGCCCGATCAGGCCAGCGGCGACCTGGAGAAAGCGCTGGTGTGGGCCAGGGACCAAGGGGCGGCCGAGGTCTTCATCATCGGAGCGGCGGGGGGGCGCGACGATCATGCTTTCGGCAATGTGGCGATGCTATGGACCGACTTTGGCCTCCACGTTGTCATGATCACCGATTTCGGGAGCCTTGAGCGAGTGGACGGACGGGCGGAGCTGCCCGCCTTTGAGGGCCAACAGGTGGGCTTGTTTCCGGCCGGTCCCGCAGTCAAACTGACCACGGACGGTCTGGCTTACAATCTGGGCGGCGAGCCGCTGACGGCCATGCACAGGGGCGCCTCCAATGTGGCGCTGGACGATCGTATCACCATCGAAGCGCGGGGCGGACCGGTTATCGTGTTTCAATCTCACGCCGTGCCCTAGGAGCACTCCATCAGTTTCAGCCTGCTCGACAGCGCCGTTGTGGCGCTCTATATCGCCACGCTCACCGCCATCGGTTTCGGGCGGCGGCGTACCTCTGCCGCACGGACGGACCACTATCTGCTGGGCGGACGACGCCTGACTCTGGTGCCCTTCGTGGCGACGCTGGTGTCGACCTGGTATGGCGGCATCCTCGGCATTGGGGAGTTTACATTCCGCAACGGCCTCGTTAACCTGGTGGTATTCGGGATGCCCTACTATGTCTTCGCCGCCATCTACGCGGTGGTCCTGGCCCCGGCTATCCGCCAATCCGATGACCTGACCATACCGGACCGGCTCCTGGCCTGCTACGGTCCGCGCATGGCAAAGTGGGGCGCTGTGCTGGTCTTCCTGCTGTCGACGCCCGCCCCTTACCTGCTGATGCTGGCCGTGCTGCTGAAGATGGTGGTGGGCCTCGCGCTGTGGCAGGGACTGCTGCTGGGCGCTCTCATCAGTACGGCTTACCTGTGGCGCGGCGGGTTTCTGGCTGTCGTGCGCACCGATCTGCTGCAGGCTGCGCTGATGTTCGCGGGCTTCGGCGCGCTGGTTTTCCTGCTGACTCGACAGATGCCGCTGACGGAAATGTGGAACGGATTGCCTGAGGGCCATCGCCAGTTGCTGGGGGCGGAGTCGCTGCCATGGCAAACTGTTCTGGTGTGGTTCTTTATCGCCAGCTGGACGTTTGTCGATCCCGGTTTTTATCAGCGCTGCGCCGCTGCGAAAAATCCCCGAACGGCCAGGCGGGGGATATTGCTCAGTATCGCGGCCTGGTTCGTGTTCGACCTGCTCACCACCACTGCCGGACTGTATGCGGTTGTGCGCCTGCCGGGACTCAGTGACGCCGTCGAAGCCTTTCCAGCCCTTGGATTTGCCATCCTGCCGCCGGGGCTGAAGGGGCTGTTTTTTGTGGCCCTGCTGGCCGTAATTATGAGCACCATAGATTCCACGACCTTCATCAGCGGGATCACTCTGGGGCGCGACCTGCTGGGCCGGGGAGCTTCACGGCCTCCCGGCAGCGGCGCCATCCGTCTGGGAATGGCTGTTGCGCTGGGCCTGGGCATCATGCTGGCCCTCGCCGTGCCTTCGGTGGTGGAGCTGTGGTTCACGCTCGGCAGCCTGCTGATCCCCGGCTTGCTGGCGCCCATGCTGGTCACATTCACGGCCCGGTGGCAATTGACCGATGATGCCGCATTTGCCGCGGGACTCAGCGGCGTGGGGGTGTCGCTGCTGTGGTATATCTGGCCCATCTTGAGCTTGACAACAGTTGGCGGGGCCGGGGCGTATCCCCTGGGACTGGAACCGATGATTCCCGGACTGCTGGTCTCTATGGCGATGGTACTGGGTCTGGGGAACAGGGCGCGGGTCGAACCTTAAAATATCATATGCAGCTGGACGGCGGCCAGGTGTGAGTTGGGTCTGTCCTGACCGCCGGTTTCGGGGTAGGCGGCATTGTCGTAGCGCTGGTAGACGGCCTTGAGCAACATCTCCCGGCTGATGCGATAGCCTATGCCCGCCTCGATCCGCCGCAGATCGTTGCCCCATGTTTCCTGCGTATTCGTACCCGGATCGGTAAACGTGCTGTAGCCAAACAGATCATACCGCGCGGCGAGGTGGAAGGATGGGGCGAAATCATAACGGCCGGGGTCCAAACCTGAATGGATAGCGAGACATGGCCAGATATTCGGCCTCCCTGAAGCAGGCCAGACATTACAACGATTAAGATAAACAGTCGGCGAACCGGCTCTGATATTCCAAACTGTCCTGGATTAATCCCCAGCTTCGAGATTATCTTAAAATCAATCGCTTTTCAACCACGCCGTAATATTTTTAAGAGGATGACATTGAATCGGGGCGGAAATCTGCTGATTCCCGCCCCTGATTCAGTCAGGTAGATGTGCCAGTGCAAGAAGAAGCGCCTTCTCTACCCAAAAGGCACTTTGGGAGGTGAGATTTAAGATATTTCGCCGATTTGTGCAGGCAACAGTCCTTCACACCTCGTAAACTTGTACCAACGATACGAAACGGGGTTCCCTGGATGGTGTGGCAAATCACGAATTGTCAGCGTGACGACACACTTATGGGATGGCCCGCTCAATCCGGCTTTCCAGATGAGACAGGCAAGCATGCGAGATACCG
This sequence comes from Fidelibacterota bacterium, assembly GCA_004124875.1. Lineage (GTDB taxonomy): Bacteria > Fidelibacterota > Marinisomatia > SCGC-AAA003-L08 > TS1B11 > TS1B11. Next base: position 46,496 of record SCKJ01000006.1, on the reverse strand, counting down.
GCGGCTTATATATCCATATTCCCTTTTGCAAGGTGAAATGCCCCTACTGCGATTTCTTCACTGCGGTCGACCAGGAGCATCTGGTGGAGCAACTGGTCGATGCTGTTGTCCTGGAAGTCGCCCGGTCAGACGCTGACGCGTTTCCCTATGCCATCAATACGGTATTTATCGGCGGTGGGACCCCCAGCCTGCTTGAGCCGAGGCATATCGAACGGATGCTGCTGGCGGTGGGGGACAAGTATGACCTTTCGGCCGTCAGTGAGTTCACTCTGGAGGCCAACCCCGGCGAAATAACAGGGGCGCAGATGGTGGCCTTGCGCGAACTTGGCATTAATCGCCTCTCGATGGGATTTCAATCGCTTGATCCCGGCCTGCTCAAATTTCTGGGACGGCTCCATTCGCCGGACGATGCTCTGCGCGCCTTTGCCGCGGCCCGGAAGGCGGGCTTTGATAATATTAATGTCGACATGATCTACAATGTGCCTGACCAGCCGATGGAGGTCTGGCAACGCGATTTGCAGAGGCTGGTTGATTTGGCGCCGGAGCATATCTCCGCCTATTCCCTGACGGTCGAATCCGGAACGGAGCTGGCGCAAATGGTGCAGGCGGGCGTCGTCGCTATGCCGGATGTCGAGCTGGACCGGAAAATGCTGCTCTGGACCCGTGGCTTTCTGGGAGCGTCGGGCTACAGTGCCTATGAAGTCAGCAACCATGCGCGGCCCGGTTTGCAGTGCCAGCATAACCTGCACTACTGGCGTATAGAGCCTTACCTGGGCTTCGGACCTTCGGCGCACCAGTTCAATGGCCGGGAGAGAAGCTGGAACATCAGGCACCTTCCGGGATATATCGAGAATTTGGAGCGGGGCGAATCCGTGGTCGCCGGGAGCGAGCTCCTGTCACAGAGCCAAGTCTACCATGAAAAATTAATCTTTGGTTTGCGGCTGTCGGAAGGGGTCAGCATCACCGAGGCGCTGGGATTCTCAGGCTCAGCCGAATTCGTGGCACACTATGGGCCGGTGTTGCAGAAGTGGGAGGGCCGAGTGGAAATCGACGGAGACAGGCTGCTCCTTACCGATTCGGGAGTGCTCCTGGCCGATGCCATTGCCACCGATTTGATGGTCAGCCTGCCCGGGCACGTGCAGACACAAGACGCGATGCCTACAGCAAAGGCTTGATGGCGTCCCGGAAGACCTGTTCACGCTGGGCGCCCACGAATACGGTGGCAATCACCCCTTGGCGGTCGATGACAAATGTGGTCGGAATCGAATAGATGCCGCCATAAAGCTGCGTCAGTCGCTGCAGTTCGGCCGGGCTCCCGTGCAGCACCGGATAGGTCATCTTATAGTTATCGCGGAATTTCACCAGGTGCTTGGTCTCAATTTCATCCACAGATACGCCTAATATCGCCACACCCTGCTGCTTGTAATCGAGATAGATGCGCGACAGATCGGGGATTTCATAGCGGCAGGGAGCGCACCATGTGGCCCAAAAGTTGACCAGCACCACCTGGCCTTTCAACTTGCTCAGCTGTATCGTTTCACCCTCCAGAGTGTGCAGCGTAAAATCCGGAGCAAATAGTACCTCTTCTTGAGCAGCGCTCCTGGCGGAGGTCTCCGTCCAGGCCACCGCTGTAGCCGCCAGCAAAACAAGTAGGGAACCCAGTCGCAGGTATCTGTTTCCTCGCTGTGCCATCATCGATTCTGTCCTTCTGTGGTAAATGATTCCTGAGTACTCTGCTCCCTCAGCAATGGTTGCTGCGGATATAGTGCAACGCTGAGGGGGACCAAATAGTTCATGAAACGTCGATTTAATGTTTCAGGCGGGAATGGCATCCGCATCGGCGCCGGACCCTGATTAATACGGCCGGGCAGCGTTCTGGCCCTGAGGGAGACATTCAGCGCCCGATGGAGGCCAGGTTTCATATTCTCCCAAAGCATCCTGATGGCCCCTAAAGGACCAGCCCCTTGCCGAGAAAATCGGCAAAAACTTTCTCGCTGCGGGACATGCCGGGGAAGCGGGCTATTTCATCCCCCAGGGGAGTCATGACCACATAAAGTGGCAGGGCGGCAGTGCCGAAACGCTCTATCACGAACTTCTGCTTTTGCCGGAAATTATCGCCCCCATCGGTGTAGAGCCGCAGCAGGACGAACTGTTCGAACAGCGCCGCGATGACCGGTTTTGTGAATATGTTGGCTTCCATCCATCGGCAGTTGGTACAGGTATAGCCGGTCACGTCAAGGAAGATGGGGCGGTTGGAACTTTGGGCATCGGCCAATGCCGATTCGTATTCCGAATGCCATTTTAACCGGCTGAGCTCGCCGCCTAAAGCAATGCCCCCTGCACCCTCCTCCAACCGGGGAGGAAGGTAGGCCTCCACAAGTCCCGGTATCCGCTGGCCAAAGAGTCCCGGCGCAAGCAGCAGGGCAAACACGAGGAATGTCGAACTGAGTAGTAATCTGGGGACCGAAACGGCTTCGAGCACAGAGTCGTGGGGCAGCCTGACCTTACCCAGGATATACAGGCCCGTCAGCAGCGCAATGATGATCCATGATGCCAGGACCAACTGGTGATCGAAAAAGCCCCAGCTCCATACCAGATCGCTATTGCTGATAAATTTGAACGCCGCGCCCAACTCCAGAAAGCCCATCACCACTTTGACGGAGTTCAGCCATCCGCCACTTCTGGGCATATTGGCGATGTACTGAGGGAACAGGGCCAGCAGGAAAAAAGGCGCCGCAAAGGTCATGGAATAGGCTACCATGCCGATGGCCGGCCAGAGGTAATGGCCCTGACTGGCGGCAACCAGCAGGAGACCGACAAACTGTACCGTGCAGGTAAAGGATGTTACGGTGAAAGTGAGCGCCATGAAGAATATACCCAGCATGCCGCCGCGCGATTCCTGGTTGACAGTGAACTGCCGGAACTTCGCGGGCAGCTGGATTTCATACATGCCGAACAGTGACAGGGCAAAGAAGACAAACAGGGCCGCCAGGATGAGGTTGATCCAGGGATTAGCGGCCACCTGGTTGGCCCCGGCTGCCCCCAGAGTGAGCGCCAGCAGCATCCCCAGCGCCGAGTAGATCACCACAATACCTCCGGCGTACAGTCCGGCGGCTTTCAGAGGCTTGATTCGACCCGATTCGCCCTGCTTCAGGAAAAAGGATACGGTGATCGGGATCATCGGGAAGACGCACGGCGTCAGCAAGGCCAGCAGTCCCATAGCAAACGAAAGCATGATAAAGGGGAAAAAGCCATCGCTGATGGCGCGTTGGAGCTCGGTGCCCTCCAGGCCGGTGATGGCCATGTCAGCGCCCGCGGTGGCCAGCTGTGCGTAGGCAAAGGAGGGCCGCACAGGGCCTTCCTCAATCGTCAACGCGATCTCAAAGGCCTGGTAGTACGGGATGAGGCACATGGTCTCCGTGCAAGCCATAAAGACGAAATCGCCCTTGAGGATCGCAGGGCCAGCCGGCTGATCGGGCGAGATTTTCACTGCCTGGCCGATGCGCACAGCCCCCGAATGCCAGCCGACGTCCTTCTTGAAATTTTCATCCCAGCTGACCACGGGGTCAGGCTCAATATAGGGACCTATTGCCGAAATGAGCGTGGTATCGGTCCATTCGATGTGCGTTGGGATGGGTCCAAAGCCGGTGAGGTTGGTGGCGTACAGGTGCCAGCCCTCAAGCACCTCAATGTCGGCGGTCACCAGCACCTGTTCGCCCGGCCTGGCGACCTCGCGGTCAGCGGTCAGCGTGGCCTTCACGACATCGGTGGGAAATTGCGCCAGCAGAGCGCTGCCGCCGGCCCATCCAATCAGAAGAATCCTGGGGATCAGTTTGTGCATCTGCCAAAGTTACGGGCAATAATTGCGGGCCGGGTGTCTCTAATCTGACGCAATGCGGGATATCCTTGAGTGTTCTTTCGCGAGGATAATCGGCTCGACGCAGCAGATGAACGGATCCGGCTGGCAACTCCGGGGCCAACCATGATCATGGATAGAGCGCTGTTCCTAGTCGGAAGCGGCGGGAGCCACCCGAACCTTGATCATCCTCTGAGGCGAAATTGGATTATCGGCGGGGTCAGTCGTTGCTCCGGCGATAGCCTCGATGATCTCCATCCCTTTGATAAGTTCCCCAAACACTGTGTACTCGTTATCCAACTGCGCCAACCGGCCCAGAGCAATGTAAAACTGGCTCCCGGCGGTGTTGGGACCCTGCGGCGACCGTGCCATCGCCAGCGTACCTTTCACGTGGGGCAACGGATTGAACTCGGCGGGAATGGTGTATCCCGGTCCCCCGTTGCCGTCGTTGGCCCGGTTAGCATCGCGCGAATTGATGTCACCGCCCTGGATGACGAATCCCGGTATAACGCGATGGAAAGTCGTGCCGTCATAAAAGCCGAAATTGGCCAACCGCTTGAAATTATTGGCATGGATGGGCGCGATGTCGGTGTAGAAACGGAATAGCATGGTTCCCGCGGTAGTCTCAATGACGGCAATATCATCAGCGGTCGCCTCCTCGCCCTCGAAATCGGCCAACCGCGCAACAATATCATCGATCTGATCCTGTGTCAAGTGCTCAACGCCATCCGAGTCATAACTTTTCTCAGAGATCATTTCGCCTCCATCATAAAATCTTTGCTGCTTCTTTTGGCCCTCCGGCCACCACCCCGTGTAACCGGTGATAACGCCGCTCTTGTAAGTTTCCTCGAAGGACATGGCGCCGTTTCGATAGTACCCTACCCGGGCAATTTTTACCTGGCCGCTCCCGGTACCTGTATAGAGCTCAACTTCCTGCGTTTTACCATCGGGGTAGGTTTTCAGAACCTGCTCTGATTCGGCTGATCCGCATGCTACCAGCGTAACGCAAGCTGTCCAGATGATCAGGTTTTTTATCCGCTTCTTGTTCACAACACCCTCGCAATATTGTTCTTATGAAAACAGTTGGCCGGTTTGTTCATCCCGGCGATTCCCAGGGGCGTCTAATTTAGTGGCAATGCCGCGCTAATTCCATCATCATGGAAATTTGCGGCGGAACACCGTTTTTTGTGACGCTTTTCACACCCTCCGCGGAAATAGCCTTAGATGTGACCTCCATCAAGCTGCGACCCCTTGAGCCGGACTATATTGCCTGGTTTTTTAATTCGATAAGCGCAAGAAATCTGGAAGGCGCTTTCGATGATTTGCTTTTATCATAAAAGTTATCCCGGCGAAACTGGGGAGACGGACAACCTGCTTTCAACGGGGAGGATAAACAGTGGCGACAGGGCCGGTCACCCGCCGGCTTCGATTTCCACACAAGCGGATATCATCCGGAAAGGTTAGCAATGGTTCAGATCAATTTGACCTGGCAACAATGCGAGGATAGATGGTGCTTGCTGAACGACCTCAATCTTAACGAGGAGCAGTTCGAGCTGCAGGCAGGCGTGTACATCATATGGAGGCAGCTATCCAGCTCACGGGAAATATTGCGTGTGGGTCGGGGCTACCTGAAACAACGCCTGCACCTGCACCGCTGGGAGCCCGATATCATGTCGATTCCCAAGAGCGAAGTCTGCGTGACGTGGGCAACTCTGGATGCCGTTCATCGCGATGGGGCGGCGAGGTATCTTGCCGAGGTCCTGAAGCCGGCCATGCCTCCGGATCCACCGCCGATGGTTGACCGGCTCATTGTATCGCTGCCATGGTAGCGCGGGTCGTCTGGCAGCTCAGGAAGAAGCTTTTCCAGTCCGACCCCGCTCAGTGATCGGCTCACCTGTCGCGCAAAGGGGACAGTCGGCCGGGAGCCAGCTCTCTATGGGCAACCTCAGCAGAGCAGCTGTGGGGACGCCCAGATCGAGACCTGTGGCGCTGCGGTCAACGAGGCAGACGGCCAACGCCACTTCCGCACGGGCATGGTGAACAATGTCAACGAGCTCGGAAATTGATCCGCCCGTTGACACGATGTCTTCAACGATGAGCACTTTTTCGCCAGGCTGCAGCTGAAATCCACGGCGCAGCGCCATCTGACCTGCAATTCTTTCCGTAAACATGGTTCTCCGGCCCAGCTGGCGAGACACCGCGCCGGCCAGTAAAATGCCACCTGTGGCGGCGCCCAAAACCACGTCGACCTGCTTCCCGGCGGCCTTGCCAATCATGGCCCGGGCGGTATCATCGAGCGCCCGGGGCTGTTCCAGCAGACGAAATTTTTCGATGTAGCGGTCGCTGTGACGCCCTGATGTCAGCAGGAAATGGCCGCGCAGCATCGCGCCGGTCTCCTCGAAAACTTTTAGAATATCTATCGTCACGAGCGAGCATCCCCTATAGCGCGGTTGAAGGTTGTGATGGCCCGGCGAATGTCATCAAGCGTTCCGCCGCCGTGATACAGGATGCTGCGCGCCACGGTGGCTATGATGGGCGCTTCGGGCCGGTCGGCGCCCATGGCGGCCTTGATATCACCCCCCTGAATCCCAATGCCGGGGACCAGGAACGGCAGTGCCGGGGCCGTCTCGCGGATAGAAGCCATGTCAGCGGCCTGGGTGGCCCCCACCACCAGACCCATATTGGCATGGGTGTTATGCTTTTGAGCCCACCTGGCAACGCGCATATAGAGGGGGTCATGGAGCGGTTGCTGCTGGAAATCGCCGGACCCGGGATTTGAAGTGAGGCAGAGGATAAATGCCCCGCGTGTGGGATCAGCCGTGAACGGCTCAATGCTGTCGTGGCCCATATAAGGGGAGACGGTGACCGCGTCAAGGTCGAGATTGCCCAGCAGTGCATCGGCGTAGCGCTGCGCTGAGCTGCCAATGTCGCCCCGTTTGCCATCGCCGATAACCACGGCCCGGCTGCCGATGGCCGCGCGCAGTTCTTCCAGCCAGCGGTACCCTTGGGCGCCGTGCTGCTCGAAAAAGGCGAAGTTTAATTTGTACCCCCACACCAGGTCAGCGGTGGCGTCGACAATGGCCAGGGAAGCGTCGCGCAGCCCGGTAAAGGACGACCCATGCAGGGGTGAGGATCTCCGCTGGTCCAAGTCGAGACCGAGGCAAAGGGATGAGCCTTTGGCGCTTATTTCAGCGGCTATGCGGTTGTAGAAGGGGACTCTCACCGGCATGGAATCTACCGGTTGCAGCAGGTTCTTGCCAACGGCTATGGAAGCGACAGGACGGCCGCGCGCCCTATTTATTGATGACCAGGTCCTCCACAAAGCCAAAGCCGCTGATGATGACATCGGCGGAATCAGCGGGGGCTACCATTTTAATCACTTCGTTGCTGCCGTTATCGCCGATCCACACTTCGCCGGTGATAGGATCGGCGGTCATGGTCTGCGGATTCTTGAAATCATAACCGATGGTAGTGATGCGGTCGCTGCCGTTGGTGGAGGCAGTAAAAAAGGAGACAACGCCGGAGGAGTTGGCCACCCAGACCCGTCCATCTACGGTGGAGGCCAGCAAGGTGGGCCGGTCAAAACCGCTGATGGTGGCGCCGAATTGGTATTTGCTGCCGTTATAAACCAGTTGCTCGATTTCCCCATCCGAGTCACGTTTGTCTGCGATATAAACCACCGCGTCGAGCGGTATGCGGTCAAGCACTGCAATGTTGATGGGCGTATCCAACTGTCCGCCAAACTGGGTGGTGTTCAGGGACGTAACGGTATCCGGTAGCGATGCAGTCAACTTGGAATTGAACTGGAAGACGACGCTCATGCCACCATCCGCAATCCATACGTCGCCACTGCTCTGATTGATGGTAATGATATCAGGCTGATAAAAGCCGTACACCTTTTTAACGACGATTTTGGTGAAAGTATTGATGACGATGAGGGCGCTGTCCCCATGGCTGAGGATCCACAACATCCCCGAATCGCGGTGCAGGTCCATATCGGAAATGTTGGGTATATTGCGATAGATGAATTCCTTTTCTCCCGAGGCAGTAATTTTTACAACTTCCCCAGTGCCTGCGTCGGCCACGTAAACGCCATAATCGATGAATGTGTTATTGGCCACTGCCACCGGTTTGACGAAAGCGTGCGTGGAGTTGAGAATAAAATCGCCCCTGTCACTGTATTTGCTGACTCTCGCGTGGCGGCTGTCGGCGATCCAGACCGTGCCATACTCAGAGAAGACGAGGATGGATATTGTGTCGGTCGAGAAAAACCCTTTGACGTCCTGAACTTTGGTTACGAGGTCAAAACTACGGGCAAATGGTGTCTCTTCCACGGTGGGCGCGGTCCAAATATTCTTGAACGGTTCGGTCGATTCAGAAAATGTGCCTACTCCGGCTGGGGAGGAGAAGAAGGAATACTCCATCTCCTCATCGTTGGCGTCAATGGCTGTGACGGTCAACTCCACATCATTGCCCAGTAAAACGAAGTTGGCGCTGCTGCTGAAATCGATAATCAGGGGCGCATCGTTAATCACCTCCAGGAGAACAGAGGCGGAGTCTATGCCCCCCCTGCGATCATCGGCTACGGCGCGCACGGTCACCGGACCTCGATCCAGTGGCGCTGTCCATTGCACTTCGTCCCCGGTATTTTTGGAGAGAGTTCCGCCAGTCACGGACCAGGATACCCGCACCGGATCTTCATCAATATCCTCAACTACAGCGACAAGTGTCTGGCGCGACCCGGTAAGGGGAAATTCATCCTCAGGAACAATACTGATGAGAGGCGGGTTGTTGACCAGATCGCAGGCTGAGCCCATGACGGCAGCGGCCAACGCCGCAAACGCTAGAGCGCGGCCTCGATGGCTACGATAAAATTTTAGATTGAGGAAATGCATGATCTCTTAACTCTCAGGTTCCCCGAAACAGTTCGGATAAATGGGTAATGACAATGGCCAGTATCTCCTCGAAATAGCTGTAGGTTGTCAGTCCGTTGACCCATGTGGTGGCATCAGTAATCGAGACGTTCGCGTACGGGGTGTCGACCGTCAGCGGTTCGACAGCGAGCCATGAGGATGCATACTGGCCCAGCCCGAAACGGGCCTGGCCCTGGATCAGCTGGATGTCCCGCCAATTGATGGTTTCCATGTACACAAAGACATAGCTGTTGTCCCCGGCCAGCGTGAGGGTTGCAAAGCTGTCCGCTGCGGCGTATCGGCGGTCAGTCAGAGCCACCGTGGCCAGACCGGCCCAGGCGTCCAGTTGCCACTGGCTACTGGCAGTCACAGTTGAGTCGAGATAGTCAACGGCTATCTGCAAATCTCTGTCATCCAGCAGGATAATTGACCAACCGGCTCCGAGGCGAGCCTCAAGATGGGTGTCGTCCAACTCCAGCGCGTCGAGGAATTCTTGCAGTGCGGCAGCGAAGTTGCCGTTTTCGACGGCGCTCCAGCCACTCTTATTGTAGGCCTTGATTCTCTCCGGCTTGGTAGGCCCTTTTTTCCCGCAGCCTGCCAACAGGGCCAAGGCCAGTATTAAGATGATTGCATTGCGCTGTTTCATTTGAGTAGTGTCACCTTTCGCAACTGGGAGAGTCCACGGTCCGTCGTCAGTTGAACAAAATAGATGCCTGAAGCCACTTGCCGCCCGTACTGGTCGCGGCCGTGCCAGGCGAGGGAGTGAATACCGGGAGCGTAGTCTTTGCGCTTCGTCGAGAAGATTTCCTGACCCAGGAGATTATAGATTTTTATCTGGCCGCGGTCAGGCAGGCGCAGCATAAAACTCATCTGCAATGTGGCGTTGAATGGGTTCGGATGAGTCCACAGCCGGGCCGTCGATGGGAGGGCGTCACCCGCCTTGACCGGCGACTCATCGAAGGTAATCGTTTTGCCAGTGCTGACGTATGCCTCGTAAGTGTCAAATCCGGTCTTGTAGGTCGGGATTCTCTCACGGGCGCCGTCGGTCACATCGTAGAAAGCATAGAAGCCGTCGTGGCCCTGCCGGCGGTAGCGCACCGTCATCAAGAGGTCCTCCGGGAGGTTGGTATCGAGACTATACTCGATTTCGCCGGGCTCGGCGCCGAGGCTGCTGCCGCCCCTGGAAGTGTGGGCATTGCTGATGATGATGAGGTGTCCTTCGGGGATGGAAGTTGCCGGATAGCTGACCGACAGATCGCCGTTGGCGCTGGTGATCTGCCCGCCTATCTTTTTTGAAAAATCGATCGACAGGGTTAAGCTCATCCGTCGCACATTGTTGCGCAGATCATTTACTTCGGAGATTAGCTCGTAGATTCCCGGCAGTTCCATTTTGTCCTGGCCATACCACGTAAAAGTCGCGCCCAGAGTATCTTCCTTTATCAGGCTAAGCGGCCGCTGGCGGTCATTAAAAATGTAGATGCTACTGAGTCCGGATGCCGTACTGTCAGCGATGAGGAGATATTCGATCCGTTTTATCTGCACTGGATGGAAATAGTAGGTGGTGAGCGCCTCCGGGGGGGTGTCATCAGCGGGAATCCGCACAAAAATGGTGTTGCTGGTCACCGCTACATTGTTGCTGTCGTCCACCGCGGTGTAGGTGACATCCACCGTCGTCTCGATGTCTTTGGAACGGTAAGTGATGATGGTGGTGGCCGGGTCGTAGGTCACCACAACATCCGTCCGGTTGGCAGAGACGGTAACGGTCATGCTGCTGAGTGGCGTGTCACGGTCGGTGAGGTAGCGGCTGAGGGTATCGGTCTTTGTTTCGGTCAGACCCAGCAGCACATTGTTGATGTTGTCCCAAACGGGCGAATAGGAATCCCGTACCGATATCCAGACGGTATCCGATACGGTGAGTTGCCCGGCCACATCCTGCGCGGTAAAGACGACCCATGTCAAAAATTCCTCCGGTGAGGTCGCGACCAGCTTGATATCCCAAGTCGTGGAGTCGATGACGATGTCCAGCGGTTTGGAGACATCGGGATTGGGAAAGACGCCATAAATCAAGTCCTCCACCGCCGTAAAATCGTCAACGGCAAAGTCGGTTAGGAGGCCGATGCCGGTCGTGTCCGGAAAGACCACCTCGTACGCTTCAAAGGCATCCCAGGTGGGCGGGCCGTCAAACTCCGGCAGGACGCGCAGAACGAGGGCGGAGGTGTCCGTCAGGGAGTCCGGGTTGGTTACGACGAAAGTGATGGTGTCCCAACCAAAAAAAGTGGCGTTGGTGGAAACCGTCAGAATATGGTCGGTGAATCCCACCGTGATGCCAGCCAGACTGTCGCCGCCGGTGTAAGTCCAGGTCAACGTGTCGGGGGAAAAGTGTGGATCTATAACGAAATCGTCCAGATCCAGGACTGTGGTCTGCCGGTCCATAATCACGGTATCAATGGGGAAGGGGAAGATAGCCGGATTCAGGGTGCTGAAAATGGCCAACCGGGCAAATGAGGTATCGCGGTTACCGTCATCATCCTGCACATAGAAAATAAGCCGGTCCAGTGCGCTGTAACCGGGCTGCGTTACAATTTCCAGTGTCTGCGTAAGGGAGTCGTAGTTGCTGACGTCCACCTGGGTATCGAGGGTGTCGAGCAGGAAGTCGCGCACCTCGAAGCTCCAACTCATCACCGAATCATCGGTATCGATATCGGTCACCAGGGGCGAGAGGGAGACGGTGTCCGGGTTCCCGGCGACAATCACAATGTCCGTGATCGTTGCGTCGATAACCGGCGGCCACGAGCGGATCGAAACCACCAGTGTGTCGCTGGCAAACGCTCCGGCGGTGTCGGTAACAGTGATGATGAGGGAATAGTCGGCAAATATCGCACTGGAATTCACGGCCACCAGCATCAGACCGGTTCCGGAGATGATCGGGGTCAGGTCGGTGGAACTGGGATCATTGTGCGTATAAACCAACACATTGTCATCGATATCGGTCGTATACAGGGTCAGGTCGACAGTGTCGGTAACGCTGCGATGGGTGATGAGGGTATCGCGGGGACCGCCGGCAAAATTGTCGAGGTTAATCGTTGGGGCATCGTTCACCGGATTGACAGTGAACTGCAGCAGTGTGTCGACGGAAAAACCGAGGCCATCGGTAATGGTAAGCCGGACCGATTCGCTGCCGAAGCGGTTGGTGTCGGCGAAGAAGAAGATGGAATCGGTGGCAGCATCGTAAGAGACATGCACCAGATTATCCGGCTCCACGGTGGCCATGATATTGGCGCCGAAGTCGTCCTTGTCGGTAAACAGGCCGCCGGTCCCGCCGCCGTTGCCCAGCGCCCGGTACCGGGAGTCCTCATCGAAAGCGTAGTTGGCGAGCAGGTTCGGGCCGAACACCGGGACATGATTCACAGTGATGGTCACAACCTGGTTATCCTGAAATAAGTTGCCGGACGTATCGGTCCCTTGGACAGCCACGTCGGCCACCAGTACGAAATGGTTGGTTGAGTCCGTGCTGAACGTGAGCCGGGTGGTGGGACCGTTGGCCGGCAAGACGCTGAAGTTCGCCCCGCCCGGCATGGTGCCCGGGGCCAACCGGGTGCCGCTCCAAATGGCCTGGGTGCTGTCAATGACGTTGCTGGTAAAATGGTCGCCCATATACAGGTCGAGGGTGGAGCCGGGCACGATCACGGTATCGGGAATGGGCGGACGAATGGCGATACCGGCCAGGGTTAATGTGTCTGGCGCGGGGTGGTTGGCGAATTTCCAAAAGCTGCCCACGTCAGCCGGAGGATTGTAGGTATGATATCCGGTCTTGCGTATCTGAAAGTTATTAGAATCGAACTGTAGAATGGGGTCAGCCACAGGCAGATTTATGATCTTGACAAAAAATGAAGCCACCAGTCCCTTTCCGCTAACCGTGATGCGGGGTTGGACCTGGGTGTTGCGGAAATAGTCGAGCTGCCATCCGGGAATGTTGTTAGAATCGGCTCCCAGTGCGAGGGAATCGCCATGCAGACTGCCCGACCCTGAGCCGCCCGGGCCCAGCAAGGGGCCATCTATAAATGGATAGCCGTCTTCGTCCAGCACAGGCTCGAACACATTCTCATCCAGTGTGATATAGAGGGACACACCGGTAGTTTTGTTGGTGCGCAGGTCCACATTGACATCGATTTGAACGGTATCTCCCAGGACAAAAGGGGGCGTTCCCTGGGGAATCAACTTGATTGTTCCGCCGCTGATCTGTAGGGGCATACCGCCGGTCTGTTGGCCCATGAGTGGAACTGCCACCGCAGAGAACGACAAAAGGACCCCCAGGGGTCCGGTGAGGCTAATCGCGCGAATGAAACGCTGCTGATTCATGCTAATCCCAAATTATGCAATTTTCGGGCCAATCTCACGTGCGTTTCCTCACTTTATAATAAAAAATGCACAACTGGTCCCGTACAAAATCCGTTAGCAATGGTCGATAAGCGTTCTTTTCCTTCTATTTAGTGCTGTTTCAACAATCAGTTGGCAGCAGATTAAGAAACGGCCCTGAGGCAATGCTGCGCTCAGGGCCGTTTCTGTTACTGCTAGTCTATCATGCTACCGTTAGCACACCGGTTGTAGCCGGGGGCTGGACAGCTTTCCTTATTTCAGGAAGGCCATCTTGCGGGTGTCGACAACGCGGTTGTCAACAACCAGCCGGTAGAAGTATAAGCCAGAGGAGACTTTCCGGCCCGTGTTGTCCATGCCGCTCCAGATCGCGCGGTAATTACCGGCGCTCAGGTCACCCGAGACGAGTTGACGCACTTCCTGGCCCAGCAGGTTGTACACCGCCAGCTTCACCTGGCCGGATTCGGGCAGGCTGAAGTTGATCGTCGTCGAGGGGTTGAACGGGTTAGGATAGTTCTGGCTGAGCACGTACTCAGACGGAATGCCTCTGCTCCGGTCGGCCACTAAAGCCATGGAGACGGAACCGTTGCCTGCCACCAGAGTCACCTCTTCGATGAAGATGGGCTCTGGATCACCGACGCGGGCACGCAGGGTAACAGACATCATGCTGATGGTCTTGCTGCGGATGTCGCCACCACGTCCGACCACGGCGCTGGCAAAGGTCCAGTCGTAACCGGAAGCCATTTGAAGAGCCTCGGTCCGGCCAAAGCTGCCCATGCCATCGCTGAAGGAGACCAGTTCCCAATGCTGGGGATTGATGTTCATTTCAGCGGCATAAGCATGCAGGCTGGTGAGGTTGCTCAGCTCGATGGCAAACGAGTATTCGTCGCCGTTCCGGCTGATGGCCAACAGGTTAACAACCGACTCATTCTCGCCGCTGCGAACCTTGTAAACCGGGCCTTCTCCGTTGGTGTTCAAGTTAGCCACGATGGTGTTGTAGTCGAGAATATAGACGGTTCCATCGCCATCGAGATCAGCGGGGGCGAAAAAGTTGGGATCGCCGGTGCTGCTGCCGAAAGCGTTGGAGACGGCGGTGACATCCGCGGCATCAATCTGGTTGTCCGGGACCTGATCCGTGGAAGTGTCGCCATCATCATCATAGCCGGAAATGTCGCCTGCCAGGAGCAAATCTGAACCGTTGAAGTCCAGGGTCTGAGCAAGGGTGGGACGGATTTCCACATTCGATGATAGCTGATCCAGGTGAAAGTCTTTATGGACTTTCACATCATAATCACCGGTGGGGATTGAGGAGAGCGTATAGGCGCCATCGACCCCCAGAGTCACGGTGACGCTGCCATCTGAGTTAGCGCCGCCATTGGCTGCCAGGTAGTCGGCATCGGTGATGGGGGTAAACGAACCAAGGGGCGTTACCCAGAAGTCCACCGTCTCGCCCTCATCATCCAGGATCTCAAGGGCCACTTCGCCTTTGAGGCCACCCGGAGGCGCAGCCTGGAATGTGGCTGCCGGAGAGGCCAGGGTCAGCACTTCCTGGTTGCCGTTGGCGTCGACGATACCGGTTACCCGTGTGCCTGAGCTCACGAACTCTATCAGCTGATCGAGGAGCTCTGTGCCGGAGGCGGCAGAGTCGGCTACGATCTGGAAGGAGAGCACGTCCAGGTCAGCGGCGTTGAGGTCTTCTGAGGGCGAAGCGTCGCGCTCAGCATAGGAGAGGGAAATGACCCCACCGGAGGTGCTTTGCTTGTTGACCAACTGGGTACCGATGAAGTTGACGTTTTCATTGATGAACGGCGCGCCGCTACCCTGGTCGACCACGGAGAAAAAGGTGCCGGGCACGTCGATTTCCACCGTCATCAGGTCTACATTCAGCGCGCCTGCGCTACGGGCGAGGACGGTTACGGTCACCGTGTCGCCAATCGAGAGGTAAGCGACATTCGGTACCAAACTGAAGCTCGTGGTGGCTGCTGTCGAACCGGTGAACCGCAGTACGCCAGGTCCCTGTCTGGGAACTTCGGTAGTGAAGGTACCTGTGTAGGTTGTGACGTACCAGAAATCGTAGAAGCCACTTGGATTTACCGTAGTGCCATCCATATCCGTGGTTAAATCGGATACATCAAGGGTGAACTTACCGTCTGCAATCGTGGCTCCACCTGTTGCGGTAGGACTTTCACTACCACCGTTAATTCCATTGATAAAATACCAATCGGCCACAGCTGCCAAATCGCCAGTAGCATCTGCATCCAGCCCGGCCCATGTATTGGCGGACAGAATGGCTGCAACATCGGCGCCGGCTGGGACTATAAACATCTGAACGAGATCCCCAGCCGCATCGTCGCGATCAAAGCCGGTCCACCTGAACTCAAACTCATCCTGGCCATCCAGAATAAGGGTCTCGCCCTCCAGCGGCGTCTCAGCCCTGAAATATTCTGAGTGAGCCGGCTGGAATGGACGGTCGGTGTCCGGAGTCGCGTCGGGACCCAGAGGGACTGCATACTGCACCAGCAACTCGTCTGTGCCGCCCTGGATGTGGGCGATAATGAAGTGATTGGTAGCGGCCGTCAGCGCGGGACTTATGTCCGAGAATTTCCACATGAAGCGGTTATCGGCCAGGCCGTCAGGATCTTCGGTCGTCGTGGTGATAAGGATGTTATTGGCGACGAAGTTAGTAGCCTCGTCGGCCGCCGGATCAATCACGTCCGTACCGTCAGCGCCGAGGGTCGTAGCGAGATCCGTCAGGGAGTAGTAGAAGGTAATGGTCGCGTTGTCATCGGCGTCCAGGTCACCGTTAATGTCCGAACCCCAGCTGATGACGTAAAAATCATCGGTTCCGGAATCAACCACGCCCGGATTGGTCGGATAGATATCATCGAACCTGAAGAACGGGAAGTGCTTGACAAACAGCGTCGTCGACCCTGCGCCAGCCGTTCTCTGCACCTGATGGACATTCTGGTTCTTGCCATCATTAACCACCAGGTAAATAAAGAACGTACCAGCAGTTTCGAATGTGTTGACATCGGTGAAGATGTCATAATTGAACTTGGTGGTGGACGAAGCCTCCGAAATGGACGAAGAGGTGATCTTCACGCTGTTCGTGCCGATGGAATCGACCGTTTCGTTGGGTTCGGTGCCACTGATCACCAAATCGGTGATGGTCAGGGCGTCGTCCGTTGAACGGAAGATCTCAAGAGAGGCATCATCGTCCACGTCGTTGTAGACCCAGAAGATGTCAATGTTATCCAGGTTATTACCGCCGCTGACCAGGAGGCCGTCTTTGCCGAGGGTGCCGCCTGATTCGAGCGTCAGCGTGGCAACGTTGTCGCCACTTGCGCCATCGGTGTAGACGCCATCGACATCAAAGTCGAAACCACCACCGGAGTTGGTATTGGTAGCGTCAAACGTCGGCCAGTGCTGGATGTTTATGGAATCACTGGTGGCAATGGCCCAGTCTCCGCTGGCTGAGGAGGTAATGTAGAAGTACCAGAAGTTTTCATCTAACAGCGTCGCATCAAAGAGATACGTAGGAACGGTCGCGCCCGTGGCGCCCACCGTTTTTGCGCCGTCATCGCCTGTAGCCACGGTAACCGTAGTCGTAATGGGCTGGTGGGCATTGGTGGAATTGACCCGCGTCAGGTTCTGAGTTTGGGAGGCCCAGAGCGTGGTCGTAACCTCACCGTCATTATCGGTTGCGTTTACGGCAGTCCCATACCATGCGATGCCAGCGGGTGTGTTATCGAGCTCGGCGGTACCGGCGCCGTCTTCAAGGAGGAGCGCGCCTGTAACGGTCACCACGTTGTTCGCCACGGCAGGAAAGATGAGACCTTCTGTCGTTGGTGTGGCGTCATTGTTACCCACATAAACCGGGTCAAACGTCGCCACGGTCAATGTATCCGTGTAAGTGACCGACGGAGTAAACGAAGTGGTCGTTTCACCCTGGCCTGTCGCCAGAGCGATCGTCCAGTTTTGTGAACCGGAAGCGCCGCTTGCGGTCGTGACTGGGATAATCCACCAAATAATATCCCCTGAAGCATTGCCTGCGGAGATATTCATGACGATCTGGGTTGACGTCACCGCCTTGGTGCCGGCTGTGGCTACGCCATCTTCTCTGACCGTAACCTCGTCGTTAAGGTCGCCGTCACCGTCCGTATCGGCGATAGTCATGCTGTCGGGCAGGGTAATGACAATATCCGTCGCGGAACCGAAGCCGGACCAGGTAGTGCCGACGGTATATTTGATCACTTGAATCCACTGATGATCACCGTCTGACCCGTTTACATAGGCGCCCTTGGGGGCCTGGTTCGGGGTTACCGTCACGGTCTGTGCGAGCAACATGCTGCTCATCATGACCAGTGCAACGGTGATCAGATTAACTTTTACCAAATTTTTCATGGTCTTATCCTCTTGCTTGGATGGCTGGTTTGGTTGGGTTTTAACTGTCATTTTCTTCTCGCCGGCGCCTGTGCCTGAAATCATGAAACAATAAAACCGTGTTCCAGACGCGGAGCGTAGTGGCTTCTGCCCATATCGGATACATGCCACCATTCTTTAGCTTTTTTCGCAAAATATATTTACCCTCGGTAAACGGCGCGTCCGAACACCCTTTCTTGCCCTGCCTCAACTTTTGATTTTTACCCTTAACAATGAGGCACGGACTATCACCCGCGCCTTAAATTCAGGTAACTGTCGAATGAGAAAATTTGGATATTGGATGTGGGATAATCGATTGTTGGATATTGGATGATTGGATGTTGGATGACTGCCACTGCTAATGCCACTGCCCCCTTCGACGGGCTCAGGGTGACTGCTGGTTCCGGATGCTGGATAAGCACAGTATACTAGGGGGCCTGTCAGCGTGACCGGAAAAGTCGCCATTGTTGCCGGTGTCAGGACGCCTTTTGCCAAGGCCTTCACCGATCTGGCCAGCCTGTCGGCATTCGATCTGGCCCTTACCGCGACCAAGGAACTGCTGCAGCGCAGCCCGGTGCCTCACAGCGCGGTGGATGAGGTGATCTTCGGCGCGGTATTGCCCACGATGGATCGGCTGAACATCGGCCGGGAAGTACCGTTGGCCCTCGGCATGGACAGCGTCCCCGGCAGCACAGTAGCGCAGCAGTGCGCCAGCGGCATCCAGTCGGTAACCAGCGGCGCGGACCGCATTGGCGCGGGCCAGGCCAAAGTGGTGGTTGCCGGCGGCGCTGAATCGATGTCCAACACGCCTGTTACGTATCCCCGGCGGTTGATTCACGCGCTGCAACGGCTGGGAAAAAGCCGGGGCGTAACCCGCAAGCTCAAGGCCGCGCGGGGCATTTCCGTGGCTGATTTCGTTCCCCGGACGCCGGCCATTGAGGAACCTAGCACGGGGCTGTCCATGGGACAGCACGCCGAGAAAATGGCGCAGATCAACGGCATCGACAGGCTTTCGCAGGACACTTACACAGTCGACTCGCACCTGAAGGCGGCCACGGCGCGGCATGAGGGTCGTGTCGATGGGGACCTGGTTCCGGTAGCGACACCTCCCCGATACGATTCGTTTTTCGCCCAGGACAACCTGATACGTGCTGACGCGACACTGGAGAACCTGGCTGCGCTGCGTCCGGTGTTCGACCGCAGGCACGGCACCTTAACCGCCGGCAACTCATCGGCATTGACCGATGGCGCCAGCGCCCTGATGCTGATGGACGAGGCCCTGGCCGGCGACATGGGCATCGAGCCGTGGGGCACTATATTGGCGTACGACTATGTGGCCCTGCCGCCGCATCCGCAACTGCTGCTGGGGCCGGCCTATACGGTGCCGCGGATACTGGACCGGGCCGGTCTGGCCCTGGCGGATATCGACCTCATCGAGATCCATGAGGCCTTTGCCGCGCAAGTGCTTTCGGTGCTGCAGAAACTGCAGTCGGACAGTTTCGCCCGGGAGGAGCTCGGCCGGAGCAAAGCCGTGGGAGAAATTGACAGGGACAAGCTCAACGTCAACGGTGGGTCGCTGGCGTTCGGCCATCCCTTTGCCGCCACGGGGGGACGCATCATCATTAACCTGCTCCAGGAGTTGCGCAGGCGCGACAAGGAGCTGGGCCTGCTGACCATTTGTACCGCCAATGCCATGGGTGTATCGATGATACTGCAGCGCCGCTAGTCATGGCGCAAGCGGGTGAGGGCGGGATGGTAGAGGTCACGCTGGGCAGCGATGGTATCGCGGTCATATCCGTCAACGATCCTGATCACCCCCTTAATATACTGTCGGCCGCCGCCATTGAAGCCCTCAGCGAAAAGTTGGATGATTTGACAGACATGGTGGGACCGCCGCCCCTGGGCCTCATTATTACCAGCGGTAAAAGCGACAATTTTATCGTTGGCATTGATATCAAGGAGCTGTCATCAATCGAAAATGAGGCGGCTTATGCCGAGGGCAGCCGCAATCTGCAAGCGGTGTTTGGCAAAATAGCGGCGTTCCCGTTTCCCACGGTGGCGGCGATTAACGGGACCTGCATGGGCGGCGGCATGGAGATTGCGCTCAACTGCACTTTCCGCGTCATCACCGATCATCCCAATACAACACTGGCCCTGCCTGAAGTCAAGCTGGGGCTTCTGCCGGGAGCCACCGGCTCGCAGCTGCTGCCACGTCTGATCGGCATTCAGGCGGCCCTTGAAATGCTGCTCACAGGAAAGAAGATATACCCTGCCCGAGCGCTCAAAATGGGTCTGGCCGATGAGATCGCCACGCCTGCCACGCTGATGGAGGCCTCGCGGGCGCTGATCCTGAAGGGGCAGTCCGGCCGGCGGCGCAAGGGCCCGGGACAGTGGCTGCTGGACGGACCGTTAAGAGCGCTGGTTTTTGCCAGGGCCAAAAAACAGGTTATGAAGACGACCGGAGGGCTGCACCCAGCCCCTTTGGCCATCGTGGAGCTGGTTAAAAAAACTGCCGGCGTCGGATTGGAAAAGGGCCTGACCCATGAGGCGCGGTCCTTCGGGGCGCTGGGCGTTACCGCGGAACACCAGGCGTTAACCCATCTGTTTTTCGCAGGCAGCGGCAACCGGGCCCAAGTGGCCGGCGAGCCGGCAGTTGTCCATCAAATGGGCATCGTTGGGGCCGGACTCATGGGCTCGGGGATTGCCAGGGCCGCGCTGGAAAGCGGCATCACGGTCCGCCAGAAAGATATCAGTTGGGAGGCGCTGGCCAGGGCGAGCCAAAGCGTGCACCGGCATTTTTCAGGAAAGGTGCGCAAAAAGATCATGCACCAGCGCGAGGCCACTGCCCATCTGGGCCGCTATTCCAGCACCACCGATTATTCGGGGTTTGCCCATGGACAGGTGAATCTTGAGGCCGCCTTTGAAGATATAGAGATCAAGCGGCAGTTGGTGGCCGAGCTGGAAATGGTGATGCCAGACAGTGCGGTCATTGCCAGCAACACGTCATCGCTTTCCATTGAGGCCATCGCCGCTGAGGCTCGGCATCCGGAGAGGATTATCGGCATGCACTTCTTTTCGCCAGTGGAAAAGATGCCGCTGCTGGAAGTGATTACGTCACCCGCCACCAACGCCGATACGCTGGCAACCGCCGTGGCCCTCGGCCGGCGCATGGGCAAAACGGTTTTGCTGGTGAAGGACTCCCCCGGCTTTTACGTGAACCGGGTGCTGACGCCGTACCTCAGTGAGACGTTCAAGCTGCTGCAGGAAGGCGCCGCCATCGAGCAGGTCGACGCTGCCGCCCGGGCGCTGGGCTTCCCCATCGGGCCCTGTGCCTTGCTGGATGAAGTGGGGCTCGATATCATCGGCAAAGTGATGGAAAGCATGACGACCTTTTTAGGTGAGCGCCTCGAGCTGGATAACGTGGTCGGCCGTCTCACCGATGATGGCCGGCTGGGCCGGAAAAATGGCCGTGGTTTTTACAATTATTCCGGCGGCAGGCGTGGCGCGGCGGATGAGGCCATTTACACTTTGCTGGGCGCGGCGCAGCGCAAAAAAATTCCACACGAAGAGGCGCTGCAGCGGCTGCACTATGCGTTGCTTAATGAGGCGGCCCATGCGCTGGAGGAAGGGGTGATCGACGATCCTACCTCCGGCGATATGGGGGCGGTGTACGGCTGCGGGTATCCGCCGCACCTGGGGGGCCCGTTCTGGACCATGGACCAGCTTGGCATCGGGGAGGTGGCGGAGACGTTGGGGCGTCTGGCACAGCGGCACGGTCCACGATTCACGCCGGCGCACGCCCTGACGGCCCTCGGTCAGAGCGGCGAAACCTATTTCCCTCAAAAGCGGTAGTTGATCACCAGCGAGGTGATGGCGCCGGCCAGCCGGAATGCCGACGATCCCGGCAAGTTCAGGGCTGCAGCCCTAATTTACCCCTTATCACGGATGCCGGTCAGGCGCGCAATGCTGCTGTCTACCCAGTCATTAAGCGGAGGTTGAAATGAACACTATTGGAGTTGGCGCGCTGTTTGCCTTTGCAGGCGTGGCGCTGGGCGCTTTCGGGGCGCATGCCCTGGAGGGCAAGGTGAAGCCCGAAGATCTGCCCATTTGGGAGACGGCCGTGCGGTACCATATGTACCATGCCCTCGCGCTGATGGCTGTGGGCGTCATGCAGCAGATGTCTGCCCTGACGCAGTCGGCGCTGCTGACGT
This sequence comes from Fidelibacterota bacterium, assembly GCA_004124875.1. Lineage (GTDB taxonomy): Bacteria > Fidelibacterota > Marinisomatia > SCGC-AAA003-L08 > TS1B11 > TS1B11. The sequence goes on along the minus strand of SCKJ01000006.1, from coordinate 24,720 downwards.
TGTCCGCCGCACTGTTTTCCGCCGGGATTGTGGTGTTCAGCGGCTCTCTCTATCTGCTGGTGATGACCGACCGCCGGTGGCTGGGCGCGGTGACACCGTTGGGCGGCCTGCTACTGTTGGCGGGTTGGTTAACCCTGGCATGGGGCGTGGGCAGAATCCGATGAGTCGGACCAACTTCAACACTTATCTGGGATTTGAGCCCCGGCTGTCACAGCCCGGCAAGACAGTGATTGAGGTGACCCTTGCCCCGCACCTGCTCAACCGCGCCGGCTATCTCCACGGTGGGGCCATGATGACGCTCATGGACACCCTTATGGGTTATGCCGCCACCAGCCTGCTGCACGAGGGCGAGAGCATTGTCACCAGTTCCATGACGACCCATTTTCTCGAGCCGGTAAGCGCCGGGGAAATTTTTGGTGAAGGGGCGGTGATCGCCGATAACGGCAGCTACCTGCTTACTGAAGCCAGCCTCAAGGATGCCCAAGGTCAGACCCTGGCCCTGTCGCGCGGCCAGTTTTCGCGGCGCAGGCAGACCTGATGGCCCGGCCCGGACCCCTGCCGCAGACCTACATCACGAGGCCGTCTCCCGACAAGAGCGAAGGGGAGCTCGACCTCTCTGCCTCCGCGGGAGATGGGCGCGACGCCGCCTTGCTGTTTGCCCAGCAGTTGGCACAGCAGCTCATTGATGAAAAGGTCTGGTCGATCTCATCGTTGCACATCGACTGGGCGGGGCCGCCCGGCGGCGGACGCCTGTACGGGCAGATGTGGCTGGAGCGCAAGGGCGCCTCAGTTCACTTTATCGGTGGGCGGCTCTATTCCGGCGGCGGATCGCTGGTCGCCTTGTGCTCGGCGACGGCACATATCGCTCCTGGGGACAGTATCCAGCCGGCTCATCAGCCAGTGCCCGGACCGCGTTCGCAGTCGTAAATTCCAGCCCCGACAGCCATCGTAACGCTGCTCCAATTCAGCCAATAAGGACCAACTAAATGTCACATATTTCGAATGTTGAGCTCAAAGCGGCTCCCGATTTCAGTCAAGAGACAGACTTTATCGCGGTGGGCATGTTTAAAGATAGCGGCGTGCCCGAGAGCCTGGCCGCCTTGGACGCCGCCATGGACGGATTGATTTCTGCAGTGCGGGAGCGTAAGAACTTTACCGGCAAGAAAGACGAGTCGCTGGTGTTGCACGGGCAGGGGCAGGTGGCGCGGGTGGCCCTGATTGGGCTGGGGGAGCCGGAGAAGTTCACCCTCGATCTGGCCCGGCAGGCTGCGGGGAACGCCGTCAAGGCGGCCAGGGCCCAGAAGGCGGTCCGCTGCGAGCTGCTGCAGCCCGATTGCGATCTCGATGGCGCAGATCTGGCCCAGGCGCTGACCGAAGGCCTGATCCTGGCCTCCTACAAATTTGACGCTCACAAAAAGAAGGAGGAAGACGCGGTGGATCTGACCGGCTTGGCCCTGCTTGGCGATGTGGACGCCGCTAGTGCAGGGCGGGGGACGATTGTCGCCAATGCGGCCTGCCTGACCCGGGAGTTGCAAAATGAGCCGGCCAACATCATGACCCCCACCCGGCTGGCGGCCGAGGCCGAGCGCATTGGCCAGGCGGCCAACATGAAGACGACGATCTGGGACCGGGAGGGCATCGAAAAGCTCGGCATGGGCGCGCTGCTTGGGGTGGCCCTGGGCAGCAACGAGCCCCCGCGATTTATGACCATCGAGTACAGCGGCGGCGCTAAAGGGGACGCTCCGTTTGCCATTGTTGGCAAAGGTCTCACCTTCGATTCCGGGGGTATCTCCATCAAGGCGTCCGCGAACATGGATGAGATGAAATTCGACATGTCTGGCGGAGCGGTAGTGCTGGGCGTGATGGAGGCCATCGCCCATCTGCAGCCGAAAATCAACATTATTGCAGCCGTTCCCAGTACGGAAAACCTGCTGGGCGGATCGGCCCAGCGTCCCGGCGACATTGTAAAAGCGTACAACGGCAAGACGATAGAAATCCTCAATACCGACGCCGAGGGCCGCCTGATTCTCGCTGACGCTCTCTCCTATGTCGTCGATGTGCACAAACCGGCCGCCATTGTCGATCTGGCCACGCTGACGGGCGCTGTGCTGATCGCTCTGGGGCACCGGGCCAGCGGCATGCTGGGCAATGACGACGATCTGCTGGCTGAGGTACAGGCCGCCGCTGACCACACAGGTGAGCGCGTGTGGCAGTTACCGCTGTGGGAGGAGTACTCCGAAGACATCAAATCGAAAGTGGCGGATGTGAAGAACATCGGCTCGGGACGCCTGGCCGGAACCGTGGCCGGGGCCGTTTTCCTGAAGGAGTTCGTAGGCGATATGCCGTGGGTGCACCTCGATATCGCCGGCACCGCATGGCAGGACAAGGACCAGCCGTATGTGCCGGGTGGCGGGTCGGGTGTGGGGGTGCGGTTGCTCACATCGCTGCTGCTGGAAAGGGCCGGCTAGAGCAGACCGGCATTGCGCCGGGCAAATCCATCGCGGTAATTTCAGGGGGCGGTGTAGCTCAGCTGGTTAGAGCAGCGGAATCATAATCCGCGTGTCGGGGGTTCGAGTCCCTCCACCGCTACTGGAAGTATCGGGGGACGAGAAGTTTATCCCGAGAGTCCCGACTTCTCGGGACGATTCGGGGAGTCCCGGAATTTATCCCGAGGCTTCGGGACCGCTACAGGCGAGTATATAAGCAGGCTGATAGTAGCAATGGCAGTGGCAGGGGTCACCCTGAGCTTGTCGAAGGGGGCAGTAGCAGAACCTGAAACTTGTGACCTGAAACCTGAGACTTGAAACCAGTTGATGGTGCGCACTCGAGGGCCCAGCGCATCCAGTATTCGCTTGCAATGCGAAAGATTATGAAATACTTTCTATGGCAAGCGACGCCGCACAAACCCAATAACCACGGGGAGAAACACCATGAAAACCAACATCATCAAGGTTTACCTGTCCATTTTTGCCGGCTTACTGATTGGTTGCGCCGCCAAAGAAGCGGTCCGGCCGGCAGCTCCGGCACTCACGGTGGCCCCCGTTGCGCAACCAGTTGAGGTGCGTTTAGGCAGAGTAATTGCAGTGGACCGGCGCACATTTACCCTGAAGGACCCCGCCGACGCTGATCGTTATGAAACTGCAGTGGCGCAGGTGCACAATCCTATCTGGGAGCGTCAAGTGCCGGGGTGGCAACTCATTGTAGGTAAAGGGGAACGCGGCGTAAATGCTGGCCGTTACGTCAATCTATTTAATATTGAAACCAGGGATCGACGGGATTATTATGCTCCTGTGGCTGATTCAACTGCACCGGCATATTCAACCGCCGCCTTCGATCTTTTGAATGCGGAATTTGAGGGAAACTGGGACTTTGATTCCACAGATTTCAATTTCAGCGACAGCGTGCGGTTCTACACCGACTATGTCCTCATCGGTAGCGATCAAATCGCTGAGATGCCCTTGGTAGGGTTGCTGGGTATCCATGAAGTCACCAACGTGGAAGCCGGCATGGAGGCAGCGTTTGAAACCTTTATCATTGAAAAGTATTATCCCGAATTCAAGAAGGTCACCTTGCCGGGGGTCAGTTTCTTTGTCTATAAAGGGGATCGGGGCCAACGTATCGGGGGTTATATCGGGGTTTGGGCGCTTGAATCTCTTGAACGGCGAAATATGCTGTGGCCCGAGCCCGGTTCGTCTTCTGAAGAGGCCGCCCAAGGGTTTGCCGTTATGGACAGCACCATTGCTGCGCAGCTTAATTCGTATTTTGATCCAAGCGATGAAGGCAACTACACCGATTGGGTGATCATTCGATAATCCTCTGATCAGAAATTGGCGGTACACCCGGTCAACATTAACGCAAGCCGATAGTGGCAGTAGCAGTGGCAGTAGCAGTGGCAGTGGCAGAACCTGAAACTTGTGACCTGAAACCTGGAACCAGTTGGCAACTCGGCGCAGGTGCCATCGTGGGACATCCCCGGCCTTTACAGTTCGACTAAATGATCCTGAATGAACTGCGTTATGGCAGCGACAGATTGATTCTTGAAATCCGCCGGACTCATGGCGATCCACATCGTGAAATTGTACAGCTCCTGAACGTCGGCCTTTATCCAGCGTTCATTCATGAATAAAAAAGTCAGCAATGTTGACAGCGCGATCCGTTTATTGCCGTTCTGGAAGGGGTGATTCTTGATCATCAGGTAAAACAGTATGGCGGCTTTATCAACGAGGGTAGGGTACAAGTATTTACCGCCGATCTTCTGGAATGGTATGACCACGCAGCTCTCCAACCTATGGGGGAAGCGGGTGGAGAAATCTGGTATGGGCTCGTCATAGGCCAACGTTTCCTGAGCCAGCCGGAAAGCGCCGTATTCCACATCGGCCAGGGTGATAATCCTCACGCCGGCATGCCGAGCTGTTTCAGCACCTCCCCGTACTCTTTGACGGTTTTGTCAATGGCGGCATCGATCTCTTTTTTGCCCTTTTCCGACACCTTTTTGCCCATGATCTGGGCGATAATCTTGTCGTTAATAATGTAGCTGCGGCCGACCCGCGTGGCCGGTATCTGCCCTTTCTTCACCCTGTTGTAGATAGTGATGCGGCTGACCCCCAGCAGCTGCGCCAGTTGGGGAATGGTGATGAATTTTTCCTTGGGCATGATGTTCTCCCAATTAACATGTGTTAAGTATCTTAGGGGTACTTAACGTAAGTTAATTAAATAAGCCCTGGTTAACAATACTGAGGTGATGCCGTTTAAAGGTTGGGTGAGTGGGATTTTCAGGCTAGTCCCTCCACCGCTACTGGAAGTATCGGGGGACGAGAAGTTTATCCCGAGAGCGGAGCGATTCGGGAAGTCCCTCCACCGCTCACGCTACTCGCTCCGGCTTCACCGGTGACCTACGGCTTACCTGTCCGGCCAGACGGAGAAGGCCGTTGGATAGCGACGGGGGCTACCCGCCTCTATACTGTTGGTATACTAAAGGCCGCGAAAGCGGCCCTTTTCTTTACGTGCGCTGGGATAATTGTGCCCGTCCATTTACCAGTTGCCAGGTTTGGCGAAGGTGCCAATTTTATCGGTCAAGGTGTCAGGGAATTGTGAGGCCGCCAGAACTCCCTGCCGAATCAGTCTGAAAAAATCGGCATTATCCGTTAGTGATTTCCCTGGGTATTGATACGCGTTCGCGATTCCGACCCTCAAGCCTAGTTCATCGTGCACAAATCTTACGGGCTCTACTAGGTCACTGTCATTAGACACTACAACTCCTTGTTCAAAATCTTTTTTGAAAGCATCCGACATTAAATGTGCTGCAAGATTCACGTCCGAGCCCTTCTCGTCGGTCTTGATTACTTCTACAAATTTTAGTTTTTTTCCGCTTCGCACTGATTGGGCGGTGGGGAGCCACTTTGCATATGAACGGTAATGCCCGAAGATAATCTCTATGCTCGGAACTGTTGCCAACGCCCTCAGATAGGTACTTTGTCTAACGGGTTGTCCAGGATCATCCGGCCGTGGTTTCACCCTGGCGGTAAAATATTTGATTCTTTTGATAGTGTCATCAGGGAAGAGTAGAGTGAAGAGTTTTTCTGGATTAAGCCATTTGTTCGGTGATTTTCTTAATGCACTGAAGTAGAGATTAAATCCGTCGATGTAGATGTTTGTAATCATAAACGACACCTAAAAATGCAGAAGCCACCTTTCGGTGGCCTCGCGCCCTTCGCCGAAGCGAGAGGGTTTTTATTTCTACAGCAAATGTACCTATTCTCATTATCGGTCGCAATAAGTAATTACTTAGAGTTTAATGAGGGAAATTAATAAAACCATTTGAGTAGTCTATGCTTTTTAAGGCCCCCCAGGATGCCGTCTAGCGGCGTTTCTCACCTGGTCTCTCTCGCCCCCCTCCGGATTATGAGTTCGGTGCTCTAACGTTTGAGCTAAGGGCCCGGCGTTTTCCAACGGTGAAAGTTACTCCCAGGGACTGGCAGTAAAAAAGGCTATGGCTCCCAACTACTGAACTTTGTATCAGAAACGAATAGGCTGGGGACATTCTGAGATTTACATTTCGAGACGAGTGGAAAGGCTGATTTTGGCCCGTGCATCGATAGCTATGACATCCAATGCGGACGCTGATCGGAGGCATAAACTTGAAACCGCTAATCAAACCCAATCATATACTCACGCTGATCTTGCTGCTGGTGACAGCAGGAACCGGCCAAGGCCCACTTCCGGCGCCGTCCCTTGATTGGGCTCCTAGCCAGGTATCACCGGTTGACAGCGCAAACGTCTGGACCCTGGAAAGTCTCATAGGGCCCCTCCCCGGACAGCGCGTGTATGACTGGAGTTTCCTGGGCGCTCTTGGCCCTCCCGGTTTCTCTTGGGAGGGATCCGTACGGTTTCATCGCTTTGCCAAAAGGCCGCGTGGAGGACATGCTGCAATTGGAGTCAATTTCGGCTCCCAGTATTTTCAAGAGCATAACAACCTCGGTTCATATACCGAACAGGGCTACAGCGAAGAGGAAGAATACTATGGCTATCGAAACTATCTCCGGAGTGATTTGGTTCTCAGTTGGCCGGGGATCATCACTTCCTCGATCTATGGGGGAGCAGGCTTTGCAGTCCACTCCGCCACCAAGGTGTTATTGGAGATCAATCCTGTGAACAGGCATGTAGTATCGAGCAACAGGACCCGCGAAAGTACAATAGGCTTAAGCGCGCATCTCGGGGTTCGAGCGACAATACTGTATGTGGGTACGGACCTTCAAATTGGAGTGATTCCTGGGCGTGAAGGTATGCTGCCTTACGGACGTTTCGGTTTGGTGACGGAATCCGATTTTAACGATAAACGATTTTATAAAATGGCGGCCTTGTCTGGTGTCATGTGGATTGCATCCCTCATTGTCATTGGTGCAGTAATTGGCCTACCCTTTTAAATGGGCAAGCGTCGAAATCCCGGCCCGGCCCCCCAGGATGCCCCCTGAGCGCATTTCTCCCCTGGAGCCATACCTAGCGCTGTCCCCGCTGATTTGACCTGCTGCTCCTTTATTATTACTTTTAACGATATGGCCGCTTACAACAGAATTAGCCACTCATGCAGTGGAGTTCTGCCGCCGGATCGTGTGGATCAAGGAGGTTTGATATGGATACTGGCGGCGCCTGTTCATCGGACTACTTCTAGCTGCCCTTATAATTTATTTTGCCCCGGCCTACCTTGCATACAGCAAGAAAAAGCGCAATGCCGGGGCGATTCTCGCCCTCAATATATTTCTCGGCTGGACACTTCTAGGCTGGGTAATCGCCCTCGTATGGGCGCTGACTGTTGATACGGAAAGGGGGTGACAGGGCCTCCATCCGCCCCTACCCTTTCGCCAAGCGCCAGCCCACATGTGTGCAACTGTGACTCGAGTTATTGTCCAAAGCTCTGCACTGCCTGCCCTGAGCCAGCCGAAGTGTGCCGAGGGGGGGACTTCCCGAATCGTCCCGAAAAGTCGGGACTCTCGGGACAAGCGTTCTCGTCCCCGAAGACGCTGCGTAGATTGCCGGGGCTGACGTGCCCACTGGCGTGCCTGCGCTGAGCCAGCCGAAGTGTGCCGAGGGGGGGACTTCCCGAATCGTCCCGAAAAGTCGGGACTCTCGGGACAAGCGTTCTCGTCCCCGAAGACGCTGCGTAGATTGCCGGGGCTAACGTGCCCACTGGCGTGCCTGCCCCGAGCCAGCCGAAGTGTGCCGAGGGTCCCAAAGCCCGTATGTGCACCTTTCTAGTTACTTCCCAATTATCATAGCCACACAGAGCCTGAGAGCATAAGTATGCCCTCCCGACAAGCCGCCATCCGAATGAAATGCGCTGACTGCGCTTCAGGCGATAGCACCACGATCCGATGCTGCCCAATCCTGAATTGCTCCTTGTGGCGTTTCAGGATGGGATACGCATCAAGGCGGAACAAACTATACTATGATAGGAATCTATACCGAGAGCATGAAGACATATCGCAGGAAGAATTCAACAGGATGCTGAAGGAACTCCAAATGAACGGTCTGGAGATACCATAATGTCGCTTTCTTACTCGCCTTGTCAGGATATAGCATGTTCCCAGGGATGAAAAGTCTTGATAGGTCCCAAGGTAGGGATTCGGGCTTAAATGGCCATACGGAACAGCGTACGGCATCATGGTGGCGCAGACTGGTAGCGCATATGCTTTGGGAGCAGGGGGTCGTAGGTTCAAATCCTATCGCCCCGACTACAATTTTGTCGACGAGCGACTCGTTTCTCGTCGGCATTTTTGTGTCTCGACCCCCGGTATCGAATCGAGCTCTACAGCGCAGACTCCCGCAGATTCCCGCAGATTCCCGCAGATAACACCCCTTTCCGTATACGAATTCGCGTATACGTTTTTATTCATCGCATTCAATCTCAAATTGTTAGGAATCAGTTATGAATAACCCAGCTAAAACATCATCTCGGTTGACTGTTGATGAATCAGAGCACATGCGTGCTGCAATGCTTGCACTGCTCGATACACCCGTTGATCTGAGCGACGTGTGCACCGAGGAGATTTTGAATGCTGCGAGCTCGCTTATCCGGATAATCGGCATCTCGCTTGATCCAACCCAAACTGGCTATGATTTTGCTATCGAGACTGTTGAATTTCGCGACCATGGCTGGTTCCGATACTTGGGTTTCTCAAGTTTCACCAAATGGTGCGAGCGATACAATTTCTCTCCCCGGACTATCTCAGGATATATGAAGACCTTTAATGATTTGTCGGTAGATCGCGCAATCGATTTGGAGGTTTACGAGCATCTAAGCCTCTGGAAGGTGCAGAAGCTGGTGAAGCCCCTGCTCGCAGATGAGCCCAAGCAGGCAAATCCCAGCAGTAATCCTGAAGAACTAACGGAATGGATCGAATGGATCGGTAATCTTGAGACTCTTTTGGAAACCGCAAAATAAATTGAAATACCCAAGGACAAACTATGCACAAAATGCCAGCTCGGACGTAGCGATGGAGCCGCTGGAGATGCCTGGAGAACACTCTAAGGAGAATCTCAAGAGCACCATTCCACCCATCTTCCACGATCGACACCAGAAATGGCTCTACGAATATTATGGACCGCCACCGATTGAACTTCCAGTTAGTACTGGTGAAATTGATATCTATCCCAGAGCTCTTCCACCACACGTTAGAGAGACTCTGAACAATGATCTAAAACTCCGAAGAAGAATCTATCAGCCGAAGATTTCGGAGCTTTCCAGGAATGCTCGCGTCGCCGGCAGAGGCAGGCACACGTTTATAATCAAGCCAAAAACAATGGATAATCTGTTAGAGACAATTAGCGGGATGAAAACCCACAAAAATGAAGAAGTGCGACGCGTCTTGTGGGATATCTATTACCTTGGTAAAACTGCACGCGAAGCAGAATCCAAAGTCAGTGGTAAAACACTAACCCGGCACTTGATCGCGGCAGAGCGAATGTTGGAAGTGATGTCGATTGATCAATTAAAAGAAATGACAATCGGTGTTCATACAATTATGGTAAGCCACCGAATACTTCGCTATGCGCGCGATGCCCTAATTGATATAAGACCATTTTTTAAGGGACGAATTTTTTGATCGGCAGGAGAATGCTAATCCAGATGCAATAACCGGAAGGAAATGTCCTTGACGCTCGGATGAACGTCTCGGAAAAAGTCTGAGGCCAAAAAGAGTAGTTGTCATTTTTGACACATCGCTGCAGAGATTTGTCAATTTCACTTCCGCACTTGTAGATGCCTTGGTTAAGCATCTTCTCCATCATTTTAGAATATTAAAAGAAGGGATATTCCGATGGATACCATACCTACCCTCCCTAGACTATTCGACAGCACGCTCCACCGAGTGCTTTCTGACGAGGATCTGAAGGCCATATTTAGGTACAAAAGCTTCTGGTCGCTGTATTACGCCTCCCTCGTGATTACAGGAATTCGGCCTGTGGATTTGGCAATGCTATGCCACTGGAATATCAACCGCCGTCACAGCGTCATCGGCTGCTACAGACAAGGATCAACAAGATATGAGGAGGCTGCAGTACCACCCAACTTCCTCGATCTGTTTCCCGAGGATATGCCTCAAGATGAACCACTCTTTCCCGCTCTCTATTCGGACCTTGAGGACTACGAGTTGCGTTCGGAGCAGCTCAATCAGAATCTCGGGCCAGTCGCTGATTTTCTGGAGGCTCTATTGGCTGCCGCAGGAATGCCACTCGCATCCCTGATGGCCTTCAAAGTAACTCACGATGAGGCGATGCACGGAGAAAACGATATCTTCTACCGCCTTCTCATCTCACGCATCAATGATCCATTGGGTTGCTTCGATAGGCCAGAAGCATAAGTAGTGCATCAAAAAGGCAAAGGAGAAGGCAATGAAAATTATCGACCCCTTCAACGTTACAACATTCGATCTAAAAGAGGCCATCTCGCATGTTCTCGGCGCCCGGATACAGTTAGGACAGACACTTTACTTCACCTTCAATACGATAAACATGAACATGAAAAAGGTTAAATATTCTCTCACCCAATTCTTGAGGATAATCTCTATTTCGTACCCACAGATGTCAACGCGAACTTTGTTGCGTAGCTACAGAGTTTACGAGCGGATCGTCCTCGGAACCGGTTGTTGGGCCAGCGATCTTGAACAGATTCATTTTGTTCTATTGGCGAGGATTGCTGAGTGTAATAGTATCGGCTCACTGACCCGACGTGAATTGGTCCAAGAGGTACAGCAACGGATGGAGGCCGGTGATAGTTATGCTCAGATCTCGAAGAAACTGGACGGAATCCTAGCCCACTATCGGGAACATCCACCACGTATACCCGAGGGCGTGCAAGAGTTCGACCGACGTTTGGCGGACGTTAAAATGAGCTTCAACCTTACTGAATCGGTAAAGGACGAACCGGCGGCTCCGTTCAGAGTGCCAGAGAACTTTCCTGGTTTGGACACACCTCCCGTTGTCATTCCAAAGTCAAAATGAACGCTGAAGATATTCGCCTTTCGGATTGCGATTTCTTGTATCAGATGATTGGTCCGATTGGGTTGTTCATGTGAGCCCCGTATCCTTTCCCGTTTTTCCTGAGAAAGGTCTATTCTGTGCCAACAGTGGCTCATATTTAACCAACTTCTCCCTGTGGGTCTCACAGACCATCATTCTACAAAATGATTGGGTCATCATGGGTTCCGTATCCGGTATGCATCTGTCCAGCGGCCGTTACACTTCTCGAGTGGCAGAATTCGAATCATCTCTCAACCGAATTGTTATCATGTGATTTGCATCACTTGCACGTCGGCTTCGGTAGTGTTAGATTGTCCAATATCTTATATTGATATTAAAATTGGCAGGTCCCTCCACGAATGCCGTGAGGAGGTGAGAGTTGTTTAAACACAGACATCTACTCCTATCTTTATTACTATGCACTGGCAAACTCAGCGCTTCTGCTGATGGCTCCATGGCCGTTCTGGACCTCGACGCCAGGGGCATTTCTGTCGTGGAGGCGGCCTCCCTCACCGATCGTCTGCGCTCCGAGCTGGTCAAGACGGGCATGGTGACCATCGTGGAGCGCGGTGCCATGGAGCAGATCCTCAGGGAGCAGGATTTCCAGATGGCCGGCTGTACCTCCGATGAGTGCGCCGTCGAGGTTGGCCAACTTCTCGGCGTGACCCAGATGCTGGCCGGCTCCATCGGCAAGGTCGGCTCCACCTATTCTATCGACTTGCGCCTGGTGGATGTCGCCACAGGCGAAATCGTCAAGTCGGTGACCCACGACTATCGCGGCGCCATCGACGACCTGCTGGGCCAGATGACTTCGCTGGCGCACCAGCTTGTCGGCATCGAGCATGAAGGTCTCCCCACCTTGACTACCACCGGTCCCCAGCCTGATCAAGCCGCCCAACCAACGGTTCGTGCCGGGGGACGCTCGCCGCTGGTGAAATGGCTGCTCATTGGCGCCGTAACCGCCGGGGGGGGCTACCTGGGCTTCACTCTTTTGGCCGACGACGGAGGCGGATCCATCTCGGAGGTGGGCTCGCCACCGGCCCTGCCGCCGGCGCCGTGATAGAAAAGGTCACAATGAACCTGTCGAAGTTGGGGTTCGCTTCGCTTAGCTTCGTCGTTTTTCTATCTGCACAGACCATTCCTTCAGATAGTCTTAAGGCATATTACGCCTTTACTGGAAACGCTAATGATTTGAGTGGAAATGGCCATAATGGCTCTGTTTCAGGTCCCAGCCTGACAACGGATCGATATGGCAACACAAACAGCGCTTACCAATTCACGGGGATTGATGGGGTAACTGAGGACCACCGGATAGATATTGGTGTTGCCTCTACTATTGTGCCTGAGGGTTCGGACTTAACCTATGTAAGCTGGATAAAATCGTCAGGTATGACCGGGGTTCATACTGTCGTAAATACAGAAACGGGCACTGTTAAAGGTTTTGGACTGTGGTATGACCCTGGTGTTGGGGGCGTGTTTACAGCATTTATTAGCGATGGCACTTTTCCGGAACTCAGGATCGATACAAGCTTGGTTCCAACAGGAGAATGGAATTTTGTGGCGATGACTTGGTCGTCCGTAGATAGTCTTCGTTTATATATCAATGGTGCATTGGAGGGTACAGCATACAAGTCCCAATGGACATACGGCATTGACTACGTTCCTCATATTTTCATTGGTGGTGCTCACTTAGGTGAAACAGGTGGACAAAACTCCTTTAACGGAACGCTAGATGATATCCGTATCTACAACCGCGCCCTGAGCGCTGCGGAGATAACTGCCCTCTATCTCGAAGGCCCGCCGCTAGCCCCCACCAACCTCACCGCCACCGCTGGCGATCAACAGATTGTGCTCACTTGGTCGCCCAACGCTGAGGGCGACTTCCTCAAGTACTATGTGTATGGGGGCACGACTACCGCCCCGACAACCTTGGTCGATAGCACAGCTGGCGGCAACCTGAACGACACAACCGCCACCATCACTGGTGTTAGCGGCGACTCTACCTATTATTACCGCATCACGGCGGCGGATAGTGCTGGTAATGAGTCGGCCTACAGCAGTGAAGCGTCTGCAACCGTTCCCCTATTTTTCGTCCAAGCCGACGGTTTTACGGGTGGCGGGCACGGTGAGATTATTCCTGGCGATTATGACGACGATGGCGATCTGGATATCCTGTTTGTTGGATCAACAGGCGGATCACCGACGAACGCGATTGTCCGATTATACAGGAACGATAACCCCGGATTTACGGTAGTTGCCCACAATATTACTCCCGTTCATGCGAGCGCCGCGGACTGGGGTGATTTTGATGGAGACGGTGATCTTGATCTTTTGATCAGCGGCCAAAACTCTTCCAGCTCCACTATTACGCGAGTGTACAGAAACGATTCCGGCGTTTTTACGGATATTAATGCCGGTTTGTTTGGCATCTTCCTTGGTGATGTTGATTGGGGTGATTTTGACAACGACGGTGATCTGGATATCGCCCTCATTGGACCCGATATAACATTATTGGGCTACAAGGCACTCATCTATAGAAATGACGGTGGGCTATTCACCGATATAGGGGCGGGTCTCAGCGGTAGGATCTATTCTACGATCGACTGGGTCGATTACGACAATGACAGCGATTTGGACATATTCCTATCGGGGTTCGACGGCTCTGCAATATCCAAAATTTATCGCAATGATTCAGGTATATTCACTGATATCGCTGCCAATATTACTGGTGTTTATCAGGGTTCCGCGGACTGGAACGATTATGATTCCGATGGTGATCTTGATCTGCTGTTAACGGGCCGGCCGAGTGGGCAGGGGACCACCTATATTTATGAAAATAACGCGGGTGTTTTCTCAAGAAGTGATTCCTCGTTTCACAATGTTTACTTGAGTGATGCGGCCTGGGGCGACGTCGATAATGATGGTGATTTGGATGCTTTTGTAATCGGATGGGATGCCACCGCTGCGGAATCGACAGCCGTCTATATCAATAATGCTGGTACTTACGCTAAGGACACGGTGTCCTCTTTTCTCAATATGACCATCGGGGATGGCACGTGGTTTGATTATGACGGCGACAACGATTTAGATCTTCTTCTTACCGGCGTACCCAGCGGTGCCCGAACAAAACTTTATCGCAACAATATCGGCATTGCCAATACAACTGCCTCTGCACCAACCGGACTTAGCAGCACCGTCTCTGCGGATACTGTCGATCTTAGTTGGGGCACTACAACGGATAGCCAAACTCCGTCCTTAGCTTTGTCTTATAATTTGAGGGTTGGCACAACCTCAGGGGGAAATCAAACTGTACCATCGCATTCAAGTTCCACAGGGTTTAGGAAAATTGTCGCGCTGGGTAATGCCTTTCAAGACTCAAGCTGGTCGTTAATCAATTTGGCCGATGGTACGTATTATTGGTCGGTCCAAGCTATAGATGGCGCGTTTGCGGGAGGGGCATGGTCCTCCGAGGCGACGTTCACCATTGCTGTGCCACCAGACGCACCTGGCAACCTGGCCGTCACTGCGGGTGATGCACAGATTGACCTCACCTGGTCCGCCAGCAACGAGGGCGACTTCCTCCGATACCTCATTTACGGCGGGACTGCCACCGCGCCGACGACACTGGTCGACAGTACAACCGATGGCAACCCGAGCGACACCACCGCCTCCATAACCGGCTTGAGCAACGGCACAACCTACTATATCCGCATCACTGCCGTGGACAGCAGCGGGAATGAATCGGCCTACAGTAATGAGGTAAACGAAACGCCGCAGACTTTGATTTATGCAGACTCCCTGGCCCTGGTCGCTCTGTACAACAGCACCAATGGCGGTAGCTGGACGAATAAAACCAATTGGCTGACATCCGCCTCGCTTTCCACCTGGAATGGCGTGACCGTCTCTGGAGGCCGGGTGAACCAGCTAAATTTGATTACTAATAACCTGGCCGGGCCCATTCCCGCCGAGATTGGCAACCTTACCGGTTTGGTAACGTTATACCTTCAGAACAATCAACTGACCGGCGTCATTCCCGACACCATCGGCAACTTTGCCAATATGACCCAGCTCTATCTTTATAACAATCAGCTGACCGGCGCCATCCCCGCCACCATTGGCAACCTCAGCAGCTTGCAGTACCTGTATCTCTATGACAATCTACTGACCGGCGCCATTCCCGATACCATCGGCAACCTCACAAATATGATACGGCTGCAACTCTATAACAATCAATTGACCGGCGCCATTCCCGCCACCATCGGCAACCTCACCAATATGACCCAACTGTATCTTTATAGTAACCAACTTTCCGGCGCTATCCCCGCCGCGATCGGTAGCCTCACCAGCTTGACACAACTGAGATTGCAGTTCAATCAACTGACTGGCGCCGTCCCTGATTCCATCTCGAATCTGACCCTGCTCCAATATATGTATATCTTTGATAATCAACTGGTCGACTTGCCCAGCCTTATCGGCAATTCAAGCCTGCTTGAACTTCATGTACAAAACAACCGCTTCACCTTCGAGGATCTCGAACCCAATATCTCGGTCGCCAGTTCCGTCTTCAATTACACCCCCCAAGACAGCGTGGGGTCCGAGAAGGATACAACCGTCGCTCTAGGTGACCCCTTCACCGTCAGTGTGACCGTTGGGGGCAGCAGCAACGTCTATCAATGGAGCAAGGATGGAACGGATATTAGCGGGGCTACCAACGATACCCTGGATATTTCATCGATTGCCTTTGCCGATTCAGGGTCGTACACCCTGCGCACCACCAACACCGTTGCCACGGTCCTGACCCTCTACAGCCGGCCGGTCACCGTCACGGTAGAGGACCTGCCCCCCGCTGCCCCCACGGGACTTGTTGCCACCGCCGGAACGGAATCGGCAACGCTGACCTGGGATTCAGTGGCGAACTCGGACCTTGCTGACTATTACCTCTACCGCCATACCGCCAATGACTCCACGCTGGCCTCAGCCATCGACACCATTGACACCCCGGACACAACGGCCCTCGATCTCACCGTCAGCGGAGGCGTTGATTATTGGTACTGGGTGTCGGCGGTCGATTCCGCAGGCAATGAGAGTGCCTTATCAGCGGGCGCCAGTGTGACGCCATATACCCTCTTCGAGGCTGACTCCCTGGCCCTGGTCGCCCTGTATGACAGCACCGGCGGCGCCAGCTGGACCAATACTTGGACCCTCACCGATCCGGTGAATACCTGGTTCGGCGTGACGGTCTCCAGCGGCCGGGTGACTGTGGTAGCTTTGCCAAATAATTTCCTGAATGGCCCGCTCCCCAGCGAGATCGGCAGCCTCACCAACTTGACACAGCTGTTTCTCCCAAATAATCAGCTGGACGGCCCCATCCCCACCGAAATTGGCAACCTGATCAACTTGCAATCCATTTATCTTTATAACAACGGATTTACCGGCGCCATCCCCCCCACTATCGGCAACCTGACCAACTTGCTGATCCTGTCTCTTTATGGCAATAACCTTACCGGCGCCATTCCCACTGCGATCGGCAATCTATCCAGCTTGACACAGCTGTTACTCAGTAACAATCAACTGACCGGCTCCATCCCGGTTGAAATCGGCAACCTCACCGGCTTGACAGAGCTGGATCTAAGGGGCAATCAACTGACCGGCGCCATTCCCGCCTCCCTCGGCAACCTCACCAACTTGATACAGCTGCGGCTTTTTGACAATCAGCTTTCCGGCCCTATCCCCATCGAAATCGGCAATCTGACCAACTTGACAGGCCTGCATCTCTATATCAATCAACTGACCGGTGCCATTCCCACCGAGATTGGCAACCTTACCAACTTGACACAGCTGTTCCTCTTTAGCAATCAATTGACCGGCCCCATCCCCGCCACCATCGGCAACCTTACCAACTTGCAATTCCTGTCACTTTATGGCAATCAACTGACCGGCGCCATTCCCGACACCATCGGCAACCTCACCAACTTGACACAGCTGTTGCTCAATAACAATCAATTGACCGGCGCCATCCCCGATTCCATCGTGAATCTCACCAAACTGCAATTTATGTATCTATACGATAATCAACTGGTCGACTTGCCCAGCCTTGGCGCCATTTCAACCTTGGTTGAGCTTGTGATTCAAAACAACCGCTTCACCTTCGAGGACATCGAGCCCAATATCGGGGTCGCCAGCGCCACCTTCACCTACGCCCCCCAGGATAGCGTGGGCATTGAACAGGATACAGCTGTCACTCTAGGCGATCCCTTCACCTTGGAGGTAGTGGTAGGCGGGGCCAGCAACCTGTACCAGTGGCGCAAGAACGACGTCCCTATTTCCGGCGCGACCTCATCGAGCTACACGGTGGCCGTTGCTGATTCCGCCACCCATAGCGGTGCTTACACGGCGACCATCACCAACACCGTAGCCACGGCACTGACCCTCTACAGCCGGCCGATCACGGTCACTGTAGGCGACCAGCCGCCTGCTATCCCTGCCGGTCTGATCGCCATTGCCGGAACGGAATCGGTGAGTTTGAGCTGGAATTCGGTCGCCGCCACTGATTTGGCCGGCTATCACCTCTACCGCCATACGGCCAACGACTCTACGGTGGCCTCAGCCATCGACACCATTGACACCCCGGACACAACGGCCCTCGATCTCACCGTCAGCGGAGGCGTTGATTATTGGTACTGGGTGTCGGCAGTTGATGTCGCCGGCAATGAGAGCGTACTGTCCGCAGGCGTCAGCGTGACGCCCTATACGCCGCTGCAGGCAGACTCTCTGGCTCTGGTGGACTTTTACAACAGCACCAATGGCGCCAGCTGGACGGCCAGCACCAACTGGTTAACCTCAGCCTCGCTATCTACCTGGTACGGAGTGACGGTCTCGGGCGGCCGGGTGACACAGCTATACTTGAATGGTAATAACCTGGCTGGCCCCATCCCCGCAGCGATCGGCAACCTCACCAGCTTGACACTGTTGTATCTCAATAATAATCTGCTAACTGGCGTCATTCCCGATGAAATTGGCGACCTTAGCGGGTTAACTCAACTGTGGCTCAATAGCAATCAACTGACCGGCGCCATACCCGCCGTAATCGGCAACCTCGCCAACTTGAATGACCTGTTGCTTAATAGCAACCAACTTACTGGCGCTATCCCCGATGAAATTGGAGACCTTAGCGGGCTAAAGCAGCTGTGGCTCTATAGCAATCAACTTTCCGGCGCCATCCCCGATAGTATTGGCAACCTCACTAATTTGATAACGTTGTATCTCAATCACAATCAACTGACCGGTTCCATCCCCGCCACCATCGGTAACCTCACCAGCATTACACAGCTCAGGCTCTTTAGCAACCAGCTAACCGGTCCCATTCCCAGCGAGATCGGCAATCTCACCAGTTTGACAGCTCTGAAGCTCCATTCTAACCAGCTGACCGGCTCAATTCCACCTGAGATTGGCAACCTGACCGGCTTGACTACGTTATGGCTCCACATCAATCAACTGACAGGCGCCATCCCCGATTCCATCGGCAACCTCACCAGCATGACACAACTTTATCTCAATAACAATCAACTGACAGGCGTCATCCCCGATTCCATCGTGAATCTCACCCAACTGCAATTTATGTATCTATACGATAATCAGCTGGTCGACTTGCCCGACCTTAGCCCCATTTCCACCTTTATTCAGCTCAAAATTGAGACCAACCGCTTCACCTTCGAGGACATCGAGCCCAATATCAATGTCGCCAGCACCACCTTTACCTACGCCCCCCAGGATAGCGTAGGTAGCGAGATCGATACAACTGTCGCTCTGGGCGACCGCTTCACCGTCAGCGTGATCGTTGGCGGCAGCAATAATCAATACCAGTGGCGCAAGAATGGCGTCCCTATTTCCGGCGCGACCTCATCGAGCTACACGGTGGCCGTCGCCGATTCCGCCACCCATAGCGGTGTCTATACGGCCGTCATTACCAACACGGTGGCCACATCGCTTACACTTTACAGCCGCCCGATCACAGTGACGGTGGGGGACCTGCCGCCTGCGATACCCACCGGGCTGACAGCTATTTCCAGCGATCAGCAGATCGACCTCCACTGGAATCCCAACGCCGAGGGCGACTTCCTCATGTACTACATCTATGGTGGAACCACAAGTGGTTCGACCACAGTTATCGACAGCTCTGCCGGAGGTGACCTCAACGACACCACATCAACGATAACCGGCCTGTCAAACGGCGCCACCTATTTCTACCGCATTACGGCGGTCGACACTAGCGGTAATGAGTCCGCCTACAGCAATGAGGTGAACGAGACGCCATTCAACACCGCGCCGGTTCTCACGTCGCCAGCCACAGCGGCCGCTACCGAGGATACTCCCTTTGTCTACCACGCTTCCGCGACCGATGTGGACGGGACGGCGCTCACTTACATTTACGATCTTTCACCCAGCTGGGCGGCCGCTGCCGGGGACTCGATCTACGGCACGCCGCTGGAGGGCGACCTGGACACGACTTTCAGGCTCATCGCCTCCGATGGCGAACTCACCGATACTTTGGTGGTGGCCGTCACGGTGACGCCTGTGAACGATGCGCCAGTGATCACTTCGGCATCAGTCACGGCGGCGGCCATTGAGGATAACTATTTCGTCTATCTGGCTACCGCTTCGGATCCCGAGGATAGCACCGTCACCTTCGCCTTCGATCTGTCTCCAAGTTGGACCTCAGCAGCAGGGGATTCGATCTATGGCACGCCGCTGGAGGGCGACCTGGACACGACTTTCAGGCTTATCGCCTCCGATGGCGATCTCACCGATACCTTGGTCGTGGCCGTCACGGTGACGCCTGTGAACGATGCCCCTGTCATCACGTCGAGTTCCCTCACAGGTGCGACGGAGGATACCCCTTATTACTATCGAGGGACGGCCAGCGATGCTGAGGATAGCACCCTTGTATGGGCCTTCGACCGGCTGCCATCCTGGCTGCTGAGTAATGCTGACAGCGTCATTGGTACGCCGCTGGAGGGCACAGTCGACACCTCATTCAGGGCCATCGTTTTTGACGGCGAGCTGCGTGATACCCTCAGCGTCGGCATCACATTCTCGCCTATCAATGATGCCCCTGTCATTACCTCAGCGGGCACGGCTACGGCCACAGAGGACATCTACTTCGTCTACCGCGCCACCGCCACAGATGCGGAGGATAGCACTCTCGTCTGGACCATTGATCAACTTCCAGGCTGGTTGGCAGCCAATGCCGACAGCATCTCCGGCACGCCACTGGAGGGTGACCTTGACACGACTTTCAGGATTATCGCCTCCGATGGCGAACTCACCGATACGCTGGTCGTGGCCTTGAACGTGACACTTGTCAATGATGCGCCCGTTATCTTGTCACCTGGTTCGGTTATTGCCGGGGAAGACGGATTCTTCATTTACCGGGCGCTTGCAACCGATCCTGAAGACAGCACCGTTGTCTTCTTCTTCGACCAGACGCCGACATGGCTCACTGCAGCCGGGGACAGTATTTTTGGCGGTGTGCCCGAAGGTGCCGCGGATACATCCTTTCGTGTCATCGCGAGCGACGGTGAGCTTGCCGATACCGTAGTAGTCATTGTCGATGTAGTGCCATCCCTGCCGAGGATAGAGATTGCCGTGCTCTCGCTCGACTTTTCTACGGTCAGGCAGGACAGCAGCCGCATCCTGTCGCTCACCGTGTCGAACTCAGGCGCCGATACGCTCACCATCTCGAGCCGGCTGGTGGCAGATTCGCCATTCGACGCCATTGTGACCGGTGCGATCATCTTCCCGGGCGAGAACTCGGCCATTGAAGTGACCTTTATCCCCACTGAGGCAATCGACTATGCTGATACGTTATGGGTCGATCATAACGATCCCGATACGACGAGTCTTTATGTTGTCCTCCTTGGTAGCGGGGTTAAGCCAACAGTTTCGCTCGACGATCAACCAATGGCCTTTGGGGATGTTTTGGTGGGCGAGACAATCTCACTGTCACGCACCCTTTACAACGCCGGTAATGACACACTTCTCGCCTATTTTTATCAGTTCCTAGTTCCACCCTACACCCTCGCTGGGCCGGCTGTTATGGAATTCCTGCCGATTCCTCCCGGAGACTCTATCTCCTTCACTGTCCAAGCGATGCTGACAGATCAATCAATGAGATACGACACGCTGGCCATTTTTACGAACGATCCTGATTTGGAATGGGCGTATATACCGATTTCCGCCACCGGTACCGCTCCTGAGTTTGGGCTGCCGCGAACTGCCGTGGCCTTAGTCACCCAAGCTGGCAACGAATTGACCTTCGCCGTGCCTGTCAGAAATAGCGGCACCTATCCCTTCGACTACGAAGTTTCTATCCATGCGTTTTGGGTCAACTTCGATTGGTTGACAGTGAGCAGACTATCAGGCACCGTCGCGCCATTTGCCGAGGACACACTGATTGTTTCGACTACAGGGACTGCTGCCCTGGGTGACCGGGACTACCGGGGCAGTATAGTGGTCAGCAGTCACGCGTCTGAATATCCCGATTCGCACCCAGTGACAGACTCCGTTAGAGTAAATCTGACCATACTTCCTGATGACGCGATTGCACAGAGTGATATTGTGATTCCTGGTGGCGATCCCCCGGCCATGACAATGGTAAGTGATAGTGGCGATTCACTCGGACTCGTCATTGATTTCGAATTGTCAGATGGCGGAACTGTTTCGGCCATTGCCGCTGACATTGCCCCTCCCAGGGACGAAAGCACTGTTGTCATTGACCCGGCGGGCGAGGTGACGAACCCCGTCTACGCGAATTTTTACTGGGAGATCATCGCCAATATATCGAGCAGTTTCCTGGCCAATATTGAGTTCGACTACCGCGCGTTAACCGGTGTGTCGAACCCCCGGAAATTGCGCCTGGCCAGGAGACCGTCGTTTTCGGGATCAGCGGTGGCGTGGGACCTGCTCCCATTTTCAGAGGTGTTGGTCGATTCTTTAACACTGACATTGATCGCACAGAATCAGGGTGCTTTCAGCCAGTGGACCATTGTCTCCGACTCCGCGGACAATCCATTTGCCGATGTGTTGCCGCCGGCCATAACTGTCGCTGCCCCCGGATCACAAACGGCGACAAGTGGGGTGGCGCTCACTATTGCGGCAGAGGTAACCGATGAGTCGCAGATCAGCGCTGTGACGCTCAACTATTATGTGGGGGGCAGAGCTCAGCTCGCCAGTGTGGACATGACGCTGACCACGGGCAGCAGTTATGAGGCCGAGATTCCCGCTGTGGATGTGACGCCGCCAGGGTTGGCCTACTTCGTTGCAGCTGCCGATAACCTGTCGAACTCCGCACTGACCGATACGATTTCCGTGGCGGTATCCTTTCCGGCAAACGCCATCTCTAGCGCAGGGTCCGGCAGTTTCTTCGCGTCCGGCTTCCCCATAGAGAAATGGCGCCTGATCGGTCTGCCCGGGGACCTGGACAGCCGGACCCTGCAGGCCACCATTCAGGATGAACTGGGCGGCGCCCCCAGCAATGAAACCTGGAAAATCTTCAAATACGACGGTTCCGGCCTGGAGAGTTACAGTGAGGCCACTGCTTTGCAAATGGGGCAAAGTTATTGGATGAAACAGCTGGTTGCCGCTGATGTGGCGTTCTCCCTGGGCAGCGGGAAGTCTGTCG
This sequence comes from Fidelibacterota bacterium, assembly GCA_004124875.1. Classification (GTDB taxonomy): domain Bacteria; phylum Fidelibacterota; class Marinisomatia; order SCGC-AAA003-L08; family TS1B11; genus TS1B11. Next base: position 2,027 of record SCKJ01000006.1, on the reverse strand, counting down.
ATCTCGCTGGCTATGATATCTCTCTTGCGGCAGGCACCTGGAATCTGATCGCCTCGCCCTATCCCTTCGAGGTGGGCTTCGAGCCGGATGATGCCATCCATTACGGCCCGTTTACCTACGGTCCCTTCGGCTCCTCAGGCCAGGAGGGGTGGTCCCTTGGCTCCAGCACCCTGACGCTCAAACCGTGGGGCGGGTACATCATCTTCAACAAGTCGAGCGTCGCAGAGCTGCTGGCCCTCAGGCCGCTGGCGCTTCCCGAATCGATTGCGAAAACGACAGCTCCGCAAGGCTGGACCCTAACCTTCACCGCTGAAGGGGCGAACTATGTCGATTTCGGCAATGTCATTGGCCGCATCGCAGGGGCGTCAGAGGGTCTCGACCGACACGACCAGCCGGAGTTGCCTTTCGTCGAGGGCTACCTGTCGATGACGATGGAAAACGAGCTGTGGAACGGAACGGATGGTCCGATGACGACAGATTTGCGGGGCGATGATCTTGTGAATGGCCTTTGGAACCTCGCCATCCGCAGCCAGGATGAGCAAAGCCCCATCACCCTGCGCTACAGGCTCGACTCGAGCGCCAAGGATGGATTAATTCGGGTGTTGGTCGATCAGGTTACCAGAGAGCAACATGTCCTTGGCGAGGCCGGCGAGATCGTGCTGCCAAGGTACACGGAGGCGTTCCCCCGGCGGCTCAACGTGGTTGTGGGAGATGAGCAATTTGTTGCCAGTGCGGTGGAAGAAATCTTGTCGGGTTTGCCTGAAGCCTTCGCCCTGGCCCAGAACTATCCCAACCCCTTTAACCCGAACACGACTTTGAGGTATGCGCTCCCGCATCCTGCCAGGGGCTCGCTGAAGGTGTATAATCTGCTGGGGCAGGAAGTTGTGACACTCATTCAGGGTTGGTTGGATATGGGCCATCATGAGATCGTCTGGGATGGCAGGGACGGGGCCGGACGGAATCTTGCCTCAGGCATCTACTTCGCCGTGTTCGCTGCCGATGGAAATATTCTCACGAGCAAAATGGCGCTGCTGAAGTAGGCCAAGGCCAAAGCAGTTAGAACTCTCCTGGCTCTGGTAGTACCAGTAATCCACTTCGCTCAGTTGAAGGCCTTCGGGGGGGCCGTATTTTTCGTAGGTTATGGCGCTCATATCCATTTCTTGTTGTTAGTATCAGTTTGTCGAGGGCTTAAAATGGGCACCCCAACTCCATAATAATACGTTTTAGCAGCGGACCCATTTCAATTTGGGGTCTCCCCCTCCATCGCACGTTCCCTCATCTCCGTTCCCTGACCATTCGCCAAACGCAAAAAACCTTGGGTATCCATTAGGGTGCTGAGTGCTTTTCTAATGCAGCAGAGGTAGGATCAGCTCGTCCCGAAAGTTCCATTGGGACTCCAGCTCAAACCTGGAACCGACGGATTATGAGTTCTAAGTCTTCTCCCCGACAAAAGCAAAATAGAGACAAAAAACAGTGACAAAGAAAGCTAGCAATGGCTTAAAAGGCCAGCGTTCTGTGAGGAGAAAGAAGAAGTAAGTTGCTGTAGGGTTGCTGATAGACTGCTAAGATGACCTAATCAACAAACCAGAAAGATATCGGACGCAACCTTGATAGATGATGATCATTGGGCCACAGAATGTAGGCTGCCGCCAAGAAAGCTACCAGACCGAATAGGTAGATTAGCCGTAGAAAGAAGGAACCGCGAGATTCACTATTGTGAGTATTGATCTCGGATAATCGCATGCCAATCAGTATCATCATTTATTAATGGCTCGAACTCCTTGAAAGTCTTCACGCGAACACCTAACACCTTCCATCTATTAACTGTACCGAAGAGGAAAAGGGCAGTGGAGACTATCAACGTAATGAGGGTGATTGCAGAGAATCTTGATAGCACTAATGACGTTTCCCCCTAAAACTGTACCATTTGTGATGAGAGTTTTCCTGGATAGATTAACTGGAAGGAGAACGCATCATGAAGAAGCGCTTTACGGAAGAACAGATCATTGGGATCCTAAAAGAGAACG